>NZ_OY776574.1:180000-3021684 GCF_963675815.1 uncultured Desulfuromusa sp.
GGTCAATTCTTCGATAAAATTCATATCCGCTACTTATCTGTTGTTAATGTTATCAAATTGCCCCTGCTCCTCGTCTTTCCGAGGAAACATCTCAATAACTCCATCGCTATGGTTCGCCTTGCCTCACGAGCCCTGCTGAATCCGCTCGATAGCCTCACAACGCCCCGTCTCTTCGTTAAGAGTCAACAGCACTCCACAAAGAAACGGATCTTTTTTTGCAACTTCAAGTCTAACCGGCAGTTGAGTCAGGAAACGATCGGTCGCACTTTCTTTCTGGTTTCCAATAATGGCATCCTGACTTCCGGTCATACCAACATCGGTTAAATAACCAGTCCCTGCAGACAAAATACGCTCATCAGCAGTCTGCACATGGGTATGAGTTCCGACGACTGCCGAAACTCGCCCGTCCAGATAAAACCCCAGGGCCTGTTTTTCACTGGTTGCTTCGGCATGAAAATCGACGAAGATAATGGGGGTCACCTGCTCCAGCTCTGCTATCAAAGAATCAGCTGCACGAAAAGGGCAATCCAGATTCTTCATAAAGACCCGCCCTTCCAGATTCAACACACCGACTTTAACTCCGGAAGCCGTTTCATAAACACCGCTGCCATGGCCGGGAAGTCCGGGCGGATAATTTGCCGGACGCAACAGGCGCGACTCCTTTTCCAGCACCGGCATGATCTCTTTTTTATCCCAAATATGATTTCCTGAGGTCACCACGTCAACACCGGCATCGAACAGCTCACGCAACACCGAAGCGGTCAAGCCATAGCCTGCGGCAGCATTTTCCCCGTTAACAACAACCAGATCAACAAAATGCTTATCAATCAACCGATCCAGATGATCAGTCAGCGCCTTTCTTCCGGCGCGACCAACAATATCACCGACAAATAACAGCCTCACAAAAACACTCCTTATATAAAAGCAGGACCCGAAGCACATGCCTCCGACCCGGAACACGTGATACGAGCCCTGCTTTACCGATGATACAAAAGTAATGACTACTTGGCGTATTCCACGGCCCTGGTTTCACGGATGACATTAACGCGAATCTGCCCTGGATACGTCATCTCTTGCTCAATCTTACCCGCGATATCTTTTGCCAGCACATGGGAGTAATCATCAGAGACCTGATCACTGGAAACCATGACCCTTATTTCGCGACCCGCCTGAATCGCAAAGCAACCGGTTACCCCCTCGAAAGAGGTCCCGATCTGTTCAAGTTCACGCAGCCGCTTAACATAGGTTTCAAGAGTTTCTCTGCGCGCCCCGGGTCGGGCACCCGAGAGAGCATCAGAAGCTTGAGTCAGAATAGCAAGGACGGTTTCCGGCTTTTCATCTTCATGGTGCGCAGAAATTGCGTGGACAATCTTCGGTGATTCGCCATATTTACGCGCCAAATCACCGCCGTTGACCGCATGAGAACCTTCCATCTCGTGACTGACAGCCTTACCTATATCATGAAGCAAACCAGCCCGCTTTGCCTGCTTGACATTAACTCCAAGCTCAGAGGCCATCATACCGCAAAGGAAAGCGACCTCAATGGAGTGAACCAGCACGTTTTGACCGTAAGAGGTTCGATACTTCAGCATACCCAGCAATTTAATAATCTCAGGGTGAATGCCATGCACCCCGACATCAAAGGTCGCCTGTTCTCCTGCCTGCCGGATCTCTTCATCAACTTCCTCTTGAGCCTTTTCGACCAATTCCTCAATCCTGGCGGGATGAATTCGACCATCAGCAATAAGTCGCTCCAAAGAAATCCGCGCAACCTCCCTGCGAACAGGATTAAAGCCCGAAATCACAACAGCTTCCGGGGTATCATCAATAATCAAATCAATCCCTGTTGCAGCTTCAATAGCGCGGATATTTCTCCCCTCACGACCGATAATACGTCCCTTCATTTCATCCGAGGGCAGAGGAACAACGCTGACGGTCTTTTCTGCAACAAAATCTCCAGCATAGCGTTGGATAGCCAATGCCATGATTTTTTTGGCTTTTTTGTCCGCAACTTCGTGGGCCTCTTCTTCTATTTTTTTAATCCCTTTTGCGGCATCATGACGCGCTTCGCTCAGCATTGAATCCATCAGCTTCTGCTTTGCCTGTTCACCGCTCATACCAGAAATATCTTCCAGCTTTTTCCGCTGGTCAGTGTAAATCTGCTCAATCTCATTGCTTTTTTTCTGCAACTGCTCACTTTGTTGTCGATATTGATTTTCCCGCTGATTTAGATCTTCGCCTCTCTGATCAATATGATCCTGCTTACGCTCCAGGTTTTCTTCTTTCTGCTGGAGACGGTTTTCTTGAGATTGTATTTCCCGGCGCAATTGCCTGGCTTCCTGCTCCCAGTCCGTTTTTGCCTGAAGAACAGCATCTTTAGCTTGAATGGTGGCTTCCTTGCGGAGAGCGTCAGCCTCTTTTTTCGCGTCATCCACCAGCTTCTCAGCCTCAACTCGAGCATTATTGACAGTTGATTCCGACAATTTCCGCCGCAAAACCATACCAAGAATAATTCCTACTGCCAAAGCAGCCAGAACGAATATAATTGTTAAAATATCAGTCTGCACGTTTAATATCCTCTCTTTTCAGAGTTATGATGAACCTGCCAACGAACTACGACAGGGAATGAGCCTTGACTCGGTTGCAATGAAGTCGAGAGGCCGATCGTGAACCTCTGCCGGCAGCAGGGTTAAAACCTGCGCCTCAAAACTTAAACCTACTGTAACCGTTTTTACCGACGTCTTCTCCAATTGCCGGTCATAATAACCACGACCGTAACCAAGTCGATGCCCCCTCAAATCAAAAGCAATACCGGGGACAACGATCAAATCAAGTGTGTCTACAGAGATACCTTCTCCTGCCACTGGCTCTGCCACCCCAAAGCAGCCGGGCGATAAATCAGCAGCGGCAAATACTTCAAAAAATTCAAGCTCGTCACCATTCACTCGGGGATAGTAAATTTTCTTATCCCTCCTCTGAGCTGCTGCAAAAATTTTCTCAGTTGCCACCTCGTTATTTATGGGGCTATAGAGAGCAATCGTTTTTGCCTGAACAAAACAATCAGATCGCAGCAACTGCTGCTGAACCTGCTGGCTCAGTTGTGAATGAGTTGTCGCATCAAGCTGCCTGCGAAGAGCTAATAGCTGTTTACGAATGAGTGCTTTTCCCATAGTTCACTTCCGCAGAAAAGAACATGCTTATTCAGGATATATGGGAAGAAGGAGAGGACACAAAAGGAAGAACGAAATAGACAACGACTGCTGATCCAAACATCGGGTATTACACCAACAGAAACGTCTGCCCCTGAAAGCCTGCGCCCCTCAATAAGCAGCTCCAAGGGAAGAGCACACTAAGAACAGACGCTGCAGAAGGATTACAATCCCCCACGAAAAGCAGAGGTTTAAACACCTCTTGAAAGGTGTGTGTCTATCTAGTTTATTTGCGTCGAATCTATCTATCTATAGAATCCTGACGGCAGAAGCACATTAAAAATGTATCTAATTGCTGACAATACATTGATTCCATCAACTTTAGCAACCAGAATTATCAGCCACTGCACGCTCTAAAGACTCTATTAATTGTTGCATTCGTTTTTCGTATTGCTCTCCGTCTTGATTCTGCACATCTGACAGCTGCAGATATTGGCCAGCCAGATTCAACAGAGTTAAAACGGTCAGATCTCTGGTATCAACAGATCGCCCAGAAGCCGTCTCAGCCAGCTTTTCTTCTATAAAATCGACAACTCTCTGAATCTGATCTTCTGATTCCTGGCTGCGCAATTTATACTCTCGCCCCAGAATAGTGACTTTAATGTTGGAATTCAAGATTCCTCCAATTGGATATCATCAATACGCTTAAGAATTCGATCAAGCTCCTCCAGCATATGCAGACGTTCCTTTTGCCATGACGCTTTTTCAGTCTGGAGCGACCTGTTTTCAGATTTAAGATGACGATTCTGTTCGAGCAGCGCTTCAACTGCATTCTCTAGTCGGTCTAAGGTTTCCATTTTCAGCTTCCCCCAACTCTTAATTCAAAACTATCGATCAAATAGAACCGAGACAAACATTTCGGCGTCAAACGGGCGCAAATCGTCAAGCTGCTCACCAATACCAACAAACCGTACAGGGACCTGCAGCTCTGCAGCGATAGCAACAACAATCCCCCCCTTTGCTGTCCCATCAAGCTTAGTCAGCGCAATCCCATCAAGATCAACAGCTTCATTAAATAATTTTGCTTGAGTTAATGCATTCTGCCCGGTTGTTGCATCAAGAACAAGAAGGACTTCGTGTGGGGCTCCAGGAATTTCCCTATCGAGAACCCGACGAATTTTTTTCAGCTCCTCCATTAAATTGACTTTGGTATGTAAGCGTCCAGCGGTATCCAGCAACAGAATATCAGCTTTTCTGGCAACGGCTGCTTTTGCGGCATCAAAAGCGACAGCACTTGGATCCGCTCCTTCAGCATGACTGACGACTTCAACGTCAGCCCGCTCCCCCCAAATTTGCAGCTGTTCCGCAGCCGCGGCACGAAAAGTATCCCCAGCGCCAAGAACAACTTTTTTCCCCTCCTGAACAAATTGATGTGCCAACTTACCAACCGTTGTCGTCTTGCCAACACCATTAACGCCCACAACCATGATGACAAATGGTGATGCGCTGGAAACGTCCAGTGGCTTACTGTCAAAACTCAGAATCTTAGCCAATTCGTCCATCAACAACTGACGTACTTGATCGGGTGAAGCGAGCTCACCTTTTGTCCGACTTGTCTCCAACGATTCGATCAGTTGCTGAGTCGTCTGCATCCCTAAATCAGCAGTAATCAATATTTCTTCAAGTTCTTCAATTAAATCGGCATCAATGGCCGTTCGACCGCGCAGCAGGCTATCAACCCGTCCCACTAATGAAGATTGAGTCTTAGACAAGCCCGCTTTAAAGCGTTCAAATATCCCTAGAGTCGGCTCAGAAACGGGTTCAGCTACGCGTTCCCTCTCGACTTCAGGCTGCGACTCCGCTTCTGTTACATCTTCAGACTCAACAATGTCAACGGGAGTCTCTACGACGGCAGAGCTGTCCTCCTCAACGGTCGCATCCTCACGGGGTGACTTGCTGCGACATCTAAATATCTTCAATAGAACAAGAACAAACAGAAGAACGACAGCTGTCACACCCAGATAAATAATACCAAAAGCGGCCAAAGACCTATATTCTTCAGGGACGCCCGCCGATTCCAACAACGGCAACAAGCCGGCAATAAAAGTATTAAGCCATTGCATGGCATTGTCCCAATTCAACAGATTGAACCATTCCATCATTTTTCAGATCCTTCACAACTCAGAGAGAAACAAATCATTTTAACCATTTCAACACAGTGGAGCTCCCACGACTCTCATCTCAACAGATCAATATCTGCAAAATAGTCGCTATCAGTCAAACACAAACTCATCCCGCAACTCATCAACGCAGTGACGCATCTTATACGCAGCACGGGCAACAATAGCCTCTCCTCCCAGTTGCAGCATCAACAAATAATCTTCCGTTAGCGGTGAAATCAGAATTTTATTCCCTGCAGCACGGATGACAACCTGATCAAGGTCACCACTGTCAACTCTTGACAGGGTATCCCTGAGCCGGCTGAGAATAATACCACTATGAGCTCCCAGAACTTTGATATCATAGTCATCGATGCGTGCAACATGATCAACGGATTCTCCTTCCCAATCGACAATGATAGCACCCAGAGCACCGGGAATATCTTCCAATAATCGTTTCAATAATGACTTAAATGGCATTCTGGCCCCCACTATAAAAATAGAGTGAATATGTCAACCCGTAAGGGCGGCATCTTCCTGCAACTGAAAATCATTCATTCGCACAGAAACCAATTTTGAAATTCCAGGCTCCTGCATTGTGACCCCATACAGTGTATCCACAATATTCATGGTCCGTTTACTATGAGTAATAACAATAAACTGCGATTGGCTTGTCATCTCTTGAACAATATCGGCAAAACGATCGATATTTGCATCATCCAAAGGAGCATCGACTTCATCAAGAATACAAAAAGGTGTCGGCTTTATTAAAAAAAGTGAAAAAATTAAAGCAACGGCCGTCAGCGCCTTCTCCCCCCCGGACAAAAGATTGACGCTTTGCAGCCTTTTCCCCGGTGGTTGAGCAACAATATCGATTCCGGTCTCAAGCAGATCATCTTCATCGGTTAATCGTAATTCAGCCTGCCCACCAATAAAAAGTCGCGGAAAGACCTGCTTGAATTTTTCGTTAACCAGTTCAAAAGTTTCTTTAAAGCGTCTTCGGGTTGTACGGTTAATCTGATTGATGGCTTTTTGTAAATCATCCAGTGATTGATTTAAATCATCGCGTTGCTGTAAAAGGAAATCATAACGCTTTTCTTGCTCGTTATACTCATCAATGGCCATCAAATTCACTTCACCCAGCAAGTTAATCCTCTGCTGCAACCGTTGTAACTGCTGCTGTTGACGCTCTAATTCGTCATCTGTAGCTTCGGGAACTTGATGCTCGGACAAATCAACCTGATAGCGTTCCTGCACCCCCTGTCGAACGTGTTCAAAATCAACCTGTAATTCATGGTTCCTGAGTTGCAATCGAGAAACAACCTTCCGGAGCTCTTCTGCTTCAGAGCGCACCCGCCGCAATTGTTCACGAAATTCCTCCAGCTGAAGACGCTGATCTTCATAACGTCTCTGAACGATCTCATTGTCCTGCTGCTGATCAGTCCGCCGATTCAACAACAGGTCAAGCTCAATCTGCAATCGCTGGTCTTTTTCAATGATCTGCTCTTGGGAAGCGACACCCGCCTCTCTCCGCTGAGTTAACTGAACGGTGCGCTGATCGAGTTCCTGCTGTTGATTTTTGATTCGCTCAAGAGTTTCATGCAAAGCACGCTGTTGTTGCTGCAAGGAAGCCAGTTCGACACGCTGACCGGTTAATCCCTCCCGAGATGTATCGAGAGTCACGCGTAACCCAGTCATGTCTTCCTGAAGCTCCTTGGACAAAGTTTCCAGCTGCTGCTGTCGTTCTTCTGTCTCCTGCCCTCCTTGGGCCAGCTGGTCTTTTTCCTGCTGCAACGCTTCCTGCCCTTCATCAATCTGTTCCAGATCAAAAACCAGTAGGGCCAGACGCTTATTCAGGTAGTCAAACTCAGACTGCACACTCTGCCTGTCCTTCGCAAATTCCAAGGCCTGCAGTTCCAAACGATGGGCCTCTGAGGTTGCTGCCAGTTGAGCCTCCTCAACCTGTTGCAGGTGCTCTTGCGTCTGCTCCTGTTCTCGCTGCCTTGATGCGACCTCTTGCTCCAACGTCTCAATATCAAGAGTGACTTCATCAAGGCGGCGTTGGCGTTGCAATATTCCAGTGCCACTGGTACTTGTCGCTCCACCGGTGAGAATTCCACGCCAGTCAAAACACGCACCCCGGCGGTCAACCAGAAGCGTCCCTACAGGAAGACTTTTTTCCAGGTGATCGGTCACAGCATCAACCAAAAACACCCCCGCAAACAACTGTCGCACCAGCTCCTTTGTTCCAGTTTCAGTCGTGATCAAGTCAACCAGCGGCTCGCCACCGGAATAGGAGATATCTTCGGTATCGTTCTGTGAAACGAGTAAGGATGCGCGAGCTTGTTGCTCCGCCAGAAAAGATAATGTAGCTTTTACGTCTGTAAGATTTTCTACAGGGACAGCCTGCAGTTTCTCCCCCAGAACCATTTCTACAGCAATCTCATACTCCGAAGAAACCTTTAAGAAATCAGCAAATATTCGCTGTTTGCCCGTCACTTCCCTTAAAAGCAGTTGTGTACCGTCACTATAGCCTTCTAAATTATGCTGCAGCGTCTCTAAAGATTCTTTGACTGAATAATTTTTTTCCAGCCGCCGTTTCAATTCATTCAGGGCGGACTCTTTGCTGTTAAATAATTCTCTTAACTGCTCAAGCTGCTCGCTCAAATCTTCAGTTCGTTCCTTTAAAACATCCTGTTGTAAATGAACATGCTGCAGCTGTTCGATAATACGTTCCCGACGTTGCTGCAATTCCGCCTGCTGCTCCCGAATCTGTTGCGCATCGCGCTGTGATTGTTTGCGGCGTTCCGCCTCAGCAATCAGGCGTCGATCAATCTCATCTCTGCGATTCGCCAGGCGATTGCTCTGTGCAAAAAGTTCCATCAGCTCGCTGCGGCATTCCTCAAACTGAGTGTTCAACTGCCGCTCCTTGTCCAAACTGTCCTGGAGAGCGGCTTCACGGCTTGCAACTTCACGCTGTAAACTCTCCAGACCCTGCGCCGAAGCACTCTCCTGAACCTGTAACTGCTTCTGTTCGCTTGCCAGAGCATCCAGCCTTGCAGCGTAATCTTTCAGCTCTGCCTGAATTTCCTCTTCTTGAGTGGAAAAAAGCTCTTTTTGACTTATCAGTAATTTCCGCTCATTTTCAACCCGCTGGACTTCAGCCCCGAGTTGGTAGATTTTCTCCTGCGCCTGGCGATGTTCAGCTTCGACTTCAGACAGCTTGAGTTGCTGTTCCTCAAGTTGGAGATCACCTTCTTCCAATCGAGCATCCAGACGCTCAAGAATGACCGCCTGCTCCTTTTCCTGCTGAGAAACGATGCCTATCTCACTTTTTAGCTTTTGAAACCGGTTCCCTGCCAGGCTCAGTTCAATCTGCTTAACTTCACCACGATATTGTCGAAACTTTTCAGCCTTTTGCGCCTGCCTCTTGAGACTGCCGATCTGTCGCCTCACTTCGCTGATAATATCTCCCAGGCGAACCAGATTTTGTTTGGTGGCATCCATTTTTCTCACAGCGGTTTTTTTACGAGACTTGAATTTAGTCACCCCGGCAGCCTCTTCAATCAAGAGCCGCCGTTCTTCCGGTTTGGCACTCACCAGCATACCCACCTTACCTTGCTCGATAATTGAATAAGCACGGGCACCGACCCCGGTATCCATAAATAATTCAGTAATATCAAGCAGACGACAGGGGGTACTATTGATCAGATACTCACTCTCACCGCTGCGATAGAGGCGGCGAGTAATCATGATTTCAGCAAAATCTTTGTAGATTGCCGGACAGAGCCCGGCCCGGTTATCAAAAGTTATGGAGACCTGGGCCAAGCCATGAGGTTTGCGGGTTTCACTGCCACCAAAGATGACGTCTTCCATCATTCGCCCACGGAGATGACGTGCATTCTGCTCCCCCATAACCCAGCGAATAGCATCAACAACATTACTCTTGCCACAGCCATTGGGGCCAACAACACCGGTAATTCCCCGTTCAAAATCAAGGGAAACTTTATCGACAAAGGATTTAAAACCTAGAATTTCGAGACGTTTGATCTTCATACCGGATTGCGGAAGCGTCCTTAAAATAGTGAACCATCCACCTATTCGGCAAACAGTTCTTTCGCTTATGGTCCAAGCAGGTCTACACGGGGCCGTCATACTATCAGGGGGGTGAAACCATGTAAAGAATAGAAGTCTATAAAGTATTGCTCTTGCTGGCCTGAATCAGAAAAGTTATGATGACCATAACCCCTTGTTTTGAACCTTTCTTACAGGAATAATTAATGAACCGATCATCAGCACGGCTTTTTATTCGCATCACCTGCTATGCGCTGATTGTGCTCGCAACTTTTTTTGCTCTCCTCATCGTTTATCTCAGTCAATTGGATTTAAATGACTACCGCCGTTCACTCGAGCAGACTATGAGCTCTGCGCTAAAACAACCCGTGCAAATAGGACATAGTTCTCTGACTTTCAATCGTGGCTTCGCTCTGGCATTAAAAAATCTACAGATTGGAGAGAGTCGTGCCCCCCTGGCTGACATCCCCAAAGTCATGGCGACATTGAAACTTACACCTCTGTTCAAGGGGCAACTTATCCTTGATCAAGTCCAGATTGACAATCCTAAAATTAAAATCAAACTGCCTTTTCCAGAACGACCTGCCAAAGGGACATCCCAACGACTATTCAACACCTTGGGAATCCGCATCCTGAACGTCCACAATGCAAGTATAGAGGTGCTTCAAGTACAGAGTGACAAGACGGACCGAGAGTTTAAATTTTCACACCTTAATGCCCTCCTCCGTGGTTGGAATCCTGGGAAAACCGGCGAGTTGACTGTAAGTGGGCAGTTACAAAAGCAGGGTGGTCGTTTCCTTTTTGAAACCCGCCTCCCTTCAAGTCGCAACCCGGAAATCTGGAGAAATGAAGAACAAAAGGCACAACTCAAAATTACAAATTTCTCAACGAAAAAACTCCCCGAAGGCCCCGGTCAAATTCTCCCTGAACTTATGAACATGGACTTAGTCATTCAAGGAGTGCCGGCAACCGGGACAAGCTTCAACACGACTCTGATCAACCCGGATAATAACGAACCCATTCTTTCACTATCAGGACGATGGACATCTGCAAGCGGACAAGAGGCCATAACCAAACTTAAAGGGGAATTGCTGAAAATCCCGCTGAGTGGAGAATTTTACTTTATCAGGCAGGTGGAAAAATATTTCCTGGCGGGGAAACTGGGTGCCGATAACGTAACATTAACCCCCGAAATTCTAAAATCCTGGCAAATTCCGGATGCAGATAAATTTCTCCGTGGTCAACTGGACCAAATAATGTTCACTCTCAATGAAAGCTGGGCTCCGACAGAAAAACATCCTGTCCTACCTCACATTGACGCAAAGATAGCTCTCTCCCATCTCGACTGGAAGCATCCGGACTTCCGGCAACTTAAAAATCTGTCAGTCAACGTTTCTATGGAAGATAAGAGCCTCGAAGCAAAAGACGGCATTTTCACTTTAGGCAGTCAAGCGGTTCATTTTTCAGGACAGATCTACAGCTTATTTCTGCAACCGAAAGTTGATTTTCAGTTCAACGTTAATACTGATATCAGCAATGTTTTATCCCAGATCAATCTTTGGGAAAATTTGGATATTTCCGGCAATCTGCCAGGATCTCTCAGGCTGACAGGCTCCCTGACCGAACCTGACTTCACGTTCCAGGCAGACTTGAACTTGCTCAGTCTGGAGCTGCAATCCTTGCTGACAAAAAAGCCAACGACCAGAAGTCAATTCACACTCCAGGGGCACATCAAAAATCAGCGCTTACAATTAAACAGTTTCTCCCTTAACCTTGATGATGCGGAAATGACCGGACGGGGCTACTTCGATTGGGCTCAACAGGGGCAAGAATTCAGCTTCACAGCTGACCCTGTCAATCTGGGAGACTTTAGAGCTTTTTCACCCCTTCTCGAAAAACTCCAGGTGCGCGGGCAAATTCAACCGGAGCTCACCCAGAAAAACATCGGGTTGCAAGGAACTTTAAAGCTAAAAAACGTTGGCGCACATCTGACTTCTGTCGTCGCTGATCTCAACAACACAACAGGTGAAATCCACCTGGACCAACACGGGTTCACCTTTCAAGACCTTAAAACCTCATTAGGACAATCGGACTTTGTAACAACAGGGATATTTAGCGACTGGAAAAATCCCGTTCTCAATCTTGACCTCAGCGGCAAAAAAATCCGCGCCCATGATCTCATATTTTCAAACCCGACACTCACCCTCCATGATTTAACAGGGCATCTTAAAATCGATGCTGAGGAAATCAATTTTGCCCCCGTTGAGGTTCGTCTGGAAGACGACACTCTGGCGGTTGTCACCGGCAAAGTCAGCGATTTCAAAAATCCACAAACCGTTCTTGAGATCCGGTCGGATAAGGTGGACGTTCTTGATGTCATCAATTTATTTGCTCGACCGGAAAACTCAGGTTCTAAACAAAAAAACGCCCAGAGGAAAGGTCAGGGTCCGTCCTTACTGATTAAAGCCAGTGCAAAACAAGGAGCTCTCGGTGGTCTGCAATTTCAAAACGCCGAAGCGACCATTCAATCTGATGATAGTCGCCTCACCATCTATCCTTTGAAATTTAATAATGGAAAAGGATGGGTCGATGCCCAGGTAGAATTTGACTACAATGAAAAAATGGCACCACTAAAAGTGTCAGGACATGTTGAAGACGTGGATGCCTCAATTCTACATCAGGACCTGTTCAAAAAGCGGGGACTCGTCAGCGGTCTGCTGAAGGGTGATTTCTATCTGGAAGGAAATCCCAAGGAAAATCATTTCTGGCAAGGGGCAAGAGGGGGGGCTCATGCGCAAATCACTCATGGAACATTACGAAAATTCCATGGGCTGGCAAAAGTCTTTTCTCTTCTCAACATTTCACAAATCTTTGCCGGTAGATTGCCGGATATGGATAAAGAAGGGATGCCTTTTTCTCTCCTGGAGGGCAGTTTCCAGATCGGGGCCGGTCTGATTCAATCAGAAGATCTTAAAGTCACCAGTGAATCCATGAACCTTTCTGCTGTCGGCACCCACACCCTCAGCGATGATTCTTTGAATGTAACCCTTGGAATCATGCCTCTTCGTACTGTTGATAAAATAATTACCTCCATTCCAATTGCAGGATGGGTCCTTGCCGGAACGGATAAAGCTTTAGTCACTGCGTACTTCAAAATCACAGGGACCAGTGAGGAACCGATAGTCACTGCGATCCCGATTGATTCAGTATCAACAACTGTCTTCGGCATTTTTAAAAGAACGTTTGGGTTGCCGGGAAAACTGATTAAAGATATTGGCTCAATGTTTGAGACAGAACCACAAAAGAAGGAAGGCCCGTGAAACGCCTGCTCAAAAGAGGTTAGCGCTTATCACCAACATAAACCGTTGCAATCCCGAAAGTTTGATCAACATATTGCAGCCTCTGGAAACCTGCATCTCCCATCATTGACGAGAACTCTTCCTGGCTGGGAAATTCAATAACCGAATCGGGGAGATATTGATAAGCGCTGCGTTTGGAAAGCAGTCCTCCGAGAGTCGGAAGAATTTTTTGAAAATAGAAATAGTAAAGTTTACGGAACAGCTGGCTGCGAGGATTGGAAAATTCCAGAATAACCACGCGGCCACCCGGCTTTAAAACCCGATACATCTCGCGCAAACCGGCCTCCCGATCAACAACATTGCGAATGCCGAAGGCAATCGTAATGCCATCAAAACATTCATCAGGATGAGGAATTTCTTCGCAAGGAGCATTGACCAGCATAATCCGCGTCCCATATGATGAATTATTCAACTTGGATTGCCCTTGAACCAGCATTCCCTGGGTAAAATCTTCACCGATAATGGTAACTGAAGGGTCGGTTTGCTTTGCAATTTCCAGAGCGATATCGCAGGTACCAGTCGCGATATCAAGAACGCGACCATCCTTAGGAATACTCAGCTGGCTCACGGCAAAACGTCGCCAGCGACGATCTATACCAAAAGAGAGCAATCGATTGAGAAGATCATAGCGGTAAGCAATATCATCAAACATCTGTCGGACACCACGCCCTTTGTCAGACAACTGATACATGTGCAAGCTCCTGGCAGAGATAGAAACTTTAAGTCATTTTACTGGAAACAGCTCGATAATAAAAAGACTGGTTCTAGCACAGAGTCAGATCGTCGCCAACAAAAAACCTTAAATACAGCCAAGAGCCCGGAAGTTAATAAACAGGAGCAACAATGACTGATAATTCCATTTTAAAACAACCCGTTCACGTCTGTGCAGCTGTCGTCTTTCACCAGAAAAAAATCCTCTTGACCTTGCGTCCGGAAGACAAAAAACTTGGTGGCTACTGGGAATTTCCAGGGGGAAAGATTGAAAAGGGAGAATCGCCTCAATTGGCTTTACAGAGGGAATTAAGAGAGGAGCTTGATATTGAGGTTGGTGTCGGTGCTCTGTTGGAAACGGTACATCATAGCTACGAATGGGGGGATGTAAAAATTTTGGCCTATACCTGCACATGGAAAAGTGGAACCATTAAACATCTGGAGGTGGCTGACCATAGTTGGGTTGCGCCTGAAAATCTTCTCGACTATGATATTTTAACTGCTGACCGGCCAATCATCAGAAAACTTCAGGAACAGTACTCAGGCTAAACAGAGTCAAAGGAGAGAAATTGTGAGCATCCACCTAACCATTCTATGTGAAAACAGTGTCGACAAGGTCAGTCCTTATGGGCTGCTGGGAGAACATGGCTTTTCCTGTCATCTCCAAACTCCAGCCGGGAATTTTCTGTTTGATACCGGAGGTGGCATGACAATTATGAACAACGCCAAACTGATGGGAGTTGACTTCGAAAAACTGCAGGGAATCCTCTTCAGTCATGGCCATTTTGATCATACAGGTGGCCTGAAACAAGTTCTGGAAATCACTGGAAAAATACCAATTTACGCTCACCCTGACCTGTTTTCAGCTCATTACAGCAAAAACAGCGGAAAAATGCACAACATCGGTGTTCCTTGGCCGCAATCAACTCTGGAAGAACTTGGCGCTGACTTCGTTTTCTCGTCTGCTCCTTACGAGGTTTCACCCAACCTGCTTCTGTCAGGAGAGGTCCCCCGCGTCTCCAAAATTGAAACAGGCGATCCCAACCTTTTATCCCTGTCCGGATCAGGAGAAGAGTTTTCCGACCCACTCAATGACGATCTGTCACTTTTTATTCGCACTGAAAAAGGGCTGGTCATTCTCTTGGGATGTGCCCATGCCGGCCTGCTGAATATTATTGATCATGCAATCCAGGTAACAGGACAGAAGAAAATCCATATGGTTTTGGGAGGAACCCATTTAAAATTCTGTAGCGACGAACAAATGACAGCAACCTTGAATCGTTTGGAAGAGCTTGATGTCGACCTGATAGGGGCATCGCACTGTACAGGGCTGAGAGGGGCAAGAATGCTGGCAGAACGTTTCGGTGAGCGTTTTTTCTCTGCTTCCGTCGGTCAGGAAATAACCATCTGAACACTCGGCTGAATGGTATTCATCCTTCGTATTCTTATTCAACGCAGCTAACGTCACTATTTTCATAAACTATCGAGACAGCTGCCGACATCGCATCCCACTGATTAAGCCCGGACACCCAATTCCGGGCTTTCAACAAACATCTCTCCAGAAATGATTTGTTTCTCATCCCTGATTCGCTCTTTTTCCTTTACAGCTTGAGGATTCATCTGCCGGGAAAGATCCGGAAAAAAGAGACCGGATGATCGAGAAAGGTTCATCCACTCCCCTTGACTCTGTAGTTCGGTAAAGGGTTTAGAATTGAATCAAAGAGTGAATTCAGTGGGCTTCTTATATATAAAAAGATTCGCCCGGGAAGGGACATATCATGACACAAAGTTCTGCATCCATCCAAGAAAGCAACGTTAAGAGTGATCATATCAGCAGAACGACAAAAAACAGTTTCTCAATCTCAGGAATGGGTTGTTCCAGTTGTGTTGCCAAAATTGAAAAAACCCTCAAAAAAACAACCGGGGTGGTTCGTGCGCAGGTGAACTTTGCCAGCGAAACGGCAACAGTCGAATTTGCTCCTGAGCAAACTGACCGCAGGAACCTGATCAGGATAATTGAATCCCTGGGATATAAAGTCACTGATAGTCAGTCAGACGATCCTGTTGCAGAAGACAAGAGTAACCGAGAATCTGAATTGAAAAACTTACAGCTCAGATTTCTTCTCGGTCTGGGACTTGTCATCCCTCTGTTTTTACTGGTGCATTGGAATAACATCGGTCTTGACAACATTATGCCGCTCACCAAGCAGAACAATTTCCTGCTGCAATTTTTGATTCAAACCCCGATCCAGTTCTGGATCGGCCGGCAATTTTATCGGGGCGCGTGGAGTGCGCTGAAAAACAGAACCAGCGATATGAATACCCTGATCGCAACAGGAACCAGTGCAGCATACATTTACAGTGTTCTCGTAACCTTTGTCCCCTCCCTCTTTACGGCAGCGGGAATAGTTTCAGAAGTCTACTTTGATACGGCTGGAATGATTATTGTCCTGATCCTCCTCGGTCGCCTTCTTGAAGCCAGAGCCAAAGGACAAACCTCCGAAGCAATTAAGAAGTTAATCGGTTTACAGGCAAAAACGGCTCGGGTTATCAGAGAGGGACAGGAATTTGAAATCCCCATCGCAGAAGTGGTCATTGACGATACAGTGATAGTTCGTCCCGGAGAGAAAATCCCCGTTGACGGCATCATTACTATGGGAGCATCTGCTGTCGATGAATCAATGGTCACTGGTGAATCAATCCCGGTAGAAAAACAAATCGGAGATGAAGTCATTGGAGTCACGATCAATAAAACCGGCAGCTTCCACTTCAAGGCAACTAAGATTGGTAAGGACACCATGCTTGCCCAGATCATTCGTATGGTTCAGGACGCGCAAGGTTCAAAACCACCTATCGCAAGGATGGCTGATATTATCGCAGCTTACTTTGTTCCCGCAGTCATCGTCCTGGCACTGCTAACCTTTATCGTCTGGTTACTCTTGGGTCCAAATCCAGCCTTGACCTATGCGTTACTCAACTTCATTGCAGTCATGATCATTGCCTGTCCATGCGCCCTGGGATTGGCAACACCGACAGCAATCATGGTTGGAACCGGACGTGGAGCTGAATTAGGCATCTTGATCAGGAGCGGTAAAGCACTGGAGACAACCCACAAACTGGAGACAATTGTCCTGGATAAAACCGGAACAATCACCAAAGGGAAACCAACCGTGACCGATATGCTGGTGGTTGATGAATTCGACAAACAAGAACTCCTACGTTTAGCAGCCTCTGCTGAAAAAGGGTCCGAACACCCCCTCGGGGAAGCTATTGTCCGCAGGGCTGAAGAAGAGAATCTTGCTCTTGCTGCAGTGACCGACTTTATCGCGGTTCCGGGCCAAGGGATCAAAGCACGCATTGAAGGATCCCATTTGCTTCTGGGGAATGTTCATTTACTCCATGACAATGAGGTTCCCCTGCAAACGTTGGAGGAACAGATTTCGAATTTGGCCAAAGATGGCAAAACCCCGATGTTGGTTGCCGTCGATGGCAAAGCTGTCGGAATCATTGCAGTTGCAGATACGGTTAAAGAAACCTCTGCCCGAGCCATCAAGGCGCTGCATCAACTTGGACTGGAAGTGATCATGCTTACCGGAGACAATCGCAGCACCGCAGAGGCCATAGGCCGAACTGTTGGCGTCGACAGGGTTCTGGCTGAGGTTTTGCCCGATCAGAAAGCAGCCGAGATTGAAAGACTTCAAGCTGAAGGAAAGCAGGTTGGTATGGTCGGAGATGGCATCAATGATGCGCCGGCCCTGGTTCAGGCTGATGTGGGGATGGCTATCGGTACCGGAACGGATATCGCTATCGAAGCGGCGGACGTCACCTTGATCAGTGGTGATCTCATTGGGGTTGTCAACACCATCGCTTTGAGCAAGACAACCATTCGCAATATCAAACAAAACCTCTTCTGGGCCTTTGCCTATAATGTTTTGCTGATCCCGGTTGCAGCCGGGGTGCTCTTTCCCTTCTTCGGAATACTTCTCAATCCGATGTTCGCGGCAGCGGCAATGGGAATGTCATCACTCACTGTTGTCAGTAACGCGGTAAGGCTGAGACGGTTCAAAGCCCCCGTCCTGCAACCGGGATAATGCGATATTATTGTTCCCCGCAAGACTTAACCCTGTAGTATACTTTAGAGATCAGGGTGAAGACGACTGAAGACAAGCAAAAAGAGGAGAAAGCATGAACGGGTTGACGATAGGAAAAGTCGCAAAAAAAGCCGGATTGGGGATTGAAACGGTGCGTTTCTATGAGCGGGAAGGATTGATAAAACCCCTCGCCAGAAGTGCATCAAATTATCGCCTTTATGCAGATGAAGGGGTTATCCGGTTACGTTTTATCAAACGGGCCAAAACCTTGGGCTTTACCTTGCGTGAAATTAAGGAGTTACTTCTTCTGCGTGCTGATCCCGGTGCCACAAAGGGGGACGTTAAGGCACAGATTGAAGAAAAAATCATTGATATTGATGAGCGGATCAAAGATTTACAACACATTCAAAGAACGCTTAAAGCCCTTGATTCTTGCTGTGATGGTCATGGTTCTACAGACGATTGCCCCATTCTCGCAGCCCTGGAAGGGACAGAAGCGTTGGATGAAACGTTATCCTAAAAACCGGAGAGAATTTACTCCATAGCCTTTTAGCTGAACGACAGTCGGTTTACTTAGCAAAAAACTGCCCCCTAATTGGGATGCAATCCGAGGGATTATCCTCTTATTTTTTAGGTCCCCAATCATGGTGGGAGCACCAGCCAGCCAGTATTCAGGAGGACTATGAAACCTGATTATCGCATTATCACAATCGCCCTGCTGATTGTCATTATCTCCTGGCTGCACTACTCAACAACCATTCACGCCTACCATTACCACGACATCTATCGTCGACTCTATTATCTTCCTATCGTCCTTGCCGGTCTCTGGTTTCGCCTGCGCGGAGGCATCGGTGTGGCTGTGCTGGTGTCGTTGATCTACATTCCCCATATCCTCCTGCAATGGGGGCAGCAAGGCAACCTGCCGCTGGAACAGTATCTGGAGTTGGTCCTCTACAACATCATTGGCAGCCTCACCGGATACCTGGCACAAAAAGAATGGCAGCAAAAAACCCGCTATCAAGAAACGGCCCAACACTTGGAAGACAGCTATGATCAATTACGGGAACAGACTGATATGCTCATTCGCAGTGAACAACAACTGGAAAAAGCAACCCGACTTTCTGCGTTGGGTGAATTGTCTGCAAGCCTCGCCCATGAGATTCGCAACCCGTTGGCATCGATCCGGCTATCCTCAGATAATCTACGCGATTCAGCGACGAACAACCCAAATGAGACTGAATATCTGGACATTCTCAGCACCGAGGTAGAACGCCTCAATCAGGTGGTCGAACACTACCTGTCACTCGCCCGGAACGGCCAAACACAGCAACAGCAAATCGATCTCAATCAGACCCTCGAAGAAGTGCTGCAATTGATTTCTCAACAAGCGACAAGTCAAAACATAGAGTTGATTTTTGAAAAAAAGGAGCTGCCACCGCTTAATGGTGAACAGGTGCAACTCAAGCAGGCATTCCTCAATCTGGCCCTGAACGCCCTGAAAGCAATGCCGGACGGCGGTATTCTGAGTATCAGCAGTGTTTTTGATAACGATCACCTGACAATTATTTTCGCAGATACTGGGCACGGTGTTGCAGCAGATAAACTGGAAGAGATTTTTACCCCGTTCTACTCAACCAACAGCAACGGTACCGGTCTCGGTCTGGCCATCACCAGACGCATCATTGAATCACACGGCGGGAGGATTAAAGCCGAAATCAGCACCCCCGGGATGCATTTCCGCATCACCCTGCAGGCAATTTGGAGCGAACATGAATGAGAGAGAAACGGTCCTTGTGATCGACGACGATGACTCCTTGCGCCGGGTTATCGAACTAACTTTGAAAAGCTCCGGTTATCAAGTGGCAACAGCAAGCAACGGCGAAACGGGGCTGCAACTCTTTGAGCAACTGCAGCCGGCTGTCGTCATCACCGACGTGCAAATGCCTGACCTCTCAGGTTATCAGGTTCTCGCCCGTATCAAGGACAGCAATCCTGCCACCATCGTTATCGTCATCACCGCCTTCGGCACGATAGAAAAAGCGGTTCGTGCCATGCGCGAAGGGGCTCACGATTATATTACGAAACCCTTCAGCCGTGAGGAACTTAAGCAGGTCATTGCACGCGCTCTGAGGTACAGAGCCAGCCAACCACTTCGTTCCAACTTCGCTGAAAACAAAACCGCAGATAAATCTTTGATCCTCGGCCAGAGCCCCGCTATCGAGAAGCTGCGCGTTATGCTTGGCCAAGTGGCAAGAAGTCATTCGACGGTGTTACTTGAAGGGGAAAGCGGCGTCGGCAAGGAAGTTTTCGCTCACGAAATTCACCGCCTCAGCGACATCAACAATGGGCCATTTATCCCTGTTAACTGTGCAGCAATTCCCGCTGAGCTTTTGGAAAGTGAACTCTTCGGTCATGTTAAAGGGGCCTTTACCGGGGCACTCCAGAACCGCACCGGTAAATTTGAACAAGCCGAAAACGGAACCTTGTTTCTTGATGAAATCGGCGAACTCCCGTTGGCGCTACAACCAAAACTTCTCCGTGCTCTACAGGAACGCATCATTGAACCTGTCGGAGGAACGGCAAAAACAGTCAATGTCAGGGTCATTGCAGCAACAAACCGTAACCTGGAACAAGCACTGACCGAAAAGCACTTCCGCGAGGACCTTTACTATCGCCTGGCAGTGATCACCCTTGATCTCCCCCCACTTCGTGAACGCGGCGACGATATCGACCTCTTTATCCACCATTTCATGCAAAAAAACGGCGGTGATCAAGTTACCATTAACGAGGACGCCATGGATCTTATGCGCAGTTACAACTGGCCCGGCAATATCCGTGAGCTGGGAAATTGCATTGAACGGATGCTTGTTCTGCGCCTTGGCGAACAGTTGACACCTCTCGACCTGCCTCCGAAAATCCGTAAATATAGTCAACAACTCCCCACAACCAACGACCTGCACCTGCCCGTACAAGGAATAGCTTTGGCTGATCTGGAAAAACAGGCCGTTATTGATGCCCTCGAAAAAAACAACTGGAACCAGTCAAAGGCAGCATCATTTTTACAGATTCCCCGCCACACCCTGATCTACCGCATGGAGAAATACCGGATTCCCAAAAAACGACTGTCCGACTGAAGTGCCGCCAACAACAGACCCTACTTTTTTGTAGACTATTCTACAGAGCACTGAAGAATAGTCTACAATCCCCAACCCCGACTCCCATCTAAAAAATCTAACATGCCGATATGATTCAGTTAAATCTATTGGCACAGTTCCTGTTAATGGTTTTGCTGATGGCGCTGTTTTGCCATATGCAATGAACACCACCAGTCTTACTCTCTGGAGGAGAACATCCCATGAAGTTTGTTTCTGTTTTTGCTGTTATTTTCAGCCTCTGTGTTCCTTTGCCCGCATTTTCCGGACAGACAAACGATCCTGCATTGCTCACCGAGCTGTTGAAGAGAGCAGAGGAGAACAATCCCCTATTGCTTGCAGCCGAAGAACAGATTCAAGTTGCTGCTGCACAGATTGATCAAGCCTCAGCTCTTCCTGACCCACAACTGTCAATCAGCCTTTTAAATTACCCGGTCAATAACCTGAGCAGCGATACATCACCGATGACCGGCAACGATTTCAAGCTCTCCCAGATGCTTCCTTTTCCCGGGAAACTGGCAACGAAAGGAGAATTGGCCCATCAACAAGAACTCTGGGCTCGTGCAAAACATGCCGATCTGGTTCTGCAAGTTCGCCAGCAGGTACGGGATAACTGGTATCAATTAAGCTTTCAGAAACAGGCCATCTCCCTGACCCAGGCAAACATAGCCCTGCTTGATGATGTTATTCGCATTACGGAAACGCGTTATCAAGTCGGCAAGGGACTGCAACAAAACATCCTCAAAGCTCAAATGGAACGTTCTCGCCTCCATGATCGCCTCCTTGGCCTGCAAGCTGACGCCGAGATCAGCCATGCTCAGCTCAACAGTTTAACCGGATGGACACCCGATCTTATGCAGATGGAAATGCCTGAAGCGGATCAAATCTCCAATCTTCCGATCCTGACCGAACTTAAACAGCAAGCGCGTAATCATCGTCCACTTTTTGCAGCCTTTGATGCGCTGATTACACAAGCAAAACAGAGAATCAAACTTGCCCGGCTCGATTATCGCCCCGACATTAACCTCTGGGGCGGCTATCGTTTTCGCCGAGACTCTCTGGCCGATGGTGGACACGACTTTATCAGCGCTGGAATCAGCATTAACCTGCCTTTTCCAGTCGCCAAACGTCGCGCAGCAATGAGTGAAGCCGAATCGTCCCTGCGCCAGGTCTATCGTCAACGCGATAATTTTTCTCGCCAGGTTGATTTTGAAATCCAGAGCAATCTGGCCCGGTTTCAACAGGCTCAGGAATTGGTTAGCCTTTACAGAAGCGGGATTATTCCCCAGGCTGAACAAACCTATCAAGCGACTATGGCTGCCTATCAGGTCGATAAAATCGATTTTCTGGCGCTGACCGACTCTCTCATGACTCTCTATCGTTATCGTATCGATCAAAGCCGCGCTCAGTCCGATGCGCTTCGCAGCCTGGCACGCCTTCTGGCAACCACGGGATTGGATCAGACGGCCGGTATAAAATCTCAACAACTCAAAAAGGAAGCTCCCCATGCGTAATAAGCTTTTCCTCCCTCTCTTGATGCTGCCATTGGCCTTTGTGCTGGTGTCCGGGGCCTGCTGGCTGATCGCATCTCTGAACAGGCACCATATGCACAACTTTAAGTTCACCCTCAGCGCATTTGCTGCAGAAAAAAAAATCAAGTATTGGGCGGCCCCCATGGATCCGACCTATATCCGCAACGAGCCGGGCAAGTCACCCATGGGGATGGATTTGATCCCGGTTTACGAAGATGACGCCCAGAGTGGCTCTACTATCAGTATTGATCCGGTAACGATCCAAAATATGGGAGTGCGTACGAAGCGAGTCATCAGGGGAGATATTGCGCAGCGGGTCAGAACTGTCGGTCTGATCGACTATGAGGAGTCGAAACAGTATTCAGTCAATGCCAGGATTTCAGGCTGGGTGGAGAAGCTTTACATCAACAAAACAGGTCAGCAGGTAAAAAAAGGAGATCCACTGCTTGCTATCTACAGTCCTGATCTTGTTGCGGCCCAGCAGGAGCTGATTCTGGCAAAGAACAACGCTGCTGCGCTCACAGACAGTCACTTTGCAGAAATTTCCACTGGGGCGCAACGGCTTCTTGAAGCTTCGCGTCAGCGTTTGAAACTCTGGAACATCTCCGATAAGCAGATTACTCAGATTGAAACAAGCGGAAAAATACAACAACGGATGACCCTCTACTCTCCCTATACGGGAATCATTTCGCTTAAAAAGGTCCATGAAGGGGTGTATATCAAATCCGGAATGATGCTGTTTGAAATCTCCGATCTTTCACGAATCTGGGTCTACGCTGACATCTATGAGAGTGATCTGCCTTTCGTCAAAGAGGGACAGCAGGCCCAAGTTTTCCTTCCTTATGCTGGGGAGAAACCGCGCCCGGCCACAGTCAGTTATCTTTATCCTTACGTTGAAACCAAAACCCGCACGGTCAAAGCGCGTCTGGAGTTGGTTAATGCAGATCAGAGCTTACGGCCGGATATGTATGTCAATGTCGAGATTCAAACCCAGCCGCAACACAGCGTGTTGCAGATTCCCGCTGAAGCGGTGTTGCATTCGGGAAACCTGAAGCGCGTCTTTGTTGCCCTCGGCGAAGGAAAATTTTCCCCACGCGTGGTCAAAACCGGAATCCGGGGAGACAACGATATGATCGAAATCAAATCAGGAGTAGCTCTCGGCGATCAGGTTGTTGTTTCAGCCCAGTTTATGTTTGATTCCGAAAGCCGCCTGCGCGAAGCCATCAATAAAATGCTGGAGCCGGAAAACGAAACGCCGGTCAAGAGTGACAGCATTGAAGATTTATTCGCTGAACCCATGACCCAGCAGCAAATTGACGATCTTTTCTAATCAGACTCTTTAGAACGAAGGACACCAAAATGTTGGAAAAGATTATCGCTCTGTCGATTCGCAATAAATTTCTTGTCATCCTCACGACAGTCTTTCTGGTCATCGGCGGGCTCTATGCCATTATAAATACGCCACTCGACGCGATTCCGGATCTGTCCGATGTTCAAGTCATCGTCTTCACCGAATATCCCGGACAGGCCCCACAGGTGGTTGAAGATCAAGTCACCTATCCACTGACATCGCAGATGTTGGCCGTTCCTTACGCCAAAACCGTGCGCGGCTATTCTTTTTTCGGTCTCTCCTTTGTCTATATCATCTTTGAAGACGGTACTGATATGTACTGGGCGCGATCACGGGTGCTCGAATACCTGAACTATGCCGCCGGCAAACTACCAACGAGGGTTACTCCCAGTCTCGGTCCGGACGCGACTGGAGTCGGCTGGGTCTACGAGTACGTACTGGAGAGCAAAAACCACGACCTGCAACAATTGCGCTCCATACAGGACTGGTATCTCCGTTATGAGTTGACGGCCGTTGATGGTGTTTCTGAAGTTGCGAGTATCGGTGGCCACGTTAAACAATATCAGGTCAAGGTTGATCCAAATCGCCTCGCAGCTTATGACATTTCTTTGGCACAGCTCCGCACAGCTGTCAAACGCAGCAACAATGACGTCGGCGGTCGCCTGGTCGAGATGGCTGAAACCGAATTCATGGTGCGCGGGCTTGGCTACATCAAATCGATAGAGGACCTCGAACTCATCGTGGTAGCGACTGACAAACGTGGTACACCGATCCTGGTTAAGGATGTGGCTCGTGTCGAGATTGGCCCCGAACTACGGCGCGGTCTGGCCGAGCTTGATGGCGAAGGTGAAACGGTCGGCGGCATCATTGTCATGAGGTACGGCGAAAACGCCTTGAAGACAATCGAAAATGTCAAGCTGAAGCTCGACCAACTACAAGCTGGTCTTCCGGAAGGAGTGGCAGTCAAATCGGTCTATGATCGCAGTGGACTGATCGAACGCGCGGTTGATACTCTCAAAGAGAAACTCCTTGAAGAGAGCATCGTCGTTGCGATTGTCACCCTGCTGTTTCTCTTTCACATGCGCAGTGCGCTGGTTGCGATTTTCACCTTGCCGGTGGCGATTCTGATCGCTTTTATGATCATGTACATTCAGGGAATCAACGCCAATATCATGAGCCTTGGAGGCATCGCCATTGCCATCGGCGCAATGATCGACGCTGCCATCATCATGATCGAAAATGCCCATAAGCATCTGGAACATAAGAAACCCGATGAAGCACACTGGGATATCATCCTCAAGGCATCTAAAGAAGTCGGTCCATCTCTCTTCTACTCTCTATTAATCATCACCGTCTCATTTGTTCCGGTTTTTACCTTGACCGGGCAGTCAGGACGCATGTTTAAACCGCTTGCCTACACCAAGACCTACGCGATGGGCGCAGCTGCTTTCCTCGCGATCACTCTGGTTCCAGTCCTGATGGGCTGGTTAATCCGTGGACGCATTCCTTCAGAGACAGCCAATCCCATCAATCGAATGCTGATCCGGATCTATCATCCGGTGGTCGATTTTGTTCTCAAATGGCGGAAGCTGGTATTAATTTCAGCAGTCCTGATGACGGTTTCGACTCTCGTGCCATTACATAAGATCGGCTCCGAATTCATGCCGCCACTCTATGAAGGCGACCTGCTCTACATGCCGACGACGCTCCCTGGAGTGTCGATCAACAAAGCGAGTGAAATTCTGCAGCAAACCGATCGGATTATCGAAAGTTTCCCCGAAGTCGAGCACGTCTTCGGCAAGGTCGGACGAGCCGAAACCGCAACGGACCCTGCGCCTTTATCCATGCTCGAAACAACCATCATGCTCAAACCCGAGAAAAGCTGGCGCAAGGTTAAAGTTGAGCGCTTCTATTCAACATGGGAGGAATCTTTCGATTGGGTGAAGAAACCATTACGCCTGGTCTGGCCTGAAGAGGCGACGATCAGTGTCGAGGAGCTTAAAAATGAGCTGGACAAAGCAATCCATTTTCCGGGGCTGACCAATGCCTGGACCATGCCGATCAAAACCAGAATCGACATGCTCTCGACGGGAATCAAAACACCGGTCGGGATTAAAGTTATGGGGGATGACCTGGAGACTTTAAACCGTCTGGGGGAAGAAATCGAAGCGGTGATGCGCAACGTTCCGGGAACCCTTTCTGCGTTTTCTGAGCGAGTTGTCGGCGGCAACTATCTCGATTACCAGATCGATCGACTGGCCGCAGCACGCTACGGCTTAACAGTCGGCGATATCCAGGACGTCATTCAAACCGCGATCGGAGGCATGAACGTCACCCAGACGGTTGAAGGGTTGAAGCGGTATCCGGTGAATATCCGTTATGCACGCGACTACCGCAACAACTTGTCAGAACTCAAACGGATTCTGATAGCCACTCCGCAAGGAGCGCAGATCCCGATCGGTCAGGTCGCAGAGATCAGCATAAAAAAAGGCCCTCCGGGGATAAAGAGTGAAAATGCACGTCGAACAGCCTGGGTCTACGTCGACATAACCGGCAGCGATATCGGTCGCTTCGTCAAAAGCGCGCAAGCAGCCGTAGCAGCACAGATCAAGATGCCTGCGGGATACAATCTGGTGTGGAGCGGCCAGTATGAATATATGCAGGAAGCAAATCAGCGTCTGCTGCTGGTAATTCCGCTAACGGTCATGCTGATCTTTGTCATCCTCTATCTGAGCACCAAGTCTCTGATCAAGACCGGCATCATCTTTATTGCCGTGCCGCTGTCGCTGGTCGGTTGCTTTTGGTTCCTCTGGTTCCTCGGCTACAACAGTTCGATTGCTGTTTGGGTCGGGGTGATCGCTTTAGCCGGGATTTCTGCTGAGACCGGGGTTGTCATGCTTCTGTATCTTGACCTGGCATATAAGCTCTGGAGCAACAGTGGCCGGATGAAGACACATGGTGACCTGATCCAGGCGATCCATCATGGTGCGGTTAAACGTATCCGCCCAAAGGTCATGACCATCGCAGTGATTATCGCCGGCCTGGTACCGATCATGTGGAGTCACGGAGCCGGTGCCGACGTTATGAAACGAATCGCAGCACCCATGATCGGCGGTGTCGTGACCTCGGGCATTATGGAATTACTTGTCTTTCCGGTCATCTACTTCCTCTGGCGCGGAAGGGGTCTAAACAAGGACATGGCCCCAACCTCAACCGAGGGCATGCAAACAATTGATACTTACGTTGACCGGCCAATCCGCAAAGGACTTGTTGCTCCATGAGAAAATAACTCGAAGCAGCCCTGAATACCAGTGCCGATGCAGCATATAACCGGGGCAAAGCCCCACCAACAACAAGGAGATAAAAAATGAAAAAACTTATTATTCTGACCCTGCTGACCTTCCTCTTCTCAGTCAACGCCATGGCAATGAAAAGTATGGATCATAGCAGTATGGAAATGGGGGGGGTCGTCATGCTGCAGGATAATGTCGTTAATGGCGTCAAGGCTTCAGCCCATTTGATGGATATGCAGGACGGCATGGGCCGGATGATAATGATCATGTTCACAGATGAGGAGAGTGGTGCGCTGATCAGTGAAGGTCAATGCGCCATCAAAGTCGAGTCCCCGGACCAGACCCTCGGCAGCGCACAAATGATGGCAATGAACGAGAATATGTTCAGTTCCGGGGTTAAATTAGAGCAGAAAGGAACCTATAAATTTACCGTTGGAACCAAACTGGCCGATGGGCAAAAACGTAGCTTTAACTTTAGTTACGTTCATCAATAGGCCATTCAGATTGTTATTCCCCGAAGCAGTCCTAAAAGCCCCAGCTCCGGGTGAATGATCTCAGATGTTAACGGGTGTAAAAGAATATGTCAGGGAAGTTCACGTCATAAATTCTTGCGGCGGATCAGTAAAGGTGGAGCTATTAATCGTCAAAATAGCTCCACTTTTGTCATTAATAAGCACCAACCGATTTTGTCACCTCAGGTCACAAGATCCGTAGTTGCAAAAACAAATGAAGTACGGTTTCACATTGCGGATTCCATCGTCTGCACTTTCTCAACCATGAGAGCCAGTAACCCGTCATATCCTTCCTGACGGATAATCTCACCGTAACTGGAGCGATAATTTTTCACCAGACTGACCCCTTCTATAACTAGGTCAAAAACCTGCCAGGCATTGCCATCATAAATCATTTTGTACTGAACGGGAATTTCCAATTCTTTTGACACAATCACGGTATCGACAATGGCTTTGTCATCCTTAACCCTTTGCTTCAGGTACTGAACAGTTCCAGTGGAGTAGTCATCGATACGACTCAAATAGGTCCCTTCGAGAATTTTGACAAACAAGTCTGCAAAAGTCTTCCGCTGTTCTTCAGTTGCCCCATCCCAATAGGAACCAAGGGTACGGCGAGACATAGACTCGATGTTCAGATACTCCTGCACTTTCCCACTGACCAGAGACTTTTTTTCTGCAGAACTCAAGTCAGATTGCTGCAAAACATTTAAAATAGTATCAACCATTTGCTTCACCCGAGCCTGCGGCTGAGGCAAAGCAAAGCATGAAGCAGAAAAAAGAAGAATAAACAAAACGCTCAATAGTATTTTTCTCATCACTAAAATCCGATCCAATCAAAAGGATTCAAAAGATCACTGTCAAACAACGGGCTCTTAAAGATATTAACATTATACGTATCTTCTCCCACCTGCGCCAGACGTCGCTGCACATAAGCAGCCCGAATAAACAGGTAAGGGTCTAAAGAATCGTGAACAATCCCTTCATAGGTTTCCCGATCAAGAGATAAGCGATTCTCTGCATCTACAAATTTAACACTCATTTGTTCAGCAGTGCTCAAGCTGGAATATCTGAGTGGGTCAGCATAGGAATCCAGAAAAACGCCTGTCGCATCACGCAAACTGGAGGGTCCGACAATAGGTAAAACCAGATAGAATCCGTGATCAAAACCATAGAATCCCAACGTCTGCCCAAAATCTTCAACCGTTTTCTTGACTCCGGCAACAGATTCAGCCGGATCAAAAAAACCGAGAATTCCAAACGTTGAGTTGATGACAAAACGGTAGGTTTCGGTCCCAAAGTCCCTGAACTTAAATTGCAGCAAGGCATTTCCAGCCCGAATCGGTGTCGCTAAATTTGCGAAAAAATTTCCGACTGAAACCCTGGCCGGTCTGGGAAGGACCAGGCGATACCCTCTGGCAACAGGTTTAAAAAGATAAAAGTACAGCTTATCATTGACCCAGAAAGTGCCTCGGTTTAAAGGCTGCAATGGATCCGCAATCAATTTTTCGGAAACCACCGGATCATCAGAAAACTCATCCCCAAATGCGGCGTCAAAGTCATCGGCCCCAGCAATTCCAACCCACAAGAAACATCCCAAGAAGCAGAATGTGAAAATGCGTATCAACATTAAAAAGCTCCTCCAATCGAAGCTAAATCCTTTTTTCCAGGATAAATAAATATGGTGCCTGAAGTCGATTACATACTTTCATTTGCAACACATGAAAGCGTGAATCATCCAATTCAGCAAAAAACTTGTTAACAGCAGCACCCTCTTCAGCTCCACCTGGATGACCAGGATAAACGGTCAAGGCAAGGCGTCCACCCGGTGCAAGGAGTGAGCAGGATTGTCTGAGTGCAAGCACCGTTGACTCCGGGCGTGTTATCAGCTCCTTCTCACCTCCAGGCAAATAACCGAGGTTGGCGATAATCCCTTTTGGAGCCGCAGTCAGAACTGTTGAGATGTCTTCATGACTCATTTTCAGCAGATCAACTCCGGGCTGACTCTGCAAGGGATAAATATCCCGCTGTTGCAACCGAACTTGAGCTCCTGCAACAAGCAGCCTGTTCGCTGTAGCCGACAGCGCCTGAGATTGAATATCAAAAGCGACGACTTGACCTGTCGCGCCGACCATTTTATATAACGCCAAAGTATCCTGGCCTGTCCCGGCGGTCAAATCAACCACAAGGTCACCCATATGAACAACTTCAGACAGAAGCTCGTGCCCCCAATCGACTATCCGGACTAAAGCACGCTTCAATCCTTTGTCACTCTCAGTTTGGCCTCAATCAGTTGGCGATGAGAGAGTCCAATCAATGATCCCAACTGCCTCATGAGGGCATCCTCATAACAATCCAGACGACCATCGGCATAAACTAGTTGCCACAAGGCTTCTATAATTTGTTCTTTTTCACCCTGAGTGAAAGCCTTGTTAATTTCACGCGTAAATTGATGCAAATCATGGCTGGACTGGCGTGTTTCTTCTGCCAGTTTCAATAAATCACCGAGGGATTCCTCCGATACGGAAAAATGCTCCTTTAGAAGAGCTCCCAACATATCCTGCTCATCCGGATGAAATTCTCCGTCTGTATTTGCAATCTCAAGCAATAAAACTGCTGCAGCCAACGGTATCCGCTCCTCAGAAGTCGCTTCGACCTGAGTTGTGGGTTCCGAAAAAACCTGTAATAATCTCTTTAACATCTACTTTCCATTCACTTTTTGTAATAAATGACTCGAGCCTTTTCAAGGGTGATCATTCCCCCCTGCAATATATCGTCAAGCTGGGGAATAATGCTTTCTATCTTTTCTTCGCTGTCAATGACCTCTATGACCAGCGGCAAATCCTGAGACAAGCAGAGTAAGCGATCCGTATGCAGGACCGAATTTGCGCCAAATCCAGCGACGCCTCTCAAAACAGTGGCTCCGGCAAAACCTTTTGCTCGAAACAGCTCTAAAAGGACTTTATATAATGGCTTATTCTCATAACGATCCGATTCACCGATAAAAATCCGCATCAGGCTTTGTTCACCATCTAAACTCTGCATAAATATGACCTTTATCAATTCTAAAAAATGAGGATCAAGTCAATTGACGAGCGACAACAACTCCCAAGAACGCAAACAACAAGCATAAAATAATATTCAAAGAGATATTCATCCCCGCCTGCCAGAAACTGCCATCCTCCAATAAGCGCAGAGTTTCATAAGAAAAAGTTGAAAATGTCGTAAACCCGCCCATAAATCCGACCGTTAAACCCATCCGTACTTCCGGAGAGAAAAGAGCGCTACGCAAGCCGAAGGTCATCAGCAGACCAAGCAGAAAGGATCCGGCAACATTAACGAATAATGTCCCATACGGCAAACCGCGGCCACAGAGCTGATATGTCCAGCTGGAAGCCAGATAGCGTGCGACACACCCAAATCCACCAAAAAGACCAATATAAAACAACTGCATAGAAATTTCCAGTCAACAGGATAGCGACAAAACCTGAACATTATCAGTTAGGAATTAGTGAATGTCAATCGGCATATCAGGGGCCATTCGCGCAATATCCCTGCTCAGAAGACTGTAAGATAGATTGACAAATACAACTATATTCCGTAGCTTCTTCGCATCGATGACTACCACAAAGGAACACACATCATGAAACTAGCATATAAATGGTTATTCCCTCTCTTGATCTGCCTGACTTTGACAGCTTGCGGAGGCTCTAAAATAAAACCAAAAACCTCTGCAGAGAAATATTTCCGGGAAGGTGAAAAGTATTTCGAAAGCGGTCTGATTGAAGATGCTGTCGCTTCATGGGAAAAAGTGCGGGATACTTTTTATTCACCTGAACTCAGCATGCTGGCGGAATTAAAAATTGCTGAAGCCTACTATGTGTCAAAACGCTATGAAGAGGCTGCTATGGCTTATCAGGAATTTTTAAAACAACATCCCAATGATTTTCGCGCTCCGACGATTCTTTATCGAATGGGTCTCAGTTATTATCAACAAATCCTTTCCCCTGACCGGGATCAAACCAGCACTAAAAATGCAATGAAGAGCTTTCAGAAGCTCACCCAACAGTACCCCGATGACCCTCTCGCCCAGGAAGCGGGTTATTTGATCCAACGGTGTCGTACCCGCTTAGCTGAACATGAAGTCTATGTTGGTCAGTTCTATTTAAAACGCAAGCAATACCAACCGGCGATTAAGCGCCTGGAAGATATTCTAGAGACCTTTCCCGAATACTATTACCGTGACGAGGCCTATTTCTATCTTGGTAAAGCCTATCTCCAAACAAAGCAACAGGATAAAGCCCGGGCTATTTACGAAAAACTTTTTGAGGAATTTCCAGGAAGTGATTTCGTTGAGGACGCTCAAGAGTTATTGGCTGAACAAAAATAATAAATTGCCAACGTCAGGACATCTGGAAATGAAGCCGGAATCAATTAAAAATCATTGGTTCCGGTTTTTTTGTGCCCACTGCGTATATACCAGAAATGATAATTTAATCCTTGTGTCAATATTTCCACTTGACTTGATCGGGCGCAAAGTATATAAGAAACGCTGTTCTTTTTTTGATGCTCATAGCGTAACATCATGAGAGATGCTAAAAAGCTCATCATTATGTTTTTTCTTTACAAATCAGCACATTACGGATTAAAAGTTTTAACATAGCGCTGTTTTAGCAGCATTTTTAACAGGTGCCCAGGCATCATTGTCCTTTCATAGGAGGAGAGAGAATGTCCGAGTTCGGAACCCTTGAAGATCGTGTACGTCGTAAGTCATTGCTCAGCAAAACCATGTCGGCAACTGACTGTATCCAATTTTTTGAATCTGGTCAAAACTTGCTGTGGTCTGGTTTCACCCCAGCCGGCTACCCCAAAGCAGTCCCTATTGCCCTGGCCGACCACGTCGAGGCAAACAACCTGCAAGGCAAAATGAAGTTTAACCTCTTCATCGGTGCTTCTGTTGGTGCAGAAACTGAAGACCGCTGGGCAACCCTGGACATGATCGATCGTCGCTGGCCTTACCAGACCGGCAAAAATATCGCCAAAGGAATCAATGCCGGTCGCATTCGCATGGGTGACAAGCACCTTGGTCTTTTTGCTCAGGATATCAGCTACGGTTTCTATACCGAGAATGGCCGGTATGACGTTGCTATCATTGAAGTTTCTGACATTACAGAAGATTGTGGTCTGGTTCTGACGTCATCTTGCGGTATTGTTGCTGAAGCCATCAATCTGTGTGACAAAATCATTATCGAAGTGAATACAGGGCAGCCTTCATTTGAAGGAATGCACGATATTCATATGCAACAGAAGCCACCACATCGTGCTCCATTCCTGATCACCGAAGCACAAACCCGCATCGGGACTCCATACGTTCCTTGTGACCCCGACAAGATCATCGCTGTTGTGGAATCCAAGCATCGCGATAAAGGTCGTGCATTTGCCGGTCAGGATGACACTTCCGATGCAATCGCCGGGCACCTGATGGAATTCTTCGCTCACGAAGTGAAAATGGGTCGCTTACCTGAAAACCTGCTACCTCTCCAATCAGGCGTCGGTTCCATTGCTAACGCAGTCGTTGGTGGTCTTGCCAATGGTCCTTTCACCAACCTTAGCGTTTTCACCGAGGTTCTTCAGGACACGATGCTGGACTTCTTTGATTCCGGTAAATTGAACTTTGCTTCGGCCTGTTCACTTTCTCTGTCGGAAGACCCCGGATTCCCACGTTTCTTTGAGAACTGGGACAAGTATTTTGACAAGATTGTTCTGCGCCCACTATCCATTTCCAACGCTCCTGAACCAATCCGTCGGCTCGGTTGTATTGCCATGAACACCCCGGTTGAGTTTGATATCTATGCACACGCCAACTCAACTCTGGTTGGTGGTACCCGGATGATCAACGGTCTCGGCGGCTCCGGTGACTATCTGCGCAATGGTTATCTGAAAATCATGCACAGCCCATCGACTCGTCCAAGCAAGACCGATCCACATGGCATCACTTGTGTCGTGCCGAAAGCACCACATATTGACCATACTGAGCATGATCTCGATGTTCTGGTTACTGAGCAGGGCCTGGCTGACTTGCGTGGTGTCGCACCAAAAGAGCGCGCCAAACTGATCATCGAAAAGTGTGGTCACCCTGAGTACAAACCCATCCTCAACGATTATCTGGAGATGTCTTCCAAGTATTGTCTTGAGCGCGGCGTCGGTCACGAGCCACAAATGTTTGACCGTGCATTCAAAATGCAGCAGAACCTTGCTGAAAACGGGACTATGCGTATTAAGAACTGGGATATCAAAGTCGATCTCTGCGAATAGTAGAGCTCTGACAATTGCAATACAATGGCCCCACCGGTATTCCGGTGGGGCCTTCTTTTTTGGTGTTCCAATGTCAAGCCGATTCGATTTAACTCTTACTGGGGGAAAACCGCTCTCCAGTTACCAGATCGATTCGCGCATATAGATCATCCTTGGGTTCCCTTTAAAAATTCCGAAGGTCGCTTTTGCTGTCGGGTTGCTTCCTCCCGGCTGTAACCATTCCATATTCGCACCTGTGGCCTGAGATAAATCAAGCATCAAATCGACACTGCCATCATGTCCGTCCCCCGGAGCGCTCAGCACCAGATTATAACCAATTCCGGAGAGCAAGGTTCCACTTCCGGAAGCGACGCTATCACCGGCAAGAAAATTTCCCTGGTGATTGGACAAAATTAAATTGTTAAAATCATAGTTAGTACAGATATCTAGCGAATTGGGAACAAATCCCACGCCATCATAGTATTCAGTCAACACCGGAATCGTCAGTGGCAAGGTTTCAGATCCGTAGGCATTCTGTAATTGCATCTGGCCATAGCGGAGTTCTCCGCCCAGAATCGAAAGCAAAGAGTAGGTATCACAGATGCCATCATTGTCCGGATCGTAACAGACCCCATCACCATCAGTTAAGTCCACGGCACTAAAAATCAGATCGGCATCAGCAACAAAAGGGCCCTCGGGAATTGTCGGTTTGCTGTAAGTCAGAAATTCCCCAGAGATATCTGCTGTTCCTGTTCCGTCATTATCGCTCGTTCCACTCCATGAAACACTTCCTGGTGTTGTGATGGTCAATAAGGATGAAGTTGTGGCATTATTTGAATATTGACGTCCACTCAATGCGGAAGACAGCTTCCAGTAACTTCCAGAATAATTTAGAGTCACCTCCCCGGCACGATTTAAAGCGGTAACAGTCAGTTCAGGTTCGATGAAATACCCAAACGGTTGCCCAAGATAGGTAAAAGAGCTATTGCACACGCTGGAAAACAGAGGTGTATTGTTGCCGACATTGAAACTTGCAGGGATAAAACGTCCAAAACCACTATTCCCAATAGTTTGAGGAACAGCATCACTTCCAAATGAACAGCCATATTTCCCGTTTGACAGCTCGTTTGAAAAATCGGGCGTACATTCATCAGGCTGGTCAACAAACGTGAAAGTGTCATCGTAGACAGCATTTCTGAGCAGGCCAAAGTGTCCGACTTCAGAATACGTAAATGTCCCGGTCACCAGACCTGAAGCAGCCGATGCGGCGTCAAAACGTCCTGACAGCACACCAAGAGCCGGCGTTCCCGTTACCAAGGCGGGATCAATTGATGGGATACCGTCATAACCGGCAATAGCTGATGCGATTAAATTGAAACCCTCTCCCGCAACGATAACCGGTGTCCCGTCAATATCATGGTTATCTGCATCAGAAGACGAAATGTTAAGGTTATGTGGACGAATTGCAAAATTATCGTTGGAACAAGCCGGAGCTGAATCACCAACGCGAACACGGACCTTGACGTTACGAGCAGCATTTGGATAATTAAAGGTGGCTGTCTTTCGTCCTGCGTCCCCGGCTGTAAAACTAATGCTGGACGCAGACGTCAACCCATCCCCTGTCGGGCAGGCTGAGCTTGTCGAATCAACCAGATCAAGTTCAACGGTATTGGTATAATTCGTATTCACTGTTGATGAATTAAGAAGCGCTAAAACATCGATATCGAAAGAAACACCTGACAGCTTCGTAAATATTGGTGTTTGTGGCAAAGCCCCTGACTCAACGGCATCAAAAGCACATGAAACATCCGCAAAATTGAGAATACATGTCTGTGTAGACCCATTATAACATTGAGTTGAAAATGCTGGTATCGGCGAAATACTGCTCGTGCCAAGCGAAATATCACCCGGCGTCCCCCAACTTAATTGACGAGAAGTAATCCCCCCCGAAAAAGTAAAAGTATTTCCATCAACCCAACCCGAAGGAGAGAGGTTTAAGGTAACATTTCCCGGAAAAAGAGTCGTACAGTCTGAATTCAGACAAGCTTTGATCGTCACGCGCTCAGGGGCACAGATACTTCCGATCCCGTCATGTTCTATACGGATATGGTCGAAGGTCCCGGAACAGTTTCTTCCCAGATTCATATCAGCCTGAACCTGCGCCTGTGTCATTTCAAATCCATACAGTTTCACCTCGTCGATCTTTCCTTGAAAGTTACGAGCAGAAAGGACGTCGCAAGAACCAGTCGCAACATCCCCACCGATATGAACTTTACAATTATTCGTCGACAGGGTTCCCTGCCAGTTGTTGGTATTGGAATCCGGAACGCCATTGACATAAATCCTCTGACGGCGGACCCCGGATGAAGAATCAAACGTAATTGCAACATGGGTCCACTGATTCAAGGGGATTGTAGCAGCTGAAGTCAAAGTGGATGCCTGCCACCACCAATACAAATTTCCAGAGCTATTGAGATGAAACTCATAATTGACATCATTTGAAAGAATCGAAGACAGTTCAGAAGGATAGGCCGTTGGATAAATCCAAGTGGAGGCAGACAATTGTGTTGTGTAGTCAAACAGCGAACTATCAGCGACTTCAACAACGGAAGAACCATCAAAATTTGCTGCGTTACAAAAATCACCAATGACTGTTGAATGCTGGTCGGATATCGCTGGATTTGGAGCTACCGGATCGGAGATACCGCTGGTGCTTTTCCAGGTCCCGTGCAATGCCGTCCCACCACTATCAACAACTTCCCCTGCAGTTCCTGCCCACGAATTGACTGGTTCATCCATACGAAAATGGGTGACCGCACTGTCCAGAACCAGAACCGTTGCACTCGCTGAAATGGCACCGGGAGAAATCACAGTATTCGTAAAAATCCCCTGTTGTGACATAGATGTCGCAATGGTCAGCTGGACATTTGATGATCCTGACAAGTGACTGATCGTCCAGGTCACAGTTTGATCTGAAACATCGACAGAACCTACCGATACAACATGGGTCACATAAGTCATCCCGGTTGGCAGGACATCGGTTACGACCACATCCGTCAAAGGTTCCGTATCGGGATTAGTGACGGAAATCGTGAAGGCAACCGTATCTCCGACGGTTGCGGCTGAAGTACTCGCCACCTTGGCAAGGTGCGGAACCGGCGGAACCAGAGTATAGACGGCTCCAACATAGTCTCCGTTTCCGCTACCAACTCCTCCCAGAGGGACGCTGGATGCACTGATAATTGTATCGTTATCGACCAGATTGAGTCCGAGAGTCCCAGTATCGGACGTTCCCGTGTTGACAGCCACCGTCCAGGTCGTTCCACGACCACTGACCCCGGTTATGCTTGAGTCGGTCGTTCCGCCTGTTTCGACTAAAACAAAATCGGAAATATCAACTCCGGCCACTGCTTCACTGAACTCCACCGTCCATTCAACAGACATGTCAGCCGATGTCGGATCAGTGCTGGCCAGACTGATTGCGCTGACAGACGGATACGCAGGCTTGACCTCAATCTGTCTCGTTACCGTGTTACTGGCTCCGGATGAACAGTTGTCATTATTATAGGCAACAAACGCAGCGGTATAGATTCCGGTCGTCACTGGAGCAGTCACATTGAAAAATTCGCTGTAACGACCTGAAGACGTATGGTCCGAATGGTCAATACAATGCAGAGGTCCACTGTCGATCCTCCAACTCGTGGACCCCCAATCATTATCAGCCCCCCGCCGACCATCAGTCGTCACAAAAATCTGTGCACCAATCGTCGCAGAAGGAGTAACCGTCACTGTCCCTGACACAGATCCATCCAACGCAACAGACGTCACAGTCCTGTCCGCCTTAGCTATTTGCGGAAACAAAAGCAAAATCAGGATGATGAAACAGATAATCCATTGGTGTTTATTCTCTGCCCTCATGGGAACCCCACCTTCATCTCCGCTCTGCGCAAGATGTAATCAGGCGACCCGTAGCTACCGAACGTTGCTGTGGCCCTTATCCTGTAAACATCGTAAGGGCCGATTGATCCTTCCGTAAACTGTTGATTTGAGCAGGTCACATCAACATTGAAATTTTCCACCGACACTGTTCCGTTACAGGAATTTCCCGCACGCGCTCGTGCGGCTCCCCACTCCAGGCCACTTCGCGCAGCCTGATAAGCTCTTGCCCCTTGCAAGGCAAAAACACTGGTAGAGCTTTGCACCCCGATCATGCGCATCATCACTACCCCAAGAAGCGATAGAACGACAAGGATAAAAATAGCCTGGACCAGCGTAAATCCCGCTTTGTTATTTAGTAATGACAAACTTTTCATGGCGCATTTACCACGTGGACCTGATGCAGCAGCGTCATTGTTTCTCCTGCTTCAGACAATGACAGCTCCAATGTTACCAACCCGGCCCTCTGACTGCCCCCCGGATCATAGCTGAACCGACAACCGGCAATATTTCGGGCAACAAGGTCTGCTTCAACGGCCGGCGGTGCTGCTTGAGTGGCTGCAATAGTATAGCCGTCATAACGATGCAACACCCCGCCTTCACAAGCGTAGGTGACAGGCTGATCGACAATAAAAAATCGTTGGTATGGGGATGAATTGATAAAATGATAACCAGGGTACAAAATGATTTGTGTTGCTGTGCTCCCGGCACCGACAACGGCCCGATTAGCAGACGCTGCAGCATAGGCATTGCCACTGGTTCCAACAGATGAAGTATTATAGATAACAAGATGATGATTTTCTGCAGGAGCCTGACTGAGTGCTCCCAGGACTTCAAAGCTACTATCGGCAGAGGTAAAATCAAGAATATCATCACCACCGAAATCGAGATCAGGATAACGCCGATAACGTCCACCATCCACAGTATTCAACATTTCCAGATAGTGTCCGGTACCATCAATACGGATACTGTTCGGTAGTGCGTGGCGAATGTCCCGTTGCATTCGACGCAAAGCCATTTCTGCCTGATCAACCAGTCGGGTTCTGCGGGAAAGATCAATGTAACCGGCCACTGGCGCTACAATGAAGCGACCACCCAGAGTCGCAAGGATCCCGACAATGACCATAACAACGATCAATTCAATCAGCGTAAATCCGGATTCAGATGTTATGTGCTGAGCTGACTGCATTCCAACCTCAATAGTTCGCACGATAACCAGTCAGGACTAAGCTTTCCCCGGCCGGATCGGTAACGGTCACATCTATTTTTAAGGCAGCGATCCCCTCCCAATTGGTGAGACTCTGGACCGCAACGGCGACTGCATAATTATCCAGACCGCTGATGGCATTGCCATTCTGATCGTGAGCGCCATTATCGTTCAGCCCGTTGTAATCATCGACATCATCAAAAGTTGACCGGGTTTCCCCTGTCTCATCGGCGTCTGGATCGAAATAATTTTTCAGGGTGATTTCTTCCATGTAGGCTTCAGCTATTGCGATTGCCTGATGCCGAAGAACCGGATCTGCAGAGTGCAAGGTGGTGTAATTGATGACAGACATGACACCGACCAACGCCACGGAAATAACAACCATGGCAACGATCAATTCAATCAGAGTGAAGCCTTGATTATTTCTGCAGTGCCCCCAATTTCTCATGGCGCATCCACATAACCGGTTTCAGCAATGACGTTAAAGCTTTTGCTGCCGACGGTAATTGTTGCTGCATTTGTGCTACGCCCCAGAGCGTCAAAAATAAAACTAGCTGGAACGGAGGCGATATTAACGCCCGAAATGACGTTGGAGGTCATGGGGTGGTTGATAATTGTCTCAAATGCCCCTGTGGTGCAGTCGGTTGAATGTTTTCGCAGGGCATAGCTATTCGCTGTGATCCTCACCTGAACTTCACAGCCGCCGGCAACGGCCAACTTCTGTGCATAACGAACAGCTTCAGCAACCTCATCGTAGGCAGCACGCTCTTGGTAATCATTCAGGCTGAAAAATTTAGGAAGGGCAACTGCCGCCAAAATTCCCAGTAAAAGAAGAATCACTACTAATTCAATGAGTGTAAAACCTTTTAAATTTATCACTTTTAACCTTAAAAGGCAAAACGGAGCCCATAAAAACATAAGACTCCGTTTTGATATCATGAAACAATATTAGCTACCAATCAGTCACTGTTCCACCTTTTGTTATCTGAGCAGAAACAGTTGCAGTACCTACACGATTGATTATAATAAAATATTTAGATGTTGAACAATCACCAGAAGTTGTAGCACCCTCTAGACAAATACCAACATTTCCAGCACCACCAGTATCATCGATTTCCCAGCCATCAGGTAATCCTTCCATTGCTGCCACCAAATCAGTTCCGTCCTCAATTAACGTCACAGATGCCACACCTTTGACTAATTTTTGCGCGTGATTTAAAGAAGCAGCTGAACTCGCCCCCCCAAAAACACCATTTGCTGATGCATATTCTGCCTCAGTTTGGATATCAATAAACTTTGGTACCGCTACCGCAGCCAGAATTCCAAGAATAACAATAACAACTACCAGTTCAATCAGCGTAAAACCTTTTTGATTTTTCATTTTCCTTACTCCTTTTATAAGATTATGTTTCACCGATTTAAATTCTTTAACCACAAAGTCCACGGAAATCACGGAGCAAAGCACTTTTTTATCTGAAGGGATCTATGGCTTTCTCTGTGATCTCTGCGATCTTCATAGTAAAAATGTTTTTATTTCATTATCCCCACGGCTTCAGCCATCGGTATGGCTCCAACGCCTGCAGGGTCAAACCTGAGATATATTTTCTTTGTTGGTCCTCCTTTAATCTATCTGAATACACCGGATAAATCTTAAATCTTGCCCGTACAGGCTCTTCTGAGTCGCTCACAAAATACAATTGATTTCTGACCAGATAAATCAACGCTTGCTCTTTGCTGTCGTAGAACCAACTCCCTTTTTCAATATCTTCAATCTTGTAGTGGCTGATGACACCAAGATAATTCTTCGGTTTCTCAGACAGTAAGTCCATCGGGTTACTACCAGCCAGTTTTTTTAATCCGGCCATATTGCCGGCAACATAATGTCCAGCGACTTGCATACTGACAGCGCTGCGCATGACGCCGAGATCATGCTCCATTGACGTGCGTTCAACGTCAACCAGAAGCTTGTAATAACGATTCAGGGCAACAAATCCAAGAATGCTCATAATCGTTATAACGATGACCAGTTCTAAAAACGTGAAGCCACGCTGTCTGGATTTTAAATGATGACCATAATTAGCGATCACTTATAAAGTATTCCTTATTTTCATTAATTAATCAAGATTAAATTTTTATTTTGAAAAATAACTGCTTCACCACAGAGTTCACAGAGGACACTGAGAACCCCAAAAGTCTTTTGGGGTTAGAACCAACAATAAAGCCTTTTTCTCTGCATCTCAGCGCCTCTGCGTTAAAATTTTTTTGTTTTTTATTCGTGCTCTCCGTGTCCTTAGTGGTGATAAAACTATCTTGCAATACTCGCCAGATTCCACATTGGCAAAAAGACTCCCAGAGCCAGAACCAGAACCATAACTCCAATGATCACAATCATGATTGGCTCAATGGCACTGGAAAGATTTTTCAGGTCATAGTCCACTTCCCGCTCATAGAATTCCGCTACATCTTCCAACATCACATCGACAGAACCGGACTCTTCACCGACAGCCAGCATCTGTAAAACCAGCGGGGTAAATATTCCTGTCTGGGTCGCACTGCGAGTCAGGGTATCCCCCCGTTCGATCCCGTTACGGATCGTTTCAATTTTTCCCCCGACATAAGTGTTACTGACAGCCCGGGCAGTAAAGCCCAGTGCCTGTGACAACGGAATACCTGCGGTATAGCTCATATTAAACCCTCGGGAAAAACGAACGAGGGTTGAGCGCAGGACAATATCGCCAACCAGTGGGATTTTCAGCTTATAGTGATCCCAGGCATAACGCCCCTTCTCCGTCTTCAAACCTTGCTTGACAGCAATGATCAGAACAATGAAAAGACCAAAAAGAACATACCAGTAATTTTGCATAAAGGACGAGATCCCCATAAGAATCCGTGTCGGCAACGGCAACTCTGCTCCGGCTCCGGCTCCGGCAAAAACTTTCTCAAATGCGGGGATAACAAAAAGACTGATAAAGACAATGGCCACTGCAATAGCAACCAGAACAAAAGAGGGGTAGCGCAACGCAGATTTAATTTTGTTGATGGTATCTTTTTCACGCTCAAAATAAACCGCCAACTGAATGAAAACCTCATCCAGCTTTCCTGTCACTTCGCCAACTTGAATCATCCGGCAGAGCAAAGCGGGAAAAACTCCGGGATGACGACTGAAGGCACCGGAAAGCTCCATCCCCGACTCCAAATCCTCGACAACTTTTCCTAAAGCCTCTCCTAAAGTCGGGTTCCGGGATGTTTCAACCAATCCGCGTAGAGCTCTGACCAAAGGAACTCCGGAAGAACTGAGAGTATACATTTGCCGGCAAAAAAGGATGAGATCATCCAGCCCGACCTTTTTCTTGCGCCGTAACCGTAAATAATGGTTCAGACCAAGTGGCTCTTTTTGATCAATGGCCGTGATACTGATTGGAATCGTATTACTCGCTTGAAATTGGCCGGCAAGGGCCTCGGCAGAAAAAGCTTCGGCCTGCCCTTCCAGCAAATTTCCCTCAACATCTCTGGCTTTATACTGAAACAATGGCATAGCTTATTCCATCAGACGATATCGGTTTCCAAAACTGTCTCTCTGGTCGAAGTTGGCGCTTGTTCTGTTTTTAATCCCAGCTGACTCTCGTCAAGCTGGCCGGAGATCCGCAGGACTTCCTCCATGCTGGTGACTCCTTCCAAGGCTAAGCGCAAGGCGCTATCAGAAAGGCTGATAAAACCCGGTAGTTCATTTGCGATGGCAGCAAAACCGGCACTATCATTTCGTCGGAGCGCATCGGCAAGATCAAAATTGATTTCCAAAAGTTCAAAAATACCAATCCGGCCACTATATCCAGTATTATTACAGGCTGGACATCCCCTCCCCTTTTTAAATTCAGTCTGCTCAATCGGCCCGGGAATCCGCCCTTGATAATTATTGAGCCAGCTTTTCGTATCAGGTTCAAGAGGATCAGCACAGTGACAGCTGGCACAAATCCTCCTCACCAGACGTTGTGCCAGAACTGCTCGCAAAGAACTTGCGACAATATAACCTTCGGTTCCCATTTCAATCAGTCGCAAAGCGGTGCTGACAGCATCGTTGGTATGTAACGTCGATAGCACAAGGTGACCTGTCATTGCGGCACGCAGAGCAATATCACTGGTTTCCTTGTCGCGCATTTCACCAACCATGACAATATCGGGATCCTGGCGCAAACCGGCACGCAGAACTCGAGAAAAATCCAAACCTATTTTAGGATGCACCTGCACCTGATTGATCCGCGGCAAGCGATACTCAACCGGATCCTCAACGGTGATAATTTTCTTTTCATCACTATTGAGTTCATTCAGGGCACCATAGAGGGTTGTCGTTTTACCACTCCCAGTTGGCCCAGTCACCAGCACCAAACCATGAGGACGGTGAAGTTGGTGACGAAAACGCTTCAGCAATGTCAGCGGCATTCCCACCTGTTCAAGTTGCAATATCCCACTGGATTGATCAAGCAGACGCATAACAACGGATTCGCCGTATTGTAGAGGCATGGTAGAGAGTCGAATATCGACACTTCGCCCCTTAACACGGACATTAAAGCGGCCATCTTGCGGCAATCGGCGTTCGGAGATATCCAACCCACAGACCAGCTTCAGGCGTGAAACCAAAGCCGAGGCGATCCGTTTTTCTTTCATGATCTGTTCGTGGAGAACCCCATCAACCCGTTGCCGTATCCGCAGGACCTTTTCATCGGGTTCAATATGAATATCTGAAGCGCCAACCTGAACCGCATCTTCAAATAAAGACTTCAAAAGCCGGACAACAGGTGCATCTTCAACATCTGTTTCAGTCAGAAGTTGCTCCAGATTGGAATCACCCTGAGAAAGTTCTTCTCCGAGCTCTTCAGCAATTGTGACAATTTCCTGGGTCCTTCGATAAACGGTATCAAGAGCCTTGAGGAGTTCAGATTCATAAACAACCGCCAGTTTGATCGGTTGTTTAAGTTTTTTTGTCAGCTCATCATAAGCATAAATATCTGTCGGATCAGCAACACCCACCAGCAAACGTTCTTCATCTTGACCCAGCACCATCGCCCTGAATCGACGTGCTGCTGTTTCCGGCAGGAGTCTCACAACTTCAGGTTTATAGTTGTAATGTTTAAGATCAATAAATGGCAGATTCATCTGGTTAGCCAGAAATTCATGAAATTGATGCGAGGTCACAAGCCCCAGTTCAATCAAGGTATTACCCAGCTTTCCCCCGGTTTTTTTCTGCGCTGCCAAGGCATTCATCAATTGCTCGTCAGTGATAATCCCATTTTTGACCAGAAGGTCACCAATGCGGATTTTCTGCCGGGGGGCTCTTACTTGTTCAACGGCCATGACAACTCCTCGTTTTCACTTTTTTATAAAACCTGCAACCGACTTTGAATATATTTTTGTAACTCTGGACGTAAACCCGGCGCGTTGAAAGCTTTCTGATATGCGCTACGCGCTTGTTCCAAATGCCCTGATTGTTCCAGAGATATGGCCATCCCCATCCACCAGAGCGCTGCTTGCGGGCGAATTTGCACTAATTGCTGATAAACCTGACGTGCAGCTTCAAATTGTTTTGATTCCTGAAACAGTGCTGCAAGTAAAGCATGGTACTCCAAGTCTTTGCCAACCAGCGGAACAGGGGCCGTCTGAAGCAACTCAATAGCTTCAGAATAACGTTGGCCATTCAACATCAAACGGGCATAAGCCTTACGTAAGCCGGAATTGTCCGGAGCCAGGAGGAGACCTTCCTGCAAAACCGTTTCGGCTTTATCCAGTTGCTTCTGCAGCTGCAACACACCAACAAGTCGCAAACGGGCATCCAACAAATCGGGGTTAATATTCAGAGCTTGATGAAAAAGAGAAGCTGCAGCAGACCAGTCTTCTTGCTCCAGCTTTTTAAGTCCGGCATTGTAAGCTTGCTTATCCATGCTTAGAATATTTTTATTTTTACTGATTTTCGGTTTCTCCGCCAATTTTATGTCACTCTGTAATTCTCCGATGTGTTGCTCTTTGGAAGCCTCTGAAACCTGTAATGGTAATTTTTCGACGACTTCTACAGCACCAACAATATCAATCATCAGTCGATATCCCTGGTCTGAATCTTCAATCAATTGAAAACTATGAACCTGGGCACCCTTATTTAGATCAACCAAAAGCTGCAAAGCCTGTTTTTGAGGAAGCAAACTGACACGTTTAAGAACCGCACCCGTCAATTTCGGGATGTCGAAATCGGTACCAATGTGCGTATCCTTGAAACTGATCACCAGTTGGGCCTGTCCCAATCCATTCTGCAGTAAGCGATATTCCGGGAGTCGGGTAAAATAAAGACTCAACCGGGCGGTACCGTCAACCTCGACCACACCAAGACCAAGGATCGTTGTCTCATCACTGAGTCCAATAGCATTGGACGCGTTGCTTTCATTGCCATCGGCTTCTGGCAATTGTTTTTGCTCATCAACCGAACCACTGACAACAACAGGGGTAACTTTCGCCTCAACAGCAGCTTCGAACCCTGCTACAGGTTCGACCAGAGTCCCTGTAGAAACACGAGACAGAGGGAATCTTTCAGGAATGAATGTCATCGCAGCCCACACAGCCACAAATAGAACAAGAATCCCGCCACCTAAAAGTAAAGGTTTTTGTGATAAAAGTTTGTGGCTCACCATCACTGAATCTTGCTTAAAAGCTGAAGATTGTTTTTCCTGTGTTCTGCGCTTATCCAAATCGCGTAGCATTTCATTGATCAAACTCATAGCAGCACCCCCCAGACAAGCAGGGTTGCAATCACCACAATCATCACCATATTGATTTCCCGGAAATAAGGTTTAAGCGTCCTCCCTGGAGTAGAGCTCAAACCACTTGTATCCTTTATCGCCATGACAATGAGTTTCCGGTCAATCTTTCTCACTCCCTTTCCATATCCAGCCAACATGGCCTTATGAGCCAGCAAATTCACCACCCGCGGAACTCCACTGCTGGCCCGGTGCAACAATCTGACCGCAGCAGAAGTGAACAAACTTTCCCCCTCGAATCCGGCCACCTGAAGACGATGATTCAGGTAGGCTGATAACTCGCCAGCATGCAAGGTGGTCAAGGTGTAAGAAAATGTTATCCGCTGTCTCAGCTGACGTAAATTCTCTTCAGCCAGCCGTTGCTCAAACTCAGGTTGCGCAAAGAAAAAGATGTGTAATAACTTCTCTTTTTCCGTCTCCAGATTACTCAGCAAACGCAAAGCCTCTAAACTCCGATGCGGCATTGCCTGCGCTTCATCAATAAGAACCACGAGCGGTCGCTTCATTTTTCTCAGCCGCACCAGTTCGGCAAAGATTCCCTGGCAGAGTTGCTGTAATGAAGCATCCTCAGGAAGGTCCAGTTGCAGATCATGGTTTATGGCCTGATAAAGTTCGAGCGGTGTCAACAGAGGATTAGGGAGATAGGCAATAGCGCAATCGTCTTGCAACAACTTCAGCAATTGGCGACAAAGAAGAGTTTTCCCCGTACCCACCTCTCCGCTGACATGAATGAATCCCTCACCGTTACGCAACGCCACCAGCAAAACATTCAACGCTTCCTGGTGACCGCGATAGCGAAAAAAGTATTCCGTATCCGGAGTCAGAGAAAAAGGCTTCTCTTTGAGGCCATAGAACTGCTCATACATACAGTTGATCCTGTTGTACTAAAATTGACGCCAGTTCTGCTGAAACCTGGGAGAGATCTGATTCACCCGCTGCCTTGATGAATCCAGACTGCGCTGCCAGTCTTCAGGGCTGACAATGACTTGGGGCCGCAGGAGAATAACCAGCTCACTTTTACTCGAAACGGACCTGGTGTGGCGAAATAGAGCTCCAACGCCTGGTATATTGCTCAGGACAGGAACTCCGGATTCCTCTTTTTCAGTATTTTCCTTCATTAAACCGCCGATCACAACCAATTGACCACTGTTGGCATAAACAACACTGTCAGACTCACGGATAGTACTGTAAGCCACAGGAATACTTTGGCTGACACCAAAAACATCAATTTGCTTATTCTGATCCACAACCTCACTGACGGTTGGGTGAATATGCAGCGTAATTCTGCCATGTGCATCAATTTGCGGCGTGACATCAAGAGCAATACCGGAAAAGAATGGAGTCAAGGTAATATCATTTGAACTGGTTGTCGTTGTACCGGTATTGGTATCACTGGAAATATCGGTGACAAAATATTCATCAGACCCAACCTTAATCACCGCTTTCTGATTATTGATTGTTGAAATCCGCGGGCTGGACAAAACCTGGACATCCCCCTGACTTTCCAGCATCTCAACAAATCCCTGGAAATCATTAAGATTCAAGGCGAGACTGAATACCCCACCGAAAGCGAGCGAGTCCAATCCATCCGGCAATATGTTCCCCGGAGCTAAATTACCACTATTTCCGGCACTTGCAGAAACCCCACTCTCAAAAACTGAACCGCCGCCACTTTGTCCCGCCAATACACTCTTGCCACTACTGGTTTCCCCTAGTGCAGCCCAGTTGATACCACTCTGAAACCCATCAGACAAACTCACTTCGATGACTTTAGCCTCAATAACAACCTGACGTTGCAGATTACTCTGAATCGTCTGCAGATATTCATCAACTAAACGTAACTCATCGGGCATGGCGACAACGGCCACAACACTTGCTTGTGGTTGAACGACAACTTTTCGTCCCCCTTCATTCCCGACGAGGCTCTGAATCGCTGAACGCAGCTCGGTCCAGAAATCGGCTTTTGATGCCGTATCAATCCGGCTACCGGAAGTCGAACCGTTATCGTTATCGGTATTATTATCATCCTCGGATGAACTATCGGACTGCGTCACCTGTCCCGAACTCACACGCGTCTGAGACATCCCGTTGCGGACCAGGTTGAGATAGTTAACTTGAAACGTCTTTGTCTGCAATCCTGCCGGCATCACCTGGTAAATGTTACCGGTCAGAAAATAAGGGTAGCCATAGACGTTATGAATCACCTGGAGGACTTCTTCAATTGTTGTATTTTTCAGGTCAACACTGATCTCACCTGAAACTTCAGGATGAACGATCATATTGGCCGAACTTCCTGCAACCAAACTCATGAAAAAATCGCGCGCAGCAACCTGATTCGCAGCAATGTCAAAACGATCCTCATCCTGCATGGAGTCCGGTACCAACGTTTTCCCTGCCGGAATCAACGCTGAGCGGATTTCAGCAGGCGGCGGAGGAATCTCCACTTTAACATCTGTTGTCATCGGCTCTTCTAACGTTTGATTGATCGCCTCCATCGGCAATCCACCTCTTGGTGACGGAGCACAGCCAACAAAAACCAACAAGCACAGCATGGCGGCCAAACAGATCCGGCATAGGTGGAATGAAAACATTTTCACGGTTTGCTCCCTTTTTCGGTCCCCCTGTTTATAGACACTTTCTTCAAACCTGTTCCAGCCCTGCGCAGCACAAGTTTTTCTTGCTTATTTTTTAATATCACCCGATCAGAATGAATCTGAACCAGCTTATACCCTTCAAGCTGCTCGCCTATTTGCAATGATTTTCCATTGATCACCGCAATTGAGCGTCCTTTTGATGTCAGAACCGCTGTCAACTGCCAGTCTTGCGTTTCCGCTTGCGTCTGTTTCTTAGTGACGGGGCCTTTATTCGCTTGATTTTGATAACCAACCGGTCGCATCGGATCAACAAACGGCTCAACTGCTGCTGCGACCCTTCCGCCATCAAAACAAAACAGCAGAAACATAAAGACAATGCCGATAACTTTAGCCACCAATCCAGCCCTCCGTCAGACTTAAAGTATAAACTTGCAGGCGCACTGTCGCTCCCGGATAATCCTCTGACTTGACTTCAACCTCTTCCCAAACCATCGAACGTGGCAACCCTTCAAGCTGTCGCAAGTATTTCAGCAAAGTCAGGTAATCCCCAGAAAACTCCATCTGCAAGCGATGGCGATAGAGTGTCGGAGGCGTCGTATCTTCAGTTTTTGGCCCGCCAAGTTCCAACAATTCCGGTGCAAGATTCTCCAAACGAAGAAGCCGTAATCTTTTTTGTTGTGTCAGAAGATCTTTTAATAATCCCGGCATTTCCTGAGGGGAGACAAGATCGACAATATTGGTTTTAAGTTGTTGCTGCAGCTTTTCAGATTCCTGTTCCAAAGCACTCAGGCGGATACGATTCTCATTGTCGGGATCATTTTCAGCGCGCCCCTGAATCTCCAGTTCACGGCTCTTTAAGTCAGCTAAACTTGTTTTTAATTCAGTCAACTCACTCTGAGTCAGAGCCCGCTGTTTCGAGAATGGTTGCAATACCAGAAAGTTAAACAGAAAAAGGAGAACAGCAACACTACATATCAATAAAGCAATACGCTCACGTTGGGGCCGCTGATCAAACCACTGCGCCAAAGAAGAGGAGGAATCAACCGCCATCACATCCCCCCTTTTGCAGAATCGAGTTCAAAATCAACCTGGCTGCCCTGATCTTGGATCCGTTTTAATTTCAGTCGAGAAAACACCTGTCCGCCAAAAATATTTTTCTCTCCCAGCAAATGCAGATACTCCGGGACTTTTTCAGCCGTCAATGCACTTCCGGCCAGCTGAACGGTCTGGCCCGACTGCAACAGACTGACACGACGTAACCAGAGCCCTTGCTGAGGAAACCGGGCCAATCCTTCCAGAGAATCAAGAATCTTCTCATTGCTTCCTTGTCCCTGTTCAGAAAAATAATCGAGAGCTTGCCGTTGTCCCAAGATGGATTGCTCAGTCCGCTTAATTTTTTCGAGAAGAAGGGCACTGGGGTTCTGCACGGGATATTGTTCTTCCAGCTGCACAACCTGTTGCGACAAAACTTTTTGTTGTTGCCGCAAACCAACAGCCTGCTTCTCCAAAGCATTGACCTGCCAGTAATCATAAGCCCCAAGCAGCCCCAAACTGACAAGAAAAACCAGCAACAGCACGCCAACCTGCCGGCTGTGAAATGGCTCAGGCTGGTCAATCAGGACATCCTGGTAAAGATTAATCTGCTGACGCATTAAATGTTCTCCCGCCGTAAAGCTCCACCGATTGCAAACAGGCATCGATTCAGCTGAAGCTGTTGACTTGTTTCGGGAACATCCAGGATGTGTTCAAAGCTGAAAGCTTCAACCGTTGTCCCCAGATAATCATTCAGATAACTCACAACAGCAGGAATCTCTCTCTGGGTTTGAGCAACCAATAAGCGTGACACGAGCGGTAACTGAAAGTTACTCTCGCAATAATCAAAAGAACGCTGGATCTCCAAAACAACCGTGTCCAGCTGTTCCGTCAACAATTCATCGTCGCCCTCTGCAAGAGCAAGCAAATCATCCATTCCGGTACTGAACCAGCGCACCAGATACAGGGTGCCATCTCGCACAATAACTAACACCCCACTCCGTTCCAGCAGAAGCAGAATAGCGAGACCACGATCATCTTCCGTGAACAGTTCACAAATGTTTCGCAGAGAAAATTCTGGGATATCGATTGAAGTCAGCTCTAAATTGCTTTCTCCAGACATCTTAATCTGATCACGTAATATGTTTTTCTGTGCGGAAACAGCATAAAGAACAGGTTTTCTTTCACCTCCGAAAGGGGCAATCTCAAACAGGTCGATAACTGCATTTTCTGCGGGATAATCGAGTCGCTCACTTATTTGCCAGCGCACCGCATCACGACGTTCAGCTTCTGGTATCTCGGTTGCATCAACCTGCATTAATTGATACGAGTCAGCGGGAAGAACAGCAACACAAAGAGAATGTTGCAGATGTTCTTTGCGCACAGTCTGTTCCAGATAATGCCGGCAATCTTCAGGAGAAGAGCATGAATGAAAAGCCGCCTGCTGCAGCACTGCTCGACCCGTTTGATCTCTTTTGACACTGGCGACAGCAACACCATCGGGTTCCGGGCACACGGAAACACAAGTACCAACCACCCCTTTTTTTCCTCTAAAAAGTCCCAGAGCACTCACCTCTTAAAAATTTTTACTTTGCAAATACTAATATTTTGCCAAATTAGACATCATTATAAAACAATAATCAACAAAAAAAGACAGCAAAAGCTGTCTTTTTTCTAAAATAATATTTACAACTACCTGTTAACTGTAGATTTTTATCTTTTACAGTTTGCTTGCCTGCTCTGCAAGGTAAGAGGAAACGCCTTTTTCGTCTGCGACCATCCCCACATCACCTTTATTCCATCCCGCAGGACAGACTTCACCATATTTTTCATGGAATTGTACAGCATCAACCATTCGCAGCATTTCGTCGATGTTCCGCCCAAGCGGCAGATCATTCACAACCTGATGGCGAACGACACCTTCTTTATCAATCAAAAATGAACCACGCAAAGCAACGCCTTCCGGCTCAAACTCAACATCATAATCACGGCAGATCTGATGTTTCACATCTGCGATCAATGGATACTTGACGGCACCGATACCACCATCTTCAATTGCAGTATTACGCCAGGCGACATGAGTGAATTGTGAATCTATAGAGCAACCGAGAACCTGAACGTCTCTTGCTTCAAATTCTGCAATCCGGTGACTAAAAGCAATAAGTTCCGTTGGACAAACAAAGGTAAAATCAAGAGGGTAAAAAAACAGAACAATATATTTTCCCTCGTAATCAGCCAGTTTAAAATCTTCATTAATAGAACCATCAGCCATGACCGCTGGGGCGCTCAGTTGTGGGGCTTGCTTGCCAACCAGTACACTCATTCTTGAACTCCTTTAGTTATAGTTAAATACCATTCCGCATGTATTTTAACGATTAAACATAACCTGTCAAGTAATTATTACTATTCTAGTTATTCTTGCGGCTCCGAGGATGGCTCTTATCATAAACCTCGCTCAGATGAGAAAAACTGACCTTGGTATATTTTTGTGTGGTTGACAGGGACACGTGTCCCAGTAACTCCTGAATCACTCGCAGGTCAGCACCGGCATCAAGCAGGTGAGTTGCAAAGGAATGCCGCAAAGCATGGGGGGTCACATCAGCAGGCAGCCCTAACTGTTGTAAACGATTCTTCAAATTTCGCTGAATACTTCGAGCGGTGAGACGTCCTCCGCGCTGGTTCAGAAATAAGGGATCATCCGGATCTTGCTGTCCCCGTTCATGAAGATAGGCCTGCAAAGCAAGACAAGCCTTTTGTCCGATCGGCAAAATTCTTTCTTTACTCCCCTTTCCAAGCACTCTGACTTGACAATTTTCAAGGTCGACAGAACCGGAATCAAGACCGGTCAATTCTCCAACACGCAGGCCACAAGAGTAAATCAATTCAAAAATAGCCAGATCACGCAACACCAACAGTCGTTTTCCAGAAGGAACAGAATCAAGCAGATAACCGACCTGCTCGGCGCTCAAGACTTTTGGTAAATATTGCTCTCGTCTCGGGGAAGACAGAAATTCAATCGGGGATTCATTCAGGATCCCTTCTCGTTTCAGAAAACGGAAGAAAACTTTTATCGCTGACAACTTGCGTGCAAGGCTGGTTCGAAGACAGTTTTTTTGCAGATGAGCCAGGTATTGGCGCAACAACAAACGATCAATCCGATGCAAAAAATCCGATTCCGGGCGAGTGGCTCCTATTTCTTTTAGAAACGTATGGAATTGTTGGAGATCCCGCATATAAGCTTCCACCGTTTTTGCGGCAAGATTGCGCTCAACGATCAGGTGCTGCTCAAACTTCTTTAGATATTCTTCCATGAGAAAAACTCCAACAGCCTTCCAACGATTAGACCGGAAAACCACAAGCGATTGACGGTGGCACACCGGCATGACATACTTAGGCACCCGACAGAAGGACAAGAGGATTGCAACGCCTCTGAAACCCTACCATATCACCTTTATATTTTTATGGAGAATCTTCTATGATCACATCCCTGCTATTTTCTATACTTATCATAGCAATTCTGGGATTACTCATATTTGACCTGTTCACTGTTCTTCTCAGCTACTGTATCTACTGGTATGAAGTCTCCAACGCCAATCCCGGCCTGGCAGAAAAAAGATTTAAACGGAAAAATTTACAACTCATTATCGGACTGCTCATCCCTGAAGTTATTTTCGATTTTATCACCCTGACAGTCATCCCCTTTGGATGGTTCAAGAGTAAAAACCAAGCTCTCCGCCGGAGCGAAACTCCGGTTTTGTTATTACATGGATTATTTGTCAATCAAAGCTGCTGGTTCTGGTTTAAATGGCAGTTGAAGCGCCGGGGTATTCAGAATATCGTCACCATGAACCTGTCGGCCTGGCATAGTGAAGAAGCATTGACTGAACTATTGGCTAAAAAAATTGATGAATTGAGGCACCAGCTCGGTGTCAATAAAATCAACCTGATCGGACATTCAATGGGGGGAATGATTGCCCGCAATTATGTGCAACTTCGTGGCGGCCAAGGCAAAGTCGGCAAATTGATCTGTCTCGGCTCCCCACATCATGGATCCAAACTTGCCACATTTTCCCTCGATCCACTCGGAAAGCTCCTGATCCCGAATTCCGATTTTTTGCAGAGGCTGAACAGTGCACCTGCTCCGGAAAAGACCAGAGTGACAAATATCTACACCAATAAAGACAACATGGTGATCCCGAACACAAACAACCATCTGCCCTGGGGGGAAGCCGTTGAACTCAATGGCATGGGACACACATCACTGATTTACCGTAAAGCTGCTATAGACGCAACAATAACCGCGTTGAAGAAAGAAACTGAACCTTCCATATAATACCGCGAAGGATTCATTCTCGTGACACAGTCTCCCAAAAACGACGCCCAGGTCTCCCTTAAAAGACTTAATTCTTATGATCCGGAAGATGCCCTCGCCGCAATCGAAGAGCTTCTGGACCCTTTAGGAGGCATGTCCGCTTTTGTCAAACCCGGAGATAAAGTTCTCCTCAAACCCAACTTACTCGCAGGCAAAACTCCCGATAAAGCAGTGACAACTCACCCGGAAATCGTTCGGGCCGTTATCAAACTGGCTCAAAAAGCAGGAGGTGAAGTGTTCCTGGGAGATTCCCCCGGGATTGGCAGCCCCGAAAATGTGGCTCGGAAAAGTGGAATTCTGGCCGTTGTAAAAGAGTCAGGATGCCACTTTACCCCTTTTGAAACTTCAGTCACAATCCACCCAACCGGTGGGACCTTCAATCAATTTGAGGTCGCTCGAGAAGTTCTGGATGCAGATGTCATCATCAACTTACCGAAATTAAAAACCCACCAGATGATGGGTTTGACCTGCGGAATCAAAAATATGTTTGGTGCTGTTGTTGGTTTGCGCAAACCCCGCTTGCACCTGCAAGCGGGCACAGATAAAGCTTTTTTTGCCCTCATGCTGCTGGAGTTATGTGAAGCCATGGCCCCAGCACTGACAATTGTCGACGCCGTTGTTGGCATGGAAGGCGAAGGCCCTGGGAGTGGTGACCCGATTAAAATTGGAGCGCTTCTGGCTGGAAGCCACCCCCAGGCCGTCGATACTGTGGCAACCGAACTTGTCGGGCTACAATCCCATCAGGTCTGGACTCAACAGCAAGCTATAAATAGCGGACGCCCCTACACCCGAATTGAACAACTCCAGCTCAGCGGAGACCCACTGCAAGAGCTGAAAATCAATAATTTCCACCCGGCTAAAATGACGGATGTTAATTTCGGCCTGAAAGGTGGCTTGAAATCCTTTCTCAAACATACCCTGACGGCACGACCGGTACCGGACCATCAGCTCTGCAAGCGCTGCAATGATTGCGTGACCCACTGTCCTGCAGCAGCTATGAAGATTGAAAATAATCGGCTACAGATCGATTACAACAATTGTATTCGCTGTTTTTGCTGTCAGGAACTCTGCCCCCATGGCGCGCTGATGACCAAACAAGGGCTCTTGTTGCAACTGCACAGTTTTCTCCAACAAAAAAAACACAAATGTCTTTGACCTCCCCCCTTTTAATGGGGTAGAAAAATACAACTTAACTCACCAGGAAGACACTGAACTGATGAATAAAAATATCAAAATTCAGTACAATCTCAGCGAGGACGATTGGCGTACATTTTATAATACTTATTACGCATCCGATAAACGCTTCAAATTGCGCTTTATCTACGGAACCGGCAGCTGGATTGTTGGGGTGTGCGGCCTGATGGGTCTCTTTGACAACAAGTTCATTGCCTTTGGAATGATTGTTTTTGGACTTTACTGTGTCTTCGCCAAACAATATTTAGTCAACAAAGCGGTCAAAAAGGTAAAAGCGAAACCACAGTTTCCAGGAAAAATTGATTACAATATTGATCAGGACAAAATGGCCGGTATAGAGCAGGGAATGGAATTTGAATTTTCGTGGGACATGTTTTACGGCTATCGAAATGCAGCACCGGGACTCTTACTGTACCTGAAACAAGCGTCCTTCTTTTTCATCCCCAAAGAAGCAATCTCGACGGAAGAAAAACAAGAGATTATCGACATTCTGCAATTGCAGAATGTCCGGGATTTAGATACAAAATAACGTCGATACTTTCACTGAAAAAGGCCCACAATTGTGAGCCTTTTCAAGACATTACAGCGTTCAGAAGGAATTAACGTACCTGAACGACTTCTTTAACTTCCGGGATCTGCTCCATCAAATTACGCTCAATCCCCATTTTCAAGGTCATGGTCGACATTGGACAGGATCCACAAGCACCTGTCAAACGGACACTGACAGTTCCTTCATCCGAAACATCAACCAGCTCAACATCGCCTCCATCAGCCTGCAAAGCGGGGCGAATCAGGTCTAAAATCTCTACAACACGTTCTTTCATCAGATGTTCCTCCGTTAATCATGAGTTTATCGGTTAAGTATAGCGAATATCTTAACTCTTTTGCAAGTACAGTTCTGTCACCTTTCAAAACGACCCTGGTGGTATCTTGATATCTTGAATCCGTTTGGCACAAAGAAGCTCTGGAGCACCGATTTTCTTGCCTTGGACAAGAACCTTGAAACTTTCCCCCATCCCCCCTTCAGGAAGAATGAGGGTTTTTAAATTCATACGCAATGCTTGCGCTTTCTGGGGATCAGTCTCCCGGCATTCCATTTCCATAAGCATCTCAAGAAAACCAAGCCCCATCAAAAATTGATACTGCTGTCCGAAATAAAGAGTCTCCAGACCATACTGACAACCAACCGCCTGCAAAGAAGTAAAGTCCACATGAGCCGTTATATCCTGGAGACCAACCCTCTGATAAGGGTTTTCATTGGTTTGGTGCTGATGGTAACAAAGAAGAGTACCGGTATGTCGGTAAGGAGCATAAAGCTCCTCGGCCAGAAAACCATAATCAATGGTCAAGACAAATCCACGGCCAAGAACCGCTGCAACACGTTGCATCCAATCACATGCGGCCAAATTAACCTCACAGCGATTTCCCGCTGCAGGTTCAATTCCTATCCGTTGAAAATACTCATTGATCAGAGCAGTGGAAACAGGACGAAGCTCTTCAGCAAATCCATTTTCGCCGTTGACAACATAGACCTCTTGCAACTCGCCCGCATGTTTTTCAATCAGATGAACTGGAAAAGCATCGATCAATTCATTGCTGATAATACACCCCTGCATGTCCTTCAAATCTTCAAGTTCACACCATAAAATTCGTCCAGCAGCAAGATGGGGCTTTAAAAGCTGTTTTTGTCGATGGCGATTATCCGGACTGAGTTCTATCAGTCGATATTCAAGACGAGCATAAAATTCAGGAAAATCTTTCTCCAAAGCATCCAGGATATCAAGACAGAGATACCCTTCACCTGCTCCCTGCTCAGCAACGACGAAGCTATCCTGGCCCAGGATTCGCCACATCTGCTCCAGCTGGCGGGCAATCAATTGACCAAAGCAGGAATGCACACTGGAAGAGGTAAAAAAATCACCCTTTTTTCCGATACGGGTTCGTTTGGAAGTGTAATAACCATCATCAGGAGAATAGAGAGCTTGCTCCATAAATTCGGCAAACGTGATGCCGGCAGACGCATCTATTTGCTGTTGTAGCTTAAGAATTAATTCCGACTCTTGCCCTGCAATCATAAGAGGCCCACCATGCCGCAAATTTAAAAAGCGGGATTATAGCTAGCGAACCAGCCAAAGACAAGAGATAAAACCGCTACAAACGCTTGAACTTGAAGATGATTCATGCCATTATCGGGTGCTGTACAAAACTGGTGATTTGAAGACATTCAATTGACAAATTTCATATTGGAGAAGGTTTTATGGCAATCATTACTATTTCCCGCGAGATGGGTAGCGGCGGTATACCGATTGTTCACCACATAGCTGAAGAGCTGGGCTATACTCTGGTCGACGGCGACGTCATCCGTGACGCTGCCGAGGATTACGACCTGTCTCAGGAAGCTCTGCAACAAATTGATGAAAAACCTCCTGCATTCGTTGAAAACCTGGATCGGCAAATCGAACTCAACATGAATCGGATCCAGCTGATTGTCCTGGAACAAGCCCTCAAAGGGGATGTTGTTATCTACGGACGGGGAGGCCAGGATCTTCTCCCCGACATTTCAAGTGTGCTTCGTGTGCGCGTCATTGCCCCTTTTGAAGAAAGAGTTGAGCGCTGGGCACAACGCGAATGGATTGATCCTGATTTGGCGCGCTCTTTAGTCCGAAAAAGTGATCAGCAACGCGCCGGATTCATCAAATACTACTTTGATCGTAACTGGACAAATCCCATTGAATACGACATCGTTATTAATACCATCAGAATTTCCAATGAAACTGCGGTAAAACTCATTACCGAAGCGATAAAAGATCCTTATCTCATTGAAAAAGCTCATATCTGTAAATCAAAGATTCAAGATTTAATTATTCAGAAAAAAATTCAGATTGCCAGGTTGGACGATGATCGAATCAAAGATATCTGGTTTAATATTGATGTCGTTGACTGTCATGTCACTCTGTCTGGTCATGTTTACAGTGAGAATGAACGGCAGGCAATTATAAGCGACTCGAAAAAAGTAGAAGGTGTCCTCGGAGTCACCGATAATCTGAAAATAGTCAATTATTAGCATTTTTAATAACTGAATGTTTCCATATATAACCAAAGAAACGCCGGCAATGCCGGCGTTTTGCTTCATCTATCAAATCAAGGAGTAATCTCAATGGCTGGACATAGTAAATGGGCCAACATCAAACATCGCAAAGGCGCGCAAGATGCCAAGCGAGGCAAGATTTTCACCAAACTTATCAAAGAAATTACTGTAGCCGCAAGAATCGGAGGAGCGGATCTTGAATCCAACTCCCGCCTGAGGCTGGCCGTAGACAAAGCCAAGCAGGCAAATATGCCTAAAGACAACATAGACCGTGGCATCAAAAAAGGCACGGGAGACCTCGATGGCGTCACCTACGAAGAAGGAGTCTTTGAAGGGTATGGCCCCGGTGGTGTCGCCGTTATTGTTGAATTCATGACTGACAATCGGACCCGGACTGTTGCTGATGTCCGTCACGCGTTCAATAAGTATGGTGGTAGTCTGGGTGTAAGTGGTTCGGTGGCGTTCATGTTTGACCGCAAAGGTCAAATCATCTTTTCCGACGAAAATGATTTTGAAACAATTTTTGAAGTTGCCCTGGAGGCAGGAGCGGAAGACGTTAAAGAAGAAGATGGCATCATTGAAGTCATTACCGACCCCACCGAGTTTGAGGCCGTCCAGATCGATCTTGAAAAGCATGAGCTGAAATATGAATCAGCCGAAGTCACAATGATCCCGCAAAACTCAACTCCCATTGAAGGGAAGCAGGCTGAATCCCTGATGAAAATGATCGACGTCCTGGAAGACAACGACGATGTCCAGAATGTTTATGCCAACTTCGACATTTCTGATGAAGAGATGGAAAGAATAATGGGTTAACATAACGATAATATGCGTATTCTAGGTATTGATCCCGGCAGCAAAGCGACGGGTTACGGTTTCATTGAGCAACAAGGAAATCGCTTGATCCACCTGGACAATGGGGCCATATTTACCCAGAGTCGCGATCCTCTGGCGATACGCTTACAACGCATCTACAGAGAACTCTGTATCCTGATTGAAAAATACCGTCCCGAAGCCGTTGCCGTTGAGCAGGTGTTCATGGCGCGTAATCCCGCTTCGGCACTAAAACTTGGCCATGCTCGCGGAATTGCACTCCTGGCCGGAATTAATGCTGATTTGCCAGTTGCAGAATATTCGGCATTACAAGTTAAAAGTGCTGTGGTTGGCTATGGTAGAGCAGGGAAAAACCAGGTACAACACATGACCAAAATGTTGCTTAATTTGCCTGAAATTGCTCAGGAAGATGCTGCAGATGCTCTAGCCGTTGCTATCTGTCATGCCCATAGCCATCATCTCAGTCGACAGGTGGGTCAAACCATGCAAAAGAATCGGAACCAATAAATATGATTGCCCTCTTAAGCGGCACATTGGCCTACCGCAGCCCGGAACAAATTATCGTCGACGTCTCGGGGGTTGGCTATCGCTTGCAGATTCCCCTCTCAACCTTTTATACTCTTCCCGAAGAAGGCAATGTTCAATTACAGATCCACACCCATGTCAAAGAAGATGCCATTCATTTATTCGGCTTTTCCACGACCGTCGAAAAAGATCTTTTTATTCTGCTGATTTCTGTTTCGGGAGTGGGGCCCAAACTGGCCATTACGATACTCTCACATATCGCCACAGATGAGCTGGCTTTGGCCTTGAGCCAAGGTGACATTCCACGGTTAACGGCCATTCCGGGAATCGGAAAAAAAAGTGCCGAGCGATTAATCCTTGAACTGCAGGACAAAGCAACGGCTTACGCTGTCACCGCGGCGATACCAGCTCAGGATGGCAACATATCCAGCACTGAAGACGATCATCAGGATGCCTTGTCTGCTTTGGTTAATCTGGGCTACAAAGAGACATTGGCAAAACGGGCTTTGAATCATCTGCAACTGCCGCCCGGGTCTCCTCTTGAGGACATCCTGAAAGCGGCATTACAAAAACTGATGAAGTAACTGGAGCGATAATGAGCGAACGCTTGATTACTGCTGAGGGGCAAGCAGAAGAAAACAATTATGAGGTTGGTCTGCGCCCAAAATCACTTCAGGAGTATGTGGGGCAAAGCAAGGCGAAACGCAATCTCAAAGTCTTCATCGATGCGGCACGCAACCGTCAGGAAGCTCTGGACCATGTCCTCTTTTTTGGGCCTCCAGGTCTCGGGAAAACCACCCTGGCAAACATTATTGCCCAGGAAATGGGAGTCAATATAAAAAGCACTTCCGGACCCGTCATAGAAAAAACCGGTGATCTGGCTGCCGTTCTAACCAACCTGGAAGAAGGAGATGTCCTTTTCATCGATGAAATTCATCGCCTCTCTCCGGTTGTTGAAGAAATTCTCTACCCGGCGATGGAAGATTACCAACTTGATATCATGATCGGTCAGGGTCCGTCAGCCAGAACCATCAAACTGGACATTCCCAGGTTTACACTGGTTGGAGCCACAACCCGCGCCGGGTTGCTTTCTTCACCATTACGGGATCGTTTTGGTGTCATCAGCCGATTGGAATTTTATTCCAAGGACGAACTGACAACCATTGTCAAGCGTAGTGCCAATATTCTCAAAATCCGGATTGACGATGATGGCGCACGCGAAATTGCCCGCCGCAGTCGTGGAACTCCAAGAATCGTCAACCGGCTGCTGCGTCGGGTCCGGGATTTTGCCGAGATTGAAGGGAATGGAACCATTACTCGTGAATTGGCCGACCACTCATTGAAACGGCTTGAAGTCGATAATCAGGGGTTTGATTACATGGATTGTCTGTTGCTGCTGACAATCATCGATAAATTTTCCGGCGGCCCCGTGGGTCTCGACACTCTGGCGGCAGCTATCGGAGAAGAACGGGATACAATTGAAGACGTGATAGAACCCTACCTTATCCAGCAGGGTTTTTTGAACCGGACCCCCCGGGGACGTGTTGTCACCGAAAGTTGCTTTCGTCATTTTCAGAGAACACCAGCGCAAACAGGGGGAACAGGGCCCCTCTTCGGTTCGTAATATTGAATTCCAATGAATGAACACCTACAACAATTTGCTCACCAACTTGCAATCTGGGCAGAAACAATTATCGAACATGGACGAACACCCTTTCGTCGTGTTGATACTTATCCAATCATAGACACTGCTCAGGGGATAAAATCTCCCCCCCTGATATTCTGGATTAATCGGCAGAGCATGATGGCCGGAGGGATCTTGCTATTGCCGGAAAACGATTTAGCCTCGGAGCTTCAGATCGGTTGTAGTTGTGCGACAGCTTTGGGTTTGCGCCATTTTGTCACCTGGGAAGCGAATTGTGTCAGAATCTGGCGAGTCGAAAAAGAACAACCCGTGGAGCATCAGTCTTTTCCTCTGTCCAACCCCGACCAGCCTGAAACTTTTCGGCTTTTACTGGCAGAAATTCTTGACACTCTGAAACTTCTTGCCGTCTTGGGCGCTATCCCGGCAAAAGAACTAACTCCCTACTATTTCAATAACTTGTTCCAGATAACCCTGGAACAAGCACTGCCGCCATTGACGGAAGCCTATCGAAGCCAACGCTCAGAAGCAGATGAAAATTCTACGGAAGATACTGATACCAGTGCCTGCGAAGCCAACAGACTAAGACTCCTACAGGTTCTTGCTCTTCTCTGGCTGAACAAATGTCCTGAATCCATCATGCCGGAAAAAATGGAACAGGCGATTGCACTCGCGTTGCTTGAAGTCCCTGCCGCACTGAAGCAAGCCCTTTCATTTAAAACAACGACCAATCCACCTCAACTGCCACTTGAATCGGCGGTTGTTTTTCACCATTTGCTTCTGCGTTTACGCCAGCTTGCATGGACTCAGGAAAAAGAGAATGTGACGGAAAGTATTTATCGTCTGGCCGAATTCTGGTTTCAAAGTAAATCAGAAGAAGAGGATCTTGCTGCGGTTTATCTTTATCCGGAAACACCGGATCTAAGCTCCGGCGCTGACCTCTTGCTCTCAAACTCACCATCCCTGCTTGCGATTTCCGCACTATCAACTGAAATCACAAACAGCTCAGCAAAGAGACTGATCTGCGGTAATCTGTTTGATCTCCATCGTGATAGCCTGCCTGAACAAAAAATTGCCGCACGACTCTTGAATCAAAACAGAATTACAACCTCTGAACGACGTAAATATACAACCGCCCTGCGGTCGGCTTGGCCAAACCGCCATTTAAAAATCAAGGCGGGTCAATCCTTTTGGCTCTGGGAACTGGTCCACCTTCTGGGGCTTTGTGATATCAGGCAAAATCTTTCTCTGGAAATACCTGTTGATCTATTGAATGATTCAGAGGCTCAGATCGCTTGGACTCTCTTGTGTGAAAACTACAGTTTTCAGGGCATACAACTTCTCAAAAATAATAATCTCAAATTCAGAATTTTACGGGATAAGTCAACACAAGAGAGTTTTTTCTTGAAAATCAAAGAGGAAACAAGAGAGATCGTTCCAATTGAAAACCCGATCTGTTTCAAAAACCAGCTACTGCTTGCCCTCAACTTACCAGGTTCGGTCTATAAACTTCTGGGGAATGAAATCATCTGGCCCGATGCTGACAGCATCCCCTGCCATCAACTTCCCGGTTGGGAAACCTACACCCAAAGTCGGCTCTACAAATGGATGCTGGCCATTCTTCCCGGCCACGATTCAGAAAATAGTGACCCATTGAAACCTGTAAACTCATGCATTCCGTACCCGGAGCCACTACAGCTGAAAGAGCTGGAAGATTTCAGCAAAAACAAACCGGAAACAAAGTTGACGGAAACTATCGACCTCTTTCTTGCAACTTTACTTGCATGTCCGGCGGTGGCAGACCTTGAGCCTCCAAAGATCAGTAAAACGCCCCGGTTCCTCACTTCCGAAAATCATTCGGAGAAAAACCTGAAAGAAGCGATTGCACAACAACTAGCGGCCCACGGAATCCCTAATTTCCCCGCACAATATCTGTATTTTTTAGACCACCCAGTCATGTGCAGCTATACTTTCACCCCTCCGCTGGTCTTAAAAAACAGCCTTTTAGGAGAATTTGAGCTGGAAGATGCTGAAGGTCAAATGCTTTCCGTCTATGGAGAAGAACTGAAACAAATATTGCTTATATGTTCAGAATCAGGAAGAACAGAGATAGATTTGCCCAAAGGCAGACACCAGCTGGAACAATTATTACAATATTACCTTAAAGATCTGGAGACGCTCTACAACCATCTCAGCAATCTTTGCTATAGCCAGATAAAAGATTCAAAATCAGCACGCAAAATGATCAAGAACACCTGGAAGCGGCTTAACCTTCCCAAACCTGCATGGTTTCGAAATCCAAAACAGCAGATTTCATAAATTAAAAATATTCCTTGAATCTCCCGGGAAAAACACCATAACAACTACCAATCAAGGAGTTTCCATTTGTCCGTTTGAACTGCTTTCAGAAACTGCTATAATCTCGATAAATCGACTTCATTTCCATTTTCTTGCGACAGGAGGACCAAATGCTTGAGATTGTTGAGAAAACCTTGTTAACCGGAATTGGTGCTGTAGCGTTGACCCAGAAAAAAGCAGAAGAATTGATTGATGATCTCAAAAAACGGATGAACCTCACTGAAGAAGAAGGTAAAAATCTTCTCGAAAAACTTCGTGAAGCCGCCAAAGACAACCAGAAAAAACTCGAAGAAATGGCCCAGGAAGAAGTCAGGAAAGCTTGTGGACATATGGGTGTGATCACTGCGGATGAATTTACGAAGCTACAACACAAAGTGGAGCAATTGGAAAAGCAACTCAAGACACTCACAAAGTGACCCACAGGATTGCATCTTGCCATTCAATCGTATCAACCGAAATCTTAGATCACTCAAACGCTATCGGCAAGTCCTTGGAATTCTCATTAAATATGGGTTCGGGCATATCGTTGAGCAGCTCAATATTGATTACTACCTGCAGCTGGGGAAACGCATCGTATCGCTGGGAACAGCGTCTCGTGAATTAGAGCGACTGACCCAGGCGGCCCGATTCCGATTAGCCCTGGAAGAGCTGGGTCCGACCTTTATAAAGCTGGGGCAGCTCCTCTCAACGCGCCCGGATATTGTTCCTCTTGACGCTCTGGAAGAGCTGCAAAAGCTCCAGGATCATCTCCCTGCGGTGCCAACCGACCAGATTATGGCACAAATCCATCGTGAGCTTGGTTACCCGGTTGAAGAACTGTTCAAAGATTTTGAGGACAAGCCCCTGGCGACAGCCAGTATTGCCCAGGTGCACCGAGGCACTCTTAAGAGTGGAGAGAAGATCGTATGCAAAATCCGCAGACCGGGTGTGGAACCTGTCATTGAGACAGATATAGACATCATGATGGGTTTGGCTTATCTGATTGAGAAACACTTACCGGGCGGAGATTTATACGATCCCATTGGCCTGGTTAAGGAGTTTCGTCGCACCATCCACCGTGAGCTCGATTTTTCACGCGAAGGGCGGACGACGGATCGCTTTGCTGCAAACTTCCGGGAAGACGAAACAATCCACATTCCTAAGGTCTTCTGGGATTATACAGGGCAGACCGTCCTCACACTGGAGTATATTTCCGGAATAAAAATTTCACAGCAAGAAGAACTCAAAGCTGCCGGGATGGACCTCAAAACCATTGCCGAAAATGGAGCAGACAATTTCCTAAAGCAAGTTTTTATTCATGGATTATTTCACGCTGACCCCCATCCGGGAAACATCCATGTCTTGCCGGGAAATGTTATCTGTATTCTTGATTATGGCATGGTGGGACGCCTTGATGATGATTTGAAACTACATTTAACGGAACTGCTTTTATGTGTTTTGCGCCGGGACGTTGACCGCCTCATTCGACAACTTCTCTACTCTGGAGAAGTTCACGATGAATCAAACTTAAAAAATCTCAAAAGAGATTTGACCGAGTTTATTGATGACTATTATGACATCCTGTTACAAGACTTGAAGGTGGGAAAACTGCTCATCCATTTTGTCGATATTTTGACCGAATATCAAATCAAATTTCCGTCCAACCTGATGTTATTGTCTCGTTCATTATTTGTCATGGAAGGCATAGGCAAGCAGCTCAATCCTGATTTTAATATGGTTGAACAACTCAAACCATTTGCCGAGCAGATCATCAAAGACCGTTACTCCCCAAGCAACATTGCCAAAGAAGCGGCCCAGGCCCTGCAATCCTACCAGGCTCTCGGCAAAAGCCTGCCTAAGGATATCAAAGAATTCATTAATCGCGTAAACCACAATAAATTCAAGATTGATCTGGAACATCGTGGCCTTGAGCGACTGGTAAACGATCTGGACAAATCAACCAACCGCATCTCCTTCAGCATGGTGATCGCTGCTCTTATCATCGGATCATCCCTGGTCATGCAGATCGACAAGGGCCCAATGCTGTTTGGTTTCCCGATATTGGGGTTGCTGGGCTATTCCGTGGCAGGGTTTCTCGGTTTTGGACTTGCCATCGCTATTTTGCGATCAGGCCGGATGTAAATCGACTGTGTCTACTCCGACACAGAAACAGATGTAAAGTCACAAAAAGCTACAGCCGTAGCTCCCCTCTCTGTCTCATCAAAAAAATAACAACTGCAATTACAGTGTGTTACGAATTTTAAATTTATGGCAAACCTTTTGCATGGCTTCTGGTCAGATTTACTCAATGAAGAGAACGGACAAAAAAAATGATTTTACAACGCACGATCAAAAAGCCAACGACAATTTCCGGTATCGGACTGCATAGCGGTGCACGAATCAACCTGAGAATGCGCCCTGCATCGGCAAATACCGGTATTATCTTCCATCGCACTGATGGCGAACAAACTGTCGACATCAAAGCTTGCTCAGAAAATGTCGTAGATACTCGCATGGCCACAGTCATTGGCCGTCAGGGGATGACTATTTCAACAATAGAGCACTTTATGGCCGCTTTAGCTGCTTTTGGAATTGATAATCTTCATGTCGATATTGATGGCCCCGAAGTTCCGGTTCTGGATGGTAGTGCCGCTCCCTTTATTCGTGAAATTCAGCAGGCAGAAATAAAAAACCTCAACCGCTGCCGTAAATTTATTGCTATTCGCAAACCGCTGGAGATCATCGAAGGAGAAAAACGGATTTCCATTATTCCTTCCCGTTTTTTCAGGATCTCATTTGACATAGCTTTCGACCATCCAGCAATTTCAGTACAGCAACACAGCATGAAATTCACCACTGAAAATTTTTGCAAAGAAATTGCTGCGGCAAGAACATTCGGTTTTCTACACGAAGTTGAGCATCTCAAAGCGAATGGTCTAGCCCGCGGAGGATCTCTGGAAAACGCCGTTGTTATTGACAGTGAAGGCGTTATGAACCCTGAGGGGCTACGCTTTCCAAATGAATTTGTCCGGCACAAAATTCTTGATTCTTTTGGTGATTTCAGTCTCCTTGGATCGCCTTTGCTTGGTCACATCAAAGCATTTAAAGCTGGTCATGACCTGAATGCAAAAATGGTCAGGGTCATTGAAGAAAATCCAAGCCATTGGGCCTATGTTGAGTTTACCGAACAAGCGATTAAAGAAGCTCAGCGAGCTAAAACCAACGCCTTTGCTATTGACTTGGCCTGGAATAAAGCTTAACTCGGACCGACATAGCTGATAATGACTTGATTCCTCCCGCTTTAAGCAGCAGGCGCCGGATAAAACAGTCCGGCACCTGCTGCAATACCTCCAGCGACAAAGTTTCTTTAAAAAACAAAATCTGCTAGACTATCCCTCCCCAAAAACGAATTTTTTTCTTGCTCTCATGCCACATGGGAAAATTCAAGGGAGGATTGTTTTGATGATTCAAGTTGTCTACAAAAACGGAAAAGAAGATCTCGTAGAACAAAAATTTCTGGATATTTTGCTGCACATTGGAGAGGTTCAGGAGTTTCGCCGGAGTGATCACTGGGTCAATGTCACTGAAGATCCTATCCGTTCAAATCAAAACCACGCATATCATGGAGAAGACAGACGGGTTTATAGCGGAACAGAACTGCCTCCTGCAATGGGAGTTTGATGTCCCATTGTTAGAAGCCTGGAGCAGACAAATCCGGATATCCACGGCCCAGCCTTGACCTGTCAACCAATCTCGACAAAAGGCATATTAAGTTTCAGAGTTCTTATCAGGAAGTTCGGGAAAAGAGCCCGGTATTTCCACCTTGGGAAGAACAGGTTGCTTTTGTGACTGTCCCGTAAAGACTTTCTTCAAAGAGAAAATCAACCACTTGACTCCACGAATAATTTTAGGCAACACCCAAATCATGAGCAGGATAAAAACGATTAACAACAAAAGAAACAACCAGGGATAGTGAAAAGCCGTCCACAGCCCGGCCACGACCAGAACATCTTCCGACACTGAAGCAACCCAATTTGTCACAGGTTCGGGTGATGCATTTATCAGCACTCTCGTTCCTGCTTTTGTGACATGAGTGCCGGCTGCCAGACCACCGCCAACAATTGCAACAGCCAGAGAGACGACGGGATCAACAGGGCCGATGGCGCCAACGGCCATTGCTGCTCCCGCGGGGATACGGATAAACGTATGCAGGGTATCCCATGAAGTATCAACTCCCGGGACCTTATCCGCAAAAAACTCCACCAGATACATGAATCCGGCTGCAAACAAAACCAACGGACTCATCAGAATCTGCAAATCGGGGGGGAGGACCATATTCCCGGTACTGCCGAGCAAACCAAGGACCAAAATGACCGCATAAAGGTTGATGCCACTTGCCCAGGCGACCCCCATACTGAGCGCAATAATTGAGACGATCTGGTCTAACTGTTCCATATTTCCCCTAAGATCTCAGCAACACATAAAAACAAACAGGATCAGTTGTCGTTCCCCACTCAATCAGTATGACCAAAAAAGACGTGCACGACATCCTTAAACTCTGCATTGACCTGCTGGATCGTTGGCGCAATAAGTTCTTCCTGCAAACCGATTTCGTCCCAAGCAGACCTCTGCAATTCTGGAATTTCATTGACCAACATCGCTTCATGGCCACAAGCATGGGCAAAAACATCGGCAATATGACAGATACAAGCTTCTATAGAATAGCGTGCGAGCCGTGGGGAGTGGTGGCTCCCGATCATGCGGATTAATGCTGGTGGCAAGCGCCACTTTTCAGCCAGAAGTTTACCCACGATACTGTGGTCAGTATTAAAACTGTCCTGTTCCGCACGGTACATCTGCAGATGCCCCTGTCGAGCCCTGGCAACAGTGTCTGAATACAGAGCCGGCATTTTCCCCAGGAGAACCAAACGCCCGACATCATGCAGCAAGCCACCGATAAAATATTTTTCAACTTCTTTTTCTCCCAGATAACCGGCAAGAACCTTGGAGAACAAACCACAACGAATAGAATGGCGCCAGAAAGAGTCCATATTCAATAAGCTTGCAGGGAGATTTTGAAACTGTCTGACAACCAGAATCCCAAGAGTTAAAGTCGAGAGTTCATTTGTCCCCAGCAATGAAACCGCTCGCGACACCGAGTCAATCTTTCCGGAAAATCCGTAAAAAGGACTATTGACAAGACGCAACAGCCTTATTGTCAAACTTGCATCTTTACTGATTGCTTTTGCAATTTGTTGCGAAGAAGAATCCGGACGATCCAGAAGATCGACAATGTGGCTATAAACAGTCGGCAATGACACAATATCCACATCATCTTTAAGCAGGTGGGGGATTTTCAGGGGAATTTGGCCCTCCCCTGAAGCCTCCGGAAGCTGTTCAGACAAAATTTCGGGATCAAACCCTTTCTGAAACTGCAAGGAAAAATAATGAACAGCGTGACGATAGAGGGTTGCAACGGGCTCCTCCTCCATATTATTGAGCATAAACCGGGGCCCTAAATAAGCGTGAGCACGGTCAATAAATTGGGCCAGCAATTCCTGATTGTCGTTATAGCCTTCCCCCATAGTAGATTCATCAATCGAGGCTTCAATCACTCCCCAGCTTTTGAGAATTTTGAGGTGATCCTGTTGCAGTGTAGCCCCTGCCGCAAGGACAAACCGGCCCTTGGGAGTAAACAGATCTTCCGCCAAAACCATACCAACCGTTAAATCGTCAATATATATCAGTGCCAAAGAAAAACCCTTTTCAGTAGAGAAAAAACTTAACTCACAGGATGTGCAGGGATCTGTGGTAACGTCCAGATATGTTTATTATATTCCTGCATGGTGCGATCAGTAGAAAACTTCCCCGCGGCTGCCGTATTAAGGATGCTCATGCGTGTCCACTGTGATTGGTCCTGATAGATTCCCGCAGCCTGCCTTTGTGCAACAACATAGTCAGCAAAATCGGCAGCCACCAACCAAGGATCATAGGGACTTCTGATCGCCTGAATGATGGGCTCAAATATCCCACCTTCAAACTGATTGAAGTGGCCACATTGCAACAATTGCATCACCCGCGTCAAATCTTCATTGTCGGCAATAACAGCGTCAGGATTATAGTGTTGTCGCCTCTTCTCTGTTTCCTCTGCCGTTAACCCGAACAAAAAGAAATTCTCAGCGCCGGTTTCTTCACGAATTTCAATATTTGCACCATCCAGAGTCCCAATGGTCAGTGCTCCATTGAGCATAAACTTCATATTGCCGGTCCCTGAAGCTTCCTTTCCTGCCGTAGAGATCTGTTCCGACAAATCGGTTCCAGCACAGATCATTTCCATGGCTGAAACCCGGTAATTGGGCAAAAAGGCAACCTTGAGCTTATGGCCAATTGAGGCATCATTGTTGACAAGTGTAGCGACATTATTGATCAACTTAATAATCAGCTTCGCCATAACATAACCTGGGGCCGCTTTGCCGCCAAACAAAACACAACGGGGAGTCCAGCTCTGATCATCACCCCGTTTAATCCGGTCATACAGGTGAATAACATGAAGAATATTAAGGAGTTGGCGCTTATACTCATGAATCCGTTTCACTTGGACATCAAATAAAGCCTGGGGATTGAAATCGACGCCACAGTCTTCTCTGACCAGTTCGGCCAAACGCTGCTTGTTATAATGTTTGACCTGCTGCCATTGCTGCTGAAACGCATGATCCTCAGAAAAAGGCTTTAAACGACTGAGCTGTCCGAGATCAGTGGCCCAGGCAGACCCGATTTTATCACTGATCAAATGGCTCAACTTCGGGTTGGCATATGCCAGCCAACGTCTCTGCGTCACGCCGTTGGTTTTATTGTTAAATTTTTCAGGCCAAAACTCATAAAAATCACGGAACAGCCCCTCCCGTAATAATTTTGAATGCAGCTCTGCTACGCCATTCACAGAAAAACTGCCGACAATGGCTAAATAGGCCATACGGACCTGTGGTTCAGGCCCCTCCTCGATCAAAGACATCCGCCTTTGTCTTTCCATGTCACCTGGCCAACGCTCAGCAACCTGTTTCAAAAAACGGGCATTGATTTCGTAGATGATTTCCAGTAACCGTGGCAATAGCTGCTGAAAAAGTGCTACCGGCCACTTTTCCAAAGCTTCAGGCAATAGAGTATGATTCGTATAGGCCATCGTCGTACACGTTATTTCCCAGGCTTCTTCCCAGTCCAACCCCTGTTCATCCATAAGTAAACGCATGAGTTCAGCAACGGCACAACTCGGATGGGTATCGTTCAGCTGAAAACAGTTTTTTTCAGCAAATTGACTCAGGTCAGTACCCTTTGTCACAATCCACTTATCGAGCACGTCCTGCAGGCTGGCTGAAGCGAGAAAATACTGTTGCCGTAAACGTAACTCCTTGCCGTTCTCACTGGAATCATTGGGATAGAGAACCATCGTGATTTTTTCCGCTTCATTCTTGGCCGCCACCGAACCGGTATAATCCCCGGAATTAAATTCCTCCAGATCAAACTCATCAGTCGCCGTGGCTTTCCATAAGCGTAAAGTATTCACTGTGCCGTTACGATAACCCGGGATAGGGAGATCATAGGGAGTAGCCAAGACATCGCGCGTATTCACCCAACGCATCCGCTTCTTCCCGGTAGCATCGATATAGGACTCACTGGACCCACTGAATTTGACTCGCTGACGATATTCGGGACGCTTGATCTCCCAGCAGTTATCCGTTTCCAGCCAGTGGTCAGGTTCTTCCACCTGATAACCATTCACAATATGCTGCCGAAACATGCCATATTCATAACGGATACCATAGCCCTGGACAGGCAGCTGTAAGGTTGCACAACTGTCCAGAAAACAGGCAGCAAGGCGACCCAAACCACCATTGCCCAATCCTGCATCAGGCTCAATATCAACCAGTTCTTCCATCTCCAGACAAATATTGGACAAGGTTTTTGTCAACTCGTCCCCCAAATCAAGGTTCAACACTGCATTTCCCAATGTCCTCCCCATTAAAAACTCCAGGGAAAGATAGTGAGTCCGTTTACAGTCACTGTCCTCATACGCATACCGGGTATGGGTCCAACGTTCCATCAAACGATCTCGTATCACCAGAGCCAACGCTTCATAGGCATAGTGAGTCAGGCGACAGTTGCGATCACGACCAAGGGTATTTGTGTAGTAATGACGAAAATCGGATTCAAGTGCTTCGGCATCTAATCCTAATGGGGGAACTGTTGTCAGATCCGGACATGAAGAAGATTTTCGAAAACGTGTATCATTCATATAAAGTACCTTCTACTTGATTTATATTTAGTGAGCTTCAGCCCAATTTGCGCCGGTTCCAATATCAACTTTTAACGGAAGATCCATTGGAACTGCTGATTCCATCTCTATTTTAATCAATTCCCTGACTTTCTCAAGTTCAGCCGTTGGCACCTCAAAAACCAGCTCATCATGAACCTGCAGCAACATTCTTGCTTGTAACTGTTCCGAGCCAAGACGCCGATCAATATTCACCATCGCCACCTTAATGATATCTGCAGCGCTCCCCTGAATCGGGTAATTGATCGCATTTCGTTCAGCATAACTACGCACTGCTCCGTTTTTACTGGAAATTTCAGGGATGGCACAGCGGCGTCCAAGAATCGTAGTGACATACTGATGTTCACGAGCCTCTGATTTCTTTTCCTCCATAAATTGCAAAATAGCAGGATAGCGTTCAAAATAGTGATCGATAAACTGCTGCGCTTCAGCACGACTGATCCCGAGATCTTTCGCTAAACTGAAAGCTCCCATACCATAAAGCACCCCGAAATTAATAGTTTTTGCCTGGCGTCGCATTTCATCCGTCACCATCTCAGGGAAAACATTAAAGATCTCGCTCGCCGTTCTTTTATGAATATCTTCACCTGCGGCAAAACTCTCTTTTAGAGCTGGAACATCCGCCATTTGTGCCAGAACCCGCAATTCCACCTGAGAATAATCGGCAGCCAATAAAACCCAACCTTCTTCAGGGATGAAAGCTTCACGAATGCGTCGCCCTTCGGCCGTCCGAATGGGAATGTTCTGTAAATTGGGATCACTTGAGGAAAGACGCCCTGTCGCCGTCACCGCCTGGTTAAAAGAGGTGTGCAATCGACCTGTTGCTGGATTAATCAACTTTGGCAAGGCATCAGTATAAGTGCTTTTCAACTTACTGACAGAGCGATAATCAAGAATTTTAGCGGCAATATCATGTTCAGACGCCAAACTCGTTAAAACATCAACATTGGTTGACCATCCGGTTTTCGTCTTTTTCCCTTTTGGCAGACCAAGCTTTTCAAACAAAACTTCGCCGAGCTGTTTAGGTGAATTAATATTAAACGGGCCCCCTGCCAACTCCTGGATCTCTCCCTCAAGAATATCCAGTTTTTTTCTCATCTGTTCTGAAAGAACACCGAGAAAATCTGCATTAATCCGGATTCCACTCCACTCAATCCTTGTCAACACATCTACCAGCGGCATTTCAACATCGTAAAAAAGCTTTTCCGCCATTCCTGTAGGCAACTGAGGTAACAATTTCCGGCTCAGCTGCAAAGTGATGTCAGCATCTTCAGTTGCATACCGTACCGCTTTTTCAACTTCGACTTCACTAAAACAAATCTGCTTTTTCCCCGTACCGGTCATCTCGGAATAAGGAATCATCCGATGATTTAAATGTTCAGCGGCTAAAGCATCAAGACCATGAGACTTTGATTGGGGATGCGTCACATAAGAAAGGACCATCGTGTCAATATCCACCCCCTGCAACTCAATCCCGGCATTGCGAAGCACCAAGGCATCATACTTGATATTCTGACCGACCTTTTTATAGGTTGGATTTTCCAGCAACGGGCGGAGTTTTTCCAGAACGACATCCTTGGAGAGCTGCTGTGGAACCCCCAGATAGCAATGCCCAATCGGAACATACCAGCCATGATCAGCTCGACAAGAGAATGAAAGACCAACCAGATCAGCCTGGACGGCAACCAAGCTTGTCGTTTCAGTATCTATGGCAAAACACTCCGCCCCTTTAAGCTCTTCAACCATACTGGACAGCTCATTTTCAGTCAGGACGACCTGATAATCTCCGCCGGTTGAATCCTGAAGCTTCTCACGAGAGAACTGCTGCAATAATTTAGGAAATTCAAGCTGTTTAAATAAAGTTGTCAGGGCATCAAGATCGGGATCAACCAGACTCAAATCATCCAGGCTGACAGCAATGTCCAGATCATAAATCAGGTCGGCTAATGTTCGGGACAACCTCGCCTGATCAGCAAATTCACGTAAGTTCTCCTGCCTCTTCTTCCCTTTCACCTGATCAATATTGGACAGCAGATTTTCAATCGATCCAAACTCTTGAATCAAGCCACTTGCGGTCTTCTCACCGATTCCCGGGACCCCGGGGATATTATCCGAACTATCTCCCGCCAGCCCCAGAATTTCCAGCACCTGTTCAGGGGGAACCCCGAAGCGCTCGACCACCTCATCCCGCCCGGAGACTTTCCCCTTCATCGTGTCGAGCAGGCGCACTCGCTCACCGACAATCTGCATCAGATCTTTATCACCGGTCACAACGGTAATATCCAGACCCTGATCCGCATAGCGTTTAGCCAGAGTCGCAATAATATCATCAGCCTCATATCCGGCCAGCTCCAGCGCAGGAAGGTTAAAAGCACGCACAACATCTTTGATCAGCGGAATTTGCGGCACCAGATCCTCAGGCATCGCCGAACGGTTAGCCTTATATGCCGGATATAGTTCCTTGCGAAAGGTTGGGCCCTTAGCATCAAAAATAACCGCAACCCGATCCGGTTTTTCTTCACGCAACAAGGTGATAAGCATATTGGTAAAACCATAAACAGCATTGGTCGCTTCCCCTCTGGAATTTGACAGGTGACGGATTGCATAATAAGCTCGGTAGATATACGAAGATCCATCAATCAGATAGACCCGTTCATTCTTGAGTGACATGTTCAACCTTTCTCTCTTATCTGAAGTTATTGAATTATTCCATACCCAAAGCGAAAGGGGAAGATTGGAAGGCAAAACAATCAGTAAAAAGATATCCGAAACCAGCACTGGAAGATTGACATTCCAAGTCTGATGTTATTATCTTCCCCCTAAGTTTAATATGTAAACTCAGGATCAAGATATACATAAATTAGTGGAGAAACTTAAATGCACGATAATTTTGAAGATCACGACGAATCGATTGAATACGAAATTGAAGTCGAGACCGACACTGATGTCCACGCTATCCCTGATGATGGGCTGGTTCTGGCACGCGACACGCTACCGGCGCGGCTGCCAATCATTCCGTTACGGCCACGACCGGCGTTTCCAGGGGTTATCATTCCACTGACAGTCAATGGTAAAGCTCGTGTTAACACCATCAAACAGGCAATGGAAACCGATTCTCAAGCCATTGGTTTGGTGATGGTTCAGGAGCTTGACGAAGGGGATTCAACCAGCAACCTGCAACGCGTTGGTGTCGCAGCCAAAATCCTTAAACTGATCCATACAGAAGAAGACAGCGCCCACGTTCTGGTCAATAGCCTGGAACGGTTCAGTATTGATGATGTTTTGGAAAAAAACAACATCATCTATGCTGATGTCACCTATTTTCTCAGCACCGTCTACGCAGATAATCCTGAGTTGAGAGCCTACTCAATGGCGATCATCTCAACCCTGAAAGAGCTGGTGCAGATCAATCCTCTCTATTCCGAAGAAATCAAACTCTTCCTCGGTCGTACCAGTATGGATGACCCGGCACGATTGACGGATTTCGCTGCCAATCTGACGAATGCTGATGGCTTTGAGCTACAAGAGATTCTGGAAACATTCGATATCCATCGACGCATAGACAAAGTCCTGGTTCTGTTAAAGAAAGAACTTGAAGTCTCGCGCCTGCAAAATAAAATCTCGCAGCAGATTGAAGAAAAAATTTCCGCTCAACAACGTGATTTCTTCTTGCGAGAACAGTACAAAGCGATCAAAAAAGAACTTGGCCTGGAAAAAGAAGGAAAAGTCTCGGAAATTGAAAAATATCAGAAACGGCTTAAGAAACTGACCCTTAACGAAGAGGCGCAGAAAGCCGTTGATGAAGAGATTGAAAAGCTCCAGATGATCGAGCCTTCATCTCCGGAATATAATGTCAGTCGCAATTATCTTGATTGGTTAACTATCCTTCCCTGGGGAAAATTCAGTAAAGACACCTACGATTTGAATCGAGCCCGCAAGGTCCTTGATCGTGATCATTACGGGCTGGATGATGTCAAAGAACGCATCCTTGAATTTATTGCCGTCGGCAAGATGAAAGGTGACATTTCCGGCTCTATCCTCTGCCTGGTCGGCCCTCCCGGTGTCGGTAAAACATCAGTAGGGAAGAGTATTGCCGATGCACTAAAACGCAAATTCTATCGCTTCTCAGTGGGTGGCATGCGTGACGAAGCTGAGATCAAAGGACACAGACGGACCTACATTGGAGCGATGCCCGGCAAAGCGATCCAGGCAATGAAAAGTGCCGGCACAGCTAATCCGGTATTGATGCTGGATGAAATTGATAAAATTGGGGCTTCCTTCCAGGGCGATCCGGCTTCTGCTCTGCTGGAAGTTCTTGATCCGGAACAGAACGACAGCTTTCGCGACCATTATCTGGATGTTCCTTTTGATTTATCGAACGTCATGTTCATTACCACCGCCAACCAGCTGGATACAATTCCGGCACCATTGCTCGACCGGATGGAAGTTATTCGCCTGTCCGGCTATATTCTGGAAGAAAAACTGGAAATAGCCCGCCGCTATCTCATTCCCAAAGCTCTCAAAAGCCATGGGATGACCAAAACCCAGGTCAGTATCAACAAAGCTGCTATTGCTGACATTGTTACCCGCTATGCTCGCGAAGCCGGTGTCCGTGGACTGGATAATAAAATCAAAAAAATCATGCGCAAAGCGGCCATGGAATTTGCTGAGGGTCGCGAAGAAAGAGTGCGCGTGACCAAACATGACATTGAAAACTACCTTGGGAAACCCGTCTTTGCAGAAGAGGAACTCATCAAAAGTGTTCCGGGAGTTGTCACCGGGCTGGCCTGGACAAGTATGGGTGGTGCAACCCTGCAGATTGAAGCCACCACCATGCAGAGCAAAACCAAAGGATTTAAGCAGACAGGTCAACTTGGTAAGGTGATGGTTGAGAGCTCAGAGATTGCCTATTCTTACGTCATGGGTCACCTTGCTCAGCATAAAATCCCGGAAAATTATTTTGATACCCATTTTATCCACCTTCATGTCCCCGCCGGAGCAACCCCCAAAGATGGACCGTCCGCAGGGGTGACCATGACAACGGCCCTGTTATCCATGATTTTGGAAAAACCGGTGCGGGAGAAACTGGGAATGACCGGGGAACTTTCCCTGACTGGAAGTGTATTGCCTATTGGCGGAGTTAAAGAAAAAACCATTGCCGCACGTCGTGCCGGGCTGCAAACTCTCATCTTCCCCTTTGAAAACAAAAAAGATTACGATGATCTGCCCGAATATCTCCGTGAGGGGATAGAGGTTCATTTCGTCAAAGAATATCCGGAAGTTTTCAAGATTGCCCTTGGGGCTAAATGATTGACAAACAGGAGACATCAATGACCGTTGCAGAAATACAAAACAGCCTCATGGAGCTTTCCATTGAGGACAAAAAAACCTTTATTATCGAGACACTGCCGGAACTGGCCAAAGACGTCATCAAAGAACCGGGATTTATGATGCAACTGTTTCCGGTCCTGCTGGATATCCTAAAAGAGAGTGGCATGGATATGCAGCAATTATTGCAACTGGCAACGATGATGAGCGCACAGCAGAACCAGCAATAATCAGATTATTTTCCCCGACCATATTTTTTGGAGCCGACATACCATGCGCATTTTATCAGGCATCCAGCCCTCGGGTTCTCTTCATTTAGGGAACTTCTTTGGGATGATGCAAAAAATGATCAATTATCAGGAGCAGGAAGACCTGTTCTGTTTTATAGCGAATTACCACGCCATGACCAGCCTGTCAGACGGCAAAGCACTGGCCACAGGAACTCTGGAAGCAGCCGCAAACTTTCTGGCGCTGGGACTCGATCCTGAAAAAAGCACATTCTGGGTTCAGTCGGATATTCCGGAAGTACAAGAGCTCACCTGGATTCTCTCCAATTTTACTCCTATGGGCCTACTGGAGCGATGCCACAGCTACAAAGATAAAGTCGCCCAGGGGATCAAACCAAATCATGGCCTGTTTGCCTATCCGGTGCTGATGGCGGCAGACATCCTGCTGTTTCAAAGTGATAGTGTTCCGGTCGGCAAAGACCAGAAGCAACACCTGGAGGTTGCTCGCGATATCGCCATCAAATACAACAATGAGCATGGTGATGTTTTTACCATCCCCGAACCTGATATTGATGATGATGTTGCCACGGTCCCCGGCCTTGATGGTCGCAAAATGAGTAAGAGTTACGGCAATACCATCGATCTGTTTCTGGAAGAAAAAGCTCTGCGCAAACAAATTATGCGCATTGTCACCGACCCCACCCCGATCGAGGAAGCCAAGAATCCTGACACCTGCAATATCTTTCAAATTTATCGTTTATTCTTGAATAAGCAGGAGGTTGAAGATCTGCGCCAACGCTACCTCACCCCCGGACTCCGTTACGGTGATGTCAAGCAGGAGCTGTTTGAAACAGCCCGTGATTTCTTTGCTCCCTATACGGAGAAAAGAAAGGACATTCTTGCAGATACTGAAAATTTAAGAAAAATACTTGCGGCAGGTGCTGATAAAGCACGTTACATTGCCAACAAAACCCTGCGCAAGGTCAGAAAAAAAGGGGGATTAATCTACTGAGGATGGTTTGAGAACAGGCATAAATCCAGCTTGATGGTCGGGCGAACACACCGGTTCGCCCCTACTCGTCTTCCTCACGGGAGAATGTGACAAATGCCATTCCCGGACGTCGACTGGCTTCACGCATAGCGAAATGGATTCCTTCAAGGTGCCACCCTTCAGGGGTCCAGGTGTTCAGAATTTTTTCCAGATTCAGGTCATCAACCTGACTGGTTTCCACAACTTTATAGATCAGCATAATCCAACCCTTCCCATGCTCCACAGGTGGAAAAATCGAAAATGATGGCGACAACCTCCAGACGACAATACTATTTTCGCTTGCAGATCAGTCAGCAACAGTTTCTACGCTACTACCAGGGCAGCGCCAACACTATTCAAGTGATGTCAGAGTGTGGAAAACGACTTCACTTTCCCGCTATCCGGTTGCGCTCGTTTTTGACTCACACCGGCATCAACGGACGCTTTCTTTTGACGATTGACAACAACAACCGCTTCATTGATCTGCGGCGAATTTCCTGAGAGACACAGCATCGACTTCCCCTTTTTGCAACCATAACACCCTCTCCACTAATGGAGGATGGGAGTAATAGACCGCAGCATAGAGGGGATGAGGAAACAGGTTACTCAAATTTTCCCGCGCCAGCTTCACCAGTCCGGAAGCCAGCTCCTGGCCACTGCCAACCATATTGATGGCAAACTGATCAGCCTGACGTTCATGACGACGTGACCACCAGCTACCGAGCGGGGTCCAGAAAAATCCGAGCAGCGAACCAACCCAGCCCAGGACCAAGACCTGACCGGCAAAAGAGAGTTGCTCCAGCCCCAACCAACCGGGAAGAATCTGGCTGTTCAACAGGGTAAACGACAGCCAGCAGAGCAACAAGGCCATCATCTGACTTTTGATCAGCTGTTGCCGCAAGTGACCACAACGCCAATGCCCAAGCTCATGAGCGAGCACGGCCAACAGTTCTTTATTATCCAACTGTTCCATCAACGTATCAAACAGCACCACCCGTTTGACCTTGCCGATCCCGGTAAAATAAGCATTGCTGTGACCGCTTCGACGGGAGGCATCAACCTGAAGAACCTTACCAGCGTGAGCCCCGGCTTTTTCGAGCAGATTGCGAACCTCGATTTCCAGATCCGCTTTTGCCAGCGGGGTGAATTTGAAGAAGAGGGGTTCAATCACATAAGGAGACAAATACAAGAGAAAGAGAGAGACAACAACCCAGAAACCCCAGACCCAAAGCCACCAACTCTGTGGCGTTGCCTGCACCAGAGCAAGAGCTCCTCCGACCAGCAAAATAAACAGAACCGAACCGATCCCAAGAGATTTGAGCAAATCGGCACACCAGAGCTTTAAGCTCATCCGGTTAAAGCCAAAGCGTTCTTCCAGGACAAAATTCTTGTAGAGAGAGAAAGGGAGACCGATCAGCAGCTGAACCAGAGCCAGAAGGCCAAAAAACAATAATCCACTGACAATGAAACTGTCCGTATAGCCGGCGACCCAACGATCATACCAAGGAAGAATTCCGCCGAACAAAAAAGCCAGGGTGAGCACAACCCCGAGAAGATCTTCGACAAAACCGACACGATCCCCGGCTAAAGCATAGGCATCACTGTGATCAAGGCGCTCTTCATCAATCTGTCCTGCAAAGGCATCCGGCAACGCTTGCCGTCCTTTTTGCCGATGGCGGATATTAATCCAGTCGAGGCCGAAACGAATGATGGTGACAATCAGATAGGCAGATAACAACAATAATTGCATTTATTTCTCCGCTCTTTTCAGGCGCAACAAATCGCCGTCGTCAGCCCAATCAGGTAGTTGCAGACGAAGCCTGGAATTCGGCTGACCGGCAGAGAGAGACTCCCCGGACAAAGATTGAATTTCATCCACCGAAAACTGTTCCTGCCGCATTTCAGGGCCGATCAACTCAATCTCATCCCCCAGCAGGAAGCGGTTCCGTCCTTCAACCCAAAGGCCGTTCTGATCCCTGCGAACAAACCCGACAAAGTCATGGGTGCGGATATAATGGGTATCAGCAGCATGAATTTTGGCATCATCATAGCCGAACAAAAAACCGGTATCATAGGGACGATGACTGACCTTTTCCAGTTCTTCCCGCCACTGTGGATCAATATCAGTGGGATCAGCATAGAGTCGATCAATAGCGTCACGATAAACCCGCGCCGTTGTCGCCACATAATAAAGGCTCTTCATCCGCCCCTCAACCTTGAAGCTGTCTATTCCCGCAGCAATTAACTGCGGCAATTGTTCCACCAGGCAAAGGTCGCGACTGTTCATGATATAGGTGCCGCGATCATCCTCCTCAATAGCAAAACTCTCCTCGGGCCGCTTTTCTTCAATTAACGCATAGTTCCAACGACAAGGCTGGGCACAATCTCCCTGATTGGCTCCTCGTCCAAGCAACGCGGTGGAAAGAAGGCAGCGCCCGGAATGGGCTACACACATGGCACCATGAACAAAACACTCCAGTTCAATCTTTGTCTGTCCGGAAAAACAGCTGATGTCTTCCAGGGTTAACTCCCGAGCCAGATTGATACGACTGACGCCGCAGCTGCGCCAGAATTCCGCCGTTTGTGGATTACAACTGTTACTCTGAGTCGACAGATGAATGGATCGTTGCGGATCAACTCTGCGGATGGTTGTCAGGACACCGGGGTCAGCAATGATATAGGCATCAAGATCAAGCAGCTTCAACTCTTCGAGCAGTTTTTCCAAAGCCGAAAACTCATCCGGTCGCAGCGAAGCATTCAGGGTCAGATAGAGGGCAACACCAGCCTCACGGGTTAACTTCCGCGCATTCCTCAACTGTTCAAGATCAAAATTACCCGCATGAGCCCGTAACCCGAAATCTGCCGTTCCCAGATAAACGGCATCAGCACCAAAGCGGATCGCCGTTTTCAACTTTTGCATGTCCCCTGCCGGCATCAGCAGTTCCGGACGTTTTCTCTTTATTTTTTGTGTCATCATATTTTCCCAGGTCATTCAGGTGCCCATTCAGTCGGTGATACACTTAAAAATCAAGCGGACTCTTTGCATTTTTGGCAGTTGTGCTCTGCACCGTATGGGTATAAATCATTGTCGTACGGACATCAGCATGCCCAAGGAGTTGCTGGATAGTGCGGATATCATAATTGGCTTGCAATAAATGACTGGCATAGCTGTGTCGTAACGTGTGCGCCGTTGCCTGTTTCGGAATTGCAGCCTTCATGACAGCTTTCTTCAGAGCCTTCTGTACATGCTTTTCATGTAAATGATAGCGGCGATGTTCTCCCTCTTCGGGAACAAAAGTCAACATCCTCGCCGGAAAAAGCCACTGCCAGGGAAATTCCTTTGCGGCATTCGGATACTTGGCATCCAGCCGCCCTTGCAGAAAAACCCCGTCGTAATTTTCATCCCTGTCCTGCTCATACAAACTCGCCACAACTTTTAGTTGTTCCTGTAAAGCATCCCGCAAAACTTCAGGTAAAGGCACTGCCCGGTCTTTTTTCCCTTTACCGTCATGAACCCTGACCATGCCGGTCGTAAAATCAAGATCCTGCACCCTGAGCTTTAAACATTCAAATAGACGTAAGCCACAGCCATAAAGCATCTGGATAATCAGTGAATATGGGGGCTTTAGCCCTCTCACAATGCGATCAATTTCTTCTCTTGATAAAACAGTTGGTATCTTCTTACGCTGCTTTGCTCGGACAACCCCATCGACTTTGCCAAAATCCTGCCCCAGAACATGGCGGAACAAAAATAGCAACCCATTAAACGCCTGATTCTGGCTCGATGCAGAGACCTTCCGCTCAACAGCCAGAAAGGTTAGAAACGATTTGACCATTTCGATATCTACCGTTGAAACTTCACGGCTTCTCACAAAGGTCTGAAATTGTCGTATCCAGCCACGGTAGCTCTTGAGTGTTTTACCCGAATAGTGACGAACCTTGATCTGTTCTTCAAGTTTAATGTAAACCCACCGCCAATCGGCTTCTGTGGTTTTACTCAATAAACAGCTTGATCCTGCTACACCCGGTGTAGACATGTTTTTTGCTTGCAGCATATTATAGTAGAGATCAATAGCAGCTTTAGCTTGTTGGCGCAGCGTTTCCGATTGGCCTTTATTTTTCAATTTGACGATAAACTCAGTTTGACTTTCCGGGGCAGCATAAACATGTCGATATTTTTTACAAAAATCGACATAAAAACGTAACCATTTCCGATAATAGGGTTGCAGCTTGCGGGGAATATTTTGCCTGGACATAAAGTGGTTATAGGCAGTCGAAAGATTTTCTGGCAATTCAATCATGGCATAAGTGAAAACGACTATAATCATTTATAGAGTGATATACGGTTAGGAATATGATAACAGGCGAGTATTTATTGTCAATTTTATTGTGCAAATGTATGGTGGCCGAAACTACTCAATAACTTGTTAACTCCTCAGAGTACGTATCAATTTTGGAATCTGTATGAATAGTAATAGAGATGATTTTTCTAAGGAAACCAAGCGTATTCTCCAAGAAAGGGTAGGTAATCGCTGTTCAAATCCAGAATGTAGATGCTTAACTTCTGGCCCTAATTTTGAGCCACAAAAAGCTACGAGAATTGGTGTTGCTGCACATATAACTGCAGCAGCAGAAGGTGGTCCTCGTTTTAATTCAGTATTGAGTAGCGAAGAGCGTAAAGCGATCTCGAATGGAATATGGCTTTGTCAAAATTGTGCAAAGCTCATTGATAGTGATGAAAAGAATTACACCATAAATTTGCTTTTGGAGTGGAAACAGATTTCAGAAGAAAATTGTCGCCGAGAGCTAGAAGGTAAGCCTCCAATTGAATATCCTCAGAAGGAGGGATGGATTTGTTACTGGTGCAGGTCATTTGTTGAGCACTTACAACCAGTTTGCGGGGTATGCCACGCAGAGGTGGCTTATACAGCGACCAGGAAAGAACGTACTGAAGCTTGGAATACGGGGTTATTCGTTGGTGGTGGGGGCAGTCTGCTCTTCTTTGTTTTATTGCCACAATTATTAAACTCCAAATTTGAATGGGCCTTACCGATCGGATTTGGGCTTGGCATTTACGCTTTGATAATCTCCGCAATTGTAGCGGTAACATGTGGTTTTATTTCGGTTGAGCATAAAGAAAAGCAGTATAGAGGGCGGCCTCCGAGATTTTTCCGAAATACAAATATATGAGTTAACAAGCGGCTGCTGTCGGACTGGCAAAAGCTACGGCTTCGCCTCCACTTTTACCAGCCGCAGAGCCGAGCGTTATGTTCTCGGAATAGATGTGCTGAAATCTAAATCTTACATTATTGGAGCTGTACCTAATGAACACTGATCTATTTTTGGCTTTTATTGCTGCCACGGCAGTCATTTGTACGATCCCAGGGCCAAACATCACGTTAATTGTTACAACCGCTGCCACAAAAGGCATTCGAGCAGGTTTAATGGTGGTTGTAGGTACTACAGTCGCTCAAGTTATTCAAATCGCTATGGTTGTCGCTGGCCTTGCGTGGCTTGTATCAGCATATGGATTTGTATTTGATCTGCTTAGAATAGGAGGGGCAGTCTATTTGGTTTATCTCGGTATTAAGGCGTGGCGTAGCTCCAACCGTCCTGCTGAAAAAGTCACCAATAGAACATCCTTAAAAAGAGGCTTTTTTGTTGGTTTAGCAAATCCCAAAAGCCTGGCTCTGCTGGCTATCTTCATCCCCCAATTTATTGACCCTTCGCTCCCAACAAATTTTCAGTTTATTGTGCTTGCATTTACATACCTATCAATAGCTGTCGTATTCGATACTGTATATGCAGTATCAGCGGGTTATGGCGGAAGAGTAGTTTATACCAATAGGGCAAAACTATTTGCGAGTCGCATTTCTGGCATTGTGTTAATAGGAGGTGGTTTGTGGTTAGCAAGCCTCCAGAAGGGTAAATAATGAATAGCGAACATAACAATCAGCTTCACACGGATATTTTGCTTCGCTGGCGCTGCGCAAAATTCCGGTGAGCTGGGCGTTAGCCCACAAAATAGGGGAATCATATGAGCGACAAAATAAATGAGTTCATCTTAAGCCTTGAGAACGACAAAAGCATTCTCGTATCAAAACTTAAAAAACTTGCATCCGGTCTATCCAATGCATCAAGAGAAGATATAAAATGGAATGCACTATGCTTATTCAAAGGTGAAAGGGCATTTGTCGGCATTATGCCCTACAAAAAATATGTATCAGTCATTTTTGACCAAGGCTCACAACTCTCCGATCCAAACAAAATTCTTGAAGGCAAAGGAAAGCAGATGAGGCACATTAAGATATATCAAGAACAAGACATCAAAGATAAAAAAGTCGCAGATTTCATCAAAGAATCGTATTTATTAAATTGAGGAGAAAAAATGAAAGTAAATGAATTATCAACGTGCTTTTTCACAAATGATGTAGATGCGTGTCGTGATTTTTATCGCCAATATTTTGCAGCAAAGGAAATTTTTGATTGTGGTTGGTATATCAATTTAAGAATTGGTGAAGATGGCCCTACTATTCAATTCATGCAACCCCAGGAGGGAATGCCTACATTTAATGGAGCGGGCGTCATGCTCAATTTCAAGGTTGATGATGTTGATGCTGAGCACACGAGATTAACTAAAGCTGGCTTGCAAACCGCCATGCCATTGGAAGACCACCCGTGGGGTGACAGAGGTTTCTCAATAATTGATCCTATTGGTAACTCTGTTTACATATATTCCGACCGAGAGCCTGCTGATGAATTTAAGCAATATTATTAACCTGGCGATTAAATATATTTACAAAACAGCGGTAGGTTAATCAGGAAATTAAATAGAACTCCTAATAACAAGGGTTCGCGAATTTCCAAGGTTACTTCATGAGAGGAATGCAACTCCTATTTAGCCGCCAGGTTAATACAAGGGCTAACAAGGCAAATGCACTCGGACAGCAAAAAGCGCCGCTCCTTCGTCGCTCTGCTTTTTGCTGCCGGTGATTTGCGGCGTTATGCCGAGTATTTCGAATTAAGCTGAAGTGGAAAAGCCGTAGTCTGGAAGGAGCGTTGAAAATGTTAGGGGTCTACTCACGACGAAACGCCAGCAATGCATTGCCCGTCATGTGGACGATAGGAGAACTCAGCATTCCTCATATTCGTCACAACGTCGGAGGGTCGTTTGGTGGTGTAAATACCACTGAATATCTTCGTATGAATCCAAACGGCCGCATCCCGACCATTCGGGATAACGATTTTGTCTTATGGGAATCAAATGCAATCGTTCGCTATTTATGCCGACGTTACGACGCAGAAAATCTCCTTCTTCCCTGCAACGAGCAACAGTACGCGCTTGCTGACCAGTGGATGGATTGGCATAAAACAACGCTCTATCCGATCTATATAGATCTGACTTGGGCCATTGTCAGAACAGAACCACCTCTACGCGATCATGCGTTGATCGAGTCACTTCAGTCGAAGTTAGAAAGCCAGCTGGCTATTCTCGATACTCATCTCGGCGTGAACGGGTACCTAGTCGGTCATCAACTTTCGATGGCCGATATTCCGTTCGGCCCATTAGTATATCGATATCAGAAGCTAAATTTAGAGAAAAAAGAGTTCGCTAATATCCAAGCTTGGTTTAACTCCTTGAAAGAACGTCCTGCTTTTCAGCACCATGTCATGTTTGAGTTCGGTCGAAATCCTGCTGAATGGTATCGTTTTGAAAGAGAATATAGCTAAAGACCGAACATGCATAACGAATCGCTGCAGTTGACTATTCGACGACAATTATCCTGTCCGGTCTCGCGTCAATTATGATGGCCGGTTGAGTGCTTCTCCAAGTAAGTTCCTCTTTGAAATGCAGGAAAACTAGGGACACTCCCCTTATTTACTCATTGCCGTAACACTACAATGCCGCTAAACTCCACTCATGCCAAGAATCGCTCGCATAGTTGCCCCCGGGTACCCTCACCATGTCACTCAGCGTGGCAATAATCAGTCTATCGTCTTTTTCGACGATGAGGACAGACTGACCTACTTACGATTGCTGGGAAAGTACAGCAAAGCATTCCATTTGCACTTATGGGCATATTGTCTGATGGATAACCATGTTCATCTGTTGGTTGTTCCGGAAAAAGAAAACGCGCTTGCCCGTGGTATCGGCTTGACCAATCAGGTCTATACGCAATATCTCAATCGCAAACGGAACCAGAGCGGTCGCATCTGGCAAAATCGCTTTTTCTCATGCATCGTCGAAAACGATGAATATCTCTGGATCGTGGCGCGGTACATTGAACGTAATCCGATCAAGGTCGGTTTGGTTGAACATGCCGAGGATTATCCTTGGTCCAGCGCGAAAGCGCATTTGACCTCAGCCCAGGACGATCTTTTACAGGAGTCCTCCTGGCTGGAAGAGACCGACAGAAGCCGGTATGCCGAATTCATACTGCATAGCGATGAAGACGTAGAAGACAAACTGCGTAGCGCAACTCGCACCGGGCGCCCGTTCGGCTCGGAGAGCTTTATGGACAAAATGGAATATCAGCTGAATGCTATTCTGAGGCCCCGCAAACCGGGGAGACCAAGAAAAATCAGGGAGTGTCCCTAGTTTCCTAATATCGAAAGGTCTACTATCTGTTGGTTCGGCCTTTATCCTGCAGCGAAAGAGAGAAAGAATGAAAAGAATAATTTTAATTAGTGTATTGACTGTCGCATTGTTATCAGGTTGTGCCACTGTCTACATGGGAGGTTGGAGTGGACCAACTGCTACCGTTGTTTTTATCCAAGAGAGCCAGGAGCATTTTTTCTCTATTCCTGACGGTAACGCTATAAGTGATATTGAAGAATACAATGGAAATTATTTTTCTAGCCGTCACGGTCTAATTCAATCAACAACTGTTTATATATATGAATCACAAGACTTTTCAGATTCTCCGGCTATGCTGGGAAATAGCAATAAAGCACCGCTCATAAGGCAAGTGAAAGCAGGGGTTCCGATGAATGCTCTGTATCGAACTCGATATCAGACTAGTGAGAGGCATTCATATAAGTTTTTCTATACCACATCAGTTTTCACTCCAGAAGCTGGTGCAAAATATGAGGTTATAATTGAACCTATCGATGGAGTAGTTGTTTATCAATTAAAAAATGGAAAACGCACTCGGATAACTGATGTGGCCAAAGGTCCTAGCGGGGTTAGATATTAAGTATAAAGCCCAGCAAGAAACAGTGGGAAATGTCAAACTAAAAATTTGAATTTCGTCCAACAACTGGCACTTGAATAAATCAATTCCGTGCAATAGCAATGTAAAAAGCACATACAGAGGGACAGCCTTCGGCTGCCCCTGATGTAGGCGTTAGGCCTTAATTTGAAAAGTACTGCCAACTCATTTGGAAAAGACCCACTAAAAGGTCTTCGGGCCATCAGCACCGGATGGAAAGCATATGATTCTCGACCCTGATAACAAATATATAGAAGCTATCAATTCTCACGCCTCTTTAACCGGTGCAACAGTCCTCGAAATTGGCTGCGGTAACGGGAGAATCAGCCGTAATATCGCTGAGTACGCCTCCAGGGTTGTCGCAACAGACTTAAATCCCACAGTTCTGGAACAGGCAAAACAAAATATTCAAGCGAGCAATATTGACTTTCTGTACACCCCTGATGGCACCCCGGATCTCCCGGTCCGATCTTTTGATCTTGTCATCTACACATTGTCACTGCACCACATCCCGAAAGACAAAATGATTGCCAATCTTCATCATTCAGGGAACTTACTTAAGGACAAGGGCAAGATTATTGTGGTCGAGCCTGGTGATGGCGGATCATTTATGGAGGTTAAAAACCGTTTTGGAGCAGGTAGCGGTGATGAAACCGAGGAAAGAAAAAATGCTGCAGCCGCCTTACAGCGTATGGAAGGATGGAGATTGAATCCAACCTATCATTTTGATGTTGCATTTCAGTTTATCGATGAAGAAGATTTTTTCACCCATAAGTTGCCAAAATACCAGAATATGCCTGAAGCAAAAATTTCCGAACTGAAACAGTTCCTGAAAAGGTACTCAACAGAGCGAGGAATTATTTTAACTTCAGGGAGATGCCTGAATCTACTCACACGTAAATAACCCTTAAAAAAGAGTGAATATAGCCTTTTTTGGAATATTCTCATTCTTCCAGCTTGACAACCTGTTAAGAAAACTATAATTTTTACAGATTAGTTTTTATTGTTTTATTGTGATTTTCTTGCGCGGAGTTTTGCAGAAAAATGAAATGTTCCCTCTCATTCCTCACGCTTAAAGTTCTCCTGTTTATGGGACTGATCCTGTTCCTGAGTTCCTGTGCTCCGGCTCCGGGACTGGCCCCGTCCGGAGCACTCAAAGTTCAATTAAATGAAATCAAGCAACAGCAACAAGTCCAGGCTGATCAATTACAACAGTTAGAACAAAAACTCACTCAACTTCAGGAACAACTGACGGCCCAAAATATCATTCCGGTTGAAGATCAAAATAACCTGTACATCCCGGAGCCACTAAAACAGCCGGCAGCTTCAATCGGGGCTCCGGCAGAGACCACAAGTCCTTTTGTCGAAAGTCAGGAAGTGGCCACTGTTGCAGCATCAGCATCATCTTATCTTGCGGCCTTCTCAGATTTGGCATCAGGTCGTTGGCCCGCAGCTGAAGCTGGTTTTCAGAATTTTTTACAGAATTTTCCAAACCACCAATATTCTCCTAATGCTCGCTACTGGCTGGCCAATGCCCAGATTTCCCAGGGAAAAATGAATCAGGCAATCACCAACCTCCAACTGATTATTGCTAACCCGGCCGCTCAAGCTAAAGCCCCTGCAGCACTCATGCAACTGGCACAGATATATCGCCGGGAAGGCCAACCGATACAGGCTGACAACATCCTTGAACAGTTGCGCAACCGCTACCCAGAAAGCCCGGAAGCACAACAACTTTACCGGAGTAACGAACCCATCAATTAATGGTTCATCACTCTGTCTGAGAGGGAACAGATGACACGGACATTCTTTCGCTGGTTATCACTGCTGATGTTATTGCTCATTTTATCAGGAGCAAGTCTGGCCATTGCTGCTGAAAATCAAATCTACACAATTAAAAAAGGGGACACCCTCTGGGACCTTTCTAAAAAGTTTATAGACGACCCCTATTACTGGCCGAATATCTGGGCAAAAAATCCGGAAATCACCAATCCTCATTTGATTTTCCCAGGGCAGAAAGTGCAAATTCTTGATGGTCGCCTGAAGATCATTCCGGCTTATCCTGAGGCCGACAAGCAAGCATCCACTGAAACGGATGATCAGAAAACAGACCTGTCAACAATGGAAACAGAGACAGAAGAGTTGATTACAATCAAAGCTGCCGGCAGTGGCGATGGTTTCATCCTGACCGATGAGGTTCCGCTTGGAGTTCTGGTTGATTCGGTCGATAACCGATTACTCCTGACGAAAGATGATCTTGTTTTTCTGAAAATGAAAGACCTGTCCAGTGTTACAATCGGTGACACCTATGGATTGTTTGAACGAGGCGAGCAGGTTAAGCATCCCCACACCAATGAAGTTTTTGGCACCATGATGAACAACCTTGGCTTCCTGCAAGTCACTGAGATTAATGGGGATACTGTTGTTGCAAAAATTGGTTCGGCCTTCCGTGAAATTCAGCGTGGTGCCGAAGTTTTTGAATATGTTCCACAGCGCAATGAAATTGTCCTACAACGCGGGACAACCGACAAGGGAGGCTACATCATTGCGGCCCGAGATAAAAAAGAAACTTTTTCCACCAATGATATTATCTATGTTGACCTGGGCAGCGACGATGGTCTTGTGAGTGGAAATCTTTTCTATATTGCCCGTCCTCGCAAAGCTTCGGACGAAGTTATCAAAAAAGCAGGTCCAATCCAGCTGCCGGATGCTGTCCTTGGCGCCGCCATCATCATTGAAACCAAAGCTAAAACAGCCTCTGCAATCATTATTAAAAGTGTCAATGCTACTTTTATAGGAGATAAGGTTTCCATTGTAACGAATTGATGTTCATGGAATAAATAGTCAAACGATAAAAAAGGATTGGAATCGCAACCAATCCTTTTTTATTTGCACCATCCAGGGGGGGATGAAATGGATGAACAACAAAATTCACTTTTAAGGTTACATCTGACACCGGGTATTGGCCGCATCGCTCTGTTCAAACTTCATCAATATTTTGGTGATTTTATGGCGCCGCTCCAGGCTCCGCCACAATATTGGCAGGAAGCCGGTCTGAACACAAAACTCTGCAGTAAAATCCCCAATCAAACTGATCTGAAATTTGTAAGAATTCGTCACAAACTAGAGGCATTGAAAGTCCGTCTGATCAGTTTTTGGGATCAAGACTACCCCCCTCTGCTCCGTGAAATTCACGATCCCCCCGCTCTTCTCTACCTCCGTGGGAAAATGCCCACAAAGGAGTGTTTTGCAATCGTAGGTTCACGGCGCGCGACAGCAGGAGGCCTGCTCTTCAGTAAAGACATGGCGGCAACTCTCGCGAACCACAATATCTGTATTGTCAGCGGTTTAGCTCGTGGAGTTGATAGTGCTGCGCATAGAGGAGCACTTGAGGCAAAGGGATCAACAATTGCCGTTCTTGGCTGTGGGATCGATCAGGTATATCCACCTGAGAACAGTCAGTTGTTCCGGGAAATTCATCAGGCTAATGCCATTATTACTGAATACCCTCCAGAAACACCTCCTTTGGCAGGACATTTTCCCGGTCGAAATCGTATCATCAGTGGTCTCAGCCGCGGGGTATTGATTATAGAAGCTGCGGGAAAAAGCGGTTCACTGATCACCGGTGACTTTGCTCTGGAGCAAGGTCGTGAATTGTTTGCTATTCCGGGGTCTCTGCAGCACCCCAACAGCAAAGGGACGAATCAACTCCTGAAAGAAGGGGCCCAGCTTGTTACCGAAGCTGCTGATATTCTCCAGGCCCTCTGGCCCGACCTGCCATCCCGAAAGCAACGGAAACAATACAATGATTTTTCCTTACAACTTGAAGAACCGGCACTGCAAGTCTACCAATTGCTGGGGCATGAGCCCAGGCACAGTGACGAAATAGCCCGTGAATGCGGCTTGACTCCCATGGCTCTTTCCGCTATTTTACTCGACCTAGAGCTCCGGGGTGGGATAAAAACACTTCCGGGGAACAACTATATCCGTGAGCAAATATAAACTTAAACCTATTGGGGAGGTTCCTTGCGTGAGCGAGTTTTGGCGATTGTCAACCTGATCGCCCAGTATGTTCTGGGAGCGGAAGACAACCCTATAAGTGAACAGGAGTTAATGGCGGAACTTATCTCTGTCGGCTTTGATGCTGATGAGATCAATGATGCTTTTTCCTGGATGGAAACCGTTGCACTGCAACCACCATCGGGTTCAACTGCAATCTCCCCATTGTTGGATCACCCTACCTATCGGGTATTTAGCAGCCAAGAACAACAGATGCTTACAACTGAAGCAAGGGGCTTCTTAATCAAAGTACGCACCATGGGACTCCTCTCTGATGAAGCTCAGGAAGAAATTATTGATCGGGCATTACGTTCAGCAGAAGATCCTGTCAACGAGCAAGAGATCAAACTGGTTACAATTCTGACTCTGCTCTCACGTTCAAGCAGTCTCTGGTTACGAGAGATAGATTGCCTTCTCGAAAACGACTGGGGTCGTATCTATCAATAAAAATCTCGGGCTGTGCTATTTACAGGCACAGCCTTTCTTACAAAAAAGACAGTTCCTGCAGCAATGGGACAAAGTCTCATAGAGGACACAATGGCACAATCACTGGTTATTGTCGAATCACCGGCAAAAGCAAAAACCATCGAAAAATTTCTTGGTAAAGGCTATAAAGTTTTAGCTTCTTATGGACACGTACGTGCCCTGCCCAGTAAACAGGGATCAGTTGATACTGCTGACAATTTCAAGCCTAATTACCAGGTCCTTGCCGATAGTGAAAAACATATCAACCTGCTGAAAAAAGAGGTGGCTAAAAGCAACGAGTTAATTCTTGCAACTGACCTCGACCGGGAAGGGGAAGCTATTGCCTGGCATCTTCTGGAAGCTCTCGGTATTGATGAGCAGGCAGAAAAACCGTCCGTAAAAAGAGTGACTTTTCACGAAATCACGCAGACAGCCATTGATGAAGCGATGGCCCATCCTCGTGCTATTGCGCGGGATATGGTCGATGCTCAACAAGCTCGTTCAGTTCTTGATTATCTGGTCGGCTTCAACCTGTCACCTTTTCTGTGGAAAAAAATCCGTTATGGATTATCCGCAGGGCGGGTTCAATCAGTCGCTTTACGCCTCATATGTGAACGTGAAGATGAAATTGATGCATTTAAACCACGCGAATACTGGAGTATTGAAGCCCTCTTAGCAAACCTGAGCAAAAACCAATTCACAGCCAAACTCAACTCTTGTGACGGCAAAAATCTAGCCAAGTTCGCCATCAGCAATCAAAAGCAGGCTGATGACATTCTTGCAGAACTGGAAAATGTCCAATTCCAGGTCTCATCCCTGGAAAAGAAAGCTCGTAAGCGGAATCCTGCGCCCCCTTTTACAACCAGCACCCTGCAGCAGGAAGCCAGCCGTAAACTTGGCTTCTCCGCAAGAAAAACCATGAGTGTGGCCCAGAAATTATATGAAGGGATTCAGGTAGAAGACGGTACTCATGGTTTGATTACCTATATGCGAACCGACTCCGTTGCGTTGTCAACAATAGCAACCAGCGAAGCACGAGAAGTTATCTGCCGGCTCTATGATAAGAGCTACGCTCTGGACAAGCCCCGAACCTTCAAGAATAAAAGTAAAAACGCACAGGAAGCCCATGAAGCCGTACGCCCAACTTCAGTCGCCCGAACCCCTGCACAGTTGAAACAATTTTTGAGCTCGGATCAATACCGTCTTTATGAACTGATCTGGAAGAGAACTGTCGCATCACAAATGGCACAGGCTATTTTTGATGCAACCAGGGTCGATATCGCTGCAGGTGAACGTTACAGCTTTAGAGCCACTGGTCAAATTATCCGGTTCCCAGGATTTATGGCCCTTTACATCGAAGGCACCGATAATGGTGATGATGAAAATAAAGAGGGCTTGCTGCCACAGCTGGATGAGGGTGAAAAACTCACCAAGGAACAGTTGCTGCCCGAGCAACATTTCACTCAACCGCCACCCCGTTTCACCGAGGCCAGTCTGGTCAAAACCCTGGAAGAGTATGGTATCGGTCGCCCATCCACCTATGCCAGCATCATGAATACTCTCGTAACCAGAAAGTATGTACGACTGGAAAAACGAACATTCTTCCCTGAAGATACGGGAAGGGTAGTAACAAAGCTGCTGACAGAGCACTTCAGTCAATATGTAGATTATGATTTTACTGCGGAGTTGGAAGAAGAACTTGATGCTATCTCTCGTGGTGAATTGGCCTGGGTTCCGTTGATTAAAAAGTTCTGGGATCCCTTTATCGCCCTGCTGCACCGCAAAGATCAGGAAGTCAGCAAAGCGGATGTTACAACTGAAAAAACAGATAAGACCTGTCCGGAATGCGGCAAAGAACTGGTGATCAAACTTGGTCGGGCAGGACGTTTCCTAGCCTGTTCCGGGTTTCCCGACTGTCGCCATACAGAACCGTTGAACAGTGATGGCAAAGAGGTTGAGGAGCCGGTCGTATCAGACGAGAAGTGTGAAAAATGCGGTTCTCCAATGCTGATAAAATCAGGCCGTTACGGTAAATTCCTCGCTTGTAGCGGTTATCCGAAGTGTAAAAATATCCAGCCATTGGAAAAGCCTAAATCCCTTGATATCACCTGTCCTGAATGTGGTGAAGGGGAAATGATGGAGAAAAAGAGCCGCTACGGAAAGATTTTCTATTCCTGTAACCGCTATCCAAAATGTAAATATGCACTCTGGAATCCGCCCAAAGAAGAGCCATGCCCCAAATGTGGCTGGCCGCTGACGGAAATCAAAACAACAAAGCGCTGGGGAACCGTTCAGCGCTGCCCGCAAGAAAACTGCGACTGGGAAAAAGTTTTGATTCCACCAGAGAAAAAAACACCGGCGAAAAAGAAACCTGCCGCAAAGAAAAAGACAACTGCTAAAAAAACGACTAAAAAAACAACATAAACGGTTAAGAACAGAGTATAATCCTTACCGGTCGAGCCATAGTGGTTCGGCCGGTTTGCGTTTAAGAGGAATAATAGATGGATATTACCATTATCGGTGCGGGATTGGCAGGATGTGAAGCGGCTTGGCAGGCAACAAAAGAAGGATTCCGGGTCAAACTTTACGAGATGAAACCCGGACAGTATTCCCCTGCTCACAAGAGTGAAGACCTGGCTGAACTGGTTTGCTCCAACAGTCTCCGCGGTGCCGGAATGAACAACGCTGTCGGCTGCCTCAAAGAAGAACTTCGCCGCACAGGCTCTTTGTTCATTGAAGCGGCGGACGCAACAGCAGTACCGGCGGGAGGTGCCCTGGCTGTCGACCGGTCTGAGTTCTCCGCCTATATCAGCGCTAAAATTGCTGCGAACCCGAACATTGAACTCATCCGTGAAGAAGTCACCAGCCTTCCTGCCGAAGGAACAACAATCCTTGCCAGCGGGCCACTGACATCACCAACTCTCTCTGCAGAGCTGGAAAAATTAACCGGGAGCGAACACCTTTATTTTTATGATGCCATTGCTCCGGTTGTGGAAGCGGATTCCATTGATTTCAATGTTGCATGGCGCGCTTCCCGTTATGACAAGGGTGGCGACGATTACATCAACTGTCCCTTAAATGAAGAACAGTATTTCAACTTTGTTCAGGAACTTGTGGATGCGGACAAGGTTGCCGGACGGGAATTTGAAAAGCTGGTCCACTTTGAAGGCTGCATGCCAATCGAAGAGATGGCCAGCCGCGGAGCGCAGACGCTCTCATTCGGCCCGATGAAACCGGTTGGGCTACCGGACCCCAGAAGTGGGAAAATCCCTTATGCCGTCTTGCAGTTACGGCAGGACAATCGCCACGCCACATTGTTTAATCTGGTTGGATTTCAGACCCGCTTGACTTATCCGGAGCAAGAAAGGATCTTCCGCATGATCCCGGGTCTTGAGAAGGTGCGCTTTGCCCGCCTTGGGAGTATGCATCGAAACACCTTCATCAACGCGCCTGCCTGTCTGACCGCTTCACTACAATTTCGGGCGGCTCCCCATATTTATGCGACAGGGCAGTTAAGCGGTGTTGAAGGCTATGTTGAATCAGCCGCCTGTGGTTTTTTAGCAGGGCTATTTGCCGCATATCAGCTCCGGGGTGAATCTATCCCTATCCCACCGAAAGAGACCGCACTTGGCGCCCTGCTGAGTCATTTATCAACAGCAGAAGCCGCCGGATTTCAGCCGATGAATATTAATTATGGCCTCTTCCCTCCCCTGGAAGGACGGAAGATGAAACGGGCCGATCGCCGTTTGGCCATGGCAGAGCGCGCACTGACGGAGCTCCCTAAATGGTGGAATGAAATCGCTGTCAAAAGGGAGAGATGCTGATGGAAAATCAGCTGATTCTGGCATCGGCATCACCTCGCAGACGGGAATTGTTACGACAGATCGGACTTGAATTTCAGGTTGTCCCCAGTCGGGCTGAGGAGCAGATTCTTCCGAATGAAACGCCGGAAGAGCATGTTATCCGCCTCAGTCTCGATAAGGCAACTGAGGTCGCAAATCGTGACCACATATCAGGTCGCTGGTTTATCGGCAGTGACACTATTGTTCTCTGTGACAACCGGATTCTGGGAAAACCTGAAAATGAGGCGCATGCCGCAACAATGTTAAAACAACTCTCCGGGAGGCAGCATCAGGTTCTTTCCGGCTATGCTGTGATTGACCGGCAAACGGGCAAACAACGTGCTGAAGCCGTCAGTACCCGAGTCTGGTTTCGTCAATTGACAGACGTGGAAATCACAGGCTACATTGCCACCGGAGAACCTGCTGACAAGGCAGGAGCTTATGCAATTCAGGGACTGGGCATCTGCTTTGTTTCCAAGATTGAAGGAAGCTACACCAATGTTGTCGGGCTTCCCCTTTGTAAACTGACTCTGGCAATGAAGGAGCTGGGGATCCCGCTATTGATATAATCCTTGTGGAGCAAAATCGATGAATAATATTGCCGACAATATTCAAAAAATTCATGCGCGCATTAACAATGCCTGTCAAATCTCCGGACGCAATCCTGAAGAGGTCAAGCTGGTTGCGGTTTCTAAAATAAAACCGGCAGACATGATCGAAGAGGCCTTCCATTCAGGGCAAAAAATATTTGGAGAAAGCTACGTTCAGGAGTTTCGTGACAAACACCCTCTGGTCTCCGCTCCCGTGGAATGGCACTTCATCGGGGGCTTACAGAGCAATAAAGTTAAATATCTGCGGGGAAAAGTATCCACAATTCATTCTGTTGACCGCCTCTCCCTTGCGCAGGAAATTGATCGCCAATGGGGGAAAACCGACAAAACCGTGGATATTTTTTTACAGGTCAACGTTGGTGACGAATCAAGTAAAGCCGGATGTTCTCCAGAGGAACTGGAAAGCCTTGTCCGCTCAGTGGCCCCATTGCCGAATCTTAAAATTAAAGGGCTGATGTGTCTACCGCCGCATTTTGATGACCCCGAGCTGGTTCGCCCATTCTTCAAGCAGTTAAAAGAACTTGCTGAACAGATTAACAATCTGCATTTACCCGCCGTCAGCATGGATGAGCTGTCAATGGGGATGAGTGGCGATTTCGAAGTTGCCGTCGAGGAAGGGGCAACATTCGTCAGGATTGGGACAGCCATTTTCGGTGCCCGGACAAAAAAGGCATAGAATAAAAATGATTGATTATCTTCTTTTTGACCTTGATGGAACTCTGGTTGATTCGGTTCCGGACCTCACCCTCTCTCTCAACCTGCTCCGCGCTGAACTGGGTTGTGCCCCACTATCGGAACAACAAGTTGGGCCGATGATTGGCGATGGGGTCAGTGTTCTGGTCAAGCGAGCTTTGGGAGAAAATCTCTACGAGGCTGATCACCGGGACCGGTTCATGCAATTATACGAAAGTCACCTTCTGGATCAAACCCGTTGCTATCCGGGGATAGAAAAACTCCTGAGCAAACATCCAGCAGATAACATGGCCATTGTCACCAATAAGCCTTATCATTTAACCATGAAGCTACTTGATGGACTGAAGCTGACACCCCATTTCAAAATAATTATCGGTGGTGACAGCTTTGCCGAAAAAAAACCCCATCCACTACCGGTCATCAAGGCGCTGGAGGGGTTATCTGCTGACCCGAAACAAGCCGTGATGATCGGGGATCATCATACCGATCTCTATTCAGGTCGTGAAGCTGGAACAGCGACATGCTTTTGTGCCTATGGCATGGGCCACACAGACGGATTGACAACCGAATATTATGCGGAAAAATCCACCGATCTGCTGCAACTTTTCCCTGGATCCTCTTTTGACTGAGAAAGTGCTGACACCCCGAGAGATTGCCTTTTTCTTTTTCCCCCTGGTTCTCAATGTTCAGCTGATGAGCATCTCCCATACCATCATTAATGGAGCCCTGGCGCGTCTTGATGATTATGTCACGGCTCTGGCCGGGATGTCCGTCGCTCTCGTGGTCCACCTGCTTATTGCTTCCCCCTCGTACCAGAATCACACCATTACCATTGCCATGGTCCGTGGGCGAAAATCGATGATCAGCGTGTTGATTTTTATCGGCTTGATCGCCGTTTATGTTGCTGCCATGCTTTCATTGATCGCTTTTACCCCTCTTGGCGATATTGTTCTGATTAAAATCCTGGGAACCCCGGAACTGATTGCCGCTGAAGCAAAAAAAGCTCTCTACGTCCTGGCATTTCTCCCCTTTTTTACCGGCATCCGCGGCTTCTGCCAGGGGCTGATTATCCGTGCACGAAGAACCAGCCTGGTCTCTCTTGCCACCGGAGTCAGAGTCGCCGGCCTGTTCGCATTTCTCTCGATTGGATTCAGGTTTTTTTCCGGTGCCCAGCTTGGAGCCATCGCTCTGGTTGGTTGCGTTATAACAGAGACGCTGGTCATCTCCTGGCTTGCCTGGAAAACCCACATCCCGTTTCCAACAGGAGAAGCAGAAAAAACCACAGCTCAAGTGTTACGCTATTCTTTTCCATTGGCTTACTCATCATGTCTGCAACAGACAATTCCATTGCTCATCAGTTCAATTATCGGTCGTCTGCAAGACGGGGCTCTGGCTCTGGCAGCTTTCGGGGTGATTCGTGGATTTTTATTCCTTTTGGCCGGGCCGATGCGCAACCTGCAACAAGCATATCTAACCCTGGTCAAAACAGCAGATGATAACCGGACCCTGTTCCGCTTCAGCTTTATCTTTGCCATTGTCTTAGGCCTTCTGGTTCTATTAACCGCAGGGCCTTTGAATCAGGCTATTCTCGGACAACTACTTGGTGTCGAGCCGGACTTACGCCACTATTTGCGCTGGGCTCTGGCTGCATGTTCCATTTTTCCACTGTTCTACGGGCTAACAAACCTTCTTCGCGGTTGGTTTGCCGGAGCAGATCAAACCAGACAATTGGGCCATTCAACCCTTTTGAAAAGTTCCTTTCTCCTCATTCTCTGGTGGCCCCTTGTGACCTGGCAACCACCTGTCTCCGGAATAGCCATCGCTATCGGGTTATTACTTGCGGCGGAAATACTGGAATCATGTTATCTCTACTACCAGCGTCAACATCAGCCGGAGAAGATCCGCCACGCGGCCCCACTCTGAAATAAATATTGTGTTCAGCACTGAAATCCCCCAGAATAAAATCAAAACGACAGCCCAAATTCAACAGTCGTGCAGAGTTGCAAGAGAGGATTTACTTTGGCATCAAAATCTATTCAAGCCCCGGGATCGGTGGTCATTATTCGCCCACACAGATTCCATCCCAATCCGGAAACAGCCTCCGATAATGCATTCCAACGAATTGACACAAAGCGAACGACCCGGCAAGCAGCAGAAGATGCCTATAGAGAAGTCAGTGAAGCGGCTGTAAAACTCGAAAAAAGCGGGATTCTCGTCCATATTTTTGAAGACCATGGTGAAAAAGAAACCCCTGATTCCGTTTTTCCGAACAACTGGTTCAGCACCCATCCGGGTGGGCATGTAGCCGTCTATCCAATGTATTCTCCCAGTCGCAGACGAGAACGCCGCTATGACATTCTGGAGATGCTCAAAGCGGAATATCGGGTGCAGGATATTATCGATTATTCATGTCTGGAGTATGACGGATTATTTCTCGAAGGCACAGGAGCTATGGTTCTTGATCATATTGACCGCGTTGCCTATACCGCTCGATCAAATCGTGCCAATGCGATTGCCTTAGAAAGATTCTGCACCCATTTTAATTTTGAACCTATGGCCTTTGATGCAACGGATACAAATGGTCATCTTGTCTATCACACCAACGTGATGATGTGTATTGGAACCGACTTTGCCATGGTCGGCTTCGATATGATCAATGACAAGGCGCGCCGTGATGAAATCTATTCGCGACTGCAGGGGGTCGGAAGAGATATGGTTGAGCTCAGCAACCATCAGATTGAAGAGTTTGCGGGAAATGCCATAGAACTGTTTACAGGAACCCGAAGAATTCTTGTCATCTCGTCACGAGCCGTCGCAGCTTTAACTCCGGGGCAAAAGAAAACAATTGAGAAATCTGTTGAAATCGTCCCCATTTCTATTCCGACAATTGAACTCGCAGGAGGCTCAATCCGCTGCATGCTTGCCGGAATCCACCTATCAAGGCGTTAGAAGTTGCTTTAGCTCCGGCTTTTCCGATGACAAACACCGTGGAATTATGGTTAAATGCTGCGTTTAAAATCCAGAATACAGCCACCACGAAAAGGAGTTCAATATGTACAGCTGTTCTGATCTAAAAAAAGGGCTTAAATTACTGATTGATGGGGAACCACATGTCATCGTTCAGTATGACTTTACCAAGCCGGGAAAAGGTCAATCTTTATATAAATGCAAACTCCGTAACATGATTACGGGATCACTATTTGACCGGACCTACCGCAGTGGAGAATCCTTTGAACCCGCCAGTCTGGAAGAACGTGACATGCAGTATCTCTATCAGGATGACAGCGGTCATGTCTTTATGGATAAAAAAACCTATGAACAGGTTATTCTCACAGAAGAAACGCTCGGAGATGATAAATATTTTCTGATTGACAATATGGATGTAGAAATTCTGATGTACGGCGAACGAGCCATCGGAATCAGCCTCCCCAACTTTGTCAACCTGCGTGTCACTCAATCGGATCCCTGGGTCAAGGGCGATACTGCAGCTGGAAACAACAAACCGGCAACAGTTGAAACGGGTTATACCCTACAGGTCCCCTCCTTCGTAGAAGAAGGAACCCTGATTCAGATTGATACCCGCACCGGAAACTATGTCACTCGCGTCAAAGAATAATGATAGAGCCTAATTGGCAGTTGGCTCGCAAGCGGCAGACTTTAGAAAAACGAGCTCGAATTATTCAACAGATTCGAGCTTTTTTTATCACTCATCATTTTCTGGAGATTGAAACGCCCCATCGCATTCCTGCTAATGCCCCAGAGTTAAATATTGACGCAGTGCCTTCCGCCGACTGGTTTCTACAAACATCTCCAGAGCTTTGTATGAAACGTCTCCTGGCTGCAGGTTACCCGAATCTCTTTCAGATCTGTCGCTGCTGGCGCGACGGCGAGAGAAGCAACACCCATTTACCTGAATATAGTATGCTGGAGTGGTATCGGAGCCACTGTGACTATCGACAACTGATGGCTGATTGTGAATCACTTTTATCCCATCTGAGCCCGGATCAGGAAATAACCTGGCAGGGGCAAACAATCAACTTATCTTCCCCTTGGCCACGAATCACAATAGCTGATGCTTTTTTGCAATTCAGTTCCATTCCGTTAGCGAAAGCACTCGCCACAGATGAGTTCGATTCTGTCATTGCCTTTGAAATAGAACCGAACTTGCCGAAAAATAAGCCTGTCTTTCTTATTGAATATCCGGTCGAGCATGCTTCTTTAGCGAGAAAAAAAACATCGGCTCCTACCGTTGCAGAACGTTTTGAACTGTATATTGGAGGACTGGAAATCGCCAATGCCTTCTCCGAACTCACTGACCCGATTGAGCAGCAACAACGCTTCCGTGATGAAGAATCTCAGCGCCGCAAACAAGGGAAATGCCCTTACCCAAACCCGGAACCATTTATCAAAGAACTGACGACCCTTCCCCCTTCAGCAGGGATTGCGCTTGGAGTGGATCGCTTGATAATGCTGTTCTGTGACATCAATATCATTGATGATGTCGTTAGCCTAACCCCGGAACAGCTATAAAAAAATTCGCGGAACAACTCAAATAAATGAAAGCATCGGGAATTATTTTTTAGAATAAGTATTGGCCGGTTTGAAATTATTTTATTCCAATCAATCAACAAACAACGTCCCACCCTTTCTCAGCTAATCTTTTGCACAATCCGATAAACACTCGTATTTTCGACATTCGTCTGCGACTTCAAAAGAAAAAACTCGCAAACGATAAATATAACAGCATTCTATTTTACAAAGAACTATTGACTTCAATATATAACAACGTATTATACCGCTATCAATAACAACCAAGATAGCTCATTTATTATCAGTTGATTCCAAAATATATATAGTAATTTCGATCATATAGCAGATAAACACATCATTATCCAGACACATAACTGGTTTTTATTAATTTTGTCAGCGAGATTTGCTCGACCTCGCACAGTTGAGAGAGGAGATTACTTATGGGACATGGACCCGCCGTAAAGCTCGGAAAAGATGATGCTTCAGGCTACAAAACAAAACTAGGTGTGAAAATGTTTATTGTCTACACTCTGGTCTACGCCGCTTTTGTCGTCCTAAACACAACGAACCCTAAAATAATGGAATCAATCATTTTAGGACAAACTGCTGCCGTCATATGGGGATTTGGACTCATTGTCCTCGCACTGGTAATGGCCCTTATTTACAACCGTCTCTGCACCAAAGCAGAAGAACAGATGAACAGCTAGGAGGCTGCTGACATGATTTACACACAATCCCCCCTGGCTATCGGCCTGTTTATTTTCTTCGTTCTTTTTGTTTTGGGATTATCTTTCTACCTGTCCCGACGTGCCAGCTCTGCAGAAGGTTATTATGCTGCAGGTGGTAACATTCACTGGGCTACAAACGGTATTGCTTTTGCCGGGGATTACCTTTCAGCAGCATCATTTTTAGGTATCTGCGGCATGATTGCAACAGCCGGTTATGACGGCTGGATGTATTCGATTGGTTATCTGGCCGGCTGGATTGTTGCTTTATTCCTAGTTGCAGAGCCCATGAAGCGCCTGGGAAAATATACTTTTACAGATGCCCTGGATTCAAAGTTTAACTCCAAACCCATTCAGCTAATGGCTGCTATTTCAACTTTATTGGTTTCGGTGTTTTACCTCATTCCCCAGATGGTTGGCGCGGGGGTTCTGGTTCAGCCGTTACTGGGGCTGCCTCACTGGGTCGGCGTATGTATTGTTGGCATTGTTGTCACTCTTATCGTCGCAACAGCAGGGATGGCATCCACGACTTATGTCCAGTTTTTTAAAGGTGGCATGCTCCTGATCATGTCGACAATTCTGGTCGCACTGGTTCTTTTTCGAGGTCTTTCAACGACTCCAGCTGACAATAACGGAGCCCCATATCACGATTTTAAAACCTTACATGCAAACAGTGCACTTGTGATTGAAGAGTCTGGATACGCTGTCGTCGCCGGAATCGATTCTGAATTTGGGAAAGAGGGATTCGTTAAACTGTCCAAAGATGGTCAGGAGTCTGTCTGGAAGCTGATTAAATCAGACACCGGTTACACTCTGGAAGAAACTTTATTCGTCACAAAATTGGCTGATGGAACAAAGCTGTTCAACGGAGCCGTAGCCGAAGAGGGAAAATTCTTTCCAATCGGGCACATCAAAGAACTCCGTATAAAAGGCGAGGAAGTTGCTGCGACTGGTGCAGTAGGTCCATTGGCTTTTCTTTCTGCAATAAAAGACTCCACAATCGTGCTCTGGGGGAAAAAATATATCAAAGTGGGTGACAACACCACGACGATTTATTATCAGAAACCAACCCCGGGCGCTCGGGTTCTTCGCCCTGGGCTTAAATTCAAGGTAGACAATGCCACGGGAATACAAAAATTTAACTTCATGTCCCTGATGCTGGCATTATTCTGCGGGACAGCAGCCCTTCCCCACATATTAATTCGCTACTATACGGTTCCAAGCCAGGCTGCTGCACGGAAATCAACAATTGTCGCTATTGCAGCAATCGGATTTTTCTATATTCTGACCTTATTTATGGGGATGGGAGCCATGACAAATGGTGTCATCAACATAACGGACAACAACATGTCTGCACCATTACTGGCCTTGTCCTTCGGCTTCATCATGTTCTCAGTCATATCATCTCTTGCTTTTGCGACTGTCCTGGGAACTGTTTCCGGCCTTATTGTTGCGGCATCCGGAGCTATAGCCCACGATTTAATGGATAATTTCCTCGGCATGAAAATGTCTGATCGGGGTAAGGTACGCGCCGGTAAAATTTCAGCTGTCATCATCGGATGTATCGCTATTTATCTTGGAATTGTCTTTGAGGGAATGAATGTCTCCTTTTTAGTTGGTTGGGCTTTTGCGGTCGCTGCATCAGCAAACCTACCCGCTATCTTGATGCTGCTTTTCTGGAGCAAAACAACAGCTAAAGGCATTGCAGCTTCGATCTTTATTGGTTTAACCAGCTCCTTAGGACTTATTCTGCTTTCACCGGATATGTGGGTCCGCTACGGAAACCTGCCATCTGAGGCACCAATACAGTTCAATAGCCCTGCACTTATTTCCATCCCCCTCTCTTTCCTGGCTTTGGTCATCGTCTCAATGATGACACAAAAAGATGTGAACATTGGCCACTCAAGCGAAGCAGCATAGATGGATAGTTAGCTTGTACTTCGGATAATTTCCTGCAATACTTTGAGCCGCCTTCGGGCGGCTCATTTTTAATTTAAAAACACGACGACAGGAAACAAGTTATGAAACGATTTCGTGCCACCATCATTGCAATCTGCCTTATTCTCGGTTGGCTTGGCTATACCGATTTGAGTTTATTACTCCGGAATCAGAACCCCTTGGACGTTTCAATTTCCGAACTGGAATCAACCGGTCCCCCGCGTGAATGGCTGACAATACATGATGGCTATCAGGACTTGGCCCAGGCGATTAACATGTCGGGAACAATGGAAATTGGGTCTTTTCTGGTTCCACTGAAAAGTTCAATTCATGCCCAGGAGATCAACGTCTGGTTTGAAACCCGCGATCCTGAAATCATTGATACTTTAAAAAAGTACTATTTTTTACTTGAAACAGAGGAACAACAGAAAGACTTCCTGGAGGAGAACCGACAGTTTTTTTCTGCCCAAAGAGCAATCACAGGAATGACTGTAGATAATCTTGTTGCAGACTCAAACAGAAAAAAACTTACAAAATTACTGCTGGATATGAATATCCCCCTCTCTGACAACACTATTTTTATCAGTGAGGGCAAAAAACCTGCGGTCTGGCGTGGAATTTTTTTCATAGGAATAGCAATTGTAGGACTGATAAAGGTGGCTTTGAGCAACAAAAATTCTTCTTGAAATGAAAAGGCCGAAGACAAGTCTTCGGCCTTAATAGATGAGCATTGATTTGGATTGATCACCCGACTCTTGTATGCCTGTGACGAGATCGATTGGCTAAAATTATCGGATCAATCACCTCACCGCAAGTGCTGCATTTCCAGGCATCAAACTCCCTGACAAAATCATAATACTTTTCAGTATACATCCTCCCTTTACACTTTGGACATTTCATCTGTGACCCCCATCGCTAAGATACCGAAGAAAACTTCCCCAAACAGCGTCTACGAAAATAAGATACAGGAGTTATGCCAAATTTTAAGTCAGATTCGCCAGCAACATCTCAACACATCAAATCATGTTGTACTTCATAGACTTACCGCGATTTTATAAATTCTCCCCGCACAATTATTTAATGATAAACCATAAAACGACTCAGCCCCAATCGGCATTTTATTGACGATAAGAACAACCAGCAGCATAAATAAATCCCAGATAACGAGATAAAGAAGACGACAACCCCTTGAAAAAAGGTTATTCCAGCTAACTTCGCCATAAATATGACAGCATAAACCCTATCGCCAAAACAATGACGAATCAAGAAAACATGGTTACCATTCTTTCTTTACTGGTTATCTTTGTACAATTTATAGACCAATGCATCTGCCAGAGCCTGATAAGAGGCATCGATAACATTGGTACTGACACCTACGGTTCCCCAACGCTGGTCATGATCACCAGACTCCACCAGAACCCTGATCACAGAATCAGTTCCCTGATTCGTCGGCAGAACCCGCACTTTATAATCAAGTAATTTCACATCAGCGATCTGCGGGTAAAAGTTCACCAGAGCCTTACGCATAGCAAAATCCAAAGCGTTAACAGGACCATTACCATCGGCAGCAGTATGTTCTACTTGACCACCGACTTTCACCTTGATCGTTGCTTCAGAAACAGGAGCCTTGTCACTTTCGCGTAACGTATCTATGACTCGAAATGCAGTTATTGAAAAATAGTGCTTCAATTTTCCCATAGCTTTGAGCATCAACAATTCGAAAGACGCTTCCGCCCCCTCAAACTGAAACCCCTGATTCTCCATCTCTTTGATGTCTTCAAGAATTTCCAGGGTTACTGGATCTTTACTATCAAGTTCGATGCCGCATTCTTCGGCCTTGGCAAGAATATTTGAACGACCGGACAGATCAGAAACCAGAATACGGGTCCGATTGCCAATCAGCTCTGGACGAATATGCTCATAGGTTTCAGGATGGCGTTGAATAGCAGAGACATGCACTCCGCCTTTATGAGCAAAAGCAGAGTTACCCACGTAAGGCTGGTGTTTATTCGGTGTCAGGTTTGCTAATTCATAGACATAGCGTGAAGCACTGCGCAACGTCGCCAGCTTCCCCTCACCAAGACACTCGTGCCCCATCTTCAGGGCCAACGACGGGATAATGGCACAAAGATCGGCATTGCCACAGCGTTCCCCAAAACCATTAACAGTTCCCTGGACGTGTTTCGCACCAAATTTCACTGCCATGAGGGAATTTGCGACAGCACAACCACTATCATTGTGGGCATGAATCCCGATCGGGGTTGATACTGCATTCTGCACGGCTTCCATAATAGCAGGGAACTCATGTGGCAAAGTACCGCCATTAGTATCACAGAGAACAATACAGTCGACATCTGCTTCTGCAGCTGCCTGCAAGCTCTTTAATGCATATTCAGGGTTGGATTTATACCCATCAAAAAAATGTTCCGCATCGTAAATAACCTCGCCAACCCGTTGTTTCAGATACGCCAGAGAATCATTGATCAGCTCCAGATTTTCCTCTAAAGAGATCCGTAAAGCCTCACGTACATGGAAATCCCAGGTCTTCCCAAAAATGGTGACCGTATCGGGTTTAGCCTCTATCAACATTTGAATGTTATTATCTTCTGCAGGAGTTATCCGAGCTCGCCGGGTCGAACCAAAAGCAGTAACTTTACTGTGCTTCAGAGTTTCATTCTGGATTGCCTGAAAAAAAGTGATGTCCTTGGGATTTGAGCCGGGCCATCCCCCCTCAATATAATCAATCCCCAGCTCGTCCAGCCGCTTGGCAATACGCACCTTGTCTTCAACCTGAAATGAAATATCTTCAGCCTGGGTTCCATCCCTCAATGTTGTGTCATACAATAAAATTTTGGCCATTGGCTTGCCCTTCTTCTCGATATAGTTCTTATCTGCAAAGATCCTGCAAAGCAGCAGTTAACTCTTCAAGGTTGTCACCCTGAAGGCGCATGGAGATTTCGCGCTGAACAGCAGAAATGCGGGTCAACGTCACCCACAATCCCGGTGTTTCCAAATTATTCAATTTTTCAGGCCACTCAATAAGAGCGACACCAGAACCATAGGCGTATTCATCAAAGCCAAGCTCGATCAATTCATCGGGCTCAGACAGGCGGTACAGGTCAAAGTGATACAGATCAAGTCGAGCAGAGTAATGGTTCATTAAAGTGAAAGTCGGACTGGTGATGGGAATTTGTGGATCAACCCCCAACCCACGGGCGACTCCACGTGCAAAAACAGTTTTTCCCACCCCAAGATCGCCCTGCAACAGAATCCTGACGGGTTGTTCAAGTAACCGACCTAATTTTTCTCCCAACTCCAGTGTCTGTGATTCCTCATCACTAACAACTGACAACAAATGCAAATCAGTCCTCCATCGCCCGGATCAGGTCAAGGCGAGCAACCACTCCAAGCATTTTCTTGTCACTTACAACGGGCAACAGATGAACCTTATGCTGGCCCATTAAGGCCGCTAATTCACGAACAGAGTTCTCCGGGGAACAGGTAATAGGATCTTTACAATAGAGCTCACCAACTGTGGTTGCCGTGACCCGATCCACTTCTTCCTGAAAACGCTTCTCACTGCCAAAGGAGAAAACCCAATCAAACAATGTCATAACAGTCGGAATATGGAGAGGCTTATGTTGCTCAATCAAATCCGTCTCACTGATGACACCAACGAGATTTTCGTCTTCATCAAGAACAGGCAAGTTGCTGAAACGGGTTTCGACAAATTTTTTAGCCAGATCCTTCAGGCTGGTATCCAATCTTACAGAAACAACTTCAGTTGTCATAATATCTCTTGCTGTCAACATTATCAGACTCCTTTCACCAGCTCTTGTCGAGCAACCGGTAGATAACACAGTATATCAGAAGCAATCATACCCGCGGTTCCCTGAGTCGCGGATACCAGTTCTGCCGCACGACCATGAAGCCAGGCACCAAGACTTGCCGCCGAAAAGCCATCAAGCCCCTGTGCTAACAAGCCACCGATTAATCCCGTCAGAACATCGCCGCTGCCGCCACTGCTCAGACCGTCATTTCCAGTCGCGTTGATGTTGACACGACCGTCCGGAGCAGCAATGACGGTACGCGCTCCCTTCAGCAACAAAACAACACCATGCTTCGCAGCAAATTCCTGGGCAACAACGTACCGATTGGCTTCAATTTCAGCAACAGACAAACCGGTCAAACGCGACATTTCCCCCGGATGCGGGGTCAAAATAAGGGGCTGTTCACGACGTCCCTGCAAACATTCCAGCTGACCGGAAAGCAAACTGATGCCATCAGCATCGATAACAATTGGAACAGATGCCGAGACCACCAGCGATCTGACCAGTGCAGACAGTTCAGAACTTTGGCCCAACCCCGGCCCAATTGCCAACCCCTGCCGTGCAGTTATAAGCTCCTCGATCTGTGTTTTTGCCTGGAGACAAATCAAACCATCAACCGACGGCAAGGCACAACTCATCGCTTCAGTCAGTTTGACTTCAATAATGTCATGAACACTATCCGGAACAGCAACCGTCACTAAGCCACAGCCACTGCGTGCGGCAGCATTGCCAGCCAGAGCAGCTGCTCCCGTTTTTCCCGGAGAACCTGCAACAATCAACAGATGACCAAAAGTCCCTTTGTGACCATGAAATGAACGGTCTGGAAGCAATGCCTGTGCATCTAATACGTCAAGGAGATGGACATGACTGGAGAAATCTTGTCTCCCGGCCTGAGGAATACCGATATCAACAACTTTCAGATCACCGACATACCTTGCTCCCGGATAACTGGCATGGCCAATTTTAGCATGATCAAAAGTCGCAGTCAGGGTTGATTGCACCGCCAAACCACAGATTCGTCCCGTTGAACTATCAACTCCGGAAGGAATATCAACCGCAAAAACCGGAGCCACTGATTCGTTCATAAGGTTTATCGCTGCCGCCTGCTTCCCAACGACATCAGAACTCAAACCAGTCCCAAATATGGCATCGACAATAAGTGCCGGTGCGGCTGCAGCAAAACTCTTCTGCAATTCCGGAATATTCTCAACAAATGTGATCGGAAGTTCCAGCTGACGAACAATATTCAACATCACCCCGGCATCACCGGAAATAGAATTTTCAAGACCAAGAACCAGGGTCGATACCTGCCAGCCTCGTTCCGCAAGAATGCGGGCCATCACATAGCCATCGCCGCCATTATTCCCTTTACCCGCCAGGATCAGCACTGGTCCGGGAAAATATTGACTGAACGCCTTCTCAAACAAATCACAGCACGAGCGTCCTGCGTTTTCCATCAATACAACCCCAGGAACTCCTAGCCCCTGAATTGCCTGTCGATCAAGAGCCATAATCTCACCGGCATTACAAAGTCGCATCAGTCCTCCAGAATCACGGTGGCGACAGCGTAATCGCCATCATGAGAGTAACTCAGGTGAACCTTATTGGCTCCACGCTCGATCATTAATTCAGCTGCACGGTCAGAGAGTTCAAGAGAAGGGCAGCCCAAAGAATCAAGGACAACACAGATCTGTCGCCAGGCCAAACCATTTCGCAAACCGGTTCCCAATGCTTTCAAGAAAGCCTCTTTAGCTGCAAAGCGGGCAGCGAGATGATGAACCGGATCACGTTTTTGCAGTGAATAGCGCCTTTCTTCATCACTAAAAATCCGGTTCAAAACCTGATTATCAGGATCAAGAAACTTCCGAAAGCGCTCACTACGGGCGAGGTCTGTCCCTATTCCAATGATTGCCAAAGCTACCTCTTCAACCTTTCCAGCATTTCACGTACGGCCTTATCCATCCCCACAAGAGAAGCTCGAGACACGATACTGTGGCCGATATTAAACTCTTCGACCCCATTCAGAGCGACCACTGGAACAATATTTCGATAATCAAGCCCATGTCCTGCATTGATTCCAAGTCCAAGTTTACGGGCGGCACTGATTGCCAGCTCAATGCGCGCTAATTGCTCGCGCTTCTCCTTTTCCGTCTTGACCTCACAGTACATTCCTGTATGGATTTCCATATAGTCTGCACCAACCTTATGACTGGCCTTAATCTGCTCAACATCAGGCTCTATAAATAAGCTGACAATAATTCCGGCCTGTTTCAGCAAAGCGATATTTTGTTTGAGTGTGCTTTGCATTGAAATGACGTCCAAACCACCTTCAGTGGTCAATTCATGTCGTCCTTCAGGGACCAGAGTCACAGAGTCTGGAAGAGTTTTTAATGCAATAGCCACCATCTCATCCGTCAGAGCCATCTCCAGATTCATGCGCGTTTTAATTGTCTGACGCAAAATTTCAACATCACGGTCCTGAATATGGCGTCGGTCCTCACGTAGATGGATGGTAATCCCATCAGCCCCAGCCAGTTCTGCAAGAACAGCGGCCGCAACGGGGTCTGGTTCAGCCCCTCCACGAGCTTGTCGAATTGTTGCTATATGATCAACATTAACGCTCAGTTTCACCATTTTTCATACTCCCGGTTAAGATTTCAAGCTCCCAGATGCTCTCGTACGACTCCTGCAACCTGCTGTGCAAGAGTCTCAATGCGGCTTTGATTTTCACCTTCAATCATGACCCTGAGTAAGGCCTCAGTGCCGGAATAGCGAACGAGCAGACGACCATTTTCACCAAGCTCAGTTTCAACTTGATCCATCATTTCTTTGATTGGTTTTATTTTATTTAAATCGGTTTTTTTCCGAACCTTGACATTGACCAAAACCTGCGGAAGCGAAGTCATCACCTGAGCCAATTTGGAAAGTTTTTCTCCGCTACGCTTGATAATTGCCAGAACCTGCAAAGCCGAAAGAATACCGTCTCCTGTCGTATTGTGATCAAGAAAAATCATATGCCCGGACTGTTCACCACCAAGGTTATAACCTTCTTTGAGCATTTCCTCGACAACATAGCGATCTCCGACGGCAGTTCTGACAACCTGACCGCCCACCTTTTTCATCGCGATGTCCAACCCCATATTACTCATAACGGTAGCGACAACAGTATTTTTATTTAACTGTCCCGCCTTAATCAACTCGGTCCCACAAAGCGCCATAATGTGGTCACCATCAACCGTATGTCCTTTTTCATCAACAAAAATAACCCGGTCAGCATCACCATCCAGAGCAATTCCCAGATCCGCTCGATATTCGCGCACCTTTTCAGCCATAACTTCCGGATGCATTGACCCACAGCCTTCATTGATGTTCATCCCGTTGGGACTGACTCCAAGTGGAATCACCTCAGCGCCGAGCTCCGTCAAAACGGCAGGGGCAACTTTATAACCTGCGCCATGAGCGCAATCGAGAACAATCCTTATGCCGTCAAGATCCAGATCCTTCGGGAATGTATTTTTTAGAAAAACAACATATCGTCCGATAGCATCGGAGATACGATAAGCCTTTCCGACCTCATCGGCGATGGGTCTCAGTTCATCCAGTCGATGATTGATAATAAGATCCTCAATTTTCAATTCAAGTTCATCCTGGAGCTTGTAGCCGGTACTCGAAAAAAACTTGATCCCATTATCCTGATAGGGGTTATGAGACGCACTGATGACAACACCTGCATCAGCCCGCATTGAAGATGTAAGAAAAGCAATCCCGGGCGTTGGCAAAGGGCCCACGATCAGGACATCAACGCCCATCGAACAGATCCCTGCAACCAATGCATTTTCAATCATATAACCCGACAGTCGCGTATCTTTACCAATTACAACACGATGACGCCGCTTTCCTCCGTTTTTAAAAACAAAGGCTGCCGCTCGCCCGAGTTGCATCGCCATTTCAGTCGTCATCGGGTCAATATTTGCAACACCTCTGACGCCATCGGTGCCGAACAATTTTTTTTCCATTCTCAATTTCCCCCTTCAGGTATCTGTTGATTCGGTTGCGGCTCTACGGTTTCAATTTCATCTGCTGTGCTTATTACAGTTTGAATATCAACTTGAACCTCGGTCGTCTTTTCATCTTTAAAATGAGTATAGGTTCCTCGATGAACCAACGGGACAATAAGTGAAAATCCCTCATTCACTCCATTCAGATCAACGTCTTCTGTTGTCACTTCACTGACGCTTTTGAGTTCGGTTTCCGCCCCTTCGATAATGACTTCATCAGGAACAGCCTTGATACTTGCGACCTCAAAACCAGATAACGGCTCTCCGATAAGCGCTATCTTGATGGGGACCCGTTTCTGTTTTATCCGTTCCAGTTTCAGGTCAATAAAAGATGGCGACAAACGGGTCACACGCAAACCGCTTGGTAAATTCAATCTCTCTTCCAGGCGTTTAAAGGTTGTCAGCCCCGGTTTCAAATCAGTCAAATCGACAATAATACTGATATCATTCGGACTCACCTTCATTTGCAACGTTCGTGGACCACTGACCCGAACATCAACCATACTGGGAACTTCATTTGCAACCATCAGCGATTGGGGAATATTCTGCAGCTCCAGAGGAACCCGATATCCGACCTCAAGTCGTCGCTCCCCCATAATAAACATCCAAAGCAGCAGTGCAAGAATCAGGGAGATTATTTTTAATGTCCAATTTTCCGTCAACATCTTGAACATCAAACTACCCTTTCTTCTTTTGTTTTTTTGTTCTTTTCAACTTGGCTTTACGTGGCTCCAACAGGCGACCGAGAACCTTCTTTAAGCTCGCTGCATCCAGATTTCTGGTCATGCCTCCATTGACGGCAACGGAAATGTTACCGGTTTCCTCAGAAACAATAATGGCAACCGCATCTGATAATTCCGTCAAACCAAGTGCGGCCCTGTGACGGGTCCCCAGATCCTTAGTCAGATCCAGCCCCCGACTCAGCGGCAGGAAACATCCCGCCAATGCCAGACGTCCCTGTTGGACAACCAGAGCCCCGTCATGGATAGGAGATGAAGGCATAAAAATTGCCCGAATCAACTCACAGGTGACCCGAGCATCAATGGAGGTTCCAGACTCCAGAATATCTTTAATTCCCGTTTCCCGCTCCAATGCTATAAGAGCCCCTATTTTCCGGCTTCCCAGAGCGCCACAAGCCTTGACCAATTCGTCAATAACAACAGATTCTTCATCCGCGCTCATCCCCCCCAGAAAAGGATTACTCCCGACATGCATCAAGGCCCGACGAATATCGTTCTGAAAAATAACAACGATAACAAGGATGATTGAAGAAAGAAAGTTACTGAGAAACCAGTTGAGGGTGTGAAGGTCACCGACCCGAGAGGCCATATAGACAGCAAGAATAACTGCCAGGCCAAGCAGCATTTGAACCGCCCGAGTTCCCTTGATAAGAAGAATTATTCGATAAATGATAAAAGCAACAATACTGATGTCCAGAATATCGAGAAAGCGAATATTTATGAAGACATCTAACATTGCGGCCACCGTACGAAGGCTATCTGGATAGATTCAACCAGTTACAACAGAATGAGTGAGAAAACACATTGTGGCTTATAGCAGCTTCTGCTCTCGAATCGCCCAGGCGACTAATGCGGCCTCCTTCGCCGGCCGTACGTCGTGAACCCGAAAAATATGAACCCCGTCACTCACGCCCGATGCAATCGTCGCCAAAGTTCCAAAAAGCCTTTTCTGTGGATTATCCTGATTTAGAATTTTGCCGATAAAACTTTTCCTTGATGTCCCCAACAACACTGGGTAACCAAGAAGACTTATTTTTTTTAAGTGATGCAGCAACTCCAGATTTCCCGTAGCGGTTTTACCAAAACCAATGCCGGGATCAACCGCAATTCGGTCAGAAGCAACCCCAGCCAGCAAAGCAAGATCGATACTTTTTTGCAAACCATCGATGACTTCAGCCGGCAGATCATCGTAATCGGTTAGCTTCTGCATCATTTCAGGCCGACCGCTGGTATGCATTAGAAACAAACCAGCTTTTGTCTCTGCAGCAACGGTTGCCATTTCCGAATCAAAGGTCAGCCCACTGATATCATTAATAAAGTTAACCCCGGCGGCAACAGCTTCCCGGGCAACCAACGCCTTATTCGTATCAATAGACAGAGGTAAATCTGTTCTGGAACGAAGCCCTTTTATCACAGGAAGAACTCTTGCCAGCTCCTCATCGGCTGAGACAGGTAAAGAGCCTGGCTTGGTCGTCTCTCCACCAATATCCAGAATAGCGGCTCCTTCTTTCTCCATAGCCAGCCCCTGCTGTACGGCTGAATCAGTCCGGAGAAATTGGCCACCATCCGAAAAAGAATCCGGGGTCACATTTAAAATTCCCATAATGCATGGTCGCGTCAAATCAAGCTGACAGTCACGACCATGCATTTTTTGGATACTGTGATCGTCAGGACTCAGGGGTTTCCCCCTCCTTGGTTTCAGAAGCAGATTCTATATTTTCACCAGCTTCTTGTTTTGGTTCGCTTGCTGCATTCACATCAGCGACAGGGTTTTCAAAACTAAAATCACCTTCTTGCGTTTCTTCTTGTGCTTGAGCGGCAACCTTAGTGGCTAAATGGTCCGGCAAACCTTCCGGAAAAACAACGGCCAAAATTTCCGCACTATCCAGGGTTTCTTTCTCTAATAAAAGTTCGGACAAAGCAATCAGTTGTGGTTGATTCTCTTTGAGCAGCGTCCTGGTTGCTTCATAATTTTCATTGACGATCCGGCGAATTTCATTATCGATATCAACGGCGGTCGCTTCACTATAGTTTTTTACATGGCCCATATCGCGGCCAAGGAAGACTTCCCCCCCTTCTTTTTCGCCAAACGCCATTGGTCCTATCTTTTCGCTCATCCCCCACTCACAAACCATCTTCCGAGCAATAGCGGTCACCCGCTCAAGGTCGTTACTGGCACCACTTGTCACCGACTCAAAAGTTAACTCTTCTGCAATCCGGCCTCCAAGCAGTGAACGGATGCGGATATGCAAGCCTTTGGCTGTTTCACTGTATTTTTCCTCAGTCGGAAGATACATTGTGACCCCCATGGCCCGGCCACGTGGAATAATTGACACCTTATGCACCGGATCAGATCCCGGGCTCAAAAGAGAAACCAATGCGTGGCCGGCTTCATGATAGGCAGTCACCTTTTTCTCTTCTTCAGTAATAACCATTGAGCGCCGTTCAGCTCCCATAAGAACCTTGTCTTTGGCCGCTTCAAAATCATCTTTCTCCACCTTGCCTTTATTGGCGCGTGCCGCCAGCAAAGCAGCCTCATTGATCAAGTTTGCCAGATCAGCACCAGAGAACCCCGGTGTTGCTTTGGCAATAACCTCAAGGTTCACATCTTCAGCCATAGGAACCTTGCGGGAATGGACAACGAGGATTTTATGCCGCCCCTTGATGTCAGGCCGCGGAACCATGACCTGGCGGTCAAAACGACCGGGACGCAACAAAGCCGGATCCAGAACATCCGGTCGGTTCGTGGCTGCAACCAGGATGACGCCTTCGTTTGATTCAAAACCATCCATCTCGACAAGCAACTGATTCAAAGTCTGCTCTCGCTCATCATGCCCACCACCAAGACCGGCACCGCGATGACGTCCAACCGCATCAATCTCATCGATAAAAATGATACAGGGAGCATTTTTCTTACCTTGCAGAAACAGGTCGCGGACACGACTGGCCCCAACCCCGACAAACATTTCCACGAAATCGGAACCTGAGATTGTAAAAAACGGAACCCCGGCTTCACCGGCAACCGAGCGCGCCAAAAGCGTCTTACCTGTCCCGGGTGAACCAACAAGCAGAACCCCTTTGGGAATTTTCCCACCAAGTTTGGTGAATTTTTTTGGATCTTTCAGAAACTCGACAACCTCTTCAAGTTCCTGTTTCGCTTCGTCAACCCCGGCAACATCTTTAAAAGTCACCAGACCCTGGGTATCAGTCAGCAGCTTCGCCTTACTCTTACCGAAACTCATCGCCTTGCCACCGCCACCCTGCATTTGACGCATAAAGAAGATCCAAACAGCGATCAGCAGCAAAATCGGCCCCCAGGAAATCAACAATGTAAACCAGAAACCCTGATCATCAACCGGCTTGGCTTCAAGGACAACCCCTTTAGCTTTCAACTCGGGAATCAGTTGCTCATCCATCGGTGCATAAGTCTGAAACTTGCTCCCGTCAGTCAGAACTCCGGAAACCTGGTTCCCTTGAAAGGTGATATTGGTCACCTGACCTGAATCCACAGCACTGAGAAATTCCGTATAATTGAGCTTTTTTTGCTCCGTATCTTTTTGAGTCATCATATTGAAAAGCATGATCATCAATAAAGAAATGACCAGCCATAACGCTAAATTTTTTTGAAATTGGCTCACAAGACCCCCTATGGAGTTATTTGATTAATTATTAAGTAGCATCCGGATAAAAACTGAGTAAAACTAGCTGAAAAAACTACCATAAAAGAACCTTAAGCGACAACCCTTTTGTCCCTCTTTTTAACTCATCAAATCAGCTCAATACGCAGAACTTTCCCTTGACCTTGCTCCGCAATCGCATAATCTGAACGACGTTCTCCAACCACCCACAGAATTATATCCCCACAAACCAGAAGAGGCATCCTCAATCGTGCTTCCTTTTCAATCCGATTATCCGAAAAAAAGCTCTTCAGTTTTTTATGACCAGACATTCCCAGCGGCTTAAACCGGTCTCCCGGGAGCCAACTACGAACTCTTAGCGGTTGGGGCAGATGGGCTAAAGAATATTCTGAGACTGATGCTGATTCACCTTCAAGCTCATCCTGTATGCAGGTCCGCAACACCCGCCCATCGGGAAGCTCAAGCTCCCCCAAAGAGGGTAAAGAAAGATCAAAAGAATCCGGCGATAACGGTGCTTCTTCCCGAAACCAGAGAGTCTGATAGCGACGGGCCACCCAACACCCCGGCAGGTCAAGTTGCGACTGGCTCCTCTGGCCGACCAGAAGGGTTTCAATTGCCTGCAAATGAACCGCCTCTATGCGATGCAGATCATCACCACGAACCTGACGTAAAACCTCACGTATCATCCGTACGCGAACAGCCGGATGCAGCGTCAATAAAGAGTCCCGTCGCAATCGCAGACCATCGTTGCACGATAGAACCAGTTCTTTCATATTCTGTTCAACCTGCTCCCGCCAGAAATCCTCTTCGGTTTGAATCTGCTGCGTTAATCCAGCTATCTGACAACCAAAGTTGGGATTAATCTCCAACAATTGTGGAATCAGCTTATGGCGTAGTCGGTTGCGTAAAAACTTCGGGCTTTTATTGCTTTCATCTTCAACCCAACTCAGATCATTCTGTTGGGCATAGTCCAGAATCTGTTCACGAGAACAGTCCAATAAAGGGCGCCACCAAATCCCTTGATGGCTCCGCATAGCCGCCAGACCACTCTGCCCGCTACCACGCAGCAGTCGGAGCATAAAAGTTTCCACCTGATCATCCCGATGATGCGCAAGGACGATAGCATCCGCATCAACTTGTCCAGCGACCTTTTGCAAAAAAAACCGACGGGCTTGTCGTCCAGCCATTTCAATACTTGACCTGTCTTTTTTAGCCAGAGCAGCAACATCACAGGACTCAATAGCGCAGGGAATATCCAGTTGAGAACAAAGATTTTGCACAAAAGCCGCATCCTCTGCACTCTCGGAACGGATTTGATGGTCCAGATGTGCAACATGCAGAGCAACGCTGAGGAATGCAGAGACCCGGTTTAAAGCAAACAACAAAACAACGGAATCAACGCCACCAGATACAGCAACCAGAACCTTCCCTGCTCCGGTCGGCAATGTCTCAATGATTGACTGTTCTAAACAGCTGAACTTCATGCAAAAATCCTGTAATCTCTGTATTTCAACCCCAAGCGGCAAAGCGTCCACTGACTATAAACAAAAAAAGCCCTCCCCGATAGTGGGAAAGGCTTTCAAATGGTGGCGGTGCAGAGATTCGAACTCCGGACACTGCGGATATGAGCCGCATGCTCTAACCAACTGAGCTACACCGCCTGACTTATCATAACCTCCGTAGAGGGATTCGGCTTTGGTTGCGGGAGAGGGATTTGAACCCCCGACCTTCGGGTTATGAGCCCGACGAGCTACCAGACTGCTCCATCCCGCGACATGAGCACTGGAAAATAGACTTCCAGTATGGAAATGTCAAGCGAAAAATCCATAAATTGGAGCCTTTTTCGACCACTATTGGCGGGTAATGAAACCCTTGATTTTTTCTTTTTCTTCCAGAATTTTCTGCGCACTTGTTGCTGCGACGGAATCCTGATAAGGACCAATCCGAACCCGGTACCAAAGGCCTTTCTTCCCAAGGTCTGCCTCGACCACAAATGCTGGATATCCCTTTTCAACCATTTTCTGTTTTAAGGTGATAGCGTCCCCGGCAGCCCCGAAAGAGCCAATTTGCACAGCATGGCTTCCTTTAGCAACAGCTTTTGGTAATCCCGGTTCGACTTTATCAGTCAGAGCGGTAGACGCCACACTTTCCGTTTTTGGAGGAGTCACGGCAGCAACATCCGGAGCCTCTTTCTTAATGATTGGCTGATCGGGTAGATCGATAGGAGGATGGACGGCGACATCCGTTGGTTTTTCTTCAATCGGAGCCAGATTAATACCACTGCCGAGAGGAACGGTTTCTTTTGCCAGATCATCGTAAAAACTTAATTTTGTCTCTTCCTGAACCACTTCAGGTGCCGGAGAAACAATCGTCTTCGTCATTTCAGAGGTTGCAGGTGGGGCAACAACAGGTGCAGGTGCTTGCGCAACCAGTACCCTCTCTGTTTGTTGAAACTTCTGCGTCAGATCCCGTTCCGCACCTCGTCGGCCAACAATCACACCCAGGGTAAAACTGGCCAGCGAAACGACAAGCACCAACACCAATAAAATAACCGCCTGGCGCTTTTCCATCCGTCTCTGAGTCCTTGTTTTTGCAGTGCCTTTCATTTTTTCCCCTTTTATCTACATTCGTTCTGGAGCTGAGAGACCAAGTAACCGCAGTGCGTTAACTAAAACTATCCGTACCGCATTCACCAGACAAAGTCGAGCCTGAGTCGTAGCCGGATCATCAACCAGCACCCGCTGGCGATTATAGTAGCTGTGAAACTGAGCAGCAAGGTCCTGGAGATAAAAAACGACCCGGTGGGGCTCATACCCCAGTGCGGCTCCGACAATGGTTTCAGAAAAACGGGCCAACTGCTTCACCAGAGCCAGCTCTTCGGCCAGTGCTAATTTGCTGTAGTCAACATGTTCCGGTTGCAGTTGTTTGATCCCCATCTCTTCAGCATTACGATTAATGCTGCACACCCGAGCATGGGCATACTGGACGTAGTATACCGGATTATCACTGTTTTGCTGCTTGGCTAATTCCAGATCAAAATCAAGCTGACTGTCACAGCGACGCATCAGGAAAAAGAAGCGGCAGGCATCACGACCGACCTCGTCAATCACGTCTTTCAGAGTGATAAAATTTCCAGATCTCTTCCCCATGATATAGGGCTTACCATCGCGCAACAAATTAACCATCTGGATCAGCAAGACCTCAAGATCTTCAGGCGGATGACCCAGCCCGGCAAGCATTGCCTTCATCCGGGGAATATAGCCGTGGTGATCAGCCCCCCAGACATCGATGACCCGGTCAAACCCGCGATCAAACTTTTCCATATGATAAGCAACATCTGAGGCAAAATAAGTATAACTGCCGTCTGACTTGATCAAAACCCGATCTTTGTCATCTCCAAAATCAGTCGTCCGCAGCCAGAGGGCGTCATCCTGTTCAAAAGAGAGCCCTTTTTGTTTCAACTTGGCTAGTTCCTGATCCACCATTCCCTGATCGTAGAGACTTTTTTCACTGTACCAGTGATCAAATTGAATCCCGAATGTTTTCAGGTCCGCCTCAATCCACTTGAGAATCTCTGCAACTCCAAAACGGGCGCAGGCCTTGATAGCCTCATCGTCAGAAACATCGTTCAGCTCCCCCTGTTCGGAACGATATTTGGAGGCCAGATCAATAACATATTCAGCCTGATAACCATCTTCAGGAAAATCTACTTTTTCACCCTGCAACTCTCTTAAGCGCAGAAAAATAGAACGCCCCAGGGTCACAACCTGATTTCCTGCGTCATTGACATAATATTCACGTTGAACATCAAACCCTGCTGCCTGCAATACCGCAGCCACAGCATCACCAACAACCGCACCCCGCCCATGGCCTATATGCAGAGGGCCCGTGGGATTAGCACTGACAAATTCAACCTGAATCCTGGTTCCATTTCCAACCTCGCTTTGGCCATATTTATCTCCCTGTGCGGCAATCTGATCGAGGACCTCATACCAACAGGTCGCTGCAAGACGAAAATTAATAAATCCCGGCCCTGCTATCTCAATCTTATCGCACAGGGGATTCCCCTGCAGTGAAGCAACGAGAATCTCTGCAATTTTCCGAGGAGCCTTTTTCTCCGGTTTTGCCAGAGTCATTGCAATGTTGGTCGCAAAATCTCCATGCTCCGGATTTTTTGGAATTTCCAGCTGCACTTCTTCGGGCAGCTCACCCGAGGACAGAGAGCCATCCACATAGCATTGTTTCAGAGCTGTCAAAATTGCCAGCCGCAATTGTTCTTTCATCCTATTACTGCCTTTTCTCTTCAATATCATCGTCAGGAAGGTGATAGATAAGTTCACCTTCGCGGACCATTCCCAGTTTCGTTCGGGCCAATTGTTCCCAGTAAGTTTTATCTTTTTGTAACCGTTCAATTGTATTTCGGAGCTGCTGTTGCTGCTGTTGCAGCTCAGCAAGTTGCTGCTGCAGGTCCTGCTTCTGTTTCTCCGCCTGAAAAATCCGCAAGACCCCGCGACTCCCAAACACGGCATAAGCAAACATCAGAGCAATAACTATCAGCAAACAAATAGTGAGTAAATTTTTTCTACCGGGAGTCCCCGATTTGCGGGCAGAAGTCAAACAACACCTCGCTGAATAAAGGAGCAAATAGCGGCTACAGCCAGCAGATACATATTAAATTCCCCCGAGACTGCCACCGATATTGCCGACAGAACCGATGCCAAGCATGGTAAACACCAACATAACAGAACGGTCATCCTCTCTTTCACGATAGGAGAGCTGGGCACTCCAGCATTGCTGTCGATATTCTATCCCCGCGACCTGCTCCAGCTGCTCATCAGTGGAGAATTCGTAACGCTGCTGGTAGATCAGATAAACCGGCTTCAAAAAAGAAATACTCAGGTCAATCAGTCCGTAATCAATCTCATCTTCTGAATCATAACTATATTCAATTCGCAAAGAGTTGTCTTCTTTATCCTGAATCTTTCCTGCTACGGCAACCTCAGTCCAGTCACCGGTATCAACATCGAGAGTCATATCAGAACTCAAAGAGATCCAATCCTTTGGCAACAGGGTCATTTGCAGGCGCAGGTCCTGAAATCTCTGACCGCTAGCTTCATTCGTTAAATCATATGTTTGTGATAACCGCAAGTACAGAAACTGGCGATAGACAGGTTGTCCACCATCTTCTTCAGTGCGCGTTGTGAAGCGCTGCACAAGGGCATACTCAAGCTGGTTTTCCTCTTCAATATTATCGTACTGATCAAAGTAAGGCAGATGATCCTGATCCTCCTCAGGAATATAGCTATAAACAATCTCCGGCTCGACAGAGTGACGAAGCTTCCCAGAAAAACCAAAAGGACGATTATAAACCTTCTGAATCCGGCTATTGATGGTCGTGGTAAATTCAACAATCCCTTCATTTTCAGAGTCTGAATCATCACTCAAATTCCAATAGACCCGTTCGCGATAAGAGACTTCCGGGGTCACGCCAATAACATTCCACGGCTGAAAGCTTGCAGCCAGAAGGGGTTTGATCATCAACCGTTCACCGGTTTCCCCCTCCTGACGCCAAAAGTTACTATACTCCGTGCCCAGACCATAATAGAAAGCTGAATGACCAATTCTCTGTCTGCCCACATCAAAGGTAATCCGCGGCAACAACTGCAGTGTCGTTGAGTTATCACCTTCCAGATCTTTTGTGTATCTTAATTGCCCGAGAAGACTATACTTCCCCCAGCTTTTACTCAGATAGAAAAGGGATTCTACACTCTCCTTGTTGTATTCCTCTGCAACGGTCCCGAAGTCTTCAAAGTATTCATCATCATTGACATATTCAACATCTGCAACCATGCGGACACCGCCTGGCAATGTGCCGTCATGCTCCCATTCGATGGCATAGCGCTCTTCATCCACCGCAACGCCATCGACCTTATCGACATTCATGTGATAAACCCGCGCTTCTCCGGCGGTATTTCTACCAAAGACATAGCGATATTCCATCCCCTTACCCATCCCCATTTCGGACAGATAATCAAGATAAAATGTCGCATCCTGGTTTATCCCCAGCACCTGGTAGTAAGCACTGCTATATTGAAAACCACGTTTATCAGAATAACCAATACCGGGAATCAACAGCCCCGATTCCCGATCTGTTTTTGCCGGATAAATCATATAGGGGAAATAAAGGGTTGGAACGTTTTTGAGATAGAAAATTGTGTTGCGGGCACGGGCATATCCACCAAGAGTCACATCGAGGTGGCTGGCACCGAATTTCCAGGAAGGGACATCTCCATCGCAGGTGGTAAAAGTCCCTTTTTTAACCAAGTAATCAAGTTTCCCGCGACGTTCGATCGTCTGCCCATAAATATGCAGGTTCTGCCCCCGCAAGTAAAAGTAGCCATCTTCAATCGTTCCGGTTTCTTGCTGCAAATTATACTGAACTTTACTACCAAAGAGCTCTTCATCGGGAGAAATCAGCCGAACATCACCTTCGGCCATCAGATCACCGCTGATCTGATTCCATTCCAGAATCTGACTGCGAACATCAAGATCACCCTGGACTAACTTCACATCTCCACTGGCGTGGTATAGACCCGTATTTTTATCATAACTGAGCTGATCCGCCTCAAGCTGAACCGGCAAATCTGACTGACCGGCCTGATTCCAATCAACAGCTAATGCCAAAGAAGCATGACTGAAGCAAACAATAAGGATAAAAAAACGTAAAAGCATAATTTGATAAAACCCCTGATAGTCATTCCACTCCAGCTCAAATCATCAGTAATAGAATCATTGGTTATCGTGTAATAACAAGGGAATTGACCTCACGCAAGATAAAAGCTCGAATTTCTGCAACCAGAAACAGAGAACCGGCCACAAGAATCACATCTTCTGATGATCGGTTTTCCAATGCGGCCTGGATTGCCGCAAGCGGATCTGAATAGCCTTCAACCGCCACGCCTGCTTCCCGGACCTGTTGAACAATTTCTTCTATCGGGACCGCAGCGTCAACCGGAGGTTGAGTGACATAAACGCGACAGGCAAACGGCAACAACTCAGATATGAGTCCAGTTGCCTGTTTGTCAGCTTTGCAACCGACAACCAGATGCACATTGTTGATCTTCTGTTGCTGTAAATACACAGCAAGTTTTTTTGCCCCGGCAGGGTTATGGGCACCGTCCAGGAGAATTTTGTTGGGCAACCATTCGAGCCGCCCCGGCCAACACGTTTTTTCCAAACCGTTTTGAATCTCAGTTGCTTTGATTTCCAAGCTTGATTGTGAAAGATAATCCATCGCAGCAGCAGCTAATGCGAAATTCTGTTGCTGGTACTCCCCGACTTGCGAAAACTTTACGTCATCCAATAAAAAACTGCCGCCGGAGACAGTAAAAAAATCATTCTCGCCGTGGCAATGATAATCGCGTCCAAACTCGAGGAGTGAAATCTGTAAGTCCGCGGCACGCTGTTGCAGTACCGACATGACCACCGCTTCCTGATAGCTGCTGATCACCGAAGCTCCAGTCTTGAAAATGCCTGCTTTCTCAGCGGCAATTTCAGTCAACCCTGCTCCCAGATATGCAGTATGATCCAGTGCGATCGGCGTCAGCAGGCAAAGTTCAGGGGTAACAATATTGGTCGCATCAAGCCTGCCACCCATCCCCGTCTCCAGAATGGCCCATTGAACTCCACACCGCTGAAAACAAAGAAGAGCCATGGCTGTCGTGAGCTCAAAAAAAGTCGCCCGCAATGCTTCTGCATGTGGACGGAGCTCTTCAATCAGCTCAACCGCATCAGACTCTGAAATTTGGCGGGTATTAATTCTGATCCGCTCAGTAAAACTGTGTAGATGGGGAGACGTATACAAGCCGGCTGAAATCCCTGCTGCCTTGAAAATACCGGCAAGTGCCGCAGCCGTTGAACCTTTACCGTTGGTGCCGGCAATATGGATAATACGTAAATGCTGCTGCGGGTTACCGACTCTGGATAGAAGCTTGCGGATATTTTCCAGCCCGAGTTTAATCCCGAAAAACTGCAGAGAATACAGATAAGCAAGGCTGTCCTGATAGCTAGCCATCTGCCTTATTTTTTGGTGAAAATTCGCAGTAACTGAGACAGTTTCTGCTTCATCTCCTTACGCGGGATAATCATGTCGATCATACCATGTTCAAGCAGATATTCTGAACGCTGAAAGCCTTCAGGGAGGGTCTGCCGAATCGTCTGCTCAATAACCCTTGGCCCTGCAAATCCGATAAGGGCACGTGGTTCTGCAACATTCAGATCTCCGAGCATCGCAAAGCTGGCCGTAACGCCACCGGTTGTCGGATCTGTTAACACAGAAACAAACGGAACTCCAGCGGCCTTCAGTTTCGCTAAAGCGGCACTGGTTTTAGCCATTTGCATCAGCGACATAATGCTTTCCTGCATCCGGGCGCCACCAGAAGAAGAAAAAATTAACACGGGAGCATTGGTGTCCAAACCCTTTTCAATCGCTCGAGTAATTTTCTCACCCACCACCGAGCCCATGCTGCCGCCCATAAAAGAAAAATCGAACACGGCGACGACAACCGGCAAACCATCAAGATTTCCCTCGCCACAAATCACAGCATCACCGTCACCCATTTTCTTGACTGCTGCCTTGATCCGATCTTTATATTTTTTCGAATCCTTAAAGTCGAGAAAGTCAACCGAACGCATTTTCGCATCCATCTCGACAAAAGTTCCTGCATCAATCACCAGATCTATTCTTTCACGTGCACCGATCCGAAAATGGTAGTCACATTTAGGACAAACATTCAGATTGCGCTGAACTTCCTTGGCGTAGATAATTTCCTGACAATTTTTACATTTTGTCCAGACCCCTTCGGGAACCTGGACATTTTTTTTCTCAGTAGAAGCAGTCAATGCTGTTTTTTTACGAAACCAAGCCATGAAACATCCTTTTCGTTTGCGCTCAAAGATAACTTCTCAAAAATCTCGCGCTCAGCTGGTGAGGGCTGTCAATCCACGTTTAAGGTCAGTGACAAACTTTGCAACCTCGGGCAGCAACTCTTCACTCTTACCGTTCTTTTCAATTATTTTAACCAACGCACTACCGACAACAACCCCATCAGCAAAGGCTCCAACCGCCTGTGCATCGGCAACGGTAGTAATTCCAAAACCGACACCAACCGGGACAGCTGTCATCTTCTTAATATCTTCAACCGCCGGCTGAATATCTTGAGGAGAGATTTTTTTCGCCCCGGTGACACCGGTCATCGAAACATAGTAGAGGTAGCCCTCTGCAGCTGCCGCCAATCTCTCCATTCTCTCGCGTGGCGTTGTTGGCGCAAGCAAGGTAATCAGGGCGATTCCTGATTCATGCATCAAAGCACTGATTTCTGTGGCCTCTTCATGAGGCAAATCAACCAGAAGCAGACCATCAACCCCTGCGGCTGCAGCATCCCTGGCAAAACGCTCAGCACCATAGCAAAAAACCGGATTATAATATCCCATCAGAACCAATGGAATTTCTGTTTTTTGCCGCACTTCTGCAACCAACTGAAGCACTCCGGAAAGAGTGGTTCCTGCAGCAAGCGCACGTTCTGAAGCAGCCTGGATCGTAGGGCCATCAGCCATTGGATCAGAAAAAGGGACTCCCAGCTCAATCAAATCAGCGCCGGCCTCAACCAGTGTCAGGATGATATCAGCCGTCACTTTTAAATCAGGATCACCTGCTGTGACAAATGGAATCAACGCCGTTTCCTGACGCTCTTTTAATGCTGCAAAAGTTGTATCAATCCGTGACATCTTTACCATTTCTTTTTGCATGAGGCAGATCTTTAACAGATTTGAGTCGAAATTTTGAGTTTAATTGATTCCAGACTCAGTTTTCAATGCTTTTCTTGAAACACAAAATCGTTTCAACCCTTTGGGACCGTAGTTCCTGACTTCGCAGCGGGACGCCGCCGTGGTCTTCTTCGTTTCCTCTGCCCGGCAGGTTTCTCCACTGGGGGGCGTTTTCGTTTCGGCTGAGCACGTTTGTAAGTAAAACAGAAATCTTCGTCCAACGGCATTTCACTTGGAATTTTGAAACCGAGATAATCTTCGATATCGTCCAGAACATAGACCATTTCTTCATCGGCAAAGCTGATTGCCCGACCAACAGCCCCGGCCCTTGCCGTCCGGCCGATACGATGGACGTAATCCTCCCGATCCTGAGGAAGATCATAATTGATCACATGGGTGACATTATCAACATGAATACCTCTGGAAGCGACATCGGTTGCGACCAGGTGAGTTAAACTGCCAAGTTTAAACTGGTCAAGAATCCGCATCCGTTTTTTTTGCGGAATATCTCCAGACAAAACAGCACTGGCAATATTATTGGCCAGTAGCAGGGCGCTCAAGCGCTCGGCTTCAACTTTGGTATTGACAAACAGCATAACCCGACCGGGTGCAGACTCCCGTTTCAACAAGCCAAGAAGCAGGGCAAATTTTTCACTCCTTGAGACATGATAAAGAATATGCTCAATCCCTTCAGCCGAAACCTGCTCCGGGGCAATTTCGACTCGTTCAGCCAGATTCATGAACTCATAGGCAAGTTCCATCACCTGCGCCGACAAGGTTGCAGAAAAAAGCATTGTCTGGCGTTTTTCAAACGGGGGCAGTTTGCGCAGGATATAGCGCAAATCCTTAATAAATCCCATATCAAACATGCGGTCCGCTTCATCAATCACCAACGCCTCAACACGGTGCATTGAAAAGACCTTCTGTTTTGCATAATCGATCAGGCGACCAGGGGTCGCGACAATGATATCGACACCATCCTTCAAAGCCCGACGCTGTTTTTCGTAATCCACCCCACCAAAAATTGGTTGTACTCTCAGGCCGGTATGCTGACCAAGCAACTCGGCATCCTTGCAAATTTGCACCACAAGTTCACGTGTCGGGGCCATCACCAGAGCGCGGGGATTGTTACTGGTACTGTTTTTATTCTCAAGCAAACGGCAGAAAAGGGAAATCAGAAAGGCGGCAGTTTTCCCCGTGCCCGTCTGTGCCTGAGCCGCAACATCTTTACCAGCTAAAGCCAGGGGAATGGATTCTTCCTGCACCGGAGTCAGTGATTCAAAGCCCGCATCAAGAATTCCCTGCTGGACAACATCCGGGAGAGTTAACTCGACAAATTTCATGACAACTCAACTCCTGAAAATTCTGCAACCGTATGAATATCCTTATCTCCGCGTCCCGACAGGTTAACCAACACAATTTTATCGGACGACAGCGTTGGTGCAAGTTTTATCACCTGAGCGATCGCATGGGCACTTTCAAGTGCCGGGATAATCCCTTCGAGATGGGTCAATTGATAAAAAGCATCCAGAGCTTCGCTGTCACTGATTGCTACATATTCCGCCCGTTCAATATCTTTCAAATGAGCGTGTTCCGGACCGACTCCAGGATAATCAAGACCGGCAGAGATTGAATGGGCGTGCTGAATCTGACCATCATCATTCTGCAGCAAATAGGTCTTGTTCCCATGCAGGACTCCCGGAGACCCGGCCGAAATGGATGCCGCATGCTTACCGGATTCAACGCCGTGCCCCGCAGCTTCAACTCCAAGCAGTTGCACGGAAGTCTCTTCAATAAAAGGATAAAACAGCCCCATGGCATTAGATCCGCCACCGATACAAGCCACTGCCACATCGGGCAGACAACCTTCTGCTTCCTGCAACTGTTGTTTCGCCTCAATACCAATGATCGACTGAAAATCCCGCACCAGAACGGGATAGGGATGCGGTCCCGCAACTGTTCCAATCACATAAAAAGTATCCCGGACATGTGTCACCCAGTGGCGAAGCGCATCGTTCATAGCATCCTTTAAGGTTGCCGTTCCGCTGGTGACTTCCGTCACTTTTGCCCCGAGAAGTTTCATCCGGAAAACATTCAGAGACTGGCGACGAATATCCTCTTTCCCCATAAAGACTTCGCATTCCATCCCAAACAACGCAGCGACAGTCGCCGTAGCGACACCATGTTGACCAGCGCCGGTTTCAGCAATAACTTTCTTTTTCCCCATCCGCCGTGCCAGAAGAATCTGCCCGACAGTGTTATTGACTTTATGTGCACCCGTATGATTCAGGTCTTCACGTTTGAGGTAGACCTTCGCCCCCCCCAATTCCCTGGTCAGTCGTTCTGCAAAATAGAGCGGACTCGGGCGACCGACATAATGTTGCAAATAATATTCGAATTCCCGCTGAAACTCAGGATCCTGTTTCGCTTCAGCATAGGCTTGTTCCAACTCCAGTAGAGCCGGCATCAATGTTTCAGCAACATAACGCCCACCGTACTCACCAAAATGGCCACGCTCGTCGGGATAATGGTAACTCATGCTTCTCTCACCTGTTGTATGAATTTATAAACTTTATCGTGGTCTTTATGCCCTGGAGATTTTTCCACTCCACTGGAGACATCAACCGCATACGGGTTAACTGTTCTGATAGCTCCTGCAACATTCTCCGGATTCAAACCACCGGCCAGAATCAGAGGTCTTCTTCCCGTCAGCTTTTTTGCCAACTGCCAGTCAAAGCTCTCACCGGTGCCACCATAATGCTGATCACTCCAGGCATCAAGAAGCAATGCCGACACCTGGAAGTTTTCCGCCTCCGTCAAAGACCCCGCATCCTTGACACGAATGGCCTTAATAACCGGATACGGAGCCAGAACACAGTCTTCAGGGGTTTCATCACCATGAAGTTGGACAACACCCAACCCTGCAGTATGCATGACCTGCTCAATCATTTCGGAACCTGCGTTGACAAACAAACCGACCGTTACCACAAAAGGTGGTAGAGCAGCGGTAATATCCCTGACCTTCTCAGGACAGATATATCGTGAACTGCCTTTATAAAAAACAAATCCAAGCGCATCAGCACCTGCCTCAGCAGCGCAAAGGGCGTCTTCTAGGTTTGTGATTCCACATATTTTAATCCGGGGCATCGCCATAAACCCTATACGTTCCCCAGCAGTGAGCGTAATTTTGCTTCGATATCGGCTTCCCGCATCAAGCTTTCTCCAATCAGAAAAGCACCGGCTCCGGATTGCTGTAGCCGCTCAATATCCGCCCGGCCATGGATACCGCTTTCGGCAACCGCAACCTGTTGACGCGGAATTTTTGCGGCCAGATCCTCGGTCACCTTCAGGTCGGTCTCAAAGTTTTGCAAATTGCGATTATTGATACCGATTAAATCCACCGGCAGTTGCAGAGCTCTCTTCAGTTCATCGCTATTATGCACTTCCAGCAGAGTGTCGAGCTGCAACTCCTTTGCCAACTCCGCCAGCTCCTGGAGACACCCGTCGTCCAGAGCCGCGGCAATCAGAAGAACCGCATCGGCTCCAGCAGCACGAGCCTGATAGATTTGATAGGGATCAACAATAAAGTCTTTACGCAACAAAGGCAGGTCAACCTGAGCTCTGATCAAGCCAAGATATTCCAGAGAACCATAGAAATATTCGTAATCGGTTAAAACGGAAAGACAGCTGGCTCCCCCTCGTTCATAACTCCGGGCAATGGCTACGGGATCAAAATCCTTACGGATAATCCCTTTTGACGGAGAGCCCTTTTTCACTTCAGCAATGATCGCGGTGCCTGTCTGCGAAACATGCCGCAACTGCCTGGCAAAACCTCGCACCTGATCTGCACCTGCTATCTTTTTTTTCAATTCAACGAGTGGTTGTCGGATTTGATCTGCGGCGATCTCTACACGCTTTGTCTGCAAAATTCTGTCAAGAATCATTGATTGGTGACCCTTATAAGAGCATCAAGAGTCGCCTTGGCACGACCAGTTTCAATGGCATGGCGAGCTTTTTCAATACCGGCATCAATATCCGCAGACAAACCGGCGGCAACCAGAGCATAGGCACTGTTGAGAAGAACGATATCAAGTTTTGGCCCAGGTTGTCCGGACAGGACGGCACTCACAATTTTTGCATTCTGTTCAGCATCTCCCCCCTGAAGATCTGCCAGACGACACCTTTTGAAACCAAACTGTTCCGGCTCAACGGTTTGAACGGCAATGTTATTACCACTGATTGCTGCCACAAAAGTGGCCCCTGTCAGCGTAATTTCATCCATCCCATCAGCACCACAAACAACAAAGCCACGCCGGCAACCAAGATTCAAAAGAACCTGAGCCAAAGGTTCAACCAGATCCCGGCTGAATACCCCCAGAACCTGTCGATCGGCCCCGGCAGGATTTGTCAGAGGTCCGAGAATATTAAAAATTGTACGAATCCCAATTTCCCGTCGCGGCCCGATAGCATATTTCATCGCACCATGGAGAGCCGGCGCAAACAAAAAGCCGACCCCTGTTTTTTTAATGGATTCGGTGACCTGCTCCGGTGATATATCAAGCTTGACACCAAGCTTTTCTAAAACATCAGCGCTACCACAGGAAGAAGAAACACTGCGATTTCCGTGTTTCGCAACCTTTGCACCACAAGAAGCAACCACGATAGCAACCGTTGTTGAAATATTGAAACTTTTGGTTCCACTGCCACCGGTACCACAGGTATCAAGGATTGTTTCCCGATCAACATTGATATCATCACGATCGATATCAATCACATCACCAACCCGGATAGGCGTTGCCCGTGCACGCATCACCTTTGCCGCACCAATAATTTCTGGGATCGTCTCCCCTTTCATCCGCAGCGCAGTCACAAAAGCTCCAATCTGCGCCGGGGTTGCCTCCCCCCCCATGATCTGATTCATTGCATCAATCATTTCCGCTTCGGTCAGATCTTGTCGTTCAACCAGCCTTGCAATCGCCTCTTTAATCATCGATCTAACCTCCTCAGCAGGTTATCTTGAGAAAATTGTTCAGCAAATCCTTCCCGACCGTGGTCAAGATTGATTCGGGATGAAACTGCACTCCCCAAACCGGAAATTCCTGATGCTGCAACCCCATGATTTCCTTTTCCTGGGTCCATGCCGTAATCTTCAAAGTGGCGGGAAAACTCTCCCGCTCTGCGATTAAAGAGTGGTAACGGGTTGCCGTAAAAGGATCCGCTATCCCCCGGTAAAACTCACTGCCATCATGCTCAATAGGACTGGTTTTACCATGCATCAACCGGTCAGCACGCACCACTTTGCCACCGAAAGCCTCGGTGATCGCCTGATGTCCGAGACAGATACCCAAAAGGGGAATCTTGCCGGCAAATTCCTGGATCGCCGCAACCGAAATCCCCGCCTCTTTTGGAGTGCAGGGCCCGGGGGAAATGACCAGTCTCTCAGGAGCCAGGATCTCAATATCTTTCAGAGTTAATTTGTCGTTTCTGATGACTTTAACTTCTTCACCAAGCTCAAGAAAATATTGAACGAGATTATAGGTAAAAGAGTCATAGTTATCGATCATTAGCAGCATATGTCTGGACTTCCTATACTATACAAGACCACGGTTTGCCATCTCAATGGCTCGTTTGACGCCACGGGCCTTGTTTAATGTTTCCTGGTATTCCATCTCCGGATCAGAATCTGCGACAATTCCGGCACCAGCTTGCAAATAAAACTTATCCTTTTCTATCTGCAATGTCCGAATCGCAATAGCCAGATCCATATTTCCGCTGAAAGAAAAATAACCGACAGCCCCTCCGTAAACCTCTCGGCGAACCGGCTCAAGCTCATCAATGATCTCCATCGCTCTTATTTTGGGCGACCCTGACAGGGTTCCGGCAGGGAATGCCGCACGAAAAACGTCGAAGCAATCCAAATCAGGACGTAATTGACCACGGACATTGGAAACGATATGCATTACGTGGGAATAACGCTCCACCACCATCAACTCGCTAACTTCAACCGTACCCGCCTGGGCAACACGACCGACGTCATTGCGCCCCAGATCAACAAGCATGATATGTTCAGCACGCTCTTTAGGATCCGCCAGCAGCTGTTCCTCCAGGGCCAGATCTTCAGCAGGAGTCTTCCCGCGAGGCAAGGTGCCGGCAATCGGTCTGACATCAACCTGATCACCCTCTTTACGTACCAGCACCTCCGGAGAAGCACCAACAACGATCGAGTCATCAAAGCGCAGAAAAAACATATAAGGGGAAGGATTAATCGTCCGCAGCGCCCGGTAAATATCAAAAGGATCGGTTTTCACCTGGCCGGTAAAACGTTGCGAAATGACCACCTGAAAAATATCACCGGCACGGATATATTCTTTACACCGCTCAACGGCCGCCTTGAAATCTTCACGGGCAAAGTTCGGTGTCAACTCCTGTTTGCCATCGCCGCCAGCAGGTGCGCTTGCCCAGGGCAACGGTCTGCGTAAAGTCGCAATAATTTCTTCAATCTGCCGCTGCGCATCCCTGTAAACCTGTTGTGGATCGTCCCCTTCTTGCAGATAAACGTTGCAAACCAGCTTTACCTTCTGCTGCATATTGTCGAATATCAGCAGCCGCTTGGTAAACATAAAGCAGGCGTCCCAGCCACCGATCTGACGCGGATTGCTGTCGGGCAATTCTTCGACAAAGCGGACCATATCATAGCCCAGATAACCAACCGCTCCGCCAAAGAAAAGCGGCAGACCATCGATCTCTACCGGTTGGAATTCAGCCATCAACTCCCGAAGCTTGTGCAGAGGATCGCCACAATGACCCGAATCGACAACACGCCCGCTATCAACAACTTCAAAAAAATCATCCCGGCAGCGAAAGACCCTGGCGGGCCCACTGCCGAGAAATGAATAGCGTCCCCACCTCTCTCCTCCCTCAATCGACTCAAGAAGAAAAGATGTTTTTCCATCGTCAATCTTACGAAAGGCCGAGACCGGAGTCTCCATATCCGCAAGAATTTCACGGAAGACGGGAATGAGATTTCCCTGTGTCGCCAATTGACAAAATTCTGTTTGAGATGGGAAATACATGAGAATTATAAACCTTTGTAAAAATGGAGTTTTTTAACACTATAGACTCAGCCAAGTCAAGCAAAGCACCCCCATAAATCACTCCCCCTAAAAACAAAATAAACAATCCATCTGGTTGCAAGTTTAAACAGGCAAAAAACAGCCTCAAACACCTTGTTAATTTTATAGAACGATATTTGATAAAAATTATCTTATCATCGATGAAGACAAAAAAATCACATCCATAGAAAAGCTGACAACGCCAGATATTTACTGACCTGAAATACGCCTAAAGGAACAAGTCACAAAAAATTCCTTGAGTCGCGAAAAAATGAAACGATTATAAAGTTTTTTAAACAGCGTTATATTAACTATATCCTCACAATTATTCTAATAATTTCTTTTTATTTTCAATAAGTTAACTGTAAATAAAAAAAAACAAATCCCAATCAATAAAAAACAAGAATAAGACATCAACAAAAAAGTGTGTTGACAACTATATAACAGCGTATTACTGTACCGTCATCATACTGCCCATATAAGATTAAAAGTTGCTAAAATGAATCTCCAGTTTAAAATTTATCCAAAAGGCTCAGGACACAATGCCAGGCAGAGAAAAAGACTCTTACAATATCAGGTCTGTTGAAAATGCCCTGCACCTCCTTGAAGCACTCGCTGATGAGGAAAGCAGCTGCAGTCTGGCTCAGCTTAGCCAACGCCTGGATATGACCAAGGCCAGCCTGTTCAGAATGATGGCAACTTTTGAAAACCACGGTTATGTCGAGCGAGGTAATCTCAGTGGCGAGTATCAGCTCGGACTGGCCGCATTTGAGGTCAGCCAGAAGCTGCTCTCCAAAATGACTCTACTTCGAAAAGCCAGACCCGCCATGGCTCAATTGGTACGTCAGTGTAATGAAACTGTTTATCTGGTCGTTCAAAGAGATCGCGAGGCGCTTTTTTTGGAAATGCTGGACAACGACCAGAAAGTGAAGGTCATCCCTTTGACCAGCCAGCGCTTTCCTTTAGAGGAATGTGCCGCCGGTAAAATTTTTCTGACATTTGATGAAACCAACCAGCCACTTACAACGGACCACCCCGAATTGCTGAACGAAATTTCCCACTGCCGCAAGCAGGGCTACTGCATCGACAACAACGGTATCGGTGAAGGGAGTACTTGTATCGCGGTTCCACTATTCAAGTCCGGTAAGATCCTGACGGGTTGTCTGGCATTGATTGCACCAAGTTTCCGCACGGATGAAAATCGCATCAACAAAGAACTGGCACCGGCATTAAAAGCAGCAGGAGAAATGATTTCAGCGCAACTGGGCCATAACGCTTATACTCCCAGGAGTATTCCTTGAGAGTTTACGATAAAAACCGGATTAACCGGATTGCTTTGTCGCACCAAGTTTTCACCCTTAGACCATAACCAGTTTTAGTTAATTTTGAAAGGAGGCAAGCTTAAAGAACGGTCATACCCAGAGCAGCTCATTCGCTCTAAAGTCTCAATTAAGTCCTAAGTTTTAGGGGGTAACATCCATCTTTTTGTGAGGAGGAATTTTTTATGACTGACAACAGCAGTAAAGCTTATTGGAAAGAAACATTAGCCTTGGTCAGAAATATTCTGATTGTCTGGTTTCTTGTTTCTTATGGTTGTGGAATCCTGTTTGCTCCAGCGCTCAACAGTATTTCACTCGGCGGCTACCCACTCGGGTTCTGGTTCGCTCATCAAGGGGCTATGTATTGTTTTATCGCGATGATTTTCATCTACGCTAAGCTGATGGGAAAACTCGACGAAAAATACGACGTTCACGAAGACTAGGGAGGAACTAGAATTATGGGATTACAAGCTATGACATATCTCGTCGTCGGTCTCACCTTTGCCATCTACATCGGCATTGCAGTGTGGGCTCGCGCGGGAAGCACAAGTGAATTTTATTCTGCTGGTGGTAACGTAGGACCAGTTGTCAACGGTATGGCAATCGGCGCTGACTGGATGTCGGCAGCTTCCTTTATCTCCATGGCCGGATTGATTGCCAATATGGGCTATGGTGGTGCGTTATTCCTGATGGGCTGGACAGGTGGTTATGTCCTTCTGGCCATGCTGTTGGCACCCTATCTGCGTAAGTTTGGTAAGTATACCGTACCGGCTTTCGTTTCCACCCGTTACTACTCCAGAGGCGCCAGCCTTGTGGCGGTTCTCTGTCTTCTGGCAGCGTCCCTCACTTACATCATCGGTCAGATGACCGGTGTTGGTGTTGCCTTCTCCCGCTTCCTGGGTGTTTCCAACGCCATGGGTGTCTACATTGGTATGGGAATTGTTTTCCTGTATGCCGTCTTTGGTGGAATGAAAGGAATTACTTACACTCAGGTTGCTCAGTATTGTGTTCTCATCCTTGCCTACACCGTTCCGGCAATCTTTATCTCCATGCATCTGACCGGCAATCCTATTCCACAACTGGGTCTGGGTTCAGGCTTTGTTGGTTCTGATATGAGCTTACTTGGAAAACTGGATCAGGTTGTTACCGGCCTCGGGTTTGGCAAGTACACCACCCAGCTCCCAGGCAGCATGCTCAACATGTTTGTTTACACGGTATCATTGATGATTGGTACTGCCGGTCTGCCACACGTTATCATGCGCTTCTTTACCGTTGCTACGGTTAAGGATGCACGTTATTCAGCTGGTTGGGCTCTGATTTTCATCGCCCTTCTTTACACCACAGCTCCTGCTGTTGCAGCCATGGCTCGCTTGAACCTGCATGCAACTGTTAATACCGCAGTCCTTGAAGATAATGGGGATCTGTTTGCACCGGAAAGCAGTATTATCTACGAAACTCGTCCTGCCTGGATGAATCGCTGGGAAGTGACCGGCCTGTTGAAATTTGAAGACAAAAATGGTGATGGCCGGATCCAATATTACAATGAAAAGTCCAAGGACGCTGAGTTCCAGGCCAAAGTTGCTGCAGCCGGCTGGAAAGGCAATGAACTGTCAGTTAACCGCGATATCATGGTTCTTGCGAACCCTGAAATTGCGCTACTGCCAAACTGGGTTATTGCCCTGGTTGCTGCCGGTGGTCTTGCTGCTGCGTTGTCAACAGCTGCCGGTCTGCTTCTGGCAATTTCTTCGGCTATCTCACATGACTTGTTCAAGAATATCTGGTTCAGAGATATGACGGAAGGTCAGGAACTCCTCGCTGGTAAAATCGCTATGGCTTGTTCGATTGTTGTTGCCGGTTATCTGGGACTGAATCCTCCGGGTTTTGCCGCCGGTACCGTTGCTATTGCCTTTGGTCTGGCTGCCAGCTCAATCTTCCCATGTCTGATGATGGGTATCTTCAGTAAAACCATGAACAAGCAAGGCGCCATTTCCGGTATGCTGTCTGGTCTTGGCATCACCATGCTCTATGTTTTTGCCCATAAAGGTATCTTCTTTATCAAAGGAACCGAGTTCCTTGGCCTGTTTGGTGGTAAAGCGAACTTCTTCTTCGGCATTTCTCCAAACGCTTTCGGTGCTATCGGAGCGATTGTTAACTTTGCCGTTGCTTTTGCCGTCAAGAACATGACTCCTCCAGTACCTGACGATATCGCTCAGATGGTTGAAGACGTACGGATTCCACGTGGTTCCAAAGCTGTTGACGGAGCTCACTAAGAATCAGTAGTTTAATGCAATCAGTGCATTATGCCTGATTATTATGCCCCACCAGTCCTGCTGGTGGGGCTTTTTTAAACAGCTTATGAATTTCGCTAAATCATTTGCGGCAAAAATATTCTTGCTTGACCTATCAACCTCAGGTAAAAGAAGTTTCTCTTTGAAATATTGCTTACGCAGGAGTTAAACATGGTTTTTGATATTGGTGTGATACTGACTTGGCTACTTTTTCTTGCCCTGTTCCCCATGGCTTTTTTCTGGTTTCGACGGGCCTGGCGCATCTTCATCAAGAAAAACTATTCTGAAGTTGCCACGAAACATGGTCTGCCACCGGCAAACCCGAAAAAATGGGCACCCTTTGTCGGCTTGCTCAATCTCGTTTGTGGCGGGATCGTCAGCTGGATTATTATAGGAGTCCCTTTCTGGATTTCCACTGGTATTCTGATCGGTCCTTTCCAGAGTTACGAAACCTGGAGCGCAATAGCAGGGATGACCATCTGGGGAAAAATCATTGCCGACCTGATTATCCGGTTCCAAGCACATCCCATCAAATTCGGTAAGAAAAAAGATCCGGTCAATGGCTAGAAACGCTTAGAAAACAACCCCTTCCTCTCTACACCTTGGCTATGATATTCTCATCTGCATCACTTAAGGCTTTCTCACGGAAGCCTTTTTCGTTGAAAATTTTTTCTTTAATTTCAAGCTAGACAGGAATGCATCCTATGGGGCTCATCAAAACTCTACGCGAAACGGAACCTTTTAATCAGCTGCCAGAAGAAATTTTCACTGAACTGAATCAATCTGCGGAGACCAGAACATTTCCTGCCCAAACCCATATCTTCCATCAACACAGTGAACCCACCGGATTTTTATATATTATCAAATCAGGGCTGGTTGAAATCATTGTCCAGACTCCCGGTGGTGTCGAAATGATTGTCGACTATCGTAAAGAAGGGGCCTTTTTCGGTGGCACTCCAATCTTTACCACTGAAGGCTATTCCGCAGGAGCGCGGGCGGCCAAAGAAAGTGTGTGCTACCTCATTCCGGAACCTTTACTCAGCAAAATCACTGAAAACTATCCCCACATCACTGATTTTTTCAATAAAGCTATTTATTCACGCGTGCGCAATCTCTATTCCGACATGGTCAGTGACCATGCCCAAAACACCTTGGCACAAATGGAAGCCTATCCCTTTAAAAAAAGGCTTTCAGAAATCATGTCAACAAAAGTAGAAACATGCACCGCTGATACACCCGTCCGGGATATTGCCAGAAAAATGATTCAACGTGGCATCAGTGCCATGTTGGTATGCGAAGAAAATAACCAGTTGGCCGGCATCGTCACTGAGCATGACCTGGTGGCTAAAGTTCTCGCCCGGGAATCTTCAGATTGTCAGACAGCAAGAGCCGGAGCCGTTATGACTCCAAATCCTTATACGATGGCTCCCGAAACTTTCATGTATGAAGCGACAACATTCATGATGGGGCATAAAATCAAGCATATGCCGATACTGGATCGGGAAGAAATCGTCGGTATTGTTTCGCTGCAGGATTTAATGAAGTTCCGCAGTCAAAAATCGATGCTTCTTATCGGCAATGTCAGTAAAGCTCGAACCGTCGAAGATTTAATTTTTGCCCATGAAGAAATCGTCAAAGTTGCTCGAGCGCTGTTAAGTGAGAACCGTTCACACATTGAAACCATGGAGATCATTTCTTACATTCATCATCGGATTATTCAACGTTGTCACGACATTGTCCTTGATGAAATGAAACGGCATGGAAAAGTACAGCCGGACATCCGTTTCTGCTTCATCATTATGGGCAGCGGTGGTCGTAAAGAAATGCTTCTGGGGCCGGATCAGGATAATGGTTTTATCTATGAAGACTTCCCCGATGAAAAAATTGAAGAAGTTGACGCTTTCTTTGTTCCCTTTGCGGAAAAACTGGTCGCAGCTCTCGCTCGCATCGGCTACCCCCGCTGCGATGGAAACGTCATGGTCAACAATCCATTATGGCGAGGACGTTTAAAGGATTGGCAAGCACGGGTCTGCGACTGGATAAGGGTGCCAGAAGCCCAGAAAGTCCGCTACTCTTCAATCTTTTTAGATTTTATGCCCATCGTCGGCGATGCTTCTCTATGTCAGGACTTGCGTGAAATCGTTTTCACTGAGATCAGGAATCATCCCATTTTCCTCTATCACATGATGGAACTTGATTTCAAACACAAGGTTCCACTGAGCCTGATCGGCAGATTTTCACTTGAAAAAGACAAAAAACACAAAGGAAAACTTTCCATCAAGCAGGCAGGAAGCATCTTCATTGTCGACTGTGTGCGGATGTTCCTCCTGGAAAAACAGGTCGAAGCCATAACGACCACAGAAAGAATTGACCAGTTGGTTAAGCTCAAGGTCTTCAACCTTGAAACGGCTGACCATATCAAAGCGGCATTCGAAGCATTCACTTTCCTGCGCCTGCGCAACGAAATTGCGATGACAGAACAAGGTCAATTTCCAACCCACTATCTGGATCCCTACGCGTTAACAAAAAATGAACAGGATCTACTCAAAGAAGCCTTCCGGGTTGCCAGTAAATTACAGGACTCAACCAAAAGACATTTTTCTAAAATTGTGGGCTAGTCCTGGCTGAAGAATTGAAATCAGGCTATTGAGAACATAACAGCATCGCCCTCAATTAATTGATTGCGAAAAATTCGGTTTTGGCTAGAATAAAGGGGTTCTGCTGGATAAAGACCTGTCTAATTGTTACAGGGGGGTATATGGCAAGAAAACAAGAATTACAAGATTACTGGAAACAGAATCTTAAATATATCGCCATTCTGTTATCCCTCTGGTTTACCGTTTCCTATCTTTTTAGCATTGTTCTCGTGGACCAGCTGGACAAGATAAAACTCTTTGGCTTCCCTTTGGGTTTTTGGTTTGCCAATCAGGGTGCAGAAGTTATCTTCTGTATTCTGATTGTTGCTTACGTCCTGCTGATGAATAAATTAGACCGCAAATATAACGTTTTTGAAGATTAATGTTTTTGTCATGGTGTGCAGGATTTTTCATACAGATATGACTCCAGACCCTGAGAAGAAAATAACACCCAAACAGCATCAAGGGGACATTCAACCATGAGTATTACGACGTGGACATGGGTCCTTGTTGGTGTCACTTTCTTAATTTACATCCTCGTTGCCATTCGTGCCCGGGCAGTCTCTACCGGTGCTTTCTATACTGCAGAACGGACCATCCATCCGGTTTTAAACGGCATGGCAACTGGAGCCGACTGGATGTCTGCCGCATCATTTATTTCAATGGCAGGACTTATTTCTTTCATGGGGCGCGATGGCTCCATGTATCTTATGGGCTGGACCGGAGGCTATGTATTACTTGCCATGCTCCTGGCTCCCTATTTGAGAAAATACGGAAAATTTACTGTTCCCGAGTTTATCGGTGACCGTTACTACTCCCAAAGTGCCCGGATTATCTCACTGATCTGCGCCATTTTTATCTCTTTCACCTATGTTGCCGGACAGGTCCGGGGTGTTGGTGTTGTTTTTTCCCGATTTCTCAATGTTCCAATCAATACCGGCGTTGTTATCGGTATGTGCATTGTTTTCTTCTATGCTGTTCTGGGAGGAATGAAAGGAGTCACCTATACACAGGTGGCTCAATATTGTGTGCTGATTGTTGCCTACATGATTCCGGCGATTTATATCTCCATCATGTTAACCAACAACCCCATTCCTGCTTTCGGCTTTGGGAGTACCATCAGTGCAGGTGGAGCAGAGATTCTCAGTGATCCATCAACCCAGGGGAAATATCTCCTTGAAGTTCTGAATGGCCTTCACAAAGACCTGGGTTTTAGTGAATACACTTCCGGAGTCAGACCCAAGATAGACCTGTTTTTCATCGTCATAGCTCTCATGGTCGGGACTGCCGGACTGCCCCATGTCATCATTCGTTTTTTTACTGTTCCCAAGATAAGAGATGCCCGCGCCTCTGCAGGATGGGCTCTGTTTTTTATCGTCCTTCTCTATACCGCAGCACCAGCTGTAGCAGCCTTTGCACGAACCAACTTCATCAAAACTGTTCATAATGTCAGATATGATCACGCTCCGCAGTGGTTCAAAAACTGGGAAGAAACCGGATTAATTGCCTGGGTCGACAAAAATAGTGATGGCGTCATGCAGTATGGTCCGGGACAAGCTTTCACCGGCAAGCCTAAATACACGGGGCAAGAGGGTTCTTTCGGCCAAGCCATGGTTTCCAATCTGGTCACTGCTGATCCCAATGAAGTCTATATTGATCGAGATATCATGGTGCTGGCCAACCCTGAAATTGCTCGTCTTCCCAACTGGGTTATTGCGCTGGTTGCTGCCGGAGGGTTAGCCGCCGCACTGTCGACGGCGGCCGGGTTATTGCTGGTTATCTCCGCCTCTATCTCCCACGACCTGATGAAAGGGGTGCTGATGCCCAGCATGTCTGAGAAAGGGGAATTGTTGTGGGCCCGTTGCGGTGCAGCAGGAGCTGTGGTTATTGCCGGACTGTTTGGAATATTTCCCCCGGGTTTTGTCGCTCAAGTTGTGGCGTTTGCTTTCGGTCTCGCCGCCGCCTCTTTTTTCCCTGCGATCATTATGGGTATTTTCACCAAGAAGACAAATGTCTATGGTGCAATGACCGGAATGATAGCCGGTATCAGTTTTACAACGGGCTATATTGTTTATTTTAAATTTCTCAACCCCGGAGCCAACAGACCGGAGAATTGGTGGTTTGGTATCTCTCCAGAAGGGATTGGAACTGTCGGCATGATTATCAATTTCGTGCTGATGTATTTCGTTTCCAAAATCACCCCGGAACCTCCGCAAGAGATTCAGGAGCTGGTTACAAAATTGCGCTATCCGGTTGAAAGAACGACCGGAGAAACAAAAATATCGACCGATGCTCGTCGACCATACTAGAAACCCGTGCGAAAAAGGCTGTAGGCAATCAGGTCAAATACAGCTTCCTGAACACCTACAGCCCCGGTTTTCCTGATTCTAAAGCAGCTTTTTTACTGCTTCAAGCGCTGCAGTGTAGTTCGGCTCTGCGGTCACTTCCGGAACCAGCTCAACATAAACAACCTTATCATTCTCATCAATAACATAGACAGCCCGTGCCAACAATTTTAACCCCTCCAACAGCAATCCGTAATTCAATCCAAAAGAACGATCCTGGTAATCTGAAAGGGTCTGAACCTTGTCAATGCCCGCATTGCCACACCAACGCTTTTGAGCAAAAGGAAGATCAACACTGATCGTATAAACAGCAACACTGTCTGGCAATGAAGACACATCCTGGTTAAAGTGACGGGTCATAGCATCACACACCGGAGTATCCAGGGAGGGAACAACTGTAATCAGTCGTATCTTACCTGCATCCGTCGCCAAAGTAACCGGTTGCAAACCATTGTCGACAACACGGAAATCAGGGGCAACATCCCCGACTTTAACTTCTGGCCCGAGTAAAGTGGCGGGGTTACCTTTGAATAGTACGGCAGCTTCACGTTTTTGATAATCGCTCATAATATTTCTCCTCAATTGGGTTGATATGATACATGACTAAATCAGTCGGATATTTACATCCTCTGGTGAAACTGTCAATTAAATAATGAATTTAAAGTAAAAACCCCGCTGATATTTTTATCAGCGGGGCTCAATTTCACACTCAGATTTTCAAAGAATCTACCGGCCTATTTGCGGTGGAACAATCGTCACCGTACGGTGTGTCTTCCTGAGCACCTTTTCCGCGACACTCCCCAGAAAAGCGTAGTGCAGCTTTCCTTTACTGTGACTGCCCAGAACAACCATATCAACATCCAGACGATCAGCAACAGCAAGAATCATCGGGGCCGGGTCACCATGATGCACTTCAATCTTCGGAGGATGGAGAATATCCTCCTCCATAAGTTCGCTCTCCGTTTTGATAATCTCATCCAATTGTATACGGGTCTTTTCAGCCAGTTCGGCCTCATTCATGGCATTAAACTTTGCCAGGTTATCTGCTCCCATAGTTAAGGCCACCCGGTTTAAAACTGAAGAGTCAACCGTTGGCATAACGTGTAAAACATGCACCTGTGCATGAAACTTACAACCTAACTCCAATGCGTAGCGAATAACCTTTGATGATTCTTTGCTCAAATCTTTAGCAACAAGAATTTTATTAATTTGAAAACTCATAGCGGCCTCCTTTTATCAACTTGTTATTCAATATAACTCTTCCGCTCTGACCAGATTGGCTTTGCAGAAGAGACTCTCAGACCGCATTGATCAAGCAGAAATCACCGCAGGCTGTTGCTTTTTCCTACGTCGGAACTGCAGTAAAAACAGCAGGGCATATAAGCCAAGGGTCGGAATATAAACCAGCTCTTTGGGTAACCTGTGGGTTGGAACCTGAAGGTTCAGGATTTCCTGATCAAAATCAACCCCTGCTTTCTCTGCGGCACTTGAGAAGACAACATTATCGATAAAAATGCGGCCTTCTTCATTGCGGGTTTCAAAACCAACCCCGGCCATACGTTCGGCACCTGTTGCTTCGTCACCAATCTTCAACATGATGACTTTGGTAAATTCCTTGCCACTCATTTTTTCACCTTTAAGGACAAGCCGTAAAGATGAATCGGGATCCATATCGGCAACATACTCCTCAAGTTGTGCCGCCGGCTCTTCAATCAATGGCGGGAAAATCCGGTCCCAGACGATACCGGGTCGGAACAACAGCAAAGCGATCACAAGCAAAGCTGCAGTCTCCCAAATACGATTTTTAACCAGCCAGAAACCCTGGGTTGCTGCCGCAAAGGCCAGCATCGCCAGCACCGCACCAACAACTGTGATCAGCAGGTGATACCAGTGATCAATTCCGATCAGCAGCAACTGCGTATTGAAAATAAACATGAAAGGTAAAATTGCGGTACGAATATCATAGGTAAAACCCTGGATACCGGTTTTTATCGGATCACCGCCCGATATGCCGGCAGCAGCAAAAGCTGCCAGTCCAACCGGCGGCGTATCATCCGCCAGGATACCAAAGTAGAAAACAAACAGGTGAACGGCAATCAAAGGGACAATAAGACCGTTTTGAGCACCAAGATCAACGATAACAGGTGCCATCAGTGTAGACACAACAATATAGTTGGCCGTGGTCGGCAATCCCATACCGAGGATCAAGCTGATAATTGCAGTAAACAGCAAGATCATCATCAGGTTACCACCGGAGATAAATTCAACAAACTCAGTCATCACCAGCCCGATTCCCGTCAAGGTCACGGTACCGACAACAATACCGGCTGCCGAAGTCGCCACACCAATACCGATCATATTTCGGGCGCCGGCAACCATGCCGTTAATCAGGTCGGCAAAACCGGATCTAACCGAAAAGTACTCTCCTTGAGTCTTGCGGAAAAAACCTTTAATCGGGCGCTGTGTTACAACAATAAAAATCATCAACACGGTTGCCCAGTAAGCAGACAAAGCCGGGGAAAGGCGCTCAACGGTCAGGCACCACATCAGTACCACGACCGGGAGCAGGAAGTAATAGCCTGCCTGGGCAGTGGGACCTAAAGGCGGCAGTTCATTGATTTCTGTCGTATGCTCCAACTCCGGAACCCGACAGGCCAACCAGAGCAGAAGCAGATAGGCCGCCAACAACAGAACAGAAACAATATAAATCGTCGCTGCACCGCCAACAACTTTAATCCAACCTAACCCATAGTAGGTCACCCCACCGATAATAATCAGGGTCAGAATGGTAAAAACAAATGAGATCAGCCGTTGAGAAGCAGTTTTAACAATGGGCTTTTTCATCCCCTCCAGGCCCATTTTACAGGCCTCGAGATGGACGATGTAGACCAGAGCGATATATGAGATAATCGCAGGCAAAAATGCATGTTTGATGACATCGATATAATTAATACCGACATACTCAACCATCAGGAAGGCCGCAGCGCCCATAACAGGAGGCATAAGCTGGCCATTTGTTGAGCAGGCGACCTCGATTGCGCCGGCTTTTTCAGCTTTAAAACCAACTTTCTTCATTAACGGGATGGTAAAAGTTCCGGTCGTAACAACATTGGCGATCGATGACCCCGATACCAGTCCGGTCAAGCCGGAAGAAACGACAGCAGCTTTAGCCGGCCCCCCTTTCAGATGGCCCAGCGCCGCGAAGGCAGTGCGGATAAAATAGTTTCCCGCACCAGCCGATTCAAGCAGCGCACCAAAAAGGACAAACATGAACACCATTCCGGTGGAGACACCCAAAGCCACACCAAAGACCCCTTCAGTTCCCAACCAATAGTGAGACATCCCCTTTGCCAGACTTGCACCCTTATGGGCAATCACGTCCGGCATATATTGACCACCAAAAGTATAAGAGATAAAAACTGTTGCAACGACCATCAATGGTGGGCCAAGTGCACGCCGGGTCGCTTCTAGCAATAGAATCAGCCCAATAACAGAGACGATCAAATCCATCTGCGAAGGGTTTCCGGGACGATCAGCAAGAGAATTGTAAAAAATATAAAGATATGCCGAGCAAAAAGCACCAACCAGTCCAACAATCCAGTCTTGTACCGGTATATAGGTTTTAGGAGATTTCTTCAGTGTTGGAAAAGCGGTAAATGAGAGAAAAATTGCAAATGCCAGATGGATAGCCCGCGCTTCCGTATCATTGATGACAAAAAAATTAAAAATAAACGGCAGCGGAGAAGCATACCAAAGCTGAAACAGGGTCCAGATCAAGGGAACGAAATAAAGAACTTTTTTCGAAAAAGCACCAGTCGGATTACGGGCTCCAGCTTCTGAATTGGCTAGTTCTTCGGCAAGCTTAAGATCGGCTGCCAATTCTTCTTCTGTGGTCGTACTATCGTTCGTCTTGGTCATGGCATTCTGTCCTTCGGTATGAAAAAGATACTGTGCTTTTATTTAAATAAGTTATATTTCAGATTATCAAAACTCTCAATTTTTCCACATTGACATAAGTAAAAAAAGTGCACCGCGTTTTGCGGTGCACTTTTCAAATGTGAGTCAAACAGCCACTTACATCAAACCAGCTTCTTTGTAATACTTGATTGCACCGGCATGCAGCGGAGCAGAAAGACCATCTTTGATCATTTCTTCTTTTTTCAGATTAGCAAAAGCAGGATGTAGCTTCTGGAAATCTTCAAAGTTTTCAAAAACAGCTTTAACAACATTGTAGATCACATCTTCAGGCACCTTGGCTGAAGAAACAAAGGTCGCGCCGACACCGAAGGTTTTGGTGTCTTCGTCGGTACCACGATACATTCCGCCAGGGATTGTAGCTGTGCGGTAGTAGGAGTTATCTGCAATAATTTTGTCAATTTTAGGACCACTGACATTGACCAGAACTGAGTCACAAGAGGTTGTAGCTTCCTTGATTGAGCCACTTGGATGGCCAACAACAAAAACCATGGCATCAACTTTATTATCACACAATGCAGCTGCCTGCTCAGATGATTTCAATTCGGATGCGAGTTTGAAATCATCCATGGTCCAGCCATAAGCGTCCATAACAACTTCAATGGTTCCACGTTGACCAGAACCGGGGTTTCCGATATTGACACGCTTGCCTTTAAGGTCGACAAAGTTTTTGATCCCGGAATCTTTTCGGGCAACAACAGTGAAGGGCTCAGGGTGAACAGAAAAAACAGCGCGCAGATCTTTGTTCGGACCTTGATCGGCAAACTTGCTGGTTCCATGATAAGCATGATATTGCCAGTCAGACTGGGCAACACCCATGTCCAACTCGCCGGCGGCAATCGTGTTGAGATTGTAAACTGATCCACCGGTGCTCTCAACAGAACAACGAATTCCATGCTCTTTCCTGGTTTTGTTCACCAACCGGCAGATTGCGCCACCCGTTGGATAGTAAACACCAGTAACCCCACCGGTACCGATTGTAACAAATTGATTTTCAACAGCTTCAGCCTGGCTGACAGGAACAAAACTCGCAGCGACAGCAAAAGCCAACAGAAACATAAACATTTTTTTCATTGGGACTCCTCCTCAAAAAAGAATTGGTTCTGCCCACCCAATGTGGGCTGTTGTGAGTAAAACTCATTAAACTTGATACAAACACCTACTACTAGCAAGGAAGATACCACCATTCTGAAATAAATGGTTATATGCTGTAAAATCATGGCTTCTACAGATCTGTTTTACAGGAGAAGGAAAAGACTCCACACAGAACTCCCTATAACCAAATACAGGCAAGAGCTCCACTAAATTCAGAAATCTCATAAATTTCAGAATGTTAAAAAAAATAACCTAAAGAATAGCCATAATAAAAGTTATAAGGTTTCGGGGTTGGAAATCTATTTTAGCCGTTTGCTCAAAGCTGGTTGGGAAATCCCCAACAGCCGTGCGGCAATACTTTGATTTCCCGTAGAACGCTTCATGGCCTCATCAATCAGTAATTTTCCAGCCTGTTGCAAAGTCGGCAGGTCATTCAGGCTTGCAAATGGATTGACCACTGAGAGGTCCTGTTCGTTCGGAAGATGATCCGTTTGTGTCTCAATGCGTGACAGGAAACTTTTCATCGATAGGATTTTTTGATTGTGTTGACTGACTGCATCGTAAATCATCGCTTCCAGTTCGCGAATATTTCCAGGGAAACTGTATGTTGACAACAAAGCCACTAATTCCTTGGGGGGAGTCGGTTTCTTTTTCCCTAATTTTAAGGATGCTTCGGTCAAAAAATGATCCAGCAACAAAGGAAGATCATCTTTTCTCTCTCGTAAAGAGGGCAAGTGAATATGATGTGAATAGAGACGATAATAGAGATCACGGCGAAACATTCCTGCCGCCATTTTTTCGTCCAGATCAGCATGAGTAGCAACAACCACCCGGGCAGTCATCTGCTTCGGTTGATCACTCCCGAGTGGATAATATTCCCCATTCTGCAAAAGACGTAACAATTTAACCTGCGATGCCGAACTGAGGTCGCCAATTTCATCAAGGAACAAAGTCCCCCCTGCTGCGGTCTCAATCATTCCTTTCCGTATGTTTTCGGCACCGGTAAAAGCCCCACGAACATGCCCGAACAGGGTATCAGCAAAAACGTTATCATCAAGTCCAGCGACGTTGATCGAAACCAGTGACCCTTTTTTACTGCTCAGGGCATGAACCGCCTGGGCGACCAGTTCTTTGCCGACGCCACTTTCTCCTGTGATCAAGATGGGCTGGTTACTGGGAGCCACCGCTTCCAGATATTGAAATCTCGCCCTCATCGCAGCGTTATTGGTCACAATAGAGGCAAACACTTCAGGATTATCAAGCTGATCATGGAAAAAACGTCTGCGGATAGCGCGGTTCTCTGATTCTAATTCGATCATCCGTATAGCACGCCGGACGCCATCCACCAGACGTTCCTCATCAACGGTCTTGACAAAATAATCAAAAGCGCCGGCACGCATACAACTCACAGCCGTTTCCAACTGATTCATACCACTGAGGATGATCACGCGAACCTGCGGATATTCAGCGACGATCTGCTCCAACAACTCATCGCCCGAGAGATGAGGCATGGTCAGGTCAAGAAGAACCAGACCAATATCGTTTTGACCAAGAAGTGTCATCACCTCCCGGCTGTCGCTACATTGCAACAGATTGGTAATACCTCCCGGCCCCTCCAGAGTCAAACTCAAGCTCCTCAACCAAGGTTGCTCATCATCAACCAATAACACCCCGAAAGAAGGAAACAGGTTCTTTTCCATCAGCGCCTCTCCTCATAAATCGGCAGCAACAATCTCACGACCATCCCCTGCCCCGGCTGAGAAGAAAACTCCAGCCGGCCAAGATGATCTTTGACGATACCTTCGGACACTGACAGTCCCAGACCGGTTCCACCAGTCTCTCTTTTCGTCGTGAAAAAAGGATCCGTTATCCGCCGTAAAGTATCTTCATCCAGTCCACACCCCTGGTCCCGGACCTCAAGAACCACCATATTGTCGTCCTGTTGTTCATAAGTGCGCAGCTCAATGGCCTGATCGACGGAGGTTAAAGCCTGACAGGCATTCAAAATCAGATTCACAACAACCTGCTCGATGCGATGGCCATTGCCACGGAAACATGGCAGATCAGAAGCATAATCCGCTTGAAAATGTCGGGTCGCTTTGCGCAGCGCATTATCCACCAGTCGCAATGCAGAACGGATGATGTCATTCAAATCAACCATATCATCCAAACCGGAGTCATTCCGGCGGGCAAAATCTTTCAGATCTTCAACAATCCGCTTGATCCGGTTGGAACTTTCAAGCATCTCCTCCAACATTTTCGGAATTTCCTGCCGCATACGCGAATAATCAAACCACCCCAGTTTAAAATCGCCATGTTGCCGATAATAACTCTCCAGTATCGGCTCTATACTCTGATGAGCCTTTCTTAGCTGCGGCAAGCTCAGTTGAATCAAGCCGTTGGGATTATTGATTTCATGAGCGACTCCTGCTACCAAAACCCCAAGTGAGGTCATTTTGTCAGCATGCAAAAGCTGTTTTTGCCGAATCTGTAATTCTTCCGCGGAACGCATCCTTTCAGCAATCTCTCGCTCCAGTTCTGCGGTCCTCAAAAAAACCTGTCGCCGTAGAGTCCACGACCAGAGAGCAAATGCGATCAGAACCAACATTAACGGCCCGATGATGAGGGCTCCATAGCGGATAAAATTTTTCCATGAAATGGGTTCCGGTTGTAAAACCCCAAGCCACTTTTCTCTGATTTGACGATATTCCCCGGATTTTTTCAGCAGAGAAAGACCTTCATTAAAACGTGCCAGCAGCTCCAGGTTTCCCTTTTTCACTGCAAAACCATAATCCTGTGCAACTAACGGACGGGCAATAGGATGAATATGACTCAAGGTCGAATCGGTCAGGAGATATTCACCGGGAAGTTTGGCAACCAGAGCACAATCATGATGCCCTGAAGCCAGCAACCTTAAAGCATCGGCAAGGGTCTGGACCATAAACAGATCAGCGGTAATTTCATTATCGAGCATGTAATCGTGCATCACGCTCCCTTTCATCACAATAATTTCTTTACCGGCCAGATCCTTTATCGATCGAATTGTTTTATTGTCATCACGAATCCAGATAGACTGATGGACCTTTGCGTGGGGAATGGAAAACTCAACCTCATCCAAACGCTCTTTTGTGTGTGCCATCCCCATAAGGAGATCAACATCCCCCCGTTCCAGTGCCTGCCGCATTTCCCCCCATGAACCAAGCTGGATATTGATCTCCATTCCCATCACCCGGGCTACAGCCTGGCTCAACTCAACGTTATAACCTGTAGGCAATCCATCCTGATCCAGATATTCATAGGGGGGATAATTGTAATCACCACCAATCCGCACCGGCAGATCCAGTTGCGCAGGATCTTCAGCAAAAACAATTGCACTGCTGAAACCGAGCAACAGGGTGATGATCAGAATAGACGGGAATATCTTCTTTAAATTAGAACTGTGCATGTCCCGGTGTCCGTGGAAAAGGGATCACATCGCGGATATTCTCCATGCCTGTCAAATACATTAACAAGCGCTCAAAACCAAGACCAAACCCGGCATGAGGGCAAGTTCCCCAGCGCCGGATATCCAGATACCAATCCATGTCACCACTTGCTATCCCCTGAGCAGTCATCCGGGTTTGCAGGACATCTAAACGCTCTTCCCGCTGACTACCACCAATAATTTCGCCAACCCGGGGAACGAGAAGATCCATGGCGGCAACCGTTTTTTCATCATCATTCATACGCATGTAAAAAGCTTTGATCTGTTTTGGATAATCAGTCACGAAAACCGGAGCGGAAAAGACCTTTTCAGTCAGATATCGTTCGTGCTCGGATTGCAGATCATGCCCCCATGTCACAGGAAATTCGAAAGACTGATCTGCTTTTTGCAACTGCTCCACAGCTTCGGTATAGGTCATCGTGTGGAATTGCGCTTTTGCAAGCGATTCCAATTTATCGATCAACCCTTTTTCAATGCGCTGATCAAAAAAGTGAAGATCCTCCTGGCAGTTTTCCAGAGCGTAGACAACCAGATAACGGAGAAAATCCTCTCCCAGTTGACAGTTATCGAGCAGATCTGCAAAGGCAATCTCCGGTTCAATCATCCAGAATTCAGCAGCATGGCGGCTCGTGTTGGAATTTTCCGCCCGGAATGTTGGTCCAAAAGTATAAATATCGGAAAAAGCGGTCGCAAACAGTTCCCCTTGTAACTGGCCACTTACTGTCAGACCGGTACGCTCACCAAAGAAATCCTGTGACCAGTCGACTTTACCATCTTGCTGCGGAGGGCAACTTGGATCCAAGGTACTCACCCGAAACATTTCTCCGGCCCCCTCACAATCATTTGCGGTAATAATGGGTGTCTGCACATAAACAAAGCCTCGCTGCTGAAAAAACTGATGAACAGCAAAAGCAAGGGCGCTACGCATCCGAAACACAGCACCGAAAGTGTTGGATCGCGGTCGCAAATGAGCGATGGAGCGCAGATATTCAAGGCTGTGACGCTTTTTCTGCAACGGATAGGTTTCATCTGCGGCACCGACAATTTCAATACTTTGAGCCAGAACTTCCCATGCCTGTCCTGCCGCCGGCGATGCCACTAATTCGCCTTTCACCACCAGACAAGCTCCTGTTCCAACTTTGGAAGCAATGTCATAATTTTCGAGTTCAGGAGTCAGGACAACTTGCAGAGATGCAAAACAGCTCCCATCATTCAGGGTCACAAAGGCAACTCCCTTGCCTCGTCGGGTTGAACGCACCCAGCCTTTCACACAAACAGATGCGTCAGGCTGTTGTGACTGCAATAATTCTCTGACTGATATTCTCGATGATCCATTCATTTCGATTTTCCTTTCAAAACCAAGAGAGATCTTTTGGTCTGATTATCACCAGATTAATGCATGATCTGCAAGCGATATAAAATAAAAAAGACTGTCCTTAACGGGACAGCCGTAATCATCTAAAAGAGATGATGGAAATAAATCACGCGCGGGAACATCTCCAACGTTACGATGCAATAAAGCTTGTTCTCAGGATTTCAGACGCAAACAACGACTCAAAAAATAAAAAATTCTTCATCATTTTTTAACGGCAGAATCATCTCAAAACAGCTTCCCTGGCCTGGCTTTGTTCTGACGCTCAAGCGCCCATTGTGGTTATGGGTGACAATAAAATAGGCAATGGACAATCCAAGTCCGGCACCTTGACCAACTTCCCGGGTGGTGTAGAAGGGGTCAAAGATTTTCGCAGCAACGTCAGCCTCCATGCCGGCACCATTATCTTCAATTTGCATGGAAATATGTTTTTTCCCATAAGGGAAGATTCGCAGAGTTATTTTTGGTTCTTCTATATCGCAGCTTAATACCTGCGCAGCATTTTTCAGCAAACTGAGAAACACCTGCTGGATCTGACTCGCCTCGCAACACACATCCGGAACAGCCTGATATTCGCGCACAATGCTGATCTTCTTGAAATCAAACAGATGGCGCATATCATAATCGCTGGCCGCAAGTTCAACCATCCGTTCCAGTAAATCCGAAAGAACACAGGGAATAAAATTAGAAACGCCTCGACGACTGAAGCTTTGCAGGTTTTCAACTATTTTTGCCGCACGTTGCCCCGCATCAGAAATCGAGTGAAGCATTTTTTCACATCCCCGGACTTTGAAGTATTCACCGATGACCTCAATGGTTGTTCCGAAGCTCTCTGCCGTCTCCCGATTTTTATCCAGCTCAGGAGATAAACGTCGTGACACAACCTGGGCGTTCTGCAGAATAACAGCCAGGGGATTATTGATTTCATGCGCAAGCCCGGCGGCCAAACCACCGATGGATTGCATTTTTTCTGAACGCACCATCATCTCTTCCAAACGTAACAGATCGGTGACATCGTCCATATAGATAACCGCTCCACTGACTTCTGTCAAAGACAGTGGATAGATAAGGATATCAAAGAAGCGACTGTTGCCGTCCTGCGTCTTCTTAAGACTTTTCACCTTGCGTAACCGGGTGGGTTTTCGCGTCTGCAAGGTCTCCACAAGTTTCGGCATATAAGCTTTGGAATCAAACAGGCGACAGACTTCGGCCATGGACAGGCCTGCCGCCTCATCAGCGGTCAAAATGCTTTCCTGTTCGGCGCGCTTATTCCAGAGAGTGACCTCCATATTGATATTAACTCCGATCAATACTGAAGGCATGGAATCAATGATATTCTGGAGGTAGATATGCAATTGCTGAAGGGCCTCTTGTGCTTCTCGCTGCACCGATATGTCTCTTACAGTCCCTTCGATACAGGAGACATTCCCCATAGGGTCACGAACCAGGTGGCCGTTTACAGAAGCCCAGAAACTGCTGCCGTCTTTGCGTAACAGCTGCACCTCAAAATTTTCCACTTCCCCTTGTTGATGAATTAAACTGAGCCACCGTTCACGATCGTCCTCTTGTTTATAGATATCCTTGTGGAGATTGAGACCAATCACCATTGGTGCCGTTTCTGCTGCCCTTGAAGCCTTATAGCCCAATAGATCCGCCAAAGCCGGGTTCGCCTTGAACAGTTCGCCGTAAACGGTGGCCTGAAAAATACCATCACTTGAATTATTAAAAATATCGCGAAAATTCTGTTCCGATTGTTGTAAAGCCGACAACCCTTTCTCCAGATCTGCAAGCATCAGATTGAAGACTGTTTCAATATCAGCCCATTCATCATGCCGATTTAAGCGCATCGGCGAATCGTGGTCACCTTGCTGGAACGATTCCAATCGGGCACTCACCAGACTCATAGGAATCTGGATATGTTTTTTGAAAAAAATTCTCAGGCTAACCCAGAATAAAATAGAAAAAGTCAGCAAAATCAACTGTACAGAGACAACTGTTGTTATGACGGTCTTGCTGATTTTGTTTTGAGACTCATACATGGCAGCAGCAGTACCCAAGTCAAGCTGCTCCATCGTTGTTAAAATTTGTCCTGCTAACTGCTCCAGTCTCCTAGTTAATTCACCCAGTCGAACCATTTCGTTGTGGTACTGTTGCATCTGGTGCTGGTAATAAGCAAAATGATCAATCAGATGGCGACCCAACCGATCAATCGGCGGTTCAGCAATACTTAAAGACCTGAGCTGTAAGACTAAATCGGCCAGCTCTTTTTTTAAAGGAATCGGGGAATCAAACGAACTGGAGAGTAATTGTACCGGATTTTCTTCCGCATTGATTTTTGCTATTTTAGACAAACTTGTCTGACACCTGGAGATCATCAGCACCAGCTGCTCCAAATAATCCGCATCGCCCCCATCCAATCGGGTAGCAATCATTTTTTCAGCGACAATTTCCTGTAAAAGCAGAAACAGCTCGCCGATGTCTTCATCTTCTTCAGAACGCCAGAACAGAAGATAATTAACCCATTCACGTCGTTGCAAATAAACAAGATATTGTTCTTGCAGCTGTTGTAGCAACGATGCCATCTCAGGGTTATTAGAAACGGCCTGACACAATTCAGCAATGTCTTTTTCTATGCCTTGGCTCTCGGCTGTATACCAGGTATTGTTGATATAAAAAGTGCTTACAAAAACACTCAATCGGGCATTCAATAATCCGAAATCACGGCTATTTTTCAGGTTTTGAGTGGTTTCCTGTAAAGTATTTTCAACAATAAGATCCACACTTGTCCGCACTCGACGAGAGACAAAATAAAGACCAACAATAATTAAGAAAAAAATCAGGACAAGAAGCAACGATATTTGCTTCAATCGGCCTTTAATCGATATGTGGTGATTTTTTTTCATCATTTAAACAACTTTAAAATACCCATAGCGGATGTAAGCCATGAATTGCAACCGGATCTATCATCTAAAACAACTGCTGAATGCTGCCAATTTCACATCTGTCATTATACAAATATCCAAAAAATAAATCACAAATAATGAACAAAAACAAATATAACAGACTGAGACATTAACAAACAACAAAAAAGGGCCACAATGAGCCCTTTTTATCGTTTACTTTTTTTGTATCTATCATCAATCAGCTATGTTCACGAGACTTCAAGAATTGTACGCCTTCCCATTCTTCCATTGTGTGCCCCAAGCGCCATTCACTTGCAGCCAGATAGGTTAAATGCCCTTCGGCATCATGCGCCAGACGTCCCTGCTCCTTTTTCTGAAATTGTTCAAAAAGTTTCCGGTCTGAGCATTCGACCCACCTTGCAGTGGTATAGTCCACTCCCTCATAAACAGCACTCACATTATATTCCGCCTTCAGCCTCTCCATTGTCACATCAAACTGCAACACACCAACGGCTCCAAGAATAAATTCAGCTCCGGTCAGTGGTTTAAAGACCTGCACCGCCCCTTCTTCTGCCAGCTGAGTCAGTCCCTTCTGGAGCTGTTTCGACTTCAACGGGTCTTTCAAACGGACGCGGCGAAAATGCTCCGGAGCAAAACTTGGAATTCCGGTAAACTTGAGAGATTCCCCATCGGTGAAGGTATCACCTATTTTGATCGTCCCATGGTTATGCAACCCGATAATATCACCGGGAAAAGCTTCCTCGACATGGGCACGATCCTGAGCCATGAAAATAGTCGCATTGGACAAGGCAATCTCCTTGCCGAGACGGTGATGTTTGACCTTCATTCCGCGGGTAAATTTTCCGGAACAAATCCTTAAAAAAGCAATTCTGTCACGATGGGCCGGATCCATATTGGCCTGAATTTTAAATACAAACCCCGAGAACTGTTGTTCATCCGGCTCCACAACCCGACTGACGGTTTCCCGCAATCCCGGAGCTGGAGCCAGCTCAACAAAAGCATCCAGCATTTCCTGAACACCAAAGTTATTAATGGCACTCCCAAAAAACACCGGAGTCTGACTGGCACGCAAATAATCCTCGCTATTGAATGGATTTGCTGCTCCTTCCAAAAGCTCAATATCTTCTCGCAATTCATCAGCTTGGCCTCCCAGCAACTGGTCCAACTGCGGATCACTCAAATCAGCAATTTTGACCGTCTTGGTGCTGCGGACATCATCACCGGGTCGAAACAGATTCAGCTCTTTACGATACAGATTGTAAACTCCCCGAAAGCGTTTCCCCATCCCGATAGGCCATGAGAGCGGAGTGCATTCAATTTGCAGTTTGTCTTCTATATCGGCAAGAATTTCAAGGGGCTCAAGACCCTCACGGTCCAGTTTGTTGATGAAAGTGAGTACCGGAGTGTTACGCATACGGCAGACTTCCATAAGTTTTTCTGTTTGCGGCTCGACCCCTTTGGCACTATCTATCACCATCAAAGCACTATCAACGGCAGTCAAAACCCGATAGGTATCTTCAGAAAAATCCTGGTGACCCGGTGTATCGAGGAGGTTAATTTCAAAATCACGATAATTAAATTTCATCACCGATGACGAAACTGAAATTCCCCGTTCTTTCTCAATACTCATCCAATCGCTGGTCGCATGACGGTCCGATTTGCGCGCTTTGACCGTTCCGGCCATCTGAATTGCCCCGCCAAACAACAATAATTTTTCGGTCAGGGTGGTTTTCCCGGCATCCGGATGACTGATGATGCCAAAAGTGCGACGTTTGGCTATTTCTCGTTGTAATTCTTTACTCACTTGGATCCCCTTCAACTTGTCTTTTTTTCACCCGCCAGCGTTTATGCATCCAGAACCATTGGCTCACATCACGACGAATTGCGGCTTCAATAATATTTGTTAAAAGTTGGGTATTGCTTTCGGCATTCTGTCCGTTATCATCCGTCAGCAAAAGCATCGGCTCAATCCAGACTTCATAGCGGTCATCCGGTTTTCGTAAGCAGAATATCGGCACCACCGGGACCTGATATTTCATCGCCAGATTCGCTATGGCTGTCGTCGTATAAGCCTTGCGGCCAAAAAAATCCGTCGCCACTGAGCCCGGAGGAGAAATATGCTGGTCAAGCAAAACCCCAACACTCCTTTTTGCACGTAAAGATTTCAGAATCCGTTTCGCACCTTTCCGACTGGAAAGGATATTGGCACCAAATTTCTTTCTGATTTTTTCAAAGTAAGCATCGGATAACGGATTTTTTAATGGCTTGGCAACAATATCAACGGGAACTCCCAGTTCCGTCGGGATGGAGGCACCCAGTTCCCAGAACCCCAAATGCCCCGTCAGCAAGATAGCTCCCCTGTTGAGACTCAAAGCTTCTTGAAGAAAATTCTCTCCTGAAATATCAATATGGTTACGAACAGAGTCCGCGCCGGACGCTGACAAATCAAGTCTTAACACCTCAACACCGAAAATTCCGAAATTTTCAAAACATTTGCGCAGATTGGTTTCAATATCTTCAGGACCCAGTTCCGGCAACGCCTTCATCATATTGTCTTTTGCCTGCTGATAACGACCGGGGAGAAGCTTCATTCCCAAACGGCCCAGAATGCGGCCAGTATTCAATGCAACCTTGCGCGGCAGTGACCTGACAACAGCGGCGACAAACCGTAGAGCAACATATTCAAGCCGATGTTTAAGTGAAACCGAACCCATTATTTCTGACCCAGGAATGAAAGAATAGCGATTGTGTACCAACAAACCGGGCACTATAACGTAACTTCAGAAAAATAAGAACGTTTGTTTTCTTCCCCGGCTCAAAACATTATTTAAGACTAACATAATATCATCGGTTAAGTCCTTGACCAACAGAATCGATACTTTTATGCTGCGCTGTTGAATCGTCTTAAATTCATTCCCTAAGGAGAAAACCATGGCCGTCTTTGAAGTCAACCACCCCTTGGTCAAACACAAACTGGGCCTGATTCGTCAACACGATATCAGTACCAAGGATTTTCGTGAGCTCGCCTCAGAAATCGCCCGTTTGCTCACCTATGAAGCGACCAAAGACCTTGAAACCGAGCCGGAAATGATCACTGGTTGGAATGGCCCGGTTGAGGTTGAAAAAATAAAAGGAAAAAAAATTACGGTCGTTCCGATTCTGCGCGCAGGACTGGGAATGATGGATGGCGTGCTGGATCTGATTCCCAGCGCCCGTGTCAGCGTTGTCGGTTTATACCGTAACGAAGAAACTTTGGAACCGGTCGCCTACTATGAAAAATTCACCAGTAATATCAATGATCGTACTGCCCTGATTCTTGATCCAATGCTGGCAACCGGAGGTTCATTAGTTGCCTGTATCAACATGCTGAAAGAAGCGGGATGTACCAGTATTCGTGGACTGTTTCTGGTGGCCGTTCCAGAGGGGATCGAGCGGGTCAAACAAGAGCACCCTGATGTTGATATCTATGTTGCTTCAATCGATGAGCGCCTCAATGAAAACGGCTACATTCTTCCCGGGCTTGGTGACGCCGGAGATAAAATATTCGGGACAAAATAACCCCTGCTGACAACTTTTTGCGGAGAAGGAATGAAAACATGAAACAGACCCCATCCCCCACAGACTATAACTTTCGGGCAAAAGACTGCCTGCTTGGCGCCCAGATGCTGTTTGTTGCTTTTGGCGCCCTGGTGTTGGTTCCCCTGCTGACTGGTCTCAATGCCAATGTTGCATTATTCACCGCCGGTGCCGGAACCTTGATTTTTCAAATCATCACCCGAGGACGAGTACCGGTATTTCTGGCCTCCAGCTTTGCTTTCATCGCTCCAATCATCTATGGGGTTAACCAGTGGGGCATCGCCGGGACCATGTGCGGTCTGGTTGCAGCAGGTCTCCTTTATGCAGTTCTGAGCCTGGTTGTACGCGTCTTCGGCTCTGGGGTTCTGCACAAAATTTTACCTCCGATTGTCACCGGACCTGTTATTATGGTTATCGGCCTGGTTCTGGCACCGGTCGCCATCCACATGGCTTCGGGTCGAACAGGAGATGGCTCCGCATGGTTGGTTCCCGAGACAACGGCTTTGATTATCGCCGGCGTTGCCTTGGCAGTCACAATTCTCGTATCCCTTCTCGGGCGAGGACTGTTCAAACTTATTCCGATCCTCAGTGGAATCACGGCCGGCTATATCACCTCATTGATTCTTGACGGCACCGGCTTCACTGCTGCAACTCAGGCCGCCTTTGATCCGGGCGCGCTACAAAACTGGACCGCTCCCGCTTTAATTTCAATGCAGAGTGTTGCAACCGCACCCTGGTTTGCCATGCCGGACTTTACCTTCCCGGTCTGGAATCTGGAAGCCATCCTGTTTATTGTCCCGGTCGCCATAGCTCCGGCAATTGAACATTTTGGCGACATTCTGGCAATCGGCGGTATTTCAGGAAAAGATTATGTCGAAGATCCCGGCATCGAGAACACCCTTTTGGGCGACGGAGTAGCAACCAGCTTTGCGGCCCTTCTTGGTGGTCCCCCGAATACAACCTACTCTGAGGTTTCCGGTGCCGTGGCACTGACGAAGTCATTCAATCCCGCCATCATGACCTGGGCGGCTATTACTGCAATTCTGCTTGCCTTTATCGGTAAGCTCGGCGGCTTTCTGAACTCTATTCCAGTTCCGGTCATGGGTGGAATCATGGTGCTCCTGTTTGGTGCCATTGCCGTCATCGGTATCAATACCCTCGTTAAGGCAGGAACCGACTTGATGCAACCTCGCAACTTGGCGATTGTTGCCATTATTCTTGTGTTCGGCATTGGCGGCATGAGCTTTGATCTTGCGATTGTTAAACTTGGCGGGATTGGGCTCGCTGGTGTTGTCGGGGTCATCTTGAACCTGATTCTTCCGGCAGGTCACGACGCTTGAGAATGACCTGAAGAAAACATTTGCCCACGGTTAAAAACAAACGGGTTGAACTCTCTAAGTTCAACCCGTTTATATCTTTGAAAATGGCAACAAACTGACTACATACCAAGACGTTCGACCAAAAAATCGACAAACACACGCACTTTGGTTGACAGATTTCGGCGATGCGGGTAGATCGCGTACACGCCAAGATCACTGAATTCATACTCTTTAAGAATTGGCACCAGTGCTCCGGTACTGAGCTCACCCTGGCAACAAAATGCCGGAATCCTGATAATTCCCAGCCCCGCAACAGCCATAGAGCGCTGCAATTCATCATTGTTGCAGATAACCTGCGGCTTCACCGTCACTCCCATCGGCTCACCACTGGCCGACAAGTAATCCCAGTAAGCAGGCCTTTGCAGATAAGCATAGGAGATACAATCATGTTCCACAAGGTCACGCGGATGCGCCGGACAACCTATACGGCTTAAATATTCTGGGGAAGCAAGTGTTATGATACTGGATGACATGATTTTACGACTGATCAAACTGGTGTCCTTCAGGTTCGTTATCCGGATAACAACATCATAACCTTCGGCAATAACATCAACCAGACGATCATCGAAGTTTACTTCCATCTGCACATCAGGGTAGGTTTGCAAAAACTGCGGTAACAGATCAGCCAGGTAGACATGCCCAAAGCTGATTGGGGCACTGATCTTCAGAACTCCATATGGAATCTCATGCTGCGAACTGATGCTGCGCTCTGCTTCTTCGGCATCGGCAACAATCTGACGACAATACTCATAGTAAGTTTTGCCGCTATCAGTCAGACTGATCTTACGAGTCGAACGGTTCAGGAGTCTCACCCCCAACCGGTTTTCCAGGCGACTGACTTCCTTGCTTATATATGATGTGGAATGGTTCAGAAAACCGGCAGCAAGAGTAAAACTACCTTGTTCAACAACTTGGACAAAAACAGTCATCCCATCCAGAAGATCCCTGTTTGTACTCACCTCTCCTCCTTTTTTCTCGTTGATTAGCAACCAAATGGAAAAAGTTTCTTGCTTTTTAAGCCATTAATCTACCAAACAGAAAAAGAGTACTATGAAGACGTCAACAACACAACAACACAACAAACAAGGACAGCGATTATGAAAAAACTATTAGCGATCAGTAGCAGCCCCGGTCGTTCTCATTCCTATTCCCGCAACCTGGTTCATACTTTTGTCGATAAATTCAGTCAGAAAGAGGCAGAGGCCAATGTGATCATTCGTGACCTCGTCGAACAGCCGATACCACATTTAGATGACGCGACCATCAGCGCTTTTTACACCCCGCTCGAACAGTTGAGCGATGAACAGAAAAAGATTCTTGCTCTATCGGACAAACTGATCAATGAGCTTGAGTCTGCCGATGTGATTGTTATCGGTACTCCGATGCACAACTTCAGCATTCCATCGGGTCTTAAGAGCTATATCGATCATGTGGCCCGTGTTGGACGCACTTTTCACTACACTGATAATGGCCCCCAAGGGCTACTACAAGGCAAGAAAGTCTATATTCTGACAACCCGAGGTGGAAACTACAGTCAGATGCCGATGGCTGCTTTCGATCATCAGGAGCCCTACCTGCGTACCATTCTCGGCTTTATCGGCATGAATGATATTGAGTTTATTCATGCTCAGGGAATGTCAATGGGAGAAGAAAAAAGCAAACAAGCGGTTGAACAGGCTATCGCCAGGATTTCCAAGACAGTGGATGACCTTTTAGTCTAAAGTGCTTAACCCTTCTTGAAGCAAATACCTGGGTTCAGCTTAAAACAAAACGGGTTGAACCCTTGAGTTCAACCCGTTTTATTATTTACCCAGACCTCCAAAGATTCCCTTGATTGCAGCGGGCAAGTCAGCCGGAAGAATAACCGTCTTGCTGTTGTTGCTCGTTGCTGCCTGCTGGATCGCCTGAACATATTTTTCACCCAACAGGTAATGAACCGACAAATCCCCATGTTGAGCCGCCTTGGCAACCATCTCAATGGATTGCTGAGACGCTTCGGCTTGAACAATTTTTGCCTTTGCATCACGTTCAGCAGCTTCAAGACGACCTTCTGCTTCAAGAATCGCAGCAGATTTCTCCCCCTCGGCAGCGGTGACAGTGGCGCGTCTTTCCCGTTCTGCTGCAGCCTGAGCTTCCATGGCCTTCGCCATGGTGATGGATGGATTGACATCTTGAACTTCAACTGTTTTAAGGGTGATTCCCCAGTCGGCAATATCATCGGATATCGCCTGTTTCAGCTTCGCTTTGATATGATCGCGACCGGAAAGGGCGGAATCAAGAGACATCTCACCAATAATTGAACGCAGACTGGTTTGAATCAGTGCGCCAATCGCCGAATGAAAATTTTCAATACCGTACACCGATTTTTCCGGACTGATGATGTTAATAAAGCCAATCGCATTCGTAGTAATAACCGCATTATCCTTGGTAATACATTCCTGAGGTGCGACATCAACCTGAATGTCTTTGGTCGTCACCTTGTAGGCAACCGTATCGACATAGGGGATGATAATATTGAGCCCCGGAGACAGAGTTTTATGATATTTCCCCAATCGCTGCACGACATGCTTGGAGCCCTGCGGAACAATACGAACTCCCATGCCAAGAGTGAAAACAATCAGGACGGCAAAAACAAGAACAATAATCAAGCTTTCCATTCATTTCTCCGATTTCGTTATGATGAGGGTGGGGCGCTGATCGGGGAGACAACCAGAGTGTTCCCCATGACATCTTTAATTTCAACCGTCTCTCCGGCGTTGATTGGTGCATTTGCGACACAGGGCCAAGTATCACTTCCCAGAAGAGGAATCTGAAAACGCACTTCACCGCGTTGCCCCGGCTTACCGGTCGCTTTTATCAGTAGTCCCCGTTCGCCAAGAACGGCCTCACGAGAAAGTCCAGCCATGGTCCGGTCAACCGAGAGCGGCTTGATGACTTTAAACCAGCCGAAGGCAAACGCAATCGATGAGAGTAACCAAAGCAATATCTGCCAGTTCAGTGACAGCGCCAGCCCAAGCCAGAGAATCAAACCGATCAGGCATGCTCCCAGCCCAAACCAGAAAACCGTAAAGGAAGCCAGAAATATTTCAGCAACGACCAGCAACATACCTGCAACAAGCCAATGCCAATAGAGGGGGGTCATACCATCCATCATCATGCTCCTTTATGGAACGGTCACACATTCAGTCATATTAAGAAGATCAGTGTGCGCTTTTTTACACCAGAAGACAAATCCGCCATTAAAGCGACAGAGCTTGAAACGCCTTTTCCATTGCAGCAATGATCAACTGCGGTGAATCTTCACCCACGGAAAGACGAATCAGCCACGGGGAAAGCCCCTGCTCTTTCAGGGTTCTCTGTTCCGCTTCATTGACCAGATCCCAGTGCGCCAGGAGGGTATAGCTCATCGCCAAAGGAAAATCACATCCGAGACTGGGCCCTTTGGGCAGAGCCAGATGATCGTAAAACGTTTGAAAATCACCATCGACAACAAATGAAATAACCCCACCGTAGCGATCTTTGCCTTTGGCTATTTTGCGGTAATTTTCACAGCTGGTATCAGCGTAAACATGATAAACGTCTTTAACTTGCGGATGATGGTCCAGGTAATCGACAAGGACTGCAGAGTTGATATTAACCTGTTTCATCCGTTCACGATAGCCGGAAATAGTGAGGCCAAGACGCTGCAGATCTCTCCCTTTCAGGGGGACAACAAATTTCCCCAGGGCCTTTTTCGCCATCTCTGTGAGCTGCGATTGCTCAGGGACAATAATGGCTCCTCCCATACAGTCACCTTTACCGGAAGCAAACTTGGTCAGACTCTCAACAATGATATCGGCATAAGGAGCAACAGAAACGTTCCACGGTGTGGCAAAGGTGTTATCCAGAATAACGGTGAAGCCGTATTGTCGGGCCAAGCTGTCCAGAACAGGAAGATCCGGCGTCTGCAGGAGTGGATTGGAAATGGTTTCAGTCATAACTGCAGCGACACGGTCTCCGTTGTCTGCAAGATAAGCCTCAAGCTTTGCGAAATCCGTCACCCGCCCGATCTGGTGAAATTCATTGCTGCATTTTCTAAGGATGTGGATTGAGTCGGCGTAAATCCAGCCGTACTGGACAAAAATATCCCGTTCTGCAGAAACGGTCTCTTTTATGGCCGCATAGGCTGCGTAGATCGCATTCATCCCGGATCCGCAAAGAGTGATTTCCGACGCACCGTATCCCTGCTCGAGAACTGTGAGAATCTGCTCTTCAGGATCGGTGTCGTTATATTTCTCTTCCCACACAGGAAGTTCCATACCGTGGGAACGGAGAAAGTCTTCCGCTTCCCGGGAGTAGATCATATAACCGCAGTGTTTCATGAAGGCATAATAGTCGGCAGGAGAATCAGGCGTCGGGTCGGGGAAGTATGCCAGAGCATAATCTTCATACTCGTAAAACTGCGGTGAGGTTCCGGAGAGCTTGGCGACATGCTGTGCTGAGTTCAGAGATGGCAGGATGTAGCAAACTCCGGCAGGGTCCAGTTTTCTTTCCGTCCGGATGAACTGTGCCGCCTTTTTCACGTAAGGATGAAACAAAATCCGTGGATAAGCGCTCGTTATCCGTTCAAAGATAGCATTACGTTCTTCTTCGTAATCAGCCACATCCTGATATGTCGGCATTGAAACCGAAAACGCATGTGGATTATCCAACGGCAAAGTGGCTCCACAGGGAATCGGCTGGTAATAACGCCTATTCATTCAAGAGACTCCGGAAGCGGCTAGCAAATCTTACGGCACTCCAGATAAAAACGTTTTTCATCCGCCTCTCCCAACGAGAAAGTTTTGCGTGGCAAAGCCCCATCCAGAACAATTGTTTTGAACAGATCGTGCTTGGAAATGGCGGGCAGATAGAATCCAACACAACCCGTCTTGCGACCAAGATCGGTAACGGCCTTCTCTCCGTGAATATAATCGATACGAGCAGACGGGTTTTCCTCCAGATAATGGTCAAGAAATGTCTGCAAGGTTGCGACTGTCAGCGTATATTCCGGTTTTTCAACCCTGCAGACGCCAAACTGTCCACCAAGGATAACGGGAAAGACATGAACACCTGTGCTCCCTTTTGCAAGGGCCTGTGCCTCTTGATAGTCGGAGCACAACGTCAAATCCAGAGGGGTCTTTCGAGCCGCGAAAAAGGTCTTCATCTGTTGCTGAAGATGAACACAATTGACGTTAAACAAGACCCGGTGAATCGCCTCAAATTCAAGGCCCGAATCGTGAACGTTAACCAGCTCCACCAGAGCATAACGAGCAGGATGACTCATCACCTGATCAGGGTCATCGGCTTCTTGCTTCAGTTTTTCCCAGATCGCTTTAGCAGTCGCAAAGGAATGATTGCCGTCACCCATGGCGTAAAGCATCACTTCACCATCAACTTTATATTTTTCATGATAGGCAACAGGGTCAGCCAGTTTTTCCAACGCCGTGACAATCTGTTCAATATGTTCCGGCTGATCAATACGGTAGCCTTTGAGATGTCCACCGTTTTCAAGCAACTCGAAATCGTAGGCTGTTTCGAGTTGTTCCTCAAATAGAGGCTCTATCACTGTTCGCTGCGGATCATCGATCAACACCATGATATGGGGTAACTCTATCGGTGCATTCCGGCGCACCTTGATCCGCGGAGGCAAGCGATCAAGAATGGTTCCTTCCGTTGACCGAATCAGACTTTGCGCCCCTTCAGTATAATCATACTGCTCCAGATCCAGAGCAACAATCAGCCCCTTACGTGATTCAACAGCTGTGGTTTTACGATCAACCAGAATAAAACCGGGCGGTTGTTCTTCCAGACTGCCGTCAGCCAGATAGCTTTGCATGGTCTGATTGATCGCCGCAATCCGTTCTTCAGTATCAGCATCATCAAGGTATGCTTCAGGAAAAACCAGATTCAAAGTAGAAATATGTCCAGCTGTCTGCTGCGTCAACCGCTGCCAGTAGCCTTTATCAGAGGTGTACTGATCACAGGCAATCACGGCCCAGCGTTGCATATCCGTCCCCTTTTTCGGCAACAGAATGTTCGGCACCTGCATTCCTATTTTTTCAAAATTCATTTTTCCACCTCTATCTCCCTCGGAGTCAACGTTTCTATTGAACTTACATAGGTAGCATGATTTCAGCAGCTTGAGAAGTATTTGTCAGTGACAAACTGGCCTAAAATCACATTCAGGTTATTTTCCCAGCCTGAAATTTTTACTTGCAGAAAACCGCCCGATGAATTCTAATCAGCGCCAGAAAAAGGATAAAGAAAAAGGAATACGGTGAAAATCCGTTGCGGACCCGCCACTGTAACCACGGAAAATATTTCCCTGGAAGCCAGACACTTTTCTTTAGCTCATAGTTACTGCCCAGCTTCGTGGATTGAGGATAGAGGCAGATCAAAGTCATGGATAAAAATCGGTATCCCGGACCCTGAAAATCAGGTTTCGGGATTTTTTTATGGGAGCAACCCGATCATGAACAAGCTGATTTATGTCAGTGGCGGCTGTCGTAGCGGCAAAAGTCGTTACGCTCAGCAACGCGCCGAAACCGTACCGGGAAGACGCGCCTATCTGGCAACCTGCCCGCAGATTGATGCGGAAATGGAACAACGCATTGTCGCACACCAACAACAACGGGCCGGTAAAGGATGGGAAACCATTGAGGCACCACTTGATCTTGCCGGTGCTGTTGAGCAGGCCCGGAACTTTGACATTCTCCTCATTGACTGTCTGACTTTGTGGGTTAACAATCTCCTCTACGAAGCCGAACAAAAAGGGACAATCCTGACTGAGGAGATGATCAGTCATCGGGGCATTGAACTTGTCGACGCCTGTCGACAAACAAACCAAACCACCATTGTTGTGAGCAATGAATTGGGAATGGGATTGGTTCCGGACAATCCCGTCTCCAGACATTACCGGGATTGTCTCGGGCGTTGCAACCAAACTCTGGCAACACGAGCAGACGAAGTTGTTTTCATGGTCTCAGGTCTCCCTCTCTTTCTAAAAAAAGGTTAAAAATCGTATGCAGTTACTGAACAAAACGATTACTTCTATTACAGGACAAAATGAAACTTCGCGCACGCAGGCTGAAAAGCGTCTGAGTCAGCTCATCATGCCCCACTGGGCGTTGGGTCGGTTGATGGATTTAGCTGTCGATATTGCAGGTATCTGCGCTTCAATCCGTCCCGCCATGACCCGGAAAAAGATTGTCGTCATGGCGGGAGATCATGGCATTGTTGATGCCGGAATCAGCCTTTATCCCAAAGAAGTGACAGTGGAAATGGTGCGTGGCATTGTCAACGGCGTTGCAGGAATCAATGTCCTCGCAAGACAGGCCGGTGCCGATGTCACAGTCGTCGATATGGGGGTTGCCGGAGATCTCTCCACACTGTCGACCGACGGGAACATCCTCGACCGCAAAATCGCAGCAGGAACCAACAACTTTACGGAAGAGGCAGCTATGAGCCGTGATCAAGCCGTCCGCGCTCTCGAAGCCGGTATCAGCGTAGCTCAGGAGCTGGGAGATGCCACCGATCTGTTTGGCACCGGAGACATGGGAATCGGCAATACTTCTCCGAGCAGTGCCATTATTGCAGCCCTTTGTCAGTTACCGATCGCTGCAACAGTCGGGCGTGGAACCGGACTGGATGATGCTCAACTTGAACATAAAATCAGCGTTCTTGAAAAAGCTCTGGAGCTTCATAAACCCGATCCAAACGATCCTATTGATGTTTTAAGCAAAGTCGGCGGTTTTGAAATCGCCGGCATCGCAGGTCTGATTCTGGGAGCAGCGAGCTTGAAAAAACCGATTATTATTGATGGCGTTATTTCAACTGCAGCAGCGCTAGTTGCCGCTCGACTGGCACCAAAAAGCAAAGAGTACATGATTGCTGCCCATCGCAGTGTCGAAAAAGGACAGGTTGCGGCACTGGCCGATTTGGGAAAAGAACCGCTGCTGGACCTGCAGTTCCGTCTCGGAGAAGGAACAGGAGCCGCCGTCGCCATGAATCTGGTCGAAGGTGCCGTAGCGATTTTAACCGAAATGGCGACATTCAGTGAAGCCGCCGTATCGGAAGCGAAATAAAAGGGTCAGGTCAATATTGAGGATCTAAACTCCGTATTCCGGGGACACGTAACAAGTACATGTCCCCAGAATACTCAACTTTACCCGTATGACGCAGCCGAAGTGCAGTGTAGCTTGGCAGGGTTTCGAAGAAAAATGTCTGAGCCGCAGGCGAGTTTTTTTCTGAGCTGCAAAGCGGAACGAAACGAAGGGAACCCGCAGGGCAAGGAGTTCGGGTGCGTTTCTTTGTTTACTTTCTTGTCGCATAACAAGAAAGTCAAGCGTCGAGCGGGGTCGCAACCCCGCGACTTTGTGGTTTGGTTTATTAATCCAAATACTAACAAAAAGTTACCGAAATGAATCCAAAACCTTTTTTCTCAGCTCTGCGTTTTCTCACCATTTTACCGGTTCCCGAATCATGGTGCGGCGATGAAAGCAGCTTCCGCAAAAGCCCGGACTGGTATCCGCTGGTCGGGCTGACAATCGGCCTGTTGCTGGCACTGTTGGATCTTATCCTCTGTTGGTTATTGCCGACTCCAGTGGCCAATGTGTTCCTGCTGCTGGCCATGATCGCAATATCCGGAGCACTTCACCTGGATGGTCTGGCCGACAGTGCCGATGCCTTTTTCAGCAGTCGCGGTCGCGAGCAGATGCTGGAGATCATGAAAGACAGTCGTTCCGGCCCGATGGGCGTCACGGCGATCATGATGGTTCTGTTTCTCAAGCTGATGTTGCTCATGACCCTGCCCGAGGACTGGCGCCGACAGGTTATTGTTCTGATGCCTCTGGCCGGGCGCTGTGTATTGCCGGTCCTCAGCAGTTGGCTCCCTTATGCGCGAACTGACGGCACAGCCTCTTTTGCCGCCAACACCTTCAGCTGGAAGCGTTTGTTCATTGCTTTGGTTATGTTGACAATTCCATCCCTCTTCTTTTTGGGCTGGCTAGCGGGAATCGGCATTCCAGTCGTTGTCATTTTCGGAGGCTGGCTAGCGGGTCTCTACAGCCGTCGCAAGATTGGCGGTTTTACCGGTGACACCCTGGGAGCGACCTGTGAGCTGATTGAATTGTTACCGGCTCTCAGTATCGTTGCCCTGGCTCACCAAGGAATCATCTGATGGAAGCTCTATCGAAACACGGTGGGAATCTGCGCCAAGCCAGTCAAATCAGTGGTTTGCCACAACAGGAACTGCTTGATTTTTCTGCCAGCATCAATCCCCTCGGTTTTCCACAATGGTTGCGCCCACTGATCAGCTCTCAAATCAGTTCCCTGGTAAATTACCCTGATCCCGAAGCCAATGAACTGGTCGCAGCTCTGGCCGCACATCATCAGGTTGAACCCGATCAGGTCATCACCGGTAACGGTGCCAGTGAACTGCTGTGCCTGCTTCCGCAGGTTCTTAAACGCAAACGGGCTCTGGTCGCGATTCCCAGTTACTGTGATTATACAGCCATGGCAAAAGCTGCGGGGTTACAAGTTGATACCCTGCAGCTGATGCCCGAAAAAGGTTTCCAACTCAATATCGGCCAACTTTCGTCAATGCTCAAGGACGATGATCTGGTGATCCTTGGACACCCCAACAATCCCACGGGAAAGTTGTGTGATCCAACAGCTTTACGGGAACTGATCCGGAATCGTCCACGCAATGATTTCATTATCGATGAATCTTTTATCGATTTTACCAACCCGGAACATTCTCTCCGCCGGCAGCGACCTGCCAACCTGATCATCGTCCAGTCCATGACGAAATCCTGGGCTATCCCCGGTTTGCGCCTGGGTTACGCCCTGGCTGATCCAAAAGTGATCAGCGCCATGCGCCGCATGCGCCCTGATTGGTCGGTCAATACCATTGCCCAGTCCGTAGGGATTCGCGCCTTGCAGGATCGCGATTTCCTCAAACGGACATGTGCGTATGTGCACCAGCAACGACTGGATCTGTTTGCGCAACTCGGCTCTATTCACGGTCTGCACCCCTTCCCCGGTGATGCAAATTTCATCCTTGTCCGCATTGATGACCCCACACTAGAGGTTTCTACTCTGGAGAAAAAACTCCTGAAAAAAGGAATTATTATCCGCAACTGCAGCAATTTCGAGGGGCTTGATAACCGCTACTTCCGTGTAGCGGTAAGAACAGAGAAAGAGCAGCGAAAACTCTGTACCGAGCTGGATGCATGCATCAATGCGGTATCATCAAAAAAAATGGCGCGCAAGACTCCAGCCATCATGTTTCAGGGGACCGGGTCCAATGCCGGTAAAAGCATCCTCACTGCAGCCTTGTGCCGCATTCTTTATCAAGACGGAGTGTCGGTGTCACCGTTCAAAGCACAAAATATGTCCCTCAATTCATGTGTCACTTTTCAGGGGGGCGAAATGGGTCGGGCGCAAGTGCTACAGGCTCAAGCCTGTCGTCTTGATGCCGATGTGCGGATGAATCCGGTGCTGCTCAAACCGAGCAGCGCCACCGGATCGCAGGTGATTGTTTGCGGCAAGGTTCTGGAAACGATGCATTTTCGTGACTATGCCGAACGGCGCAGTGAGATTTTTACCCAGGTGCAACAATGTTATGACAGCCTTGCCGGTGAGCATCAGGTGATGGTGCTGGAAGGAGCCGGTAGCCCGGCGGAGATCAATCTGAAATCACGCGATATCGTCAATATGAATATGGCACGCCATGCCGATGCCAAGGTGTTGCTGGTTGGCGATATCGACCGTGGCGGGGTCTTTGCCTCCTTTGTCGGCACCATGGAATTGCTCAATGAGTGGGAGCGAAAACTGGTCAGTGGATTTGTCATTAACCGTTTTCGTGGTGATCCAACCCTGTTAGGTGACGCTCTGGATTTGACCAGCCTGCATACGGGGAAACCTTTTTTTGGCACTGTCCCCTATCTGCAAAACCTCGGTTTGCCGGAGGAGGATTCTGTCGATTTCAAAGATGGTCTGCTCGATACGGAAAAAGGGGTGGGGAATATTCTCGATATCGCCCTCATCGACCTACCCCATATCTCCAACTTTACCGATGTCGATGCACTGCGGATCGAAGCGGATGTGCATGTGCGCCGGGTGTGCCGGGCTGAAGATCTGGGGCAACCGGATGCGGTGATCCTGCCGGGAACAAAGAATGTGATTGCTGATCTTGACTATCTGCAGACTTCAGGGCTGGCCAATGCCATCCGCCAATTGGCCGAGACAGAAGCGACTGAGATTGTCGGCATCTGTGGTGGCTATCAACTGCTGGGTGAAAAAATTGCCGATCCCAATGCCATTGAATCCGCCGGGAAAACTTGTCAAGGATTGGAGTTACTGGCGCTGGAAACAACCCTCCTGCCGGACAAAATCATGACCCGCTGTCAAGCCGACCATTTACCTTCACAGGAATCCCTCCAGGGTTACGAAATTCATCACGGCAACAGCGTCGGCCGTAACCTTAAACCACTGATTCAACGCGCAGATGGCATGGTTATCGGCAGTTATGTCGAAGATCGGGAACAGATATGGGGAACTTATCTGCATGGCGTCTTTGATGCCGATGGTTTCCGCCGCTGGTTTCTGGATCGGTTGCGGCAACGGAAAGGTTGGCAGCCGATCAGCAAGATACTCTCTCCCTACGATCTTGAACCCGCTCTCGACCGGTTAGCCGACCATGTCCGTGCCGCGCTGAACATGGACAAAATTTATCAGGTTCTCGGCTTATGATTCCCCTCTCTGTCCAAATTTTACTGGCACTGCTTCTTGACTTCTTGATTGGCGACCCCCGTTGGTTACCCCATCCGGTCAAAGGAATCGGGCGTTTGGCTTTGTGGCTTGAAAATCCACTGCGGCAACGCTTTCCTCTGCGTATCGCAGGGATGATTGCAGTGCTGCTGATTATCACTATTAGTAGCGGTACGGTTTGGCTTTGTTGCCGGCTGGCAACAGCACTCCACCCCCTTTGCGGTGACCTGCTCTCAATTCTTCTGCTCACTACCTGTTTTGCCATGCAGGATTTGCGACACCATGCCCTGGCGGTTTATAATCCCCTTATTGCCGGGAATCTGACTCAGGCAAAAATAAAGGTCGCCATGTTGGTAGGACGTGATACAAAAACGCTTGAGGCAAAAGAGATTTCCCGCGCTACGGTAGAAAGTGTCGCCGAAAACACTGTCGATGGCATCACAGCGCCCCTCCTTTTTGCATTTATCGGCGGTGCACCCGGCGCTATTTTATACAAAGCCATCAATACCCTGGATTCAACTTACGGTTATAAAAATCAGCGTTACCTTCAGTTTGGCTGGGCTGCTGCACGGCTCGATGATTTGGCCAATTTTCTCCCGGCACGGATCAGCGCACTCCTGGTCCCGCTGGCCGCCTGGTTCACAGGGGAAAACGGTTCCCGGGCATGGCGCATTTTTGTCCGTGATCGACACAACCATCCCAGCCCCAACGGCGGCCAGATTGAAGCAGCTTTTGCCGGGGCATTAGGGGTCCAACTGGGGGGAGCAATCAGCTATGGCGAGGTAGCATCATTCCGCCCTTACCTGGGAGATTCGCATGAGGAAATGAATCCGGACAAAATTAAAACGGCACTCCGTCTCATGGTGGGCACTTCACTTTGCGTCGTCGCCGGCGGAGTAATATTAGAACTGTTAACAGCCTAGGAGGCATCCCAATGGCAAAAAATATTCTGATTTTTACCGGTAATGGCAAAGGAAAATCAACAGCCGCCTTTGGTATGGCTCTTCGCGCTGCCGGCCACGGACAACGCATTCTGATCCTCCAGTTCATGAAAGCGGACGATTCCACTGGTGAACTGATCAGTTTTCGCGAAAAACTCGGAATAGATATCCGCCTGACCGGACTCGGATTCGTACCCAAGCCCGAACACCCCAAGTATCCTGCTCACAAAGAGGCAGCACAAAAAGCCTTTGCTGTCGCACGCGAAGCGATGCAGAGTGGCGATTATGACTTGCTGATTCTCGATGAAATCTGCGGTTCTGTGAGCTGTGGACTGATTGATGAAAAACAGGTTCTTGAAGCGCTGAAAGGATCACGTGATGATCTGAATATTGTCCTCACCGGTCGCAATGCCACCCCGGCAATGATTGATATGGCTGATACGGTAACGGAAATGGTTCCCCATAAACATGCGTTGGAAAATGGGGTTCCGGCACGCAAAGGGGTTGAGTTTTAATTGAAGTATTCGGGGAGCATGTCCTTGTTACGTGCCCCCGAATACTATATTCCCGGATTCATTATTAAAGCACCATCACGCCCTGCCTGTCCTCTTCCTTCAAAAGTTCCGCCAGAACTTCAAGGCCTGCCATGACTCGGTTTTGATCAGGTTCGTGGCTCAGGTTGATCCGGACAGCTCCAGGATCAAACCGATTGTCCGGCGCAAAGATATGTCCGGAAGAGAGAATGACTCCCCGACGCTCTGCCTCCCGGCAGAAGATATCTGACTGCCAGTGAGAAGGAAGAGTCAGCCAGAGATGAAACCCGTGAGGATCGGCTCGAAATATATATCCGTCAAGGATTTTTTTAGCTGCGACCTGTCGTTCCGCAGCATTGGACCGCTGTGCTTCAGTTAAAAGGGAAGCTGTCCCGTCAACTATCCACCGGCTGGCCACCTCACTCATCAACGGCGGCACCATCCAACAACTTAGGGCCACGGCCTGACGCAGAGAGCGAACCATGGTGTCCGGTGCACGCAAAAACGCAACTCTGAGCCCAGGGGCCAGGCATTTGGAGCAAGAACTCATGTAAATGGTCCTCTCTGGTGCCAGTTCCACTAACGGCACAACAAGCTCCGGCCTGAGTGGCCCGTACACGTCGTCTTCAATGAGAATCAGGTTGTGCCGTCTGGCCAGAGCAGCAATAGCTTTCCGCCGATCTTCTCCCATGGTGATCGTAGTTGGAGTCTGAATCGTGGGAGTCAGGTAAACCACCTTGACCTGAGATGCGGAACAGGCTCTGTCTAAAGCATCAGGATTAAGCCCCTCGTCATCCATCTCCACAGTGCGCAACTTCAGACCCAGGCGCTTTGCCATCAACCGAATGGGGGAATAGGTCAGTTTTTCGGTAACAATAGTATCTCCCGGGCAGGTGACGCTCATCAATGTGGTGAAAATACCGTGCTGAGCTCCGTTGGTGATGACGATCTCTTCATTCGATGCCTTAACACCGGTCCGATTCAACCAGGTTTTTCCTGCCTCCAGGTGATGTTTCAGATGGCCGTCACCAGTTTGGTAATCCAGAAAGACTTGAAGATCATGACTTGCTCCTAACTGAGATAAGGTACTGGCAAGATGGGCGGCTCCAGGCCCAGGAAAAGGCAGATTCCGGGAGAAATCAACAGGCCCCTGCGCCCGCCCTAAGCCTTGGGACCGATCCAGATCCTTCCGGGGAATTTTTACAAAAGTCCCCCGTCCTGTTTCTCCGTAGAGCAACCCGCGATTCACACATTCCGCATAGGCCCGACTGGTGGTATTAGGCGAAATGCCAAGCTCATAGGCAAGGATACGGTGAGGTGTCAGCCGGGTACCCGGATTTAAAATACCGGCTTCAACGGCCTCTGAGATCGCATCGGCAATCTGCCGATACTTCGGACCTTTTCCATCTTTAAGCTCAGGCTTCCAAATTGTCATTTCACTGGGTTCCCGTGACTGCTTATATTGCTATCAGTGCAATATCCCTCTTGATTCAGAACAAAAATCAATGCAAATACTATATTGAATGGTAGCAATATTATCAATTGATTTCTGGAGAAAAACCGATGCGCGTTTCACGACCTAAAACCGGGATCTTGCTTTCCTTTATCTGTCTCTTCATCCTTGGGGCCATGCCTGTGATTACCAACAGCCGGCCAGCCGACTCAAATGCCCTGGAATTTGCATTGGCCCTTTCCTTTTGGCAACTCATCTTTGCACTGCCCCTCTTTCTTTACGAACTGCACTCCGGCGCAAGGAGGATGGTTTCTGCCGGATCCGGGAAAAGACCACAATTACGCACTTTTGTCGTCGGCATTACAACGGGAATAATGTTCGGGCTGTCAACCTGGTTTTATGTGCTTTCCATGGAGCAGGCCGGTGCGATCAGCGCATCCATAGCCATTCAGTCCTACCCCCTGTTTGCCGTTCTCACGGAATTTATACTGCTTCGCCAGAGAAAAAGCTTACAGGAAACAGCCGTCACCCTTGTCCTGGTGGTGGCACTTTATTACCTCGGCACCCAAGGTTCCTGGCAAATCATGGGCATGTCGGGATGGTTTTTTGTTGCCTTAAGTGTTCCGCTGTTGTGGAGTATTGCTCATGTCCTGATTCGACAGGAGCTGATGCACAGTCCCGTAACTCCGGCTCAGGTGACCTTTTTCCGGGTGCTGATTTCTACGATATTTCTCGGGATGGTTCTTGCTCTTACCGGCAGTTCTTTTGCCATCCTGTTGGACCCGGTGATCCTTCCTTTTGCCATGGTCATGGGATTTTTCTACTACATGGAATTGATCGTCTGGTTTTATGCCATGCAGCACATTGACGTCTCTCTAGCCAGCGCCGTGACCACACCCTGGCCCGCTGTCACCATGGGTCTTTCGGTCATATTCCTGGGAGAACATCTTAAAAGCTATCAAATTTATACATTCTGTATTGTGGCGGCCTGTATTTATGCCTTACTGGCCTTGGCAATCAAAGGCGGCACCCAAAACGTTGAATCTGATCTCTAAAATTGAGATATTTTACCGATAATGGCAAAGGATAATCGACGGCGGGGTTGAGAATCAGTTTCCGCGAGAAACGCAGAATGGATATCCGCTTGACCGGATTCAAATATTGTCAAATATTTCAAGGTCGCGGGGTTGCGCCCCCGCTCGGCGCCATACTCTTTTGTCGTGCCACAAAATAGTATGCAGAAAAGGGCACCCGAACTCCTTGCCCTTCGGGTTCCCTCCATTCCACAGCTGCTTTGAGGATCGGCAAAAACTCGCTCCGCTCAAACATTTGCCGCTCTGTTTCTCAAATCAGCTATGGAACGAAGGCTGCGTCACACGGGAAAGGGTTGTGTAAAAAAAACCATTGTTACGGCGAATACTCACTGACATGGGCATTAAAAATAACTGTCATATTTATACTGCTCCGGGCCTTTACCACCGCCATTCCAAACCACATCCCATGTGAGCGAAGCGAGGTGGGGCCTTTTGTCTTTCTGTGAAAAAGGGAGAGGCCATCCATGTCAAGCAAACATCGATCAAAACACCGTCAGCACCGTATAAATCATGCTCCCGGCAGGGAAAGCTCTTTTTGCTGACTTTTTGGAGCGTTTGCCAAAAAGTCCGGCGGCGTGTGGGGCCGCGACCCCGCGACCTTCCTGACCTGTAGTTAAGCACCTTCTATGGATTGAATCCTTGACAGGGAGAACACCATTCATTATAAGTTTGACCACAATTGAATTGTTTTACGGTGCTTAAAAAGCATAAACAGGGAAGTGAGGTGTAAATCCTCCACGGACCCGCCGCTGTAATCGAGCTTGAAGCCGGTAAATATGCCACTGGTGAAAAACCGGGAAGGCTATCTGCTTCTTTGACAGGAAACAATGTCGAACACTCGTAAGTCAGAAGACCTACCGTAGAACATCCACTTTAATCTCCCCGGGAAAGGGAGTGTGGACAAGCGCGGATAAATACGGAAACCCGCACCTGTCATCAGGTGTCGGGTTTTTTTATTGTGCGTTTGCCTGCTCTCACGGGAAAACAGGAGGAACACCCATGAAAAGAAGTTTCATCGTACTATTCACCCTGCTACTTACAGCAGGACCACTCTGGGCAGACGCTGTCAAAATGGACCCGGTTGTCGTCACTGCCACTCGGGTTGGTACGCCGCTGAGCCAGATTGCCAGTTCAGTGACCGTCATCACTGCTGAAGAAATTGAGGCAAAACAGCAAACCCAGTTGCTGGACGTCCTGCGTAGTGTACCCGGAGTCTCTCTTGTCCAGACCGGGTCTCCAGGAGCACAGACCTCCATATTTCTCAGGGGAACCGATACCCGGCACACACTACTGCTGATTGACGGTATCGAGTACCGCGACGCTTCTTCATCCGGTGGCGGACCGGCCCTTGAAAACCTGACCACGGACAATATAAAACAAATCGAAATCGTTCGCGGCCCCCAAAGCGTTCTCTACGGTTCCGATGCCATTGGCGGGGTCATCAACATTATCACCAAAAAAGGCTCACAACAGCCTGAAGGATACGCTTCGATTGAAGGTGGTTCCTATAACACATGGATTGAAAAAGCCGGTTTTTCCGCCGGGAGCGAAACCGTCTCATCCTCTTTTTCCGCCTCCAGAACCGACTCCGACGGTTTTTCTTCAGCCAATGAAAAGGACGGCAACAATGAAGAAGACGGCTATGAAAATACGACGCTGAGTTTTAATCTCGGTGCGGAGCTTTCGGAAATCTTCTCCATCAATCTCAATGTCCATTCCGACGACAGTACCAATGATTACGATGCTTACGGTCCTATCGATGGAGACTATAACCAGGAGACGGAACTCCTCGCCGGGCGCCTGGAAGGCAACCTGAAGCTACTGGACGGTCGTTGGAACATTGCTGTTGGCGCTGCAAAAACCGACAAAAACAGAATTGCCAATGGGCCTGTCTATTCCGACAGATATGAATATGACGGTAAAATCACCAAACTGGACATGTTGAATACAATCCTGCTGGGGAAAAACAATACCCTTATTCTGGGTGCGGAAACGGAAAAGGACGAATTGGAGTCATTTTCCTATCTGGGTGACTACAGTAGTTTTCCGACAGTGACCTATACCCCTTTCCGCTACAAAGAAAGTGTCACCAATAACGCTATTTATATTCAGGATCAGATCACCGTCGGACAATTTTCGGCAGCAATCGGTCTGCGTCACGACGATCATGATCAATTCGGCGGCAAAACCACCTGGCGATTCGCCCCCACCTATAACCTCACAAGCAGCGGAACACGCCTGAAAGCATCTGTCGGCACAGGGTTCAAGGCTCCCACTCTTTATCAGCTTTACGGCCAGTTACCGCCATACAATGTCGGCAATGAAGATCTGCAACCGGAAGAAAGTTTCGGTTGGGATCTTGGTTTTGAACAGTCCCTGTTAAACAGCAGCGTCCTTATTTCTTTCACCTATTTCCATAACGATATTGATGACTACATTGATTACGACTACAGCGACGGTTATCTGAATGTTGACGGCCTGATCACCCAAGGGGTCGAATCTTCAGTGGCATGGTATCCTTTCAGCCTGCTGGATGTTACCCTGGGATACACTTATACCGACTCTAAAAACAAGAAAGATAATAGTCGGTTACTCAGGCGACCTCTACATAAGGGAACTTTTGATTTGAACATCTATCCAGTTGAAAAACTGCAGATCAATCTGAATGCAATTTATACCAGCGAACGGGATGATGATGAAACGCTCCCCGAGTACACGCTTGTCAATCTGGCAGCGTCTTACCAGATCACCGATAATTGCAAAATTTTCAGCCGGGTTGATAACCTGTTTGACAAAGAATATGAAGAAGTCACCGGTTATGGCACTGCAGAATTATCCGGCTATGCTGGAATAAAGCTGACTTTCTAATTTTTAATTTTTATTTTAAACTGAGGGCGGATTCTATCCGCCCTCAACTTTTCTAGGTCAGCGATGCGCAAACTAATTCTTTTCTTTTTCATCATTATCTTGCTTTTTCCTCTCAACTCATTCAGTGCACAATATGTTGATGCCCTGAATCGCACCGTGACCATTCAAGAGTCGCCGCAGCGCATCGTTTCTCTGGTCCCCAGTATCACCGAGACTCTATTCAATTTAGGGCTGGAAAACCGTATTGTCGCAGCAACCGATTTCTGCACCTATCCTGAAGCCGCACAAAAACTCCCAAAAGTTGGCGGTTATGCCGACCCCAGTCTGGAAAGTATCCTGATTTATCAGCCAAACCTGGTGATTGCCGCCGCTGATATGAATCGTCCCGCCTTGGTCCGGAGACTGGAACTGATGGGGATTCCTGTTTATGTGGTTCATTCGCAGACAGTTGCAGAAACACTAAAAACAATCCAGGACATCGCCCTCATCACCGGAGCAGAAAAACAAGGCAAGAAACTGGTCGACTCTATCAATAAAAGAATCCAGACGGTTCAACGTCAAATTGCCGGTCGTGCGCCAGTGACAACGATTGAATGTGTCATGCTCCAGCCATTGACAGTTGCAGGACCGGATACCTTTATCAATGACATCATCAACATTGCCGGGGGAAAGAATGCAGTGCCGAAAGGACCGTCCCGCTACCCGACCTGGAATACAGAAGCTTTATTGAGCGTTGATCCTGAAGCCATCATTGTTTCAACTTATCCGGGACAACCGGCGCCAAAACATTTTTTTGATGGCTGGCCGCAATTAAAAGCGGTCAAAAATAACCATATCATCTTGATCGAAGCGGACTGGATCCATCGTCCGGGCCCCAGGATGATTCTCGGCATTGAGGCATTAGCCAAAGCACTTCACCCGGATATTTCAATTGATGAATAAACCAACGAAAACAAAAAAACGTTGGCCGTGGCAACTGCTGCTGTTTTTATCGCCGCTGCTGGCCATCGTGATTTCCCTTTCTGCGGGGAGTCTTGATCTTTCCTGGAAGCAGCTCCTGACTATTTTCCTCCAGGGCCCAGGAACTGAGATCAAGCAGGTCATTATCTGGGAAATTCGCTTGCCACGGGCTTTACTGGCGGGGCTTGTGGGTGCTGCTTTAAGTTTATCCGGGGTAACCTTTCAGGCGGTCTTGCGCAACCCTCTGGCCGATCCTTATCTGCTCGGGGTTTCCGGGGGTGCCGCACTTGGGGCCGTCGCCGCTTTGACCTGTGGATTTCAATCCCCAATTATCATCCCTATCGCCGCTTTTATTGGTGCTCTTGGTGCTCTGCTTTTGGTTTATATGGTCGCACAGGCCCATACCTGTTCTTCTCACACCCTGATTTTATCCGGCGTGATGGTTGGCAGCCTGGCTGCAGCATTATTATTATTTCTCCTCTGGAGAGCTCCAGCCGATGCCACCCGCCAAGCTATTTTCTGGCTGGCCGGCAATCTTTCCCTGGCCGACCCGGACTGGCTTTCCTGGGGCTGGTTGTGGGTTCTTATCGGATTTCTGCTGCTCTGGTCTCAATCGTTCAATCTCGACCTGCTGACGCAAGGAGAGGAAACAGCCGCAGATCTTGGTCTGGCTGTCGGCAAAACCCGCCTGATTCTATTTTCATTGGCGGGGGCATTGACCGCATGCGCTGTTTCTCTGGCGGGTCTTGTCGGTTTTGTCGGTCTGGTGATTCCACACATTTGCCGGTTACTCTGGGGGCCGGGGCATCGTTTACTGCTCCCCTTCTCTGCCTTGCTCGGCAGCAGTTTTCTTATCGTTGCCGATGCCATGGCCCGCAGCCTTTATGCTCCGGCTGAAATCCCCGTAGGTGTTGTCACTGCGTTACTCGGAGCCCCCTTCTTCCTCTTTTTATTGCGGCGGAAAGGAGGAGGACTGTGATTCAGGTCAATGATCTCTCCTTTGCATTTGCAACCGCCACAATATTTGACCATCTCTCTTTCAGTGTTTCCCGCGGAGAAATCTTGTCGATTATCGGCCCGAACGGAAGCGGCAAATCGACCCTGCTGCGTTTATTGCGCGGCAGTTTAAAAGCCCAGACCGGAGAGATCCTCTGGGAGAAGAAGCCGGTAGAAAAATTTTCGGCAACAGAAATGGCACGTCGGGTTGCCGTGGTTCCACAATCCTCCGCGATATCATTTCCATATAAAGTACGGGATCTGGTTGCCATGGGACGTTATCCTCACCGAAAAAGCGTCTTCAGCTTCCAGGGTAAAACTGATTTACAAGCCATCGAACAGGCGTTGGTCATGACCGACATCCTCTCTCTGGCTGAGCGGCCGGTGACACAATTAAGCGGCGGAGAGATGCAGAGGGTTCTTCTGGCACGGGCTCTGGCGCAAAACAGCTCAGTGCTGTTTCTGGATGAAGCAACCAACCATCTGGACATCGACCATCGCTTCGAACTGACAGAACTGCTGTTGCGTTTGAATCGGGAAAAGCAGACGACTATCGTGCAGATCAGTCACGATCTTGATTTGGCTGCTGCAATTTCCCAGAGGATTCTCCTGCTGACCGAACATGGCGCAATTGCCGCAATCGGCACCCCCAAAGACGTTATGACGGCTGCTAATCTCCAACAGATCTTCCGGGTCAACGTCAAGGTTGACAGCAACCCCTTTACCGGAGCGCCGCAAATCGTCCCGTTGATAAATAATTCAACCCACCAACTTGACGGGATTAAAGTTCATCTCATCTGTGGCGGAGGTAGTGGTAAAACCTTGTTACGGCGACTCCACCTGGCAAAGGCAAAAATAACGGCCGGCCCTTTGAACCAGGGCGATTCTGACGAAACGGCAGCAAAAGTTCTCAATATCCCCGTTGTACAAGAAACACCATTCAGCCCGTTTGCAGAAGCAACTCTCGCTGCTGCAGATCAATTGATCGAGAATACGGAAGTTCTGGTTATCGCGACCCGCTGGTGGGGCGCAGGGAATCTCCACTGTCTTGATCTGGCAGCAAAAGCAATCCAGCGTAGTACCCCTGTTTTTCTCCTTTCACAACAACAAGGTCAAGACTGCACTGATGGTCAGGCCTGGGAAAAAATCCAACAACTTCAACAGCGAGGAGCCCGATCCGTTCGCAATGAAGAGCATTTCCTGGACGAGCTTTCCCATCTATCCGGGCACCAAATCCAGACTTGACAGAGGATCAACCTCTCCCGATATAATGATTAAAAAGCATCATTCTTTGATTTTTCCTCAAGATCATTAATTCCAAACGACGTTTTTTTATGTTAAAGTGTCAACTTGCTGCTTTTTTGTTTTTTGGTCATTCACCATGCATAACAGATAACAGGAGGTAAAACATGAAACTTACGAAAACCCTGGTTCTTGTCCTCAGTCTTTGCTTAATGTTGGTCTCCTTTGCCCATGCGGGTAAAGACCTTGATGCTGTCAGAAGCAAAGGATTTATCCAGACAGGTGTTAACGGTGCGGTCTTTGGCTTCGGCATGCCCGATGCGAAAGGCGTCTGGAAAGGTCTGGATGTCGATACCGCTCGTGCCGTTGCTGCTGCGATCTTCGGTGACGCCGACAAGGTCAAGTATACCCCCCTTTCTGCTCAGCAACGCTTTACCGCCCTGCAATCAGGTGAAATTGATATCCTGACCCGTAATGCAACCCGCACCTTGAGTCGTGAAACTCAGCTGGGTCTTAATTTTGTTGCCGTCAACTATTATGATGGCCAAGGTTTCCTGGTCTCTAAAGAACTTGGTGTTAAGAGTGCCAAAGAACTGGATGGCGCAACAGTATGTGTTCTTCCGGGAACCACGACCGAACAAAATGCCGCTGACTACTTCCGCACAAACAAAATGGCATGGAAACCTGTTGTCATCGAATCAACAGCAGAACTGGCAAAAACATTTTTTGCCGGCCGTTGTGACGTTTTGACCTCTGATGCGTCCCAGCTCGCTGGAACGCGCGCTATCTCCGCAAATCCTAAAGGTTATATTATCCTCCCGGAAATCATCTCCAAAGAGCCTCTGGCTCCGGCCGTTCGCCATGGTGATGACCAATTCAGAGACATTGTTGACTTCTCGGTTCTGGCTATGATCAATGCTGAAGAATTGGGTATTACTTCGAAAAATGTTGATGAAATGCTCAAAAGTAAAAACCCTGTGATCCAACGCTTCCTTGGCGTGACTCCAGGTAACGGCAAAGCACTTGGCCTTGATGAGAAATGGGCTTACAATATTATCAAGCAGGTCGGCAATTACGGTGAAGTCTTTGAGCGTAATGTTGGTGTTAATACCACTTTGGGCATTGAACGTGGTCTGAACGCTCTCTGGACTGATGGTGGTTTAATGTACTCACCGCCATTTAAATAATCCTCTTTAAAGAAAATTCCGGCCGCCGAAACTCTACTGTTTCGGCGGCTCCTTATTGATTCATTCAGCTTCAGGAACAATGACCTTGAAACGGCAAGATTACCCCACACAGGCAGATACAGTCGAGGCGGCCGTTCCATTCTGGCATGATGCCGGAAAACGGGCGATCGTTTTTCAGATATTTGCTCTCTTTGCTGTCACTGGTTTCAGCTACTATTTATACTCCAATACTCAAGCCAACCTTGCGAGACAATCTATCGCGACCGGTTTCGGTTTCATGGGCAAAGAAGCGTCCTTTGAAATTGGAGAGTCACTGATCCGCTACTCAGCTGCCGACACTTATGCCAGAGCGTTATTTGTGGGGGCATTAAACACCCTCAAAGTGGCCTTTATCGGCATTATCCTGACAACAATCCTCGGTTGTATTGTCGGCATAGCACGACTCTCCAGCAACTGGCTGGTCTCTAAGCTGGCAGCCGCTTTTATTGAAGTCATGCAGAACATTCCGGTCCTGCTGCAGCTGTTTTTCTGGTATGCCATTTTTTATGAAACCTTCCCCTCTCCGCGGCAGGCTTTGAATCCGATCAAAGGGATATTTCTCTGCAATCGGGGGTTCATTTTCGCAATTCCTGAAGCCCACAATGCGTACACGGCCATGGGAATAGCTTTCATTGCCGTATTAATTGGAGGCTGGTTACTCAACCGTTGGGGGCATAAGCGTCAGGAGCTGACAGGACAATTCCTTCCCGCAGGCAGGATCACTGTAGCCCTGGGGATATTTATTCCACTGCTGATTTGGGCCCTTTATGGTGCTCCAACCGCTATGAACATGCCGGAATTGCGCGGCTTCAACTTTCAGGGGGGACTGACGGTCAGCCCGGAGTTTGCTGCTTTGTTAATCGGACTGGTCCTCTATACGTCGGCTTTCGTTGCAGAGATTGTCCGGGCGGGGATTCAATCCATCAGTCGGGGTCAAATTGAAGCAGCCAAAGCCATTGCTCTGAGTCCGGGACAAGTTCTTCGCCTGGTCATTTTGCCTCAGGCATTGCGCGTTATTATTCCACCTCTGACCAGCCAGATGCTGAACCTGACAAAAAACAGCTCTCTGGCTGTTGCTATCGGCTATGCAGATTTTGTGGCTGTGGCCAACACGACAATAAACCAGACCGGCCAGGCAATTGAGGGGGTTGCTTTAATCATGGTTGTCTACCTGTTCTTCAGCCTGTCAACCTCAGTTTTCATGAACTGGTACAACAAGCGTATGGCTCTGGTGGAGAGATAAAATATGACTGAAGCAACCACAGCCAAAAGAGAACAGCTAAAGCCACCGATAGCAAATGTCGGAGTTATCGGTTGGTTACGTACGAACCTGTTTAATTCCTGGTACAATTCACTGCTCACAATTGTCACCCTGATAATGCTTGCATTTCTGGTGCCCCCGTTCTTTCAATGGGCTTTTGTGGACAGTCTCTGGAATAGTTCTGCTGCCGCCTGTCGTGACGTTGACGGTGCCTGTTGGTCAGTCGTTCCCAACAATTTAAGATTCATTATTTTAGGATTTTTCCCAACGGGGCAAGAATGGCGACCCATTCTGTCCATGATTTTGCTCCTTGCGCTCGTCATTTATTCTAAAGAACGCTCCCGCTGGAAAACATCTCTGCTTTGGCTCTGGACCGCCAACCTGATCATTATGGGAACCTTGATGCATGGCGGGATTTTCGGGATGCCTGTTGTTGAAACATCACAATGGAGCGGGCTGCCACTGACATTTATCCTCTCCTTTTTTGGGATGATTGTTGCCTATCCCCTGGGAATCCTTCTGGCTCTTGGCCGGCAGTCAAAAATGCCTGCAATCAAAACATTGTGTGTTGTCTATATTGAACTCATTCGCGGCGTTCCGTTAATCAGCCTGTTGTTCATGTCTTCCGTTATGTTTCCACTGTTTCTTCCTGAAGGAGTGACCATTGACAAGGTGCTGCGAGCACTGATTGCGATCATCCTTTTTACCGCCGCTTACATTGCTGAGGTTGTTCGTGGAGGGTTGCAAGCTATGCCAAGGGGACAGTATGAAGCCGCCGACTCCCTCGGTTTGAACTACAGAAATACCATGCGGCTGATCATTTTGCCTCAGGCACTAAAAATTGTTATTCCACCGTCAGTCGGCATTTTGCTCTCGGTTTTCAAAGATACATCCCTGGTGGTTATTATCGCCCTGTATGATGTGTTGAAAACAACGATGGTCACATTGTCCAACCCCCAATGGGCGGGCTATTCAAGAGAGTTGTATATTTTCCTGGCGCTACTCTATTTCGTATTTTGTTACGCCATGTCGAGCTACAGTCGCAAACTGGAAAAAGAACTTCATACCGGGCATTAATCAGCCTTCACAGCAAGTGAGATGATCATGAACGATTCACAGACAAAAATTGAAGAGACCAACAAACCGATCATAGAAATCCATGAAATGCATAAATGGTATGGCGATTTCCATGTTCTCAGTAACATCAATTTACAGGTTCAAGCCAAAGAGAAGATCGTTATCTGCGGTCCTTCAGGTTCTGGAAAATCGACGCTCATCCGCTGCATCAACCGCCTTGAAGAGCATCAACGTGGACAAATTATCGTCAATGGAGTTGAACTGTCCAATGACATCAAGAATATTGAAAAAGTGCGGACCGAAGTTGGTATGGTGTTCCAGCATTTCAACCTGTTCCCCCACTTAAGCATCATCGATAACCTTACTCTCGGCCCCATCTGGGTGCGGAAAACGCCCAAGAAGGAAGCTGAAGAAGTCGCCATGAAATATCTTGAAAAGGTCCAGATTGCCGAACAGGCAAAGAAGTTCCCGGGGCAACTGTCCGGTGGCCAACAGCAGCGTGTCGCCATTGCCCGCAGTCTCTGCATGAGCCCTCAGGTCATGCTGTTTGACGAGCCGACTTCAGCACTTGACCCCGAAATGATTAAAGAGGTTCTTGATGTCATGATTGAGCTTGCGGATGAGGGGATGACAATGCTCGTCGTCACTCACGAGATGGGCTTCGCCAAGAGTGTTGCTGATCGGGTCATGTTTATGGATGATGGTGAAATTGTGGAACAGAACAGCCCTGATGTCTTTTTTGACAATCCCCAACATGAACGAACCAAACTCTTTTTGAGTCAGATTCTGTAAGATTTCCAGTCTGAATCCTTCGGCTTCAGGACAGATCTGAACTCAGCTTACCACCCTTTCCTTCAGAACTATCGTTCCGCGATATATCTGGCAGCACCGGAGTGGAGTGGTAATCCTAGCGCACTTTCCCGAGCAATTTCCTGAGAAAACAGGCTCAATGACCTGTGAGCGGTTTTCAGGTATTTCCCATTCTTATCCAAAAGATCCATGATCCTGTACACGGTTTCACTATCAAGATCTTCAGAAGCTATCAGTAGAGAACGAGTCCCGAAAGTGACAACTTTTTCTGTTTGGGTGGGATAAAGATCAACCGGAAGCTCAATTCTCCAAAGAGCCGGATCGGCATGAACAAGAGACTCAATATCGTTATCGTCCATATTCAATAAAGTCCCGTTACAGGTTTTTAGCAACCGGCGTAAAGAAAAATCGGGATGGATGCCGATATAAATCATTGCCTGCATGGTACCAAAACAAAAAGCCTTTGTATCGTCGTTGGATTGAGATGGAGACAGATCCCCCACCAGGCTGAAATCATCTCTGGTCCATTCTTTTGCGTTCATAATTCGATTCATTTCCTGGTATTGAATGGACCCCGGAGTTCCGGCATTGATCCTTTTCCCCTGGAGATCAGTCAATGACTGAATTCCGGCGTCATTGCGAACAACCATAACGACAGGAGTTTCATACACAGGGGCAAGACCACGTAAATTACTGTAGTCAATATCCAGAAATGCAAATTTTCCCGTCTTATTGATCGCGTCAAACAGGGAACGGGAGTCGACCAGGACAAGGTCCAGTGAGCCCCCCTGGAGATTGGTGAGGTTATAAGCATCATGACCGTCAGCTGCAGCGACTTGCCGGCAGCTGAGATCGGCAAGCTGGTTATTCATCATCCGACACAGAACCCGTCCGGAAAAATAGGAAAAAGAGCCGGGAGGGCCGGTCCCTAAACGCAGATCAAATGCTTGAACAAAAACAGGAGAAATCAACAAACATATATTGAGGAAAAAACAGAAGATCCAAACATTTCTATTCACCCGCATGTTAACCTCCTTGAGAAAGTAACCATTTTAAAAATACGGAAAAAGTGTCAAATCAGGTTCGTCACGGAATGAAAAAGTTCGGTCACAAAGAAAGTATAACAAAGCAAAAAACAAAAACAAGAAACAGCCCAGATTACAGGGTGTTTGACAGGAACTGACAGTTACAGTATATCCATATGATCCGGAATACATGTTCTGCCCTGACTCATGTGTTTAAAGTCCGGGGCGGCGCCCCCTCTTTGATAAGGAGGAGCAATGATATCGACAGGAAAAAAACGGATATTGGTCGCTGATGGCGATATTCTCAACCTGGCAACGCTGATCGGGACGTTAAAAGATAATTATCATATTGTTGTTGCCAAAGATGCACCGGAAACGTTTAAGCAGCTGAAGAAAAACCATGTCGATATGATTCTCCTGGAAACCCGACTGGCTGGCACCGACGGATTTGAACTCTGCAGACAACTCAAGGCAGACCTGCAGACAAAAAGTATTCCGGTCATTTTCATTACCGCTCAAAGCTCCGTTGCCGATGAAGAAAAAGGATTTGAAGCTGGAGCGGTCGACTATATCGCCAAACCATTTAACGCCCCAACAGTGACAGCGCGGATTAAGCATCAACTCAAGCATAGCGAAGCCATTTTGGAGCTCCAGCGGCTGCATCAACTGGCTCTTGATGCCAACCCCAACACCGGGCTTCCGGGCAACAACAGTATCCGCGAAAATATTCAAAAAGTGATCGATGATCAGGAGCCGGTATGTATCATCTACGCTGACCTTGATCACTTCAAAGCATACAATGATAACTACGGCTTTGCGCAGGGAGATCATGTTATTGTTTTTACTGCTAATGTGATCAAGGTCGCATTGCAGCTTCACAACTGTCATGGCTCTTTTCTGGGGCATATTGGCGGGGATGATTTTGTGTTTATTGTGCCGGTTGAAAAATACACAGCTGTTGCAGAAGAAATTATCAACAGAATCGATGGCGGAATGGAGGAATTTTACAACGCTGAAGACTTCGCCAGAGGCTATGTGGTTGCCATAAACCGTGAAGGAGAAGAGAAACACCACCCTGTCGTCAGTCTCAGTATGGGTGGCATCAACTTGCAGCAACGAAAGGTAAAAGCCGCATTTGAAGTTATCGACATCTGCACTGAAATGAAAACAACAGCAAAGAAAGAGGCCGGCAGTAATATTTTAATTTGTCAGCGCAAGTAAGACTTAAATTTTTTCAAATCGGTTCATTTCAACATTTTTCCGCGACGATTCAGGGTCAAAAACCTGGCCATTCATGGCAATCCAGACCCCTTGCGGCAACAGCTGAACAGACGTTATCGCACTGGCAATATTATAGATCGCATCAGTAAAGCGGAATCGGGCAGGTTGCATGGCGCCCGTCAGCACGATGGTTTTCCCGGCAATTCCTTGTAAAAATCTGGCGGTTTTAATCATCGTATCGGTTCCATGAGTAATAACAATCTTTGCGGCTGAACTCTCAATGACCGTTTTCTTAATCAACGCTCGATCTGCATCATCGATATCAAGGCTATCTTTGCGCATCAATGGCGTAATCAGATAATTGACTGTCAGGTTAGACTCCTCCAGAACATCTCCGATTTGGGGCTCACCGATCTCATAGCTGCTCTTGGCATCAAAATAAATTTTATCGATCGTTCCACCCGTCGTCACAATCTCAATCGTCACAGCACCCCTCCTTCACCTCATCATGAGGCTTTATGACTAAAGCATGTCCTGACAGAAGAGCTTCGACAATTTTTTTCCGACCGCTGGTGACTAACCTCTGAATTGTCCCGCGTGAAACCTCCATCTGCTCTCCTGCCTCAGCTTGAGTCATGGCATCGCGATCGCAAAGAGACAAAGCCTCAAGCTCATCAGCCTCAAGCTCAACGATCTGAAGTTTAGAGACAGGGGTTCCCACAGGTTTAAACATATGATCAGCCGGCCGCCTGCTCGGACAACATCTTCTTGGTTTTCTTGGTCTCGGAGACATATTTTTTATCCGTTTAAAGAACGTCTTTAATGGCCAGAATCAAAGCATCACACATAGCCATATGGACTTCGGGGAATTGCTCATCATCAACAAGCTCAGCCACCAGCTCGTTGGAAAATTGCAGCATTCTTACTTGAGTTTTATTCTCTTTACTGAAAACGACAATATATCTCGGTAGCAGAACGGCGCGTTCCAGGTTTTCCATCAATGATTGAGCTGTTTTTTTCGGTGCGCAGACCTGGATCATGTGCAGATCAAACCCCTCAGCCAACTCCACACCATGATGGCCGAAGTGGTGTACCATTTCCATCCGGTCCTCATTATGGATCATAAACCCTTGCATGGCCATTGCTTTGCCGAGATCTTTAATAAAGCTGGGAATATCCTTTTGCGTTTGAGCGCGAAAAACTTCTGCAGTCATAAATTTACCTTTTCTGAAAACAGTAGCAATATGTGCATATGCACAGTAAAATCAACAAGCTTAAAAGTCAACTCTGCCGAAAGTCAGGATAAGCTAAAACGGTAAATATTTCAGCAACCAAAATTCTGAAGAAATGATCAATGAGAAGACGACTCATCCCCTTTTCTGAGAAATTGATAACGATAAAGTAGTTGTTTTTTTTCTCATTATGAAAAATAATGTAATATTATTTTATAGAAATCATTTCCTCTTCATTCCATAGAAAGAGGAAATCATCTCGGTTGTATATTCCGGAAACAGCTATGATCTTCGGTTTTTGTTTTTCCTTGAACATGTTATAGAACATTATTCTATCAATCACCTAACGAGGAGGAAGTATGAAAAGGTTACTGACCACTGCACTTATCACCTGCGTCACGATGATGCTGGCTCTCCCTGCCGTAGCGTCACAAACCATCAAAATCGGTTTTAACATTCCCATGACCGGAGATATTCCGGAAGTCGGTGAAGGGTCCAAAAATGCTGCTGAAATGTACCTTGCCGATGTCAATGGCGCCGGTGGCCTTGAAGTCGGTGGCAAGAAATACATGCTTGAGTTCATCTACATGGATAACGAATCCAAAGCCGATTCAGCTGTCAATGCAGCCCTCAAACTGATTGAGCAGGAAGAGGTTGTCGCGATTATCGGTCCCAACTCCTCCAAGCAAGCCGTTCCCGGTGGCGGTACCGCTAACGAGAACCGCGTACCAATGATCAGCCCATGGTCAACCAACCCCAATACCACGCTGGATCGTCCCTGGGTTTTCCGTGCTGCATTCCTCGACCCCTTCCAGGGTCCGGTTGCCGCTGACTTTGCCGCTAAAAAGTTTGGAGCCAAGACAGCAGCAGTTCTCTTCGATGTTGCTAACGACTATTCTGTCGGCCTGGCAGAAGTATTTAAAGCTGCCTGGGAAGCCAAAGGACTCGGTCCCGTCGTTGCCTACGAATCAAATGGCACCAAAGATCAGGACTTCTCTGCTCAGTTGACCACCATTATTAACGCCAAACCTGACTTTATCTTTGTACCGGAAAACTACAACCAGGTTGCCCTGATCATTCCACAAGCACGTGATCTTGGCTACAAAGGTCCATTTATGGGTTCCGACGCCTGGGGCACCCCGGATCTGGTCAAACTCTGTGGCGAGCAATGTAACGGTCAGTACTTCTCAACCCATTACGCTGCAGCCGGTGCACAGGGTGCAACCAAGGTCTTCATCGACCGCTACATGGAAAAATACGGCTCAGAACCCGCTGATTACGCAGCTCTGACCTGGGATTCCATTGGTTTGATGATGGAAGGAATCAAGAACGCCGGCAAAGTTGACTCCAACCCGCGTAAAATGCGTAAAGCCATCCGTGACGGTCTGGCCGCCATCAAATCTTTTGACGGCGTTACCGGTTCATCCAAGTTCAATGAGCAGGGTGATCCGATCAAATGTGCTGTTGTGGTCAAAATCTCTGACGAAGGAACCTTTGTCTTCGAAGAGTCCGTTTGCCCATAATGCTCCTGTAGCATAATTCGAAAAAAGCGGGGGTCCTTGGATCCCCGCTTTGCTTTGCCTACAAAGAAGTCGCCACAGGCGACATGCAACTCCAACACTTTTGAGGAAAATTCCGGTGGATTTCATTATTCAGAATATCCTGAATGCCATGCAATGGGGAAGCTTCTACGCTCTTATTGCCCTAGGCTACACTTTGGTTTACGGGGTTCTGCGCCTGATCAACTTTGCCCATGGTGATATTTTCATGGTCGGGGCCTATATCTCTTTTTTCGTGGCCAGCTTCCTGATCGGCCCGATCACAGGTCTGTCTCCGGTGGTGGCCTTTGCCATCACTGTGCCGCTGACCATGGCACTGACTTCACTGGTTGGTGTGACTCTGGAACGAATTGCCTACCGTCCCCTGCGACGCAAGGGAGCTCACCGGCTCTACGTCGTTATTACCGCGTTGATGTGCGGCCTGATCCTTGAGTACTCCAACCTGGCCTTGCTGGGTGCCAGCCGTTTAAAGTTCCCGGAATTGATTGAAAAGCAGATCTGGCGACTGGGTGATGTGACCCTGACCAATCTCAAGGTCATGGTCATTGTTACGGCCATTCTGGTCTTTGTTTTTCTGCAGTGGGTGGTCACTCGGACACGGGTCGGGATGGCCATGAGAGCCATTTCCTATGATAAATTTGCAATTCCACTGATGGGCATTCCCATTGACAGAATTATCGTTGTCACCTTTGTCCTCGGTTCAGGATTTGCCGGTCTGGCCGGGTTGCTGTTCGCCATGAGTTATCCGGTTCTGGAACCGTTTATGGGGATGTTGATCGGTTGGAAGGCGTTTATAGCTGCAGTTGTCGGCGGCATCGGTGACATCAAGGGAGCGTTTGTTGGTGGTTTCCTGCTTGGCTTCATCGAGGTGGGCGTTGTCACTGTCTTTCCTTCAACCTACAGGGACCTTTTCGCTTTCACCATTTTGCTGCTGATTCTGTGGATGAAACCCACAGGGCTGTTCGGCATCCCACAGTCGACCAAGATATAGGTTAGTAGATAAAGATATGAAAAAATACTCTCTCAACATCCTCCTGGTCGCCTTCGCCATAAGCCTGTTATTTGCTACTCATTTCCGCCTCATCGATGGTTATATCCAGATTGTGGTCATGACCATCGGTATCAACATCATGATGTCCACCAGCTTGAATCTGGTCAATGGCAACATGGGCGAGTTCACCTGTGGACACGCGGCTTTTATGTGTGTGGGTGCGTATATTTCATCGATTTTGTCGGTGATCTGTTTTGGCACAAAGTTCGGCGACCCGCTGTTGCCAGCCGCATCAGTGGTGATTGTTTTTCCCATCATCCTGTTGATCGGCGGTGCAGTGGCAGCCGTATCTTCGCTGTTGATATCAGTTCCTTCATTCAAAACCCGCGACGATTACCTTGCCATCATTTCCATCGCCGTCAACTACATGATTATCTCAGCGATAGAGAATATGGACTTTGTCGGCGGGTCTCGTGGCTTTCAGGGAATGAAAGATACTGTCTGGGCAATGATCGACGTCTTTGACGGCCCCTGGATGCTTTTCTGGGTCATCAACTTCACCATCTTTACAGTCTGGGTGATCCGGCGTTTCATCTCTTCCACCTATGGCAAGGGGGTCAACGCCATCTGTCAGGATGAAGTCGCAGCGGAAATCATGAGTGTTAACACTAATAAGATCAAAATTATCAATTTCATGGTCGCTGCCGGTTTGGCTGGATGCGCCGGAGGACTTTACGCCCATATCATCGGCTATGTAAATCCACAGTCTTTCAACATTCTCAAATCGACGGAAGCTCTGGTCATGGTCTATCTCGGCGGTATGGGATCTTTGTCCGGGGCCGTTATTTCCGCCATTATTTTCACCGGCTTGCTTGAAGTGCTCCGGTCTCAAGCGATTATTGATGCTCTTCTCTCACCTGCCACCTTTATGTTCCCCGACTGGGAACCTTCGGCAGGTGTTATTAAATGGGTCATAATCCCGCTGATGCTGGTCATTGTTATGCAGTTCCGTCCCGAAGGGATCATGGGCAATCGGGAATTGGGAGATGTGTTTCCCAAGCTGAAGAAATTTTATCGGTTTAAATAAACAGGACTGAACCACTGAAAAATGGTGCCACTAAGGCCCCGCAAGTTTTTAATTTTTTCAGTGTCTCTCTGGTGAAAACAAGGTTTTTGAACATGCAAACACAAGCACAAGCAGATATTGCTCCGGTCCTTGAGGTTCGCGGCTTGACACAGCGCTTCGGTGGTCTGACGGCTGTCAACGACTTCAATGTCAAGCTGATGCCGGGAGAACTTTCCGGATTGATCGGCCCCAACGGCGCCGGCAAGACAACGGTCTTCAACCTGGTCAGTGGTTTCTACCAGCCGACCGAAGGAGAGATTCTTGTTGGCGGCAAACCAACAGCGGAACTGAAACCACACAAAGTCACCGCTCTGGGCGTAGCCCGCACTTTTCAGAATATCCGTCTCTGGAACGATATGACGGTACTCGATAATATCCGCGTCGCGCAGCACTATCAATTGGGCTACGGGTTTTTCCATGCTATTGCCCGCAGCAAACGCTATCGGGTGAGAGAGGAACAGGTGGCCAAAGAGGCCGAAGAACTGCTCGATGTCTTCGACCTGAAACGCCATGCTGAAGAACTACCGAAGAACCTGCCTTACGGCACTCAGCGCAAGTTGGAAATCGCCCGCGCCCTGTCAAGCCATCCGAAACTGCTGTTGCTTGACGAACCAGCCGCAGGACTCAATTCAGCCGACGCAAAAGAACTGATTCGGCTGATACGCTGGATTCATGAAACCTTTGACGTCACCATCTGGATGATCGAACATCACATGGACGTTATGATGGAGCTCGCGACACAAATCAAGGTTATCGACTTCGGTCAAACCATTGCTGAAGGTAACCCTGACGAAATTCGCAACCACCCTGCGGTCATCACCGCCTACCTGGGAGATGATAATATCTAATGCTTCTGCAAGTTGAAAACCTCGAAGTTAAATACGGTAATATCCAGGCACTGCACGGGATCAACTTTCATGTTAACGAAGGGGAGATCGTCACTCTGATTGGAGCCAATGGTGCAGGAAAAACCACCACCCTCTATTCCATCACCCGACTCCCCCCTCCGGAAGCACCACGAGTGGTCAATGGTGATATAAAATTCCAGGGGGAATCGATTCTCAAAACTCAGCCAAGTGATGTGGTCAAAAAACTGAACCTCGCCCTCTCTCCGGAAGGTCGTCGGATTTTTGGCAACCTAACGGTTCTGGAAAACCTGAAGCTGGCAACCTATGCCCGGAAAAAAGATGCGGATCTGAACAAGGAATACGACTACGTCTTTAACCTTTTCCCCCGCCTGAAAGAGCGCCGCAACCAGCGGAGCGAATCTTTAAGTGGCGGCGAACAGCAGATGCTTGCTGTCGGTCGAGCCCTGATGACCGGGTGTAAAATACTTCTTCTTGATGAACCAAGCATGGGACTGGCTCCTGTTCTCAAGTATGAAATGTTCCGTAAACTGAAACAGCTCAATGAAGACGGTATGACGATTCTTCTGGTAGAGCAGAATGCGAACCTGGCCCTGAAATTAGCTCATCGCGGCTATGTTATGGACACGGGAAACATTGTTGCAGAAGGGACGGGAGCAGAGCTTCTGGATAATCCCGAGGTCAAAAAGGCTTACCTTGGAGGATAATGCTTAACTGTAACAATGACCTTATAATCTCTTTTCATGTCAACGGAAAAGATGAAACAGAAAATGAAAAACCACCGCTGCATAGTGTCGCAATCGGTGGCTTTTCTTTTTTGAATACCGGTCATGGTTAAAGAAACAGGGTGAGTATGCTTGCACCACCTTGCGTAGAGATACGGATATTCTTATGATGAGCAAGAGGAATTTTCTTTGCCGTCATCCATCCCCTCTTTTAGATAACATGACGGAATAAAAAGCCAAGGAATGATTATGAAAACTTCATTATCCCGTAAGCTTCCATCCTTCTTTTTTCTTACCCTGGCAGGAATAATATTTTCAACCAGCCTCTGGGCAGCGGATTCAATCAATTCAGGTGAATTTTTCCCGGAAATTCCCCTTCCCGCCCCCATTGAACTGGCCCAGCGTTCTTACCTGGGATTGAGCAACGAGCAAACGTTTACCCTCAGCCAGATTGATGCACGCGTCACTTTAGTTGAGATTCTTAATGTCCACTGCCCCCACTGCATCAGACAGACGCAGCCCTATAACAAGCTTTACAAAATGATTGAAGCTGACCCCGAAACCCGAGGCAAAATCAAGCTTCTGGGGGTGGCAGTCGCCAACGATGATGAAGCTATTGACGACTTTGTCGTCATTTATTCCGTGGCCTATCCGATCATTCCTGATCGTAATTTCAAACTTCATAGTGCTTTGCGTGCAGGACCGACACCATTTTCGGTCTACGCAATGCGCAACAGCCCACGGGATTCTTTTGTGGTCACCGACACCCATCTGGGCAATGATGAGAAAATGGACGAGTTATTTGCCTATCTCAAGGATCTCCTGAGTATGAATAGTGCTGATTTCACCTCATTGCCTCAACCTGAGAAAACAGCGGTACGGGAATTAATGCCGCCACAATCCGAAGCTGAAATCAATACCATGGTCAAGACTGCTTTTACCCGGCAGGGAAACAATCTCCGTGACTTCCATAAACTTGACCTGCCCAGCAAGCGTTGGGTTTACTCCGCCACCCTGGAACACAACGGCAAACGTCAACCAATATTTGCCGAAGTATCAAATCGCTCACCCATCTGCGATATCTGTCACAGTGTCCATTTTTTCTATGTCTTTGATCGCACCGGTCTGATTCTTGATTTCATCCCGTTGCAATTGACCAAATATGGCAATGAAGAGTGGAATAAGGGTGAGCTCGATTACTTTACCCGTCGCGTCATCGGCAAGCGCTTGGCCGATTCATGGAACTTTTCCCCTAAAACAGACGCCGTCGCCAGTGCCACCATGACATCGGCAATCATTTTTGATGATCTGGGACAAGGACTTAAGCTTCTTGAAGAATTGCAGCAGAAAAAATTATTAGGCCCTTGAGCATATTCCGGCCACGATGCTGCAACTATAGCCTTGTTCGACCAACAGAAATGAGCATTATGACGACAAACCATAAAGACGACACGCAAACGCCCTGGGAGCTGATTGATACTGCACCGATTCCCGGACAAGGAACTGAGTTGCAACTTTTCCAACGAGAAGGAGAGTTTTCTATCAGCATTCTCAATGGTGGCGTACTGATGAGTACGTGGGCACACCAATCTGAAGATGCTCTCGCAGAGCTTCCCTGCGGGAAAATTGTTAATCGGCATCAACCTCGCGTGCTGATAGGCGGGTTGGGGATGGGCTTTACCTTGGCAGCAGCCTTAAAAAACCTCGGCCCGGATGCTGAGGTCGTGGTCGCAGAGTTGGTCCCCGGTCTTATTGAGTGGAATCGCGGTTCTCTTGGGACATTTGCCGGTCATCCACTGCAGGACCCCCGGACCCAGGTTCGGGTTGGGGATGTTGCCAAAGTTCTGCGCGAACAGCGCCAGGCGTATGATGCCATTCTTCTGGATGTCGATAATGGTCCCCATGCCATCACCCGCAAAAAAAACAATTGGCTTTACACCACTGACGGTTTAACAGAAGCCTATCGGGCCCTGCGCCCGGAAGGCATCCTTGCCATCTGGTCCGCTGGTCCGGACCGGGAATTTATGCAACGACTACAAAAGATAGGCTTTAAGGTCAAACAGGTTCGGGTACGCGAGCACCAGAACAAAGGGGATCTGCACGCCATCTGGTTTGCCGAGCGGGAAGCGTGAAAAACCGTCCGGAGACAGACAGATCCTGCAATTGAAAGGAATAAAGATGGAAGCATTTACCCAGAATATTCAGGTCCGCTGGTCAGACCTTGATCCCAATGGTCACGTACGTCATTCAGTCTACTTTGATTACGGTGCCCAGGTACGGATTGCCTACCTGCAAAAACAGGGATTCGGCATTGGCTGGATGAAAAGCCACGGCATCGGTCCGGTATTGTTTCGCGAAGAAGCTCAATTTCACCGTGAACTCAGCGCCGGAGACCAGCTGGTCATTGACGTACAACTCTCCCGCTTATCCAAGGATAATCGCAAGTGGAGTATGCGCCATCGCATCATGCGGGGCGACGAAATCTGTGCCACTCTCAACCTGGACGGTGCCTGGCTCGATCTGAAATCCCGGCGTATTGCACCGCCACCCAAAGAGCTGCTGGAAAAGTTTGAAACACTGGAGAGAACAGAAGATTTCCAGGTCTTTCCTCGAAAAAAAGAGGAGTGAATCAACAATCATGAAGGGTGCAAAATTCAAGCAGTATTCGAAAGATGTATCGTCTGCGTTCTAGACTCTGTCGCTCTCCTCTTTTGCCAGAACAATCAGGGTAATCGCCAGGTCGAGGTCACTTTCAGGATCGAAGGCGGGACCGAGAACCTGCGCCAGTCCGGGGCGCGTCTGCAAGCGATCATCCCAGTCAGCTGCAGGACAACAACGACGCAGTTCTGTGCAGATCCAGTTGAAGTTTGCATCCCTGCTGGGTTGAAGTTTATCGCCGAGGGCGGTGTAGTCGATGTCTGCCTGACGTAAAACCACTGGTGGTTGTTCTGCGGTATAAATGTGGCAGAAGGGCTGACGTTCCTGAGAGTTGCTTGTGGTTGTCGTCTTGACCTTTTTTTTCATGACCAGCCCACCGGTAGCTATCGCGCGGCCAAGAGCAAATTTCTTCTTTGTTTCGGTTTCAACCTGAATATTGCTGATGATTCCCACACCACGCAACAGCAGTTTGACTTCCGGGTACGGAATCTCCAGCTTTATGTCATCCCGGGTGACAATCCGAAACCCATCGTTTGTGAATTGAATCTGTCTAACCGACAGGCGGTTCAGGTCAGATTCTATCTGTCCGGATTCGACCACCAGGGTTTTAAACCCATGATCGTTTAATCGGGCAGCACAGGCAGTCGCCTGTTCAGTCGTGGCAAAATTGGCGACTATCGTCGGGCCGCCACTTGGAACACTGACACGGGCACGGGCTTCATAAACTGTGGTCCCGAGGGCATCCACAAGATCGTAAGCAAGCTGATCTGGTTCACCTTGTAACTGGTAGACTGAGACAATTTCCATAACTGTTGTTCCTTTTTGGACCACCCATTCCCGTGTGACGCAGCCGCAATGCAGCGACGAATTGCAGGAATTCACAGGAAAATATTTGCGCGAAAGTGAATTTTCCGGCACTGCAACCCCGCGACCTTAAGGTCTCGGTATTCTTGTTCCGATAACCGGGAGCAAAGACATGACCTCCATCTCCCGCCCCTGAATTTCTCCAACGGGATGGTGAACCACTAAGCCGTCAAACCACCATTTGCACAAATATCCTGACCGGAAATCCAACCCGACTCAGTGCTGGTCAGTAGTGCTACCGCTCCGGCAATATCCTCCGGAGTTCCAATCCGATTAAAGGCGGCCATCGCCCCCATCTGTCGGATCTGCTCTTCGGTCTTACCTTCGCGAAACAATTCTGTATCAGTCGGTCCGGGGGAGATAGAATTCACAGTAATCCCGCGCGGACCAAGCTCCTTGGCCAGCACTCTGGTCAACTGTTCGACCGCCCCTTTACTGGCCGCGTAGAGACCATAACTCGGCAACATCATTTTCGTCACTGACGTGGAAATATTGATAATTCGGCCACCCCCGGCTAATTTTCTGGCCGCCTGCTGACAGGAAAACAGCAGCCCTTTGACATTCAGGGAAAACAGCTTCTCATAATCCTCTTCTGTGACTTTAGCAATGGGTTTATAGATAGCCATGCCGGCGTTATTGACAAGAATATCCAGTTGCCCGAACTCACGGATCGTCAAATCAAATAACTTCTCAATTGCGGTCGGATCGCCCATATCCGCTTTGATCGCCATTGCCTTTCCCCCCTGGGCAACAATCTGACCAACAACCTCTTCAGCAGCAGTGGCATTGTTCATATAATTGACCGCAACCGCTGCCCCCATCTGTGCCAGCTTCAGAGCAACCGCCCGACCGATACCTCGTGAGGCACCAGTCACCAGAGCCGTTTTACCGCTTAAACTTTTCTCCATTATCGCCTCTCTTTCATCTGTCCGGGATGCTAGATAAACCTTTTCATCAATTCATCGATGCGCGTATCGACATTCTCCATGGTGATTCCGTACCGGTGGCAGGCCATAACAGCCCGCTGCCTCATTTCGGGGACATCCAGATCGGTCACTCGGGAAAACATTCCCAGCCGACGCCCGACCTGATAGAGCATCTGTTCAGCTGCTGGCCGCTGTAAAAAATCATCAATGACAGCAATCATCCCCAGTTTATCATCCGGCAGTTGCCCCTCAAGCTCCTGAAACAGGTTGAGGATATGATCACTTTGCAGTCGGCTGCTGATCCCTTCCAACGCCGTCAGGAACCGGCGTATCTCCCTTGCCACATCATGATCCGTCATCTTGATAAACTGGCCGCTCTGCCACTGTTCGCATAAGTCTGTATGGTTCGGCAATGCCAGCGTCCGCAAACGGATAAAGTCGGGATTGATGAGATTCAGGGCCGCCGCTGTTTCCTCGGCATGAACTGCGGACAGATCGCGTCCGCCGAGTCCCGGCATGACATACTCCGACAATTCGATCCCGACCGCTTTCACTTTCTGCCCGGCGCGGATCTGCATCGCCTGATCGGTGCCCTTCTGAACCCGTTGCAGAACCTCATCTGCTCCCGATTCCAAGCCGACATGAATACGATTGAGCCCGGCCGCAGCGATTTTTTGCAGATCCGTAAACTTGATCCGGTCAATCGTCTGCGATCGAGCATAGGAAGTCACCCGTTCGATACTGGGAAAACAGCCCCGCAGGTGTTCAAGAATCCGAACCAGATCGTTCGGCCTGACCACCAGGCTATTGGCATCCTGTAAGAATACCGCATTCACCCCCTCCTGCAACCAGGCGTAGGCAGCATACATCGCCATTTGCTCACCGGAATCGAGTTCTCGGGACAACTGGTCCAGATCACGATAAGTCAGATTCTGATGTTGCTGCAACACCTGCAACTGCACCGCAACCGTATCGATATCACGAAGGACATGCTCGACCGGGCGAAGAGAAAATTTCGCCCCCTTATACACTGGACAGAAGGTACAGCGGTTCCAGGGGCAGTTACGGGTCACTCGCAACAGTAAACTCGCCGCTTCGCTCGGTGGCCTGATCGGCCCTTGTTCAAAGCCGCTATAGACAGGTTTCACTCTCGGCATAGTGTCTATCCTTCAAATAAAAATAACTTGAAATTCTTAAAAACAGAAGTGACGCTATTGTAACGCAGTTGACCGAAATGATGCCATGACTGGAAAAATATTGTTACAGCTTGTCCCTTTTATCTTGTCCTCATGAGATAACTTTTCTAATCTCTTTGAATCGCGCTAAATAATGTTTTTGTGGGGAAATGTTCGCATGATGGCTACGTTACGAAGATTTTAATACGAGAGGAATCTAAAAATATGAGCATTCTGAAAACTAAAACCGTCCTCGTAACAGGGGCAAGCAAGGGGATTGGGGAAGCTATTGCCCGACACTGCGCAACTAAAGGTGCCAATGTGGTTCTCGCGGCACGTGATAAAACGGCACTCGACAGAATTGTGTCAGAGATTCAAGCTCTGGGAGGTCACGCGCTTGCGGTTCAATGTGATGTCAGTGATTACCGTGAAGTCAATAACGCGGTCACTCAGGCGATCAAAAAATATAACGGTCTGGATATCCTGGTCAACAACGCCGGACTGATTGATCCTATTGCGCGTCTGGCCGACAGCGATCCGGAGACCTGGGACTTTGCCATCGATGTTAACGTCAAAGGCGTTTATCATGGTCTAAGGGCTGCCATACCGGAAATGCTGAAAACGGGTCACGGCACGATTATCAATATCAGTTCAGGTGCTGCGACCGGTGTGCTGGAAGGGTGGAGCCACTACTGTTCGTCCAAAGCCGCTGCCCTCTCGTTGACGCGCTGCGCCGATAAGGAATATGGCGGGCAGGGAATTCGCGTTATTGGATTGAGTCCGGGAACCGTTGCTACAGATATGCAGAAAAGCATTCGTTCATCCGGCATCAATCCGGTCAGCCGGCTAGATTGGGATGCGCATATTCCACCAGAGTGGGTCGCTAAAGCGGTCGAATACTTATGCGGTAAAGCTGGGGATGAATTCTTAGGAAAAGACTTTTCTCTGAGAGACAACGAAGCAAGGAAACAAATGGGATTACCGCAGGGCGCTAAATGAGATAGTTCGCACCATCGAGGTCAGTCAAAGACAGACTTGATAATCATATACAGGGGTGCCCCCCTTATACCAGCGCTGTAGCGGAGTAAAACGGCGATGAGATAAGCGAGGAATGTCTGAGGGGTTGCAAACCCCGAGTTTTGCGAGCGCATCACCGGTTTGCGTAGCGGAAGAAACCTGCCTTGGCAGGCGCAGGTATCGGGGCGACCTCTTTTGGATACTTTTCTATGTCGTGATAGAAAAGTATCTCGTCTGGTGGGACGAGACCCGCCGGTCTTTTCTCATCAATCGCAGAACGCTTTATCGAACAAACCTACAATAATGGACAAGGTCGCGGGGTTGCGACCCCGCCCGACGCCATACTCTTTTGTCGCACCACAAATGAGTATGCAGAAAAAGGTGCCCAGCTCCTTGCCCGCGATATCGCGGGTTCCCTCCATTCCACTGCTGCTTTGAGGATCGGCAAAAACTCGGGCTGAAGCCCTCAAACATTTGCCGCTCTGATTCTCAAATCAGCAGTTCCATTTCGGCTACGTCACATGGGTGGGGACAGAACACTAGCTCTATAGTTCTGGAGATCCCATACTTATCTTTAAAGTTGTCGAAAAGATTGACCTGCTGCACTGTTATAAAAGCACCGGTCGACCAACGAAAGACGATAACTTTATTAGAACACTGAAACATACATTGAGGCGGATATTCCAACCGGAAAAACCTGGACCCAAAAAGAAGAGTAAGGCAAATTAGATATAGGTTTATTGCAATTAGACGTCAAAAGGGGATGGTTTCTATGGCTGATATTGATTATTTTGGGTTTCTTCCAATTGCAGAAAATATTAAATTTTCATCGGGCCAGATAGTTGCATCACCTGAAATTACTAGCATTATCGAAAAAACCCACAAACTTGCATGTCAAGATGGTTTTATCTATCCACCACTATTACACGGGGCAGATGTAACCTCTGGCTACGACCCTCAAAAATCATCAGACATATTCCCTCCCATTTTTTACTGTCATGTACCAACTACACACAGCTTGGAGTTTGTAAGACCCCTAGAATCAATGCAAGATGCTCGTCGAAGTCTTTCTGGTTTCATCATTCATTTTTTAGGTTTTTTATACGGTTACAGAATTCAATTTTACGATTGGTGGTTTGACGGAAGGATACAGGTTAAAAGCACCTGCACACAAATTCAACCACGATCAACTCAAGCTGCTGCCATATTGGACAAAGCAATCAAGACTTGGTTGCAATGGGGCCCACGGAAACAACAAATTGCGACAAACATATTATATCTTCATTCAAAAACACCTTCATACAAAAGCGATTGGGAGCGTTTTCAAACGGAATACCAAATTATAGATGCAATTTGTTTTCTAGCCAACGTATCTAACCATTCACATAGTCAAAGAATAAAAAAACTCTGTGAAAAATACTCCATCATTGTTGATAACGAAAAATTTGAGGCAGTTAAAACATTAAGGAATGATCTCTTTCATGAAGCATTGTGGGAGAAGGGCATGCTTGGTGATATTGGCTCACATACATCAATAAATTCTCCAAACTGGCTCCATAAAATATCTAAGCGAGCAATCTTTGCAGTATTAGGTATCAATGGTAAATATGTAGAAAGTGACTGGCAATCCCGCTGGCCTGAGGCTTTTGATATATCCATGAAAAATTAAAACAAGCAGAGGTCAAGTCTACCTTTGGCTATTATTGTCATGAAAAAAAGAGGGGGGCAAGTCTTTGCTTGACTCATCTGGCGGAAGAAATTCCGGAGGCATAATACTAGATTAGGAAAATGAGTATTATATCCTCGGAATTATGCTCAGCTTTATCAACATCCCAATCTTTAAAAAAATGGGTACTTGGAATATCGCGTCGAAAGAACACTTCGCGGCTTGACGGTTGACCTGTTTGCGGACTATATTTAGTCTCATGAAGGAGAATGGACATGAAGCTATCGAGTCAAATCAAACCGATCAGTTACCTGAAAGCCCATGCCGCAGAAATCGTGCGCAATATGCCAGAGCAAGGTGAACCCTTGATTATCACTCAGAATGGTGAAGCCAAGGTCGTGATGCAGGGCATCGAAAGCTATGAGCAAACCCAGGAGACCATGGCTCTTTTGAAGATTCTTGCACTCGGCTCGCGTCAGATTGAGGAAGGCAAAGTCCAGCCCGCCGGTGATGTCATTCAGCGGCTTCGGGGTAGGAACAAGGGTCAGGTATGACCTTCCAGATATTTCTGACCGACGATGCTTCAGGGGATTTGGAGGAGTTGTACAACTACATTGCATCCCACGACGCACCGGGGAAAGCGGATTACGTTCTCGATCAAATAGAGAAGGTCTTTTCGAGCCTCTGCGAGAACCCGGAACGAGGGGTTTATCCAAAAGAACTGCTGGCTATTGGGCTTCGCGAATACCGTGAGATATTTTTCAAGCCCTACCGCATCATCTATCGAATCATGGCTGATAATGTTTATATCATGGTGATTGCCGATGGCCGCCGCGATATGCAGACGTTATTGCAACGACGTTTATTGCAGGCATAATCTGGCGAAGTGAAAGACTTCTAGAGAGGGATCAAGTCTGCCCTGGACTCTTATTGCCAAGATTTCGTCATCTGCCCCCTTATACCGGCGCTGTAGCGGAGTAAAACGGCGATGAGATAAGCGAGGAATGTCTGAGGGGTTGCAAACCCCGAGTTTTGCGAGCGCATCGGCGGTTTGCGGAGCGCAAGGAACCTGCCTTGGCAGGCGCGGGTATTGGGGCGACTTCTTTTGGATACTTTTCTATGTCGCGATAGAAAAGTATCTCGTCTGGCGGGACGAAACCCGCCGGTCTTCTTAGGTCAGTTATCACAAAGCATTCACTGCGGTAAGACAGTCCCTGCAACCGATCATATCCCCGAAAAAATAAAGAAAATCAGTTATAGTTTTAAGAGATCACTAGCAGATCACTTGAACAGATCTTATATGTTGCCACGCGTCCGCCCCGCTCGTACATCACCATATAAGTCAGCTCTGTTCAACAGTTAGACGGAAACCTTTTTAGTGAATGGTCGTGAGATGATTGAAACTGCAAGCTTAGCCTTGGCTACCTTCTTCGCAACGATTGGTCCAATCGACGTTGTTGCTGTTTTTGCTGCACTGACGGCGACTAGAACGGTAGAGCATAAGCGATCGATGGCTATCCGCGCGACGCTGGTTGCTTCCATAATTCTGGTCACATTTGCCCTTATTGGTGAGTTTCCCTTGGCAAGTCTCGGTATTTCACTCGCTGCATTGAGAACAGCCGGTGGAATATTACTGTTACTCATTGGAATTGATATGGTTTTCGCACGCTCATCCGGCGGGACTTCGACGACAGATGAAGAAGAACGCGAAGCGACATTAAAACAGGATATTTCTATCTTCCCGATAGCTACGCCACTCATAGCGGGTCCTGGTGCTATGGGGGCTGCCATCCTATTGATGGCAAATAGGCAAATACAGAAGGGGATCTAACCCTGCAGGTCATTGTTGTTGCATCGCTTCTGGCCGTATTGTTCCTCACAGGAATCACATTGTTGCTTGCAAGCAAAATTCACCAGTTTCTCGGCGTCACTGGCATGCATGTTATAAGTCGAATTATGGGTGTTTTACTTTCTTCTTTGGCAGTTCAGTTCATTTTTGATGGTATTAAGCAAAGCGGCCTATTTGGAATCTGACTGCAAACTTAAAACCATCCAGCCAGGGCATCCAAGCGACAAAAAACCAAGAGACCAAGCACTTGCCTTCTGAAATTAGTACTATCTTCCCGAATGGCAGCCAAAATAATCACGACCATGTTAAAACAGCTCAATACCGACATTTTACCGAACTTTTCTGTCATCTTGACAACGCACAAATTGGTGATAAATTTCAAATAACAGGAAAAAAACATTCTGAAAGACCAAACTGTTCGAAAGGACAGGGCGGAAAATTACGGGTCTTTCTTCAAACATTTCAAGACAGCCGAACTGTTCATAGGAGATATCCGTGAGGCAGATTCGGTTTTTTTATTTTCAACTAACAGAAGACCCGTTAAGAACGTAGAAGGTGGTGATAATTCAGATTGAAATGATCAGGTTTTGCTATCAAATAATATTTAATTGAAGGGAGAGTCGTTATGCAAAAAACATGGATTAGGTTTCTCGCTATAGTTGCCGTTGTCCTATTGCCTCTAGGGATGTTTGGTTGTTGTGTCTTTGACGATGATGATGACGATAACTCTAGACCAAGCATTGATGAACTTCTGCCGGGACTTGAGGTCAGCGTCGATGCCCTTTCTTTTGCCCCCGAGGTCACAGAACTGGAAGTAACTCTCACCAATAGCGGGGAGGTCGACTTGGCTTGGGATTTAACCGATGCCCCCGCTTGGCTGGATATTTCAGAAGAAACCGGTCAACTGGACGTTGGCTCATCCCTCACCTTGACTATCAGTGTTAACCGGGCTGGGCTGGCAGATAATACCTATACAGGAGACCTCATTATTGATACGGATTATGAGGGTGTGACAGCAACCATCCCCATTACCATGATCGTGCTCAGTAATTCTGTTGCTACTCTGCCACTGCTCAAAACTGGTTTGACGGAGAGTTACGATGAGGACGGTGTTCTCGATTCTGAGATCAGGGACGATGGCTACTGGCAGGCGGGTCTGGATTTCAGCTATACCGACAATGAAGACGGAACCATAACCGACAATGTCACCGGCCTGAACTGGATGCAAAGTAACTCGATTGATGAGTTCACGTATGCAGATGCAGAAGATTACTGCAGTACTCTGACTGTGGATGAAGGTGGCTGGAGAATTCCCAATATTTATGAGTATTATACGATTTTTAATTTCTCTGAGGAAAATCCCGCTATAAATCATGACTGGTTCGATGGGTCAAGCGGATACTATTGGACCAGCACTTCAACCTACGATTGGTCGGGCCAAGTCTGGACGGTTCGTGAACCCTATGCTGACGATGATCCTTTTGATTCAGTAACTGGTTCAAACTACGTTCGTTGTGTCAAGGGTGATTCTCTCGAGCCTCCGGCAACTGATCGCTTTGTAGACAACGGTTCAGATACGGTACTTGACAAATGGACAGGTCTGGTCTGGGAAGCCGCCAGTCATCATAACGGAGAGACAGGATATACCTGGGAAGAGGCTATTACTTATTGCGAAAACAAAACAACAGCGGGACTGGAGTGGCACTTGCCCAACGTCAAGCAGATACAGTCATTGATGGCAAAAGATGCCGCAGAACCAGCTATAAACACTGATTTCTTTACAAACGATAGCTATACCTTGTGGAGTTCATCGACCGATGCCTATACAAACGGCGGCACTATGGAGCTAGCATGGGCAGTTAGTGTGGGGGGATATGGTGATTTTGTACTGGCAGGGATATTCAAAGACAGCAACTCTGATGATGGTAGTAACCCGATGGGGGCCCGTTGCGTATCTTGGCCAACGGAAGAATAAAAGCGTTCAGCGAATGCATCTTCTGCCATCATAAAAAACAGCCTCCCGGAAAAAATATCAGGAGGCTGTTTTACAATTAGGAGAATTCCGAACCGAAGAAGGTAGAGGATCAAGTCTACCTTTGACTCTTATTTCCACGAGTTCGTTATATGCCCCCTTATGCCAGCGCTGTAGCGGAGCAAAACGGCGATGAAATAAGCGAGGAATATCTGAGGGGGTTGAAAACCCCGAGTTTTGCGAGCGCATCACCGATTTGCGCAGCGGCAGGAACCCGCCTTGGCAGGCGCGGCTATGGGGGGATCTCTTTTCGAAGCTGTTCTATGTCACAATAGAAAAGTCTCTCCTGGCGGGACAAGACCCTCCGGTCGTCCTTGATCATAAGCAAGAAAATTTTCGATTGGGTGGAAATGAGGCTGTATGCCGCTTCGCAACCTTCCTTTAGTTAAATCCTGTCGAAATCTCCCTCCCCCCCGCTTACATCCGTAAACAGGGTTGGTGTAAACTACCCCTGTGGCACAAGCCATATGTAAAAAACGTCCCGCTGTCCGGTACCACCGGATAAACGGTGAACAGCACCGAAGGGTGATCTTTCGGCATAGCCCGGACGGCAAGCCCGTGCGTTGCCTGTAACAGGTAACGCCGTAACCGAAATCATGGAGTTGGCAGACCGATTATGGACCTCATAACGGCCTGCAGAAAAACTCTGATTCACATTTGAAGGAGTCTTTTATGTCTTACTCTTTACCTGAACTCCCCTACAGCTACGCGGCACTGGAACCACACATTGATGCCCGGACCATGGAAATCCACCACACCAAGCATCACCAGGCCTACATCACCAATGTCAACAAAGCTCTGGAAGGCTCACAACTGGCCAGTCTGCCGGTCGAAGAACTGATTACGCGCCTGGACGAGGTACCCGAAACGGTCCGCACTGCCGTGCGCAACAATGGCGGCGGCCACGCCAACCACAGCCTGTTCTGGAACCTGCTCAGCCCGGAAGGCGGCGGCAAACCGGACGGTTCTCTGGCTTCGGCGATCGATAAGGAACTGGGCGGCTTCGACACCTTCAAAGAAGCTTTCAGTCAGGCAGCGATGACCCGCTTCGGCAGCGGTTGGGCCTGGCTGAGCCGGACTCCGCAGGGGAAACTGGTCGTTGAAAGTACACCTAACCAGGATAACCCACTGATGAACGGCAACACCCCGATTCTGGGGTTGGATGTCTGGGAACACGCCTACTACCTGCATTACCAGAACCGACGTGCCGATTACGTCAGTGCGTTCTTCAACGTCATCAATTGGCAGGAGGTCGAGCGGCTATACCGAGGCTGACCATTTGTCCGATCGATCACAACACGCAAAAGCCACCCTAAAACGGGGTGGCTTTTGTTATGCAACAATGGCTCTTTTGGACGCAAACTCTGGAAGACTAAATTGGTGCCACCCCTTCCCCTCATACCAGCGCTGTAGCGGAGCAAAACGGCGATGATACAAGCGAAGAATGTTTGCGAGGTTACAAACCCCGAGTTTTGCGAGCGCATTGTCGGTCTGCTGCCATCGGTCACATGAACGATTTATCGGAAAACTCAGAAACACAATTTAATAACCGACAAAGTCGCGGGATTGCGGTCTGTTTGTCTCTATTCTTTTCTTCTCTCATAGCCAAACAGTGTAGGACTCTTGTAGTCATCAGGCTTGTTTTCCATCCATCTAATGATATTCTTGTTATCCGTGACACAACTTATAATGCGCGATTGCTTCTACGATCACCTCCCAAAGGAGACAGCGATGAAATTAATAACAATTGCGTTTGCACTTTAAGCCATTTTAATTTTTACTGGCTGCAGTAAAGAGGAAGAAAAAGCCGTTCAGGTCACTAAGCAGGCCAAAGAAAAGGTTGCTCAGGTGGCAGAACAGGGGCGTGACCTTTTCGCGCCCCTGTTTTATAGAAACACCGGGCTTCTGGCATCAGTCACGAGAACGCTTTATCGGTCAAACTCTGAGATGTGATTCAGTTACAAATAAAGTCATAACTTTTACCTGACTGGTGCGATCAGTTTTGTTGTTGGCAGACACCTTTTCATTTTAAATTAACCCTGGAGGTAACATGGATATCATTAGCTTAATCATATTCTTAGCTGTTGGCGCTTTGGCTGGATGGCTTGCTGGCATCATCATGAAAGGAAGAGGGTTTGGTGCCATAGGCAATATTGTTGTGGGAATTGTTGGTGCAGTCTTGGGTGGTTATGTCTTCGGTTTTCTCGGCATAACAACAGGCAGCCTATTAGGCTCCATAGTTATGGCGACTATTGGCGCTGTTATTTTATTATTTCTGATAAGCTTAGTTAAGAAGATCTAGTTTAAAGGTTCCAGTGACACCAGTTCAGCGACAGAATATAGGAAAACAAAATGGATGGTAAAAATCGTTCAGATATTGCAACAGGGTTAGAAGTAAAAATTGTTCTCAAAAAAGACCAGAGATCTGGCAACCTAACAAAAGGGATTATCAAAGATATTTTGACCAATTCCCCTTTTCATCCACATGGAATTAAGGTTCGACTGGAAAGTGGCGATGTCGGCAGAGTCAAAGAAATAATAGCGTTAAATAATCACTAATTCTTACCTTGCTTGTGGCCATCAAAGATAATAAAACATTCAATGCCTATTTGACTTTCATCCGACCAGAGCAACAGATATGATCTGCCCTGTCTGGTTGCGTAGAACCAATGTTCCCCCCAGAGGATCCTCATGTCAAACCAGACAGTTTCAAAACAATCCTTATTGCGGCTTTTTCTGCCATTCGGTCTCGGTTACTTCGTTTCCTACTTATTTCGTACGGTCAACGCAGTTATCGCCCCTGATCTGGTTGCCGATCTCGGGATCAATGCGGCTGATCTGGGTTTACTGACCTCTGCCTATTTTTTCACATTTGCTGCATTTCAACTTCCACTGGGCGTTTTACTTGATCGCTTCGGTCCACGCCGGGTTGAGTCCGGACTGTTGTTGATCGCTGCAACCGGGGCATTGATTTTCTCTCAGGCAGAGACACTGTCCGGAGTGATTCTTGGACGTGCACTGATCGGCCTTGGGGTCTCTGCTTGCCTGATGGCAGCCTTTAAAGCCTTTGCCAGTTGGTTGCCAAGGGAGAGGCTCCCTTTAGCAAACGGAATCCAGATGATGTCCGGGGGATTAGGTGCGCTGACCGCAACAACCCCGGTGCAGGCGGCACTCCAGATTACTGATTGGCGCGGTGTTTTTATCTGTCTCGCTGCGATCTCTTTGCTGGTAGCCATTGTGGTTTTTTTTGTTGTCCCGAATCAGCCCCAGGATAAAAAACCTGAAAATTTTACTGAGCAGCTACAAGGTTTGCAGAGGGTCTTGACCAACCGCCATTTCTGGCAGATTGCACCCTGGGCTTTTACTGCACAGGCGGCCTATCTTTCGGTACAGGGCCTTTGGACCGGGCCATGGTTACGGGATGTTGCCGGTTTGGGCCGGGATGAGACTGCCCAAATTCTCTGGTGGATCGCTATTGCTATGATCGCCGGGTACCTGACTCTGGGACGTTTAGCTGAGCAGTTAGCAAAAAAAGGGATCCGTCCCGTAGTCGTCGCTTCGCTTGGGATGTCGCTGTTTATTGTCGTTCAGTTGTTGCTTGTTTTGTTGCCGCAATACAACCGGGTACTCTGGCTCGGGTTCGGTTTTTTAGGCACTTCCTGCATCTTGCCTTATGCCGTCCTTTCCCAGTTTTTTCCACCACAGTTAACCGGACGTTGCAACACCTCTCTCAATCTTCTGGTCTTTGTCGGCGCTTTTTCTGCCCAGTGGTTGATCGGTGGGATCATTGGTTTATGGCCAACCAATGCATCCGGGGGATATTCTCCCGCTGGCTATCAAGCAGCTTTTCTTTTTCTGATTGCTTGTCAGGTGGTTGCAGCAATTTGGTACTGGCTAGCGGGAAAATGGATCAGTGCAAAAGATCAATCGATGTAAAAATCGGCGGAAATACGACTTAAAGGGGCAATCTTCCTGCCGAGATCAGCCCTTAACCGTCCCCTGCTGGTTTATTTGATCCAGCGTCTCCTCCACTAATGGCAATATTAACTTAACAATCACATCAACTCCGGCACTGGTCGGATGGATGCCATCAGCTTGATTCAGCTCAGGATTACCAACCACTCCGGCAAGAAAAAAAGGATAAAAAGGCACCTTATGCTGTCGAGCCAGTTCGGGGTAAATACGGTCGAATCTGGTATAATAATCTACCCCCATGTTGCGCGGTGCTTTCATCCCGGTCAGCAGTGCTTGCACACCGTTCTGCTGTAGACGATCAAGGATACTATCCAGATTCTCCCACGTCTGTTGCGGGCTGAGTCCACGTAGCGCATCGTTGGCCCCCAGTTCGACAATCACCAGATCGGGATGATCGCCAAGCGACCAGTCGAGCCGGGCTGAACCGCCCATGCTGGTGTCACCTGAGACCCCGGCATTAATGACCCTGACCTGCCGGCCCCGGCGTTTCAGAGCCATTTCCAGGCGAGCCGGAAATGCAGCCTCTTGCGGTAGACCGTAACCGGCAGTTAAACTGTCTCCAAGCACGACAATGCGTTGTTCTGAGGATGACGCCGCAGCGCAATCGAAGAAAAAGAGAAGAAAAATCAACAGAAATATGCCAACAGGAGTTTTCATGATCAATCCGATAGTCAATATAAAGAACCTGCATCTCAGTCTAGTCGGCGGGGCCGGACGAGTCAATATTTTGCGCGGGGTCGATCTTCAGGTTGCAGCAGGAGACACTCTCAGCATTGTCGGACCTTCGGGGGCAGGAAAAACCAGCTTGCTGATGGTCCTTTCAGGGCTGGAGAAAGCTGATTCCGGGCTGGTTGAAATCGCCGGAACCAATATGCAGCAATTGGATGAAGATGGCCTGGCGCGATTTCGACGACAACAGATCGGAATTGTTTTTCAGTCATTTCATCTGGTACCGACCATGACAGCACTGGAAAATGTCGCCCTGCCACTGGAGTTTTCCGGGGTCGATGATGCTCTCGAACAGGCAGCAGCAGCTCTGGCTGCCACTGGACTCAAAGCACGCCAGGATCACTTCCCGGGGCAACTGTCAGGAGGGGAACAGCAGCGGGTTGCACTGGCCCGGGCATTTGTAGCGCAACCAAAGCTGATTCTGGCCGATGAACCGACCGGGAACCTTGATCAGGAAACAGGCACAATGGTTATGGAACTGTTATTCGGGCTGCAACAGCAATTTGCGACGACCCTGGTTCTGGTGACTCACGATTCTCAACTGGCGGCCCGTTGTCAACGCACAGTCCGGATGGCGGATGGTCAGATCAATGAAGCAGCAGAGGCCTGTGCATGAATCAGGTTTCTATTGTGGGTCAAGCATTCCGTCTGGTTCGCCGTGAACTGCGGTCTGGTCTACGCGGCTTTGGCGTCTTCCTTGCCTGTTTGTTTCTTGGTGTCTTCGCTATCAGTGCTATTGGCAGCTTCAGTGCCGCAGCCCGTTCCGGCTTGTTGGCCGATGCCGGTGCGCTTCTTGGCGGCGATCTGGAAATCCGGTTGTCCCAACGGCCGGTGTCCCCTGAACAACGCACGTTCCTCAGTCGGCAGGGGCAGCTCTCTGAAGTTCTCGAGTTACGCACCATGGCTGCAAATCTGAATAACGACAAGCGGGCCCTGGTTGAGCTCAAAGCTGTCGACAGCAGCTATCCCCTTTACGGAACATTGCCGATCGAGCCGTCACAACTGCCGGCAATGGCTTTAAGTCACACAGGTTCAACATTTGGAGCTCTGGTTGAACAGAGTTTTCTGCAGCGACTTGACATCAAGATTGGCGAACAGCTTCGGGTCGGAGAAGCAACCTTCACCATTCGCGGAGTGTTAACCGCCGAACCGGATCGCAGCTTGCGCGCCTTTCATCTCGGTCCCCGGTTGTTGATCAGCCGGGACGCTCTGGAGGCATCCGGGCTACGACAACCGGGCAGTCTGGTCACTTATCGCTATCGCCTGAAATTAGCTGATCGTGACCAGGCAGAGTCCCTCAAACTGATCTTGCAAGAACGTTTCCCCGACACGGGATGGCGCTTACGAAGCTGGCGGGAAGCAGCGCCCCGGGTCCGTTTCTTTCTCGATCGGATGGAAACCAACCTGTCGCTGCTCGGGCTCTGTGCCTTACTGGTCGGCGGATTGGGGGTTTCTGGAGCGGTCCGCGGCTATCTGAATGGCAAATTGGTCCATATTGCGACCATGAAGTGTCTTGGAGCTTCCAGTCGGCTCATTTTCACCACCTATCTGCTGCAAATCCTGTTGCTCGGCACCATCGGCGCAGGAGCAGGTCTATTGCTGGGGAGTTCTGTCCCCTGGCTGCTCACCAGGATCGCTGGTAACGCCTTGCCGGTTCCCCTTCATCCCGGCTTTTACCCTCTGACATTGCTGGTTTCCGGATCGTTCGGTCTGCTGATCGCGCTGCTCTTTTCGCTCAAAGAACTGGGGATTGCCCGACGCATTCCTCCGGCAATGCTGTTCCGGGGATACCTGGAAAATAAGCGCACAGGGCCAGGAAAAAAAATCTGGCTGGCCATTTCTATCTGTGCCCTGATCTTGGCATTGATTGCGATTTTAAGCAGCAGCGATAAGCAGCTGGCGATCTGGTTTATCATGGGAGCAGGTGTCTGCTTTGTGCTGTTTCGCCTATTATCTGTTGCAGTGATCTATTTGGTCCATCTTTTGCCAAGACCCAAAAGTCCGCGCCTGCAACTGGCCCAGGCCAACATCAATCGACCGGGGGCTCCTGCAGGGGGAATTATCTTCTCGCTGGGACTGGGTTTGACAGCGCTGGTCATGATCGCCCTGGTACAGACAAACCTGAACGACATGGTCAATGATACAATTCCTGAAGGGGCACCAACTTTTTTCTTTCTTGATATTCAACCGAATCAGGTTGCCCCTCTGGAAACTCTTCTGGCCGAATACCCGGATTCGCGCATTGACCGCTCTCCAACCCTGCGCGGTCGTATCACAGCTATTGCCGGAATCCCTGTTGCAGAAGCCCAGATAGCATCAAATGTCAGCTGGGCCGTGCGGGGCGATCGCTTTCTCAGCTACAGTGCTGCGATGCCGACAGGAACCCAACTGGCCGCAGGAAACTGGTGGCCACGCGATTACAGTGGGCCACCGCAACTTTCACTCACATCTGATCTGGCTGAAGGGTTTGGCGTAGGAATCGGTGACAGTCTTACGGTGAACATCCTCGGACGGGAAATCAGCGCCGAAATTGTTAATCTGCGTAATGTCGACTGGTCGTCACTGAATCTCAATTTCGCCCTGCTTTTTGCACCCGGTGTGTTGGAAAACGCACCGCAAACTCACCTTGCTGCAGTTCACCTGCCGGCAGAAACTGAGGATGAAGCTTACCAGGCAGTGACCGAGCGCTTTGCAAATATCTCTGTCATCAGTACCCGGGACGTTCTCCAGAATGTTTCCCGGACACTCAACCGCATCGGAAGTGCTTTTCAAGGCATGGCCGGGATCGCCCTGCTGACCGGGTTTCTCGTTTTGATCGGGGCGGTCTCTGCAGATCAGCACCGCCGAATTCATGATGCGGTGATCTTTAAAATCTGTGGGGCAACCCGACGCGACATCCTGTTGATTTTTGCCACTGAATTCACTCTGCTCGGCATCATCGCCGGACTGCTCAGTGCCTTGATTGGAAGCCTGGCTGCCTTTGCCATCCTCAAAGGACCACTCAACGTTCCCTTCAGTCTTCACCCGAACGTGATACTCCTGACGCTGGTGGTGGGGATCGGACTCACTCTGGTACTGGGTTTGTTCGGCACCTGGAAAGCCCTCGGGGGCAAACCGGCAGGATTTTTGCGAAGTGAGTAAGAATAAAAGTGAGTGTCGGGATGGACAAGAAAGGCTTCTGTTCCTTAAAGAGTGAAAATTGTTGTTAGCTTGAGACTTTTATCTTATCCTCGCCGTTGATCTTTTTCAGCTTGATGAGATTACATGCAATGATGTCCCACGGGGAAATTTTAACAGGTGTAAAAACTTCACACCATAGGACCTTCAGGCTGTCGGCAGGCTTCCAGTCGACAGCAGAAATAACGTCATGGATCTATTTTTGCAGATTTGGGGTGGTAGTTTTTACCTTTCCAATAAAATTTTACTTGCTATCGCTGAGGGCAGAACTGAAAAAAACAAAAGACGGCTTAAACTGCTGGGCTGGTGGATTTATATTCTCGGAGTACCGGCCTGGGTTCTGGTTCTGGCCGCAAAGCAGAATTGGATTGCGGCCTCTATTGAAGCCGGTGGAGTGCCTTCAATGCTGCTGGGACTTTACAGCGTTTACCACCAATCTAAAACCACACCTGAACGATTGGGACTATTTGCAAAATCAGTGACTTACGCAGCTATTACCCTTGGAGTCGGATATAGCATATATATAAACGGCGGCATCAATTCCGCGACCCAATTATTGGAAATTGGGGTGATGGTCGGCTTTTTATTGGGTAGCTACTTGCTGGCATTAAATCACCTGTCGGGGTGGTTGTTTTTCGTTTTGATGAATGGAAGCATGGCCACCCTGATGTTCATTCAGGACAAGCCCATACTCTCAATCCAACAACTCTGTTCTCTCTGTTTTGTTGTCTATGGTTTCATTGCGGCAGCCAGGACTCGACATTGAACCGGTTTATTGTACCGGAGCACAAAGGCGGAAAAGTACAGAGCCCCCTTGAAATAGAAAAGGTGCAGTTCAATTTTACTTGGATGACAAGTCAGGGCTGTTGCGACTCATCATCATCTGTTATACTGAGGTTCAGTGTCAGGTCTCACCTGACAAATCATTATGCCATCATCAGGAAAAACAAATCCGTGTCCTTAGACCCCAAAATAAATCTTGCATGCCCATACTGTGATGAATCAATTTATGAAACTCTCAATTGGTTCAAAAAGCCTTACTCCACTTGTCCGGCTTGTGACAAAGGCTTGGCTGCGGGTCAATTTGCCGATATCATCAACGCGCTGGAGCAAGCCATGGATACCAGGATTGAAGAAATGATGAACGATGCGTCACACACCACGTGTTGCGGCAAGGACTCCTGCTGCCATTAGGAAGCTTTTCGTTGACATTTAAGGAGCAAAACAGGAAAGTATCCCTCTTATTGTCCCCTGTTCGCGGAAAAATGATTCAGAAATCTCAGACCATTCATGTACAAATGCACAGCTTTATTAAGGAATAATTTTTTATGTACTCAGATAACCACCATGACCTGCGAGGTATTGTCACTGCTTATTTGGGGGCTAATGCCGGTGAGGCATCAAAAGCGATCTTCGAAAAAGCAAAGAAGGAGATTATCGCGACAAAAACAGCTCTTGTTAAAGCCATCAGTCTCGTGACCATGGATAAATATCTTGAAATTGTCGGGAAGGATTCCCCTGATGTCACCCAGATTGTAAAAAGTGCCGTTGACGTTGTGGACAGTTATTACATTCCACTCCCCAACGAATCTATTAATGCCGGTTTTGCTCGAGCTAAAAGGGAATCAACAGCAAAATTAAGAAGCGAAGCAACTCAGTTAAAATATTTTTCCTTTAAAGACTTCAGCATCAAGAAAAAGAAAAAGGCCCCTGCCAAAAAAGCACGATCGACAAACTTTGATAATGTTCGCGTCGAAAAAAGAAAGAGTGCAAAGAATAACTGAGAGCTTCGATATCAAGAAACCACGCAAAACACACCCCACTAGATATAAATTTAACCAATAGCATACATTGATTATATTTATATTAACCATTTGTCTTTTCTCTCCAAATCAATTAAATTTCTAATCATTGTCATCTTCAGCATGGAGATAGACGTTTGTTACCCATATCAACGTGGTATTAACCTCGCAGTTCTCAAAATTGGAGTTGAGCCGGTGTGGCAACGGAAAGCTTACGAGCGTGGCAGGTCGTTCTTTCCTCAGCATGAACGCATCGATGTTTTTCAGGCGGGGCCATCCTTCCCCGCCTTTCTTTTTTCTGAAAATCCTCAATAGATGAATTCTGGAACAGAACTCAACGCAGAATTAAAATAAGAATTTTTGTAAAAAGAATCATGCCGATAAGAGCAACAGGATAGACTGTAGCATAGGCAGCGGCAGCATATGGGCCATCAGAAATAGCGGAAGCACTCGCCAGCCCCGGGGTACTTGTCATTCCTCCGGTCAGCACGCCAATCATACGAAGAAAACTGATTTTCAGCAGATAACGGCAGACCAGCATACTTACCAATAAAGGGACGGTTGTCACCAGAACACCGGAAAAAAATAACGGAAGCCCCTGCTGTGACAGGGTTTCCAGAATTGTTGCGCCGGTCCGGGTCCCGACAGTCGCCAGAAAAAGCAACAAACCCAACTCCCTGATAAAACTGTTTGCTGTGGATGGGATTTCCCAGACAATAGGTCCGGTTTTATACAAATTGCTCAAAATCAGTCCGGCGAGTAAAACCCCACCTGTCATACCCAACGAAAAGGAGCCGATCCACGGCAGGGTCAATGGTATTTTTCCAATGATAAAACCGGCAAGAAGTCCCAGAAATATCGGTAGCAGGTTTATCCGGTATGTCTCCCTGACGTCGTTACCAAGAATTCGGCTGACGTTTTTTACAGCATTCTCATCACCAACGACATGCAGCACGTCTCCCAGATGAAGGCGCATGTTCGTTTCTGCTGGAAGTTCAATACCGTTACGGGTCACCCGTGAAACCTGAACGCTGAAAGCTTCCCTCAAATTCAAAGATCCGAGAGAATGGCCTACGACCTGCGGTTTGGACAAGATGATACTTTTTCTGGTCATTCCCCGGGTGAATTCAATTTTCTCACCGACGGGCTGCCCCATATACAGTTCCACTTTTTTCAAATCCGCTTCCCGACCAACAATACGAAGGAGATCTCCCTCACGGAGAACGGTCTCACCGGAGATAAGAATCGGTTCAACAGCACCTCGACGCAGCAAACGCGTCAGCACCACGGGGGCAATATTTTTCAGAAATATATCTTTAACGAGTTTGTCGAACAGATTGGGATTGGTGACTTCAATATGATGGGAGGTAAAAGGCGGGTTGTTTTCAGTCAACTCACGGTGTAGAGATTGCTCTTCCTCCTTGATATTCAGCCGCAATATTTTCGGCAGAAGATTGATGAAAACAATAACCCCGACAACACCAAAACAGTAGGTGAGTCCATAGGCTGCAGGCGCCTGACTTTGCTCTGCTGCTTCCACGGCAACAGCGAGTCCTGGCGTACTGGTCAAAGCTCCGGCAAAAAGTCCGGCAGCAATACCCAGGTCAAAGCTGAAAATCCAGGAGCAGACAAGGGTCATCAAAAATCCGAGAAAAACGACTGACATAGCTCCCAGAGCAAGACGAAGACCATGACTTTTAAAGGAAGAGAGGAACCCCGGTCCAGCCTGAAGTCCGACCGAATAGATAAACAACACAAGGCCGAGGATCTGAAATTCCTCAGGAAGGGAATAACCGAAATGACCAAAAGTCAGAGCGACAAAAATGATAGCGGAAGAGCCCAAAGAAAAGGACTTGACTCTGACATGCCCCAACATTTCACCCAGAATAACGATAACCAGAAGGAGGAAAATGGGGTTATTAATAAGTTCCATAATGGTGCTATCTCACTTTTTCAACAAGGAGAAACTGTATCAAATAAGCCCTTTTTCTGCAATCGCATGAGCTGAGTAAATATCAAAATAATCATGGCAGAAGCAGGAACAAAAAGAGGCTATTCTGAAAACGCAAATGGCAACTGGAAATACAAATAAAGGCGTGGAGTTCAGGAAAAAAACCAAGGAAGGATCCGAATACGATGAGATGCGGCAATAGCGTCATGAATTAAAGGCTGTCCCTGATGAATCTGGAGACAGCCTTAATTTTGGCAAAAATTATCCTGAACTGAGTCGCTTTGTTTCCTGCCCTTGGTTACTTCCGGACAGCTTACTTTCCACAACACTTTTTGTATTTCTTGCCGCTGCCACAGCTGCAGGGATCGTTTCGACCGATTTTCGTCACGCTGATCGGTCGGGATTTTACCATCTTGCCATCGGCAAATAACCACTTTTTCCCTTTGCGCAAAAAGTGTCCGCGCTCATGGTGCCTGCGCGTCCCATCGTCGTTACGAAAACGGGCGACAAATTCAACCTCACCCTCTTTGTCATCCGCACCACCGGCAACCGTTCCAAGAATTTCAAGGCCGAGCCATTCGGATTTTTCTGCCCAGGACTTGGTCCCTTTATGGTCATATCCCTCGCGAAAATCGGGATGGGTACTCTCATAAATAAAATCAACATCAACCGTTACGTGCGCCGAATAACGTGCCCGCATCAGCTGTTCAGCGGTTTCGGCTAATGTCTTCCCGGTTATGATGGGTTCACAGCAAGCGGTGTAATCGATGCCGCTACCACAAGGACAGCTATCCATAAGTTATCTCCTTTGTCATTTGAAATGAAAAACCTGTCGGAGTTTATTCACCCATGAGCAAAGAGTCAAGATTGTCTTTAAAAGGTTTTTTTCCGGTATTGACAAACCGGAAAGCGCCAATAATGTTATAGTTTCACCCATCAGAAGTTGAGCGGACCTTTACAAATTATCGTCAGTTGATATCAGGCTGAAGTAAGGGATGAAGATGAAAATAGCCATAATCGGCGGCGGCGCAGCAGGTTTCTTTGCTGCCATCAATATAAAAGAAAATCACCCGGAGTCTGATGTTGTCATTTTTGAAAAATCACAATTCCTTCTGTCCAAGGTCAGAGTTTCAGGTGGAGGCCGTTGTAACCTCACCAACAACTGCACCGGCATAAAAGAATTATCGACCGCCTACCCTCGCGGAGGAAATGCTTTAAAAAAAGCTTTTCGCCATTTTGATCACACAGATGCAATCCATTGGTTTGAGTCACGAGGCGTTCCTCTGGTCACCCAGGAGGATAACTGTGTCTTCCCGAGTTCACAGAACTCTCAGAGCATTATTGATTGCTTTCTGGAACAGGCGGCAAAAGCAAATATCAAAATTGAGCTGGGGATGGGAGTCAAAGCTATCACTCCGATCGGAGTCCAACTGCAACTGGACTTTGTCGGCACCAGGAATCCAGTCAGGATATTTGACAAGGTTATTGTCACAACCGGCGGCTCCCCCCGAAAAGAGGGATTGCGCTGGCTGGAAAAATTGGGCCACCACATCGAATCGCCTGTTCCATCTTTATTCTCTTTCAAAATAGCTGACGATCCAATAACCGAACTGATGGGAATTGTCGTGGAGAAAGCATTGGTCAGCATCCAGGGGACCAGGTTGAGATCCGCAGGCCCGTTACTGGTGACCCATTGGGGGCTGAGTGGTCCGGCGATCTTGACGTTATCATCCCTTGGAGCACGGTGGCTGAATGAGAGGAATTACCACTGTAATATTCAGGTAAACTGGACGAATCTGCGCAATCAGGAAGATGTCCTTGCCCAGTTGAATAACATTGCAAATGCACATCCCAAAAAGCTTTTGGCAAACCTCAGACCCTTCTCTGTCCCTGATCGCTTATGGAATTATCTGCTGGAAAAAAGTGGCTTGTCGATCAACAGAAAATGGGGAGAGATCGGGAAAACCGGATTCAACAAACTGATCAATGTGCTGACCAATGATGTCTATGCCATCACGGGACAGACACAATTCCGCGACGAGTTTGTGACCTGCGGGGGAGTCAGTCTGGACAGCATCGACATCAACACCATGCAAAGCAAAGCATGCAAAAATCTTTACTTTGCCGGGGAAGTCATGGATATCGACGGGGTGACCGGTGGCTATAATTTTCAGGCAGCCTGGACAACTGCTTTTATCGCAGCCAAACTTAACTGACCTGGATCTTTCCATCCCTGAATGCTTTTGCTACAAGACAAAAGTGCAGATTCCCCGTGAAATTGACAACAGGGTCACAATCAACTACTGTCCCGCCGATAAGTGCGACCTCGCAACCATTTCCGGCAAGCTGATATTCCCTGATCCAGAACAGCCGAATCATTACTATAAGGACCCATGCATGTCTTTTCAATCTCTGGGGTTATGTACCGAACTGCTGAATGCAATTACCACGCAAGGATACACCACCCCAACCCCGATTCAGCTCCAAGCGATTCCTGTCATTTTCAAAGGTCTTGACCTGCTCGCGGGCGCACAGACAGGCACCGGAAAAACAGCTGCATTCGCCTTACCAATCGTACAGATGTTGAGTGAAACCACGCCGATAAAAAAAAGGCGCAGTCCACGTGCCCTGATTCTGGTACCAACCCGTGAGCTGGCAGCTCAGGTCAGTGAACAGATGCAAAACTACGGACGCCGCTTATCGCTACGTTCAACCATGATCTACGGTGGAGTCAGCATCCAGGCACAAATTGAACGACTACACCGGGGGATCGACATTGTTGTCGCAACTCCGGGACGGCTCCTTGATCATTTAACCCGCGGCACCATAAAACTTTCTGACATCCAATGCCTTGTTCTTGACGAAGCGGATCGGATGCTTGACCTGGGATTTATCGACGCTATCATCGAGATCTCAAAATATCTTCCGACCGAGAGGCAATCCCTGCTTTTCTCAGCAACTTACTCACAAAAAATAAAGCAACTTGCCAGTGAATTGCTGATAAATCCGAAGCGGATTGAAGTTGCACGACGTAACATTGCCGCTGATGATATCGACCAGGTCATCTATCCTGTGGAACGCAGTCGCAAACGGGACATGATCTCACACTTGATCCGCAAAGGTGAGTGGAATCAAGTTCTGGTTTTTGCCCGCACCCGCTATAGTGCCGACAAACTTACAGCTGAGCTCCTCTTTGATGGGATCCAGACCGCTGCTATCCACAGCAATAAAAGCCAATCAGTACGAACACGCACCCTGAAACAATTTAAACAGGGAGAATTACAGGTTCTGGTCGCAACCGATGTCGCGTCACGAGGACTCGATATCGCCCGCTTGCCCTATGTGGTCAATTATGAGCTGCCCGATATCCCCGAAGATTATATCCATCGCATCGGTCGCACCGGCCGCGCAGGAGAATCGGGTCGGGCGCTCTCTCTGGTCTGCCATGCTGAACAGCCCAAATTGCAAGCAATTGAAAAACTGCTCAAAATGACGATCCCCAGGAAGGCCATTGAAGAATTTCCACAGATTCCCATCAGGCGTGGCGCGCTAAAAAAACCCCGCAAAGAAACGACCAGATCACCTCATGCGAAGAACGTGGCTGCCAAGGAAAAAACCAACTCAAACCGTAAAAGGACATCCACGAAAAAAGTGAAAAAGGTCCAAAAATCAACAAAATCCAGAACCGTGGGGCGTAAAAAATCACCCCACCGACAAACCGCCCCAAAAACAGGACGACGGGGAAGCAGATCTTAGTGTTCAGGAAAAGGGTCGGAGTTTTGGGATGTTGCTCTGCGTCAAAGAAGCCTGACTTTTCAACCACTGATTTAACCATGCATACAATGGTATTGGGATGTTAAAAATGTATTGATTTCACTCTGATCAGACAGGCATCAGTAGAGTTATAAGCCAAGAACATAAGATTTTTTTTATTAATTTTCTTGACTTTTTTTCAGCCAAGCCGGAAACTGCTAAAAAAACAAATATTTCCTGATAATAGCAAACTCGGAGTAATCCGAGGACGCAAAGCCACGGGTCCTGTCAAGGATAGCCGGGTTGCCGAAGAAAAATTTCACAAGCCCCACTTCGGTATGAAGTGGGGCTTGTTTCGTTTAAGGAACGATAAATCCGGCAGCAAAAGGAATCGCTATGGGCACAGAAAATCCTCAAGTAAAAACCCTGCTCGCAAGACAACCAATTTATTCGGCGCAAAAGGATTTATTTGGATTCGAGTTGCTTTTTCGCCATGAGATGGGTTCATCCGCACATGAATTTGGTGAAGAGTTAGCAACCAGCGAGGTTCTGCTGAACCTCTATACGGGTACGAACCAGCAAAGTGACCTGTTTTCCCGAAAAATATTTGTTAACATCTCCGAAGGGTTATTGTTATCTGATGCCTTTTTACCGGTTCCCCCTGAAAGCGTCATTATCGATCTCTCGCCATCGATACAAGTCAATGAGCCTTTGATCAATAGTATCAAAAAATGGAGGGATGCCGGATTCAGTTTTGCATTGGATGGCTTCGATTTCAGCCCGCGCTTTCAACCGGTTTTAGATTATATCCAGTATATCAAGGTTGATGCCCTCAATGAATCAATGAGTGAAATTGATTCGAAAATGAAAAACCTGTCCCACTATTCAGTCAATTGGATAGCTGAAAGAGTTGAGACAGAAACACAATTTACCAAGTTCAAAGAGCTGGGATTTACACTTTTCCAGGGATATTTTCTTGCCAAACCCACAGCCATTCAAGGACAACCGGTTCGGGGTAAAATCAACAACTCCATTGCAACAATCAGAGCCGTGAGCGATCCCGAGATAGAAGTCGCAGAAATGACAAACATTGTTAACCGGGACCCTAGTCTGGCCATACAGCTCCTCAAGATTGTTAACAGCCCGGTATATTCTTTGGGGCGAGAAGTCAATTCCGTAAGAGATGCTATTGTTTATCTGGGACTGATTCAAGTTAGAAAATGGATCATCATGATGTCGATGTTAAACAATATGGTCGCAAGTAGCGGGACTGTTAATTTAGTTTTAACTCGCGCAAAAGCCTGTGAAAATTATGTCGAGAAAAGTCATGCGGTGAAATCCGATCAAGCATTTTTAGTGGGGCTGCTGTCAGGAGTTCATCTGCTGTTCGGCATTGATAATAAATCGTTCTTTGAACAGATCTCGTTACCAGATACCATCAAAGAGGCTATTCTTGAAGAAGAAGGAGTGCTCGGGCAGACACTCAGTGAAATTATCAAGACTGAATATAATATTTTACAAAACACTTCAGAAATTGCCGACCAGGACGACATAGGACTCTCAGCATATCGCGAAGCAAGTACCTGGACAGAAGAGGTTTTAACCGTAGCCGACGACGGCTAAGGCAGATAAAACAGATTCCCGCGACCTCGAAAGCCATGGATTCTTTTAAGAATATCGGGGTTGCGGGAGAATTATTCAAAATGTCTCTCTTCGGAATGAAGTGGAGCTTTTTTCTTCTTTTTACTGTGACACAACAAAGACCGGATCAATTCGCCATAGTGTCATTTCATAACAGAGGAAACATGACGACAGTTGCAGCCAGTCAATCCGTCAATATCGGTATCAAGAAGCTTGGGGAGTATGTCAACGATGCTTACCGCTTAAATATTGAAGCCCACAATAGTGAACTGGAATGCCGTGCCACGATCAGCGTCGATGATGCAGACAACAGCATCTCGCCAACTGAGCTTATCTCTATATTAAGCAAGAATGAAATAACAACGGCTATAGATCTCGAGCAGATAGCTGTGTTCTGCTCTGAGGCCGCAGAGGGAAAGAATCTTGAAAACTTTCTTCTGGCCTCGGGATCTGAGCCGATACATGGTGAAGATGGCTGGTTTGAGCTGATTGTTGCAACCGGAAAAGAAAAAACTGATCTGGAGGTCGATGCCTTTGGTCGGGTCGATTTTAAATCGGTACAGAGTTTTTCCAATGTGACACCGGGGCAACAAATCGGTAATATCTATCCACCAACAGAAGGAACACCGGGAAAGACGATAACCGGCAAGCCTGTTCCATCGAAACCCGGAAAGCCAAACAGGGTTATCGCCGGCACTGGTGTCCGAATCAGCGATGACGGAACCCAAGCCATAGCAGAAAAGGCTGGACGGACCATATTTGAAAACAATGTCCTTTCTATTGCAGAAGAATTAGTGATCAATGGTAATGTCGATTTGAGTGTCGGCCATATCAGTTTTAATGGTTTTGTCGATATTAAGGGTGATGTTCTGGACGATTTTAATATCTCCGCAACGAAAGGGATCAACATTACCGGCGCCGTGGGTGTCTGTCAGATCACCTCTGATGGCCCGGTAACACTTGGCACCATGGCTGGTATGGGAACCGGTAAAATCACCTGCAAAGGAAGCCTGCAAGCCCGCTACCTGAATCAGGTCACTGTCGAATGCCGGGGTGATGTCAACATTTCCCACGAACTTCGTAATGCGGTGATAAAAGCAACCGGCAGCATCAATATTCCCAAAGGGATGGCAATCGGAGGAGAACTCATCGCACTTGAAGGCATTGAGGCTAAAATTCTTGGTGCCCGATCCGGTGCAAAAACCAGTGTCACTTCAGGCATATATTTCCCTGAAACAGATCAGCTCCAAAACCTGCAACGGCGATTAAAGAGCCTTGTAGATCAAATTAAAACAATCAGTTCAACCCTGGCGGCTCTGAGGAAAAAGCCCCCCTGCAATCAGAGTAAAGCGCTTCGTGAGGCAATCGAATTACGGATTGGAGTGCTTACGCAGCGACAGATCAATCTTGATGCAGACCGTGAAGAAGTCGCAGAGGAGTTGCTTGGCTTTGCAGTGAATGAACACCCGACAGCGAACCCCAAAATAAACATCCTGGATGCCATGAAGGAAGGGGTCTCTGTCAAACTTGGTGAAACCACTGAGGAGATTAACAACGAAATTTCAGGGCCGATTTCCATTATTGAAAACCCCGAAATGGGAGGATTCAGTTATCTGACTTATTCGCCATTAAAGGTGGGCGCTGAAAGCTTGGAAGAGGTCGTTGGTTGATCTGTTGGCAGTGTTTGGGTAAAGCACACTAAAATCCAACAACCTCTATCAGATCATATCCGTTTGACCGGGCTTAAAGGACAACATGAAAATATCAGCTGTAATTTTTTGGCGGTTTCTGGCTTTACCTCTGGCCTTCACTCTTTTCCCTGTTTTTCTGGCGAATGCTGCTCAATCCGGTTGTCACCAGTCTGCAGACAGCTGGATCTTGCTGTTGAACGATAAAGACAATACGGAGCTATTCCAGCGCTATGCAGATCAAAACTGCCGCTTTTCCGGGGATTGGGTGAAACGTTCGGAGATGATTTCATCCGCGCCTCAAAGGAAGAGAATGTGCCAGGATCTTGTTTTGCTCTGGTCCTACAAAAATTGTATTTATTTCCGCGACGTCATCAATCCCGAAGCCTATGAGCCCTGTAAAGCCTGGAGTCGGGAGATGCATCAACACTGTATGGAAAATGATGTCCAATGGTTCCCTTGAGAATAAGAATTCAGGTTAATCAGAGGAATGATTAACTAAAGATTGTCCGCAAGAAGTCCGCCCAGACTGATCATTATGCCATTGCCAGATAGATCCCGCTAAGCATAATGGCTCCACCGGCATAACGAGCTATTTTGTCAATCTGTAATTTCTGCAACCCCAACCCTGCAATGATACCAACGGAATGGATGATTGCCGTAGAAAGAGCAAATCCCAGGCTATATGAAACCGCTCCAAGTGATGCCGGCATTTCCGCACCATGGGCATAGCCATGAAATAAGGCAAAGAAACCGACGATAAGGACGCTCACACGTGTCGGAAATCTGAATGCCCCGACGATGAGAATCCCCATAACCAGGACTGAAGTCAGAATTCCTGCCTCAAGAAAAACAACGGGCCAACCTGAAAATCCCAGCATACCCCCCAGGATCATCACTGAGACAAAAGCGCCGGGCACGATCCATGTGGCACGGCCACCCTGCTGCGCGGCCCAAAGACCGACCGCAACCATGGCAAGTAAATGGTCAACCCCATACACCGGATGACTGAAGCCATGCATAAATCCACTGGTGTCACCAATACCGGTATGAGCCATTGCCAGACTCGGGAAAATAAAAATCACTCCTAATGCATACAAGAATTTTTGTTGGAACAATTTGTTCATAACGTTCTCTCCTCGCATAAGCGGTTGCGTTTATACGTTTCTCAACGCTAATTCTATACTGTAGCATCATTTTTTGCTGAATTCATTCAGGATTGGGTCAAAACCGGCAACAAACAACAAGGCGACCCGGAATCAGGCAGCCTTGTTGCTGTTTTTTATCCGGTTTATCTAACCGAGAAGCAATTGCCCAAGGGCGTAACCAACCAGACAGGCGACGATAACACCGATTAGACCGGGCACCATGAAACTGTGGTTGAAATACCACTTGCCGATCTTTGTCGTTCCCGAAGTATCAAAGTTAACCGTAGCGATATCCGACGGGTAATTAGGGATGAAGAAATAACCGTAGCAGGAGGGCATAATCCCGATCAGCAACGCTGGTGACAACCCGAGACCCAGCCCGACCGGCAACATCATCCGACAGGTTGCAGCCTGGCTGTTAACCACAACCGAAACAATAAACATCGCCAGGGCGAAAGTCCATGGGTAGGCGGTGACCATTTCAGTGATGCCGCCTTTAAAGCTCGGCATAGCAAATTTGAAGTAAGTATCACTCATCCAGGCAATACCAAAGATAGCAATAGCAGCGACCATCCCTGATTTAAACACAACACCCTCAGGAACTTTGGAAGTTTTCGTTTTCGTGGCAAGAAGAATAACACCACCAAAAGCAAGCATCATCATCTGAATGATAATCGACATTTTGATCGGCTTGGCACCTTCAGCCAGGGTCCGAATACTCGGCACCATGGCGATGACGACAATTGTTGCCAGTGCGAGTAAGAAAATCAGCACCGCATTGCGTGCCGAAGTCGGTAATTTTTCGTCGAGAGTGGTCGCAGTGGTTTCTTCAATCCGTTTTTTCCAGGTCGGATCTTGCAGGCGCTCCTGATATTCAGGGTCATCTTTCAACTCACGACCTCGACGCATACTGTAGACAGACATAGCCAGGACACCAAGCAGGGTTGCGGGAATAGTCACTGAGAGAATTGAGACAAGAGTGATACTTGTGCTGAGTCCGGACATTTGCGACAAGTAGTAAACAACAGCCGCAGAGATAGGACTGGCGGTAATCCCCATTTGCGAAGCAACCGAGGAAGCAGCCATGGCCCGCTCCGGACGAATATCATTTTTCAGGGCGACATCGCCAATAATCGGCATAATGGTGTAAACAGCGTGGCCGGTCCCCAGCATGAAAGTCATGGTGTAGGTGACTAATGGTCCAAGAATTGTTACCATTTTCGGCTTGGAACGAAGAATACGCTCAGCCACCTGTAACATATACTTGAGACCACCGGCGGCTTCAAGAATTGCAGCACAGGTCACAACCGCAAGGATAATCAGCATAACGGTGATAGGAGGACTGGTCGGCGGCATCTTGAAAATAAAAACTTCGATCACCAGACCGATACCGGAAACCACACCAAGGCCGATACCGCCGTAGCGGCTACCGATATAAAGCATTAACAGAAGAAACAGGAATTGAATGTACAGCATGACGAAACTCCTTTCGTTTGTGGTGAGCATCAATAACTCCATCCATAACTCTTGAGGAGACTTTATTCCCTGTCTAACTATCTGTATATAAAACGGATTTAAAAAGGATTGATTCTTTTATGCTGATTTTGGTGATTGTGCTCACGACACCGACAAGTGAGCTATGCGCCTTGACTGGACTCTCTGCTGCTGATATTTTTATCCGAACAAAATAAAGTGAAAGGAAAATTTATGGAGATTGTGATCATGCGCAATATGGCAAAGAGAGGTTCGGAAACTTAAGCCACTTTCACTTCCCCCAACCCTTCTTTGCCCGGTATTGACGCCGGGTTTCTTCACCATTCAGGAAACCCATCTTATTTAGCTTGGCACTCGTTTGCCAAGATTTCTTCTTTTCGGAGATTCGTATCCGAAGGGGGTTTCTATGTTTGACACACCTTTTTCCCTCCCCCAATTGGGATGGAGTCACTTTTTTCAACAGCAACTCAGCCTTGAAGAATGGGAATCAACCTCTCCTGTCCGGATTACGGCTGTTCACCGTAACAGTATCGATGTTGCAGGAAAACAAGGCTATTGGCAGGCTCCCATGCCAGGCAGCTGGTTCACAAAAGATTCGGAAGAACGCCCTACCGTTGGTGACTGGCTCCTTCTGGATAGCTTAACAAAACAACCGTTAAAGATTCTCGAGCGGAAGAGTCTTATTCGCCGTAGAGCCGCCGGCATTGCGGCAAAGGTCCAATTGATTGCGGCAAACATCGATACACTGTTTATTGTCACGTCCTGCAATCAGGACTTCAACCTGTCGCGGCTCGAACGATACTTGCTTCTGGCTCTGGAAGCGAAAGTCGAACCGGTGTTGATATTGACCAAAGCCGATTTACACAATGACCTGACCGGATACTTCGAAAAGGCAAGAAGCATTGATCCAACTTTGGCGATTGAAGCCGTCAATGCTCTTGATTCTCACTCCACTGCTCCGCTTTTTTCTTGGTGTGACATTGCCCAGACGGTTGCTTTGGTCGGCTCATCAGGAGTGGGAAAATCAACACTGATCAATACATTATGCGGTACCGCCATCCAGCAAACAGCAACAATCCGTGAAGACGATGCAAAAGGACGTCACACCACGACATCCAGAAGCCTTCACTTCATACCGAATGGCGGGCTGTTAATAGACACACCAGGGCTCAGAGAATTGCAGTTGAGCGCATGTCCGAATGGGATGACATCTCTCTATGAAGATATTGAAGTGTTAGCTCAAAGCTGTCGTTTTAAAAATTGCCATCATACGATGAATGAGGTTGGCTGTGCAGTCACAGCAGCCGTAACAAGTGGCGATCTCAGTATCAGGCGACTGACCAATTATTTAAAGATTTTGGCAGAACAGGAACGAAACGCTGAAACGATTTCTGAAAGGCGTCGCCGTGACAAAAATTTCAGCAAGCTTTGCCGCAATGTAAAAACAACCCACAAGAAAATAAAAGGGGATTTCTTTTAATTCAGATCAACAGGCAAAAGGGGCTTACGGAATTATCTGTAAGCCCCTGCCCAGTCAGCAAGCCCCCCCCCCGGATTCATGAAACACAGAAGCACAAATAATTCGGACTATACTTTACGCAGATACCTGCGTTCAGGACGCCCGACCACTCCGTAAATCAAATCGGCTTTTAAAAATCCCTCGGTCGCAAGAAACTCAAGGTAGCGGCGCGCCGTTGAACGGCTGATACCAACCTCTTTACCAACCTCTTCAGCATTTAAGTCCTGAGATTCTGTATTCTCAAAAACTTCACGGACTTTTCCAAGAGTGAGAACATCAATCCCCTTGGGGATGGCTCCGCTTTCCGTCGACGCGGGATGATGTGAATGCAGCAATTGGTCAATATCTTTTTGTTCGAGAGCGCCTCCTGCCTGTAGCTGGCGGAAGTACTCATAAAATTTCTGCAGAGATTCCTGGAACCGGGGGAAAAAGACCGGTTTGATAATGTAATCAAACACGCCACCCCGCAATGCTTCCTGCAGTGACGACATCTCTCTGGCAGCGGTCACCAGAATGACATCACAGGACTGTTCACTGCTGCGGACCTGCTTGAGCAAATCCATTCCATTGCCTTCCGGGAAAAACAGATCAAGCAGCACCAGGTCAGGTTGCAGAATTTCGATCATTTCAGAGGCATCGGCAATATTGTTGGCCACTCCAACGACTTCAAATTCAGCCAGTTTTTCGACAAAACGCTGATGCAACTCGGAAATACGCATATCGTCTTCAACAATCAGCACCCTGATTTTTATCTCACCCATACTGATCAATCCTTGTTATTTGGGGATAATAACGGTAAACAGTGCTCCACCGAGCTCACCATCGCTGAAAGTAATTTCCCCATTGAGACCATCAACTGCCCGCTTCACCAGCGCTAATCCTGTACCACGACCATTGCCCACTTTAGTTGTCACCCCGGTCATAAATAAGTCGTCGGCAATCTCCGCAGCCACCCCCGGGCCTGCATCCTCAACCTCAATAATCAGATCCGGACCAAGATCCGTCAGGTAAAGTCTCACCAACTGTTGTCCCCCCGCTTCACGCACGGCATCAAAAGCGTTATCAAGCAGATTTCCCAGAATTGTTACCAATGGTTCCCGTTCCAGCTCTGATGGCAGGTCAGAAAAAGAGTTCTGTGGATCAAATTCCAGCTCGATCTTTAATTCACAGGCACGATTATATTTCCCTAGAATCACCCCGGCAATCACCGGATCAGGAACCGCCTCTGCAAGGTTGCGAATCAACTGCTGATAGCCGCTGGCCTCATTTATGACCAGATCAAGAGCCTCCTGATGAGCGCCGAGCTGAATCAAACCAGCAATCGTATGCATCTTGTTAGAGTATTCATGAGTCTGGGCACGCAGCAATTCAGAATACTCTTGCACATGCGACAGTTCCCTCGCCAACCGGTCAAGCTCGTCTTTCGGGCGGAAACTGGCAACCAGACCTCCGCGCTGGGGATCAAGCGGCAGGATATTGACGATCATCGGCCGGTTCTGCAACTCCATTTCCTGATCAAAAACCTTCTCACCCACAAGCAGAGCTTGAGCCAGATCGGGGCAAGGACAAACATCCTTGAGCGACTGACCATGCAGTTCTTTATCGAAATCACCACCAAGGTAGCGCCGTGCTGCAGAATTGACAAAGGACAGTTTTCCTTGCCCGTCAACAGCAATAATCCCTTCCCGGATGGCTCCGATAATGGCGTTACGTTCATGAAATAATGCTGCAATTTCATGGATCTCCAACCCCATAATCGCTGCTTTCAAGCCACGAGCGATAAGGGTCGCACCAAAAACACCAAACAGAAGAACAATTCCGACATAGCTCAGGATCTCCAATTGTTTGTCACGGATCATCAGATTGATATCACTCACCAGATAACCGACAGCAACAAATCCGGCGATCTTCTGCTGATCATCACGAATCGGAACAATGCCGCGCAATGAAGGGCCCAGGGTGCCAACCGCCTGCGACGCGTAAGATCTGCCTTCCAGCAGTGCTCCATCCAGATCACCACCGACAAAATGTTTGCCGATCTTTTCGGAATCAGGATGAGACAGGCGGATTTCCTCAGTATCGCCAACAACCACATATTCAGCACCCGTCGCCTGACGGATCGCTTCGGCTACGGATTGTACAAGCGCCACATCTCTGGACAATAAGCCCGTCCGAATCTGCTGGTTGATGGCAACCACTTCGGCAACTTCTAAAGCTTTCTGCCCGATTTGTTCCCGCAGCAGTTTTTCCGCTGAATCAGAAAACAGCGCTCCAATCAGACTGACCAGAAAAATCAACAATGCCGTCACCAACAAACTGAGTTTGGCCTGCAGGCGGCGCGGCAAAAATTTATCAATCAACTGGTAAAACAGCAAACCGGCTCCTCATCTGATCTTGTGGATATCAAGCTTATCATCATTGTAAAACATGGACACAGCCGGATGGAGTGAACATTACGACGTCAATACAGAAAGTGTTTGATTTTTTCACCCTTTTCTCCAATTTCGGTCATCGCATCGATACCGATCTGCAGATGCGTATCGGACCAGTTCTGGGTCACCTGCTGATCAGACTCTTCAGTTTTTACCCCTTCGGGGGTCAGGGGGACATCCGAAACCAGCAACAGTGCACCCCGGGCGATAACATTATAGTGGCCGACAATAAAGATGGTAGCAGTTTCCATATCGATGCCGATACTGGTCATCTGCTTGAGCTTTTCCAGGAAAGTCCGGTCATGTTCCCATATGCGCCGATTGGTCGTATAAACCACCCCCGTTCGGTAGTCGTGCCCATGCTCAAGAATCTTCTCGGAAACAAATTTATGCAGTTTAAAAGACGGCAGCGCCGGAACCTCGGCAGGAAAATAATCATTGCTGGTGCCGTCACCACGAATAGCGGCATTCGGCAGGATAAAATGACCGATCTCGGTCGATTTTTTCAGTCCGCCACATTTACCAAGAAACAGTGCCCCCTTCGGATGGATTGCACTAAGCAGATCCATGATGGTCGCTGCATTCGCGGAACCGATCCCAAAATTTACAATCGTCAGCCCGCTACTATTGGTCGCAGCCTGCATGGGTCTGCTTTCTCCCTGGATATCACAGGAGAACATCTCCGCAAACTTGTCAACATAATGCCGAAAGTTGGTCAATAAGATATAGTCACCAAAATTATCAAGAGCCATGCCGGTATAGCGAGGCAACCAGTTTTTTGTAATGCTTAAGCGGTCAACCATAGAAACTCCTGCGCTGTTAACGACTGACGACCAGATTTGCTGTTTGTGACTGGAAATCAAAAACAACTTTCACCTTCTTGCTTCTCAGTTGTTGCAGAACCTGCTCAACCTTATCCTCCAGCGTGCAGCCAGGGTCGCCCCAATCGGCCCCATCTCTGCTCACAAATTCCTGAATCATCTGCCGGAGGGTATCGCGGTTAAGTTGATCGTAAGGGATCTCGATCCCTTTTTCATGATAAACGGTCATCTTACCTCCAGATAGAAGTCACTTTAAGCATTCCACTTATTTTTTCCAATTTGTTGGCGGATGAAGCGATGAGTTGCCTTTTATTTTCCGCACTCAGCTTCTTGATCTGTGCTTCCCGACGAGAAGCACTGCTGCGATCATGATCACACTCCCAATAAACCACCTGACACGGGGAACAGCAATGGAAATATTTGGCACCCTTCCCTGAAGCATGCTGGGCAAAACGCTTCTGAATGTTGGTGGTGATTCCGGTATAAAGAGAATCATCCGAACAGAGAATGATATAAACTTGCCACTGCATATGCGTTCCGGAACTTCTTCGTTATGGGAGATTAAAAGACTTCCCCACGGTAACATGCATGTCTGATCAAAACCAGCGAATGACTTTAACCATATTGACTTGCGGAGATAATACTCAACAACGTACACTTCCATCACCCTCAACGAAGGATCAATCCTATGAGCCAACAACTAAATAACGACCCGCTGCATGGTATCACCCTGGAAAAAATCCTTATGACCCTGGTTGAATATTATGACTGGTCCGAACTTGGACAACGGATCGATATCCGCTGTTTTAATAGTACTCCCTCAATAAAGTCGAGTCTCAAATTTCTGCGCCGTACCCCATGGGCCCGTAAAAAGGTCGAAGACCTTTATCTTGCGTTGATAACCAGCAATCATGTCATTTAAACTATTTATAATGACTTCCTGCATTTTGATTTCAGCTGACGGGACACCACTCTTGACACCAACATGAAAGCCGATTAAATTGCGCCCCACCGGAGTAGCATAAGACATTAAATAATGCCACAATGACCCCTCTCAAAGGCGTAGATAATGATTGAACCTTTTAAAATGGGCTATACTGCAGTTGGCGGACTGGGTATCTTTATCCTGGGCATGAAGTACCTCTCTGATAGTCTGCAGATGCTTTCCGGTGGATTGATCCGCAAAGCCATTTCTTCTGTAACGACGAACCGTTTTCTGGCCGTTTTAGTCGGACTCTTTGTCACCACCTTTGTTCAATCTTCATCCATCACGACAGTCATGGTTGTCGGCCTGACGAACGCCGGCTTGATGCAACTGACTCAAGCCATCGGCGTCATTCTCGGCGCCAATATTGGTACCACCATCACCGGCTGGATTCTAGCTGTCAAAATTGGTAAATACGGTCTGCTGTTGATCGCTCTCGGGGTTTTTCCGATGCTCTTTTCAAAAAATGAGAGAATCGCAGCAAGCTCAAGAGTCCTTGTTGCCCTGGGAATGATCTTCTTTGGTCTTGAAATCATGAGTGGCGCTTTCAAACCGCTCAGGAGTGACGAAGGGTTCATGAACCTGATGCTCTCTCTTGACGCCCAGTCTCTTCTGAGTATTCTGGGTTGCGTTGCCATCGGCTGCATGATGACCATGATTATTCAGAGCAGCTCAGCAATGCTGGGTATCACCATTGCTCTTGCAACGACTGGAGCTATCCCACTCTACACCGCCATTGCCCTGGTGATGGGTGAAAATATCGGCACGACCATTACCGCCCAGTTTGCCGCTATTGGCGGAAGTATAGCTTCCCGGCGGGCAGCGATGGCCCACAGCGTATTCAACCTGCTTGGTGTGTTTATCATCATCTCCTTTTTTTCGCCCTATGTCGGGATGGTTGAAAAACTTGTTCCGGGAGTAGCAAGCTTTACCAATGCTGAAGGAAACCATCCTTACATTGCTGCCCACATCGCTATGGCACATACGATCTTTAATGTCACAGCCACTCTGGTGATGTTGCCCTTTCTCAATTATCTTGCCCAGCTCGTCATCAAAATAGTGCCGGAAAAACAGGGTGCTGAAAAAGGATCGTTCAAATATATCGGAGCCCCCGGGACCATCCCCATAGCCATGGGGATTCCGATGATCTTTGAAGAACTCAAGAGGATGCAAAGGCGTGTTCACAAAGCTCTGCGCCATTCAGGGAGCTTTCTGCAACGTAACCTCAAAGGACGCGATCGTTTCTATCGCAAAGTAACTGCCCTTGAAGATGAAACAGATATCATTCAACACGAAATCACATCTTTTACGGTCACCTTAATGCAAGCGGGAAATGCCAGTAATACCCAGTCAGACAGGGCTTATAGCTATATCCGTGCAGCCGATGAGCTGGAGTCTATTGCTGACTATGCCGCCTCTCTTTGTTCATATATGAAACGTCTTGATAAATACGAGCTCGACTATAGTCAGGATGGTTGGGATGATCTGATCGGCTTTCATCACGAGGTCTTTTCTTTCTTCACTCAGGTCTGTAAGGCTTTTAATACAGAGGATGCGAGCAGCACACGGAAAATATACGACGAGGCCAGCAGACTTAACGACTTGGCCGATAGAATTCGCAGAGCACACCTTGACCGGATGAAGGATGGAAGCTGCGCTGCGCTCCCCGCACTGACTTTCAGCGACATGGCCGTTGCTCTGCGACGGATCAAGAACCACACTGTCAACCTGCACGAAGCTCTCTTTGCCGACACCTCATTAGGAGCTTGAACTGATACTCCTGACTGATGGCAGTGTAGACACGCAAACAAAAATTGGCTATGGCGCTTATTTGGCCATTTTCACTACAGACTTTTCGTTGTCTGAATTAAACCTGGAAACTTCAGTCTCCAAGCTGAAGAATCAAGTAAAACTTAAACGTTTTGAGCAGACATCATCCACCACGCTGGAATTACAGACTTTATTATGGGCTCTCGGAGAGATACAGACATCAGGGCGACAGGTGAAGGTCTATACAGATTCACAAAATATCATCGCCTTACCGGGAAGACGTAGCCGTCTGGAACAGAACAACTATCGCTCAAATAAAAACATCCTTCTTAAAAATTCGGCATTGTATCGGCAATTTTATCAGCTATCAGAACATTTCGATTGTCAATTTATCAAAATTCCGGGACACCAGCCGACAGCACAAAAAGATATCATTGCAAAACTCTTCGGCCTGGTGGATAAAGCGTCAAGAAAAGCGTTAAGGAAAGATCTCAGTCGATATGCTTAAGCTTACGATCCTGCGCCCATGTCCGAGGGGAAAAATAAACGCCGCGAAGATTCTTCTCATCATGAAGGGAATATTCCTGTTATTGATTCTGCCCACACTGTTACTCTCCTGCACGGTTCCAAGGGTCAAACATCCGGAGTCTGGCAACAAAGATAAAATAAAAATTGCACGGCTTCTTGACCAAGCCGGACAGATTCAAGATCCAGGGCAGAAAATCACCTTCATCTCTGCTGCATTTCTAGGAACCTCTTATCTCGCCAACACCCTGATCGGCAGTTCCACAACACAAGAAGTCTTTGTTCTCCAGCTCGACGGGGTTGATTGCTTTACCCTGCTTGACTATGTAGAAGCGCTCCGCAGAAGTTCCTCTTTTGATGAATTTAAAGAGACTCTGCGCCATCTCCGTTATCGCCGAGGCCAGGTCGATTTTTTAGCCCGAAATCATTTCTTTTCCGAATGGGGAAACAGTGATTTCTCCCAACTCCAGGATGTCACTTCTCTGGTTGGTGGGATAAATGTTCTCAGGGTGAAAAAAACATTAAATCAGAAAAATGACACGACTTTATTTTTACCCGGATACCCGGTAAAGAAAAGGGAGATTGCCTTTATCCCTGCTGAAGCGATTGACAAATCACTTCTGTCCCGATTGCGTAGCGGAGATTATATCGGCATTTATAGCTCCGCCCCCGGTTTGGATGTCACTCATACAGGTATCATTGTTAAAACAGAAGAAAAAATAATGTTTCGACATGCGTCCTCCAAGGATTTATTTAAAAAAGTTGTCGACGAAGATTTTGCTTCTTATCTTGGGGGGGAAAAGGGAATTATTGTTTATCGAGCAATCAATAAGAGCCAGGAAAAGGAAGGACGATAAAATCGTCAACCCGTTTTGCCCATACGGAAAGAATCCATGTCAAACACAAACCCAGCGAAACCGAGGCCTGTTTATCTAACCCCGGCCTGCGCACGAAAATTAAGAGCTGAACTCAAAGAGATCCTCTATCAACTGCGACCGGAAATGGTTAAAACTGTGGCCTGGGCGGCAAGTAACGGTGACAGAAGCGAAAATGCCGATTATCACTATGCCAAAAGAAAGCTCAGACAATACGATGGCCGCATCCGCTTTCTCAGCAAACGTCTGGAAGAAGCAACCATTGTTGACCCGGTTGAGCAACAGAAAGTTGCTAAAGGAAAAGCCCTCTTCGGTTCTACCGTCACTGTTGAAAATGAAGAAGGTGAGGAGAAAACATTCTGCATCGTTGGCCCTGACGAGCTTGATCCCTCCCGCGGCTATGTCAGCTGGATTTCTCCTATTGGTCGTGCTCTCTTGGGCTCATCAGCAGGGGATGTGGTTTCTTTTATGACACCAAGAGGGCCGACTGAACTGGAAATTATCAAGGTTGAATACAAAAACCTGGAGTCACTGAATTTTACAGGAGAATAAAGATATGGAGCTTGATCTGGAAAAACTGAGGCATCTGATCAACAAACGTGCCGCTGAGATTGAAAAAAGTGTTGCAGGAACCGGCTATCTGCCGAAAACAGTGATCGGTGTTGCGACCTTCTTACTCGATAACGAAGGAGATATTGATTTACTGACTTCGAAACAACAGGTCACTTTTGAAAGATTTTTACGACCACTCCTGTAACTTATTGTCATCTCCCCCGGTGCGAAAAACCAGAGGGGATGACAGCTTCTTCCCCTGACTTCCCTCGTACGGTCTCCCGATAAGCCATTGCTAAAATATACGCCTGCATTCTTGCACAGTCTTTTTACCTTGATAATCTCTAATAAAATTATTATTATTACTTTCTCTTTATGTTGTTCGGCAGCCAAAGCGTTAATACCTATTCTTAAGGAGCATTTACATGCGTCCACTTTCATTGCGCACGAAACTGATTTCCGGCGGGGTATTATTTCCCGCAGTTCTGCTACTTGGCCTATTTATTTCGTTTTACATATTCGAAAAAGGTAGCAGCCTTGATTCTGTCATTGACAAATCCAGAATTCTGGCAAGAACAGTGGAATCAACCCGGATGGAAATGGAGGATAAGTGGCAACAGGGCTTGTTCAATGTCGCGATGTTAAAAGAGTGGGCCGACAACGGAGAGCAGGATAAGATTCTCGCCTCTGTTCCTGTGGTCTCTGCCTGGAATGCGGCAATGCGAAAAGCTGAAGAAGGGGGATATATTTTCAAAGTCCCCAAATTTCATCCACGCAATCTAAAAAACACTCCGGATGATCTGGAAGCACGGGTGTTGAACCTGATGAAAGACCAGAACTTAAAAGAGCACTACGAGATAGACCAGGACACAAACTCGGTGCATTATTTCCGTGCTGTCTACTTGTCGGAGACCTGTTTGTACTGCCACGGAAATCCGTCCAAATCTGAGGAATTCTGGGGGAACAGCAATGGTGTTGACCCAACCGGAACCCGCATGGAAAATTGGAAAGTTGGCGAACTCCACGGAGCTTTTGAAATCATTCATTCTCTTGACAGTTCAGATGCCGCTCTAGCCTCAACCATCACATTGGCTGGTGGGCTATTTATCGTTCTCTTAGCTGCTGCGGGTGCTTTAATTGCTCTGTTTACAACAAAAGCAGTGGTTAACCCGGTAAAAGAATCAATGAGAATGATTGAAGGCCTGGAAAGAGGTGAGCTGAATAATCGGATTAAAACCAACCGTACTGATGAGCTGGGGCGTTTGTCCAACGCACTTAACAACTTCGCAGACAACCTTCGTGATGAAGTTCTGGAAGCCTTCAATCGTCTGGCGCAGGGTGATTTCAGCTTTAAAGCCAAAGGTTTGATTGCAGCCCCCCTGGACAATGCCTGCCAAGGATTAACCCGAGTGATGCAGACAGTTCAAGACGCCAGCGATCAGATTTCTTCGGGAGCCAGCCAAGTTTCCGAAACAAGTTCTTCTCTTGCAAACGGTGCAACCCAACAAGCTGCAGCACTGGAAGAAATTTCTGCCTCGATGACGGAAATGAATGAGCAGACCAAGAATAACGCTGAAAATGCAGCTGCAGCAAATAAGCTCTCAGATGAAGCCAGAATAGCTGCGGACAGGGGAAATCAACAGATGCAAACCATGGTCAATGCCATGGAGGACATCAAAGGTTCAGCTCAGAACATCAGTAAAATTATCAAAGTCATTGACGAAATTGCTTTCCAGACAAACTTGCTGGCACTCAATGCAGCGGTTGAAGCTGCTCGAGCCGGACAACACGGTAAGGGCTTTGCTGTTGTCGCTGAAGAAGTCCGTAATCTTGCTTCCCGCAGTGCCAAGGCAGCACGGGAAACAACCGCTCTAATCCAGGGTTCTGTAGATAAAACCAACAACGGTTCTGAAATTGCACATGAAACCGCAAAATCACTCAACGACATTGTGACCGATGTCACCAAAGTTTCTGATCTTGTCGCTGAAATTGCTGCGGCCAGTCATGAGCAATCAACGGGAATTTCGCAGGTCAATGAAGGACTGGCCCAACTGGATGAAGTCAATCAGCAGACGACATCAACATCTGAAGAAAGTGCTGCAATTGCAGAAGAGCTTTCCAGTCAGACCTCTGATATGCAGCGAATGCTGCAACGGTTTACTCTCAGCGGCGCAGCCCCTGGAAGAACAGTTGCGCCACCAGCCCCAAAAAAGATACAGGCACCAGAGCCTCAGGTACCGCAACAGTCACCAGCATCACCAGCAGCTGCTGAATGGGGTGGGACACCTTCAGCTCAGGTCATTAAACTTGATGATGATGATTTTGGAAAATACTGAAACTCGCTAGACGTAGTGTTCTGAATCAATCCCCTATCGGGCATCCGGTAGGGGATTTTTTATTCATCTGTATGACTTAACGCTAAAATCCGGCATACTTATGATCAACAATAAAGGAACCGTCAATGGAAGACTTGCACATTACTGAAAATATTATTATTTCAAAGCAGGAAATAGACTTAACAGCAATCCGCTCACAAGGCGCCGGAGGGCAGAATGTGAATAAAGTCTCCACCGGAATTCATCTCCGCTTTGATATTCAGGCGTCATCCCTTCCTGACAATTTGAAACAGCGCCTGCAACAATCAACCGACCATAGGATCAGCAAAGAAGGCATCATTATCATCAAATCTCAGCAAACCCGGAGTCAGGAACAGAACCGTGTTCATGCGCTGCAAATGCTGCAAACACTTATTCAGGCCGCTACGGTGTCACAACGTCCCAGAAAGAAAACCCGACCGAGTAAAAGATCGCAGGAGAAGCGAATGGAGAAAAAAAAGCTTCATAGCCGCGTGAAAGAGTTAAGAAGAAAAATCACTGATTAGTTTACGACTGAAAAGACTCCACTTTCCAACCCTTCATCCGCATGAATAACGACGCCTTTCTTCTTGCCGCATAACCTTAAATACTATACATTAACATCAACTATTATTTAACTGTACTGCGAAGCCTATGTCTCATTTAAATTATCTGATTGTTGAACAGCAGCAGAAACCACCCGAGAATCTTCCGGAGATTCTCAAAGAACTGTCGCAAAAGTTTCAACTTGATATCTATCAGTGTCGCCAGAGGCTGATAGGACGGGGACTCTCCCTTCTGACAAAAGGGCAACCTGAAACATTGAGCCAAATTTCAGTTATCCTGAAAGAGGCTGATTATACTCATTGGCTTTTAAAGCCATCCAAGACAGGTTTTGTTCCTCACAAAATTCGTAACCTGCAAATCGATGCAGAGGGCATCACCTTTGGTTGCCACAAAAAAGACGTTGTGTTTCCGAAAGGGGGCACCATCCTCGCTATCTTTGCAGAAATCACCGGAAAGCTCGCTGAAAAAAGTGTTAACCAACTCCTCTCCAGTCATGCGTACCGGGGACGGGATGACATTCGACATTTAGAAGCGAAGAAAATTTATACAACCATACTGCAAGGCAAACCGGTCCTGGACCTTTATCTCCTCAATGACAACAAGCAAGTCAAAGATGCCGTACGTATTTTTCCTGGTAAATTTGATCCGCAAGGGCTGGGAGCAAGGGCCACCCTCAGCAGCAAACAGAATCTGGAACAGATTTTAGAAGTGGCCAGGGAATATTCTGGAGAATTCCACTTGCACACCGATTTTGGACTGGTGAACTTACCGGGAACAACGTTACGCCGTGACGATTTGGAAAATCCGGAAACGCAGCGACAGAACCTGTTAAGCCTGGCTCGCTACGGCTGGTTGATGGCAGACTTGCTGCAATCAGAACAAATCATCCCATCACAAAAGCACAGAGAAGATAAGATTGACACAAACGCCGGCGCCGCAATTTTAATGCAGAGTTCGGCTCTTGCAGCAGGGGGATCGCTAGAAGACAGCCTTCCTCTAAGCAAAGAAATCCGTGCGGAAATCGATGCAGCAACAGCCCGGGAAGAAAACACTTCAGTTTCCTCCGTTGCCAACTCGGACCCGGGCCTACCGCCTCCTCCACCGGCAAAAAAGAGAGCGGGTTGGTCTCATCCCGGTTTTTGGTTTGGGAGTACAGGCGCTGCGATTTTCGTCGCCTTTATCCTGCTGGCGCAATTTTCAAACGGTGACGTTCTGAACAGCATAGCCTATTATTCTTTTGCCTCAGGAGCTGTCCCTTTCTTCATCGCCACACTGATGCTCTGGTATGCTTTTTATTTTCTGAGAATGAAACGGCAAATAGAAAACACGCCAACCAGTAAAGTCCGTTCCGTTGCAATGGGAATGGTCGAAGTTAAAGGCCGGGCTATTCGCCGTTATGCGTTGATTTCACCCATGGCCAATACCCCTTGCGTCTTTTACCGCCTTACGAAGTACCGCCGTGACAAAAACAATCAATGGCGGGTCAGCAGTGTCAGCAGTAGTGACAATGTCCCCTTTTTTTTAGAAGATGACACTGGTCGAATTGAAATAAACCCGGCAGGATGCCGGATCAGTGCCGGAACCAGGCAAGAAGGATCACCGGGACAAATTGGACTGATGCGGGGTATTCATGACAGTGACGATAAGTGGGTTGAAGAGGTTATTGTTGACGGAACCCTGATCTATGTTCTCGGATATGCGTCTTCCAGACAGGCAGATGGCCCCACAGTAACAGAACAAAAAATTGCAGCGCTGCGTGAATTAAAACGACATCCTCAGGATCTCAAGCAGTATGATTTTGACGGTGATGGAAAAATCAGTGCAGAGGAGTGGGATGCTGCCCGCAATGCCGTGAGTGAAAACGTGCTGAAGAAATCTTTGCAGGACAAACAACAACGCAAAAAGCAGGAAGAGCATATTGTGATCGGCAAAAAAAAAGGTCGCCCCCTGATCATTACCGAAACGCACTCAGAAGAGAATCTCACCAGTCGCTATTTTTACTACAGTATTCCGCTGTTTTTTGCATCTGCAGTGGCAACCGCTAGTGCAATTTATCTGTTGTTGAATTTTCTGAAGCACTAACAGCTTTAATAACAAAGGAGAATAATTATGGGTGGTTTAATCACATTAGGAGTTTTTCTGCTGATCCTGTTCGGAGTGATTATTTATACAGTCATCATCTACAACGGTTTTGTTGCGTTGAAGAATAATATCGAGCAGAACTGGAGCAATATCGACGTCCTCCTGAAACAACGCTATGATGAACTACCAAAACTGATCAAAGTCTGCGAAGGGTATATGCAACATGAACAAAAAACCCTGGAAGCGGTTGTTAAGGCGCGTTCAATGGTCAATTCAGCCCAGAGTGACGAGCAGAAACTGCAGGCACAGAATGCTCTGACAGACACATTGAAATCATTGTTTATGGTGGTTGAGCGATACCCGGATCTCAAAGCGGATACAGGCTTCAGGCAACTCAGCAATCGAATTTCTGAAATTGAAGATCAAATCGCTGACCGCCGCGAACTTTATAATGCTTCCGTGACTATCTACAACACCCGACTGGACCAATTTCCGGATGTCATGATTGCAAGAATTTTTAATTTTGACCGCCGCGCACTCTGGAAAATTGATCCGGCGCACCGCCAGGATGTTGAAGTTAATTTTCAACATAGTTAATTGCGTTCCAAACTTGAAGTCGGCTTTAGGAAGGAACAGAACGGCATCAATTTTCCTGCTGCTCATATTTAAAAAAAATTAAATTCTGAGCGGGAACAGTCGATAAGGAGTATGCCTCTTCTAATCCGAAACCGAATCCTGACTTGTCTTTCCATGGATGGAATCAGGCTGAAGGAAGAATCTTCATGGCGCTCAATTATTACCGACTCTTGGGGGTCCCCCCTGATGCTGGGCAGCGGCGGATAAAATCCGCATATCGCAGCCTGGCCAAACGTTTTCATCCCGACCGCAATCATGGGGCGGAAACAGCTTCTGAACTGTTCCGGCAGGTCAACCATGCTTACAGGATTCTATCGGATGCAAAATTACGTCAACAGTATGATCAGAAGCTGGCCCAGGAGGAGAATTCCCGGGAACATGCTCCCAATGCCACAGCAGGATCTCACCACCTAGAGCCACAGCAGAAGTTCAACCGGTTCATCAATTCGCTTCTGGATGCTCTATTCGGTAAAATTGACGATCCTGGCCTGCCGAAAAGCGACAGAACTCCTAAAACAAGACAAACAACTAGAAAGGTTGGCAAACCCGCCTTCAATTTTCACTATAATCTCGCCATCGAGAAGGGGAAAACTCCCTATGTCCGGGGAGAAGACGGCGTATTCAGAAAAGTCTCCTCAAAAAACCAGGGCAGATAGTTCTTGCCTCATACTGCTCAAGCCAGCACCCCAACTGTAGATCTGAAAATATTCCCTGTATTTGACAAACTCGGGTTGATGTTTCAGCTTGACTCCGCGTATCATTCAGCCAGGTTAGTAACGCTGATGGACAATTGATCACGGAGGACCCGATGTCAGATAATAGTGATTTGAAAATGTGTGAACTGAAAGCGAAAGGGCTGATGGAAGAAATTGACCAGCGTTCAATCAGTCCGGTGGTTGTCTGCGGAAAATGCGGTGCAAAGGCAGATAAACCAGAGTATCTCCATAATCCACGCCCATTGATGAAAAAGAAAATCGATAACTTTTGGAGTTAAAACGAATGCAACAGATAATGGATTTTTTCACCGAGAATGACTGTTTTGCCCGCCACTGCGGCATTGAACTTATAGAATTGAAACCGGGCCATGCAAAAGCTAAAATGGACATTCAACCATTCCACATGAATGGCGCCAAAACAGTCCAGGGAGGAGCTATATTCACGTTAGCGGACTTCACCTTTGCGGCAGCTGTCAACAGTCAGGGAAGGCTGGCTATGGCAATTAACACTTCAATATCTTTCTTCAAACCGACTCTCGACGGCACTCTCTACGCAGAGGCTGAAGAACTCTCCATAAGCCATAAACTGGGTTATTATCAGATCAACATTACTGATATGAATCAGCAGTTGGTGGCTCAGTTTCAGGGAACCGCTTACCGTAAGCAGAAACCCATATTAACAGAGACAATGGAATAAACATAAGAATACCTGGCACAGCAACGTGTCAGCTGAAGGAGAATAGCAGAATGATTAATGCAAATGATCTACGTAAGGGGATTGTTTTTCAACTTGATTCAGCACCCTGCATTGTAATTGATGTCAGCTTTCAGTCCCCAACAGCACGCGGGGGAACAACCCTGGTCAAAACGAAATATCGTAATCTCATCACTGGACAAGTCTTAAACAGCTCTTTCAAAGCCGGAGATCGTATGGATGAGGCCGATTTTGCTCGTCGCAAAGGTCAATTCTTATATGCCAGCGGTGATCAAGGGGTATTCATGGATCAGGAGAACTATGAACAATACGAAATCAGCGGTGAAATTTATGATGATGTCAAGGGCTTCCTCCTCGAAAACGGAGACGTCAGTCTGGGGGTATTCAATGATCAGGTCGTCACCCTTGAAGTTCCACAAGTGGTCGAATTAATTGTGACTGAAACCGCTCCAGCTATCCGCAATGCCACGGCAACAGCGCAAACCAAGGAAGCGATTCTGGAAACGGGAATTTCAGTCCAGGTTCCCGGCTATCTCGAATCCGGTGAAAAAATAAAAATAGATACCCGAGACGGTCGCTTTGTCTCCCGGGCTTAATTATTTTACTCCTGTTCAACAAACCAAGACTCTATTTTCTCTGAAACCTGGAACGCCAACATGCTCGAAATTGAACTGATTAAGGAAAAGCTCACCCATATTCCGTTGCAACCCTTGCAGCAGAAGTTTGACCGACACGCAGCCGTCGCTATGCTGCTTCGAAATAACAACCAAAGAACCGAGGTTCTGTTCATCCGTCGCGCAGAGGATGACAGGGATCCCTGGTCTGGAGACCTTGGCTTTCCCGGTGGCAAGATAGAAGAGCAGGATGAGAGTCCGCGTGCGGCCGCCGAACGGGAAACATGTGAAGAGATCGGTTACCGGCTTAATGACGAAAACTACCTGGGGCAAAACAATGATCTCATTGGAGCCTACCTTTCCGTGCATATTTCCTGCTTCATCTATCAGGTAGAGCATGACGTTCCATTTAAGCTCAACGATGAAGTTGTTGATTTGTTCTGGGTGCCACTCCAAACCTTGCTTGACCCACCCCGCAATCAACAACTGACATTTTTTTACCGTGGCAAAAGTCGCAGCCACCCCGCCATCAAACTTGACGAATGGAGTGATCGCCCCCTCTGGGGAATCACTTACCGCTTGCTTGACAATTTTCTCAATCTCTTTGATCTTTCTTTCACTTATCCGGAACGCCGATAACCTGTTATAATCGCTTTATAAAAAACCTTTAGAGAACCGACAAACAAAAGGCCGCAAATCAGGAGAATAAAATGAAACGTGCAACCCGCCTCGTCAATTTTGATTCTTTTTGTCAAAATAAAGACACGGATTCACCGCACACAATAAATCCCCCAATCTATAGAGGGTCAACGGTTCTATTTAAGAATTTTGCCGATTTCACTCTGGCGACTTCAGGAAAGCACCAGGGCATTACCTATGGAACGGATCGCATGCCCACCCAGCGAGCATTTGAAGAAGCAGTCAGAGAGCTTGAGGGAGGGGCCTTAACCCGGGCTTTTCAATCAGGAATCAGCGCCATTATCAATACTTTTTTGGCATTCACCAGCAGTGGTGATCACATTCTCGTATGTGACAATGCCTATGGACCAACAGTTCGCTACTGCACCCATATTCTGGAAAAGTTTAATATTCAAACTACATTTATCCCGCCTGCGGCAGGAAAAGATATCCATGAGTTCCTGCAAGACAATACTAAACTTATCTTTCTGGAATCACCCGGATCCAATACCTTTGAAATTCAAGATATTCCGGCAATAACCTCCCTGGCGACAACACGGGAGATCGTCACTGTTCTTGATAATACCTGGGCAACACCCCTGTACCTTGATCCTTTTGCACTGGGAATAAATATTTCAATTCAATCCGCGACTAAATACCTGATCGGCCATTCAGATATTTTAATGGGAACTGTCACCACAGATGAGAAACATGCCGATATCCTGCAAGAATATTATCGCACCACCGAAACATATGCACCCGAGGAAGACTGCTACACCGCTCTTCGAGGGTTGAGAACCCTGCCTCTGCGTCTGGGCCAACATGAGCGATCTGCATTGGAGATTGCCCGCTGGCTGGAATCCTTACCTCAGGTTGGAGATGTTATCCATCCGGCATTGCCAAGCCATCCGCAACACCGAATCTGGCAAAGAGATTTTACCGGATCGTCAGGGCTTTTCGCCTTTACCTTCGCAGAAGAACAGTCCTCTGAAAAATTAGCTGCGTTCATTGATTCACTGCAATTATTTGGCATTGGTTACAGTTGGGGCGGGTTCAGAAGCCTGATCACTGCAGCCAGGTACAATCGTTCTCAAGCCTCAGAATACGCAGGTAAAACAGTGATAAGATTGAATATTGGCCTTGAAGATCCTGCAGATATCATGAATGATCTAAAGTCAAGCTTTGAATCTATGGCTTAGCATTTCCCCTTGGAAATGGCTTGACAGACAGTTCATTTTGACCAGGAAGGAGCTCTCATGGATATTGTCAAAATGATTTTTAAATTTCTTGCGGGGTTGCTCATTTTTCTTTCGGTTTCCTGCACAGGACTCCATCAGAGTGCCAAAAAGGTCGATATCCCTCTTCAATATGTCACTGTCGTTGAGGATGGAACCCGGTTATCCGAATATGCCCCTGTGTTTGTTATTGAAGAGAGTACAAAGAATTTCAACAGAATAGGAACACCTGCGGTCCATAAAGACAAGAACGAGCACCCTGATGTTTATATTGATCCGGAGCAGCCGTCTATTTATGCAATGGAACAGCAGTTTGAAGATAAAAACAGAAAGTTCACCAACCTTATCTACCGTATTCACTTTCAAGAAACGCCTTTACCCCATCTGACAGCAGGGAAAAACGTCGGCTTAATCACTATTGTGACTCTTGATCAGGACAACAGGCCGCTCCTGGTGACGACAGTTCATACCTGCGGCTGCTACCTGAGCATCATTCCAACGTCCCACTTGTCTCTCCAGGCGTATCCTGAAAACTGGCCTTCGGATAAACAGAATGTTTACGGGGAACTGCACCCCGCTGTGTTAAAGGTCAATCCATCGTTCAACTCAAAACAAAGAGTTGTTGCCTGGATAAGAAGTGAAACACATCGTGTTATGGACCTTGATCTATGGCCGGAAAATCATCCTCTTCCATCCACCAACTCTGTAACGGCAACACTGAAGCCCATGTCAGCACTGACAAAACTACCCTTCGGTGCAACAGAGATCTCTTTTTTTGAAACCCATGGACCACGAAAAGGGTATGTCCGGAACAGCCACAAGCCATTGGAAAAACTCCTCATGAGTTGGTGGAGCATGGATTGGCGGGTCGGTGAAGATAAAGATTTAGGCCCCAAAGAACAGACAGGGACAACCTTTTATACCAGTCTTAAGTTCTGGGCAAGGGAGAAATCGGATCTTTGGAATTTCTCTGACTTTTTGAAATATTGGGGCTGGAAACTATAGATTTCAACAAAAGTAAAGATGATAAAGCAGCACATCAACAACCCGTTGCAACAGATTAAAGACTATATCAGGATATTATATAAATGGTATGCTGACAGACAAATGAACATAATTTATTATCCATGACAACGGAGCAATTAAAAAGGAGGAGCAAATGGCAGAATCATTTCGCATTAAAGACTTTATGAATCCAAACCCGGTAACCGTTTTACCCGACACAAATATTGCAGATGTCGCCAAGCTCACATTGAAAAATAAAATTTCAGGGGTTCTGGTTGTCGATAATTCGATGGCTCTTCTGGGGATGATTTCAGAACTCGATTGTCTTAGAGTCATGTCTGATAGTATCTACCATGACGGCCGCAACACGTCATCACTCAGGGCACAGGATGTCATGACCAAAGAGGTCACTTCTGTCTCGCCGGACGCTCAACTTTTTGATGTTATGACATCCATGTTAAATCAAGGACAACGTAGAAGGCCTGTGGTTGAAAAGGGAAAAGTTATCGGTCAGGTCACCTGTCGACAACTGTTAAAAATCATAACCTCCTTCTCCTGAAACGATATAAATTAGAATCAAACAAAGGGATGCCACTTAAATCCAATAGAGTCGGCATCCCTTTAGTCGTCAAAGTATCAATCTAAAAGTCACTTGAAACAGCACCGGTCAGTTGTATTGGTCGCAATCTGATTCAATGAACATTGTCCGATTTGGTGACACTGACATGTAAGATATCCAAGAATTAATATCCACTCCGGGTCTATCCATTTTTCCAGAAAGGTATCATCAGGTGAATACCAAGTGGAAAATCATTGTGTTGGTCATGCTGACGATTGTCAGTGTCAGCTCGGTGTTTCTTTATTTCTACGTTAAAGACAATAGGGCAGCATTAAACCTGCTCATTGAAAAAGATATTTCAAAAGTCCAGGAAATCATCAAAACCCTTGAAGAAGAAAACCACCGTCATTATAAAAACCGTATCGCCGGCCTGGTCGATTACAGAACATTTCCCAATCGTGAAAAGATGATTCGTGCATTTGCTCTGCGCGATCGTGAAAAACTGAAGCAGCTTTCCCGGCCTTTTGCTGACCGATTTCTCCAGGAAAATTCTAATTTTTCCAGCTTCAGCTGGATAACACAAGAGAATATAGTCTGTACAAGACTCTTGGCCCCACAGAGATACGGTGATGATATCAGCGCCATTCGTCCTGACATTGTGGAAGCCAATCGCACCCAAAAACCGATCTTCGGCTACATGACGGCACCTAATGGTCTGGAGCCCAGACTAATTCAACCCGTAAGTTACGAAGGAAAACCTGTTGGAGTCGTGCAGTTCGGATTAAGCGAAAGTATGCTCATCGATATCATCCATAAAAAAATGGATACTGCCGTTGCGATGGTGATCCCAAACGAAAAGTTTTCCATCGTAAAAGAATCTAAACTGCCCCGTTATTCAACAGATAAATTCACGATCCAATCACGCCAACTTAATTTCTTCCAGCAATTTGCTCCCGAGATCAACTGGGAGAAGTTGCAACAGCGGCTGATTATCAACGATAAAGAGTTTGTTCTTGCCCGGGCGATCGAGCTTCTCAATTTCAAAGATGAGCCTGAAGGATACATCTTTGTCGTTCTTGACATTACAGATCAGATTCAAGGACTTAATGCCCGCATCTCTTTCATTGTCATTCTCACGGGAGGGCTTCTCCTTATATCGTTTTTGATCATTTATCCAAGTTACGGCTCTCTGGTGCAGAAGATTGTGACTCTGAATCAGTCATTGGAAGAGAGTAATTTCACGTTAGAAGATCGGGTTCAGGAAAGAACGGGTGAACTGCTGGAGAGTGAAAAGCGTTTTAAAGAGGTCCTGGATCATTCTCCTCTCGGAATTGTGATATCCGATCAAACGATCATGAATATTTACTACGCCAATCCTGCGATTTGTTCGATGTTGGGATATACGCAAAGCGAATTAGAAAAGATGAACATCGAATCGATCCACCGCTCCGTTGATTTTCCACAAATTCTTCAGGGATTTAAAAACAACTGCAACCAAGAAAATGGATTAGCACTGGATGTCCCTTTCCTGAAAAATGGAGGTTCTGTTTTTGAGGCAGATATTCACTGTTCGCAGGTTAAGTTTAAAGGGCACGATTGCCTGATAGGCTTTATCATCGATCTGACTGAAAAAAAGAAACTTGAACAGCATTTGCGTCGTACGAATAAAATGGAAGCTATCGGCCTTATGGCCGGCGGAGTAGCCCATGATCTGAACAATGTGCTTACGGCCATTATCAGCTACCCGGAGCTGATGCTGAGAAAACTCCCTGCTGACCACCCAATGAAAAAGCAGTTAGAAGAAATTCAAGCCTCAGGACAGAGAGCTGCCGGTATCGTTAGTGACTTGTTAACCATTGCTCGTGGCGTAACGGTCAATAAAGAACCTTACGATCTCCATCCACTGATTCAGGAGTATATGACATCAGCTGAATATAAAAATCTTTCAACCAGCCATCCCCTGATCAACTGTGAATTCAAATGTGAAGCCGGAAGCTCCGCCATTGATTGTTCCCCTCTACATTTTTCTAAAATCCTGATGAACTTAATCGCCAATGCCTTTGAAGCCATCGATGGAAGCGGGAGGGTCACTGTTTCAACGACCAACACCCAACTGGATCAATTCAATAATTTTGATGGCTCAGTTCCTCCGGGGAATTATTTATTACTTAAAATCGAAGATAGTGGCTCTGGTATCGCAGCAAAGGATTTGGAACACATTTTCGAACCTTTCTATTCGACAAAAATGATGGGACAAAGTGGAACCGGGCTGGGGCTGTCGATGGTCTGGAATATTGTCAAAGACCATAACGGCCATATTTCTGTTGCCACCGGAACCCAAGGGACAACCTTTGAACTGGTTTTCCCGGTGACTGAAAATCAGGTTGTGAAAAACAGACAAAACAGTGGTGATAACTTTGATTATCAGGGGAGGAATGAGCAGATACTGATAGTCGATGACGAGCCCCAATTACTTGATTTAACTTCGGAGATGCTGTCTTCCCTGAATTATAGAGTGTCAACAGCGGCCTCCGGAGAAGAAGCGTTAACCGTGATATCGGAAAAAGATTTTGACTTGGTGATTGTTGATATGCAGATGGGGGCCGGAATCAATGGCCGGCAGACCATTGAAAAAATAAAAGCCATAAAAGCTGAAACAAAAATCATTATTGCAAGTGGTTATGCAGAAAGCCAAGAGGTTTCACAGGCTCTGAAGAAAGGGGCTATCAGCTTTGTTCATAAGCCCTATACTTTGAGCCAGTTAGGCAAAGCGGTTACAGAGGCTTTGGAAGTAAAATAATAGCCGGGAAATACCGGGGTGACAAAGGCTAACCAAAGGATTTTATGGAGCGAACAACCGGATAGATCTAAATCAAGTCCGGGTAACTCCTGATAAACCCTGCTAAAGTCGAAAAATACTCCTGTGCGTTGACATACATAATATCGTTATGATTCCCCCGAGGAAAAATTTTCAGCGTCTTCTTGCCTCCGGTCCAGTCGTACAAACGCTGACCATGACTAACATCCACCAGGCCATCATTTTGAGTGTGCATCACTAACACCGGACCGGGATATGCCATCATTTTATGCTGATGGTTCAAAACACGATCGACCTCTTGTTCAAACTCTACAACACTGACCCCAAGCTCTGATGCTTCAACCCGCAATAACAGCCGTTCCAAAACATCAGCAACACCGCTTTCAAGAATCAATCCGGATGCTTGTGGAAACCTGGATACCGCCTCAATGGCAAAGATTGAACCGACGCTCCTGCCAAAAAAGATCAACTCACTCGCAGGTCGTTGCAGAGCCTCGACTGTCGGCACAACATCTTCCAGCATTTTTCCCAACTGCGGCAACCCTGTTGACTGACCGTAACCGCGGAGCTCAGCCAGAAAACAATTGCAACCCATTTTCTGAACCAGAGTCACAAAATCACCCTGCCAATCATCAATGATTTCTCCATTGCCGTGAAAATGAACCAGGGTCTTGGCCTCAGGATTAATTTCATGGTAACTGCAAGCCAACTTTGCATCGCCACAGTCAACCCAAAACGGATTTTTGAAACAACCTTTCCTGGGGAAAAAATAGCGCGCACTGATCAAGTCATGATTGAGTAAGTTTTGCATAAAAACACCTCAGCAGAAAATCCATTGACATTCAATTAATTGAATATCAATATGCCCCCTGTTTTGATTCCATTCTTAAATTCACGAAAGACTCAAGAGGATACCATGTCAGACGTAAAAATTTTTAAAAACAGTAGTGAAAAACCATTTGAAACATTTCTGGAAGACCTGACCCTGGAAATTGAAAAAGCGGGATTCAGTATTGAAAACCGTGAAAAATCGGATCTGATTGCCTTTTACCGCAGCGCAGGCGTTGACATTGATAATAATTATAAACATGTCGTCCTGCAGATTTGCAAACCGGAAAGATCGGGACAAACTCTTCCTGTCAATCCTGAGAGATGTGTTTTTCTGCAAAAATTCATCTTCGTTTACAATAAAGGGGGCAGAACCGAAGTCCGTTTTCTTGGTTACTCGGCGAAATTGATGGGAGACCTTTTGGGACACAATGAATTTGAAAAAGGTGCTTCTGATGATATGTTTGCCGCTGGATTGAATGAAACCTTCCTCAATATGGAAAAAATTGTCAGTGCGGCCGTTTAAGGCAGATTCCCTGGATTTCATATTGCGGTGTGCTTTTTGTGCACCGCAATACTTCAAGGTCACCGCAAACCTTCTGAACGGCCATTCCTCCCTTCAATGAAGCAAGTTATTTTTCCTCACATATAACCACCAATAGGTGGCCCCGACAAAGAGCCCGCCACCGACAAAGTTTCCCAGAGTGACTGCCAATAAGTTGCTCTGCCACATAGAGCTCCAATTCAGTTGCTCCAGAAGTGCCGGCTCAAGCCCGGACGCCATCTGCGCACCCTGCAGTTTCTTGGCAAAGATTCCGGCAGGGATAAAATACATATTCGCAACGACATGTTCAAAACCGGCAGCCACAAACGCCATAATCGGAAAGAAAATGCCGAGCACTTTACCGCCGATGTCTTTGGCCGCCATCGCTTGTAGAACGGCCAGACATACGAGCCAGTTACAGCCCACGGCGCGAATAAAATAGGCCCAGTTGTGGGAATGGCCCGCAACCTCATGTGAGATCTTTGCCGATGCAATCTGTAGAGCAGTACCACCAAAAACCCCATCCATGATTCCGGACTGACTGACAATCATCCAGGCGAGAAAAATAGAGCCGGCAAGATTTCCCAAGTAGACCCAGAACCAGTTGTGCATCATCTGGGCAAATGAAATTTTTTTCCCGAGAAAAGCTGCTGTCATCATGGTATTCCCGGTCCAGAGTTCAGATCCGGGAATAATCACCAGCATCAGCCCGACACTGAAAACACTGCCAATAAAAAACTTTTTCAGCCCAATCCAGGAAAAATCTCCGGTCCCCACAATTGTCGCCAGATGGGCCGCAAAACCGATATAAGCCCCAGCCAGAAAACCGAGGACCAGAAGTTCAAGGGACGTGCGCCGCGATTTTTCTTCACCCCAGGCGACAAGAGAAAGTGCCAGTTTTTCCGGCGGTAGAAAATTTTTCATACAGGATGACCTCGCTGGAAGGTTATGAGTCGTCCCCGCTTTGTACCTGTCAATAACGTGAATAAAAACAGCCTATTCCGTTAGGAGCCACTAAATCCACAGCTCCCGACAGAAAAAACAAAATCAATAACCACATTCAACATCAACAATGTTGCGTAATGGAGCATCGCTGATCACCTGATGATAGTTTGCAACAATCTGCTCTGCCGCTGAATCAGGATTGGTGGGACTGGCAATGTGTGGCGTCACTGCAATCTTGTCGTGCTTCCAAAAAGGGTGCTGTTGCGGCAGAGGTTCTTCTCTGAAGACATCCAGTAATGCTCCTGAGAGCAGTCCGCGATCAAGTGCTGACAGCAGATCGGCATCAACGAGATGAGCCCCTCTGGCAGCATTGATCAGATAAGCATTTTCCGGTAATTGGCGGAACGTATCCAAATTGAGGATATTCTCAGTTTCCGGCGTCAGGGGCAGCAGACAGACAAGAACATCTGTCTGTCCGAGAAATACCCCCAATTCGTCATGACCGGCATAGACTTGAAATTTATCCCTTTCTTGCCGGGTACGGCTCCAGCCTTGCACACTGAAACCAAAATCAGTGAGTTTGCCAGCGACGTAACCACCAATTTCACCACACCCCATTATACCAACACCAAGTTCAGAAATATGCGATACTTTCAGTTCTTCCCATAGGTGTTCTCTTTGCTGCCGGCGATAAGCTTTCAAGTGACGAAAGTGCTCAAGGACCCCCGCCATCACATATTCAGCCATCGATTGTTTCAGGTTGTCATCAACGAGCCGAACCAGTGGAACTTCTCGTGGGCGCGTGAGATCATTCAATAAATGATTAATCCCGGCACCAAGAGAAGATATGCATTTCAGGTTGGGAAATTGCTGGAGGCTGCCAGGTGGCTGGTTCCAGCATAACGCGAACTCAACCTGATCAGGTTCAACGATATCGGGCCAAACCTCAACCTTTAAAGCAGGGGCATGTTTACGCAGTGCCGAAATCCAGTCACTGACATCTCGATGGGGATAAATAATTACCAGGGACATACAATTTTCCTCAAATTAATATGGATAAAAAACCACAGACCAGGCCCTAGTCATCAACAACATCTGGATATTCCACCACACTGCCATCTTCAGCATGGATAAATAGAGTCTCCCCTTTTCTTTTGACATATTGAGGGACCAGGGGAACTTTACCTTTTCCCTTGGGAAGATCAATAACATAGTGTGGTGATGCCAAGCCTGACACCGGCCCCCTCAGTGAATGCATAATCTGCAGTCCGGTTTTAACCGAAGTTCGAAAATGGCCGGTACCACGAGTAAGATCCATGTGGTGCAGATAATAGGGGCGTACCCGCATTCTTAATAAACCTCGAAACAGCTCACCGATCGTATCAGCGTGATCGTTAACTCCCCGTAACAGAACGGTTTGATTGCCTAAAACGATACCGGCATCAGCCAAACGAGAACAAGCATTTCTTGCCTGTTGTGTCAGTTCACGGGGATGATTGAAATGGGTGTTGATATAAATTGGCTGAAACTTCTTCAGCAAAACACAGAGTCGCTCGGTAATGCGTTCCGGTAGAGTCACCGGAACCCGGGTTCCGATCCGGATAATTTCGACATGTGGAATGGCATGAACTCTGGCAAGCAGATCTTGCAAAACAGAATCCGGCAACAGGAGTGGATCACCACCTGAGAAAATAACATCACGAATTTGCGTATTGGCGGCAATATAATCAATTCCATCGCGCAATTCGCGAAAGCTCAAAGCCATGTCAGCACAACCCACTTTCCGTTTCCGAGTACAAAAACGGCAATAACCGGCACAACTTCCTGAAACAAGAAATATCACCCGATCGGGATAGCGATGTATCACTGCCGGAGTCGGAGAAAAATCTTCTTCGGCCAGGGGATCATCCAGGCCACTATCTTCCAACTCGAGAATATCCGGAACACATTGCTTCCAGATTGGATCACCGACATGTTCTATCAAGCCCAGATAGTAGGGACTAATTCGCATGGGATATCGCGATTCAACTGTCTCAAGCTCAGAGGCATCAAACTCAAAGTAATCGGCCAAATGCCTGACACTTGTCAGACTCTGCTTCAACGCCAGCTGCCAATCCTCCTGGGGCATTATTCGGACTCCTCGGAATGTTGAACCCATATTACGATCATCAGCACCAACAATCCAAGATCACGCCACAATGCCGCCACAGGGGTCGTTGGTGTCGCTGAGTCTGGCTTAAAGCAACCGCAATCAATATCAAATCCTCGGCTGATAGCAGACGTGAGAGCCAGGATAAAAATGATATTGAGACAGAACAGAACCAGAATAGCGGGGCGAACACGCCTGTTCAGCAGCAGCAATACTCCACACAGAAGTTCAAGATAAGGGAGAATTGAAGCAACCAGATAGTTCCAGGCATAGGGAAGAATTTTATAGTTGGCAATTTGACCGGCAAATGCAGCGATATCATCGGCCTTAATCATCCCTGCGTAAATAAAGACTCCGGCCAGGGCCAATCGACTCAGGTGGTAGATGATTTTCCCGAACAAAGTCATTCTTTTTCCCCTGCAAGTGGCCGCCCGGCAGATTGCCATTCCGGAAGCCCGCCTTCATACACCAGCACATCAACATATCCTTCCTGAATCAGACGCTCTCCCAGAGTAAAAGAATCGGAGCATCCATAGCCACTGCAATAAGTGACCAAAGTTTGTTCAAGGGGAACCTGCTGTTTGAATTTTATTAAATGATGATCTACATCGGCATAGGGTAAAGAGAGTGCTCCAGGCAAATGTTCCTGTTTGTAAGCTTGAGCATTCCGAGCGTCAATCAGAACCGCACCTGACGCGAGAAGGTCATCGAGCTCTTCCAGAGCGACCGGAATGGGAAATGCGGATGAATGAGCAGATATTCCGGAATGATTTTTTTCAGAGACAGGGCTGACAAACCTTGTAGAAGAAACAACTTTACCGGAAAACGCATTAAAAATAAGCTTGAAATTCAAGCTCACGCCAACAGCAGCGGATAAAACACAGAGGATAAAAGCTTCCAGAACAATACGCCTTAAAGTCGGACTCAGGGACAGGCTATTCATCTGGAGATTCTTCAAGTGCCGGAGAGAGGGTGCTGACAGCTTCCCGCAGACGCTGGTTATCTTTCGTTAACCGGTCAATGCGGCGGTTGCAATCAGTCAACACCTCATTGAGCTCATCAAGCAATTGGGTCTGGTGGCTGAAACGAATCTCCAGTTCAGTCATCCGTTCATGTAGGTCATCCAGCATGGTCGTCCTCCCTTGAATTTTGCGATATTTATAACGCGCTCGGTCAAGGGAGGACAATAGCAATTTAATTTTTATCGCCGGAAAGCGAAAAACAGAAGGGAGAAGCAACCACCTTTATGGAGAAACTTGCATCCCTCCATGCCGGATGATTTCACCATCAACCTGATAGACAACATCTTCCGCTATATTCGTTGCCAGATCCCCCATCCGCTCTAAATAACGGGAAATGGATAAATAATAAATCAACCCATCCATGGAATCAGGATCGTCCCTGATGGCTTTTTTAACTCGGGCAAAATTACCTCGATGCATGGTGTCTACGTCATCATCAAGTTGAATCGTTTTACGAGCCAGCTCGGAATTTCTTTCAACAAGAGAATCCAGAGCCATTTTCAACATTTTTTCAACCAATTTGGCCATAGTGGCAATGTCATATGGACAGTCAGCCCTATTCACCTGATCGAGATCCAGAGCTCTTTCAGCAATGTTAACGGCAAAGTCAGCCACGCGCTCCAGGTCATTATTGATTTTCAATACCGAAACAATAAAGCGCAAATCTGTCGCCACCGGCTGGTGTAATGCCAGGATCTTTAAACATTCTTCTTCCAGTTCAATCTCCATGTTATCAATCTGACTATCCCCTCCCTTGACCCGCTCTGCCAGCTTCAGATCGCCGGTCAGAAGTGCCTGGACGGCTTGTTCCACCCGCCCTTCAACTTCAGCTCCAAGAGAAAGAAGTTCTTTTTTTAAGACATTGAGCTCATGTTCCATTAAAACAGCCATACTCATCTCTCTTTCCTGTCAGATCAACCGAAACGACCGGTGATATAATCTTCTGTTTGCTTATTTTGCGGTTTCACAAATAATTGATCAGTCAGCCCAACCTCAATCAGATTTCCTTCAAACAAAAAAGCCGTATGATCTGAAACTCTGGCTGCCTGCTGCATATTATGGGTTACAATAATGATAGTAAAATCATCTCGGAGGTCTTTGATTGTTTCTTCCACCCGGGCAGTCGATTTCGGATCAAGAGCACTACAGGGCTCATCCATGAGAATCACTTTGGGATTGACCGCAATAGCCCTGGCAATGCAGAGACGCTGCATCTGCCCACCAGACAACCCCAGGGCACTCTCCTGCAGTCGATCTTTAACTTCATCCCAAAGTGCCGCAGCTTTTAAACTGGTTTCGACCCGCTCATCAAACAGATTTTTATCTTTCTCACCAGCAATGCGCAAACCGTAAATAACGTTTTCATAAATAGACTTCGGAAAAGGATTCGATTTCTGGAAAACCATTCCAACTCTGCGTCTGAGTTCAATGATATCAGTATCTTTCCCGTAGATATTTTCCCCTTCCAGAGTAATTTCACCCTCAACCCGGCAACCATCAATCAGATCATTCATCCGATTTAAACAGCGCAGTAAAGTACTCTTTCCACAGCCTGATGGCCCAATTAAGGCCGTCACATTTTTTTCTGGAAAGCTGAGATCTATTCCATGCAATGCCCTGGCATCACCGGGGTAGTAAAATTTCAGGTTACTGACCTGAACGATCGGATTTTCATTCATAACAGCTGTCATATCCTTCAACTTCTCCTAAAAAGTTCCAAAAGTATAACGTTTTTTCATCTTGTTTCGAAGGCGGATGGCAACACTGCTCATCAGCAAAACAATCAACACCAGCAACAGAGTGGTCACAAAAACCATCGGCTTGGCAGCCTCAACATTTGGTGATTGAAAACCGATATCGTAGATATGAAAACCCAAATGCATGAACTTGCGATCGAGGTGAAAAAATGGAAAGTTACCATCAATCGGCAACGCCGGTGCCAGCTTGACGACACCTGTAATCATCAGTGGTGCAACCTCCCCCGCTGCCCGGGCCATCGCAAGGATCAATCCAGTCATAATCCCCGGGGAAGCCATCGGCAGAAGAATCCGCACCAGAGTCTGAAACTTGGTTGATCCAAGTGCATAGGAGCCTTCACGCATCTCACGAGGAATCGCGCCAAGAGCTTCCTCAGTGGAAACAATCACCACAGGAACCGTCAGGAGAGCCAGGGTCAAACTGGCCCAGAGAAGACCACCGGTACCAAAAGTCGGCGTTGGCATCCGTTCAGGAAAGAAGAGGCTGTCAATCGAATGGCCGATGCCATAGACAAAAAATCCAAGGCCGAAAATGCCATAAACAATCGAAGGAATACCCGCCAGATTATTCACCGCAATTCTGACGATTCGTACGATTATTCCTTCTTTGGCATATTCACGCAAATAGATTGCAGCGATCACCCCTAAAGGAAAGGAGAACAAGCTCATCACAAAGATCAGCATAACAGTGCCGAATATCGCCGGGAACAGCCCCCCTTCGGTGTTTGACTCGCGCGGTTCTCCGACAAACAGCTCGACCAACTTGGCAGCGTAAAAAGCAGCCTTCTCACCGACAGTCATATCATTGGGAGCATACACCTGAAAAATATCTGCGAGGACGATCTCTTTTTCCGTGCCTGAGGCATCGGTAAACACAGCCTTGTCTTCACGGGCCCGAGCTGTTTGACGCGTCTGAATATCAATCAGTTTACCAAACTCTTTATCCAGACTGGTTTTCTCTTGATTCAAAGCGATCATTTTTGCATCAGAGTCCGCCAACCCCTTATATTTGTACTTTAATTCCTTCAGCCGCAGCTGCTCCATCAGGTAGCTGGCATCCTTAAGCTTATCTTCAAGTTCTTTGAGCCCGCTGTTCTCTCTGTTAACCGCAATCAAAGCTTCGTCCAGCTCAGCTAAAGATGCTGCCTGTATCTTCCCGTTAATAACCAGGCTTTGTAATTCGCCATAAAAATCCCCATGTTCAATCCGTTCCAGTACCAGCAACTGTTTTGGGGCGGTCTGACTGACAATTTGATCTTCATCTATCCAGCGGAAATCGAGTCCGTACATATCCCGGTTGGCAATTTTATACTGCCGTCTGAGAGCGCTTCCATCTGCAGTCGGCTCAGTCTTCATCAATCGTCCAATCACCCGACTGCCATCTTTGAGTTCCAGCTTCTGAAGTTCTGCCGGCCAGAAGACGCCTAGCCCATTCGTCATAATGACAGCCAGAAGAATAATCGCCGTCAGCAAAGTTATCGCCAATGACGCTCCGGAAAGCCAGACCATCGGCTCACCAACACGCCAGTATTTATTCATATTTTTAGTCGTCGTAGCCATATTCAAATCCTAAAAGCGACCATATTTGGCCCGCAGACGCTGACGCACAATTTCTGCAACTGTGTTCACAATAAAGGTCATAACAAACAGAATAACTGCCGACAGGAACAAGGTCCGGTAAAGAGAGCCATCCACCGGAGCCTCAGGGATTTCAACCGCAATATTGGCAGAAAGTGGGCGCATCCCGTTAAAGATACTGAGGTCCATAATAGCTGTATTTCCAGTCGCCATCAGTACGATCATGGTTTCGCCAACGGCACGGCCAAAACCGATCATCGTACCGGCAAATATTCCGGGGCTGGCTGAAGGCAGGATGACCCGCCAGACAGTTTGCCAGCGGCTGGCACCAAGAGCCAAAGATGCCGCTTTTAAACTGGGGGGAACATTGGAGAGCGAGTCCTCGGCAATCGTAAAAATAATCGGGATGACGGCAAAACCCATGGCAAAAGCGATAATAATACAGTTACGTGGATCATACCGAGTCCCGGTCTCATTAAACAGCCATTGCTTCAGATCACCGCCAAAAAGCCAGCTCTCCAGGCCCGGGCCAAGAACCGCTGCTATAGCAACCGCCATCACGATCACCGGAGCAATGACAAGAAATTCATAGCCACGTTCAACCCGTTTCAAAGCTGTCGCCTTGCGTGCTCCCTGCCACAAAACGATGCTGAGCATCAATGCCGCAGGAACGAGAATCAGGCTTAAAAACATTGATCCAAGCGAGCGCTCAATCAATGGCGCCAGCCATAAAGCCGCAAGAAATCCGATGATAACCGTCGGAATAGCGGCCATGACTTCCACCGCCGGCTTGATAATCCCTTTAAATTTCGGGCGGGCGAACTGGCTGGTATAGATAGCACCGAAAATCGCCAGAGGCACAGCGAAAAGCATGGCGTAAAAAGTACCTTTGAGGGTACCAAAAATCAGCGGTGTCAAACTCAACTTCGGTTCGTAATCATCGGTTCCCGCAGATGACTGCCAGGCCCATGTCGGCTCTGGATAGCCTTCATACCAGACTTTCCCGAAAAGGGTCTTGAGGCTGACTTCAGGGTGGGGAATGTCGAGCTTCCAGCTCTGCACAGTGCCATGATCGCTAAGGGTTATAACACCGTTGCCACGGGTTGACTGAGCAAAGTCAACAATCTTCTCCGCTCCATCAATTCCGACGAGAAACCGTTCACTCGTCATATGGCTGATCTTAATGCCATCAGCTGCGAAGCTGATAACGGATTTATCATGCGGACTTGGAGAAACAGACTGAACCGCCTGAGTATGACCTTGCAGCTCATGAATCCGGGTCAGTTTCCAACCAACCTCCGCATCTCTGACCGGAAACCAGGTGGAAACACCACCCTGATCGTCACCGACAATCAGAGAAACGTCGCCAAAAACCATATTGAGGGCAGTTATTTCTCGCTGATCCGTGAAGGCTTGCGTTGTTTCTTCCAATACCGGTTCTTCAATATCGCCCAGATCCCAACGGAGAATCTCACCTTGCGAGGTCCCTGCATAGAGCCTGAGTCCGTCGGTTGATAATGTCATTGCAGTCACGTCACCGGCTTCACCAAGTTCTAACTGATGCGTTTTCTGAATCAGATCACCGGCACCAAACAGAGTCTCCTCTTCTTCAGCAATGGTGACTTGAAATTCCCCCGAACGAAACAGATCAACACGGACCTGACGCCCATCGGTACTGACCCGTGCCATCGTCTCAACAGGCAAACCAGAACTGGGAGCAGCAAAGGTCGCCAACCGCTCGATCCGATGCCGGATACTACGGACATTGTCATTTTTTTCATCGAAGAATGGAAAAAACTTAACTTGTTCAATCGTAACACTACCATCATCCCAAACCAGCATATGGTTCAAACGACCATAAGTTTGGGCTGTTATCAATCGTCGTGAACCCGACTCACTTAAAACTTCGAGCGTATCCAGGGGAGATCCGTCAGCGACATTGAAAAAGCTGACCTTCCCGGTTTGATCCAGCCGATATCCGGTTTCCAGGTACTCATCCACCCCCAAGGCCAGAATTTTATCTTCAGCCGTTTTGTGCTCAAGCTGAAATTCGGCGCGCAGAACTTTATCGGGGGCAAGAAACAACGGTAAAGAAACCTCTGCGATCAGAATCAGAATAAAAACAACACTGAAAATAATCGCCATCCCACCAACGGTAATAACCCACTTGGCAATGCGGTCATTCCGTTTAACTTTTTTTAAAAAAGCTGGATTCATAAATCGTCCTGTTTATTGCAACACAGAACAAGCCCTGACCCGAAGGTGGGCAGGGCTTGTTCTGTAACCGTTACAGTCTCTTCCTTTGGCCAACAATTAGTCCAGCAGGGCCAGCTGTTGCTTGACAATCTCTGCAGTCAGAGGCAGATAGCCATCCTTGATAACAATTTCCTGACCTTCTTTTGAGAGGACAAATTTCAGGAACTCTTTGACCAGGGTCGGCAGAGGTTTGTTTGGCTCTTTAACGACGTTGACATAAAGCATCCGGCCCAGAGGGTACTTACCGTTCATGACATTCGCATAGTTAGGCTCGTACTGAGTGCCGCCAGTTTCTTTACTGAGAGAGATAGCCTTAACGCCTGAAGTCTTATAACCGATACCGGAGTAGCCGATACCAGCGGTGTCTTCGGTCACACCAAGAACAACAGAAGCACTGCCCGGCTGTTCTTTGACACTGTCCTTGTAATCACCCTTGAACAGAGCTTTACCCTTGAAGTAACCGTAAGTACCGGAAGCAGAGTTACGGCCATAAAGGCTGATCGGTTTGTTAGCCCACTCACCTGTGAGGCCAACATCACCCCAGACAGCAGCATTTGGCAGACCACCTTTTAAAGTTTTTGAGAAAATAGCGTCGACCTGTGGAATGGAAAGACCATTTATCGGATTGTCTTTATTGATAAAAACAGCCAGGGAATCCAGAGCAACACCGATAGTCGTTGGTTTGAAACCATACTTCCCTTCGAACGCCTGAACTTCCTTACTCTTCATCTTACGTGACATTGGACCAATCTGGCTGGTCCCTTCGATCAATGCCGGAGGTGCCGTACTGGAGCCCTTGCCTTCGATCTGGATATTGACATTAGGATATTTCTTGCGAAATCCTTCAGCCCAGAACGTCATCATGTTATTCAGCGTGTCAGAACCAACACTGTTGAGGTTACCGGCAACACCCTGAACTTTGACATAGTCACTGATGTTGACATCCACCTTGAGAGGGCTGGCAATGCCGGCCGAAGCAAACAGCACCAGGGCCAGAAGAGCTAAAGCAAGAATTTTTGATTTCTGTTGTTTCATTGTTTGATCATCTCCTTAATAATTTGATCGTTAATTGATAGGCGAGAAGATGACCCTCTAATGTTAGGAATGTGTTAGCGAAGTGTGAGCGTTTCACTAAATATTCCGATTTAAACCGCCTTTATCTTCGCAATTCGCGGCAGCAGCAGAGTAAAACAACTCCCTTGTCCCACTTCACTGGTCACCGTTATTTCACCATGATGTGCATGAGCTACATGTTTGACAATGGCCAACCCCAGTCCGGTTCCACCCAGGCTGCGACTACGTGCCAGATCAGCTCGATAAAAACGCTCAAAAAGGCGAGGGAGATGTTCTTCGGAAATCCCGCAACCGGAATCCTCTACACAGATTTTGACCAGATCTTCCTGCTCCGAGACCTCTATCTGAACCTGGCTGCCGGATTCGCTGTATTTAACTGCATTCGTCAGCAGATTAATAATCGCCTGTTCCAACAAAGGGGTATTCACACGCACTTTGAGCTGCTCCGGACAAACGATGTCCAGAGTGACCTGCTGTTGCAAAAGCAGACTTTCACAGGCGGCTCTGGCGCTATAAAGAATCGGCAATAACAATTCACAACTCAGCTCCCAACCTCCAGCTTCCACCCCTTGCTCAATTCGTGACAGATTGAGCAAATCTTCAACCAGAGCATTTAACCGTTCACTCTGCTTAAAAATAATCTGTAAAAACCTCTGGTTTGCAGCATTCGTTGACTCATCATCCAACAAGGTTTCAACTGCGCCACGAATGGCAGTAATCGGTGTTTTCAATTCGTGTGAGACGTTGGCAACAAAATCGCGACGGACAGACTCCAGGCGACGTAAACGGGTCAAATCATGCAGAACAATCAACACTCCGATACGGCTACCTTCATTCCCGGTCAAAGGCGTTGCCTGAACGTGGAGATAACGTTTTTCAGCACCGTACATCACCAGTTCACTTTCAAGCGGTTCCTGCTGACTTAATGCCTGCTGAATAAACCGTTGCAACTCCGCCTGACGAATCACCTCCTGAATCTGCCTGCCGGAATTTGATTGCAGCGGGACGTTAAACCATTCGGCAGCAGCCCTGTTCAGACGGATAATTTGCTCATCGTTATCGACAGCAATAATCCCCTCGATCATACAGCCAAGAACGGTTTCAATCTCACTTCTTTGACCAACCTCCTGTTCTATCCGATCTGCCAGCTTTGCAGCCATCAGATTCATGGCGGCAGCCAGACGTCTGGTTTCTTCAGATCCAGTCACTGCCAGGGGAATTTCCAAATTTCCTTGTGAAAATTGCTGGGCACCATCGGTCATCAATTCTAAAGGACGGCTGAGACGCCGGGAAAGCCACCAACAGACAGGAGCCAGAAAAGCAGCAACAACCAAACCGGCCAGAAGCAGCTTCCAATAGATCGCTTTCAGGGTCGCATCTATCGCAGAAACGGGTAAAGCTGTCCGGATAATGCCGACTATCCGGTCTCCATCATAAACGGGAACAGCAACATACATCAGCGATTCCCCCAGAGTATTACTGAAGCGGATTGATGTTCCCTGCTGTCCGGATAATGCTTCTATAACTTCTGCTCTCTGTCCGTGATTATCCATCTGCTGCGGATCTTCATCAGAATCCACCAGCACCCTTCCATCAGTCAGAATCGCGGTGATACGAGTGCCCGACTGTTCACCAAGACGCTTGACGGTAGGCAGCAACCAAGGTTGCTCACTGATGTGAAAACTCCCTTTAAGCTGCTCTTCAACCAGTTGCGCCCGGGCCCTTAAATCGCCTTCGGTTTGCTGATAGTGAAAGCTGCGCAGCTCCCCAGATAAATACCAGCCGACGATAAGAAAGATAACTATAATCAAGACAAGATAGGATGGGTAAAGTTGCCAGACAAGGCGACGTCGATGAAATTTCACAGATCCTCCCGAAAACGATAACCAACCCCACGAACGGTTTCAATATAATGACTGCAAGACCCGAGTTTTTTTCGCAACCCTGCAATCTGGACATCAACAGCCCGATCCGTTACAGCGTAGTCTTCCCCGCGAACGGCATTAACTATTTGATAGCGGGTAAATACCCAGCCCGGCCGACCGGCTAAGGCTTCAAGCACCCGGAATTCAGTAAATGTCAAATTTATTGTTTTGCCATCGACCTGGGCAACACTACGGCCGGAATGAATTCTGAGATCACCACGAACCAACTCATTCTGGTCCGCCTCCTGCTGTAACAGGTTTTTACGCCGAAGCACGGTCTGAATACGGGCCAATAGCACTTTAATGCTGAATGGTTTGGTCACATAATCATCAGCTCCCAATTCCAATCCCCGGATGATATCGCTCTCTTCACCACGAGCAGTCAGCATGATAATGGGGATTGCGCTCGTTGCCTCATGACTCCGTAACCGGCGGCAAATTTCCAGACCGTCAATTCCGGGAAGCATCAGGTCCAGTAAAATCAAATCAGGGTTTTTCGCCGCGACAGCCGCTAATGCTTCTTCACCATGAGAAGCACAATCAGCATTGTAGCCGGCTTTGATCAGATTGAAATGGAGCAAGGCAAGAATATCTTCTTCATCTTCAACAACAAGGATGGACTTTTTCTGGTCTTCCATAAAACCTCTCATATTCATATTCAAGAGACCAATAATCTTGTAGCATCCGCTGCAAATGTTAGGATTTCATGAGTTTACTGAATTCAGTCTATTTTCATACATTCTTCGGCAACAGATTGCTATCAAAGAATCGAAAAAATAAATATTGAAGACTTGAACATAATTTTTGTTCATAATAGCAAAAAATAAATTCGGGTCGTAAATCCTATCGTTCCATAGAGGAGGTAATGTGCAACATTTTGCCCTGACTATTATTGGCCGTGACCGCCCCGGCATTGTTTCACAGGTGACAGAAATACTCTTTCAAGGTGGTTTTAATATCGCAGATTCCAGTTGTTCCATTCTCGGTGGACAATTCTCGATGATTCTGATTATTTCCAACCCGGACATAACAACCACAGAACAATTCTGCGACACCTTCAAACCTCTTGAAGATAACAACCTGTCTGTCTATATCCGCACCCTGAAACCCGGTGGAGAAATTCGCCCCGAGCTTGAAGGTGATCTGTGCATGATTTCCGTTTACGGAGCCGATAAACCGGGAATCGTTTATCAGGTTGCCAAAGAATTGGGAGAACGCAAGATCAACATTACCGATTTGAATACCAAGCTTATTGGCAATAAAGAAAACCCCGTCTACGTCATGATGCTGGAAGCCATGCTGCCGGAAGATACTGAAATTGATGAGGTTGAAACCTGGATGCAAGAGCTGAAACAGAAGCTTCAGGTTGATATTTCTGTTCGTTCACTGGCTGCAATGGAGCTTTAAAAGCAATGGCTGTTCAAAAAGTTCTCGTCTATCCTGATCCTCGTCTGAAAGAAATCTGCGCCCCAATTGTCAATTTTGATGACACCGCCCGCCAACTCCTTCAGGATCTCGTTGATACCATGGTCGAAGCTGGTCATTCGGTCGGGATTGCTGCACCTCAGATCGGGGACATTCGCCGCGCAGCTGTTGTTGATGTCTCAAAAAGCAAGCTGGGAAAAAAACAGGAAAATCATGGCTTACTGCAGATGATCAACCCAACGATCATAGAAAGAGAAGGAAGCAAAATTGTTCGAGAAGGGTGTATGTCGGTTCCTGACTATACCGGCAATGTAACCCGTTCAGAATCCATCGTGGTCCAGTTCATTGACCAGAACCAGGAACAACAGGTTATTCGGGCTGAGGGATTTGAAGCCGTAGCGATTCAACATGAATTGGATCATCTTGATGGGTTTCTTTTTCTCGATCGGGTGTCAAGTTTGAAAACCGATCTTTTTAGAAGAAAACAGAAATAAACTTTTTCCTGTTTACGGATACTTGCTCTCAACCTTTGATTCATTGATTAATAGTCTTTCTAAAAAGAGCATGCCCCATGTACAAAAACATATCCAGCCTGCAGATTCGGAGTGAACAAGTAGAGCAAATCTATAAAAACACCCTCTCTTCTTCCTTCACATCTATTATAGCAGCCAGCCTTCTTTCTTATATTCAATGGCCGGTTATTGCCCACGATATCATTTTAATATGGCTAACCTGCATGCTCATTCTCACTGTAATCCGAGTGATTTCTGTGCTCGCATTTTTTCGTATCAAGCCCGGCTTGACCGAAATTAAATTTTGGGAAAGATTATCTGTCACCGTTATGTTTTTTGCAGCGACCACCTGGAGTGCAGCAGGAATTTTCCTTTTCCCTGAAGGGAATTTTGAACGGCAGGCCGGAACAATTGTTATGCTTGCAGGATTATCAGCCGGAGCCGCTGCAGCGCTTTCAGCGTTACGTCAACCGGCCATGATATTTATTCCTTTCGCAATGGTGCCACTGACAATTCATCTGTTTACTGAAGCATCCAGTGTGACCTCTTCTCTTGCCATAATGTGTCTTATTTACACTGTTTTCCTCTTGTTAACGGCGGAAAGAAACTACAAAACCCTGCGACAAAACATCAGTATGAGAATACAAAGTCGACTTGAAGGAAAGATCATCCGCAAGTCAGAAGAGAGGAATGTCAAAACCGTTGAAATTTTAAGGAAAATTGCCTCTGGAGAACCTGCCGAAAAAATCTTTGACGCCATTGCCCTTTTATACGAATCACATCACCCCGGCCTACGCTGTTCAATGCTTATTATGCAAGGAAACAAACTTCTCCATGGGGGAGCTCCAAGCCTCCCGGAAGCATACTGTCAAGCCATCCACGGTCTGGAGTGTGGACCAGACACCGGGTCTTGTGGAACCTCAACTTATACGGGAAAGCGCGTTATCGTTGAAGATATTGCAACAGATCCAAAATGGAGCAAGCTCAAAAACATCGCTTTGCAACATGGATTACGCAGTTGCTGGTCAGAACCAATCAAGGATTCGGCAGGCAGGGTCATGGGGGCTTTTGGCATGTACTACGATCACCCTGCGGTGCCCACTGAGGAGGAATTATCCGACCTGGAAGCTGCTGCCCGTTTGGCCGCCATTGTTATGGAACGAGAGGAGAGGGAAAAACAACTGCAACAGAAACATAAGATGGAGGCCGTAGGTTACATGGCTGGCGGCATGGCGCATAATTTCAACAATAACCTCGCTATTATCCTGGGAAACCTTGAGCTGGCCCAGTTGAAACAAAATGGTAATACAAAGGCTGTTTCACTGCTGGAAAATGCGAAGACAGCTGTTTTTCGTTCCCGTGACCTGGTCAACCAGATCATCACCTACAGCCGGAAAGGTTCCCATGAAAAAACTCCGATGCAGCTACTTTCCATCGTCAATGAAACCGTCTCCCTGCTGCATTCCACTTTACCATCCACCATCAAAATAGAAACAGCGTCCAGTCCTGACAGTACATCGACTTTCATTCATGCCGATGCCTCGCAAATACAGGAAATTATAATCAATCTTTGTAAAAATTCTATCCACGCCATGAACGAAAAAGGAGTATTGAAAATTTTTCTCGAAGCCGTTGAATTGACACAGAAAGATATCCCTGCCCAAGATAAGAAAAGACCAGGTCTTTACGCTAAACTCAGCGTTCAAGACAATGGTTGCGGGATTCCTTCACCAATGCTCGACAAGATTTTTGATCCATTTTTCACCACCAAAGAAGAATTTGAGGGTGCGGGAATGGGATTGGCAACCGTTCAGGGAATTGTTGCCCAACATGATGGGATTATAACAATTGACAGCTTCCCTGGCGCAGGCACAACATTTTCCCTTTATTTTCCAGTCATTGAACATTCCCAGGTCGCAGAAAGTGCTCCCCAAAATGCAACTTTTCCAGCAGGAAGCGAACGCATCCTGAATGTTGATGATGATCCTCTTCTCGCCACTCTTGGCGAAGCGATCTTGAAAAAAGGAGGGTATGACGTCACCACTGCGACTGACAGTATCGCAGCTTTGAAGCTGTTTACAGCCAACCCTGATGCCTTTGATCTCGTAATCACCGACCAGACCATGCCGGACCTCACCGGACAGGAACTCATTCAGAAAATCAAGCAGATCCGCTCAAAAATTCCTGTCATTATCTGCACCGGGTATAGCAACAAGATCGACCATGAAAAAGCAAATAAGATAGGCGTCAATGCTTTCTTTATGAAGCCCTTAGATATGAATCAGCTTCTGCAAACTGTACGGCAGGTGCTTGACGAAGGAAAAAAACAGCTTTAGTAATCGACACCAGGCTGTGGCTCGATATCTTTCCGATAGGCATGTTTTATTTCACGAACCTCACTTACAGTATCCGCCATCGCTATCACCTTTTCATGGGCATCGCGTCCGGTACAAACAAGGTGCATCAGAGGTGGTTTGCTCTGCAGGAGATCGAGAACCTGTTCGAGGTCGACAAGACCAAGATGTAACGCATTGTTGATTTCGTCAAGGATCAGAAGGTCACAGCTTCTTGTCGCAATCTTTTCCCCTGCCAAATCAATCGCATCTTGTGCGTTTGCACGATGTTCTTCTTTGGAATAAGGATTGCCCTGAATACCACAGAACCCTTTCCCCGTAGCAATGAGCTCAATATCGCAGTCCATTTTTTTCACCCCGTCCCATTCACCAGCATAGATATCACCTTTCATAAACTGGATAATACAGACCTTCATCCCATGGCCGCAGGCTCGCAGAGCCATACCCAGTGCTGAAGTGGTTTTTCCCTTACCGTTGCCAGTGATAACAACAATCAGTCCATGAGGTTTTTTGGGTTCAAGGTGGTCAATTCTATCTGGTTTTGTTCCACGAATATTCATTTTTTCATCTTCATCTCAAGTTGTCACTCCGAAGCTCATCCTTGATATCCCAAACAGCATGCCATTAAGCAAAAGGAAACGATACGAACAGTCTATCCAGAATCAAGACCGTGAGAAGTAGAGCCATTGAAATATTAGTGAGGTGGAACTTCCGTACAATGGGATCTGTTTGTTTCACATCAGCAGGTTTCTTGACCATTGAAACAGCAACAATAAAAAGGCTTAAAACAAAAGAGATCAGAAGAACCGGGCTTTGTATATAACCAAATAATGGAAAGAGCAGGTAACAGAGAAACAGTCCCGCCAGCCAGCAGTTGTTAATTCTCAGCAATCTTTGTGTCGGTATTGTTTTAAAAATATTCGGCAACCCGCTGCGCCGCAAATCATCACGGTAACGGCAGAGCAGAAGCCAGGTATGTGGAATCTGCCAGATAAATAACGTTCCCGCCAGAATTAATGATTTATGTGTGATCAGGAGCCCTCCGGCTGCGGTCCAACCGATTAATGGGGGCAAAGCCCCACATATTGCCCCCGGTATTGCGGCAAAAGGGGTCTGGCGTTTTAATGGCGTGTAAACGGCGTTGTACCAGATCACTGCCAGCAGGCCGAGCAGAAGAGGCAGACTTCCAGGCAAAGCAGACAGCAGAAGTGAACCACAGCCTATTGCTAATGATGCCGATAATAATGCTGCCTGCGGTGAAAGCGTCCCCATTGGCAAAGGACGCCGTTGCGTCCGTTCCATCCGCACATCCAGATCTTGTTCTTGCCATTGATTCAGCGCAGAGCATCCTGCAGCCAGAGATCCCACGCCGGCAGTCACCAGAAAGGCGTGAACAGACAAATTCCCGCCGAAAAACAGATATCCAGCCAATGATGAGAGGGCAACCATCGCCGAAAGTTCAGCACGGAAAAGTCGCCGTAAAGATTGTGGCAGGGATAATGCCGGTGCTGCGGCCGTTGTATTATTCAGAATCGGTGTCGGCATCACATTCTTCCGCTATTGTTTAAGGAGATAGTTAATAATCGCATCAATTTCTTCTTCACTCAAATAATCGACTGCAGGCATCATCGGAGCAAATCCTTTCACCATTTCGGCATCAGGTTCAAGCAAAGCCCGGCGCAAATATTCAGCATCAACTTTGAGAGTAACCTCTTTACCGTCACGCTCAACCGTGACTTGACGCTCTCCAATTCCCATAAATGTCGGTGCGATCTCTTCACTGCCATCCATGGAGTGGCAACTGATACAGCCATTTTCCGCCAATAATTTACCCCCGCTCAACTCTACTGGGGCAACCTTGCCAAGGAGATAATCAACAACAGCCTGAAGATCCTCCTTGCTGATCGTCTCTTCATCATAAGCCGGCATCATCGGGTCAAAACCTTTGGTGATTTCAGCCTCCGGATCTCGAATGGCCCGTTTCAGATAATCTTCATCAATCGTAATTTCCAGTGTTTTACCGTCCTTCTCAATTTGCCGTGGGTTCCCAGCCAATTCAAACAAAGTCGGTCCAATATTTTCAGAACCATCCAGGCTGTGACAACCGATGCAACCTTGCTCGTTCAAAACCACTAAACCTCTTGGATCTCCAGAGGACTGGGGAGATTGGGACCACTCGGCAAATTCTTCCTCGCTGAGAACTTCGATACTGGTGGTCATATCAGCATGACCGACTCCGCAGTATTCAGCACAAAAGATATCGTAACTTCCCGGTTCCGTGGCCTGAAACCAGACGTAAGATTCTATATCCGGAACAGTGTCACGCTTGATCCGAAATGCCGGGACAAAAAAACTATGCAAAACATCCGCTGAATAGAGCTGAACCTTGACGGGCTTGTTGACCGGGACATAAAGCTTGCTCTCTTTTCTCCCATCCGGGTATTCGAAGACCCATGACCACATCCGTGCGGTCGCTTTGACCTCCATGGCTCCAGCGGGAATTTCACGCAAGCCGACATAATTCGTCCAGCCATACCAGAACATCGTCATCACAATAATAATCGGGAGCACTGTCCAAATGCTTTCCAGCAACCAACTTCCCTCAACTTGCGATGTCGGTTCCGGGTATTTAGAACGCCGATATTTCACCACAAAATAGATAGTGACAGCGGTAATCCCCAACAGCAGAATCAGGGAAAACCCAAAGATATAGATCAAAACATTATCAACGGCTTGTGCAGTCGGATTATTCAATTGATTCACAATCTCTCCCTAACGGTAAAGCACATCGGTAAAAGTCAGCCCAACGAATATTGCAACGATGACAAGCAGGGTCAGGAGTCCGATCTTGAAGAGTTTTGACTCCTGTTTTAAGTGCATAAAAATAAAAATAACCAGACTCGATTTCAATGAAGCGATCGCCAGTGCGACCCAGATATTTAACGCACCCAAATGCACACGGGATACAGCAATTGTCACCACTGTCAGGATCAGCAATGCGATCCAGATCAGAATAAAGGTCCGGTAGGGAACCGGCTCATGTTTATGCTCTGACATAGGTCACCTCACAGAATCAAATAGTAGAGTGGAAACAGGAAGATCCAGACCAAATCAACCAGGTGCCAGTAAAGAGCACTATTTTCCAACAAGGTATAACGCTCACTGGTCACCTTCCCTTTGGCAATCATTGTGGCCACAACGCCAATAAGAGTGCCGCCGATCAGAATATGGACACCATGCAGTCCCGCTGTAAAGTAGTAGAGATTAAAGAACGCTGTGATCCCCGGCCCCATCTCGGCAAGATGCTCCGATCCGGGATAAATTCCATGACCAATCTCGGCAGCCCATTCAAAATATTTATTGATCAAAAAGACAACAGCCAGACCGATAGTGACCCAACAGAGGGTCAGGGTTTGCTTTATTTTATTTCTTTGTATGGCTGTGATTGCCAGAGCAATAGTAAGACTGCTCGTTAACAGGACAAGGGTATTAATCGTCCCAAAGTAAATATTCAGTTTATGACTGGCTTCCGCAAATTGCTGTGGAAATTTTGCCAAAGCGACTGAATAAAGGATAAACAATCCGCTAAAAAGAATGACTTCCGTATAAAGAAACAACCACATTCCAAAGCGGGCACCCGTATCGTCACGATGTTCAATACTCATCAGCAATGACCCCTTTGTAATCATAGGGACCCTTGGTTACAATCGGATCCTCTTCGCCAAAATTCTCCATCGGCGGTGGTGAGGGAACTGTCCACTCCAGAGTGGCACTGCCCCATGGATTTTTACCGACAAGAGGCCCACGGCGAATACCGTTCCAGAGGTTTACAAACATCATGATCAACCCTGCGACAAGCACCCAGGATCCGAGAGTGGAAACGACATTGAGAGTTTGAAATTCAGGTAAATAGTCATAATAGCGTCTCGGCATTCCCTGAACACCAACGGCCTGCATCGCCATATAGGTGATGTTAAAACCAACGAACACTAATCCCCAACTGATAACGGCGATTTTGTGGTTATACATGCGCCCGGTAAATTTCGGCAACCAATAGTGTAAAGCTGCAAAAAAAGCAAAGCCCGTACCGCCGAACATGGTGTAGTGGAAGTGACCAACGACAAAAGTGGTATCATGCAAATGGATATCACTGGCCGCTGCCCCTAAAGCCAGCCCACCAAGACCACCAATAGCGAAATTAAAGATAAACGCAAGGGCATGAAGCATAGGTGGAGCCAACTGGATTGACCCCTTGTACAGGGTTGAAACCCAGTTAAAAACTTTGATGGCGCTGGGAATAGCGACGATAAATGTCAAAAATGAAAAAATCAGAATTGCAAAATCACTCATGCCGCTGGCATACATATGGTGAGCCCACACCAGAGAACCGGCAAAAGCAATCGCCAGACTGGAAAAAGCCATAGCCCAGTAACCGAATAAAGGCTTTCGGGAGAATGTCGGGATAATCTCTGAGATCACCCCCATTCCGGGGAGAATCATGATGTAAACTGCGGGATGTGAATAAATCCAGAAGAGATGCTGATAGAGGATAGGATCTCCCCCGCGGGCCGCATCAAACAGGCCTGCCCCGAAGACACGTTCCAACACAATCAGTATCAGGGTGATCCCCAGCATCGGAGTCGCAAGGATTTGTATCCAGGCGGTCGAATAAAGGGTCCACACGAACATCGGCAGGCGCCCCCACCCCATCCCTTCAGCACGTAACCGGTGAATCGTGGTCACAAAGTTGATCCCGGTCAACATTGAGGAAAACCCCAACATCAACGCCGCTGTAACGGCCAGGTTGACATTTGTTGTGGTCTGGGTACTGAACGGAACATAAAAAGTCCACCCCGTATCCGGGGCACCGCCACCTGAAAAAACCGCAATGACCGCAAGAATCGCACCGGCAATATAACAATACCAGGACAGAAGATTCAGCTTTGGGAAAGAAACATCCCGAGCTCCAATTTGTATCGGCAAGACCAGATTGCCGAAAGCAGCGGGAATACTTGGGATAATGAAAAGAAAAATCATGATAATGCCATGGACCGTAAAAGTGGCATTATAGGTCTGAGGACCCATGATAGTTGGTCCCGGAGCAATCAGCTCTAAACGAAGGGCGAGCCCCAGACACATCGCAATAATAAACATTGCAACGATACAGCCAAGATACAGGATACCAATCCGCTTGTGATCCGTAGACAAAAGCCAGCCAAGTATCCCTGGACGGGGGCTTTCGCTATAGAAACCGGTGTATTTAAGAGGCTCATTTGTCATTTTTTCTTCTTTCTACCGCTCAGAATAAGAAAGAGCAAAAAGCTGCCGAGAGTTAACAGGATAACAGTGCCACTGACGCGCATGAGATTAAAAACATAGCGGCGACCTTCCGGGTCATAGCTGAAACAGAACTGCAGGGCCTGACGAATCGGCTTACCGATTCGACCTTCACTTGCTTCAAATAATGCCATCGACAAATCGATTGCAGAAAAGCGCTGGCCCGGTAAATAGCGAACGATGGTTCCGTCTTCCGTCACCACAAAAGCTGTAATCGGGTGGAGAAACTCATCACCCTCTTTTTTAAAAAAGTAACCTGCAGCATCAGTCAATTGAAGAATATTTTCTTGCGTCCCCGTAACGAAGCGCCAAGCTTGCCTGGGGTAAGGAACCTGCATCGCAGTGAGAAATGTCTGTTTGCTGTGAGCCGCCATTGCTGATGTTTCTAAAGGATCAAAACTGAATGTGACGACATTATAGTCCTCACCCGGCTTCATTTTTATCTCCGGCAAAACAGCGGAAAGTCTTCCCAACAGCATGTTACAGACATTGCGACAATCATAAAATACCGGGACAATCAAAGTGGGACGATCCACCAGTTGATCCAGGGTGACAACGGCACCTGTCGAATCGATGAAATCCAGCTGCAAAGGAATTTTTTCCCCAAGGCGCTCAACCAACTCAACTCGCCCCTCAGTTGCAAATACTGGATTTGCCATAAAAACAAACAGAAGTATCATCAGAAATTTAAGCTGCAAAACATTTCCCCCGAGAATCCATGCTGTGTTTTTCAAACTCTACCACTCTAAATAATAAAACAAAGCCTACCAAAACGATCAACTTTAGAAAAGAACTTTTATCAAAAAACCGGCCCATGCTGTCACCGACGATGCGTCAATCATAAAACAATAAAATAACAACAGCAACATTGTTGCATCATTGCTGGCATGTTATAAATTTTATACAAATAAGCTTGCATTTAAATCTTTCGCCAATAAACCATGACGCAACAAAGAGGTATCCATGAAAAAATTATCCGTTTTTTTACTTCTTGCCGTATTCAGTATGGTCACATCTCTTACCCAAGCAGGTCAACATCAGGATCAAACGTCTCACCCTTCTTGCAGTTATTGCGGAATGGATCGTGTCAAATTTGGTCATAGTCGAATGTTGGTGGAATATGAGGATGGTGGAGAGGTCGGCACCTGTAGTATTCACTGCATGGCTCTTGAATTCGCCAATGCAATTGATCGCGTACCAAGGCATCTCTTTGTAGCAGACTACCGGACCGGAGAACTGGTCACCGCTGAAAAAGCCATCTGGGTTCTGGGTGGCGACAAACAGGGAGTCATGACCTCCAGAGCCAAATGGGCCTTTGCGCAACAGTCTGATGCTGATGCCTTTATTGCCGGTCATGGCGGAACCATAGCCGATTTTGACCAGGCGATGAAAGCCAGCTACGAAGACATGTACCAGGATACCCAGCGCATTCGGAAAATGAGGGCCATGAAAAAAATGAAAATGAAAATGAAATAACGCCGATGAAAAGACTCCTTGGAAAAATCGTCATTGTTGCCTGTTTTGTCGGGTTGTTCTCCGGCACAGCCTTCTCGGTTGAACCAAGAATGCCGGACAAAAAAGACCGCTGTCCTGTCTGCGGAATGTTTGTCGCACCTTATCCTGACTGGATTGCCACGATTGTCTTGAAAGATGATCGCCAGATTTTTTTTGACGGGTGTAAGGACCTGTTTCGTTACTATTTCGCCCTCCCGGAAGGAGAAGAGAAAGGAACCAGAGGTGAGATTGCAGAAATCTATGTGACCGAGTATTACACGACCCGTTTAATACCGGCGGACGAGGTGTTTTTTATCCTAGGCAGTGATGTTTACGGACCGATGGGGAAAGAGTTGATCCCGGTAGCGGGAAAAACAACAGCCGAAACATTCATGCGTGATCACTCCGGATCGTTGGTTCTGACTTTTGAACAGGTCACTCCCGACCTGTTACCGGTCAACTGATGACGCGCGGAGTTGCATATCTCATCTTTATTTTCCTTTTATCAGCGACAATCCTCAGCTTGTTGATAGCGAGTTCTACCCACCCCATTGATGTGTCGGAAAAACAACAGTTGGTCAACCTTCTTGGGATCACAGACCTCTCACTCAGCAGTGAGGCACGTTACACCCGACACCCGACTCAGGCAGATGTATTTGCAGCATTCCAGGATTTTCCGGGAGCTTTTGAACATTTTCCGACAGGGTCAATGATTCCCCCAAATCCCATTGGGTTTTCCAGCCGGATACATATTCAACCCTTCGTGGAGAAACAGAACTGATGCGCCGGCAATTAAAAATACTCGAATACACCCTTTCCAGCCTGATTCGCCGGAAAGCTAAAAACTTTGCTCTCATTGTTGTCTATGCTTTTACAATAGCAACATTAGGATCAGTTTTATTTTTAACCCATGCTTTGAAAAAGGAAGCCACAGGAAGCCTGACGGAGGCCCCTGCACTGACAGTTCAACGAATTTCTGCCGGCCGTCACGATTTAATTCCAATAACCTACGCAGAGACAATCAAAAACCTCCCAGGGGTAAAATCAGTAGCACCAAGGGTTTGGGGCTATTACTATGATTCACTGATCAAAGCAAATCTGACTTTGATCGGAATCGGCACCCCTCAGGAAAAATTAACTTTATTGGATGGAGAACTACCCAAGGCCCCCCAGGAATGTGCGATTGGAAAGGGGGTTGCTGATGCCTTTGGACCCGCCATTGGCGATAATCTGGTTCTTGAAAACAGCGAACAAGAAAGCACAACCTTTAGAATCACAGGAATCTTTCAAGCAGAGTCCAATCTGTTAACCAATGATCTGGTGATATTACAGGAAACAGCCTTGAGAGATTTTTTCTCAATGGATCAGAAAATGGCGACAGATCTGGTTGTCGAGATCTACAATCCGCGTGAAATCAAAACTTTGGCAAAAAAAATCAAATACCTGCTTCCGGACACCCGACCAATCAGCCGCGATGAGATTCTCCATACATACGACATGCTATTCAACTGGCGTAGCGGAATGATGCTTGCCGTAGCCATTGCCGCCCTGATCTCTTTCTGCATTCTGGCCTGGGACAAAGCAACTGGAGTCAGTGCCGCAGAGAAGCAGGAAATCGGCATCCTGAAAGCACTTGGCTGGGAGACTGCTGATGTTCTCACTGCCAAGTTCTGGGAAGGACTCGTCGTGTCCCTAACATCTTTCCTTTTGGGATTTCTTGCTGCATGGATTCATGTCTTTGTTTTCGGCGCACCGGCACTGGTCCCTCTACTGAAAGGGTGGTCTGTCCTTTTTCCGAAATTCCAGCTCACCCCCGCTATCGATTTTTATCAATTATTTGTTCTCGCGTTCCTGACAATCGTTCCTTATCTTATCTGTACGATCATTCCAGCCTGGAAAACTGCTGTGACCGATCCTGAACATATAATGAGAGGCTAACCTATGTCACCGCTATTGGCTGTCGAAAGCCTGAACAAAATATATCATCGCCATCAACCGGACGAAGTCGTTGCGATACAGGACATCTCTTTGCAAATTACCCCCGGTGAAGTTGTTGCTCTGACGGGTCCCAGTGGCTCAGGAAAAACCACTTTACTCAGTTTGCTCGGTTGCATGTCCAAACCGACAGCGGGAAGCATCCAATTGCAAAAACGAATGGTGTCCAAACTCCCGGAACGTTTTCTAGCGCAAATCAGACGTGAAACATTTGGCTTCGTCTTCCAACAATACAATCTGTTACGCGACGTCAATGTGCTGGAAAATGTCATGTTACCGCTCTACCCTTCGCATCTTTCCTTCAAGGCAATGAGAGAATCAGCGGCATCAGTTCTGGAACGGTTTGAACTGGAAAAAATGATGAAGAAAAAAGTCAAACAACTCTCCGGTGGGGAGCAGCAACGGGTCGCAATTGCCCGGGCATTAGTCGCAAACCCGGACATTATTATTGCTGATGAACCCACAGCTCACCTTGACAGTGATTTAGCAAAAACACTTCTGGAAATCTTTGCCAACCTTAATACCGATGGGAAAACCATCATCATTGCAACCCACGACCCTGCGGTTTTCCAGTCCCCACTGATCCAGCGGCGCATCAACCTGCGAGATGGACAAATGACCAAGGACGACAACAGGTGATTCTGCATCCGGGGATTCTGGCCCTTCTCAGTGGTTCATTGATGACCCTGCTGATGATGTTGATTGCCAGTTGGCTGGGGATAAAAATCCTTTTAAATTGGGATGCCGACAGCAGCTCTGAAGTCCAAACCATCCTCGAACGAAAAACCTGGCTCATCTCCAGCCTCCTCAACTATGCCCTTGGATTCCAGATTTTTTCAGCATTATTATTCATTGCCACCGCTGAAGATATCCATAAACTGTTTGTCGGAGCAATGTGTGCAACCGGGTCATTGAATGCGAACCTGGTGGGATGGCTGGTCCTTCTCATCAAGGGATTTCTTCTGTTTACAGCAGCATTCTGGGTCGTGTTGAATCGCCTGGATCAGCGAACCGAGGATTGCCCGCTGGTACGACCGAAATATTTTTCCCTGTTATTAATAACCCCCCTGGTGGCGCTGGATCTCTACCTGCAGTGGCGTTATTTCAGTGGATTACAGCCAGAGGTAATTACCTCCTGTTGCGGTTCATTGTTCAGCTCTGAAGGAGAAAGTGTGGTCAGCGATCTGGCAGGAATGCCGGCAAAACAAGCCATGCTGATGTTTTTCTTGATCACAGGTGTTCATCTGATTGTGTTATGCGCCTGCATCCGATTCAAGGCCGTCATTCTGAGACACCTGCTGTTTATCACATCCGTTCTCATGTTCTTTGTTTCTTTGGCTGCAATTATCTCGTTCATCTCTCTCTATATCTACCAGATGCCAAGTCACCACTGCCCCTTTGATATGCTCCAGGCAAATTATGGCTATGTCGGCTACCCCATTTATATCGGCCTGTTTATAGCCACCCTGTATGGAATGCTCCCGGGGATTTGCCGGCCATTGGGGAAACATAAAAGCATCCGGAGAGAACTTGATATCATTGAAAAACGCTGGTTATGGCTTGCGCTGCTCGGGGTGCTGACGTTCCTTTCGATCAGCTGTTGGCAGATGCTCTTCGGTTCTTTCAAACTGCTGGGATATTAAGAGTCAGTCCAGTGAGTTAGGATATGATGCCGAAGCATTTTCAGGTACGGAACGTACGTTTTTTTTGCGGATAAAGGAGCCAAAGAGTTTGGGATAAGACGTGTCTACAACTCATTCATGGGCCTGACAATCAAGTTATCAGAAGGAGTCAAAATAACCTCATAAACAAGATCATAGTTACAAACCACCTCGTAAGAAAACTGTTTCTGCTTTTCCCTGAGGAGCTGGACACGGTAGCATGAGCGGCAGATATACTGATTCTCCCTGATGATTTTTGCAAAGTTGGACAATATCTCCCTATCTGTTATGCAATCTTGACTGAATGCGAACGGTGCGGAAAGAAAGAGGCCGATAACAGTTAAACCAAAAACAGTAAGCCGATGGTACATACCCTCTCCAGAACAGATCAGAACTCCTGATCTAAAATGCCGTCAATCCAGTGATCGATAAGATGAAGTGACGTTGGTTTTTTAAACATTTTGTAGCCCATACTGACGGCTTTTTTTTGCTCTTCCCAAGAAATGTCGCCGGAGATCAAAGCTTTATGTCCGGTGGGAATTTTACACCCCTTTTGTTCCTGATATAAAAAAAACTCCAGGCCCGTCATCTCAGGCATTTGGTTATCTGACAAAACAAGATCATAGCAGGGAGCATTCATAGGGCAAGTTTCTAAATTTTGTTCGATTACAGGGCAGGTGGGATTTTCAAATGATAAAACATGGAAGCCTTTGTCCATCAGATATTCAATAAAAATATCAAGGCAATAGACATCGTCGTCAAGAACCAGAACTCTTGTCTCCATCTTTTTCCCTCGGGAAAATACATCCAGTCTTAATGAATGTATCATACTAACCTTGTAATCTGACAAAAACCTGAATAATGATGATAAGGGGGGAGATTCTTTATAACTTCAGCAAGTTTATTTTAAAATCACCCATATTAGCAACTCAAAGACGTCTCTCTCCCCTGCTCGGGGTATCGGGGAATCAATAAAGAAAGGGAAAAAGAGATCAAAGCCATCAACGCACCGATATAGAACACCAAAGATGGGGAAGTGAGCCAGATAAGTCCGAAAACAACCGGGAGGCAGACAGCGGCAATATGGTTGATGGTAAAACTCACTCCGGCAGTTGAAGCAATATCTTCAGGCGCTGCAATCTTTTGAAAATAAGTTTTCAGACTGATAGCCAGAGCAAAAAACAGATGATCGAGAATATAGAGAGCGGCACCGACCCAGGCGACTTCAACCCAAGCATAACCTACAAAAACGAGGAACAGACCGACATATTCCAGCAGCAAAGCATTCCGCTCGCCATACCGGGCAATCAACCGGCCAATTTTTCGGGCAAACAACACATTTAACGAGGCATTAACCATAAATAACATGGCTATATTGCTGACAGAGAAACCAAACTTTTCCACCATTAAAAAACCTGCAAAGACCATAAAAATCTGTCGCCGAGCCCCTGACATAAAAACCAATGCGTAGTAGAGCCAATAACGACGGCGTAACACCATATGTTTATTCTGAACGCTGTGTTGAGGGAACTGAGGAAACAAAACCCATGCTGCTGAAGCGATACTGATTGTCAGCCCCCCGAATCCAAGGTAGAGCCAGCGGTAATCAATAGTAAAGAGATGTGTTCCCAACCAGATCAAAACAAATACAATAATGGCGGAAAAAGAACCAACGGCAATGAGTCGACCAAAAATTTCTGCAGCCCGCCCTTTCTCAATCCATTGTTGCGCTAAAGATGTCTGCATGGTTTCATAATAATGAAACCCGAGAGACATCAACACTGTCGTCAGAGAAAGGCCAACCACCGATGGAAAGAACCCTGTCAGAACTGTCCCCAATCCGAGTAACAGCAATGAAATAATCGCCAGATGTTGTTCCCGAAACACTAAAAGCAGAAACACTACCCCAAAAGCAAGAAAACCTGGAACTTCCCGCAACGATTGCAGCATCCCCATCTCTTTCCCTGTGAATGCAGCCCTCTCGATGGCAAAGTTATTCAATAAAGCCTGCCAGGCAGCAAAGCTCAAAGGGACCGCAAACGCCATGAGGAAGAGAAGTATTTCAGGACGCTGCCATGATTTTACCGGGGACGACATCAATATGATCCCATAGAGATGGAATCAAACATTACAGCAGTGATATAAATTTTTTAATACATCGCTGCCTTTAAGCAATTCAGAAAAGGCAATTGATGCAGGAGAAGCGGTACGTTCACGCAACCTGACCAGCCATAATTGGCGTTCGATGGATAAACCTTCAACATCAACCTTGAACAGTTCCCCATGGCGTAAATTATTCTGAACTGAGAGATCAGAGACGAACGCGCATCCAAACCCGGCTGCAATAGCTCGCCTTACGGCTTCATTGCTGCCAAGCCGGGCAATAACACGAAATGATTCAAGGTCAATTCCCGCCAACAAAAAAGCTTTTAGCAAAGCCTGATAGGTTCCGGACCCCTCTTCCCTTAAAACAATAACTTCATCTTCCAGCTCCTCTTTGGTGATGGATTGTCGGCCTCTCAATGGATGGTCAGGGCCGACAATCATCACCAGCTGGTCTTTCAACAATGGCTCATAGGTGTAGATTTCGTCATCAACCCGGCCACCAACTATTCCCAATTCCAATTGTCCGGATTTCAACTCATCAAGGACTTCCTTGCTGTCACCAATTTTCATAGTGAGCGAAATCCCGGGATAGTTGCGCTTTAAAACAGGTAAAAAACAGGGAATCAGATAGTTCGCCGGGATATTACTGGCTCCCAGATTAAGAGTCGCCTTTTCCAGCCCATGTAATCCTGCCATAGATTGCAGCAATACATCCCGTTCTGCCAACACCCGACGAGCGTGCTGCAGAAACACTTCCCCTCCAGCCGTGAGAAAAATCCCCTTATTGGTGCGATCCAGCAGTCTGGTACTGGTTTCCCGCTCCAAAGCAGCAATGTGCTGGCTAACTGTAGACTGTGTCAAAGCGATCAGTTCAGCACCCCGAGAGAAACTTCTCGTTTCTGCAACCGCAATAAATAATTCAAGTTGGCGTAATGTCATCGAACTCTCCATTGATTTATTAAATGATGGCAATTGTTTATATGAAAATTATCGACTTGACTGGCAGAAGTCAATCCCCTATTCCCAGCCTCAAGATAACCAAAAACATCCAGCTTCTTGCCGGAGCTTCTCAAACACAGCCTCATTCGACCTTTATGCCAAACCGTTTAACCCGGCTTGCATTCAACTTGCTCTCTCTGCCGATAATTTTCAGCGCTTCAGAAGATTTTTCTGAAATGAGATCCTGCTGCTCGGTGGTTCCCCCCAAACGACGGAACTTTAAGCAAAGATCAACGTATTGGGACAACTTCTGCCCCTTCTGTGACTTGAATAATCCGATATATTCTTGAACCGTGGCCTGTGACATATGGACCTCTTCTTCGTCACTGCAACTGTCCCCCGCAAGAATTTGATCACAAATGTCCTGAAGGGAGCGCTTTACGCTCAGTGAAGCATACTTTTTCTTGAATTTTTCTATAACTTCGTGATCCTTTATTTTTCCGGGCAATGCGGAGCCCTCCAGATTGAAAAGCTCAGACTCTGTTTTCCTTTTTTCAAGATATAAATCGATAATCTTGGTCGCTAACTTATCCTTGCCAAGATACCGAAGTAAACGCACGGTACCATCAAGATTAACTGGGCTGATATATTTTGCATTATGCTTAAAGCTGTCAGATAAACAGCTAATTACTTCCTGATCATTATCGTCAAACGATCCGTTAAATTTCCGCCACGCCTCTTGAAATGAATCTTCCGAGCGAGCAGCCAGGATCTTCTCGTTAAGCAACTTCGCCTCTTCACGTAAGCTGTTTTCATGAACATAACCATTTTCAACCAGCCTGGCGATCTGCAGATCAAACTCGTCAACGGAATAATTATCATAACCTCTCAGCACTGCACACCACACCTGCTGCTGGGTTGAAAGCATGATCTCGTCATCAAGATCACCGAAGGCACTGTTGCGACTGACGACAAAATTATAATCAGGAGTATCACCCGACTGCCCATAGTAGCACCAGGTCAACAGACTAATAGTGCGTAATGCCTGATAAAGAACCTGATCCTCGTAATTCTTCAGATGCGGGAGCAACAATGCAGCCAGTTTTTCAATTTTTTTGATAATACGAATATTGTTAATGCCGAGTTTAATAATATTGTTCCCCAGCAAATCAGCAACCTTGCCACCACTCAGAGCAATAGCGACACAATCTTCAGCTGTTGGAGCAAACCTCAACTCGGTATCAATGACTTTTTCCCGAAGCCTGACATAATCAATAGATGATCCTTCGCTTAAGCTCTCATCATTGAGAATCAGGATGACTTTACACTTCTTCTGTTCCTTGAGCTGGGTGATCAAACCTAAAATATCCTGAGCATCAATACTGTTTCCCTTTCGTTCAAAGTCATCAATGCAGATAATGGTTTTTTCTAAAGAAAGAAAGGACAGTGAACTGATAATGGAATGGTAATGATCGATTGATGCATTCGAGGAAATAATCGGCAGTGTTTTTTTCCCCAGAGACCTGAGCAAATGTTCAGTATTATTTTTGAAGCTCTCAATCGTCGGTCTGCGACCAAAGAGTTGTTCGTCTACCATATTTTCAAAAATGGAAAACTTTAAATCGTCGAGAGAGTTGATCCCAAAAAGGGACACATAAGAATACTTTTTAAGCGCGATCTTTTTCTGGTTTTTTGCATTGACTAAATATTTATTCCAGGCGTAGGTCTTACCAACCCCCCATGCTCCTTTAATCGACATCACTTCCGGAGCTTCACTTGCAAGAAAACGGGCAATCTGACTCTCTAAAATATCAATTGACATAACACCTCATGTTTACGGTCAGTCTGGAATGATCTTCAGAATCTCACTTCAGCAACAGGTCAGACATCTGCGCTCGAAACTTTCCAGCGCCACCATTGGCAGGATGCCGAACCTTGACGGCGGCAATTCCCAATTGCTGCAGCTGCAACGCTGACTTTTCACCAATGGCGACAGTTTGTTTGAATTGCCCTTGCTCCAGCAATTGGTTCAGCATCTGATGACCCACCGCCAGTTCTGCGTCCGTGGGGGTTCGATTGCTGAGTAGCCCTTTATCAAGGTGATAAGGATGCCATGGAAAGGCATTCCACAAAACCACCCGACGCGTATCAATCTCATGATCAACCAAAAAGCCCCAGACAATTGTTGCTGTGGGTTCAGTAAATCCATGCGGCTTTAAATCAACACGGCTGGTGCGTTGCGGAGATATATTTTTAAAAACCATTTCCGGATGGATATTTTTATGCTGCAATCCCCCCAGAAGAAGCCGCTCAGATGTCATCGGGATACCACTGAAATGGCCTCCCTGATAACCGATCGCTTCAGCGCAAAGAAGGGTGTCGGCGATTCCAATCCGCTCCTGCAAATAGTGGAGAAGCTGTCGGCGGCGAATCTCCGGCCCCTGTTCACTTTGATCATGCTGAGAATCAACATCCTTCCAGGGATTAAATACCGCAGCGCCCTCATAGCAGCCGAGTGAAGCCACAAACTGTTCAGGCATGGCTGACACTTTGAATCAGGATAAAGGGTTGGACAATCAGCATTTGAAATGACTTGTCAGGTTCTTGTTCCCAGCTTTCCAGTTGCTGCTCGTTCGGTTTTCCCAATTGATTCGCGGCAATCCAGCTTTCAACCGACTTTTTATCATCTTCAGCAACCGCAACCCCGACAGCTATCAGATCCAGCTCATCAGCAACAACAATAATAGCATCCCGCTGCAGATGAATTCTTAATTCACGCCAGTTCACATCCGCAAGGTCACGCCTCAAACTTTCAGCCATTCCAGACATAATCACCGTCCTCCTTAAAATATTCCGCAGAATAACCAGCTCCCATGTGTAGCGTCAAGTTATCACCTTGCCTTTAGGCAGATATTATTCTTAAGAAAATTAGCATTTTAGCCGATACACATGCTAGAATTAGCATTCAATAATCTCTCTGTTCAAACAAGAGGAGTCTCATGGGTTCTGCAACCTCCCAAAAAAGTGTCGGTATCGGTATTAAATTAATTGCCGAATATGTTACAGACGCTTACGATTTGAAGCTGGAAGCACATGATAATCAATTAGAATGCCGCGCAAGCATCACGGTTCATGATACCGCCAACAGCATCCCCCCGGTAGAGTTAATCAGCCTGTTGAGAAAAAATGATATTGCCCGCTCCGTTGATCTGGAGCAAGTTGCCATCTTTTGTACTGAAGCGGCACAGGGGGAAAATCCACAAAACTTCGTTCTCGCAAGTGGAATGAGGCCGGTCAAGGGTGAAGACGGTTGGTTTGAACTCATTGTCTCAACAGGAGATGAAGAGAGCCCTCTCCCTGTTGATGAAAAAGGACGGGTTGATTTCAAGGCGGTTCAAAGCTTCTCCAATGTCGAACAGGATCAGCAGATAGGAGAAATCCACCCACCAACACAAGGGCTCGCTGGCGAAACGATTACCGGGGTCCCTCTCCCGGCAAAAGCGGGAGAACCCAGTAAACTGATCGCCGGTGAAGGTGTTGTGATCAGCCCTGAAGGAACCCACGTCATTGCAACCAAACCTGGTCGAGCCGTTCTGGATAAAAATAAAATATCCGTTCTTGATGAATTTCTCATTTCCGGTGATGTCGATCTCTCTGTGGGGCATATCACTTTTAATGGGTTTGTCGTCGTCAAAGGTGATGTCCTTGATGACTTCAACATCACTGCGACCAAAGGGATCACCATCACGGGTGCTGTCGGAATGTGTCAGATTAAATCAGAAGGGCCTGTGACCATTGGCACCATGGCCGGACAGGGATCGGGTTCAATCCGTTGTGGAGGGGATCTGAAAGCCAGCTATCTCAATCATGTCACCGTTGAATGCCAAGGGAATATTTCCATTTCCCGTGAAGTCAGAAATTCGGTATTGAAGGCAACCGGCCGCATTGAAGTCCCTAAAGGATTGATTACAGGTGGTCGGGCAGTTGCTTTAGAGGGAATTGAAGTTAAAATTCTCGGTGCCAGAGCCGGAGTCAAAACCTACGTCACCTCAGGGGTTTATTTTCCAGAAGAGGACCGGCTGGAATATCTGAAAACACAACTGAAAAGCACAGGAAAGCAAACCACGGCCATAAAAGACACATTATCTCTTTTAGAAAAAAACCCCCTGAAAAATTCACGTAAAGCCCTTCAGGAGGCCATTGAACTCCGTGCTGAAATCTTAAAAAAACGCTTTTCCAAGCTGGATAGCGAACACAAAAATATCTCAACGGAATTGGATAGCTTCAAAAAAGCCGAGCATCCAACAGCAAATCCCAAAATTAATATTCTAGATGTAGCGAAAGAAGGGGTTGTCGTGGCATTAGGGCAGGCAATAACAACAATACAAGAAGAGATTTCCGGCCCCACATCAATCGTTGAAGATTCCCCTCTGGGCGAAATCCGAATTATGACCTATTCACCCCTGACCATTCCGGCCGATGAGACCGATGAAAAAACTTGAATACAAATAGTAACCGGTTCTATTTTGCTCTCTCCTGCAAACGGCCGATGACCTTTTCAGCGGCCTTATTGGCAGCATTAACACAGTCGTTCAGCCCTACCCCGTAAAAAGCATTTCCAGTCAGAATTAAATCAGGTGCATCCATCAACGAGGCATTCAACTCCGATAGTCGCTGCGCATGACCACTGGTATATTGTGGTATGGCATGGCGATGGCGGAAAATCTTCACAAAATCTGGTTCGCAACTTATGCCCATAATCTGTTTCAGGTCATTCATCGTTCGGGATTTCACCTCATCCTCAGAGAGGTCAATCGCAGCAGCATTCGTTGCACCACCCATCATTGAGCGTAGCAACACCTGACCTTCCGGGGCACGATTGGAAAAAATACTGGAATCCCAAAGAGTCCCAAGAGTATGGCATCCCTCGGCTTTTGGAATCAGATAGCCAAAACCGTTCAGATCAAACGAAATTCTGTCCCGCTGATAACCAAAACAGATCACATTCATCGTCGCATAGGGAATCTGTCGAAGAAGTTTGGAACTTTCAGTATTCCATTCATCCAGCATATCGGCCACGGCATATGCCGGTGCAGCGGTCACAACCAGATCCACATCATGCTGCTGTCCATCCTCCAGAGTCAGAGAAAAACCGCCCTGTTTCTGCACAATCCGGACAACTCCGTTCCCGGTCAGAACCCTGCCCGACAAAGCATTGGCAACCCCATCAGTCAGTTCCTGGATCCCCCCACGAAAAGACGTCAACACACCACCTGGACCTGCAGCGCTTGCAACAGCTTTTCCAGCTTTCACCTCGGCACGTTTCTTCTTGGCTAACCGAAGCATCGCTTTGATCAGGCCGCCATACTCCTGTTCCAGCTCATGAATACGCGGAAAACAACTTTTCAAGCTCATCGTTTCAGGATCGCCGGCAAAAATTCCTGAAACCATCGGTGAAATAAGTTTATTGAGAGCTTCTTCCCCCAGGCGCCGTCGTCCAAAATCAGCAAGGGTTTCATCCCCGCCATTCACCTTTTTAGGGATCACCATTTCAGCGGCCAGACGGAATTTACCCGGCCAGGAAATCAATTTTGATTTAAGGAAGGCGGGTCCATTTTCAGGCATCTGATGCAAAATTTTGTCTGAATAGATAAATCTTTTGCGGGCATTATCATCAGATCGTAATAGCTGTTGATCTATCTGCAGCTGCCGACACAGATCCAGAGTCATTGGTTTATTATCAAGAAATCCGTTTGGCCCCCACTCACAAAGAAAACCACCTTCCTGTATCGAAAGAATCTTTCCTCCGGTACGCGGTTCTTTTTCGATAACCAGAGTTTCAACCTCAAATTCAGCTTGTTTTGCCTGTTGCTCAATCGCATAAGCGGTGGCAAGGCCGGAAATTCCAGCTCCAATAACAGCGATACGGGTCATAAAAACTCCTGAGTGAAGGGTCAAAAGGGAAAGGACTGCTGGATATCGTAGCTTGTCGGTCAGTTAACGTCAAGACAGTGCACAGCGTCTCTTATCTTCTTCTTGACCCTGCGCAAAACGACTTCTATAGTAAGATGTTAATCACGCGTAAATGGAGGAAGTTCAGAGCATGTCTAAAGAAGACTATTATTCCGTCCTCGGTGTCAACCGAACAGACGATGCAGCCACAATAAAAAAAGCTTATCGCAAACTTGCCCAAAAATACCACCCTGATAAAAATCAGGGAGATACTAAAGCGGAAGAGCGATTCAAAAAAATTACTGAAGCCTATGCGGTTCTATCCGATAAAGAGAAACGTCAACAATACGATCAGTATGGTGACGCAGGGTTCCACCAGCGCTTTAGCCAGGAAGATATTTTTCGCAATATGAATATGGGAGATATTTTCGGAAGTTTTGGCGGTGGCCGCGGAGGTGAGGATATCTTCAGTCAGCTGTTTGGTGGCGGAGGAGTTCGCGGCAACAGAGCTCCGGCCAAAGGGCAGGATTATTCAATGCAGATCAGTATTCCCTTCCGACTGGCAGTCCAGGGCGGGGAAAGGCGGATCGATTATCACAATGATGGGAAAGTCGAACAAATCAAGGTTCGAATCCCGGCAGGAATCGAAAAGGGAAGCAGATTACGCGTATCAGGAAAGGGGGGGCCAAACCCGGCGGGTGGCCCACCCGGCGACCTCTACCTCCAGGTTGATATTGAACCTGATCCCATTTTTATCCGGGACGGGCGCGATCTCCTGGTCAAAGCAGAGATTCCATACAGCGGCATATGCCTGGGAACATCGATCGAGGTTCCGACTCTTGACACCCCGAAACGGGTCAAAGTCCCTGCAGGAATGCAGCCCGGACAAAAAATCAGATTGCGGGGATATGGCGTAGCAGCATCGGGAAAAAGACCGGCAGGTGATCTTTATGCAGTCATCGAAGTTGTCGTCCCCAATCGCTTAACTCCGGAACAGAAAAAATTACTTGAACAGCTTAAAGCTGCTGATCTCTAGTGTTTTTAGCTACTTATAATGTGCTTTCAAGTTTAGCTTCATAGATGACAACCATAAATCAATTGTAACCTTTTGAACTCTGGTATTCCGCTTGCAGATAAAATAAACCCAAAGTACAATGTGGCCGATTTATCCATAAATATTGAATCGGTTCTGGAGCAGAGGGCAACGGTGACTCAATATAAATCCATCAACAAATATCAACTGATTTTTACCATAACTATGGTATTGCTCCTTGTTGGGGGATTGCAATCGGCTTTTGCATGCCTGCTCCCGGAACATCAGAGCCCCAGTTCTGCAATCCGGGTTGATCGTTGTCACTCCATCATCAATCAGCAAGAATCATCCCCCTGTTGCCAAGTTGAAACCTGCCACCAGTCTACGCGTCCCCAGCGAGATCTCGGTAGCCCGGAATACCAGACTCTGCATAAAGGCCCTCATTCCCTTGCTCACGAATCAAAACCGTTAACACCGCAATTAAAAGTGGGCAAACCGTTTATAAGTCCTCATATTGTTCTGCCGCATTTTGCTTACCTCTCAACGGGATCACGAAAGCCACTTCAGTCCCTTGACAGTCTTCGTACCATCGTTCTTCTGCATTAAGCCTGTCCGTTATCAATCGGTTGACCACGCTCAATGGCGCTGGTTATAGTGACTAAATCTGTCATCTATACTGACAGGCTTCATAAGGAGGCTTTTACCTTGGCTGAAACAAAAAAATCTTTTACAGAAAGTCTTTGGGATTTTCTCTGCTCCCTGAAACTTGCAATAGTCCTGGTGCTGTTGCTGGCCCTGACTTCCATTATTGGAACAATTATCCTGCAGAATGGTTCACCTGCTGACTATATTCGCGAGTATGGTCAGGCAAATTATAAATTGTTTCAAAAACTGCAGTTTATTGATATGTACCATTCTACCTGGTTTATCGGGATCCTGGCCCTCTTCAGCATCAATTTGATTTGCTGTTCCATAAAAAACTTTCCCCGGGTTTGGAGATTTGTCAGGGAACCGACTCTGGTTGCCGGCCCCGGAATTTTCAAAGGTTCGGCAAATCGAGCAGAATTTAGCTGTAAAGGTTCAAAGCAGCAAGTTGCCGAACAAATATCAGCCGTACTCAAGCAGGAATTCTCTAAGACCACCCAGACTGAGAAGGATGAAAAACTCTACCTGTTTGCGCAGAAAGGGATCTATTCCAGATTTGGGGCTTATATCACCCATGTGTCAATCCTGGTTATCATGGCCGGAGCAGTGATTGGAAATTTCTGGGGCTACAAGGCTTACGTCAACATTGTTGAAGGGACTTCGGTCGATCAGGTCCGGACCCGCAACGGTGTCCCTATCGACCTTGGTTTTACCGTACGTTGTGACGACTTTGACGTCAGCTATTACCCGAACAGCAACCGTCCCAAAGACTACAATAGTGATTTGGTCATCCTTGAAAACGGCAAGGAAGTCCTCCATAAACGCATTGAAGTCAACGATCCACTGACATACAAAGGGATAAAATTTTATCAATCCAGTTACGGTGCCGCCGGCAATGGTTTCTTTAAAATCAAAGCAACTGAAGCTGCAACCGGCAAAGTCTTCGAACTTGAAGCGCCTCAAGGCAAACATGTTCAACTGGCAAACGGCTACTCTTTTGCGGTGACCAATTTCACCGAAAATGATCGTAATTTTGGGCCGGCAATTCAGCTCCACGTCAATTCACCTGACGGCAAGCATGGAGCACCTTTTGTTGTCTGGCAAAATCACCCCCAACTTGACAAAAAACGTGGCGGTGTTTTCAGCTTTTCACTTCTCGGTTACGACCAGCCCTTTTTTACGGGTTTACAAGTTGCCAAAGATCCAGGTGTCAATATCGTCTGGGCTGGTTGTTTCCTGATCGTTTTTGGTTCTCTGACCGCCTTTTTCTTCTCTCATAAACGGATATGGGTCTGCCTGGAAGATGATGGTAAAAAAACCAAAGTGAAGATGGCCGGGAACGCTCACCGCAATCAGCCGGGTTTTGCTCTGGCCTTCGATGAACTGCAGCAAAAAGTTGAAACAGCTGCCAAAAATACATCCCCACAGAAGGAGGGATAACCGATGGATAGCGGACAATTATTTAATTTAACCACCATTGCCTATTTTGCAGCAATGGTTCTGTTCTTTGCTTACATTGCGACAAAGAATAAGACTGTCGCTCTTATTGCAACTCTGGCTTCCCTCGCCGGATTTCTCATCCAGACAGCAGCTCTGGGTCTGCGCTGGTATGAATCATACCAGATCCTAGGTGTTGATGGTCGCGCCCCCTTGACCAACCTGTACGAATCCGTCGTGTTTTTTGCCTGGTCAATCCTGCTCATTTACCTGCTGATGGATTGGAAATACAAACAGCGTACAATTGGTGCTTTTGTCCTCCCAATAGCCCTGTTCAGTATGCTCTGGGCGCAAATGAGCCTGCATTCTGCTATTGATCCGCTGGTTCCTGCCCTGCAAAGTAACTGGTTAACCTACCATGTCATCACCTGTTTCCTTGGTTACGCCGGATTTGCTGTTGCTTTCGGAGTTTCTGTTATGTACCTGCTCAAAATCGGTAAAGAAGAAAAGCATCAGGGAGACGGACCAATGGGAGGAATCCTTGGAATGTTTCCGCCCACCAAGGTTCTGGATGACATGAACTACAAGGCCATCATGGTCGGTTTTCCGCTATTGACTCTGGGGATTGTCACCGGTGCTGCCTGGGCCTATTATGCCTGGGGAACTTACTGGAGCTGGGACCCCAAAGAAACCTGGAGTCTGATCGTCTGGTTCCTTTACGCTGCGTTCCTCCATGCACGCTTTACCCGCGGCTGGGTTGGTCGTCGTGCAGCCTGGCTATCGGTTATCGGCTTTGCTGCCACTCTGTTCTGTTATCTTGGCGTTAACCTTGTTCTTTCGGGATTGCATTCCTACGGAAGCGGCTGATCAGGACAATCGCTTCATTGTAAAAAAGGGTGCTTCATCGTCGAAGCACCCTTTTTTATTGTCGTTTACCAGCAAGAAACCCGCCGGAGAGGAGCATTCATTAATACCATTTGAGCATAAAATAACGCACATAGATATAGATCATTGCCAGAAAAACAGTCAGAATCATAACCGGTACACCATATTTCAGAAACTGCGCAAAGGAAATTTTATATCCGGCTTTCTCACTCAGACCGATCACAATAACATTCGCAGAAGCACCGATAGGAGAACCGTTTCCCCCCAGACAGGCCCCGAGAGCAAGTGACCACCAGACCGGCATCATTGCCAGATGCTGAATGTGCTCAACCGTTGCTGTCCCGCTCTCAAGACCATAGATCTTATGAATCATATCGATAAGCAAAGGATTCATTGTCGCCACAAAGGGAATATTATCAACAATAGCAGAGCAAATAGCTGAGAACCAGAGCATCACCATGGCCAGCATGGTCATGTTATCAGGTTGAGGATTGGTCACAGCAATCATTGCACGCGACATATCCGCCACCAATCCAACCTTGACGATGCCGCCAATAATGATGAACAGACCGATGAAAAAAAAGATCGTCGGCCACTCAACTTCAGCAAGAATACTCTGTGGCTCTTCCCCGGAGATGAGCAACAACGTTGTCGCACCCATCAACGCAACTGTAGCCGGCTCATAATGGAAAACCCCATGTAACATGAACCCGAAAATCGTCAGGCTGAGGACAAACAGCGATTTTTTCAACAGGACGGGGTTGGTTATTTGTTCTCTTTCCTGCAGAGACATAACCCTTTTCTTGAGATCATCACGCACATGCAGGCGCTTCCCAAAGAGCACTTTCCAGGCCAGCATCCAGAAAAGAAAAATAATGATAATTGCCGGTGTCAGATGATAGATGAAGTCCATAAAACTGAGTCCAGCCTTGGAAGCGATCATAATATTCGGAGGATCGCCGATCAGGGTTGCCGTTCCGCCGATATTGGACGCCAGAGCTTCGGTAATCAGATAGGGAATCGGGTTGATCTCCAATTGTTCAGCGATCAGCAGGGTAACCGGTACCAGAAGCAGAACCGTGGTGACGTTATCAAGAAAAGCAGAGCCAACTGCGGTAATAATTGCAAAAAGAATCATGATTCTAAAGGGTTCGCCTTTGGCCACTTTTGCACATTTAATAGCGACGTACTGAAACACTCCTGTCTTGGTCATGATGTTAATAATCACCATCATCGAGATGAGGAGAAAGATAACATTCCAGTCCACACCAAGATCCATATCATTAAAGGCTTCATGCTGAAGCAGAACCTTGGTGATCAAAGTAAGTGCTGCACCAAACAAAGCGACCTTTGTCTTATGGATTTTTTCAGAGATAATAAGTGCGTAAGCTACCAGAAATATGGCGGTTGCAGTCCAGAACATGAAACTCTCCGTTCATGAGTGTAGATCCAGTCGAATCAATATGGCGGTTGCAGACCCATCCCCGCCCAACCACTGAAAAATCTGAATAATTGCGTCAAAACATCTTAAATATTGCAGATTTTAGATCAATGAGATATCGACAAGTCCCTTGTCATCAATATTGTAATCAGTACAGTTATTCACCAGGTTTACCAGGATATCCAGTCGCGTGATTTCTCCCAGAAGCTTACCGTCCTCATCAATGACAGGCAAAGTATTGAACCCTCTTTCGGCAATCATGGCATCAGCTTTCAGGAGTTGATGATGAGGGTGTAGAAATGAAAAATTTTTCACCATAATATCGCCAGCGCATTTATCTTTAACCCTCTCAACCTGCTTTTGCAAAAAGTCGGCTCCATCAGTAAATGAGCGTGCCAGACTTAAATTCATATATGAAGGCAGAATCACTTTCAGGAGGTCTACGGCAGATACGATCCCGAGCAGTTTGTAATTTTCATCCACAACATAGGCCAGCCTCGGCACAGCATCTGCAATTTTACACAGCAGGCTTTTGTAATCACAATCAGGCTTTGCAAGCACCAGCTTCGTTCTCATACATTCAGAAACATCCATAAGAAACCTTTCTATCTTTTACAGCTCTGTTGTGTTCCAGAATTTGTCAAAAAAACAATCACTAAAGACATCATCCATTCAAAAGATATCCCAAAAAAAATAAAATTCAAGGTTAATCACGCAACCGGATCAATTTGTAATACTATAGAAAATAGTTCAAAGTTATGGTCAAGAAATCATCCTCAACCAACACTTGGTACTGATATGAAAATTCTGCATCTTCTCAGCCAGATTCCCGAAGCAACAGGGAGTGGTATCTATCTGCAATCCGCATTGAAACATGCTTCAAAGCAGGGTTTTCACAACTATCTTTTAGCAGGGGTCCCTAAAAACTTTTCGCAGCAGCAGAAATTCGAAACCCTGGCATGTCGTGAATACAGTGCTGTTCATTTTGAGCATGACCTCCCTTTCCCTGTGGTCGGGATGAGTGACGTTATGCCCTATCCCAGCATTCGTTTCTGCGATCTTTCTCCCGGAGACCTGTCTCTTTATGCGATCCAGTTCAAGAAGAAATTAATTGCAGCAGTTAAGCGCTGGAAGCCGGATATGATTCATTCACATCACCTCTGGCTCTGGACTTCACTGACCCGACAACTCTTTCCGGACATTCCATTAGTCGCCAGTTGTCACGGGTCTGATCTGCGCCAGTTTCAGAGCTGTTTTCATCTGCAAGAGGACGTATTAAGCGGCTGTCGGCATATTGATGCGGTCTGTGCTTTAACCTGGAAACAAAAACTGGAGATTCAAACCCTGTACGGCATTGAAGCGCAGAAAATTCACGTTATTGGTGCAGGCTTTGATCATGAGCGTTTTTATTTTTCAACTCAGAAAGTTGATCCAAAGCCCGTACAAATCCTTTACGCAGGAAAACTCAGTCGCGCTAAAGGGGTTCCATGGCTGCTGAAAGCGTTACGACGACTGCCTGCTGATCAGTACATTTTTCATCTGGTCGGTGATAGTGAAGGTCCGGAAAAACAGGAAATTTTACAATTGGTGAGTGAACTTGGCAGCAATGTTCAGGTCCATGGCAAGATGGATCAAGATCGCTTGTCCGACCTGATGCGGCAGACCGATCTATTTGTCCTGCCATCGTTTTATGAAGGCTTACCCCTTGTTCTTCTGGAAGCCCTGGCTTGTGGTTCCCGGATCGTCGCCACTGCACTTCCCGGCATTGTCGAGCTTTTTTCCGGAGCAAAGTCCAGCTGGATTCAACTGGTAGAGCAACCGCAAATGGCCTCAATCGACGTGCCGCAAGCTTCTGAAGATGAAAAATTTATTGATACTTTAGCCAGGGCTCTGCGAACCCAGATTGAGAACATCCAAACACAACACCGGACCAGCGGTCTTCCTGATGAGATTCAAAGTTTACTGAACAATTATACGTGGGAGGCTGTGTTCCGGGAAATTGAACTTATCTATGGTCACTTAGGCGTCAAATGAAACTGCTATTGCGGCAATGTCATCATGTTTTTTAAACCGGGGATAACGTTGACAGTCAGGGTCACTGTCCTCCAGAGCACGAATTTTCTCTTTGACCTGCAATAGCCCTCCCTGGAGAAAATGATCTGTGACCCAACGGAAATCGGGTTGATATTCCGGATCTTCACCGGGGGGAAACAAACCATCGGTAAAAACCAGAAGATGAGAAATACCCTTGAGAGCAGTTGACCCCAGTTGTAAAAAATCAAGAGCCACCGGTTCCCCATTGAGCACACCATAATTCTGATTCATCTGCCGACGGATATTTTCAATCTGCGGCCTGAGGCTGCTTTTCGGATCAGGATCTTCGTCGCGATACAATTGCTTCAAGAGCTGCAACGTTTCCTTATCGTGATTATGATAAGGGGTCAAAAGCTGGAAATCACCATCAGCATAGATCGCCAGGACCTGACTGTCACCGCTCTGAATCCATGAGATAGAGTCGTCCTGGACCTGAAAAGCGGCAACGCTCGTACTCCAGCACTGCAGCTTGTCACTACTTTCAACTCCCATCTCAGTCATTGTATGTTCCAACACACGATTGGCACGCTTACCCAGATTAAAAAGCGACGCATCATTTTGTGAAAAAGTCGAACTCACCAGATGAGAAGCCCACCAAGCACCGGTTTTGCCATCAAAAAGATCCGGGACCAGACTGGATGCACCATCAAAGACACCAAATAGATTATTAGCACAAACAAGCTTATCTTCGTTTATCTGTCCAGAACCTTGATCCAGGACCTGTTCGATATTTTTAATTTTCTTATCCATAGTGCTTCATACCTATCGGAGAAAATCCGGCGTCAATAATAAATTAATATTTGCGATTTGTTAAATTGGTATTTTAAATCCACATTGAAAAGTCCAGTGCACTTATCAATAAGCCAGCAACAAAGCAAAATTTAGCCCATCACAATATTGCCAAAACCGATGACCACTATTTTTGCGATTGAAATTACCGGTTTGACTTGTCCTGAAGAATTGCTTAACACTGCTGAAATTACTGCCACTTACTTAATACTCAAATGACTCTCTTACTGGAGGATTTCCGTATGTCTGAACAATTCCAAGTTAAATCTGATCTTGAGCTCTGGGCCGAACTTGATATGGATGTTGAACGTTTCAAAAACGTTCCTCCGGTTCTGACGCAAGTGTACAAAGATATCTTTCTAAGCCAGAATAATCGCCCGGAAGCCATGGCTTATTTTGATGACATGATCAGCAATATCTATACAGGGCGTATTCAGGAAATGGTTGATGCAAAAAAAGCCGGCCACCCAGTCATCGGGACCTTCTGTGTCTATGTTCCAGAAGAAGTCATCCATGCTGCTGGTGGCGTTTGCGTTGGTTTGTGTGGTGGTTCTCAAGCCACAATTCCGGATGCGGAAAAAACGCTACCCCGCAATATCTGTCCGATGGTTAAATCTGCTTTCGGCTTCAAGGTCAGCGGGATGTGCCCCTTCTTTCAGGCCCTCGATTTTGTATACGGAGAAACAACCTGCGATGCCAAGAAAAAAACCTGGGAGCTTCTTGATGAATACGTTCCGACCCACGTGATGGAAATTCCGCAGATGAAGCGGGAAAGGGATAAAAAGCTCTGGGTAGAAGAGATCAAAGATTTCAAGCTGGCGGTCGAAAAAATGGTCGATAGAAACATCACTGAAGCCGAATTGAAAGCCGCCATTGACACCCTGAACGCAAAGCGGGCATCACTGCAACGCCTCAATAGTCTGCGTCACCACAATCCTTCACCCATCAGTGGCCGTGATATGCTTCTGATCCAGCAGATTGCTTTTTATGATATTCCGGAACGTTTTACGGATAAAGTCAATCAACTCTGTGACGAGCTTGAAGTCCGCATTCAGAATAACAACCCCGTCGCTCCGAAAGAAACGACACGAGTTATGATCTCCGGCACCCCGATGGCTCTTCCAAACTGGAAACTCCATAACATTATAGAAAATTCAGGAGCCATTATTGTCAATGAAGAAAGCTGTATCGGGACACGCTATTATAAAGACACCATTGCAACCGACGGACAATCCATGGATGAGATGTTGGAAAAACTCACTGAACGCTACATGAAAATTGACTGTTCCGTCTTCACCCCCAACGACGACCGGATTGATCAGGTCATCAAGGAATACCGGGACTCGGGTGCCCAGGGAATTGTCGATTACTGTCTGCAATTCTGCCATACTTATAACATTGAAGCGGTCAAACTTCGTGAAGCCTGTGAAAAACAAGGCATTCCGTTCATGTCTATCGAATCTGATTATTCACCGGAAGACATTGGCCAGCTACAAACCAGAATTGAAGCATTCATTGAACAGATTCAAGGGTAAAAGAAAATGAATATCGGCATAGACCTTGGCTCACGGGCCATTAAAATGGCGGTTCTGCAGAATGGGGAGCTGGTCAACAGCAAAGTTGTTGAGAGCTCTTTTGAACCGCACAAACAAGCATCGGAAATGGTGTCTCCTTACAGCACTATTCCAGTGGTGGCCACCGGATATGGCCGTCATCTGGCACAAAAACATTTTGCTCAGCAGGTGATCACCGAAATCAAGGCACATGCCCTTGGCGCGCGCTATTTTTTCCCGAATTGTCGTGCCATTCTCGATGTTGGCGGGCAGGATTCAAAAGTGATTGCACTGGATAAAGAAGGTCGGGTGGCACAATTCCAGATGAATGATAAATGTGCTGCGGGAACAGGACGCTTTCTGGAAATCATGGCAACGTCCCTCGGCTATTCAATGCAGGAATTTGCAGCAGCAGCCCAACTATCAACGCAAAACATTCCCATAAACAGTATGTGCGCGGTATTTGCTGAATCAGAAGTGGTTTCTTTACGCAATCGCGGCCATGCCGCAGAAGATATAGCCCGGGCCATTCATCTCGCCATCGCCGAACGGCTGACCAGCATGCTGGAGCGGCTTGGGATTCAGGGGGATATTGTTTTTTCAGGAGGCGTTGCGCGGAATTCTTGTCTGCCGGCGATCCTGGAAGAAAAACTTGGGAGAAAAATCTATATCCCCGAGCAGCCCGAAATTGTCGGAGCTCTTGGAGCGGCGTTGCATCTGCACAGACAAAATCCGGCGATTGCTGTTTGAAAACATCAACCAAGGGTCTTTAGGTAGATAACCTGACAGACAATGTCCGACCTCCTTGCGCTCTCATAAGTCCTTGCACTTATGAGAGCGTTTTTAATGCAACTTATAAGAAAGATAGAGCTGCTAAATAGCCTCTGCTTATCTCGGGTTTAAAAATCCATAGTTTTGAGAATTGCAGAAAAGTGATAACCTCTTCTCTCAATGACTTTCTGGTGATGTGCAATATGGCGAAGAGGCTAAGTGATGACAGAGATTGCTAAATCCTATAACGATCAGGCACAAGCTTATGATGACTTTATCAGAAAACTGGTTCCAGACTATGAAGTCTTTCACGAGTTATTGACAAAACATCTCGGGCAAGTAGCATCTGTTTTTGATGTCGGGTGTGGAACCGGTAATACGTCACTACGCTTGCTGGAAAACAATCCAGATATAAAGCTGACCTGTCTGGATACGTCAGCTCAAATGCTTGAGAGCGCAAAAAGTAAACTTGGCGATCAGCATGTTTTTACAGAATCACCCATTGAAAACTATGAACCATCTGACAATTTTGATGCTGTTGTTTCTGTGATGGTTATGCATAACATCCAGACAATATCAGATCGGTTGAAGACCTATCAAAAAATTGCGGGGGCTCTGTCAAGTGGGGGAACCTACCTGGCCGTTGATATTTTTCAAGGGGAAACCGACCAACTGCAAAAAGTCTACATGGCTCAATGGCGAGACTTTATGTTGAAAAATCTGCCTGAAAATGAAGTAGACAGAAAGTGGATCAAGCTTCACAAAGAGAAAGACAAGCCATTAAAGCTATTGGAGCAAATACGTCTCCTTCAAGAGGCTGGATTCTCTACCGTTGACGTTGTCCACAAGCGATTACAGTTTGCGATGCTAATTGCACAAAAATAATCTTAAAAATCGTGACTTAGCATAAGGCTGCTACAGGTTTCCGGGGCAGCCTCGCTGCGTTTAAGCCTGCTGAAGTTGCTCTTCAAAATCTTTATCTAACTTTGCAGCTAACCTGTACACCGTTGCCCTTGAAACATTGAATTGGCGAGCTAATTCTTCTTTGCTGATAACGACCGTTTCCAGCATTTCTAACAGTTCTCTTTCTTTCCGTTTTGACAGCTTAGGTTTGCGACCGAATTTAACTCCTGCTGCCATTGCTCGTTCACGGCCTTCTCTGGCCCGTTCGGTAATCAGTTCACGCTCAAACTCGCCGATTACAGCGAGAACATGAAAGATCAAGCGACCGGTTGGCGTTGAAGTATCAAGTTCTTGATCAAGTGCCTGCAGATCGCATTTTTTCTCTTGGAGAACCTGAGTAATCTGCATCAGTTCAAGAACGGAACGAGCTAACCGATCCAGTTTGCTGACAACAAAAACATCTCCGTCTCTGACGTAGTTCAAGGCCTCCTCAAGCGCAGGTCTTCCAGTTCCCCTGGCTCCCGATGCCTTCTCCTCAAAGATTTTGTCGCAGTCTGACAGCCTGTCTCTTTGGAGGCTTAAGTCTTGGCCTGCCGTGCTGACCCGTGCATAACCAATCCGTTGTCCATTTGCCATGTCATTATTCCTCTCTCCCCCCTGGTCATAAGTCATGACATAAATCTCACTCGTCCTTTTTGAAACAACCCAAATGGTCATTCTGTCTTAGTGTGATTTCAGCAGTTTAGCGTAAGGGCCATTTTGATACGGACATTCGAGACTGTTTCAGTGAAAATAGCTTCGTGATTACTGACTGTTAGGGAGTTCAGCAGGTCGTTCAGATGGGGATTACGGTCTCACTGGCATCAAAATTTGCTGATCCCGACGTTTTGCTGTCGATCATCTCCAAAAATTTGAAAATTAGCCCTGTTAAAATCATTGCTTTGTTGCAATAATTTAAATGCTGTGTAAACGCAATTGGGCTACTTGACACCTAGGACGGTGCTAGGTGTGTTATCCAAGACGCTTCAAATTTTCTGAACTGTATTTGTGTTCTGGGTGGACTGTACCGCAGCTTAATAGGTTCTTTTGTCCTAAGTTAAAAGTTAACGTTATGAAGGATATGGTAATGCCTCTTTCCAGTGAAAAAATAAGGCCCTTTTTAAGTACTTTGCCTGCGGTGCTGTATGAATATCTTCAGCATCAAGATGGATCAGGTGAGATTATTTACATGAGCCCAAATTCAAAAGAAATTTTAGGCTACCCCCCTGAGTATTTTATAGAGGATAAAGAATGTAGATGGGAATTTATACATCCTGAGGATCTTTCAAAGTTTAGACTTGAAGATACTAAAACTGTAAATGATCCTTATTTTTCAATTTCAATAAGGATAATCGTACCCTCAAAAGAAATAAGGTGGGTTCGTTTTCGTTCAAAGCCAGAAATAAAAAAATATAACGGAGATGTTGTTTGGGCCGGATGTATTGTCGATATTACGGACTTAAAAGAAGCCCGCGAAGAAATTAAGCTGCTTCAGGGAATAATACCAATCTGTTCATATTGCAATCAAATTCGCGATGAAGAAGGTTCTTGGTCAAGACTTGAAAACTACATCGAGTCCCACTCAGAAGCACAATTTAGCCATGGAATCTGCGATAAATGCATGTCGGACAAGTTTGGAATGAATAACCAGAGAAAAAAGAAAGAATTTTAATTTGTCCTTCAAGGTTTACAGTGCTCTTTAATTACCAATCCATATTCAGTCTCACATGTCGTAAGTTTTGAACAGAGATCGGGAAGGTCATCGAACAACGAACAGTCATGAAACTAGGGACACTTCCCTTATTTTAAAACTGAGCATAACAAGCCGAAACTGGAGAGCAGTCCCGAGAATCAGGTTTTGGTCAGATGGCTCGATTCAAGAAACATTATCTCGTCATGGAGTGACGGGTAGCTTACTTAGCAAAGAAAACAAAGGGGGGCAAGTCTACGGTTAACTTATTTTCATTTTCCGGCACACCTGCTGATACGTTCGCCGAACATTAATATCCTTCTCCATTATAGACCCAAATCTTGAAATTGCCGTACTGACAGTGATGTAACGGTTACACTTCAAAACATAGCCTATCTCTTTCAGCGTTTTTTGACTATGCGCTCTTAATACGTACATTGCCAAACTTTAGGAACATTGGTAACACCACGCCGAACCTTGAACAGTTTCTCTTTGTCAATATCGTAAACGTTACAGACGGCTTGAATCACAACCTGTCCGTCAACAGACAGGATTTCACGATTTGAAAGCTCCAAATCTTTGTGCAGGGAACCGAACTTCTCTTTGATGGTGTTGATAAAGTGCTCAGAGCCAAGTATCGAAGGAAGCTTCTTCAGGGAAAAGAAATGCTGAATTTCCTCAGATTCTTCCTGGCAAACAAAATTGCGATATTCGGCAAAGGCTATATAGAATTAAAGACTCCATAGTTCAGAGCTTTGCAAACAAAGTTCTTTATCTGCTGGCGACGGATCCGTTGACACCAAATTACGGCACAGGTAACCTAAAATCAAATCGACACAGAACTGAATTGAATTATCCTATTAACGGGTTAACCCTTTCCACAAGTCAAACAAACATTGATTGAACTCAGTCTTGAAACACTATTGCTCACTGGCGCTATCTTTCTGCTGGCAGCATTTTTTCATGGAAGTATCGGCTTCGGCTTCCCGATGGTCGCAACGCCACTGCTAGCATTGTCAACAAACCTGCAAACAGCAATCATCCTCACCCTATTGCCGACAACATTTGTCAACCTCACCAGCATTGTCAACGAAGGTCAGATTCTGCGGGCTTTCCGAAAGCATTTGCCGTTGGCGCTTTGTGCCATGACAGGCAGTGCCATCGGGACTCAGCTTCTGATTATAACCAATTCAGAGCAATTCAAAGTATTACTCGCAGTGGCGATTTTAGGTTACCTGATGATTGACAAGTTTCAAGTCAGGTTAAGGTGGGTCGAGCGTAGGCCAAATCTGTCAATGATGTTTTTTGGATTCACCGCAGGGGTTCTAGGCGGACTGACTAACGTCATGGCTCCAGTCCTGATCATCTATTCCTTAGAAGCAAAATTTGAAAAAGCAGAAATTGTTCAGTTGGCAAATATCTGTTTTCTATTCGGAAAAGCTATTCAACTGGTTCTTTTTTCCCTGAACGGGAAATTTACCTTCAATGAGCTGATACTTTCTTCGACCATGCTGTTGTTGGTTTTAATTGCCCTGTTTGCCGGCTTTAGAATAAAGCGTCACATCCAGCAGCAAACTTATAAACAAGTACTACGTTCTTTTTTATTTTTACTGTCATTAAGCCTTTTATATCAGGTTATCGTTTAATACCCTTTTCTTGCCTTTATATTTCACCGTCTATTGATGATGTTTTCGCTAGGTGGTTTACCAAGGTTGTACGTTGGCGGTTAAGATTCAACTCAAGATGACTGTCAAAAAACAGCCCCCTTACGCTTTCATATATGGCTCTTTGTCCGCACCAGCTCTGCAAGGGCCTCAAGGAAATCATCACCATCATTCAAAGATGGGGCCCGGCAGAAATTCACCAGTCCCAGACTGGTCGCCAGATCATGGTATTGGATGTCGATCTCCTCCAAGGTTTCAATATGATCTGACACAAATGAAATCGGCACCATCAGCACCGCACGATGACCAGCTTCCGCCAATTCATGAAGGGCTTCTTCAGTTCCCGGTTCCATCCACTTGACTGGGCCACTACGGCTCTGGTAGGCAATCGACCAATCATAGGAACCGACGCGTTGCATCACCCCTTGAACAGTTTCTTCGACGTGCTGGCGGTAGGGATCACCGCGATCAATAAATTTTTGCGGTAAAGCGTGGGCTGAGAACAGAATCTGCACCTCATCACGCATCAGATCATGAAAATTATCCAATCCCGTGTTGATGCGATTCGCCAATGCATCCAGATAATTCGGCCAGTCGTACCAATCTTCTATAAACTGACATTCGAGATCCGGATAAACCTTGGTCACAGCGCGTTTAAAATCGTTGATACTGCTGCCGGTCGTTGCCCCGGTATAATGCGGATACATGGAGAGAACCACGGCCGTTTCAATCCCCGCAGCCTTGATTTCTGCAAGAACCGATTCGGCACGTGGGTGCCAGTAACGCATGACAACATAAGGCTTGAACCTGTCTCCCAGCTTTTTTGCTGTCCCTTCCGCCTGCTTTTTGGTCCATTCCAGCAAAGGAGATTTCCCACCGATCGTCCGATAGTTTTCTACCACCTTTTTTGCCCGAAAATATGAAATCATCCTGGCAAAAGGTTTCTGCAACAATGCCCCGGCAGGAAGCTGGATCAGTTCGCGGTCGGAAAAAAGATTGTACAGAAAAGGTTCAACCGCATCCAGAGAATCGGGTCCACCCATATTAAGAAGAATCAGTGCTGTTGGCTTGGAATCAGGCATATACATTTATCCCGGATAAGAAAAAAAGGGCAGAATCGCATTCTGCCCTTCAAATTATGGTGATGAAATTATTTTTGACTGAGTCGGTGCACACATTCAACCATGTGAATGGCATTTTCCGGTGGCACTGTCGGCAGAATTCCATGCCCCAGATTAAAAATGAATCCCGGGCGATCAGCGTTTTCATTGAGAATCCGTTGCACTTCTTTTTCAATATAATCTTTGGGAGCATAAAGCACGGTGGGATCAAGATTCCCCTGCACAGCGATATCAGGGCCGAGAATATCTCTTGCCTTGCCAAGATTGACATGCCAGTCCAGTCCAAGGACATCTGCTCCGGACTGCTTGACCAGCTCGAGCATACCACCCCCGCCTTTCACAAAGTAGATAACCGGAATGCCATCGCGATCAAGACCATCAATCAAAAGTTTGACGTATGGCAGAATATAGCGCTCGTAATCATGGGGTGCCAATAACCCGCCCCAGGTATCAAAAATCTGAATGGCTTGCGCCCCGGCTTCAATCTGCATATTCAGATAACGCCGATCCATTTCGGTGATCTTCTGCATCAGTGCGTCATAAAGGGGAAAATCTGCATACATCATCTGCTTCAGACTGGCAAAATCCTTACTCCCTTTCCCTTCGACCATATAGCAAGCCAAGGTAAAAGGTGCGCCACCAAAACCAATCAACGGGACACGTCCTGCAAATGCCGTCCGCAATCGTTTAATGATTGCCGGAACATAAGAGACAGCATCAGCCATATTTTCCGGGACCACCAAAGCATCAACATCAGCTGCCGTGCGAACGGGGTTCTCAAACACCGGTCCGGGGACAAAGTCCAGTTTCATCCCCATCGGCTCTATGGGTGTCAAAATATCCGAGAACAGAATTGCCGCATCCGCATTTAAGATATCAATCGGTTGAATCGTGACTTCTGCTGCCCTGGCGGGATCTTTGCACAAGTCAAGAAAAGTTCCTCCCCCTTGAGCGCGTACCGCTTTATATTGCGGCAGATAGCGCCCTGCCTGACGCATCAACCAGACGGGAACACGATCTACGGGTTGCCCCCAGCACGCTTTGATAAAATTGTACTCTGTCATTTAAAATTCTCCTGTATGAATCTAAAACGTAGGGGCAAATATAAGGTTCACCCTGTTATTGTGGTTTATGCAATTGACACACTGTACGACAAGGGTAGCCGTTATTGTTTTGCGGCATTTTCCGCGGCTTCTTTTTCCAGCCGCTTCTGTGTCCGTACCGGGATATAATTACAGAAAGGTTCCTCTGCCATATAATCACCATAGACAGCGTCTGCTCTGGCGCGACAGCCACCGCAAACGTTAATAAATTCGCACTCTCCGCACTTCCCTTTGTATTTGCTGAAATCCCGCAAATCATTGAAAACCTTGGAGTTGAACCAAAGTTCTTTGAATGGTATCTGCTTGACATTACCGACCGAGGAATGGAAGTAAGAACAGGGCTTGAGATTGCCAAAACAATCGATGAGACAGATTGTCTGCGCCGCAATACAGCCTTTGCCTCCCCCCGTAGAAAACGTCAAGCTACGGCGCTTGAAATCAACCCCTTCAGCTTTTGCCATCTGCGGTACGATCCGGTAATAATGAGGGGCACAGGTCGGACGCATTAAAATGTCATCTTCGTGCTTTTCCTGTTCATAATGCCAAGCAAGAATCTCTTCATAATCTTCTGCTGACACCAGTTCGTTCATAATTTCTTCACCGCGCCCGGTTGGCACAATCATGAACATATACCAGGCCGTCGCTCCAAGACCTTTTGCAACCTTAAATGTCGCTGCGACATCATCCTGATTTCTTTTCGTAAAGGATGAGTTAATCAAAAATGGAATACCATTTTTCTTTAGAGTTTCGGCTGCTCGAATCACCCCGGCATAGGCCCCCGGACTGTTACGGAAATTGTCATGAATCTCCGCTGTGGAACCATCAAGCGAAAGGGACACCATTTTAATATCAGCGGCCTTCATCTTTTCGCAAACGGCGTCAGTCACCAATGTACCGTTGGTTGCCATACACATGCGCAAACCTTTATCGGTTCCATATTGGGCAATATCAAAGATATCTTCACGCAACAGTGGCTCTCCACCGGAAAGGACCAGCACCGGCTTACTGACTTCACAGATATCATCAATCATTTTAAATGCTTCTGCGGTATTAAAGTCACCTGCGGCCGCGGACATATCCGAAGAACACCGGCAATGCACACAGTTCAGATTACACCTCTGGGTACTTTCCCAGGCAATCCACTTAGGGATAAACTCTTCCTGTTTAGGGCTCATAACTTCTCCTGGCTACTGGTCTCAAGTCTATTCAGACCAGAGTACTACAGATATTTTGCTCAACTCAAGGGTTCTCGACTAAAACGCTAGATTTAGTCGTCACCCCATTCCCTACTCTTTGGCCAAAGACAACCACACCAAGTGACCTTGCATATAGACAGTAAAGGCTTGAGGGGCTGAACGTCTTAATAATTCTCCGAGGTACCTGTCGATGCTTCCATCTTCAGTAAAAAGTCGGATACTTTGCAATAAACCAATCATTCGTGATCGTAGAATCTGATCACACCCCGTAAGATCGATAAACAGCAACGAGCCATCGGCAACCTCCGGTTGTCCCAAGGGCTTCGGAGCAACAATCAGCCCTCCCTCTATCGCTGTCGGAATACTCATCTTGTTCAGCAGGGTTCCTGCCAGATCACGGTTATAGTTCTTCACCGACATCGCTTCTCCAGGTGATAACGGAGTTGCCGGAACAACAAACAAAGTCCCCCGCTCTTTTAATTCATCCTGAGTTGCAAAAAAATGCAATTGCTGCAAAATACCGTCAAGTTCATCCGCACGCATCAGTGGTGCCAACAAATAAGCATACTGGTCATATGCCGGTCGTTCCGTATTCTCCTGCAAAAGGGCTTGCCAAGGAATTTCACTCGGCGGCTGCTCCCGGAGCTTTGCTTCCTGCATTTTAGCCAACAATTCCTGCAACTTCTCCATCTTCTGTTGCAGCAGTTGAACTCTTTCCTGTTTTTCTCCTGCAACAGCGGGACGCACGCAAGCCAATTGCAGACAAATCAGCAGTAAGAAACAACAGAAGAAACTCATGCTATACTTTGACATACTCACTCCTCGACAAGAACCTGTCTTTAATATTCGGGGGATTATACAGAAAACTAACCATTAGGGGGCAAATATCTAGAGTTGAGCCAATAAAAGATCGTCACCGAGATATTTCATTCGGGCCGGCAAAAACCCACTGACTTTCGTGGAAATAATAACATCATTTATGTAATCACAACTTTCTTAAAAAGGATTCTTATGTCAAAAAACATTGAAATAAAAATCGTTATAGAACCTCCCCTGGCTAAGTATTTCGAAGATGGAATAAACAAAAGAGACATCGATATCGGTGTCGCAGAAGAAATCACCGAATTTCTTGCAACGGTTCTTAACGATTCAATCTACCCGATTGAATCCGCCAAAACAGACCCGCAGGAAATCCATTTAACCTATCGGCCGAAGTCGTTTGCTGATCCCATTTTTTAACCTGGAACAGCACATATTCCTTCCCGTCAGAACAGCTAAAAGCCCTGATTTTAGCAACAGGTTCGTCACCATTCCAACGCTCTATCCTTCAGCCTGAAACATATATAAATCAATATAGTGAACTATTCAATATAATATATGTAATTTAATGCGATATATTGTTGACTAAAGAAAAATAATGGGGTATTTTTAATAAAGTATTCAGCTGACAAGCTGGATTGACCTTAAAGAAACCTTACCGTTCGGCACAATGATATTCGTTTAGACTTTTAAAAGGGAGAAGAAGCACATGGGCATTCGGATGAGATCAATCCTGGTTATGGGGATTTTGGGGTTACTTGCTACCGCTGTGATCGGTATCACCAGCTATAAACTCAGTGTTGATAATGCTCTGTCAGAGGCTAAAAGTAAAAGTAATATTATTCTGAACTATGCAATGGCCTCAAAAAAATACATGGCGCAAGTACAGAAGCCCCTGGTTCAGGAACTCATCGAAAAAGATCGCTTTTACCCGGAACTTATGTCCGGCTTTGTCGTCGCCCGGGGAACCTTTGAGTTATTCAAAGAATCCTCCCCTGATTATATATTCAAGCAGGCGACTCTTGACCCTCTTAACCCGTCAAACCGGGCCGATGCCGATGAAATCGAGTTCATCAAAAACTTTGACCAGAATCCAGCCTTGAAATCTGCAGAAGGAAGGATTATCAAAAACGGAACCGAAGTCTTCTATTTTGCACAGCCGATCCGAACCAATAGCGCCAACTGCTTAACCTGTCATGGTGACCCCTATGATGCTCCCAAAGATCAGGTTGAAATCTATGGAGATGAAACGGGATATAACTGGGAAATGAATGATACGGTTGCCGCCTTTGTTGTTTATATCCCGACAGCAGCAGCCATAGCTGCAGCCAAAAAACTCTCTTTGACTCTGGTTTTGGTTGGTTCCGGAGGAATCCTCGTGATTCTTCTTATTCTCTGGTTTTTCCTCGATCGCAGTGTCGTCCTCCCGATTGTCCAACTGGCGGAGAGAACAGAAAACTTCAGTTTGGGTGAGCATCTTGACGATCCGATCGTTGCGAAGTCAAAAGATGAGATCGGAACACTGTCAAAAGCGATTGAGCGGTTGCGAATCAGTCTGGTTAAACTTTTACAGTAATGAATCCGGGACAAAATAGATGAGCAAAATTATCTACTCCATGGTTGCCGGCTGCATTTTTCTGCTGATGATCAATCCGGCATGCGCAAATCAACAGGAATGCAGTGCAATCAAAGACAAAATCAAGCAAGAGCGCAACCTTCTAAAAAAACGCGAGTTGCTGAACCATGGGCTTGAACTTTGTCCTCAGGATGCGGAGATTCATTATCGCTGCGCTTATACTGCTGAAAGGCTCCGAAACTACGACAAAGCTCAACGTAATTATCTGAAAGCCACAGAACTTGACAATCATTATGCCAAAGCTTATTTCGGCCTGGGTGACATCTACATGGTTCTGGGAAATGCCAGATCAGCCGTTGATGCCTACGAAAAAGGACTGACACTGGCGCCTCAAAACAAACGGGCCCGCTCTTCTTTTGAACTCGCACTGATTAAGTATAAGTCAGAACTTGGTGAACAGATTACGTCCGCAGAGTTTATTCAGGTCATGCAGGAAAGTAAGAAAGAGGAAACCGCACCTGGTGCTGTTGATGGCCCTTTGCTCCGCATGCAGATCCATTTTTACAGCGCATCGTCACAGTTGTCTGAACAAGCGAAAGCGCAACTCGTGAATGTCGGCAAAGCTCTCGAAAATCCGGCTTTGGCAGATAAAAAGTTTGAAATATCAGGACATACCGACAATACCGGAGGAGCAGAAGCAAATTTGCTGCTATCCAAACACCGTGCTGAACAGGTGAGACAGTACCTGCTGGAAACATTTTCAATTCTTCCTGAAGCCTTGATCGTTGCCTATTACGGAGATACCCGTCCTGCTGAGCCCAATACATCACCTGAAAATCGCGCTCTGAATCGTCGGGTCGAATTCAGACGGCTGAACCAATAACTGCCGTCATCAAAGGAGCTTTCATGGCAACTCTGCAGGAGTTTAAAAATCAGACTGACAGCATGACCGATATCAAGAAACTGGTCATAGTCGCCCGCGATGGAACGTCCCTTCTTCACAGTGGAGAACTGAGCAAATATCTGGGGGATTATGTTGCTTATGTCGCAGTCATGGCTGAACAATTAAGACCTTACCTTGGTTTTACCGGCCCGTATCATTTGATCATGGAACAAAGTTCGGGAGATCGAATCCTGACGCTGCTGGGTGAACAAATCATTGTCGGATTCGATTTGAGTTCCAATGTTTCTCCTGCAAATATCATTGAACAGTTCGGACCACTTGTTGATCAAATCACAATTTAATGAGGCAAATTATGCAGAAAATTCTGGATGAAATCAAAATAATACCGGGTGTCCTTGGATCAGCTGTTTATACCAGCAAACGAGGGATTCTTGCCTCTAATCTGCCGGAAGTATTCAAATCTGACACCCAGGAGAGAATCGGCAATATTCTGCATAGGGTTTTCAAACTGAATGAAACGGTCAAACTCGATGTCAATTCCTTTGAAATCCAATATGACGAAGCACTTCTCCTGATTCGAAAACTGTGTGATTCCTCATCTTTGATTTTTATCTGTGAGCCGGATGCTAAAGTTCATCTGATTAATATGTCAGCCAGTATGGTCACGACAGATCTCCTGGCCCTGATTTCCGATTGTGAAGAAGCTCCCGTTGCGACAAAAGCAGCCCCTGCTCCTCAGGAGAAAACACCGGCACCGGCTCCGGCACCACCGGCCGACCTGGAATCTGTCCTCAATGGCGCATTAGCCGAAAAATTTACCCAGATGAAAAAACTATTGGCAAAACATATCGGACCCGTCGCCAACAAAGCCTTAAAAACCTCTGTCAAACAATGGCTTGAGCAGGGAGAAGCGTCGACACAAAGGCTTGGAGAACTTGCCCGGATCATGCAACTGGAAATTGACGACCAAGCGTCCCGGGATGAATTTCTTACTGATGTGAAAGAGGTTGCTTAGCTTTCTTTCAGTGAAACAGCAAGTCTGGCGGCTTAAACCTCTGAACGAGAACTGAGCCGGTAAAGGTTGCCCGGGTGAACCAGTCGGGCATAACTGATAAGGTTGTTCCCCGACCAGGTTCTCCGTTTCACCAACAGGCACGGTGTCGCTGCGGTAATCTTGAGAGCATCCTGCTCCAAAGACGTTGGCAGAACAGCTTCAACAATATGTTCAATCTCGGAGAGAGGAAAGAGTTCACTTAAATATTGACTGGGTGTTGTCACTGAAAAGTCCTGATGAATATAATCAGGAACAATAGCTGCGTTGACATAACGTTCTGCAAACTGCAGTGGCTGACCATTTTCTTTATGAACAATCAGGGAATGGTATACCTTATCTCCGGTATTTATTCCCAATTGGCCTGCCAGATCCTGAGTTGCTTTTATCGCCTTTAAACGATACCGATCATTGCTGTAGACATTATTCCTCCCCCGGATTTCAGCGGCGATGCTGCGAATCTCCAGTAATGGCGATTCAGCCTGTACTGTCGCAACAAAAGTCCCAAGCCCCTGATAACGCACCAACTTTCCCTCTGAGACAAGTTCCTTCACAGCACGATTTGCGGTCATCCGGCTGACACTGAATTGTTTTGCCAGCTCATGTTCCGTCGGAATCTGCGCGTCGGGAAGATAGGTTCTATCCTTGATCGCCTGAGCAATAAAATCCTTGATCACCTGAAAACGGGGTTGCACCCCCACATGTCTTGATATCTTCATTGCATTCCTTTTTTATGTCAAAAAACCTGGAACGAATTATACACAATCACTTGCAACTTTGTCTATAATTGTATATACAAATAAGAAGCAGTGAGGAGCTTTGATGAATTCAGCATTCGGCGGCAGCGAAAAAATCTGGATAAACGCGCAGATAGCAACGATGAATCCCCAGGTCAAAACACCTTACGGATTACTGAAAGATCATGCTCTGGGGGTTAAAAATGGAACCATTGCATTGATCACCCCCATGCAGGACCTTGACATCAATGATTTTCAGGGAGAGATCATTGACGCTCAACAGCAGTATCTGACCCCCGGTCTGGTCGATAGCCATACTCATTTAATTTATGGAGGTCAGCGTTCTGCAGAGTTCTCCAAACGTTTGCATGGTGCCACTTATGAAGAAATTTCCCGTGCGGGTGGGGGAATTCTCAGCACCGTCAATGCAACCCGTGCACTGGGCGAAGATGAACTTGCCGAACAGGCACGCCCAAGGCTTGAAGCATTAATTCATGAAGGAGTCACGACAGTTGAGATCAAATCGGGGTACGGTTTAACCTTCGAAGATGAGCTTAAAATCCTCAGAACCGCCAAAAAACTGGCCGCTGATTTCCCCATCCGCTTACGCACCACATTGCTGGCAGCACATGCCGTTCCCCCTGAATATATCAACGATTCTGATCGCTATATTGAACTCGTTTGCAAAGAAATGATCCCTCTGGTCGCAACGGAAGGTCTTGCTGACGCCGTTGATGTGTTCTGCGAAAAAATCGCATTTTCTCCAGCTCAGAGTGAACTGGTTTTTGCAGCCGCCCAAAAAGCCGGACTGGGAATAAAAGTCCATGCCGAGCAGCTTTCCAATAGCCATGGGGCGGAACTTGCCGCCGGTTATTCGGCTTGGTCGGTCGATCATCTGGAATATCTGGATGAAGCCGGCATCAAGGCAATGAAAAAATCGGGAACAGTTGCGACTCTTCTCCCCGGAGCTTTTTATTTTCTTGGCGAAACGAAAAAACCACCTGTTGAACTATTACGCCAATATCAGGTTCCAATGGCTCTGGCCAGCGATCTCAATCCGGGAAGCTCTCCACTGGCGTCGTTACTTCTGATGTTGAATATGGGATGTGTCCTGTTCGGATTAACTCCGGAAGAAGCTCTTCAAGGAGCAACCCGGCATGGGGCCATGGCACTTGGATCAGAAAAGCAGATCGGCACGCTGAGTGTTGGCAGGAATGCGGACATGGTGCTCTGGAATATTGAAGATCCGGCTCAGCTTGCTTATCAGTTCGGAACAGATCTGCTGGTACAACGAATTTTTGCTGGAGACATCAGCCATGCATGAAGCAATCGACATGTCACTCTGGACAGGTCGCACCGATGAAGGTAAAAACCTCCGCTGGCATCAACATGTTGTTCCCCGGCGGGAAAAAGATCAGGAACCCGGCGTCGCGATACTTGGTGTTGCCAGTGATGAAGGGGTCAAACGGAATCAGGGCAGGATCGGAGCTGCAACAGGAGCTGATGCGATCCGGCAAACATTAGCCAACCAAGCATACCATCTTCAGCATCCCATTTACGATACAGGAAACCTCCGCTGTGAGCAGGGTAACCTGGAGGCATTACAGAGAGAACAGGCCGCTCTTGTCAACCAGTTGCTTGATCAAAACCATTTTCCACTGCTTCTGGGCGGTGGGCATGAAATAGCTGTCGGCAGTTTTCTGGGATTGGAGCAGCACTTGCGACCCACCAGAACTGCGGCCCCCATTGCTATCATCAACTTTGATGCGCACTTTGACTTACGTCAAGCAACTATGGCGACCTCCGGGACGCCTTTTTTACAAATTGCAGAACATTGCCAAGCCGAGGCCATCCCCTTTCATTACTGCTGTCTCGGTATCAGTGAGGCCTCCAATACCAGGGCCTTATTCACCCGAGCCGACCTTCTAGGCGTCAAATATCTGCAAGATGACAATCTCAATTCCTGGCAGTTGCCGCAAGTCGAAGCAAAACTGGAGGAATTCCTTCGCCCCTGCCAGGCACTCTATCTGAGTATTGATCTTGATGTTCTCCCGGCAGAAACAGCACCTGGTGTCAGTGCCCCGGCAGCCAGAGGGGTTCCCCTTCCGATACTGGAGCATCTGCTAACTTTTATCAAAAAAGTAGCTCAAAACCGATTAAAAGTAGCTGATATCGCTGAATATAACCCACAGTTCGATATCGATGGGCGGACAGCCAGAGTTGCAGCCAGACTTTGTCACCGGCTTATCTGCTGACCAGAACGCCAAGAACACTTTAGGAAAAAAGAGCTTTGTTTTTTTAAAAGAACCCATTTATTGATTATAAGACCGAAGGATATCGATATGAGCAATCAACGTCTTGATCCAACCCGCCTGATTCGAGCCCCACATGGTCCACAACTGACGGCTAAAAGTTGGCTGACTGAGGCCGCTTTGCGCATGCTGATGAATAACCTTGATCCCGAAGTTGCCGAACGTCCGGAGGAACTGGTCGTCTACGGTGGCATCGCCAGGGCTGCTCGCAATTGGGATTGCTACGATAAAATCGTCGCAGTCCTCAAGCGCCTGGAAGATGATGAATCTCTGCTGATCCAATCAGGGAAACCGGTTGGCGTGTTCAAAACCCACATTGATGCCCCACGGGTGCTGATCGCTAACTCAAACCTGGTGCCCCACTGGGCTCATTGGGAAACCTTCAATGAACTGGATAAAAAGGGATTGATGATGTATGGCCAGATGACGGCAGGTTCCTGGGTTTATATCGGTTCACAGGGAATTGTGCAGGGAACCTACGAGACCTTTGTCGCCATTGCCAAAAAACGTTTTTCCGGTAATGCTCGCGGGCGCTGGATTCTCACCGGCGGTCTTGGCGGTATGGGTGGTGCTCAGCCTTTGGCGGCAACAATGGCAGGCTTCAATATGCTGGCAATCGAGTGCGATGAATCACGGATCGACAAACGCCTGGAAACCGGCTATCTGGACCATAAAGTGACCAGTCTAGAGGAAGCCCTGGATCTGATTAACACAGCCTGTCGCGATCAACAGGCAATCTCGGTGGGTTTACTCGGTAACTGTGCCGAGATTCTACCGGAACTGGTTCGTCGCAAGATTGTGCCCGATATCTGCACCGATCAGACCAGTGCTCACGATCCCCTCAATGGCTACCTGCCGGAGGGATGGAGCTTGGAGCAAGCGGCAAAACAGCGACAGGAAAATCCGCAAAAAGTGATTGCCGCAGCCACAGCATCGATGGCCAAACATGTCGAAGCCATGCTGCAACTCCAACAGTTTGGAGCGGAAACCTTTGATTACGGCAACAATATTCGTCAGGTTGCCTTTGACGCAGGGATCGAAAAGGCTTTTGATTTCCCCGGCTTTGTTCCCGCCTATATCCGCCCTCTTTTCTGCGAAGGAATCGGCCCTTTCCGCTGGGTCGCTCTGTCTGGAGACCCTGAAGATATCTACAAAACCGATGCGAAAGTAAAAGAGTTGATCCCTGATGATCCCCACCTGCATAACTGGCTGGACATGGCCAAAGAGCGCATTCATTTTCAAGGACTGCCGGCAAGAATCTGCTGGGTTGGACTTAAGGATCGTGCACGATTGGGGTTGGCTTTTAACCAGATGGTTGCCGACGGTGAACTCAAGGCACCCGTGGTCATTGGCAGAGATCATCTTGATTCCGGCTCGGTGGCCAGTCCCAACCGCGAAACGGAAGCCATGCGCGATGGTTCTGATGCCGTCTCTGACTGGCCGCTTCTCAATGCCCTGCTTTCCACGTCCGGCGGTGCCACCTGGGTCAGCCTCCACCACGGCGGCGGCGTTGGTATGGGCTTTAGTCAGCATGCCGGCGTCGTCATTGTCGCAGACGGAACAAAAGCTGCGGAAAAACGGTTAGCACGCGTTTTATGGAATGATCCGGCGACCGGAGTGATGCGGCATGCTGACGCCGGCTATCCTGAAGCTATTGACTGCGCACGACAGCAGGGACTGGATTTACCGATGTTGGAGGACAATTAAATGTTTCCCCTTGAATTAAAACCGGGCCTTCTCAGCCTGCAACAATTACGGCGCATTCAAGCTGAACCGATTCAATTGAGTCTGGCACCTGACTGCCTGGAAAAAATTGAGGCCGCAACTGCGACGGTCCATGAGGTGATTGCACAGGGGCGGGTCGTTTACGGCGTCAATACGGGCTTCGGCCTGTTGGCAAACACCCATATTCCGGACGAAGATCTCAAACAACTGCAACGTTCCATTGTCCTCTCCCATGCTGCCGGGGTCGGCGAGCTGATGAGCGAAGCAACGGTCAGACTATTGCTGGTGCTCAAAATAAACAGCCTTGCTCGCGGCTACTCCGGGATCCGGTTAAAAGTTATTGAAGCCTTGATGAAACTGGTGAATGCAGAAGTTTATCCCTGTATTCCACAAAAGGGATCTGTCGGGGCCTCTGGAGATCTGGCTCCGCTGGCCCACATGAGCACCGTCCTCCTTGGTGAAGGAGAGGTTCTCTATCACGGGGAAAAACTCTCAGGCAAAGAGGGGCTGGACATTGCCGGTTTAACCCCATGCACCCTCGGGCCTAAAGAAGGATTGGCACTTCTCAACGGGACTCAAGCCTCGACAGCTTTCGCCCTGCAAGGTTTATTTGCTGCCGAGGATCTGTTTGCTGCAGCGATTGTTGCAGGTAGCCTCAGTGTCGAAGCCGCTCTGGGCAGCCGCAGCCCTTTTGATGCACGCATTCATCAGGTCAGTGGTCATCAGAGCCGTATCGATACGGCGTCAGCCTATCGCAGACTGCTTGACCACAGTCAGATTGAAGATTCACATCGCGCCTGTGAATCGGTGCAGGATCCCTATTCGTTACGTTGCCAACCTCAAGTCATGGGAGCCTGCCTGGAACAACTGCGCCATGCGGCCCAGGTGCTGCAAACTGAGGCAAATTCAGTTTCCGACAATCCACTGGTGTTCACCGAAGACAATGATATTCTTTCCGGGGGAAACTTTCATGCTGAACCCGTAGCAATGGCAGCTGATAATATGGCGTTGGCAATTGCGGAAATCGGAGCTTTGGCAGAAAGGCGGATCGCTTTACTGATCGACAGCAATTTAAGCAAACTTCCACCATTTTTAGTCGAAAAGGGAGGATTAAACTCCGGATTTATGATTGCTCAAGTCACGGCGGCGGCCCTGGCCAGTGAAAATAAATCACGTGCCCACCCGGCATCGGTTGACAGCCTGCCCACATCCGCTAATCAGGAAGATCACGTTTCCATGGCTACCTTTGCCGCAAGACGGCTTGGAGAAATGGCCGACAATACCGCCGGGATTCTGGCCGTTGAACTTCTGGCCTCCTGTCAGGGAGTTGATTTCAGAGCACCACTTAAAACATCTGCACTCCTTGAGCAAGTCAAGCAGATCTTACGCAATGAGGTTCCTTTTTACGATCAGGACCGCTATTTTGCGCCGGACATAGAAAAGGCGAAAAAACTTGTTCAATCAGGTCTTTTCGCCAATTTTATTGGGACCGAAGTATCCTTGAGCCGTTGAAAAAATATCTTACCCCGTTTTCTGCTCCGCCATGGGAAACAGTTCGGCAAAGACTTCTTTGACCGTTGAAATCCGGTCTGCTTTCCAGGCATTACTTCCACAGAATACCAGGCCGGTTTCCGTATCACCTTTTTGCGCACGATCGAGCGCATGAACGATACAAAAACGGTCCCGCGATGTTTGATAAGCACATTTTTTTAAACATGCGGAGGGGCAATAGACATCGAGATCAACATCACGCTGACGAACCTGATCAATATTCTTTTTGATCGCTCTTCCCGGCAAACCCGCCGGACTCATAATCAAACCGATATCTTCCTGCTTACAATCGAGATAAGCCTGTTTAAACGCATCGTCAGCATCACACTCTTCCGTCACAACGAAGCGAGTCCCCATCTGTACACCATCCGCACCTTGCGCCAACGCATATTCCAGATCCTCTCGATCCCATATGCCGCCGGCAGCAATCACCGGAATCTCAATATTCCATTTCTCCTGGAGGTAAGCCTTGACACCCCGCACCGTCGCGTATTGATCATAGTCTCCGGAACCGATCCGCTCCATTTTTTCACCAAGATGACCACCGGCCGTATCCGGGTCTTCAACAACTATAGCATCGGGAAAACGTTGATAACTCTTCTGCCATTTACGGACGATCAGTTCAGCAGCTTTCACAGAAGAAACGATCGGGACCAGGGCAACATCAGGATAATCAGCCGTTAATCCGGGAAGATTCATCGGCAACCCGGCACCACTGATAATCAGCTTAGCTCCCCCTTCACAAGAGGTCCGAACAACTTCATCGTAATTTTTGACTGCAACCATACAGTTGACACCGATCACCCCTTCAGGGGCAATTTCGTAAGCCTTGTGCAACTCGTCCAACAATGCTTGACGATCCGCTTTGAAGAAATTATGTCCGTCATAGCTATCACTATTCAACGCCAAGCCAGCCGCAGCAATAATACCAATCCCGCCATTCAAAGCAACGTGCCCTGCCAGACGAAATCCCGAGATACGCACGCCCATCCCTCCCTGAATCACGGGAAACGGAACATGGTGCTGGCCGATTGTCAATCCTGAACGCATATTAACTCCTGTTTGAAAAACCGCCGGTCATTTCAGCCTGACAGTCTCTAAATTTAATTTGCCGATACTATCAGCCCAGCTCATTTTTAATTGTAATATTTGTGTAAAAACCCACTTGTAACACCTTGTTTTCAATGGTAATAGATGAGCTATGAAACTGTTTCGCCGCCTATTCCATCCACTGATCACTTTTATAGCCATTCAAATTGTCTGGATTCTCCTGCTGGTCTCCTGGATTTATTGGTTTATCGGCCGCCACCAGCAATTGAAAGCACTGGCAAGCAAGTATCAAGTTGAATGGTTACCGGAAACAGGTGACTGGCTGATCCTCACAGAGGGTATTCTACTGCTGGTTGCTATTCTGATCGGTATCTATGTCATATTCCTCTATTGGCGTCGGCAGGCATCCTTAAACCGGGCACAGCGTCATTTCATCAATCAGGTCACACATGAACTTAAATCGCCATTAGCATCGATCCAGCTCCATCTGGAAACAATTCAGATGCGCCAACCAAGCCCTGAACAGCTGCAAAAGTTTGTTTCGCGGATGCAAGGGGACAGCGAACGGCTCAATGGCTTAATCAGCAATCTTCTGACTGCAAATAAAATTGAGCACAAGGGTACCAAACTGAGCCTGCAGCAAGGCGATCTCTCGCAAATGGTTGAAGGCTATCTCTTACAAGAGCAGGAAAAGTTCAAAAAAACCGGAACGTTAAGCTGGGACATTGAACCAGGAATCAAGGCCAGATTTGAGATCGACGCTCTCGAAACAGTCATGCGAAATCTTCTTGAAAATGCGGCTCTCTATGCCGACGATCCGCCGGTTGTCACAGTTAAATTAAGGCGTGATGGTGGCATGGCACACCTGTCGTTTACAGACCAGGGCTATGGAATTCCCAGTCAGTTCCAAAAAAAGGTTTTCCGGATATTTTACCGGATTCGTCATACAGGAAAAACAATTCGCGGCAGCGGGATCGGTCTGTTCATCGTTCGCAATGTCATTCGTCTCCATGGTGGAAAGGTTTGGATTGAGAGTCTGGGAAGTGGCAAAGGAACCACTTTTCACTTGATGATTCCCCTGACAGAAGGATTGATTAATGAAACATGACGTTGCCCTGCTCCTCGTTGAAGATGAACCCAATATTGCCGAGGGGTTGCTTTTTAATCTTGAGGAAGAGGGTTATCGGGTCACCCATGTTGAAAGCGGCGAACAAGCCCTTGAGCAGCTTATGCAAAAACCGTTTAACCTGGTTATTCTGGATTTAGCCCTCCCGGGAATTGATGGGCTGGAAGTCTGTGACCGTTTGCGAGAACAGGGGAACCATATACCAATCCTGATGTTAACCGCTCGAGGGACGGAGCAGGACAGAATTACAGGACTCAGCAAAGGAGCAGATGACTACCTGGCCAAGCCTTTCAACCTGAAAGAATTTCTATTACGGGTCGCCGGCCTGCTGCGCCGCGCCAACTGGCAACCGATCCCGCCCCCAAGCACACATTACACTTTTGGCAACAATCAAATTAACATGGAAACAGACCAAGCCATCACCGCCCAAGGGACAATTCAGCTGACAGAGCTGGAAATGAAAATGTTGCGGTTATTTTTCAATCAAGAAGGAAAGGTATTGTCCAGAGGAGAGATACTTAAGCAAGTGTGGGGCATGTCACCTAAAACCGAAACCCGGACTTTGGATAATTTCATTGTTCGTCTGCGCAAATACTTTGAAGTCGACCCGACAAAACCTCGCTACTTCCTCACAATTCGTGGTCGAGGTTATCGTTTCATCAAAAATCCGGATTAAATCGCCATTTAACGAATGATTGGCTTTGCCAGGGTTCCTCCAATTCTCATGAGATAACTCCCGTCTGCCGTCGGCTTAATACCGGTTAAATTAAATAACTCCTGTAAACTGTCCGGTGTTGTTGCCGTCCGGTGCAAGCGAACATTCAGGTTCAATCTTGTTTGCTCAGGAGTTTCTCCTATCAGCACGTTTCCTCCGCCGCTCAGGTCCAAAAAACCCTCTGAAAGCACCACTTTTTCCAAACTGAAACGGCGCTGGTCAAACTTTCCATCCAAACGCAATGTTCCTGCAGAAAAACTGGCCGGCAAACCTATTTTCTCCAGTCCTTTGATCTGAACATTGACAACATGGAAAGAGAAATCACCCTGTCCTTCCATATTTTCCGAAAGATTTTCACCAGAAAAACGCCCCGTCACTGTTCCACTGATACGATAAAGAAGATCTGCTTTCTGCAAGGCCGCCAGCGCAACATTCTTGAACTGCGTATGAATGACACCACTCTCAGCGGCATCAACATCAAACTGCCCTGTTGCCAGGGTTCCGGTCAGATTTAACCTTTTATCAGAAGAGAAAAGGCTGTGCCACACTGGAGAAACCTGTAGTTCCGTTATTTCAAGATCGTTCAGCCCTGGAATATCTGGATATATTGACAGATCCAGACCTATGCCCAAAGGAAACAGCAAGGTTGCATTACGCCCCCGCATATCAAGACCTGTCTGTTGTGAAACATTCTGCAGCAAACGACGCTGTATCGCTTCTATCGGAAAAAACAACCAGGTCGAAAGAAAGGTACTAACAATGAACAGCAGCAGGCAGAGCAGAAAAAATCTACGGTGACCTGCTAATCTTTGCCAGCCTGAGAACAAATTCATAAGCTCTCCAGAGACATCAAAACCATATTGACATCGAGCATCGAACGATCTTCAAAACGAGGCTTGATCTGCATTGATTTTACCTGAACTCCTCCACTTCGATATTCGATCGCATGTAACAGTTTGACGACTTGGGATAACGATATTTTTTCCAGCCGAATCTCAACCAGCTGCTGCCGAAACTGCCCTTGAGTTGTTACCGGTTGTGGGCGCATGGAGAGTAACTGTTCACGGACACCTGTCTGCACAGCCATATTTTCGACCAGAGAAAATAAAGGTTTCGCTCCTTGCTTAGCGACTTTTACTCCAGCAAGCTGCTGCCTTAACTGGCTGATTTGCTCGCGCATTGCTTCAACTTTTTGCAGATTTTGTTGATGTGTTACAATTTTACGCTCAAGGGTCCCCATGGTTTTAAAATAGGGACTCAGCAGAGCAAACCAGACAAATAAAAATAACAGCACAACCAAGCCGACAACAACAACGATTTTTTCCCTCGGGTTGAGATGCTTAATCATCATTCCCCCCCATTGTGAAAATTGAGTTGCAGTTGAAAATCAACTTCACTGTTATCGGGTGCAAGCTTTGCATCTTTAATTTCTGCCTGCCTGAAAAGGGGATTTTCTTTCAGTCTTTCAGCTATCTGGTTGACAGCTTCAAATGAGTCTGCACTCCCGGTCAAACTGACGCCATCACTATCATAATTGAATTCCCGAATATCAATTCGCACATTCGGATCAATGCTGTTGGAAAGTCCCTGTAAGACTTTTGCTGCACCACGACCTCCAAGACCAAAAAGCTGAACTTGTTTCTGCAGATCCTTGAGTTGGCTCTCCAACTGCAATGGCACATCCACAATTGCTGTGTTTGCCGGCATAATTTGTTTGAAAATTCCTGTCATCTGTTGTTTCAAACGACTTTCCTGACGTTTTTTTTGCAGAAATCCAAGATGCATTGTCATAGCGCCGACAATGGCGACAAGAAATACCAGGATGGCCACAGCGACAAGTTTTGTACGAAAAATTTCCAGTTGTCCCCGTGCAGAAAACGCCCCCTGACGAAAGTTTAATTGTCCTGTTTTTTTCTCTTCTCGCAACTCAGTCAGAGCCAACAATGCAGCAGGAGCCATTTCATAGCTCACTTCGTCACCAAAAACGTCCTCAGCTGGAGTCAATAGAGTCCGATCCGTTTTATAGAGAAGAACCAGGAGCTCCTCTGTCACCCCAGCTCCTGTAATCCACAGGGGAAGGCCTTCATGACCGATCGTATTTTCAAGCTGACTGACTTGACTGGCAATAAAGTCAAAAACTTCCTCTTCACTGAGCTCACTGGTCCCGGGCAACAGCCTATAGTCCCGAATCATCCCATCGTAAACAAGTGCCACGACCACCTCAAGTCGACGGCAATACACCAGAATACCATCCTGTTCACGCAAAATCGGCAGTAATGCAAAAGGAAAAAGATCAATGCGGCGTGGGTTTTGCTCAGGATCAGGAAAATGAGTCAGAAGTTCCTCTATCTCAAGCTTATTGACAACAACAGCATCGACCTCATAATCGTCTTCACGGGCTCTCGGCGGTAAAAAAGAGATCACATGCTCTTCCAGAGAAATCGGCAATTGTGATTTCAACTCCAACGGCAGGGCCGCTTCTATTTTATTTTTTTCACGAAATGGGAACCTGAGGCGACGAAACAAACCCACCCGACAAGGTAATGCCGTAATCAAACGATCTCCCAGGGTGATTTTTCCCCCCAGCATTTCTCTTATCGCCAGTGCTGCAGCTTCATGGGTTTCATAGCTGCGCTTATCCAGTTCAATATCAATCTTACCGGGTGTTGCTGTTAAAATTGCAACCCTGACATCTGTTCCTTCCAGATCAATACCGATAAAGCGTTTAGACATGGTATTATTCCACCTTGAAACTCAGAAGTTCATCCGTTTGTTTATCAATAATTGCTTTTGCCTCACGTGTTCCTTCATTCACCCGTCCTTGACTGAGGACCTGATAGATCGTTCCTGAGACTCCGATTGAATTCAACACCCATGCTGAAGACCAGCGCTCTCCGATCCCTTCGACCAATTCAAGATCCGACAATGTCTGGTAAACAGAGTCCCGACGATATTCAACCAGAGCTTCAATGTCCTTTTGATCGAAAATAACTTCAACATTACCTTCTGCAGCAGAGAATTGCCAAGCATACAAAACTGCAGCAGGAGCAGTATTAAGATTGATCTGCTCACCGCCGGCAACGCGGATGTAAGGTTTGATCCTCTCAAAACGTTGTGAATCAAACCCCTTGACCAGCTTTAATTCTTCCAGAATCGTTAATTTATCCCCCCGTCTCTGATAAGGGGGGTGCAAATTCGCATAATAATTATCATCTGGTGTTATTTTGGTTTTATCCGCGTTAAACCAATAGACCAGTGAATCGGCTAATTCTTCTGCTTCTGTTTGATCCAGAAGCAGAACATCTTCACACAGAGCGACAAACCGATGATAACCCGGCAGTGGATTGCCTCGCTTATCCGCAACAAAATTCACATTCAACCGCCCGGTCAGATCGGTTATCGTCAAACTGACATCCCCATCACCCGCGGGAATATTCGTTAGCGGATTCCCCCAGAATTCCGCCGGATGGTCAAAATCATTACTATCTTCCTGTAAAATCGTCCGGGCCGCTTCAACCCCACCTCGCGCAAGATACAGAGCTTTTGTCCGATCACGAAATGTTTCTGTCGCCCGTAAATCAACCAGGGTTGAGAAAGAAAATTCAATAACCAAAGAACTCAGTAATGCGACGATAACCAGAATCAGCAACAAGGCCATACCGTTTTGATTGCATAACCTGCTCATCCACTCACTCCGGACAGGACAAAGCTACTCCGAAACGGTATCACCTGATCGTCAGTACGAAGTTCCAGAGTAATCTCAACCATCTGTGGTGGCGTTGATCTTGACCAACTTTCGGACCAATCCCCCTGAGAAAAAAAGCGCACCTGAAAAGAGGACAAGCCCGCAATAAAAAGCAGGGGCTCAGATGCGGCCATATCTGCGAGTAAAACTTTTTCACTGCGCAACAGCTGAATTGACTCTTCATCCTGCTGCACTTCGTAACGCACCCGGGATATTCCTCCATACTTTTCCAGCAACGGAGAAACCAGTTCCGTATTAAACTCAAGAAAAAAAACACCAGCTGTCGTTTCCCCGGAACTGAAAACAGCCTCAGCTCCAAGAGGAGAGACTCTCATACTGCCAAGTTCTCCGCCAATACGATCGAAGAAAATCCGTGCCTGATGGTATAGATCTCCTTCCGTCTCGAGACGATTCCGTACTTTACTCACGGAACCGAAAACGCCGTAGACGCTGGTCAAAACCAGAGCGCCGATAAAGATTGCCACCAACACTTCAACCAGGGTAAATCCGCATGAGGTTCTTTTCATCCCGATCCTCCAACGGGAAGGAAAGAGACCAGCTGAACCTGTTCGTTCTTTGCCGGATCTCCCCAAAGAACGATGACAGTGACCTGCTTTACCTGACTGATCAATGTATCCTGATAGCTGATTTGCCAGCGAAAACCTGCAAACGGCTCGCTAAATTCATCCTCTTGTGGTTCCCAGGTCGATTGCGACTCAGCAACGATCAAGGCCTGTTCACCCATGAGTTGTTGCGCCAACATTGTTGCCTGGGTCAATTTCTGGACTTTATCCTGAACAAAAATAGAACGATTCGTGAGCCCAAGGAGTGACACCAGAGCAATAGCCACAATCGCCAGGGCGATCATCGCCTCGAGAAGTGAAAACCCTTTATTGCTCAGTTGTCTGCTCATCATCAATAATTATCGATCCTGTCAGGGGGGAAAACTCAAGCACCATTTCACCTCCGTTATCTTTACCTAAAAAGAGGTTTGTCGCTTCCATCCAGCCGAGGGGAAAAATCCGGGTAGAAATCTGTCCAGTATTGAAATTTCCTTGACCGTCAATACTCACCTGCCTGATCTGTAGCGGCTCCAGACTGACCTCTCTTCCAAAAGCTTCTTTTTCAATAACACCATCACTGGATCGCAAGCGATATGCCCGTAAACTGTTACGCTCAAAATCAAACGTCAGTAAATGTTCATCCCGGGTTAATGTAGCCTCGTTATACAACTGCTTGATAGTGCCGGAAATCCGTCGAACCACTAACTTTTCATCGCTATCACCACGATTTGCCAGCAGCGGCAAACTGATAAAACTCATCAGCGACAGAATGACAATAACAACTATCAGCTCAACGAGGGTAAATCCAGAGCGATCCGTCAAGGAGCCAGTTTGCAACATAGGGTTTTCACCTTCACCACCTGTTTCACCATCGGGAATAAAAATAAATCCGCTTACAGACTCGTTTGATCACAGAGAATCAGCGACTATTGTCCACTTCCGTCCGCAACCTGAAAACTACCCCATTCCCTGGCTGGCCTGAAAAATCGGGAGTAAAATAGCCAGAACGATAAAACCGACGATACTTCCCATCAACAAAATCATCAATGGCTCTAACAATGCCATCAGACCGGTCATTCGTGTTTGCACCTGATGCTCATAGATCTCAGCAACCTTAAACAGCATTTCCTCGAGCTCTCCACTGCGTTCACCGACAGCAGCCATCTGCGGCAACATGGCAGGAAATACAGCGGTTTCAAATAACGGCTCCGAAAGGCCTGCACCTTCCGTCACTTTCTCCCGAACAACCTCAAGGGCCTGCATTAAATAGCTGTTCCCAAGCAGATTCTGGACAATCTCCAGAGCCGTTAACAAGGGAACACCACTATGCAACAAAGTAGCAGTTGTTTTAGCAAACCGCGCAGTCGAAATATTTAAAGCAAGAGGACCAATCAAAGGCAGAGAGAACTTTTTCTGATCAAACCAGAATCGACCTCTGGCCGTTAATGAAAAACGGCGGGCACTCCAGGCAAGAGCGACGACAACAATTAAAATCAACCACCAGTATGCTGCCAGAAAATGACTGAAAGACATGAGTAAAAGAGTCGGCAGCGGCAACGTCTGCTCCATATCTTCAAGCATTCGGGTAATTTTAGGGACAACAAAGGTCATCAAAAATAGCAGCACCCCACTGCCGACCAGAAACATCAACAGGGGATAAGTTAATGCCGCTTTAAATTGAGAATTGAATCGCGCTTGTTCGTCGGTAAATTCAGCCAGCTGCAACAGCACCTTATCGAGGGTTCCACTTGCTTCCCCGACCTGGACCATATTTGTATAAAGTGGTTGGAAAATTTTCGGATGTGCTTGCAGGGCCGAATGCAACGCACTCCCCTGTAAAATATCATCACGCACCCGGGTAAAGACCGAGCCGAGAGAGCCTTTGGTTTGTTGCCCGGCAACCATCTCCAGGGCTTCGTCAAGTGGTAGCCCTGCCGTTAACATCGTCGCCAGTTGGCGCGTAGCAACTCCCAGCTGAATAGCGCTGACTTGTCGAAAGAATGTTCGCTGAGAGGAACCTCCTGAACTTCTGGCCGTTGCAAGCTTCGTCGGAAACAGTCCCTGGCCGCGAAGCTTACGGCTGGCGGCATTCTGACTCAGAGCCTCAATGACACCCCGCTGCTTTCTTCCTTGGGCATCAAAAGCACTGTATTCATAAAGGGCCACCGGCTAAACCTCCTCCTGAGTCACCCGCAGAACTTCTTCCACGGTTGTTTCTCCTGACAGGACTTTGGCCAATCCAGCTTGTCGCAACGGACGCATCCCCATCTTCAATGCCTGTTGTCGAATCGATGCGGCATCAGCATTATCGGTTACCAGATGACGAATGGGATCCGTAACTTCCAAAAGCTCATACAAGCCGGTACGCCCTAAATAACCGACCTGCATGCAGTGGCTGCAACCACGTCCGCGGTAAAAAGTCGCCTGTTTGGGGATATCAATTTCGTCAAACAGTTCAGCGAGAAGTTTCTCCTCAGGCTGATAACTGACCCGACAATGGGGACAGATCGTTCTCACCAACCGCTGAGCCAGAACCCCGATCAAAGCTGACGCTGCCAAAAACGGTTCCACCCCCATCTCGACCAAACGCGCCAAAGCACCTGCCGAATCATTTGTATGCAAAGTGGAGAACACAAGATGGCCTGTTAATGCAGCTTGAACAGCAATTTTAGCTGTTTCACTATCACGTATCTCGCCCACCATAATAACATCAGGATCCTGACGTAAAATTGATCGCAGCCCCTGGGCAAAAGTCAGATTTATCTTGGAATTGACTTGAATCTGCCCGACACCCGGAAGCTGATATTCTATAGGATCTTCAATGGTAATAATATTCTGTTCATGCGAATTGATAGCTGACAGGGCAGAATACAGGGTGGTCGTTTTCCCCGCCCCTGTCGGACCAGTGACCAGAAAGATTCCATGATTTTTCTGTATCATTCTTTTGACTTGCGGCAACATCTCCGTATCGACGCCAATATCCCCCAACCCCAGCACACCAGTACTTTTATCCAGCAGGCGCAGGACAACCCGCTCCCCGAATGCCGTGGGTAGAGTTGACACCCTGATATCCGCCTGCTTTCCAGCAATACGGACTGAAAAACGACCATCTTGTGGAAGCCTTTTTTCAGCGATATCAAGATTCGCCATGATTTTCAAACGGGAGATAATATTGGCCAGAGCACGATGAGGAGGACGCTGCACTTCGTAAAGGAGTCCATCAACTCGATAACGAACAACAACTTCAGTTTCAAAGGGTTCAATGTGAATATCACTGGCACGTCTGCGGTACGCTTGAGTGAGTAAGCCATTGACAAAACGGATAATCGGCGCTTCATCGCTGGTATCCAGAAGATCTTCAATCTCAGAGACATCCAGCTCCAGGTCATCCTGTCCAATATCAGAAATGGAGCTGTCTCCACCACCGGAAAGAGTCTCATACGCTTGATTTATGGCTTCGATTAATCGATCCGGTTCTGCCAAACAAGGGATGATTCGACACCCGGTCAAAACCGACAGATCATTTAAAATTTGATTATTCCCCGGATCAGCAACCGCCAGACGGATTGTCTGTCCATCAATTTCCAAAGGAACGGCAAGATTCTCTTTCGCATAACTGATGGGGACCGTAGTCAATAAATGCAATGCACTTGTTTTAACCTTTGGTTCCGCGACATACTCCATCCCGCTTTGAGTGGCCAGAGCTTCCGCCAGCAGAATTTCGGTAGCCTCCCCCTTTTGTTTGAGAATTTCTCCGAGACGTAAAGAACTCGACTCCTGCTCCCGAAGCGCTTGACGTACGACATCCTCCGGAATCCCTTTGTCCCGTATCAGGATCTCTCCCAGTTGTCGCCACTTCAACGGTCGCATGAGTTAATTCCCTACTGCCGTCTCTGGTTTTATCAAATTCTCTTCTTGAGCATCCAGACCGAAAAACTTTTCGGAACCCGCCTCCCCCTTGAATAATTCCATCTTTTCCCGGTTTTCCTGGGTTATTTTTTTCAATTCCTCACTATCTCGAATCACCTTGGGAGTAATAAAAATCAGTAAGCTGGTTTTGTTCTCAATGTCACTGGTTCTCTTGAATAAACGTCCAAGAAAAGGAATGTCTCCAAGCAGAGGAACCTTGGTCACTGACGCAGTGGTATCCGTCTGAAATAAACCACCCAAGACAACGGTTTCTCCATCACGAGCAACAATGGAATTGCGTAGCAACGTCTTTTTAAAGGTCGGGCCGACCTCATCGACGGTCCCTGTTGCGGTCGATTCAGCCACCACAGAACTTATTTCCTGATAAATTTTCAAACGGACCAGGTTGCCCTCGGTAATTTGTGGAGTAAACCTTAAAGTGAGGGCGGCATCCTGCCGCTCAACTGAGTTGATCGGGTTGCCTGCGTTATCGGTTGACTTGGATGTAATGATGGGAACATTTTTACCAACAACAATTTCAGCTTCTTCGTTATCTGAAGTCAGCAAGCGCGGAGCAGAGAGAACATTAACATCGGAATCTGTCTGGGAAAGCCCGATAAGAGCAGAAAGAGCCGGGACCGTGACTTCCTCACCATTGACAATCGTTGTGATTGGATTAAATAACCCTCCCAGTAAAATACCATCCACAGCCTGTGTGAGGACACTTGGGACACCATCAACAAGACCATCATCCGCATTGCTGGACCCAAAAATCAGACTATCACTGCCCGTCTCGATTGCTCCCTGCAAGGAAGTTCCCAGATCCATCAATGCATTCATTGACAACTCCAGGATTAAAGCTTCGACAAAAACCTGCTTCCTCTTGATATCCAATTGGCGGATAAGCCCTTGAACGTTCTCATAGTCCTCGGCTGTTGCATTGACGATCAATGCATTGGTGGGTTTATCTGCCGTAATTGTGACATCGCCAAAGATTTCTCCCACCGATTTATCATTATTTGCTGTCTGGTTTTTCTTTGCTCCGACAACAATTTTGTTCAGAGTTTCAGACAACCCCTCAGACTCCGCATGCTCAAGATAATAAACATGCACCCCGGCACGCCCGAGATCAGCCTTTTCATCCAATTGAATAACAAGTTCTTTGGCCCGCATGATAAATTTTCCATCACCCAGCAACATCAGTTTATTTGTCCGCTCATAGGGAAAAACCTGTCCGCGGGTTTTCCGACTGAGAGACGTCCCCGGCTTGGCTCCTCGCGGCGTTGAAGCACTTCCACCTTCAAGAATCTGCATCACCATCTGTGCCGTTTCTTCAGCATCAGAGAAGCGGAGGGAAACAATCTCCGTTTGTTCACTGTCCCAGGATTTATCCAAAGTGGTTAGAATTTCAACAAGACGCTTGATATTGGCAGCACTGTCGGTGATAACCACGGTGTTGGTGGGCTCATAAGCAACCACATGACTGGTCTTAGGCATGAGAGGACGCAAAATTGTATCAACTACCACCTTGGCATCCAGATTTTTCAGCTCAATAATCCGAGTGATGAATTGTTCACCAAGATTTTTCCCGCTACCAATAGGCAGGTTCTCTTCTTTTGCACTACGAATCGAAATAATCTTATTGACTTCTCCGGAAGGCACAATCGTAAAACCCTTAACTCTCAGCACGGTACTGAATAATCGATACGCCTCGCTCACAGAAACAGGTTTAGGCGAGACAATACTGACCTTGCCACGCACTGACTCGTCGTAGACAAAATTTTTACCGGTCAGTTCACTGATTGTCCCGATCATATCAATCAACTCGACATTCTGAAAATCGAGCGTGACTTCAAGCTCCCCGGCTATGTTTTCATTCTGTGCCGCCAGTGGTTGAGAAACCAGCAAAATCAGAAGGAAATATATAGGCAGTAAAACATTTATGCAGCGTCGAATCACCACAATCAGCTCCTATTCAAAACTATATTCAAAAGTTTCCGGTTTCCCATTACGCATGAGGCCAAGAGTGATATTGTTAGCCTCACGAACTTGCTGGAAAATCTGCAGCGCCTTTTCAGGGCTGTTCAACTTTACCTGGTTAATTTCAACAATCAAATCCCCAACTCGCAGGCCAATTTTCTCGAGCAGAGAACCCTTGTCTATCGCGACCAGCTTAAAACCTACGGTTTTCCCATTATTGACTTCCGGGATCATTCGCGCAGTCTGCAATAAAGTATTGAGATTGGCCCGAGCGTTATTCGCAACAGCTTTCGAGACCTGCCAACGGCTGTCATCAATGGCAACAATTCCCTGTGTGGCAGGACTATCATCTTTCTTGACCAGTTGTGCCTTGGCCCCTTTGCGCTGTTTCAGCGGCAACTCACGAGGGACTCCATGATCCATAAGAATCACAAGTTTACGCCCGATCTGACTCACAACCAAGCCAGGTGCCAACTCCTCTTTCAATTGAAAAATACCTGCTTTGGTGCCGGATTGAATCAACGCGAGAGAATCATCCCCGGCGACAACCGTGCCGATAAGGACAAGGTCGGCAATAACTCCGGCAGCGTCTTCAGCTGCCTCCGCCGCGATGACTGTCGAAGAGAGGCTCATGGTTTCAGCCGTTCCAATAGCAGCAGAATTAAACAGATTTCTATCCAGAATAATCTGAAAGTCGTCTTCCTGGAGTGGACGTGCTTCCACCCGTCTCGATACGGAAACGGCAGGGGACATGGTTTCACCTCCCAGCGACAAGTCCACCAGACGCGTCACCAGCATCCCTGAGATTATTCCACCAACGACTGACAATAGCAGAAGCAGGTAATTCAGTAATCTTTGCAGATCAATTTGCACAGCAGCCAAACCGATATATCAATGAAAGAAACATCAAAAAAATATCCTGAAAATAAACCGTAAGACCTATAATTATACACAATTTAACAAAAAATTATTACATTTTTTTTATCTTTAAAATGATCCCCTGATATTCAGTTGAGGATAAAGAGGGGGCTCAAGAAATTGTGGCAGGATAAGTTTGAATTTTATTGCGACAAGCGTTCAGCGGGAAGGGCAATCTAATCGAGACTGTTATGCGTCAATTCGTCTCTGTTGATACGGTACCAACCGTCCTGATCCGGACGAAAAACAGCATGAACTTTAAGTGGAGTGCGTGTAGATCTAGGATCAAGTTCGTGAAAAAACGGCAGGCTGAAATAATGCAAACGGGTTGTCGCACCAAACCTTAACCGCCCCAGCGGACGCCCGTCATAATCATCAATTGAATATTCAGGCATCTGAATCGGACGCAGTTTGTGATTCTTATGAATCAGAACTGATGAATGACCATATTGTGTATTCGGTCCACTTTCAGGGAAGATCGTATCCTCAGAGGAATTGCAAAAGAGGGTGGCAGTGTCATCGATCCCGGGAGAGCGAGCAAGGTATTCTCCGTAGAACCCCCTTGCAACATCACCAAAGGCATGATGCTCCGGTTTAGGATTACAGGCGATAACAGCAAGTAAATTGAGTTTCTGGCGTGTGTCAAAAAAGAGCTGATTCGCTTTTTCAATGATGACATTAATATTTGATTGATAAATATCCCGATAAGCATAATCGAGACAAATAAGCGCCATAAAATTGTAACAACTGGGCTGACAGCGGAAAAAGGGGAATATTTTACCACGGTAGAGATAATGATCACTGTCCAGGGTCTCTTCACCGACAAAGGGATGACTTTTCGCCTCAAAGAAGACTCGTTGCCTTCCATCGTCCTCCTTAACAGCAATCATGCAGCAGTTCACCGGCAGGGAATCGATGGCACCCGAATCCAGGTCCTCAATCACCGACGCTAAAGCTTCTCCGTTATCGGATTCAAACTGTTCCAACAGGCCTTTATAATCCCCCAGCATGATGGGTCCGATCCCGACGATGCACACAGTATTGGGACGAAACTTATCAAGCTTTTCCAGGGTTTCATGGATGCGTGGGAAAGGAAGGATGGACTCAGGAAAAATAAGAAAATTTATTTTTTTCAGATTGCTGGGGCCGGTGATAACCAGATCCAGGATGGAGCAAATGGTTTTCCAGTTCCCTTCCGGATCAGCAAGGTGATAGACAAGTTTCCGCCGGCCCAGATTATTGGGTATCTGGCAGGTCAAGACATGAAGATGCCTCATGAGAGGAAACTTGACCAGAAGTTCTTTTTCAACAATTTGAAACATAATGAATCTGACCAGACACAGCCAAGAAAATCTCTTGACTCAGAATTTAAGCTTTTACAGCATGAGCCATGTCAGATTTTAGCAATTTATCAGGACCATGTACAGTTTCCAGTTTTTCCCCTGTATTTACCAGCATGGCGCCACATTCTGTGCATTCCAGAAGATTTGAGCTGAAACCGTCAGCGTGCAAATCAATTTCCAAGTGATCTTGATGATGACAATAAGGACAATTCATAGGTTCCTCCATATGTTTTTATAAAAGAATATACCTCCACTGACGACCAAGTAAAGTATTTTTTATTATTTTTAGTATAACGAAGTTTTAATTTCCCTTGTAATAATGAAATTGGCTGCAAAGAAGATAAGTGTCAGTGTGATTTTGATAACTCCCTTGCACATCAGTCAAAAATTTCCTATCCTTTCTGACGCCACTCAAAATGGATCTTGAACATATTCTTAAATAAAAATATGCCTTCACACGAGAGAAACAAAACGAGTTCTAAAACCTGACCATGCGTTAAAAACTATTCTAAAAGGGAGTCACACAAAAATGGAGTCAACAGCAAAAATGAAAGCCGTTCTCATAGATGAATTCGGTGCCCCAGAGGTAATGAAAGTTGGAGTAATCAATAAACCACAACCAAAAGCCAATGAAGTATTGATCAAAGTTGTCGCCACAAGCATTAACCGTCCCGATCTGGTGCAAAGAGTGGGGAACTATCCCCCACCGGCAGGGGATTCAGAGATTCTTGGTCTTGAAGTCGCGGGAACCATAGCTGAGGTCGGTAGCGATGTCAGTGGCTGGAAGGTTGGCGACCGGGTCATGGCTCTGGTCGGTGGTGGCGGATACGCAGAATACGCTGTGGCTTATGCTATCCACGTCATGCCGATTCCTGACAGCATGAGCTTTGAAGAAGCGGCCTGCGTCAATGAAAGCTATATTACAGCTTTTCTCAATGTCTTTATGATCGGCGGTCTGCAGGACGGTCAAACAGCCATTTTCCATGGTGGTGGAGGCGGCGTCAATACTGCTGCGATCCAACTTGCAAAAGCCTTGACTCCAAACTCCAAGCTGATCATCACAGCCAATCCAACCAAGATGGAAAGAGTCAAGGAACTGGGGGCTGACCTGATCATTGATTATACTGAAACACCTGATTTTTCAGATCTGGTGAAAGAGTTCACCAATAAAAAAGGAGTCGATGTTATTCTTGATCACGTCGGCGCCAAATATCTGAAACCCAACATGGCTTCTTTGGGTTACCAGGGTAAACTGGTGATTATCGGCATCATCAGCGGCATTAAGGCGGAACTGAACCTTGCCTTGATGATGGTTAAACGTCAGCAAATTATTGGTTCTGTGCTTCGGAGCCGTCCCGTATCGGAAAAAGGGGATATCATTGCTGAATTTACCCGCCGAGCGCTACCCAAGTTTGCCGATCGGACCATTGTTCCCATCATTGAGAAGGTTTTTCCCCTGGAAGATGTGGTTGCAGCACACCAGATGATGGAAGAGGACAAGCACTTTGGCAAGATTGTCTTAAAAATTTCAGAGCCCTGATTTGACACACCAATGATAGCGCAAAAGATAACGCCCCTGTCATGATTCCGGGGGCGTTTTCTCTTGCCTTCATAAGAGAGATTCAATGCCTTTTAAAATTACCGATTTCACGATTTCGCCCTACCGGGAAAATACTTTTGTCAAACCGGTACAATTGCACTATTCCCAGAACGGAAAAGATCGCTCCTGGGAGGCGGTAAAAAGTCACGACAGTGTCTCAGTCCTGCTCTATCACCGCGAAAAAAAGGCATTTCTAGTAGTCAGACAATTCCGGCCACCTGTCTACATGAACCACAAAGAACATTCCTGTACATATGAATTGTGTGCAGGAATCGTAGATAAAGATGTTTCCCTCGAGCAAATCACAAGAGAGGAGATTGAAGAAGAATGTGGTTACGATGTTCCATCAACATCAATCAAAAAAATCAGTTCGTTCTTCACCAATGTTGGCGTCACGGGAAGCAAACAGAATATTTTTTTCGCCACCATCAGTGATGCGATGAAAGTCCACGCCGGAGGTGGAATTGACAACGAACAAATAGAACTTGAATATATCCCACTTATTGCAGCAAAGACGTTTCTTTTCAACGAGGATCTGGCAAAGACTCCTGGGCTGATGTTTGCCTTTTACTGGTTTTTTGAAAAATACGGTGATAATGGGCAGAAGCTATCGGCAGAAGATTGATTCCTATGAATCTCCTATCGCCTGCGATGCTATTTCAAGAACCGCTTCCAGAGGAATCAGGCTTTTTGTTTTGGCCATAAATCCGTTAGCATGGACAAAACGAATTTCCGGGTGTGTCGCTACAGAGCGAAAATCAATCAGAAGATTATCTCCCAAGCGCAGTATTTCCCACCCTGCCCCACGAACAGACGGGGTAATACTTATGGCAATATCGTCATCGGCAAGATCGCGCAGGTACAATTCCATAGATAACTTGGGATTATCTCCAATCCGGCTGAAAAGAGCCTTTAAATGCTTCACCGGCAGAATTTTTGTTTCTTTTTTTAACTGCTCCAGGCGGGCCATTTTCTGACTGACCATCGCAATAAAATCTTCCCCAAACTCTTTCATGAGTCCATAGAACGCATCTGTTCGGGTCAATGATGTCACTTTTGAAAAACAGGAAAGAATATACCCATCAATCGGTGAAGAAGACGCAAACAGGACACTCGTATCGACCCCAAGATATTGCGCGGTTCGATATGGTCCACGAACATCCATCATACTCATATGCGCATACCAGCCAAAAACAATCATAGCAGCATCATGGTAACCGAGGTATCTCATCAACAGATGAAAAGCACAGGGAAATGACGAATCCTGGTGATGGTCAAAGTTGTGCTTTTCCAGATCATAGTCCATCCCGACATCGACAACATAGGTATCGGGATCAGCAAGATCCTCCGGAGTTGGTTCACAACGATAAACTTCAGCATCACCAAGGGTCGCCAGCAAAAGACTGACAGACATGAAATCATCCTTATGAGCGCTTCCAGGATGGGTTATAATTTTATACATTTAGATCGACCTTATTGTTACAAAATTAATTCTGAATACGGAAACTGAATATAGCACAAAGCCTGAACTCAGATTCAGCTTTTCACAATTCCGCAGACAATCCAAAAATTGTGAAAAAGAAGAGACATCTTCCTTTTTGACCTTGCCCTGACCGTAAAATTATTACACGAGAAATGAGGAATGCTGGACTTCAACAAAGGACACCCACAGGGTTCGCACCATATTTCATTGGTATTCCGAAAGGGGAAAATTTGTCTGGCTCTCTATTGTCTTCAAAAAATCGGACAAATAATCTCAAGGCAGGTCAACACCGCAACCACCATCGCAGTAAGGCTGGTTCTGACTTTCGCCACAGCTGCATAAATAGACTTTCTCTCGAGTTTTCAGCTCAAATCTGAATGGTGTCGCCTCCCCGCCCTGATGATGGCCATCACAAAAAGGTAAACTTTCAGACTGACCACATGTGCAGCGGTAGTAAATTCCGGGTTCAAGAGTCACTGCGATTGGCATTCCCGCATCATTGTTCACTTTATTCAAGACAACCTCCTGAAAACATAAACCGTTCGAATCAATCAACTATACGTTCATAAAAAATAAGTTTCAACTGGACGAAAAAAGCCCAGGCATCTTTTCCCCGGTAAAATTATTTTCTGCCGTCATCTGAATTGAGTTCTGTTTCTGTCTTTATACCATTGCATCTATAGTGTGTTTCAAGTTATTCCATAAATGAAGAGAAGAATGCAATCATGAGCAGATGAATTCAAGACAAAGGTCAATTTCATGCAAAAAAATATTATCTTGATTGGCATGCCCGGAGCGGGGAAAAGTACTATCGGAGTCATTCTGGCCAAAAGGATCGGGTTTCATTTTATTGATACTGATTTACTGATTCAGGCTCAGGAAAAACTTCGCCTGCAGCAGATTATCGATATCCGGGGACTGGAAAATTTTCGTCAAGTAGAGGAACAGGTTCTACTCGATCTTCATACTGAACATAGCGTTATTGCGACAGGAGGCTCTGTTGTCTACGGCAAAAATGGACTGAAAAAATTGGGAGAGAGTGGTGTCTTGATATACATCCATGTCCCCCTTTTGTTATTACAGCAACGAATTGCAGACATGGGTCAACGTGGACTGGTGATGTCCAAGGGGCAAAGTTTTCAAGATCTTTACCAGGAGCGTACGCCACTTTACGAGAAGTTTGCAGACATAACCATATTCAGTGCCGAGCAAAATGCTGAACAGGTCGCGGCACAGATAGAAAGAAAACTTATATCCCTCGGAAATGCACTTCCATCTGAGTCCCACGCAAACAGGGAATGATCAGCAGCCATTGAAATTATCCAAACCTTTATCCGAAAATGAGTTACAATCCCTCTTCGCAGACAATGTAAAATATTTTGTACAAGGAAGAAGTTATGGGCCCGGACCAACTTGATGATTTACTCCTAAAAGGGATTGAAGCCGCTGAAAAAGGCTATATTCATTCAGCGCAGGTCTTTCTCGGGCAGGTCTCTGAACATCGAAAAACCCCAGAATTACAAAGTTATCTGGCGTACTGTCTGGCAAAAGGTCAGGGACGCATCCATTCGGCAGCAAAAATCTGTCGTGAATCCATTAAGCGTGAGCCTGACAACTCAGTTCATTATCTCATTCTGGGACGAATCCTGCTGTTATCGGGAGACAAAGGAAAAGCGATCAAAACATTGCGTCAGGGCCTTAGAGCCAGCCCAAATCCTTTAATTATTGATGAACTGAAAAAACTGGGACTGCGAAAACCAACTGTTTTAAAAAGCCTCAAACGAAACCACCCCATCAACAGAATTCTGGGGAAAATATTCGGAGCTCTGGGACTCCGATAGAACCATCATCTATGCCGCGTCAGAAAACGATCCAGTTCATTTGCAAACCTCTGTTTATCCTTGGGACTGTATGCTGCAGGACCTCCTGTTTCAACTCCACTACTGCGCAGATCATCCATAAAATTACGCACCGAGAGGCGCTCGCGAATATTCTCCTCACTGAAAAAAATACCGCGCGGATCCAAAGCATGACCACCTTTACTGATTGTCTCGGCAGCCAGAGGAATATCCGCGGTGACAACAAGGTCCCCGCTCTCCAATAAACGAATAATCTCCTGATCGGCAACATCGGCCCCGGCTTCAACCTGAATGGAACGAATCCATTGTGAACCTGGATGCCCCAGTGAACGATTGGCGACCAAAGTCAGGATAATTTTCGTTCGCTCAGCGACCCGATAAAGAAGCTCTTTTATCTGTTTTGGACACGCATCTGCATCAATCCAGATTTTCATGCAATCCCTTCCTGTTTTCAACGACTGACCATATGATATACTACCAAATAAGTAATCTTTAGCTGTCCCTCTTTTCAAAGGAGACTCTCTATGATTAAAAAAATGTTTGCACTCTTATTCGTCATTCTGTTGCTTTCCACACCCTCTTTTGCTGAAAAATTTCAGGTCGACACCGCTCATACGCAAATTCACTTTTCGGTACAGCATCTGGTCGTTTTTAAGGTTCGCGGGAATTTCACCGATTTTACGGGGTTGATTGAAGCCGATTCAAAAAACAGAACTTTGATTTCCGCTGAAGCAACCATTCAGGCAGCATCCATTGACACCCGCATAGATAAACGCGACCAGCATCTGCGCAGTGCCGATTTTTTTGATACGGCCAATTATCCACAAATACATTTCAAAAGTAAAAGTGTCACCGGCAGCGGAGACCATATCATTATGGTGGGGGATATAACAATTAAAGGTATCACCAAAGAAATCACCCTGGAAGGACGTTTTCTTGGAACAGCTGCCGGTCCCGATGGCAGACTCAGAGCTGGATTTGAAGCATCCGGGATGCTGAACCGAAAAGACTTTGGCCTCAACTGGAATAAAGTGACGGAGACCGGAAGCATCATTGTCGGTGATGATGTTCAGATTGGTCTGGAGGTCGAATCGGTTATCAACAATTGACGGCATAATGGAATCGGCCGCATAAAAACCTCCACGGAATAAAGAAGGAAGCGTTACCTTTGCCTTTTCCGTCATCTGTGGTTAAATATCCCCGAGCCCACTCATAACAGGAGGATAAATCATGGCTGACCGCTATATCATGACCGCATTCGGCAAGGATCGTGCTGGAATCGTTGCCGATGTCACGCGATTACTTTACGAAAATGACTGCAATCTTGAAGACACAACCATGTCAATGCTGGCAGACGAGTTCACCCTCAGTCTGCTGTTTTCAAGTCAGGCACCCGACATTGAGGAACGACTCACCAGAGATTGCCGTCGTCTGGAGCTGGATAAAAATATTTCCGCGTTCATACGACCACTGCAACCGGTACAGACAAAGAAACCGCAAAGCTACAAAACCTGCACCCTGCATATTGAAGGGTTGGATCAGGCCGGAATTGTCTACAAAACCAGCCAGTTTCTTGCCGATCAACAGCTCAACATCATTCATCTTGAATCTACGGCCGATGCGTCACCACAGAGTGGGGCAACGATTTACAGCATGACCATTCATATCCAGGTTCCGGAAGAACTACCTTTCGACCAGTTGGAGGAAAAACTGTCAACCGTCGCCGATGACCTGATGGTGGACATCAGCCTGGATCGTTAATTGACAGATTTAAAAAATAATAAAACCGGGGCTGATCACAAAAAAGATCAGCCCCGGTTTTATGAGGAAAAATAGACATGACAATAGATCTGACCACTCCAGCATTACTTTTCCCTGCTATTTCACTTCTGCTGCTGGCTTACACCAACCGTTTTCTGGTACTGGCCCAATTGATTCGGCAGCTCCACAGCCAACGCCAGACCAATACGGATATGGTTATCCGCCAGATCAGCAATTTACGCACCCGACTGGCCTTGATCAAGGCAATGCAAGGGATGGGCGTCTTAAGCTTTTTGCTTTGCGCCATGTCAATGCTGTTCATATTCGTCAAACTCACTCTTCCGGCTGAATGGATTTTCGCTATCAGCCTCTTACTTCTGGTTCTCTCTCTTCTATGTTCTCTTCTTGAGATCGCCATCAGTACCAAAGCAATCGAAATAGAACTGGAAGACCTGGAAATTATGGTCGAAGATAAAAAACGTTAACAAGCGGACGGGATCAGAATAATCAAAACCTTAGCGGAAAACAGGAAAAAGCCCCCGGAAGTCCTTCCTTTAGCAAAAAAATCTATACCCCACAGAAGCAGAACACTTCGTATTTTCAGCCTTCACCATTTCAATCAAAAATCATCCCAGCCATCCAGGACTGATGACTGATTGTAAGCTGACACAGTCGATTCGAAGAAGTTACTTTTAACATCGCCTTCCCCTTCGGTATCGGCTAATTTTTCCAGGTGTTTATAGGGATTCTTGTCAAATCCGTCATATAATTTTCCATCAAATCCTAATCTATACCAGCGCTCATTTGCCAACCACTTGGTATACATTTCCGTCGTCGCTTCACTGACCCCAAGGATTCCGTCTCCGATAATATGGTTGGTCCAGGAAATTTCCTGAGCGACGGCAAAACGGAACATTTCCTCGACCTCTTCAGCAGAGAAATAATCCGCCTCCAGCTTACGAATTTCACGCACGATAAACTCGAACATGACACAATGAGTCAATTCATCACGATTGATATAACGGATGACTTCCGAGGTCCCCAACATCAGATTCCGACTGGCAAGATTGTAAAAAAAGTTGAAGCCATTGTAAAAATACAACCCTTCCAGCAAATAGTTGGCAATCAGAACTTTCGCAAACTTGTTTTCCGTTGGACCATCGATAAAGTCCTGATAAATTTGGGCAATATACTTATTGCGCTCAAATAAAACCTTATCGGTTCGCCACTTATCATAAATGGAATTACGTCGGTCTTTCGGAATGACCGATTCGACAATATATTGGTAACTCTGACTGTGGATCGCCTCTTGATACTGTTGAATCGCCAGCAGCAAATTGACTTCCGGCGCAGTAATATAATCATTGATATTCGACAGATTATTGGTCTGAATACTATCGAGGAAAATCAAAAAAGAGAGGATTCCATCGTACCCCTGCCTTTCTTCTACAGTCAGATGTTTGTAAGGTTCAAGATCACCGGATAAATCTGTTTTTTCCGGAATCCAGAAATTAGCCATCATATTGCGGTACATTTTATTCGCCCATTGATAACGGACATTATTCAGATTGAAGATATTCGTGCTATTACCTCCAATAATCCTCCTGCTTTCCAGAGAATCATCTCCTTCCGGATTAAATAGCCTTTTTGCTTTCATGATTTTTCCTCCCTGTTACAATTTTCTCTTTCAGCCAAATCCTATCCGGCACAGGAGATACATTCATCCTTAACCGACGCGATATTGCTATTTTTCTGGATACTGCGGGTATAGTATATCGCTTTACAGCCTTTTTTCCAGGCCTCCATATGAGTTTCATAAATATCCTTAGCGGTAATGTTTTTATTCAGATTAAACAGGAGTTCCATTGAAATTCCAGTATCCACAAATTTTTGCAATCGCGCCACCAGATCGACAATGATTTTTTGATCGATATATTTTGATTCCTGATAATGCCAGAGTTTTTCCTTAATGAACGGTGGCACAATCGGAACATTACCATTGCTGTTGTTATCGATATAAAACTTGCTGAAAATGGGTAATATACTTGCTGTACAGCCTTGAACGATAGAACTGCTCGTATTGGGTGCAACTGCAGTAATGTGGCTGTTGCGGATACCATGCGTTGCAATGCGCTCGAACAAATTGTCCCAATCCAGGGTCGCATTCTCGATAAACCAACTGCGATCACGGCTGAGAATCAACCCTTGAGACCAGTCGCTTCCCGCAAACAGCGGATAACCTCCCCGCTCTTCTGCCAGTTTGCAACTGGCGGACGTACAAAAATAGGCGAACTCTTCTGCCAGCTTATCCACAGCATCTGCGGCCCCAACGTAAGGGATATCGCGCCGCGCCAGATAATCAGCTAACCCCATTAAACCAACACCGATCGTCCGTAATAACTCGTTGTGGCGTTGCCCTTCAGCAACAGGGACATCGGTAATATCGATACAATTATCCAAAATCCGAACTGCCGTATCACAGACAGCCGAAAACTCACCATCTTCAAGATTAGCCAGGTTAATCGATACCAGATTACAGGTGTGAACCAGTCCGGGGTCCATGTCCCGGTGAATGCTGTCATTTTCAAACCGCTGCGGACCAATTTTGCTTGGCTTGACAACAGAAAATGATTCCACACAGAGATTCGTGCAGGGAATGATGCCGATATGTTTATTAGGATTCGCCCGATTGATGGTGTCTTTGAAAGAGATATAAGGCATACCGCTTTCAATCTGAACCTTCATAATCTGTTTGTAGAGTTCCTTGGCATTGACCTTTTCAAAAAGCTCGACGCGCCCCTCATCGACCTCAGTATAGAGGTGACTGAGTGCCGCCTCAAACTCTTCACCCCACAAATCCGCCAATTCGTAGTTATATTTACTGCGAATCTCATGAGGATCGAAGAGGTACCAGTCTTCACTGTTTTCAACTGCCCGCATAAAGCGATCAGAAACCACAACCTGAGGGAACACATCGTAAGCCTTGCGTCGTTGATCACCATTTTCGGTCTGCAGTTCCAGAAAATCTTCCATATCCAGATGCCAGCTATCCAGCGCGACTGTGACCGCCCCTGCCCGTTTTCCACCCTGATTAAAGTAAAGGGCAATATCGTTGACAACACGAATATTCGGCACTACACCTCCGGCCCGACCAAGAGAATTACGAATTCGAGCCCCCTGTGAACGGATGCGACTGATACTGACGCCAACACCACCGCCACCGGAGCTGATCTGACCAACCTGTTCAAATGTATGAAAAATACTGTTGGTATCGTCGTCGAAGGCGGTAATAAAACAACTGGACAGGTTGCCGTTCGGCTTGCGCAGATTGATCAGAATCGGGGTTGCCAGAGAGATCTTACGCCGGGCCAACATACAGTAAGTATCACGCACCCGCTGCAGGCGAATTTCATGCGGTTGATTCTGCTCAATCAGCAATGCAATCGTCAGCAGCGCTTCCTGAGGCATTTCAATCACCTGATTATTATATTCCAGCATATAACGTTTTATCAGCAGGCTGATTCCGGCAAAGTCATAGTCGTAATCGTAATCCTGCTGTAAAAACTGCCCCGCCTTATGAAGCTCCTTTTCTGAGTATTGCTCCAGAAGCACAGGCGTATAGATTCCTTTTGCAACAAAATCTTTCACGGTTTGACAATAGCTGGGATAGCGGTACTCGTAGGGAATCCCCCGTGCAATATGGACCCGTTTATAAAAATCAACCAGCTTCAGGCGCGCCGCCAGAATCCGCCAATCAGGCTCATCAATAGACGTCAGCCGCAACGATGTCTCGATAACGGTCTCATGTATTTCACCTGTGGTCATATTATTGCGGAAATGAATTTCCAGATTTGATTCCAATTCAATCGGATTGATATCCAGCCCCTCAGCCGCCCACTGAATAACTTTGCGGATTTTTGCTATGTCAAGGGAAGCGGATTCCCCATCCCGTTTGATAACACGGTAACGTTTGGCCATATGACGACTTCCTCCTCGTCGGTTTTAATTGTGAATATTATATTATCGAAAAAACACTACATGTTGAGTCATAGGTTTGCGAGTATACATCATATTGAAAATAATATAAGACCATAATGGTGATATTTTTCTTATAATTCCCTGATCAACATCATCAATAACCTCCAAGCGCGACTGTACTGTTTTTGATAACCATGGTAACTTACCCTGAATTTTGGCCGCGCCGCTCAGAGCTTTCGTTTTTCACAAAAACCGTCGGGACAAGAAATTATGCTGCACAGAAATTATCTCATTGTCTGTTTGCTGGTTACCTGCTGTTTTATTTTTTCGGGAAGCAACAGCATTGCAAACCAAAACGTTGCCACCGCGCCAAACAATCCGGAAAAGCAGATTCTCACTCTGGGGCAGGCAACCATTCTTGGCATTGTCGAAGGACTCACGGAATATCTGCCGGTCAGCTCTACCGGACATTTGCTTCTGGCTCAGCGCGTCATGGGGATTGGTGAGAATAGCGCAGCAACAGTCGAACAGCGTGCGGCAATCAAAGAAGCAACAGACGCTTATACTATCTGCATTCAGATCGGAGCAATTATTGCCGTTCTGGGATTGTATTTCCGCAGGGTCAGACAAATGGTGCGCGGGCTCTCAGGGAAAGATCCCGAGGGGCGAAAACTGTTCTTCAATATCATCGCCGGTTTTCTTCCCGCTGCAGTCATCGGGCTACTTTTCAACAAGCTGATAAAATCCTATCTTTTCGGCACCTGGCCGGTCGTTATTGCCTGGTTTGTTGGCGGCTTAGCTATCCTCGCAGTCAGTCGCTGGAATCAGAAAAGAAACAGTCACCGTGCCGAAAGTGGACGATCCATTGTCGCATTAACCTGGCAAATGGCTCTGATCATCGGCTTTATTCAGTGTATTGCCATGTGGCCCGGGGTCAGCCGGAGTCTGGTCACCATCGTCGGGGGATTGCTGGTCGGACTCTCTCTTTCCGCAGCGGTAGAATTCAGCTTCCTGCTCGGACTGATCACTCTCAGTGCCGCTACCGGCTACGATGCCCTGAAACATGGGCAAATTATGCTGCAAACCTTTGATGCTCTATCCCTGGCTGTCGGTGTTATCTTCGCATTTCTTGCCGCTATTCTTTCCGTCAAATGGATGGTCAGCTATCTTAACCGCCACGGACTCGCACTTTTTGGTTATTACCGGGTTGTATTGGCTCTGATTGCAGGAACACTGCTCATAACCGGCAACCTCTGAAAAGACACTGCACCCAATGCAGAAATCTTTGTATTTCCTGCCACCAACCATCCCCCCCCCGCTTCCCCTACCTCGTGGCACCAACTCCTAATATCGTATAAAGTCGCACTCGATTTGCAAACTTGGTTAAGCGCAGGGTAATGAGCCCCTGTTCGGCGGAAATCCGGGAGGTCTGAGCATTAAGAACTCCCAGATAACTGTCGAGTCCTTGGGTATAGCGTATTTCAGAAAGGCGATAAGTTTCGGCCAAGGCAGTCACCAACGCTTGCTGGGCTAAAAGTTGCTGGTCGATGGTTCCCTGAACCGCCAGGGTATCTGCAACATCCCTGAAAGCCGTCTGAATCGCCTTTTCATACTGGGTCAGGGCAATCTCACGATCCGTTTTGCTGACTCGGTAAGCAGCCCAGGTGCGGGCATCAAAAATCGGTGCGCTGATCTGTGGAGCAAACGACCAGGTATCCGTTCCGGAACCGAAAAGACCGGAGAGTTCGTCGCTTGCAGTCCCGACTGTGGTCGTCAGTGAAATCCGTGGAAAAAAAGCTGCCCGAGCCGCTCCGATTGAGGCATAAGCTCCTTTAAGTTGGTGTTCCGCCGCCAGAATATCGGGTCGCTGCAGCAGAATTTCGGAGTTCAAACCTGCTGAAATTTCTCGGGGAGGTGTGATACTGCTCAGGTCCTGCGGCAGCAATTCTTCCAAAACGGTTTCACCAACCAGCAGATTAAGGGCATTTTTGTCCTGCGCTACAAGTTGTGTGTAGCGTGCGATATCTCCCCGAGCGACCTCCAAAGGAATCTGAGCCTGACGCAGCTCAAGTTCGGTGACGATCCCGGCATCATAACTTTTCTGAATCAAAGAATAAGAATCTTGTTGAGCTGCCAACGTCATCTGGGACAGCTTGCGATTTTCCTCATCAGCAGCCAGCGTCAGGTAGGCTTTAGCAATTTCGCCCACCAACGCGATCTGCGTACTGCGCCTGGCTTCATCAGTCGCCAGATATGCTTCCAGAGCCTGATCCTTGAGATTGCGAAGCCGCCCGAAGAAATCAATCTCCCATGCTGCAACCCCCAGGTTAACTCCGTATTGTTCCACAGTTTGCGGATTACCCGGGGTCGTCAGATCAGCGGAGTTTCGTTGCTTGCTCCCGACACCAACCACGTTGACAGCTGGAAACAACTCCGCTCGTTGAATGCCATACAATGCTCTCGCCCGTTCGACGTTCAGAGCGGCAAGCCGTAGATCCCGGTTGTTTTTTAACGCCAATTCCATGATTTGTTGTAATTGGATGTCGGTAAAAAACTCCTGTCTTCCCAGCTCGGTAACAACCGGAAATTCTGCAGTTGTCTGCACGGACTGATAGGCTTCACCTTGCGGCCATTCCGCCTGCATCGGTGCAATGGGCTGAATGTATTCAGGAGCCAGGGAACAGCCACCCAAAACGAGAGTCATTCCAATTAATAGAAAGAATAGTTGCTTACTCATGTTCTTGCTCCTTGGAAGAACTTTTTTCAACATGTCCCATTGTCACATTCTTTCTGTGCTTCCCCATGGCTTTATAGATTATGACATAAAAAAGTGGAGCAAACAGGGTCACCAGAAAAGTAGAAGTGATCGTACCGCCTATAACACCGGTACCTATAGCTCTTTGCGCTCCCGATCCGGCACCGCTGGCAAGAGCGAGGGGAAGAATACCAAAACCGAAAGCCAATGAGGTCATGATAATAGGACGCAATCTCAATTTGGCAGCTTCCATGGTTGCTTCGACCAAGCCGACTCCTTCGTCAACCCGTGCACGAGCAAATTGGACAATAAGGATTGCATTCTTGGTTGTCAGGCCCAAGGTGGTCAGTAAGCCGATCTGAAAATAGACATCGTTGGGCATGCCTCTCATTGAGGATGCTATGACTCCACCGATAACCCCAAGAGGCAGAGTCATCAGAATGGCAATCGGGATCGGCCAACTCTCGTAAAGAGCTGCCAGACAAAGAAAGATAACAAAAATAGAAAAAGCATACAGCAGGGGGGCTTGAGAGCCGCTCTGTCGTTCCTGATAGGACAGTCCGGTCCAGTCGAAGCCGATTCCCTGCGGCAGCTTGGCGATCATTTCTTCCATAGCCGCCATAGCTTCACCGGAGCTGCGTCCAGGAGCCGGTTCACCCCAGATGTTGATCGACGGAAAAGCATTGTAACGTTCCAGCTTGGGTGAACCCGTTCCCCAACGGCCGGAAGCAAAAGAAGAAAACGGCACCATTTTCCCGACATTGTTACGCACATACAGTTTCTCCAAATCCTGCGGCAACATGCGGTAGGGGGCATCAACCTGAGCATAAACTTTCTTGACCCTGCCTGCCTGAATAAAATCATTCACATAAACGCTACCGAAGGCGGCGGATATTGTATTGTGAATGGAATTAATGGAAAGTCCCAGTGCCCCGGCCTTGTCCCAGTCGATATCGACATAATATTCAGCTACATCGCTCATGCCATTCGGGCGAACTCTGGTCAGCCGTGGATCCTGTGCGGCCATACCGAGGAGTTGATTACGCGCATCCATCAGTTTTCCATGGCCCAGACCACCACGATCCTGCAGTTGCAGGTCAAATCCGGTCGCCATTCCCAGCTCGATAACCGGCGGTGGTGCAAAAGCAAAAACCATCGCCTCGGTTATCTGGGAAAAAGCCCGCATCGCCCTCCCGGAAATGGCCCCAACTTTAAGATCCGGACTCTGACGCAGTTTCCAATCTTTGAGTTTGACAAATCCCAGAGCCATATTCTGCCCTTCGCCACCAAAACTCATACCGGCGACGGTAATGATCGATTCAACCCCTTCCTTTTCCTGTTCGAGGAAATAATCCTTAACTTTATTCGCCACAGCGGCACTTTGTTCCAAAGTTGAACCCGAGGGCAGCATCGCCTGAACCATTAATATTCCCTGGTCCTCATCCGGGATATAGGATGTCGGCATACGCTGAAACAGATAGCCCATAGACACGACAATAACGAGGAAAAGCGCAAGATAACGTAACTTTTTAGCCAAAACCCGACCAACCCAACGCACATAGAGATCACGAGCGCCGAAAAAACGCCGGTCGAACCAACGGAAAAAAGGTCGCAGGAAGCGGATGGCCCCATCTGAAGGTTCGTGTCCCTTGGGGATTGGCTTCAGCATCGTAGCGCATAACACAGGTGTCAGTATCAGAGCAACAACAACCGATAACATCATGGACGAGATAACGGTGACGGAAAATTGCCTGTAAATAACTCCGGTGGATCCCGGGAAAAACGCCATCGGTCCGAAAACCGCCGACAAGACCAAACCGATACCAATCAAGGCGCTGGTGATCTCATTCATCGACCGAGCTGTCGCTTCACGCGGAGACAGCCCTTCTTCAGCCATAATCCGCTCGACATTCTCAACAACGACGATGGCATCATCGACCAAAAGCCCGATCGCCAGAACCATAGCGAACATCGTCAACATATTGATGGAAAATCCGAACAATCCAAGAATTCCGAAAGTGCCCAGCAGAACAACCGGCACCGCAATAGTTGGAATCAGAGTTGCACGAAACGTCCCCATAAAAAGATACATGACGACAAAAACGAGGATAACCGCTTCAAACAAGGTTTTGACAACTTCGTCAATGGCCACTTCGGTAAACGGGGTGGTATCATAAGGATAGATGACCTTCATGCCCGGGGGGAAATATTGACTCATTTCCTCCAACTTTTGTTTAACGGCCTCAGCAGTCTTCAAAGCATTGGCCCCGGCAGCCTGCCGGATAGCCATAGCAGCAGCGGGCCTGCCGTTATAGTTGGCAATAATATCATCACGCTCGCTTCCCAGTTCCGTACGGCCAACATCTTTGATACGCACAACAGAACCATCCGGATTGGTACGAATCGGGATAGCGGCAAATTCTTCGGGAGTCTGGAGTAAATGCTGGACAATAATTGCAGCATTCAAACGCTGCCCCTTCATGGCTGGTGCGCCACCTAATTGACCGGCGGAAACTTCGACGTTATAAGCCTTGAGAGCCAGGATGACGTCTTCCATCGTCAAATTATAGCTGGTCATTTTGCTGGGGTTGATCCAGACACGCATGGCATATTGAGAGCCGAAATTCTGGACTTCACCAACCCCCGGCACTCGTGAAAGAATTTTTTCCAGGCTGGATTGTGCGTAATCGCGCAAATCATTGCCGTCCATACTGCCATCTTCGGACGTCAAACCAACAATCATCAAATAGTTCCGGGTCGATTTGCTAACTTTGACTCCTGAACGCTGCACTACATCAGGCAAACTGGCCATGGCAAGTTGCAGCTTGTTCTGCACTTTCGACCAGGCAACATCCGGATCGGTTCCGGGAGCAAAGGTTAATTCAACTCGAGAAGCACCCGATGATGAGCTGGTCCCGGAAATATACAGCATATCGTCCAACCCGGTCATCTTCTGCTCAATGATCTGGGTCACTGTATTTTCAACAGTTTCGCCTGAGGCCCCCGGAAAAAAGGAATCAATAGCAATGGCCGGAGGAGCGATAGGCGGGTACTGGGCAATCGGCAGGTTGTAGATTGCCAATCCACCAGCGGTCATCATGATAATGGCAATAACCCAGGCAAAGACCGGGCGTGCGAGAAAAAATCTGGATAGCATCGGTCTCCTCCGTTATTTCGCTGATGCAGATGACTGAGGGGCCTCAGAAGTGCCGCTCTGGAATGGGACCGCCTTCACCGGGGTACCGGGCCGCAGCATCAGCAGACCTTCAACAATGACTTGATCGCCTGCGGCGAGACCGCTTGAAAGCAGCCACTGATCACCAATGGCACGATCCAGAACTAGTGGGCGAAAGGCAGCCTTGCTGTCGCTATCGACAATCAATGCATAAGGATTGCCTTTTGGATCGCGCGAAACCCCTTGCTGAGGAATAAGCAGGGCCTGGTCGTTAACTCCTTCCTTAACCACGGTATGGACAAACATTCCTGGTAGCAGGACATCGTCAGGGTTGGGAAAAATCGCTCGCAAGGTAACTGAACCGGTTGTCGGGTCAACAGTGACATCACTGAATTGCAAAGTTCCCTGCAAAGGATAAGGGGTTCCGTCTTCTTGGACCAACTCGACCTGATTCTGGTCAACTCCATGCTGCAGTTGACCATTTTTCAGCCGACGTTTGAGCCCCAGCAAGTCAATGGTCGATTGCGGGACATCGGCGTAAATAGGATCAAGCTGTTGAACAGTCGCCAGAGGAGCTGGCTGATAAGCAGTGACAATTGCCCCATCGGTCACATTCGATTTACCGATACGACCGGAAATCGGAGCCGTCACCTGAGTATAGTTCAGATTGATACGGGCGATTTTCTGTGCAGCTTTTGCCTGTTGAACAGCCGCTTGGGCAGCGGCAATTGCCTGGCGATCCCTTTCTTCCTGGGCAACAGCGGCCATCAGTGTCGCTTCGGCCACTTCTGCTTCCGTGACCGCCTGGTCACGCTGTGTTGCAGAGACAGCCCGGCTTTTATAAGTCTCCTCGAAACGCACACGATTATGGCGTGCCAATGCAAGCGTCGCTTTCTGGCGGGTCACGTTGGCTATGCTTGCCTGTAATGCTGCTTGAGCCTGTTCAACATTTTTTTGTGCTGCTGTGACCGTAGCTGCTGCATTGTCGAGAGCAGCCTGAAAAGGTGCGGGATCAATCTGGTAAAGGATCTGACCGGCCTGAACTTTGGAACCTTCAGTAAAGAGGCGTTTCTGAATCAAACCACTGACCTGCGGACGAATTTCGGCAACCCGAAAGGCGGAAGTACGTCCCGGTAATTTGGTAGAGAGCATAAGTGCTTCCGGCTGCATGGTCACGAATGAAACTTGCGGCAATTGCTTTTGCACTGTCGCTTCAGGCTTACTGTCGCAACCGGAGAGGAACACCGCCGCCAAGACGATGAGTATTAAGGTCCATTGAGACGGTTTATGTAGAATTGTAGCGGGTCGCATTAGTCAATCCTCCAAAAATTGAAATGTTATCTAAGTTAGAAGCTTCGAATTTATACTTTCATGCTTTATTGCTGCACAGGTCTTTTCTCCACATGACACTCGATTTATGCTTTGATGGCATCCCAGCAAGCTTCGGCGGTCTGCTCGATCAGCTTTTGGTCCATGGTTACAAGCCCGGAAATTGAATCACGCAGGAGAAAAACAACCGGTCCGAAAGTCATGGCCAGATATAAAGGCAGGGGCATTTTTTTGACCACCCCCCCTTCGGACTTGGCAAAGAACGTTAAAAAAGGATTCAATTCTTCATTTGTGTCCTGATGCAAAAATTTCGCGTGTTTTTTATCAACGCCGTAGGGTGAGCTGTAATATTGTTCAAGGAATTTGAATTCCTGGGGATGCCGGTTCAGATAGTTTATCAAACGAGTGATGAGTTGGATGAATCGCTGCCGGTCCGGAAGAGAGTTATCAAGATTTTCGATCAAAGCTGCCTGAACTTCTTGCTCTACTTTTTCCGAAACGGCATGAATCAACTCGTCCTTATCCTTGAAATAGCGATAAATACTTCCGACACCAACCTTGGCCAAACCTGCCAGCTGCGAAACAGGAGCGCAGTGAAAACCATTTTCAGCAAACAGCGTCAACGCTGCCTGCAAAATGGCATCAGATTTACTTTTACCAGTGTTTGACATAGCAATCCTCCCCGGAGTGAACATTCAGTCAGTATGGATTGTTTGTTTTAAAGGTGTCAAGATTATTTCAGATTTTCAACTTCCGGGAGCCTTCCAGGTATCTGATAAAGCAAACCTTGACGAAAAGAGAGATGACATTCATTATCACCTCTTGCTGAACAATTTGATGATTGGAGGTTTTAGACAGCCATGAAAATTTTGTTTCTTCACGGACTCGAATCAGGACCACATGGAAGCAAGTACCAAGCATTGAAAAAGATGTTTGCAGAAGTTATTTCTCCAGATTGCAGTGGTGTAAAAGATGAAATGGAACGCCTGAGAATCATTGAACAAGAGATCAGATCTGAAACAGGCCCCTTTCTGGTTGTTGGTTCAAGTATGGGAGGCTTAATAGCATTGCTCCTGCAAAAGCGTTGCCCCGAACAGGTTTCAGGTTTGGTTCTCTGTGCTCCAGCTATTCATCGGCCTGCGGCTAAAAACCTGAATTTAAAAAATTTACCCCCAACTCTCGTCATCCACGGAATCCAGGATGATGTGGTTCCCATAGACGTCAGTCGGCGCTTCGGAAACAGGTTGAGGGCGGTCAATGACGACCACCGCCTTAGTCAAAGTATGGACGAGATTCTCCGGGCCGTTTTTGAGATAAAATTGGCACTTCATGCAACATCCAACGAGAAAACGCCATTTATTAAAGACTCTCTATCTTAGCCTCAGTGTGTATTATTTATTACACCTGTTCTACAAACAACATTTGAAGAACTGAACAAAACATGAGTTTATTCTGCTTTCCGACTCACCTATCTACTGATTGACTGATAAAGGGACCTTTGATTTGAAGTCAAAACATCTCTCTAGCTCTCGTGATTATACAATTCTCAAGCAGGCGACACTTTTTAAATCTATTGATGAAGAGACACTCAGGCAGATGGTCGCAGCTCTGTCGAGAAAAAGGATGACACTGCCTAAAGACTTCCCGGCAGAAGTGAAATTCAATACGATGAAGTATTTTTATGTCATTGTCTCCGGGCGGATAAAAATCTCCCAGATCAACCCTGACACCGGTCGGGAATTTGCTTTTTTACTCCTCGGTCCCGGGGATGTCTTTGATGTCATCTGCCTTGTTGATGATCAGGAACACCTTGTTCAAATTGACATTCTTGAAGATGTTCAAATTTTGTATATTTTTATGCGCGAGGTCCGCTTCTGGATCCAGAATCATGCCGACTTCAACAAAACCTTATGTTAGAGATAAAAAACCTGAAAAACTAATTCATCCGGAATATGTAGCTTATCTGGTCGATAAATTGGCAGATGATGATACAATCTTTACGGTTGATACAGGAATGAGTGCCGTATGGGCTGCGCGTTACTTAAAAGCGGGAACAAATCGTTACCTTACTGGTTCGGTTAATCATGGATCTATGGCTAATGCCATGCCTATGGCCATAGGTGCCAGCTTATCGCTCCCCAATCGACAAGTGATAGCATTTTGTGGAGATGGCAAAAATAGTAGGGACAACCAAGAGTGATTTAAAATACCTAAGAGAATTATTATAAACATCATGAAAGAAACTATTAAATTTACAATCATTGCCCTGCTAATTTTTGTCGTACTCATCGGTATTATTATATGGCCGTTACCAGGCTTTATTGTTCTGGTAGTTTTTCTCCTATTGCTGGGGTTCTATGATTTATTTCAGAAAAAACATACGATTCTTAGAAACTTTCCTGTTATAGGTCATATTCGTTACTTATTGGAAATGATCGGTCCTGAAATTCATCAATATTTCGTAGAATCCGATACTGATGGCAAACCCATTGATAAGAATCACCGCAGTTACATCTACGAGCGAGCCAAAGAACAAAACGAAACACACCCATTTGGCACAGAACTCGATGTATATGATGATAATTATAAATGGATGCAGCACAGTATTTATCCCGCTATGAAAATGAAAACACCTCCACGAGTTACCATTGGAGGAAAAAGTTGCCAACAGCCTTATAGTGCCAGCATCTTTAATATTTCAGCCATGAGTTATGGAGCTTTGAGCCAAAATGCCATCCAGGCGTTAAATCTGGGGGCTAAAGCGGGTAACTTTTTTCACGATACAGGTGAAGGGGGTATCTCAAAATACCATTTACAAGGTGGGGATCTCGTGTGGGAAATCGGGACAGGTTATTTTGGTTGTCGCACAAACGAAGGTAAGTTTGATGCGGAAAAATTCAAAGAAAAAGCAAATTCAGAAGCTGTAAAAATGATTGAGATCAAAATCTCACAAGGAGCAAAACCTGGTCATGGTGGTGTCCTTCCCGCAGCTAAAAATAATCAGGAAATTGCTGAAATAAGGGGTGTTCCACCACATACAGATGTTCTTTCCCCCCCTGGTCATTCAGCTTTTAGTGATGCAGAAGGGTTATTACAGTTTGTTCAGCAATTGAGAGTATTATCTAACGGAAAACCTGTTGGCTTCAAGCTTGCTGTAGGAAGTAAACAAGAATTTATCGAAATATGTGAGAAAATGGTGGAGACAGGCATAAAGCCGGATTTCATCACTGTGGACGGTGCAGAAGGTGGCACAGGTGCCGCTCCTATCGATTTCTCAAACTACGTCGGTATGCCTTGGGAAGATGCTTTGATTTTTGTCGTCGATACACTCCATGCTTACAAGCTAAAAAAAGAAATAAAGATTATAACTGCTACTAAGATATTTACAGCATTTGATATCTTCAAAGCTCTTTGTCTCGGGGCGGATGTTTGTAATTCCGCTCGTGGTATGATGCTGGCCTTGGGCTGTATACAAGCCTTGAAATGTAATACGAATGAGTGTCCTACAGGAGTCGCTACGAATAACCCAAAACTTGTAAGAGGTTTGGTTGTTGCAGAAAAATGGAAAAGAGTCAGGAACTACCATAAGAACATACTTGGAGATTTTCTGGAATTATTGGCCGCATCAGGCTGTCAGTCGCTTGAAGAGATGGATAGAAGTTTAATTTATAAAAAAGTAGATAAGCAATGGCAATCATACTCTTGAAGACTATTGACACATCACTCCTGAAAACTAACCGAAAAATCGAATTCACATTGAATTTTTTACAGGCCCTTTTGTGAGCAGATTTAAGTTTTCTTCCATCTGCCAAGTCATCCGAAAAAATCAATTAGGGCCTTCAGGAAACTTTTCCGGCGACTGTTTCTGTCTCGTTGTATAAAGTTTTAGATCACAGGGGACTGAGGCATAACATAAGATGAAACCCTTTTTTATTTCTTCAAGTATTGTACTGATCATATTGTTAGTCGGTTTTTTTCTGTTACAGCCGGTAACAAGAAACCTGGTGTACTATCTCTGGTGGAAGACAACTCCAAAATCCGTCATTTCAGAAGGAAATATCACTTCAAGAGATGCCAACATTCACTATGTCTCCTATGGATCCGGCTCACCAATACTGCTCCTTCATGGGGGATTAAGCCACAGGTTCATCTGGTTCTCTCAAATCCCCTGGTTGGTAAATTCTGGTCGACAGGTCATTTTGCTGGACACTCGGGGACATGGAGACTCAGATCTTGGTGATTCTGAACTGAGTTATCATTTAATGGCTGATGATACAATCCAGGTCCTCGATCAACTCAGCATCCAGAAGACGGACGTCATTGGCTGGAGTGACGGAGCCAACACGGCTTTGCAGCTCGCCCTTGTCTGGCCACAAAGAGTACACCGAATCATTGCTATCAGCGGCAACTCAGATCCTTCCGGGCTCACAACCGAAGCACAGATGAACGGTCAGGAAAGAAGCAGCGGACTGACCTACTGGTTTTACCGCTGGTGGACTGGTGCGGGCGATCGTCTTGATAAACTTGAAACAAGCATCAGGACATTATGGCAGAGCGGTCCCCACCTGACAGCAGCAGATCTGCGTAAAATAAAAAATCCAGTCCTTGTCGTTGTTGGTGAACATGACCTGATCACACTTGATCATACAGAAAAAATGGCCAGCAGGTTGGCAAACGGAAAACTAGCTATCGTCCCCGATGGTGGACATTTAACTATCTTTACCCATGCCCGTGAAATCAACAGATTGATAGGAAATTTTCTGGCTATCCCGACAAGCAACGAAGATGATCATGATTAACATTTTTCAAATTTGAAAGTTTGATATGGTTATATTCAAACTTTGATGATTTTTTGAACACGACATCAATCCTTCTCAGCAAAGAAACCGAGGACATATAAAAGTGTTAAAGCAACGATCCTCAATACCCCACAAGGTACTGCCTTTCATCATTCTGATTCTTTTTTCAGGTGCAATATGGATATTGCACGACTCACTACAAGAATTTCACTACCATCACATCCTGCAGCAACTCAAGTCGATCTCATCTTCACGTATTGCCATGGCCATTGGCTTAACGATATTAAGCTACCTGATCATGACCGGTTACGATCATTTGGCAATCAGGTATATCAAAAATCCAATTGGAATCGCGAAAGTGACCCTTGCGTCTTTTATCAGTTACGCCTTCAGTAATACAATTGGATTATCTCTTTTAACTTCAGGATCAATCCGCTATCGCCTCTATTCCTCATGGGGCTTATCAGCGGAACGTATTGCCCGTCTGGTTGCCTTTACAGTACTGACTTTTTGGTTGGGCATTGGCACAATCGGCAGCATCATATTTATTGTCGAGCCTTTATCAATCCCAATCCTGAAACATTTCCCCATCCACTCAACTCGCCCGCTTGGCTACGTTCTGGCCTCTCTGGTTGGCAGCTATTTGCTGATTGTCCTGTTCAGAAAAACCCCCTTTCATTTCCGGAACTGGGAGCTACGCCTTCCTTCAATCGCTGTAGCCTGGACGCAGCTACTCATCGGCTCTCTTGACTGGATGCTGGCCGGATGTGTTCTTTATGTCCTCTTGCCTGAACACATCGGGATATCCTTTTTTCAATTCCTCGGGATCTTTCTCTTAGCTCAGGTTGTGGCATTGATCAGCCACGTCCCGGGAGGATTGGGAGTCTTCGAATCAATGATTCTGCTCTCTGCTCCCAGTATCCCGGCTGATATGCTTCTTGGATCCATGTTGATCTATCGAGGTATTTATTATCTGTTACCTCTGACTCTTGCCGCTTTGCTGCTCGGCGGAGGAGAACTCCTGCAGAAAAAAACTCAAGTTTCAAAGGCGATTCTCTTTGCCGGGCAATTCGGTCGCACTGCAATCCCACACCTTCTAGCGGCAACAACCTTGACATCTGGTGCTGTTCTTCTGTTCTCCGGCGTCACTCCGGTGGCTCCGGGGCGTCTGAACGGAATCAAAGAAGTTCTATCCCTGCCGGTCATAGAATTATCACATTTTCTCAGTAGCCTCATCGGGATTGGTCTTTTGTTGCTGGCCCGAGGACTGCAACGACGCCTTGATGCCGCTTATGTCTTGGCCGCAATTCTTCTCGGAACCAGTAGTCTATTGGCTCTTCTTAAAGGTGGAAACTACGAAGAATCAATCTTGCTGGGACTTATGCTGATAGCGCTACTGCCCTGTCGATCACATTTTTATCGCAAGGCTTCACTCTTCAATGAAACCTTTACTCCGGGTTGGAATGTTGCTGTTCTATTGATTCTGGGAAGTTCGATCTGGCTTGGGATTTTCACTTACAAGCATGTCGACTATTCCAGTCAACTCTGGTGGCAGTTTACTCTTCATGGTGGTGCTCCAAGATTTCTGCGTGCCACTGTCGGGTCTGTTATTCTCCTCCTCGCCCTGGCCATTGCAAGACTGCTGCGAACAACACCTGAAGATCCAACTGAGCCGGGACCAGATGAATTGATCAGGGCAAAACAGATTATCAGCCAATCCCCTGCGACCGAAGCCAACCTTGCCTTGCTTGGTGATAAAACTCTGTTGTTTAATGAGCAGCAAAACAGCTTTATCATGTACGGCGTGGAAGGAAACTCATGGATCGCTATGGGTGACCCAATCGGCCCCCCTGAAGAGGCTAATTCTCTAGCCTGGTCATACCGTGAGCTGGTGGAGCGACACGGTGGACAAACAATTTTTTACGAAGTCGGTACCCATATGCTGCCCGTTTATCTCGATATGGGTCTCACATTATTAAAGCTTGGAGAGCAGGCAAGTGTTCCTCTGATAAATTTCTCACTGGAGGGATCAGAACGCAAAGGATTACGCTATATCTATCGACGGCTAAATAAAGAAGGGAGTTCTTTTGAGGTTTACCCGGCAGACAGAACCAGTGAAATCCTGCCGGAATTACGTCGCATATCTGATATCTGGCTTAAAGAAAAAAGTGTTCGGGAAAAAGGTTTTTCTCTGGGCTTCTTCGATGAAAGCTATTTGTTGAATTTTCCCGTTGCTATAGTCAGACAAGAAGAAGAGATTGTCGCTTTCGCCAATCTGTGGATGGGAGCCAGTCAAGAAGAGCTTTCAATTGACCTTATGCGTTACAGTCCTGAGGCTCCACGCAGCATTATGGACTACCTGTTCACAAACTTGATGTTGTGGGGAAAGGAACAAGGTTATCAATCTTTTAATCTCGGTATGGCCCCGTTATCAGGGTTGGAAAACAGATCTTTTGCGCCATTATGGAACAGGATAGGGTCAATTATCTTCAGTAAGGGTGAGCATTTCTACAATTTTGAAGGACTCAGGGAGTATAAACAGAAATACAAACCGGTCTGGTCTCCCAGATACCTGGCCTGCCCGGGCGGTTTGGCATTGCCTCGTATTCTGACAAATGTCACCTCTTTAATCAGCGGTGGCATCAAAGGGGTTTTTATAAAATAATCAGGATTGGAAGTACTTTTATCTTTCTCTCGACCTAGGATTCGTATGTTGATGTCTTGGCTATTAACCCATGTTGTGCTGCTGCTTGGTTTTTTATTGGCCATTCCGGTCATTGCCCAGATGATTCGTCAACGCCATTCACCAGCGGGATCCATGGCTTGGTTGTTAAGTATCGTCCTGATACCCTATTTAGGAATTCCTCTGTATCTGATGCTGGGTGGTCGTAAGATGAGGAAGTTAGCAGCGAGCAAAACAGATCTACACCTCCCGGAACAATCTTTGGCACGACCAGAGGTGATTCCTGATATTGATCGTTTGATGCGTTCTTATGGTCTTCCCGGTGCGGTGACCGGCAATCAATTGAAACTGCTACCCTCTGGTGAGGAGAGTTATGCTGCTCTGGTAGAAATAATTGAACGGGCAACAACAAGTCTCTGGGTCAGTACATTTATTCTGCATCCAGATCAGGTTGGCCGGGATATTATTGATCGACTCTCCCGCCGCGCAGCTTCAGGCGTCGAAATCCGGGTCTTACTCGATGGCGTCGGTTCCCTCCACACGAATAAAAAACACCTAAATCATTTAATCGCCGCTGGAGGGAAAACCGCCTACTTTATGCCAGTTATACATCGGCCCTTTCGTGGTCGCACCAACTTGCGCAACCATCGTAAATCCGTCATTGCTGATAGCCGCTACACTTGGGCCGGGGGGACCAACATTGCAAACGAGTATATTGGTCCGACTCATGATCCACATCGCTGGCGCGATCTCTCTTTTATCTTGGAGGGACCTGCGACCAAACATTATATAGATATTTTTAGTTCTGACTGGAAGTTTGCCACAGGAGAACAATTATCCAGTCCAACCTTAAAGTCGACAAAGATGACTTTTCCGGTCGTCGGAGATGCGACACTTCAAGTTGTCCCTTCCGGCCCCGATGTCAGCGGTGACCCCCTCTATTCAGCTCTGATTTCAGCAGTATTTCAGGCCAAAGACCGTCTCTGGATTATCACTCCTTATTTCATTCCTGACGACGCTTTGGCGCAAGCATTACATCTCGCAGCACACCGCGGGGTTGATGTCCGGGTCATATTACCAGAAATTTCGAATCACCAATTAGCTGACATGGTGCGTGGTCCTTATTTACGTGATTTACAGCGGGCAGGTGGACAAATTTTACTCTATCAAGGCGGTATGCTACATGGAAAAGCTCTCTTGGTTGATGCATCCATCGCGGTCATTGGCTCAGCCAACTTTGATATGCGGAGCCTGTTTCTCAACTACGAAACCGGTCTACTGGTCTATAGCCAAGCAGAAATCAAGCAGATAGAAGAATGGACTGAAAACCTGATCCGGAGTTGTCGGTATGGCATTAAGGAAGTGGGCCTGTTCCGCGATCTGCTTGAAGGAATTGTTCGCATGATGGCACCGGTGCTCTAAGGGTCAAGGATCAATTGTCTCCAGGAAACAGATTGACAGGAATCTTTGGCACGCAACATTACAGGATCGTGGCATCATGATCAGGACTAGCGGTCTCAAGGTTTTTCTGAATTTCAGCGGCTTCTTTTTAAGACTTATGTCGGATTCGATGAATAATCCAGAAAATACACCCGCCGCCGGCCAAAACAGAAAACAACCAGTATTCGTACTGTTTGACATCTCCTAAAAAAATTTCCACGGCGTGACCAAACAGATATCCAGCACAACCAAAGCATACAGCCCAGATTGCGGCTCCAAGGATATTGAGGGGAAGAAACAGCTGCCAGGAAACCTGACTCATCCCTAGAGCAAAAGGGGTAATAGTACGTAAACCGTAAAGAAAACGGAAACCCAGAATCAGTAAAATTCGGTAACTATGAATCAATCTCCGGGTGCGTTCCAAGCGGAGTCTCCAGTGAGGGCGACGCTTCAATAAATATTCACTGTGCCGACGACCAAGATAGAAAAAAAGCTGATCACCTAAGAGAGTCCCGAGGAAGGCGGCAGTAATCACCCAAGGAAGATGCAAGTATCCGCGATGAGCAGCAAAACCAGAAAGAACAAGGATGGTTTCTCCCTCAAGAAAGGTTCCAAGCAGAATGGCAAGGTAGCCGTAATGTTGGATGAAAGATTCCATTGTATCTTTTTAATTCCTTTGCATGCGAATTTTTGATTGTCAGAATCATAACAAGGATTAAAATAAGAAAACTATCGAATTCTAGCAATCCATGCGGAATTGCAAGGGAGAACCAAGGAAATATAGCTCAATCAACACAACGTTAAGATAAGTCTGTATTAAAAGCCTGGATTGCTTATTTTCAGGATATCCGGTCATTGACCTGAATAGGAATTAAACATTGTCTGAATACACTCTTTATGCCAAAGCCTTGGTCGGTTTGCTCGCAATTATCAACCCTTTAGGTGCTATTCCAATTTTCCTGTCACTTTGTGGGGATAAAACCGCAGCAGAATACCGCAAAATCGCGCGTACCAGTTCATTCGCTGTTGCCATGATTTTATTGCTGTCAATCTGGGCAGGGGAAACAATTTTGAATTTTTTTGGGATTAGTATCCCGGCATTCCGAACTGGAGGGGGGCTGCTTATTCTCTTAATGGCAATATCCATGTTGCATGCCAAACAAAGCCATACACAACAAACACCCCATGAGGCAGAAGAAGCTAACGATAAAGAGAGTATCGCTGTTGTCCCCCTCGCTATTCCACTGATGGCAGGTCCAGGTGCTATTAGTCTGGTTATTGTTGATGCTCATCAAATAGCTCACCTGAGTGGACGGATATTCTTAAGTGTGAGCGTCATCGTTGCGGCCGTCATTGTTTTGATCGCCTTAAGCCTAGCAAAGCCCATCGGCGATAAATTAGGTGTCACCGGATTGAATATCTCAACCAGAATAATGGGTTTGCTGCTTGCGGCTATTGGCATTCAAATGATTACTTCTGGAATAGTAAAACTTCTGCCAGGCCTCGCCTAGGATGACAACGATGAAAGAACAACAAAAAGATAAACTTGGATTCAAAGAGTTAGTTGCCATGGGAGTCGGCGGCATGGTTGGTGGAGGCATCTTTTCCGTCCTGGGTCTGGCTGTCGGCTTGGCGGGTCATGCGGCTCCTATTGCTTTTTCACTTGGTGGAATCGTCGCCCTGTTGACCGGGTGGTCCTATGCACGACTGGGATTAACTTTTCATTCCGCGGGTGGCAGCTTTACCTATATGGAGCATGCGTACCGACATCGAAATGTTGCTGCATTGGGAGGCTGGCTTCTTTTAGCTGGGTATATTGGCACTTTGGCGCTTTATTCTTATACTTTTGGAGTTTACGGTTCTGTTATCGTTGGTGGATCTAGCCATGGCCCCTTCCTGCAACACTTATTGGCCTCTGGAATATTAATAATTTTCCTTGGACTAAATCTCTACAGTGTAAAAGCAACTGGAGGGATTGAAGATCTTATCGTTATTGTAAAGGTTCTTATCCTTTCATTATTTGCGGCAGTTGGTCTTTTCAGCGTAAAAACGGATCATCTGCTCCCGGTTTTCGATCAGGGACAACTGGGGATGTTGATGGGAGCAGCTCTTATATTTGTTGCATATGAAGGTTTTGAGCTGATCCCGAATGCTGTCAACGATATGAAAAACCCACAACGTGACCTACCACGAGCCATTATGTTTTCCATTCTATTGACTATTGTTATTTATATTCTTGTCTCTCTCGTTGCGGTAGGAAACCTGCTACCGGATCAAATCGTAAAGTACAAAGAATCCGCGCTTGCCGTTGCAGCTAAACCTTTCCTTGGCCATGCGGGATTTGTTCTTATTGGCTTAGGAGCATTATTATCAACAGCTTCGGCCATTAATGCGACCCTGTTTGGGACCGCCAGACTCGGCAAAGTTATGGCACAAGATGAGGCTCTTCCATGCGTATTTTCAATAAAAGAACGAACTCGAGATATTCCCTGGGTCAGTCTATGCATTATTAGTGGGATCACGATTATATTTGTGAACCTGTCAGATCTGACAGATATTTCCTCCTTCGCCAGCTCAACATTCCTTCTAGTCTTCTCCAGTATTAATTTTTCCGCTTTTCGATTGCGTGCGCGGATTGACATCTCACCGCTGATACCTTTGGCCGGTTTAGTGCTATGCCTTACATCCTGGGTAGTCCTTTGTGCTTATCTCTGGCTACATAATCCCAGGAGCCTGAAATGGATCATCGTGTCCTGTCTTGCGATAGCCATTCTTGAATTTTTATTCAGCCAGAGACGATTGTTTTTTAAAAAACAGTCAAAATAGCAGCAGGGAGCTCCTATCAATGTTTAAAATTGGAAGTATAGGCCGCACATATCACCATATTCAACGCTATCGGAAAATCCTCACGGTATTGATAAAGTATGGATTTGGTGACCTCGTTGATGAACTCAAGATTGATCAGTATCTGGAAATCGGATTACAGCTTATCTCTCGTCAACGCCGAGAGGACATCGAAAGACTTTCTCACTCTGTCCGGTTACGGATGATTCTGGAAGAATTGGGCCCTACGTTCCTGAAAATGGGTCAGATCCTTTCCACTCGACCGGATCTGTTGCCCATTGAACTGATTCAAGAATTAACGAAGTTGCAAGATGAGGTTCCTCCGGTTCCCTTTTCCATAGTTGAAGAAACAATCGTCAAAGAATTCCACAAACCAATTGAGCAAATTTATTTGAACTTTGAGGAACAACCCTTAGCAGCTGCGTCCATCGGTCAAGTTCATAAAGCACAGCTTCTGGACGGAAGTCCGGTCGTTGTCAAAATCCAGCGCCCTGACATTAAGCACATTATTGAAGTTGACCTTGAAATTATGATGCATCTGGCGGGCTTGATGGAGCACCATCTAGAAGGCTGGGACATTCAACATCCCACAAAAATCATAGAAGAGTTTGCACGGACACTTGGAAAAGAACTCGATTACACCTTGGAAGCCGCCTATACGGAGCGCTTTGCCAGACAATTTAAGAACGACGAAACCGTTTATGTTCCCAAGGTTTACCTAGAGTCATCAACAACTAAAATTCTAACGATGGAATACATTCAAGGAATTAAAGCCTCTGCCATTGATCAGCTTGAGGAACACAATCTGGATCGAAAAAAAATTGCCAAGCGGGGACTTATTTTAACCATGAAACAAATTTTCATTCATGGTTTTTTCCATGCAGATCCACACCCCGGAAATGTTTTTATTCTTCCCGATAACGTTCTTTGCTATATCGATTTTGGGATGATGGGCCGCCTTAACCTTGAGACCCGTGAAAATTTCGCGGATCTGCTTATGGGCATTGTTCGCCGGGATGAAACAGAGACTGCAAAAGCGCTGGTTAGCCTCACACAATCAGATGAGATAACGGACATCACCTTATTTGAAACAGATGTTGCTGAGTTTATAGACTTACATTGTTATCGCCCCCTCAAACAATTAAATCTTGGTAAGCTGTTGCATCAATTGTTACATCTAGCGACAAAAAATCATTTATCCATTTCACCTGATTTATTTTTGATGATTAAGTCTTTAAGTACAGCAGAAGGTCTGGGCCGACTCCTCGACCCAGACCTGGATGTTATCGCAGAGGCCACTCCTTCAATTAAGCGCATTCACCTTGAGCGCATGAGTCCAAGACGATTATCAAAAGAGTTTTCACGTTCTGGCAGAGATTTATTTCACCTGATGAAAGAGATTCCAGGAGAAGTTCGAACAATTCTTAAACTTACCAGACAGGGCAAGATCAAAATGGAATTCGAACATCGTGGTTTGGAAACAATGCTTGCGACCCACGACCGGATCAGCAATCGATTGTCCTTTGCTGTTGTTCTTGCCTCCCTGGTCATTGGCTCTGGTCTCATTGTCCTCTCGGGCATTCCACCCAAGTGGCAAGAGATCCCGATTATCGGAATGGCAGGATTTTTGTTGGCAGGTTGTATGGGTTTCTGGCTGCTGATTTCAATCATCAGAAATGGAAAGATGTAAGCAAGAAGATTGAGTCGCTATCATCGTCCGGAAAAGACCTGATAAGATCTGAATAGATCATCTGCTGACCATCAACATCCACGCGGTTCCGTTCCCTGTAACGCCGACATTCTCCGGCCTCTCATGACGGGGTCTTATCAGCCTCATCCTCACCTGTCGATTCATTCAGGTGATATTCTTCCCGGAGTTTGTCCAGTCGCAGCTTCTCCTGCTCCAGTTTTGCATCGGCTTTGGCTGAACGCCGCGTTGCCTTGTCGAGTTGCTGCCGGATCTTAGCGAGTTCGGCATATAATATTTCTGCATTCTTTTCATCACCTTCCTTGCGCGCAGAAATAAGGGCAGCAAGCGTTTTCTCTAAATCGGCATTAAGCTCCAGCACTTCTTCGTCCACATTTTGTTGACGTTTTTGCGCTGCAGACAGGGCATCCTCAGCATCTGCAAACAAACCGGCAGCACCAGATTCCGGTTCAGCATCCAAATCAATTTCTTGAGCAGCAACGATTAAGGCGACCAGAGGAAGATGAGGCAACAAGTTGTCAGCCATCTCTCCGTTGCTGTCGACAATCTTTCCTTCTTTCAAAGCCAAGGGTAAAAAAACCATACTGGCATCGGCAGAAGAATCGATAATAGTTGCTCGGCTACAATCTTTGACAACAACAGCTTCAGCCGTGATCCTGTCCCGGTCAAGCTCCTGAACTAAATTTTCTTTTGTCGTGACTGCATTGCCATCCTGCTCCACAACCAGGACCCTTAACCGGGCATGCTGCCAGAAACTTGAACGGGTCATAAGATAACCCAACAACAGCATTAGAGACCCTGTATTCCCCGGCTGCAGCCAGATATCAATACGACGTTCATTTTCCGGTTGTTGATCCAATTTCTGCCACTCTTGTTCCAAAGCATCAAGAACGACAACATTGTAACCTAACCGCAATGAGGTCCGCAGATTCTGGCCAAAACGTTTCAAATGGTCGCTGAAAAATCGTTGCGTATACACGCCGTGAAAGTTCAGCAGAATCGTGTTGGCTCGCAGTGGCCCGATACCGAATGATTGCAGCAATAACTGATTTCCGACTTCGAAAGAAGGCGCATTCACAACCAGTGGAAAAGCTTCCACACCGGAGTCGGCGATATCCTGATATAATTCCTTTTCAGCTTCGTTTTTCAGTCGTATTTGCCGCACTCCTAGCCCCTGGAGGATTCTGACGGCAGTCACCAGCCCACTTTTACCAACGATCCAAGATGAAAATTTGAGTAACCGTTTACGCCGCTCACGATCATCGGAATAAGCCAGCACCTGTGGACGCCAATCGCGGGGATGTTCCAGATCACGCGAAATCTGCAACAGATGCTCACGAACTTGCTGTAGATGGTAAGAACGTTGACTATCAGCCCAGCGGCTTTTGCTGGTCGTCCGCTTCAGGTATTGGTAGAGGATATATAGAACCGCCACGGCAAGGGCGCCCGACTTCCAGTCAATGGCAAGCATGACAACAAGACAGATCAATGCCCCGGCAAGGCTGGCGCGTTGATGAAACCATTTGAAACGGGGTCGGAAAGAGGGGCTGGCAGCCCGGGCTTCAAAGTAGGTCGCATAATTGAGCAGGCCGTAGGAGATCAGAAAAAACATCGCCACCACACTGGCAATCAGGTTTAAGTTGCCTAAGCCTACCGTCAAAACAGCGATAACTGCTGCAAGGATAGTCGCTCGCTGCGGATTACCTGCGGGACCGACCCCTTTGGCAAAAAAGTTTAAAAGGGGAAAAACTTTATCCGCTGCCAATGACTGAAGAATCCGTGGGGCCCCCAGAAAAGATGCCATTGCTGAAGAAAGGGTCGCAGCAAACACCCCGGCGACAATCAGGAATGGGACAATTGCAACCCGGTTCATCGCCTGAAAATCACCAATGAGCTCATCCTGGGACAAATTTCCGGCAAAAAAGACTGCCGCAGCCAAATAGACCAGAATTGAGACACCAACTGCCAGAAAGGTTCCCAACGGCAGACTTTTCCCCGGATCTTTGAGATCTCCGGACATACTGACACCCTGGGTAAAACCCGTCACTGCCGGAAAAAAAACGGCAAATAGAACCCAGAATCCCGGCCCTTCGGATACAGGCAACCAATTGTTCTGCAATAGAGCCACATCCCAGTTCAAAGCTCCACCAATAAAAAAGGAAAGTAACGCCAGACAGAGCATTCCCATGACAACATATTGGAAACGTGTCGCCCAATCAGCACCTTTCCACGCCAAGGAAAACAATCCTGCAATGGCAAACAAAGCTATAAGCTGCGCGACTATTTCACTGCGACCAAAGAGTCCTGCGACGACCTCTCCAAAACCAATACAATAAAAACCAATAGACACCGCTTGAGCCAGAAACAGAACCAGCCCAAGAGCACCACCAAATTCAAAGCCCAGTGTTCGTGAAATCAAGTAATAATCGCCGCCACCGCGTACGGTCAGATTGGTTGCTATCGCTGAGAGCGACAAACTTGTCAACACAGATATTGCGTTAGCGATCAATAAAATCAACAATGCCTGCCGGAGACCGGCGGCACCAACCACATAACCTAGACGCATAAAAAGAATAATGCCCAGGATCGTCAGGATACTCGGAGTGAATACTCCCGAGAAGGTGCCCAGCTTGTTCTCAGTGTTTTTCTTCTCAGGTTGATTGCTTTTTTGTTCGGTCATAAGTGTTCCCTGTCACCAGCAAGCAGTATCGGCCTGTAAGCCTGACATGGATTCAGGGCTCTTGCATCCTTGACCTTAACAACACAAGGAAAGACATATTCCTTCCCCATTTCTGACCTCACAACTTTGTTGGCAAGATACAGGAGATTCATGACTTAAATAACATCTGTGCCGCATCAAAAATTGTCTCCGACAAAGTTGGGTGTGGATGGATAGATTGACGCAGGTCTTCACTGACGGCAGCCATCTCTATGGCGACAACCCCTTCGGCAATTAATTCTCCGGCACCCGGCCCGGCGACCGCCATCCCCAGCAGTCGATCAGTTGCAGGGTCGACAATCAATTTTGTCATCCCGTCATCCCGCCCCAAAGTCAAAGTGCGGCCGTTCCCTCGCCAGGGGATTTTTGCGGTTTCAATTTTGATTTTCTGTTCCCTCGCTGCTGTTTCCGTCAAACCGCACCAGGCGATTTCCGGATCAGTGAACACAACTGCCGGTATTGCTCGGGGGTCAAAAACCGCTTTGCGGCCTGCAGCAGCCTCAACAGCAACACCGGCTTCTGCGTATGCCTTATGTGCCAGCATCGGTTCACCGGCAATATCTCCGATAGCAAATATGTGCGGTTCAGCAGTCCGTTGTTGTCCATCAACGATAATAAAATTCTTTTTATCCTTCTTGATAGAAGTATTTTCAAGTCCCAGGCTTTCAGTATTTGGTTTACGACCAATGGCAATCAGAACTTTTTTAAACCGCTTACTCGTTTGTTCTCCCTGTTTATCTTCGAGAGTCACCAACACCGAGCCTTTTTGTTCTTTGAGGGCGACAACCTTGGTGTTGAGAAGAATTGCAGCAAACTTCTTATCCAGTTTACGCTTCAAAACCGAAACCAGGTCCCGGTCACAACCAGGCAACAGGCCATTGGTCATTTCAACGACAGACACTTTGCTGCCCATGGCAGAATAGGCCGAACCTAATTCCAGACCAATATAGCCACCGCCAATGACCAATAGGGATTCGGGAACATCGTCAAGTTCCAACGCCCCTGTCGAATCAACAATTCTTTGACTGTCTTCTGCTATTCCCGGCAACATGATTGGTCGGGACCCGGTCGCCAGGATAGCCTGATCAAAACCCAACTCCGTTGTTGTACCATCAACCATTGCCACCTTTAACCTATGAGAATCTGTAAACTGCGCGGTCCCACGCAAATAGTTGATTTTCAATTTTTTAACTTTTGCCCCCAGGCCATCCGTCAATTTCTCGACCACCCCATTTTTCCAGCTCCGAACCTCCTCTATACTGATTTCTGGTTTTGAAAACCTGACCCCTATCAGTTGAGATTCTTCAGCTTCTGAAACAACTTTTGCAACATGCAGCAACGCCTTTGAAGGAATACAGCCACGATGGAGACAAACCCCGCCCGGATTCATTTCGGGATCGATCAGAGTTACAGAAAGTCCTAGCTCCACAGCCTTGAAAGCAGCATGATACCCTCCGGGTCCCGCACCAATAATAACCAAATCGGCATGACCTGGGTTTTGTTCTGTTTGGTTCATCAGTCTATCCTTTCATCACCAGGTTGAGAGGTTTTTCAATGGCTTCACAAATCCAGCGTAGGAAGCGGGCACCATCAGCACCATCAATCACGCGATGATCATAAGTCAACGACAGGGTCATGACCTTTTCAGGGATAAATTCCTGACCATTCCAGCGCGGCTCTGTTTCTGCGCGCGATACCCCGAGAATAGCAACTTGAGGAGCATACACAATCGGGGTAAATGACGTTCCACCGATTCCACCCAGATTACTGATCGTAAAGGTTCCACCTTCAAGGTCAGCCGGGCTGATTTTTCTTTCCCGGGTCTTGGCTGCCATTTGGTTCAACTCAAGCGCTAAAGACTCAATCCCTTTCTGGTTGGCATCACGAATCACCGGAACCAGTAAGCCACCGGAGGTATCAACAGCAACGCCGACATGAATATATTTTTTCAGGATCAACTCTTTACTTGCAAGATCCAGACTGCTGTTAAATTGGGGAAAAGCCTTCAAGGCTGCGGCGCAAACCTTGACCAGAATTGCCGTCATTGTCAGTTTATTATCAGTATGTACACCGGAGTTAAAATCGCGACGGAATTCTTCAATCTCCGTCACCCGAGCTTTATCGTACTGTGTAACCATAGGAATTGTTGACCAGGCATAACCCATCGAATCTGCAGTGAGTTCGCGAACTTTGGATAAAGGTTCTCGAGAAATCTCCCCCCACTTACTGAAATCCGGAAGCGGTCGTTGGGCATGGAGCCCACGGAATTCACCCCTAACGGCAATTGTTGATTCTCCGCCGCTAACTCGCTGCATTGTATCGCGCACAAACAGACGCACATCTTCAGCACTAATCCGTCCTCCTGCACCTGTTCCTTGCACCTGATAGATATCAACACCCAGATCACGTGCAATACGACGGACAGAAGGAGCCGCTGGAGCGACAAGATTGTCGCGGCGCACACTGGTGAGGTCAACAGGATCAGAAACCGGGTCAGCCGTTGCAGGAGGTAATGGCTCGGCCTCCGGCTGGATCGTTGCCGACTCTTTTGCCGGGACATCAGACGGTAAAGTTTCATCCTCGACATCTGCCGACGATGACGGTTCCCCGTCGGTCGTTGAAGCAGATTCCAGGAGCATAATCACTGAGCCAACAGCAGCATTATCCCCTTCTGCGACTTTAATCTCGGAAATCACTCCGGCAGCGGGGGATGGAATGGCAACAACAGCTTTATCGGTTTCCAGCTCCAGCAACGTCTGATCCTCTTCAACATGATCATTCACCGCGACCGCAATCGAAATAACCGTTCCGGCAGTCACGCCATCAGAAACCTCAGGGACAATAATTTCTAAAGACATAATGTTCCTTTAATCGTTATGAGGGTTTAGTTTTTCAGGGTCAACCTTATAATTTGTGATTGCTTTAGATAAAACGGATTTGCTGATTTCCCCAGTAGCAACCAGTTGAGATAGCGCAGCGACAACAATATAGCGAGCATCAACTTCGAAGAAATCGCGCAATGCGCTACGGCTGTCACTCCGTCCAAAACCATCCGTACCCAGACAATGGACAGGGCCGGGAAACCATTGAGAAACAGAAGCCGGCAACACTTTCATATAATCTGATGCTGCCACAAAAACGCCCTCTTCTTTCTCCAGCAGTTGACTGATATAAGTTTTTTTAGGTTTTCCTTTGGGATGAAGAAGGTTCCAGCGCTCGACATCTATGGCATCCTGATAGAGTTCTTTGTAACTTGTAACACTCCAGACATCTGCTGCTATCCCATAATCTGCCTCAAGCAGGTTTTGCGCTTTGATTACTTCATTGAGAATCGCGCCACTTCCGAGAAGGTGAACCTTGGAATTTTTGCCCTTTATTTGTGCCGATTGAAAACGGTACATCCCCTTGATAATTCCTTCACGCACACCTTTTTGTTTCGGCATTGCCGGCATTTTATAGTTTTCGTTCATAACCGTCAGGTAGTAAATCAAATCCTCCTGATGGCAGTACATCCGGGTCAAACCTTCATGTACAATAACCGCTAATTCATAGGCAAAAGCAGGATCATAAGCTTTGACTTTGGTCGGCGCCAAAGCCAGGACATGACTATGACCATCCTGATGTTGCAACCCTTCTCCTGCAAGGGTTGTTCGACCGGCAGTCGCTCCAATCAAAAACCCACGGGCCCGACTGTCACATGCCTGCCAGATCAGATCACCAACCCGCTGAAACCCGAACATCGAGTAAAAAGCATAGAACGGTATAGTTTGAACCTGGTTATTGGAGTAAGCACTGCCTGCAGCGATAAAGCTCGCCATGGAACCGGCCTCACTTAAACCTTCTTCGAGAATTGCTCCGGTTTTTTTCTCGTTATAGAAAAGCAGATTTCCCTTATCGACCGGCTCATACAGTTGCCCGGCATGGCTGTAGATTCCTGCCTGCCGAAATAGCGACTCCATGCCAAAAGTACGTGCTTCATCAGGAACAATCGGAACGATCAATTTTCCGAGTTCCGGATCACGCAACAACTTTGCCAACAGATTCACAAACACCATGGTTGTTGCTAGTTCCCGATCTCCGGAACCTTCAAGATAGTCTTGAACTAACCAGTCAGTCTGGCAAGCCATAGGTTGACTGCCATCAAAACGTTTCGGCAAACAGCCACCGAGAGCCGCACGGCGTTCTTTTAAATATTTCATTTCCGGACTGGAATCAGCAGGTTTGTAACAAGGAGCCTGAGAAATCTGGTCGTCGCTGATCGGAATATTGAAGCGGGTTCGAAACTCTTTCAATTCCTCTTCGTTGAGTTTCTTCTGTGAATGGGTGATATTTTTCCCTTCACCTGCTTCCCCCAATCCGTATCCTTTGATTGTTTGCGCCAAGATAACCGTAGGCGAACCTTTATGCTCAACGGCAGCCTTATAGGCTGCATAAACTTTGGCCGGATCATGACCACCACGGGTCAAGCGGCCTAATTGCTCATCCGTATAGTTTTCTACAAGCTGGAGTAATTCAGGGTATTTTCCAAAAAAATCTTGGCGGACAAAGGCTCCGTTTGAGGCTGTGTAACGTTGCATTTCACCGTCCAGAACTTCATCCATCCGCTGCACCAGACGCCCTGATTTATCCTCGTCCAACAAGCGATCCCAATCACTCCCCCAAATCACTTTAATGACATTCCACCCAGCGCCTCGGAATGCCGCCTCAAGTTCCTGGATAATTTTTCCATTACCACGGACCGGGCCATCAAGGCGCTGCAGATTACCATTGACCACAAAAATCAGGTTATCCAGATGTTCCCGTGCTGCCAGAGTGATCGCCCCTAAAGATTCCGGCTCATCCATTTCACCATCACCCAGCATCGCCCAAACTTTACGGCCACTTTTTTTGCGCAAGCCCCGATCTACAAGGTAATGATTAAACCGGGCTTGGTATATAGCGGTTAAAGCCGTCAACCCCATTGACACTGTCGGAAATTCCCAGAAATCTTTCATCAAGAAAGGATGAGGGTAAGAAGATAGCCCCCCTTGAGGGTTGAGCTCATTCCTGAAATGACTCAGATCCTGTTCAGTCAGACGCCCTTCCATAAAAGCCCTGGAATAAACCCCGGGAGCGGCATGTCCCTGGAAATAAACCATATCCCCGAGAAAATCATCCGTCCTGCCACGCCAGAAATGATTAAATCCGACCTCCCAGAGATTGGCAACTGAAGCATAGGTTGAGATATGTCCGCCTATGCCGTCAGATTCACGGTTTGCACGCACGACCATCGCCATAGCATTCCAGCGAATGATTGATTTAATCCTTCGCTCAAGTTCTCTGTTCCCGGGGAAGTTTGGTTGTCGCGTATGCGGGATCGTGTTGATATATGGAGTATTGGCAGTAAAAGGGATACTGACCCCCTGCTCCTGGGCACGGATCTGCAATTGTCTGAGGAGTTGCCGCACCCGCTCTGGTCCCTGTTCCTTCAGAACATAATCCAGAGACTCACGCCATTCCTTATTTTCTATATCGAGAGTCTTTTTTAAATCCTGCGATTTTTCAATTGTCATATACATCTGCTCCTTTGGCATGATCGACATATAAAAAGCTGACTAAAATAATACACAATTATTGGTTCCCTGTCAGTTGAACGGATAAAAGAAATGACGATTTCCGTAAACAAAAACAAGATGTGAGACAAGATTGGCGCCTTCAACAGGAGATAATCAAGGGCTGTCAGTCGCAATATTGAGGGATATTTATGCTTGCAGACCGGACATCTGCTTGACGGGTGCAGGGAGAAAATGGTCGGGAATGAGTTCAGTCCAGATTAGTTGAGTAACCGATAGGGACCGGTGGCATAACTGCGAAACTGCAAAGTATTATCAGATTCCAATAATGAAATAATTCGGTCTCGATTTGTCGGGTGAGCAACCCGTCGACCCGCTTCTGCCTCGCTACACCACTCAACACAGGGGGTTTCTTCACTCGGGGTCAGTTCCCCTGATGCATAACGGGCATTAAAACAGAAAATCAGTGCAGCGGGGTCAGAGACCTTCGACCAGATCACAGCCAACTTAGCATGACTGATAGTCACCCCTGTTTCTTCCAGCACTTCACGGCTGAGGGCAAAAATAAGGCTCTCGCCCTCTTCAACCTTTCCTTGGGGTAACTCCCAACCACGAATATGATGTTTCACCAGAAGAATCCGATCATCCGTATTCCGGATCAAGCAGCTCACCACCAACATATGTTTTGGCTGCGTTGTCAATTGACTGTCCCATCGTTTAATGCAGAGTTTTCAGATTGACTTTGCAAAGGATCAACAAGCTCTTCCTTTGGTAGCAGAACCCAAAGAAACCCTTCCTGTTTCATTTTCCCTGCGATTTTCCCAGCAGCATTTCCCATCCCCCAAAAGAAATCAGCCCTGACCTCACCCTTGATAGCGCCACCGGTATCCTGAGCAACCATCAGTTGCTTCAAAGGGAAATCGGTTCCGGGAAAAGTTGTTGATAAAAACACTGGGGCTCCCAGCGGAATCGTCCTTGGGTCAACGGCCAGACTCCTTAAAGCGGTTAAAGGAACACCCAGAGCGCCCGGTGGAGATTGAAATTCAGAAGAAAGCTCGCGAAAAAAAACATAACTCGGATTTTCTGCCAACAATTGTTTTCCAGCTTCAGGATTTTCTGCAACCCACTTCCGAATATTCTGCATTGACATTTGATCACGAGTCATTACCTCTCGCTCAAGCAGAAGTTTGCCAATTGATCTGTAAGGATGACCATTTTGATTCGCATAATTGACCATGACCAGTTCCCCGTTCGGCAAACGAATCCGACCTGAGCCCTGAATATGGAGAAAAAACAGATCGACAGGGTCTTTCACCCAGAAAAGTTCCTGACCGGAAAGGGGCATGTCACTATTATCGATTTCACTCCGGTCAAAATATGGCACAACGCGATTACCGACAACACGTCCTCTCAGCCGATATTTTCCCAGTTCCGGATAAAGCCCATCCAAGTCAATAATCAACATGTCATCCGGCAGCCGATAGATGGGATACCTGTACTCTTCTGTTTGTATCCGGCTTCCGGACAGCTCAGGTCCGTAATAACCCGTAATCAGTCCGTCGGCACTGCCATCAGAATTGCGGACTTGATATGGATAAAAATTCTGTTCAAAAAAATCGCGGGCATTCTTTTCTCCAGGGGTTGAAATTTTATCCGCTTCGGCGCACACCAACTGCCACTTTTCACGGCTGGCAATTGCCTTACAACTCTGTTGAAACGTAACAAGAGCGGCAGCAGGGCGATCCAACAACCAGCCATCCACCTGATCCCATTGCACCCGTTTTAAAGCTTCAATTTCAACCCCGGCAGGAGGAGCCTCAACAGGAGGTTTTCCCACGCAACCGGCGAGAGACGCGACGATAAAAACTGTCAGCAGATAGTATCTCATAAGCTTTCCAAATTTGAATTAAGGAGAAACAAGCTCTCTTCCACGCGATTTAAAGTAAACCCAGTTAGAACACACACTGATCTTCTCAAAAAAACGACGACATCACAACATATCAATGGGGTCAACGTCTATGTGCAAAGTTACTTGCTTTGGCAATTGTTTAACCTTTTCATCGAGACGATTCAACAACCTCCTCAGTTCTGGCCGGGCATCCGCTTTCAGGAGAATTTGATAACGATTTTTACCACGCAGTCGCGCCAGTGGACAAGGGCTGGGACCAAGGATCTCGACTGAATTTGCGACATCACAAAGGTCTCTGCTGAAGTGCATGGCTGCCGTTTGAACTTGATGGTTGTTATTCCCGGAAAAGACCAAGTTTACCAGATGTCCACAGGGAGGATAGCCCAGCTCCTGCCTGAAAGGAAGTTCCTGTAAATAAAAATCATGGTAATCCTGTTTCGCAGCACAGGTTAATGCATAATGCTCAGGATTGTATGATTGGATATAAACTTTACCACCGCCACTCGCTCGTCCTGCTCGTCCTGCGACCTGTGTAAAGAGCGAAAAACTGCGCTCTCCTGAGCGAAAATCGGGGAAATTCAGGGTACTGTCGGCAGCTAGAACGCCCACCAGAGAGACACCGGGGAAATCATGCCCTTTTGCAATCATTTGCGTACCAACAAGAATATCAATTTTACGTGCCATCATTTCAGCCATTATTTTTTGATGCGCCCCCTTACGACTGGTCGTATCTCGATCCATACGCTTAATTCTGGCTGACGGAAATAACTTTTCCAACTCTTCTTCAAGTTTTTCGGTCCCGGCTCCCTGAGGTTCAATATTCAAACCCCGACACTTATGGCAGCTTTCAGGAACTGAATCAACATAATCACAGTAATGGCACCGCAACTCCCTCTTCTGCTGATGATAGGTGAGGGTAATTTCACAATTTGGGCAATGGAAACTTTCCCCACAATCGGCACACAGCAAAAACGGTGCAAATCCGCGCCGATTCAGCAACAACAGCACCTGTTCCTGCTGTTCCAGAGCTTGCTGAATCGCCTCGATCAGAATATTGGATAACTCTCCATCAACAACTTGCTCCTTTAAATCAATGAGCTCAACCTGTGGCAAAGCGCCGGCATGAACACGTTTATCAAGAGTCAATCTGGTCAACGCCCCCTGTTCACTGCGGTAATAACTGGCAAAAGAAGGAGTGGCACTCCCCAACAAGACCGGACAATGCTGCTGTTGCCCACGAACCAGAGCCAAATCACGTGCGTTATAGCGGAAACCATCGCCCTGCTTGTAGCTGGATTCATGTTCTTCATCTACGACGATAAGCCCAAGGTTCTGTAAAGGAGCAAAGATGGCTGATCGCGCACCAATAACAATCTGAATTTGATCCCGGACAATCTCTCTCCAGGCATCATAACGCTCTCCTGCAGAAAGCCCGCTATGCAGAACAGCAATACGCACCCCTTTTTGTTCAAACCGGGCCCTGAATCTGGAGACCAATTGCGGTGTCAGGGATATTTCAGGAACCAGGATCAATGCTTGTCGCCCCGTCAACAAACATTGGTCAACACTGTGCAGATAAACTTCCGTCTTGCCACTTCCGGTGACACCATAGAGTAAAAAACCGGAAAAACTGTGATTCAAAACAGCAGATGACACACAATTAACTGCTTCCATCTGATCATTATTAAGGGTCAGGCTTTGGTCTTTAGGTGTTTTGTCCAAACGGAAAGGATCTCGATACAATTCCTGGTCATTGCGTTGTAAAGCGCCAATTTCAACTAACCGCTTCAAAGCAGCGTAAGGCGCAGGAAAATTTTCCCGAATCCTGATCAAACCGGCAGACTGCTCTTGAACAATAAACTGCAACAGATCTTGCTGCGTCTTTCCACGGGGTTTAAGATTCTGATTGAGCGGTTTATAGACTGCTTCTGTCTGAATTTTTACTGTTGTCTTTTCGTGACCGAGAGCTGACGGCAGGGCTGTGCGCACAACCTGACCAATGGGATGACAATAGTAATCAGCGGCCCAGCGAAGTAATGCAATCAAATCAGAGTTTAATATTGGTTCATCGTCAAGCAGTCCCTTCAGATCTTTAAGATTATCGGACTGTCCCTTTCTGACCCCCAGAATGAATCCTACTGTCTGGCGACGTCCAAAGGGTATTGCAACCCGCATTCCCACCTTTGCAGACGGAACCAACAGTTCAGGTATCCGGTAAGAAAACAATTGTTTCAGCGGGATATTAACAGCAACATCAGCGATAGAATCAGACAAAACAAACCTCTCACAGACTCGAAAAAAAAAGATCATCTATATATTTAGCACAACCACGATCAAGCAGGTATGGATGTTTATTGCATCTCAATAATTTCCATCAAATCTAATTTCCGCTCATTAATTCTTTGTATGATCTCCAGGCGTTAAGCCTTTCAAAACCACTATTTAATCTCTAAGATACTAGTAAAAACAGATAGTTATAAAAACAATAGTTCCTCTACAAAAATCATAAAAGATAATAAATAAACTATCAGTATGGTCAGTAGAACGGAAAACGGCATAACCTACCGTTTTTTATACGTTTTTTTCAGAATCACTATTGACTTCACCGCTCAAGGAGAGTAAAAAGGGAGGCATAAACACTTTGAAGTAATAATAACCATATAAGCGAAAGGATGCCCCCATGAGATGTCCAGTCTGTGGTAGCTATGAACAAATGACACTCGAAATCAAATCTGACCAGTTCCAAGAAAGTTTAGTCGAGTGTGCAGCCTGCAATAGCAGCTGGTCAGTTAACCATGGTCATGCCGATATGATTGTTGACACACAGCTCCTGTCCTTTATTGAGGGGCAAAGTGAGTGTGTTGAAGCTGATGATTATACTTGGGCGGCTTAAATAAAGAGATAAAAGGAAATCAATCATGGAAAACCTGAATGTCAAACAAGCTTCACCTTGCCGCTGTGGCGGACAAGTGAAAGTTTTTGGTCCTTGCTCATTTGCCCCTCGAAGCCATTGGGGAATATATTGCAAAAATGATGATTGTGAACATATGGCAACGGGAGACAGTCTCGAAGAGGCAATTGACAACTGGAACCAGGCCATGGAACCAATTCACGTTTAATGATTTAAATTAACTTCCAGACAAAATCAGTCAATCCCGGTGGGTTGTTTTAGAACAGCCCACCGGACAATCATCCCGTCCAATAAAACGTTTCAAATCTGTTAATTCAAGAATTCAAGCAGCTTGCCAAGTTCCTTCATCAGTTCGGTGAACTCTTGTCCAGAGAGGCTTTGTGCCCCATCGCAAAGTGCAATTGCCGGATTAGGATGGACCTCCATCATAACCCCATGCGCGCCTGCAACCAGTGCAGCCTTACTCATAACCGGGACCAGCATCCGCTTGCCTGTTGCATGACTGGGATCAACGATAATAGGCAGATGACTCATTTCCCGGATCAACGGGACAACAGACAAATCTAAAGTGTTTCTCGTTGTCTTCTCAAAGGTCCGGATTCCACGTTCACAGAGAACAATGTTCGAGTTTCCCTCTGCTATAATATATTCCGCTGCAGCCAAAAACTCTTCAATTGTTGCACTCATGCCACGTTTGAGCAAAACCGGATGTCTGGTTTTCCCAACCTCCTTGAGCAAATCAAAATTTTGCATATTTCTTGCTCCGATCTGCAACATATCTGCATATTGACAAACCGTATCCAATTGCTCTATCCGCATGACCTCAGTGACTACCGGCAGCCCCTGCGACTGACCTGCCCGTTGCAGAAATTTTAAGCCTTCGAGTCCAAGCCCCTGAAAAGAGTGGGGTCCGGTGCGCGGCTTAAAAGCTCCACCACGCAACATTTGACCGCCTCCAGCTTTCACCTCTTTTGCTGCAACAAACATCTGTTCTTCGGTTTCTATCGAACAAGGACCGGCAATGATCACCGGAACCTGGCCGTCACCGAACTTAACACCGGAAACATCAATAACAGAGGACTCCGGATGAAAATCTCGTGACACCATCTTGTAAGGCTTGCTGACATGGATTGTCTCCCGGACTCCCGGTAAGGTTCTGATAGTTGAATCGTCAACATAACCCTGATTGCCGAGAACACCGATCGCCGTCCTTAAACTACCAGGGATAGGTTCGGCAGTCAGTCCCATTAGCTCAACTGCGGCAATAATCTGGTCAACCTGTTCTTTCGTTGCATGGTGATGCATAACAATAAGCATAATAACTCCCTCAGGATGAATAAGTATGAAAACGCACTTTTAAAATTACCAATATTCAGTCGTCAGTCTCGCCGTTGACGTAAATAAGTTTCAATCCGTTGCAATGCGACTTTAATCTCAGGCAATGGTCGAGTGTATGAAAAACGTAAATATCCTTCAGCTCCTTGGCCAAAATCGATTCCAGGAGTGACGGCAACTCCTGTTTTCTCCAATATATCAAAAGCAAGTCGTTGCGAGTCATGATCTATATGGCGCGCATCGGCAAGAACATAAAAAGCTCCCTCGGGCTCAAAATGAACTCCAAAACCAAGGGCACGCAAACGCGCAACCAACTCTATGCGGCGTTTATTATAAACATCCCGCATAACCGCAACGTCATTATCGCACTGTTGTAAAGCAGCGATACCACCACGTTGGACAAAATGGTTGGCACAAATCAAAAAATTCTGATGCAAAGTCTGCAAAGCCCGGACACAGGACAAGGGCGAAATCAAGAAACCCAAGCGCCAGCCCGTCATCGCATAAGCTTTAGAAAATCCACCGAGCACAAAAGCATCATCAGTGAATTCCAGAATACAGTGTTCATCCCCTTGATAGGTCAATCCATGATAGATCTCATCCGAAATAATAGGGATAGGCAGTTCCGCCAAAGCCCTCATTTCTTCTCCAGATAAAATAGACCCGGCCGGATTGGAGGGAGAATTGATCAATAATCCGCGAGTTTTTTCAGTTATCAGAGCCCGCACCTGCTCAACCTGAGGTTGAAAACCGTCTTTAGCATCAGTTTTCAACAACACCGGTTTCCCCCCGGGAAATCGGACAAATCCCGGATAGCAGGCATAGCTGGGGTCGGTCAGGATCAGCTCATCCCCCTGATCCAACAGGGTCGAGAAAAGAAGCAGCATCAATGGACTTGTTCCCGATGAAACAATCACCTGATCAGGAACAATCCTCACACCATAACAGACACGATAATGGTGACAAATTTCCTGACGCAATTCCAACAAACCAAGAGAATGGGTATAGGACGTTGCCCCCTCAGCCAAAGCTTGTCCCGTTGCCGTTAAGATAGCCTGAGGGGTATCAAAATCAGGCTCCCCCAGGCAGAGATAAATAATTTCACGTCCTGCTGCTTCCAGCTCCTTGGCTCGCTCCATCAATTCCATCGCCAGAAAAGGTTCAACCTGTCCGGCACGATGCGAAATCGGTATTTGCATGTCTTACTCCCAAAAGATTATTGAACAACCCGACAAGACTAATCCTCGCAAAGGTTGATTGCAACCAATTTACCCACTTTTAACATGCAGAATCGATTGCAATGAAAAGCAAGTGAAGGTATAAATTGCGGCTATAAAAACTTCGGGAGGAGTTCAGTGCAGAAGAAATTATTTTTTACTATAATTCTAACCACATATTCTGTTTTTCTTTTTGCCGCCATGGTTATTGCTGCGGATGATCCCCCTCAAATTAATCCAGCCCTTAGACTTATCAACGGCCTTGGTTGCAAAGGATGCCACACGATCAGTGGTGAGGGAGGATCTTTGGCTGCTGACCTGACCCAGATAGGGAGCCGCATGTCAAAAAAACAAATCCGTGCCCAACTCGTTGCTGAACCGGCAACAAGATCCGGGGGATTTATGCCCAGCTACAAGTCACTGTCGGAGAAAGATTTAAATGACATCAGTGAATACCTGTACAACCTCCCTTAACCCTGATTGAGAAGAAAAAAATGCCTCAAAGAATGACCCTGATCACATCTCCAATCTTTATTCCAGAAGCCCGTTTAAAGAGTGCCGGCAATTTCAATGCCCTTTTTGGCAATAATAATCCTTTGGCCCTTGAAATCGGGTGTGGAATTGGCGACTTCGTGGTTCAGATTGCCGCACGTCATCCGGAACTTAACTTTATTGCTATCGATATTTTTAATCAGGGATGCCGCCAGACCTGCAACAGAATTGAGCGCTCCGGACTGACCAATATTCTGATGATGCGAATAGAAGCACGCTATCTGATGCACAATTATCTGGGGAAGGACAGCCTGCAAGCGATCTATATCAACTGTCCAGATCCCTGGCCTAAAAAAAGACAGCGTAAACGCAGGTTACTGAATCAGGACTTTCTCGATCTGTCCCTCTATTGTTTACAGGATGGCGGTTCTTTAAATTTCTGTACTGATTTTGCTGACTATGGTGAATCAGCGGCAGAGCTTTTAAATCAGGAGCTGAGGTTTGAAAACCTCGCCTCGACGCCCTACACCCATGATCTTGGTGATTATCCGATTTCTAAATATATGCAACGGTTTTTAGACCTCGATCAGCCCATTTACCTATGCCGCTATCGTAAAAAACCCGGGTTGAAAATTGACAAGCCGAGCTTAAGCAAAGGTTTCCGGCTCCGATGGCCTCAGGACAACAAGTGAATTGGTTGACGGCAGATATCCCTGGAACCGGAGGGATTTACAAACAAACGGCTGAGGATTTTCAGGTCGAAGAAATCCCGCTTTACCCATGCTCCGGAGAGGGAGAACATCTCTATCTCTGGATTGAAAAAACCGGGATCACAACCCGGAACCTGTTATCTCAACTCTCCCAAGGATTAAAACTCAAAGATCGGGAGATTGGTTATGCCGGACTAAAAGACGCCCGCGCTTTGACCCGACAAATGATATCTGTTCCATTCAATAAAATTGATGACATCGGGAAACTGGACCTCAAAGGTTGTAAAATATTAAAGATCAGTCGTCACAACAATAAACTTCGTCTTGGTCACCTCTCTGGAAACCGTTTCACTATCACCCTGCGGAACACCCTCGCAGAAGCTGTGCCACGTGCTGAAAAAATCCTTACGCAACTCCAGCAACGTGGTGTTCCAAATTTGTTTGGTGAGCAGCGCTATGGAATTCTGGGAAACTCGGCAAAACTGGGACAATTTTTTGTGCAAAAAGAATTTACCCTATTCTGTCAGGAGTTTATTGGGAATCCACAACTGATCCGCAACCCCGAGTGGAAAAAAGCAGCAGAGTATTTTCAACAAGGTCAACTTCAAGCCGCCTATGACAATCTGCCGGGAAAGATGCGCGATGAACGACGTCTCCTGCGGATGTTACTCGAAGGAAAATCTCACCACACTGCCGTCACGGCATTACCACGCAATCTGCTGCGACTGTTTCTCTCAGCCACGCAATCATATTTTTTTGATCAACTGCTCCAACAGCGTCTTGCCGGACTCGATTTGCTCATTGATGGCGATATTGCCGTAAAGCATAGTAACGGAGCCTGCTTCAGAGTGGAAAATGCGGTACAAGAGCAGCAGCGCGCCAACAATTTTGAAATCAGTCCCTCCGCACCTCTTTTCGGCAGTAAAGTCATGCTTGCTATGGGCCAACCCGGAACAGCCGAAAAAACCTTACTACAAGAGTCCGGATTGACCCTTGACAGCTGGAAACTTCCTCAGGGCCTGACAATGCCTGGTGAACGCCGTCCGCTAAGAGTGCCCCTCGGTGAAGTTCAAATCGTTCATGCGGGGAAAAGCCATTTGACCCTTAGCTTTATTTTACCTAAAGGCAGTTATGCCACCAGCGTTTTGCGTGAATTGACAAAACAAACTGATCCCGGTCATCTTATATCCATCACACAATAAATTATATTTTTTGCGGCAGAAATGTTTGACAAGAATAGAACAGCATTCTATAATTCAACAAAAGAGAAAAAACTCACTATAAACATACCTATACTTCTTGACAGTGGCTCTCCTCGGGGCTAGTATCGTCGCCAATATCTATCAGAAAAAAACAAGAAGGGTACAACCGCCATGGTCAAAAAGGACAAATCGGAATATATCATTCAAGCCGTTTCTCACGCGCTCGATCTACTTGAGCAATTTCACGATGATGTTGATGAACTTGGAGTTACTGAACTGAGCAAGCGTCTCAAGCTCCATAAAAATAACGTTTTCCGGTTACTGGCAACTCTCGAATCACGCGGCTATATTGAGCAGAACAAAGCAACTGAAAATTATCGTCTAGGTCTTAAAGCTCTGGAATTAGGGCAGACATTCATTAAGCAAATGGGTCTGTTGCGCCAGGCAAAACCAATCCTTGAGCAAATGGTGGAAGAGAGCAACGAAACGGCATATGTTGCTATCTACAAAGAAAACCATATTGTCTATCTGGACGTTGTTGAAACCAACCTTACCGTCAGGGTTGTATCTCGTGTCGGCTCAAGGCTTCCCGCATATTGTACCGCAGCGGGTAAAGTCCATATGGCATACATGACTGAAGAAGAGCTGGATTCACTACTAGATGGTCTAAACCCTATCCAGTATACCCCCACGACAATCTGTACCCCAGAGGGGATAACGAAAGAGCTCGCCAAAATTCGTGAACAGGGCTACGCCTTTGATGATGAAGAACTTGATCTTGGTGTTCGCTGTATTGCCGCTCCAATCCGCGATTATACCCGTAGAATTGTAGGATCAATCAGTATCTCCGGCCCAACGATGCGGGTCAGCAACGCGCGAACCGAAAGTGAACTTGTCCCCCTCGTCCTGAAAGCATCAACCGAACTTTCAACCCGGCTGGGTTACCCCAAATAAATCATTCTTGGTTTCAAATTCAGAAAAGGCTCCTCGTAGGAGCCTTTTCTATTTGTATGGAGATTTTCACCTCAATGCAATGGATTGAACAAGAAATAGAACTGGCTAAACATGAAGGGGTTACACATCAGGAAAACCTCCCTTTTCTCCTGTTGCCTGAAAAACCCAACGGTCAAGCGATTATGCTGATTCATGGCTTTAGCTCAAGCCCGAAAGAAATGTCTCTTCTGGGAACAGAACTATTCAGACACAACTTTACTGTTTACGGTGTCCGTCTTCCCGGTCACGGCACAACACCTGAGGATCTGGCGACACGCCGAGCCGAAGAGTGGTATGCGACCATCGAACGCGGCTACCAATCTCTGCTGGCAATGAATTTTGAAATCAGTGCTGTAGGATTGAGTACCGGAGCATTATTAACTTTAAAGTTGGCCCTAAAACATCCGTTAGAAAAAATTATTCTCCTCTCCCCTTTCTTGCAACTGCAGCATTTTCTTGCCCCTTTTGCCGGGCCGCTGAGTTACCTCATTCCCTATCAGAAAAAAACCATTCTCGAGGCAGAGGCCCCCTTTTATTATCACCTGCGACCACTCAAAGGAATTGCACAGATCAATTCCCTGTGCAAACAGCTGTCCAGCAAGCTTAAAAATATAAAAGCCCCAAGTCTGACCCTTGCATCCACAGGAGACAAAACCATAGCGAAAGGAAGTGCTGCAAAGGTTTATCAACAACTGGGGGGATGCCAGAAACAATTCTACTGCTATGGCAATGATGTTCCACACGTGTTAACCACAGTGGGAAACCCGCAATTACAGGATGTCTTACAACGTTGCATTAAGTTCTTTGAAACTTAAAATTGATGTTCCCCCCTGGAGTATTATCATTACAGATATGGACCTCTTAAGAAAGGCTTTGTTTCGATTATACAGTCAAACAAACATTGGTGAAGTAAAATTTCAGATTAAGACCCCTCATTCATCTTCTAAACCGGTGCTGTCACCGTCAATCTTGGCCACAGTGAATCCACCTGATGTATCGTTTCCTCAACCGATCCGGAATTATCAATGACGTAATCAGCGCGGGATATTTTCTGTTGTTGCGGCATCTGTGCTGCCATTCGTTCTTTCGCAGCAGCTTCACTCAGTCCATCCCGAACCTGCAGACGTTTGAGCTGTTCAACTGGATCAATCTTCACGACCAGAACCTTATCGACACGCGCTTCCGCCCCAACCTCAAATAACAAGGGTGCCTCGTATACAATCAGGGAAACGCCCTCTCTTTGTTTCAACTCCTGAAGCCGTTCAATCGATTTTTTAGCTATTTCCGGATGGACAATCCGGTTCAACATCGCCCGAACTTTCACATCCGCAAAAACCATTTGTCCGAGCTTATCCCGATCCAGATGACCATCATTTTTGAGAACCTCTGCACCAAATACATCAACGATCTTCTTCAAAGCAGATGATCCTGCTTCAACCACTTCACGGGCCAATTGATCAGCGTCAACAATGACAGCACCCCGGCGTGCCAGCTCTTTTGATACGGTACTTTTCCCCGAAGCAATATTCCCTGTGATACCAAGGATCAAAACATTCCCATCCATTTCACAACTCCACTATGCCAAAATAATTCTCAGAAACAACAGCTGCGCCGAGCAGACACTTGACTTTATTCGCAAATTCATGATGATCGTAACATCTATGAATTCATCTGAATACAATTTCAAACGGTGTAAACTCTGTGGAACTTTCGCCGCACAAGCCACATACGATCTGAAAAGCAGTATTATCTATGTTTGTCAGCATTGCGACTTTCATTTCCTGAACCATCTGGATCATACTCCTGAAAAAAACCATTGTACAATTCAACTGAACATTCAAAATCGGAAATACCTGGATTCCCGGGCTGATGAAAATGCTTCCCTGCATCTGAGTCGCCTCACATTCATGCAGAGTCATATATCTCTCTCTGGAGCCAAAGTTCTGGATATCGGTGCAGGACTGGGACAATTTCATTCACTGTTGCGGACTCAGGGGGCTGAAAGTCATGGAATTGAACCCAGCGACATCCGGAGAGAATATGCCCAACAACAATCCGGCATTCAACTGCAAAGTGAGCTGGTTGACGATAATTATTGGCAAACATCATATGTCCAATATTTTGATGCCATGACCCTGTGGGATGTCATTGAGCATGTCAACTTCCCCAAAGAGACGATTGAGTCGGCCTGCCGGTTACTCAAAACGGGCGGGATATTATTTCTGGATACGCCCTCACGAGAGAGTTTATCCTACGGAATAAGCCAGAAATTTTATCGCTATATGCCCGGGAAAATGAGCCTGTTCCTTCCCAGTTTTTACTCTACAGCTCCCTATGGTCACAAACAGATTTTCACCCCGAGTCAACTCAGCGATCTATTTGAGAGCAGCGGATTAGAGATCATTTTTTCCTCCCGTTCGTACACAAATCGGCTTTTTTCAAGTCACAAAATAATCCTGGCCGGCCGCAAAGTATAAAGAGACATGAAGCTGCTGTTTTTTGGGCAACCCAGGCATGGAGGGCAGTTCCTGCCGTTTCCCTTTTCATTGTGTTATCGGATCAGAGCCATTAAATATGTAAATTAAAAAATAAATGCTAGAATATGATTTTAACCGCCCGACAAAGAGATGATGAATTCTCTTGGCTAACAGAGAGAAAGAAAGGATGACGATGAAAAAATTAATACTGATATTGATGATCTGCTTTTTTGCCACAGGGGCTCTTGCAGAGACGCAAGGGTTCCAGTTGAGCTTCATTCCTGACATTGCCATTCACTCCAGAACCACCCACATCAAGGGTGTCTCGCTTAATCTCTGGGGTGAAAATCCTCAAACAGGCTTTGCGCTTGGGGTTGTCAATGGCTCCACAGGAAACAGTTCAGGTATTTCCCTCGGGTTATTGGCAAATTATGCAGAGAACTATGAGGGAGCTCAACTTGCATGGATCGCAAACTACTCTTCCGCAAAATTAAGCGGGTTGCAATTGGCAGCTTTCAACTATGCAGAAAATTTACATGGTGTTCAAGTCGGCTATGTTAACTTCGCAGATACCTCTGATAGAGGGGTTCAAGTCGGATTGATCAACATCATGAATAACACAAAACAATGGTTCCGCAATTTCCCTAATGAAATTGCGCCCGTTATGCCTTTTGTCAACTGGCGCTTCTAATTCTTCAGCATCAGGGCATCTTCTTACACAGAACATCAGGCGGAGTCATGCAATGGCTCCGCTTTTTGTTTCAGAGGTCGGCTTGAATTGCCTCCTCTCCTGCTAAGCCATCAATTGTCCACCATTCACTTCAATAATTTGCCCGGTGACATAGCCGCTCAAACTCTCAGCAGCAAGATATAAAGCCGTGCCGGCACAGTCCTCCGCTACTCCCAGTCTCTGCAATGGGATTCCCTTTCGCGTCTTTTCCAGTTTATCCAGACTCGAAAAGCGCTCATGAAATGTCGTATCAATGGTTCCCGGAGAAATTGCATTGACCCGAATATGCCGATCTGCCAACTCGCGTGCCAGAGAGCGAGTCAGGGTGCTGACAAAGGCTTTTGAAGCACTATAAATGGAAGAACCCGGACTGCCACCGGTCCGTGCGGAAATTGAGCCGACATTAATAATACAGCCCCTGTCCTGCGTGGAAAACACCGGCAAAGCACTCTGGCAAGCAGTCACGACTGAGCGGGCGTTGAGATTAAAGACCTGATCAATAAAATCATCATCCACTTCTGCCAATGTCCGCCTGGCAACCATACTCCCGGCATTATTGACAAGGATATCCAGCTGTCCAAAATGTTGGATGGTTTTCTCTATCACTTCTTTGACTGCGAAACTGGAGCTGAAATCCGCTTGAAGCGGTAAAGCTTCACCTCCAGCGGTGCAGATTCTCGCAACAGATTCTGAAACCATCTGAAAATCACTGTGGTGATAATGGATACCAACCTTTGCTCCATACCGCCCAAAAGCTTCTGTGATAGCAGCTCCGATCCCGCTGCCCCCCCCGGTGACCAAAACCACTTTTCCGGAAAGATCGTCCCTGAGTAAATCTGTCGGCACTTCAGTGAGAGGTTCCATCACTCATTATCCCCTTCCAAAACTCTGGAGAGAGCTTTTTGCCAGCCCTTTAGCAGTCTGTTCCGCTCCATTTGACCCAGTTGCGGAGTGAATAACGCATCTCTTTCCCAGTGATGACAGATATCAGCAAGAGATTCAAACAATCCCAACTGCACCCCCGCCAGATAAGCTGCCCCCAGTGCTGTGGTTTCCGTCACCTTGGGACGCTCAACCGGAACATCCAACAGATCAGCCAGAAACTGTAAAAACCAGTTATTTGCCGCCATGCCGCCATCAACCCGTAACGTTTTTTGCGTCGTCTCACTATCCCGCTGCATTGCCGCCATCAAATCATAGGTCTGGTAACCAACGGATTCAAGTCCCGCACGAACAATTTCAGCAATCCCGGTGTCCCGAGTTAACCCAAAGATAGCCCCACGTGCACGGGGATCCCAGTGCGGAGCCCCCAGACCCGTAAAAGCCGGGACCATGTAAACCCCTCTATTGGAGTCAAGAGATCCCGCCAGACCCTCTACTTCCGCTGCCGTATTAACCAGCTTTATGCCATCACGAATCCATTGAATAGCGGCGCCGGCAACAAATATCGAGCCTTCAATGGCATAGGACGTCTCGCCTTTAATACGATAAGCAATTGTCGTCAACAAACGATTCGTCGATTGATAGGCTTGCTGACCGGTATTGAGCAAAATAAAACAACCGGTTCCATAGGTGCTTTTTATCATCCCCGGATCGATACACGCCTGCCCGATCGCTGCCGCCTGCTGATCTCCGGCAATCCCGCCAATAGGCAAACGCTGCCTGAACAGGCCTTTCTCAGTCAGACCGTAATCGGCGGCACAGTCACACACTTCGGGTAGAACTGCCGCTGGAATGTCAAAAAGGTCAAGCAGATCGCTGTCCCACTGTTCGGTGTGAATATTATAAAGCATTGTTCGCGAAGCATTGGTCACATCAGTCGCATGGACTGCGCCGCCGGTTAACCGCCAAAGGAGAAAAGTATCAATCGTACCGAAGGCAAGTTGCCCTGCTTCGGCCCGGGCTCTTGCACCATCAACGTGATTAAGGATCCAGCGCAGTTTGGTCGCCGAAAAGTAAGGATCAAGCAACAGACCAGCACGCTCACTGACCAGCTTCTCGCCCACCTCGGCCTTTAATTGATCACACCAGTCAGCCGTGCGGCGATCCTGCCAGACGATGGCATTGAACAAGGGGATTCCGGTTTGTCGATCCCAGACAAGCGTCGTTTCACGCTGGTTCGTGATGCCGATTCCAGCCACCTCAATCCCGGCCTCGGCAGCCTGATGAAGAACTTGACGGCAGACGCTGAGAACCGATTGCCAAATTTCCTCGGGATCATGTTCAACCCAGCCATCCTGGGGAAATATTTGCTGAAACTCCTGCTGAGCAGCAGCAACACAGCGACCGGAAGCAGAGAAAATCATTGCCCGTGAACTCGTGGTTCCCTGATCAATAGCCAGAATATGCCGTTCGCTCATCATTGCCTCCACTAGAAGATTAAGAAAAAGCCTTTCGAAGGTAACCAATCCGAGAATCAATATTTTCAGTTATGTTCAAAAGTGAAAATAAAATCCACTTATCACTTGATATATGAACAATTACTGCTATAAATGATACAATCATAGCACAAAATGAACAACGTTTTAAAAATCATCTTCAAAGCTGAATCTTTATGAATCAACGTCAACAAGAAATTCTCACACTTGTCCACCAACAGGGATTTGTCTCGATCGAAACCCTGTCACAAACGTTCAAAGTCACTTCCCAGACGATTCGCCGCGACATCAACAACCTTTGTGACCAGCAATTATTGACCCGTTATCATGGTGGCGCCGGACTCTCCTCCAGCGTTGAGAATGTTGAATACGCGACACGCCAAATCATGAACCTGGATGAAAAACGTAGCATTGCTGAAATGGTCGCAGAAAATATACCCGACCGCGCTTCAATTTTCATCAATCTCGGAACGACAACGGAAGAAGTCGCCAAAGCTCTCCGGAACCATAATGGCCTGAAGATTATTACGAACAACTTGAACGTTGCGACCATTCTGCGCAACACCCCCGGATTTGAGATTATTATAGCAGGTGGAGTCGTCCGCCAGAGAGATGGTGGAATCACCGGCGAAGCAACCATCGACTTCATCCATCAATTCAAAGTCGATTACGGGATCATCGGCATCTCCAGCATCGACAATGACGGAACCCTGCTCGACTTTGATTATCATGAGGTCCGTGTCACTCAGGCAATTATCGACAATTCCCGGCAGGTCTTTCTGGTTGCCGATCACAGCAAATTTGATCGTCCTGCGATGGTCAGGCTTGGAAACATTGAGCAGACTGACGCTTTTTTCACTGATCACAATCCCCCCGAACATGTTGTCGCCCTGCTCGAGGAAAAGAACGTCGTCTTACATACTGTCGCGAACTTCACTGATCGAGAAACAGCGATTGCAGACAATCATTGACAGAAGGAAAGCTTTCCCATGGCTATGGTTTTAGAAAACATCACAAAGCAAGTCGCTCGAGAAAGCCATATCAAGGATATTTCTCTGCAACTGGAACCTGGAACCTTCAATGTTCTCCTCGGTCGCACCCTTTCAGGAAAAACCACTCTGATGCGGCTGATGGCAGGATTGGATCGTCCCAGCCAGGGTCGAATTTTGATGAATGGCAAAGATCTTACCGGTCTTCCCATACGCAAGCGCGATGTCGCCATGGTCTATCAGCAGTTTATCAACTATCCCTCAATGACCGTCTATAAAAATATTGCCTCCCCCCTGCGACTCGCCAAAGTCCCGGAAAAAGAGATTGACCTCCGGGTGAGAGAAGTGGCCGAAATACTGCATATTGAACCACTTCTTGAACGACTTCCCGTCGAGCTTTCAGGAGGGCAACAACAGCGCACTGCCATCGCTCGTGCCCTGGTCAAAGACACCGAACTCCTCCTCCTTGATGAACCTCTGGTTAATCTGGACTACAAACTCCGGGAAGAATTACGCATTGAGATGCGTGAAATATTCAAATTACGTAAATCAATTGTGGTCTACGCGACAACTGAACCTCTCGAAGCTCTGGCTCTGGGAGGAAACACGGCAGTTCTGTACGAAGGACAGCTGGAGCAGTTCGGTGACACGATTGATGTCTATCAGCATCCAAAAACAACAAGAATTGCCCAAGCCTTCAGCGATCCGGCAATGAACTTTGTTACGGGAGAAATCGACGCGGACAACCTGAGCTTGGGGAGCTCCCAAAAAATTCCACGGCAGCAACATTTCGCACAGCTGAAACCAGGGAAATACCAGCTCGGGATGCGTCCCAATCATCTCCAGTTGACACAACAAAAAACGACAGATATTGCCTTCAAGACCACCATCGGCATTGCAGAAATCAGCGGCTCTGAGACCTTTGTCCATGTTGTCCACAACGACCAATCATGGATAGCTCAATTGCAGGGAATTCATAAGTACACCATGGGTGAAGAGGTTGAAGTTTTCATTAACCCTTCCCACCTGTATGTCTTCAATCCCCAAGGACACCTGGTCGCATCACCTAATGGAGCTTCAGCAGTCACGAATTAAGGGACAAACATGGCTCGTATAGATTTGAAAAATTTGGCGCACTCATACCTTCCCAACCCTGCCGGCGAAAGTGATTATGCCTTAAGCAAAACTGATCATGTGTGGGAAGACGGTGGCGCTTACGCGCTGTTGGGCCCCTCGGGATGTGGCAAAACAACCCTGTTAAATATTATTTCAGGGCTCTTGCAACCCTCTGAAGGTCAGGTTTTTTTTGATGGCCGGGATGTCACCTCTTTGCTCCCTCAGGAACGCAATATTGCCCAGGTTTTTCAGTTCCCGGTCATTTATGACACCATGAGCGTTTACGATAATCTGGCTTTCCCGCTACGCAATCGAAAAGTTCCTCAAAAGGAAATTCACGAGCGGGTTAACGAGGTTGCCGAAATGCTTGAACTGCAGGGTGATTTAAAAAAACGAGCAGCCAACTTAAGTGCAGATGCAAAGCAGAAAATTTCTCTGGGACGGGGGCTGGTACGCAGTGACGTTGCAGCTGTTCTCTTTGATGAGCCGCTCACAGTTATCGATCCTCATCTCAAACTACTCCTGCGGCGCAAACTCAAACAGATTCATGCCCAATTTAAATTAACGATGGTCTACGTCACCCATGACCAGCTAGAAGCCCTGACCTTTGCTGATAAAGTCGTCGTCATGAATGAGGGAAAAGTGCTGCAGATCGGCACCCCTCAGGATCTTTTTGAAAACCCGCAACACACTTTTGTCGGCCATTTTATCGGCAGTCCGGGAATGAATTTCCTGAATTGCAAAATTGAAAAAGGTATGGCCAAACTGGGGTCTTTAGAGGTTCTCGCCTGCCATGACTGTGACCATTTGTGTGGCAATTTTGAGCTGGGGATACGCCCGGAATTCATCAAACTAAGCGCAACGGCAGGTGAAAATACTCATGAAGTGAAAATCATAGAAACTGAAAATCTGGGCAATTGTAGAATAGTCACAGTTGAACTTGCCGGTCAGAAGTTGAAAGTCAAACTCCAGGAAGATCAGGAAATTCCTGAGGGTCAGGGATTTATTGAATTTCCTCTTGAGTGGATAAGACTCTATGCAGAAGGACATCTGGTCGCGCAAAACGAGACGACCCAAGAGGAGACTGTTGCATGAAGAAATGGGAAAATAACCGCGCCTGGTTTATGGTCATCCCGGTATTTCTGGTCGTGGCTATCTCAGCTATCCTGCCTCTGATGACGGTCGTCAATTACTCGATTCAGGACATCTTTGGCCCCGGCAACCGTGTCTTTGTCGGCCTGGAGTGGTACAAAGAAGTTCTGACTGACCACCGCCTTCACGACGCCCTGCAACGACAATTATTATTTTCAAGTCTGGTTTTGCTGATCGAAATTCCTTTGGGAATACTGATTGCCATGGCAATGCCGAAAAAAGGCTGGAGTGCTTCGCTGAGCCTGGTTCTGGTTGCGTTGCCATTGTTGATTCCATGGAATGTTATCGGCACCATCTGGATTATATTTACCCGTCCCGACATTGGCCTGTTTGGTGCCGCGATCAACAGTTTGGGGATCCCCTTTGACCACACCGCTGCACCTCTTGACGCCTGGGTCACGGTTCTGCTGATGGAGGTCTGGCACTGGACACCATTGGTTGTTCTGCTTGCCTATGCCGGGCTGCAAGCGATCCCGGAAGCCTATTTCCAAGCGGCTCGGATCGATGGCGCATCTGCCTGGTCGACATTTCGCTACATTCAATTACCAAAAATGCGCGGCGTATTGACCATCGCAGTATTATTGCGCTTTATGGACAGTTTCCTTATTTACGCCGAACCTTTCGTTCTCACCGGCGGCGGGCCGGGAAATTCGACCACATTCCTGTCGATTTATCTGGTTAAACAAGCTGTCGGACAGTTTGATCTGGGACCGGCGGCAGCCTTTTCGATGATCTACTTTTTAATCGTATTACTGTTCTGTTTCCTCTTTTATCAAGCGCTTCTAAGGGTTGGAACCGGAGATAAATCATGAAGTTTCAAAAGAGAACCATTGGCTTGATCATCTATTTTGTCCTGCTGTTGCTACCGATCTACTGGATGCTTAATATGTCGTTCCGGACGAATTCTGATATTCTCGGGATGTTCAGTTTTTATCCCCATGAGCCGACTCTGGCAAACTATACAAAGATTTTTACCGATAAGTCCTGGTACTCGGGTTATTTGAACAGCATATACTACGTCAGTATGAACGTTGTTATTTCGCTGGTCACAGCACTTCCGGCTGCCTACGCCTTCTCTCGTTATCAATTTCTGGGAGATAAGCACATGTTTTTCTGGCTACTCACCAACCGGATGGCACCGCCGGCAGTTTTTCTGTTACCGTTCTTCCAGCTTTATTCGACTTTCAATCTGATCGATACCCATTTTGCTGTTGCTCTTTCCCATTGTCTGTTCAATGTCCCTCTCTCAGTCTGGATTCTTGAAGGCTTCATGTCGGGAATCCCCCGTGAAATAGATGAAATGGCCTATATTGATGGTTACAGCTTTCCGCGCTTCTTCCTCACCATCTTCATGCCATTGATCCGCACCGGAATCGGTGTGACTGCCTTCTTCTGCTTCATGTTTTCATGGGTTGAACTGTTGTTTGCCCGAACCTTGACCACCACGGTGGCTAAACCGATTGCCGCGACCATGACCCGAACCGTCAGTGCTTCCGGGCTCGACTGGGGCCTGCTTGCTGCGGCCGGAATCCTGACAATTGTCCCAGGCGCATTGGTGATCTGGTTTGTGCGTAACCATCTTGCCAAGGGCTTTGCCCTCGGCCGGGTTTGATGGAGTAACGATATGACCTTGGAGTGGATGGCATGGACAATGCCGACAGCAATTTTCTTTATCGTCATTGCCTGTCTGCTGGTCGTCATGACGGTGTGGCAAATCAAAGCACCGAGTATTGAGCGAAAAGGGTTTCTCCCCATTGCGACAACTCCGGGAGATCGACTCTTTATCGGCCTTCTAGGCAGTGCTTATATTCACCTGGCATGGCTTGGTTTAAGTACTTTGAGCATCTGGATTGCACTGGTCATTTCCATTATCTGGATGATCGTTCTTATGCGTTGGGGATAGACTGAACTCTTATGAGAGTTCCTCTTTACGCTGGAATGCCCCTGCACAGCGTAAAGGGAACCGGGGAACCGGAAATAACTGGGGGGTCCTAAGGAAGGAGAGAGAGAATGTTAAAGGCAATCCGCAGGAGAAAGTCGGTGGGTCTTTTGCTCGGTCTCACCGCAATGATGTTAATGCTACTGGCAACTTCAGCCAGTGCAGACATGGCCGCTGCTGAAAAATGGATCAACAGCGAGTTTCAGCCATCAACCCTTTCAAAAGCCGAACAGATGAAAGAGATGGAATGGTTCATCAATGCAGCTAAACCCTTCAAAGGAATGAAAATCAAGGTTGTTTCCGAAACCATTCCGACTCATGAGTATGAATCCAAGGTCCTTGCCAAAGCATTTAAAGAAATCACCGGAATTGAAGTCACTCATGATCTGATCCAGGAAGGTGACGTCATCGAAAAGCTGCAGATTCAGATGCAATCGGGCGAAAACGTCTTTGATGCCTACATCAATGACTCTGACCTGATCGGAACACATTACCGTTATGGTCACGTCGTCAACCTGTCCGACTGGATGGCCGGTGAGGGTAAAGACGTCACCCTGCCGACTCTCGATATCGATGACTTTATGGGCAAATCATTTACCACCGCCCCGGACGGAAAACTTTACCAGCTTCCCGACCAGCAATTTGCCAATGTTTACTGGTTCCGTTACGACTGGTTTAACCGCCCTGATCTAAAAAAACAGTTCAAAAAGATTTACGGCTATGAACTGGGCGTCCCGGTCAACTGGTCAGCGTATGAAGATATTGCTGAATTTTTCAGTGAGCATGTTCGAGAAATAGATGGAAAAGCAATTTACGGTCACATGGACTACGGTAAAAAGGCTCCCGATCTCGGTTGGCGCTTTACCGATGCCTGGCTGTCAATGGCAGGTGCTGGAGACAAAGGAATTCCCAACGGAAAACCGGTTGATGAGTGGGGTATTCGCGTTGAAGATTGTGCACCGGTTGGAGCCAGCGTCAGTCGTGGTGGTGCCACCAACGGCCCGGCAGCAAAATATGCTCTGCGCAAATATATGGAATGGCTACGTAAGTATGCTCCTCCTGGAGCCCTTGGTATGGACTTTTACCAGTCTCTGCCTTATCTGGCCAAGGGAAATGTTGCGCAACAGATATTCTGGTACACCGGTTTTACCTCCTCAGTTGTTGAAGAGGGGATTCCGGTTGTCAATGCCGATGGCACACCCAAGTGGCGTATGGCACCATCTCCACACGGTCCTTATTGGGAAGAGGGGATGAAACTTGGCTATCAGGATTGCGGTTCCTGGACACTGTTCAAGAGCACCCCGATCGATCGCCGCAAAGCCGCCTGGCTGTTTGCTCAATTCTGTGTTGCCAAAACCACCTCATTGAAAAAAGCCCATGTCGGTCTGAATCCGATTCGGGACAGTGATATTCGACATGAGTCTTTTACCGAACGAGCACCAAAGCTTGGTGGACTGGTAGAATTTTACCGCAGCCCGGCTCGTGTTGCCTGGACTCCGACTGGTACTAACGTTCCTGATTACCCCAAACTTGCGCAGCTTTGGTGGCAAAATATCGGGGAAGCTGTGGCCGGTGAAGTGACTGTCGATACTGCGATGGATAACCTTGCCCGCGAACAGGACAAGATAATGATGCGCCTGGAACGGGCAGGAGTGCAGTCAAAATGCGGTCCAAAGCTGAACCCCGAACGAGAGGAATCCTACTGGTTGAACCAGCCTGGAGCACCGAAAGCGAAACTGGCCAATGAAAAGCCGCAGGGTGAAACCGTCAACTATGATAAACTCATCCAGGCGTGGCGTGAAGGCAGAGTGAAATAGTCTGTTTTCTCGTCAAAACATAAACACCAACCTGTCAGGGGCCAGGAGTTTCAGCTCCGGCCCCTGACTTTTTACGCGATATTTTCAACATCAACTCAGGGACGGCAAACATGAAAAGAAACAACAATCTAACCCAGCTTAAAAATGGTCAAACCTTCGATCTTCTTGTTATCGGTGGAGGTGCAACCGGTTGTGGTGTCGCGTTGGATGCTGCGGCGAGGGGACTGAAAGTTGCCCTCGTTGAAAAAAATGACTTTTCTGAAGGAACCAGTAGCCGCAGCACCAAACTTGTTCATGGAGGCGTCCGTTACCTGGAAATGGCGGTTAAGAAACTGGACCGGGTTCAATACAACCTGGTGAAAGATGGTCTCCATGAACGCGGTCTCTTACTGAAAAATGCCCGTCACCTGTCAAATCGCCTGGCTCTGGTCACCCCGCTTTATAAGTGGATTGATGTCCCCTACATTTTTGCCGGTCTGAAGTTTTACGATATCCTCTCCGGAAAACAGAATATTGGCCACAGCCGACTCCTGAGTCGAAAAGAGGCACTGAAACGCTTTCCCGGTCTTAAAGCTGAGGGTCTAAAAGCCGGTGTGCTCTATTATGATGGTCAGTTTCATGATGCACGCATGGCACTGTCTCTGGCGCTTACCGCAGAAAATCAGGGAGCGGTCATCAGTAACCATGTCGCCGTGACTGATATTTTAAAGGTGAATGGAAAAATTTCCGGTGCAGAACTTGAGGATTCATTAACCGGAGAGCGCTGGCAAATCAACGCCCGTGGAATCATTAATGCGACAGGTCCGTTTGTTGATAATATCAGGATGATGGATAACCCTGCAGCACCGAAGATTCTCTCGGCCAGCACCGGCATCCACATCATCCTTGACAAACGTTTTGCACCGCCGGATACCGGCTTGATGATCCCTGAAACAGAAGACGGTCGCGTTTTGTTTGTCCTGCCATGGGAAGGGCACGCCATTGTCGGCACAACAGATGAGCCTGCAGAAGTGACCGAACATCCACGTCCTCTGGAGAGCGAAATAGCATATTTGCTCCGCCACGTAACCCGCTATTTCAATCTCAAGGTTGAGAAGAGTGATATCAAATCGGTCTGGTCAGGACTGCGGCCCCTCGTCTCGGACCCCAAAGCCGCCGATACAGCCAAACTGGCTCGAGATCATGTCATTGAAGACAGCGAAGACGGTCTGCTGACTATTGCCGGAGGGAAATGGACCACTTATCGGAAAATGGCGCTGGACACGGTTGACCACGCCATCAAAGTTTTTCAGCTGTCGGCACCGCAACCAACCTGCCAGACGGAACAACTCCCGATCCTCGGTAGCGCAGACTACAACGATCAGGGAGATCAGGATCTGATTCAAAGATATGATTTCAGCCCGGATATAGCGGCTTACCTCAATCGCACATATGGTGATCAGGCTGGAAAGATTGCGGACCTCAGTTCAGAGGGATATTCCGCGCGATTGGTTGACCATCATCCGGTTATCGAAGCGGAAATTCTTTACGCTGCCAGATTTGAACTGGCAGAACGTGTCATTGATGTGCTGGCACGGCGAACTCCCCTCGCACTGCTGGATACCGAGGCGACAAAACAGACAGTTCCGAGGGTTTTAGAAATTATGGCAAGCGAACTGGGTTGGGATCAAAAACGTATTGATGAAGAAACTGAATGGACCGAGCAACGACTGAGTATCTCTCTCTAGCAACAAGATCAGGATGGGTTCGGTACCAGACTGATGACCGACCATCCCGCACCTGGCTCGATGCTGTGTTCCTGGGTGAAAACTTGAATATTCTCACGTGGATTTATAGCAAAAAGAGGAATAAGGTCGTCGCCATGAACCTCACGAAGATTTTCAAAATTGAAGCTCTCCGTTAATTTCGTCGCTTTTATGACACCACCACTTTTCAGCATCGCAGCCAGAGAGGCATAGGTGGCTCCCTTGGAAAACAGTAACTGCCCTCGTCGATAAGCCGGGATCTGTTGAACTTTTTCTACCTCACCAGCCTTTGATTGCAGCATGTAAACATTATTCTTGCCGAGCTCCAGACGATATTGCAGAATCGCCGCCATATTAACGCCGTCATAAGAAGAAAGCGCCAGCAATCGGCCAATACCGACAAAGTCCAGATGTCGTTCCGCATGCTCAGACATAAGGTTTCCATGGTAAGTCGGTAACCCTTCCAGCTTTGCAGTTGTGGCATCATCCCAGCTGGTGGCCACAAGCTGCACCCGGAAACCACTGCTGATCAAAGCTTTGGAAATCTCACGCCCGACAATGCCGGCCCCGACAATGAGAAAACCCTTGGGCTCAGGCTCCGCCACCCCCAGCCACAAAGCAATGATACGAGCCGTCGTACTTTGTAACAATACGGTTCCGATAATAACAAGAAAAGTTAATGGAACCAGCATTTCCGCCCCTTCAAAATTGCCATCCACCAAACGCAAGGCAAACAGAGCGGAAATAGCTGCGGCGACGATACCTCGCGGCGCAATCCAGGCCAGCAGGTGACGCTCTGGCCAGGTCAATTTCGAACCCATCGTCGACACGACAATATTCAAAGGCCGGGCAAGAAACTGAATGGCGAGAAAAACCCATAGTGCCGGCCAACCCAATGTTTTGAAGGAGTCAATTTCCAGTCTTGCCGCCAACATGATAAACAGCATCGAAATCAACAGGATACTCAGGCTTTCCTTAAAATTGAGAATCTCTTCGGTATCAACATCTTTCATGTTCGCCAGCCAGATCCCCATCACGGTGACCGTCACCAATCCAGATTCCTCATGGAGCATATTCGACGCGGCAAAACTGAGCAGGACCAGCCCCAGAGTCACAATATTGTGCAGATATTCAGGTAACAAGTGGCGCCGCAACGTCAGTCCAAACAGGTAGCCACAGACAGCTCCCATCAACATGCCGACAATGACTATTTGAGACAGGGCCATCAAGGCGTTGCCGAGAGCGATATGCCCTTCGCCGGCGATAATAAATTCATAGACCAGAACGGCTAAAGAAGCTCCGATCGGGTCAATAACAATTCCCTCCCAGCGCAAAATATTTGAGACGGATGCTTTCGGTCGCACGGTCCGCAACATCGGAATAATGACGGTAGGACCGGTCACAACCGTAATTGCACCAAAAAGGAAGCAGATTTGCCAGGAAATGCCGAGAACCAAGTGCGTCGCCAGCGCAGTAATCAGCCATGTCACCAGCATCCCGATCGACACCATGTTGCGGACAACCCGCTGTAATCCGAGGATTTCCTTGAATTTCAGACTCAGGCTTCCTTCAAAGAGAATGATGGCGACAGACAATGATATAAAGGGAAAAAACAGATCGCCAAACAACTGCTGAGGGTCAAACAGGGTAAAAACCGGGCCGACCAGAATCCCGACCAGCAACAGAAAAATGATCGCAGGAAGCCTGACCCGCCAGGCAACCCACTGGCAGAGAGCACCGATAGCAATCAAAATCGCAATCGCAGGAAGCGCGAATTCATTCATCTGTAAAAACTCCGATCTTTACCCATCCATCCGTCACTGTAAATCAGCTGGAAAATTTCGATCTATTCCCCAATGATACCCCTGAACGCTGCTTCACATCAGGCAGGAAATAAGCTCCACGTTTACAGAAATAGTTTACAGGGGATTTTTCAAATAACGATAATAGCTGTCATACTGATAAATCGCTGCCAATGGATTATGTGCCAGAAGCCGGTCCTTCGAAGCAAGCACGGTGTTGTAAGCCTTGGCATATTTCAAAAACAGGGCATCATGTCCCACACAGAGTCCGAACAAAACATTCATTTCTGATTCATGTGCATTGGCGGTTAAGGCTTGAAGGATAGGGTTACACATCGCCTCAAAGTTTTCTGTATCTATCTGCTGTTCACGCAGCAGACCAATTTCCTCTTTAGACACCGCTCCCGCCTTACACATGACTGAAATTGTCTCGAAACCGTTATCACTGAAAATTTTATGGATAATTTCCGCTTCTTTCCGCATGCCGATACAAAAAATCAAACAGATCCTTTTGAATTTCATCTTTTGAGCGAACTCTATCGTCTCTTGAATACGGGGCTTGATCGGCCGAATATTGGCGTAGCCTTTATCTTTATCTCCGTAACCTTCCCCCTCCTGAATTGACGCTTGACGGACAACCTCCATCACATCAGGATCTTTAAGGATTTCCAAAGTTTCTTTGAGAATATCAAGGGAACGGGTTGAAGGACAATTGCCTGGAGCTTTCCCTTTTTCCTGCCGACAGATTCGCTCTGGAACGGTCACGGGACAAACAGCACAAGTCGGTAGGGGAATTTCTTTTGCCATAGTTAAACTTTCCTTTTTTGTGAATATTGAAGATTAAGATTCAAGATACCCGAAGAATCAACATCGGTCCATCCGGGACAATCGCCCAATGGGCATCCTGCCCAAAACGCTCAAGCAATTGCTCAATCGCTGATTCCAGATCCTTGACCGGATAAAAGTGGAATTGACTTAAAGTTTCAGATTCAATGCCATCGGTATGAAGCCAGATTTCATTTTTCAATCGAACCTGATAGGTTTCTTGCGCACACCATTGATCAAGAACAAAAAATTCTTTGTTCATAATTTTATCAATAAAAGCTTGTGGACTGGTAGCATAATCAAAGACTTCGCGATATTCATCACTGCCAAAACCTTCCGGACATGCCGTCGCCATAAGAATAACACCACCCTCTTTTGTCGCTCCCGACACCCCGGATAAACCTTTTGAACTTTGATAAAGATTGCAATCAAGCGGAGCCCCGGCATTCGTGGTCACAACAAAGTCAAGTGGCCTGTCGAGAACTTTCATGCAATGTTGCGAGAGAAACTCAACTCCTTGCAGATGAGCTTTGACCGGATCTCCCGAGAATATCCCCGTCACCTGTTTTTCAGTGTCCAGAGTGACATTCACAATAAAATCCGCACCAGCTTTGCTCATGATTTCCAGACCGGCCTCATGAAAAGGATTCCCGTCCAGCACGCCATAAACCGTTTTCGGATGAGCAACCATTTCCGGTCCATGCATATATTTCAAGGTTTCGGCTGAAGAAATTCCCGGCAAAATTGATTTTCTCCCACCGGAGAAACCCGCCCACATATGCGGCTCGATGAATCCAGTCAGAATTTTCAGATCAGCTTGAACGTACTTTTTATTGACATAAGCAGGCACACCATCACCGATCTCTCCAACCAGAATCATGTCCTCCTCATTTTTTGAAAAATGGTTGATAATCCTGTATTTTTCCGCAATCTCCTGTCCCACCAGCTCAACCAGCTCTTCCCCTTCATTGGGACGATGGATTCCAGTAGCAACGAGAATAGTTATCTGCTCAACAGTCATTCCAGCCGCGTGTAACCGTTCAAGAATTCCCGGTAACAGGAGTTTATTCGGAACCGGTCGGGTTATATCACTGATGACAATGACCGCGTTATCCCGCTCCTTGGCGAGTTCCGTTAACGCTACCGAGGCTATCGGATGCTCCAGAGTCACCTTCAGTTCAGTCGATGGATCAACTAAAGGGGCAACCGCTTCAGGATAAAGAACTCCTTGGAAATTCGATGTTTCCGAATAATTAAGAATAATTCCTTCGGTTCCATATTTTAATTTAACCTGCATAGTCAGACCTCCCTGATCATAAGACAATCCAGAACGACAAAAGAGATTTTAGCACAGGAGCTGGAGTGATTGAGGGAGAAAAGAAATACCATGAGTCGCGCAATAAAATCTCATCATTATTGCAGCAGCACCAGCAGTTAATCCCCCTGTCATTATCACATCATTTTCATCGTTCATCTGGAATTTTTCGCCTCGATCTGATCCTCCTCTTGACTTGAAAATATAAGTTATGGATAATTAAAAAAAACACAGTTCTAACAAGAAAAGAGGGGGTGAAAAGGTATTTGAAAGGAAGAATTGCATGGCCATTATCACCTGGAAAAAAATTTATGAGACCGGGATTGTTGCTTTAGACAATGAGCACCAAGGCTTGATTTCACAGATTAACAAGCTCTACGAAGCCATTCGCGATAAACATGAGGAAGAGGGATTGGAAGCAACTCTTACCATGCTGGAATCCTATACCGTTAATCATTTTCAGCACGAAGAAAAGCTGATGGCTGAATATCACTACCCCGGATTGGCAGACCATCAGAAGTCTCATCAGGAATTGATTGATGCCGTTCAGGATCTGAAACAACGCGCTTCTTCGGGAAAAGATGAGTTAGCCCGAGAGCTTCTTAAACTTCTCAGGGTCTGGGTTTTAGAACATATTCTTGATGTCGATAAAAAATATGGTGCATTTCTGGAATCGCGAGGTGGCCGCTTCATCTCCTAGGAGAGGAGATCTTTCCACTGCGTCATTCACAACGATACTATCCTGATACAGGCGGTTTTTGTAAGGATTCGTATGCCGCCACGCTCAAGACCATAGCCCCACCAATCAGGACGGATTGTTCGGGTATTTCACTGACAAAATACCAGGCGAGTAAAGCGGCAATGACAGGCTGCAGACAACTGATCAAAGCCACCGTCTTCGCAGGTAACTTCTTGAGACTGAAAACCAACAACGTATGTGCTCCCGCGGTACTGAAAACCCCCAAGAGCAGAACCTTGAGAAAATCCAGGCCGGACAGCGAAAAAACCTGTGGATAATCAACAAAAAATATCAGCATGACTCCTACCGCAACGACCTGGTGAAACATCAGACAGTCGCTGGGAACATGACTGAAATAATACTTTTGAAAGAGGATGCGGAAAGAAAATAATATTGCGGACAAAACACCCCAGAGAACCCCCCAGGTGACGGCACCATTGGAAAAGTCCTGCCCTTTAGCCACCATAAGCGCCAATCCTGATATCATAATGACGCCCGCAAAGAGATCTCTGGTTTTCCACCCCTTGCCGCTGAACAGGGGTTCTAAAAAAATGGTAATAATAGGATAGCTGAATAGGGACAGCATGCCGACGGCCACCGATGATATCTGCATCGCATGGAAAAATAAAACCCAGTGCACGCCAAGTAACAACCCCAAAGCATACACGCTGAAATAGGTTCGGTATCCATTCAGACGAAAACTACGCTTCTGAATGAAGCCAAACATGGCAAGCCCCGCAGTTGCGACAACTCCACGCAGCTGAATGATTGAAATCGCATCAAGAGGGATCAGTTTCGCAAAAAGCCCAGTCAGTGCCAGCAGGAGAATGGCAAGATACAGTATGGGCAAGCCGAAGCGGTCATTTAACATCCTGTCAACTTTTCATTTATCAACTCAACAGCAGCCGGTTAGGTGCTATTGAATCCGAATCAGGCAAGTTTGGTGGAAAACGCAAAGTGTTATCCTCAATTCAAGATTTCTTTCAACTCAGGTTCAAAAATCTCCCAGACCCGGCGTTCCAGTTCTTCAAGAAATTCCGGGTGAGTAATGCTGGGTAGCTTGATATTCGGATTCGGATTTTCATAAACTTCTGCCGGGATACGGTATTCTTCCTTAGTATAGCCCTGCCTCAGCTCAAGCGCCATCCCAAGCAGAAAAGCCCGCCGTACAGCCTCCCGGATATCATCGATGCTGACTTCTAAATCAAACTCACTCTTCAGACAATCGACCACCATCTCGGTTGCAATCCCCTTGCTGATATCGAAAAACTTACAGAGTCCGATCATGTCAAAGCCAACAATGTGTAATTTATCATCGGTGATTCCTTTGACCCAGGAATCAATATCCGATTTTCCTTCACGGGTCAACATGCCGTAAGTCCCCATCGACATATGTCCTCCGGCAATCGCCCAAGCATATCCGGGGTTCGTCTCCGGCTGGTAGGCAGCGATCTCCAAGCCCTTCACATGGTAAGCGTAGGAGGTTTCACCGAGGCTTTCAGAGAGGCGCATCGACCCTTTGCCGATTTCAGGACACTTACCCTCACCGGCCTTGATGATCAACTCACGAATTTTCTCATAATCACCAAACTGAACACCATCGAGGATAGGAGTTTCAGGATGACGTTCATTATAGGCCTGAACGTAAGAAATTGTAACGCCGAGAGAGATGGCATCCATGCCATAATTGTCTCCCAACTGAATCAGTCTCGCAGCCTGTCCTGCTTCGTGAATGCCGATGTTTGTACCAAGCAGATTCAGGGGCTCATAATCAAATTTTGCCAGAAATTCACCTTGACTGCCATCGGGATTCTTCTCGGAAATATTATTGTGACAGGTAATCCCGCAGCGGTAACAAGCTTCGGTCTTGACATGATAGTCTTTCTCAACATTTTCGCGAAACAGCTTTTCCGGAATTGCATTATTCTGGGGGCGGAAATTATTGACCGGAACGGCATGAAATGCCTGCAAAACATCATAAGCAGCCCAGGTTCCACCGCCTCCGCCACGGTTCAAGGGCTGGATCCGGGCTGAACCGCCTCCCTTGATGACATTCATGTTGGCTGCTTTGACCGCTTCACTCGGTTTGCGGACCTTATCGCTGCTTTGGGCAACAAGGGCGAGGATATTTTTGTATCCCATCAGCGAGCCCATCCCGCCACGACCGGCAAAACGACATTTGTCCTCTTTCGATTTCAATTGATTTTCGGTCGAAAGAGCAACAGCTCCCATGTAGTTATTTTGCCAGTTTTCTCCGGCTTGGCCGATGGCGGCAAAGTGTGCATCAGGATACTCTTGTTGCAACGCCATAATCTTGTCGTGGGTCGTCAGCCCAAGCAAGTGTTCTGCCGGTTTGAGTTCGACCTGTGGCCCGTCGGGAGTCTCTTTGATCAGCGCGTAAATCGGTTTGTCCGAGCGATTCTCAAAAATTAATTCGTCCAGCCCCGTCCATTTGAATTTGGCACCGAACTTACCACTGCCGGTCGACCACATTGCCGCCGGCAACCCGGCTTTCGAAGCTTTAATTGGACTGTAACCGGAAAAGTACGTCCGTAATCCAGTCATGGTACTGCTACCGGTCAGCAGACCGGTGTTGACAATCAGCGGATTCTCGTTGCAATAAGCACAATCAATCTGCCGCTGAGCCAAATCCTGGAAAGAACGACCAAAACCACCCAGCACATCTTCCAGATTGCGACAAGGAACATCATCAATAACCTTCTCACCGGTGTCCAGATCAACGACACAACGTTTATAAAATATCTTTGCTGGGTGTGATACAGGATCAGTTGTCTGAAACTTCACAATACGTCTCCTTATGACTCAATCATTACGTAAAAATAATCCTTTAAAATCTGCAATTTAAAGTCCAGATAAGCTTTTACTTCCGAGGCATACCAACGGGAGGTGCTCTACAAAGCACCTCCCCAGAAGGTCTTCTGTTTTCAGGTGTCATACAAATATGAGGCTGCCGGACCGTAAAAAAGCAACTACCGACCTTAAAGTTCCAACATAATCGTTCAACTAAAATTCAGAAAAGAAGGAGGATGGTAATCCTAACGCTCCATAGTTCCGGCAGATGTTGTTACTTAATAGCGATAGGCTGACCTATCCCTTGCACTGTCCCGCGAATTTTTGGATGGGTGAAACTGAATAAAAATTCATACTTCCCATCACTTTTACAGGCTTCTGCTAACTCAGCCACCCTAAGATTTTGAAATTGGTAGATTCCATTACCTAATAGGATGACATGACAGGGGACAAAACCTGCTCCGTATAAATCTTTTGGAAAACCCTTGTGTGGAAAAGCTTCAGTGCACCATTGATCAGTCCCCACACCAACAACGCCTTTTTCAACCAGGTATCTGGCAATATCCTCGCCTATTCCCGGATTGCTGGCAGCGAATTTCTTATTATCTACTCCCAGCAGGCGCATCCAGCCCGTATTAATTATGACTGCATCGCCAGCCTTAATTTCTATATTCATTTTGTCGAGGTAAGACTTAAAATCTGCCAAACTGATTTCTTCAGTTGGTTCTAAATTGCGACCAAAATAGTCGACCATATCAATTAAGACACCGCGAGTCACAAGTGGAGGGACGGTTTCCATACCAAATTTTTTGGCGCCGGAAGCACTAACGATATCGGCTTCCTTCGTTCCATTGTAGAAAACATGATCATGGCCTACGTGAGCAAAACCATCTATTTGCGTTGAAATACCTGTCGACATGGACACAAACTCTTCCATATCAGTTGCCTTATCATATCCGCGCGGTGGATCCACAGTGAGTCCGTGGGTTATAAGCCAGACAAAGACATCTCTGGGAGGATAGGCAGGGAACCCTTTATAATATTCATTCCCCAAATCATAGACATCTCCGGTTTTTACGATTCCAACAGCGCTTAAAACTTTTTCCGGGGTCAAATAGTTAGCATTCCCAATTTGGTCTTCCGCCCCCCATTTCGAAGGTTTTGGCATAAAGTTATTGTCAGCGAACGCTTCTCCGAAACAAAACAGAAAGAAAACACTCACAAAAATGATGATATTTCTTTTTTTTGACATGTTTTTACTCCTCTCATGGTTGTTTTTATTTTCATAAACTAAAGCGAACAAAGACAATTGATTGGGCTTCTATCCATGCAAATAACAAATATCAATTATCGATCAACCTGCCATATATAAACCGCCGTTGACATGTAGTGTTTCACCAGTAATAAAACTGGCCCAATCGCTACACAGGAAAGCGATTGCTTTTGCAACTTCATCAGGTTGACCTACGCGCTTTAATGCGGTTGGACCCACAAGTTCATCGCCCTCGTTTTCGAGCCGCGCTTTGATCATCTGGGTTTCAATAAGACCGGGAGAGACAGCATTAACGCGAATTTTGGGAGCCAATTCCAAAGCCAAACTGCGACTGAAACTAAGCACGGCTCCTTTCGTTGCCGCATAATGAGCATGAGAATAACTTCCGCGATGTGCCGCGACGGAAGTGAGATTAACAATTGAGCCACCTTCTTTCAAAAGAGGGATAATTGCTCGACAACAGTAAAACACCCCATCGAGATTCACCTCCATGCTTTGTTTCCACTGCTCATCAGACATTGTCTCAACAAGCTGATCCCGATAAATACCTGCTCCCATAACCAGATAATCTACGCCGCCAAACTTATTTCGGCAGAAATCCGCCAACCGATCGCAATCCACAGACTTGGCCACATTTGCCGGGAAAAAAGCAGCTCTTTCTCCTGTAGAATCAAGTTTTTTGGCGAGAGCATCTCCTTGCGAGATAGATTCACCAGGCAGAGAGTCAGCTTGTTCTTCCAAATCGGACAATATGACTTTAGCTCCGAGATCGAAAAACACCTTGGACACAGACACTCCGATACCACCTTTAGCACCGGTCACCAGTAACACTTTATCTTTAAAATTCACGTTCTCTCCCTTATCTGGACTGCAGTCATTCACCAAAACAGAAAAACACTAGTAATGGATTGTTCGCTCGTATGCATCGAGTACCGCTTCATGCATCATCTCCGACAAGGTTGGATGGGGGAAAACCGTTTCCATCAATTCCTTCTCGGTGGTTTCCAGACTCTTGGCGATACTGAATCCCTGAATCAACTCGGTAACTTCAGCACCCACAAGATGGGCACCAAGCAATTCACCGGTCCGTCCATCGAAAACCGTCTTAACCAGTCCCTCCGCCTCACCGAGCGCGATCGCCTTGCCGTTTCCAAGAAAGGGGAAACGGCCAACCTTGACCTGGTACCCATCCGCCTTAGCCTGTGCTTCGGTCAGCCCAATACTTGCAACCTGCGGATAACAATAGGTGCAGCCGGGAATTCGCGTCTTATCAAGTGCATGCCCGTCACTCAACCCGGCGATCTGTTCCATACAGTGGATTGCTTCGTGGCTCGCCTTGTGAGCCAGACAGGGAGTCCCGGCAACATCACCAATGGCGTAAATTCCGGGAGCCGACGTTTTACAATCAGTATCAATCCGAATAAAACCCTGCTCATCAAGTTTGACTCCGGCAACATCCAGGCCGATCTCTTCAGTATTCGGCGTTACGCCAACTGCGGTAATCACCCGATCAATCTCGATGCTCTGACGTTGGCCATCCTTTTCAATAGTCGCCGTCACCCTGTTGTCGCCTCTTTGCAACTCCACCACTTTGCTGCCGATATGAAACTTGATGCCCTGTTTCTCCATGCTTTTCTGGGCAAATTCAGCGATCTCCCGATCTTCGACCGGCATGATCTGATCCATGACCTCAACCACAGTGACATCTGAGCCAAAGCTATTATAAAAGCTGGCAAACTCAATGCCGATAGCACCGGATCCGATAACCAGCAGCGACTCCGGCAGTTCTTTAGGAATCAGCGCCTCTTTTGAGGTCCAGACCAGTTTTCCATCCGGTTCCAACCCCGGAAAAATACGCGGTCTGGCACCCGTTGCGATAACAATATGGTTGCCCTGCAGAACCTGATCAACGTCATTTCCGGAAATACTTAATTTATTGCCGCCAAGCAGTTTTCCACTGCCATGGAAGACCGTAACGTTGTTCTTTTTAAGCAGGTGCGCAACTCCCGAACTGAGTTGCTTGGCGATCCCACGCGAGCGGGAAACGATCTGCTGCAAGTCAAAATCAAGACTGCCGGCCTTCAGCCCGTACTGTTCGGCGTGCTGCATATTGCGATAAACCTCAGCCGAACGCAGCAGCGCCTTGGTCGGAATGCACCCCCAGTTCAAGCAGACACCACCTAAATGTTTGGCTTCGACCAGTGCGGTGCGCAGTCCGAGTTGGGCCGCACGGATAGCGCCAACGTAACCACCGGGGCCGGCTCCGACAATAATGACGTCAAATTCATTCGCAGACATGATGATTCTCCTAAAGCAACATCGTCAATGGAGCTTCGATGAGCCTTTTAAAAGTTGCCAAAAACTCAGAACCGGCGGCACCATCGAGACAACGATGATCGGCAGCCAATGTGATGGTCATCACCGTTGCGACTGCAAGCTCGCCATCTTTGACAACCGGACGTTGCTCTCCGGCCCCGACCGAGAGAATGGCACTCTGCGGCGGATTAATGATTGAAGTGAAGTTCTTGATGCCGTACATTCCTAGGTTGGAAATTGTGAAGGTGCCACCCTGATAGTCTTCCGGAACAAGTTTGCCTTTTCGCGCCTTGTCTGCCAGATTTTTGGTTGCCGCTGCAATCTCGACCAACCCCATACCACAGGCCTGCCGTATCACCGGTGTAATCAAACCACCATCAATGGCAACCGCGACTGAAATATCGACCTGGCTGAACCGCAGAATCGAATCATGATTCCACATCACATTGGCATTCGGAACCTTCTTCATCGCCAGCGCGACCGTGCGAATAATGAAATCGTTGAGGGAAATCTTTGCCTCGTCATCCAGGTCTGCATTGAGCTGTTTACGCACTGACAGCAGTTGGTCAAGTTCGCAATCGATACTGAGAAAATAATGCGGAATTTGTTGGCTCGACTCAGTCAGACGTCTTGCAATTGTCTGCCGCATTGCCGTCAATTCAATCTTTTCGTAGCTTGGAAGGTGCTGGAGCTCAACAGCTGTTTCGACTGCAGGAATGACAGCCATACCAACAGGCTGCAGTTGTTCATTCCGAGCCGTCAGAGCAGCTTCGATATCCCGCTTGACAATCCGCCCGTTTGGACCCGATCCGCTCACTGCTGCGAGCTCCAGCCCTTCCAAAGTGGCCAATCGGCGTGCCAGGGGACTGGCAAAAATTCGCTGCGGATCTGCCGAAAAGGTAACAGCGGGAGGAGCAGGTTGGTCTATTTTCTTAACCTCGGGTTCTTGCGGATCGTGAGCTACTGATGGCAGATCGACTTTTCCTGAATTGTGTTCGACCTGGTCCTCGATGCTTTCCCCTGGTTCAAACAGCAAACCGATTACTGAATTGACATCGGCATAATCACCCTCCTCAACCAGTCCCTTGCCGAAACGGCCAGCATTTTCCGCCTCAACTTCCACCACAGCCTTGTCGGTTTCTATTTCAACCAGCGGATCTCCAATTGCGACTGAATCTGCTTCCTGCTTCAGCCACTTGACCACTCGCGCTTTGATCATCGATGGGTCAAGAGACGGCATTAAAATTTCTATAGCCATGAGCAACTCCTATATATAAATCCTGTCAAATATGACGATACCCATCACCGGTCTACAGAGGCGAGATCGTCTTCATCATCTCACTGAGTTTTGCCTTGATATCATCGATATCGGCATTGGCAGCGGATTCCAGAACCTTGGAGACGCTTGGCCAGCCTTCCGCACCATGGACTCGCTGCACCGGCTGATCGAGCCAATCAAAATAGCGCCGCTGGATTTCATCCCCAAGCATGGTCCCATAAGAATTGCCCAGCGTCCCCTGTTCGACAATCAACACATTGTTGGTTTTACGGATACTCTCGCCGATCGTATCCCAGTCCAATCCGGCCCGGTCGAGAGACCGCAGGTCGATCACTTCGGCGTCCAGCCCTAATGCTTCAACCGCATCAATCGAGTGTTTCACCATCGAAAGATAGGACAGAATCGTCACCTTTTCGCCTGGTTTGGCAACTGCTGCCTTGCCGAGCGGAATAAAGTAATCGAGGTCCTCTACAGGAATGTTGCCGAGTGAATTGTAGAGATCGACATGTTCTAAAACGATAACCGGGTCCTTGCAGGCCAACGCACTGTTCATCAAGCCAACGTAGTCGAATGGGTTCGATGGAGCCACGATACGCAATCCCGGAGACATGGCAAAAGCGCCGGCGGGATCAATAGAGTGCTGTGACCCGTAACCGGTCCCCATGGCAATCTTGGTGCGAATGACGATCGGAACTTCCAAATTCCCGCCGTACATATGTCTGGCCTTAGCGACCTGGTTGAAAATCTGGTCGGCTGCGACCCAGAAAAAATCCGCATACATCAATTCGACAACCGGCTTGAAGCGGCCATCCATAGCCATTCCTCCACCGAGACCGACAAAGGCATTCTCAGAGATCGGAGTTCCTAAAATACGATCCGGGAAACGTTCCGGGATTCCCTTGGTAACGCCATTAGTGCCACCGCCAAGGCGGTGCACATCTTCGCCCATAACGATAATGCTTTCGTCCTTTTCCATGCGTCTCAGCATCACTTGAGAGGCGGCTTCAGCAAATTTAACTTCTTTCAGCGGTTTTGAATAAGCAGCAAGTTCCTCACATCTCGTCCCCTCCAGCTCTGATAGATTCCCCCGGATGCCGAAGTTGCAAAATTCTTTTTTAGGCCACAGTTCTGGTTTTATTGACAAATTAGCGCCATTTTTAACCGTCAGGTCATCAGCAATCCGCACCATGATTTCTTGAGCAGCAGATTTCAGGGACTCAATCTTCTCTGTTGTCGTAACCTCCCTCGAAACCATCTCTCTGGCTAAGCATTCAAGAGGATCGCGCTCCTTCCATTCAGCCTCTTCCTCTTTGCTACGATAGCGAAAAGCACTCCCCGGCAAACCGCCACTGTGATGAAATTCCCGGTAGACAATGGCTTCGACCAGGGTCGGACCTTTACCGGCGCGCATATGTTTGAGAGCTTCCTCCATCGCCAGAGCAACAGCCAGCGGATCCATGCCATCGACCTGCCAGGAAGGAATATTAAAACCGGGGCCACGCGCTGACAGGCGACTATCGCCGGTCACTTCAGCAACTGAGGTCGAAACAGCAAACTGGTTGTTTTCGACAAAAAAGCACAGAGGCAATTTCCAGGCTGCGGCAAGGTTAAATGTTTCGAGCACTGAGCCGATGTTCGCAGCACCATCACCGAAGTAATTGATAACGACATTATCGGTACCTGCACGCTTACAGCTCCACGCAGTACCAGCGGCTAACGGCGTTCCGCCACCAACAATCGCATTGGTGCCGAGCATTCCAACCTCATCCCAACGCAAGTGCATTGAACCACCACGGCCATTACAATAACCAGGTGCAAGCCCCATAATTTCTGCCAGGGTATTTTTTAAAATATCGTAGACAGCATCCGGCAACGAGGATCCAGGAGCTCCCCACTCCGAGACCGAATGGTACAGTGACTTGGCAATAAACTGATGATGACCACGGTGCGAGCCACTGACCATATCGCCCATTTTAAGGGAAGAAATCGAACCGATGGCCCCACCTTCTTGACCGATACTCGAATGGGCAGGTCCATGGACCAATCCTTTGGAGGCCAGATTCAAGGTTGTTTTTTCAAATTCGCGAATCAGATGGCCGCAGATCAACATCGCCCCCAGCTTCTCGGCTGATGCAGAATCCCAGTCTTTTGTATTGGATTTGAGTTGCTTCCACGGTGCTAACAGTTTCAGTGATTTATTTGTTGGCATTTAAGACTCCAAAAAAGTTTGTGAATAAATTGATCAACATCCAACGTGTCCAAACTGTAAATGTGTCAACTTTAAACATATCATATGGTCATATTATGACTTTGGTCAAAAAAAAGACCAGAGATAAATCTTTATATTTTCATCCCCACAAAAAACGCCTTATAGCCATTATTGATCAAAACTACGGTTTGCAGGGTGCCAGAGACGAGACGAAGTGTCCTTTTCGTAACCCTTCCCGCCGGGAAAACTCACTAATTCAAACTGCAATCCCCAGGGGGCCAGAAAATAAACCCAGGATTGCCCGGCACTGGGACCTTCGCTTCGTACAGTGGGCTCGCCAAGAACTTTGATTTTGTTAGATTTAAGGAAATCAACGGCCTCTTCAATATTATCCACATACAGTGCCAGGTGATGGCCTCCAACATCGCTGTTAAGCGGTGGTGAAGTTTTTTGCTCGGGGGCCTCATATTCAAAAACTTCGTAATTGCTTCCATTCTTACACCGGAAAAAACGCAATTTTTTCATGACAGTACGTGGATGCACATTCAGATGCTTTGTCATCCAGTCATCCGTCGCCTGAAATGGGCCGAGATCATAAAACTGCTCACAGCCGAGCACATTGACAAAAAAGTCGGTCGCTTGCTCAATGTCAGGAACAGTTATTCCCACATGATCAGTACCGCGCAATCCCGGCAGTCCTCGCTCTGCAGAAACCACCTTTCGCTTAACTTCTTGATTCATGGCTTTAACTCCAGAAAGGGTTCACATCAACAACTTTTTTACGGTCCGAGAATATGGGCAACATGCTCCGCCCGCAAATCAAACCCAAGAAACCCGCTTATTTGGACAATCTGTCCATATAACATGTGTTGCCCATGATGGATATTACAGGCTTTATGTTCCGCAGCCGCCAGCAATGGTGTGTTTCCGTTACGAACAACAGCCTCGCAAACCAGAGAACCGGACAGCAAACGCTCCACCGGCATCGGAAATTCATCGTTATCGTGCAAGCCAAGCGATGTCGCATTGATGATCACATCAAAACCTGCCGGATCGTTATCTCCAGCCTGAATATGAACATTGGCCAGCATTGCTACTGATCTTAGTCGCTTGACAAGCTCTTCAGCTCGTGCCATCGTCCGATTATAGATGACCAGTTCAGCAGGTTGCTCAAGCGCGACAGAATAAGCGATCGCCTTTCCTGCCCCCCCTGATCCGAGCAACAGCACACGCTTGCCGCGGAGGTCATAACCCCTCCCGCGTAACCCGGCGATAAACCCTTCACCATCAAAATTTCCGCCAGTCCATGCCCCCTGCTCATGGTCAAAACGAAGAACATTCGCCGAGCCAACCAATTTTGCAGTTTCTGTTAATTCTGCACAGAAATCGATTACACGCTCTTTGTAGGGAATCGTCACGATCATGCCGATAAAGTTTCGTGCCCCACCTACTCCCTGAAGTACCCTGGAAACATCATTATCCAAAACGTGAAAAGGAACACAAACCGCATTCAATCCCTGCCGTGCAACGGATTCGTTGAAAAGTTGCGGAGTCCGTACATGGGCAATAGGGTTAGCAATAATGCCGACAAGTTGTGTTTTGCCATCAATACCCATAGGAAAGTTCTCCATTTAAAATACTGAACCCCCGATAAATCGTTTTCAACGTCAGAAACCAGTTAATAATAGATGCAGCTCTATTGAACGAATTACATGTATCCATTTGCCGTCCAACCGCCGTCTGCCACAAGAATATGCCCCGTAACGAAGACAGCTGAATCAGAGGCAAGAAAAAGGGCCAGCTCTGCCATCTCCTGCGGCTCTCCAAGTCGGCCAAGGGGGGTTCTATTGGACAATTTTTCAAGATCGAGACGGCCAGTTTTCCCGAGTTCATCCACCAGGGGAGTACGGGTATAACCCGGACCGATGGCATTCATGCGAATCCCGTAAGAGCCCCACTCAACTGCCAGCGATTTGGTCAGTGCAACTATGCCGGCTTTGGCAGCACAGTAAGCGGTGCGGTGTGGTGCAGCAACAACCCCGTACATCGACGACGTATTGATGATCACTCCTCTGCCCTGTTTGACCATGCGAAGCGCAGCAGCTTGGGCGCAGACGAATACGCTGTTAAGATTGACATTAATGCCATGACGCCACTCGTCCGGAGTCAACTCAAGGGATGGCTTATTGATGGAAATACCCGCGTTATTAAGCAGAATATCGACGCTCCCGAAACGCTCTTCACAGTAGGCAAATACAGACTCAATTGCAGCGTCATCGATGACTGATGCGGAACGGATTTCTACGTCAATCCCCTCATGAGTCTTTTCGAGCTCCTGTTTTGCTTCCGCAAGGCCTTTATCGTTGATATCGACCAGCAGCAGGCGAGCACCTTGACGAGCGAAAGAGTTCGCCATGGCCAGTCCGATGCCATTGGCGCTGCCGGTAATGACAACTGTTTTTCCTGAAATCCCGGGGTAATTTGCACTTTGGAATCCGGTTTGAACTGGATTTTGATTTTCATGCTTGGAATTAATCATACGGCTAACCATTCTGTAAGAAGTTTACTGTTGCCGGTCAACTCGTCAGGAGTGCCTTCAAAAACAATTCGGCCATGTCCCATGACACAAACATGACTCGACACTTTCAGAGCAATTGCCAGCTTTTGTTCAACGAGAACAATAGAAACACCACGTTGATGAATATCTTTGATGGCCTCGCCAACAACCGTCACAACTTTCGGGGCAAGCCCTTCCGTCGGTTCGTCAATCAACAAAACCTTCGGATTTCCCAACAGGGTGCGACACATGGTCAGCATCTGCTGTTCTCCCCCCGACAGATTACCGGCCTTGGTGTTCCGACGCTCCTTGAGGCGGGGAAAGTAGTCGAACATCTTCTCGACTGTCCATTCCGGGGTTCCGGAATGTGCCGGTTGTTGTCCCATACACAGGTTTTCATCAACCGTGAGATTGGCAAAGATTTCCCGCTCTTCTGGCACGTAGCCGACACCGGACTTGCAAATCTTGTAGCTCCGCTCTCCGACCAGATCGCGCCCTTCCAGCAGAACCTGCCCGGATGTCGGCGGCACAAGCCCCATAATCGCCTTCAGGGTTGTGGATCGGCCTGATCCGTTGCGTCCCAGGAGACTAACAACCTCTCCTTCACCAACATGGAAATTCACTCCCTGAAGAATGTGGCTTTTCCCATAGCAGGCATGCAGGTCTTGCACTTCCAACAAAGTAGTATTCGGCCTTGTTTTCATGCGCTGACCTCCTCGCCCAAATAGGCTTCCTGCACCCGGCTATCATTGCGAATTTCATCAGGGGTACCGGTCGCAATCATTTCACCATAAACAAGCACGCTGATGTGATCGCTCAATGAAAAAACGACGTCCATGTCATGTTCGACAATTAACAGGGAACGCCCTTGAGTGACTTCCCGGATTAAAGCAACCATGTAATCTGTTTCCTCATGGGACATCCCGGCCATCGGCTCATCCAAAAGAATAACGCGGGGATCTGAAGCGAGCGTCATCCCAATTTCCAGTGCTCGTTGTTCCGAGTAGGACAGTTCGCCGGCTAAGGTGTCACGATTCGCACTCAACCTTACTTTTTCCATGATGCTGTCCGTCTGTTCGCTGACGTTATGAATCCGGTCAATCAATCTCCAGAGAGAATATTGCAGACCATGGCGTTGCGAAACCGCAATCCGCACGTTCTCAAACACCGTAAGTCCCGGAAAGATGTTGGTGATCTGGAACGAACGCGCGAGGCCAAGATGGTTGATCCGTTGCGGAGGTAATCCCTGGATCTCCTGATCGTTTAGAATGATCTGCCCTTTATCCGGCTTTAACTGACCGGAAATCAAATGAAACAGGGTCGATTTCCCCGCTCCGTTTGGGCCGATAACCGCACGCCTTTCTCCTGCAAGCAGTTCTAGATTTACACCGCGTATAATGTGCGCATCACCGAAGGATTTGTGAACTGCATCCATTGATAGTATTGGAGCGGTCATGCTTTTTCCCTCTCGTTCAATTCGAGTTCTGACTGAGTGGTCATTTCACCGAGGTTATGAATAGAATCAGTCTCAGAAGGCTGGTCCGAGCTTGCCTCCTGTAAAACCCTCCATCTATTCTTCGCAAGTTTGACAAAGTATCCGCCGGCGGCAAACAAAACCACAGGCAAGCCCCATGAAATCAATGACCCCGGCAACCACTGACGACCGAATAATAGAACAGGGGGCCACTCCCCGCCGCCGGACATCTGGGCAAGCATCTGATAATCCTGGGAAAGGATCCGCTGCATCATTTCGACGGTAAAAACCGTCCCCATGGTCAACAAGAATGTCGCTATGCATGAGAGCAACAGAACCGGCCAAAGAAGTAATGCTGAATATTTACGTAAATTTGCAGTCAGCATCATCACTAATCCAGCGATACCAGTCGGCATGAACATCATCACCAGAACAAAAATGATTCCCTTATACAACAGCCAGTTACGGGTCAAGTCAGAAGCAGCATTGCCGAAAAAAGTCATAACGGCTGCCCCCAGGATGGGGCCGAGGAAAACATTAACGCCACCGATGTAGGTATTAAGAACAACTTCTGACGAAAGGTGCATGTCAAAGATAGCGTAGTTGCTGGCTTCTATACTGATGGCCTGCAAACCGCCGGCGATACCGGTCAGCATTGCAGACAGAGCAAAGGTTAATGTCCCTAGATGGTGGACGTTATAGCCAAGAAAGCTCAGGCGGTGAGAGTTCTCCCGTAAAGCCAAGACCAATCGTCCATAAGGAGTCAAGGTAATATAATACTGCAGGCCAATGGCTCCAAGAACCCACACCAGCGTCAGGTAGTAGACGTGAATGTCGCTGCCGAAACTCAATCCGAGAGCCGGATAGCGCATACCGGACAGACCCGCTTCCCCGCCGAACAAACTTCTTAAATGCGGAGCCATGGTATGCAGTAACTCGGCAAGCGCCAGAGTAATCATCGAAAAATAGACCCCGGTCCGCTTGGTGGAAAACCAGCCGGCAACCAAACCGCTCAGAAACCCGACACAGGCTCCGGCGAGAGGCAGAAGTGGTGTTGGCAACAGGCTTTCCTGCCCCATGATTCCCATCGCATGCAAAGTCGCAAATGCCCCGATACCGAAATAGGCAGCGTGTCCGAAGGAGAGCATTCCCGCCTGGCCACAGAGCAAGTTGAAAGCACAGGCAAACAGCGCAGCAATCAACATCTGGTTGACGGCATTAACCAGCGAATGAGACAGAATTGCCGGCAAAACAAACAGCAGAACAATGGCCGCCAAAATTAGAAAACGCGAGTGCTTCATTATCTAACCCTTCTCCCCCAAAAGCCCGGAAGGACGGACCAGCAGAATTATCAACATCAGTGCAAACGGAATTGTTGCCGACAAACTGGAAACCTTGAGTTCCATCAGACCGCCAATACCTTGTGCCCACTCACCCGCGCCGAAAAAGGCGAAAAGGTCGACCAGACTGAGGTCAATACCGACAGCAAAAGATGAACTAAGACCGATGATGAGCGAAGCGAGCATTGCCCCTTCAAGCGACCCGAGTCCACCGACAACCACAACGACAAAGACGATGACACCAAGTTCCAGAGCCATATTCGGATTCGTCGTGTAAAATGCTCCGGCAACGGCACCAGCAAGACCCGCGAGGGCAGCACCGACACCGAAGACCCCCATAAACACCAGCGGAACGTTATGTCCGAGGGCTTCGGCCATGCGTGGCCTATAGATTGCGGAACGCACCACAATTCCGACCCTGGTACGGCTCAATAACAGGTAGACAAGCAAAAACATTCCCAGCGAAACTCCACCCATCAACAGTCTGTAGACTGGGTAATCGGTCCCGAAAATCTGGAAAGCGGAAAAATGCAGCGATTCCGGCACGCGGTAATCGGTCGGATAATTGCCATAAAACAGTTTGATCAATTCGGCAATGATGTACGAGAGACCGAAAGTCAGCAATAATTCGTGCGCATGGCCATAACGATGCACGCGACGTAAAAAATATCGCTCAACAACAATCCCGACTCCTCCGGCCAATACCGTTGCCAGGACAATAGCCGGCCAGAAACTGATATATTTTTGAAGGGTATAGGCGAAATAAGCGCCAAGCATGTAAAAAGAGGTGTGGGCAAAATTCAAGACACCCATCATTCCAAAAATAAGTGTCAACCCTGCTGAAACCATAAACAGCAACAAACCATAAACAGTTCCGTTCAACAGCGATATCGTGAAATATTCCATCAAAATTTCTCCGGACATCCCCCCTGGTCTGATGACTAAAGTGCCGGCCTTTCGGGGCCGGCACTTTGTTGCAGCATTAGTCTATACGCACAATCTTGGTACCGGCCTGAACCGGGGCGGCAGCTTCTTCCGCTGTCATGATCTTGATAGGCCTGTATCCCATATCAGTCCCATCCATTTTATATTTGACGTCTTTCGAGACTTCTGAAACAACCATCGGCAGCAAGACCTGATGGTCTTCGGTACGAATACTGATTTTCCCCAAAGGAGTGTGATAGGTCGCTTTTTCCATCGCCAGAACAAGCTTGTTAATGTTCATTTTGCCATCTTCAGCCGGGACATTTTTAAGTGCCTCACCCAAAAGACCAATTCCCATAACAGTATGAGGCTCAACATAGGAGGGATAATGACCTGTTTTTATCTTGTAATCTTCGCCAAAAGCGGCACCCTCTTCCCCGGTAGACTCAAGGCTGAAGTCATGGGCAATAAAATGACCAAGAGCCGTATCGCCTGCATTTGCAAGGTTTCCGGGCTGATCCAAAAAGGCAGTACCAAAGCGCACTTGAAGACCGGCATCGTTAGCAGCCTTCATTAACAGCAGCAGGTCGTTTGACCAGTTACCGGTAATCACGGTATTAGCATTGACCGACTTGATTTTGGCAACATACGGTGAGAAATCTTGAATCTTATTAACATCGTGCAACGTCTTTCCAACCACCTCGTATCCAAGAGAGGCTGACTTGTCCACTATTGTTTTTTCCACGTCCATACCCCATGAATAGTTCTGGTTCATCGAGTATACGCGCTTGCCTAGAATGCCCTTTTCTTTCATGGCCTCAATCACAGCACCGATACGAATTTCGGCGTTAGGGGAAATCCGAAACATATGGAAATGAGCTTTTGAACCCGTCAATTCCATAGCCTCAGCGCCTACATTCATATAAAGAACTTCTTTGCCCGGGTTCCGCAGGTTGAATTTTCGGATGTCTTCTGTCACCTGACCACCGACTGCTGACGATGCGCCTTGAAAAATTATCTGAGCGCCATCCGCAATTGCAGCCTTAACCTTCTCAGAAGCACCAGCGACTCCGCCCTGATTGTCGTACTCCAGCAGCTGAATAGACCCTCCGTTCCAGCCTCCATCCGCATTAATTTTATCAATCCCGTAACGAACAGCCGATCGGTAGAGCAAACCGGTTGAGGCCTGAGGGCCTGACAAAGTTTCAACCACGGCCACCTTAAGTGGTGCGGCAAAAACTGTAGCTGCCATGAGCAAGCAACCCAGCGACAAAACCAAAACGATAAAACTCCTTTTGAATACAGACATCTTTGTCAACATCTTTTTCTCCTCACGTTAGATGATTTACATCAGAACCTAGCAATACCGCCTGTTTTAGCGATCAAGAGCCTGTTGTTTGGTCATATGATGACTTGACAAATTAATAGTACGATGTTTTATTAATGTCAAGTCTTTATTGTTTTTTTTTTTACAGGTGTTTTATAACTTTATTTTGTTGTCGCGACATAGGGCAAATTCATTCGTTCCACCCCTCGACAGCCACTTTTTATTTGTTGATTTTATTGTCCTTGTGTAAAGTCCAATAAGCTGATTTTGAAAAGTACCAACATTGTGCAAAAAAGGAAATGATGTGACCATAGAATCAAAAAAACGACTCAAACGACACCCAACTCTTTCCGACGAAGTTGCCAAAAGCATCTCTGATGCAATCAGGGATAGAAAATACCAGCCGGGAGAAAGACTGCCCAACGAAAATTCTCTGTGTGAAATGTATGGCGTCAGCAGGCCGGTTCTTCGTGAAGCTATTTCAATGCTTAAATATGAAGGGCTTCTTATCCCTCAGCAGGGCCGAGGAGTATTTGTTAGTGACAAAGGGCACATTCCCTCCCTTCGAATGGAAGCACCGGACTTCAGAAACAAACAACAAGTGCTGCAAATCCTCGAGCTCCTCCTTGCTGTAGAAGTTTACTATACCGGTCTCGCAGCTGAGCACCGATCAGAAGAACAACTACAAGCAATAAAAAAAGCCCTTGATGAGTTGACAGAAGCTATCTCAAAAGGTGAGGTTGGTAGTGAAGAAGACCTTGTTTTTCACAGGGAAATCGTTAAGGCAACAAACAATCCTTACTTTGAAGCCATAGCTCACTTCTTTGAAGAAAACATGCGTCATGCCATCAGAACAGCTCGAAAACATTCGTCGCAGTTTAAAATATTCGACATGGACGTCATTAAGGAGCATCAGTCTATTTTCAAAGCAATCGAAGAAAAAAATGTGGAAAAAGCTCACGAAGCAGCAGAAAACCACCTGAAAAATGCTGCTATCCGTCTGACCTCATGGGAAAATTTGCATCGCTGACAAAACTAGACTCTTCAGCCGCCGGAAAAAAACAGTCATCCATAAAAAGACTTATTCCATTTTTCCCTTAGAGAAAACAAAAAGGCCCCAACCCTTTATTAACATTAGGATTGAGGCCTTTTTTTACAAAACAGCAAAAAGGTAGGTCAGAACGGAATTTCATCATCAGGATTAAAAACCGGCTCTTCAAAACTGCTTTCTTGCGGTTTCCCCGAAGAGGTGTTCTGAACCCCTTGGTTATAGGATTGGCCGCCGCCAGAACGACTCGATCCCTGAGATCCCTGATTATAGCCTTGACCACCACCTTGATTATCATCACGGCTGCCCAGCATTTGCATCTGATCAGCAACAATTTCAGTAATATAACGCTTGTTCCCGTCACGATCATCATAAGAGCGGGTCTGTATCCGGCCTTCGATATAAACCTGTTTTCCTTTGTGCAGAAACTTGCCACAAATTTCAGCCAACTGCCGCCAGGCAACGATATTATGCCATTCGGTCTGCTTGTTCCCTTCCTTATCTTTAAAGGGGTTTGTCGTTGCCAACGAGAAAGTCGCAACCGCCGCGCCGGACGGGGTATAGCGCAGTTCGGGATCCTTCCCCAGGTTTCCGACTAGAATGACTTTATTAACAGACATGCACACCTCCTGTTGTGCGAAATGACAAAAGTGATTGTCTATCGCCTATAAGTGGTTATCACTCGCCTAAAGTTTGTGTCACTGGACAAACTGCAAACCGGTACGTAATTGAAAGTCCAAAAGACATCTGAGCGGCAAAGTGGGTTGAATGAAATTGAGTTGGCTATACTACACGATTAAGAATAACACGGAAACAGCAAATAGATTTATTACGGATAAAGTGAACTTACAGCCATTTTCTCGTTGAAGAGCCTTTTTATATGAAGCATCTTCCCGCCCGGATAATAGACCAGACGTTCAGAAAAAAATGTGATGGTTGGTGACTTGTCTTGCTCAGTTTTTTTAGATTCAAAACTTCTCCGGTCCCGTGATGATTCTTTTCCCAGAGGCGTCAGCAATACCACGCAGCATGCCGGTAAAAACATAGTGATGAAACGGCATGACTGCATACCAGTAAAGGATACCGAGGAGACCACGAGGCAAAAAACTTGCTATCTGCTGTAGCTCAGTATGTTGATCATCAAGTTGAACCAGCCGGAACATCAGTGCCGCTTTGCCGGGCAGTTTCATTTCCGCTGAGAGCATCAGCACACCCGGTTTATTCACGGCAACCACACGCCAGAAATCAATCGCATCTCCAGGATAAACTTCATCGTCATTCCGCCTCCCGCGGCAGAGACCGACCCCCCCACAAACACGGTCCATCAGCCCACGGATTTTCCATAGCCAGTTGGCGTAATAATAACCAACCTGTCCGCCGATAGAGCTGACAGCAGGCCAGATATCGCCCCTCTCAGACTCCAGAACAATTTTCCGAGAATCAGTATACAGACTTCCGCCTGCCCAGGACGGGTCGCCGGGAATGCTCCACTCTGCTGGAGGAATTGCGCCGGAATCAGTCCATGAAGTTTCCACCCGGTGTTGTTTCAGGCGATCAAGAGCCAGACGAATTGACTTCCGACAATCAAAAAGTTCCTGAGGTAACAGAGTCGTAATCCGATTTTCACGGCAAACCACCGGATTACACAAACCTTCAGCCAGAGGTCTGGCAATTGCGGCCGGAACCGGGGTCACCAGATGGATCCAGTAGGAACTGAGCCGTGGTGTTAAAACCGGGACGGGAATAATCCAGCGCGTCGGCAAACCTGCTTCTTCAGCATACACTTGCATCAGCTGCCGATAATTGATCACCTCCGGTTGACCAATATCAAAGGTATCGCCAACAACGTCCGGGTTTTCCAGACAGCCGACCAGATAGTGCAGAACATTGCGCACCCCAATTGGCTGACATGGGGTATCAACCCAACGCGGAGTGACCATAACTGGAAGCCGCTCAACCAGATAGCGAAGAATCTCGAAAGAAGCACTGCCGGAACCGATGATCATTGCAGCACGTAAAATAGTGACTGGAACTGATCCCTGCCGTAATACATTGCCAACTTCTGTACGTGACCGCAGATGATGGCTGAGTTCACTCTCCTCCTCCCCTAAGCCACTCAAATAGACAATCTGCTCCAAATTTGCTTCTGCTGCCACAGCTGCCATGTTGCGGGCAGCGATACGGTCTGTGCGAGAAAAATCTTCAACACCAGGATTCATCGAGTGAACCAGATAATAGGCAGCGCGACACCCTGAAACCGCTTGAGCCAACGATTCAGAATCGAGGACATCCCCTTTGACGATGGTCAGGTTGGCATGCTGCGCCCAAGGGCGGTCCTTGAGTTTTTCCGGGGCACGGGCCAGAGCGACCACCGGATAACCCGCGTCCAGAAGTCGAGGAAGTAACCGACCACCAATATATCCAGTAGCCCCGGCAACAAAGATCGGTTGAGATTTTTTATGCATCATCAAGGTCCTGTCCGCATATAAGAATTCGGTTTTTATTTAAGCGCTGCAGTTCTCTTAGCTAGCTGGATTAAGCAGGATCACTTCCAACCAATTTCAGCGCTTTTTCAATTTCGAAGTAGACGATAAACTTTGGCCCTTTAGCCAGATCATCTTCCGGCGATAGACAACGTCTGACCATCTTGCTGATCAGTTCCGGATCATCATCTTCACGAACCTTCTTTAAAAACAACCGAACCCCCTGATAGCCATGACTCTGATCCATAAACAAATAGACAGCGTACGGGTTTTCCAAAAGATTCTTGTGACTCAAGCGCTCCCGCATGATCATCGCAAGAGTACCATCATCAAGAACATGTGGGCGAGCGTAAATAGCAGCATCGACTCTGCCCGAAGAATCTGCAGTTGAAAGAATTCCGGTACCGTTTTGTGTATTAAAGTAATTCTTCAGATCCATACGAGCCTCTCTTTCGTGGATTTTAATGAGCTGTTGGGAAAATTTTCTTGCTCAGACTTGGTATTTCTTTAAGCTCAGAGCAGATAAACAGATTTGCCATTTTGAATTTTTTACGCACAGCGTAACCACCCGCAATTAATTTCACCTGAGAAGGCAGATTATTTCTCAAGCTGGCCAGATCTTTTTTGGCCTCACTCGTCGAATAATGTGCGCTAAAAGAGATGGCAACTGCGTCGATACCGAGCTCTTCTACTAAGGAGGGAACCTCAGACAGGGGAATCTCTTCATTCAAAATAGTACAACTTATCCCCTGCTGTTTAAACAACAACGCTGACATCAGGAGTCCCAGTTTATGCCGTTCTCCACTGAGAGTTAAAAACAGCATTTGACGGCCAGGATTGTTAGGCTCCCCAATCTTTAACTGTTCCCTCAGCATAGCTTCTAATCGGTCAGAAACCAGATGTTCGCGTGCAATACTGATGATATTATCTGTCCATCCTCGATCAAGAGCCTGAATAAGTGGCACAGCAATCTCATGAATAAATTTTTCCATTCCCAAATATTGAAGCTGTTGTTCTAATTCACGGTCAATCTCTTTTGGCCCAAGCTTTATGGTCAGATCCTGTGCAATTTCATCACTTGAGTCTCCAGGCATCTCCTTCTGCTGTAGCGACTGCCGTAATTTTATGCGATCACCCGGGGACATTTTGTGGATTTTGCTTGGCCGCATCCCGAGAAGTTGCAAACTCTTGATAACTCGCAACTCTTCGACCTGATCCACGGGATAGCACCTATGGCCCCGACTGTCTCTCCCTGGCTTCGGAAAACCATAACGACGCTCCCAGACACGGAGCGTATCTACTCCGATGCCAACTTCCTGGCTGAGTTTTTGAATATTAATCATATTTTGTCCTAGACAAAAGTTTAGTTACCTGTATATTATAATATAAAACTGATTTTATCAAGGCAAATCTACACAGATCATGAAAGGATTTTTTCCATGGATAAAAAACTTGAGCAGCTTTTTTATGCGGCCATGGGTGGAGCATTAGCAGTTAAAGAAAAGATCGAGACCACCGGTGAAGAGATTCACTCCCAGCATGAAAAAAATGCAGAGAATGCACGAACATTTATCGACGAGATGGCCCAACGTGGTGAGCAAGAAAAGCAACAGCTAAGGGACATGCTCAAAGATACCCTCAAAGAAATTATCGATGAATTAGATCTGGCAACGAAAGATGACCTGGAAAGATTAAAACAACAACTGCACAAACCATCGTGACATTAATGCTTACAACTGCCCGAGAGATGTTTACAAAGGAGTCCTGAAATGAATTTTGTTGAAGAAGTAACCAAAGATATTGTTCCGAATACCTTTACTGCTTTTGCCGAGCAGATAGAGAGCGATCCAAAGGGCACATTGCAGCATGTTGAGGGTGTCCTTAAATCACTCTATGTCCGTTACGGAAACGACTGGACAGGCAGGGGAATTGTCGGAGACAGCACGCAGGAAGCAGCTATTGCCGGACTGGAAGCCGTTCGTGTGGAATGCCTTACAAGAATAGAGAATGGAAAGAAACAATGAAAATTGCCGTCATTGGTGCTGGCCTCGCAGGCCTGACCGCTGCAAAACAATTACACTCTGCAGGTGCAGAAGTGACAGTTTTTGATAAAAGTAAAGGGACGGGTGGACGCTTATCAAGTCGCTCTTTTGCAGGAGGGTGGATTGACCATGGCGCCCCTTATGTATCACTGGAAAGTGACCAATTTTCAAGCTTTCTCAAGCAGAACATGTCCATCGCCGGGGTTACGGATTTACAGAAAACACTCAGGGACAAGCATGCCTGTGGGACAAAACCTGCAACTGGGTGTCTATGATGACTGGTTCCTGGGACGGACCATCGAAGATGCCTCGCGTAGCTGACACAGGTTAGTACTGGAGATTCTCAGGGATAAACCGGAGGGATGGTCTTGCGGATTGACACCCCAAGAGACCTCTCACCGAAAAGGGGAAGAACCTTATGATTGGTTTTTATCTGAAACTTTACCTGCTGACCGTTCCGGTATTTTTTGCCATTGACTTGCTCTGGCTAGGAGTTGTGGCGAAGAATTTTTACCAGAATAACCTCTCAACATTTCTCAGTCCAGCGGTCAACTGGCCCGCAGCACTGGCTTTTTACTTTATCTACATCGCCGGAATTATCCTCTTTGCGGTCAGGCCGGGACTGGATGCAGAGTCACTTGGCAGGGCAGCAATCTGGGGAGCATTATTTGGTTTTTTCACTTATGCGACCTACGATTTAACCAACCTGGCCACCCTGCGCGACTGGCCACTAAAGGTTGTTTTTGTTGATATTGCCTGGGGAACCCTGCTTTGTACTTTGGTTGCCAGCGGCAGTTATCTGCTCGGTCGCTGGCTCAGCTAGTTTAAGCATCGGAGTTGATGATGAAATTGACAACCCTGGCTTGTAGCCTCTTTATGCTGTTTGGATGTTCCAGTGCACCCAAAGGGGTCACTCCTATCGCCACCTTTGATCTCGATCGCTATCTGGGAACCTGGTACGAGATTGCCCGCCTGGACCACCGCTTCGAGCGTAGTCTCAGCCACGTTTCTGCAACCTATAGCAGCCGAGCAGATGGAGGGATTGATGTCCTTAACCGGGGCTATGACAAAAAAACTGGTGAGTGGAAAGAAGCAAATGGTCGGGCCTACTTTCTGGAATCACCACAAAAAGGAAGTTTAAAAGTGACTTTCTTCTGGCCTTTTTATGCGGGTTACCATGTCATCGCACTAGATCAGCAAAATTATTCATATGCTCTTGTCAGTGGGCCGGATCGAGACTACCTGTGGCTGTTATCACGGACTCCAAAGCTGGAGGAATCCATAACCCAGAGTCTGGTGAAAAAAGCCGCGGCTCTCGGTTTTGATACCAGCAACCTGATTTTTGTTGAACAGCAAAGAGATGGAAAAGCCCCTGGCTGAACCGTTGACGGGAAAGAGCTTAGCATTATGAATGTTTTCCTTTTCGCCATAATCCTGTTGCTCATTTTTATGACTCTGGTCTTCTTTGTTGCTCTCTGGCGCAAAGACAACAGCATTGTTGATATCGCCTACGGTCTGGCTTTTGTGCTGGTCAGCTGGACGGGATTTCTCAGTTACGGTAGCAGTCACTCACGGCAGTTTTTGCTTTTGACACTAATCACCATCTGGGGCCTCCGCCTGGCAACTCATATATCCCTGCGCAAGAGAAGAGAAGATGGCGAAGACCCCCGCTACCGGCAATGGCGTGAGAGCTGGGGAAAAACCTTTATCTGGCGCAGTTTTCTACAGATTTTCATGCTCCAGGGAACAATCATATTTCTGGTGTCGTTACCGATTCTTCTAGTCATCAACAAACCAGGTGGTGAGCTTGGCACGCTTGACCTCCTCGGACTCTTGATCTGGCTGATCGGTTTTACCTTTGAAGCCGTTGGTGACTGGCAGCTATTACGCTTCAAGCAAAGTTCTGCCAACCGCGGAAGGATTATACAGTCGGGACTCTGGCGCTACACTCGCCATCCTAACTACTTTGGAGAAGCGACGCTCTGGTGGGGAATCATGCTGATTGCCCTCAATTCTCCAAGTGGTTGGTTAGCTGTCATCAGCCCCCTGTTAATAAATTTTCTGTTGTTGAAAGTGTCCGGAATTCCGATGCTCGAATCCAAGTATCAAGGCAATGCAGAGTTTGCAGCGTACAAAAATAGAACCAATGCATTTTTCCCCTGGATGCCAAAACCAAAAGGTGAGTAAGTTATGAATAGTGCCAATCAGGATAAAAAGAAAATCGCGGTTGTCGGAAGTGGAGTCGCTGGCATTGTCAGTGCTTATTTGCTGCAGGAAAAGTATCAGATCACCTTGTTTGAACAGAACGATTATCTTGGTGGCCATACCAACACCGTAGAAATAACCGCAGGTTCGGATGCCGGATTAGCCATTGACACTGGCTTTATTGTCTTAAACGACGCCACCTATCCACTGTTCCAGAAATTTCTTGCTCGCCTCGACGTTCCGACTCGCGTTTCTGAAATGTCCTTCGGTTTTCAGTGTCTGCAATCTGGACTGGTATATGCGGGGAATGACCTGAATGGCCTGTTTGCCCAGAGGAAAAACCTGCTTAACCCGATTTTTTATCGGTTCTTATGTGAAATTTTCCGCTTCAACCATACTGCCAGCAGAGACCTTGACGCCGGCTCTGTTGCAGCCATCACCCTTGGTGAGTATCTGCAACAGGGGGAATTTTCACCCTACATGATCGAAAACTACCTGCTCCCGATGGCCGCAGCGATCTGGTCGACTCCAACATTGCGCGCAGCAGATTTCCCGGCTGAAGCGTTCCTGCGGTTCTTCAAAAACCACGGACTTTTAGACATTCGCAACCGGCCACAATGGAAGACGGTTGTTGGCGGGAGCTTTGCTTACATTAAGGCATTTAAGCGTGATTTTACTGGCAAATACCATTTAAATTCCGGGGTAGAAAAAGTATTCCGCGAGACCGATACTGTCCGTCTCCAGTTTGCCGATGGACGCAATGAGCGGTTCGATCACGTTGTCATCGCCACCCATGCGGATCAAGCACTGCGCCTGCTTGGAGATCCGAGCGCGGAGGAACAAAGCTTGCTTTCGCCTTGGGAATACCAGCTCAATCATACAGTTCTGCATACAGATACTTCTTTGCTACCACAGCAAAAATCGGCCTGGTCGGCCTGGAACTTTACCCGGGAAATTGCGGAAGAAACCGACCAGCAGCCGGTCTTTGTCAGTTATTATATGAATCGACTGCAGGGATTGCAGGCGCATCAAGACTACTGCGTCACCCTCAATCGTCGCGAAAGCTTTCGACCAGAAACGGTCATCGCCGAGTTTGACTACCATCACCCCCAGTATAGCTTTGCTTCTTTAGCAACACAGACAGAGTTGCCAACCCTGAATGGGGTCAACAACAGCTGGTTCTGTGGCAGTTACTTTGGTTACGGATTCCATGAGGATGCCGTCCGTTCTGCAGTGGCTGTCGCAGAAGATTTAGGAGTCCAGTTATGAACTCGATGATCTATCGGGGGAAAGTCACGCATGCGCGTTTGTCTCCAGTGCAACACAACTTCCGCTATCCCGTTTACTTTTATGCCTTTGATCTTGATGAACTTCCGGATCTAGCACGCAACAACCCACTCTTTGGCTACAATCAACTGCGACCGGTGGCAATCCACGATAAAGATTATTTACGAATCGGCACTGAACCGATACGTGTAAAACTGGAGCAGACCTTGCGCGAACAGGGAATCAACACTGCCGTCGGCAAGGTTATGCTGGTAACCTCCGCAAGATATTTCAACTACATCTTCAATCCAGTCAGCTTTTTTTACTGCTACACTCGGGATGAAGAACTCCTTTGCATCGTCGCTCAGGTCAATAATACTTTTGGTGAAATGCATCTCTATCTGTTGTCAAAACCTGAAGACGAAGCAGCAAATGGTCAACTGGTTTACCTTCATCCCAAGCAATTTCACGTTTCCCCCTTTTTTACCCGCGAAGGTCACTACAAATTTCTGCTGACCGAAGCGACAGGCTTTCTCGATAACCAGATCAACTTTTATCAGGATGAGACCCTGGTCATTATTGCCCGACTCCAAGGGCAATCTGAACCACTCACTCCGAGGAATTTACTGCGAACAATTATCAGACATCCATTGAGTGCAGCCCTGACCATGCCGCGGATTCTCTGGCAGGCGGCCAAGCTCTACTGGCAAAGGAGGCTACCCGTGCACAACAAGCCCGTTCCTGATCATTCTATGACCATCCGTCCCGTTGCCCCAAGTTTTCTCGACAGAATCGGGATGATTCTCTGTTTTAAGTTTCTCTCCCGCCTGTCTGTAGGACAACTGCAAGTCCGTTTACCTGATGGCAGCCTGCACCTGTTTGGAAATACCAAAGATCAGTCGCCACAACAGCTCTCTATCCACGAATATCGTTTCTTTCGCCGCGTGATGTTCTCCGGGGAAATTGGTTTTGGTGAGGCTTTTACCGCCGGGGATTGGACAACTGAGAACCTCCCCAGCCTATTAACCTTGTTAGCCAATAACGAACAACTGGTGGATGATCGTGGTCTGCTCACTGCAACTCTGGGCCGCTGGATCAACTACCTGCGACATCAGCTCCGTGCCAACACAATCAAAGGAAGTTCACGCAATATCCGTGAGCACTATGACCTGAGCAATGATTTTTTTGCCACATTTCTTGACCCAAGCATGACCTATTCCTCGGCCCTATTTAAATCAGAAACGGAAGGTTTATCCCGGGCACAGGTCAACAAGATTCAGACCATCATAGATAAAGCCGGGATCAGCAAAAACGACCATGTCCTGGAGATAGGTTGCGGCTGGGGCAGTTTTGCGATTCAGGCGGTACAGCAGACCGGTTGCCGGGTCACAGGGATCACTCTGTCGCATGAGCAGTTGGCTCTAGCACAGCAACGGGTGCAAGACGCCGGACTGGAAGACCAGATTGATCTGCAGCTTCGCGATTATCGACATATTGAAGGTCAGTACGACAAGATTGTCTCTATCGAAATGCTTGAAGCTGTCGGTCATGCCGGACTGCAACCTTTTTTTACTGCCTGTGACAAGGCTCTGCTGCCTGGAGGCAAAGCGGTGATCCAGGTGATTACCATTCCGGACAGCAAATATAACGCCTATCGTTACAGCTCAGACTGGATTCGTAAACATATCTTTCCCGGCGGACACCTGCCATCGATAGGCGTTCTGGCCAAGTCACTTACCGCCTCCAGCAAGCTAAGAATCAACAGTCTGGAGCAGCACGGCCTTGATTATGGAAAAACCCTCGACATCTGGCGTCAGACATTTCTGGAAAAAAGGCTGGAGATTCTTGCCCTTGGCTATGACAAAAACTTTCTACGCACCTGGGAGTATTACTTCGCTTTTTGTCAGGCCGGATTTGATGCCCAGATCATCGACCTAACACAACTGGTTGTTGAAAAAGCGAAGCACGTATGAGCGGAGTATTTAATGTTATCGCCAACGCTGAGTAAGATCATTAATGCTGCAATCTACCAGATCGGCTGGTTCAGCTGCATTCTGGGTGCGACCTGGGGTTACCCGATCGTGGGTTCGTTTCTGGCCATCCTCTTGATCGCAGTTCATCTGTACTGGGCAGAATCACCGAAAACAGAGTTCAAATTGATCTTGTTTACATGTCTGCTTGGAGTGAGCCTTGACAGCATTCAGCAAGCTCTGGGTGTCTTCAGCTTCAAAATTGAAACCGGCTGGCCACTCTGGATACCACTGTGGATTTTTGTCATCTGGGCGCAGTTTGCCACAATGTTTCATTACGCTCTCCACTGGCTTTCCGGACGTTATCTTTTAGCTGCTATATTTGGTCTGGTCGGTGGACCATTCGCTTATTGGAGCGGGGTTCGATTGGGAGCAGCCGAGTTGGGAGAGAACATCCTTTTCAGCCTTATTACGCTTGCGCTGGTCTGGGCGTTAGTGACTCCGTTACTCTTCTGGATCGGCGCCAAACTGAATCCTGCTGAAGGTCGATACCGAAGCTTTTTCAAAGTTGGTTATGAGGATAAATGATGAATAGAAAAATTATTGTTGCCTATATTTACAGCCTTATTTGTTTCTGTTTCTTTCTGCCCACCAGCGTTCAGGCCGTTGAGATCAATGGGGTCAACTTCGCAAACAGCTTCCCTGCCGGTCAAACCAGATTAGCTTTGACCGGAACTGCGATGCTGAAATGGGGACTGCTGTTCGATGTCTATGCCGGGGCCTTCTACATGCCCGAGGGGATTTCCGGATCTCAGTGGACAGACAATATACCAAAACGTCTGGAACTCTCCTATTTCCGCAACTTCAAAGCCGAAGAGTTTTCCTCTACTTCGGATCAGCTCCTGCGGGACAATCTTTCTAACCAGGAGTACCAAGCTCTGACAGAGCGGCTGCAACAATTCTATCAGTTGTTCAAAGATATCAAGTCTGGTGACCGCTACAGCTTAACTTATCACCCTGAGACCGGCACCGAATTGCGCCTTAACGGTGAACTCCTGGGGACCGCTCCTGGAGCTGATTTCGCCGTTGCCTACCTGGGTATCTGGCTCGGGCCTCAGCCTATCAATGAAGAGTTTCGGGATCGTTTGTTGCGAGATCGATCCTGAAACTGTGATCATCGATCTGCAGCTTAAGTTTCACGACAATTGAAAGGGATATCGAATATGAGTGATCTGGTTAATCAAGAGAACACCTGCTCTCAAACTCCACAACAATGTCCGTCCATCAAATTGCAGCTTGAAGCTGTTGAGCGAGATCTGGGGGGATTCAGTGTCCGGAGATTCTTACCGGGCAAGAGCTGGCAAACATTGGACCCTTTGTTTTCTTCGATCATCTCGGCCCGGCAATTTTCTCACCTGGCGAGGGGATTGATGTCCGGCCACACCCACATATCGGCCTGGCAACCGTCACCTCCGTTTTTCCCGGCGAACTCCTGCATCGAGACAGCCTCAGACATGTGTAGTCAATCCGCCCAAACGAGATCAATTGGATGACCTCAGTTCCTGGCATTGTTCATTCAGAACGGACGGCATCGGAAATTCGTCAACGGGAGCAATGCCTCGAAGCATTGCAACTGTGGGTAGCGCTACCGGAAGAAGATCAGCAGTGCGAACCATTTTTCACCCATTACCCTGAAAGTTGTTTACCCGTTATTGAAACAGACACAACTAAAATCAGGGTGATGATCGGTGAAGCCTTCGGTGTCAAAGCCCCGGTCAAAACCCATTCACCAACATTGTATGTTGAAGTCCAGCTTGAACGGGAAGGTCGACTGCCCCTGCCTGACCATATCGAAGAGCGTGTGGTTTATGTTGTCTCTTGTCGAGCACAGATAAACGGCACACCACTGACCCAGCACAAAATGGCGATATTTCATCAAAATCCCGGCATAGAGCTAGAAGCTACTGAGCCGTGCCGACTGGTCATCATTGGAGGAACAAATCTCGGCAAGAGAACGGTCTGGTGGAACCAGGTTTCCAGCCGCAAAGATCTGATTGAACAAGCGAAACAGGATTGGCAGGATCAGAAATTCCCAAAAGTTTCGGGTGAAACCGAATTTATTCCGTTACCAGAATAAGTCTCATGTTCAATAGATACTTTTTGCTGTTGCTCTTATGGCCTGTCCCCCATCAACATTCGGTGACATGCTGATGCCGTTCCCAAGCTTGATCTGTTTGTTTTTTTTACCGGAGAGCCCTGCGGTTGGGGGCTCGTGAAATGGCTATCCATATGATAGCCCCAAAATGATGACATTTGTTACAGCCATCAAACACAAGGAGAAAATTTATGCCTCATATTGTCCTTGAACAAGCCCAGTTAACCCCTGACCTCTTCCAATCCTTAGAGCCACTGACCTTGAAAACAGACTCTGGTATTCTTAAACTTGGCGAAAGATATATGAATACCACCGGGACCATAGTCCTGATTGAATCTCTAGCTATCGAAAACTCTAAAAATCAGAGTTTCTTTATTCAGTTGTCACAAAAAAAATCCAGCTTAACCGTTCGGTTATTGCCTCTCACAGATCCGGAAAAAACACCCGGTGTGAAAATCCTGATGGCGAGAGTAGCCAAAAAAATCAAAGATAGTAGCTCCACCATTAGCTACGGAAAAACCAATCTACAGGATTACCTGTTATTATAAATGTCGTAAGCTTGATAATTCAATGGTCGGATTTTTTGATGATAGCAATGACGACAACCTGAACTCACCGTCATCCAGAAATAAATTTGTCCCTGTCCGATTTCTATTGACAGGGACAAAGAGAATACATATCATTTATTGCATTAAAGGGGAGTAGCAACCGGCGGGAGACATCGCCGGCCCGTGATTCGTCAATACGGTGGTTTTCCACCCGGACGCGGGGTTGCGACATTCAAGTCAAAATCTGCAAGACCTTTATCTACAGTATGTCAACATGCTGCAGGTAGGGGTCTTTTTTCTTTTACCTGCAGCAAAACAAATTTGCCTGGAGGTAAAAGTTATGAACCGTATCAAAACAACTCTTCTTCTCACCAGCCTCACCTTATTGTTGGTCGCCATGGGCAGTGCCATTGGCGGCCAAACCGGGATGGTTATTGCTTTTCTCATTGCCGGTGCAATGAATTTCTTTTCCTACTGGTATTCGGACAAAATCGTTCTCAAAATGTACAAGGCTCGGGAAGTTTCTGAAACAGAGAACCCGGCTTTTTATGGAATGGTCAAGCGTCTCTCACAACGTGCGAACCTGCCGATGCCGAAAGTCTATATCATCCCTACTGATGGTCCGAATGCTTTTGCGACCGGACGTAATCCCCAAAACGCAGCGGTAGCCGCCACAGAAGGAATTATGCGACTGCTCAGTGAGGAAGAACTCGAAGGGGTGATGGCTCATGAGCTGGCCCATGTACTGAATCGAGACACCCTCATTTCCACCATTGCTGCAACCTTTGCCGGTGCCATTGCCATGCTTGGCAATATGTTGCAGTGGGCTGCCATCTTCGGCGGTGGTCAGAGTGATGACGAAGAGGGCGGCGGGATGCTCGGAAGCCTCGCTATGGCTTTTATCGCTCCGATGGCAGCGATGCTGATCCAAATGGCCGTATCTCGTTCACGTGAATTTATGGCTGATGAGACGGGTGCTAAAATCTGTGGCAAGCCAACAGCTTTAGCCAGAGCGCTGAAAAAGCTCCACATGGGAGCTCAAACATCACCGATGCAAGAAGCAACACCTGCAACTTCACACATGTTTATTGTAAATCCGCTGAGCAGCAGATCGATGCTTAAACTGTTCTCAACTCACCCGCCGATGGAAGAACGTGTTGCTAAACTTGAGGCAATGGCGTTGCGTCAAAATCAATTTTCAGCGCCTCAATATGGAAAACCGTTTGAAGCAAACGCCTTGTAAAAGCGGCGCCCCGTCAACAGTTTCAATAAGGGCCAAATCCCCCCAGGCCCTTTTTAGCCCAGTACCCCTCCTTCTCAGGTACTGGGCTTTTTTATAAAATACCACAACATTCTAACCCGAGATTTATGAATCTGCCGGGGTATTGACAGAAGCCCCTGACTTGATCTTGACATGAGTTACGGGAATTATTTGACGAACGCTCATGAAAATAAGTATCATAGGTGTTTATATCTTTCTGGAGGACCTTTCGTGCTGCGCACGTTTATTTTTTATCTATTTTTTTTCCCGGCAACCTTTATTTCTTGCTTTATAGCCCTTTTTCTATCGCTATTCAGCCAGGACAAAACACATTCTTTTGTCCGCCTCTGGGGACGAAGCTGCCTTTTCTTTGCCGGGCTTAAAACCCAGATACAAGGGGTCGAAAACATTCCCTGTGGTTGCCCCGCAATCTATGTCTCCAACCATCAGAGTAATTTTGACATTCCAATTATTTATGCCGGTTTACCAATCCAGTTTCGCTGGATGGCAAAACAAGAACTGTTTCGGGTACCCTTTTTTGGCCTGGCCATGAAACGCAGTGGCATCATCGCCATTGACCGATCAAACCGCCGCACCACCATGCACAGCATCATTGTCGCCGCTCAAAGAATTAAAGAGGGAACCTCTGTTATCATTTTTCCAGAAGGCACTCGCACTCCCGATGGTCAGCTGCAAAAGTTTAAAAAGGGGGCCCTGCTCATTGCGACAAAAGCACAGGTTCCTGTGGTTCCGATTGCCATTCACGGCAGCTTCCAAATCCAGCCCAAAGACCGCTGGATGGTTAAGGGTGGACCTTTACAAATTGAAATTTTGCCGCCGATATCGACCGAGGGATTGAAAAGCAGTGATCTGGACACATTGACACATAAAGTTCATAACCAGATTGCCCAGAGCCTGCAAGGAGCCCCCAAAAATGCCTGATAATCCTCCTGAAACACTCCAATTACTCCCATTTGGCGGACTTGGCGAAATCGGCATGAACATGATGGGGATTGAATATGCAGGAAAAATTCTACTAATTGATTGCGGACTCATGTTTCCTGAGGCCTATATGTTTGGTATCGACCTGGTGTTACCGGACGTCAGCGCCCTGGAAAGCCGGACGGAAGATATCGTCGGGCTGGTCCTGACCCACGGCCATGAGGACCATATCGGGGCAATCCCGTTCCTCTGGCAGCAATTAGGGGAACCGGTGATCTATGGAACCTGTCTGACTCTTGGACTATTGCGGAACAAATTGAAAGAATTTGAACTTGATCACCGCGTTGAGTTGGTACAGATACAGCCACGTGAAAAAATAGATCTGTCCCCCTTTGAAGTTGAACCTTATCGTGCAGCCCATTCGATTGTTGATGGCGTTGGCCTCGCCATTCGCACCCCCGCCGGTCTCATCATTCATACAGGAGACTTCAAAATAGACCAGACTCCGGTCGACGGCGAAAACACTGATCTGACCCGGCTGGCGGAACATGGTGAAGAAGGCGTGCTGCTGTTATTGGCTGATTCAACCAACATCGAAAATGAAGGTTATACTCTTTCAGAGAAAACAGTCGGAAAAGTTCTGGAAGAGATCATTCCCCAATGCCGGCAACGGGTGATAGTCGCAACCTTTTCATCCAATATTCATCGCATTCAGCAAATTGCCGATGCGGCAAAACTGGCCGGACGCAAAATACTGATCAACGGCCGAAGCATGGTCAGCAATGTCGACATTGCCAGACAACTCGGTTACTTGAGGATTGCGGAAGAACAGTTTACCACTCTCCGTGCCATGCGGGATCTCCCCCCGAAACAGGTTCTGATCATCACCACCGGGAGTCAGGGAGAGCCCTTAAGTGCACTGATGCGAATCGCCCTGGGAGATCATAAGCAAATTGAATTGGAATCCGGTGACACCGTCATTCTGTCATCAAAATTCATCCCTGGAAATGAAAAGGCGATCAGCGATCTGATTAACAACCTTTATCGTCGTGGTGCTGAAGTCTTTTATGAAAAAACCAGTGAAATCCATGTCTCAGGACATGCCAGCCGGGAAGAACTGAAGCTGATCCACAACCTGGTCAAAGCAAAATATTTTGTGCCGGTGCACGGTGAATATCGCCATCTGGTTAAGCACAAACAGTTAGCCATCGAAATGGGCCTGCCGGAAGACAATACCCTGGTTTTAGAAAACGGCCACAAGCTCTCTGTTGGAACTGAAGGCCTCAAGCTTGGAGAACCGTTCGAAACAGGTCGGGTGTTTGTCGACGGCAAAGGAGTCGGTGACGTCGGAAAAATGGAGATCCGCGACCGCAGACACCTCGCCAATCACGGTGTCGTCATTCTGATGCTGGCCATCAATCAATCAACAGGAAAAATAGTCCAGGGACCTGAAATCTTCACCAAAGGATTTGTCCCCGAAGACAATGAGAGCAGTGACGCATTACTTGCTGATGCGAAACAGGCCGTCTGCGATTTACTCACTGAACATAGTCAGGAGATGCTCAGTGACTGGGAAGAACTGCGGGTGGAAGTGCGGAAGGTGCTGCGGCGATGCTTTAACAAACAAATTGCCCGGCGCCCCCTGATCCTCCCCTTGATACTGGAGCTGTGACCTGAGCATCCGCAAACATGAAACCATGATCTCGCGACGGTGGATTGTTTACTGGTCGATCGACGAATAATCAGGTATTCTCTTCCGAGATCCTGGAAAGTTATCAACCGGGTTCAACTTCATTTATTTGCATCAATAACATAGCTCCACTTCTGCTGCAGAGGAGCTCTCTGTTAAAACAGGTTCCACAAATTGAAAAGAATGAAAGCTCATGAGTAAAGAAATCCCCGAAGTTCCCACAGACAACCGTATGCGCAAGGAAATTCTCGGCCTCATCTGGCTGGCATTAGGGGTTTTTCTCCTGATTTGCCTTGGCAGTTACAGTAACGATGATCCTTCATTTAACAACAATCTGAACCCTGATCGAATCAATAATCTGGTCGGTGTCTTCGGTGCCCATCTCGCAGACCTTCTCTATCAGGCTTTTGGTCTGACAGCTCTTCTCTGGCCATTGGGATGCCTGCACCTGGCATGGCGGTGGCTGAAGTTCCGTGAAGTTCATGTCCGTAGCGTCAGACTCATAGCTTTTTTCCTGTTACAGATAACTCTTGGTGGACTATTGGCACTGAAGTTCACCGAGGTGCAACTGTTCAGCAGCCAGATCAATGAAGCAGGTGGTGCAATAGGCCGCGTTCTGGTACAGATGCTGTCGCGCTATCTCAATATTGGCGGTGCCGCTATTGTTCTGATTGTTTTCTTTCTGGTTTCTCTGATTCTTTCAACACGTTTTTCTCTGGTGCTATTCTTCGATGGTCTCTTAGAACGGTTCGGAAGACGTCTGGATCAACGCCGTGAGAGCCGTCGGTCGCGCAAAGAGATACGAAAGAAAGAAAAAAATCTTTTAGAAATCCATACACCGACAATTGTGCAGCCAGAGCCGAAAAAACGTCTGGAAGCCCCCCAAAAGAAAGGGAAAAAACAGAAGAAGAACACTGATGAGGAAAATCAAGTCGCGTTCTCTTTTCTGGAGCCTAACGGGACCTATCATATGCCGGTATCCTCACTTTTGAACCATGATGGTGAAGATCCAAAGCCGATTGACCGTGACAGTTTAACCATGGCAGCCCGGATGCTGGAGAAGAAGCTGCTTGATTTCGGCGTCGAAGGAGATGTGGTTGAGGTCAAACCCGGACCCGTCGTCACCATGTATGAATTCGCCCCGGCCCCCGGAGTCAAAGTTAATAAAATCTCCAATCTGCAAGATGATCTGGCCATGGCACTACAAGCCGTTTCCATTCGTATCGTTGCACCGATTCCCGGACGAGGCGTTGTCGGCATTGAAATTCCCAACAAGGATCGTGAAATTGTTTATCTGAAAGAGATTATTGAATCTGACGCATTTCAGAAAAACAGCGGTAAGCTCCCGATGGCACTTGGGAAGGATATTTTTGGCCAGGTGGTCGTGTCTGACCTCGCCAAAATGCCTCACCTCCTCGTTGCAGGGTCAACGGGAAGCGGTAAGTCCGTCTCCATCAACACGATTATTTTATCACTGCTGTACCGTGCGGCTCCTGAAGATGTGCGCCTCATCATGATTGATCCCAAAATGCTGGAGCTGTCAATTTACGAGGGTATTCCCCACCTCTTGCTGCCTGTGGTCACCAACCCGAAAAAAGCATCGCTTGCACTCGCCTGGGCGGTTCGCGAGATGGAACGCCGCTATCAATTGATGGCTGACAAAGGGGTCCGCAATCTTGAAGGTTACAACCGCAAGTTGGCCAAGGAGTCAAAAGAAGCAGAGAATCTGCCACCTGAACCGGAACCAGCAGAAGATTTTATCGACATAGATGCAGAACTGCCTGCTTTTAGCGAACCGGAAGAAGAGCTTGAACATGGCCATCTGCCATATATTGTTGTCATTGTTGATGAGCTTGCCGATCTGATGATGGTCGCAGGTCGCGAAATCGAGGAATCAATTGCCCGTCTGGCACAGATGGCCCGCGCCGCCGGTATCCACTTGATTCTCGCCACCCAGCGCCCAAGCGTTGACGTTATCACCGGTTTAATCAAGGCAAATTTTCCGACAAGAATCTCATTTAAAGTTTTTTCCCGCACCGACTCTCGAACCATCCTTGATTCTATGGGAGCCGAAACTCTGCTGGGCATGGGTGACATGCTTTTCCTCCCTCCCGGGGTCGGTTATCTGCAACGTGTCCACGGTGCTTTCGTCTCGGAGCTTGAAGTGCAACGGGTGGTTGACTTCCTCGCCAAACAAGGCAAACCGACCTATGACAATTCAATCCTCAAAGCTCCTCCGACGGCGGTTGCTGATGGGGTCGAAGAAGAAGCTTATGATGAACTCTGGGATGAGGCCGTAAAAATTGTCACTGATAGCCGTCAGGCATCCATTTCCATGGTGCAGCGCAGGTTACGGGTGGGTTATAACCGCGCCGCCAGAATGATTGAACGCATGGAGCTGGAAGGAATTGTCGGACCATCAGACGGCAGTGGTAAACCCCGCGAAGTTCTTGCCGGAAAAATTGAATAGACGTCTTTACATTGTGAATTAAGACAAAGCTCAAAACCAACAAACAACAAAGCCTCCCGGATATATTCTCTGGAGGCTTTGTTATTTGTCCAACCCTGTCAAAGTCCTCCCACCTCAACAAAGCAATCCAGAAATGGCCCGCAACGACACAAGACCAGAACATGACGCCTCTATAAATTCACTTGACAATAGCCTTCACCACAATGTTCAATAGATCTACAGTCAATAAATATTGAACAGTTAAATCATAATGAACAACAAGATCGCTATTAGAGGTTTCTATGTCCAGAAAACCCATTTTCAACGATGAACAAATCATCCATAACAGTATGAAAGCAATTCGCACTCTGCCACAGACAAAAATTGATTTTATGCTGCAAAAAATCGGTGGGCCTTTTGCGGGAACCTTTCACATTTCCGGTTCTTGGGGGGATAAATATTATTATATTAAAGTCATTCCCAAGTTAACTCCAACTCTGACCGACCTGGTGATCCACCAGATAAAAACCTCTCCGGCACCGCAAAATTCCAGTCCACTGCTGGTCAGTCATTATATTTCGCCACAAATGGCGTCTCTGCTAAAACAAAAAGGGATAGAATATGCTGATTGCGCAGGCAATCTCTACCTGAATCAGATGCCTCTCTATATTGAAATAGGGGGACAGAAGCACCCCCCCAAAGCTCCGGGGTCAGACCGTATTTTTCGTACCGCCGGTTTAAAACTGGTCTACTTATTATTGCGCAATCCGCAGGTGGTCAATGCCACCTATCGAACTCTCGCTGATGATGCCGGTATCGCCCTGGGAGCCATCGGAGACCTCTTTTCTGAATTGGAGAAACGGGGCAACATCGCAGTCGATAATAACGGGACAAGGGACCTTAAGGCTGTCGAAGAACTGCTGCAACGGTGGCAACTTGGTTATCTGGAAACCTTGCGCCCGAAATTGTTATTGCAGCGTTGCCAATTAGCATCAGGTTATGACATCAACCAGATTCCTGAGCAGCTCCAAAAAATAGCCGTTGGCAAAGAAGTTCTTATCGGCGGGGAATTGGGGGCCGCGATATTGACGAGTAAATTCCAGCCTCAAAGCGCTGTTCTTTATTTACAGCCGGAATTACAACTGAAAACGATGTTGCAACTGCACCTTGTTCCTGACCCTGATGGCGATATCACCTTGTTGCAACCTTTCGGCTCTCAATGCCATTGGAGTGGCTGGCAACCGGATGGCATCACCCTCGCTGATCCCCTGTTGACCTTTGCTGAACTCTATGGCAGTGCGACTGACCAGGTTGCTGACAAGCTTTACCATCAATACCTCATCCCCAGACTGGGGCATTAAGATGGAAAATCTCCGTTCTTTGCTGCACAGCATTGATGATAAAGGCTACAAAGCCTACAAACAGTTACAGGGAACATATCATTTTAACCTGTTCCAACTCACCATCGACCACGTCCAGGGCGATCCCTTTGCTCAGCCCTCACGAATCAGCGTTCAGATTTCGAAAGAGCAACATGGTATTCCTCCTCTATTCTGGAATCAACGAATTCGGCAAACGGCACTGGAAGATTTTCTTGGACGGGCGGTGCATGCCGCCATCAAAAAACATGTGAAAGGAAGGCGAGGTACCGGTCGCAGTGGCGAAATGGAAATTGCCGTAAACGGGCAACAGGTCCTTCGCCGTAACGCAGTGCTGCTAGACGATGATCAGCTGGAAGCACGATTGCTCTTTGCATTACCTGGATCCGGACGTTCAATTCTGGCAGGCGAAGCCGCTGAGATGTTTTTTAATGAGCTGCCACAGGTTGTTGAATCAAGCCTGATATGGACCCGGAATTCTTTAGCCGGAATGCAGCAACACATCGAGCAGATAGAAGATCAGAACATCTTAAGGTCGCAGCTCAAACAACTCAAAGGCGTCGCTTTTGTTGCCGACGGATCAGTGCTCCCCCGCTACAGCGGCATTGACGACCATCCTCTGCAAGGCGGCGTACCATTTAAAGCCCCGGAGGAACTTAAATGTAATGTCACATTGCCGCATCAGGGACCGGTTTCAGGGATGCTGATTCCTGAAGGGATCACCCTCATTGTCGGTGGCGGTTTTCATGGCAAGTCAACCCTGTTACAAGCTCTTGAGCGGGGGATTTATAATCATATTCCAGGAGACGGCAGAGAACTGGTTGCAACCTGTGCAGAGGCAGTAAAAATCCGTGCAGAAGATCATCGAACTATTAATCAGGTCGATATCAGCCCCTTTATCTCCACCCTCCCCGGAAATCGGGCAACGAACAGCTTCTCGACTGCTAATGCCAGTGGCAGCACCTCCCAGGCAGCCAACATTATCGAAGCCCTGGAATGCGACTGTACATGTCTACTTATAGATGAGGATACCTCAGCAACCAACTTTATGATTCGTGACCAGCGTATGCGCAAACTCGTCCCAGACAGCCAGGAACCCATCACTCCATTGTTGTTCCGGGTGCGTGAGCTGTACGAAAAAAAAGGCATTTCAAGTATTATTGTGACGGGTGGTTCCGGCGATTATCTGGCAGTTGCCGATCGGGTGATTATGATGGACAATTATCAGCCCTTTGATGTCACGACAAAGGCCCATCAGCTCGCCGGCAGCAAACCGGCAGCAGAAACAAGAATCCCATTTCAAAAAGACCATCAACGTCGGCTCAATTTAGCCATAAAACCTCTGCCGCGTCAGCGTGAAGCAAAAATTCAGGTACGAGAGCAACGACTTCTGGAGTATGGCCGAGAAAGGATTGATCTTTCTCAGGTTGAACAACTTGTTGACAGAGGTCAGACCGAAGCCATAGGGAGAATACTGTCCTGGTGCCATCAACACCATCCGGAACAGAAATCGGGATTGCAAGCAACATTGCGCCAAATCCTTGAACAAGTTGAACAGCAGGGACTCGACCTGCTTCTGCCATGGAAAGCAGGTCATCTGGCTCTGCCCAGACTCTATGAAATTGCTGCCGCAGCTAATCGCCTCAGGAATAAACCCTAAATCTTTCATTTTGGCCCTTCCACCAGAATCTACCCTTGTCCCAACCGCCTGAAACTGTTAAACAAGATGAAGGTAAGCTTTCTGATCATCGACAATCTGGATTTCATCATGCCGTTTGCTCCCCAAATTCTCAAATTGCTTGACCGAACAGGTTTTCGCCTGTTGATTCTGGCCATTCCCGTCGGGATAGTTGCCGGAGGTGGAGCTCTTGCCTTTTACTTTGCAACCAACAGTGTCGAACACCTGATGCTGGGAAAAATCGGGAATTTTCACCCCCCTCTGGAAGGGACTCCGGAAAGTGCTTTTAGCCATTTTGTAGACGGTCTTTCTTTTCCCTACAGGTGGTGCTTGTTCCTGCTACCGGCTCTGGGCGGGCTGATCTCAGGCTGGTTGGTTTACACCTTTGCTCCGGAGGCTGAAGGTCACGGAACCGACGGCGCAATTGAGGCTTTTCACCGCAAAGGTGGCGTTATCCGTGGCCGCGTTCCGATCATCAAAACAATCGCCTCGGTTGTCACTATCGGAACCGGTGGTTCAGCTGGTCGCGAGGGTCCTATCGCCCAGATTGGTGCAGGGTTCGGTTCATTTATGGCGACAAAACTCGGGCTTTCCGCTCAAGACCGGCGCCTTTTACTTATGGCGGGAATGGCAGGAGGGATTGGCGCAACATTCCGCTCCCCTCTGGGCGGCGCCCTGTTTGCGGCCGAGGTTCTTTACCGGGATCCCGATTTTGAACATGAAGGCCTGATCCCATGTATTATTTCTTCCATCATCGCCTACTCTCTGTTTGGTGCCATCACAGGCTGGACCCCTCTTCTGGACACCCCCTTATTCCACTTCCACCGGCCCTCAGAGCTGCTACTCTATCTGGTCCTTGGAATTGCTTGTGCTCTGTTCGGTGTCGGCTACGTCAAGTTTTTTTATGGAATGCGTGATATCTTCCGAAAATTAACTCTGCCCAACTGGCTGAAACCAGCCTTGGGCGGACTGCTTCTCGGAATCCTCGCCATGTTTGTCCCGCAGGTTCTTGGTTCGGGTTATGGCTGGGTACAAGCAGCACTCTATGGAAAAATGACCCTCTGGGTCATGTTGGTCGTTGCTTTGGCTAAAGTTGTTGCCACCAGCCTGACTATTTCTTCGGGAGGATCAGGAGGTGTTTTTGCGCCAAGCCTGGTGATTGGAGCAATGCTTGGGGGGACCTTTGGCGCTACTGCAGAAATTCTCTTTCCCATGTTGGTTCAAGATCCACGCTCCTATGTCCTGGTCGGCATGGCGGGCTTCTTTGCCGGAGTCGCAAATGCCCCCATCGCCACCCTGATTATGGTCAGCGAACTCACTGGCAATTATAGTTTACTTGCTCCCTTAATGCTGGTCTGTGTTGTTGCCATGATTGTCATGCGTAAAAACAGCATCTATGAGCAGCAGGTCGCAAGTCGCTTTGATTCACCGGCTCATCTCGGTGATTTTGTTATCGATATTCTGGAAGGGGTTAAAATTCACAGCATCGCCAAGAAAGGGAGCAAACCCACCTTGATTCCCGAAGGGATGACTCTCCCTGAAATCCTCGATAAAATTGCTCCGGCAAAAACAACCTATTACCCGGTCGTCAATGCAGAAGAAATGATGGTGGGAATCTTTTCGATGACTGACATTCGCCGGATTTTGAACGATGACATCCCTCCGACCCTGGTGATTGCCGGAGATATCGCAACAAGGAATGTGATTACTGCCACCCCGGAAGAAGACTTGACCGACGTTATGAAAAAATTAACTGCACGAAACCTGGACGAAATTCCCGTCGTTGATACAGACACTCCACAAAAAGTGCTTTACATGATGTCTCGGCGTAGCTTATTGGCACACTATGCCGAGCAGATGGAAAAAACTAAAACAGATTTCCAAATGTCCTGATTTAAACAAGTTCTATCTATTGACCGACTTTTCAAATCATCTTATCGAAGGATTTAAAATGGCATCATATGACTTTATCGTGATTGGTGGTGGCATCGTTGGCCTGGCTACTGCCCGTCAATTGCAAAAACAGTATCAAGGGGCAAAAGTAGCAATCCTTGAGAAAGAAAAAAAACTGGCGATACACCAGACACGTCATAACAGCGGCATTATCCATGCCGGAGTCTATTACGCACCGGGAAGCCTAAAAGCCCGTTTTTGTCGTGAAGGTAATATTGATACCAAACAGTTCTGTCGTGAACACAACATCCCCTTTCGGGAAACCGGGAAACTTCTGGTGGCAACGGACAAGCAGGATGCAGAACGGATGCAGGATCTATTGGAGCGCTGCCGGATCAATGAGATTCAAACAGAGGTCTTTGACCAGCAGCAGTTGCACGAATTTGAGCCCAACGTTGTTGGCGTTGCCGCAACCTGGGTCCCCTCATCTGGGATTGTCGACTTTGAGCAGGTGGCAAATAAGTTAGCCGAGCAGATCCGGTCCGCCGGGGGAGAAATCTATACCAATTGCATGGTCACAGGACTGACAGAAACCAGTGGAGTCGAAGTCAAAACGAGCCTGGGAACATTTACCGGTCGCTTTCTGGTCAGCTGTGCCGGTCTCTATTCTGATCGCATTATTCAAATGTTAGGACAACAACCTACGTTTAAAATCCTCCCTTTCCGGGGTGAATACTTCCAGCTTCCGGCAGAAAAAAGCCAGATGGTCACCCATCCGATCTATCCGATCCCCAATCCTGAGCTCCCCTTTCTGGGAATCCACCTGACCCCCATGATTGATGGCTCACTCACCGTCGGCCCTAATGCAACCCTGGCACTGGCGCGCGAAGGCTACAGTCGGTGGAAAGTTGATCTCCACGATCTTGCAGAAATGCTCAGCTATCCGGGACTCTACCGCCTGGTGATGAAATATCCGCTGCCGACACTGATCGAATTAAAAAACTCACTCTATCGCCCCGGATATCTGAAGCAGGTCAACCGTTATTGTCCCAAAGTTGCTCTTGGCGATTTGCGTCCCTATCCTGCAGGAGTCAGAGCACAAGCGGTCAAACCTGATGGAACGACATTGGATGATTTTCTGTTCGTTGAGAGCGAGAAATCCCTGATTGTTGGCAACGCGCCATCTCCGGCAGCAACCTCGGCGATGCCAATTGCCCGGTATATCTGTGATAAAGTAGGACAGTTGATTGATTGAATAGTTATGTTACTCTTTTTTGATACAGCTTTCGGCAGCCACTGATCCTTGCCGCCACAGAGAGCAATTCACAGCAGGAGGTCGATTGAATAGTCCTCAAAATTCTTCTCCGTCTCCACAAACCCCCGGTCCCGCTGCACTGCCTACACGGGGTCGGGTTCTGGTTCATGCTGCTGTCATCTATGACGCCGTTCAACCACTTGTGACTTTGGGTCAGGAAGCACGATTGAATCGCTGGCTGGCGGAACAAATCAGCTTGCCCGATGGTGAGCAAGTTCTTGATGTGGGCTGTGGAACCGGTCTGCTCACGGTTCAGATTGCCCGCGGCAACCCTGGCTTACACGTCATTGGTATTGATGCGTCACGGCCAATGATTGACGTCGCCAATCGCAAACGCAGCAGCTCTGATTGCCGTTTTCAGCAAGCACTCGGAGAAGACCTTCCGTTTCCGGATTCCCACTTTGCCATGGTCACCTCAGCCCTTTTTTTTCACCATGTTGACCGGGATCTCAAACAGCAGACATTGCAGGAGATCTACCGCGTTCTCAAGCCAGGAGGGGAGTTACTGATTGCGGATATGGACAAACCTTACACCCTGTTGGGATGGGCAATGTCCTGGACCGCCTGGAAACTGTTTCGACAACCGGAAATTAAGGAAAATATGGATGGGGTCCTCAGAGAGGAAATTGAAACTGCTGGTTTTCTGAACCTGACTGAGCTGTCCCGCTTCTCCGGCTATATCCGTGTTCTTCACGCTCGGAGAGGCTCATGAAAAATCAGGCCGGCGCTATTTTAATGGCATATGAACCCTGGGCTCAAGCCTTTGCCATTCAACGTCAGACCGTGCAGAGATTTCACCAGACCTGTGCCGCGGTATTGGGAGGCAGTTGCTCACTCAACCCATTGCAACCCGAGCAGTTATCACTTCAGCGCAACCTGTTCTCAACCCTGTTTATTATGGCAACAAAAGCTGCAGGTGTCGCACTTGATGTTCTCCCCCTCTATGCCATGATCAACCAGTGTTTACGTGTGCAAGTCACCGGCTGTGACAACTTACTGGACGACGAGTACAAAAGTGTCATCCCCTTTTCTCTGTCAGGCAGCGGCACCCGTTTTCGATCAGTTTTAACCATTATGACCGGCGATACTGTCTTGGCCAACCTGATTTTGGAGGAAGTGGCATCCGGACGCATGAACCTCGTCAATGCCCAGCAACTCCTGGCCGCATCTCTGGCTGTATTAATCCCCAGCGGGATAGAAGAACACGAAGAGGAGTCCAGCATCAAAGAACCGGTCCCTCCGGTGGAAATCATTCTGCAACAAGTCCATCCACGTAAAACCGGTCTTCTATTTGAGGCTCCAATCCGTCTGGTTGGAAAAATGCAGATTGCAGATCTCTCCCGGTCACAGCATATTTCAGAAGCTTTGTCCAAATTTGGCGTTGGCTGTCAAATTCTTGATGACCTCAAAGATGTAGCAGACGACCTCTATCACCGTAAATACAATATTGTCATTTCTCAAGCTTGGCACGGCAATAATGAAGCTGAAAAACAACAAATTGCAGCCTTCCTGCAGAGTGACGAAACTTACGAACAGGCTCAAGATATTGCGGCTCGGCTCACAACAGCTCACCAACAAGACAGCCTGAACTATGCAGGTCAATATTTCCATCAGGCAGCGCAAATATTCTGTCAGTATTTTCCGGATTTTAAAACACTGCAAGCGTCTGCACTTGGAAGTTTAGTGCAGAACTCAATCATGTCGGAACGCAATACCACAGAGATCAGGGTCATGCCATGATCTTCTGGCTTCGCTTTGCCTTGCGCTCAGTGTTGCGCCGTCGCCGCCGCACTCTGATAACCTTTATTTCCGTAGGTCTGGGTGTTGCCATGCTGATCGTACTGGGCTCTATCATGGTCGGTGTCAACGATACGATGGTCAAGAATGCCGTCGCCATAAACTCCGGGAACCTGGTCATCGAAACGCCCCCACTTCCTTTGAATACTGCTTTGCAGGAAACGGAATCATGGGAGCAAGTGCTACAGATTCAGGAAATTCTGTATGTGCTTCCCCGTTACACTCTTCCTGCTATTCTGCGCCATGGCGAAAGAGTTCAGGCGCTCCAGCTGACACTGGTTAATCCGGAACAGGAAAAGAACAACTCACCGATTCCGGACAACATCAGTGCCGGCCACTGGCTGCATGAACAAGAGGGATTGGTTATTGGATCCGGACTTGCAGAATCTCTGGCTGTTTCAACAGGAGAAATTGTCAGATTTTCGACCTCCGACCAGCACTTTGAGCTGCCGGTCACCGGGATTTTCCATACCGGGGTTCAATCTCTCGATTATGGACTCGGCTACCTGCCGATTGCTGTTGCACAAAAGTTAGCCCTTGCAGCGAATGTACGCTTGCAACTGGCAGTATTTACAACATCAGGGAGCGCGTTGCCGACGCTGCAAAGACAGCTGCAATCAACCCAGGGGACAACAGCAACAATCTCGACCTGGCAGCAGAAACTTCCCGAGGTTGAACAACTGGTTCAGCTCAATGAATTCTCTATGCAGATTATGATCTTGCTGGTGATTGCGATTCTTGCTTTTGGCGTGGCCAATTCACTCTTGATCTCCGTCATGGATCGCTACCGCTATTACGGTATTCTCAAAGCCATTGGTGTGCGGCCTCAGGAAGTTGTGATAACCGTTGTTGGTGAAGCTCTGGTCATCTGCCTGGGAGCTGGACTGATTGGGACCCTGGTAGGAATGATTGTCGGCTCGATCTGGGGACAAATCGGACTGGATATCAGCCACTATACATCTTACAACCCCCATTTCAGCATTAATCCTGTGATTTACCCCCGCTTGACCGTCTCAATGGTTTTTCTTCCGCAAGTTCTTGCTTTAATAACCGGGGTTCTGGCCTCAGTATGGCCGGCACTGGTCGCAGCCGGACGGCAAGTCAACAGCAGCATGAGAGACCTATGAGTAAGCCATTTATTCAACTCAATTCAGTTTCTCGCTGGTATGGAGAAGAAGCTAACAGAGTTAAAGCTCTGACCGACATTTCACTGTCGCTGCCAGTCGGTTCGCAAATGGCACTCGTGGGTCCAAGTGGATCAGGAAAAACGACGTTGCTTAACCTCGTCGGTGCCCTGGATCGTCCAACTCAAGGTTCTATCGTTGTTGCGGGAAAAACTATCTCCGCATTCAATGAAAGACAGGCTTCGGAATTTCGTCGCACGCAAGTGGGTTTCGTTTTTCAGGATGACGCCTTGCTCCCTGAGCTAAGCGTGGCGGAAAATGTTGAGCTCCCACTGGTTCTTCTTGGGATAAATGCCGGAACACGCCATGATCGAGTCAGTCAATTACTGCAATCCCTAGGTCTTCAAGAGCGCGTAAGCGCTTATCCTCCCCAGCTTTCAGGAGGTGAAAAACAACGTGTTGCCGTCGCGCGTGCGGTTATTCATCATCCCCGGATTTTACTCGCTGATGAACCAACAGCGAATCTTGACGCAAAATCGGCCACATTGGTTCTGCAAACTATCCGTCAACTCGCCGAACAGAAACAGCTCACAGTTCTGATTTCTTCCCATGACCCACGCGTTTTTAAATTATTTGATCAACAAGTACATCTGCATGATGGGCAACTTGATGACACCTGTTCAACTAAAACATAGATGACAGGGGATCAATATTTTCAAAAAAACTCAGGATTTCAACGGATTTGACAAGACAAATTATTTTTTACAAATCTTGTAACGACAGGAGTATAATTATCGGCAGTCAAAAGGAGTCTGCCATGCCACTTTCAGTCAATAACAGTATTTCGGCACTCAATGCCTTATCAACCAAGCAAAACGTCACTGCCAATAATATTGCCAACAGTGAAACCAAGGGGTTCAAAAAATCGACGGCTGTTCTGGAAGAAAGCTCAACTGGAGCGGTCAACTCAAGGATTCAGACCGTTAACACCCCGGGAACCATAATACCGCAAGCAGATGGTACGCTGGAGGAGATGTCCAACGTCGATCTCATCCAGGAGACTACGGCCATGATCACCACCAGACACGCCTATGAGGCTAACTTAAAAGCGTTGAAAATCAGTACAGCCATGGAAGATAACGCGCTGGACATGATAGGTTAGCGCTGCCCTGACGAAAAGAACATTTTTTTGCTTGTATATGGAAATATGGTTTTTAAAAAACTCTATGGCATTTGTCGCGCTTCAGCTCCTTTCAGGCGCAGTTAACTTCTATTATTTAAAATCATCATGAGTCATTGAACTCTTCTGGACACCTATCACAATAGTTTAAATCTGCAAAAGTACGGGCCATTCTAAATACAATGGGAATTCACATCCTCCTGAAGATATTTTATTGAATTACTTTTATGGTGTTAACTCTCATTTAGTGCTTGTTTTTTTCTGGTAACTCCACAATAATTAAACATATCTAACGGTGGTGCATTTATTCTAAAGTGGGGACCAAGACCTGCGTGAAAGTTAAATGGAAAATCATTTCTTTGGTTATGATGATCGTCATCGCTGCTTGTGCGACATTCATATCCCTGATAGTTGCTCAAGATAGAAGAAATCTGCATGAAGAGATTGCACGAGAAGTCAAAAATATCAAAAGTATTGCTGCTCTTCTGGAAGAGAACAAATACCAAACCTACAAGCTGCGTATTCTAAATTTCGTCAATGATACAGCGGAAAGCCGCAAAGGTCTTCTTAGAGCCTTTGCCAACCGGGATCGCAAAGATTTACTCGCTAAAAGCAAACCCTTTCTGCAATTTCTGCAAAATGAAAACCCTTATTTTTCCACTCTTGCCTGGATCACCAAAGATAACAAGAATTTTCTTCGGGTGCATCGCCCCAATCTTAAAATAGCTGATGATATCAGCGAAATGCGCCCTGATATTGTTGCTGCGAATAGAACCCATTCACAGGTTTCCGGTTTTAAGATTGCCAAAAGCGGATTGCAGTATCGTGTTGTTCAGCCTGTTAACTACGAGGGTCAACATATCGGTGCGGTTCAATTTGGGATCGATACGATGCTGCTACAGGATTCAATCTATGAAAAACTGAAGATGCCTGTCGCCTCGGTCATCGCAAATGATAAAACCGAGTATATTGTCAACACGAAGGTTCAATCATGGTCTGGCCCAACTCACACCCTGTATTCAAAACAACTCGATATCTTTCAAAATAATGACCTGCCAATCAACTGGTCCCTTGAGGTCCAGAGAATTTCTTATGAAGGCCGAAGCTACCAATTAATTCGCGCCTTTGACTTTCTGAATCATGTGAATGAATCAGAGGGACGCTTGTTTATTGCCTTAGAGACAACCCAGCGAGAACAACAGTTGTCCGGGCAACTCGCACTGATGTCTTTGATCAGCGGGGTCGTCCTGCTTGTTTCTTTTCTGATTCTTCACTCCAGCTACAGTAACCTTCTGGAAACCATCGAAGCCCTGATTGATAGACTCCAAGTCCAGAATACCGATCTGGAAGCGACTGTCCAGCAACGGACCGCGTCACTTAAGCAAAGTGAACAACGATTTAAAAACCTCTCCGCCTTAACCTTTGAAGGAATTATCTTACATCAGCAAGGTGTCGCACTGGATGTCAATGAGTCTCTTTTAAAAATATGCGGTTACAGTCGAAACGAGCTTATTGGCCAAAACCTGATTGAGTTATGTATCCCGGAAGAAGAACACGAAACCGTCAGAGCGAATATTGCCGTTGATCAAGCGGCCCCTTATGAGGTTATGGTACGAAAAAAAGACGGAACCATAATCCCGGTGGAGATTCAATCAAGAAATGTCGAAAATGAAGGGAAACAATATCGTGTTACGGCAGTCAGAGATATCTCGCAACGGAAGCAGGTCGAGAGAAAATATGAACTCCTTGTTCAGGGAACCAGCCTGGGAATTGTTCTGGCAGATGCTGAAACAGGACTCATCGTTGAATGTAACGATGCCCTCATAAAAATGGTTAACCGTGAACGCAATGACTTAATAGGCCGACCTCAATCAACACTTCACCCACCACAAAAACTCACCGGAGGACTAACCAGAGCCTTTATAAAAAATCGGGACAAGATTCCCAAGCATGCGACTCGTGATCAGTTGATAACCAAAGAAGGAAGGATCGTTGAGACTGAAGTCAGAGCCAATAAAATTGAATATAATGGCCGCGAGATGATGCTGGACCTGTTCCAGGATATTACAGAAAAATTGCTGCTTGAAGAGCAATTACGGCAAAAATACAAAATGGAAGCTATCGGAGTTATGGCCGGTGGTATCGCCCATAACTTCAACAACTCTCTGGCTATTATTTTGGGCAGCCTGGAAATGGCACAAAGAAAATTCGATGAACCGGAAAAAGCCATAACATTTATAGAAAATGCCCAAATAGCAGCGCTACGTTCCCGCGATCTGGTCAGCCAGATCATGGTCTATAGCCGCAAAGGCATCAGCGAAAAAGACAAACTAACATTGACCACTGTCGTTGATGAAATTCAGAAATTAATAAGCCCTACGCTGCCGACAACAATTAACCTCAATATCAGTATTTCTCCGAAAGCTTCTGAGCAAAGAGTTCATGCTGATCCGAGTCGAATTCAGGAGGCTTTGCTGAATTTGTGTAACAACGCAGTACAAGCCATGGATGAAAAAGGAGACCTCACGATAACCCTGGAGGAGGTGACCCTGCAGCAGCAAGACATCCCTGTCCAACATCAAAACTGTCGTCCTGGAACCTATATCATGCTCAGCGTCAAGGATACCGGCTGTGGAATGGATCAGGACATCCTTTCAAGAATTTTTGATCCCTTCTTCACCACCAAAGACGTGGGGAAAGGAACTGGAATGGGGTTGGCTTCGGTTCAGGGAATCATTGATCAACATGACGGCCTGATCAAGGTTCATAGCTCACCCGGTCAAGGAAGTACTTTTAAACTTTATTTTCCTGCGCTTGAACCCTCCTTAAGCGCACCTGAAACGGACCAGAAACATTATCTACAAACAGGGACAGAATCGATCTTATTAGTCGACGACGATCAAATGATTATCAATCTCAGCAAGCAGATGCTGAATGATCTGGGATACCATGTTGTTACGGCAACATCCGGGGCTGATGCTTTGCACATTATTACAGAGAACCCGCAACGTTTTGACCTGATGATAACCGACCAGACAATGCCGGGAATGACAGGTCAGGAACTGACTCAAAAAGTCAGGGAATTGAACCCGGATATGCCAATCATTTTATCGACCGGCTACAGCTCCAAAGTGGCAAAAGAGGATATTAAAAAACATGGTTTCTCGGCATATTGTCCCAAACCGCTACGCCTCGGTGAGTTATCTCAGGCGATAAGAAGATTATTGGACAAATAAAAATAGGATGATTCGCTTAAAAAACATTCAGGATAAGCCAGAGACTAATTTTCAGCCAATTCATCCCGCAGACGCCGGAAGATATCGCGATACGCACGGCGGTCATCATGTTGCTGGACCGACCGCGCTAACCTGGAAATAGTTTTACGATCAATCTCCGGCATTAATTCCAGCATTTCATCAAAAGCAGCGGCAAAGCTGCCCGCATCACACAGTCGATCACGCAGTTTTTCCAACTGGTGAAATTGCTTTTTCTCTCCCCGTGAAACCTGATCAAGACTCTCTAACTGCCGCAATAAATCTTCCCGAGCCCCTTCCGACTTACGTATCAACCCTGCAAGGTGTTTCAATTGACGGCGTTGTGAACTGAGCCCCTTGGTTGAACGGGCCAGATCTGCTTCTCTACTGATCTCAGCAGGCAGTTCAATTTGGGAAAACTGCTTGTCCGTTAAACTCGTCAGCTGTGATGCTATTTCTTCAATTTGCTTGGCCTGCTGCTTCTTTTTGGTTCGACTCAGCGGCAGATCTTCCTCAACATAATCGCCCATTATTGACATATCTCCAGTAAAGTTTCCTTGAAACTACCTTGAGCTGAATGTAGCGGTCAATTGCGAAAGTATCAGCATCCGTATTTTGCTTTATTTAAGATATCAGCAATATCAGAAAGCGGACAACCATTATGTCCCGGATCCGGGACTGCAAAACACGAAATCCATAATAATAAGAAGGACACTGTTCAAATATCAGTGCCCTTCTTATTTTCACTATAATGGAACCGTTGCAGTCCCGGATCAGTAGCCCTTAAGATGATCAATATATTCCGGCAGAAACAGGGAAATTTGCGGGATATAGGTGATCAATATCAGGAAGAATAATAACAACATTAACCAAGGCAATGCCGCTTTCAATACCCAGGTAATGTTATGCCCGGTAATCCCTGCAGTCACAAACAGGTTCAGACCAACAGGAGGTGTAATCAAGCCGATTTCCATATTCACAACCATGATGATCCCCAGATGAACCGGATCGATGCCCAATTTCACAGCAATCGGGAAAAGAATGGGTGCCATAATCAAAACGATAGCCGAAGGTTCCATAAAATTCCCTGCCATCAACAACAGGATGTTGACAACAATCAGGAATCCCCAGGCTGGAAGGCCCCAGCCAACTATGATTTCAGCGATATGGTGGGGAATTCGCTCGGTCGTCAGAACATGGGCAAACAGCATCGCGTTGCCAATGATGAACAGCAACATGATGGAAACTTTAGAAGCATCCCGGAAAACTTTACGAGTATCCGGGTCAATAATTGACTTAGGCAGAGCGACAACCGTCAGCAGCAAGTTGCGTGAAATAATTTGGACAATGGATTCATGTTCATTTTTTTTCCATGGAATCCCTTTGAGTGGTCCCATGTCACGATAGATAAAAATCGCAATGAAATACGCATAGACCGCAGAAACAGCAGCAGCCTCAGTTGGGCTGGCAATACCACCATAGATTGAACCGAGAACGATAACAATCATCATCAAACCCCAGCCCGCGCTGACGCTTGATTTTGCTAAATGCTTAAAACCGACCCAAGGTTGTGCGGGCAGGCCTTTGATTCGAGCTACAACATATATAACAAGCATCAGCAGGATACCCATCATTAATCCCGGGATTAACCCTGCCATAAACAGCCGCGCTGCAGATTCTTCAGTTGCAGCAGCGTAAACCAGCATGACAATGGAGGGTGGAATCAATATGCCCAAGGTTCCCGCATTGGTTATGACCCCGGCGGCTAATTCTTCCGGATATCCCGCTTTCACCATACCAACAATGACAATGGACCCGATTGCGGCAACAGTCGCAGGGGAAGAACCGGAAACAGCGGCAAAGATCATACAGGCCATAACGGAAGCCATTGCCAGCCCGCCACGAATCCAGCCAACACAGTCAATGGCAAAATTGATGATCCTGTTGGCGACTCCCCCCGTCGACAGAAAAGTCGAGGACAGAATGAAAAACGGAATCGCCAGAAGGGTGTAATGTTCAGATTGTGATGCAAACAGTTTTAATGCAATGGAAGCCAATGAGTCATTTGAAAAAATCAGAATTGTCGTGATACTTGATAATCCCAAGGCAAAGGCAATCGGCATCCCTGTCAGCAGGCAGAGCAGAAGAAGAAAAAAGAGTGCTGCAGTTGTCATGCTGATTCACCTCCCTGAGTTGTAGCTGCTTTTGTTTCCTCAGCCAGATGCATACTCTCTTTGGCTTCGTCAGCAAGTTTGAACCCATCAGTTTTGCCGATAAAAATGTTCCAGAGCAGAATCAACAGACGGATTGCGATCATGATCATGCCTATCAGGAGAATGCTGTGGGCAATCCATTTTGGAATCGGCAAGTCTTCCATTTCGATACCAATCATCTGGATCTTAGAAAGATAAATCCAGGCACCTTGCATAAACAGGATCGTGTAAAAAAGACAGGCCACAACTGCGATACCACTAACAATTCTACGTGCTGTGGGCGGCAATATTTTGACCAGGGCATCAACACCGATATGTGAGCCGACTTTGATTCCATAAGAAACTCCAAAAAGAACCATCCATGCGGAGAGATGCAGGGTCAATTCCTCTCCCCACATGAAGCCCACACCAAAACCGTAACGCAGCACCACTTCGATAAATACCAGCAACGTCATCGATGCCAGAAGGAGTGCGATCACAGATTCTTCAAAGCTATTGATTATTTGACTGAGCATATTCAGACCTCATGCAAAAACAGACAAAAATATTCGCAAGTCTCGGCAAGGAGACTCACGAATATGAATGACCAACTGGGGTTTAGTTAGATGAAACTGCGGCCTCTAAGTATTCTTTGCCAATCTCTTTTTCAAACTGCTTCCAGACTGGTTTCATGGCATCAACCCACTGCTGACGTTCAGCATCTGTCAATTTTGTAATTGTGCAACGCTTAGAATCGATGATTTTCTGGCGATCTGAAATAGCCTTGTCAGCCGCAATCTTGTTACCAAATACGATGGCTTCATCGAGGGCCTTCTTAACTTCAACACGGATGTCATCAGGTAGGCCCATCCAGAATTCAGTCGATGTGATAACAAAGTAATCAATAACACCGTGGTTTGACTCAGTAATATGTGGTTGCACCTCATAGAATTTTTTCGAATAAATATTGGACCAGGAATTCTCCTGGCCATCGATGGCTTTCGTCTGAAGCAGGGTAAAAACTTCAGAGAAAGGTTTCTTCAAGGGCATTGCACCAAGGGCTTCAAACTGAGCGGCCAACACATCGGAGGATTGGATGCGGAATTTTTTTCCCTTTGCATCCGCAGGAACACGCAGCACATCATTTGCAGACAGCTGCTTAAAACCATTATGCAGGTATCCCAGCCCGATCAGCCCTTTTTTCTGGGTGGCAACCAGCAATTTTTGTCCAACTGGACTTTGTTGAAATTTTTCGACAGCAGCCATATCTTTGAATAAAAATGGGAGGTCAAAAATTTGCAGGGATTTGGTGTATTTTTTAAATTTTGACAATGAAGGAGCAGCCATCTGGACATCGCCAAGAATCATAGCTTCCAGAACCTTATTGTCCCCGAAAAGTTGTGAGTTGGGGAAGACTTCAACCTGGACCTTATCACTTAAACGTTCATCAACAAGCTGTTTGAACTTGTTAGCCATTTGACCTTTAGGGGTATTTTCAGCAACAACGTGGGAAAATTTGATGACTATCGGGGCTGCCGATGCAATCGTGACAGACATCACAAAAGCAACTGCGACCAACATACTTACATACACCAGCTTGTTTTTTTTCATCGTTCTCTCCTTAATTGAATATAGTTTGCAATGTCACCACCATAGCGACGTTAAAATTTTCATCCTTGCTTCCTGAACGGAGATTTGAGACCACTGAAGACAAAATAAAAAAGATACCGTTCTATACAATCAAAGCAACTAGCATGCCGTGCTAAAAATTAAAAACACAACTAACCGAAATCATTAGTAAATATATCTATATTTTTCAAATAACATCTTTTTATAAAAATATATTTTCCAGATCTTGTTCAGTTAAAGAACTGTGTGTTTAACTTTAAAACAAGGCTTGCTTGGAAGGGATAGGAGCAAAGGAACTGGGCTTGAACCGGGAACGAGAATGTGTCCCCCGTATAATAAATAGCCCCACAACAAGCTACAGCGAAATGATTCCACTTTTTGATAAAAGAAACGATATTGAGATGATCAATTTTTGAATAACTCAAGCAGCACACCAAATGATGTGCCACAAAAAAGCTACAAAACAGCCAAACGCGAGAGGATCTCGGCAATCTCCTGCCGCTCTGTCCCAGCCAGGGGGAACTGCGGAGGAAGAGGATCAGCGACCGGAAACCCTTGAATTTCAAGGGCGGCCTTAATGCAGGCAGCCAGGTTATATTTGGCAAAGACCTGGTTGATACTCCACAGCTCACGCTGTAAAGTCATGGCCTCATCCCAACATTTCTGCCTGGCCAATTGATACAGCCGAACGCTCTGCTCCGGCACAACACAGGCGGGCCCAGCCATCCAACCGACGCCACCAAGAAGCATCACACAGGCCGGGATATGGGCCGACGCACTGAAAATCTTCAGCTGATCACCAACAAGATTCATAATAGAAAGCAAGCGTCCGGTATTGCTTGAAGCATCTTTCAAATAGAGGATATTAGCGACTTGGGACAATTGCCGGATCGACTCCAGAGACAGATCACTGCGCTGAAACTGTGGATTGGTGTACAGCACTATGGGATGATCGGGAACGGCATGCGCTATCGCGCTGAAATAATTTACGACACCGGCGTGGCTGATGGGAAAATAAGCCTCAAGAATAGCCAAGATACCATCAACGCCAATCTCGACGAAATGCTGCGCCTGATGGGTTGCTTCAGCGATTGTCGTTGCTGCCACCCCAGCCACAACCGGAACTCGCCCGGCATTCGCCTCGACAACAATATCGACGATCCGGCACCTTTGCGACCAGTTCAAGTAGGCAAACTCACCGGTACTCCCCAAGGGCGTCAAACCATGAACACCTGCCTTTATGAGATGCTCAACCAGATCACCAAGCACCGTGTCAAGAACGTTCCCATGTGCATCCACCGGCGACACGAGATAAGGAAAAACCCCCTGTAACGATTTAAACTTCATCAATCTCTCCAGAGTTGAGTTCCTGGTGAACCGACAAACAACAAACGCCCAACCGCAACTTACTTTTTTAAGACCTTGCGTAAACTGTACCCGGAGTAAAGCGCCCCCATGGGATTATGAGCCAGCACCCTGTCCTTGACTGCAAATGTCGTGACCGGAGCTTCGGAATGCTGATTAAATATCATATCGTGGCCAATACACAGCCCCAGGATAATATTGGCATCGGTTTTATGCTCTCCCAAGATCAGGGCTTGACCGACCGGATTGCAGGTTGCTTCATAGCGTTCCGGTTTGATATGAGGCATCCCATAGTCATCCTTGTTCAGACCCCCGTTTTTACAGCAGATCGTAAAAACCTTGAAGTGCTGGGAAAGAATCTTAGCCAGCAACGCGGTCTCTTTCGCAAATCCGACACAGTTGGCAACCCCGATTTTCTGGTAATCCATCTTCTGAAAGAATCCGATCAATTCCTCCAGCCGATTCCATTGCATATAATGCCCTGATTCAATTTCAGCGGAAACTTTGAGCATTTTCAGAGTTTCGGGGTCGTCAAATGCAATTTTGGATTGTCTATTGGTTTCACTAAAATCATTTCCCTTGATACATTCGCCACCCTGATAGACTTTACATACCGGACAGCCGTTACATTCGCTCATTGGTTCTCTCGCTTTCCTTTAATAGTATCCATTATTCATGCCTGGCCCTTAGAATCCGGAAGCAGCGTCCCTGCCAGAGCAACAAGCTTCAGAGCCTGACGATAAACCGGATAATCAACAAACTGTCCTTCGATCTCCAGAGCAGCAACTCCCTGCCGTTCCGCATTTTCAAACGCCTTGACCACTTTCTGTGCTTCGGCAATTTTCTGTCGACTCGGCGTAAATGCCGCGTGGATTAATTCCAGCTGTTTGGGATGGATGGCCAGCTTACCAAACATGCCCAATTGCCTGACTTGATCCAGCTCCGCTGCAAACCCGGAAGCATCAGCCAAATCGGGAAAAACCGTATCGACCGGAGGTAATAAGTCGGCGGCTCGTGACACAATAACCAGCTGAGAACGGGCATACAGCAACGAAATGCCGTTTTTCGGATATGCAATTCCAATATCCGCAGTGAAATCAACAGCACCAAAAGCCAGTCGGGAAATACGCTCATGGCATGCGGCAACAGCGTATGCATTCAACAATCCTCGTGCCGTTTCCACCAGCGGGATAAAATCACAGTGCTGCGGCAACGAACCGGCAACTTCGGCAACAATCTCAGGGCTTTCCGCTTTCGGCAGGATGATGCCATCAATGCTGCCAGCCAGAACATTTTCAAGATCGGCTCTGCCCCAAGGGGTATCCCAGCCATTAATACGAACATAGACTCGCTGTGAGCGTTCCGATGAGGCCAATAAATCGACAACCTGCTCCCTCGCAGTTTCTTTTTCAGCAATTGAGACAGCGTCCTCAAGATCGAGGATCACAGCATCAGCAGCACTGTTTAAGGCTTTCTGCATGACAGCAATATTGCTGCCGGGGGCGAATAGAAAACTGCGAATATAATCCATGTGTTGAATCTCCCAGGAACCCACAAGAAGTAAATTATGACCGGTCGAAGGAGCCGACAAAAACCGGGTCAGCGAAACATTAATCGACTCAGCATGAAGTGACCTTCTGCTCACAGCGCCGGATGCTGTAAACGGAACGACCTTCGGCCAGCACATTGTCCGGCTCGCCCAACGGATAAATAACCGTGTGAGCATTCCCCACCCGGCGGCCTACATGCCGAATCCGGGCTTCAGCGATCAGATCGCCCCCCGGAACAGGACGCAAAAAATCGATCCCCATATCGATGGTCACAATTTTGTCCTCGGGACTGCATGTCGACCAGACGGCAAAGCTGCCGCACGTCGCAACCAACATCGAAAGGACTCCGCCATGGAATGTCATTTTTTGAGCATCACCAATCAGATCGGGGCTAAAAGGGAGAAGAAGGGCACAGCGTCCGACTTCCAGGTCGTGAAGCTTCACCCCAACATATTTATTAAATGGAATGGCTTCTTCAATCGTATGTCGAAACATCTCAACGTTTTTAAATGTCATAACAAAGCCTGTCGATCAACATAAGCCGCGAGCTCAACTACTCAATTTTTCAGTCAACAATGGGACCAGTTGTTTCAGATCAGCCACAGCCAGCACATCGGCAACATCGCCAATCGGCGCATCTCTGTCAGTATTGATGGCGACAATAAATTCCGATTTTTGCATCCCGGCCAGGTGTTGAATTGCCCCGGAAATCCCGCAAGCCACATAAAGCTTTGGGGTCACGGTCTGTCCCGTCGTTCCGATCTGACGGGTATGGTCGGCCCACTCGGCATCAACAACCGGACGACTGGCACCATACTCGCCGCCAAGAGCCTTGGCTAATTGAGCAATCATATCCAGACTCTCAGGCTTACCGATGCCACGCCCGGCACTGACAATGATTTCGGCTTTGGACAAATCTACGCCACCGGCTTCTGCTTCCTCATAACCGCCGAAATTCACTTGTGAAGAAACATCGCTTTTCAGTGCAATGACTGTTGGGACTCCGGAAGACTCCGTATTCGGGGTAAATGCCCCGGGCTGCAAAGTTAAAACGGTGCGAGTCGTTCCGGGTTTGACCTTGCGACGCAATTTGGCATTGCAAACGGGAGCGACCGGAAGTCCATCATCGATATCGACGACTTCGGAAATCTGGGCGGCCCCCAGTGCCAAAGCGATGCGCGGTGCCAGATCCCAGCCATAGGAGGAATGGGAAAACACCACCAAATCAGGTTGTTCTTGCTCAACAGCATCAAGCAGCAGCTGTTTATGTACCGCTGGATTAAAATCCTGATATGCGTCGCTGTCAGCGAGATAAAGGGTGCCGTCATAGTTCGGCAAAACGCTTCCGCTACCAACCATAAACATCGCCGAAGCGCAACCCAGTTGCTCGGCAAAAGCGATCAATTCATACGTGGACCCCAATAGTTGTCCAGCTCTATATTCAGCAACAAGCAATGCTTTCATAATGGTCTCCTTATCAGGCCAGAACGCTGGTTTTCTCTTTAAGAAGCTCAATCAGTCGATCGGCGAGGTCATCAACATCCCCTTCAAGAATCAGCCCACCACCCTTTCTTTCAGGAAGGTAGGTGATCAGTGTTTCCTGTCTTGCTTCAACGTTCAGCAATTCAGAGACAACAATCGACAGCAACTCCTTCTTTTTCGACTTCATGATATTCGGTAGGGTGGGATAACGCGGTGTATTCAAACCCAGTTGGCAGGTCACCAGAGCCGGAATCGGGCTTGAAACAAGAGCCTTAATACCACCTTCAAGTTCCCGTTTGGCATTGATTTTCTCCTCCGCATAGGAAAATTCGACGATGGTTGAGATGCTCGGCAAACCAAGCATTTCGGCCACCAGCACACCAACCTGAGCACTGCCGCGATCCTGTGATTGCATCCCGGTAAAAATCAGATCAAAGCTCTTATCCTTGGCAAATTCAGCAATGATCGCCGCAATTTCAAAAGAATCCTTACTGTGAACCTGTTCATCACTGACATGGATGCCGCGGTCACACCCCATTGCCAAAGCTTTTTTAATTGTTTCCTTAACCCGGTCCGGGCCTATGCTCAAGACGCTCAGGTCGGCTTCACCAATCTGCTCTTTGAGTTGCACTGCCTGCTCAACAGCATACTCATCATACTCGTTCATCCGCCAAGCAAGATCAGCCGTTGAATACCAAGTGCCATCAGCACTAATTTTAAACTTCGATTCCATATCCGGAACCTGTTTGATACATACAAGAATTTTCATTACGAACCTCCACATAATCAGGAGTTGAGAGATAAAAAAACCACGGAGAAACGGGGGTTGTTAAGAGTGTTCAACACCCTGTAACAGGAGGAGGAGAAGTCCCTCCGTGGCAAAATCATTGCAAAAAACACTGACAGAATTACAATTGTTCAACCAGAACTTCAGCGATATCTTTGGAAATAATCCGTCCCTCAAGACCGGCGCCTTTGACCCCGTCCTCGAACATGGTCAAACAGAAAGGACAGTTGGAAATCAGCGTATCTGAACCGGATTCAGCAGCCATTTCGACCCGCCGGTGATTAATGCGGCTACCGAGCTTTTCCTCGGCCAGGATCCTTCCACCACCGGCGCTACAGCAAAAAGCCTCACTTCTGGATTTTTCCATTTCGAGAATTTGTCCACCCACAGCCTTGATCAAACGGCGCGGCGCATCATAAATCCCATTATGCCGCCCCAGATAACAGGAGTCATGATAAGTACATACGAGTGCACCGGTTTTAAGTTTGAGTCGCTGACTCTGCAGCAAACGATCAAGGTAAGACGTATAATGCGACACAGGAATATCTAAACCGAGATCACGATAGTCTTTATTCAGGGTATTGAAACAATGGGGGCAGCTGGTGACAATCTCTGCAACATTGTAGTCCTTAATACGTTCAATGTTTTCCATGGCCAGGGTCTGATAGAGGTACTCATTGCCCATTTTACGCATCGGCTCCCCGCAACATTTTTCCTCCTTGCCAAGGATTCCAACCCTGACCCCGGCAGCCTGACAGAGCTGCACAAAAGCTTTGGCAATGTTGATGTTGCGCTTATCGAAAGAAGCATAGCAACCGACAAAGTAGAGGATATCGACTTCTGCATCTTCAGCCAGGGTCTTGATGCCGAGATCTTCGCTCCAATCACCACGCGCAGCGTAACCCATTCCCAGAGGATTGCCGTTGACTTCGGTCTGCTCCATGGCGGTCATCACCTCTTCGCCGGGGAATTCCCCTTCCATCAACACCAGGTTACGGCGCATATCGACAATTTTGCTCACATGCTCAACCGCGGCCGGGCAGATCTCCTCGCAGGCCCGGCAGGTTGTGCAAGACCAGATGGCGTCTTTGTCACAGGCCTCGATCAGACTTATCTCCGGGGTTTTGAAAGCAATCTCTCCGATCCGGTTCACCAGAGTCATCGGCGACAACGGTTTATCGGTATTATAAGCCGGACAGCGATCCTGACAACGCTTGCACAGGGTGCAGGCATCGCTATCGAAAAGATCCTTCCAGGTCAAGTCAGCAACCTTGTCAGCCCCAAAGCTTTCAACCTCTTCGTTCTCCAAATCAATGGTTGCAAGCTTTCCTGTCGGACCCAGATCGACAAACAGAGCATTGAGGCTGGTCGTCACCATGTGTCGCAATTTGGTCAACGGTATGGCGACAAGAAAAGCCATGGTCAGTAACAGATGGAACCACCAGATCGTCAGATGCAAAATCCGCAGTACCGGTTCTCCCAGACCCGAAAAAGCTTTGGCAACCAGCAGCCCGACCGGCGACCATGATGCCAATGGCGTCCCTAGTTCAGTGACGGCCATGCGCGTTCCTTCAATGATGAAACCACTGATCAGGATCGCAAACAACAAACCGTGCATGATGGCATCGTCGCGACGAATCTCTAACCCCGCGGGACGGACCACATAACGCCTGATGAACAAACCGGACAGCATGACGATAGCCGTTAAACCGGCGATATCGAGCACCAGAGAAAAAACCAGATAAAAATTACCGGTCAGAAACCGGACATCAAACAACAAATCGGTAAAGTCGGCCTGAACAACGATCAAACAGGTCCCGAGGAACAACAGACAAAAACTCCAGAAAAACAACCCATGAGCCACACCCGGACCGCGCACACGCAAGACCCGGCTCTGGAGTACGCCCGACTTGATCATCGCTACAACCCGTCGCGGCAGTTCATTGCTCCGCTCCAGCGATTGTCCCTGCCGATAGACCTTGATACGCTGCACAGACAGGTAAACAGTCAGCCCAATCGCGGCCAAGGTCAGCAGATACATCGGCAGCAGTGTTGCGACTCCGTGGCCGACATTCCAGTAAATCTCTCGGGTTAATTCCATGATCTTCCCTTTGACACAAGCTGCCAGTTAATAGCCAAGGTTTTCATTAACAAGACAAACGGTGATCTGCGTGTCCCGCGGCTGTCTTTCGATGATCGTCGTGATCCGGCAAACCCGTTCCGGCGAGTTGCAATCAACACAAAACCCCGTCTTCGTACAGGGGGGAGCATAGCCCATGCGATGGGCATTCGGCGGGACAACCACCTCCTTGATCCGCCGCAGGGCGCTATCAAGATCGTGCGCAATCTTATTGACCCCGACAATAAGCACCACCTTTGGCGGGCCAAAAGCCATCGCACCGACCCGGTTCCCCGTACCATCGATATTGACAAGCTGCCCCTTAATCGTCAGGGCGTTGGTACTACTGAAAAAAACATCACAGCTCAACTGGCGGCGCATCAAGGCAAAACGCTCTGCCGGGTCCAGACCGGAACGACCATGAATAAGCAGGGTTTTCCCGGCCCGCTTCAGTTCTCCGGCAATACCCATCTGTGCAAGTGTCATCGAACCACCGAAACCCACAACTGAAGCGTCTTTGGCCGCCTCAATTAAAAATGGACGAACCTCCTGTCGATTAGCGAACAGAGCGGCACTGAAACCATTATCATGCAAAGCAGCTGCGGTTTTTTCTAATAGCAGCTGGCGATGCCAACGTAAACTCTCGTCCATAATGAGGCCTTTTCTCAAACGTTGAAAAAAATCTTCGTGTCAACCATGTCTCTCAACTTCCAGATCCCGGCAATAATCCCTTGCATCTCTTCCACCGTCGCCCCCCCCTGGCTGACTGCCAGGCGCATCGCTTTTTCTTCCAACTCCGCACGGGACAGGCTGTTTTCAGGATCGCCTTTGGGAGTATCAACCTGCATTTCCAGCCGCTGTCCATCACGCGTAACAGCTTCAACATGACCCAACCAGCGTTTCGGGTAAGCCTGGTCGACCCTGGTGTCCAAGACCATTTTCACTTTAGCGGAAAAGTCCCTGACCGCCGGATCGTTGAGGGCTGTATCCGTAAATTCCGAAACCCCAGCACGACCATTGAGGGCGATCATTGCCAGAACAAAACCCATAGAAAATTTAGACTGATGAACCGACTGTGGGTTCGTCACCGGACCGAGGACATCGATTGCCCCTTGATGAACGTGGGCAATAACTTCGACGATATCCTGTGCCGTCAACTGGAATTTGGTCATCAACGCCAACAAAGCATCGGCAGCCGGATGAGTATGACGACAGCTGGCATGGAACTTAAAGGAAGTTTCTCCAATCGCCCACCGGCTTCCCAAACCATCGACAAGCAAAGTCGGGTCGGCATCCTGTGACATGCCGGCGGTCATCCCCTGTTCGCCCTCGATAATTTTTCGGGCACCGGTAAAACCGTCAAGAGCAATATAAGCAGCCAACAAACCATCAGCAGCGGCTTTGCCTGTATGCAATTGCTTTGAATCGGCACCATCACGCAGAAATTCCCAAAGTCCGGCAGCCATGGTTCCCGAGGAGCCCAAAGCATTCAACATCTGACCGGCGTCAGCTCCCAGAATCCTGGCAACACCGACAGCTGCGGCCAGAGTTCCGGCGGTTCCGGTGGTATGAAAGATTTTATAGTGAGATCGCCCCAGAGCCTCGCCGATCCGAATCCCGGCTTCATATCCGGCAACGGCCGCCACAATCAGATCACGCCCGGAACTTCCACGCTCTTGCGCCGCAGCAACGACAGCAGGAAAGACCACTGTTCCGGGGTGAAAAACAGAACCGTTATGCACATCATCTTGTTCTGCATAATGTGAAGATGCCGCGTTGATAAGAGCGGCAAAAAACGGCGAAGTTCGCTTGCGGGATACGAAAATGTCGCTACTTCCGCCCTTTGGTCCCATTGCCGCAGCAAAACCTTCAAGAATCTGTATCTGGCGAGCATTGCGACCAGCAAGTACGGAACCGAACCAGTCCAGCAACAGATCCTCGGTGCGGGCAACAATATGATCGGGGAGATCTTCATAACGAAAATCAACCAGGAATTCCGCCAGCTCTTGAGTTGGATTTGCCACAATTTTGTTCATGGTGTTTTATCCAAAACGATTCGAGCAATCGCAGGAGCACACCCGCGGCGATAAACCATCAACACACGCTCAAAAGTGATCACAACAACACCATCCTGATTGAAACCTGTGGTTTTCACGGTGACGATCCCGACGTTGTCCCGCGACCTGGATTCCCTTTTATCCAAAACTTCAGACTGGGAATATATCGTATCCCCTTCAAACACGGGATTCGGTAATTTGACCTTATCCCAACCGAGGTTTGCCATGACATTTTGCGAGATATCTGTAACGCTCTGTCCGGTGACCAGCGCCAGAGTAAAGGTCGAATCCACCAATGGCTTACCGAATTCCGTCTGTGCTGAATAATGATGGTCGAAATGAATTGGAGCGGTGTTTTGCGTCAGCAGGGTAAACCAGCTGTTATCCACCGTCAGGACCGTACGTCCCAGGGGATGAGGATAGATATCACCAAGTTCAAAATCTTCAAAAAATCGACCCTTCCAACCTTCTTTCACACTCATATCGAACTCCTTTTAAACATGGTTAAATTGCGTTATCGGCTTGCAAACTGGCAATATCTTTTGCGCTGTAGCCTATCTCGGACAGAATCGAGGCCGATTGTTCACCAAGTCCGGGAACAGCATCCATACGCATCTCAAAAGCAGAAAATGTTGCTGGCGGCAATAGAGCTTGAATCAGTCCTGCGGGAGTAGGAACATCCCTCCAGCGTTGACGCGCAGCGAACTGAGGATGATTCCAGACCTCTTCCATATCATTGATCCTGGCATTGGCAATACCTGCGTTTTCAAGTCGCTCCACGACCTGACCGGAATCAAGATCTTCGAAAGCAGCATGGATAATCGCTGTCAATTTCTCCATGTTGGCAACCCGCCTAGAGTTGGAATCAAAACGCGGATCATCTTTCAGCCTGGGGGACAACAGAACCTGGTTACAGAATTTTTCCCATTCCCGCTCGTTTTGCAGCCCGAGCATGACATCTTTGCCGTCGCCGGTTCGAAAGGATCCATAGGGAAAAATCGCCGCATGCATGGCTCCGTTTCGCTTGGGTGAACTGCCACCATAATGGCTGTAATACAATGGGTACCCCATCCATTCACCAAGGGACTCCAACAACGACACTTCAACGCTGCCACCCACCCCTGTTTTTTCCCGCAGGTAAAGAGCACTCAGAATGCCACTGAAAGCGTTCATCCCGGCAGCAATATCGGCAATTGAAATCCCAGCCTTGGATGGTGTGGCAGGCGTTCCAGTCACGGATACCAGGCCGGCTTCACTTTGAATCAGCAAATCATAGGCCTTTTTGTCCCGATAGGGGCCGCTGTTACCGTAACCAGAGATATTGCAGATCACCAAACGAGGGTAACGTTCGGTCAGATCTTTTTCCCCCAACCCCAGTCTCTCTACGGCTCCAGGAGCCAGATTTTGCACAAAGACGTCAGCTGTCTCGAGCAGCTTGGCCATAATATGCTGAACCTCCGGGTGTTTCAGATCAAGGGTCAGGCTTTCTTTTGATCGGTTAGTCCAGACAAAATGTGAGGCCTGACCATATACTGTCTCATCGTACCCCCGAGCAAAGTCCCCAACACCCGGACGCTCGATTTTAATCACCCGAGCTCCCAGATCAGCCAGCTGTCGCGTTGCAAATGGTGCAGCAATGGCATGTTCCAGAGAAACAACGGTTATTCCATCCAGCGGGCGCATAGAATCAGTAAGACCGCGGCATGTCGAGAACATGCTGGCCGATATAGGAGAGAATCAAATTGGTCGAAATTGGCGCCACCTGATACAGCTTGGTTTCCCTAAATTTACGCTCGATATCATATTCGGCAGCAAAGCCGAATCCACCATGGGTCTGAATTGCGACATTTGCCGCTTCCCAAGAAGCATCCGCAGCAAGTAGTTTCGCCATATTGGCTTCCTTGCCGCAGGGCTTGCCCTCGTCAAACAATTGAGCGGCCCGAAAGCGCATCAGATCTGCTGCTTCAACATTGATATAAGCTCTGGCAATCGGGAATTGAATACCTTGATTCTGACCAATAGGTCGGTCAAATACGACCCGCTCATTGGCATAAGAGGAGGACTTCTCGGTAAACCAGCGGCCATCGCCAATACATTCAGCAGCAATAAGAATCCGCTCAGCGTTCATCCCGTCAAGGATATATTTGAACCCCATATTTTCTTCGCCAATCAGACTGTTCGCAGGGATCTTAAGATTGTCGAAAAAAACTTCATTGGTTTCGTGGTTCATCAAATTAATAATCGGCCTAACGGTCAGCTCATCTTCATTGACTTCGCGCAAGTCGACCAGAAAAACAGATAACCCCAACGATTTCTTCTTCACCTCTTTCAGAGGGGTCGTTCGGGCCAGAAGAATCATCAGATCGGAATGCTGAACCCGAGAAGTCCAGACTTTCTGGCCATTAACGACATAATGATCGCCTTTAAGCACAGCGGTCGTCTGCAGTTTAGTCGTATCGGTTCCAGAATTCGGCTCAGTTACTCCGAAGGACTGTAAACGTAATTCGCCGCTGGCGATCTTGGGCAGATATTTTTCCTTTTGTTCGTTCGAGCCATGACGCAGTAAAGTACCCATCGTATACATCTGGGCGTGGCAGGCACCAGAGTTGCCCCCTGACCGATTGATTTCTTCAAGAATAATTGAAGCATCAGCAATCCCTAAGCCGGAGCCACCATATTCTTCGGGGATCAGCGCAGCCAACCAACCGGCCTCAGTCAGCGCAGTGACAAATTCTTCTGGATAACCCCGGGCTTCGTCAATTTTTCTCCAATATTCACTTGGATAACAACTGCACAAATCGCGCATTGCGGAACGAATCTCCGCACTTAATTCCGATTCAATCATCTGTTCACTCCATCAGGAAAAGTTTCTGAATCATTTCGATGAAAGTACAGAATAGCAACGGTTATGCCAGTTTTTTTAAAAACCCATAATCCACTGATAAATAAGGTTTTTTAAAAAAATTAACTTTTTTACAATGTTATTGCCTGACGATTGTGTTCAACTTAAAAACCATGATGTTCATATTTAGAACAATGTTTTTTGGGGGAACCATCGGCGACCGAGAAAAAGAGATCAGCATCAATATCACCTCAGAAAACTAAGGAGACAAAGATTCTCAAAAATGAAAAAAAAGGGGGGGATAAATGGGATTCCATTCAAAAGGGACTTCATATCAAAACCGAAAATCAGAGATAAACAGAGGAAGCACCTGACAGGGATTTAGTCACTCCCTTCCTGATTGTTTAGTTTCTTCCACAGGGTTGTACGACTGATACCAAGCAGTTTAGCCAATTCTGAGCGGTTACCCTGAGCCTTCTCGTTAATCGCATTAATCAGTTGCTTCTCCATCTCTTCAAGAGTACCAATACTGACCGCGATACGCCTGCCATTATTCTTACTGTCGCAGATAATCCCTTCGTCAGCCTCTGCAATCAGCTGCTGTACCCATTTTCTATCGAGCGTTCCATGATCGGTCAAAATCACTAGGCGTTCCATGAAATTCCCTAATTCCCGAATATTTCCAGGCCAGCTATACGCTTGCATCCAGGCGACAAGATCCTCAGGGATCCCGTTGATCTTTTTGCCAAACTTTTGGTTAAATTCAGCCAGAAAATGTTCCGCAAGCAGAAGGATATCTCCGCTGCGATCTTTCAGCGACGGCAGCTCAAGCTTAAGGACATTTAAGCGAAAATAGAGATCACTGCGGAAATCTCCTCTCCTGACCGCTTTTTGTAGATTCTTGTTTGTCGCTGCAATACATCTGACATCAACAGGGATAACACTTTCTCCACCAATCCTCATAACCTCGCGCTCTTGCAGAACTCTGAGTAAACGCGCCTGAACACCCAAAGAGATACTGCCGATTTCGTCCAGAAAGATCGTTCCTCCATGAGCCAATTCAAAAAGGCCTGGCTTCCCCCCCTTTCTGGCACCGGTAAAAGCACCATCTTCGTATCCAAACAACTCGCTTTCCAAAAGCTCCTCAGGCAAAGCTGCACAGTTTACAGCAACAAAAGGCCCGTTATAGCGATTGCTGGCTCGATGGATGCTTTGAGAAAACAGTTCCTTACCACAACCGCTTTCACCAATAATCAAAACAGTTGAATCAACTCCTGAGAAATTCTCAGCCTTTTCGACAATATCGCCCATGGCTTCATCCTGAGTCAGAATATCTGCGAAACTAAACCTTGCAACCAAGCCCTTGCGATGTGATTCCTTACGGATTTTTTGTTCCAGTTGTTGCAATTGCGATATTTTTTGTAAGGTAAAAACCTCACCAAAATACTCTTTCTGATCACTGACTTTCGCGCGATTAACAACCAGATCGGTGCCATTGATAAAGCATTTTTGCCCTGCCCCCATCGGAAGTTTGAGCAATTTCAAAAGGACCTTCTTGTCATCACGAATCTTGTTTCCCGAGGCCTGAGAGCAATTAAATTTTAGAAGGTCTTCAGCCATTTCATTGGCAAAAATGATATTGTCTTTTGCATCGATACAGACAACCCCCTCATCTACAGCTTGAATCATAGTGCTCAGGCGGCGCGAATATTCCTTATCGCGACGTCTGATGGAAAGAACTTCTTCTGCCCTTTCAAGTGCCTGGGTTACCGAACGCAGGCTGGAATAAATAATCATCCCTTTCATACCGACATCATTCGCCAGACTCTGGCCCCATTCAGCGCCACTGATAACAACCTTAAAGCCATCTTCAGCAGCCCTACTGATCTGTTCAGCAAAATCATTTGAATTCCGGTAAGTATATTGTTTCAACTCAACACCAATAATCTCCATCAGCTCGTCAAACTCATATGCTTCCCGGTAGGCCGAACCAAGGTAAGCAATTTTGTCTCCGAAATTTTTTGCCTGCCATAGGGCACGCAGCAAATCAAAATCATTAAACTCGGCCGTCACAACAGGAATATCGACAACCTCCCTGATAGCCGCAGCCGTTCCTCCGCGGCTCACGACAACTTCATATTCGGCACTCTGGACTTCCTCGTAAACAAGTTTGGCGGCCTTTTCCAGCAACGCTTCGATAATTTTAACATCCAGTTGTCTTTCTCGGGCGACCTGATTAACAAGCTGCGTAAACTGGGGATATGGGGAAGTTACTAGAATTTTTGGTCTCAAGTTACCCAACCTTTCTGTCATCAGAACTTAGATTACAAGGAAAACAAAACACTCGGACGCTGAAGAAACAGCTGTTTTTTCCAGAGCATCTTATTTATTTTTACAAAAATCATCTCGCAATACCCACATTTAAACTTGCAGACAAATAAATTGAAAAAGGCAAAGGGAGATCGAAATCTCCCCCAAAACCATGACAACCTCGCAGAACAGAACTTCTTCGACGCCACCAAACGTACCTTGAGTCTGAGACGAGGGTCAATTGAGAAAATTCCTGCCTCACAATCAGTTTTTTGTTATGATTCAGCAGACCCACTTATCAGGAGATAAAAAATGGAGTATGGAATCAATCGCGAACGGTCCCTGGAGTTGCTTAACCAATATCTAAATAGTCCCAATTTAATAAAACATTCTCTGGCCAGTGAAGCCGTCATGCGGGCATTGGCACGTCATTTTTCAGAGGATGAGGAACTCTGGGGGCTCACCGGCTTACTGCACGACCTTGATGTTGAACTCACGCTGGATGCCCCCACCCGTCACACCCATGAAACTGTTCGCATCCTCCGAGAAGAAGGGGTTGCAGAAGAGATTATCGCAGCAATCCGGATGCATAACGAACTGGCCCACAATGATAAAAGGAGCGAGCGCTTCCACCACGCTCTGGCAGCCGGAGAAACCATTACCGGACTGATTATTGCGACGGCACTGGTCTATCCGGATAAAAAGCTCGCCAGCGTAAAACCGAAATCGGTCCGCAAACGCTACAAGGAAAAACAGTTTGCCGCCGGAGCAGATCGGATCATTATCGCCGAATGTGAATTAATCGGGATTCCCATTCCCGATTTCTGCGATCTCAGTCTGGAAGCTATGCAGGCAATCTCTTCCGATCTCGGGTTGTAATCTATTTTTAAATTCAAAGCCTGGATACTCTATGAACCATAAAGAACTGGGAAGGCTGTTGCAATCCCTGGCAGATGGACAGATCAGTGTTGATGATGGTGTCGAACGCCTGAAGCACCTCCCGTTTGAAGATTTGGGCATCGCACAGATTGATCATCACCGCGAACTCCGGCAGGGGGTTCCGGAAGTTATTCTCGGCGACAGTAAAAGTCCGGATCAACTGAAAATAATTCTTTCTGCAATGGCAAAACGGAATCAGAACATTCTGGTCACCCGTCTGGATCATGAGAAAGCAAAGGAACTGTGTAATCTGTTTCCTGAAGGAGAGTACGATAGTGATGCGCGCACCTTCTGTCTGCTTCAACAACCAATAGAGATCACCGGGCAGGGTAAAATTGTGGTCATCTGTGCAGGGACCTCTGATCTGCCTGTTGCCCGTGAAGCGGTGATAACGGCCAGAATGCTCGGCAATGAAGTTGAAGAGCTGATTGATGTTGGTGTTGCAGGAATCCATCGTTTACTGGCCCGTCAGAAGTTACTCAACGAAGCCGCCGTTTTGATTGTTATTGCCGGAATGGAAGGAGCCCTGCCGTCCGTTGTTGGCGGACTTGTTGCCGCTCCGGTCATCGCCGTTCCTACTTCGGTGGGCTATGGCGCGTCTTTCGGTGGTGTAGCTGCGCTTCTCGGAATGCTGAATTCATGTGCCGGCGGAGTGACTGTTGTCAATATAGACAATGGCTTTGGTGCCGCATTTGCAGCAAATCGGATTAATCAAAAAAATGGATAAGTTCCATGCAACGATAAACCACAGTGACACAGAGACAACCTGAAAATCTTGATTTTTCTGTGTCATTATGGTCGAAAATCGATAGGATACAGTTATGAAAACGCTTTACCTTGATGCCTTTTCCGGGATTTCCGGTGACATGGTTCTTGGCCTGTTGCTGGATCTCGGAGTCGAACAACAGACCCTTGAACGGGAGCTCGCCAAACTACCAATTTCCGGGTACACACTTGAAGTTGGGCGCGAACAGCGACATGGAATCGAAGGGACCCGATTGCAAGTACAATGTGAAGAAACACATCACCACCGGAGTTGGAGTACCATTGATACAATGTTATCAGCCAGTGAACTGCAGCCACCGGTCAAGCAGATGTCTCGCAATTTTTTCCGCCGCCTGGGAGAGGCTGAAGCCAAGGTCCACGGGATTGATATCAACCGGGTGCACTTTCACGAAGTGGGAGCTGTCGATGCCATTGTCGATCTCGTGGGTGCAGCAATAGGCCTGCAGCTGCTCGGAATTGATAAAATTTTTTGTTCTCCCCTGCCCCTATCACGCGGCATGAGTCATTGTGCCCATGGGGCATTGCCTCTTCCAGCTCCGGCAACGCTGGAAATTTTACGCGGAAAACCCACTTGCGACAGTTACAACGACAAAGAACTTGTAACCCCAACCGGAGCAACGATTGCAGCATCGGCTGAATTCAGTCCCTTACCCGCATTGCCTCTGGGAAAAACCGGTTATGGTGTTGGTGGGTGGGAGCTGGAAGACCGCCCTAACCTTTTGCGCGGCATCCTCTATGAAGACGATGGGTCTCTCCATAAACCTCACAGGGTACAAGTTCTTGAAACGAATATCGACGACAGCACTCCGGAACAGCTGGGCAACCTTATGGATCTTTTGCTCTCTGCCGGAGCTCTGGACGTCAGCTATACAACTCTGCATATGAAAAAAAATCGTCCCGGACAACTCCTGACGGTGATCTGTCGCCCTGAGCTGGCATCACCATTAGCTCGTCTGGTTATGCGAGAAAGCAGCTCAATCGGCGTGCGTAGCACAGCTTGCGATCGCTATCAACTCAACCGTCATCAAGCGAAAGTGATGACTGAGTTTGGAGAAGCCGGGGTCAAAGTCATTTATGAAGGCTCACGGTTTTTACGCTTTGCAGCAGAATATGATGATTGCCGGGAATTATCTCGAAAAAGTGGACAACCATTGCAGCAGATTTACCGGCGAGTAGAAGCAGCAGCTTACGAACAACTGGATTTGACGACCAAGGAGAAGTTTGATGACTGAGGACAATCACCCGGAAGCTGGCGGTTATCGAAAATTGGTTTTATTTTTAGGCAGTAACGGTGGCCTGGGTTATGCTCCCGTAGCCCCCGGAACCTTTGGGACATTAGCTGGGATTCCTGCTTTTTATTACCTTTCCCGATTTTCCTGGTCACTGCAACTGCTCACCCTGGCCACCATCATCTTCCTGAGTTTCTGGGTCTGCGATGTTGCTGGAAAATACTATAACGAAGCCGATGACGGGCGAATTGTCATTGATGAATTAGCCGGTTATCTTGTCACCACAGCCTTTCTTCCATTTTCCTGGCCGACAGCAATTCTGGGATTTATCTGGTTCCGGATTTTCGATATTGTTAAACCCCCTCCTGCCAGTTGGTTCGATCGGGAGATGAAAAACGGCCTTGGGGTCACTTTGGACGATGTCATGGCAGGCATTTATGCCGCCATTTTGCTGCGCGTCTGTCTGGCCCTTTTTTCCTAGTACGGGACAGGTACAGGAGCCTGCCCGGGTTCATGTTTTGGAGTTCCAAATGCCCCCCTATGACATCGCCATATTGACCACAGGAGATGAACTCCTGAGTGGAGAGATCAGTGACAGTAACACCAGAGCGGTTGCAGGAATACTTTCCGCCCATGGTTACAGGCTTCGTTGTTCCCTCTCGGTTCCTGATCAGGAAAAAGAAATTGTAGCTGCGCTGGAATACTTGATTGGCCACGTTCAATTCATCATTATTACTGGCGGTCTAGGTTCCACGGGGGATGATCGAACCGCGCGAGCTGCTGCAAGAGCCCTTGGACAACCTCTTGTTGTTAATGATGAAGCACTGGAAATGATACGCCGGTGGTTTGCACGCCGCAATTTTCAGATGGAGCCCAATAACGAAAGACAGGCATTGTTACCACAGTTGGCGCAGCCACTTCAAAATCCACTGGGCACTGCGCCCGGATTTCGATTACAGCATAAAGGAGGCTGCGAATTATTCTTCCTTCCAGGAGTTCCGGCTGAGATGCAAGCGATGTTCAGGACATCCGTTCTTCCTGTCCTGCAACAGAAAATGCCGAATGTCAGTCCACAACAGCAACGCACTCTTAAATTATTCGGCCTTTCGGAACCGAAAATTGACAGGATGATTCCTTACCAGCAGCTACCTGCGGGAATTGATGTCGCCTTTGCCCTTGACTACCCTTTAGTTTTACTCAAACTCAAAGCCGCCGGAAATGATGCGGAATACTGCCTTGATCAAGCTGAAGCTCTGCTCCTCGAAAAATTGGGAGACTATCTGATCGCCCGGGATGGAGAAACCCCGGAAGGCAATGTCGGCAAATTGCTCAGCAATGCAGGATTGACCCTTTCTCTGGCTGAATCATGCACCGGTGGACTGCTGACAACAATGTTGACCAGTCAACCGGGAGCCTCAGCATTTCTGGAACGCGCAGGAATAACCTATGCTGATTCTGCAAAAAAAGACTGGCTGCATGTTCCGGCACTGCTATTACAACAGCATGGAGCCGTCAGTGAAAACTGTGCTCGGGCCATGGCCAGTGGTCTCAGGCAGAATACGGGAACGGATTTGTCCCTGGCAATCACAGGGATAGCAGGGCCAGACGGCGGTACGGAAGAGAAACCGGTCGGCACTGTGTATATCTCCCTGGCAAGCGCCAGTAGCGTTCATGTCAAAAAATACACGTTTTCAGGAGATCGAAATCAGATTCAACGAATGAGCGCAACAATGGCATTGGAATGGTTGCGCCGTTTTACCTTACAGCAGATGGAAAAATAGCCTTGGCAAAAACAATATTGGCTCGACACCAGCAAAAAAAAGTTTTAATGTTAGTCACTGAGAGGGGAAAACTAAATCCAGAAAGCACTTCAAATCCACCCGATCTGTCCATATGACTTTTTCTGACACATCAGCATGAGACATTTCGGGGAAAGTTAGAATTACACTATAAAGCTTTAAAAATACGATAAATAAACTGGAGGAAAAAATGTCTGACGACAACCGTAACCGTGCCCTTGATTTAGCCATGGGACAGATAGAAAAACAATTTGGCAAGGGCAGTATTATGCGCCTTGGCTCTGATTTTCAGATGCCTGCCATTGAAACAATCCCGACCGGGGCTCTCAGTCTCGACCTTGCCCTCGGAGTCGGCGGCATTCCCAAGGGGCGCATTGTTGAAGTCTTTGGTCCTGAATCTTCGGGTAAAACCACCCTCGCCTTACATATTCTTGCGGAAGTGCAAAAACAGGGTGGTGTTGCAGCATTTATAGACGCCGAACATGCTCTTGATATTCAATACGCCCAGCACCTTGGCGTAAAAGCAGATGATCTGCTCGTGAGCCAACCGGATACCGGCGAGCAGGCGCTGGAAATCACCGAGATGCTGGTTCGTAGTGGTGCTATTGATCTGCTGGTCGTCGATTCAGTTGCAGCGTTAACACCTCGTGCCGAGATTGAAGGAGAAATGGGAGATTCCCATATGGGCCTGCAGGCACGCTTGATGTCCCAAGCACTCAGGAAACTGACCGGCATCGTCAGCAAATCAAATTGCACCATCATTTTCATCAACCAGATTCGCATGAAAATCGGGGTAATGTTCGGTAACCCCGAAACCACGACCGGTGGCAATGCTCTGAAATTTTACTGTTCTGTCAGACTTGATATTCGCCGTATCGCCTCCCTTAAACAAGGGCAGGATGTCATCGGGGGAAGAACACGAGTAAAAGTCGTCAAAAACAAGGTTGCTCCTCCTTTCAAACAAGCAGAATTTGATATTATGTATGGTACCGGAATTTCTCGTGAAGGAGATCTTCTGGATCTGGGGGTCGACAACGACATTGTCGAAAAAAGCGGCTCGTGGTTCTCGTACAAAGGAGAAAGGGTCGGCCAGGGCCGGGAGAATGCAAAGCAATACCTGAAAGAGCACCCGGAAATCACCAATGAAATCGATACGACACTGCGTGAGCTTTATGGAATTGGAGCAGGAAAACCAGAACCTGAAGCCAACAAAGATTAACGAACCTAAATTGTAAAGTGGAAGAGGATATAATCATGAATTTAAATGACATTCTCGGCATGGCTCTTAAGTCCAACACTTCGGATATCCATCTTAAAGCGGGACTACCACCGGTCTTTCGTATCGACGGCAATCTTCGACCTCTCCCAAAAGCGCCAAGATTGACTGCTGAGGGCGTTCGCAGCATGTGTGAAGCAATAATGAACGAACGCCAACTGGTTAAATTTGAAGAAGCGAACGAAGTTGATTTAGCTTATGGAGTCCCTGGACTGGGCCGCTTCAGAGCCAATGTTTTCAAGCAACGCAATTCCGTCTCAGCTGTTTTTCGAGCGATCCCGTTCAAGATTGCCACCCTCGATGATCTGCTGATGCCTCAGGTTTTAAAAAAAATAGCCGAGGAATCACGGGGGCTGGTTCTGGTGACCGGGGCCACGGGATCGGGAAAGTCAACAACCCTTGCGGCAATGATTGACTATATCAACAGTAACCGAACGGCGCACATTGTCACCGTTGAAGACCCCATCGAATACCTGCATCGGGATCGTAAATGCATTATCAACCAGCGTGAAGTCGGTTTCGATACCGCCGGATTTGCACCGGCACTCAAGAGCTCTCTCCGTCAGGACCCTGATGTTATCCTCGTCGGAGAGATGCGTGACGTGGAAACAACTGAAACGGCTCTTGCAGCAGCTGAGACCGGGCATCTGGTTCTTTCGACATTACATACAATTGATGCGCCGGAAACTATTTCCCGGATCGTTTCAATGTTTCCACCTCACCAGCACCGCCATATTCGCCTGCAACTATCGAACGTTTTAAAAGGGGTTATTTCCCAAAGATTGATTCCGCGGATTGAAGGAACAGGAAGGGTTGCTGCTGTAGAGGTCATGATTTCAACCGGTCGGGTTCGTGAATTAATTGACGATCAGGAAAAAACAGCCCATCTGCGAGACACGATTGCCAAAGGCTATACCACTTACGGCATGCAAACCTTTGATCAAGCGCTGATGGACCTGGTCAAAAGAAAAGTTATCAGCTACGACGAAGCCCTCCGCCAAAGCTCCAATCCCGATGATTTTAAACTCAAATTTTCCGGGATTGATTCCACCTCTGATGCCTCATGGGGCGAATTTGAACGGGGCAAGGATCAGGAAGATAAAGATGCCCAGGCGGATGAAACAGAGGGACTAAACGCCGATGGACAAATCGAAGTCGAAAGATTCTAAATCTTTTGCCGCAGCCTTGCGGATCCTCACCAGGCGGGACCGAAGCGAAACCGAACTGCGACAGAAACTTGTCCAGTTCGGTTTTTCTTTACCGGCAATCGACACCGCCATTGAAAAATGTCGCGACTATAATTACCTGGATGACCGGCGCTATGCCGTTGAGCGGGCTCGCGCATTGATGCGTTCCGGTCGTGGCGTGGGCCCCAGAATCATGGTTGATTTGCGCCGGAGGGGAATTAACGAAAACATGGCTCAACAAGCGGTGGAAACAGCGGCAAGTGAATTTCCTGCTGAGGACATTCTGCGCCAACAACTGACCCGACGTTTTCCAACATTCAATTATGACACGGCCGACGCTCGGGAACGACGTCGGGTGGTCAGCTTTTTCCAACGACGCGGCTTCGGTCTTGATGAAATTTTTCAGGTCATCAAGGAGCACAACCATATTCCGTAGACTCATCAACATCGTCCAGATACATCAAAATATTTCTGCAACCTTGCTGCGACTTCTCAGAATTCAAAGGCTACAGAGCACTGAATTATCCTCCCCTGAGTTTAGAAAACAAGCCGGTATGGCAAAAAAACTCCCGCGACACTTTTTGCTGCAAAGACTTTAAGTTGTTTTTTCAATATAAGACATTTCTTTTATGGATATAATCAATTTGACTTCGGCACTCCAATCCCCTATTCATGATCCTGAAATGGAAATCACTTATGTGATTTAAACTCATTTTTCACAAAACTTCATAAAGAAAATCTGACAATTAATGCAAGTCCTCTACTCTTGCCGTCATTTCGAAAGATAGCACCCATGACGCAATCTTCTAACCGACAAAAACAACCGAAAGTCAGCAGACCGAACCTGCTTGAGCAACTACAGCAGATTTCCACGAACTGTTCCCAGTGCGGTATTTGTGTCAAGGATTGCGCTTTTCTGACCCGCTATGGCAATCCCAAGAGGATTGCAGATAACTATGATCCCGAAGATAAATATTTTTTGAACCTCCCTTTTGAATGCAGTCTCTGTGATCTGTGCACTGCAGTTTGTCCCCATACAATCAACCCGTCCAAAATGTTTCTGGAAATGCGTCGGGAAGCATTTGAGCGGGGAGAAGCACAGCTATCTCAACATCGTGGCCTGCGCAGATATGAAAAAACCGGAACGTCGAAACAGTTCACCTGGTATGCTTTTCCGGAAAATTGCGATACGATTTTCTTTCCCGGATGCGCGCTGACCGGTTCACGTCCGCAAATTACCCTGCAAACCTATGCCTTGCTACAGAAAACCATTCCCAACCTCGGAATTGTTCTTGATTGCTGCACCAAACCGTCCCACGATCTGGGCGACAGCGACCATTTCAATGCCATGTTCGGTGAGATGAAAGAGTATCTGCAGGAACATGGGATAGAAACAATTTTAACGGCCTGCCCTAACTGTCTTGAAGTTTTCACAGAGTACGGTGAAGAATTCAATAGCCGCAGCATCTACGATCTTTTAAACGAAACACCGCTACCGGAAACAACTAAAGTTTCCGGAACGGTCAGTATCCACGATCCTTGCGTCTCCCGATATCGCACTGAAACGCAGGATTCCGTCAGACAACTGTTAACCGGCATGGGGCTGAAGATTGAAGAACCGGCACATAGCAAACAGGATACTCTTTGTTGCGGTGCAGGAGCCGGTGTTGGTTGCCTCGCTCCGGAGAAAGCTGAAGCCTGGACCCAACAGCGGGTGAACGAAGCAGACGGTCATCGCATCGTCAGTTATTGTGCCAGCTGTACGCATACATTTGGTGCCCACGCCTCCACGAGCCACCTTCTCGATCTGATCATCGATCCGGAAAAAGCTCTGCTTAACAAAGTTTCGGGAGCCAAAGCTCCCCTGACTTATCTCAACCGACTCAGGGTCAAAAAAAACCTGCAGCGCAATGTCGCTGCAGCCGTGACCCGAGAACGAACTTTTAGTCCCGACACTGGACATCGCGCGACAATAATAAAAAAACTTGGTTTTCTGACATTGTTAACCTGTGCTTTTTTTATAGCCCGAAGCAGTGGCGTCATTGACTACCTGGAACCAGGTAAATTACAGACATTGATTCAGAGTTATGGCGCTCTGGCTCCAATCGTTTACATGCTCATTTATACCATCGCCCCCAGCCTGTTTTTACCGGGGCTGCCGATCGGCATTGTCGGTGGCATTCTTTTCGGTCCGCTCTGGGGTGTTGTTTACACCATTATTTCTGCAACCATGGGGGCCTGTCTTGCATTTTTGATTTCCAGATACTTGGCTCGCGACCTGATTGAACGTCGACTGAAAGGATCACATTGGCAGCAACTGGAACAGCAAGTTGAAAAAAATGGCTGGAAAATGGTCGCCTTGACCCGACTGGTTCCGCTTTTCCCGTTCAATTTACTGAACTACGCTTTCGGCCTGACAGGTATCAAACTCAGTCATTACGCTCTGGCCACGTTTATTTTCATGCTACCTGGCTGCATTGCATTTATCACCTTCTCCAGTTCGCTTCCTGAGTTGATGCAGGGGCATATCTCTCCCACCTTCATGGTAGGACTCGCACTTGTTATAGGAGTCTCCCTGTCCCCGGTGATTTACAAATGGTTTAAAAAATTCCGGGGTCAACCAACGTGATAACAGCCAAAAAAGACAAGTGACCACCATGCATCAAACTATCAAGAGAGACACAACCCAAGATTCCCTCAAGCTTATTTCCGGCACTTCTGCGCGTCGATTTTACCACTTGCTGAAATTTTTACTGGTCTTTGTCTTTCTCTGGTCAGGGATTTCCAAAGCAATACAGCCAGTGCAGTTTTCAGAAACAGTCGGTGCCTACGGGCTACTCCCCGAAATACTGATATTTCCGGCTGCAGTCGGAATGATCGCGCTGGAAATTATTGTGGCTGCCGGATTGGCTTTTGAAAAACGTGGTGCTTTATCGCTGATGACCCTGATGATGGTCCTTTTTATGGGCGTTTTAAGCTATGGCATCTTTCTCGGCCTCGACATAGATTGCGGCTGTTTCGGGCCTGAGGATCCGGAAGCTGAAGCTTTCCATAATCTGCGCGGAGCACTGTTTCGCGATTCACTGCTCATGCTCGCCATTGGTTATCTGTACTTATGGCGTTTCATTAATCGCCTGACGCCATCCCCTTGGCTGGGGTTTGGTAACAATCAGGCACAAACCAAGGAGGTTTAACATGTGCAACCGGTTCATCTCTTTCTTTTCTCTATTAGCGGTTCTCCTGTTGTTCAGCACACCGGCTTTGAGCTTCGATAACAAATTTGAGAAAGAAGTCAAAGCTGAAAAGCAGGCCGTAAAATTATTGCGCGAAACCCAACGCGGTGGTTACGATATTGTCACCACGGAAGAACTGAAAAAATGGCTGGACGATGGAAAAGACATGCTCGTCATCGACACCATGCCCTTTGAGGATAGTTACAAAAAAGCTCATGTTCCCGGAGCAAAGCAGTTTTTATTTCCAATCCCCGATATGGTGACCTGGGATGATAATGAAACTGCCGGGAAATCAATACAGAACTATGAAGAGTTGCTGGGTCCGGACAAAGACAAGCTGATCGTCATCTACTGTGGTTTTGTCAAATGTACTCGTAGCCATAACGGTGCGGTTTGGGCCAAAAAACTCGGCTACAAAAATGTCTATCGTTATCCCGGAGGCGTCTTTGCCTGGAGAGGTGCTGATTATCCGATAGAAAAATAATTTATCTGCAACAAAAAATTAAAGGGGAAAACCGGAGCTTTTATTGCTCCGGTTTTCTTATACTCCGACGAAAGAATTTCACAATGCGGAAACAAAATTGAAACCACAATTTACTGATATCATTAATAAAGCTTTGGATAGGGTCTTTCTGACCCGGGATGAAACATTAACCCTGATGCAGACACCCTTGCACAGTCAAGAGTGTTATACGCTGATGGCAACCGCGAACCAAATCTCACGCGAACAATTTGGCCGGAAAGGGGAAAACCATTATCATATCGGTCTCAATGTCGAGCCCTGCCCGCTCGATTGCCTGTTCTGCAGCCTGACCTATAAAGCCGGGATTTTCACAGAGAAAACCGAGTTTTCGATGGAGCAGATTATCGCCTGGGCCAGACATGCTGAAGATAATTCCGCAGATGGGCTGAACCTGATGACAACCGGAACCTATCCCTTCTCTCAGTTGCTGGAAATCGGGCGTCTGTTGAGCAAGGAAGTTTCAGTCCCTTTGATTGCCAATACCCGTGATATCAACCATGCCGAAGGGGAAGCTTTGCTGGAGGCCGGGTTTGTCGGTGCCTACCATGCTGTTCGCCTCGGCGAAGGCCGGGACACTCCGTTGAACCGCAACAAAAGAATTGAAACCATCAAAATCCTGCGTGATGTCGGTCTCCTCTGGATGAACTGTATTGAACCCGTCGGACCTGAACACAGTGACGAAGAAATTGTAGAACTGATGCTTCTGGCCCGAGATTTTGGTGCGACCTACAGCGGTATTATGCGCCGCATCAACTTCCCGGGGTCGCCAATGGAACCTTTCGGGATGATCACTGAAAGAGAGATGGCCAGACTGGTCGCAATCAGCAGGCTGGTCATGGGGAATGTCCCCAAAGCTCATTGTACCCATGAACCCCATACGGCTTCATTGCTGGCCGGGGCCAATCTGTTCTTCCCGGAAGTCGGTTCCAGCCCTCGGGACGGTTTGACCGATACGGAAAAAGGTCGTGGTACCGGTATCGAGCGTTGCCAGCAAATACAGAGAGAAATGGATCTTGACCCCCTGCTGCCGTCAAACTGTTTTACCTCATCAACGACTGATACATCGTCCTGATCCTGATTGAACCCGGAGCATCCCATGAGAGCCACACCTCAACTGACAAAAATCCTTCTTGTTCTGTTATTTACCGGATTCATCTTCAGCCCTCCGCTGGCCGCCGAATCAATCCGTGTCGGCACCTGGAAAACGGCCCAGACCATTCAGCCGTTTTTCTACCGGCAGTTTTTGCCGGAAGAAGTGCAAGTTGAAATTAGCTCCTTCACCAATCCGGCGGATCAGAAAACCGCACTATTGGCTGGAAGTCTGCAAATGACCGGAACAACGCTGGCCCACGCCATTTACTCTGCAGTGCAGGGACAGCCGGTGGTGATTGTCGCGGCACTCTGCAATAAATGTTCGGCACTGGTCGTCGGAAAAAACAGTGATATTCATTCAGAAAAAGACCTTAAAGGAAAAACCATCGGCTATGTCCCGGGCACCATGCATGAAATTCTGCTGCGGGAAACCCTGACCCGTAATGGTATTTCACCTGAAACCGATGTCAAGCTGGTCAGGATTGATTTTTTTGACATGGGGACGGCACTGGGACGCGGCAATATCGACGCCTTCCTTTCAGGTGAGCCATTCCCGACCCTGGCCGTCAAAAAAGGCTACGGACGGATTCTTTCTTACCCCTACTATGATGATTCTGTTGGCACCATCAATGCCGGAATGCTGGTCACACAATCGATGATCGATAAAAATCCGGAACTGGTATCCCAACTGGTCCAGGCCCATGCCAAAGCCACGGTTTATCTTTCCAATCATCAGAGCGAATGGCTGAAAGCGGCGGCAAATTTCGGCACCCCGCTGAATATTTTACAGAGCGCAGCGCCAAACATGGAACTTGGCTGGGATATGAACGAAGCCTTTATTCGCCAGGTTAAAACATTAGGGCAGCGCATGCAGGCACTGGGAATTATTCCGGTCCAGCCTGACTACGACAAATTGCTTAACCTTTCTTTTGTCCGACAGGTCAGAAGCAAAATGCCATGAACGCCCCGGTTAGACCAATCTGGAGGCACCGGGGCTTGCCCTGGCTGTTGCCGATATTACTGCTGCTGATCTGGTTCATCATCAGTGAAACCGGTGCCATTCCCACATACCTGTTACCACACCCGCGCCAAATTCTGGTTGCAGCTTTCAATTATCTGTTTGCCGAACCCGGTATGGCTCCTTATGCCGGGCGTTTTTTGAGTGATTTTTATGCCAGCATGCTGCGGGTACTGTCCGGTTTCAGCCTGGCGGTTCTCATCGGACTCCCTCTGGGGATTCTTTCCGGTCGGGTCGAACAGGTCAGTCTTCTCCTCTCTACCAGCATCAATGGTTTGCGAGCCGTTCCCGGCATCAGCTTGCTACCACTGGCCCTGATCTGGTTTGGCATTGGTTTAAAAACCACCATTTTTCTCGTTGCTTTGGCTGCGTTTTTCCCGATTTATCTCAATGCCGAAGCCGGAGCCCGCCAGGTCAGTCCAACATTACTCCAGGCTGGAGCCATGCTTGGCGGTAGTCCGTTACGTGGTGTTTTTTCGGTCCTCTTTCCCGCAGCCATGCCACATATTGTGACCGGACTGCGTCTCGGCATGGGAATTTCCTGGTCCTACCTGGTGTTGGGTGAGCTGACGGGAGTGCCCAACGGATTGGGGGCCCTGATCATGGATGCGCGGATGCTTGGACGTATCGATATCATTGTTGTTGGTATCATCCTGATTGCGATGATCGGCAAAATCTGCGACTCAGGTCTTCACCTGTTGTTACAGCTCTGTTTTAAAAGTGCCCGGAGGCTCGCATGAATTCACCTCTTAAAATTGTCCATTGCCAACAGCAGCCGGAGCCCGCCCCTCCCTTGCTGAAAGTAGAAAAGCTGGGGAGAAGTTTCATTTCCGCCGGAAACGGGCGAAATCATGTTCTTCAGAATGTCAGTTTCAGTGCTCAGAATGGAGAGTTCCTCTGTATTCTTGGCCGGAGTGGCTGTGGAAAAACCACCTTACTGAAACTGCTTGCCGGTTTTATCTCTCCCGGACACGGCACCATCAGCCTCAACAACCAGCCGGTCTGCCGGCCAGGCCCGGAACGTTGTGTTGTCTTTCAGGAGGACGCCCTGTTCCCATGGCTCACAGTCAGAGAAAATATAGCTTTTGGATTAAGTGGCAAGTCGTGGAACAAAAAAGAAAAAAACAGAGAAATAGATCGCTTTCTTGATCTGGTCGGGCTGAGTGACTTTGGCAGTTATCTGCCCCATGAAATTTCCGGTGGGATGAAACAGCGGGTCGCCCTGGCCCGGGTCCTGATCTTGAACCCCCGGGTCCTGCTCATGGACGAACCCTTTGCCGCACTTGATGCCCAGACCCGGGAGGAGATGCAGAACCTGCTGTTAGAGCTCTGGCGGGAATTTGCCCACACTATCCTGTTTGTCACCCACGATGTCAGCGAAGCCGTTCTGCTAGCCGACCGGATTCTGCTGTTCGATAAAAATCCGGGAACCATCCAGAAAGATGTTTCCGTCGCTCTGCCCCGACCACGGGAAACCGGTAGCAACAACTTTATCTCCTGCTGCCGTGACATCAAGGAGCAGCTGAAAATACGTTAGATAGCAGGCACAATTTTATGACCTCCCCTGCTTCCCGCTTAAAACCCTTTTCAAATCCAGCGTCTTCGATTAATATCCCAGATTCACATTTTAACTGAAATATCTTATCGCCTTGATTTATAGAACTGAAAGGTTACTGAAAATGATATCAGGAAATCAAATTCGTGCCCGCTTTTTAAGCTTTTTTGAAGAACGGGGCCATACCCCGGTTCCATCATCGTCCCTGGTTCCTCACAACGATCCAACCCTGCTGTTCACCAATGCCGGAATGAATCAGTTTAAAGATTGTTTTCTCGGGGATGAAAAACGTTCTTATCTGCGAGCGGTAACCTCACAAAAATGTGTCCGAGCCGGTGGAAAACATAACGATCTGGAAAATGTCGGACGTACAGCCCGCCATCATACCTTTTTTGAAATGCTCGGAAACTTTTCCTTTGGCGATTATTTCAAGAAAGAAGCCATCGCTTACGCCTGGCAATTTTTAACCGAAGAAATGGGGCTGGATAAGGACCGACTCTATGTTTCAGTCTATACCGATGATGATGAAGCAGCGAACATCTGGCATCATCAGGAAAATATTCCGCGGGAACGGATCTTCCGCTTTGAAGAAGATAACTTCTGGTCAATGGGCGACACCGGTCCCTGTGGACCCTGTTCAGAGATATTCTATGACAACGGTCCGGAAGTCGGATGTGATTCACCGACCTGTACCGTCGGTTGCGACTGCGACCGTTACATGGAAATCTGGAATAACGTCTTCATGCAATTTGATCGTCAAACTGACGGCACCCTGATTCCGTTACCCAAGCCTGCAGTTGATACAGGAATGGGCCTGGAGCGACTGGCCACTGTTATGCAGGGAGTCCATTCAAACTATGATACTGATTTATTCCGTATCATCATATCCTACATTGAAAAGCTGTCGGCTAAAACCTATGGCGAAAACGAAGAGAATGATGTCTCCATGCGGGTTATGGCTGATCACAGCCGTGCCACCGCTTATCTGATTGCCGATGGCGTTTTACCGTCCAACGAAGGGCGCGGTTATGTTTTGCGTCGGATCATGCGCCGCGCGATGCGACATGCCAAAATGCTTGGGTTTGAAGATCCGATCCTGTTCAAAACAGCAATTTTTGTTCTCGAATCCATGGCAGAGGCCTATCCTGAGGAAGCAAAGCGAAAGGATTTTGTCGCCAAAGTCGTTCAAAATGAGGAAGAACGCTTTATCCAGACCCTCGGAAACGGCCTGCGGATATTACAGGAAGAAATTGCGCAATTGTCAGCAGCAAAGCAAAACAAAATCCCCGGTGAAACCATTTTTAAGCTCTATGACACCTATGGATTCCCTGTCGATCTGACTGCTGACATTGTAGAAAAAGATGGCTACAGTCTCGACGAAGAGGGTTTTGAAACCTGCATGGAAGCTCAGCGTGCCAATGCCCGGAAACACTGGAAAGGATCTGGAGAAGAAGCGGTATCGACCATCTATAAGCAGCTGGTGGATCAAGGAATCCGTACGGAATTCTCTGGTTATTCAACGCTGGAGGACCAGTCGAAAGTCCTGGCTCTGATCCACCAGGGAGAAATGGTTGCAGAATCAGTCTGCGGAGAAACTGTCGAGGTTATCACCGCAATCACTCCTTGTTACGGTGAATCCGGGGGACAGGTTGGTGACAGTGGAGAAATTAACACTACCGAAGCGACCCTGAGAGTTATCGAAACGCGAAAACCGCTCCCGGAACTCTATGTTCATATCTGTGAAGTTGTCACCGGGGCAATCAAAACCGGTGATAGTGCAACCATTAAAGTCGATGCGGAACGGCGGCAACAGATCGTCCTCAACCACACGGCAACCCATCTCCTCCAAGCCGCTCTCCAGAACCAACTGGGAGAGCATGTTAAACAGGCGGGATCGTTGGTCACACCGGAACGACTCCGTTTTGACTTTACTCATTTTTCACCGGTTTCAAGTGAAGAGCTGAGAAAGATAGAGGCAGAAGTTAATCAGCAGATCCGTGCCAACGCTCAGGTCGAAAGTCGGGAGATGAGCGCAACTGATGCACAGGAGGCTGGCGCCATGGCTCTGTTTGGAGAGAAATATGGTGATGTCGTTCGCGTCATCAATGTCGGCAATTACAGCATGGAACTCTGTGGCGGAACTCATGCCAGCGCAGCTGGTGATATCGGGCTGTTCCGGATATTGAGTGAGAGCGGCATTGCCGCAGGGGTCCGCCGGATTGAAGCAACGACCGGAGCAACAGCTCTATCCCTGGTGCAACAACAACAGCAATCGTTACAACGTGTGGCAGACCTGGTCAAAAGTGACCCGCAGAAACTGGAGCTGCGCCTGCAGAAACTCTTAGAACAACAAAAAGAGATGGAAAAAGAACTGGAACAACTCCATGCGAAGGCTAACGCTGACCGCAGCGGTGAATTGATCGATAAAGTCCAATTGATTCAAGATGTCAAATTGCTTGCAGTGAAAATCCCTGGAACGGACGGCAAAGGGTTACGTGAATTTTCGGATCAACTGCGTGATAAACTCGGCTCCGGTGTTTTAGTTCTGGTCTCTGCGGACAGCAACAAAGTCTCCCTGCTGGTTGCCGTTACCAAGGATCTGACCGGTCAAGTCAAAGCAGGTGATCTGATCAAACCTCTCGCTGAAATTATTGGTGGTCGTGGGGGTGGCCGTCCGGAACTCGCCCAGGCCGGTGGTTCCAAGATCGATAAAATTGAAGCGCTTCTACAGGCGGCTCCTGAACAACTGAAAAACATCCTGGGTTGATAAAAGAAAAATTACTTTTTCACTCATACACAATCGCAAAGTGGACATTTCTGGTTGCTGCGCTATATTTGATTTGGTATCGCTACCAGAGAGAACTTAAAAGTATGACGTTTACACATCCAAACCAACAAGAAAAACAAAAAACGCTTCTTTGTGTCGACGATGAATCAATCATTCGTGATCTATGCGCTCATGTTCTGAGCGACTATCATGTCCTGGTCGCACAAGATGGCCTGGAAGCGGAAAAGATCCTTAAAACAGTCGAAGTTGATATCGTTCTCAGCGATGTTATGATGCCCAATCTGGATGGCCTGGGGTTATTAAACAGGATAAAAGAACAACATCCTGATCAAGCAGTGATTTTGATGACCGGCTATTCAGATCAGAACTTGATCCTCAAGGCTCTTAAAGCGGGCGCGGATGACTTTATCAATAAACCCATCAATGTCCTGCAACTCAGTACAACGGTTGAGAAGGTTTTTGAAAAACAAAAAATTCGTCAGGAATTAGCCGATCTAAAACACACAGATCAGCTTAAAAATAATTTCCTGGGACTCATCTCACATAAATTAAAAACTCCTGCGACTGCCATATCCCTCTTTATTCAAAACATTGCAGAAGGTATCGAAGGCCCCAACGATGACAATTTCCAGCAGATGGTTGCTATGGTTCAGACGGAAACCGCCCATCTGGAACAGCTGATTCAGGACCTCCTGTATTTCAGCGAAGCCATTCTGAGCGAAGAAACGTTAACCCTTGAACCCGTTGATCTAGGAACTCTGGCAGACAGTGTATCGATCTCCTTACAAACAGCAGCGCTTCATAATGGAGTTGCTTTAGAAACCGTTATTGACCCTCAGCTGACGCAAAAACCATTGATGTTGAACTCGCAAAGAATCAACTTTGCTATTCGAGCACTGCTTGACAATGCCATCAAATTCACACCGGTGGGAGGATCAGTCCGTCTGACGGCGAAGGCAGACAGCAAGCAAATAAAATTGTTGATCGAAGATGATGGTATTGGTATCCCGTTGCAGGAACTTGCCAAAATCTTCAATAAATTCTACCAGATTGATCCCGAACATACCGGCCAGGTTCGGGGCTTTGGCCTCGGTCTCTACTACGCTCGTGAGTTCGTCCGCAGCATGGGGGGAGAAGTCTACATTGAAAGCCAACCGGGACAAGGTGTCACGGCAACCATCGAGTTCCCCCTGCCAGTCTAAAAGACCCTGAACTTCTGAACACTTTCCCTGCTATATTTAGCTTTAAATCTTTATTATCAGCCCCTTTTTATGTTATTTGTTATCATTTGTTGCTATTCCTCAATGACTTATATTTGATTGGAGTTGTCAATGTTCAAAGGAACAACAATCTGTTGTGTTCGCCATAACTCAGAAGTCGCTTTGGCTGGCGACGGTCAGGTCAGTTTAGGCAATACAGTCATGAAACATAATGCTCGAAAAATCAGGCGTTTATATCAAGATCAAGTTTTAGCGGGTTTTGCAGGCAGCACCGCCGATGCGTTTACTCTGTTTGAAAAGTTTGAGGCAAAATTGCAGGAATTTCGTGGAAATCTCGCCCGTGCCGCCGTTGCTCTCGCCAAAGATTGGCGTAGCGACAAGGTCCTGCGACGTCTCGAAGCTTTGCTGATCGTGGCAGACAAAGATCTCAGCCTGGTGATTTCAGGGGCGGGTGATGTCATTGAGCCGGATGACGGCGTTGCCGCGATTGGTTCCGGTGGAAGTTTTTCTCTGGCAGCCGCACGAGCCATGGTCGCCCATTCCAGTCTGGATGCAGAACAAATCGTCAAAGAAGCACTTGATATTGCCGCTGATATTTGCATATACACCAACAAAAAAATTTCCGTTGAGGTTCTTAAGTGAATAATTTCACCCCAAGAGAAATAGTTTCCGAACTCGATCGTTATATTATCGGCCAGAACGATGCCAAACGTGCCGTTGCCGTTGCTTTGAGAAATCGCTGGCGGCGACAACAGGTTCCGGCTGAATTACGCGATGAGATTGCTCCTAAAAATATCATCATGATCGGACCGACCGGTGTCGGAAAAACTGAAATAGCACGACGTCTGGCTAAACTGGCTCAGGCTCCTTTTATCAAAGTCGAAGCCAGCAAATTTACCGAGGTCGGCTACGTCGGTCGTGACGTTGAAAGTATGGTTCGCGACTTACTGGAGCTCTCCATCAACATGGTCAAGGAAGAAGAAACACAAAAAATGCAGATCAAAGCAGAAGCCAATGCTGAAGAAAAACTGCTGGATCTTCTTCTTCCGGGAGAATCTGACCGATCTCCGGACAAGCAGGAACAACGCCAGCACACACGGGACCGCTTGAGAAAATTATTGCGTCTCGGAGAACTTGAAGAGCGTTTTATTGAGCTGGAAATTGAAGTGAGCAGCATGCCCGCTATGGGAGTTTTCACTCCGCAGGGAAATGAAGAAATGGGGATGAATATCAAAGAGATGTTCGGCAATCTGTTCCCCAAAAGCTCCAAACGCAAACGGGTCAAGGTCAGTGAAGCCCGCGTACATTTAATTGAATCTGAAGCTGAAAAACTAATCGACATGGAAACCGTCACCACTCTGGCTCGTGAGCGCGCTGAGCAAAATGGCATTATCTTTATTGATGAAATTGATAAAATTGCCAGCCGTGAAGGCGGCCATGGTCCTGAGGTGTCACGCGAAGGTGTCCAGCGGGATATTCTGCCGATAGTCGAAGGCAGCACAGTCAGTACGAAACATGGAGCAATAAAAACGGATCACATCCTGTTCATTGCCGCAGGGGCTTTCCATACAGCCAAACCTTCGGATTTAATTCCGGAGTTGCAGGGACGCTTTCCGATTCGGGTTGAACTGGACAGTCTGAGTGAGAATGACTTTTATCGCATCCTCACAGAGCCGAAAAATGCCTTGATCCGCCAGTATAAAGAGTTGTTAAAAACGGAATCCATTCAGCTGGATTTTGCCGATGAAGCGATCGGGGAGATAGCAAAGATTGCCAAAACCGTCAATGATCGCACAGAAAATATTGGCGCCAGGCGTTTACATACAATTCTGGAGAAACTGCTCGAAGAACTTTCTTTTACAGCTCCGGAGCTCACAGACAATAAAGTTAATATAGCGGCTGAAGAAGTACAACAAAGACTGTCTGAAATCAGTCAGGATGAAGATCTTTCACGCTATATTTTATAACTTTATCGGGCAATTCCCGCAATTATCCTGAAGTTGGATAACAAATGACGACATCAGGGTAACACGCAAGTTTGCTCCTACAGGAACGGAACAATGGAAAAACTGATTGAAAAAGCCAACATTCTGATGGAAACCCTCCCATGGATTAAACGTTTCTATGGAAAAACCATTGTCATCAAATATGGCGGCAATGCCATGGTTGAAGAACAGCTGAAAGAAGGGTTTGCCCGTGATGTCATTATGCTGAAATATATCGGCATGAATCCCGTCGTAGTTCATGGCGGTGGACCACAAATCGGTAAAGTTCTTGAGGCGATGCAGATCAAAAGTGAATTCATTCAAGGAATGAGGGTCACCGATAGTGAAACCATGGATGTTGTCGAAATGGTTCTTGGCGGCAAAGTCAACAAAGAGATTGTCACCAACATCAACCTGCATGGGGGACAAGCTGTCGGGATCACAGGAAAAGACGGTAATTTGCTTAAGGCAAGAAAACTGGAGATGACTGCTGTGAACCCGGACACCCTGACTCCGGAGATTATCGATATCGGGATGGTTGGTGAAGTTGAGTCAGTCGATCCAACGATTATCAGGAGCCTGAAGGAAAGTAATTTTATTCCTGTCATCGCTCCCATCGGGGGCGGACTCAATGGCGAAACGTTCAACATCAATGCAGATCTTGTTGCCGGCAGAATTGCCGGAGCCCTCAAGGCTGAAAAATTAATCCTGCTGACTGACATCGAAGGGGTGAAAGACAAACAAGGCAAACTTATTTCCACGATCGATATTCAGCGGGTCCCCGATCTGATTAACAACGGAACCATCTCCGGGGGGATGATTCCCAAAGTCAATTGTTGTGTTGAAGCCATTGAAGCTGGTGTCGCCAAAACCCATATCATTGATGGCCGCATGGAGCATGCCTGCTTATTGGAAATGTTTACCGATAAAGGTATTGGTACCGCTGTCGCGAGGTATAAAAAATGAACACATCTCAAAGCTGGATTGATAGAGGTCTAGCCCATGTTGCTAAAACCTACGGACGTTATCCTCTGGTTGCTGCAAGTGGCCAGGGTTGTTGGTTAACGGATATTGACGGCAAAAAGTATCTCGATTTTCTTGCTGGAGTTGCTGTCAACAGCCTTGGTCATTGCCATCCCAAAGTCGTTGCCGCGTTACAGGATCAAGCGGGCAAGTTGTTACATTGTTCCAACTACTATCACATCCCGCAACAGATTGAACTGGCAGAAATCCTCTGTGAACATTCATTTGGTGACCGGGTTTTCTTCTGCAATTCAGGAGCTGAGGCCAACGAAGCGGCGTTAAAACTGGCACGTAAATATAGTGCGGATACTTATGGTGATGATCGGTTTGAAATTATTACCGCCCAGGATTCATTCCACGGGCGTACTCTCGCGACAATCGGTGCTACGGGACAAGATAAAATTCAAGCAGGCTTTGCGCCGATGATTCCAGGGTTCAAGTATGTTCCTTTTGGTGATATTCAAGCCCTCACAACAGCAATCAGCCCCAGAACCTGTGCCATCATGATGGAACCGATTCAAGGGGAAGGGGGAATAAATGTCCCGCCCGAAGGATACCTGCAGGCAGTACGGGAACTCTGTGACCAGCACAAACTCCTGCTGATATTTGATGAAATTCAGGCGGGACTCGGTCGAACCGGAAAACTCTTTGCCTATCAGCACGACAATGTTGAACCCGATGTCATGACACTGGCGAAAGCCCTTGCATCAGGGCCTCCTATCGGAGCGATGGTTGCCCGAGAGGAATATGCAGCAGCACTCAGCCCCGGAAGCCACGGATCAACCTTTGGTGGTAACCCCCTGTTAACAGCTGCCGGTGTTGCAGCGATGAAGGTTCTTCTTGAAGATCATATTCTGGATAATTGCGTCACCATGGGCAATTATCTGAAATCACAATTAGAACAGCTACAGGAGAAATATACTTTCATCAAAAGTATCCGTGGCCGCGGTCTTATCCTCGGGATGGAGCTCACCTGTGAAGGCGGTGATATCGTCAAAACAGCCCTTGAAAGGGGGCTCCTGATTAACTGTACAGCAGGCAAAGTTTTGCGCTTTGTACCGCCATTAATCGTCACCCGGGAAGAAATTGATCAGATGATTGAAATTCTGGATGGAATTTTAAAAGAGTTATAATATCTAAAGCTCAAAAGCATGGCACAGGGATGATTTTAAAAAGCACAATTGTTCCGGTGCCCCACGAAGTTTAGGAGAACAAGCCCATGAATAAAGATTTTCTTGCCCTTTCTGACTGGACTCTGGAAGATCTGGAAGCCATTTTTTCCCTGACCAGGGAATTGAAACAGAAACAAAAAGAAGGGACACCCCACCCTCTGCTGAAAGGTCAGACCCTGGGTATGATCTTTGAGAAAAGTTCAACCCGGACCCGGGTTTCATTCGAAGTCGGGATGTTTCAACTTGGGGGACATGGTCTTTTTCTCCATTCAGGAACCACACAAATGGGCCGTGGTGAACCCATCAAGGATACCGCACGGGTGATGTCAGGATACTGTGATGGCGTCATGGCACGGACTTACTCCCATAAGGCTCTGGAAGAATTTGCGGCACACAGCTATGTCCCGGTCATCAATGGGCTGAGTGACCTTTACCATCCTTGCCAGCTTGTCGCGGACATCTTCACCGTCACAGAACATAAAGAAGATTACCGCAACTTGAAGTATTGCTGGATCGGAGATGGCAATAATATGGCAAACAGCTGGATCAATGCTGCCGCTCTGATTGGTTTTGAGCTCCGTATTGCAACTCCCAAAGGATATGAACCCGATAGAGAGATTATCTCTCTGGCTGAGAAATCAGGGGCAAAAATTTTATTGAGCAACGATCCACGCGAAGCCGCAGCAGGAGCGGATGTTCTCAACACGGATGTCTGGGCCAGCATGGGACAAGAAGCAGAACAACAAGAACGGATAAAAGCCTTTACCGGTTTCCAGATCAACGCCGATATTCTTAAACTGGCTGATCCGGAAGCTGTGGTGATGCATTGCTTGCCCGCCCATCGCGACGAAGAGATCACTGATGAAGTCGTAGAAGGGCCGCAATCCATTATTTTCAATGAAGCTGAAAATCGCCTGCATGCGCAAAAAGCGATTCTGGCAACCCTGATGGCCCGTTGACCCATGCAGATTACCTGTCCACATTGTGGTTTCAATAAAAAGGTCGATCCGGAACAATTGCCGGCCGGTGCCAGTCAGGTGAATTGTCCGAAATGCAAACAGAGCTTTCTTCTGAGCACGACGGATACGGAACCACAGGAACAAACGATCGACAATGATCCTCAACCTAGGGTCCACAGCTCACAGTTCCCCGTTCAGGGAGAGATTGATGCTTTGCCCAAAGCGGGTTTCTGGATGCGCCTCGTTGCAACAATGATTGATGCATTTATCGTCTTTGTCCTGCAGTTCCTGTTGGGGTCTCTTCTGGCTTTGGCGGGGGGAGCCGCTGCCGGTCACCAAGGAGCGGTTGTCAATATAGCCGTTCTCGTACAGTTGTTCAGTTTCGCAGTCAGCATCGCTTACTATGTTATCTTCACCGGCTACTGTGGACAAACCCCGGGGAAAATGGCCTTAAGGATCAAGGTTATCCGCCGCGACGGATCATCTCTCAGTTATGGTAGAGCCGCTTTTCGGGAAATACCGGCAAAATTTATTTCAGGAATCATCTTTGGAATCGGCTATCTGATGGTCGCTTTTGATGAACAGAAACAAGGACTGCATGACCGTATGGCAGATACATACGTTATTAAACTCTGATCGCATCACTTAATCTCAGGAGAACTCAAAATGGGTAAAAAAGAAGAAGTTAAAAAAGTCGTTCTTGCCTACTCCGGCGGGCTGGACACATCGATTATTCTTAAATGGCTGGTCGAAGAATATCAATGCGAAGTTATCGCTTTTTCTGCTGATCTCGGCCAAGGTGAAGAACTCGACCATATTCCTGAAAAAGCCAAGAAAACCGGGGCGAGTGCATGCCATATCCTTGACTTAAAAGAAGAGTTCACCCGTGATTTCGTTTTTCCGATGTTCCGTGCCAATGCTATTTATGAAGGCCGTTATTTCCTTGGAACATCCATCGCCAGACCTCTGATTTCCAAAGCCCAGATGGAGATTGCCGCCAAAGAAGGAGCTGATGCCGTCTCTCATGGAGCCACAGGAAAAGGCAACGATCAGGTCCGCTTTGAGATTGCATACTACCATTTTGATCCATCCGTCAAAGTTATCGCCCCGTGGCGCGAGTGGAATCTCAACAGTCGTACCGCACTTGAAGAGTATGCAAAAAAACACGCGATTCCTATCCCGACCAATAAAAAGGTTCCCTGGAGTTCAGATCGCAATCTTCTCCATATTTCCTTTGAGGGATATGCACTGGAAAACCCCTGGGCCGAAGCACCGGAAGAAATGTATACTCTCACAGTTGCCCCTGAAGATGCTCCGGACCAACCGGAATACGTTGAAATTGAGTTTGAAAAAGGGGATGCCGTTGCCATTAATGGTGAACGCCTTTCCCCTGCCGCACTTCTGGCCAAACTGAATCAACTCGGTGGCAAACATGGCATTGGTCGAATTGATCTGCTGGAAAACCGGTATGTCGGCATGAAGAGCCGTGGCGTTTATGAAACTCCCGGTGGCACGATTCTCGAGGAAGCGCACCGTGGGGTGGAATCCATCACCATGGACCGTGAAGTGATGAACCTGCGTGATTCACTTGTCCCCCGCTATGCGGCCATGATTTATAATGGTTACTGGTTTGCCCCTGAGCGCATTGCGTTACAGGCACTGATTGACGAAACTCAAAAAACCGTTAACGGTAAAGCACGAATCAAACTTTATAAGGGTCACTGTCGCGTTGTTGGCCGTGATTCAGCAACCGACAGCCTGTTCAATGTCGACTTTGCCACCTTTGAGGCAGATGAGGTTTACAATCAGGCTGACGCTGAAGGATTTATTAAAATCAACGCTCTGCGGTTAAGAATTGCCGCCATGCAGAGGGCTGCCAAAAAATAGAGAATCATCTTTCTACAGCCCGGTGAAGTTATCTCTGATAATATCACCGGGCTGACAGGAAATATCCATGGGAAATTCTTTGCAGAAACAAATCAAGACGTCAGTGGTCGCCTGTATTGTGGATGATGAGCAGAGAATTCTACTGACACGGCGAAACATTCCACCTTTTTTTGGTCAATGGGTCATGCCCGGAGGCAAAATTGATCATGGAGAATCAATAGAAAACGCACTTCTTCGCGAGGTCAAAGAAGAAGTTGGTCTTGAGGTCGAGATTGACAAGCTTGTTGATATTTACGAACACCTTGCCATCGGTCACAAGAAAGACCATTACATCATCCTTTATTATCGGGCCAGAGCTCTGGATTTTGAACTGGAGCTTAATCATGACGAACTCAGTGAAGCTATCTGGTTTTCACACCACCAGCTCCCGACGCTAAATGTTCCCCCGGGTTGCCGTCAGGTTTTGGCTCATCTTTTTCCCGAACTGACATGGTCGGATCTTGAGCCTCCCGGAGATGATGCCGACAGCGAAATTCCCAATGTTAACTCTCTGCATTGATTATTGAGGTCATGTTCACAATTATCAAAAAAAATATTGATATTGATTTTCCACGTGGACACCATTTGCACTGTTTGATATGTCAGATTCCCAATGAAATCAGACTGGACAATGAAGCTGATTTTCAATCCGTTACCCAGCGCAAATGGCAGCGTATCCGCTCCGTCCTTGAACTCATTACGACAGCAGAGAGCAATCTAAAAAAAATCCATTTTCTTCTCTTTCCTGAAGGAACGTTACCTTTCGATCATTTTGATCAAGCCCTCGCAATGATCAGCAAAAGTTTTCCGAACAATACCGTGACCATGCTGGGACTGGAAGTATTGCCTCTGATCTCTTTTTCAGATTTGGCGCGACGATTTGTGACCGACAACGAAGAATTACTGCAGTCTGTCGACAATGACCGTCAAAGCGGAGATATTGATGCCTTGCAAGTCAACAGTACCGCAACCATCGTCAAGGAAAGCTCTGGAAAAGTAAGGGTTTTTCTGCAAGCCAAAAGCCATCCCTGCTACCACGAAGAAGCGATGGAACCCCATAGGGACCTTTATCACGGCAAAGTGTTTCCCTTATGGCACTGTCCCTCCACTGGCTTCAATTTCATGGCGATGATCTGTTTTGACTATATCTACAGGACTCCCTATCAATCCAATATCCGTCAGATCATCGACTATGCCAATGAATTATATTTTTCCAGTCGTCAACAGCTTGATTTACTGGTCGTTTTGGAGTGTAATCCCAAACCGGAACATCACCTGTTCCGCAATGTCGTGCACGGATTTTATGGCGAAATGATCGATGCGACTCCCGGAGTTCATGATACAATGACAGTTTTTTGTAATGCCTCCGGAGAAACCAATGCTTCTTTGCCGGAAGAATATAAAGAGTCCTTTGGTCATTCATCCATTATCATGCATGAAGATCACAAGATTGCGTCCCGTGAATTTTCTAATTTCACAGTGGACAATTTTGATGGGTTACCCGTCTGCCGGCTACGCTTTAACAGCGAAACCAGATTGTTTTACTTTAACTTGCCGGTTTTTCACAGGTTTGATCCACGGACAACACGCATGCCAATGAAAATCCACCGCATCTATCAAGAGGACGGTCAAGGACACTGGGTCAACATGCGAAACTTTGAAAGTAGTGACCTTAATATTCCTAATCCTCAAGGAGAAACACCATGATCAATAAACTCTGGGGCGGCCGTTTCACCCAGCCTACAGATAAATTTGTTGAAGAATTTACGGCATCGATCGGCTTTGAGCAACGCCTGGGAAGCTACGACATTCAAGGCTCCAAAGCTCACGCAGAAATGCTTGGCCGCCAGGGGATTATCGCCGTTGCTGAGGCACAGCAGATTATTGCCGGACTGGATGAAATTCTCGCTGATATCGAAGCAGGACAGCTGGAATTTTCGGTCGCGCTTGAAGACATCCACATGAATATCGAAGCCCAGCTCATTGAAAGAATTGGCGCTGTTGGTGGTAAACTGCATACCGGGCGCAGTCGCAATGATCAGATTGCCGTCGATATCCGTCTCTACCTCAGGGACGAAATAGATACGATTCTGGACTATCTCAAAAAACTGGAGACTTCACTGATTCAGCAAGCGGAAAACAATCTGGATGTCATCATGCCCGGATATACTCACCTGCAAACGGCTCAACCGGTGCTTTTCAGTCATCACATGCTTGCTTACCGCGAAATGATCAGCCGTGACAGCAGTCGCCTCAGGGATCTCAGGACCCGATTCAACCTGATGCCTCTCGGTGCCGGAGCTCTGGCGGGAACGACCTTCCCCATTGATCGCGAATGGACCGCCAAACAGCTTGGCTTTGATGGCGTCACCAGAAACAGCCTTGACAGTGTTTCAGACCGTGATTTTGCCATTGAATTCTGCAGCTTTGCCGGAATTCTGATGATGCATCTCTCTCGTCTTTCAGAAGAATTGATCCTCTGGTCCAGTGCTGATTTCAATTTCATCGAACTCTCAGATGCCTTCTGCACCGGAAGTTCCATCATGCCGCAGAAGAAAAACCCGGATGTCCCTGAACTGGTTCGCGGAAAAACCGGGCGGGTTTACGGCAACTTGATAACACTACTCACGTTGATGAAATCATTGCCGTTGGCCTATAACAAGGATATGCAGGAAGATAAAGAGCCTCTTTTTGATACGATTGATACCGTTAAAGGGAGTCTGAAAATTTTTGCTGACATGGTTGTGGAAATGCGGGTTAAAGGAGATAATATGCGGATTGCCGCAGCTCGAGGTTTCTCCACGGCAACGGATGTTGCTGATTACTGTGTCCGCAAGGGGTTACCTTTTCGGCAAGCTCATGAAGTTGTGGGCAAAACTGTCCGTTACTGCGTTGAAACAGGAAAAGATATTCCTGAATTGAGTCTGGCTGAATTTCAAGATTTTTCGGATCTGATCGAAGCGGATATTTACGATTATGTCACCCTTGAAGCCTCAGTCAATGCCCGCAAAGCAACCGGAGGCACTGCTCGAGAGGCTGTTGAACGTGAACTGAAACGGCTCAAATCAACTTAAAGACGTGGCGTTTTCTATACAACGGACGGAAAAATTACTCATGAGAACTAAAAAAATTCTGTTGTTATTTATTCTTTTGCTGTTACTTAATGCTTGCGGTAAAAAAGGACCTGTGCGACCAATTGACACTCAACTATCAAACAGTACGAAAGTAGAAACAAACACAGGGTCTCAGGGATGTTCTGAATGACGGTTAAATAAAATCGTCTCAATATATAGTCTGGAGGAAAATATGTTTCAAGGATCTATGGTTGCCATTATTACCCCTTTCGATGCCCAGGGCAATTTTGATGAGGAAAACTATCGTCAACTGATTGAATTTCAGATTGAAAACGGTACCGACGTCATTGTCCCCTGTGGCACAACCGGTGAATCAGCAACTCTCAATTATGCTGAACACGATCAGGTTATTAAAGCTTGTATCGAGCAAGTCAACAAACGGGTTCCAATCCTTGCAGGCACGGGTTCCAATGCAACAGCTGAAGCCATAGCCATTTCCCAGCATGCCAAAGAAATGGGAGCAGATGGAGTTCTTCTGGTTGCCCCCTATTACAATAAGCCTTCACAGGAAGGTCTCTATCAAAACTTCAAAGCCATCGCTGAAAACGTTGCGCTACCACAGGTTTTATACAATGTTCCGGGAAGAACCGGAGTGAACATGGTTGCCGATACAACAGTACGGCTTGCCCAGATCAGTAATATTGTAGCGATTAAAGAAGCCTCAGGCGACGTGACTCAAGCGAGTGAGATTATTGCCCGCGCCGGGGACAAAATTGATGTTTTCTCCGGGGATGATTTTCTCACCTTGCCTTTGATGGCATGTGGCGCCAAAGGGGTCATTTCAGTGACGGCGAACATCATGCCTAAAGAGGTAAAATCCATGGTTCTGGCGATTCAGGAAAATCGTTGGGATGACGCACGCAAGTTGCATCTGCAATTGCTCGATGTGCACCAGTCCATGTTCCTTGAAGCCAATCCGGTCCCCGTGAAAACAGCTTCAGCCCTGATGGGAAAATGTCGAGTCGATGTCCGGTTACCCATGGTTGCCATGCAAGAGAATACTCTGAAACAATTGCAGACCGTGTTGAAGAAACATGGATTGATATGACTTTTCATAGAGGCGGACCTATGGGTCCGTCCTTGCTCAAGAAAAAGCGGGGAACATAGAGGTTCCCCCTCCAAACATTCACAACACAGGTATCAATATGAAAGTAGCAATTGTTGGCGCCGCCGGGCGTATGGGTGGCCGCTTGATCCAGGCAGTCATTGAAGCGCAAGGGTTGGAATTAACAGGCGCAATAGAACGCCAGGGACATCCACAAATCGGAGCAGATGCAGGATTGCTTGCCGCAGCAGGAGAGTTGGGAGTAAAAATCACAGATGACTTAGCTGCAACCATGGCCAATGCTGATGTTTTGATCGATTTCACGTTTCCCGAGGTCACCTTAAAAAATCTGGAAATCTGTGCAGAACTCGGAAAGATGGTCGTGAGCGGTTCGACCGGTTTTACCCCCGAACAGAAGCAACAGGTTGAACAATTTGCCAAAACAATCCCCGTGGTTCTCGCACCCAATATGAGTGTCGGAGTTAATGCATGCTTTAAACTCCTGAAAGAAGCCGCCGCTATTCTTGGCAATGATTTTGATGTAGAAATCGTTGAGCTTCATCACAATAAGAAAAAAGATTCCCCCTCAGGAACAGCAGTCCGTATGGGAGAAGTTGTTGCTGAGACCTTAGGGCGAAATTACAATGAAGTTGCCAACTATCATCGTGAAGGGATGTGCGGTGCCCGAACTCACAATGAGATCGGCATGCAGACAGTCCGCGGAGGAGATATTGTCGGTGAACACACGGTATATTTTATCGGCATGGGGGAGAGGATTGAAATCAGCCATCGCGCGATGAGTCGTGACATGTTCGCTCGTGGAGCAGTACGCGCCTGCCAATGGTTACAAGAAAAGACTCCTGGGCTCTATGATATGCAGGATGTTCTCGGTTTGAGTTAAGCCAACCGAAGGAGATTAACATGAAAAAAATGTTTATATTGTTATTGATTCTCACAACTTTGATCATTTCCGGGTGCGAAACCTTCCATGGTCTCGGTAGAGATTTTGAAAAAGCCGGGGCATGGCTGCAACAAAAATCCAGATAAAACCTGACAGAAGCATCTTCGAATCGGACCCTTTACCCACAAGAGACTCTTGTGTATTCATATTTCAGGAGAGAAGTTCATGGCACGTATCAACGATAATTATCTCAAACTCCAGGCAGGTTATCTGTTCCCCGAAATCAGCCGTCGCATCAGTGAATTTACCCAGGCCCACCCGGAAGCAAAGGTCATCCGCCTCGGCATCGGCGACGTCACCAAACCATTGGTGCCGGCCGTTCTCAAAGCCTTTCATCAAGGAGTCGATGAGATGGCCGATGCTACCACATTTCACGGTTATGGACCGGAACAGGGTTACGACTGGTTGGCACAAGTCATCGTTGACAAAGCCTATAAGCCCCTTGGTGTTGATTTAAAAACTTCAGAAGTCTTCATCTCCGATGGCTCCAAGTGTGACAGTGGCAATATTCTGGATATTTTTGATCTTGGCAACAAAGTAGCCATCGGCGATCCCGTCTACCCAGTTTATAACGACACCAATGTCATGGTCGGCCGTAGTGGGCAAATTGACGACAAAGGCTATTATGAAGGGCTTGTTTATATGCCCTGCACTGAAGAGAATGGTTTCAATCCCGACTTTCCAGCAGAAAGGGTCGACCTGATCTATCTCTGCTTTCCCAACAATCCCACGGGAACTGTTGCCGGCAAAGAACAATTGCAAGCCTGGGTCGATTATGCCATTGCCAACGATTCCGTCATTTTGTTTGATGCCGCTTATGAAGCCTTTATCACTGAAGCTGATATTCCCCACTCCATCTATGAAATAGAAGGGGCCAAGAAATGTGCTATTGAGTTCCGTTCTTTTTCTAAAACAGCTGGTTTTACCGGGGTTCGCTGCGGCTTGGCGGTTGTCCCGGAAGAGCTCATGGGAACCACGGAAAAGGGGGAAAAATACAGCCTCAACAAACTCTGGAATCGCCGTCAATGTACCAAATTCAATGGTGTCTCCTACCCGGTTCAAAAGGCGGCCGCTGCTGTCTACAGTGATGAAGGCTGGGCGCAAACAAAAGAGATTATTGATTTCTATATGGAAAATGCCCGCATCATCCGCGAAGGCCTGACCGCAGCAGGAATTCAATGTTTTGGTGGTGTCAATGCCCCCTATATCTGGTTGAAGACTCCCGAAGGGATGAGTAGTTGGGATTTCTTTGACAAATTACTCAACGAATGTTTTGTTGTCGGCACCCCCGGAAGCGGGTTCGGCCCCAGTGGCGAAGGCTATTTCCGCCTCTCCGCTTTTGGAGAAAGAGACAATATCGAAACTGCGATACAGCGAATCAAAGAAAAATGGGGTAAATAAGCAACTGTTCAAAGATTGGTGAAAAAAGGCGTCCGCTGTGGCGCCTTTTTTAGTATTTATTAGCTTGGCATGGCAAAATTCTCAATGGAGAGACAAACCCGTCATGTCTGACACATCAAAAGAAAGAGATAGAAGCCATGATGAATCTTAAACCTGAAGTTATAGAGCAACTTGAACGGGTGTTAAGCTCTGTTGAAATCTTACTCCCCAAAGCCGTCAAACCCATCGACTGGTCAACCTGCCATGCAGCCAATTGGCGCCGACACTCCTTTTCCGGATTTCTCGAACCGGTAAAAATAACCGACACCACCCAACTGGACGAACTCCTTGGCGTTGATGATCAAAAAGCCATCATGGTGAACAATACCCGACAATTCCTTCAAGGACTTCCAGCCAACAATGCCCTGCTCTGGGGTTCCCGAGGAACAGGGAAATCATCCATTGTTAAAGCTCTGCTCAATCAATATGGAGATCAGGGCTTGCGCGTTATCCAGGTTGAGAAAGAAGATCTTATTTATATTTCCGAAATTTTTACCGCCGTAGAAAATCAGCCATATCGCTTTATCATGCTCTGTGACGATCTGACTTTTGAAGTCGGTGAACTGACCTATAAAATGCTGAAAAGTGCCCTCGATGGCTCAGTCTATTCAGCCCCGGAAAATGTTCTGATCTATGTGACCTCGAACCGTCGCTATCTCCTCCCCGAGTATGAAAGCGATCACATTGGCGGCAAATACGTGAAAGGCGAACTGCAACAAAGTGAGATTCAGGAAGAAAAAAGCTCCCTTTCAGACCGTTTTGGCCTTTGGGTTCCGTTTCATGTTTTTACTCAGGAGCGCTACCTTGATGCCGTCAAACTCTGTACAGAACGCTGGAGCAAACAATTAGGCCAAGACATTCCCTGGAATGATGATCTTGAACGCGCAGCGATCAAGTGGGCCAATGAAAAAACCAAACGCTGTGGCCGGACAGCTTATCAGTTTTCGAAAAACTGGGTTGGAAAATATCTGCTGAAATAACCCCCAAATACCATTGGCAGAGGCTCTGTAGGTCTGGAGAAGACACCTCTTTTAATGATCAATCCGACAGAGACAAGGAAGAGACATGAATATTGATTGGGCATATTTACGCAAGGGTTGAGCTTCGTGTAAAAAAGCTCAAGAGTTTCTTGAACAAAAGCACATAGAGATTGACGAAATTCTGGACGCGCGCAAAAACAGAATTGAAGTGCAACAGGCTTGGAATATCATCAAAGAAGCCAAGATTATCAGCGTAGCCAAAGGAAAAAAAGTCGTCCATTTTTCCCCGGTTGAAGATGAAAAAGAAACGCTACTCAAAGCAGTGATGGGTCCGAGTGGCAATCTGCGAGCACCAACGCTACAGGTTAAAGAGAGGTTTATCGTCGGATTCAACCCGGAACTGTACGAAGAAAAGTTTTAGCGAGTAGGCGCAATTTTCTGACAACGTTATGGATAAAAACAATGATGATTCGTCCAGCAACAGAGCAAGACAGTGAAATTTTAACGGAAATTTCTTTTTCTTCGAAAAATTATTGGCATTATCCCGCACAATATTTTGAAATCTGGAAAAATGAGCTCACCATAACATGTGAATATATCAGGAAAAATTATGTTCAAATTATTGAAACGAACGGCGAGATCGTGGGTTATTACTCCATTGTGGAATTAGAGAATGATTTGGAAATATCAAATTTCACAATGAGGAAAGGGACTTGGCTTGAGCACGTTTTTATCCGGCCAGATTTTATCGGCAAGGGTTACGGGAAAAAGCTCATGCAACATCTGATCTCAAGCACAACAAAACACCATTGGAAAGAACTGAAAATTTTAGCGGACCCACATTCGACCGGCTTTTACAAAAAACTGGGAGCAACATACATTAAGGATATTCCATCCAATATCCCTGATCGGACTGTTTCGTATTTCGAGTGGACTCCGGAAATGAAGTAAAAAAGGCCATTAACACAAAGGAAGTCGCTCCCGGATTATCTTTTCCAGGCAGGCGCCGGCAGGGATGGATGTCGCACAAGTACGGCATCAAAGAATGGATTTTGAAGGTCACATTTAAACACGCCACCTCCTAAGAGAGTGGGAAGGAAAAACCTGGGTTAAAAGATCCTGAAAAATTGTCTGTTGCTTCGAACTCCTGGCGTAGCCAATTTTGTTCCGGTCGATTACCAGCGGGTAGAAATTGTCAGACTCCTTAAAACACAACCGGGTCGCAGCGTCCAAAGGCTCAACTTTCCAGCACATACTATTGCTGTCTTCACCCATATCCGGATTGTTTTCATTCAACCAATCAACCAACTTGCCCATCAAGGCAGAATGAATGTAAACCGGCACCTCTGCTGCATCTCCCCTGCACAGACCGACAAGATTATTGATCAATCTTTGCTCCAGAACAGCTCTGGAATCATGTTTAAATGTTCTGATGACTTTAACAATAATGGGCGCAACCTCTCTGTCTATTTTTTCTTCACCCGAAACCCTGACTTTTCCAATGCTGCTGCAAGATCTGTCCTGGTATTCTGCGGTTGCACCTTTTTGGGCTTTGCAATCCGCTCAGGCGTTTTACCATCGCCCTTCCCTTGTGGCTTCACATCCCCACTGCGCATCGTCAGTCCAATTCGCTTTCTCTGCAAATCGACTTCCAGCACCCGGACCTGAACCTGCTGCCCCACTTTGACCACATCATTGGGATCTTTGACAAAACGGTCGGCAAGCTGACTGATATGGACCAGCCCATCCTGATGCACCCCGATATCAACAAAAGCACCAAAAGCAGCCACATTCGTCACCACACCGTTCAGGCTCATCCCCACCTTGAGATCGGTCACCTCCATGACATCCTCGCGAAAACTGGTTGACACAAAAGTCTCTCGTGGGTCACGGCCCGGCTTCTTTAACTCAGCAATAATATCCCGCAAGGTTGGCAGCCCGACATCGGCAGCTAGATAGTTGTTGAGGTCAATCGCATCCAGCAGAGTTGTTTCCGCAACCAGTTTCTGCAAACCGACTCCAGTATCAGAAGCCATCTGTTCAACCAGTTTATAACGCTCCGGATGGACAGCGGTATTATCCAGAATGTGTTCAGCGTCACGGATACGCAAGAACCCGGCCGCCTGCTCAAAGGCCTTTTTGCCAAAACGGGGAACATTAAGAAGATCCTTCCGCTGCCGAAACATACCGTTTTCATTTCGATAAGTAATAATCGCCTTGGCAAGAGAGTCACTGATCCCGGAAACAAAGCCAAGCAACGCCCAACTCGCAGTATTTAAGTCAACACCGACATAGTTGACACAGGACTCAACAACTTCATCCAGTGATTTTTTTAAGGCTGTCTGACTGACATCATGCTGATACTGGCCCACACCAATACTTTTGGGATCGACCTTGACCAGTTCGGCCAGAGGATCCTGCAACCGACGGGCGATAGAGATCGCCCCACGCACGGTCAGGTCAAGGTCGGGAAACTCTTCACGGGCAATGTCAGATGCTGAATAGACACTCGCCCCTGCTTCGCTGACCATCACCACAGGAAGTTTCTTTCCAGCCTGCTTCAGGCACTGACGGATAAACTGATCCATTTCCCGACCGGCAGTACCATTGCCGATAGCCACCATCTCAACCTGGTGAGAATCAATCAGTCGCAGAACGTTCTGTTGCGCCTCTTCAACTCGCCCCTTCCCTGTATGTGGATAAATCGTGACATGTTCAAGAAAACGGCCCGTCTGATCAACCACTGCCAGCTTGGAACCGGTACGTAAGCCGGGATCAACGCCAAGAACCCGAAAACTTCCAGCGGGTGCCGCCAACAACAGGTTGCGCAAATTTTCAGCAAAAACCCGGATTGCTTCTTCATCTGCACTCTTTTTTGCCTGCAAGCGCAACTCAACTTCAATCGATGGCGCCAGCAACCGATGATAGGCATCAACAATCACCTGCCTGAGCCAATCATGATGTGGGTTTGATGCTGGAACCAACACATGACCAAGGCGCGCTAAAATTTCTTCTTCGGGAGCTTCGATAGATAAGCGCAGAACATCTTCTTTTTCGCCGCGCCGCATCGCCAGCATGCGGTGAGAAGGGATGACTTTCAGAGGTTCCCTGAAATCGTAATACATCTCAAATTTACTGACAGTTCCAACTTTACCACGGGCCGGCTGGGAACAAAACACTCCCTGCTGCCATGTGAGTTCACGCACAAGAGCACGGTTTTCAGCAGCTTCAGCAAACTGTTCTGCCAGAATATGCCCTGCTCCTTCCAAAGCACTTGCCGCATCACTCACCTCAAGTTCAGGATTGATGAAAGGCAGAGCCAGGAATTCGATGTCCTGACCGACCTCAGTCGCCTGCAACAAAAGCTGAGCGAGTGGCTCCAAACCTCTCTCTCTGGCAATGGTTGCCTTTGTCCGCCGTTTGGGTTTGTAGGGGAGATAGAGGTCTTCCAACTCGGTTTTTTGTCGACACGCGTCAATTTTTCCCCGTAATTCAGGCGTCAGTTTCCCTTGATCCTCTACGGATTTAAGGATCGCCAATCGCCGCTCCTGCAGTTCTTTGAAATATATCAGCCGCTCCTGCAGTTGACGAATCTGCACTTCATCCAATTCGCCGGTCACTTCTTTGCGGTAGCGGGCAACAAAAGGAACTGTCGCACCGGCTTCCAGAAGTTCTACAGTCGCTTTTATCCGGCTCTGTTGCAAACCCGTCTCTTCAAATAATATCTGTGCAAGATTAAACGTTGTCATCGGTCAACTCTATTCCGTACAGGGATTGATGGTTTTGTTAAAGGGGGGCGATGTTAGCATGCTGTTTTCGATTTGCATAGCTTGTCTAAAGCTAAAACGACTGGGGGCAGAAATAAGTTCGGGCAACCGCTTGGCTGCCCGAATCTTTATTTTTCAGTTGGTCGCTCTTTTAGGTAATCTCCAGACGGTTTGCCCTGAAGGTCCCTCGGGATCATTCTCAGTAAACGCTCCTTCATAACCAAAAGTCATGGCAACGACACCTGGTCTCATCTTCATCGTTTGAGAAAACGTGGTTTCATCATCCAGACGATGACTTAATGTTCGGGCAACATCAAAATAATCAACCACCCGCATATCCTGATCCAGGAGAAACAGCTTTAATTTTAAATCCCGAACCACCGAATATGTTATTTGGGGGCTGTCAGAAAAAGAGAGGACGCCGTCAATATCCAGATTGTCGCCACTACGGTTTAAATTATAATCTACCGTGACATACAAATCCTGCCATTTCTGCTGCCCGACCGGAACCGGAACCAGGCTGACGACCCCTACTGCATCCGCTTTAGCACCCTGATAATAAGTTGTTGTCGTTTGACAACCTGACAGAATCAGGCCGCCACATAAAATCAGTAAAATAAGAATTTTATTCTTCATAATTTTTCTCCAGCTTAAAGGTTATAGTTTCTCATTTATGCACGCATATATATTATCATATATAAAGAAATGAAAAATAGCCCCCTCTCTTTTATTATAACCCAAATGCTCCTTCAGCAGTTGTTAACAAAACCGTCGCATATGCTATGGTAGAGTAACTCTTCGCTCCTATTCAAGGCAGGTGAACCATGAAAAAAATCGGAACTTTTCTTCTGGGATTGCTCTCTTTCATTTATCTTCTGAACCCAACAGCTGGTTTTTTTGAGCTCATTCCTGATAATATTCCACTCATCGGAAATCTTGATGAAGCTGCCGCAGCGACCCTCCTGATGATGTGTCTCCGCTATTTCGGTTATGAGTTACCTGATCTTTTCAATCCGAAGAAGTAAAAAATAAAGCGTGGTTAGAGCTAAAAAGAGGGGGATTGCGATTCACTATGTTACGAATGGCTGCTGATCCCAGTAAGCGTTGCTGCAAAAATTTACGTGCAGCGAAACGATCCCAGCCTGTTGCTGATTGAAATTCGTGATAGAGACCAAGTGAGTTGTCTTCACCTTGAAGTCGGGAACTGTCAATCCCGTACAGGTCAGGATTTTCCAGGAGTTCAGAACCTCGGGGCAGATTCATGATCGAGATATTAAGAAAACCGATTTTCGCCGCGTGCTCCTCCAAAAAATTCAGTGTCATTTCAGCATCATCTTCAGTTTCTCCCGGGGTACCAAGCATGATGTAGACGTAACTGCTGATTCCAGCATCCGACAAATTTTTTAAAATCTTCGCAGCTGCTTCCAGCCTGACCCCTTTTCTCATCCGGTCAAGAACAACTTGCGAACCACTTTCGAGTCCCAGCTGCAACATTCGACACCCGGCCTCAGACAATTGTTGCACAAAATCAGGATCTTCCAACGCCGCTTCAAACCTGACAAATCCAAACCAGGTTATTTTTTTCAGGTCGTTTTTGCGCTCTGCCATCCCTTTAAGAATATTGACAGGAATGGCATTATCGGTCAGATGAAAGATTGTTGATCCACAACTTTCGGATAGCTGCAACAGCAAATCGGGAAACATCAATGGCTGCACACTGTCATAGGGATGCACCGGCGCAGTGGCCTCCGGACAGAATAAGCATTTCTGCCAATAACAGCCACGTGAAGAGCTGACCGGTATAATCGGCTTCGGTGTTAGATAACGATCAAATTCAGCAAATGAAAAATCGGGGACAAAGCCAATCGCTGACGTATCCGACAAATAATAGTCCACGGGAGCAGCCCCTTGAGCCAATGCAACGAGGGAGGCTTCCCCCGGTCCGAACACCAGACGGTCAAAGGGAGACAGCTTATATTCGTGCTTTTGCAGCGGCTCCTGCCACGAAGTGATTAATCCTCCTCCTGCGACCAACTCTAAATCAGGACAAGACTTCCGTAGCAACCCCGCTAACTCAAATGCCGGAAAAGCCTGATGAAGATAATTGATGGAGATCGCAACCATCTTTGCCTGACGGTCTTTGATCTGAGGTAATAATTCTTCCTGAAAGTAAACCCGGAACAGGGTTCGGACATTGCCACTGCTGAAAAGGTTAAGGTCTTCAGGTTTAAAAACGGAGTAGCCCTCATATTGATAGTCACCGAGGGTCAACCGTTCATTGCCGCGATCGCCAGTCCACAGACCCAGCAATAGGTTCAGATAGCGAACCGCAGTGCTGTAACGGGAGAATGAGGTCGTTCCGAGTGGCGAGCACAAGAAATGCATAGCGTCCAGGTTGTGTTTCAACGCCCGGCGTACAGAGGTTTTTGGCTTATCTCCAGCCAACTCTGTCAGTCGCTGATGATCCAGAAGATAATGGTAGGCGCCCAGATTGGCATCCAGAGAATCAACGCTGACACCGGCCTGGGACAAGGCCGAAGAGAGAACCGCAAGAGAAAGAGGAGGCTCAGAGGGGATCAAAGCCGGGGGTTGAATCAGCAGAACATCAGCCATAGAAAGCCATCAAGGATTTACCCTGGCAACAGGCAATCCTTCACCTAACCAACCCAAAATACCATCTGAAACATTATAAATATCGATACGGGATGTCACCTCGATAAGAAATTCACAAATCAGACCGGTACGATGACCTGTGCGGCAAATAAGAACCAAAGGGCAGTCTTCGGAAACCAGGTTGTTCAGCTGTTGCAACCATTTCCCCGGTTGACTCTGTCCCTGCGAATCAAAAAATGTCAGCAACTCACTCCCGGCCACAACTCCAGTAAGTTGCCACTCTTCCGGACGCCGGACGTCAACAATAGCAGCGCCCTGTTTTAACAGATCAGGAACCTGTGTACTTTTGATCTGTTGATATTTTCTTCTCATCGTATTTTCCAAAAACAGGTTGCTGATCTCACAGCAAGGCTGACTTTAACAGATCGTTATTATTAAGCAAATGCAAACGGTTTAAAATAAGTTATAATTATCACAAAAGAAAAGTAGCCTGAAAAGTTTTCTGTTCCGTTAACTCTTTCCCCATAATGAGGTGCGACAATGCTGCCATATTATAAAAAAATTCTTATTCCCTGCGACCTGACCCCAAATTCTGAATATGCTTTTAAACACGCTGTCATGCTCGCCCGGCACAATGATGCAAAAATTTATCTGCTCCACATCCTCCCCCAGGTTGATTCATCCATGCGTGGCTACATCTCTTCTATTCTGGGCGAGGACAAGTTGGAAGACCTTGAGCGGAGTAATATGCAAAAAGCCAAAGATGAATTGAAACATGAACTGGAAGATTTTGCAAAAAAAGAGCTCGCCAACTTTCCTGAAGACCTCGCCCGCTTTTCCGGGGCAGACGTTAAAATTGGTCACCCTGTCATTAAAATTCTCGAAACTGCAAACCTTCTTGATGTCGATTTAATTGTCATGGGAAGCCACGGTAAAGGGGTTATTGAGCATGCATTCCTTGGCAGTGTCGCCGAAAAAGTCCTAAAAAAATCGACCCGGCCGGTCTTTGTTATCCCATTGCCGCAATAATTAACACACAACAAGGGGCGTCACATAATCGTCACGCCCCTTGTAAAACCTTTCACTTCTTAACGCTTCAGGGTGCCAGAGCGTTTGATTGAAAATTGAAGTGGTAAAGATCATACGCACCGTCTCGATCAACCAGACTGATTGTGACCTTTGCATCTCCCGTTGAATATTGTGCGTCAACCTCATAAGTGATCAGTGGACGTTTTTCAAACCGGGCATCATCAACTTCCGCCTTACTTCTAAAACTCAGCTTACCGATACTTTGCAATGTTCCTATTTTAGACAGAGCCGCGATGAGATTTTCCAGCTCTTCTATTGATACTGTTTGCAAAACTTCCGGAGCCATATATTGCCGGACGATATCCGGATTCCATTTTGAAATCGCAGGTAAGACTTCCTGGATATAAGACCCCACAGTGTCATCGTAGCGAGAAGATAAAACGCCATTGTAGATGAAATATGCTGAGAAACCGGTCACCAGAACAAAGACAACGTAAATAATAAATTTTTTCACTGATTCATCCCTTTCGAGGAAAAGAAAGCTGCAACAGGTTTTTCAGATATATCTATTGACGTGCCAGGCGTAAATTCTCAATGCTCACTTCAAAATTGGAGCGGAAAGGATTAATATCTAACCCCCCTCTGCGGGTATAACGGGCATAGACGGTCAGCTTTTCAGGCTGACAGAAGCGCATCAAATCCACGAAAATCCGTTCGACACACTGTTCATGAAATTCATTGTGCTGGCGAAACGAAATCAGATAACGGAGTAAGGCTTCTGCATCGATCTTGTTGCCGCAATAACGAATCAGAACACTCCCCCAGTCAGGTTGATTCGTGACCAGGCAATTGCTCTTCAACAGATGACTGTGCAATTGCTCTTCTATCTGATATTCAGGGTCAGCAGCATTTTCCAGCAACGAGGGATTCAAAGAATATTCGTTTACATCAATATCCAATCCGTCAATACAAAGCCCCGGAAGACATTGAAGCTCCTCTGTTATAAATTGATCACTATCGAGCAAACGCACGCGAACCGGGGCGCCACAGACACGGGACAAATCTTTAACCATCAGCCCTTCAACCTGCTCAAATCCAGCAAAACAGGTTTGATTAAAAGAGTTCAGATAGAGCTTGAATGATTTTGATTCAATCAGATTTGGCGATTCGCAAGGAATATGAAATTCCCCCATTGCAACCACCGGTTTTCCTTTCAGGTTAAGCCAGGAAAGTTCAAACGCGTTCCAGATATCATAGCCTGAAAAAGGCAGGGTCTCGGTTATCCCAATGACATCCCGCTTGATCTGACGAGGAAAAGGGCAGAGCAGAAAAGGATCGTACTCGGCTTTATAGAAAGTCTTCTTTCCTAAAGGCAGGTTTAGGTCGGCCATAAAACAATTTCTCCACTCGTTTTCGCGACAGATACTGACGGCTGGAAATCAACACTATGGAAGATTGCTATAAAACGCGAATAGATCAATTTTGTAAAGATAACATTGCCAATGAACTTATTTCAGCAACATTCAACGATTATCCAGAATCTCTCATCTAATTTTCAAAAACCTGAATTCTTACTTTATTCTCAATACCCCGCTATCATCAAAAATATGAGACCTCCCTGAAAAAGAAGAGTGAACTTTGTACCATATAAGGCATATACAGCCTCCAACTTACTAACATAAAGCGAAAAACAGTCAAAACATTACAATAATAAAATGTGCGTTCATTTCTTGTTACAATAGTGAAAATAAATTGACAGAGCTATTCTGTGGGTGTACTTTTCCAAAACCCTAGAGCAGTTCAAGAGTCAAGGTGGGCTACCCCCCACACAAAAAAACGAAAGAAAGGTGTACAATCATGAACGTGAACCAATTAAGATCGAAGGAAGCATACAATCTCGCTATTGTCGGCGCAACTGGCGCTGTGGGTGAGACATTTCTCAACATCCTCGAGCAAAGAGACTTTCCAATCAAAACTCTTAAACTCTATGCATCCAAACGTTCTACGGGTAAACAGGTCACGTTCAAGGGCACCACGTACACCATCGAAGAGTTAACCGAAGATTCTTTTAAAGACCAGGATATCGACATTGCGCTGTTCTCGGCAGGAGGAGCACAGAGCAAAAAATATGCTCCTCACGCAGTTGAAGCAGGCGCCATTGTCGTTGATAACAGCTCTGCTTTCCGCCTTGATGCTGAAGTCCCTCTGGTTGTTCCAGAGGTCAACCCGGAAGATGTCGCATGGCATAACGGTATTATCTCGAATCCAAACTGCACAACCATCATTATGCTGGTTGCATTGAAGCCGCTCTATGACTACAGCCGTGTGAAGCAGGTTTTCGTCTCGACTTACCAGTCCGCTTCAGGAGCCGGAGCCCAGGCCATGGAAGAGCTGAAGCAGCAGGTCAGGGATTGGTCTGCGGGAAAAGATATTTCGGTCAACAAATTTGCTCATCAATTGCTCTACAACGTCATTCCCCACATTGATACTTTTCAGGACAATGGTTACACCGGGGAAGAGATGAAGATGTTCAATGAGACCAGAAAAATTCTCCACGACGAAGAGATCCGCGTCTCAGCAACGTGCGTCAGAATTCCAGTTCTCTATTCCCACTCGGAGTCTGTCACTGTCGTCACGGATGAGCCTATTTCTCCTGAAAAAGCACGTGAGCTTTTCGAAAACGCAGCAGGCCTGGAAGTCACTGACAATCCACAGGGCTGTGAATATCCGATGCCATTGGTATCTCAGTTCCAGGATAACTGCTACGTCGGTCGTATTCGCAAAAATATCGCAGCAGAAAATACACTGAATTTCTGGATTTCCGGAGACCAGATCCGCAAGGGAGCAGCCTTGAATGCAATCCAGATCGCAGAGCTGTTGATCAGCAATGCACAAAGAACTCACGCACCGCTGAAAAGTGCCAGTGGTTTCTGAATAAAACAGTCATATCTCTAGGTTCTGATTTTTAATCCAAGTTCAACCCACCTTGACACAAGAAGCCCCGCGTTATTTTAAACGCGGGGCTTTTTTATATCCAGAACAATCCTGCATAAGTGGCATCTCTCTGAGATCAAGAAACGCAAACACCGGATAAAGCCATTGGACCGGATCATCAGCCATTATCTTTATCCGCTATTGCCAACGGCTTGGTCTTTGGATACAAGCCACAACCTCCCGGCCCACAAATTTTTTGTTGACAGAAACCCGCTGTCTGTTACAATCCACTGCATAGCACTATATAAACATTTGACCAAATAGTGAGCACTCATGGCTTATAAGTTATCAACGACGGTTCTTAAGGCTTTTCAGATTCTTGAATATGTTGGCGCTAACCAACCGGTCCAACCTTCAAGCATCGTAAAAGACCTTGAGCTTAACCGCACAAACGTCCACAGGCTGTTGGCGACATTGGCTGAAATTGGCTACGTTGTTAAAACGTCCGAGGGATTCAGCCTGACATTCAAACTCCTGAAGCTGGGACGAACGATACCACTCAGCAAAGATCTCCGTAATACAGCTAAACCGTACATGATCGACCTGATTAACAGGGTCGGTGAAAATGTTTATCTTTGTGTCCGCGTGGAAGATATGGTGTTTGCGATAGATGATGTCAAATCATCTCATCGCCTCACATTAAATCCGGACATCAGTTATTCATTTCCAATTCATAGTTGTGCATCGGGGAAATTATTTCTCTCTGAGCTGTCACCATCGGAACGATTGAAATACATAGAAACGCTGCAACTCGAAGAATTGGGACGCAACACCATTACAGATAAATTAAAACTTCATCGACAAGCAGAGGAGTCTAAAAAAGCAGGATACGCAACAGATCTGTTTGAATTCAGTGATGATATCCTGAGTATCGCAGCACCGATTTACAACTATGAGAAAAAGATCATTGCAACCATCGCAATCTCAGGCCCAGGAACACGTTTATCAGAAGCAGACATGACCGCTCACATCCCGGAACTCCTGGCAGCGGCTCGAGAATTATCACGCTGCTTTGGCAGCGGTAAAAGCAGCTAGTAACCCGGAAAACATAAACACAAAAGAACCATTGAGAGGTGTAAAATGAAACAGGATACGATTTTTTCAAAGCTATCACACGTAGACGCTCCGCAGATCAAGGTTGCTCCTCCAGGACCCAAGTCCCAGGAAATCCTTAAATTCCAAGCGGATAATGAGAGCTCTGCGATTTCATACGCTAAAGGCATGCCGATGGCGATGGCCAAAGGTAAAGGAGCCACTATCGAAGATGTTGATGGTAACATTTATATCGACATGTTTTCAGGTGCCGGAGTTATGGCTCTGGGACATAGCCATCCTGACGTCCTGAAAGCATCACATGAAGCCATAGAGGATATTACCCATACTCTCGACATTCCTTCACCCATTCGTCAGAGAATGGTGAAATCCCTGAAAAAAGTCCTGCCAAAAGAGCTGACACGAGTATTTTTTGGTGGCCCGACCGGTTCTGATGCGGTTGAACAAGCGATCAAACTTGCAAAATACAACACTGGCCGATACGGAGTTATTGCTTTTGAAGGTGCTTACCATGGCATGACAGGTATGGCTCTCGCCCTCACTTGCGACGCTCATCACCGCCAGGGGCTCGGTCCTCTATCACCAGGGGTCCAATTCCTCCCTTACCCATATGAGTACCGTAACCCCTTCGGCTGCCCTGATGAAGACGTGCAAATTCAGGCGGCTGAAAACCTGGAGCGCGTTCTTTCCGATTCCCACTCAGGGTACATGAAACCGGCTGCTGTAATCCTGGAGTCTGTCCAGGGAGAAGGGGGAACTATTATCCCTGCTCCGATTTTTCTCCAACGTGTTCGCGAAATCTGTACCAAGCATGAGATCGTCATGATCTGTGACGAAATTCAAGCCGGACTGGGTCGGACAGGAAAAATGTTTGCCTTTGAACACGCTGGTATTGTTCCGGATATCGTCACCATGAGTAAGGCTCTCGGTGGTATCGGCTTCCCGATTTCAGCAATCGCCTACCGCGAAGAACTGAACACCTGGCCTACCGGTCTGACCATTGGTACTTTCCGCGGCAATATGATTGCTTTTGCTGCCGGTAGCGCTGCTCTCGAATGGATGCAGGACAACGATGTCCTTGAGCATTCTGCCGGGCTTGGCGAAAAGTGCATGGTTAAACTCAAGGAACTGGAAGAAAAATCTCCGATTGTCGGTCAGGTTCGTGGGCTTGGCATGATGCTCGCCATCGAAATGGTCAAAGACAAGAAAACCCGCGAACCCGCCGGTGACTTTGCCAAACTGGTCCGCAAGCATGCTCACCTGCGTGGCGTCATGATTGAAGTCGGTGGTCATCACGGCAACGTGGCTCGCTTGCTTCCACCGTTGATCATCACTGAAGACCTGGCAATGAAAGGGATCGAAATTATTGCTGGAGTCATCAAGGATATCGAAGACGGAAAGCTTGCTTAACCTCACAAAACAAACTGTCTGAGCCTGGACCGGTAAACGACTTGCAACAGTCATTTACCGGTCCGGGAAATTAAGTCCTATAGGAGACATCGTATGGCTAAAAAAGACCTTTATAATGTAGCAGTCGTAGGTGCAATGGGAGTTGTCGGCCGTGAAATGATGGCCACTCTTGAGCGTCGCAAGTTCCCGATCGCCGAGTTTCGTCCCCTCGACATTGCTGCCCACGAAGGTAAAACAGTCGAATTTAACGGCAAGAAATGCACCGTTAAGGCTGCTAATTTTGATAATTTCAAAGATATCGACATCGCAATTTTTTCCGCCGGTGGAGATGCCAGCCTGGCCCTGACACCCAAGGCTGTCAAACAGGGAGCGGTTGTTATCGACAACAGTTCTGTCTGGCGAATGGACCCCGATTGCCCTCTGGTTGTTCCGGAAGTTAATCCCGAAGATGTTGACTGGCATAATGGCATTATCGCCAACCCGAACTGCTCAACCATTCAAATGGTTGTCGCATTGAAACCATTGCATGACTTTGCCAAGGTCAGACGTGTGATCGTATCAACCTATCAGGCAGTTTCCGGCTCAGGAAAAGCCGCACTGGATGGTCTGGATGCTGAAATTAAGGAATATGTGAAGTATGGCAAAGTGAAAACAGTCCATGCCTATGGCAAGCAGATTGCCATGAACTGTCTGCCCCATATTGATGTTTTCCAGGAAGCAGGATACACCAAAGAAGAGCTGAAAATGGTCAACGAGACCAAAAAAATCATGAAAGACGAATCCGTTAATGTCACCGCAACTTGCGTCCGCATCCCGGTCATCTACGGGCATTCTGAATCAATCAACGTTGAGACTGAGAAAAAAATCTCCGCAGACAAGGCACGTGAACTGTTTGCTGCCGCTGAAGGCTTGCTCGTCGTTGACAACCCTGCCGAGGTGGAATATCCGGTTCCTTGTGATTCTGACAATGAAGACCTCACCATGGTCGGTCGCATCCGTGAGGACAACACCAAGGATAACGCCCTGAACATGTGGGTTGTTTCAAACAATATTCGTAAAGGCGCCGCACTAAATGCTGTACAGATCGCTGAAACATTGTTAGAAAGAGGTATCGTTTAATCATTTTGAATGCAAAGAGGCATCCATTTAGGGGGCCTCTTTTTTTTTGGGGAAACAGATTTATATGCTCTTCCACGTTAATAAACAACAAACTTCCTATGGAGAAGATATCGGGATCCTGTTACTCGACACAGAGACACCCTTTATTCAGGGAGATGTTGGTAACGCAAAAAGCTATACTTACCCAGTGCGCTACAAAGTTGTCAAAGGGCTGACCGTAGCAGCAATTTTTGCCCATGATACCAACCTGACTGCGGCTATTGTTGATGCGGCAAAAGAGCTCGAACGTGAAGGGGTTAAAGCCATCACCGGCGATTGTGGATTCATGGCCCTGTTTCAGCAGCAGGTCAAAGCCGCGGTGACTGTTCCCGTATTTCTTAGTAGCTTGACCCAACTGCCTTTTATCTCTCAGATCCTGCGTGATCATTATAAAATTGGTATTATCACCGCAAATGCGACAGCACTGACATCAGATCTCTTCACAGCTGTTGGTTTTACCGATATTGAGAAACTGGTCATCAAAGGACTGGATGATACGAAATATTTCTATGAAGCAGCAATAGCTGAAGTTGGGACTCTCGACAGCGACAGGATCTCTGAAGAGGTGGTTGCCGCAAGCAAACAGTTGGTGGAAGATAAAAGGATTGGTGCCATTCTCCTTGAGTGCAGCCTGCTCCCGGTTTACGGCTTTGCTGTTCACCAAGCAACAGGACTACCGATTTTCGATTTTCTGACCATGATCGATTATGTTCAGTCGAGCATCGTCAAAAGAACCTTCCCCGATTCATATTGAGAGAGGAAACGATGCAGGATATTCTCAAACGGATTGACGAACTTTATGATGAACTGGTCGCCTTGCGGCGCGATTTTCATATGCATCCCGAACTTGGCTTTGAAGAGCAACGAACCGCCGGAATTGTAGAACAATACCTTCGCGACCTCGGTCTTTCTCCTATCCGCATGACAAAAACCGGTGTTGTTGCACTGATCGAAGGAACCCAACCAGGCCCTGTTTTGATGTTGCGTGCTGACATGGATGCTCTGCCCATTACAGAAGAAAATGATATCCCCTATAAATCGTTAAACCCTGGGGTCATGCATGCTTGTGGACATGATGCCCACACGGCAATGCTTCTTATTGCAGCAAAAATCCTGGTGGAAAAGCGTGACAGGATCAAAGGGGCGATCAAACTGGTCTTTCAACCCAATGAAGAAATTGCCGGCGCTATCCACATGGTCAACGATGGAGTCCTTGAAAACCCCAAAGTTGATGCTGTTATGGGACAGCACATCTGGTCATTCATGAAATCCGGAACGATCGCTGTTACACCAGGTCCAATCATGTCAGGACTCGATACTTTCAAAATCAGAATTATCGGCAAGGGTGGCCATACCGGGGCGCCGGAAGAGTCCATCGATCCGGTGTTGACTGCAGCCAATGTCATTCAGTCAGTACAAATGCTGCAAACGCGTGAGATCAGTGAACTCAAGTCGACAGTGATCATGTTTGGAAGGATTGCCGGTGGCTTCAAAGGAAGCGTGATTCCGGATGAAGTAGAACTGGAAGGAACTATCCGTTTTCTCTACGAAGGAGGTGCGGACACAGTAGAGCAACCAACTGAAAGGTTCATTCGTGTTGTTCGAGGAATCTGTGAAACACATCGTTGTCAATGTGAAATTGCCATCGAACATGAAAATATTCCTCTGATCAATAACGCAGAAATGGCTGAAATTGCTCTACAGGCGGCTGAAGTCGTCTTTCCTGATAAAAATTCAATCCAGACAAACCGCTCATTGGCCAGCGAGGACTTTTCGGAATTTACCGCTCGGGTTCCAGGCGTTTTTATCTTTCTCGGCACCGCCAACCCCGAAACAGATTCATGTTATGCTCATCACAACAATTGCTTTAACATTGATGAACAGACAATGAAGCAAGGCGTCGCCATGCATGTCGTAGGTGCGTTCAAGTTTCTACAGGCAAACCGGACATTGTCTTTTCTTACAAACTGAACCGCAACAAACTGAAAGTGAACTTATTCGAACAAAGGAAGAACATTTCTAATCACGATCAATAGATTGGCAACAACAGGATTTCACAAATTTAAGGCTTGGTTCATTAACTGGTCCACTAGCGGGCCAACAACCCTAAGGAGGAAAATGTGAAAAAGTTACTGGTATTGTTAATGGCAGCAATGATTCTTTCGTCCGGTATTGCATTTGCTGGTGCTTACACCGGCCCCGCGGTGACGGCAAAGATCGCATCCGAAGAAATCGAAGGTGATTTCATGACGGTCTGGGCTAAAAAATTCGCAGACCACATGAAAGATTGGTCAGACGGCAAGATCGTCTTTGAAGTCTATCCCTACGGAACTCTGGGGGCAACCGGCGACATCAACGAGCTGGCCCAGATGGGTGTTGTTCAGTGCGTATTCTCCGACTATGCCTGGATCAGTGCTTTTGTTCCCCAGGCTCAGGTTCTCGCCCTGAACTATATTTTCCCGACAGAGCAAGTTCCTCAGACTCTGGACTGGATGATGAAAAACGGTGATTTCATGCCGCTCATGACCAAGCACTTTGCCGACAACGGCCTGGTCCCTGCTTCCATCATGTTCGAAGGCTGGCAGTGGTTGTCAACAAAAGAGCCCGTCAAATCCCTTAGCGACTTCAAAGGGACAAAAATTCGGGTCATGGGATCCAAGCTTCTGGTGGAAGACTACAAATCCTACGGTGCATCTCCAACTCCAATGAGTTATGGCGAAGTCTACAGTGGCCTGCAGATGGGTCTGATCGATGGCCAGGTCAACCCGCTGTTCGCGATTTACAGCATGAAATTCTACGAAGTTCAAAACCATCTCACCCAGCTCAAAAGTGAACCATTCCTGGGCATTCCAGCCTTCAATAAGGACTTCTTCGATGGTTTGACCAAAGAAGCCCAGGCTGAAATTATCAAATTCTGGCAGGATGCCATCATCCCGGCCGGCGAGTGGATCATCGAAAGAAATCAGCATGACGGCGAAATGATGAAGAAGGAAAAACCTTCTCTCCAGTTCCACACCCTTGACGATGCAGCCGTGGCTGAGTTCAAAGCACAAGCCGAAACCGTTTATCCAAAATATGTTGAGATCGGTGGCAAAGGTTCTCAGAAAATGCTCGACACCCTGCTCAAAGACATTGCCGAAGCTAAAGCAGCTCTCGGTGTAAAATAACCATAACTTTGGCTCGCGGCATTTTTGCCGCGAGCCAATCGACGTTCTATTCACGGTGGAGATCAATCATGTCAGATACGCACCCAGAACCACAAAAAACGTCTATCATCGAGAAGATGAATCCGGAAGCATACGCAAACACCAGCAAGATGAGCTTATTCCAAAAAATAAATCACTATAGCGGCCTGATCATCAACGGGATTGAAGTATCGATTATGGTTTTTTGTGTGGCTGCGCTCGCTGTCTTGCTGATTGTTAACGTGGTCGCCAGAACTTTTTTTCAGAGCCTCTATTTCGCTGATGAAATTTCAATGTTTCTGGTTCTGATTATTACTTTCGTCGGCGTCAGCTACGGAGTCAGGAAAGCTCGACATATCCGCATGGGTGCGTTCCTCGACGCAATGCCGCCAAAAATGGAAAAAGTTTTCATCATTGCTATCTCGCTGATCAGTGCAGTGGTTCTCGGCATCATGACCTGGGCCTCATGGAAGTACCTGCTCAACGCTTTTGACCGCGGTCATATGAGTCAGGCTCTGCGACTTCCCAAATGGGCTTTTTACGTCATCATTCCCGCCGGGTTCGGTCTGGCATCAATTCAATACTTGCGGACGATCATCAAAAACCTGACCGAGGACGAACCCTGGCAATCGCCGGATCAGCAAAGTGAATATGAAGATGAAGAGATAGGAGGAGTGTAACAATGGGAATTTTCGGAATCAGCCTTGCATCAATGCTGCTCATAGGGTTCCCTTTCATGGTGACCCTGCTTGGCTCTATCATGCTCTACCTGTTCCTCTTCATGCCCGACATGGCTCCGAAGATGCTTCTTATTGTGGTACAGCAGGTCATTACCGGTGTCACTCCACCAGCTTTGGTCTGCGTCCCGATGTTTATCCTTTCAGCCAGTATCATCACCTCAGGTGAATCGGCCGGACGCCTGATCCACATGCTCAAGGTTTTCGTCGGACACCTCCCCGGGGGGTTACCGATCACCACCTGCGCCAGCTGTACCACCTTCGGTGCGGTTTCCGGATCAACCCAGGCAACTGTAGCTGCTATCGGCGGCACCATGCGCCCGATGCTGCTCGATGCCGGATATAAAAGTTCATTTACTCTGGGACTGATCATTAACGCCAGTGATATCGCCTTTTTGATTCCTCCCAGTATCGGCTTTATTGTCTACGGGGTCGCCACCAGCACCTCAATCGGAACCCTTTTTATCGCCGGAATTCTCCCGGGGCTATTGATCCTGGTGATGTTCTCAGCCTACTGTTACTTCTACTCAAAAGTGAAAAAGATCCCAACACTGCCGAAAGCAAGCTGGGTCGAGCGTAAACAAGCGATCAAAGACGGACTGCCGGTTCTCGGATTTCCAACGATCATCATCGGTGGAATTTATTCCGGCATCTTCAACCCAACGGAAGCAGCCGCAGCCTCAGTGGTCTACGCCATCATCCTCGAAAGCCTCATCTACAAGGCCATCACATTTCCACGTCTGGTCGATTCTTTCCTCCAGACCGGTGTCATCACCGGGGTGGTCTTTATCCTCGTCGGAGCAGGTCAAGCTTTTTCCTTCCTGATCGGCTTCCTGCAGCTTCCAGCTAAATTATTGCCACCATTGTTCGGTCCTGATCCGTCCAGGTTGTGGGTTATTGCAATTATCGTCGTCGTATATTTTGTTGCGTGCATGTTCGTTGACCCGATCGTTGCAATTTTTGTCCTGAGCCCAATTTTCCAACCATACGTTGTCAGTGCCGGAGTTGATCCGATTCTGCTCGGCGTTCTCGTGACCCTGCAAGCCGCTATAGGATCGGCAACACCGCCATTCGGTTGCGATATCTTTACCGCACAGCTCATATTTAGACGCCCCTATCTGGAAGTCATCGGGCACGCACTGCCGTTTTTACTGATTCTGATCCTGGCAACGGTGCTGCTGGTGGCGTTTCCACAGATCGCCCTGTTCCTTCCGAATATGGCACTCGGCGGCTAGCTAGCCGCGTTAACCTTTAGTTTTTCTTGGGGCGAGGCAACAGCCCGCCCCGTTCCTCGATATGCCGTTTATGAACAACCCGGCATGCGCCCCCTTGCTTAAGCGCATACTGGTATAGGACTAAAAGGAGTTTCAAATGCTGACATTTCCACGCGAAGAATACCTGGCACGGATAGAAAAAACCAAACAACGGATGCAAAAGGAAGGAATAGATTGTCTGCTCATTTCACAGCAGGCCAACATGAACTACCTGACCGGATATGATGGTTGGAGTTTTTACGTCCATCAATGTGTTATCGTCTCTCTTGAGCAGGAACAACCGATCTGGATTGGGCGTGGGATGGATGCCAATGGAGCCAGAATTTTATCATTTCTTGATAAAGAAAATATTTACGAATACCCCGACTATCTGGTTCATAATACGGTGGATCATCCCATGCATCACATCGCCAAAATTATCCATGAAAAAGGCTGGGACAAAAAAACATTCGGTGTCGAAATGGACCAATTCTATTTCACCCACAGAGCATATCTTGAGCTCGAAGCCAAACTCCCCAATGCCAAGTTTGTGGATGGGAATACCTTAGTCAACTGGGTTCGCGTCATCAAATCCGACCGTGAAATCGAATTCATGAAAATCGCAGGCCAGATCGCTGAAAATGTCATGCAAACAGCTGTGGACTCTATCAATGTCGGTGTCCGCGAATGTGATGCTGCTGCCGAGATCGCGCGCTCCCAGTATCGGGGAACAGCAGAGCATTCCGGAGATTATCCAGCCATTGTTCCCCTGATGATGGCAGGTGAAAAAACAAAAACACCGCATCTGACCTGGACTGAAAAAAAGTTTGCAGCGGATGAAGCGGTCTTACTGGAACTGAGTGGTGTTTACCGTCACTATCATACACCGATTGCACGGACCATCTTCCTTGGTCAGAATCCACCACCGATCATGACGGAAACAGCAGCCGTTGTCACCGAAGGTCTTGCTGCGGCTCTCGAAATCATCAAACCCGGTGTTGTCGCAGAGGACGTTGAAGCACGCTGGCGCGAAGCCATTGCTCACTCAAGTATTGTTAAAGAATCTCGCCTTGGGTACTCCATCGGCATTAACTATCCCCCGGATTGGGGTGAGCACACCATCAGTTTGCGCCCTGGAGACAAAACTGTTATTCAACCGGGAATGGCCCTGCATCTTATTCCAGGCATCTGGTATGACAATGTCGGATTTGAAATCGATGCCAGCATTGTTGTCACCGAAACAGGATATGAACATCTGTTCAATTATCCCGTTGATCTGGTTCTCAAGTAGCATTATGGGATAATTTTTCATCTGCATCTGATCGAGTTGCCAAAGTCATCCGGCAACTCGATCAGTTCACACGTAAACCATCCTCTTTCCGACCAAAAGCTCATCCCCTTCAAGCCCGTCAAGTGGTTACAACGACTTGTTTCTCAGCATCTTTACCCAGACAGAACCATAGAAAGATACCAAGGCGACTCATGGCTCCAAATCCATGGAGTGAGAACCGTTTTATGATTGACTTGGACCAATAAATTGCTATACTTCGCACAAAGTATCACTATTTCAACATGCGTTCATATAGTGAGCATAGCCGACCGTCACAAATTCCGCTGGCGAGGTCAGCTATGGAGAAACGTCAACACTTAACTGGGAGCCCATTGAAAGGAGAAACTGCTGTTAGGACATCCAGACGACTAAGCGGTATTTTTATCTGATTTTTCAGTTACAGGGTATCAGCAAGCAATTTTCGTCATAGCAAATTTAACCGTAAAGGAACACATAATGAACTTCTCAACTGAAAGCCCAATGTATCAAAAGGTTGCTCGATTGATCGGTGAAAACCAGACCATTGCCAAAAAGAATCTGGCATGGTTACAGCAGGAGATGCATCCCTACTTTTTTATCACGATGCACGAAGAAAGTGAGGCCATCGCAACTCTTGCGACAATCATGAATTCGCTTGGAGCCAACCGGCGCAGCATTCTGGCTGACACTGAGAAGACCCTTATCCTCGCACGCACCAGCATGCCCGGGGCCCTGTACGATACGCTAAGAACCATTCGTGAACGGGATATTTCCTATGCACACATTGCTCATTCCTATGCCCCCCTCCCCGGTCAGGACACGGAACTGGAGTTGCAGCGTTTTGAGTTCGACAGGAAAAGCCATCAGGAAATTGCGACAGGCTTGCAATCCGTGGTTCATGTTCCTGAGAGTGTTCGCAACAATGTTGCGGCCGTCATCAGCAAGCGTTACCCCGACTTTAAAATGGAGAATCTGGAGCATCTGTTAAATGTTCTCTGGCTGAACAACCCGACCTATGTCACCATCTCCCCAGCCGATCGCGTTGCTCAAATTCTCTGGCTGTACCAGCAGATCAGGGATAATGATGGGATTCATCTTGACGTTGAAGAAACAGAAGGCTTTGGTGATGAGGGTGACGAAATCAGGATCATGTTTGCGGTCAGCAATCCACCTCAACGTGACTTTTTGCTACAGATCATGGAAGTATTCACCCGCCTCGGCATTGAGACAAAAAGAACTTATGGACTCACTTTGAGTAATGGTGTTCATCCCGTTTTTCTGGGGACATTTTATGTGCGTAAAAAAGATGCTCCTCAGCTTGTCAAAGGGACGGAGCTGTTCAGCAAACTCCGCTCAGAACTGTTCAACACCCAACTGCTGCAAACCCGTTCTCACGCATACCAGGAATTTGTGACCAAGCAGGTCATGAGCGGTGAAGATGCAACATTGGTTAACGCTTTTATCGCTTTTTGCCACACCAATCTGGCTCACAGCAGTGACTTGTATGATCTTGAAGGTGTTGAACGGGCATTTCACCTGCAACCGGACCTTTGCCTGCAACTGGTCGAACTCTTCCGGACCCGTTTTGATCCAGCCAAAGAGAACCGCGAGGAACTCTATTCACAGATGTTGGACAAGGCTGTCACCACAGTCGAAGAATATAATACCGGTCATAAGCGGGTTGATGCTTACCGCCGCACAATCTTCCGCTGCTGCCTCTCCTTTATCCGCAATACACTGAAGACCAACTTTTTTGTCGACAAAAAACAGGCCCTTGCCTTCAGGATTGATCCGATTTATCTGGCGGAGCTGGAGCGTTTGTTCACCGATGATCTGCCTTCAGAACGCCCGTTCCGTATCACCTTCTTCTTCGGTCGCTATGGAGTCGGTTACCATATCGGTTTCTCTGATATTGCCCGTGGCGGATGGCGAACATTGATTGCCAACGGTCGTGATGATTATGTCACCTGCGCCGACAGCATGTTCAAAGAAAACTATGTCCTCGCTCATACCCAGCACCTGAAAAACAAAGACATCTACGAAGGTGGATCCAAGATGGTTTCGGTGCTGAATGCGGTCAGCATCAATGATCAGGTTCTGGTTAATCAACGTTTGTACAAACTGCAGTATGGCTTTATCAACGCTTTTCTGGATATTTATGTCAGTGAAAACGGCAAGGTTAAAGACCCGAATGTTGTTGACTATTATGGCGACGAAGAAGCGATTGAGCTTGGTCCTGATGAAAACATGCATGACATCATGATCGAAACCATCGCCACTCTGGCACAAAAACGTGGCTATATCCTGGGTATTGGGATCATGTCAGGGAAAAAGGTGGGCATTAACCATAAAGAGTTCGGTGTCACGTCTGCCGGGGTCGTCAAGTTTGCCGAAATCACCATGGAAGAACTGGGCATCGATTACAGCAAAGATGCGTTTACCGTTAAAATGACCGGTGGCCCTGGCGGTGATGTTGCCGGTAACGCCATGCGACTGTTATTCGACCACAGCCCGAAAGCCAATATAAATCTGATTCTGGATGGCAGTGGTGCTTTTTACGACCCTCAGGGCGCGGATCGTGAGGAGCTTCGACGTCTCATTCTGACCCAGGATATTGAAGAATTTAATCCGCAAAAACTCCATCCGGGTGGCTTCATGCTCTATCGCAATCGCCGTCGTACCGAAGGGATACGCGAACTATACATGAAGGTTGTCAAGACGCAAAGTGGACTGGACGAGCAGTGGATTTCAACTGATGAATTCTACCGTGAGTTCAACAGCTTGCCTTTTACCGTACAAGCCGACATCTTTATTCCCGGCGGGGGACGTCCGGAAACCATCGACCGTGAAAACTGGCAACGTTTCTTTACTGATGACGGAACCCCTTCTTCCCGTGCTATCCTTGAAGGCGCAAACTCCTTCATCACCCCGGAAGCCCGTATTGAATTACAGAAAAAAGGCATTATCGTCATGCGTGACGCTTCCGCCAACAAATGCGGCGTCATCTCTTCATCCTACGAAATCATAGCCAACCTGGTCATGAGCACAGACGAGTTTATTGAACACAAAGAAGCTTATGTTGCTGATGTGCTTGGAATCCTCGAACGCCGTGCTGAAGATGAAGCACGACTGATTTTCAAGCGTTACAATGAAGCTAAAGGGGCTAAACTTTACACCGAGATCTCCGATGCCATCAGTAAGGAGATCAACAAACATTATTCAGAGTTGTTCAACTTTTTCCAGGCCAACCCGGAGAGCTGTAAAGACTCCCTGTTTCAGCAGGCAATTTACAGACATCTCCCCGATTTCCTGAGTGAAAATAAAGCCTATCATGAGCGCATCCAACAGCTACCGGAAAAATATCTGTACGCAATCCTCGCAGTCGAGGTCGCGACGTCCATGACTTATCACGGCAATAAAGAAAGTGATTTCATGCTTGTAGCTAAAGGCCATCTACAGCGCGTTTACGATAACAAATAATTCATCGGGAAAATGATTCCAAAAGAACCGGTGTCACGCCCGGTTCTTTTGGATAAATATGGAGATCGAAATGACACAGATGCCCGGACATGATTTTCAAGCGAATAACCTTCGCGTTATGCAAGATTACTTTCATAGTGAAACACCTGAACAACTCCATATCGATAATATAACCTATGACGGTGATGATCATTTGATCACCTTTACTGACATGGTGGTTCCCGGTGAAAGCCTGCTGGAACAAATGAATTATATGGAACAGCATCGGGATAATATCCGTACCCAACTTCTGGGTGATGTTCCAACGCGCTGTGTCGACCTGATTGTACCACCGAAAGATCCACGTGCCGTCGCCGGTTACATCATTATGGAGACAATGGGCTATCCTCCATTTTCCGGGTCCAATACCCTCAGCACCGGTTATTCATTGCTGCAGAACGGATTTGTCGAGCAGCAGGAAGGCAAACACAGCTTCTTCATCGAATGTGCTGCCGGACTATCTGAAATCACCTACGAATCGGAAAATGGTAAGATCAAAATGGTCAGTATCACCGGCCAAGATGTTTACCTCGCTCATAGCGGACTGGATCTCACCATCTGCGACAAGAATCTTAAAATCCCTGTTGTTTACAGCGGCGGATTCTATTTGATGATTCCCAGCAAAGAAATTCCGATAGAGCTTAAAGCGGCAAACTACGACGAATTTATCAAAATCGGCAAAAAAGCAGTCGAAGATGCGCGGGCAATCTACAATCCAAAACATTTGACGGTTGGTGACGTGGGACCGATTCCCTTTGCCAACTTCATGGAAGACAAACAACCATCCGGACATTATGTCGGGGCAACCTTTGTCTATCCCGATGTCATCTGCTACTGTCCGACCGGAACTGGAGCTTCGGCTCATACCCTGATGCGCTATCTTTCGGGAGAGGCAAACATCGGTGACCGGGTTGAGGTTCAGTCGCCAATCGGCTCGACTATGTACATCGATATCCTGGGTGCGGATCAGCTTGAAGGTCATCAGCGGCTACAGCTCAGAATTAATGGCCTGCCAACTCCAAAAGAAGTTCAGATTCAAACCATTGCCTGATGGATTTCATCGGGCCTTTTAAAGCAACAACAAAGCTCAATCTGTCGACAGAGTTAACAGATCCAAAACTGATCATCATTTTTGATACGGGAGAGCAGGAATGAAATTGACTGAAACAGATGTGCTGGTCATCGGCTCAGGAGCAGCAGGTTTTTACGCAGCCATCCGGGCAGCCGAATCCGGTATGCGGATCACCCTGTGGGAAAAAGGTCTGGCCGGTCGTAGCGGCGGCACCGTCAGCGGTGCCGGACCCTCGGCCTACGGCTCTTTTAGCGACCCGGAAGATTCAGCCGACAGCCTCTTCCGGGATACCGTCGAAGGGGGATCTTACCTGAGCGATCAACCTCTGGTTCGTATCCTTGCAGATGAAGCCCGTCTCCGTATTCAGGAGTTGGAAGACTGGGGAATCCGTTTTGACAAAAACAGCGATGGTTCTTATCTCATCTATACCGCCGGAGGTCACAGCTATCCGCGGGTGATGGCGATCAGCGACCGGGTTGGCTTGCAGATGTCCAAAGTTTTAAGAACCAAGCTCCACACCTTTGAAAACGTCACCTTTGGTGAGGATACCCTGGCCACAAAAATCCTCGTCAATGATGGACAGGTCAGCGGCGCCGTTGGCGTCGATTTCCGCAACGGTGAAACCGTCTGTATGCAAGCACCCTCTGTTATCCTGGCGACCGGCGGCGTCGGTCAACTTTACCCGGTCACCAGTAATCCGATTCAGGTCACCGGTGACGGCATGGCAATCGCCTATGAAGCGGGGGCGAACCTGATCAACATGGAACAGGTTCAATTTTTTCCTTGCGGTATCGTTTATCCACCATCCCTACAAGGCTTTATCCTGGGAATTCAGGAATATGCCAAACTCTACAACAGCAAGAACGAGCGCTTCATGGAGAAGTATGAGCCGGAAAAATTAGAACTGACCACACGTGATCGTCTTGCCCGCGGTATCCATTCTGAAATCACAGCAGGCCGTGGCACCGAACATGGTGGCGTCTGGCTTGACGCCATGGATCTGGACCCCGAAATTTATAAGAGCTTTCTGCATGAAATTGAGGTTTCAGCCGAACGCGGTTACGACTATCGTAAGCAACGCCTTGAGATCGCCCCTTCTGTCCACTATTTTATGGGTGGAGTTGAAATTGATACAGATACGAGCACCTCTCTGCCGGGGCTATTTGCGGCCGGGGAGTGCTCCGGAGGGCTTCAAGGCGGCAACCGCCTCAGCGGCAATGCCCTTTCTGAATTGCTGGTCTTCGGTTCACGTGCAGGCGTTGCTGCGGTCAAGCATGCCAAGGAAGCAACCAACAGCACCTGTGGAGATCAAGGACAAGCTGAAGAAGATCGCATCATCAAGGCTCTCAATCGTCCCAAATCAGAAATAACCCCGAATGAGGGCAAAAAATTATTACGGACAATTATGGCCGAATACATGGGGGTAACCCGAACCGGGAAAGGACTTCAAAAAGCGGCAAAAGAGCTCCGGAAACTTAAGGAAATCCTGCCTACGGTTTATGTTCAAGGGTCCTCTCTCCAATTCAACCAGAGTCTGCAATCTTATCTTGAGCTTGAGAAGATGGTCACCATTTCGCAAACAATGGTGGCTGCCGCGACGATCAGAAAAGAAAGCCGTGGTGCACATTACCGGGAAGATTATCCGGAGTGGGACAGATCAATCGCCCCCCAATGCACCCTGGCCTGCACAGAAGGCCAGAAACCTGTCATCAAGACCAGACCGGTAAAGATGACGGAAATGACGCCGGAGCAATCGGCTTAATCAGTCAATAGAGACCAAGGTGAAACGATGAAACAAACCTTTAAAGTTCTTGTCGATCGCTATAATCCTGACACGCAAACAGGCTTGACTCAGACCTACGAGGTTGAGTTCAACCCCAGCCAGACAGTTCTGCAAACGCTGAACTTTATCCGCGACAACCTTGATGACAGCCTCTCCTTCCGCTCCTCCTGCCAAGGGGCAAAATGTGGAAGTTGCGCTGTTGCCCTGAATGGCAAGCCGGTTCTGGCCTGCAATACCACGGTTGATGGACAAGACATCACCATTGGACCTTTGCCGAATTTTCCGGTGATTAATGATCTGATCGTCGATCGTAACAAGGGTGAAGATTATTTCTTTAAGATGCTGTCGCAAACAAATGCCTGTGATGGTTCCTGCAACGGTCACGTTCATACAGAACCGGAAGCCGTTCTGAATGAAGCGCAAATCGATTATGAAAACCTGTCCCGCTGTCTCGGCTGTATGGTCTGCACTTCTGCCTGTCCATACAACGCCCAGATGGATAGCAACGGACCAAATCCGTCAATGCTGGTGAGTGTTATGAGCTCTGGCGTGTTAACCAAAAAAGACGGCCACCTCGCTTTTCCAATCGGTGTCAATAGCGATTATTGCAGCCTCTGCCTTAATTGTTACGCCGCATGTCCCGCCGGTGTCCACCTGAACCGCGCCAACAGTCAGAGTAAAAATACTTACGTTCAAACCACAGGACAAAAACTGCGCGACCGACTCCTTGGGCACGCTGAACTTGCTGACAAAGCGGCCACTTTGGCCCCGGGATTGAACAACGCCCTGGTCAACTCTCCCATAGTTCGTACCGCCCTGGAAAAAACCCTCAATATCAGCAGTCAGCCATCAATGGTTAAATTTTCCAGGACGCTGACGGCACAGAGACCTGCCGACAAACAACCAAGTGCTATCTCCAAGAAGCACAAAGTCGCTTTTTTCACCGGCTGTTATGCCCGCTATAATGAAACTGATACCGCATTGGACGCCATTGCTGTCCTTGAAAAATTAGGTGTTCAAGTTGAGGTCCCGGAACAGAGTTGCTGCGGCCTCCCTCTGGTTGCCAATGGCAATATGGCTGCCGCTGAGAACAAAGCCAGAAACAATATTGCTGCGTTTAAACCATGGGTTGACAAAGGTTATAAGATCGTGACCACCTGCACCAGTTGCAGCTTGATGCTGAAAACCGAATACACGGAAGTGTTCGGGATTAAAGCAGCAGAAAGCCTGGCCGATTGTACCTACGACCTGGCCGAATACATCAACATACTCGATAACAGCAAGGAGATTGAGTTAAAACTGACTCCCGTGCCCATGCACACCGCTTATCACACCCCATGTCACCTGAAGGCACAAAAGATCGGTTTGCCATTTATTGAGTTGTTGAATAAAATTCCTGATTTTAAAGTTGAGGTCATGGATGCCAAGTGTTGTGGACAATCGGGAAGTTACGGCTACAAAGCGGAAAAATACTCGATCAGTACCGCGGTCGGCAATGAACTGAAGGAGTCTATGGACAAACTCAACCCGGAAATTGGATTAAGTGAATGTGGCCCTTGTCAATTACGTATGCATGATGTCTCCGGCCTGCCGGTTATCCATCCGATTTCAATTCTAAAAAGTGCACTGGTGTCGTGAAATGGCCATAAAAAGGTGTCCGTCTACAGTTATGGATGGACCTCAAATCTTTTGTATGGAAATCAGTAAGACAGGTATTTACTGTCAACGACCCTTCTGTTATCTATACACATCTATCGATATCCGATAAAAACCGTCACTATAAAGAAGGAGACAGAGTATGAAAGTCGTTAAATTCGGCGGTACATCCCTCGCCAGTGCAGCCCAAATCAAGAAAGCCGTTGAAATCATTCAAGCCGACGACCAGAGGCAGGCAATTGTTCTCTCCGCGCCAGGAAAGCGTGATAATCAGGATATCAAGATTACTGACTTATTGATCAACACACATAAACAAAAAACCGCCGGAGAAGATTACCTGCAAACTTTTGCAAAGATTCGCGCACGCTTTAGCGAACTCTCTGAATTACTGGAAGTCGATGTCAACATCGAAACTGAACTCGATGTCATCCAGAAGAAAATTGAAGCAGGAACCACCCTTGACTTTGTGGAGTCTCGTGGCGAATACCTCAACAGTCTGATTATCTCGAAGTATCTGGGTGCCGAATTTATTGACGCCGCAGACGTTGTCCGGTTAACCGCTGATGGTCGTGTTGATCCGGAATCATACGAACTGATCAACAAGCGGCTTGGCAGCGCAACCGGTCGCTTTGTTGTCCCGGGATTCTACGGGACAGGTCCGGATGGTGAAATTAAAACCTTCTCTCGTGGCGGCTCTGATATCAGCGGCGCGATCGTCGGTCGCGGCGTTAATGCTGATGTTTACGAAAACTGGACTGATGTTTCCGGCATCCTCCAAGCCGATCCCCGCATCGTCCCTGAAGCACAACCTGTGCCCGAAATCACCTACGCTGAAGTACGCGAACTGGCGTCATGTGGTGCCAGTGTATTTCATGAAGAAGCCATCGCTCCGGTGCGCGATGCAAAGATTCCAATCAATATCAAAAACACTAACAGCCCAGCTGACGGTGGCACCATGATCCAGGCATCACGTTCCGCTGACAAGATGCCCGTTGTTGGCGTCTCAGGTAAAAAACCTTACCGCGTATTAAAGGCTGAAAAATTCATGCTTAACCGCTACCCCGAGCTTCCGGGTCAGGTTAAAGAAGCTCTGGCACAGCAAAAGCTGGCCGTTGAATTCGACATGAAAGGCTTCGACAGCTTTGCCCTCATGGTCGACAGCAGCAGCGATTTCGATGAGAATGCCATCTGTCAGTATCTTCTTGAGAAAACCGAAATTGACGCTTGCAGCTTCGGTATGACTGTCGCGCTCGTTGGTATTGTTGGCGTCGGGCTGCAGAATCAGACAGGTCTTCTTGGTCGTATGCTGAACGCTCTTGATCAAGCTGGAATCGAGATTCGCAGTATCAGCTACGGTGGATCACAATTGACAGCGCTTTTGGCCATCAATCTTGACGACTACGAAAAGTCGCTGAAAATTCTAGTGGGTCAGCTGCAAAAGTAAGCCTCAACAGAACAGATCATCATCAACAGATGCGGACATATTTTGTGCCCGCATCTGTTCCATCAAGGATCAAATCAATGGAAATCAAACAACAGGTCGCGAACTCTGCCAATGAATTAGTCTCTCTGTACAGAGATTTTCATACCCACCCGGAACTGGGATTTAAAGAATACCGGTCTCAAAAAAAAATTATTGATTACTTCACGAACCTCGGATTGAAGCCACGCAAGATTGCTTCAACCGGAGTTGTCGCTGAACTCAAAGGAACAAAGCCGGGAAAAACGGTCCTGTTGCGTTCTGACATGGATGCCCTTCCTGTCACCGAAGAGACAGGACTGTCCTTTGCATCAGAGACATTTGGAATCATGCACGCTTGTGGGCACGACGGTCATATGGCGATGTTGATGGTTGCAGCAAAAATGCTCACCGCGATGAAGGATGAAATCCCCGGAACGATTAAATTTCTGTTTCAGCCGAACGAGGAAGATGCCGGAGCACATAAGGTCGTAAAAGAAGGGGTAATGCACTCTCCTGAAGTTGACTCTGTTTTCGGTCTTCATCTCTGGTCACAGTGTCCTCTCGGTCAGATTGATATTGTTGACGGGCCACAGATGGCAGCATCGTACTACTTCAATCTTAAGATCAAAGGGCATGGCGGTCATGCCGGTTTTGCCCACGAATCAACTGATCCGGTGTTTATTTCCAGTCTCATCATTCAAGCAGTTCAAGGGATCCAGACTCGCGAAGTCAACGCCCTTGACCCCGCCGTCATCATGTTCACGCAGATGAACGCCGGAACAAGTACAACCACGATTCCGGAAGCAGCAGAATTAACAGGTTCCATCCGTTTTCTTTATGCCGATGGAAAATCTCTTTTCAAAAGATTTGAACACGTTATCAGTCATATCTGCGCCGCCTATGGAGCTGAATACGAATTGGAGTTTAAAAAAGGCAATGCACTCCTGAGTAATCATCCGGAAACAGCGGCCCTGGTTCGTACTGCAGCGGCTGAAGTGGTCGGTCCTGAACAGGTCACAACGAAAATACGCACCATGGCGGGAGAAGATTTTTCTGAGTATCTGGCTCACGCGACTGGAACATTTGCGTTCGTTGGTTTCAACAATTCTAAAAAAGGAATTGTCTATCCGCACCATCATCCCAAATTTACCATTGATGAAGATGCTCTGGTTATTGGCACAGAGTTGCATATTCGTGCGGCTTTAAAGCTATTGAAGGGTTAAAATCTTCAATAGACTCAACAGCGGATTCATGGATCTATACTTTTTCGCGAGATTTCAACCTCGCCGGTATTTCCATTCACCTTGACCCAATCTCCTGTTCTTATCACTCGGCACGGGTCAACATCAGGGAAATCAACAACCATTGGACTCCCGATAACTACAGCAGCGACTCCAACCCGTGAATCGATCTGACTCACAACCCAACCGGCAGGCTTTACACCGTTAAGCATGGCTGAATTAAAATGTCCGGACCAGCAATTTGATCCCTTTGAGGAAGGAATGACCAGAATACGCCCATCTATTGACGTCCCTTCTGCAACATGGCCCTTTTCGATAATAACACCCGTAATTTCATCAATACCGGACCAGCCTTGAATGCTGTCAGGGCAGACAAGAGCCTCACCTTCAGCAATACCTTTGATCGCGCCGCGTCCCTTGATCACTGTCTTCATCTTAGGTCCCACTTCCCCGTAAGAGCAGTGTCAAGACATCGATACTTGTCACCAAAGTAGACAGGAACATCTGTCATCGAGCGAATATAATGAGCTTGTTTAGCTCCATCCAGAGCAACACCTCTGCTGTTTTTCATGATCGATTCGCCCACCATAATCGGGCAAGAACTCGTCATGATCCGTCCACCGGCATTTTCTATAATGCTGAGATAGCCACTTGCGCGCGCCATCTCTTTAAGCGGATATGCCGTCCAGATATAGAGTCGAACTCCAGCCATGATCTTTTTGTCACAGAGATAATCAGCAACATCGCGAATCTCTTCAAGAGTGTAATGAGGACAGCCAAGGGAAATAAAATCAACCGGCCCCGGTGCAGCATCGCATAGCACATTCAGAGATTTCCGGTATTCTTCTTCAGACACTTGAAACGACTCTTTAACTCCATGGCCGCCTGTTGCCATAGCCATAGTCTGCCCTTCAGGGGTCATTCCGAGGATATGGCACATAACCGCGCCACTGGTCGTGGCAATACTCGCAAACAGTTGTTTCACCTCAACTGTCGTCGGATAGTCAAAATCCCCGGTAATGACGGGGATACCTCCTGCGGGAAGCATTCTACCGATAGTATAGCCAATCAGATCCCAATCCGTCGCAGACTGTGCGGGACATTGAATTTTAAACTCATGAGTCGCATATCGATTCTCAGCACAATGAAGGCCCCACTTGGGAGTCCTGCCGCAAATTGCCGACCAGGCCGCCGCTTCAACACCATCGGGATTACCACAGGCCCCAAGAAGTGAATTACAGAACATCGCATTACTCGATTCCGTCGTCACGAAGTGTTCCCCTTTAAGAGGCAACCAGCCAAGGAGATAAGGAGCGCAAGTGCTCGCCATACTGACTCCTGCGGCGCGGGCAAATTCCAGAAACCTGCCGTTTTTGTCGAAATATTCTTGCGTCAGTCCGACTTCTTCGTAATCCTCTGTATCACAGTTTTCAGTACAGGTCATACAGAAACATGACGCAGAAAATTTATGATGGCTAATGTCGAGAACTTCATCGGTACACATATAAACGCGGGAAAAAATTTTGTTATAATCATCCGACTGAATGTGATTGAGATAGGGTTGAGCACCAAGTCCAAGTGTCGCTTTTGTCACCTTACAGAGCTCCTCAGCACCAAGAGCTTCAGCATAACTGATAATATTTTCAAGCGCTTTCTGCTGTAATCGACCACTGTCACCCTGAAGGACTTTTTTTTCGATGTCAGTCAATTTAATCATCATCTCACTCCATGAACCCTCAAATTTCTTTTAAACAATCAAGCAAGGGACAGCAACAGAGACTCGCTGCAGCAAAGCAGACTTTCGTTAAACCAGAGAAAGCTGACTTCTCTCTTCTCATTCTCCAATCATTGAGTCATGATTTTTGCAGACATCCCTGCCTTTCGGTACATATTGATAAATCCGGCAAAGGTAATAAAAAACTCAAAGAAGATGAGTTCAAAATAACCAATAAAATATCCATAAAAACCCCATGATATGGAAGATAATATGAAAAAAAACTTGACGGTTTGTGCTTTTTTCACATAAACCGCTATCGTCACAAAAGTAAGTCCCAGCAAGGAAAAAACATCATAAAAACCTTTCCAATAATAAAAAGTGACAATGGATGAGATAAACCATAAAAAAATACCGATAGACTTAAACTCTACAAAATTTCGTCCAAAAAACGTTCTCACGGCTGTAAATAACATAGCAATTGTCCCGGAAACAGCACCCTGAACCAAAAAAGCTAAAACCCAGGACACATCTGCTCCCAATTTAAGGAGGAGAATGTTCTCCCGGGTTTTTAAAAACATACAAACAACAATAAGGATTGTTGATAAAAGGCCAAATAAAAATTCTAAAGTATAGACATCAATCATCTCAGTGCAGTCTTTTATTGGGGTTATTACCGTCTTTTCTCCTGTCTCATTTTAAAACGGCCCTTAGAAACCAAAACTTACATGATGGAACTTGGCCAAAGATTCATACTAGCAGTTTTATTGTGGTTGTCACTGCCAATATTATTCCGGTACGGGGCAAGGCAGGGTTATCACCCGTCACTGCAATTTTTGATCATGAGAAATGAGTGAAATTCAAATGCAGACTGGAAATTGCTGCTCTTCTTTGCTAAATTCTGCCCGATAACAAGCCGATAGAGGGTATTATGGGAAAAGATATGATTAAACTTCTACTTCTCTGCATTGTTGTCAGCGCAATTATCCTTGGACTTTACTTCCTGGGTAAATCCGTTGACAATCAGAGTAAATACAAACACCCGATCACCCAACCGGGGGCAAAGTGGTAAAAATCAGCAGATTCTCCTCTCAGGGCCTGAATAGCCCTCTGCTGTAGAACCACGAACCGGGTCGACTCCGACTTTAACCCAGCCACTGCTCCGCTCAAATTTATCAATCTGCTTCGAATTGATTAAAGTCGTAAGTAAAGCTGGGCTGATATGATCTTTTACACCATTTCTATAAATAACATTAACCTGAGTTTTCTGTCTGAAGTATCCCATCATCTCTCCTCCCTTCTGACAATCTCAACGAGTTAATGATAACCGAATGGCATATGAATAGCAATCTCCTCCAAAATATTTCTCTTTATTTATTAATGCTTTAGAAGAATATCTGCAACTTTTTAAGACTCAGAAAACTCCAGCTCTGAAGCGATAGCAGCCATGACACGCTCTACAATCAACAGGTGGGTCGCCTTGATATCTTCCAACTCAAACAGGTCGGAGAAATCCAGGGGAGCACCAAAACGAATAACACCCTGCTGCTTGATTTTCGCAACTTTCCAGTGATTCACTCCGGATAACGCCGTAGGAATAACCACAGGATGATGCTCATAAATCAGTTTTCCAACACCGCGATTTCCGGGTCCAAGCTTGCCATCCTTATGGCGAGTCCCTTCAGGAAAAAGCATAACTTTTTGACTTTGCAACAATGAGCCCAGGTGTCTTCCAGCACGGACATCGCGCCCCCGCTTGACCGGGAAAGCGCCCCAAGAGCGATAAATTGCACCAATCAAGGGGTTGCGAAACAGCTCTTCCTTCGCTGGGGCCCAAACCATCTGCCAAGGATACTTTTTCACCACTGCCGCCGGGATAAAGACCGTATCGTAAGCAGAGATATGGTTTGCTGCGAGAAGTACTCCGCCACCAGCGGGAATATTTTCTGCACCGACAACTTCAAACCGATTTAAAATGCTCGCGTAAAATCGAACGACCGCAGAACTTATCGTCACCCAAAAACGCCGGACAAATGAAACTTTCAAAACTGAACTCCTCAATATTTTCTACATTATTGCATAAGACTGTTTTTTAGATAAAACCCTTGCAGCCACCACGAACATCACTCATTATATTTATCGCTTTTACTCTATCATGAATACACACTTTTTACCGAAAAGGATATTGATTATGGGTTGGTTGTCAGGAGTTATCGGTGGAGGTCTGGGCGCAATGATTGCCGGGCCTTTCGGTGCAATTATGGGAGCCGCTATCGGTGCTAGTATGGGGAATTCTCAGAAGATACCCCAAACAAGGGGCGGATTTAATCCGTCGCAGCAGCGCCAGGCCATTTTTTTTACGGCGGCTTTTTCTATGGTTGGAAAACTTGCTAAAGCGGATGGCCGGGTTTGTCCCGATGAAATTGCTGCTATTGAAAAAATATCTAAAGAAGCCCTGGGTCTGGACAAGCAGACCCGCGACTATGCCATTAATGTTTTTTCTCAGGCAAAAGACAGTCCCGAATCATTTGCCGATTATGCCCGTCAGTTTGGCAGTCTGTTTGCCCAGGATCAGCAACTCTGTAACTTTATGATGAGCTTTCTGTTTGAAGTCGCTATGGCTGACGGTGAACTTCATCCTCAGGAAGAGCAGATGCTTCTGGAGGCAAAAACATCTTTCCGCCTTTCTGAAAATATCTATCAATCTCTCCGTAGTCGTTACGTTGGGCTCCATTCCTCCAGTGTCAGTCTAAAAAAACACTATGAAAATCTCGGCGTCCCCAGCTCTGCAACAGTCTCAGAAATCAAAAAAGCCTACCGTCAGAAAGCGACTGAATTTCATCCTGACAAAATCGAAGGAAAAGGGTTGCCACCTGAATTCATCAAATTTGCCAATGATCAACTGGCTGAGATAAACGAGTCGTATGATACAATTATGGCAACCCGAAAATAACAAGGAACTCCGATGTCAGAATTAACCAAGCTTGATGTCTGGAACAACCTCCAGGCACATTACCGGGACATTGAACCCATCCATATGCGTGACATGTTTGCTGAAGATCCACAGCGATTTACAAACTTTTCACTCAAGCTTGACGATATCCTGTTTGATTATTCGAAACATCGCATCAATGCGACAACCTTGGAATTACTTGTTGACCTCGCCCATAAAACCGGCCTGAAGAATAAAATAAACCGCATGTTTTCAGGAGAACCGGTCAATACGACAGAACAACGCTCAGCACTCCACATTGCCCTGCGCAATCGAAGCAATATTCCCATTCAGGTTGATGGCCGGGATGTCATGCCTCAGGTCAATGCCGTCCTTGATAAAATGGGGCAATTCTGCCGACAGGTGCGTGACGGCATCTGGCAGGGGGCAACGGGACAATCCATCACTGATGTCGTTAACATCGGTATTGGTGGTTCCGATCTTGGTCCGTTGATGGTCACCGAAGCATTAAAACCTTATGGGCATAAAAGGCTGAAGGTCCACTATGTGTCCAATGTCGATGCAACCCACCTGCTGGAAACATTGCGCCAACTGAAGCCGGAAACCACGCTTTTCCTGATTGCATCGAAAACATTTACCACTCAGGAAACCATGGCCAACGCTCACTCTGCCCGCAACTGGCTGTTGCAGCAACTGAAAGATGAAAAAGCCGTTGCCCGCCATTTTGTTGCCATCTCCACAAATCGGCAAAAAGTCAGTGAGTTCGGCATCAATCCCGACAACATGTTTGAATTCTGGGATTGGGTTGGGGGACGCTATTCGCTCTGGTCAGCTATTGGCCTGTCAATTGCTCTCTATATCGGTATGGACCACTTTGAGGATCTGCTCTGTGGAGCCCACCGGGTTGATGAACATTTTCAAAAAACTCCCTTTGAAAAGAATATCCCGGTTATCATGGGCCTGCTGGGGATTTGGTATAATAACTTTTTTGGTGCTGATTCCCACGTCATCCTCCCTTACGACCAATATATGCACCGCTTTCCGGCCTACTTCCAACAGGGAGACATGGAAAGCAATGGTAAAAGGGTGACCCTTTCCGGTCAGCCGGTGAACTACTCAACCGGACCGATCATATGGGGAGAACCCGGCACCAACGGGCAACATGCTTTTTATCAGCTTCTGCACCAGGGAACCAAACTGGTTCCTGCCGATTTTCTTGCAGCAGTCGAAAGTCAGAACCCGCTGGGAAATCATCAGCAGATCTTACTTTCTAACTTTTTTGCCCAACCGGAAGCACTCATGAGGGGAAAAACACCAGAGGAAGCGCGTGCTGAACTGGACGCTGAAGGGGTGACTCAAACGAGGCTCGAACAACTCCTGCCGCATAAAGTTTTCCCCGGAAATCGACCAACCAGTTCTTTTCTTTTTAACAGGCTGACACCAAGAACCCTTGGCTCTCTGATTGCTCTTTACGAGCATAAAATTTTCACCCAAAGCGCTATCTGGGATATCAATCCCTTTGATCAGTGGGGAGTCGAACTCGGCAAACAGTTGGCGAAGAAAATTCTGCCGGAACTCAGCCGGAACAGTCCGGTGACTGGCCATGACTCTTCGACCAACGGCTTGATCAATCATTACCGGACACAAAAAAACGGGTCCTGATCACTATGAATATAAAAATGGTTGTGACCGACCTTGACGGCACACTGGCGAGGTCAGATTCCAGTGTTTGCCCCATCGACATTGAGACTCTGAAAAGAATCGGCAACTCAGGTCTGTGCCGGGTTATCGCGACAGGACGTAACTATTTTTCTGCATGCAAAGTTTTGAGCGAAGATTTCCCCATTGATTATCTGGTTTTCTCCTGCGGAGCAGGGATTATGAACTGGAAAACCAAGGAGATCATTCAAGCGCAACACCTGTCCAAAGAACAAGTCGAAAAAATTGCTGCCGTATTGCTTGATCACCAGGTTGACTTTTCGATTCAGGATAAAATCCCCGACAACCACCACTTCAGCTATAGCCTGAGAAATAAAGACAATGAAGACTTCAAGCGGAGACTGGATATTTATAACGGCTACACCAGGCTTCTCAATGTCAGCAAATTAGAGGAAGCATCGCAGATCATTGCCATTCTGGGAAAAGAGACCGATTGGTTTGATGAATTAAGCAGAAAACTCGATGGAGTCAAAGTGATCCGGGCGACCTCTCCCCTGGATGGGAAAACCTTATGGATGGAAATTCTTCCTCCTCATGTATCTAAATCCTATGGTGTCGACTATCTGTGTCACCTCTTGAAAATCGGCAGAAATCAAACTGTTGCCATCGGTAATGACTATAACGACATGGACTTGCTCACCTATTGCAAACACAGCTTTGTTGTTGCCAATGCTCCCGAAGAACTCAAAAAAAAATACCCTGCAGTCGCTTCAAACGATGAAAACGGATTCACCCATATGGTTAATAAACTGCTTCACAGATGACAGATTATCTTACCAGCACAAAACATTGTTCTTTATTAATTTCAACCTTTTAGCCCCCTGAGATTGCAAGATAGACGACAATTCGCTATTCTTTCTAGAAATAGTAACCGAGGGTCAAAATATACCCCAGACTCACCTGTTCCATGGGGTCAGGACCTTTACATCAATAAACGTCCATTCGTTACGCTTGATGAACAGAAGGACTTCGACATAAAAGGAGATAGAGGATGAAAAAGATCGCTGTTATCCTGACGACTCTACTACTGACAACAACAATGCTTGTCACCGTTGCAGCAGCAGAAAAGACTCTTAGAATCGGTATCGCCAAAGAACCTGCCAGTCTGAACCCGGTCTTGATACATGGCGTTTATGGTGAATCAGTCGCCGGCAACATATTTGACACTCTCATCTCTTTTAAAGAAAGTGCCAAAGAGGCGGCGCCACTGCTGGCTGAAAGCTGGACAATTTCCAAAGACGGCAGGGTCTACACTTTCAAGCTGCGCCAAGGGGTGAAATTCCACAATGGTGATGATTTCACCGCTAGTGATGTCAAATTTACCCTTGAAGCCATCATGGATGAAAAAAATGCTTCTCCAAGTGCCCAATTTTTCAAACCGGTTCAGAAAATTGAAATCCCCGATAAGTTCACCGTTGTCATAACTCTCTCCGACCCCTATGCTCCATTCCTGTTAGCCCTTGGTAGTCATACCGCCGGGATTATGCCGGAAAAAGCAACAATGGCTATGGGGATGGAAAAATTTGACCGTTCTCCCATCGGTACCGGCCCTTTCAAATTCGTTGAATGGTCTCCAGATGACAAGATTGTCTTAGCCAGAAACAGCGATTATTTTATCGCCACACCCAACATCGACAAAGTGATTTTCCGTCCGATTCCCAAACCGGAAACTATGGCAGCGGAACTTCTGTCTGGTGGACTGGACGTCGGTTCGGAGTTATTACCTCAGGATATTTCCCGGATGCAGGAAGAAGGATTGTCCGTGAAATCAGTCCCTGGCCTGACCTCACGCTATCTCGGCTTCAATGCCAAGAGGAAACCATTCTCCGATCTGCGTTTCCGTCAAGCCGTATACCATGCGATTCCATTTGACCAGGCAATTCCAGGTATTTTCCGCAGTGATGGTGACCGGGCCTACTCATGGATTCCGGTTGGAGTTCTCGGTGATGACGTGGAGTACATGAAACAGCACACTCTGCCTTACGATCCGCAACGGGCCAAAGCCTTATTTTCAGAGCTGAAAAAAGAAGGCGTGCTTCCTGAGAATTTTGAGTTTACTATCTATAGCCCTCAAGACCCGCAACGTAAAAAAATTGCAACCGTTGTCAGTACTCAGCTTCGTCAGTTCGGGATCACCGTCAAAGTCGAAACTCCTGAATGGGCAACCCTCTTTCCGATGCTCAAAGCCGGCCAGTGTGACATGTATGCCATGGGTTGGGGATCTGTCCCGGACCCCGATCGCTGGACCTATAAAATATTCATTCCTGAATCCAATATGAACTTTTCTCAATACAGCGATCCACTGGTCACCGAAGCACTGAAAAAAGGTCGCACAATCAGTGATCCGGATCTCCGCGCAAAGCTCTACCATACCGCCATGCGGAAAGCTCTGGTTGAGGATTACATCCATATTCCGATTGCCTTTCTCAAGACAACGATTGTCACCGGTCCCAAAGTTCAGGGTCTTGAACCATCCCCGCAGCGTTATATTCATCTGGTCACCGAAAAGAGAAATGTTGACATGAATTAGATCAATCCGAAAAAGACCTGTCCGGCGCAGAGATTCTGCGCCGGATTTTTCCAGCATGAGGCCACTGTGCTTAACTACGCAATTCGCAGACTCTTACTTTTGATCCCACTGCTGATATTTGTTTCTCTTTTTGTCTTTGCTATTCTCAAACTGACTCCAGGTGATCCGGCAACAGCACTTCTGGGTGATCAGGCAACCGAAGAGGCCATTGCTCTGGCCAGGGCGAAATATGCTCTCGACCAACCCTTTTATTTGCAATACGTACACATGATGGTTAATTTTTTCTCAGGCGAATTGCAGTCCATTTTTTATAAGGGAAACGTCCTCTCCATTGTTCTGCAACGTCTGCCGGCAACTCTGGAGTTGGGTTTTTTATCTCTCCTGATTGCGGTTATCGTATCAATTCCGGTCGGTATTATCTCAGCGGTCAAACGCAACTCCTTTTTCGACTATGCTTCCATGTCGATCGCTATGTTCGGAGTTTCAATCCCGGTCTTTTTTACCGGCATTCTGCTGATCTACCTCTTTGCCGTCATTCTCAAAATTCTCCCTGCATCAGGCTACGGCGGTCATATCTGGACGATTGAGGGCTTAAGACACATGATTCTACCTGCCCTGTCTCTGTCGTTTGTGCTGATGGCATCAACAACCCGTCTGACCCGCTCAGCCATGCTCGAAGTCATCAATCAGGATTATATCCGTACCGCTCGAGCCAAAGGGGTCAGTCGTTTTGTCGTGGTGATGTACCACGCTTTTAAAAATGCCCTGATTCCGATAACAACCAACATCGGGAACCAGATCGCCCGGATGTTTGCCGGTGCCGTTCTGACGGAAACTGTTTTTGCCTGGCCGGGGGTTGGCCGCCTGGCTGTCAATGCCATCTTTCGTCGTGATGAGCCCCTGGTTTTCGGCTGTGTTCTCCTAATGGCCGTCGTTTATGTTGTTATCAACCTGTTGGTCGATCTGGTCTACGGCTTCCTTAACCCTCAAATCAGCTACGACTAGGAGGAGCAGATATTGAAACTTATCCTTCTCGTCAACATTCTTTTACTGGCCCTGTTTTCCGGACAGATGACGACAAATATGGATACCATCCTGTCCTACAGCATTTTTGCCGGTGCAACTCTGCTTCTGGCGGTCATGATCCTGACTTTACAGCGCCGCAACAAAACCAAAGAGCAGGGGATTCGCACCACCTGGGATTTGATGTGGAGCAAGCTGAAGCGGAATAAGTCAGCCATGGCCGGAATGTGGGTTGTCTGTGCGCTTTGTTATATTGCCATCCTCGCCCCTTTTATCGTCCCTTTTGATCCTTATGTTATGGACTGGGGAGCCCTGTCCCTGGGGCCGGAGAGTCGCCATTGGCTCGGAACTGATGAAATGGGCCGGGATACGTTGGCACGAGCAATCTATGCCACTAGAATTGCTATGGGAATTGGCCTGTTGGCCGTCACTTTGAATTCAATTCTCGGCACAAGTCTGGGATTACTCGCTGGTTATTACGGAGGTAAAACCGATAATTTCATAATGCGCCTGCTTGAGTTCTGGAACTCCATTCCTTTCATTCTGATGGCCATTGCCCTGATGGCGGCCCTGGGAAGCGGTCTCTTCAACCTGATTCTGGTCGTCAGCTTGACCGGAATTCTCGAGTTTGCCCGTATCATCAGAGGCGATTCCCAGCTTCTGAAAAAAGCCGATTACGTCAATGCGGCAAGGGTCATGGGCATTCCCGATCGGCAAATCCTTAAACGCCACATTTTGCCGAACTGTCTAGCCCCTATTATCGTTATGGCCACCCTGCGTATCGGTGAAACAATCCTCACTATTGCCGGGCTGTCTTTTCTGGGTCTGGGAATCCAGCCACCAATGCCCAGTTTGGGCAGCATGCTTGCCAACGGACAACAGTTTCTTTACGAAAATATCACCATGTCGATTGTTCCCGGAAGTGTCATTCTGTTAATCGTTCTGGCCTTTAACCTGTTTGGTGACGGCCTCCGGGATGCCCTCGATTCCCGCATTACCCAATAGAGGTTATTTTGGATTCTGATATTTTACTGGAAATAAAAGATCTACAGACCACTTTCAGCACCGAGGATGGAGAGGTCAATGGCTGCAACGGTGTCAGTTACAGCTTGAAAAAAGGTGAAACTCTGGCGGTCGTCGGTGAATCAGGTTCAGGAAAATCAGTCACGGCCATGTCGATTTTGCGCCTGATTCCAGAACCACCCGGAAAAATCGTACGGGGGAAGATTCTGTTTGCCGGTATTGACCTGACGACTGCCTCTGAGAAAGAGATGCGTAAAATCAGGGGCAAAGAGATCGCAATGATCTTTCAAGAACCCATGACCTCACTGAACCCGGTTCTAACAGTCGGGCAACAAATCGGGGAGTCACTGAAACTCCATGAACATCAACTCACAACAGCAGCGGTGAAACAACGTGTCATTGAACTCCTTGATCTGGTCGGAATCCCGGCGGCGAAGCAACGTTATAATGAATTTCCCCATCAGCTCAGCGGAGGAATGAAGCAGCGGGTGATGATCGCTATGGCTCTGGCCTGCAGTCCACGTATCCTCATTGCCGATGAACCAACCAGCGCTCTGGATGTCACCATTCAAGCGCAAATCCTCAGTTTGATCAAAAAATTACAACAACAACTGGATATGTCAGTCCTGATGATTACCCACGATCTTGCTGTTGTTGCAGAAACTGCTGATTCCGTCGCCGTCATGTATGGTGGACGGATTGTAGAATATGGAGCCGTTGATGAAATCTTTCATCAGTCAAAACACCCCTATCTGGAGGGACTGAAAAAATCGATGCCGCGGTTGGATATAGAACAGGACGAACTCTACACAATTACCGGTATGGTACCCAACCCCCTCGACATTCCGGCAGGCTGCCCTTTCCGCTCACGCTGTCCACAGGAGATGGAGTGCTGTCAGAGTGAACCACCTGCCATCTTCTTTTCAGACAGCCACTATGCCCGCTGCTGGCTCTATGCAGATGGAGGCCATCATGGCTGATGCGACCGTGCTTCGGGTTGAGGACCTAAAGGTTTACTTCCCTGTCAAAAAAGGACTGCTGAAAAAGACGGTTGGCCACGTTAAAGCAGTGGACGGCGTCAGCTTCGCAATCAAGCAGGGGGAAACCTTCGGGCTGGTCGGTGAATCGGGTTGCGGCAAGACCACCATCGGCAAAGCCATCGTCCATCTGGAACCCGCATTCTCAGGAAAAATTTACTCCAAAGGTGAGGAGATTACCCACTTGAGCGAAGCGGAGATGCGGCCACACCGGGCGACAACACAAATGATCTTTCAAGATCCTTACTCTTCACTTAACCCACGTATGACTGTTGCCAATATTATCGCTGAACCTATTCGTTTTCATCGTCCGGATGCTGACATCACAGCAGAAATCATTGCTTATCTGGAAATGGCCGGACTACGGAAAGAGTGTATGTTACGCTACCCGCATGAATTCTCCGGTGGTCAACGCCAACGCATTGGTATTGCCCGTGCCTTGGCCTGTCAACCGGAAATCATTATTGCCGACGAACCGGTTTCGGCACTTGACGTTTCCATTCAATCCCAGATCATCAATCTGCTGAAAAAATTGCAACGTGAGCTGCGGCTGTCATACCTGTTCATTGCTCACGATCTCTCTGTCGTCAAACATATTTCTGACCGCATCGGTGTTATGTACCTCGGCTGCCTGATGGAAGTCTCTGCGACCAAAGATCTCTACAACAATCCACTCCATCCCTACACTCAGGCTCTTTTTGCCAGCGTCCCCATTCCCGACCCGCGTAAACGCTCAACAAAGGTTCCGCTTCAGGGAGAAATTCCATCCCCGCTCAATGCCCCTCCAGGATGCAAATTTCAAACCCGCTGTCCTTATGCAACGGAACTCTGCCGTACAACAGTTCCCCATCTGGAACAAGTCAGAGAAGAGCACTTTGTCGCCTGTCACCACTGGGATAATATTCATAAAAAATGAACAGGATATTTTTATGAAACCTATTATTGGTATAACAACGAGCACAGCTACAATAAACCATCGTACTTACAATCAGATTACCAATTATTACGATCACTCCATTGAAATGTCAGGCGGGCTTCCTGTTCTTCTTCCCATTCTCCAGGATATCGATCTGGCACAAGAGTTGGCTGCTCAACTGGATGGACTCATCATTTCCGGTGGCGATGAAGACATCAACCCTGAAGCCTACGGAGAAATAGCAACCCAATGTGTCTGCCGCATTAATACGCTCCGCGATGCGTGGGAATTTTCCCTTTATCGCCAGTTCAAGGAAGCGGGCAAGCCAATCCTCGGAATCTGTCGTGGCTGCCAGGTTATAAATGTTTGTGAAGGGGGAAGCCTTTATCAGAATCTATGTCATCAGGTCCACAATTGCTGCAACCACTACACTGGGAATAAACTGATGTGTGAACTCTATCACGATATCAAAATCGTTCCTGGCAGCAAACTGCACAACATATTTGCTACTAACATTCTCACGACCAACTCTTTTCACAATCAAGCCGTAAAAGAGATCGCATCGGGATTCAAAGCTTCCGCTCATTCTGATGATGGAATTATTGAAGCGATAGAATCTGAGACAGCACCGTTTATTGTCGGAGTTCAAGCTCATCCGGAAGCACTGACGGATGCATACCCCCATTTCATCAAACTTTTTAAAGCCTTTATCGGAGCGACAGAAAAAACCCGTAGAGACTGAGATAAAACCAGCCAGAGTGCCGAATACGTGATGTTTCGAAGCACTCAGGATAGCTCTCCACAATGAAGAAACTATCATTTTTTATTGTCATTGCAACTCTCTGAATATACACCTGTTTACCGTCATTTATCCCCCCTCCATAGTTAAAAAATAAATATAATATCCCCTTCTAATTGATTTTTCCAATATCCATGCCTACAATATAAGAACAATTCTTACCTTCGGGAAAAAGGAGAAATCTATGAGCGAAGAGCAAGCAGCCGGCTGCTCCAGACCAACTGCCGCAGGCGCTGTTGATGACACCCCCCAAACTGAAGTAGCGGAGCAACCCAACGTTGTTAAAAAGGAGTTTAAAATGGTCCAAGTAGGTGAAAAAGCACCGGATTTTGTCGCACCAGGTTTTCATAAAGGTGCATTTCTTGATGGCGTAAAACTTTCTGATTACGCTGGGAAATGGCTTGTTCTCTGCTTTTATCCCGGCGATTTCACCTTCGTCTGAGCGACTGAACTCTCGGCAGTTGCCGAGAAATACCCACAGTTCCAAGAGCTCGGAGTTGAGCTTCTATCCGTCAGTATCGACAGCATGTTTACGCACAAAATCTGGAATGACCAGGAACTTTCAAAAATGGTTGACGGTGGTGTCCCTTTCCCGATGCTTTCTGATGTTGGTGGCGATATTGGTCGCCTCTACGGCATTTTCAATGAAAGTGCAAAAGTTGAAAATCGCGGCCGTTTCATCATTGACCCAGACGGGGTTATTCAGGGCTACGAAGTCCTTACCCCACCTGTCGGCAGAAATGTAAATGAAACTTTACGCCAGTTAAAGGCATTCCAGCTTGTCCGAAATACCGGTGGGGCGGAAGCCACTCCTTCTGGCTGGAAACCAGGAAAAACGACCTTAAAACCAGGGATTGATCTGGTTGGCAAAGTCTGGCAAGCATGGAAGGTGAGTGAAGCCGACGAATAACAGCTATACAAATATTTTTTCACAATAAAGGCCCTGTATCTAAAAAGATCAGGGCCTTTATTGTGGTGCTGACGAATCAAAAGCACGGCATTCTTTCGTCTTTTTTTATTCATAAATATCTTTTAGAAACAAAAAGGTGTATTATATGGGAACACACCAGCATAAATCTCCTCCAAACGACCACTCCTCTTCAACCCTGATGGAGATGACGTTGCCGCATTGAAGACACCCCGCGTCGTTGAGGGAAATATGTCAATTGTCAAGCCAGCCCTGTAGATACCGGCACTCTCCCTGGTTTTTATTGGCCCCATCTTGGCTAACCCAAACAAGGGAGCAGTACTATGCAAAACACCTCGTTGTCAGTCGGTGACCCCATTGAGGGCCGCTGTACAAAATGCCGTAAAAACACCAGCCATATCATTATTACCTTGGACGAAGAAGCTCCTGGAAAAGTTGAATGCCAGACCTGCTCTCGTCAACATAAATACCGCCCTCCAACTGTAGCCAAAAAAGCCGCTGTCCGAAAAACAACCAAGCCTAAGGATGCCGATCGTAAAGAGTGGGAATCACTGCGAGCCGACATGGAAAACACGAAAGCAAAAACCTACTCGATGACGGATACCTATAAAATTAACTCTCTGATTGACCATCCTTCCTTCGGTCTCGGTATTGTTCAACGAATTATCGGCTCACAAAAAGTTGAAATTCTTTTTGAAGAGGGAAGAAAGACAATGCGCTGTCAATAGCCAAACCATTCAGGGTCTCTCTGACTCGGGTACGTGTTCTAATCCTTGACTCGCGCCCGAGTCACGATCAATAGATCCACCACATTTATCGTCACTGCTCATACGTCTTTTAGCCATTCCTCAAAACGCTCTTTTGCTCCTCTGGATAAGATTCCTCCAAAGGTTGCCCGGTCGTAACAGTACAAGCAATGTCGGATTGCAGTGTAGGGACTGAAGGTATTTTCAGGATTCTGCAATAGAAATTGGGCCCGATAATCTTTGATGATTTTTAAATTTTCAACCAGACATTTATGCAGATCGGCCCTTTTAAAATCGCTATTCTGCTTCAGGATGTCCTGGACAAAATTGTCAACTTTATAGTCTTCAAATACAAAGTCTTTAAAAAAATGGCCTGCGACACGCAAAAAGTTGAAAGCATTGATGCTTTTCCCATGAGTGACCAGGAGTCCCCCACTACTCGCATCATTGCCGTCAGAGAATGATTCGCTGACAGGATCTGCTGTTGCCTGCTGCAGGAGTTCCATTGTTGCATTACGAATCTCTTTAAACTCCCGGTCAGCCAACTCGAACAAAGCGGAAAGGACATTAATTCTGCGTTTGAGGTTATTGGGGATCGACTTTTTATATTTGATCTTATGGTCCAGAACACTCCAGGCATCCTGAATCAGAGACCTGATCTGCACTTCAAAAGGAAACTCGCGGGATTTCGAAAAAGAGCCCCTCTCCCTGACAGGGACAAGATCCATATGCAGTCCTTTGTAACCAAACAAATCCTCCGTACTCTCAACAGCGGCAATTTTGTCGGTCACGTCAATGATCCTGAAGTGATTCTTGAGCACATCTGAGACGACTGATATCTGATCTTCATAGAGACAGATAACGCGAATACCGATCAAGTCCGACAAATAATCTTTGATCCTGTAAGGTTGCTCATCCGCTTCAAGCTTAGCCTGGTATTTGCGCTGAAACTTTTTTATACATTCCTCTTTGTCTTTAATCCGTCCTTCAATTTTTGTCACCTCCCCGACATCTGACTGCTCTATCAGTCTCTCAATAGCACCGATATAGCTATTTTTGGTTTCTTCAATAAGGGATAAGTTCTGATCATAAAACTTTCTAAACTTACGTTTTTCAAACTCAAAATCCAGCGATGCCAATGATGACTCCTTACCCGGCTATTGATGCGATGATTTGATGAAGGGGGAAAATTTGCCGCATTTTCATAAAATATTTCACCTCACAGGCAGCCCTAATTTGCGACAAGCTCAAAGCATTTGTCAATCATAGCGACACCTTTGAAATATGAATCTCAGATTTTGTCAAGAACAGAACCCCGCTAAAAAATTCTCCATCCGGAAATGATCATCTGTGTGAATTCTGATTGAATTTTAGAGATGAGCCTGCACTTCATAATCATGATTATGAAAATAATTATCAATATGTGATTCAAGTCACAGAAACAGAAAAAATCTTCAGGCATAGTGCCATCCTTATGGGCACGTACATCAGCAGTCCGTATTTATTTCATCAGGAGAGCCTTGTGACACAGACAACCGAACCAATACTGTCCTTATCCGAACTGAAGCAGAACGAAAAAGGAATCATCCGACATTGCAGCGCAACAGGGGTCTTGAAACAAAAACTTCTGAGCATGGGCTTTATTCCCGGAGCTGAAATTACCATGCTCCGAAACGCTCCCCTTCGAGATCCAATTGAAATTGGGATTCATAATTGCTTAATAACCATAAGAAGAAGCGAAGCTGCACTTCTGGAGGTTGAATCGGCATGATAAAGGTTGCTCTGGCCGGCCAGCCAAACTGCGGAAAATCAACTATTTTCAACATGCTCAGTGGTGTCAATCAGCATGTTGCCAACTATCCCGGAGTCACCGTTGACAAAAAATCGGCGAAGCTAAAGTTCCAGGGAGAGCTATTTGAAATTGTTGACCTTCCGGGAACCTACTCTTTCAGCACCTATTCACTGGAAGAAACGGTAGCAAAAACATTTCTCCTCGATGAGGGAACAGATGTCATTGTCAATGTCGTTGATGCTTCCAGCTTACGTCGCAACCTGTACCTGACATTTCAGCTACTGGAACTTGGAAAGCCTCTGGTGATGATCCTCAACATGATGGATATCGCCGAACGGCGCGAGTTGGAAATCGATATCGACAAATTATCGAAGATGTTGAATGTCACAATCGTTGAAACGGTTGGCACCAAGCGTGGTGGGAAAAAAAGAGAGATTCTCGAAGCGATATCCCAGGCAGGAAAAGTCTCCATTTCCGAACCATTTAAAATTGATTACATGGAGTTTGAAACTGTCATTCTCGAAATCGAACAAATGATCGCGTTTGAATCAACAATCTCCAGACGGTGGCTTGCCATCAAGTCTCTCGAAGCAGATAAAGTCATCCTTGAAAAAGTCAACATCAGCAAAGAGACGATCAAGGATATCACCGGCAGTATCCACGCAAAACTTGACCTTGATGTTGACCAGACTTTTGCCCGCATCCGCTACGATAGTGCTGATGTCGTCTACCATAAATGTGTTAAGGAGAAAAACCGGAATCTCGATACCCTGACAGCCAAAGTTGACCGTGTCATCCTCAACAAATGGCTGGCGTTTCCGGTGCTGGGGCTGGTTATCTATCTGATCTACCAACTGTCGATTGTCTGGGGCTACAAACTCACCAACTATACCTGGCCGTTACTGGCGACCCTGAAAAACTGGGTCATTGCACTACTGCCACCTCCGGAACTGGCAAATGTTCCCATAATCACTGATTTTGGTATCTGGATGGTGAACAGTGCAATTGCATTGCTCAACTATATTCCGATCTTTTTCATTCTGTTTGCCCTCATTGCCATCTTGGAAGATGTCGGCTATATGCCGAGAATGGCATTTATTCTTGACCGGGTCTTCAAAAAGTTTGGCCTGCACGGTCAGTCAACCTTGCCATTGGTTCTCGGTGGCGCTTTCGTTGGCGGCTGCGCCGTCCCCGGCATCATGGCCACCAAGGGCATTGCCGATGACCGTGCCCGGCTGGCCACAATCCTCACAGTCCCCTACATGAACTGTTTGGCCAAAGTGCCATTTTACACCCTGCTCCTCGGTGCTTTTTTTAAAGAAAACATGGCGTTGATGATGTTTTTCATCTCAACCGTCACCCTGTTTATCGCTTTGATCGTCGCAAAATTGACGACCTCAACAGTCTTGAAAAACCGAGAAACAGCACCCTTTATTATGGAACTACCAACCTATCACTTACCCACCTTCAGCGGCGTTTTTCTGCGTGCAGCCCAACGGGTCTGGCTGTACATCAAAAAAGTTATGACCATTGTTCTGGCTGTAGCCGTGGTTCTGTTTGTCCTGCTGCAGTACCCTGGAGTGTCGACTGAAAAACAGGCTGAATTTACTCAGCAAATAGACACAGCTCTGGTCCAGTTTGATAAGAAGATCCAAGGCAACGAATATTATCAGCGTGTTGACAATGTGGCGGAAGTTTCCGAACTGGTAAATCTTTACGACAACTATAAAGCGAAGCGCATGCTGGCCAACACAAAGAGTGCGGTGGAATCGCTGGACGCAGCCTTTCTGGCAAAAAACCCGGAGCTTTTCCCGCTGGTTCGGCCTCAGGATGATGACGCAAGAAAGATCAGTAAAGCTGTTCGCAAACTGTCAAAAACCAACAAAAAACTACAGATTGCCATCAAGAATGAAAAAATCACCAACTCTTTCCTCGGTATGTTCGGCCGCGCTCTGGAACCGGTGACTCAATATGCCGGATTTGACTGGCGAATTAATGTTGCATTCTTGAGTTCGTTTGCAGCACGGGAAAGTGCCGTTGCAACTCTGGGTTCAATTTACGAGAAAGGCAAAACCAATCTCACCCCGGAAGAATCACTTGCACAGGATGGAGCCTATACGCCAGTTCACGCTGCGGCAATGCTGCTTTTCATGATTCTAACCCCCCCGTGTATTGCCACGATGGTCGTCGTAAAACTGCAGAGCAATTCTTATCGGTGGATGCTTTTTGCCATCTTCTTCCCCACCGCCCTTGGTGTAACTCTGTCGATTTTATTCTTCTCCATGGCATTGCAGTTTGGCTGGAGCGGGCTGGAACTGATGCGTAATTTTTATTTAAGCACTGCAACTCTGACTCTTATTTTATCACTATTCAAAACCAAACAATCCGGCTGGCAAGTCGGAAAATCACAATGAAAGGGCATACTATGAAAAAGATACTGCTACTGACCACGATTCACCTACTGCTGCTGATTTCAACAGCATCAGCGCATACTGCTCTGATGTCATGCTTTGATGAAGGAGATGGAACCATTACCTGCGAAGGCGGATTCAGCGATGGAAGCAGTGCCAGTGGTGTCAAATTCCGGGTGGAGCAAAATGGCAAAGCAATTCTGGAAACAAAGATGAATGAATATAGTGAGGTTAACTTTAAAAAACCTGAGGGAGCCTATCGGGCGGTATTTGATGCCGGTGAAGGACATGGTGTTTATGTCGATGGCAAGGATATTGTGGAATAACAATAACCTATTACAAACCTACAAGAAGGAGAAAAGTTAGATGAAAAATGTCGTTTTAGCCTTGGTTCTGTCAATCTTATGGTGCAACAGTTCTTTTGCCCACTTCCAGATGCTTTATACACCGGAGTCAGCTTTGGAAAAAGGAACAACCATAGAACTGCGTGAAATCTTTACCCATCCGTTCGCTGATGAACACACCATGGATATGGGCAAACAACATGACAGCAAAAAGAACAGTCCGGTTGAAGCTTTCTATGTCGTCAACAAAGGCAAGAAAAAAGACCTGTTGAGCTCTCTGGAGAGTATTACCTGGAAAGGCAACCATAATTCCGGAGCCGCCTATAAGTCTCAATATAAAGCGAAGCGCATGGGTGACCACCTGTTTGTGCTGCAACCAGCCCCCTACTTCGAGGCGGGTGAAGGTATCTATATCCAGCAAATTTCCAAAATGATCGTCAATGTAGCCGGGGCACCGACCGACTGGGACAAAGAACTGGGCCTGAAAGCTGAGATCGTTCCCCTGACCAAGCCATACAGTATCTGGACCGGATCTACTTTTACCGGCATCGTTAAGAGCAATGGCGAGCCGGTTCCTTTTGCCGAAATCGAAGTGGAATATCTGAATCGCGATATCGATCTGGCTGCCAATGCCATGGGGCCTTCCCTGGTTGCAGCTCCCCAAGATAGCTTTGTCACTATCGGGATTAAAGCCGACCAAAATGGCAAGTTCACCTTCGGTTTACCTAAAGCCGGATGGTGGGGATTCTGCGCCCTGGGTGCCGGTAGCGATACTCAGTACAAAGGTAAAGAGCTGAGCCAGGATGCCGTTATCTGGGTTCAGGTCAAAGATATGAAATAAGCAACTTCCAGGCCTGTCGGGTGGAGAACATTTCCGGCAGGCCTGATCTATCCGACAGGAACGTCCATGCAACAACTCCTACTCTTCGCCATTTTTGTTGGCGCTATTTATTATCTTTATCGCAAGCTGTTCAAAAATAAAGGCTGCAACTGCAGCAGTAAAAGCTGCTGCTCAACCCCGCCGACAGTATCACGGCAGGGCAACAAAAATGGCGATAACAGCACCGATCATTGACATTGTCGACCTCCTCCACAGCTATAGACACAAGGGTATCTATGCTGGGCTGAATCTAATCGTATCAGAACGGCACAGCAGATAAATCCAGTACCAGTGATTGATTTAATGACTGCGCCTTTTACAGCGACAATTCCTGCAACCTCGACAGAGACAACAGCGTTTCTGGGGCTCCTTTTGCGGACTGAGCAACTGTTCTACTTCCGGGGCAATCTCACTCCAGGCTCGCCGACAATAGACCGCCGGCAAGCCCCGTTCTTTAACTTTTTTCTTGATTGTTCTGGCCGCTGTATGATGAAGAAAATCAGTGCAAAAAATAACCAGATCGGTGCTGAGAGGAATACTGTTTTTTGTGACTTTCTGGCTACGAGCACTCCAATGGAGAACCTTCTCAGCTCCCAACTCTTCCAGCTTGGGAACAAAAGCAGCAATTTTGTCTGCTCCTACAATCAAAACGACCATATCAACTCCAATGCTTAAATACGCAGCTATTTTGCCTCCTGAAGAACCTGATCAACCCAGATCCGGATACGTTCTTCAGTCAGATCAGCTTGATTTTCCTCATCCAGCGGCAAACCCAGGAACCGGCCATCGATAAACGCCGCTGAATCCTGAAATTCATATCCGTCCCCGGAACACTTGCCAACGATAGTTGCTCCGGCTTCAAGCGCAGCATCATGCAGCTCTTTGATCCCATCGACAAAAGTACCGGAATAGGTTTCCTGATCACCAAGCCCAAACAATGCAACTGTTTTACCTTTGAGATCGGCACTGCTCAAAAGGGTAAGTGAATCAGCCCAATCGTCCTGAAGATCACCCAATCCCCACGTCGAAGCTCCAAGAATCAGTAAATCACAAGCCTCCAGATCGGCCTTTTCAGCGTCACCAATGGGGGTCGCATGCGAACCGCTGATCGCAGCGCATAGCATCTGTGCTGCACTTTCAGTATTACCGGTGGTACTGCCGTAGAAAATTCCTGTTTTCATTGTCATTTCTCCCTTTCACGCGCTATAAGATATTGAAAAGCAATATCAATATAATTGCTTACAGCTTTTAGATCCGTGATAAAGGTCACAAAGGGTTCTTTTTAGGTAAGAATTTTGATGATCAGACTGAACAGAAGATAGAAACTAAAATAGGGAGGAGAAGTATGATTTACAGAGACAAATAGCTGCCAGTTTCCCGTATTTTAAGAGCAACGGCAGCTACAGTTACATTCGGATTCTTCAAGAACGGCCTCAAGACTTGCAACACTGACAACCTGCACCTTGCCGCCCTGATAGCTGATTCCGTCCCTCTTGACCAGGCGCTGCAGACTCCGGGATAAGGTTTCGCGGGCAATCCCAAGCTCCTGGGCTGTCAGGCTGATTGGCCTGATGTCAACGTCACATACCAATTGACGCAAACAGCGTCCCTGTTTAATTTTGTGCAGCAGATAAGCGGCAACCTTGACATCTGCCTTACAACAGCGGGAAAGGGTGCGCATTTCACGCTCCTGCTCCACCTGAGATGCCATCTGATTTAAAATGTTGCCATAAAAATTTGCATTCGCATCCATAAATTGACGGAAGTTCCCATGATTCCAATACATCAATTCAGTTGGCCCCGCATTCACCATTTCGCTATTACAAGAAAGGCTGGAAACAACTGCGGCAAGGCAGAAAAACTCACCGGGATTAAACCGTTGCATCAGATGTTCCTGCCCATCAGGAGCTATACGCATCATCCGCATTTCACCCGATAAAACAAAGAACAGCTTTCTTGACATTTCGTCCGGCCCAATTCGTCCAAAATGTTTTTTCAGGGTACGCACGCGACCGGCAGCAGCAATTTGACGAATCAGATCAACACCGACGCCATCAAGAAGTGGTGCCTCTGTCAGCATATCTAAAACCGAGTCTGACATATCAGGCCGCCTGCAATAACTGGTAAGGAACATGCCCGATCGTCAATTTTTTTATCATTTCCTGCCTCTTTCTGCGGTAATCGTTGCTAAGCTTCAAACTGCGCGTCGGTGGCCCATAAATTCGCCACAGCCCTTGCTGTTGAGAAGGTTTACTTTGCGCCATAAAGCCCTTGACATCCTTGAGCGGGTAACCCAGAAACATTCCTACCTCATGGGGAATTCCCGTGCTGAACGATTCCTGCAAATGCTGGAGCGTCTTCTCTAAAGTGAATGGTCGAGAATATCCTTGCCGAACAAGAAAAGTCTGCATCGTGCGTCCACGCAGGCGCATCTCCAACAGATCAGCACGATAAATCAGCAATAGAATACTATTTTTTTCCGTCTTCATCGGCATTACAGATAGAGGCAAATCCAGCAAAAGCTCAGCACCAAACTTTTGCCACAAGCGATACATACGTCGTCCGCATGGGAGCCTCTGGTTCGGGACACGAACCATATTAGCGGGTTTGATGCCGGATAAAACTTCTGCAGCGGCAACCGCCAGAAAAGCCGCCAGACATTCTTTCGGGGCAGGAAACAAGCCGGCGACATCGATCCAGGTCAACTCTCTGTTACTCTGCTCTGCAGAACAACGCAGGCCTGATTTCGCCAACATTTTTTCTGTGCAGCACTTATACTCTCCACGACATACCATATCAAACCATCCATCGACTTTGATTACCATTATCATTAATGCGACAAAAAAATAACAGCTTGGACTGAACGCTGCTGAAGACTGGGATTTCGTCTAACCTCAAACCTAGAGGGTTAAGTCTAAATCATATCCAGAACTAAGTCTGTGACTTGAATCACACTTTAAGAAACCATGAAACTATTTATGACAACCGGACACAGCGGGAACAAAGTCCACACAATTCATGCCAGTGATTTTTGATTGTAAACTGATGTGCAGCTGCAATCTTTTTTTACAGCTCCTCTATTTGTGGTTCTTCAAACTCGATATCCAAACCACACTCCGAAGTTCGACGGACTGTCGCATCACCAATCTTCTGGTGCTCTTTTCTGAGCTGTAAATAGAGATCTTCAGTTAAGCAGTGAGGCGGGGATTTAAAAAAGCTGCCAGCATATTTTTTGTCCATCATCCCCGGTCAATCAAGAAATTGAAAATTATTATCAGAAACTAAGGAAAATATCCCTAAATGTCAATAAAATACCGGAGAAGAAAAACTGCCTTCTCCGGTACCCCTCTCCCATGACTGATCAAAACTCCAATGCCAGTTGACAAGTGACAGCATCTGCCGATTCATCAGTTCCACCGTCTGAGATGTCATAATCCTCGTCATGAACATACTCAAAGGCAATACCAAGATCATCGGTAATGTCAAACCCAAACGCAGCACCGATTCTCTCCTCTGGAAGTCCAAGGATGGCCGCTTCATCCGAACCCTGGTAGACTGCCGCGACCGAAGCGCCATGTCCCACGATCTCAAAACCATAAACAATTTCCAGGTTCCAAGCTGCCGGTTCGGAATCTTCGGCCGCCAGGTAATTACTGTCAAGGGCACTCAAGTACTCACCAATAAAAGTGAAATCATTAAACCTGGCCACAACACTTGCGGTAGCACCGGCAGCATAGTCGTCAAGAACGTCAACACCACCCTCCTCCAGGTAATCGGAAAATCCACCCGAAGAGGTCAGATTGCTGATCCAACCGAGCAAAAGGTCAATACTGGCTTCATCAGACTCAAACAGATATCCCGCAGAGACACCATAAGCATCAATCATATCGTCTTCGTCATCATCACTGACGGCACTATTAAAAGTATATGCGGATCCGTAAAAGCCACCAGCACCAAAATCAACAACCACCGCTCCTTCCCGTGTTTCACCTAATTCCAGAGTTAGAGGATCACTAATCATACCGGTCTCATAAACACCAAACGGGACGTAGAGTTTACCAGCCGTTACCGCAACACCATATCCATCAACACTCCCAAGGACAACACCACCCTCATCAAGAAAGACGCCTTCGTCGCCATCCTCTTCCCATTTCATTAGGGCAAAGCCAGAGAAATAATCGGCTAACACCACATCAACCCCCAACTCCAGGGTCGTTAAGTCGACATCGCTCTCCTTGACATCATCATAGCCGGAGCTGTAGCCCATCTCTGCCTCAATGGCACCTGAAAACTGCACCTGTTGAACAACACCTTGGCTCAAAGCTTCTTCCAAAGCCGTAACCCGTCCGGCCAATGATCCATCCTCGGCAAACGCAAACACTGGAAACAATATCAACCCACAGAGGGTTAAACCCGCAATCATCTTCATCAATCTTTCCCTTTCTCAGAATCCACTATGGGAGCCTCATGGCGACCCAGAACCAAAATGAAACTTCGCGCGAAAGATAAATATATTCACACAGGAAGTCTGTGATCAGAATCACAGATAGCAAAGAAAATGAAAAACAAAATCATTTATATGAAGAGATTAGCGTCAAGCGCTGCAACCATCAGCAGCAACAAAAAAGCGGGGGAAGGGAGGACATCCCCCGCCAATCAAGGAGTGTGCTTGCACACTGTGATGCCAAAAAGAGCAACCTGCCACAATCGCCCTTCCCGCTGTAGCAGATGGCTGTCAGCCACCTGAACAATCAGAAAAATTATAGTTTCGAGCAGAGCCGCAATAACGCTCAGAAGATACCGCTGAAACACTGGGGCCTAAGAATCCTCCAGCTATTTGCCAGAAAAAAAACCAAAAACAATCAGCATTGCCATACGTCGAACAAAAGTTTTTTTTCGACTTCTCACAGACTCACGAATCCAATCTTGATTTTCCATCTCCATCCCTCCAGCATTTTTTAAATCAAACGACCATCCCCCCATATAATCTTATAATAATTACTAACACGTCGATTCAAGCCAGTCCGTGATCGCCATCACAAAGCTGGTGAAAATGAAAAAAGTATTCATCAACGATACAGCGCCCCTGTCCACAACATCAGCAAATAAGGATAATCCAATACTGACCCATCCATATAAGCCGGAAGGCTGTAAATTTCATGATTTTTCAGTGCCGTAACCTGGTTCAATGCCGGATTTTTTCTGGCCGCCCCAGCCAGGGCTTTTTCCACCGGAAAGGATTCACCTGTAACAATGATAATATCAGGATCAGCTCTGGCAATATCAGCTATATTCTGTAATGTAAAATACCCCTTGCTTGCCTTTTTCCCCCTGCCGATTAAAAGGTTTCCGACATTCTCGCAGCCCATAGGATCGAGAAAGAAATGATCCGAATACCCTTCAGCAGCTTCCACCTGAATAAAAGATTTGCCTGTTTTCCCAACCATGATTCCATTCAGAATCAGAACTTTTTTCCCTAATCCGCCCTCGGGCAATCTCTTTTTTGCCCTTCCCAAGGCAGAAGCATAAGTGGTCAACAAAGCCTCCGCTTCTGTCTCCCGATGCAGCAACTTACCTGTAGCTCTTACCGCTGACTCCAGACCCTGGTTAAAATCCACGACTTCCAGCTCTAAATCCTTGCCCTGTAGAAGCGGAATAATATTCATCGGATTTGCATCGGGCATGTAGCGACAAAAGTCCCCTGTATTTTCAATCAGGATTCGTTTTATCCCTTTTTTTTCAGCAAATTCAGCAACCAGTTTTTTGTCTTTGACCGTTGCTCTCTTAGGGCAACCCAGCCTCTTTATATGACTTAGCTCGCCCTTTGTCACTGCGGGCCACACGCACCTTGCCACCAACGCCTCAGGTACAACTCCCAAATGATAAGCGACCGTAGCCAGTCGGTCCCCGAGAATAATGGCGTTAATTTTCTCCTTATCTAATTCCTGCTTGGGAGCGGCCTCCGCCGCCATGCTCCAAACCAGGCAAAGCAGAACACCCAAAAACATCAACAGCCTATTGACACGTCTCACTTAAGTTCTCCTTACTATCACTTACGAACAGATACTTCCATTATAACAACTGCAACCATCACAATTTGCCGACAACTAAAAGATTACCTTAACGCCACCATAGTAGAACCCACCCCGAGAGGCCGTGGAACTTACCGTCTTATTAAAAATATTATCGATACCAGCAAATATCTCAAAGTTCTTATGGATAGATTTTGCTGCATAAATATCCCATTCGGTATAGCCACCAACCCGATTGTCGGCAGCGATAAACTGGCGACCAATATAATTCATCCGCAGGTTACCTTTAAAACCCGCCGAGCCGTTAAGATAAGCCAACCGAAGATATGATTTAATTTCCGGGACATCCAGTAGATCATCACCTGTTTCATCATTTTCAGACTCAATAAAAATCATATTTCCCGTCAAGCTCAACACATCAGAAAGCTGAAGTCTGGCTTCCAGTTCACCCCCTTGAGTATAAGCATCCTCGACGTTCCCCATTTCATAGATCGGTATGGTTTTTGATCCTGAGGTTCTGGAGCCCGTCCTCACCTTGGTAATCATCTCCTCCATAGCGTTTTTAAAAATCATGATTTTACCGGTAAAGCGACCGAACTCCCCCTCAATTCCGGCTTCGTAACTCTTCGATCGTTCCGGGTTCAAATCGGGATTGGGCATCACATCTCCCTGCATGTTAATGGTTTCAACATACAGCTCATATAACGATGGAGCCCGGAACCCTTCACCATAGGAGGCCTTAAAACGCAAATTATCACGAATCGCATAGATCAAGCTTATGCGCGGACTGACCTCTGAGCCAAAGTCTGAATGATCATCCAGACGCAGACCTGCCGTCACTTGCAACCCTGTCAATAGCTGAAAGTCATCCTGAATGAAGACAGCACTGTTATCGATAGTTTCATCAACCTCTGTCTCTCCGCGATTTTCTACACCTGATCGCATCTCCTCGCGGTATTCAAGCCCCAGAGAGAGCAGGTGATTAACGGCAAAGACCCGACTCACCTGTCCTTCAACCTGATATAACTCGTTGTTAATATCAAACTCTTCATAGGCATAGCGGTTATTCGGGTTCATCCCACCAATATCAGTATAGTTTCGGTCCAGCTGAAACTGAGAATAATAGCTGCGCAACATGACACTGGCCCCAGCAATGTGGCCAGCGTACTGAATAAATGCATTTGTCCGGTCACTATCGGCATCGCGATCCGTTATGGTGCTGTTCTTAGGCCTCAACCCCTCCCTGGAGGTCTCGTTATAGTACCCACCCATACTGATTCGATGCTCATCCGCAAGATCCAGATGAAGCTTGATGCCACCTGAATACCTGGCCTCATCATCAATGTCAGAAAAATAATCATCATACTGGCGGTCAAATTCATCGCTACCATTGGCATACCCATAAGCGATAATTCCCAGCGAACCGAAAGTACTCCCGACCGCACCTTTCACCACAGTATTCTCGGCTTCACCATAGGTGTTTGTTCCATAGCGCACCGCAAGACTGCCGGAGGGATCCGAAGGTGGACTTTTGGTGATGATATTAATGACACCGCCAATGGCTTCACTGCCATATAACGCTGAACTTGGGCCACGAACAATCTCTATCCGTTCGACAAACTCTGTTGAAATCTCACTGACATCAACCGTTGTGTCCCTGAAACCACTGGAAAAACGCATTCCATCGATGAGGATCAATACCCGTTTATTGGAAAGCCCCCTGATTTGTGGAATCCTCCCTCGCCCCGGTACCGATTCAAGAACCACCCCGAGGGCACCTTCCAACACTCCATCTAAGGTTTCAGCCCCCGTCATCTCAATTTCTTCAGCAGTTATCACCTCAAAAGCACCGGGAACATCTGTTAACTCCTTGGGTGTCATCGTTGCGGTCACAACCATTTGATCCGCGCCAACAGCTGGGACCTCAATAGCCCCAACAGTCGCAGCAGCAACCCAGAAACCCATCATAAGAATCGCCTGAATCGGCAATATTCTACCCATAACATCCTCCTTTTTTAAAAAAGGAAAATACTCAATACCACGGTAATAATCTGTGATTTTAGTCACGCAACTGATAATAATTTTCAATATTATTTTATGATAAATTAACAACACCTATAATACGTTTATTTTGCGGAGTAAGAGAGAGGAGGAGGACGCTGAGCTCAAAACAACCAGCAATTTTATTCATCACCTGGCCAAAACATCACAACAATTCTGAAGCTTCCCCTTCTCGGTCACAATGCACCAACAAAGCGAAGTTCCCAACCGCTCCCGCCTTCTCTGACCATTGCACCGTTTTGAATATAAAAATCATAACCGTGACGAGGGTCACAGCTTAAAGACACACACAGCTGCTATAACCTCCCCCAAAACAATGATTTAAAACTTGACATGCTTTATGGATTGTTCAACCACCCTTAACGAGGAGAAGAGATGATTGAAAGGTATCTGAAACGGGGAGGCCAAATATTATCATTGGCACTGGCAATAACGCTCCCTATTGGAGCAACAGCACAAGCCAACGGGAGCCCTAAGGACATATCAACAATTGTGGTCACGGCACAGGGAGAACAGGGCCCAGCTGTTTCTGAAATCGACACAAAGCAACTGCAACGCAATCTGGCAACAGATATGAAAGATGTTTTTCGTTCGGAGTCCTCTATAGAAATTGGCGGTGGGTCAAGAGCTGCCCAGCGGATCTATGTTCGTGGAATTGAAGCATCAAATTTGAATGTGACTATCGATGGCGCCAGTCAGGGCATGAATCATTTTCAGCATCGTGGAAATATTGGCGGTCTTAGTACCGACCTGCTGAAAAAAATCGAGGTCCAAACGATGCAAACAGCTGACCAGGGCCCGGGTGCTTTAGCCGGCAGTATCAGGTTCGAAACTGTTGACGCCCAGGATCTTCTTCCGGCTGAAAACCAGGCTGGTGCAGTCATGCGGGGCGGGTACAGTTCTGTTGATCGCGGTCTAGCCATGGGTGGAAGTGTTTTTGGGCGAGCTGGAGAGCATCTCGGGCTATTGTTGAATTACTCTGAATCTGACTTTGATACTTACAAGGACGGCGATGGAAACCGCATTATTGGCTCTGACGGAGAAGATACCAATCTGTTTTTCAAGCTGAGCCTGTTGGAACTGGCAGGGCATAGTTTGCGGCTCAGCGTTGAAAATCATCAGGATGAAGGCCTCTACACTGGTGATTGGACTTATGGTGATGGAACCGCCAGAACACCGACGCACCAGGTCAGCGAACGCGATACCTATACGTTTGAACATCGCTTCACGCCCCAAAGCAATCGCCTGATCGACTGGAAATTTAATGCTTATCATAGCGAGGAAAGTCTTGACAGAAGCGGCACTGAAACCATCAGCGACAGCCTTGGTATCGACATGCGGAACACGTCGCGGTTTGCTGTCGGAAAGACAGATCATGCCCTCACCTACGGCCTCGATTGGAGTCATGAAGAAGGAGAAGAGGTCGGTGATGTCACGAATATTGAAGTTGAAAATCTGGGGGTTTATCTGCAAAACCGGGTAACTGTTTCACGCTTTTTACTTTCTTTCGGAGCGCGGTTTGACAACTACGATACAACGTTCAGGGATGTTGACATCAACGGTGACGAAATTTCGCCAAATGTCGGCGCAGAAGTCAACATGGGGCGTGGTTTTACTGCTTTTGCTTCGTATGGTGAAGCAACGCGAGCCAAAGGGATTATCCCGATCGGATGGCTGGCTGACACAGAGGCAAACGCAACAATTAATCAGGTCGAAGGCAAAGACAATTACGCTAAAGACATGCAGCCGGAGAGCTCGACAACCTATGAGTACGGAATCCGCTATGGTGCTGAAGGACTGGTGAAAGAAGACGATCGTCTCCACCTGAAGCTGGCTTTTTTTGACACGGAAATTGAGAACCTGATTCTTCAGGTTGGTGGTCGACGGGGACTGCCTGTTTCGGGTTTTTATAACGAAGATCCTGTAACCTCAAAAGGGTATGAGGCTAAGCTTGGCTGGAGCTCAGGTGGATTTGACACCAATCTGAGTTACACCCATGCTGTGGCTGAAGATGAAGACGGTAACGCCATCGCATTTTCCCGCCGTATGGCTGCTTCAGCCGGAGACACTCTGGTATGGGATAATTTCTGGAATCTGAATGCAACTCTGGGCTTGGGTTACACTTTGAAACACGTGGCATCACTGGACCGGGATGATGTTGAGCGCGATGGCTATACCTTGCACAATGCCCAGATGGTTCTGACCCCTTCCTTCCTTAAGGAAATAACTGTAACCCTGGCTGCCCTCAACTTGCTGGATGAACAATACAGAAGTCAAGCCTCCTCAGGAGACGACGATACTGCGACTCCGGAACCGGGGCGCGATATTCGCATCGGGATGGTTTACAAGGTGCTGTTTTAGCCAAACAGCTATAAGACCCACTCAGTTTTGATGAATTCATTTGTATAAAACAGGAGATATCTGATCATGAATAATAATTTAAATCTTTTTCGTCTCATTCCTCTTATGGCGTTTATATGCCTGGCCCTGTTGTCGGCAGCTGGAACCGTCCATGCAGCCAATGGAAATTTGTCTCTTGTCAGCATGGGAACCGGTGACCCCGAGAACATGTCTCTACGCGCTCGTAAGGCCATTGAATCGGCAGATCTATTTTTTTCCATGGGCAAAAGAGAGAGCCACCCTGAGCTCCTCAAAGGAAAACCTGTCTATGAGGCCGAGCATGGTTTATTTGGCGAGGGCGGGGCTAAACCACGTCGATCTGCAGAAGCAGCAGCTAAGTTGCGGGAAGAGAATCGGAAGCTCATTCGTACCGCAGTCGCTGCCGGAAAAAATGTCGTCATTCTGGATAACGGCGATCCGACTATTTTTGGTCCGCAAATCGGCTATATGAAAGAGTTCTCCGATCTTAAGCCGGTCGTGATTCCCGGGATCTCGAGCTTCAATGCGGCAAACGCCGCGTTACAAACCAGCGTTGTCAGCGGCAAGTCCAGAGCGATTATGTTGACCTCTGGATCCTTGGCTCATGGCCGTGATGATTTTCTGGCTGGGGCGGTCAATGAAGGTGTCACCCTGGCCCTCTTCATGGTCCGTGATCTGGAAAAATTCATCGACACCATGAGCGCCAAGGTCCCCCGGGAAACTCCCGTGGCGATAGTATCCAACGCCGGATCATCAAGCAGAGAAAAGGTTGTGATAGCAACCCTTGGGACCCTCAGTGAAAAAATCAAGGGGATCGACCTTGGTGCCTATCTTCTCTATATCGGCGAATCGATCAAAGGCTGAAAGTGTTGACAAACCGTCTGCTTGATCAAGGTCAGTCGCCGGTGGAGAAAATTAATATGGAAAAAAATACGACATCTGAGGGGCTGAAACGGAATATCGGGTTGCTGTCGGCAACAGTTCTGGTCGTCGCAAACATGGTCGGCAGTGGAATTTTTACGACTTCCGGCTTTATTATCAGCGAAACGGGGAGCGCCAAAGTGATGTTGGTCTGCTGGTTTATTGGTGGCATCTTTGCCCTGACCGGAGCACTCTGCTATGCGGAGTTGGGGGCCATGCTGCCCCGCTCAGGAGGTGAATATGCCTATCTACACAAAGCATTTGGCCCGTTTCCGGCTTTTCTTTCCGGGTGGATTTCACTGATTGTCGGATTTTCCGCACCAATTGCGGCGGCGGCAATTGCCTTTTCCACTTATTTTCTCGGCACAGGGGCTGACCCCTGGCTGCAGTTTGGCGGTCAGAAAACCTGGTTGGTCTTATCGCCAACAACTCTCATGGCCTGTATGGCGGTGCTCTTTTTCTCGCTGGTGCACTATCACAGTTTGAATCTGGGCACCGGAATCCAAAATTCGCTGACATTCATCAAGGTTTTGTTTATTGCAGCCTTTATTGCCGGTGCCGTGTTGCTGGGCAAAGGCGACATGACTCATTTCAATCTGGCACTCGACACGACCACGGGTAATGCGGCCAGCTACGCTGTCGCACTGATTTTTATCTCTTTCGCTTACAGCGGCTGGAATGCCGCGGCTTACCTCGGTGGAGAGATCCGTAACCCTGGACGCAATCTTCCTTTATCTTTGATTATGGGAACACTTCTGGTTATCACCTTGTATATGCTGCTGAATGCGGTTTTCGTCTATGCACTGCCGCCGGCGGCCATGACCGGGAGCCTGGAAGTCGGTAAAGAGGCTGCGTTAGCACTGTTCGGTGAAAAATCAGGACAGGTGTTTTCCATGGCTATTGCTATCGGTTTGTTATCCGTACTCAGTGCCATGATTATGGCTGGTCCGCGTGTTTATTTTGCCATGGCCCGTGACGGCCTGTTTTTTAAACGTTTTGGTATTGTCAACACCAGTCACCAGACGCCGGCAGCAGCCATCTTTTTTCAGGCGGCTGTTGCTGTTTTTATGATCCTCTGTGCAGCCTACGATACGTTGTTGATCTATATCGGATTTACTCTCTCCTTGACCGCAGTTATGACGGTGATGGCGCTGTTTTTTCTGCGCTGGAAAAAACCGGAGCTGGTACGACCTTACCGAACGCTCGGCTACCCATTGACCCCACTTATCTTTATCAGCGGAAATCTCTGGATTATCGCCTACACACTCTCCAGCAGGCCGGTCGTCTGTGTTGCCGGCCTGCTGACAATCGGCGTCGGAGCAGGACTTTATCTGCTGTTCAAAAAATCAAAACCAGATGCAATCATAAGTATTGATAAACCCTTAGGGGAAGCCGTGGATTAAACGGCGCACCCTACGCTTTAGCTTCTTTTCTTTCTTTGAATAAAGGAATCATTATGAAAATATTTTTATGTCTTTTGACCGCTCTTGTTTTCAGTACTCAGGTTCAGGCTCATAACCTCTGGCTGGAGCGTGATGGCGATGGTCCCGTCCGGGTTTATTTCGGCCACTATGATACCCAGATACTGGAAAAAACAGGCGACCGCCTGGACATAATCAAAGCCGAAAAAATTATTCCGGGGGGAACGGTACTAAGTCGGCAGAGACAAGCTGATCATATTGAATTAAACATCGCAACACCGAGCGGCATTGCCCTTATTGAAGCCATGAATCCACGCAAGACCAGAACTGCAGAGGAGATCATCAGAACCGTTTTTCTGGCTCGTAACAGTCCTTCGCTCACCGGAAAAGAACTGCCGCTGGATTTAGTTACGCAGCAGTCCAATGATCATTCCTTTACATTGCTGCTGAACGGCGTCCCGGCTCCCGCTTCAGAAATCAATGTTTATGATCCTGATTTACAGAAACAGGTTTACACCACCGACAAAAAAGGTCGGGTAACCCTGGATGTCAATAAAGCCGGGCGCTACCTGGTCTTGGCTACAGCCATTGTTGAAGAGGGGGGAAGCGTAAACAATATTCCCTATGATAAAACCCGCTACAGTTTTACTCTGACTTTTGTAACTAAAAATTAAAATAATCCATTATTGTTTTTGATGGGGGGGAGGATCCCCCCTACTCAAGCATCCCACCTTAAAAGAGTCAGAACCGAAGAGGGGTTCACTCAATCTTTTAGACGTAAATCAAATTTCCGTATCGATTCGGTTCTGCGAACGCCTCTCAAAAACGAAGACCTACCCCTTGTTCATCCATTCCAGTAAGCGTTTCGCTTCTTTCCGTTCGCTCTTATAGCTGGAAGCCCTGGTCAAAACCTTTCGGGCTAAAGCTAGGTCTTCCATCCGTAACGCACAATAGCCTTGATAAAGATAAGCGATGCCTTTATCAGAATCCAGCTGCAGCAGTTGCTCAAAGACTTGAAAAGCCTGCTTATATTGACCCTGATCAAAAAAAATCTCTCCCTGGGTCTGCAGCAAATCAACTGAACGATAGACAACAAGTGCCCGCTCGATGGCATCAAGTGCTTTTTGAGGCTGCAAACCAAGGCGATAGCATATAATTGTCTGCTCATGTAATTGCTGTTCTGTAGGGTTTTCAGTCAACAGCTCCTCATAGAGTTCAGCGGCTTCCAAGGGGATATTGACCTGCAGTAACAGGTCGGCAAGAAGTTTTTTATCAGTTTTGTTCAACGGTTCAAAAGCAGCTAAAACCTTGAGGTTGGCGGCGCCTTCTTCATATTGACGCAACTGGACATGCAATATCGCCAGTAAACGCCAAAAAACTTTACGGGTTTCAAAATGGCGGTGCCAATGAGTCAGATGTTTCAGCGCACGATCAGTCTGTTTGAGTTCAAGGCAAAGATTGGTGTAGGTTTCCAACCAGATGTCCTGAACAGCTTCCGGCACATCTCCAATCAAATATTCAAGTAGATTGAGAGCAACATCCTTTTGATCTGCATAGATCCTAGCGATTGCAGTATGAAACAAGAGGGAAGGCTCTTTGTTCAGATCAAGTTCGTAGGCGCGAGACAAAGAGTCCGCAGCCACTGGATAGCGTTTTAAATCCCAGGCAATTTTCCCACGGTTCTGCCAGATCCCTGGCTCTTGGTCACAGCCACTCAGCGCTGCATCATAAGCGGATAACGCCTTTTCCAGCTGCCCCGACCGGCTGTACAGATTGCCGAGGTGATAATCTATCAGATAGTGTTGTTCATCTGCATATTTCAGCTTGAACAATTCTAATCGCTGCTGTGCAGCCAAAGGTTGATTGGCTGACAGCTCCTGATCGACCTGTTCTAACAGCCGGACAACTTTCAGACTCCCGTGTTGTTCACAGACTCCAAGGGCCGGTTTACATGGCAAAAACAGTAACCCGACAAACAATGACAGGTAGAGACCATCTCTCAGATAAAATCTGTGCATCGCATCAATCCTCCAGATTAAAAATAATTTTCTTCACCATCCTGGTCACAACCTGATTCCCCATGATTTCACCAGCCTGAAACTGCCATTTTGGTACGACCTGCAACACCGCGTCGTCAAACACCCCAGGGGGAACAGATTCAAGGATTTTTACAGCACCGACAGATCCATCACTACCAACATCAAACTGGATTATGACATGGCCGCTGATATTCATCCGTTTGGCCCGATAGGGGTAGAGTGGCTTGACATGAAAGCTGATAACCGGCGTACGATCCAAATCTCCCGTCGGATAAATACCTGACAGGTCAGCAGAAGGGACCATAGCAACCCCGGTGGCCATCTGTAAATTGACATCGGGAGGCTGAAAATCAAATTCAGGAGGCTGTAACAAATGGGGCTTAGGCGAAACTTTGGGTTGTAAGTTCTGCGTTAGCTGCTGTTTTTTTTCTTCAACTCTCTTCTGTTTCTGAGGGATCTCCGGTTCGGGAGGAGGTTCAACATAAAAACGAGCTGCGGTTCGACGAACAGGCAATTCACGAGGTGCTTCATGCTGTGCCAACTGTGGAATCAAAGCAAACAGACAAAAACAAACAAACAGAGCCAGAAGAAAACTGGCCAGAATAATAGCTCTGGGGGTTGCTCCCATCTAGTGCTTCACTCCACTGTCGGCGGCAGCCAAGCTGACCCGATCTGCTCCGGCTAGGCGACACTGATCCATCGTCTGCACAACAAGCCCGGTACGACTATCCTTATCGGCGACAACAATCACCTCTGCACCCGGGTTCTCGGCGATTGCCCGACCGATATGGCTACGCACCGTCCGGACATCGACCCGCTGTCCATCAAAGAAAACCTCTCCATCATGACTGACCGCAACCAGAACATTACTGTTTTTGGAAGCAATTGCTGTGCTTGCTGTCGGGCGATCAACATCAATTCCGGTTTCCCGAACAAAGCTTGTAGTCACCATAAAAAAGATCAATAACAAAAAGACCAGATCTATCAGCGGTGAAATATTGATTTCTGAGGTTCCACCTTTATGGCGTAAATGCTGCCTGACACTTATCATAGAACTAAACAATCCGTTTCAATGTTGTCATTGACTCATCCAATCGCAACTGCAGCCTCCGAGCACGCAAAGTAAGAACTGCACTGGAAAAAACTCCTGGGATTGAAACCAGCAAACCACTCTGAGTGGTGATCAGCGCCTCGGATATTCCTCCGGCAAGAGCTCTGGCGTTTCCGGTTCCAAACAAGGCAATGACATCAAAAGTTGTAATCATCCCGGTCACCGTTCCCAGCAAACCAAGCAATGGAGAAACCATCGCCAGGACGGCTATCAGCATAATGTTACGATTAATTCCTGGACGCAGCTGCATGCAGCACTGATCCAGCAGGCGTCGATTCAAAAAACGATCTTCAGTCTGGTGGCGGCAAAGAAAATATCCAATCTGTGCCCGGAGCCCGGTTTTAAACGGAAAGCTTCGTCCGTCGCGATACCCCTGTAACAGATCCGTCATTTCAATATCTCTGAATTCCAGACGGTGAAATGCAAATATCCGCTCAAAAATCAGTGTCCACATGTAGACGGCAACCAGAAGAAGGGGGTACATGATGAGGCCACCATCTTTGAAATAATCATATAACTGAGCACCAAATTCCTGCCCTGAACTGATGAATTCAGGCAGTGGAAACATGAGGCAAATCTCCTTTTTTCTGGCCGTGAAGATGAATGATATTAGTCAATACAACTGCTTTTTCTTCCATATCTCCAACAATATGTTCAACCTGACGACTGAGAAATGCATGGACCAGCATAATTGGAATAGCCACCATCAATCCAAGCATTGTGGTCACCAGAGCCACAGAAATCCCTCCAGACATCATCCGCGGATCGCCGGTCCCATAAATATTGATGACTTCAAAAGTCCCGATCATACCCGTCACGGTTCCCAACAATCCCAACAGTGGGGCAACAGCAGCCATAATGTTCAACAACGGCAAAGCCCGCTCCAATCGAGGAAGCTCCTTGAGGATTGCTTCCTGGAGAACACTTTCAAGGACATCGCGACCCTCATGCCGCATCCTCAGGCCAGCCCTGACGACATTGTAAACGGGTGTTTTTTTTCGCCCCTGAACCAGTTTTCGGCAACCTTCCCAGTCTCCCTGAATGGCCTTGCTATTGACTTCTCCCATTGTTCGGTCGGTATTATCGTGAACCCGTTTGAGGAAAAAAGCACGTTCCAGACCGATCATAAGCGCAATGACGGCAAGAGCAAGAATTGGCCAGACAAGGACTCCACCATCCTGAACCCGATCCGTAAAACTTTTCCTGCGGACAAGTTGTTCCAGCGCTGCACCCGCAGACAGGTCTACCGGCACTATGTCGCTCTCCCCTTGAAGATATTTTTTAAGGGCTCGGGAGACGGTCCAAGGAAGCTTGGCTTCAACCTGAACAAGGCTACGCATGCTGCTGTCAAAGCGCAGTAACTGCGGCACACCCTCCTCCAGATAGACGGATAAAAAGGGCCCGACCATAAGAACAAGAGCCTCTTTGTTGATACCCGATAGACCAACGATCGGCATCGGCTGGAATGAAACTTGACCGACCTGTTTCATTTCCGTCAAAAAAAGTTCCGCCATCTGCTGCATATCAGCGAGACCGGGGAAATAGTCGGCGTTAAGGATTTTATTGAGAGACTCAGGACGCTGCCGATCAAGCGAGGTTCGCGAAGAGCGAATCAAAAGTTCCTGCAATTGCTTTGCACTCACCCGAACAGAGGCCGCCAGATTATTCATCAGTTCGGCATCGTTGGCCTGTTCAGAAGTCAGCTTTGAATACTCCTGCTGGCGCTGCTTCAGCGTTAGTTGCTGTTGCTGCAACTCCTGTTCCTGCTTCGCAACCGCAGCCCTCATCTCTTTGAGCTGTTGTTTCAACTTATTTCTTTGCAGCTGAATCCCCGCCTCTGTTGCCACCTTTGTTTTTTGACTCGCTTCCAGCTCCGCTGCAACCCGACCATAAATTGCGCGAATATCAGCTGCCCGTGAAGACTGAGGGACGACACAAAAGATAAGCAATATGCAGGGAAAAACAACGGAGTACTGTATAAACTCTCTCATGGCAGAATAATTCTCCCCATAGGCAAGGAGACCATCTCGGCAGCCGCTTCGCGCCGGACAAGCGTAAAGGCCGGGGACAGATCAACAGAGGAGTCAGAAAACAACTCAAATTGCTGAGTCGAAGGATTATAAAAACCGCTCCCAGAACCGTCCGGGGCCCGAAAAAATAATGCTGTACGGCCAACTCGCAACAGATCAACCTGCAAACTTTCTCCTTCCAGAACAATATTGTCCCTATACACTTCACTACTATAACCAAACTCTGTCTCTACCAGCAGCACCTCAAAAACCCTGCGGAACTTCTCGTACAGTGGCGTGTATGGATCGACCAGAGCAATCTCCAGATCAGCCTGACGCTTTTCCCTCTCGACAGCTAGAAAGGGTAGTCCCTTTTCAGCCTCTGCCGCATATCGTCGAGCAACATCCTGCAACCACTCAAGCAATCCTTCCCGAAGCTTTTGAGATTCGATTAAACGATGACGTTGCTGCATAATTCGCTTTTCTTCTACCTCTAGAGCTTGTCGGGCTTGCTCGGACTGAGACCGCAAACGATCCAAGTGAGCCCCCAGTTGTTCAATTTCAGCGACCATCTTTTTCTCATCTTGGCTCCAGGTCTCTGTCATCTTTTGTATCTTTTTTTTATTCTGCAACGTATTAAAGGCCAGTTCCTCCAGCGGCCTCTCCGCCTGGACTGCTGGGACCAGAAGCATCAAAAAAAGCAGAGTAATAAGTCCCCTCCGCCGTAACAATCTCAAATTTACCATCGAATTTATTCACTCCAATTTCGTCAAATCAGTCAAGCGACAATGAATTACTTTCCCGTAAATCTTGGGATCTGTTGTCATCCGGATATCTAATAGCACCTGCACGGCGGGAAAACCGTGATTCCCGTCACATCCGACACAAAATATTTCGTCCATCGAATTCGATTTTGATAATTATCATAATTTTCGTGACAAGAATCACGGACAGACCAGTTGAATTTCACAACGGTCGTATCTTTCAGCAATGGTTGGGAACATACACGTGGATACTCATCCCCATTGGAGGGTCTCCTTCTAAGTAACCTCGTTACCGGCTTTTACGACTGGCTGTGGCGCAATAGAAAAGTCATTTTCAAGAAGAAACAGACTGAGAAAAAAATTGCCTCAGAGCGGAATAAAAGGACGATAAAACAAACCAAACAAAAAAGAGCGGGGGAAAGGAGGTCGTCCCCCGCTGAGTCAAAAGCGCTCTCACACGCCATTTTTTTGAGAAAAGAACCTGCCGAATTCTATTTCTCAGGCGGCTGGTTTCTGTCAGCTGCCATGTAAACGGGATAATTACTTATTGATCTTGATAATTATCTTCAAATAAAGTTATTTTACTGAATGACTTTACTTACGTCTGTGATTGCCATCACAGTAACAAAAGAAATACTATTTCTTCAAATCAACTCTTATTCCTGTACAGTCATACCGTCTTCTGCTACAGACAAAGAATAAACCCTATAGCTTGCAAACCCAGGTCAATCAAAATGTCATTGCGTAAATATTCAGAGATACTACCGGTCATCTTTAATACCATCATGGTTCTTTCAGTTCTCTATGCACCCCAGCCATTATTGCCGGTATTGAGCCTTGAATTTGACATCAGCAGGGAAGCAGCAGCAGCACTGACAACTGTCACTTTCATTCCCCTGGCTATCGCTCCTCTTGCCTATGGTTACCTTCTCGAAACGATCTCACCAATCCGGGTGCTGAAAATCACAGTCCCTTTGTTGGTCGTGACCGAGCTTTGTTTTGCCGGGACATCCAGTTTTTCAATATTAATCCTTATTCGGCTTATCCAGGGATTGCTGGTTCCGGCTATTTTAACGTCATTAATGACCTATCTTTCCGGGCGTTCTTCGGCTGATACCATTCAGCGTGTTATGGCCATCTATATTGCAGCAACTATTTTTGGTGGTTTTATCGGTCGTGCAACCTCTGGTTTGATCGCCAACTTATTCGGTTGGCGATTCAGCTTTCTGGCATTGGCATTCACCTTGTGCATTGGCTTCCTGACTCTTTTCCGGCTCCCGGAAATCGATGGCATAAGGGCCACTCGGCCAAAACCAAAGGTTCTTTTTGAGGTCTTGAGAAGGCCGGCATTCTTATCTGTCTACCTCAGTGTATTCTGTCTTTTCCTGATTTTTGCAGCAGTCATGAATTTTCTCCCTTTCCGTCTCACTGAATTAAGCGATCAAGCCAATGAGCTGCGGATCGGGTTGATGTATTCCGGGTACATGATGGGAATTGTCACATCTCTGGGGGCGCCTAAATTTATCTCCTGGATTAAGAGTGAGACAGCAACACTTCGTGTCGGGTTTATCTGCCTCTTCGTCACCTTGCTTGGGCTCGCAACCAATAATGTATGGATTCTGTTTGGGATGATGTTCCTGTTTTGTGGCGCGATGTTTCTGGTTCACTCAACCGCTTCGGGACTGGTTAACCAACTTGCAGGAAGTCAGCATCGCGGAATGACAAATGGACTTTATGTTGCCTTCTATTATGCGGGAGGAAGTATTGGCTCTTTTGCTCCGGGAATCATATACAGTCACTTTGGCTGGAATGGCTTTCTTATGATACTGGCCCTGGTCTGTTGTGCAGGTTATATCTGTATCAGCAGAGTACGAATTTTGACGAACTCTTAACACCTCACCGATAAAGGCTCTAAATAATGTTATTACCCGGTTACCGCTATGCATTGAAAATCAAAAGTATCGAACCTGAAGGAGCATGGCTGAACTCACAGGAAGAACAGTTTTTTCTTCCCCGGCGTGAATGTCCCGGCGAAATCAACGAGGGAGAAACCGTAGAAGTCTTTCTCTATCTCGACCGTAACAACGAGAAAAAAATAACAACCCGGATGCCTTTTGCACAAGTCGGGGAGTTCGCCATGTTGAATGTCCAAAGTATCGGCCCTCACGGAGCTTTTCTTGACTGGGGGATAGAAAAAGACTTGCTTGCCCCCTACAGTGAACAAGCGCAGAAAATGGTCGAAGGGAGAAGCTATCTGGTCCACATATTTCATGATCACGAGAATCGACCGATTGCTTCCAGCCGGCTGGAAAGGTTTCTGGTCAAAGAAAATCGGGACCTGAGAGAAGGAGAAGAGGTCGAGCTATTGATCTGGGCTTTTACCGATTTGGGTGCCAAAGTGATCGTCAATAATCACTATGAAGCCCTGCTTTACAAAGATGAGATACCGGTCGGATTGAAGCGGGGAGAATTACACAGAGGCTATGTTCTCCGCATCCGCGCCGACCACAGAATTGATGTCACCCTCCGTCGTCCTGGAGTGGCCGGGATTCAGGATGCCAGGGATGTTATTCTGGACGCTCTCAAGATTGAAGGATTCCTGCCGCTGCATGATCAGAGCCCACCGGAACTGATCCGCAATCAGCTCGGACTGAGCAAAAAGGTTTTTAAAAAAGCTGTTGGAGGTTTATATAAAGATGGTTTGGTCGAGCTTACCGGTCGAGGCATAAAAATTCAGGCAAAATAGTGCCTTCATAGCTGTCAGATGGGTCATACGGTCAGGACATTTTATCCAAAGCAGCACTGATTTCCTCAGGTAATTGTGGTCGCCCCTTGGCGCTGACTCCGGTTCCGGTCACCCGCGCGCGTAACACCAGTTTTTTCTCCGGCAACAGATAAATATCCTGGATAAAACGATAACGTAAGGGGGAAATTCTTTCCAGAGCAACCCCAACGATAAAACGTTGCCCACTGCACAGCGAATACTTGTAATCCACTTCCGCTCGAATGATCACCAGACTGATTCCTCGCTTGACCAGTTCCGAAAAATCCAGGCCCAGCTCTTTGATAAATTCATGACGACAATGCTCCAGATAATTCAGGTACACCGCATTATTCACGTGACCTTGCATATCACACTCATAATCCCGAACCTGAAACTCCAATTGAAATGGGTATTCCTTCATCACATTCTCCCTTCACACAGACCTTATTTTACCCCGCTGACAAGACCATTATAGAGCTATAGCCATGCAAGGCTATTAAAATAAGTCTTGGCAATCACTTTTGCGGGAAGACCTCGGATTAAATCTCCCATTAAAAAGTGTTCTTTATTCTTGACAGGATAAGTAGAGATTCCTATATTGGCAAATACAACATATTACGGAGGAGAACCAATGAAACTTTCTACGAAAAGTCGCTATGGCGTCCGCGCCATGTTTGATATGGCATTCCATGCAGGCACTCTACCAGCGCAAATCAAAGATATTTCCCGGCGGCAGAATATCTCACCCCGCTATCTTGAGCAGATCTTTCAGGATCTGAAGAAAGCAGGATTACTGAAAAGCCGGCGTGGACCTCAAGGCGGATATAGTTTGACAAAACCCGCTGAAGAAATCACGGTCAAAGAAATTGTCCTCGCTGCTGAAGGGGAATTATTACTGGTCAACTGTATTAAAGGACGGCGTCAGGAAGGGGAAGCTCCTCCTTCCTGCGAGTTTGACAACCAGTGCCTCACCCAGCATATCTGGGTGGAAGGAAGCCGTATTCTAGGGGAGTATTTTGACTCTATCACCTTAAAGGATTTATGTGAGCAAGGGCAGGAGATGGGACTTGAAAAAGAGCTGGATCATCGTTTTATGTATTTCATCTGATGCATCATGAGCCTGGACGAAAAGTACAAACACCTGCAAAGTATTCTATCAGATTTTAATTCTGCCGTTATTGCTTTTTCCGGGGGGGTTGATTCAACCCTCCTGTTAAAAGTTGCCTGCGACACCCTTGGCACAGATAAAGTCCTCGCTTTAACAGCAACATCACCCATTTTCCCAAGCTATGAAATAGAGCAGAGCCGGAAACTCGCCAATGAATTCGGCGTCCGTCAACAATTTGTCGACAGCGGTGAAATAAAGCTCAACGATTTTGTCGAAAACAATCTGCAGCGCTGTTATCACTGTAAACACAATATGCTCAATCGTTTTTTGCAGACAATCACGGTCTCTTCGGGAGTCCTCCTTGATGGTTCCAACCTTGATGACCAGCAGGATTACCGTCCGGGGCAAAAAGCGGTGACTGAGCTGAAAATCAGATCTCCTCTTCTTGAGGCCAAATTCAGCAAAGATGAAATACGAACATTGAGCCGACAACTGAACCTGTCAACCTGGAATAAGCAGCCTTTTGCCTGTCTCGCAACGCGCTTTCCCTATGGCACCAGAATTACCACCAAACGCCTGCAACAGGTGGACAGATGTGAAACATGGCTGCGCTTACATAACTTTTCATTTTATAGGGTCCGTTGTCACGATCAACTGGCCCGAATTGAAGTTGGCTATGATGAGATTTCCAGATTATTGGATAAAACCCTCCATGCTGATCTTGTTACAACATTCAAGGCAAATGGGTTTGACTATGTGACCCTTGATCTGCAAGGATATCGCAGTGGCAGCATGAATGAAGTTCTACCAGCAACAAACACCTTATGACATGAAAAATAGCAGTGTAATATCATTGCTTCAGGAGGAACCATGCCAAAAAGTAGTGCATTGTTTGCGGTCTGTTTTGTTGCCGGTATGCTCGGGGCCTTAGCCGGCAGTTTCTTTCTCTGGGGATGCAATAAGTGGGGCTTCACCAGTCTCATCGGGGTACAGATTATCCAAACCCTGGAACTCACAAAGCTATATCCACAAATGTTTATTGGAGGATTATGGGGCCTGGGTTATTTCTTTGTCGTTGGCATCCCACGCCACCGCCGCCACTGGGTGCGCAAAGGTCTCTGGTTTTCTCTCATCCCGTCGATAACGGCCCTTTTCTATATTTATCCCTCTATTTACCACAAAGGGATGGCAGGATTTGATCTCGGAATGCTGACACCGTTACTCATCATTTTATCTAATATGGTCTGGGGCATTTTCACCGGTTTTTTTGCCCGGCTGCTCTGGGGTCGTTGACTTATGGGGAGACCTGTCTTTTTCTTGTTTATATTCCTCTTTCTGCTGGTGACACAATCTCCGGCGGCAGAAGTGACAGGGAAAGTTTTATGGGTTTATGATGGCGACACCCTGAAAGTCGAAAACATTGGCAAGGTGCGTCTCGTTGGCATCGACTCTCCAGAATCCGAAGCCTCAACACGTGATCATTTTTATAGGAAAAAATTCAATATTGAAGCGCAGCAACTCCGCAGGGTTGCGCGACAGGCTAAAAAATACTTAATGGCAACGGTTAAGGGGCAGACGGTCCGCCTGGTGTTTGCCAACACAGAAAAAGATAAATACAACCGCTTTCTTGCCTATGTCTATCTCGCCGATGGCGACATGTTGAACCGGATCCTCCTGGAAAAAGGACTGGCGAGCGTCTTTCGCCGTTACAACTTTCAATATAAAAAAGAATTTTTAAAAATAGAAAAAACGGCCCGGGACAAAGGCCTCGGCTTGTGGGAAAAAAACGTCCCACAGAAATTTTCATTATTTAACTTCTGGAGTCAAAACAACGATGGACACCCTCTCCTACTTACAACAACTCATTGATCAAACAGTGCTGGGCATCAGTTTAATGCGTTTTGTTATCGTTTTTGCGGTGCTGTTTATTGCTTTTATCCTTAAGCGGATTATTGCCCATTTTTTCACGAAAACAATATTCAAGGCAGCACAAAAAACCTCGACTCAAACGGACGATATTTTCCTGAAAAGCCTCAACAAACCGATTGAATTTCTCGTTATTATCATCGGGCTTTATATCGGTGTGGAAATTCTTCAACTCCCAAAGCAGCCCACCAATCTCGATCAGATGGCACGGAATGGGCTGCAACTGCTGTTAACCTCAAATCTTGCCTGGTTTTGCTACAACTTGGTCTCATTACTGGAATATTGGTTGAGTCATTGGGCCGGACGCACCGAATCGACTCTGGACGATCACCTGGTTCCATTTATTCGGAAAACCTTACGGGTCTTCATTGTCTTTCTCGCCATTCTGTTTTTAGTCCAGAATCTTGGCTATTCCATCTCGGGACTCCTGGCATCACTCGGATTGGGTGGACTGGCCGTTGCCTTGGCGGCTAAAGACAGTTTATCGAATATTTTTGGCTCGCTGATGATTCTCCTCGATCGCCCCTTCACCATTGGAGACTGGATTAAAGCTAATGATTTGGAGGGAACCGTTGAAGAAATAGGTTTCCGTTCAACCCGGATTCGCACCTTTGCCAAAACCCTGATCACCATCCCCAACAGTGTTTTGATGAATCTATCGATTGATAATTACAGTCAAATGCCCAAAAGACGGATCAAATTAACGGTCGGTGTCACCTATAACACGACTCCTGCGCAAATGCGTCAAGCTGTTGCCGCCATCCGGACAATGTTGAAGGAACACCCAGCGATTCATCAGGATTTTTTTCTGGTTAACTTTACTGACTTTGGCGCATCCTCCCTCGACATTATGGTGTACTGTTTCACTACCAGCACCGTCTGGGGAGAATATCTGGATGCGCGAGAAGATGTCTGCCTGAAAATCATGGAAACCCTTGCCAATATGGGGTTGGAAATTGCTTTCCCAAGCCAAACCTTATACCTGCATGATATGGATCAGGAGAAAGAAGAGAAAAAAGAGGAGAGCAAATCTTAAAAAATTCTTTTTACCGCTTTTGCCCAGCGGTGAGATAGGCATAAATCAAGTCATCCAGACTAGGTTCATCTGACGACTGAGATTTCTTGAATTTATCGATAACTGGTTCTTCTACAATCGTCACCGGCTCTGGAGCAGGATCGGCAATAACAGATTCTGCTGCAGATTGAACCTCAGGCTCCAATTGATCCGGAACAGATTGCAGAGGAGGCTGTCCCGCTGCAGCACCTAAAGGAATGCCAAATTCAACTATCCGCGCATCAAATTCACCTTTGGTGACACGCCGCAACATCCCTTTATGTTGTTCCTTCGCTAATTCCTCGACTACATGATCCAGATTGTCAACTTTGACGATATCAGCATAACTCGTCTTTTGTGAGGCAATGATTGTCCCACCATGATAAAGCAGGGTCACCAATTGGGGACGATTCAATCCACCATCCTCAGTCTGAACATGGAAGCTGACATCTCTATAGGTAATATTATGATTAAACCCGACAATCATCCTCATTCCTCAAGCAGAAAGTTATCCAATAAATCAGCGAACCATATATACCGCAACAACCTGAAACAACACAACGATCATTCAAAAACATCTCAATCTGTCCCGGGGGACTCGTTATTCTGAATTAATTGTTCAATACTCAGGTTCTGATCTGCTCCCTCGGGAATGGGGCCTGGCAGTGGGGGTTCGCTGAAACTGTAATCCGCGTAGATGGGCTGGTCGATACGGACATGCCCTTTTAAAGTCTGAAGCACCTCACCATCTACCAGAATTTGTACCTGACGAAGGTAGGGGAAGTTTTCATTCAAACTGTTAGCAACGCTATAGATTGTCAGCAGTTCAGTCAAACTGCCACCGGGATGAAAATCAACAAGCTTTCGGGAAAAATTTATACGAACAATATCATTTTCTACATCAACGGCTAAAACTTCTGTTTCCTTCGGCAATACCGGAAGATTATTCTGGGAGGAGCCATAAATCAGTCCAGACAGAAGATCTTGAATACAGCCAAGATCATCATCACAAGCCGATGTTTCATAAGGTTCAGGAACTAAAAAAGTTCCATCCGGTGCGACAAAATAAAGTTGCAGTTCACGGACCGGAACATCCCTGGCGATAACAACGCGAGCACTCTCTTCCTCTTTCTGCCCCTGCTGAAAAAACCAGCTGACACCATATCCGATCAGAATGCCGAGAAGCAAAACTCCGAGCAGGTTCAAAAACAATTTTTTCATCATAATCTCACCACCACTTTCAACCTATTTGCACCTGTTCAATCTGTCCGAGACTCTTCCCTAAAAAAGCTCGGCCAACTCTCTCAAAGCGGGTCGGCACATCGGTCACAAAAAAAGTGTGCTGCCCCCCGGCCCTCGGGTTTTCCAAATCATACTGATGAATGAGTTGCTGCACTGTCTTCGCTGTTTCTGTAGCAGAATCAACCAGGCTTACAGTATCGCCGAGAACCCGTCGCAACGTGTTACTCAAAAGCGGATAATGGGTACAACCCAGGACCAATGTATCAATGCTCTCTGCCATCAGTGGCTGTAGGTATTCCAGAGCAGTCAATCGAGCGATTTCGTGCTCTGCCCAACCTTCTTCAGCCAAAGGAACAAAGAGGGGGCAGGCAACTGAAGAGATCTGTGCATCAGGAATTAAAGCATGAATAGCTTCAGGATAACGCTGACTATTAATGGTTCCTTCGGTACCGATAACTCCAATGCGGCGATTCCGGCTATCTGCGGCACGCCGAGCCCCTGGTTCAATAACACCTATAACCGGCAACTGAAAGTGTTGTCGCAGCAGAGGCAGAGCAACGGCTGAAGCGGTATTACACGCAACAACCAACAGTTTCACCCCCTGATCAATCAAAAACTGTGCAGCTTCCAGCGCATAACGCTGAACTGTTTCCACACTTTTGGTGCCATACGGCACTCGGGCGGTATCGCCAAGATAAACTAAATTTTCCCGTGGCAGCAAACGGGCAATCTCTTTAAAAACAGTTAATCCGCCGACTCCAGAATCAAATACTCCGATTGCACGATGTTGCACAAAAACTCCAGCATGTTATTTTACAGCACAAATTATGGATTGGATTTTATCCGTAAAGGAAGTGGATCATCCTAGTTAAGCTCCTCAGTAAAGTCAAGATTTACGGGCTTTTATCCCTTTCACATCGGTACACAATTTGCTACTATTCTGTCCATCCAGAAGCTGTTAAAGTGACGTGCTTTACAACTCTGTCAAGGAGAAAAAATGAGCTGGGACAACATTAAGCACTATCTTGATTACTTCCGCACCGATCAAATCATGCAGCAGTTACAAGATTGGAACGTCGGCGAATTAAGTTCAAACCCCTGGTTCCTGGGAGGGTTTGCTGTCATCATTTTGATTACTTATTTGATCGGTTGGAAAGCAATAGCAGGTTTTCTCGTCGGCATCGGTGGTTTTGCTCTGGTCGTATCCCTGGCAATCGGCAAAGGCACTGGAGTAGAAGGAATTGCGGGGGGTGGGCTCTGGATCCTTGTTGCAGGAGGTGCGGCCGCCATTGCTTTGTTTATCTATCTGGTCTTTATAAAGTCAGAATAAACTTTATTCTTTCGGGATCTTTTACGCATCAGAGTGGATCACACTCACTGGAGATATTCATGAAAAAACGCGATATATTCCTTCTTTTAGGAGCACTGGCTCTTATTATAATTCTCTGGATGGCCCCAGAGGAAACAACTCAACCAGTCCCAAAAGACGACATTCATTTGAAATTTTACGACATCGTTAAAAATGATGGAAAAAAAGCCGCTGAAAAATTCTGCGAAGATTGCCACAATGATGACAATATTCCCTTTTCAGAAGACCATCCCTCGAAATTCCGTTGCCTGTTCTGTCACAAAGTCAAATTCGACGATTGATCGGTGATGCCCAACTTACGTGTTGCACAAAAAAGCCACGCTGCTTTGTCGTGGCTTTTTTGTGGATAACATCCTGATCAGATACCCCGTACCTGAACTTGATCAACATACTTTCCCGCCTGCTCAGCCAGCTCATAAAGCCGCTGGGGATGATACGCATCCAGATGCTGCCATTCCTCAATCATCGCATGGAGCGGCACATATTGCTGTAAAACCCAAAGTGGTGCCCCTTGCAACAGTTCCCCCATGGCATCAATCTCAGGAGCAGCAACCAAAGGGGGAATACAGGTGGTGCGAAACTCCACCTCAACCGAAGCCTGTTTCAGGATTGCCACTGTTTTACGCAATGCCTCGATCGCCACCGGCATAGTATGAAGTTCATTGTAGCGATTGAGGCTGGTCTTGATATCGATCGCGTAATAATCAACCAGCTGCTGTTTCAGTAAAGCGCTGATAACATCCGGTGCCAATCCGTTACTGTCAAGCTTGACCTGCAGCCCCCTCTCCTTCAACAGGGATACAAATGCCGGCAGACCAGCATCAATGGTGGGTTCTCCGCCCGATATTACAACCCCATCGATAAAACCTTCACGCTTTTTCAGGTCTGCCAGCAACTCATCAAGGGGATAATCCGGATAGCTTTCAGGATCCAGAACCAACCCGGCATTGTGACAAAATGGGCAAGTTAAATTGCAATGACCAGTGAATACTAGTGAAGCCACCCGACCAGGGAAATCAAGTAAACTTGTCCCCTGAAAACCTTTAATTCGAATTGATTTCAGTTTTTTTGCTCCTTGGTTGCGACCACATACTCGGATCGGTCCTTAAACTCTTCCTTTTTACCGCGATTCCACTGTTGCACAGGTCTAAAAAACCCACACACACGTGAATAAACTTCAGTCTTACCATCACATTTAGTTGCCATTCGTGATCCTCCTCACTTTTCAGTTCTGTTGTTAAGCTGCCTATGCCGCCTGCCCGTCTTGATGATGTGGGCAGGAAAAATGTTCCCCGGAGATATAGCCATGCACCGGACAAATCGTAAATGTTGGGCTCAATGTAAAGTAAGGCAAGTGGAAGTTTTCTGAAATCCTCTTGACAAGCAGCCTTGCACTGCGCCAATCTTCCAGCCGCTCCCCTAAAAATCCATGAAAAACAGTCCCCCCTGTATACAGGGTCTGCATCCCATCCTGATGCGTCAGGGCCTCATAAATATCCTCTGTGATCCCAACCGGAAGTTGGGTTGAGTTTGTATAATAAGGTTCTTCATCACCGGCACACAAAATATCAGGAAAAGTCTGTCGGTCACGGTTGGCGAGACGGAAGCTGGTCCCTTCTGCCGGAGTTGCCTCCAGATTATAAAGATGCCCCGTTTCTTCCTGGAACGCCTCAAGCTGCTTGCGCATAAACTCAAGGGTTTCTTGTGACAAGGATTGGCCGGCATCACTTTCGATTCCTGTCCCAAGGAGATTAAGACAGGCTTCATGCATCCCAATCAGGCCAATCGTAGAAAAATGGTTGTCCCAGAAATTGCCGCTCCGCTCACGAATTGCCGACAGATAGAACTTGCTGTAGGGGTAAAGACCATCCGCAGTAAAACGCTCCAACTGCTTACGCTTGATTTCCAACGATTGAAATGCCAACTTCATCAATTTGCTGATGCGAACAAAGAAATCGGTTTTATCATCGGCAAGGTAGGCGGCCCGAGGCAGATTTATTGTCACGACACCGATTGATCCGGTCATTGGATTAGACCCGAACAGACCACCGCCACGGCGGCGCAATTCACGATTATCCAGTCTCAGCCGACAACACATGGAACGAGCATCTTCCGGATCCATGTCTGAGTTGACAAAGTTGCTGAAGTAAGGGATACCGTATTTTGCCGTCATCTCCCAAACCGGGCGCAGGCGATCACTCTCCCAATCCAGACCTTTGGTGATATTGTAGGTCGGAATCGGGAAGGAAAAAATCCGCCCAGAAGAATCTCCCTGCATCATCACTTCGCAGAAAGCGCGATTCAACAGGTCCATCTCAGCCTGGAACTCGCCGTAACAACGATCCTGCAATTCACCACCGATCACCACTGCTTCTTGAGCCATATTCGACGGCACCATCATATCCATGGTGATATTGGTAAATGGTGTTTGAAATCCGACCCGGGTCGGAACATTCATATTGAAGACGAATTCCTGCAGCGACTGAAAAATTTCGTCATAGCTCAGTTGGTCATAGGCAATGAAAGGCGCCAGCAAGGTGTCAAAACTGGCAAAAGCCTGAGCTCCGGCAGCTTCACCCTGAAGGGTATAGAAAAAATTGACGGCCTGCCCCAAAGCAGTCCGGAAATGTTTCGGCGGAGCACTCTCAACTTTTCCGTAAGCGCCGGTAAACCCTTTTAACAGCAGATCCTTCAAGTCCCAACCACAACAATAAACTGACAGCATTCCCAGGTCATGAATGTGATATTCACCGTCACGGTGGGCATTAGCGATATCATCGGGGTAAATTTTATTCAGCCAGTAATTACTGGTGATGTTAGCGGCAATGTGGTTATTCAGTCCCTGCAACGAATAGCCCATATTGGCGTTCTCATTAACCCGCCAGTCTTCACGAACCAGATAGGAATCGATGGACTCGATTGATTCGCGCATGAATTCTCGGGTTTGCCGCAGATTCTCACGTTGTTTCCGGTAAAGGATGTAGGTTTTAGCTGTTTGTGCATGACCGTTTTCAATCAGAATCTTCTCGACCAGATCCTGGACATTCTCAACCGTCGGAACCCGGCCATCCTTATAGAGAACGGAAAGAATACCGCCGACTTGACGGGTAATATCCGTTGCCTTATCAAAATCACTCCCACCGACAGCTTTGACCGCCTTGATGATAGCTTGAGAAATTTTTTCTTCTTCGTACGGAACCAGCCGTCCATCACGCTTACGAATAAAATCGACCATTGATATCCCCGTAAAAATAACAATAACAAAAGACAGTAATTAACGCCGAAGAGACTAACATAAGTTCAATGGCACGCCCAAGACAAAATCACAACATCTAGTATCTTTTTTATCACATCAACACAAGATGTTGTCGATCTCCTGTGGATATCCTGTGGAGTCAGAAGGCTAAGATGCCGCAATTACGACAGGTTTTTATGTCAACCTTAAAGTGATTATTGAACCAATTGCGGGCTCAAAAAAACAAAACAAGAGGGGGTAAAATTAGCGGGGAAACCGACGATTCAATACAGACAAAAAACGTTCAACGGTGGTTGCCCGTTTCAGCTTGCCCAGATCTCGTTGCAAGCAATCATCGGGGATAAAATTCAATAAATCCTTCAACTTCATCAGTGATTGGCGTTCACCACAGAACTTCACCAGATAGAGTGGTAACAGATCGTACAGAAACTCAAACAGCTCACTCCGTCGCTGTGCTTCATCAACCGAATCCGGTATATTCCCGCGAATCCGTTGAAATATCCATGGATCAGCCAAGGCCCCCCGACCAAGCATTAATCCTGCAACTTCAGTTTGCTGTAGCAGCTTTCGGCCCATAGGCGCATTATTAATGTCACCATTTGCAATAATGGGAAGCTTCGTCCGGGAGGCAACTTCTGCGGTTAATTCATGATCCGCCAGACCAGCATACTGCTGGATGACTGTCCGCGGATGAATGATCAGATAGTCGATACCGGAATCGACATAGAGAGGCAACAGTTCAAGCAACTGTCGTGAATCACTGTATCCGGCGCGGCATTTAACCGAAAAACTTCCCTGAATGGATCGTCGCAGGGCGGCCAACAATTCAACAAGTTTTCCCGGCTCCCTGAGCAGTTCCCCTCCAGTCGCGCCGGTTGTCATCCGACCATAAGGACAACCGAGATTCAGATTCAAATGCCGACAGCCGGCATCCTGAACCTGTTTGGCTGCGTCAGCCAGGGCTCCGGCAGTATGACCAATGAGCTGGACAACCAAAGGAGTTTTCACACTGTGTGCTTCGATCCCTGCCAAATCTGCTCGGGCAATCCGCTTTCTTGATTGTGCTTGAACCCGTATAAATTCAGTAAAAACGACATCAGGGCTATAGCGCTCATGATAAAAAGCGCGCAAAGCATCATTGGTCAGCCCCTGCATTGGAGCCAACATCAATGGTACTTTATCTTCTGACCAGGGGAGAGCGGTCATGAGTGCCCCTGGGAGATCAAAGGACGTAGCAAGCTCTCGAGCCCATTCACCTTGATTTCATATATTTCCAGCAATTGCCGCCCCAACAAACCTTCCGGCAACTGATGACCAACCAGCCAGACGACATAGGGCTCCGGAAGATCGAGCAGCAATCTGCCCGCATGTTTTCCATAGGGCATGCGAGCCGTCGCCAGAATTCTGAGTTGTTGTGGGTCAGGAAAAACCTCTTCAGACATGATTGTTCTCCAGCAGGCTTTCGACACAGTACAGAATAAAAATCGACTTGTATCACAAAAGCTGGTCACGACTCCACGATATCCGGCAAAGAAAAAAACATCCCAATCTCCGTAAAATTATTGTACAATAATTTGTTTTTTTAAATCTCTTGTCTCTTGACGGAATTTTGATGCGCTTATCTGGGAAAATCATGATATCTCCGTGGCTGTGGTGTCCGCTTCTTGGACTTCTATTGCTTGGCGCATCCCTTATCGATCACCCATCCCTGCTAAAACTTGAGTATCCTGCCTATGATCAGTTCCTTAAATTCAGGAAAACTCTCAGAAATGATCAGGTCGTTTTGATCGCTACGGATCAATCATCCCGTCATACAGCATCAGGCAATCTATCTGATTCCTCCCTTGATCCGACAGTCATAATCAACAAGGTTCAACAGCTGGGAGGGAAAACAATAGCCTTATTGGTTTTACCAGATGATCAAAAGCACGACGTTTCTGCCAACCAAACCCTCATGAACAGCCTTAAAATCCATCAGGTCATTATCCCAACCCGTAGCATCCGGAACAAAAATTCTTCTATAGAATCAAAATCTTACATGGCTTTGATCTCTGCAAATCAACCACTGCCTGACATCCAGCATCTTCTGCTCGATCGTCAGAACCCTCTGGCTCACTATCTCCAAAATCGACCAGAGGTTCCAAGTTTCCCATCACCACATCTTCATCCGGATCAAAGCCTTCTTACCGGCCATCTGATTTTCACCCCCGATCCAGACGGGAAGATACGCAACCAGGCTCTACTGCTGCCCGGCATGAAACAGTTCATCCCCTCACTTCCGCTGCAACTGGCACTTCAAGCTCAAGGTGAAAGCCTGAAAAACTTACGAACGCTACCAGCAAAGCTGGCAGGGATACTACAAACTCCTACTTTGAAAATTCCAGTCAGCGGTTACTACCGCATGCTCTTTGACATCCGTCCTGAACAGCTTCCCTTCCAAACGTACAATGTTCATGACTTGCTGCAAGGACACCTGAAACAGAATGCATTCCGGGATAAAGTCATCCTCATAGGACCAACCAACAGTTACGGAGACAACCATCAGGTTGCTGGATATGGCAATTTGAGTACCAGTGAGATGGCGGCACTCACAACAGCGACCCTGTTGAACAGCTCTGCTCCCCGGCGCTCGGATTGGGCATGGTTATTAGAAACATCCGTGATGTTTTATTTTGCAATTCTCATCACCCTGCTTATTCCCAGGCTCTCATTCCGCACCGGATTTGCTCTTCTGCTCCTGTTCTTAGTCGGCTGGATCCTTGTTGCGGCGGGGGCGCTGATCATGTTCGGCTTATGGTTGAAAATTGTTCCCGCTATTACTTTCTGTCTGCTCAGCTTTATTCTGGTACGTTGGCACGTTGAACATCAGGAGAGACATCTGCACAAACAGGAAAACTACAGGGTCCTGGCTCAGCGCTTTCAGGAACAGGGGATTCTCGATCTGGCACTGGAAAAAGCTCTTTTGATTGAGCCTAAAATAAAATCGGGCAAGGAGATACTCTATAATCTCGGGCTGGAATTTGAGCGAAAAAGAATGCCGCATAAAGCAGTCATTATTTATCAACATCTCTTAAAAGGCGGACGTTTCCGCGACATAAAAAATCGCCTGAAACAACTGGTCAAAAATGAACAAACAGTTATTCATAGTCGTGATAATAATGCCACCGTTATTCTGAATCAACCCGGAGAGAAACCAACTCTGGGTCGCTATCGAATTGAGAAGGAACTTGGTCAGGGAGCGATGGGGACTGTTTATCTCGGCATCGACCCCAGAATTAATCGTCAGGTTGCGATCAAGACACTCGCATATCAGCAGATTGATCAGGAAAAATTGGCCCAGGTCAAAGACCGTTTTTTTCGTGAAGCCGAAGCGGCCGGTAATCTCAGCCACCCTAATATCGTGACAATCTATGACGTTGGTGAAGAGAGCGACCTTGCATTTTTTGCCATGGAACTCCTTGAAGGTGAAAATCTCGGCCATTACTGCCAACCAAAGAAACGGTTGCCGGTTATTCGCGTGATCAAAATCATCTCACAAGTTGCCTTAGCCCTGGACTATGCTCACCGTCAGGGAGTGATTCATCGAGATATCAAGCCGGCAAATATCATCATGCTGCCGACAGGACAGATCAAAGTGACAGATTTCGGCATTGCCCGGATCACCACAAGCTCTCAGACAGAAACCGGCATTATCCTTGGAACCCCAAGCTATATGTCACCGGAGCAAGTTGCCGGGAAAAAAGTGGATGGCCGCTCGGACCTTTTCTCTCTGGGAATCGTCATGTACGAGCTTTTCAGTGGCGAAAAACCTTTTCAGGGGGAAAGCATGGCCGCCCTGATGTACAACATTTCCAGTGCCAGTTACCGTCCACTGGCGGATCTTTGTCCAAAACTTCCGGCTCTCTGCTATACGATTGTCGATAAATTACTGCAGAAAACAGCGACGCGACGCTATAAATCTGCGGCAATTCTCCAGCAGGAATTACTGATGCTACAGAAACAGTTGGAAAAACAATGAAGCTCCAAGTCTGTGCAAAAACGGATATCGGCCTGACAAGAAAAAATAATGAAGATTCACTTTATGTCGATAAAGAACAGGGGTTGTTTATTATTGCTGACGGCATGGGAGGACACGCTGCCGGCGAAATTGCCAGCCGGATAGCGGTCGACACAGTTCGTCAAGCCCTGCAGACAATCGACAGGGCCAACATTCTCGAACAGTTAAAGCACGCCATAGAGAAAGCCAACCGGGATGTTGTAAAAGCCGCCAATAACAATAATTCCTGGAAAGGGATGGGAACCACATTGACGGTTTTGCTCCTGGATCAGCAGCATGGATTTCTCGCCCACGTCGGAGATAGCCGTGCCTACTGTTTAGACGACGACCAACTGCGACAATTGAGCGATGATCATTCATTGGTCGCTGAACAATTGCGTCGGGAATTGATTTCCATAGAGGATGCGAAAAATTCCGGCATCGGAGGCATTTTATTGCAGGCAGTCGGTGTTTCTTCAACATTGGACATCTGCCTGAAGCATATCCCGTTAGTCGCTGGAGAATATTTTCTGCTCTGCAGCGACGGCCTCAGCAATATGCTCACAGATGCAGAGATTGAACACATCCTCAAAGAGGCAGAAAACTTGAACTCCTGCTGTGACCAACTGATTGATGCAGCAATTGTCGCTGGAGGCAAAGACAACATCACAGTCATAGTCGTGAAAATAGACAAGATTTAACCTGGTCGAGATCATCCTTAAAATGGCGCGGGAAGGCACGGAAGTGTAATGGAAAACAAGGCGTAGCCATCTATGAGGGACAAAGAATTCGACTTATCGGCATAGCTAACTAAAAAAATGAAAAGGGAGAGTGCAATGTTAAAAATCAGCTTGAAGTGTCAGGAAAAAACCATCGAAACATTTGAAACTGGCAATGAAAAAATCAGTATCGGCCGCAATCCGGCAAATGACATTCAAATTGACAATCCTGCCGTTTCAGGATCCCATGCCGTCATCAGAAAAGTCATGAATACCTATTATATGGAAGACCTGGGAAGCACAAACGGAACATTTGTAAATGAAAAAAAAATAAGCAAATACGAACTACTCGATGGCGACGAAGTCATTATCGGTAAGCACAGACTTGAATTTCATCTGTTCAATGGCGGCAGTCAAACCTTGGGAGATTTTGACAAAACGGTTATTCTGGATACCCGCAAACAAAAAGAATTGCTAGATAAAAATCGTTGAGATTGTTGCAATAAAAAAGCTCTCGGTCAACAAACAGATAGACTGAGAGCTTTCAGCAACATAAGAGGTACCGGCCACCGCTAAGCAGCAGGAAAAAAATGATGACGGTTATTTAACGTGGCAACGGCTGCAACTCTTTTTCGCTGCAAAGGCTGTGGTCCCGTTGTGACATTTACCACAGAGCTCACCAGCGTAAATTTGATCCATCGTGATCTTAACAGTGCCCTGCTTCATCTTCGGGAACATCCCTTTGTTGTGGCAATCCTTACAGCTGAAACCGGCATCTTTATGAACTGTGCCGGAAAATGCAACCGGTCCCAGAGAGGATTGGTCAAAGGAGAGAGTTTTCCCTGGGGGCACAGCGATGGCAGCAGTCACGCCACAAAAAATCAATACAGACAGCAGAAGAGTGATTTTTTTCATTGAGTTTATCCTTTTTGTGAGAGAGGCTTTCGAAATACCATCCAACTTGACACTACGCACCATAATCGGAATTGGCTATCAGCGTCAATACGAGATCGAATAAAGTAAGAAGTCATATGAAAATTAATAAAAATAGGTTAGAATATTCTCCTGATTTATCTGTTCCCAGATATCTTTTCAGATAAATCAAAGACATATTCAAAGCAGAGGAAAATATTTTGGAACATTTTATTGCCAGACAACCGATTTTTGATACCAAGGGTCGGGTTTACGCCTACGAACTTCTGTTTCGCTCAGGACTGCATAATTATTTTGATTGTGAGGACCAGGATCTTGCTGCGGCCAGTGTTATTGCCAACAGCAACCTCCTCTTTGACCTGACGGAAATGACCGGTGGCACCAGGGCTTTCATTAACTGCACCAGGACTGTCCTCCGGGAAGACTTGATGACCACCCTGCCCCGGCAGCAAGCCGTTGTAGAAATTCTGGAAGATGTTGAACCGGATAGTGACGTTATCGCAGCCTGCCAACGACTGAAAAAGCAAGGATATACCCTTGCCCTGGATGACTTTGTCTATCATGAAAACCTCGAACCGCTGCTTGAACTGGCTGATATCATCAAAGTTGATTTTCTTCTCAGCGATGTCGCTGAACAAGAACGTCTGGCAAAAGAAATGATTCCACGCGGGATCAAAATGTTGGCTGAAAAGGTTGAAACCCACGAAGTCTATGAGCATGCGAAAAAAATGGGCTATCAATTATTCCAGGGCTATTTCTTTGCCAGACCGGTGATCATTTCCAGGAAAGATATTCCCACCAATAAAATCCAATTTTTACGGATTCTCAAGGATATTCACGCACAGGAAGTTGATTTCAAAAAACTCGCACTCACCATCCAGAGTGAGGTTTCTCTGTCTTACAAACTGCTCAAACTGATTAATTCCGCAGCCTTTGCCTTACGTCATAAGGTGACGTCAATCCTGCAGGCATTATCTTTGCTCGGGCTCCGAGAAATCCGCTCCTGGGTCTCCCTTCTATCCATTGCATCCATGGCCGATGACAAACCCGCTGAACTGGTTGTCAGTTCCCTCATCAGAGCCAGACTCTGTGAGCAACTGGCGCAAACCTGTAAAATGGGAGACAGACAATCCGATCTCTTCCTGATGGGGTTGTTTTCTCTTCTGGATGCCATCATGTCGCGCCCGATCGATGAGATACTCCAGGAAATTACCGTCGAAGAAGATATTCTGGAAGCATTAACGGGACAGCAGGGAAAACTTCGATCCATCCTGGATCTGGTGATTGCAACAGAAAAAGGGGAGTGGGAACAGATATCAAGACTGACTCGGGAACTCGACATTGAAGAAGAATTCCTTTCTGCCACGTACCTTGATGCCGTCAAATGGGCTCAGGATATCTATACGATGTAAACTCAAACACAATAGAAAAGGTCACCATGGCAGAAAAAATTAATCGTTCAGATCAAGAATGGCAACAACTATTAACTCCTGAAGCTTATTCCGTTGCCCGTAAAGCAGGGACTGAAACCCCTTTCAGTGGTCGTTACTGGGATCATCACGACAAGGGGGTATATCGCTGTATCTGTTGCGGACTGGATTTGTTTCACTCCGAAAGTAAATTTGATTCCGGGACCGGTTGGCCCAGTTTTTACCAACCAATAGCGGCTGAAAACATAACGACCAAGGAAGATAGGAGCCTCTTCCGGGTCCGCACCGAAGCTCTTTGTGCCGGTTGTGATGCTCATTTAGGACACGTATTCCCTGATGGACCGCAACCAACAGGATTACGCTTTTGCATGAATTCGGCAGCCCTTGATTTTATTCCTGAATAAAACCATTGAACATAAAGAACAATTGACAGGCTTTTTGCGGCAAGGTACAACAAACGCCTTTTCCCAAGGAGAGCAAATGTCAAACAAGCAGTTATCAGCTGGTGATCACATCACCTCTAAATGTACCAAATGTAAAGATACAACCAATCACACGATTGTCGCGATGGTCGAAAATACTGTCGCCCGGGTCCAGTGTAATACCTGTGGTGGAACCCATAATTATCGCGATGCCAGCATAAAAAAATCAGTCCCCAGAGGTAAAACAAGCACTGCCAAACCTGTAAAAAGCAGTAAAATAGAAACCGACTGGGAAAACCGGATCAATACGGTTAACCCCGCAGAAGCCACTCCCTACACCATTAAAATGGTAGTTAATATAGGGGACATCATTCAACATCCAACTTTTGGTCTTGGCTGCGTCATGAACACCATCAAGCCAAATAAAATGGAAGTCAGCTTTCGCAGTGGAATTAAACTGTTACGCTGTCAAGTGGCGTAATTATCTGCTGGAAAGAATTGACAAGTTTTTGCTCTTACTGTTTATTGATGGTAATTTTTTATCATCAATACTCATCAGGTAGAAATATCGATGTCCGGATCTGAACATAAAAGCGCTGGATTCATTCTCACCCTGGCCGCATTGATCATCATTATTGCCGGGCTCAAAACCGCCCAGGCGCTTCTGGTTCCATTTCTCCTCGCCTTCTTTATTTCAGTCATTTGTGCAGGACCTTTTTTCTGGTTGCAGCAGCGTAAAATCCCCGCGCCCGTTGCCCTGTTACTGGTCATCAGTGTTGTTATGCTCGGCGGGTTAGTGGTAGTGACTCTGATTGGAACGTCCGTCAACGACTTCACCAATGAGCTTCCCGTGTATCAGGACAAATTGCGGATTCAGACCCTCACCCTGTTTGACTGGTTGGACAAATTAGGAATCAAAATATCAAAACAGATCCTGCTCGAACATTTTAATCCCGGATCAATTATGCAGTCTGCAGCCAGCATGCTGGCGACAGCAGGAGGAGTCCTGACCAACTCTTTCATGATTATGCTGACAGTCGTTTTTATCCTTTTTGAAGCAGCAGGTATGCCCAATAAGCTCCGTGCCGCATTGCCGGATGCTGACTCATCATTGGCCTCTTTTGAAAAATTTTCTACCAGCGTTCGCCAATACCTTGTGATTAAAACTATTGTCAGCCTCGGAACCGGGCTGGTAGTGACAATCGGACTGTTGCTACTCGGTCTTGATTATGCACCCTTGTGGGGAATGATCGCATTTCTCCTGAATTATGTTCCTAATATCGGCTCAATTATTGCGGCTATTCCGGCCATCCTTCTAGCTGTTGTTCAACTGGGACCCATCCACGCCCTGCTGGTTGCAGTTCTTTATCTGGTCACAAATGTAATCATGGGAAATGCTGTTGAACCCAGGATGATGGGGCAGAAACTTGGTCTTTCAGCCTTGGTCATCTTTATTTCTCTGGTATTCTGGGGTTGGGTTCTCGGCCCCGTCGGAATGTTGCTTTCAGTTCCTCTGACGATGGTAGTTAAAATTGCTCTGGAAGTGAATGATTCAACGCGTTGGATGGCCATCCTGCTCAGCTCTGATGTCCCGGCAAAAACTGCTGCTGAAAAGTGATGGCAGCGGAAAAACCTGCCCCTGCATTTAATTTTGACACCATACTCTTGCCAACCAGCCACAGGAGAGAAGAAATACCTGAAGCCTCATGGTCTCAAAGAAGACTGTACTTCTTTGCCTGATAACGGAAAGAATCGTAGCTGATTTTCAGGAGTTTTGCAGCCTGAGTCATATTATTGTTGGTTCGCTCCAGCGCTAATTGCAGCAACTCTTTCTCAACATCTTCCAGAGAGATGCCCTTTTCAGGCAGGATTATCTGAAAATGTCCTCTGCGCTCAATTGAACCGGACCGCCGTCCTCCCATATCCAGCGGTAAACAATCTGCCTTCAGAACTGACGCCTCCTCCATCACCACGCAACGCTCAATGACATTACGCAGTTCACGAACATTGCCCGGCCACGCGTAATCCAGCAAAAGTTTTTCAGCTTCCTTATCAATAGCTGTGACCTCTTTCTTTGCATATTTTTTAGCATAGGTTTGTAAGAAATGCCGGGCAAGGAGAACAACATCTGTTCCACGATCGTGCAGGGGCGGAATCTCGATAAGAAAGGAACTCAACCGATAATAGAGATCCTCCCGGAACAAACCATCGGCAACCAGTTCCTTAAGATTTCGGTTAGTGGAAGCAATGATCGTGATATCAATCGGCAAATCAACTTTTCCGCCCACCCGGCGAACGCTTCTCTCTTCCAGAACCCGCAGTAATTTCCCTTGCAGGTCAGCACGCATATCCCCGATTTCATCCAGTAACAGGGTGCCACCGTTAGCCAGCTCAAAAACCCCCTTTTTATCCGTTTTGGCATCAGTAAATGCACCCTTGACATGACCAAACAGTTCACCCTCAATCAGGTTTTCAGGCAATGCCGTACAGTTGATGGCAATATAGGGGATGGATTCAAAATCGTCTTGACCTGCGAAACGCCAATAGTGAAGATTGCGTGCCAGAACCTCTTTCCCTGTTCCCGACTTACCCGTAATCAACATTGAGTTAACACCGGCAGCCGCAATCTTTTGTGCATCCTTAAGCAACTTGAGAATAACGGGGGATTTGCCGACAAACTCCTGTCCATTCTTCTCGACATTCGCTCTCTTCAGGTAGGCAATTTCATCATGCATCCGCGAATTTTGCAGAATTCTGTCAACAACAATTTTGACTTCTTCAACATTAAATGGTTTATGTAGATAATCTGAAGCGCCATAGCGAAGCGCCTTGATGGCAGAGTCACTTGAATCATCGCCTGTCAGCATAACAATCGGAAATTTGACATGTTCTTCCTGTAACATTCTCAGGATATCAAGACCATTCAGATCTTCTCCCAGCTCAATATCAAGCAACATCATGTCCGGTTGCCAGGCAATAATCTTCTCTACAGCCATCACCGAGCTATGTAACAGGTGCGTTTCATAGCCTTCCTTCCGCAAAGCTCTGGAAAGCATGGAAATGATGAGTTCATCGTCATCCAGCAGTAAAATCCGCCCATTTTTTCTCATGACAACACCTCCCGGCGATGACGCTTGCATGGCAAAATAATCGTAAACCGGGTTCCCGCAGAAGAAGGAACGTCCACTTCAATCGTACCACCATGCTCTTCAATGATTCTTTTACTGATAGCGAGACCGAGTCCACTCCCTTTGGATTTTGTCGTCACAAAAGGCTGAAAAATAGTCGCTAACAGTCCCTCAGGAATACCTTTTCCACTATCTTTTATGGCAATCTCGACTGATTGTTCATCCCTTGTACAGGTAGAGACGTAAACTTTCCCTCCCTCAGGCATCGCCTCTATAGCATTGAGCAAAATATTCAGTATCACCTGCTGCAATTGGGCAGTATCAGCTTCAAGTTGCGGCAGATGTACCGCAAAATCCCTGACAAACTCGATCCCTTCTGCAGATGAATTTTTCCCGGTGATTGACACGTTTTGGATTGAGTTATCCAACAGCTTGTTCAAATCGAATTTTTCGTAATGCAATTGCGGGGGCCGCGCATAATTCAACAGCCCTTTCAGTAGCTTTTCGACCCGGTTTGTTTCGTTGATCACCCGGACAAATAAATCCTGATCCTCATCGTTAAGATCCAGTTCATCCGCCAGGACTTCAAGTGTCACCTTAATTCCAGCCAATGGGTTTTTTATTTCATGGGCCAGCCCGGCGGCCATTTCACCAACCAGGACCATTTGGTTGGCCCGCTGCAGTTCAGCTTCTTCTTTTTTCTTTTGAGTAATGTCACGACTGACAACCAAAGCATATTTTTTTTCTGTCAGGTCCAGCAGACCGACATTGACTTCGGCCAGGAAATGATCTCCATTTTTCTTCTTCCGCTCCACAATATATTCCAGCCAGTGACCCGCCAACGCACATTGAAGACGTTCAAAACATTCGTCATCACAGGAGAAGTCAGTAATGTTCATCCCGGGCAATTCCTCAGGCTGATAACCATGCATAGCTGCTGCTGCAGCATTGGCAGAAATAATCATACCTTCACGTTCCTCGGCAAGATCAAGGATAAAAACACCTTCTCCGGCAGATTCAAACAGGGCTTGATAAAGCGTTCTGGCTGACTGTAACTCGTCTCTTTGCAATTTGAGGGCATCGCACATACTGTTAAATGAGTCGGACAAATGCTTAAACTCGTATTTCAGGTCTGCCTTGATACGATAGTCAAGATTTCCTTTCTCCAACAGGTTGGAGGCTTCAACCAGAACATCAACGGAGCCGGTAAAACGTTTGAGAAAATAAGCCGTTAAAAAAAGGATAGCAATCGGACCGACAATGACCAGAAAAATGATCAGATGCTTGACCCTGGTAATATCCCTGTAGAGAGCCCGGGAACGACTGGGAAATTCTTGCGAAGCGCTTTTGAGAAAGGAATCGACAGCTAAACTGAATCCGGCTCCTTCCTTAAAAACTGCAGCAGCTAATTCCTGATATTCATCACCAGGAGAGAGCGTCTGCAATTGGTTGAAGCGGTTGAGATAATCGCTCTTTAATTCCGAAAGCAAGTCGAGTTGCCGCAATGCTTCTTTGGAATACTCACAGTGAAAACAACTCATTATCATTTTTTTGATGGCAGCAATATCGGTCTGCAACAATACCGGATCGCTTTTTGGGGGACCGGTTTTCAACATCAGTTTTCTTTGGTTTTTTTCTATCCCCATTTGCAGCGTTCTGATCGAATCATGAGCCTGATGTAAAATCACCGCGCGCTCTAATTGATTTGTCGCTTCGCCAATTGCATATATAATATAAGACCCACCAATCAAAAAACAGATCAGCATGATCACAAGTCCCTGTAGAACCTGACGCTTCATGAATCACCACCGCACAGTTTAGATAAGATTTCTCCACCCCGGATACACATACTGAAACCTGTTATTCTCAACTTTTTCACTCAACAATATCATAAAAACCGAAAGGGAAAAGTATTTTTACTTCTGGAAGGATAAACCGGTATTCGGATTTCTCAAATAAACCTGATCCCGGATTTATGGATTTGACCTTTCTGCGGTCGGCTCCAGACAACTGTGCCCGATTGATGCATGAACTTCTCATCAAAATGAACAACTTCACCTGACATCAGAGCCTTTCTGGTTGCCACCCCCAAACCACCAACCGAGATATCCGCCAGTCTGGCACAAAACGCAGGAGAAACAGATGAAGAGTCCGAGACAGAAGGCCGAGAAATATTGATTTGTTCACAACGGGAAAACCGGCGACAGCTACGTTTTTCCAAACCAGCAAAACACTCATGTTGACAGCTTGGCACATTCTCAAACTCAGAGACCTGCAATGCTCTATCGATAAAACCAACCAGTTTTTTGTAATCAAAAGGTTTCTCAAGAAGATGCCAACAGCATTGTGAACGGATTTTATTTATCTTATTCATCAGAGCGAGTGATTGGATATCCTGTGTGGTCATAAGAATAACCGGAATTTCGGGAAAACGCCTGGTCATCTGTTCCAGAAGCTGAAAACCACAACAACCTTTTATATCAAGATCAAGTATGAATAAATTGAAAGAAAAGATATCCATTTGCTCAAGAGCCTGATCAATATTGCTTGCGGGAATGATATCGACAGGTTTATGACGGTGGGCCCGTGAGACAGCCATCAAAATAACGATTTCATCATCAATGATCTGAACTCGTTTCACAGTTCTATTCATTGAACCTCCCGTTGAAATCAACATTTCATTCATGGATGACAATGATCACAGGAAAAACACAGCAAGAGCCATTCCAGTTTCTGAAAGTGGCCGAATGAAGGAATTTAAAGAATATTTATGACTGCTTGCAAAACCACATTAGGAAATTCACCAAAAGAGATGTGGGGAAATTCCCGAGAAAAACAACCAGACTTGGTCAGAATTTTCCATTTTTTCTCACAAAGTCTCCGCATATCGCTCATCGGCCTTGCCGTCGTCTTTGTGGCATGGTGATTGCTCTGTTTCGATGCTTGAGTTTTTCACCAGAAGCTGCCAACAAGAGGAACAAACCGGCAGACTGCATCCGGGCGACAGGCTGTCATGAAACGTTTATCTTGCAACATGAACAATGGTATTAATGCGGGCTCTCAAATTTGTTATGCCATCTCCCTTCTGACACTGTTCATCCTTATCGCTCAGACATCTGTCGCAAAAGGGACCATGCTGGAAAGTGCAGATTGCGGAAAATGTCATGCTGTCCAGCTGAAAATAATCACCCAGGATGGAGGCAAACACGCAACCGAAGTCGGCTGCCTCGACTGTCATCCACAGCATCCCCCCGTCGGTACAGAGACAAAAACACCTTGCATAAGTTGCCATGATGGAGAACCGCACTTCGAGATCGGCAACTGCCAGCATTGTCACACCAATCCACATCAACCTATGTCCTCTCTGCGAGACCCACTGAAGCCAGCCAGGAAAGAATGTCTATCCTGCCATTTTAAAGTCGGACAACAAATGGAAGCCGCACCGAGTCGTCATGCAAAAATTTTCTGCAATCGCTGCCACAGCCAACATAAAGAAATCCCTAGCTGTCTGGATTGTCATGAACCACACAGTTCCAGACAAAGAACAGAGGATTGCTCAAAGTGCCACCCGGCCCATCAGCCATTGAAAATTGAACCAACCGGCTATATCCCGGCAACGCTCTGTCGGCCCTGTCACGGGTTTGAATCTAATGCCCTGGCTGAGAGCAATACCAGCCATGGTGGAATCAATTGTATCAATTGTCACAAGGGTCGGCATCCCAGCGTTCCGACCTGTCAGGATTGCCATGGCTTGCCGCATACCCAGTCCATCCATAGTCAGTTCAGAGACTGTCTGGAGTGCCACGGCGATGCCCATCAGCTCATTAGCAATCAGTAAATCCAACAGTTCCCTATTTGGGAAATCTACAGAACGGAACTGGCTAAATGACTAAACCGATCGGACAAAAAAAGATTTATCCGTCTTAACAGAAAGACAACTACCTGATATCAATAGAACATTTCAAAATTTTCAAGTTTTGGCACAAGGTTTGCCTTATGAAGACAGCCATGATGAAAACAGGATTTCATATACAGATAGCATTTCTGGTCTTGGTCACATCACTGATGACCATCACGTCTTCGGCACAGGCGCAGACTTCGGCCAGTTATCTTTACCGCCTTTCTGATTTCAGTGGGCCAGTCGCTTCTTTATGGGCACGGGTAGCTGTCGATCAGGAAGAAGGTGAAATATACACGTTAAATCGATCTGACTCAGTGATCCAGATTTTCAACGAAACGGCCATGCAGATTTTTGATTGCGGTGAAGACATGGCTCTTTCCTCTGCTATTGACATCGCCGTTGCTGACAACGGTGAATTATATGTCTTATACCGGACACCAACAGCAACGATTCGGCACTTGAACTATCGTGGCGAGCTCATAAGTGAGATCAGAATTGCTGATCAAGAACAAGGAATTCAAGATTTCAGCCCGGCATATATTGACTATAAAGCCGGCAGTCTCTACCTCGCTGACACCGGGAAAATGCAGGTCATTGTTGCTTCAGCCACAGGTGAGATCCAAAGCCGTTTTGATTTTCGCCAGAAAATAGAGGGACAGATCAGAACGGAAATGAAAGATGAAACCATAAGAGAGTCGCAGCGTAAACGTCTGCAGGATAAATTGGCCGCAATAAAAGGGGCTGACTTGACCGGCTTCAGTGTTGATAACAAGGGGACCATCTATTTCACCATCGCTCCACTGTTCGCCGCTTTCCGGGCAACGGCTGAAAACAAGCTGGAAGAGTTTGGAATCCCCGGTGGGGCTCCCGGTAAATTTGGTGTTATCGCCAGCATCAGTGCTGACAGCAAAGGAAACATCTTTGTTTCTGACCGGCTACGCTGCGTAGTTTTGATGTTTGACAGCAGTTTTAACTTTCTAACCGAATTCGGCTATCGCGGTGAGCAGCCAGATAATCTGGTCGTTCCGGACGATATTGCCATTGATGAACGTAACAACAGGATTTACGTCTCTCAAGCAGCCAATCTTGGAATCAGTGTATTCAGTATTCATTACAACTGAACCTGAAACTTAGCCATGATCAAGTTCTGGCTACAACCTGAAAGAGGGGAACGAAAGGAGGTCACAGCAAACAAAAACAAAACAACCCGGTTTTCACCATGGAGGTGAAAATCAACACTCCTCCGAAAAAAGTAAACCTGTTGCAAAGCAGGGACACAAAGTCACAGACCCTCACACGGGGTGGCTGGGCTGCCGGAGCACAAAAAAACCTTTTGGGAGGATTTTACAAATGAAAAAACTTTTGATCGTTTCAACTGCCATACTTTTCAGTTTCTGCCTCACCGGGATCGCTTTTGCGTTTCATGACGGTGGTGTCGCTCATTGCGACGGTTGTCACTCCATGCACAGCGGCGCAGCCTCTGGGCCTAGTCTGCAAAAAGGTTCCGATGCCAGCTCAACCTGCCTGAACTGCCATGACGGCGATGGACGCTACCATATCAGCAGTGCAGACGGCAGCAATACCAACGAAGGCGGTGACTTCCACTGGACCAAGGACAATGGATATACCTATGTTGTTCGTGGAACGACCAGAACTTTCGATTTCGACAACGCCGGTCACAATATGCTGGCAGCCGATTTCACTATGGCGAATGATGCAACCCTGACCGTGGCACCTGGTGGTTCCTATCCCGCAGCCGGCCTTGGCTGTACTAGCTGCCATGATCCTCATGGCCAAGCTAATGGTGGTACCGCTGCCGGTGCATTGCCGATTTCGGTTTCCGGCTCCTATGGTGATGTTCCTGATGCCGGTACTCAAGCTGGTAATTACCGGATCCTCTATGATTCCAATAAAGTTGGATTCTCTGAAGATGCACCAATTGCCCGTGCCAACAGCTACGACGGCGCATTTGTTCAGTACGGTTCCGGCATGTCCGGTTGGTGTGCCAACTGTCACACCAGCTTCTACGCTCAATCAGCTGCTGGTGGTATGCACCCAACTGATGTTGCCGTTCCAACCACTTACAACAGCTACGTAGCTACCGGCAACTTTACCGGCGACGTTGCTACTGCTTACGATCCATTGGTTCCAATTGAGCGTGGCATCACCACAGCATCCAGCGATCTCCCAGATCCTACGGATGCTTTAACTGCTGGCCGTGGCGCCGAAGGCAATGCTCAAGTTATGTGCCTCAGCTGTCACCGTGCCCATGCCTCTGCATTCGGTAACGCACTACGTGGCGATATGACTGAAGCTTTCTTGGCAGAAACCTGGATTTCACTGGGTTCTAACGTCCCAGCAACCGCAACTCCTTTCTACAAGGGCGGCGTTGCAATCGACGTTGCTGATGCCGGTACCGGCAATCCGTTTACCGACGGTTACGGTCACTATCAGCGTTCACTGTGTAACAAGTGTCACGTACAAGACTAACTCAGGAGATAGCATATCTCTTAAGCTAAGCTAAACAGTTACACAGCCAAAGGTCGGCGGCAATTCTCTCCTGCCGCCGACCTTACTTTTCCAGAGATATTTCGAGAAATCGTACGGGAGGAGAGCTTTTGTCAACCATTTCCCAAGGCTATTCCATGTTGGCACGTGCAACCCTCATAATTGTATTTCTATTCATCATCCAACTCAGTTCTGCTCCTGATGTCCTCAGCCAGTTTCATTCCGGCGGAGTGGGTTCCTGTAATGGCTGCCATATCAGTCATAGTTCCTCTGCTTCTGTTTCCCCCTTATTGCTTGCAACTGATCCCAGTTCTCTCTGCCTGAATTGTCACTCAGGGCCTGGCAGTTCTGACGCCGCTTCGGTCTTCAGCTTTGATGGTTCAGCATTAACACCCGGTGGTGATTTTTACTGGACCACCAAGTCATTTACCTGGGCCGGGGGTTCCAGCCCCGCAGCACGTCACGGGCACAACGTCATTGCCAGAGACTTCGCACTCGATGTTGATCCCAACAAACTCCAGGGACCAGGCGGTAGCTACCCTGCATCCCAGCTCAGCTGTATCAGCTGTCACGATCCGCATGGCAAAAGTGGAGGCGGAACCCGTGCAGGCGCCCCGGCGGTGTCGGTTTCCGGTTCTTATGGTGAACAGCCAATGCCTGGAACCAGCAGCGGGAATTATCGACTCCTGGGGGGTGTAGGCTATAGCGTCAATGGCTACACTTTCAACTATCCGGCTCCTGTGGCACGGCAAAATCCCGCACAACCTTTCGGCGAAAGCGATGCATCCCATGTCGACTATGGCAGCGGTATGAGTGAATGGTGTGCAAATTGTCATGGTGCCGTTCTGACCAACGAGCATCAGTTCGGTAGCCAAAGTTTTAAACACCCAGTCAACAACAATCTCGGAGGAGAAATTGTTAGCAACTATAACAATTACGTCAAAACTGGAGATTTAAACGGAACGACAGCAACAGCATTTTTGCAATTTGTCCCCTTTGCGCGTGGAACAACCACTACAGAAGTGCTCGACCCCACCAGCAGCAATGGACCAGATAGCAATAGCGAGATCAATTGTCTCAGTTGTCATCGCGCTCATGCATCGGCTTTCCGCGTCGCCGGGCGTTGGGATTTCAATGCCCCCCTGCTGATCGATTCACATCCAGCAGTAGGAGACACCGGAGCGACTGCCGGCGATGTCAGACACAGTTATTACAATCGTAACATGGGCGAAGAATTTGGATCGGGACAAGGGCAGTTCTGCGAAAAATGTCACGCGACAAACACCCCATGATCGCTTTCAAAGCCAAAGTGGATTTTACCCAAGGATCAACCATGAGATGGATGCGGACTAAAGGCCTGACATTGCTGCTATCGACTTTTTTACTCCTCTGCTCTTGTGCGCTAACACCGCCGTCATCGGTTATCACTGTCGACCCTGGTGCAACTCTGCATCTTTTCCTGCAACCGATGCCGCAGGAAGCCCATCGGTTAAGCCTGACGGTGGCCGGAATCAGTGCTCGAACAGTTGATGGCCGTGATATTCCCCTGTTGACCGGTCCCTGGATCTTCGACCCGGCAGAAAGAGTCGGCCGCCAGACGAAGCTGCTGCAACAAAAATTACCACCTGGAGAATATACCGGACTGAGTTTGGAACTGTCAGCCGCAAAGCTGCAAACCGAAGCTGATCCTATTAATCTGTTAATTGAGTCAAAAATCCAGCTGATCCCGATCAATTTCCTGATAACAGCAAATCAGAACCAGGCACTGTTTCTTTCCCTGAGCCCTGAACGGTTGATCACTGGCGGCTACAAATTAACAGCAAAATTTTCGGCCAGGAAAGCACAATCTCCACTCCCCGAGCTTAAAGGAGTTATCAGCCATCCACAGAGTGGAATACTGACCATCTTCGAAAAAAAAACACCAACTGTTATCGATGTCGTTGCCATCGGCCAGGGACCTGCCGGGATGGCACTTGATCAGCGCAGCCGGCTAATCTATCTGGCATTAACCGAGGAAAACAGCATTGCTGTTTTTGACCTGATTCGCAACAGAATACAGAGAAAAGTACGCCTGCATGCAGGAGCAAGACCGACAGAACTGGCTCTTTCAACTAATGGTGACACCTTGGTTTCCCTGAACTCCGGAACCAACAGCATCAGTATCATCAGCACAACGTCTTTGAGCGAAAGGCAACGAATTCTTCTCTCGACCACCCCGGCATCAGCTTGTATCAGCGCAACAAACCTCGCCTATATCGCCCTACCGGACATCAATGCTCTGGCATTAATAGACCTGCAGCGCGACAGCGTGATTGCTACAGCTAACTTAACCGATACAGCGGTGCAAGGGGTCGCTGACAGATCTGGTCGTCAAATCTATCTGCTAACGGAAAATTCACCAGATCTATTGGTTTTCGATACCACAAGCATGACCGTCATCAATCGGGTTTCTATCGGTTATGACGCCCGCTGTCTGACACTGAATAAAAATAACGGCTTGATTTATGTCGGCATGCGCAGTGGAAACATTGTCGTCATTGACCCACAAATTGGATTGCCCATCGATAGCTTCAAAGCCGAGCCGGATATCATTGCTATTGCTGCTGACCGCAAAGAGAACAGCCTGTTTGTCGTCAGTAGAGAGAATAATCTACTAACCAAATACGATTTGGTCAGTCAAAGAAAACTGGCCACCCTGGAGCTAGGGGCTGCCGGCTCTGCCGTCGCTGTTATGGGTGAACAATAATCGATGGGCGAGAAACGTTTATTGCACAGACTGCTCTGTTTTCTGCTGCTGGCCTTGTTGCCATGTGGGGAGTTGTTTGCCGACGATATCCGTTTTTCCAGCGATTGGAATTATCGCTTCTCCTCAATCGATTCAGAAAATCGAGATAGTGGCGATATAACCAAAACAGACTCGGAGCGTTTTAAGCAGAACTATCGACTTGACCTCAGCAAGGAACTTTTCCCCAATCTGAGTCTCGATGCGGGTGCACAAATGGAGAAATCTCGACAGCTCGACGAAAATGATAACGTTGACAGCAATTCACGCAATACTTCGATTCTCCCCTATGTCGAAGCGGAGTTGCGAACCAGCCTTTACTCCTTGAGTGGAGGCTATCGAGAACGCTATGAAAAGACCAGAGGGACCGATATCGACACAGAACGAAATTATGTTGACAGTTACCACCTGCGCGGGGAATGGCGACCGGTAGAGCTTCCACGCTTCGACCTCAGCTACCAACATACCAAACGCTATGACAAGCCTTTTGAGCAGCGCAATGAGACAGATATTTTGCAATTTAACAGCCGTTATGATTATAAAAAATATGAATTCCAGTACGGCTATTTCCGTAATGAGGACAACATTATCGATGCGGTTGGAGATAAAACAGGGGCAGTAACCAATACCCACAATAGCCGAATTCGATACTCCAATACTTACGCTGATGGGCGTATAACCTTCAATGCCAGTTTAAGGGGTGAGTACTCGGATCAGACTTTCTCCGGCAGCAGCACGCGCGATTTTCCTGTTGATCCGTCCGGGAACAGTTTTTATGTTGAGAATCCCCAGTCAGACCCAAATGATCTTGTTTCCGCTACCTATTCGCAGCTGAATAGCACCGCATTGGATCTCAGCCGTAGCACTGTTATAAACGTCGGCCTCAATTTTGGAGAAACAGTCAACGTTGACATGTTGCAGATAGGGCTCAATGGAAAACTCGATTCAAACTCAACAATCAATGACATTGGTAACTGGAAAGTCTATGTCAGTACCGATCAAACCAGCTGGACTCCAAGAGGAATAACCTCAGTCAAATATTTCAATGATGAGGATCGGCTGGAAATCAGATTCAACCCAATTACTGACCACAAGGACATTCTCCTGGTCTACGATCCCAGCATTATTGTGCAAAACGATCCGGTTCAGATTCTTTCAATCCGAGCCTTTATTTCCAAATTTATCAGTGATGGTTCACAACTGGAAAGCCATGCCGTCAATGCCCAGATGGGCGTTGGTTGGCAGGCGACTGAAAAGACCAAGGTTCTCTACGATCTGAGTTTACAGGAGCGGCAAAGCAGCCTGTTTGACGACCAAAGAATCCGGGTGAATAACGGCCTGACAGTCCTCCATCGGATTAACAATGTATTTTCGGCAACCGGCCGGGTGTCGGCCAGCGACAGCTGGGAGCAGAGTCAGCATGATGCCAGCAGGTATAACTACAGCGCAAAGCTAAGTGCCCGCTACCTGGAAACATTAAGCCAAGCCTTGATTTACAGTGGTGGACTCAATCAGGAATCGGAAGGAAACAGCACCACAAATTCACTGCTGCTGCATACCAACGCCGAACTCTACCGTGGTTGGGATGTCTCTTTTGATCAGGGCTACAGTTGGCAGAATCCGGCAGTTGGTGCGGATTCATCGAGCTTTTTTGTCCGCATCGAAAACAGGCTGGTACCACATCGACGTCTCACCCTGACAACCGACTATTCGATCACCTGGGATAAAGAGGCTGAAAGCGACTTTTCCCGAAGTGATTCCGGACGCCTTCGCATTTCCTGGATTCCGAGCAACACCCTGAGCCTGCAAGGCGAAGTCCAGCTGCGCAAGAACGAAGAAGACACAGAGATTTTCTGGGAGTATGGGGCCAATTGGCTGCCATTCAGAGATGGAACCTTGCAATGCAATCTGAATTTCAGTGAAGAAGAGGATGCCGATGGCAACCGTACACGCAGTTTTTCCCCCAACATAAGCTGGGAGATGACCGACTATGCGAATCTGAGTGTCCGTTATTCACAGGGAACGGAAGAAACCAACAGTAAAATAGATGAATTTCAAACCTTCCTGATAAGTTTGCGGGTTTACTACGATTGAGCCTCTCTAGAGGAAAGTAAGGGGAATTGACTATGAAAATAAAACAGGTGCTTTTCGGGATCATTGTCCTGTGCCAGATTCTGTTGTTCAGCAGCTGCGCACCAACTGGGGACAGCAATAGCTACAAGAACACTCTGATGAACTTTGCTGCCGTTCAGAGCGTTGCCGTATTGCCGTTTCATAATTTGACCAGCGACGATGATGCCGCCGAACGGGTCCGCGATACCTTCATGGGAATGCTACTGGCGACCGAAGCGATGTACGTGCTTCCCCCCGGAGAGGTAGAAAGGGGAATCGAACGTGCCAGCCTGCGTGACCCGGCTAAGCCGACGATTGAAAAAATTAAATCCCTTGGGCAAATTCTTCAGGTCGACGCCGTTATTACTGGAGTCTTGCGTGAATACGGCCAGGTACGTTCCGGGCAAACCCAAGCCAACTTGATTTCAGTCAGTGTAAGGATGATGGAAGTCGAGACCGGCAATGTCGTTTGGTCTGGAGATTCGACCAAAGGGGGTATCAGCGTTGCGGATCGGCTCCTTGGCGGAGGTGGCGCACCGATGAATCAAGTCACTAAAGATGCAATCAATGACTTACTCGACCAGCTTTTCCAATAATTTTGCTGTTCTTCTGCTGGTGTTCTGCAGCTGGACTCTCAGTGGTTGCAGCGGGCTTAATGTGACGAAACCGCAGATCATTTCTCTGCAGGCCACAAAAAGCTCGCCACAACCGGCATACAGCGGCGAAATCCTCTGGCAGACGTATGTCTCGGGGGGAACACCACCACTAACCTATGAATACAGGATGCGCAAGAACCAACAGGAGAAAATTGTTCAATCCGGGCTGGAGAGTACCTGGAGCTGGCAACCACGGAATTCGGGGAATTTCCACATCAGAGTTAGGGTAAAAGACAAAAAAGGGTACATTTCAACCAGTGAATGGACCCCTTTCAGAGTTGACCCGGCTATCAATAATCATCATCTCATTGCCTTTTTCCCCCTTGAAAATCTCAGTGGAGTCAAAGCCCCACTAAGCAAAATCAGTCAAGATTATAAGGAGTTACTGCAATCAAAAGGTCTGAATTTTCTATCTGATGAACGGTTGGAAGACTTCATGCTTCGTCACCGTGTCCGCTATACCGGGGGGATAGGTTCAGAGTTGGCACATGCATTGCGAGAGGAAGGGGTAGAGGCGGTTTTTATTACTTCCCTTGAATCCTATGAAAAGTCGGTCTCTCCCAAAATTGCACTGACTTCAAGATTGGTTCTTTGTCGTGATTTTCCTGAGATTGCCTGGATCGATGGGGTGGGAATCACTGGAGAAGATAGCCCTGGGCTGCTAGGTCTCAAACGGATTCCAAAAATGGAAAATTTGGAGCAAAAAGCACTTAATAATCTGGCTGACTCATTCCTGAATGCTCTTTCTGAAAACCCTGAACCGGTTTCAAAAAGTACCAATGGAATTAAGCCGCGAGACTTTTACCTGGCAACAGATTTCGCCCCAGAAGGAAAGTATAGAGTTGCGGTTGTCCCTTTTTTAAATAGATATGCACGACGCAATGCTGGATTTGTTGTTCCGCTCCATTTTGTCAATCTCCTCAGCAAAAATGATAATCTGCAAGTTGTTGAACCGGGAGTCGTCCGAGAACAACTTCTTAAATACCGCCTGATCATGCAAGCAGGACCATCGTTGGCCGTTGCTGATGTCCTGGCAAGTGAAACATCTCTTTCTGCAGATCTGATCCTGTCCGGTTATGTTTTTGACTATCAGGACCAATTTGGTATCCCCAAAATTGATTTTTCCACCCGACTGTTTTCTGGGCCAAAACGGGAAATTATCTGGTGGTCAAGAAGTTATGCCAATGGTGATGACGGAGTTTATTTCTTCGATCTGGGTCGCCATCAATCAGCCCATGCCATGTTGGAAGAAATGACACAGTCGATTGGTAAACTGATTTTCAAAACCAACAAATTCCGGCCACAAGAGTCAGAATTTGAAAACATAAATTCTATCCACTCAAAATAATAAAGGATCTCCAGATGACACATCTTTATCGGTTCCTGATAGCCTTCTGTTTAACCTTGTCACTTGCAACAACCACCTTTGCCTTTGCAGGTTCACAACATAAGGGAGGGGCGGCACCAGTCCTGGGACAAGATCTTGCGATTCAATTGTTGATTCCGGTTTTTGATCCAACCTTTGCCAATCTGCCCATTGCCGGCATCGGAGATAAACCCATCCTGCTGAAAGAGGTCTGGCCGCAGTTACAGAACACAAAAAATACAAATAAATTATCAGCCCAACTCAAGCAAGCCCTTGAAGCACGATTTGTTCAGCCTTCGGCAGCTGGCGCAAAAAAGACCATCTTTGTTGATACCAATATCAGCAAAGATGGCTTGATGCTCATTGAAATCCCTTTGTTTTCCGAGTTTTTCCCAGAGATCCCTGTCGCTTTAGTGAACGAAGAACCGGTCACCGTTGCCGAGTTTTCTGAAGATCTTCAAGCTGTCCATAATGAAATGTCGGGTCACGAATCTACCGGCGGATCAAAGCAAAACATCCAACGGTTAATGGATCGGCTGATCACTGCTCGATTGATAGAGCAAGAGTCGCGAAATATCGGTTTTGACCAAACTCCATCGTTCAAAAAACAAGCTGAAGAATTTGCGGAGAAAAGTCTACTGTATGCGCTGCTCAACAACCAGTTGGAAAGAAAGTCCCTTGATACTGAGGCAGTTGATGCGTTGTATCGACAAATTTCCCTCCAGGGACAATTTGAAAACTATCATTTTACCCTGGAGAAGAATGCTGTTGCCCTTCTCGAGCGGCATAAAGCTGGTGAAGATTTTGATTCTTTGATCTCCGCAGCAATAACCAATAAACAAGCAACAAAGACGACCCAACAGGAGTATCTCAAGTTCAAAGACTTACTTCCCAATATTGCTTCGGAAGCAGCTAATTTGGAGGTTGGTGGCATCAGTCAGATTTTCCGTCAAGCGGATGGGTTCCTGATCTTCAGGCTGACTGATCGGCAGTTTGTCGAAGATCCTCATGCCCTCGACTACGCCAGAAAAAATGTATGGGAAAGACAAAAATCTGAATTTGCAAGCCAATATACAACCGAGACGGTTGACCGCTACTCGAAGTTTAACCAAGCGGCACAAGACGATTTGGATTTTAGCAAAATCAAGGAAAATAATCCGAACATCAAGCTCGGCGAGGCGTTAGAACCGCTTCTCAAAGATCAGCGCGTTCTGGTGACGGTTAAGGGTCCGAACCCTGTTCAGATAACCGTTGCTCAGTTGGCTCAGAAGATCAAAGATAACTACTTCCACGGTGTCGATATTGCTCTTGATGCAGCGGAAGTTGACGCCAAAAAACAAGAGATTCTTGATGACACATTGTTCCGTATCGCAGGTACTTTTGAAGCACAAAAGTTAGGCTTGGACCAAACCCCAAGGTATCGGATGGAAGTTGCTGAATTTGAACGCCGGATACTGTTCGATGTTTTTATGGCAAAGGTTATAACACCGGATATTCGCTACGGCGAAGAGGAAATTCAGAATTACTATGATAAACATCAGGCCGATTACATGACCCCGGCGATGTTTAAATTCAAGAGCCTCCCTTTTTATCGCCAGGCAGATGCTGAAAAAGCTGCTGCAAAGCTGCAAGATGGCAGTGATTTTAAATGGGTTTCTGCCAACAGCGAAGGCTTGGTTGATGTGCAAAACAAAGATCTGCTGCAGTTCGACCGCAACATTCTAAGTCTCTCCTCGCTACCAGCAAGTCTGCAGCAACAGGCTGCCGGGGTGAAACGTGGTGATTCATTGGTGTATGCCGAGCCGGACAATTTTCATTATGTTCTCTACTTCGAAGATGTATTTCCTCCTGAACCCAGGCCATATGATCAGGTTCGCAAAGAACTCCTGGGCATTGTCTATCAGCAAAAGGTCACTGCGACACTGAATGAGTGGGTGGAGAAACTAAAAGAAGCTTATGAAACAAAAGTATTTTTGGTGGCTCAAGGCCGCTGAAACACGATTCTCAATAAACTCGATGGTAATGAAACTGAATCGATAACAAGGAATGCTTATGTTGAGTACGTCGAGAAGCCAAAAACTGATTCTTGCTCTCAGTCTACTGACGGGAATCATTTTTCTTTCGCTCTATCAGGCCACTCCGAGTGAGGCTGCCAAGCGGAGCTTTACCAAAAAAGGGTGTATTGACTGTCATGGAGACTTTGCCAAACAGTATCTGGCCAAGAAGAACGTCCACCCCGTGGTGAAACAACAAAAGTGTGATTCCTGTCACCTGCCTCACGGCATCGTTCCAAAGCTATTGCTAAAGGAATCGGGAGATAAAATCTGTCAGCTCTGTCACAGCCAGGAATCGATTGGTCTCGACCTGCCGCAGGTTCACACCGCTCTGAAAAGGGGGAAATGCAGTACCTGTCATGACCCCCATGCCTCAGACAACCCCTTTTTGCTCAGCAGTGCCGGAAACGATATCTGTTTCAGTTGCCATGATCAGGCCCCATTCAGCAAAAAAGTGGTTCATGCTGTCCTTAAAGATGATGGATGTTTGGCCTGCCACAAAGCTCATGCTTCAGCGGAGGAGAACCTTTTGACCGAGGAGCCGCTGGCACTCTGTCTCTCTTGCCATGACGTGGAAGACAAAGCCTTTACAAACGCCCACGGAGATTATCCAGTGGCTGATCAAAACTGCAGTACCTGCCATGATCCCCATTCCTCAGATCAAGAAAAATTATTGAAGGGGAGTGTCCATAGCCCAGTCGCGGATGCCGGCTGCGACAGTTGCCATGCCTCGGCAGATAGTGCAGAACCGTTTGCTTTGAATGCTCAGGGAGCAGAGCTCTGTCTTTCCTGTCACGACAACGATGATTTGACGGGCGGGAAAAAACTGCAACACGCCCCCTTTATGGATGGGGATTGTCTCTCCTGCCACAACCCTCACACCTCGGAGTTTCCAAAGCTGTTGGTTGCAAAAGGGAATAATCTTTGCTTTGAGTGCCACGCCGAGAAAAACAGTAAAGTTCAATATTCCCATGCACCAGTTGACTCAACCGATGGTTGTCTCTCGTGCCACAACCCCCATGCGGCAGAATTTCCTGGATTGGTTGCTGCACCACCCGAAGGGGAACACTGCCTGAGCTGTCACCAGGCGGTCAAAACCGATTTGAACAAAATGGCGCAACAACACCAACCGGTCAGCGATAACATGTGCACCAGCTGTCATAATCCACACGGTTCCAACGGTGAACACATGTTGGCCAGCCGTGCCGATCAGATCTGTTACCAATGCCATGCCGAAGCTCAGGGTGAATTCACCCAGTCGGTCATTCATCAGCCCGTCAAATCGGGAAGTTGTATCAGCTGTCATAATGGCCATGGTTCCCAGAACAACGCGCTGCTCAAAAATCAAGGGGCCGACCTCTGTGCAACCTGTCACGACAGCCTGATGCAAAAGGCAACCGATAAAGAGACCGAGCATGAACCTTTTGCCGATAAAGACTGCCTGATCTGCCATAATCCTCACGCCAGCCCCATCGCCGGCATGTTGAACGCTCATCAGACAGATCTTTGTGGAACCTGCCATAGTGATTTGACCGACGCTCTCGCAACAGCCGACAGCCAGCATGATCCAGTCAGCAATGGACAGTGCAGCAGTTGTCATAATCCGCATAAATCAGCATTGCCAACCCTGTTACAAACCAGCGGCATTGACCTCTGCTTGGCCTGTCATAAGGATCTCAGGGAGAAAATGAATGCGGGGCGTAGCCACGCGCCGGCCAAACAGGATTGCATGACCTGTCACAAACCACATTACTCGGCTGTAACTTCATTATTGACCCAGCCGCAGCAACCCCTCTGTGCGGAATGTCATGAAACCGAGACGGCTGAATTCTCAGCAGCGCACGCCGGTATTTCTGCCGCAGCAATGGACTGCGTGAAATGCCATGACCCTCACGCCTCCAAGGATCCGAAGTATTTTAAAGACGTGATGCATGCACCTTTCGCAGCCAGATCCTGCCAGCCTTGTCACGTGACCGGACAGTAAGGAGGAGATATCGAAATGAAAACGACATTATTGATAACTTGCTGTATCGGAATTTTCATCTACCTGGTTGCTGCAACCAATCTTCTTGCAGCAAATCCCTACAACCTGGCACCAGGAGCCAAGGGAAAGCTCTGCTTAACCTGTCATGAAACCTTCAGCAAGACCATGAAGCTGAAATATATTCACACCCCTTTGGCCGAAGGCGATTGTACCGGCTGTCATAATCCCCATGCTGCCGATCATGGCAAACTGCTTGCAGAAGACACCTCGCAAATCTGTTTCAGTTGTCATACAGATCTGGTTCCTGCAACAGCGCAGAGTGCTCATACGGCAGTCAGTAACGGGGAATGTGTTACCTGTCATGATCCCCATGCCTCCAACAATAAGATGAATCTGATCAAACCTGGGAGTGAGCTCTGTTTCAGCTGTCATGAAGAGTTGGGGAATAAAATCAGTCAAAATAAATATCCACACAGTCCGGTCAGCGACGATTGCATGACCTGCCATACCCCCCATGCTTCAGCAGACAATCCAAGTCTACTGAAGTCACAAGCGCCAGAACTTTGTCTGCAATGCCATGATGCCGGCAAAAAAACTTTTAAAAGCCAACATGTTAATTATCCAGTTGAACAGGCGAATTGCTCGTCCTGCCACAACCCCCACGGATCAAATACGGCTTCTATGTTATACGACAATGTACATGAGCCATTAAGCAAGCGGATGTGTAAACAATGTCACGTTGAACCAACGGCAGAACAACCGTTTGCAACCCTGAAGGACGGCTATGAATTGTGCCAGGGTTGCCATTATGAAATGGTCAACGACACTTTTAATAAAGATCGTATTCACTGGCCATTAGCAGATAAAACAGGGTGTCTGAACTGTCACTCGCCGCACGCGTCGGCAGAAGCTAACTTGATGAAAGCGCCGATGAAAGACGTTTGTAGCAGTTGCCACAGCGACACCATCGCGCGGCAAGACCGTTCGATAACCAAGCATCAGCCAATCGCAGACGGTGAGTGCAGTACTTGTCACAACCCACACAGTTCAAATAATCCGTTCCTGATGACAGAGACATCAAATATCAATCTCTGTGGACAGTGTCACGACTGGCAGACCCACTCGACACACCCCATCGGTGGAGAAGTTGTTGATTCCCGCAACCCGAACCTGACTCTGGATTGCCTGAGTTGCCACCGTACCCACGGTACAGAGTTTCCACATTTCATCTATTACGAAACCATCAATGACCTGTGTGTTCAATGTCACACTCAGTTCCGGAGGTAATAAAGATGAAACGAATCGTTCTCGTCAGCCTTATTCTGGGAGTCTTTATTTTACCACTGCATGTCTCAGCAGCATCTCAGATTAAGCTCAAATATATTGGGACCATCTATACCGACGCAGCCGGAATTGCATTGCGACATCCTGCGGGCGTGACCATTAGCGGTAAATCACTTCTGATTGCCGATAGCGGTGGCAAACGGATTCTCAGCTACAGCTATCAGGGTGGAGCCGTAAGACCGGATAAAGTTATTCCGTTGCCGGACATGTTTCCACTCATGGTTCAGCAGACGGAGAATGGAGACTTTTATGTTCTCGATGGTCGGGCACGGCAAATTTATCTGCTCGGCACATCTGGAAACATCAAAGGAAAATTTACCCCGAAAGGGATGCCGGATAACAAGCGTATGGTTCCGCGTAGTATCAGGTTGCTCACCGACGGATCGTTGCTGGTTCTGGATATCTTCTCCGAGCGGGTTTTGATTTTTGACAGTTCCGGGAACTTTCAGCGACAACTGCCATTTCCTGCCCCGTATGGAGCCTTCTCCGACATGACCAGCGACAAACAGGGGACTATTTACCTCCTCGATAGTGTCAAAGCCATCGTCTACTCTGCGGCAACGGGCTCTACAGAATTCAGTCCATTGACTGCCGGAATGAAGGAGAAGATGAACTTTCCGACTAGCCTTGTGGCCGATAACAATGGACACCTTTATCTGCTGGATAAATACGGTAGTGGCTTAGCTATTTTGGGCATTGACGGAAGTTTCATCGGTCGAAAATTGAGTATGGGCTGGAAAGACAGTCAGCTTTACTATCCCAGTCAGATCAGCTTAAACGAAAAAGGGGACCTGTTTATTGCCGATACGGAAAATCATCGTATTCAACAATTCAATATCAGTGAATAAGTGGTGCTGAGATCAACCTTATGCGGAACACTATGACTCATCCAACCGGCAGATTTTCACCCTCAGCAAAGATGCGGGTTTTATGCCCTTTCTTGCTGATTATGGTCCTGGCTTTCTCTGTCGTCGCGGCACGAACACCTTCACCTGAGGAGGTAAAAGCCAGTGAACAATGTATCATATGTCATATCAACACCTTTAATGCAGCATTGAACAAACCATTTCTTCATGGCCCTTTTTTTGAAAAACAGTGCACATCTTGCCACCTTTCCCCTGGCGCACAACCAGTGGATATGATTTCACAAGTCACCACAATAACAGGCTCAGTTGTCAGTCAGAAAGATTTATGGCGCAAACAGTTGAGCTATTCAGCATCCACTTCTGCTGAGTTGGATCATCTTGTTGCAATGTCCTCACTGGAGCCGGAAACAGCTTACCGTTTTCAGATTGTTGTCAGCTCGATGGATAAAGACAGCAAGGCTGAAGTCCATAAGAGTCTCTGGATGGGTTTACGAATAAAAGAACTTGATGATCTCAGTCGTGCTCAGAAAATTGATCTCAGCAGCGGACTGAGCGAAAACCTCACCGACTTGATAGGATCTGCGGCAGTTTACAAGAATGATAAAACACTCTTCGTCGTCTGGGAAACATCCGTGCCGCTTTACGGCTGGGTTGAGGTTCAGGAGTTAGAAGGCTTGACCCTGACCGGTCTCGCATCAGAAACGGAGGAAGAAGAAATCAGTTCTGATCAGCACCCTGCCCTGAGAACCCCGGAAGAACTGGCGATCAACGCCTGTTATCAATGTCACCCGGAGTCGACTCTGGGCACGTCCCATCCCGTTCGCCTCTATGATGGGAAAGATGTCCGAATTCCGGACAATCTTCCTACAGTGGATGGAATGTTGACCTGTGTGACCTGCCATGATCCACATGGCTCTGAAGGAAAAATGCTGGTCAGGGAGGTGGTCAAAACCAAGCTCTGTGTCACCTGTCATTACAAATATAAAAACAGCTCACCAAGTACAATGTTTCAGTAACAATAAGGAGTCGGCATGAGCCCAACGAGAACTTATAAAAGAAAATTGCTGAATTTTTCAATTAAACGGGATATGCAGTTTAAAATGATCGGCAAAATATTCCTGATCCTGCTGGTCAGTCTGCTGTTGAGTGGAGTGATCTTTTATCAGTTCGCCAACCAGGAAATCACGTCATCCTTTCAGATGTTCCACGTCAAAGCGCGTAATTTTCTTGATTTTCTTTTTCCAGTCGTTCTGAGTTCATTTGCCATCAGTCTGGTGGCCGGCGTTATCGGCAGCCTCTTCTTCCCTAAACCCATAGCCGGTGGACTCTACCGCATAGAAATGGATCTGCAGAAAATTATCGATGCTGATGATTTCAGGACACAAATAAAGCTCAGAGATGGAGATCAGCTGATTCCGCTCGCAGAGCAGGTCAACCGAATATTAAATGACGTGCGTACACGCATGAACCACGTACAAACAGCTTTGCAAGAACTGGAAAAAATGGATGCACAAGAGGTCTCAACAGAAGGATTCCAACAAACTCGCGATCATCTTGAAAAGGGACTTCAAAACCTGAAAATCTGATCCACAGATCAATCATCATCAAGATTGAACCCGTTCACCCAATCTGGGAATTTTACCAAATCCATCTGGAAAAATTCCCAGATTTTTTCAGCTTAAGCCCCCTCTTTATATCCTGAACTCCCATAACTATCGAATAAAGCAAACAAAATTTATAGCTATTAATGTTGGCTCAACACTTGCGTATAGAACGTACTACGAAGATACGTTTCCTGACAGGTTGGTCAATTTAACCGCCTGTATCCAGCCAGCGAATGAAGGAGGTAGCATGAAATTTTGGCAGGGACTAACATTTGGTTTGATATTCGCCTTTCTGGTCACGTGGCCGGTGGCGTCTGTTGAGGCTGCATCGGTGTCGGGTCGTTCCAGTACCGCCCTGGAATGGTATGACACGGCTAATGAGGAGACTGCCACCCCCGCATATCAATATTTACAATTGAATGCGAAGGACCTTCTCGATTCCGGGTACAACTTCAAGTTCTATGGCCGGCTGGCTGACGATCTCAGCAATGAAGACGATGTTGATAGTCGTCTATATTATGCCTATCTGGAAAAAAAGAACTTCCTCAAAAATCTTGATTTTCGCTTGGGGCGGCAATTTATCTCGACCACAGCCGGTGCGTCGATGATGGACGGTCTGACTCTCAAATATTCACTGTTGGACGACTACAGCGTTCGTGTTTTTGCCGGTGGTGATGTGAAGTACTACGACGGCTACAACATCAAGGATGTTGTTGACGGAATTGAGTTCAGCGGCAAATTCCTCGATGACAGTATTGATATGGGGGTTTCCTATCTGCAGAAGTGGGATGAAGGTCTTATTGCTCAGGAATTACTCGGTTTCAATATCGATTATGATTTAAACAATAATCTCTGGCTCTATAACGAACTCCAGTTTGACATCATTTCAGAACGCGTTAGCTATGCATTGCTGGGGGGCAAATATCGCTTTAAAAAATTCACCCTGCGAACAGAATATCTTTACTCACTGCCCGTCTTCTCCAGCACCTCCATTTACTCCGTCTTCGCCGTTGATGAATACGAAGAAATCATGGCGGAACTGACCTATAAGCTATCGCGCGACATCCAGGTTTTCGGTCGTCTTACTCACGAAATGTATGAAGAGTTTTCAGATGCCGATGTTTTTGAGGTCGGTGTGGAAAAACTCAGAACGAGCGGTTTCTACGGCTATTTAACCGGAACCATCCGAGATGATGACGACGGTCAGAGCCTCTACGGATTCAAAGCCTACGCAAACTATCAATTCTGTTCAAAATTCAGAGGCGGTCTCGGTGCCAATATAGATGTTCTGGAACGCGACATTGCTTATTTCAATACTGATGACGATGAACAGAACGAAACAACCAGTACCCGAATTTGGGTGGATGGAAAATATGATCTCAGCAAAACGATGAATCTCACAGCTAAGTATGAGTATATCGAAAGCGATCTCTGGGATTACTACAATCGCGGCATTATCCGCCTGAACATCAAATTTTAACAAGGAGCGCCATTATGACTCGTAAAATATTTTTGTCACTTGTTCTGTTTCTGGCGTCTACGGTTGCTCCGCTCTGGGCTGCGGATTTTGATCATAGCGCCCACGTTGAGGAGTATGTCGCCGATGCTGATTGCACGACCTGCCATATCAATGAAGCCGATTCAATTATTCCCGAAACAGCCATCTGTCTTGAATGTCATGACGCGGAATTGATTGATGAAGTCGTGCTTCCGGAAACCAAAACACACGGGCCGGTCTGGTCTCTCAACCACGGTCCCGTTGCCAAAGGAAATTCCATCAACTGTGCTTCCTGCCACGAGCAGAGTTCCTGTCTTGATTGTCATAAAGCCGGGTTTGCAGACGAAATGGGATCCTTGGGCAATAACATGATCAACGTTCATCGCAGCGATTTCTCTGTGAGTCATCCACTCGCAGCACGATCCGGTCAGAATCGCTGCAATAGCTGCCACGAAGCACGGTTCTGCAGTGACTGCCACGATGCATGGCAATTCAGAACAGATGACATCGGTAGCCCATCCCATCGTCGCAGTTTTGACCTGGGTATTGAGGGTGCAGATATTGATGATATCCACGCCGGAATCAGCAGCTCTTTGTCCTGCGACACCTGTCATTCTGACGCCACCATGGATTTCCACTCCTGGTCTATCGGCCATGCGCGTGAAGCAAGAAGATCATTGCCATCCTGTCAGGCCTGCCACCCGGAAGGTGATGTTTGCCTCCGCTGTCACAGTGCCAGAGGCGGAGCCATTGGCTTTAATCCCCACCCAAAAGACTGGGATGACATCAGTGGAAATATCAAAGATGCAAGCAACGGCAAAACATGCCGAAAATGTCACTAAACAGCAAAAGTTTTGTTTCACACACAAGGAGGTATTTCAATGCGTAAACAATGGTTGGTTTTGTTAGTTGCCGTTCTGGCAAGTGCCACTCTCTGGGGCTGCGGAAGTAGCGGTGGAAGTGGCGGGAGTGACGTCACTGATACCGATGTGCTCGGTGAAGACGCTGCTGGAAATGCTATTGTCAGTACTGCCAAATGTATCGAATGTCATGAAACAATTTCCTGGAGTTCTGACATTGTAGAAGGTTATCTGGCCGGCAAGCATGTGATTCACAGTGATCATATCACTGCTGAATCTGGTGATTGCCTTCAGTGTCATGACCCTAATGGTGACGGTCCGGGCATTGAGGAACTGATAGACACTGCCAACGTACCCGCTGAAGGGTTGGCTGCAGTTGGTTGTGAAACCTGCCATGGTGGTGGCGAAGATCACTTCGGTGTTGGCCCAATGCCAATAGCGAAACCAGGGATTGATGAGTGTGCAACTTGCCATGATAATGACATTCACCATGCATACCATCCGGAAGCAGATTTTATTGCTTCGAATTTCCTTGAATCAAGGCATTATACGGCTTCAGTTCGCAACGAGGCTATTTGCTCGAAGTGTCACACCGATGAAGGTGGTCGTCTTTATAGAAATGTTTCAACCAAGACCCAACTGGAAGCAACCGTTTTACCGGTTTCAAGTGATGAACCTGTTCAGTGTAAAACCTGTCATGATCCACATAACGCCGGCGGTCTGTTGATGGCTGAAATTGAAGATCATGGCCATGTTGTTGCTTCCGCAGAATATGCCACTTGCTCAACCTGCCATATGAGTGACCGGGAAGACCCGGCAGATAATCCGGAGTGGATGTATCATGATGAAGTCTATTATCGTGTCATCTCTGATACCCACTACGACGATCCTGCAACGGAAAACGTTATTGAAGGTTATGTCATTGATCCACTGAACGAGCGTGCCTGCCGTGACTGTCATGATGTTCATACCGTTATGGAAATTCGTGCCGATGAGGACTCAAGCAGTTTCTCAAATACAATTAACGACCAATGGTCAAAGTCTCCGCATGGTGGATTTATCGGCGATATCAAGCTGCAAACAGCAGAAGCCTATGACGACATGGATCTGAATCGTACAGCCGAGCAGCTGACCGCCATCAAAGAAGCGGGGACAGATGATACAATCTCACCAGCATGGACCCATTACAATTGGGATTCAACATTCCAGGAAGATGGAGTAACTGCCGATCGCGGTTCGTGTCAGGAATGCCATACTGCAACAGGTGCAATGAATTACCTGAATGATCCGGAAAACTACGATTTCGCCAACAACGATTTTTCCCATCTTGACAACTGGGATGCAGTAGGTGGATCGACCCAGAACGAACTCCTCTATTGCTGGGGCTGCCATAGCAACAACAGTGGAGAATTGCGTAATCCGGGAGCAACTTCACGCCCCTATACTGTTGATGGTGTTAATGTCACAATGCCTGATACAGGCAATTCAAACGTCTGTATCAACTGTCACGGTGCCCGCGGCAATGTTGAAGGCTATGCACTAACTGCAGATCCGGCAACATCCATGGCGACTGTAAATCCGGGATTCGCCCCGGCAGTTGATGGTAATACCACCAAGAACGTAACCAACGCTCACTACCTTGTCGCATCAGCAACACTTTATGCTGCAGACACTAAAATTGGTTACGAGTATGCAGATCAAAGTTACGCCCCAGTACCATACTTTGAACATGGTAGCATTGGTCTGAACGCCGATAGTCCCGAAACCGGCGCTGGCCCTTGTGTCGCTTGCCACATGCAAACGGCAGAGAGCCACACCTTTGAAGTTGTTGAAAAAGATGACATGGGTGTCATCACTGCACTGACTTCAACTGCTTGTGTTGAGTGCCATACTGGTGCCCATGGTGCAGGTCTGGTCGCTGAAGACACAGAAACTGAAAATGGCTTACAAACTGCAGAAGCTGCAGCAGCTTTCTTAGAGGAAGAAGCAGAAGGCTACCACGAAGCACTCGAAATACTGAATCAGGCTCTCATTGCTAAAGGCTTAACCTTTTCAAACAACTATCCTTATTTCTCAGGTGACAGCTGGATTAATGAAGGAACCTTTGGTGCAGCTCACAACTACAACTATCTGCACCATGAGCCCGGCGCATACGCGCACAATCGTTATTATGCAAAGCGTCTGATTTTTGATTCATTGGATTGGCTCGATAATGGTGTTCTTGATGGCACTATAACAATCGATGCAGCAACCTATCCAGAAGCGGATGCTTGGCTGGCTTCAGGAGCAGCTCGTCCATAACCGACACCATTAACCCTGACCGATGTAAAAAGCCCCCGCTGAAGCGGGGGCTTTTTACATCTTTTACTGTGATCTTCCCAAATATTTTTATAAGGCCAATCACAAAAACATCCCTGACCTTGACCCTGCGAAGTACACTCTTTAAGATCAAGTCATGACCGGCAAAAAATTTGATCCCAAAAAGCTAAGAAAACTCAATGATCCTCAGCGGCTGCTCGATATCCCTCCTGATCATGTCTGTGGCAAGTTAAGTCAACAGAATCCAGATGTGCTTATTGAAATAGGCACCGGCACAGCATTTTTCAGCCTCGCTTTTCACCAGCAGCTAAAGGCCTCAATCACTTACGCCTGTGATCTGTCAGACACAATGATCCATTGGATCGAAGAAAATATAACCCCGAACTATCCCTATATTACCCCGGTTAAAAGCGAAGAATCCTCTGTGCCGCTAAGCGATGGTATTGCCGATTTGGTCTTCATGATCAACCTGCATCATGAGCTGGAAGATCAGTCGCTGGTGATGCAGGAAGCTCTCAGGCTACTCAAGCCAGAGGGTGAAGTTTTTATCATCGATTGGAAAAAAGAAAATATGCCCCAAGGCCCTCCAGTGGAGATCCGGTGTTTTCCGGAACAGGTTGAATTACAATTGGAAAAAGCGGGGTTTGTGGACATCAGATCTTTCGATGAAATGTCCAAACATTTTCTTGTGATTGGAAAAAAACAGTAAACAGAAAATATCAGAGGAATTCCAAAAAATTCCGGGGACATAATACCAATTTGCAACTCTGCCATGTCGAAATAACGACCGAACCCTTTGTCACCCCCCAAATCTCATCTTCGTTGAATACTTTTCATTGCTTGCGAAACATGTTCAATTCACGTTTTTTTTGTTACCTATTTCGAAGCTCAGCCCCCCCTGTCTACAAGAAAAGCAGGCGCAACGTAGGCAACTGGAAGGCTGTATCCGGCCTTCAACATGGACAACCGAGGCCAGATTATTTGATTCATTAAAATGCCGGGCATATTGATTCCCGGCCAATCGCGATCTCTCTCTACTTCAGCATTCTCTTTACAATCTTGACCGCCCGATTTTTAACTCCTGGTCTGTATATAATGATTGACGATTTGGGGCTATTACTGAACTGAGACAAGTCACCAATTATAGGAAACAAACACAACTCCCGCTATGAGCTAAACAAAAAATATTTCACCGCATAGGTCTTATTTTTAGAAAAAAACATTTGTTACAAAATAACAACAAAGATTTTTGTTTCCTGAACCGATATGAACGAGAGCCAATTTTGAAAGGACAACCATGATCGATCAGGAAGCTACCAACCCAAAACCGGCAAAGCAACTTCTTGTCCTGACGGATCACGAATGCAATACGAAAGCAACTCAATTATTACAACATGAAGGCTACAAGGTCCAACTCAATGACTACCTTCAGTTTGAGGTTGAATTGTTGGATAAGCTACAAGTTGATGCCATCCTTGTCGATCTGGAAAATCCAACCATAGAGAGTGTTTCTATCTGTCAAACAATTCGTGACAGGTATAACGGTCCACTCCTGTTTTTGACCGCCCCGACAAATGAATTTATCCAGTTACTCGGGTTGGAAATGGGAGCTGACGATTTTCTTTTTAAACCTCAAACCGAAGTTTTTCTATTAACAAAGCTGAGAGCACGGCTAAAAAGGGCCGAAAAAACGCAGCTCGGCCGCAGAAAAAACATCCGGCTTGGCGAGTTGCAGATCAACTCCAGTCGTCGTGAAGTTTACTGCTCAGGAAAGAACATCCATTTAACTGACCGTGAATTCGATTTACTCTGGCTTCTCGCCAAAAATGCATGCCAAATTATCAGCCGCGACGAAATCCATCGATCACTTTACAAGCGTGAATACAATGGCTACGATCGCTCTATTGATATTTACATCTCACGTATCAGACAAAAAATTGGTGATGACCCTCACAATCCACGCCATCTTAAAACAATTCGCGGAGCCGGCTATCTGCTGGTAGAAAATCACGCCTAAATAGACTTTACTATAACCCAATTAAAAGGGGTTGTTCCTTCGGGAACAGCCCCTTTTTTGGTTTAAGAGCAATCTCCCTGCATCGATTGTAACGGTTTCTGTCAAAACGTTTCGTCTCTTGTCTAATTACTTCAGATTACATCTAAACATTTCAAATCATTACAAAATTGCAACAGAACTCCAATACAAAACTAGCCTGCTCAATTCGACAAGTGACCATCAGCAACTAGAACCACGCAGAGAATCAAGACTGAACATAAATTTAAAGAACGAAACATCTTACATCGCAGCAATAAGGTTCTTCTGCATTGATTATTAGGAGCTCTCTATGTCAACCAACGCCGTTACAGATGCTCACAGCGCACTCACCAGCTATACCAGCTCAGCCAGCGGCAAGGCTAAGCTTGACCAAGATGATTTTCTGACTCTTTTGGTCGCACAACTTGAACATCAGGATCCTCTTGAGCCACAGGAAAATACTGAGTTTATCGCACAACTGGCCCAATTCAGCGCTCTGGAGGCACAGACATCAACCAACGATAAACTTGATGCATTACTTTCCGCTCAAGGAAGTAGCGAACAGACAGCAGCTTTTGCCCTCCTCGGTCAAGAAGTGATTGCAGCATCTGACAGCATTTATTTACAGGGTGACAATGTGAAACTCGGGTTCAGCCTGGAACAATCCGCATCCAGTGCCAAAATCACCATAACAGATGAAGAAGGCAATGATGTCGCAAGTTTCAGTATGAGTGACCCCGAGGAAGGGTACAACTTCGTCAACTGGGATGGAACCGATAGTTCAGGAAATCCCCTTCCTAAAGGCGTTTACAGCATGGAAATCAAAGTCACCGATGGGAACGGTCAGGAAGTTGAAAACCAGCCTTTGGTTAAAGTCAGGGTGAACGAAGTTGCCCTCGATCCATCTGGCAGCATTTTAGTCACTGATGCCGGCAATCTCCCCATGAATGGGGTGTCATCGGTGGTTGCACAATGAAAAGCATTGGAAAACATACAAACCTTGAACTGAGTTTTTCCTTCCATGCTCGGCAACGTTTAGAAAAACGCCGCCTGCAGTTCTCAGCAGAGGATCTTGAGCGTCTGGACAAGGCTGTTCTGGCTCTCAATCGAAAGGGTGGCAAGCTCGCGCTTGTCCTGCTCGATCAGTTAGCAATGCTGGTCAGCATCACTAATCGCCGGGTGATTACCGTTGCGGCACAGGAACAGTTGGAACAAAACGTTTTTACAAATATCGACAGCGCAGCAGTCGCTTGATGACCACATTTTAAACACGATAGGAGGAACAGATGGGGCTTTCCAGCACACTTTATACCGGAATCAGTGGTCTGCGCAGCAATGCCGAAGCGATGAGCGTGACCGGAAATAATATTTCAAATAGCAATACGGTCGGTTTCAAATCGAGTAGCACCGTTTTTTCAGATCTTCTCTCTGCCAGCGTCTCAAGCTCAAGTGGAAGCTCTCAGGTTGGGCGAGGGTCCCAGATTTCAACAATAAAAACAAACTTCACCCAAGGATCTTTTCAAGATACCATTAATTCTACAGATTTAGCCGTTGATGGTGATGGCTTTTTCATGGTCAGTGCGGCGACCAGTGATGAGATTAATTACACTCGCAATGGTTCTTTCGGCTTTGATAAAAATGGCTATTTCATTAATGCCGAAGGATACCGGGTTCAGGGAAGGGGCTTTGATCCATATGGTCAATTAATCGGTGATGATCCAACCGATATCAGGATTGATGTCAATAGCCAGATTCCGGCACGCCAGACCAGTACTCTGACCCTGACCACCAACCTCGATGAAGGGTCATCAATCGTTGGCCCGTTTGATATCGATGACCCTTCCACCACATCAAACTATTCAACCTCGACCCAACTTTACGATTCTCTCGGCAATATTCATGTCGCAACAACCTATTTTACCAAGACCAGCTCACAGCAATGGGAATGGCACATGACTGTCAATAGTTCTGAACTTGATTCGTCCGTAGCCGGTTCAGGGGCGCTGACCGAAGTTGGTAGCGGCTCCTTAACCTTTGACAGCGTAGGGAATCTTCTGACCGGGGGGAGTAGCTCAACCACTGCAAATACGCTTGTCTGGAATAATGGTTCCAGTGTTGTCCCACAGATCGATATGACCTTTGACACCACTCAGTTTAACAAAAAATCATCTATCATTTCTCAAGATCAGGATGGCTATCCTCCAGGTGAATTTGTCAAAGTGAGTATTACTGACAACGGAACGGTGACAACAAGTTATTCAAATGGTGAAGATATCGATGTTGCCATGCTGACGCTGGCAACCTTCGCCAACTCGGCAGGTCTGAACAAAGAAGGAGGCAGCATCTACTCTTCAACAGCAAGGTCAGGTGAACCAAGTATCGGAATAGCCGGAGATTCACAAGGCTATATCTATACCAACCGCCTGGAACTTTCAAACGTCGACTTGGCGCAAGAATTTGTCAACCTGATTACTATTCAAAATGGCTATTCTGCTTCATCCAAGGTCATTACTACCACCGACGAAATGTTGCAGGAATTGATTAATCTCGTTCGCTAATGTGATTGCCTCAGGAGCCAAAAGATGGATCAGGATCTACAACAAAAATTGAATCGACTGGAAGAACTTATTATTCAGGAGCGTGATTATGCCCGGACTCTGAAGGTCGCCCAGATAAAGGAATTACAGCAGGAAAAAGGAGACCTGATCACAGAATTACAGTCTGAAAATGTGACGTATTCTGCTGAGATAAAAATCTTAATAAAAAAAATTCAACGGGAAAACATCCGCAACGCCAAATTGCTCCATACCTGCCTTGGAAATTTGCGTCAGATGATGAGTCACTGCGCCCAACAACTGACTCCAGTCAGCTACGGTAAACATGGTGCTTGTGTTCAGAATTCACCTTCTGGATTATTGCTCAACGGGAGAATTTAATATGGGATTGATGGCGTCACTCTATGCCGGACGATCCGGGCTGTTTGTCAACCAGAAAGGAATTGAGGTTGCAGGCAATAATGTTGCCAACGTCAACACCCCGGGCTATTCGAAACAAAGCTTGAAGCTGGGATCTTTGCCGACATTGGAATTCAATGGTCAAATGATCGGCCAAGGGGCATTTGTCACATCCATTGATCGTAATACCAACGGTTTTGTCCTTTCTCAGTTAAATACTAAAAGTGCCGAGTTTGGTGAAATGGATGCTAAATCTCTACCCCTGGCTGAGATTGAACGGATCATCGGTATCGGCGACAGTAGTCTCGCCAATGACATTGTTGACTTCTTTGATTCCTGGCAGAAACTGAGTGATAACCCCTCAGGAAATATTGAACGTCAGCAGGCGATGCAATCAGGGACTGATATTGCCAAGAATCTACAAGGGATGGTCCATGACCTCAGTGCAACCATCGAAGGGCTCAATGATGATATGTCAGCTAACATTATTGATCTGAACAGGAAGTTACAGGAAATCGGGGATCTAAACTCCAAGATCGTTTCATCAGAATCAACAGGAATTTCATCCAACGCACTACGAGACCAACGCGATCTGCTTCTGCAGGAAGTCTCTGAAACTGCAGGGATCACCTATTACGAGGAAAACAATGGAATGATTTCAGTCCAACTTCCTGATGGAACGCCACTGGTCACCGCAAGTGAAGCAAACACAATCAAAACAAGCTGGGTCTCCGGGACACTGGAACTCAGCCTGACAAGTGGAGCCACAACAATTCCTCTCAATGGAAATAGCTTTGGTGGAGAAATCAAAGGCCAGTTGGAACTACGCGATGAATATATCCCGCAGCTGGTCGATCAGCTGGACCAGCTTGCATACGGCCTGGCAGAAGCAATCAATACAGTTCATAACAGCGGTATCGACGCTAACGGTCATCCGGGCGGTGATTATTTCACCTTTAGCAGTGGTAACCCAAATCCGTGGAGCGGTGCCGCGTCAACACTGACTATGGCACTGACAGATACTTCACAAATTGCCGCCGGATCTGGTGCGAGCTATCTTCCTGGGGATAACAGTAACTGCCTGAATATCTCCAGTCTGCGAGATCAGACGCTGATTAATGGCAGTACATTTCAAGAATATTACGGCGTAATTGCAGCTGATGTCGGGTTGGAAGTCAGTCAAAATAATCTGGCTATGACCAGCGCTAATGATGCGATGTTGCAAATTCAAAATATGCGCGATGAAACATCAGGTGTTTCGCTTGATGAAGAGATATTGATGCTCACTCAATATCAAACTGGCTACGAAGCAGCAGCAAAATATCTGTCGACCATTGATGAAATGCTTGACACACTGTTACGGATGTAAGGAGATAAAAATGAAAGTGACACAAATGGCAACCTATAGAACACTGAAGAATCAACTGAACATAAATACCAGCAGTTTGAACAGACTTTATGAACAAGCCTTGACAGGAAAACAGGTCAATAAGCCTTCTGATAACCCGTCTGCCATCAGCCCCATACTCAATTCAGATGAGGAAATAGAGAAAGCAAATTGCTATCTGGAAACAATCGGTTCCACCCAGGATAATCTGGATATTTTGGATGGTTATCTCGACAGTGCCGAAACGTTATTCGTACGTGTCAAGGAAATCGCTATATCAGGAATCAATTCATCCATGTCCAATGAGGACATGCAAACTCTGGCAGATGAGGTTTCTCACTTACAAGAGCAGCTTACTGATATTGCTAACGCCCAGGTCGATGGTAAATATCTCTTTGCTGGTTATGCCGAGGATACACTCCCTTTCAGCGGGGACCCTGTCACTTATAACGGCACAAGTGACCACAAGATGGTTGAGATTGGATCAGGCCAGACAATTCAAACGAATCTGGCTGGGAATGAATTATTCATGAACCCAGTCGATGTCTTCGCAACACTGAGCAATCTCGAAGCGGCACTGTCTTCAGGAGATCCGAGTTTGGTTGAAGCACAGATGACGCCCCTTGATCAGGCTGCTGAACAGGTCCGGAGCGGCCGAACTGAAATGGGAAATAACAATGCCTATCTGGATGATGTTGCTTCTCTGACTGAAGAGATAAAACTACAGATGTCGGAACGGCTGTCCAATTATGAAGGTGCTGATTACGTGGAAATTTTGACAAACATCACACTGGCCGAACAATCATATGAAGCCGCACTGGATATCAGTGCCAGACTGTCAAAACTCTCTATTCTCGATTATATGTGAAGGACAAAAATAGCTTAATTCTTAAAAAGATGTGGACATGATAAATGACCCAGAAAATAAGTATTATGTCCCCGGAATTCCGAGGGAGCTGCTTATGAATAGGACAATCCAAGTTATTCTGTCATGGATACTGGTCTCACTCCTGTGCGGTTGTTTGGGACATGCTCCACTTAAAACCCTCAACTACCCTTCTCCAGATAACTCTTCCTATAAAAATCTGCTTGTATTTCTTCGAGGACTTGGTGGAAGCCATCGTGATTTTGCCCGTGAAGGTTTTGTCGATAGCGTCAGACAACGGCACCTGCCCTTTGACATGAGTGCCCCCAATAGCCATTTTGGTTATTATTTTTCCGAGACCATCACCAATCGCCTTGAAACGGATATCATTCTTCCAGCCAAAGCAAAAGGGTATGAAGAAATCTGGCTGGTCGGTGTATCCATGGGCGGTTTTGGATCGCTTATGTATGCAAAAGATCACCCGGGCAAGATTGATGGAATCTATGTGATTGCCCCATTCTTGGGCTATAAAGATATGATTGACGAGATCACCGCAGCGGGTGGAGTTCACAAATGGCAACCAGGAAAGTATGACCCAAATGAAGACTGGGAGCGTATGTTCTGGCACTGGTTGAAACAATGCTCGGAAGGGGAAAAACCGATGCCAAACCTCTATCTGGGCTTTGGCAAACAGGATGATTTCAATTCAGCTCACCAACTCTTGAGTAAATTACTTCCAGAGGGTCATGTCCTTTCAATTGATGGGGGACATGATATTAAAACGATGAAAGCACTATGGCTTCTTTTTCTGCAATGGGATCTTTTGAAATAAACAGTAGATTGTAAGCCAGAAGTTTCAAGCAACTTCGAATGACTGATAAAAAAAGGCCGCTATTCTCACAGCGGCCCTTTTTTTCAATTATGCTTCGTGTCAATCTAATTCCTAGAAACCGATGATGAAGTATACCCCGAGATCCCCGAAGAGCCACCAATGCTGACACGTTGGAAGTCAGGATAAGCTTCCATACCAATTTCACAGGAATCACAACCCAGCATCTCTTCTTCTTCTCCCACCCGGATACCGATGGTGTATTTCAATGCCAGCCAGACAATCGAGGAGGTGATGATCACGAAGGCTCCGGTGGCCACAACGCCAATGAACTGGGTCACAAAGCTGGCTTCACCATCCGTGATAGGAACGGCCAAGGTTCCCCAGATGCCACACACAAGGTGAACCGACAGAGCACCGACAACGTCATCAATCTTCAGTTTATCAAAGAAGGGGACGGCCAGAACAGCCAGAATACCACCGACGGCACCGATGAGGGTGGCGGCACCGAGGGAGGGTGTGGCCGGACCGGCGGTAATGGAGACCAGACCGGCCAGGGCACCGTTGAGGGCCATGGTGACGTCAACTTTTTTATACAGAATCTGAACCATGATCATGGCGGCAATCATCCCGCCACAGGCGGCCATGTTGGTGTTGACCATAACGTTGGACATTTCGATAGCGGAAGCGGCATCGCCCAGAGCGAGAACGGAACCACCGTTAAATCCATACCATCCCATCCACAGGATGAAGGTTCCCAGGGTTGCCAGTGGGATATTGGAACCGGGAAGGGGATTAACTTGACCTGATTTGCTGTATTTGCCTTTGCGGGCACCCAGAATGATGGCGCCGGTCAGGGCGGCCCAGCCACCGACGGAGTGGACAATGGTGGATCCGGCATAGTCAGAAAAACCCATTTCTGAGAGCCAACCGCCGCCCCAGCCCCAGGAGCCCTGGATCGGATAGATGATGCCACAGAGAACAACACAGAAGGCCAGGAACGACCAGAGTTTGATCCGTTCAGCAACACAACCGGACACAACGGAACAGGCGGCACCACAAAAGACCATCTGGAAAAACCAGTCGGAGGCGGCAGAATAACCGGAGGAGTAGTCTCCGGCTGCGGCTGCGGCATCGTCTGCGCCCCAGAGGCCGAAACTGCCCATGAAGCCACCGTCAACACCGGCGTACATCAGGTTGTAGCCGACCAGGTAGAAGAGGATCCCGGCGATTCCGAACAGGGAGATATTTTTCAGGCAGATGGTCGCGACATTTTTGGAGCGGACCAGACCGGATTCCAGCATGCCGAATCCGGCAGCCATCCACATGACCAGGATTCCCATCACCAGAAAGGAAAAGGTGTTGAGGATATAAGACATCTCGGAAACCGGGGCGTCTTCGGCGAGAGCCAGAGTGGGTAACAGTAATAACCCAGCGAATAAAATCATGAACTTTTTCATCTCAAATCTCCTTTTTTATGACTGAAACTTTAATAATTGCTGGATTAATACCTAGAGAGAATCTTCACCGGATTCGCCGGTACGGATCCTGACGGACTGCTCTATTGCGCTGACAAAAATCTTGCCGTCGCCAATCCGTCCGGTACTGGCTTCACGCTGGACGGCTGCCACAACAGCATCGACCTGATCATCTGCAACAACGAGTTCGATCTTGATCTTGGGGATAAAATCAATCTGATACTCGGCTCCGCGATACAATTCGGTGTGTCCTTTTTGGCGTCCGAATCCACGGACTTCACTGACCGTCATGCCGCTGAGTCCCATCTCGGTGATCGCTGCCTTGACATCGTCCAACTTGAACGGTTTGATGATGCATTCAACTTTCTTCATCCTGAAGTTCTCCTTTCAAAAAAACATCTGCAATGACCTGTTCTCGTAACTACAGTTGTCATAGCATCCAGTATGCCAACAGCATAACCTACTGGTATTAAAGGAGAATAGCGTCAACAATATCTTCTTTTGCCTTTATTTTAGGCAGAGGTAAAAACTCATGCTCATCCACTAGGCAACCAAATTTCCTCAATAACGAATATCGATATTGACACCCACTTCAAACAAATGTTTAAATCAAGCGTTTATTTCTTTTCCCTGAATGAAAGAACCGCCATGTCACAATGCGATACAAAAACCAGAATTCTTGATGGTGCTGAGCAAATGTTTGCCCGGGAGGGGTTTCACAATACCTCTCTGCGAGCGTTAACCCGCCTGGCTGAAGTCAATCTGGCCTCAGTCAACTATCACTTTGGTTCTAAAAAGGCTCTGCTTAAAGCCGTCATAGAGCGACGCCTTCTCCCTTTAAATGCAGTCCGGGAAGAGAAAATCGGGACCGTCCTAGCTCTGGCAAGTCAAAATTCGCGCCCCCCCACAGCTGAAGCGCTGTTGCGCGCCTTTATTGAACCTACTCTGGAATTTCGAAATATCGGCCCGGGAGCCCAAGAGTTTACTTTCCTGATTGGACGAGCTTCGAGTGACCCCGACGAAACCATCCGCAACTGTTTTGTAGAGCTTATTTTGCCTCTATTTCAGCTGTTATTTAAAGGGCTGAGGGAAGCATTGCCACAACTTTCTCCTGAAATCCTGTTGGCCAGGCTCCACTTCATTTTGGGAAGTATGAATCATGTGATGTGTATGGACAGCCACCCAGTATCCCCGGCAAGCCTGCCGGCGTCTTTCAAATCAAAAGCTTTAACTGACCAATTATTAAAATTCGTCCTCGCCGGACTGGAGGCTCCCGAATGAGATTTTTCCTGCTCTTCCTGTTATTGCTGACAGCCTGCAACCCCCTCCGACCGTCATCGCTGAAGCTTCCGGCCCCCCCTCAGACCTACGCAACCGAACAAACAGGGACAATGACGCAATTATCAGAACACTGGTGGGAAGACTTCAATGATCCGCAATTAAATCAACTGCAACAGCAATTGTTTTCCAACAATCTTAATCTCCGTCAAGCTCTGTACCGACTCCAGCAGCTGGAGGCCTTACGAAAAATCAGCGGAGCTTCTCTTTCACCGCAACTCAACCTGAGCGGATCCCTCAGTCGTGACCAATCACCGTCAATAACCGGCGATACCAGATCGACAAGCAGGCTCTATTCTCTGGCCGCAAGTTATGAGATTGATCTGTGGAATAAGCTCAGAGATACAAATAAAGCTGCAGAATTGCGGCTACAGGCAGGTGAAAGTGATGTCCAGGCTCTCCTCCTCAGTTTGAGTGCACAACTGACCGAGCAATATTTTCTTGCTGTGGAACAACAAGCTCAGTTGCAATTACTCAGACAACAGTCGGTGCTAAAAGCTGATTTTCTGCAGACCATGACAGAACGCTACCGTGCCGGACTGGCTACCGCCACTGACGTTTATCAGGCCCAACAGAACTTGGCTGTTATTCAAACTCAAATTCCTGATCGTCAAACAGCTCTTATCCAGGCAGAAAACAGTATCGCTCTTTTGCTTGGTCAATTGCCGGGATCCGTTGCCATTACAAGGGTTGAACTGCCACAGTTAAACAATGTTGTCGATATCGGTCTACCGGCTGATCTCTTAGCCCGACGCCCGGATGTGACCGAAACATTCCTGCAACTCCAGGCAGCGGATCATGAATTAGCCGCAGCCTTGGCAGAAAAGCTTCCAACGATCAGTATTTCAGCAACACTTGGTCGCTCGGCGACCCATTTAGCCTCCGGAGATGTTGAAGGCACTTTCTGGAATCTGCTGCTCGGGGCAGCACAACCACTGATTGATGGTGGCCGGCGTCAAGCAGCAACAGAGCAACAAAAAGCAGTTCGCGCCGAAAAACTGGCTACATATCAACACACATTATTGACAGCATTTCAAGAAGTGGAATCCTCCCTTGTTGCTGAAAAGAACAGCATTGTTAAGGCAACCAGGCTGGAACACCAGCGATGGATCAATCAGAAGAATTTGCAACTGACCCAGGATAATTATCTGTACGGCCTGACTGAAAGCCGTGATTTGCTGCTCATCCAGATGACGCAATTGGAGATTCTCGGTCAACAGTTGAGCCACCGGCAGCAACAGATCAGTCAGCGGATCACCTTGGCGCGTGCATTGGGTGGCAGTTGGATGGCGGAAAAAGTTAAGCAACAACAGCAGATTCTCAAACAAGAGCAGGATGGAACCAATGACTGAAGCAAAAAACAAAAAACGCCTGGTAATAAAAATTATCATTCCCCTGCTGATCCTGATCATCGGTTTCGCAGGATTCAATATGATGGGAAAACTCAAAAAAGCGCCACAACGGCAGCGCCCGCCACAACAGGGAGTGTTAGTGGACGTTATTACGCTGGAAGCGAAAAACCATCTGGTAAAAGTGCATGCGACCGGAACGGTTCAGGCAGAACAGGAAATTTCCCTGGTCCCTGAAATCAGCGGCAAAGTCAGTTGGATTTCGCCACAACTGGTCAGTGGTGGATTCTTTAAAAAAGGAGAAACTTTACTGCAAATTGAGACCAGTGATTTCCAACTCGCCATCGAAATGGCCCGCGCTGAAATTGCTCAGGTTCAGGTCGCACTGGCCACTGAGCGTGAACGAGCCAAGGTTGCACTGGCCGAATGGGAGCGGATCGATATCCCTGATAAAGGCACACCGGGCCCTCTGGTCACGCGAGAGATTCAGATGCAACAACAGCTGGCCAACCTTGCGGCAGCTGAAGCGAATCTACAGCTGGCAGAGTTAAACCTGCGCCGCACCGAACTGAAAGCCCCTTTTGATGGGCGAATTCGTGAGGAGCAGGTCGACCTTGGTCAATACCTGCGCAGCGGAACCAGTATCGGTACCTTTTCCGGCACTGATCGAGCGGAAATCTATATTCCTTTACAAGTCAACGAACTTTCCTGGTTGAAGATCCCATCAGCAACCCAAAAACAGGGATCGTTGGCCGACATTTACCTCCCCGGTGACAAAAGCAGCAAATGGAGTGGAAAGGTCATGCGCAGTCTCGGTGAAATCGACCCGACCAGCCGCATGGCAACCCTGGTCGTCATGGTTGAAGATCCCTATCAACAAAACGGTGTCGGGAAAAATTCTGAACTGCAAAATGGTCTGTTTGTGGATATTGAGATTCATGGTGAGGAGATTGCCGATATCATCAGTATCCCACGCAAAGCACTCCATACCGACAACCAGGTCTGGATTGCCGACAGCGAAAATCACCTCAATTTGCGCACCGTAGACATCCTGCGGCGAGAAAAGCAACAGATCCTAGTCAAAGGGGGAGTCCTGCCCGGAGAGAAACTGGTGCTGACAACCCTTTCAGGTGCAACAGAGGGAATCCTTCTTAGACCCGTGCTGCTGGAGAACCCGCAATGAACGGAGCTGTCAAATGGATGGCCATGAATCACGTGGCTGCCAACCTGCTGATGCTGGTTCTGATCATCGGTGGTGTCATTATGGCACCAAGCATCAAACAGGAAATCTTTCCGGAGGTCTCACTTGATCGGGTTTCTGTATCGGTTGCCTACCCCGGTGCCGGACCGGAAGAGGTTGAAGAAGGGATCATCATCAAGATTGAGGAAAGTTTAACGGCTGTCGATGGGATAAAACAACTCAAAGCGACAGCCAATGAAGGCATTGGAACCGTCCTCGCCGAAATTTATGCCGATGAAGATGTTGATGATGTCCTGCAGGACATAAAAAGTGAAGTTGACCGGATCACCACATTCCCCGAAGATGCTGAAAAGCCGGTTATCAGCAAGCTATCCAACCGCCGCGAAGTGATTTCCCTGGTCATTTATGGTGATGCAAAGGAGCGGGTTCTTCGCGAACAGGCTGAACGGATTCGGGACGAATTACTGGAACTGCCCAATATTACTCAAGTTGATCTCAGCGGTGTCCGGCCATTTGAGATCACCATCGAAATTCCGGAGCGAACTCTGCAACGGTACAACCTGACCCTTGATCAGGTTGCTGCGGCAATTCGAGCTGCATCTCTAGACCTGCCCGGAGGCACAATTAAAACCACAGGAGGGGAAATTCTTTTAAGAACCAAAGAGCGCCGCTATTGGGGCCCGGAATATGCCGATATCACTATTCTGGCGAATGCGGATGGAACCCAGGTCAAACTGAGTGATATTGCCACTGTCGTTGACGGCTTTTCTGATAGCGAGACCTATGGTCGCTTTGACGGCAAGCCCGCAGCAATGCTTAAAGTCTTCCGTATCGGTGAACAAAAGCCAACAGAAATTTCTGAGCAGATCATCTCTTATGTTGAAGAAAACAATGCCAATTTCCCGGAAAGCCTGAATTTAGCCGTCTGGAACGATACCACTGAAATTTTCAACAGCCGGATGAGTTTATTGCAGAAAAATGCCCTCTTAGGTCTGGGTCTTGTGATTATTATCCTCGGTTTGTTTCTGGAAATACGTTTGGCAGGCTGGGTCATGCTCGGCATTCCAATCTCGTTTTTCGGGACCCTGTTTCTCATGCCGTGGATCGGAGTTTCGATAAATATGATCTCCTTGTTTGCATTCATTCTGGCCCTTGGGATTGTGGTCGACGATGCCATTGTCGTCGGTGAAAACATCTATGAACACCGCCAGCGCGGCAAACCCTACCGCCAAGCCGCCATTGACGGAGCTCTTGAAGTTGCCGTGCCGGTCACATTTTCAATCTTGACCACCGTTGCAGCCTTTTTGCCATTGATTTATGTCAGTGGGATGATGGGAAAATTCATCAAGGTCATCCCGATTATCGTCATCACCCTTTTGTTGATGTCTCTGCTCGAATCCCTACTGGTTCTCCCTGCCCATTTGAGTTCCGGCAAAGCACGACCGGTCAAAAAAGGAATCCTCGGGCGTATTGATCAAATTCGTAACTGGTTCAGTTCAGGGTTGAATCGTTTTGTGGACGGGCCTTATTTGTGGTTCCTGAAATTGAATCTCAACTACCGCTACATCTCTCTGGCAATCGGTATAGTGGCCTTACTCATAACTGTCGGGGTGGTCAAAAACGGGCTGATCAAATTCACCTTTATGCCTGAAGTTGATGGTGACCGGATAACGGTCGGCATCCAGATGAATCAGGGTGTCCCCATCGAAGAAACAGCAAAAGTTTCTGATTTTATTCTGAAAAAAGGGATGGAAACCGTTGCTGAATATGATCAGGAGCGTCCGCCCGGAGACAGTATCCTCCGTAATGTTTACACGGTGGTTGGTGGAAATATCGCCGGGGGTGGTCCAGGAGGAGGATCCAGTACAACGGCAACCAATATAAGTAATATTGCCATGTTCCTCACCAAAAGTGAGCTTCGCAATATTCCGGCAACCGACATATCTACCGTATGGCGTAAAAAAGTTGGTGAAATTCCGGGGCTGGACTCTCTCACCTTCCGCTCCAGTCTGGTGAGGATGGGCGCCAATATTGATGTGTTACTGGCCCATCAGGACTTTTTTGTTCTGGAACAGGCCTCTGAACGTATCCGTCAACTGCTGACCGAATATCAGGGAGTCAGCGATATTGAAGATACCTATTCGCGCGGCAAACGGGAAATAAAATTGAAACTTAAACCCGCAGCACGAACGCTGGGAATCACCGAGACTGATCTGGGTCGTCAGGTTCGCGCAGCCTTTTATGGAACAGAAGCACTGCGCTTGCAACGGGGTCGGAATGAAATCAAAGTCATGGTTCGCTATCCTGATGCTAACCGCCGGGAACTGTGGAATTTTGAATCCATGCGCATTCGGACTCCAGGCGGTCAGGAAATCCCCCTGAAGCAGGCAGCGGAAATTATTGAAGGACAGGGCTTTTCGGAAATCAACCGGACCGACCGAAAACGAGTGATCAATATTTCCGCAACCGTCAACAACCAACAAAGCAACGCGCAAGAGATCATTTCCGACTTAAAACAGAATCTTCTTCCTCAACTGGTCGCAGACTACCCCGGTCTGAGTTGGGACATGGAAGGAGAGGAAAAAGAACGTAAAGAATCCCTCGGGAGCATGCTCACTGGCTTTAAATTAGCCATGGTCGCCATTTTTGCCCTGCTGGCTATTCCGTTTCGCAGCTACAGCCAGCCATTGTTGATCATGGCAGCAATCCCTTTCGGCATGATTGGTGCCGTCCTCGGCCATATCATCATGGGATTCAACCTGAGCTTGCTGAGTATGTTCGGCCTGGTCGCGCTCTCCGGAGTGGTGGTCAATGATTCTTTGCTGTTAATCGACAAGGCGAATCAAAACCGCCGCGCAGGTATGTCTATGTTTGACGCGATTGTGTCTGCCGGGACCCGACGCTTTCGACCTATTATCCTGACCTCGCTGACAACGTTCTTCGGTCTGACACCGATGATTCTGGAAACCAGCGTTCAGGCACAGTTCCTGGTACCGATGGCTATTTCTCTGGGATTTGGAATTCTTTTCGGCACCGGGATCATCCTGCTGCTTATCCCGGCCCTCTACATGATTCTGGAAGATATCCGGAAAATTCTGGGCTTTAAGGAAGAGCATGCCAGACAACACTCTGAGATGGTGGATGAGCAATGAAAAAATGTCCTTTTTGTGCTGAAGATATTCAGGATGAAGCGATAAAATGCAAGCACTGTGGAGAATTTCTGACGGCGGTTCCAAAGCATCTGCAAACAGAAAAAACCCCGTGGTATTTCAAAACTTCGACGATTATTATTGCTCTCGCCAGTGTCGGCCCACTGGCGTTACCACTGATCTGGTGGCGCCCACAAACATCTCTCTCATGGAAAGTCGGTCTCACAACAGGAATTGTTGTTCTCAGTTGGATTTTGTACCAAATCACCATGCAATCGATTCAAATTCTTCAGGAGTATTACCAGTTCCTTAACGGACTATAGATATAAATCAGTTCATGAGAAGTCGTGGGTACTTCGTAAGATGCTCAAGGGCTTTTTCAAGCTGCGCATCTTGTCCAACACAATAACGGACATCAAATGGAACCTCAATGTCTGGCGAGACCCCGATTCCCTCCAAATTGACACCATCAACAAGGGCGCTCTGTACTGCGAGAAAAAGGGCGTCACCATTGGATAACGGGAAAAGCCGGCCTCCGAGAACATGCCCCGCCGTTCGCTCTCCAATCACTTTGACCTGTGGATATCTTCGAGCGCCGTACGCCAGCAGCTCTTTTCCACTTCGACTATACTCATTAACCAGGTAGACCGCCTGCTTTCTCCATTGGGAATCAAAAACGGTTATCGTGCCATCTCTGTGATGCATCTTGAGAACCGGAATATTTGTATTAAAGATATTAAGATAAGATGGCGCTGCACCACCCAAGCCATAGCGCAAATCAATGATCAAAGCATCTGCTTCTTTCAATTGTCCCCAAGTCAGAGCGTTTAGCAATTCCTGATGGTATTCATAACCCGCGTAGGAATATATATGCACGTAACCAATGTGCTTTCCGTTCTGTTCAATAATCCGAACACTGGATTTTTGTGCCTCCAACATTTCCTGTTTAGGATTAACAAGCACTGGTCGCATCGAAATCGTGAATGGTTCGTCCATCTCTTTTCGTCGGATTTTAAAAACAACATTTTTTCCAACTTTTGAACGGAGCGAAGCGATCGGCAAATAAGGGGCGCCATTGACGGACAGAATTTCATCCCCCTTTAACAACCCTGCTTTCTCGGCGATACTTCCGGCCAGGACAGAGACAATGTAAACACGATTCCCAATATCTTGGGTCAGAATACCGACCGATGGATACAACACTTCTTTTTCGTCAAAGAGTTTGCTGATCTCCGGAATTTTTGAAAACAATGCACCGAGCTGATAATACTCATAATCATCAGGGGTTAAATAGTAGGTATGAGATGCATGCAACTGACCAAGCATGGAATTCACCAAGCTGGAAAACCCTTTTTGAGAAGAAACATTTTTTAGCTGAATACGATAGTCAGCTTTTATTGCTGGAAAATCTTTGGCTATTTGGTCAGGATTATAAAAATGCCGTTCAACAATGTTAACGATTTCCTCAAATAAATCTGAATAGGTGTCAGGATTTTGTTTTCCAGCAGCCAATGGAACGTCTACAAGAATGAGGCACACACCAAGAACGACGAGGATAAGTTTTTTCATAGTCTGATCGATTCTATCCGGATGGGCTATTATTAATGATATTTTCCTTTGTGGCTTTTTATTCTTTTTGCAGCATTTCTTTTCTTTCGATTTCATATTGATCGTAGCTTTTATGGTTACTTAAAGAGTCACCAGGGGTGTTTTTTAATTCTTCATGAGTCGTTAAGCCCTCGTACACACCCCGATAAACTTGTTCTTTAGTGCAACCGAATGCTAAAAACAACAAACCGATTAAAATGATCATTATTGACGCGATTTTCACATTTATCCTTCTCACGCTTAAGTTCAGCTGTCGGCGAACCGCGTAATGGTTAATCTTTTTGATACCCTTCAACCAGAATAGCCTGGGCATCAGCCCCCTCTTCACGAAGTGGAGCAACTGCCGCATATTCTGGTGATTTTAACCAATCCTGAATTTGATCTTCAGATTGGAATTCAATAACAATAATTCTTTCCGGCTGCCAACGACCGAATGACTGTATCTTTTCTCCGCGGACATGGTAATAGCCACCATATTTTTCAACGATTGGGGACACCTGATCAATATATTGATTATATTTCTCGGCATTTTTTATTTTTGATTGAATAATCATAAAAACAGACATTCTTGTCCTCACTTTGAAGCTGAAAACGGTTCACAATAACCAGCGGCCACTAACTGCTCACCAACCGCCATAATAAATTCTGCTTTTTCAAATGCACCTAGACCTATTTTTCCTCCGGCTGATCAGTCCCTAGTCAAAGAACGAAAGATGCTACATCTTTTGCGCTCATAGTTGTTTTGACTCTTGACGACCGGGAGCCTGAAAAAGGTCCTTTTTTTGTTCTAGCCAACAACTTCTTCATTGTCGAAAGGAATGCGGAGACCATACCTGTGTGCCATATCCCGCGCTGACATTCAGCGTTAAAACAAAAAAAGCCGTCAACCAGCTTGATACCGGTTCGACGACTTTCAAATTGCATCTGTGAGTTTTTCCTTCCACTCTTCCCCCTAAGCGAAATGAAGGATCATTCAAGCTTTATTCTGCGTTTTTGTCAAGGTTCAACAAACTTGCATAGGGATAATGGTGTATTTTGATATGAACCGGAATCCAAAAGCGAATCCCTATCTACCGGAGATTAAGAGAGACCCTGTTTATCTAAACTGAAGTCGATTGAAAAAGATGATTGTCGATTGAGCGATAATGCGTTAAAAATGGCGACACTGTCTGTTGACATCTTCTGAAGATTGACAGGTTAACATAAAATCCCAATACTTTTGACTCAGGTTCCCACTATTTCAGGATTTCATTATGAACGTGATCGATATCATCAAGGCCAGCGACAAAACCGTTTTTTCTTTTGAGCTTCTTCCTCCACTTAAAGGGAGTGATGCCGGTAAAATTTATCGCACCATTGAAAGCCTGATCGACTTTGATCCTAAATACATCAACATTACCACTCATCGAGATGAGATGGTCTTTATTGAATTGGCAGATGGAACCATTGAAAAAAGAACTGTGCGTAAAAGGCCAGGAACTGTGGCAATTGCCTCAGCAATCCAACATAAGTACGGGATACCGGTCGTGCCCCATATCCTCTGTGGCGGCTTTACAAAAAGTGAAACTGAGCATGTCCTGATCGATCTCAATTTTATGGGTATCAGCAATATACTGGCGCTACGGGGTGACGGTTTAAAAACAGATCATGTCTTTCGACCAAACCCGGATGGTCATGCCAACGCTTCCGAGCTTGTTGAGCAAGTTGTCAACTTACGATCAGGGCAATACCTTGAACCTGATCTTAAAAATACCGCCCCCCTGAACTTTTGTATTGGCGTCGCCGGATATCCTGAAAAACATTTTGAAGCCCCCAACTTTGATACAGATCTGAATTATCTGAAACAGAAAGTGGATGCAGGGGCAGACTATATTGTCACCCAGATGTTTTTTGATAATCAGGTCTATTATGACTTTGTTGATAAATGCCGAGAGATTGGGATCAACGTCCCCATTATTCCCGGGATCAAACCCATCAATCTGATAAACCAACTGACGGTGTTACCCAAACTCTTCAGTATCAATCTGCCGCAAGAACTAACGACAGAACTGGTAAAATGTAAAACCAATGATGATGCCAAAGAGGTCGGCACAGAGTGGGCTATTTACCAGTCAAAAGATCTTGTCGCTCATAATGTTCCCAGCCTGCATATTTATACTTACGGCGTGTCTGACAACACCCGAAAAATCATTGAGACCGTTTTTTAAGGATGGAAACAACTTTCGTTTGCGTATGCCCTTCTCGTGATTGCAGATAATGCCTGCTTATGGCCAATGCTGGCTGATGCCTTAAAAGTACCCTTTAAAAGAGTTACACATTGATAAACAACAGGACGATAAAAGCAGATCTTCTGCTACTGCTGACTGCGACAATTTGGGGGTTCGCCTTTGTTGCCCAACGAGTCGGGATGGAAAGTGTCGGTCCGTTCACCTTTAATGCCGTTCGTTTTGCACTTGGCAGCCTCTCATTACTGCCCCTGATCCTGCTACTGCAGAAACGGCAACCACACAATGAGCAGCATGAAGGTAAAAATAAATCTGTTTTTTGGGGTGGTCTCCTGGCCGGTGGAGCACTGTTTGCCGGTGCTTCATTACAACAGGCGGGACTGGTCTACACCACAGCAGGTAAAGCTGGATTTATCACCGGACTTTATGTGTTGATTGTCCCACTTCTCGGACTATTCTGGCACCAGCGTCCCCGGGCAGGAACCTGGCTGGGAGCCATTCTTGCCGCCGTTGGCCTCTATTTTCTGAGTATCACCAGAGAGTTCAACATCTCTTTTGGAGACCTCCTGGTTTTAATCGGAGCCTTTTTCTGGGCTGGTCATGTGCTCCTGATCGGCTGGCTGGCACCACGAACCAATTCACTGAAGCTTGCTGCAGCTCAGTTCGCTGTCTGCTCACTGCTCAGTTTTTTGACTGCTTTAACCATCGAAACAATCAGCATTGCTTCGGTATGGCAGGCTGCCATACCCATTTTCTACGGAGGAATCGGCTCCGTGGGAATTGCCTATACTCTGCAAGTTATCGCCCAACGAGATGCTCATCCCGCTCACTCAGCTATCATCCTGAGCCTTGAAGGTCTCTTTGCGGCGATTGGCGGTTGGCTGTTATTAGGTGAAGTGCTTTCCCCTCGCGGTCTTTTTGGTTGTGCTTTGATGCTTGCAGGAATGCTTTTTTCCGAACTCTCCGGTTTTTTCAGCAAACAGAAACCGGTGATATAAACCACACCTGAAAATACTCGAGAAAGTCTTGAAATCATTTTTTAAAGACTGATGAGTCGTAGTCGCTCAAATTTACTCTTGCAGACGCCATCAAATTAATTCCCAGACGTTGTTTTTTCTGTAGCCGGTCAGCGCGAAGTTTATATTTTCCCACACCGACCGGCTATGAGCTATGAACGATTTTATTATTTCAGTTTGCCTCCATAGATGGGAAGCTTGCCGGATTCACTGTAATCCTTGATTTCTTCCATGCTTTTCAGGGGCTCCATATCTTCTTTGGAAATCGAAAAATCGACCTCTGAGTTCTTCTTCATGTGCGCCGGATTTGCGGTTTTCGATAACGGGGGAAGGTCGCACAAGGCTGTTCCTAGAAGCAGGAATTCTGGACACCGCTGCGCAGGAACGCGAGAGAAAAAGAAAAAACTTGACCAAACTATTTAGTTGCATATACAACTAAAAGATGACTTTTTCATACGACCACAATAAATCCTTGGGATATCTGATCAGTTTGGCCAGAAGGCTGTTGAGTAACAAACTCGCTATGAGCTTCCATGAAGCGAAGATCGACATGACAACCGAGCAATGGGGAGCCCTTCTTGTGCTGCTTAACGAAGGAGCAATGACCCAGGGACAACTTGGCGAGCGGTTACACCTTGAGAAATCCAGCGTAAGTCGGCTGATTGATGGACTTGAAAGACGGAAACGAATCGTTCGCACCAGAAACCCGCAAGACAGTCGGCAGAAACTTGTTACCCCGACTCCAAAAGCTCTGGAAATGGCGGAGCTTTGCGCTGCCATTGCCAGACCGATTCTCGAAGAAGCACAATCCGGTATGGCCGAGGATGAGATATTACTTCTAAGATCAATGCTCTCACGCATCATAACAAATCTGGAGAATCAGTCAGACAGGCTGGTACCATAAAAAAACAAAATTTATCTGCACAAAAGAGTATTGGGGAAAATATCGTCTCACCCCTTCCCGTGAAAATGCCGCAGCTCAAAAATAATGAAAAGGAGACACTTAAATGATTGATCCATCAGTCCTTGAAGACACGAAAAAGTTTCTGGAGCATCTCGGCTTGAATGAAGAACCTATTGGCGTTTACTATTCTGACGTTAAACCTGAAAATGCTTTTGGTCCGAAAGCCGGTCCTCCCATATCCCGCGAACTGGAAGAGCAGGGCCAGATCGATATGCAGGGAGTTTTTCAGAACTTTTCTTGCGTAATCGGCAATATCTGGCTGGCCAGAAGAAAACATGGCGTCGCTTATATCTCGGCCGAAGACTATGGATGCCCCGGTGGGGTTTTTTACTGCTCCATGATAAAGCCCAACCTGAGATTCATTGAGCACTATGTCACCACAGGATTTGAGGGAACACCTATAGAGGGTGAGCGTTATTTGCCCTCGCCCGAAGCAATGAGGACATTTCTCGACAAGGTTAATCCCAGAAAGGCCCCGGCAAAATACTGTCTTTTCAAACCATTTTCTCTTTTTACGGAGGATGAAAAACCCGAGTTTGTTATCTTTTTTGCCCGACCGGAAGTCTTGACCGGACTTTTCATCCAGACGACGTTCACCACGGGGGATGTGGATAGTGTTGCCACACCGTTCGGAGCTGGTTGTACCAACATTGTCGGCTGGCCACTTTACTATCAGGAGAAGGGCGAAGAAAAAGCAGTTCTTGGTGGCTTTGATCCGTCAGCAAGAAAGTATATGAAGACCGATGAATTAACCTTTACCGTTCCCTGGACACTGTATGAAAAAATGCTCAAAGCCTTACCTGAATCGATGTTCAACCTCGATGGGGCATGGCCGACAGTGCGTAAAAAAATAAATCACAGTGCGAAGACCTGGGGTGAAAACGATTAAGCTATTCCCCATCATGATTTAGTTGTAGTAGTCGCGGCTACTGCACATTAACAGTGACTGCAGTGTTTCTGTACCTGTTCAGCAAAATATCTGTTTTTAGCTTCTATATCAGCATCCATGTCGTAAATGTATGTTTCATTTAATTTATCAACCGTTTCTGTTGCTGGTTTACCTGCCAGTACTGTTTCTCTGCCGGCATTTTGCAGTGCATCTAAATGACCGGAAAGCAGGTCGGGGTGCGTTGCTATCATCTGCGATGTCGGAAAGAGGAACTGTTCTATCAGATTATCATCCATGTTATTAAAGATTCTGCTGAAAGTGCTTTCCATTGAAAGCAGGCTTTCTTTTTCCGGATTACCGCTTAAAAGTATCGTTATCACGTTAAACGTCTTTTTCGTGGCTTTTATATGATAAGTTCTGCCATTTCTAAACTCAAATACAGGGCTGAGCATAGGCAGGAAGCGTTCGAAAAGTCTTTTGAGATCGCTGGGCATAGTATCGAAGTATACAGGAGCAACAACAAGAAAAAGATCCGCTTCCATTAGTCTGATTATGAACTCATTCGCATCATCTTTAAATATGCATTTACCTGGAGTGGCCACGATACATTTGTGACATGCAATACATGACTTGATATCCATCCTTCCCGGATAAAACACATCAAATTCAGCTCCGGCTGATTCTGCTCCTTTTAGAAAACTGTTCATAAGAATTTCTGAAAAACCCTTCCCCTCTCTGTGGCTTCCGTTTATAGCAAGTATCGAATATTTCTTTTTCATTGCGGTTTCCTCCCCAAATTATGAGTAAGATAGTCAGAGGCCTTTAGCGACATCTCCTTAAGGTCAGAGATCAATACAGTACGACTCTCAGTTGTCATACCCTGCTCGGTCACAGTGCTCCAGTTAAGCAGTATCTCCCAGAACTCATCTTCTATATCTAATGCTTTTTGTTCTAAGAATATGCGGTTTATTCTAGCATCACGCTCATCCTTTTCTCTTCTGATATATCCGCTTTGTTCCAGCTTTGTTAGTGCTCTGGTAGTGAGAGCTTTGTCTACATAAATTCTTTGTGTAAGCTCATCCTGTGTGCATCCGTCACTGTCAAAAAGTTCGGCGAGAAATATATACACACCTGAGCTCAGGTCAAATTTTTTCAAGCTATGGTTCAAGTATAAATTTAGCATCCTTAATAACTTGGCTATATATTTGCCAGATGTTTCTCTTGATTTCAAAGTGCACCTCCCCAGATATCGTTGACTTGTCAACTAATATAAAAGATAAAGTTGATATGTCAAGTATTAGTCGCTATTTTTATCACAAGACCTCAGTATTTTAACGATACCTTGAATTCAATTAACCGCGGGCTGGACCTGCGTTTAGGTCAGGAAATACTGGCCGAGCTCTTCGGTGTGTTCGAGTCGAACACTAATATGCTCTGCCCGGATAATCCTGAATTCTGAAGTCCGGAAATTGGCAGCTGGTCATATCCAGCATTGATTTTTCGGATTGAAAAAGAGCGTGAGTAAGACTAGCAATGAGTTCTAGATCTGGCCAAACCACTGATCACATATGTCATTTACAGAACAAAAGAAATCCCGCTTGGTCAACCAAGCGGGATTTTCACCTTGGTGCTGCCATGAATACCGGAATGACCAAGCAGCAGATGCAGGGCTTTATCGATGTTCTGACGGATTAGGTTGATAAGGACAAGGCGGAAAATGCTGATAAAATCCTGCAAAAAGTGTTGCAGCAGCGACAAAATTCCTAACCGATTGATAAGCTGAGGGTTGAAGATGCTGAAAAAAAGAATCATTCCCGGCCTCTCCATTTTTTTCTTTCTGGGACTGTTTCCCCTTTTACCTGCATTGGCATGGGGAAGTGGTGACCTGGTGAAATTCCCGGAGAATTATGCAGAGGGTGTTCTCTACACAACCGTTTATCGCGGCAATATCAGGGAGAACATTTATGCGGGTGATGAAATGCACCGTCTGGGAATCGGTGTTGCCGGAATAGACAAGATTTCCGAAATGTCAGGTCACGCAAAAGTTGATAAGCATGAAAATTAAGTTGAAGTTGGCAATCCTTATGTTCTTCCTTTTCACCATGGCACCCGCCATCCCGACATTGGGTGGGGAGAAAGAAAAAATGAAAATCAAAATATCATCCGACCATAAGGTTCTGACGGCGACGCTGCTCGACAACGCGACAAGTCGTGACTTCATGTCGCTGCTGCCGCTAACACTGACTCTGAAAGATTATGCCGGAACGGAAAAAATCAGTGATCTCCCCCGGAAGATATCTACACAAGGAGCACCCTCGGGCAGCAACCCTTCGGTAGGAGATATTACCCTCTACGCCCCATGGGGAAATCTGGCAATTTTTTATCGGGATTTCGGCTACGCAGAAGAGCTGATTATCATGGGTAAAGTTGCTTCCGGGCTCGATAAACTTTCTGAGCTTGACGGGAAAGTGACATTTGAACGCATGGAGTAGACAACCTCGCCTAGACCATACCCGGGCGGCAGCATTCAGAAAATGAAATCGTTGCCAGTTGATCCGGGACATCAACCAAATTAAGTTCGGACCTTGACTCCTAAGTCGATTGTATCCCCATCCGGGATTTAACTTTCGTCAGATAATGACGGGTTTCTTCCGGCATCTTATCCAGCCCATGTCGATCAACATTTCCCTGCCCCCAGTTGTAGGCCGCCAAAGCCGAGTCAAGATCACCATCATATTTATCCAGCAGCTGCTTCAGATATTTACTGCCACCAAGAAGATTCTGGCCAGGGTTAAAACTATCCTGAACACCAAGCTCTTCAGCTGTTTCAGGCATCAATTGCATCAAACCCTGCGCCCCGACTGGAGAGACAGCAGCAGGATTATAAGCACTCTCAGCCGCCACAACTGAATGAATTAACTCTGGGGCAAGACTGACTTTCTTTGCCACATGATTGATCATTTGATCAATCTCACGGCGATCGCCCTGTTCCGGTTGCAGCAGAGACGGTTGTTGCGTAGCATAATATCTGTCAAGAATATGACTTTTCTGGGCAACTGTCTTTTCCAGAGATTCAAACTGCCGCAGGTTTGCGAAAAAATCGTCCTCTCCCCTTTCCTCATCTGTTGAGAAAAGCCCATGAAGCAGGTGCAGCTGTGAATACTTTGCGATCTGTGCTGCTTGAAGTTTTGAATTTTCTAAAGATTTCAAGTCATTAACACTATCATCAAAGACCTGTGTAAATTTATGACTCTTTTCATAGGCAGTTTCAAAGGTTATTTTCTGTGGTGATTCCGCCCTGAAAGCACCGACTATTTTTGCTATATCAACACTCATTTTGACCTCGCAAATGTCCTCACCATAAACGAAAAAAGCAGCCTGACTTTCTTTTAAGCAAAGTTTGCACCGAAATGTCATTTTCCTGTGGCAAATTTGTTATTTTTCTGCTTTCCTTTGCAAAAAAATTTCAGAGGAGCATTCATAAGTGACCCCGGAAGCCCAAAAAATATTCAACCAGATCAAACGCAAAACCGGAAAAGCAATTGGCGATTTCAATCTAATTGAAGAAGGGGACCGCATTGCCGTTGGGGTATCCGGCGGCAAAGATTCTTATATATTGCTACACATTCTTGAAGCTCTCAGAAAAAAAGCCCCCATTCGGTTTGAACTGATGGCCATCAATATCGACTCCGGATTCCCTGATTACCGGAAGGAGCAGATTGAAAATCATTTACGCCGACATCATTTCAATTATCAGATGGTGACAACAAACAGTGACCAGATCATTGAGGAGAAACTTCGTCCGGGAACATCCTATTGCGCATTTTGTGCCCGGCTGCGTCGTGGGGCCCTCTACTCCCAGGCGGATAAATATGCTTGCAACAAAATTGCTCTGGGCCATCACCTTGATGATTTTATTGAAACACTTCTGCTGAACCAGTTTTATGGCGGGACATTGTCTGCAATGGCTGCCAAGCTTCAGGCAGACAATGGCAAACATACTGTCATCCGACCGTTGGTCTATACTGAGGAAGCAGAGATTCAAAAGTTTTGCAATGTGTACGAATTTCCTATCGTCAACTGCTCTTGCCCGGTAGCCGGACAGGAAGATCAGAAACGGCAAAGGATGAAGCGACTCATCAAAGATCTCGCAGAGGAAATACCGGAAATTCGCAAAAGCATGATTGCCGCCATCAACAATGTTCATCCCCACCAGTTACTGGACAGAAATTTGAGCGATTCTGATAAAAGTGGAAATATCCCCGACGCTTGACAATTCAAATCATAAAAGTAAAATATCTGGGAATTTACCCGATCCGGACATCCCCCTTGTCTTATCGCGTGACCACTTTTAGGCTGCAAAGAAGCGGTAAAAAAAGATTCAGACTTTATTCTATTGATTCATCGGACTTTTCGCTGATTCAGGTCAGGGGCTGATGAAAAAGGGTTCAGATTTTGAAAAGATATCCATTTCTATCCATGTTACTGATCGCTGTTTTCTTTGCTCTTCTATCGGCATCGGTCATCTGGTTTCAGTCTGACACACAAGTACAGACAACAAAAAAACCGGAACAAATCGTTCCAGACATCAGTGTCGAAGAGAAAAAGGCCCAGTTTAAAGCGACGATTGTTCCAGCTGTTAATGAGGTCTATAACGAACTGCTGCAACAGTATCAGGACGTATCTGAACGGGTCCGGACCGATGGTGACAGTGATGATTTAGCCGCGTTAAGACAGCTCTACAAGGCAGCCAATAATGAAGAACTGCTGATCGCTCTCAAACCACATCCACAGAGCATTGCCCTCGCACAAGCTGCTCTCGAAAGTTCCTGGGCGACTTCCCGTTTTTTTAAAGAAGCAAACAATGTCTTTGGGATTTGGTCTTTCAAAAAAGATGAACCGCGAATCCCTGCTGCAAAAACCCGTGGCGACAAAACCATCTGGGTCAAAAAATACGATTCCGTCAAGGATTCGATCCGCGGCTACTATCGCACTTTAGCTCGCGGAGATGCATATGCAGAGTTCAGAACACTTAAAATGGAAACAGACAACCCCTATGAACTGGTCAAAAAACTAGACAGTTATTCAGAAAAAGGCGCTGAGTATGGCGAAGAGCTTTCCGCCATTATCCGCTTTAATAATTTTGAAGAATATGACCAGCCAACAATCAAGCTTTGAATCTGTATTTGACAAAACATTGAAAACAAACTACCTTGAGCAAACATTACATTAACTTAACTTTATTCTTGGGGAGGAAATTTTGTCGAAAAAATTACTAGTTGGTCTTTTGATCGGATTTATTGCTTTGCTTTCAGGCTGTGGAGGCACAAAAGCTCCAACTGCGTCTCATGAATCATCGGCTGCTGCAGTTACGGGAGGTCATATTTCTGTCCTGTCGCTTAGGGGAGACACCGGCAATATGACTCAGGACCAAATTATTGAGTTGAAACGGGTGGGAACCTGGATGGATCGCGATATTATCAAACAGTTGAAGCGGGCGGGCTATACCCCAAAACTTTTGAGTTCACGTAAAGAATTCAATGGCTCCGGTTATTTACTCATCATTGACGTCGATAAATTCAGACCAGGGAACCGAGCTGCCAGAGCCTTTGTCGGTTTTGGTGCCGGTGGCTCATCGCTTGACTTGGATTATCAACTGCTGGACAGTCATAACAAACTGGTCACCCAATGGAAAGATGGCGTCGGCTCAAGCAAAGGCGGAACCTACTGTGCTCAAACCCTTAACCGCAACACCATCAAGCGGCTCAAAGGTCAATTATAAAATAAACGGTAAAACCTGCAAAAATCTGTATTTTTAATGTATATTGCAAATCCCCGTTTTTTTATGCGGGGATTTTATTTTGTCCCATTCTGTTCAATCATTGGTTTTTAGATGCGTATTCTACTCGTTAATCCTCCAAACTGTGGTCGCAGCATGCCAGAAGAACTCTACGGAATTACATCCCTCAAACAGATTTTCCGGGGAGAACCTCTGGCACTGGAAACCCTTGCCGGGAACTTGATTCAACACGATGTGGAGATTCTCGATCTCAAAGTCAATCCAGATGGACTACACAGCCGCCTCACCTCTTTCGCACCGGATTTAGTTGGGTTCACCGCCATGACCTGTGAGGCCAATACCGTCATCAAGCTCGCCGGGGAAGTGCGTCAAAATAGCGCAGCAAAAATTGTAGTCGGAGGGATACACGCGTCAACTGATCCGGAATTTTTCAATTGTGAGGTGATTGACTGGGTTGTTATCGGCCTGGGAAAACAGAGCTTTCCGGAACTCGTTGAAGCTATTGAGAGGGATCAAAACACCGAAATTCCCGGCATTGCCCGCAGTACAAAGGCAAAAAAGCCTTTATCCTGGCAGCCTCGGAAATACAACCAGAGCGACCTTGTAAATAACGCAGCACCAAGATACGACCTGGTTGAAAACTACCGTTCACATTATACGTTGCAAACTCTAGGGTTAAAAATGGGGCTGGTTTCGAGTGCCCTGGGTTGCCCGTACGATTGCAACTTCTGCTGTATTTACCCGCTCACAGGTGGACGTTACCTGACAGCAGACATTGAAACGGTGATCCGTGATATTCTCACCCTTGAACAGACCCCGGTGATCCGCCTCGTTGATGCCAACAGTTTCGGCAATCCGTCCCATGCCTGGAAACTAGCAGAAGCAATTGAGAAAGCGGGGATCCACAAACAGTATCTGGCCGATGTCCGCTCTGATATGGTGGTCCGCCAACCGCAACTTCTCAAACGCTGGAAAGAAATTGGCCTGCGAGCTGTCGTTATCGGTTTTGAAGAGATAGATGATAACGCCCTGAGTCAAATGAACAAGGAAAACAGTGCCGCAACGAACCGCGAAGCTATTGCCATCCTGCATCAGCTCGGCCTGACTATCGTTGGTGATTTTATCATTTCACCAGACTATACTGAGCAACAATTTGATCAGTTGCATGACTTTGTTTGTGAACAAGCGATAGATTTGCCGATGCACACAATCCTGACGCCACTGCCGGGGACAAAACTCCATCACCAAGTACAATCACAGATAAAGATCCATGATCTTGATTACTACACCTTGACCAATGCCGTGATGCCAACCCGGCTCAATGAAAAACTTTTTTACCAGCGCTATGCCAGTTTGCTCCACACCGGCCACAGCAACGCAAAGGTTTAATGTTATGTCTGTTTATATTACCGATCTCGCCACATTCCTCCCCAACCAACCTGTTGCCAATGAACAGATGGAAGGGATCCTTGGTCTCGTCAATCAACTGCCATCGCGCACGCGGCGAATCATCTTGCGCAACAATAAAATTAAAACCCGCTATTATGCTATTGATCCGAAAACGGGATTACCAACCCATAGTAATGCCGGATTGAGCGCTGGAGCCGTCAGAAAGTTGCGGCCCTACGAACATTTCACTCTCGAAGATATTGAATGCCTCTGTTGCGGTACTTCCAGCCCGGATCAGATATTACCGGGACATGCACCTATGGTCCACGGTGAGCTTGGCGGGAGCCCTTGTGAAGTTCTCAGTGCAGCAGGCGTCTGTACTGCAGGGATGAGTGCATTGAAATATGCGTGGATGAATGTTGCTATGGGATTATCAAAAAATGCCGTGGCAACGGGATCTGAACTGGCTTCTTCCTTCATGCATGCACGGATGTGTGGAGAAATCGATCCGGATAAGGCCGCACAACTGGAATCCGAACCAGGACTCAGCTTTGAAGCCGATTTTCTCCGTTGGATGCTCTCAGATGGAGCAGGGGCTGCTTTTCTCAGCAGCGATCCTTCTCCTCAGGGGATTTCATTGCGAATCGACTGGATTGACCTTATCTCCTATGCCAATGAGATGGAAACCTGTATGTACGCCGGCGCAGACAAGCTTGAGGATGGAACCATCCGCGGTTGGCGGGAACCTGCAAGCCTTGCTAATGCAATAGCTAATCATACGTTCATGATCAAGCAGGACGTCAAACTGCTCAATAAAGAGGTTATCACTTTTGCGGTGGAGAGGGCTTTGGCGGAACTCGTTGTTAAACACAACTTAAGTGCAGAGGCTATTGACTGGTTTTTACCCCATTACTCATCGGCCTATTTTCGCGACGACTTGCGTAATAGAATGGAAAAAATTGGCTTACCAATCCCGACGGAACGCTGGTTTACCAACCTTGCCACCAAGGGAAATACCGGATCAGCTTCAATCTACATTATGCTTGAAGAACTGTTTCACTCAGGGCAACTGAAAAAGGGGGAAAAGCTCCTTTGTTTCATCCCCGAGAGTGGTCGCTTCTCCATGTGCTACATGATGCTCACGGTCTGTTAGTCCTTAGAAAAAAGTTACAGGCTGTCTCCATCCTGTATCGATCGACTTAGATGCAGCGCTTCCACAACACCATTAAAACGCTTAACGGAGCTGGAACAAAGAACTGAAGAGGGATTCCCCTCTCCCTTGACAGCATTCCGGGTGCCGATAAAACGAACCCCTGCCAAATCAATACGACTCTGGTTTAAAATCACACCCGTTTCCGCAATGATATCAGCTCCGGAAATAACAACATTGGACCGCAACAAGGAAAGAGCAGGTTGATGAGATGATCCCTGCAATGTTGATGTTTCAATCATCACCTGTGAATCGACGATCTCCAGGTCAGCCACCACAGCATTCCTCAGCAGAACGCCACGACAGTTACCGATCCGTAATGAAGAATAGTAGCCCGAGAATATTTTGCCGTTCTCCTGATCACAGCGTCCCTGCTTGGCCTTGGCAGCAACCGGCAGCGGGTTTTTATCCATAGGGGATTCCTGTAATGCCTGCCATAATGCCGGCTTGAAATTCTCAACATCATCAAGCATGGGAGAATGACCCTGTTCCGGCAAAATCGTCAGTTTCACTTGCGGCAGAGTCCAATCCAGTACTTTTGCAATCCGTAACGATGCAATTTCATCCTTCGCCCCCCAGATTAACCAGGTCGGAGTCAAAACCCGTGCAAGCAGAAGGGAATAATCTGTTTCAACCAGGGCAAGAGCTGCTATTCGAGTTGGATCTGCTGCCAGAAATTTCTCACGCAGAAGCGGAAAAGACAATATCAGGCTCGGATCAAGAGGCAGATGTGAGGTTTTTTCCAATAACAAACCGGCTATAGAACCGAGGGAATTTTCAACTGTGGAAGGCGTGAACGGAGCATCGAATTGAAGAAGTTGACGGGCAAAATTCTGACTCACCGCCAACCGATGTAACAAGCCGACCGAATCAATTAAAACCAGTCGATCAAGTGCAGGCCCGTAGCGTGCAGCATACATCAGAGCAACTGCACCCCCCAGAGAGTGACCAACCAAAATCACCGGTTTTTCTGGTAAACCTTTGATCAATCCATCTAAAAATTCCGCATACGCTGCTGGAGAGTAGAGGTGGTTGTCCTTATCTGAACGGCCAAAGCCGGGAAGATCCGGTGCCACAACATGGTATTTTTGTGCCAGAACCGGCAGCAACTCATCCCATAAGTTTCCAGCGTTATTGCCAATGCCATGGATCAGCAGAAGGAGTTGCGGGTTGCTAACCCCAGCCTCACGAAGAAAGACTTGCCCGCCAAAAACCGGCTCGGAAACCATCCTTTCCACCGGCCAATCTGAGGCGGTTACCAAAGAGCCGGGAAGCAGAAGCAGACAAAAAACAAACAGAGGAAGATAGGTCACCCGGAGAATTTTTCTCCGGCAGCACACACGCAAATCAGCCTCCCTTTTGCTCCCGGGATATAAATTCAGCCAGGGTCCGCAGTGATTGCAACACCTCACGGCTGCTCTTTTCACCGCCAATCCGTACACCGTAGGTCTTCTGCACCGCAACAACAACCTCAACAGCATCAAGAGAATCGAGTCCGAAAGGGGAATCTGGACCTATCAGAGGGGTTTCTGGAGAAATATCCTCCGCTGAGACATCCTCAACATTACAAAAATCAATGATCATTTCAGCCAGTTCATATTCCAAAGTGCTACTCATACCTACCTGCTCCTGTACCGCTTGCAAATTCGAATTAATAATTTCTTTTGGTTCATGGTAATGCCGTTCAGTTCCCCCGTCGCCAGCGCTGAAAGATCACCATAGCAACGATCATGCACAGCAGAAAAAACCCGATTAATGCGACAACACGAGGGAAAACCGTCACCAAATTACCGTCCCGTACAAAGATATCCAGAAAGGCATCAAGTCCCCAACCCAGAGGAGAGATGACGCTCAGACTCTGCATAAACCGTGGCATTACATAAATCGGCACCATCACTCCACCCAGAGCCGCGGCAATGACAATGGAGACAGAACCAAAGATAGCGGCCTGATCATAACTCCGGGCGATAACCCCAACCAGAATTCCATAACCACAGGCTGCAAGAGCCGCACTGATAGCGACCAACAACAAAGTCAAGGGTGCAGAGCCAAGGTCCAGCACTGGGGTTCCAAAAAGGGGCAGAAGAAATCTTCCCGTCATCAACATCAAGCCGAATTGGACCATACAAATCAGCAGATGAGCAGTGATTTTTCCCAACAACAGGCTACTACTGGTCACCGGCATCGTCATCAAGCGAGTCAAAGTTCCTTCCTGACGTTCACGAATCAGCGTACCCGCCAGAGGAATAACAATAAAAAACATACCAAACAGGGTCCATGCCGGAACGTTCTGCTGGACTGAAGTTGGCAAGGTTGCATATTTTTCCGGTGACGCCAATTCTTCGTCTAGTGTAATTAATTGTTGCCCTGCCCATTCAAAAGAAAGCTGTGGCATCTCCGGCAGCAGACTGACAGGAACAGCTCCTCCCATTTGTTCAGCCATATTGCGTTGCAGTTTTTCCGGCAAGAGCCGCTCGAAAATAGAACTTTTACGTGAGAGTTCCAGGCCCATGACTCCGAGTCGCAGAGCATTCACCACAGCACTGCGGTAAACGCCTCGAACGGCAGGATCAAAAATAATGACTATCTGACTGGAACTATCGGGAGGATCTTCATGATTCAATGCAGCCAGAACCGACGCTTCAGCGGCCTGATTGATTTCATCTGTAAATGTTGCCGGGACAATAATTGCGAACTGATAGTCTCCGTTAAAGACAGCCTGGCGTGCTAACTTCTCATCAACAGCTTTTCCGGCCCGTTCTTCCACCAGATTCAGAGCGCCGTTCGCTTGCAGACTGTGGCGTAATTCAAGCCCTGATTCCCCCGCATCCAGATTCACAAAGAGGGCCGTTGTCGGAGCCCCACCCGTCGCCCGAAACAGGTCATCCTGAACCAAAGAGAGGATCAGAACCAACACCATCGGCATCACAAACAGAACCAGCAAACTGAGCCGATCGCGACTGAGCAGCAGCAGTTCTTTTTTTATATTTGCCAGAAGCAGCATTGTCATTCCACTCGGTCACGCAGTTGTTTTCCAGTGAGCTGCAAAAATAGCCCTTCAAGATTTTCACATCCGTGCGATTCTTTGACCAACTGGGTCGGATGCCCACAGGCAATCATTTGACCACCGTCGACAATCGCCACTTCATCGCAAATCTGCTGGGCCTCTTCCATATAGTGAGTCGTATAAATAAGGGTCACACCCTGGCGATTCAGTTCCACCAAACGCTCCAGGATCAAATAGCGGGATTGTGCATCAATTCCCACCGTTGGCTCATCCAGAAACAGGATTTCAGGTTGATGAAGAATCCCGGCAGCCAGGTTAGCACGACGCTTCATTCCTCCCGAATAGGTAGAAACTCGCTGGTCAGCGCAATCCTGCAGCTCCGCAAGATCCAGACACTTTGCAATCCGCTCCTCGATCTTCTTTCCGGAAAGCTGAAAAATTCTTGCGAAATAACGTAAATTTTCCCGCGCCGTCAAGCTACCATACAGGGCGATATCCTGGGGAACGAGGCCAATCTTACGCCGAACTTCTGCAGCCTGTCGAACAACATCGTGACCAAGGATTGTGGCGTTTCCGGAACAAGGCTGCAGCAGAGTACAAAGAATTGAGATGGTCGTGGTTTTCCCCGCCCCATTAGGACCAAGCAGACCAAAAACCTGCCCCCGCCGGACCTTTAGCGACAAACCATTAATGGCGGGGCGATCGCTCCCGGCGTAGCTTTTCGCCAAATTCTCTGTCGAAAGGACGATATCAGTCACACACCACCCTCAGCAGATCACTGAACAAAACTTTCTCCTCGGCGGCACATTGCAGGAGCAGTTGTGACAGATCATCAAAAGTGTCTTCAATTTCAGCTCGCCCCTTGCAGACTCGTGATGCCAGCAATGCAAAATCACGCCAGAGATCACCAATCTCGGTGCAGTGCTTTGATAAATCAAGCAACGCGTCGTTTTCCAACACCTCAGCTGCTTCCTGAAGAAAAGCCGCATAAATAAACCGGAAACCACCGCCACCGGTACCAATCTCTTCCTGCATACGGATCACATGACCAAGATAGAGTAACGTCTGCTTCTCATCAAATTTGCCGGGCCACTTAACCAACTGTCGAGCCAGCAAACGGATACCGCGCACTCCAGCCAGCGGCACCGGGGTTTTCAACATTCCCCGGCAGACCTCTTTGATTCCAGCCATCACCGCCTGCGGCAAATCAAACTCCTGCGGCATTGTTTCGATATAGTAAAGTTTCCCTTTGGGAGCAAGAGCCCCTTTTGCAAAACGGGCCTTACGCAAATCCGCAGCAGGGCAACGGACTGTCTCTTCAAAAATCGGATCACTGATCAAATAATCATGACCTTCTTTGCCGATAACCACCAGATTGTGTCCGTTAAAATGAAATCTGTAAGCCGGAGGGAAAAACGGCAGCCAGAACACTCCGGTCTGTGCACCGACAGGACGCCCCTCTTCAAGAAGCCTGTCAAGTCTTTGCTCCGCGATAACAGGATTGCTGAATTTTTCTCTTTTGATCTCAATCCCAAGCCTTTTGGTTGTCTTCAAAAAGATACTGCCAGGACCGGTTCGGAACGTTGTCAGGGGCAAGAAATTGAGCTTGATAAATGGCACATAAGCAAAAAACAGCCCGCCACCTATACCAAAAGCCATCGCTTCGGAACAAGGGAACCCGTGATAATTTAAAAGGTTTGCGGTAACACCACTTTCGCAGTGAGCAAATTGGCGATGAGGAAAATTAATTTTCACAGGATACTTATCTCTATTCATCTCTATTCGGGATTGCTTCATTGAACATCTGGTCGGGATGATTGGGGACCGTGCGCAGCTGATCGACGTTTACACCAAACAATTCAGCGTACGGAGCGAGTTTATCGGCAGCGAGCTTGTTAAATATGGCCGGTTTCAGATGACGCTTCACCCGCCAGCGGGAGACGCCTGAATATTGAGCTAACAAAGCGGTATCCATCTGATTTTTGACCATATAGTAAGCCAGAGAACTCTTCTTCCCGGCGTCAATGTCGACCAGCACCTGACGGAGTTGATCCGCGATCGCATCCCAAGCCTGTTGCAGGGCAATCGTCTTGACTTCCCAGCCGGTACTCTGCTCAAGGGTATAGCGACCCTCAGCATCAACAGCATAGTTGACTTCCTGGCAACCTGCATTCAGACCAAACTCCTGGGGAACATCTTCTTTTTTCATATTTTTTAGAACCCGGCTATCACAATCATCATTTTGAAATACAGAACAAAAAACACCTGAGAAGCCTTAGGATAAACGTCTCTTCTTGGGGTTCTCTCTGTCAGTTTGCTGATATGGCTGAAAATATCAGAACAAATACCCCACCTGAAACAAAGCTGAATTGACACCACGGTTATCCTTTAACAGGTTTCCGTTGGAGAGATGATGAAGGCGGAACCCCAGAGTCAGTGCGTGGCCGTTTTTCAGAGAGTATTCCAGTCCAACTCCAAACTGAGGATTAAAATTAATCCTTGAGCCCTGATCCTGCACTTGAAAATCGGTATAAATCAAACCGATCCCTGCCTCAGCGTAGGGGCGCAAGCGACCGGTCCGCAAACGATCGAGATAATTCAACGCCAACATGTCGATGGACAGCAGTGCCCGGTGACGGCCATCAGTCGTCGATCCAGCGTTGAATTCAAGTTTAAGCCGCAGCGACTCCGGAGCGTCATGCCAGACGATACGATCATAATCAACCAGCACCTGACTTTGCAGCAACAACAAACCGATCGTATCAGGGTCGTAAGCCTTGCCGACTAAGAGCGCAACACCGTAGCGATTAGGAACATACGATCTGAGGTCTTCATCCTGGGCATGAACCGGTGGAGCAACGCTCAGAAAACAGCCGAGGACAAAAGCAAAAATCAGAATCGGCATAATGACCTCAACTGGATAACCGGATCAGACCGTAATCACCTCCGGAACCGAACTTGAGGCAGGCCAGCGATTCCTGATCCAGTTTCTGCGTTGTGAGAGCCGATGTCGCCACAGGTACACCCGGATCCGGGGACGCATAAAGGAGACGGTCTCCTAACGACACCGCAGCAGCGGCCAGATCAAATCCTGCCGCTGCAGGAAAACTGCCGTACAGAGCTGCATAAGCTGAAGCTGAAGCCCCACAGCCGTTGAGCAACTCTGCATAATAGGAACCACACTCCTTGTGACCATCTGCACCGATAATCAATAAATCATCCGCTGCCAAGTTAACTGGAGAGATGAGATGATTTCCAAGAACAACTTCATCAATACAACCATAGGGCGCAGCATCATCTGCACGCGTCAGAACAAAAAATACAGCCCCTTCGCCCGTGACAGCACTCTGCTCAGAAAAAGCAAACGGCTGTAGCGGTCCCCTTTCAGCGGCTCCGAAAAATTGCTGACGACAGTAGCTCAAAACCTCGCAGGATTCATCGACAGCACCAAACAAAACCTGATCCACCCGCCCTTCTGCCAACCATTGTTGTGCACTCAGCAATGCTGACGGGACAGACATCTCAAATTGAGTCACTGTCAAACTTGGTGCTGTTGTTTTTAATTGAATGGAGACATGTGCAGCAGCTGAGTTATGGACTGAGTTGGAAAAATGGGTTGGTGAACTACACGAATAACCAAAATCAAGATACGAATCGAGGAAATTAAAGGTGGTCTTCAAAGCGCCATACCCCGACGCAATGGCAACCCCCATACGGGAACGGTCCGCATCAAAAAGATCTGCATCTTTAAGTGCCAGGCATGCACTGAGCAAGGTCATCCGTGAAAAATGATCAATTCGGCGCAATGCCCGTTTCGGAATAAATTCATCCAGACCAGCGACTCCCGCCCGATAGACAGGGAAGCCATCTGGCCCCGGAGCAGGGGACACTTCACCGGATTGCAATGCGGCACGTAATGCCTCAACCCCGCTGCCAAAACCACCGGTCATCCCGATACCCTGAATTGCCATACGCATATCAGGCGTCTCCTTTAGAAAAGATCAGCACCCCGTTATTACCGCCAAATGCCAGCGATTCAGAGAGCGCGATGTCTCCACTGATCCGGGTGTTTTTAATAACCGGAGTCGCCGATAATTCAGGATCAACGGTTGAAAAACCAATACTTGCCGGCAATTCTTCGCGCTGAAGACAGGCAACGGTAAAGGCCGCTTCAATTCCACCTGCAGCCCCCAGAGTATGCCCTGTATAACCTTTTGTGGAGAGAAAAGGAATTCCGGGTAAGACTTCATTCAACACCCGGCACTCAACCCGATCATTATCAGGAGTTCCCGTCCCGTGGGCGTTAATAAAAGAGATCATTTCCGGGGTGACCGCAGCAACAGAAAAAGCTTCAGACAAAGCCTGCTTAAGGCCTGTTCCGTCGGGATGCGGAGCGGTCAGATGATAGGCATCGGATGCAGAGCCATATCCCAAAAGGTAACCGCGCGCTTTGTTTTTCCGGACAGCTTCACTTTCCAGAATTAATATCCCGGCACCCTCACCAAGATTCAAACCTTTGCGCTCAACATCAAACGGTTTACAGGGTTCAGTATCACTGATCATCAATGAGCTGAATCCGGCGTAAGTCACTCTTGCCAGTTCATCAGCACCTCCGGCAATGACAATATCGCAAGCACCGGCTCTCAGCCATGAGGCACCGATACCGATTGCTTCCGTTCCTGACGAGCAGGCGTTGACGACAGTCTGTTTCGGACCATCGAGTTTAAGTTGCCGGGCTATCACTGCCGCCGGATTACTGCGCAGAAATCGCTGGATGATCCCCATATCGGGGTCGCCACCGGCATCTTTAAAGGCACGATAGAAATCATCACAATTGAGCGAACAACCAACGGTTGTGCCGATGCAGACGCCAACCCGTTTTCCCCGCAAATTCTCTGCTGTCCATCCGGCGTCAGCTAACGCTTCCAATGCCGCGGCCAGCGCTAACTGACTGGTGCGGGCATAGACCGTTTCCTGATGATCGAGTGGCAACTTAAATTCATCGCGCAGCTCGAGTACGGGGTAGCTCACCGGATGGTCTGTCGAAAAACGCCGCGGCGGGGTGCGGATAGCGTTGCTTTCTGAACATGTTTTCCATGGATTCAGGAAGACTCATCCCTGCCCCTGAAAGGCAACCAAGACCGGTGATAGCAATCGGCGCAGAGATCCCCATCAAGCCATCCGTTCCTCAATGTACTGGGCCAGAGTGCTGAGAGTCTGGAATGCGGGGCGTCCCTCTTCCATATCCTTGATTTCAACACCAAAGTGTTTTTGAACAATGACAACCAGCTCAACGGCATCAAGGGAATCCAGTCCCAATCCATCGCCGAATAAGGCCATATCATCTTCGATTTCTTCTGGTTCAACATCTTCCAGATTCAGATCCTCAATGAGAACCTTTTTGAGCTTTTCTTTCACGCTCATTGCATTGACTCCTTGAATTATTCAGCAGTTTTTATCAAATGGCTGATTCTGCCACATATCGAAAAAATTGAAAAACTGAAATGGGTGTTCGGCACAAAAAATTTCCAAAGTTTCCGCAAACTCCCTGACATAGGGTTGAAATACATGACGGCCACGTCCCAAACCAGGTGGAACTCTGATCGTTTTGTAAAGCTTCAATTCATATCTGGCCGAACCGGTTTTATATGAAAAAAGGACAACAATCGGTGCACCGGTCGCCGACGCCAATTTATAGGCACTAAACGGCATGGTCACCGTCCCCCCCATAAATTCAACATCCACTCCGTTGCGATCTTCGCCAAGCATCCGGTCGCCCATCACCGACAGGACCTCGCCACGCTTGAGGACTTCGACCATTTTCAAAACCCCACCAAGATCTCCTCGAGGATCGATAATCCGATAGGGACATTCAATTCCGGCATGCTCGAAATAGTGCCGGTCAATGTCGCCGTCTTCGCGCTGCATCAGCAGGTTGACCGGTGTTTTCATAAACCCGAGAGCCGACATCGCTACCTGCCAGCAACCAACATGGGCATTCACAAGAATCACCCCTTTATTTTCGGCCAGAACCTGCAACAGCTCCGGTTTTCCTTGCAATTCCACATGAATCTGCTCTGGACCAAGGATGCCAACCAGCGCGCGGTCAACCAAAACCTTTCCCAGTTCCAATGTCATCCGGTAACTGTTCCAGAAACGTCTCCAGGCTCCGGCCTGAGGAAAGCGACGAGCAAGGTAATGGTGACATTTTTTCCGCACTGATGGCAGCAGCACATAATAAAAAACCACGAAATAAAGAGGAATATATGCGCCACGCCTGCCGCCCAACCGGATCATCAGATAAAAAAACTGATGCTGCCAGGATGAGCCAATACTGCGGCTGGTCCACTCCTGTCGAGCCACACGTTCTGAGCGAGGGTTCGACGGCCTTTCTGAAGTTTCCTGCTGATGACTGATGGCTGTTGCCAGCCAATACGTGACAATAGCGACAATCACCGCCAGCAATGGTGCCAGCAACAATGACCCGAGGAGCCACTCGTACAATCTCTGCATGGCCTGATAGCCAAGGGTCTGCAATGAAAATTCAGTCAGCCAGGTGCCATTACGGAGAAAATATCCAACCTCGATACAGAGCGCCGGTACCAGTGGCGGCATGCACATTTGACTGCTACTGATTGCGGCAACCTTGTTGAGCCGAAAAAAACCACAGACGAACAAAATAGCAATGGTATGGCAGAACAACAATGGCAAAGTACCAAGCAAGACCCCCACTCCTGCTGCTATAGCCAACTGTTTTGGCGAACTGTTCTCTTTGAGCAGTTGCCGGATTGACCGCAGGGGATGAATCACTGACAAGCTTTTCAGCTCTTTACTACCGTGCCCATGTTTTTCCAGAATCTTCCGATGGGGCCAAGGAACAATCGATCGCAATGTCAGGTGCGTGTTCAGCAGAGTCAAACGCCAGTTATCCATGAAACCGCGGAAATGGGAGATACGCTCATCCGCTGAAGGGTAATAGACGGAAATATCCACATCCTGGAGATCGACCCCTGCCCAGGCAGACCGAACCAGAACCTCAATCTCAAAATTATAACGCCGCGTCCAAAAGTTCAGTTGCTGAAACACCAATAAAGGGTAAGCACGGAAACCACTCTGACTATCTTTCAGTTGACTCCCGGTCTGCAAGCGCAACCAGAAATTGGAAAATTTCCGCCCGAAACGAGAAGATCCAGGGATACTTTGCTGAGCAAAATCACGATGGCCGACAATCAAAGCCTTTGGACTTTTGTCAACAGCTGTCAAAAATCGTGGCAGGTCTTCCGGATCATGCTGACCATCAGCATCAATGCTGATCATGTGGGTGAACCCCCGCCGCAGACCCCATTCAGCAGCACTGCAAAGCGCCGCCCCCTTCCCCATATTCTGCCTGTGGCTTATTAACTCAACGGGGAGACCGACCAGAGTTTCTGCACCACCATCAGTACTACCGTCATCGACGACCAGAACCTGAGGATGGTGTCGTAACACCGCTTCTACAACCTGTCGCAGCGTTTCCGCATGGTTATAGACCGGGACGACAACAAAAACCTGTATCCCTTCTTCAGGAACTGCCATAGCGTTTATTACTTAAAGCAAAGCGGAGGAATTGTCCGGCACTACCCGCAAAGCGCAACCAACTATCAGGTGATTTCCAGAGCATCGTCAGATAACCCAATAACACCCGGTTGCGCCGAAAGTGGCTCTTATAAAACTCAATGAATAATTTTTCCAACCGCTCCTTCTCCATACCATGCGGGACAAATTGAAAATGCATACAGTCCATCTTCGGCCAATCTTCATCAAAGCTTCCAAGTTGATGGATTTTTTCATAGATTGGCGAACCCGGAAAAGGGGTAAACTTGGCCAGATTAAAATCGTCAATCGGCAGCGAAAAAACATAATCCATACTCCGCCGGATCGACTCTTCACTCTCCCCCGGCAATCCCATCATCAACAGCCCTTTGGTACGGATACCGCAGGATTTAATGGTGCGAATCGTTTCGCCAAGACGATCAAGATTGACATTCTGGCGGTGCTGAGAAAGCAGCAGTTCATCCCCGCTTTCAATCCCCAAACTCACCATCCAGCACCCTGCTGCCTTCATCAGCTGCAACAGCTCACGATCAACATGTTCTGCTCGCACTGCGCAGTTAAAAGTCATCCCCAGCGGTTGATTAATCATCAAATAACAGAACTCTTCAACCCGATCGCGGTGAAAAGTAAACTGATCATCATAAAAATTGATATGCCGGATTGAAAACCTTTGCTGTAGATATTTCAGATGCTGATAAAGATATTCGGCTGAATTAAACCGGAAAGTACTGCGAAAAACACTACGATCACAATAACTGCAACGATAAGGACAGCCACGACTGGAGATACAGCTACTGTTCGGGGCCGTCGGATAATTGAATATCGGCAGCTTATAGGCAGCGGGATATCCCGCCAGCTTTTCATAGGCAGGAAAGGGAAGATCGTCAAGAACCAATGCTTCCGACCGATAACCATTATCAACCAAGGTGCCGTCAGCAGCTCGCCAGACCAGACCAGCGACTTGAGCCGGATCACTGCCATCCAGTTGTGCCAGCTCCAGAATCACCTGCTCCCCCTCACCAATAACCGCATAATCAATCACAGGTGAGAATTCGAGGATTTTCTCCTTCAACGCTGAAACATGTGAACCGCCAAAAACAATCTTAATTTCCGGAAGTTCAGCTTTAGCTAACTGCGCCAACCGGACCGAATCGTGAAAACTGGCCGTGGTACAGCTGATACCGAGAATGATGGGGCGCTGCTGACGTAACAGCTGCTTTAAAGGCTGATCAACATCAGGATACGCATAGCCGTCAAGAATGTCACAGTGGAAACCCTCACGTTCAAGATAGGCGGCTATACTTGCCAAACCCAAAGGCGGCATGATATTCGCCTTGCGGGAAATGTCCTGAGAAGCCGCCTCAACCTTGTAACCAAGGGGATGGAGCAATAGAATATTTTTATCGTTTAGAGAATTCATCCGCGACATCGACCTAAACAGCTTCCTTGCGGGGAAAACGAACCAGACGATCCCACATCAAGCCGCAAAAACCAAACCCCTTCATCACTGCCATCCGTTCCATTCCTTTGGATGGCGGGAAGATGCGATTTCTCTGCTTGGCAAAGTCCTCTTCAATGGTTTTCTCCATCTTCTTTCGATCCAGTAATGGTGAAAAATAATAGACCGGCTTCAGTAAGGAAGTATCAGCACTGACCAAGCCATCGGCTATTGCCCGCTGATGTAAGGGGGCATCGGGGTGGATGCGAATTCCGGAAAAGGCAAACACAACTGATTGCCCCAGTTGCGCCATATTCTTCAGACTTTCAGCCACCGAAGCGTCATCTTCATCCGGGCCGCCGAACATCACAAAATGGGCCGCAGGAAGCTGTTCATCCAGGCAGGCCTGGTTCACTTCAATGATTTCGGCAAAACTCAAGTGTTTATCAAGACCAGCCAGGGTTTGATCCGAGCCCGCATCCGTGCCCAGCTCCAGAGCGTAAAGTCCCGCGCGTTTCATCAACGCCAGCTCTTCCCGATTCAGTCCCTGCGGGCGGAAAAAGGCCGACCATTGCATTCCCAGGTCGCGACTCAACATCTCCTCAACCAGATCGAGATATTTCTTCTGCGGATCATTGAATACTGAATCGGTAAAAAAAACCCGCTCGGCACCGTGTTCCCGCTTCAACTTCTCCAGCTCATCAACCACCAGTCGGGGATCTCGGAAACGAAAATGATAGCCCTCAAGATGGGGATAAGAGCAGTAGCTACAGCGATGTGGGCAACCCCGCTTGGTCTGCAGATTAACCATACCACTCTGTTGCAGATAAAAACCGACCAGGTCCTGATCATACAAAGGAGAGCTGAATTCATCACCGGGAAGAGGCTGATTTCTCTGAATTAATCGTGGGACCTCTTTCCCAGCCTCGAGATCAGCAACTAACTGTGGTAGGGATAACTCTCCCTCGCCGATAATGGCGTGGTCTACGCCCAGATAGTCTGCGATCTCCTCTGGAAGGATCGTCAATGCCGGACCGCCGACAACAATAGGAACTCGCACCTCTTGACGTATTCCTGCTATAAAATCCTTGATTTTCTGTAGATACCAACCATCGTCACCGCTGAAAGAATCCACATTATCAATGTTGCGTAATGATATGGCCAGAAGGTCAGGTGCAAACACCCTGATCTGCTCCAGCATCTGCGGCAAAGATTCCCCCTGGGCCAAAGGATCATACTGTTGCACCTGGTGCCCTGCCTTCTGTACTGCCCCAGCGACGACTGCCATTCCCAATGGGTAAACCGGATAGGGATCTGTCGTCGTGTTGCTGGAGATAAAAAACACCCGACTCATGCGTTAGCCTTTTTAAACACCCGGCTTTTACGTGGATTATAACGATGGTAGGTTCCATCATCCATCTCCCGACGGATGACTTTCTTGAATAATTCTCCCATTTTCAATTGGTGACCGCTGTCGGAATTAAAAGTATCCCACGCATAGTAATAGAGTTCCTGCAGTTTTTCCGGAGTCATCTGCTTGGGCTGAAAAACCACCTTGTCAGCCGTATACTTCAGCCAGTCATTGGAAAGGATCCGCCCATCCTTTTCCATCTGTCGGCGAATCGGAGACTTGGGAAAAGGGGTCAGGATGGTAAATTCAGCAACGTCCAGATCAATCTCCATCAGAAAATCGACCAACCGCTTGATATCATCTTCGCTCTGATCATCAGTACCGAGAATAATCGTCCCTTCCACCCCGATACCGTGGTCCTTGAATCGTTTAACCCGGTTGCGAATGGTGTCGGAAGTATCAAAAACAGCTTGATAGACGTACCAGGCACCGGCATCAGCAGCTGCTTTAATAACCTCTTCATCGTCAAGAATAGGATGAGAGACCCACTTTTTCTTCAGTGGCTCCATCGCTTTGAACAGATCCAGCAACCACTGACGATCCTGAGCCAGAGAATTGTCGACAATAAACATGCGATTATTCTGGATTGCCTCCATCTCCTCGATGACTTTATCGATAGGCCGAGGACGGAAAGTTGTTCCGCCGAGAAAACCGGTACAGCAGGGGAAACAGTTGAACTTACAGCCCCGGGACGCATGCACCAGATCAAGCATCTGCACCCCGCGGTAGTTATAGAGCTCACGATCAAGAATCTCTCGTTTGGCCGTCCCGACAAGATTAATATCGGGGTGCTTCTGCATGTAGTCATAGACCGGCTTCAGTTCACCTCGTTTAAAATCATCCAGCACCTGGGCAAAACGTCCCTCAACCTCACCAAGAAAAACCGAATCAGCATGTAACTGCACCTCTTCAGCATGCAACATGGTGGCAATACCTCCGAAAATGACAGTATTTCCCCTTTGGCGAAATTCACGGGCAATCTCAAAGGCACGAGGAAGTTGAGAACTGAGCATGGTTGAAATAGCCACCAGATCACAGGTGGCATCAAAATCGATCGTCTGCAGATTTTCATCCGTAAAATTAATTTCAACATCATCGGGCAACGCCGCTGCGAAAACGACTGGACCGTGCGGTGGCAAATGAAATTCGGTTTGTCGATCCAGCTTCGGCCAGCGTGGATAAATCAGCTCCATCTTCATTGTGTAAAAACTCCTTTATTGTGAACAGAGAGAAATCCCCTGCCAAGCATCTATACACCTACTACCAAACATTTTGCCACCAGTGAGCGAAAATCAGCAACCCTGGCCCCTGAAAAAAATATTTCTCCTCCCGTAAGTTCCAATTTTCCATAACTCGGGAGGGAAGAAGAAGGTTCTCTCCCCAGCAGAAAGAACAGGCTGCCGGGATATTCATTTTCTGGGGACAATTCTTGCGGTGGATTTAAATCACAAATTCCGGTCAAAATGGCCTGTTGCTCACTCCAGGCCAACTCCTCCAGAGCATAGTGTATAGCGGAAAGACCTTTCTCGTCGTCCTGGTTGATCACCAGAGTCTGCCCTGTGAGGCCAAACCGAAGGGCCGCCTCCCCCAGAAAACTGTTTGCCAAGGTATAAGCAAACAGGTTCGGACTGGCCAGTTTTCCATTTTCCGGCAACATCGTCTGTAAATAGGCAATATCCGTTTGCAGACAACCATAGCGACTGGCAGCAACAATCCCTATCGGTCGCTTCTCACTCCAGGTTTCCTCGCCGGCATCACGCAGGCAGAAAGCAATGGCCGCAAGACCGATGCGGGAAAACTCATCAAGCCGTCCAAAACGCATATCCGGTTTTTCAAAAACCTGCTTACGTTTTGGTATCTCCAGAGTCCCTGGAAGCAACGGTTGCTCTTCGGTCTTCCGACCACAGTTGCAACCGGCGGCGGTCACCCAGCCGATACCATTAATCCACCCCGTCATGATGCCACCCCCTGCAAAATCACCGTCGCATTAATACCACCAAAACCGGAATTGCTGCTGAGCAGATAATCACCGGAAATCTTTTGTGGGATGGAACTCAGCTGTCCCTGTCCGGCGGCCTCAGCGTCCAGACAACCGACCGTACCAGGTATCAACTGTTGCTGTAACGAACGCGAAGCAATGGCAATTTCAACTCCACCTGCAGCCCCGAGACAATGTCCCAAACTCCCCTTGACCCCATGTAATGGTGGTAATGATTCTCCAAAAACAGCATTAAAAGCCGTCAACTCCATGGCATCATTGTAGATAGTTCCTGTGCCGTGAGCATTGATTGCAGCAATCTGACTGGTTTTGATCCGCGCTTTTTTCAAGGCCTGCTGCGTCGCAAGAATCAGACCGCAACCATCGCGAGCAGGGGCAGTGACATGGTGAGCATCATTAGCCACTCCCCAGCCTACGACATAGGCTTGTGGCAATTCGCCTCGGCGATGAGCACAGGACTCACTCATTAACAGCAGTGCGATCCCGGCCTCTCCCAAAGTCAACCCTTTCCGCCTCTGATCAAAAGGGCGACAGGGCTCATCAGACAGGGCCTGCAGGGCCGAAAAGCCAGAGAAAACAAATTCACTGACAAGGTCTGCAGCATAAACCAGCACCGATTCCACCTCTCCCGAAGCAATCATTGCTGCTGCCCGGGCGACAGCAATCGTCGATGAAGCACATGCCGCATTGATATTGCAACCCGTTGCCGACAAACCAAAATAGCGGGCAACTTTAGCCGCAAAGGGCTCAAACAATACAGACTCAGGGAGAGCATCCCCCCGCCTGCAAGTCGCAGTCAAACGATCAATCTCCCCTTTGGTTGAAGCGACCAGAAAACGACTATCTCCTGGAATATCAGGCATTTGTGTCGCAACACGGGCAAGTATGGAATCCTGCAAAGAAGCATCTTTTGATGTCTGTAGAGCTTCGATACAAGCAGCATAACGGGAAATATAATTTTCACAGCTAAAACGGGACAGGGGAGAGATACCGCTATCTCCATGCAACAGCCGTTGCCAAAGCTGATCCAGACCGTCCCCCAGAGCCGTTACAGTTGCAATTCTGCTGATAACAACCCGACTCACTGGAGTTCCCCTGACAGCCAACGCTGGCGAAACTTCTCGTAAAATGGTGGCGGCAACATCAAGACATTCTGATCCTGATCCATCAGCAGCTGCACAGAATAACCAGTCGTTGTTACCTCTCCGTCAGCGTTACGAAGGATAAATTCATGATTCAGTCGTGTGGCATCTGTCCAGTGCAAGATGGCTTCAATCGTGAATGAATCACCAAAACGCAGCGGCAGCAGATAATCAATATGCATCTGTTTGATCGGTGCGATCACTCCATGTCGATAAAAATCCATATACCCAAGACCATATTTTTCCCCGAGTAACACTCGTCCATCTTCAAAATAACTGGGGTAGCGGCCATGCCAGACAATCGCCAGAGCATCCACCTCTTCAAAGCGTGCCACCCGGTCAACACTGCAACGCAATGGTTCAGGAGCACCATCCTGGCGCCTAAAGTAAGGCTTTTTCATTCATCTGATCCTTTTTACTGTTCTGTCATACGTGAAATGGTGTGAAGTTGCGTCAATACATTGCCGATCAAGACTTTTTTACAACTGAAGCAATAGGCAGGCAGCATCAATTTGTACCCTCCAGATCTTCTAGTATCAGGACAAAACTCGCTGCACAGCGTCCGGAAACCTGAAGCTCACTGGTACAATGCCATACCTTATCTTTTTCGAGACAACTCAGACGAACCTCAATTTGATCGCCTGGACGTAACTGTTGTAGAAATTTTGCCCGTTTTAAAGAGACAACTGATAACGGCAATCCAATGATTTCTTCAGCCAGCAACTGTGCCAATAAAACTTGCAATACCGCCGGTAAAATAGGATATCCGGGAAAATGTCCGGAAAACCCAATAAAGTTCTGATCGAAGCAAAAACTTTGCCCCCCTGCCATTTCAGTTATCTGAGCGGGGGCTATTGCAGATTCTTCAATTGCAGCTCGCATTCTGCTCATCATTCCTGCCTTATCTCACGGACCCACAGGGACAATTTAACCCCGTGTTGAAAGTCATTCATAATAATCTGTTCGGGAATTCGACTCGATCCAAACTGGCGATACTGATCATATGCAACCCGCCAGTCACGGCCATCTGCTGACAAGCGAGTATTCCGCAAATCTTTGCGGCAGTCGTAACTGAAAACAAGACTTCCGTCAGAAAATTCCCGTCGCAAAAACTGGACATTATTACGCATCTCGAACTTATCATCAAACTGTGGTCGGGGCTGGAGAAAAATCTGCCGCAAACTCTGCCCAATCCCCAAAGAAAGCCCTTTAACCTGTTGCAATTGAGGAATGGCACGCTGCAATTGTTGCCCCTCTTCAGTCACCAGCAAATCAAACAGCACCAACCCCATTTCATTCATTGCCACAAGACGCGCTTCACCGTGGACTAAATCAAGCCTCAGAAACCCCTCCAGCGGGATCTTTTTGCTCCCGATTTCCAGCAAGGTCACTTGTCTTAATCTCCAGATACCGGACTGCCCCAACCAGTTCTCTGCCAGCAACTGCTCCACGCTGGCTTCAGCACGACAATCCTGCGGCAATTGTTGCGGCGGAGTTGCCGACACGCAGGAAACCAGCCCCAGAAGTAATAGCAGATAAAAAATCCTCAGCATCAGTGCCTCTTAGGTCTAAAAGCGGGAATAACCAGCACTGCCGTTGGTACCGCGGCACTGATCCCCAGCAGCACCGTCAGACCTATCGAATGTAAAGCAGGATGTCTGGCCAGCACCAAGGCGCCAAATCCAACCAGGGTTGTCAATCCGGAAATCAGGATAGCCCGTGATGAAGCCAGATGCTCTTCCTGCTGCCCATGGCAAACCATAAAAATACCATAATCAACCCCGAGACCGATGATCAGAATGGAGGCAACAACATTGAACAGATTCATTTCCAGCCCCAGCAGCCCCATCCCACCGAACATCACCAGCAAACCGGTTAACACCGGCAACAAAGCCAGAAAGACTTCGGGCAAGCGGCGAAACAGAAGGACTAAAAGGGCCAGAACGGCAACTCCGGCAAAGCTGATAAAACGACTGAAATCCACACCAATTTCATGACTGAGCTGCTGACTGAACCGGCGCTGTGAAACCAGAGTTATCCCCGGAAGGGTTGAAAATTCACTTCCCAAACGGGTAATCATCTCCTGTTGATCGGGGATCAGAGTTAACAACCGGTAGCCTTCATCATTTTTCAACAACAAGCTATCCATCACTCTTCCAAGTCCCCAGTGATCAAGAAGCTCCGGATCCGCCACCAGCTCAGGTCCGGCGAGTCGTTCCCAGAAGGGATCAAAAGCATTGCCGGAAAAGCCATATTTCTCACCACTCAATTGCAATAAATCCCGAGTTGTCGCCTGCCTCTCCTGCCAGAATACTTTCCATGCCTGCAAATGACGTTGCTGGGTCTGTTGTGAGGGAAGCAAAGGCGCCAAGCTAACAACATCATCTAACAAACCTCTCTCTTTGAGATGTTGCCAGACCTGCTCATTGCGCTGTAGGGCACCCTCCAAATCATCAGCAGAAGCAAAAACCAAAGCCCGATTACGCATATTGCCCCAAGTCTCACCCAACATCTGCTCAGCTTGCTGCAATTTTTTGGGCAAATAGCTCAATTGTCGCAGTTCCGCATTAATTTTCAGATGTTGAGCCTGCACTGCTGCGAAGCCGACAATCCCCAGCCACAGCAGCAGCACGACAATGCGTAAAGCAGGAATGCGGTCATAAACATGTCGCCGCAGTTGCAACACCGAAGATGCTCCCTGCTCTCTGTTCTGACCAATAAAGTGGGGGAGAAAAAGCAACGCCAGCAGCAACGCGGTCACAATTCCAGCCATAGCAAAAACAGCGAGTTGACGCTGTCCGGGCAACGCGGAAGACAACAGCACCGCAAAAGCAGCCAGAGTCGTCAAAGCACCAAAGAGAACAGGGCGAGAAACGGCACGTAATAATTGTTCTCGTCCTTGCTGGCAGCGGCCATAACGCAGAGCAAAATAGACATGCAGCCCGAAATCAATCGTGATCCCCAGAAGCACGGCTCCAAAGCCAACCGTGATTCCGGAAATGGGCTCAAACCAGGTTCCCGTAACAACCAGAGCCATCGCCATGCTGAAGAGCGGCAATAGATAGACAAACAAAGCCTGCAGTGAGCGCAAAAACAGAAAAAAAAGAAGCAAAATACCGGCTCCGGAAACCAACAGAACCAGTTTCATATCTTTCTGGATTGTGTGAGCGTTCGCCAGGGTGTAGGGATGGCCACTGATCAGGTTGGCACGAATGCCCTCAGGCAGCTGCCGACACGCAGCAGCGAAGGCATCAAGCAAAGCCTGACTACCGACCGCATCAGTAATTGAAATCGGCGTATCGGCAAGAATCAAGCTGCTGTGACCATCACGGCTCAAGAAATGACCATTCTTCAGTCGCACTTCGGGAATCGGGTTGAGATAGCGCAGCTTCTGCTGGACCAGCTTCTCCAACTGCAAGGGATCACGACGAATAGTCTCTTTGAGAATCATCCCCTGCGGTTGTAATAATTGCGCCAGATCCGCAGCCAGGCTGCGATCAATTGCATCCGGGCTCAGTCGTGTTGCAATTGCCTGCAAATCTTCAGCATCTGCTAAAACCGGCAAGTATTCCCCTAACTGATTCAACATTGGATTTGCTGACAGTTCTCCAGGCCCACTGAGGGCTTTGTTAAAGAGCTCTACAGGAAGAGATGAACGAAGCTGATCTGTTGCTGTCAGGAGAGTATTGCTGTCAATATCGGAATCAGCTGTCAGATGAATCACCAGCTGTCGAGCAAAAGGGGCCTGCTGCAACAGCTGAAAATCATGAGAGACCTGCGAGTCGCCATCCGGAAGCATTGCTGAAATACTCTCTTCAATCTGCAACTCTGATATTTTCCAGAAGGCCGTCGCCAGCAACAACAATAACAGAAGCACCAGCCAACCACGCCGCCTCTGGAATTTCTGATAGCAGAACGTGATCAATCCCATCAGAATTCCGGAACCTGAAAAGCAGCCGCAGAGAGTTCAGCATTAACCTCTGCATCAATAAAGCGGATTAAGGTACTGTCTCCACCCTGTTCAACCATCAGTACCTCTGCAACATGGCGGCGGTCAGTGGAAAACTGGATTTGCAGATATTCAATAAATGCTGCTTCTCCCTGATCTAGGGGAAACAGGGAGAGTACAACCGGTTCTGCAGAGGAAAGCTCCATCCGGTAACGACTCTGCAACCAGTCAAGATCGACTCGTGCCCAGGCTAACAGCTGTTGGGCAATCATCCCCATAATGGGATCTGATTGAACCGAAAAATTTTCCTTCTTTTGACTCAGACTGTTCCATCGCTCACCCTGATCACCACGGAGAACAAATCCGGACCCAACCGGTGTCAACAATTCCCATCGCAACCGGTCCGGCTTCCTGTAAGCAAAGCGGCCATTGGAGAGTAGTTTTTCAGAAAAAATCTGCAGGTATTTTTCCTGAACAAACGCACTTGAAAGGGTTTCTGTCTCTGCGGCTGCCAGCTTTAATTCCGCCAGCAACGGAGTGAGATCTTCCGCTTTCACCAAGGGAGAAGAAACGAAAAGAAAAAGCATGATAAAGAGATATGTTTTAGATATTTTTTTCAACATCGATCAATGAATCCAGACTTTCACTTCGCCGCTGGCGACCAACATATCTCCGCGCCAGATTTCCCCTTCGGCAACAGCGAAATCATCCAGCTCAGCCAGCGTACGAATTTTAACCAACAGCTGCTCACCCACAAAAACGGCTCCGGACCAGTTCAATTTTTTTATTCCGACCAGAAAACCTTGCCGCACCGGTTTTTCTTGCAAACGATCAAGGTAGCCTTTCAGAGCTGCATAACTCTGAGCGATCAATTCAACCAGAGCGATATCTTCAAGCTTTCCGTTCATATCGACCAGTGGGCATTCAGCCCCAATTTGTGCGGCAACCATCCCGTTTCGGCCTTCAATTTCGAGCAACTGATCAACCAACCGCATCGGTAACCGATGTGGCACCAGTTCTTCTGCATTCAACGGCAAAGATAAATCACCCATAGATCAATCCCAATAAATTGACAAATCATCGAATAGCTGGCTGGAAAAAAGCAACTTACGGAAGCAAACCAGGTCATCATGAAAAATCCGCGAATTGTCGTACTGGCTGAAATCTTTATTAAGCGTCTGGAATATCCGCCCGGTGCCACGTCCTAATTTATCGGCGTTGCGAAATGACAGAGCCTGTAAGTCGGCAAGAACCTCTAGAGTAATGATATGCTTTGCATTACTGACGGATTTGAATGCTTTGCGAGCCGCAACGGTCCCCATACTGACAACATCCTGATTTGAGGCATTATTGCTGATTGAATTCGTGCTCACCGGATTGGCCAGCTGACGGTTTTCAGCAGTCGTTGAAGTGGCCAGATATTGTGCTCCCATAAAACCCATCGTCAGTCCCAGAGTGCCAGGTATGAGGAATTCAGGGAGTCCCTCGTTAAGATTCTTATCGAGATACTTGTTGGTTCGCCGTTCCGAAATATTACACAGGGTTGAAATAGCCATGCAAAGCATATCCATAACAAAACCTATACTCTGACCATGGAAATTTCCGCCATGGATAATTTTTTTTCTTTCCGGGATAATGATTGGATTGTCGTTTGAGGAATTCACTTCAACCTCAACTACTTTTACCGCCTGGGCAATAGCTTCAGCAACCGGAGCCAGAACCTGCGGAGTACAGCGTACAGAATAAACATCCTGCACATTGATACTGGTCTCATAGACAGGACCATCCGCTGTCTGCTGGCGGATCAAATCATGCATTTCTGCACGCAAAGTGATATTGCCCGATCCCCGGTAAAGGTTGCGAATTGTTTCAGCAATTTCCATTTGCCCAAGATGTGGTTTAACCAGATGCAGATCTTCATCAAAGGCATCATCAATACCACCGAAGATTTCAATAGCAAAAGCACCGGTCACACAACTGATGTTAATCAGTTTGCGGGCGCCAAAAAGGGCAAAAGCAGCCAGCGCGGTCATAGCGCTGGTACCATTCATCAATGCAATCCCCTCTTTGAAGCTGAGTCGCAGTGGAGCCCGGCCCAGCTTCTCGTAAACCACTTCAGCCGGTAATAACTCACCCTGATAGTAGACATTGCCCTCACCAATAATAGCCAGAGACAAGTGGGCAAGATGAATCAAATCTCCTGAAGCACCAACACTGCCACATTCAGGGATATAGGCTGCTACCCGTTGGTTGATCATCCACTGCAGATGTTCCAACAGCTCAATCCGCACACCACTGAATCCCTTGACCAAAGTGTTCAAACGCACAACCATCACTGCTATCGCGATATAGTCTTTTAACGGATCACCCAACCCGGCAGCATGACTGCGGATCAAATTAACTTGTAAGGTCTCAATTTGTTCATCATCGATAATCTTGTTACACATCGGCCCAAAAGAGGTATTGACCCCATAAATAATCCGTTTGGCAGCAACTTCCTCTTCAAGAAACTTCCGGCTGGCACGGCAACGTTCCAAAGCCTGAGGATCGAGAGCAACCTGTTTATCGCCAACCCCAATGGCAACGATCTCATCAATGGTCAAGTCGTTCCCATTCAGAACAACAACATTTGCTTTATTCATTTTGGTTTATCCTTATTCACTGGGCTTTCGATAATCAAAAAAAGTCACGGGTTTACGCATATCCGGCCTGATTGTTTTTCTTTTAATCTCTTCCGGGTCAACTAAAACAACCTCTGGTTTCACCCGCGTTTTGGCAGCAATCAAGGCGGCAACCGTTGCAGCACTCAAGCTGCTATCACGGCAACCAATCACGACCCGCAACTGATCTGAAAGATCAAAATCGGAAGAGACCTCAAGATAATGTCCATGGATTGCACTGATGCCCTGCAAAACCCGGCTGATTGCAGCGGGGAACAGAGTCGTACCGCGGCATTTAAGCATCTGCGTTCGGCGCCCGAGAATGGGACCAAGTCTTGGAGTCTGGCGACCACATCCACACGGAGCGGAATGAAGTCGGGCGATATCTCCGGTACGATAACGAAGCAGCGGTGTCCCCTCAACTCCAAGCGGAGTCACGACAACTTCCCCAGCCTCACCAGGATCAACCAGGGCTCCCTGATCATCAATAATTTCAACAACAACCAACTCCGGCAACAGGTGGCCGCCGCAACCAGCAGGACAATCAGCAAAGGCTGTCGCCATTTCAGTGCTGGCATAGGTCCCTAAAATTTGCGCAGACCAGCATTCCTGCAAAGCTCTCCCCAGGGGGGAAAGAGAAAGGTCATCATTCCGTACCGGTTCCCCGATACAAATCAACTTATCAACTCCAAGTTGTCCCGGATCTTCTCCACGGTCCTGAAACTGACGAGCGACCATCAACAGGAGACTCGGAACTCCAACCAGAACATTAGGGCGCTGCTGACGAATGAGTTCAGCGACCAGTCCCGGCTGTCCTGATCCTGCTCGAATTGCAGTCGCTCCGATCCGGCGCAGGCCAAGAAAATAGGCGAGACCGGCCATAAATACCCGGTCCAGCGCAGCACCGATCAAAACCCGGTCAGAACGGCTGATCCCTGCTGCAGTAAAAGCAAGTTGTTCATTTCTTGCCAAACGCTGCAAATCGGCATCCGTCTGCCAGATAGTCACCGGTTCACCCGTCGTCCCTGAAGTCTGGCAAATATCAACCACCTGCTGTTCCGAAACTGCGAGAAACCTGCGATTGCTCTCAGCCAATTCAGCTTTGCCCGTCATAGGCAATGCCGCTAAATCATCCAGTGAACGGAACTCTGCCGAGGAAAATCCACGCTGCTGAAATAACTCCCGATAGTAGGGTGAGGCCTTTTGCAGGTAGCGTAGATGACATTGCAACAGGGCAAGCTGTCTCGCATTCATCTCAGCAACAGTCATGCAATGATTTTGCCTTGCAACTGAATTCAGCATTTTACCTCTCCGCGCATTTCAGCAAGAGAGTTGGCCATTCGATTTTTAACTAATTTACGCAACCGCAGGTGACCATCCTCATCACCAAAATCGCGGGTCGATATGGGGTCCAGTGCTTTTAAACTGATACGACAGGGCCGCATGAGCTTTCGTCCCGGCGGAAGCAAGAGGTCAGTGCCATTGATACACAGGGGAACGACGGGTATTCCAGCTGCAATGGCCACCTTAAACCCACCGGAATAAAAACGCTGTAGTTTCCCATCGCGACTTCGGTGCCCTTCGGGGAAAAACAGCACCGATCCGTTGCTGGCAAAAGCTCTGTGGCTAGCGGCAAGAATCTCTTCCCAGTGGTCGCCTTCAACGTTCAGGTAGCGCGCCAAACGCATAAAACTGCCATACCAGAACATGCGAAACGGCCAGGAACGTACCGCAAAAATTATATTGTAAACCGGCAGGAGAGCCATACAAAATGTATCAAAAAACGAAAGATGGTTAACAACAAATAAATAGGGACTTTCCTTATCAATGACCCTCATATGCTCCCGGCTGAAGCGCACGAAAGGGCTCATCAACAAAAACCAGCCTCTGCCGTAAAGCCATATAAACCAGCGCGTTAGACGGTCTGGTGGCCACCGCAGAAAAATTCGTCCGAGAACAAACAGCAATGGGAAAACGAGAATGCCGAATAGCGTCCAGAGGATCAAGACAGGGTAAGCCCAGAGATTCATCAAAATAATGGCTGCAATCGAAACAATCGATTCTACAACAGGCTTATTCTGTGTTTCGGTTGCAACCTTCATATCTGCATCTTTTCACGAATGCTGCGTCATTTTGTTCAAAACAAAATTATGGATATCTTCCAGGGTTCGAATCGCTCGAATCGCCTCTTCTTCACGGATTTTGAAATCAAACGCCCCTTCCAGAACAATCACCATATCCACTGTATCCAGACTGTCCAACCCCAGATCTTCATAGAGATTTGCTTCTGGAACCATATCCTTACGGTCAAGCTCAAATTCCTCAGCCAGACTTGAGTCGATTAATTCAATTACTTCTTCGTTAGTCATGCAGGTAACTCCTCAAAATAATGGTGGCATTGATCCCACCCATGGCAAAATTGTTTTTTAAAATTGTCTTCACCGGTTGAACTCTATTTTGCAGCAGATGGTCAATCCCGCAACAACGTTCGTCGACCTGATCCAGATTGCGTGTTGCAATCAGTTGCTGCTGCTGTAACATTCCGATACATCCGGCCAGCTCAATGGTCCCACTTGCAGCCATAGTATGACCAAGGTGGCCTTTTAAACTACTCACCGGAACCCGGTCAGCAAAGAGCTGCTGAATTGCTTTTGCTTCAGCGATATCACCCTGTTCAGTTCCGGTGCCGTGGGCATTGACATAATCAATATCGGCAACAGTGAGTCCGGCATCCGTTAATGCCAGTTGCATACATTTAACCATCGCACCGATATCGGGACTGGCAATACTGGAGGTATCAGAAGTGGTGGAAAAACCAATGACTTCAGCAAGAATGGTTGCTCCCCGTTGTCTGGCAGCGTCTTCACTCTCAAGCAGAAGAATACCGCTGCCTTCACCACAAACAACACCATCGCGTTGACTGTCAAAGGGACGTGGCGACATATCGGGCCGCTGGTTGAAATGCGTTGAAGCGGCATGCATGATATCGAAAGTTGCCACCGTCAAAGGATGAACTTCATCAGCGCCACCACAGAGTATGGCTTTCTGTCGTCCCATGGAAATCTGCTCATAAGCATATCCCACAGCTTGGCTGCTGGTAGCGCAAGCGGCAGAAGGAGACAGGACCCGACCGGTGATGCCGAAGGATTGAGCGACATTGGCCGCACAGGAATGTCCCATCAGCTGGAAAAACAAGCCTGTTTTTATCCGTTCAAGGCTATAGTCGGTAAAATAATCGTGAAAGAAGTTTTCACTGGTCGTCGTGCTGCCAAGCGTTGCGCCAATAAAGACCCCGAGATCTCCGGAGTCAAGCTGATCTTCGGGGTAGCCCGCCATCTCCAAAGCTTGTTGGCTGGCAAGATAAGCGTAAATTGACATATTCGACATGGAACGACGAAACTTTCGCGGAATCTGTTTAGGATCAATATCTTTCACAGTGGCGGCCAGACGGGAACGAAGGCCCCCGACCTGCTCCAGTTCGGGGGTTTCACGAACCCCGGAACGACCAGCCTGCAGAGCCTCCATCAACTGAGAGAACTTGTTCCCCAGAGGCGAAACGATTCCAATTCCAGTGACAACAACAGAATTTAACGACATCCTCTTAACTCTCCACGCAATAATTCATGTCCGAGGATCGACCCGCAGGCCAGGTAACCAGAGACCAGTGACCCTAGCAGCCCTGGACCTGCAACCCCTTGGCCGGCAAGAAAAAGTCCCGGCAATCTGGTTACCGGGTGCGGGTTATATTGTCCAAGAACACGACCAACCCCGTAAATAGCCCCTTGCGGAGCAAATGAATAATCCCTCAAAGTCAGCGGAGTTGCCAAATCCAGCAATTCCAACGGCGGCATTTGTGGACATTTTAAGCGACACATCCTCAGTAGCCGTGCCCCCAACTCCTGTTTCCATTGTTGATATGCAATTGTCCTCTGCCGACCGGAGATATCCAGAGCTTCTACTTCAGAATAGGATGCAGGGACAATTCCGATCAACCCTTTTATCACATTATCTCCACCCTGATCAGCCCCCGCCAGATAAAAGGGACGTTCTTCCAATTCTTGATCAAACTCCCCGGGAAAAACACCCGGTTGCGATTGAATAAACATATTCCGTCCCCGCAGAAATTCCAGGGACTGTTGACTCCGAGCAAAGATGATATAGGCTGAAGTGGTCTGGTACAATCCATTAAGTCGCTTTAGATATGCGGGTCTCATAATAGTGGGCGGCAACATACCAGGAAGGTGCGTCGGGTTAACAGTAGCAATCACTTCTGGAGCAAAAAACTCTTCTCCTGATTGCAATCGGACTCCCGCAACGACATTATCTCCAGAGAAAATCTGGGCAACCTCTGCATGGCATTGAATCTCAACGCCTACATCCTTGAGCAACGTCAGCAATGCCTGGACCAATTTCCGCCCACCGCCACAAATACCATGGACAGAGTGATAGTATGATCCCGCAACCTGGGCATTGAGAGAAAGAGGTGACCGATCCGGCGATACCCCATACAGCAAACTGTGCATGGATAGCAGACCCTGCAACTGGGGCCAGGAAGAAAAAACCTCCAACCGCTGCTGCAAAGAATAGCCGTGTACCGATTCCATCCCGAAATCAAGCAGCTCAGCATCCAGATCGAGATAAGGAAATTTTCGCCAGATCGAGTCGATCTCGTCGATGTAAAGTGCAATCTCAGCCCGCGCTTGCGGAAATTTTTCTCCTAAATATGTTTTTATATTATTGAAGCCGACTGGCAGAGCATACTCTTCACCGGAAGAGGATATTCGCAAACAATCAAAGCCATCCCTGGCATAGGGAAGCAGCTGGAGCTTCTCTTCAAGACCTAAATGGCGCAGCAGTAGCTGCAACGGTCCTCCCTCACCAAGACCACCGGCATAATGAAAACCGCTGTCAAAATAGATTCCACCTCGTTGAAAACCGCTCACCACCGGAGCAGGAGAAGCATGCTGCTCAAGAACCAGCACCTTGCGACCTGTGCGGGCCAGAAGCAGAGCACTGGTCAGTCCGGAAAGACCAGCTCCGATAATAATGACATCATAACGCATCAAATTCAGGAGTAGGCAATAACAAGAGAGGAGTTTGTGCCACCAAATCCAGCTGAATTACATAGAACCTTACCTGGAGGAGAAAAACGTGTTTCACGGATCATATTCAAACCTGCTGTCTCCGCATCCGGCTTGCTGAAGTTGTAGCTTGCTGCAGTAAAACCCTGCTGCGCCATTATCGTTGTATAGACAACTTGTGCAGCTCCCGACATCCAGAGTTCGTGCCCGGTCAATGCCTTCAATGCGGATATTCCCGGGGTCTTTGTACCGAAAACCCGGCGGATATTGGCTGCCTCCGCGACATCACCGGCTGGCGTCGCCGTAGCATGCGCACAGAGATAGTCGATCTCTTCTGTTGCCAGCCCGCTCTGCCGGAGAGCAGACTGCATCGCCCGACTGAGACCATCCTCACTAGGTACCGAAAGCTGAGACCCGTCAGATGAAAAACCGTAACCAAGCAACTCACCAAAAATCGTGGCCCCACGCTTTTCAGCGAGATCATAACGTTCGAGAACAACAGTTGCAGCACCACCACTGGGCACTAAACCATCACGATCAGCATCAAAAGGACGACAGGCCGTTGCAGGGTCGTCAATCTGGACAGAAAAAGCACCCAGACCATCAAAACTGCACATCGATTGCCAGTTTATTTCCTGGGCTCCACCACAAATCACCCGTTCCTGCCGTCCCATCCGGATGAGATCGGCAGCCTGCCCAACGGCATGACCACTGCTGGAGCATGCAGCACTTAATGTCCAGCAAGCCCCCCTGGTTTTGAACAACGTATTCAGGTTCATAGTCACAGTCGAGGTCATAGAACGAAAAATCTGCCCGCTGCCGATTCCCTTTGTCTCACCCCTTTGAAGTAAAGCTTCTACCTGCTCAATTGCAGCAAGACAACTGGAGTCGCACCCATAAATTAACCCCGTCTGATCATTCTGAAGATCTCCTTGGTCAAGCCCCGCCATTTCCAAGGCATCATCAGCTGAGGCATAAGCCCAAATGGAAAACTCCGGCATGCTCTTGCGTTGTTTTCGTGACAAAATAGACGGATCAAAGCCTCGAATCTGACCTGTTAAAGGGCTGCGAAAACCCAATTCGATACGACGTGGATCGACAGCAATCCCGGATCGGCCCTCTCGCAGAGCAGCACCGACACTCTCCAGATCATTCCCCAGACAGGAGACGATACCAACTCCAGTAATAGCAACTCTATGCAAGGCAGAGGTCCTCCATTCAGGACAATGATGAAAAAAAGATAAAATCCGATGACTAAAGAAACATTTCGTTCAAAAAAGTACTACATTTTTATAGATGTCAACAGGGGAAGCAGTTTCCTTGCAACACCGTCTAAATATGGGCTCCACCATTAACGGCAAAGACCTGACCGGTGATATAGCTGGCACGCTCGGAGCAAAGAAAGCTCACTAGTCCGGAAACCTCTTCCGGCTCACCAATCCGTCCCAGCGGAATCATTGGCAGAATCTTTTCCTGCGGTAAATCTGCAGTCATCTCCGTAGCAATAAATCCCGGGGAAACGGCGTTAACAAGAATTTTACGCCTGCCAACTTCAGCGGCCAGAGATCGTGTCGCCCCAATGAGGCCGGCCTTGGCAGCAGAATAATTGACCTGCCCCGCCATCCCCGTCTCCCCCGAGGTCGAAACAATATTAATAATTCGCCCCCGCCGTTTTTTCAACATTCGCGCGACAACCATACGGGTCACGTTAAAAAAACCATTCAGGTGGACACCCAGGACATCCTCCCAGTCTCCCTGGCTCATAAGCGCCATGATACCATCACGTGCAAAGCCGGCATTATTGACAAGAACAGCAGGAACTTGCTCTGTCAATAGGGGTTCCAGCACTGTAGCTGTCGCCTCGGCATCAGCAACATCAAAGGGGAGAAGAGTGCAGTGACCTCCTGCGGTTTGAATCTCATCTGCGACAGCCTGAGCAGCATCATAATCACTGCGGAAGTTGAGCCAGATATGGAAGCCATCTGCCGCCAGCTCACGCGCAATTGCCGCTCCAATCCCTTTACTCGCTCCAGTTACTAAAGCAATGTCTTTTTTATCCATCAATATTTCCTGCCAACCTTTTGAAGTTTTTACCTTACGTTCGCCACTTTACCCTGGTCATTGAAATCTACCCCAACGGTTCTGAAGCGGTTCCCCCAATAAATCCAAGTGTTTGCATCAAGGGACGGAGTTTTGTGCGCAGCAGGATAGCCAAGTGCAATCATAACCCCTTCCCGCGTCATCCCCTTGTATGCTTTGCCATCAGCGACTCCCTTTTGATCCTGCTTTGAGAGCCCCGGGTAGCTCACGGGTTCCGGTGAGGTAATCAATTCGATATACTCATCCGTGCTCATTCCCATCCGCTTTGAATGGTACTCGAACGTGACCTTCTTGCTGCCACCATCATAAGTAAAGACAAACCCGCGCCGACCATTTTTTACCATCTGGATTTCAGTCCCGGCCGGGATAATCACGTGACCAGCCCCTGGATCCGTAAAGTTTGCGTAGCTGGCTTTAAAGTTTGTTGCATCCTTGCTTTGGGTGTGGATGTTATATTTGGTAAAAAGGATTTCGCCTTTGGCGAAAGCAGGCTGGCTGAAAAACAAGATCAGCATGCAGAATGAAAAAAGAGACAACATTTTTGCTGAAGTTGATCGAATCATATAAGCCTCCATATCTCGCTTTAATTTCAGTAAGGATATATCTTATTATGCATCATAGGATCATTTCAAGGAATGAAATGCTTAAACAGGACAAAGCTGACGCCAGAACAACAAGAGGGGAAGGAAAACAAAAAAAGCGGCTCACAACAGAGCCGCTTTTTTTCATAACTGCAAAAAGGCTAGTTAGCAGCAGATCAACCCAATAACTGTTTTGCTGCTGCAACCAATTTTTCGACCGTAAACCCATAATGTTGCATCAGCTCACCGGCTGGAGCACTGGCCCCAAACTCATCCATACCTAGAGCCGTTCCTTCCAAACCAACATAGCGTTCCCAGCCAAAGGTACTGCCGGCCTCCATCGAAACCCTCTTGGTACAAGCAACAGGAAGAACCTGCTCTCGATAAGCAGCCTCCTGAGCTTCAAAAAGTTCCCAGCTCGGCATTGACACAACTCGCGTCCCCACACCATCAGCCTGCAAGGTCTTCTGTGCGGCCATTGCATGCTGAACTTCAGAACCACTGGCAATCAGAATTAATTGTAATGTCCCCTCTTCGGGAGAAAGCACATATCCCCCATTCTGCAATCCCGCTGCCGCCGCAAACTGAGTCCGGTCAACAGTCGGCAAACCTTGACGGGACAAGACCAACATGGTTGGCCCCTGACGGTTGGAAATAGCAGCTTTCCAGGCTTCTGAAGTTTCATTGGCATCAGCTGGACGAATAACTGTCAGGTTTGGCATTGCACGCAAAGAGGCAAGGTGTTCCACTGGCTGGTGGGTCGGACCATCTTCGCCCAGACCAATGGAATCATGAGTCATAACATAGATCGGAGCCAATCCCATTAATGCCGCCATGCGCACAGCTGGACGCATGTAATCGGCAAAGACAAAGAACGTTCCTCCGAAGGGTATCAGCCCCGGGGTATGACAAAGACCGTTCATGATTGAACCCATGGCATGTTCGCGAATCCCGTAATGAATATTGCGGCCACTTTGCCCTGGAACCCAGGATTTTTCACCCTTGATTTCAGTGTTGTTGGAAGGGGCCAGATCCGCAGATCCACCGATTAAAAATTGAAGCTTCTCCGCAACCCCGTTAATCGCAGCTCCACTCGCCTGACGCGTTGCTTTGGCTCCATCTTCTGGAGAAAAAACCGGTAGAGCGGCCTCCCAATCAGCAGGCAATTCACCGTTGCTGGCCGCTACCCAGGAAGCAACTTGAGACGATGTTTTTTTCTGCTCAAATAATTGCTGCCATTGCTGCTCCAGTTCGGTCCCACGTTTTTGACAAGCACCCATATGTGCAGCGACTTCAGCAGGGACAACAAATGTCTCTTGTGGATCACGGCCATAGGCCTGTTTGGTCAGTGCCAATTCATCAGACCCCAGGGGCGCACCATGGGCACCAGCAGTATCCTGCTTGTTCGGTGCACCAATGCCGATATGAGTCCGAGCAATAATCAGAGATGGTCGCGGATCATTTTTTGCCCTGTCCATCGCGGCATCAATTTCAGCAAGATTTTCACCCTCAACCCGTTCAACATGCCAGCCATAGGCGAGATAACGAGTCCCGACATCCTCGGTGAATGCCAGCTGGGTATCTCCTTCAATGGTAATTTTATTATCCAGATAAATATAATTGAGATGACCCAGCTGCAAATGCCCAGCTAAAGAACCAGCCTCAGCAGAGACCCCCTCCATTAAATCGCCATCAGAACAAATAACCCAAGTCCGGTAATCAAACAACTCGGCATCCACATGCTGGGCAAGGTATTGGCCACCCATAGCCATACCAACCGCAACAGCAACGCCCTGCCCCAAAGGACCAGTGGTTGTCTCGACGCCGGGAACGTGACCAAACTCCGGATGTCCGGCTGTTTTACTGCCGAATTGACGAAAATTTTTGATGTCATCAAGAGACAGATCATATCCGGTCAGATGCAGCATACTGTAAATCAGAGATGAGGCATGGCCACAAGAAAGAATGAAACGATCCCGACCAGCCCAATCAGGATTATTGGGATTATGCTGTAAATGCCGCATATACAGCAGATAGGCAATGGGGGCGGCCTCCATTGGTGTTCCGGGATGCCCGGAATTAGCTTTCTCGACAGCATCTGCTGCTAAAAGACGAATAGTATCAATAGATTGGCGTACGATTGGATCGGACAACTTTGGTGACGACATGTGCAACTCCTTGATTTGTTTTTTAGGCTGCACATTGAAACAGGAATCAGGTCGATAAATCAAGGGAAAGTAGGCTTTGATAAGATTAAATCCTGTTGTAAAAAAATGGCCACCAGCGGGGGGAGGTATTCCCACTGGTGGCCTCAAACTAAGAAAGGAGGTTAAATGATTCTTTTGTGCTCAACAATTCGACTGCCACACCGAAACTGTTGATGATTCGTACACTATACTGATAAACAAAGAAAAAACACGTGTCATTGCGTATTTAATTGCTACCAATTCCGTAATCAGCAACTGTGCGTTTGCGCAGTCTTCAGCTTTGAGTCTTTTCAAAACAGAGAAAGCTGACTAAAAAATACTTTGATCATAGCCACAATGTTCAAATAATAGCTGTAACTTATCCTGACGATTTCCATGCCAGCGTTTTAACAATCGCTCCGCCAGAGTTTCGCCGCTGGCTGCGACCTCGCTAATATCCCGCAAGAAATGACTTTCATCGGCACCGCTGTCTCCATTTTGAAACTGTTCCTGCAGACTGATAACAGCAACCCGCAATAGTTCGGTCGCAACTTCCTGAAGGGTTCCATCCTTGATTCTGGTTTTCAATCCATGCCGCCATGAGCTTTGATATAAAAGACGAAAATCATCCAGATCCAGATCAGAAAACAGGCTTTCTACGGCACTTAGCCCCTGTTCAGTGTACAGAAGTCCCTTATAAAAAGCTGCGACTGCCGCTGTATAACGAGGGGGCAGGCTATCCGCACTGCGGACTTCAATTTGCGGTCGCAACCGGACTTCCGAGAACAGGGTTGACAGGTGAGAATTCCAGTCGTGCAAGGTTGCCTGCTCACCGTTCCAACCCTCTTCGAGAAACTGACGAAAAGTAAATCTTTGTTGGGTGAGGTCAATTAATTGCTGCTGCCGTTCAATAAAATAGAGGGGAACATCCAAGGCATAGGCAACGAAATCGTCAAATCCGGCATCTGTCTGGAATAACGATTCTATCAAACCACAGCGATCGGGATCGGTTCGTGACCAGATTTCCCCCCGGAAGGAAAGAGATTGACTTGGCTGACCTTCTAAAATAGCCGAGTTTGCAAACAAAGCATAACAGACGGGACTCAGCCACTGCGCAACCCGAAGCTTGCGAACACAATCTTCCTCATCAGAAAAATCAAGATTGACCTGGGTTCCTGCCGTCTGTTTCATCATTCGCTGTCCCATATCGCCACTCTTGAGCATATAGGGAGCCATGATTCCATAACGGGGCTTAGGCAACCAGGTAATTTCATCCAGAGAACTGAAAGGATGAACGCCGAGGCCAAGAAACACCAGATCCAGTTCATGCCCCATCGTGACAATATGTTGTCGGTAGCGATTCAAATCCCGCCAGCTACAGGTGATATCGCAGCAGAATTTTCCGGAAAGTTCCAGTTGTCCTCCAGGCTCCAGCGTCACCGAAGACCTCTTCCCCTGCAAACCAATCAATTTTTCCTGCTCATAGACCCCTTGCCAGCCACCGATACCATCAAGTCTGTCAAGCAATTCACGAATCCTCTCATAACTGACGGCCTCACCGGTATGACGATCGACCACTAATTTTTCGGTTTCCAGTCCCACGCCCCACTCAGATTTAGGGCGCGCGCCACGCAGCAGGAACGCCGTCAATTGTTGTGGGTTAGTGATCAGCTGATCATTGACAGCATGGCTTAAATTCGGATGTGGGGACATGGAGAGAAACCTTTTTCAAGAGAAAATATTGACTTATGCTGATTCGAGATACAGCTTAATGGCATTTGCGATCGTTATAAAAATCTGGGTAAATTCTTTTTCGTTCTGCTCCAGCAAAGTAATCCGGAAACCCCTCTCATCAGTACAGAAAGACGAAATTGGAACGACACAAATTCCAGTTGCAGCAAGTAGATAATAAACAAAACGCTTGTCACTCAACGTCCCCGGCTGGTTTACCAGCCCCTCAACCAGCTCACGTATCTGAGGGTTCTCAATCTGCAATGTCTGCTGATTATTTAACTGGTCTGCTTCAAAAACAACACTCATGTAAAAAGCGCCATTGGTGCGATTGACTTTAAGCCCGGACACTTCATTCAAAAGGTTGTAGGCGATATTGGAATAGTTTTCATAACGACTTCTGCGTTCTGCAAGATAGTTCGGATATTCGTCATGGCTGAGAATCAGGGGGATTGCCTTCTGTGGCAGTGTCGTAGAACAAACCTCAACCATTTTTGAGTTCAAAATACTGTCAATATAACGGCTGAACATTTCATCTTTATCAGCATTGTAAACCTCAATCCACCCACAACGCGCTCCCGGCCATGGGACTTCTTTGCTGATTCCCTTCATCGAAATCGCAGGCAGATCCCCCACCAGATCAGAAATAGGTCTGGTGGCTGTGCCGTTATAACAAAGGTTATGGTAAATCTCGTCACAGATAAGGAAAAGATCATATTCCTTACAGATAGAAATAATCTCCAGTAAAATACGTTCAGGATATACGGCTCCCGTTGGATTATCCGGGTTAATAATCAAAATGCCCGATATAGCTGGATTATATTTAACTGACTGTCGCAGGTCATCCATGTCAGGGTACCAGTGATTATCAGGATCCAGACGATAAGTGATTGGCTTTTGCCCTGCATGCGCTCCTTCGGCTGAGGAATGGGTTGAATAAGTCGGAGATGGGCCAATAACCCGGGATTCGCGTTTCAACAAGCCGTAGACTTTTTGAATTGCATCGCCCAGCCCATTAAAAAAGATGATATCTTCAGCGGTGATCTGGGCTTTACCGCGCTGATTGGTCAAATCAGCCAAAAACTGCCGAGTTTCCAGTAATCCCTTGGTTGCACAGTATCCGTAAGAACAATCTTTCATCGCCAAACCGGAAACAATTTCTTTTATCCAGCCTGGGATTTCCTCACCTTTGGCAACCGGATCTCCAATATTTTCCATATTGGTTTTCATCCCCAGCCGATTGAGTTCTTCAGCAATCTTTACAATAGCGCGGATTTCATAGGTCAACTCACCAGCACCGATATGAACAATATTATTACGCATCTTTTTTCTCCCTAAAGATCCGATGGCCAAGCAAAATTCCTACCCAACAAGGCTTGGTATTTATTCAAGGACGAAAGCATACACAAGTATGTCAAGGTCTTGAATACATAGCATAACGCCGTGGGGTCGAAATTTTGCGACGCCATTAAAAAAAGGCCATGGACGTCGTGTCCATGGCCTCAGGTTAATTTATTGGTATACCTGTGCAGCTCACCTTTGCAGGTAATGGACAATTTTCAGGCTGATGTTCGCCGCCTGAAACGCTCGGGTTGCCGCTGCTGCTCTCTTCAACATGCAAAAATCCTATCAACAAAATAAAAGCTGAGCCTGAATTATCATAAGATGTTAATCATGTCAAATTATTTACAGCCACACCATCAATAAACTTAAAGTGGCAACACTTGCCAGGGTGGAGACAACAACGACCGAAGTGACGAAGTCGGGGACAATATCGTTTTCTTTTGCAATAATGGCAACAAGAATAGCCACCGGCATGGCTGACTGCAAAATTCCAGCTGCACTTTCAATAGGACTCAAAGCAAAAAAAGACGATAACAGGACTGCAAGCAAAGGCGTCAAAATCAACCTTATCCCGGAACCAATCAGAACATCGCTGGTCACGTGAACCTTCCTCTGCTCCAGCAACTGCAACCCTAGTGCAAATAACATAACCGGGATCATGGCATCCGCAAGCAAGCCGATCATTCGGTTCAACATCAGCGGTACGACCAGCCCCCCTGCTGACACCATTAATGCGGGCACAGTTGCCCAGAGGGCCGGGGTTTTTAAAACCTTCCAGAACGCACCACGGCTGCCACCGTGGGCCCATCCGGCAGCTCCAACACAAATAATAAATGCACTGATTGAGATCGCAACAAAGTAAATAGTGGCCGGGGGAACGGCAACTTCCCCCAAGCGGAATCCAATCACCGCCAAGCCATAATTTCCAACGTTGCCAAACGCAGCAATCATAACAAAGGCAGCAATCATTTCCTTTGAACGTCCAAGAAGTCTGCCGATTCCCCCGGCAATAAACACTGCCAGCAGATGGGTCAGGATGATAAACAGCAACATTTTAGCAACACTAGACAGCGGCACATCAGCCATGCTGATTGACTTAAAAATAAAGGCTGGAACGAATACGTAATAAGCGGCTCGGGTCAACGTCTGAGCTTGCAACTTCAGACGTCCACCAAGAAAAGCACCCAGGAGAACAATACCGAATACCGGCAAAATCACATTGAGAAAGACAAGAATCAGTTCCGTCATGAGAACCCCGATAACAATTGAGTTATACCACTAAAAAATAGAGTCGATACAAAGAGCCACACACCGCCCAATCTCGTGATGACTGAAGATAAGCTGATGAAAAAAGGCTCCTGACATACCAATGTCAGGAGCCTTTACAGTCGGAAGTAAACTAAATAAGCCTACTGATCATCACCAAACTGCATTGCAGCCAATTTTTTGTACATATCATATTTATTAGCTGTCAGTTGGTTCGCTTCAACCATCATCTTTTCAGCGGCTTGAGGATTAACTTTCTTCAGCACCTTATAGCGGTTCTGTTTATAGGCATAGTCCTCAAAAGAGATCGAAGGATCCTTGCTGTCAAGTTGCAGTGGGTTCTTACCTTCTGCAGACAAGCGGGGATCATAGCGGAACAGTGGCCAGTGACCAGATGCAACCGCTTGCTTACAACCATCAATTGCACTATCCATGGCAATACCATGGGCAATACAGTGGCTGTAGGCAATGATCAGGGAAGGCCCATCATAAGAATCAGCCTCCTGGAAGGCCTTGACCACCTGAGCCGGATTGGACAGTGCAACATTGGCGACATAAATGTTGCCATAAGACATGGCAATCATCCCCAGGTCTTTTTTCGGTTGAGATTTACCACCAGCCGCAAATTGAGCAACAGCGCCCAGAGGAGTCGATTTGGAGGCCTGACCACCAGTGTTGGAATAAACTTCCGTATCAAGAACCAGGACATTAACATTCTCACCAGAAGCGAGAACATGATCAAGACCGCCGTAGCCGATATCATAAGCCCAACCATCGCCACCGTGAATCCAGACCGACTTAACAACGAGATAATCGATGTTGACTAATAATGCCTTTGCGGTTTCATGGGTACATTTTTCAATGATTTTCCGCAGTTTGGCAACACGACCGCGTTGTTCCTCTATCTCTTCCTGAGTGGTCTGCAATGCGTCAAGAATTTCGCGCTTCAACTCAGCGGTTCCCTGACAGGCAGCACATCCACACTCGATGTTTTTCTCTAACAGCTCTCTCACATAAGCTGAGGTTTTATCAACGGCCAAGCGCATTCCATATCCGAACTCAGCGTTGTCCTCAAACAGCGAATTACTCCATGCAGGACCGAGGCCGTCCTTACGTTTTGTCCATGGAGTCGTCGGCAAGTTGCCACCATAAATTGACGAACACCCGGTCGCATTGGCTACCAGCATCCGATCGCCAAACAATTGAGAACAAAGCTTGACAAAAGGAGTTTCTCCACAACCGGCACAGGCTCCAGAGAATTCAAACATTGGCGGTAACAACTGGCTCCCCTTAAGGGTGGATCGATTAACCAGTGCCGGATCGGTATCAGGCAAATCGAGGAAGAACTTGAAGTTCTCTTTTTCAGACTCTCTCAGTGGAGCCTGGAAAGTCATGTTGATAGCCTTCTTGTTCTCATCGTCCTTACTCTTGGCTGGACAATTGTGGACACAAGCGCCACAACCGGTACAATCTTCAGGGGCAACCTGAAGCGTGTAGAGTTTCCCTTCCATATCCTTGCCTTTCGGAGCACAGGACTTGAAGGTTTCAGGAGCATCCGCGAACTCTTTTTCATCGTAAATTTTCATCCGAATTGCGGCATGAGGACAAACAAAAGAGCAGATACCACATTGAATACAAAGATCCTTTTCCCAGACAGGAATATTAACGGCAATATTGCGTTTTTCAACACAGGCTGTCCCGGTAGGGAAGGTCCCATCAGCAGGCATCGCTGAAAGGGGGAGCTCATGACCAAAGCCATCAATAATTGGTCCCAGGGTGGTCTTGACCACATCAGAGAAATCATCCCAATTTCCTGTCAACATCTTGATATCACTATCAGCTGTTTTAGGAACACTGACTTCAGCGATATTTTCCAGACCAACATCAACAGCCTGCTTGTTCATACTGACGACTTTTTCACCAGCCTTGCCATAGGACTTAACAACGGCATCCTTAATCTGGCTGATCGCCTGAGCTTCAGGGATAATTCCTGAAATTTTGAAAAATGCAGTTTGCATAATCACGTTGATACGAGGGCCAAGGCCGATTTTCTCGCCCAGAGCAATCCCGTCAATAACGTAAAATTTAAGATCCTTGTCAATAATTTGTTGCTGAACCATCTTAGGCAGGTTTGCCCAGACCTCATCTTTATTGAAAGGAGCATTCAGCAGGAAGGTTGCCCCCTGCTTGGCACTTTTCAGCATGTCATATTTCTCAAGGAAGGAGAAGTTATGGCAGGCAACAAAATCAGCTTGAGAAATCAGGTAAGTTGACTTGATATCATTCGGACCAAAACGCAGATGAGATGTCGTCATACTCCCTGCTTTTTTTGAATCGTAGACAAAGTAAGCCTGAATTTTATTGTCGGTGCAACTCCCGATAATCTTGATCGAGTTTTTGTTGGCGCCAACAGTTCCATCAGACCCGAGACCAAAGAACATTGCAGCATAACCATCAAAGGGCACCTGGAACTCTTTGTCGAAATCAAGGCTTTCACCCATGACATCATCTTTAAAACCAACAATAAAATGATTTTTGGGTTTGTCCAGCAGCAAGTTATCGAGAACGGCTTTACACATCCCGGCATTAAACTCAAAAGAACCTAAGCCATACCGTCCACCGACGATGGTCGGGTAACCGGAAAAGCTTGTCAAGCCATCGACCATTCCCTCGCCGATCGCAGTGCGCACCACCTGATAAAGCGGCTCACCGATTGAACCCGGCTCTTTGGTCCGATCAAGAACTGAAATCTTTTTAACCGAAGCAGGAATTGCTTTACAGAACTGCTCGATCGGGAAAGGAAGGAACAGGCGAACTTTGATCAAGCCTACTTTTTCACCTTTGGAAACCAGATAATTGACTGTTTCTTCCATAGCTTCACAGCCGGAGCCCATCATCACAACAATACGCTCAGCATCTGGAGCCCCGACATAATCGACCAAGTTATACTGGCGACCAACGAGTTTGGAAAACTTATCCATCTGTTCCTGAACGATCCTGCCGACTTCCACATAATAGGGATTAACAGTCTCACGACCATGGAAATAGACATCTGGGTTCTGTGCTGTACCACGCAGTTTAGGAGCATCAGGAGAAAGAGCACGCTGGCGATGGGCGGTGACCAGATCGTCATCAATCATATGACGCATGTCATCTTTAGTCAGTTCTTCCACTTTCTGAATTTCACCGGACGTTCTGAATCCATCAAAGAAATGCAGGAAAGGAATCCGTGAATTCAAAGTGGCAGCTTGTGCAATCAGGGCAAAATCCATGACTTCTTGAGGATTGTTTGAACACAGTTGAGCCCACCCGGTAGAACGGCAAGCCATAACGTCTGAGTGATCACCAAAGATAGAAAGAGCTTGAGCGGCAATAGCACGCGCCGAAACATGAAAAACAGTCGGTGTCAATTCACCGGCGATTTTAAACATGTTTGGAATCATCAGCAGCAGACCTTGAGAAGCAGTAAATGTTGTCGTCAGAGCTCCTGCCTGCAGAGCACCGTGAACAGCACCTGAGGCTCCGCCCTCAGACTGAAGTTCAACAACTTTGGGAACCGTTCCCCAAATATTCTTTTCACCAACAGCACTTTTGGCATCCGAAACTTCACCCATAACCGATGAAGGGGTTATGGGATAGATAGCAATAACCTCATTGGTCGCATGAGCTACATGCGCCGCAGCGGAATTACCATCGATATTAACCATCTTTCGAGACATACTTACCTCCTTGTACAGTGAATAAAGCGTGAATCTTACCGAAGTAGAATTACTCTGTTGTTCTTCATCCTGCGCATAAACATAAATTCAAAAATCAGAATTCCCGTCGGCCGGCAATAGCCTGCTGTACGGTTCCAGCATCAATATATTCAAGGTCACTACCAGAAGGGATACCATGCGCCAATCGGGTCACCTGCATCCCCTTTTCTCTACAGAGCTTTGCCAGATAAAGTGCTGTAGCTTCACCTTCAACAGTGAAGTTAGTCGCTAGAATAATCTCTTCAATCGGCTCCTCGTCCAACCGTCGTAATAATTGTGAAATTTTAAGATCATCGGGACCAACCCCATCTAACGGCGACAGTGCACCATGAAGAACATGATAAAGGCCAGAATAAGAGTGGCTGCGTTCAATTGCTAAAAGATCCTGCGGTTCCTGAACAATGCAGAGGCGTTGCTGTTCGCGAGTCGCGCTACTGCACACCTGACAAAGATCTCCTTCCGCAATATGATAACAACGCTGACAAAAACTGACTTTGCGGCGCATCTCCAGCAAAGCAGCTGCCAGAGCCTCAACATCATGCTCTGAAGTTCGTAATAGATGGAACGCTAAACGGGCAGCTGTCTTTCTTCCGATTCCTGGAAGTTTACCTAATTCAGCCTCCAGCCGGGCAAAAGACGGGAGCAAGTCTAGCATTAAATCCCTCCTAGATCCAATAGTTTAAGGCCCTTTGAAGAGCATTTCCTGCGGCACAAACCAGATGCAAAGCAGCCAAAAATCAGTGGTCTAGTGGTCAGACCAAATAAAACCCTACCACGGTCTAAAAAATAATTACAACCTAAATTTCCACCTGGAAGAGCCTTTTTTTAGTCAAACTAAAAGAATGGCCGCAATAAATTCATTGTGCATCAAAAGAGCTGGATAGCTCTCAAAGGAATCATCGATAGTTTACATGGCAGCAAAACAGGCGCCATCAAAACATCCCGGGGATGTTCATTCCACCAGTGACTTTACTCATTTCCCCCTGAATCATGTCCTGACTCTTTTTAATTGCCTCATTCACAGCAGCAAGAATCAGGTCCTGCAACATTTCAACATCTTCAGGGTCAACCACATCTTTTTCAATTTTCAGGTCGAGAATTTGTTGCTTACCGTTGGCACGGGCAGTCACCATCCCACCACCTGCTGACGCTTCGACTTCTTTATCTTCCAGTTCCTGCTGTAACCGAGCAATTTTGGCCTGCATTTGCTGGGCCTGTTTCATAATATTTCCAAGTCCTTTTGCCATTTTTCTCAATCCTCCACGATATGATTATGATTTATGTAAGGGCAGTCCTGCATATCCACCCTGTTATTATGAATATCCAAAACTCGATATATTCAGGGGGCTAGACAAACCCCTTATCAATCGGTTTAACATCCTCAATCTGTCCACCAAATATATTCAGTGCTGATTTCACCAGCGGATGCTCTACAGCATTTTCCCGCAACTTCTTTTTCCGATCACTTTCCTGCTGGGCGCGTTCGGCGTGCAACGACAATGGCGCTTTCTCCCCATTACCAACTTTTTCAACCTCAACTTTCACCTCCACGGCAAAATATTCAGCCGCCAAAATCTGAATTTCCTGGCGCATTTCACCGTCAGCTAAACTGAAATACATCTCCGGCATGCCAATCCGCAAACGGGGTAATTCCAACAATAAGACACTTGACTGTTCAAGCAACGAAGAAATCCTGGGCTTACGACGATTTCTTACAAAATCAACCAGCCCGGCCCAGTCCTTATCGCCCCTCCCTGTCATGGGTAGCGCAACTGATTGCTCAGACGGAGGTTCCTCAGCCAAAGGGATATCTGCATGGGGCGGAGCAGCAATATGCTCAACTGGCCTTTCTTCCTGAACCGGAGCAGCAGCAAGTCCAGGGGAAAGTTTTTTCTCCAGATCCTCCAAACGCTTGATGAGCGTAGCAACCTCAACACCCCTCGGGAGACCGGCCAATTTGACAAGCACCATTTCCATCGTCAACCGTGGATAATTAGAAATAGCCAGATCAGCTTCGGTGCGGACCAGAATCGCCAATAATCGCTGTAAATCCTCCAGTGCAGCGGGTTCAGCCAGGCTCTTTATTTCCTGCAGCTCAGACTCACCAACATCAATGAGATCACCGGGTTGTCCCACCACCTTGACAACAACCAGAGCTCGAACCAATTCAACCAACTGCTGGCAGAACTGCCGAAAAGAATGGCCATGTTCATCGACTTTCTGCACCAATGCCAGCAACTGTGCAGCGTCTCTCTGCAAAACAGCTCGAATTGCTGCCAGCAACAAAGACCGGCTGACCAACCCCAGCAAGCTCTGCAATTCCTCATCACTGATTCTATCCCCGCAAAAAGAAATAACCTGATCCAAGGTTGACAAAGCATCGCGCATACTGCCGCCACCACTGCGAGCAACAATTGTCAGTCCGGAATCTTCAATCTGGATATTCTCCTGATCAGCAATATAGCGTAAACGCGCCTGTAGCGGCACCAGTCCAATTTTTTTAAAATCAAAACGTTGACAACGAGACAGAATAGTAATGGGAATTTTATGGGGTTCGGTTGTAGCAAAAATGAACTTGGCATGAGCGGGAGGCTCTTCCAGGGTTTTCAATAAAGCATTGAAAGCGTTTATTGAAAGCATGTGAACTTCATCAATAATAAATATTTTATAACGCGACTGCGACGGCAGATAGCGTATATTTTCACGCAGCTCCCTGATATCATCGACCCCGGTATTCGAAGCACCATCGATTTCCAGGACGTCTATCCCCTGTCCCTTGGTGATTTCGAGACAAGAAGGGCACACCCCGCAGGGTTGCGTTGTCGGCCCTTCCTGACAATTCAATGCTTTGGCAAAAATCCTTGCAGCTGAGGTCTTACCAACACCGCGAGCACCGGTAAAAAGAAAAGCATGGTGAACCCGATCAGCAGTGATGGCATTGATCAATGTTTGGCTGACGTGTTCCTGCCCGACCAGATCCTCAAAAAACTGAGGACGCCATTTGCGAGCAAGAACCTGATAAGACATAATAATTCTCCAGAAAAAGCAGCAAAAGAAAGTAGCAAGATAAGGCTGACGGCTGTTTTGCCGGAGACTTGCTACAAAAAAATTGCCGGCACAAGTGACAGCCAGGCACTCCCGCGGCACACGGCCAAAACCGTTACCGCTGCTCCCTTCCGGGCCTGACGGGGTTCGCGGTCGTCCGTTGCGCGGGACCCGGCTGTCACTTCTACCGGCAATTGATGACCGGAATCTTAAAAATATATGTTAGTTGCAACGTAGAATTCGAAATCATTTCGAATTAACTAGAAATAAGGTCGTGGGGTTGCGGCCCCACTCGACGCCTTCATTTCTTTGGACGTACAAAGAAACGAAGCAAAGAAAAACGCCCGAACTCCTTGCCTGCCTGCGGCAGGTTTCCTTCATGAGACATCTGCTTTGAGGAGCGACAAAAACTCGCTCCGCTCAAACATTTGCCCCTCTATTTCTCAAATCAAATGTCACATTCCGGCTGCGTCACACGGGAGGTTAAACCAATCTCAAATCAAAAGAAAAACCCACCATTTTGAAACCGTACTATGTCGCCATTCACCGAGCTCGCAAGACTGATCAAAAATGCTTAGCTGCAAGGCGGACGAAATATACTGAATAAGTCGTACCGTTAGGTACGTCGTTGAAGTAGATTTCGGACAACGCCGCAGATGAGCGTTTTTCATCAGTCCTAAAAACTATGGCGGAGAGGCGGGGATTCGAACCCCGGGTAGCGTTAACTACACCCGCTTTCCAGGCGAGCACCATCGGCCTCTCGGTCACCTCTCCGCGAATTGCAGACATTACACTAACAGATTGGAGGCTGTAAAGGGCTTTTTCAGCTTTGATCCGTCGCGTAACGTCCGTTGATTCGATAGATAAAAGCCAGAATTTCTGCAACAGCTTGAAATAGCTCTGCAGGAACTTCTTCTCCGACAGGGATTTGTCCCAGCACTTCCAATAAATCGGGATCCTGAACAATGTCAACTCCGGCTTCTTGAGCTGCGGAGATGATCTGTTGCGCCAGATCACCACGACCACCGGCAACAATCTCTGGCGTTGATGTTGGTCGACGATCATAACGAAGAGCGACGGCCTGGAGCAAATTCTTGTCCGAATCTCTCATAGCAATCAGAGCCTTTCATCCAGAAGATTAAAAGATTCGGGCAACAGCCGTTCCTGTAGCTGTCGAGCGGGTAGTTTTGCATTGGAATCAAAACTGACTCCCTGCAAGACAACCGCTTCCAGCGATTCTTTTAATTCTTCAGCACAATGCTTTAAATAGTCCATCTTCCCCCGATCTTCACACGCTAATCGCAGATGTAACCCCTGCTTTTCATAGAGCATGTCAATACGAAGATTCCCCAGTGCGGATAAACGCAGTGACAATGACAGCTGCAAATGAGGTTCATCCTCCTCGGCATGCTTGCTGTTTTCATGAGTCTGTTTTTCCGCCAGCAAATAGCCTTCCTCCAGCTCCTCGAAAGGTAAAGGTAAAAACGCCACCTGCTCTTCTGCCAGCCGTGCCTTACATAACTGGAATAGCTCAATACGATGCAGCGGCTCCTTCACTTCTCCCCCTATGTCCTTCTGTAGATCCAACAAACTTAATTTTAAACTATTCAGAGCATCTCTTTTCTTTCCCTGCAACAATTCAGCTTCGAGGTGAAACCCGAACAGTTGTGACAACAACCCAAGTTGCCGCCCCTGAGGAATACTGGGCCGTTGTGCAACCAACTGCTCCAATTGGCTGACCATGACTTCAAAACCGGGAAGCGCCTCTGATAACGTCTGCGGCAACCGCCCCAAGCGGCTGAGCAGCCCTTCCAGACGGCCCAGCAATTCAGGCGCTATGCTTTGTTGGTTCTCCTGCCGCAGCTGTACCTGAGACAGGAGTTGTTTTATCTCGGTTGACAAAACCGGCAAGCCATCCCCACTTTTTGCCCTGGGCACTGCGTCCACCACCTCAGAATTCAGTGAAAAAGGCCGTTTTGCATCAGCAGGCCCCACAATCTCGGGGGCCCGCCTCACAGAAGAAGCAGGTATATCTCCCGTGATTTGCTTATCTATCTGAACGAGAATGCGTGTCACTTCGCCAGACAATTGTGGAGACACTCTGGGGTGCTGTTGAATTTGATTCAGAACGCTAACCAGAAGTTGACGCTGTGATATCATGAGTTGCGGCAACTGTGGAGTTTGCTGCAGTGGGGCTAAAAGATTTCGGGTTGTCACATACCAACTTTTTGGCAAAGGGATATCGATCTCTTTTGGCAACAAAGATAACTGATTTTGCAAATCCTTGATGACCCGCATAAAAATCGGGGACACTCCCGGAGAGGTATGCTGTTCACCACCCTGCATTTTAAGTGATTGAGAAAATTGAAGCGGAAGTAAAAGATCATTGTCCACAACTGCCTTTTCTCCAACAGACAGCTGCTTCAGTTGCGCCACGATCCTGGTTATCTGTTCATCAAGCTGAACAGAAACCCCCGAAGTAGACTTCAAGATCTGCTGCAGCTGATGAGAAACTTTCAAGGATGCTGCTGATTCCAGCCCTTGCCTTTGCTGTTCCTGTAAGCGGACAACCAGCTGATTCCAGTCAAACGGGCGTGTCAGCAACGGCAAAGATTGACTCAATCTATCGTCCAAAGGGTTCAACAGAACCTTGAGCTCCAACTGCGGCTGAGTTTGCACAACTTGCAGATTCACTTTCTGGCCAATCTGCAGCTCCCTCTCTCCCTGCGCCAGATAAAGCTGACGGTTGATCTCCAGAACAATCTGGTCCAGCTCCCTATTAACAACCATGCCCCGCAACATTTGTCCTGGACTAAAATCAAACACCCCTCCCTCAATACTATTCCCCGAAAGGGGAGGAGCGGTAACAAACAAATTTGTCGGCATTTTTGAATTCACTGTTGTCATGGAAGCTTTTCGACCTTTAGAAAACAAAGTTTACTTTTCAAAATATAGCACGAATCATGAAATGGCCTTAGAGATGATTCGAAAGCACTCATTCCAGCCATCGTCAAAAAACCGACAAGAATCAGCAGAGCAGATAAAAAACACCTTCTCCTCCGTCATAAAATCGACAGATAAAACATAACACACTGATATTAAACAACTTATTGTCTTGGCACACAATTCGCTAAAGAGACAACATAGATGCGTCCAAGACAGAAATTCGGATTGTCATAAAAAACAGCTAAAGAGTATCTAATGATAGGTCGAAAGTAGAGAATATGAATAATATAATCGATATTTCTGAGGGGCAGAAGGGCAACAATGTGATGAATTCAACAGCTTTGATTATTGCCAGTAATAAAAGTAAAAAGGCTCAATTAATCAATCACCTCACAGCAACTGGTCTTTTTCAGCAGATCAAGCCCCTGGAATCCTCAGCGGATCTCTTCCAGCACCTAAAATCAAAACCGGCAGACATGGTTTGCTGGGCCATTGAGAAAAAAAGCCGAAAAGCCGACTGGATCAACAAACTCCACTCCAATGAAAAATGGCACGACCTGCCATTGATTGCCTTCGCGGAAGATCAGCAAGGACTACTCAACGGATTTCAGCTTGGAGCCAGCGATTCTGTTCACGTTGAAATTGACCCGATCGAGTTAAGCGCTCGCATGAACCGCCACCTTGAACGCTGGCAACGCCTTCTGGAACTGCGCCAAAGTAAAGAGCAGTTACAAAAAATGGCATTAACAGATCCACTGACAAAACTCGGCAACCGCGCCACTTTTGACATGAGCATCAAACAGGCAGCTGCATGCTCACAACGCTCAGGAGTCCCCTACTCACTGTTGATGATAGATTTGGACCATTTCAAGAAATTTAATGACTCCTACGGTCATCAAGCCGGTGATTCAGTGCTGCGTCTGGTTGCTGACGCGATCCGGAATTCTGCTAGAAATGCGGATATCTGCTGCCGTTATGGCGGAGAAGAATTTGCTGTCATCCTTCCAGACACCAAAGGCAATAATGCTGAAGTCCTCGCCGCACGAATCCATAAACAGGTGGCAAAAGTTTCTTGCAAACAACCCTCTGGACGGATGCCTATCACCGTCAGTATCGGCATCAGTTGCGCCAACAGAAGTAGCAACATTCATCCAGCCCAGTTAATTGAAGAAGCTGACCAGGCCCTCTACCAGGCCAAAAAACACGGCCGGAATCGAACTGAGATCTGGCAGGCTGAAGATATTATGTCCAGGGTCCCGTTCAACTATATCTCAACAGAACAACTCGCTTTTGGAACCTATTAAATGCAAAATGGGGACAGAATATAAATTCTGACCCCATCGGATGACAAAACCTGAGCCGTTCCAAGATTATTCCATCTCACTAAATCAGCAGAACTCCTATTTTCAAGAAACCGTTCCACCTAAAAGTTTTACTTTTAAACGTAATTGTTTTCGCTGCTCAGCAAGACAGTAAGCAATAATTGCGTCTTGGTCTTCATCCTCAATATCGACAAATGTCAACGCAAGCTGCCGACCTCCCTTGTCGTCATAATTAGCAACAACCTCACCGACACATTCAACAACCGCAGGCTGTGGTGAATCAATGACTATTTCCAATCCGAGCCTGGTCCCGGCTTTAATTTCCTCCGAAACCGGCAGCCGCAAGCCACCCCCGCTGATATTAACAGGAGTCTGTACCGACTTGGCTGACGGATGCTCATCATCAATCGTCCAATAGCTGACTGACAAATCCGCATCAACACGAAAATAGCCACGTTTTTGAATATAGGCAAAAGATTCAACCATCTCAAGCAACAGTTTTGCTTCCTCCTCTGCAGAGACAACCTTCGCTTTAATGGATTTCGTTTCCCCGGCAACATCAAAAGTTACCAGACAAAATTCTTCGGGATCCAAAAGTTCCGGATGCAACTGATCAGGGAGGAAAGTGACTTCAAACTGGGGAGAGGTCGTTGTCTTGGCAACGGCATCTAGGGATAACTTACTACCAGCAAGTTGAGGCAGGGAAACCTTAACAACCCGGTAATCTTTTAATTGGTTCAGCACAGACATTACAGCACCCCTGGAAGATTTATAGCATCAAAACTGCGGGCTGGACTTATCCAACTCCCCTAGCAAATTGTTTGTGCTTGACAGGAGCCTGATGATATCCGGAAACAGCCACACGCCCACTTTTGATCTGAGTGATTTCATTGGCAGTAACGGCCATCATGCCACGGATTCTTGGTAATAGCAAATGATTCAACTCGACGATTTTCTCGAGCAGACGGGTCCGTTCCAGAAACAACGGATGATTTTGCCAATAGGTTGACGTATGGGGGAAAATCTCCAGAAAAATTCGGTCATTCAGCCCCGCTTCATCCTGCAACTCCTGCAGTCTCTCAGTATAGCGATGCAGTTTTTCAGGATCAGACTTCAACAACAGTTGATCAAGCTGACCCGCATGCTCAATGATCTGCTTGTACTGCTCTATTGATTTTTTTAGGCATGTCTCCATAAAACAACCTTCAAATAATCTTCCATTTATCGTGTAACAACCACTCGCAGCAAAAGAGAGGGTGAGGAGTCAAAACAAAAACCACAAAGAGATTTTTCCTCATCTGATCCCCGTTGAAAAAGGGTTACAAATTTTTCAGAATGAAGCCGCAACATGTCTGACTTCCGGTTCAGACTTTGATACCTGCTGAGTCCTGTTGATCTCAATAGCTTCAACCCAGGTTTCCCGCAGACCGATCAAGAGATCTTCAACCGTTTCCAGAGCCTTACGATCATTTTTGACATTCGCACTGGTTAATTCACGCATCATGAAAGAATAGAGAGCATCCAGATCAGTCGCGATCTCACCACCAACGTCATGATTGAGAGTATTGGAAAACTCGCTGATAATCGCCATGGCACGACTGATTTTTTCTGCCTGAACTGTTCGTTTTCCCTCATCCATTGCATGAATCGCCTGACGACAGAAACGAATTGAACCGTCGTAGAGGAGGATCAGAATCCGTTCAGGAGAAGCATTTAAAATCTGATTATTCTGGTATTGGTTCATATAGGCATTCATTAGTTATTTCCCGTCATCATATTTGTGAGCATATCCATTTGTTGGGTCAAAAAAGCGCTCTGATTGTTCATACCACTGATTAGCTCTTCAAGCGCAGTATATTGCCGACGCATGGTCTCTTCTCTCTGAGCCAACCTAACTTCAATCTGCTCAATCCGATTGTCGATCCTCTTAAGATTCGATTCAGTGCTTTTTTTAGTTCCGGCCAAAACACCATCAATGGAATCAGTGATGCCTTCTAAATAATTCTGGAATTTGACTGCAACACCGTCAGCACCATCTTCACCTACGAGCAACTTTTCAACATCTGCGAGGTTATTTTGGATCGCTTCTGTCAACATCTCATCATCAAGCTCCAAAGTTCCATCTTTTTGTGTTTTTAACCCCAACTGAGATAACGCGGCAAAACTACCACTGTTATCAATCGTTGTCGTCAATAAATTCTGGAGTCGTCGTTTAATAACACCAACCCCAGAATCCCCGTTTAAAACTCCGCCTGAAGAACCGTTGATTGTTGATTGAGAATTAATAAAAGATGCAACAGAATTGTAGCCCTTAACAAAAGACTGAATTTGCGACTTTATTGCCGCCTCATCAATACCAACGGAAACAACTGTTGTCGTTCCCTCCTCAGCCTTGACCAGATCAAGATTCAAACCCGGAATAGCCTCAGTCAACGTATTGCTGTCAGAATAAATATCAATGTTATCAACACGGATATGAGCTTGTGTCGCAGACTGTGTCTCGACCAAATTCAAGGGGGAATAGTTGCTGCCGCTCAAAGCCGTTGACGCAATCGACTCACCATCGCTGAGGGAAAGAATAAAGTTGTCCCCATCAGCAACAACTGAGGCAGTTACACCTGTGGTCAGGGCTTCAGCATTAATCGCTTCCATAATACTGGTCAGAGAATTAGCCTCATCACTAAGAGTAATAATATCACCGGTAGAAAGACTCAGAGTTCCACTGCCAAAAATCTCAGCGTCCTGATCCGAAAAACCTCCAGCTTCTAACTGGCCGCTGACATCGCCATCATAATTTGACAATGTCGATGTCAGCGTAAATCCGGAAGCAACATTTTCACCGGTTAAAACCAATCGGTAGGGGCTATCCGTCCCATCATTAATAATCGATGCGTTGACGCCTGCATCAGCATCGTTAATCGCCTGCATAACTCCTTCAAGAGAATTATTCGTCTCATCAATGGTAATGGTCACAGCCTCGTTGTCACCAACGGTCAAAGTTAATTCACCAGAAGCAAAACCCTGGGCAAACTTATCTGCATACCCTTGAGAAACATCTTTCTGCACTTGGGCCAGAGCAAGAACTTCAACCTGATAGTTGGTATTTGGCAGGGCATCATTTTCGGCATCGACACTGAAGAAATCTTGACTGGTTGAATTTACTGATTTCTTCATCAGATCATCAGACGAGCCAAGATTTTCTATGCTGGTAAGAAAAGTTTTCAGATTGCCATCTAATGTGGTGTAAGCATCTTGCCGTTTGGTAAACCAGCTTCGGTCCGCTTCCAGACGATCAACCGGTTGACGCTCAATTTTCATCAACTGCTCAATAATGGCGTTGGAATCCAAGCTTGTTGCTAAACCACTAAATGATATGGACATCGATATCTCCCTTTAGCCCAACAAAGATCCTTACCTGACTCTAACTTTCTGTATTCACCAAATTTCCACGCAAATCTTCAAGGGCAACTTTTAAATCCAAAATCTCTTCCGCAGGAACCTGACGAATAACTTCATCATTCTGTCGATCGACAATTTGAACGACCAAACCATTTGCCCGTTCGTCATTCTCGAAACGGACGCTGTAAAGACCCTCTTCCGTCAATGCCTTGATCTGCTTCAATAATTCCTCTGGCTGAACCTGTTTTTTCTCCACCTGCTCACTCTGCACCAGATCAGCAGTCTTTTTCCGACCCTCGTCAACCTGCTCAGAGCCTTTACTGAACTGAGACTGCGTAGCACTTGCTAGTACTGTAGATTCAATAATCATGTTTTTTATCCTCCCCCTGCTAGTGATAACAAATCAGGGAAAAACGGGGATCGGAAATCCGATCCCCGAAAGATTCATCCCTAATTAGCCAAGCAGTGAAAGAGCCAGTTGCGGAGCTTGGTTGGCTTGCGCCAGAATCGAAACACCAGCCTGTTGCAGAATGTTATTCTTAGTCATCGCCGAAGTTTCTTGCGCGATATCTGCATCCAGAATCCTTGAACGTGCAGCTGAAAGGTTCTCAGAAACGTTATTCAAGTTGGCAATAGTCGATTCAAAACGGTTCTGAATCGCACCCAATCCACCACGAATACCATCGATATCTTCCAAAGCCTCATCGATACTTTCGATGGTGATAGACGCTTCCGCCCGAGAAAGAACAGATACCGCGTCAATCGTTCTGGTGCCGGTAGCATCAACAGCTGCCTCATAATCAACACCACCAGTTAGGTTGGCAGCGCCCGCAACTGTAGCAGCAGTACCATCACCACCTGAGACCGTTACAAGAGCTTGTGCATCAGCATCACCGGCAATCAGGTTAGATATTTCTAGGGTTGTGAGAGAGGAGTTTGTTGTAATATCACCAGAAACAACAATTGCATTGCCAGTCACAGTAATTGATGGGCTCGCACCATCGCCACCATCTTGAATCTCAAGAGAGATGTTATCTCCAGAGACACCACTTCCTTCAAGCGCCGTAAGAGTAATCCCCTGGGCTGTTAAAGACGAAAGCGTTTCAGCCACCTCTGGGGTCCCAGCAACAAGTGCATCTGTCCCTAAATCAGCAGTAGCAGCACTGTCAATAGAGAAAGAGATGGTCTGATTTGTACCGGCGTTGGCACCAACCTGGAACGTTGCATTGGTCATACTTCCATCAATAACATTTCTGCCATTGAAGGTCGTTGTTTCAGCAATACGATCCAATTCCGCCTGCAGTTGATTGACTTCGTCTTCCAATGACTGGCGGTCAGAAGCACTGTTGGTATCGTTCGCGGACTGAACAGCCAGCTCACGCATGCGCTGGAGGATATTAGTACTTTCCTGCAGAGCACCTTCAGCTGTTTGCGCCAGAGAGATACCATCGTTAGCATTACGGGCAGCCTGATTGAGGCCACGGATTTGCGCGGTCATGCGGTCAGAAATAGCCAGACCGGCAGCATCGTCTTTAGCACTGTTGATGCGCAGACCGGAAGAGAGGCGCTGCATTGACTTGTTCAGCGCACTTTGAGAGTTACCCAAGTTACGTTGGGCATTAAGGGAAGCGACGTTTGTGTTAATTGTTAAAGCCATGATGTTCCTCCATGAATGTGTGTTTTCGGGCATCCGTGCCCTGATTTAGTTTGTGTTTCTTGTCTTTTTTTCATTGCTGTTTCGGGGGCCGCGATAATAAAATTGATACCTCCTTGGCGCTAAATTCCCCGTCTTGATTTCTTTTCGGCACAACCATTGAAAAGCTTTAGTTTTTTTATTCTCATCCTCACCAAACAACCTATTGAAAAAACTATGGTTTATAAAATTTATGTATTTTTTTTAAAAAATAAATACTGTAAATCTTTTCACCATAGAGGACACGGCGACCAGAGCGAACCAAACATTAAAGGCGTGGAGAAGAACACTTCTTCCACGCCTTTAATCCTGAATCTATTCACTTTCGTACCATTTACTTTTTTTAGTTTTTCTTTCCGACTTCTGGCAGCGGGGTCTGTGAACTAAACTGTGGACTTTCCAGAATCACCTGCAAGGCCCGGTTGGTTCCTGGAGCAAACAGAATTGGCGCCGCCAGATTGAGGGTAATTTTCCGATCTGAAGATACGGTCACTACACTGATAATGTGACTTTCGCCATTCTCATCGATCCCCAACTTCTGCCGTTCTCGGCCATCTGGGACCACCTTATAATCATAATAAAAATTGGTCGGATCGGTCAGGATAAAGGCGACTTGAGGGTCTTCGACACTCTGAATCCAAAACAATGGCCCCTGCTTTTCATTCGGCATCACAATAAAGTCGCGTAGAGATTCAAAACCGATCAAGCCTTCCGGAAACAGTAGGGTACTTTCGGGGTCATACTCAATTTCTCCAAAACGGGACTGAATCGTCTTCATCATTTTCTCCTCCCCGCATCCAGAATATTGCTCAATTCGTTGAGATCCGCAATGTCCCACTGTGTTGCCTCCTTGTTTTCCTGCTTGATTTTATCAAAGACTTCCTGACGATGAACCTTCATCTCACGTGGAGCATCAATACCGATCCGCACTCCGCCCCCTTTAAGCTCAACAACAGTAATTCTAATATCGTCACCGATGATAATTCCTTCGCCGGTCTTACGTGTCAGTACCAACATAATTGCGCCTCCTGGCTGTTTGCCCGCGTATCTCCGAACGCGAGTTTAAATCTTTTCTAAAGATAATCCAAAATAGAGAGGGCAGAGACCTTCCCGGTCACATTCAATGCGGCCTCAAAACTCTGCTCCTGCTGTGCCATAGCTGTAATAGTTTCAAGAATATCGGCATCCTCAAAACGGGAGCGGTACGCTTCCATATCAATTTTTATCTCTTCCATGTGATCAAGCGCAGTTTCAAGTCGTCGACCGACATTTCCTTTTAAACTTCTCTGACTCCGAATCTGGTTGGCTGCATCCTCAAGTGGATTGATCAGTGCCTGTACTCCCGATTGGTTATTGGCCCGAAGCTCTTCTTCCAGGGTTGTTACCAAAGCAAAAATATCCACACTTCCAAACATCAAATCGTCTCCGGTCAGATTAACTTCAATCAACTCATTTGGTGCAATTTCAAACTCAACGGAACCACTGTCGCCAACATAAACGATTGGATTAGCTGAGGAAACCGGAAGAGTCGGATCAGCTGGCTCAAAAGGAACTGTCTTTTCACTAAACCCGGAAAACAGGTATTTACCGTCAATTTGTGCATTTCCCGAATCAATCAAAGACTCGCGCAATTGAGCGACCTCTTCTGCATAGGTGAGCATATCCTGATCGTTCAGAGAACCGTTCACTGTGGTGATAGCGATTTCCTTCAACCGGACCAAGGTATTTTCAATACCATCCAGATAGCCATCCATATTGTCTATCCGATCCAGGCCGGTTTCAATGGTTTCGATATAGCGATCTGATGTCTGGATTTGCGTCTTGGCACTGAGAATCGGGCTGATCGCGGTCGGATCATCTGAAGGACGATTGACTCGCTTTCCCGTGGCGGCCTGCAATTGCAAATTTGCCAGAGTATCACTGGTACGATCTAAAAATGATTGGAGACTGCGATATGTTGTTGTCTGGGTAGCTCTCATAATTCACCTAACGTTTCAGCGTCAGCAAGGTTCCCATCATCTCATCCACCGTGGCGAGAAATTTGGCTGAAGCTTCAAATCCTTTTTGATATTTCATTAAGTTAATCATCTCATCCTCAAGGGAAACGCCATCAATTCCATCACGCATATTTTCCAGCTGAATTAAACTGTCTTCAAACCCCTCTTGAGCCTGACGATTGCGAGCAGCCTCAACTCCCACAGTAGAAACAATTTTACCGTAGTAAGAAACAAACGTATCATTACCGAGGGTTTGCTCCTGCTCCAATTGCAAAAGAGACAGAACATTCGTGTTATCGCCGGGTGCGGCACTGCTCCCGGCAGCAATCTCATCTGTTGTTGTGATGTTCATTGCCAGTGACGATGATGCTCCTTCAACAGCAGCGGGCTGGACAAAGAAATCCTGACCGGGATCACCGTTCAGATCGGTTCCGGCCTGATGCAAAGTATTCACTTCCGTAGCAAAAGTATATGCCAGTTGGTCCAATCTCCCGACAACGTCAGGAATCATCACATCACGAACTTCATAGAGACCACGGAATTCCCCACCGAGAGCACTTCTATCAAGCGCAATATTTGTCGTCCCGAAGTCAAGTTCGAGATTGACATCAGTCCCGTTATAAACGGCTTCGATGTGAGTTGCCTTGTCTCCTTCAACTAATGGCATACCATTCGGTAGCTGCACAGAAACTGTTCCAACGGAGGTTTCAAAACTTCTAGCACCTATTGCCTCTGCAACACCTTTAAGCAACAGATCCCTGCGATCACGGTCGGAGTTGGCCTCCTGACCCATTTTTTCGATCGCTGAAATCCGATTGTTCAATTGGGCAATTTCATCAATTGCCAGATTAACGCCATCGATTTTTGAAACGATGGTGTTATTTATATTTGTAACGACCTGCTGGGTCTCATTGTAGACATTAGTAAAAGCGTTTCCGATCAACTCACCACGCTGAAGAACCATCTGCCGTTCAACTTCACCGCCGGGATTCGTAGAGAGTTGCCGCACACTATCAAAAAACTGGTTAAATTCGTCAGATAGACTTCCATCTCCGATTCCAAACACGCGCTCTAATTCCGCCAATGGATTAACCATGCTGTTTTCCAAACCAGCCTCAGCCGATTTATCTTTTATTTGGCCATCAAGGAAAACATCGTGAGAACGGCCAACCGAACCGACAGTGACTCCGGTACCGAAAAAAAAGTCTCCAAAATTCAAAGCAGGGTATGGAGTCAGGTTGGGGGTTTGCCGGGAATAACCTTCAGTATTGACGTTAGCGACGTTAAGGCCGGTTATCTCAATGGCTTTTTGATTTGTCTGCAGAGAGGTTCGCCCTGAATTCAGTGCTGCATTAAGTCCACCACCCATTTTTTACACCTTCCCTGACAGTAATTGGCCGCCCTGTGATAACGTCCGTGATTTCCCGGTACCACCGTAAACTTGCGGCATCGTTGCTTTACCGAAAAAGCCCATCAGATCACGAACCCAGTTAAGTCCTGTCCAAAGGAGAAATGCGTTACGCCGATTTTCATAATCGATCTGCTTGAGTAAATCTTCCAGACCAACAATATCTTCCGGTTGTGGTTGCAACTCTGACAGAAGGGCTTCTTTGGCGGCAACAACCTCCTGTAATCCCTGCATATCAAGAGCTTTGGCCATTTCCCGTTCCTGGCGTAATAGCTCTATGAGCGTTTCCAGTTTAAGCTTCGTTTCAGCGCGAGACATATTAGCTATCCTGCAAAAGGAAAGGCATAATGCTGGAAGCCACCTTATTGAGATCCGGCTTATATGTCCCATTTTCAATCTGGGCTTTTAATGCCTGAATCTTTTCAGCACGAGTGGTTTCCTGAGTAGCACTTGTTTCCTGAGCTTGACTCGCATTCTGTAATGCACTGGAAAAATCAACCCGATCTGTCGCTTTATCTGAGCCCGCTTTTTTTGTACCAGAGGCATTTGCTGCGCGACTGATACTCCCAAGAGAACCTAATCCTTTATTTCCTGTAATGCTATCGACCATGACTGACTCCCTATTCCCCTGATTCTTCAAACTGGGTGGCAAATGCGTCCAGTTTTTCCATAATAGCTTCGTAAGTTTGTTGCGATATTTCCGGCAGGGCGCCGCCAAAAGCTTCTTGTGCTTCCTGGAATCCCTGATCAATTGCATCCTTCATTTCCTGCAATTTTGTTGGATCGTTACCAAAACCATTAATGGCAAAATCAACAATCCGCTGTGACGTTTTTTCGACACCAAAATACCCATCCTCAGCAATCAGAGCCTGAGCTTCTTCCTGGGTCATCGAGTTAAAATCAACTTCGGTATCGCCGGTACTGAATCGTAATTCCAGACCTTGCTCTTGGAGGGTTTTAACAACTAAATTACGTAACAGCTCGTATGGAGACGCAACTTTCAAGCCTGGTCCATAGGTTTCCTTTACTTCTTCCTGTTCGCCCAATGAGACGCGATCTTCAGCATTCGCTTTGGTTTTCGCAGACTGCCGGCGCTGGAGCGTTTCTTCTTGAGACAGCCCGGAAGCTGGTCTTGTACTACGGGTAGGATCAATATTTTCAGCCATCAGTCTCCTCCTATGAGAACTCTTTGGAGAATGTATCGACAGGAAATCTTTTTTTCTTTAGGCTTTTTTATATTAGATTTATGGATAAAAAGAGGACTTAAAGCTTTTAACGAAGAGCCGCAAAGGCCGCCGAGACACAAAGTCAATCTTTTGCTTTTACCGATTGATGGCTATTGACTGACTATCGACACATGAAACTGATAATTTCTGCTATAAATTCATGTCCATAACGTTGCAATTTTGCCTGACCAACACCATTAATCTGCAAAAATGTCTCTGGATCAGTTGGGAGAGAGGCTGCCATTTCAGCCAGACTGGCATCTCCAAAGACAACATAGGGGGGCACTTCGTCACGATCAGCAATTTGCTTGCGCAGAATCCGCAACTGATTAAACAATTCCTGATCATATTCAAGGCCGACTATCTTTCTTTCTACGCGTTTTTTCTTTCCTGGTTTAACCCTCGGCTTGGTAATGGTCAGTTCGACTTCCCCACGCAATAAAGGTCTGGCAGCTTCAGTCAATTTCAGGACTGAATAATTGCCGATATCCTGCTGCAGATAACCATAGTGAATGAGTTGCCGCAGTAAATGACTCCAGTGGTCCTGATTCTGGTCACGTCCTATGCCATAGGTGGAAAGCTGGTCATGATGCAAATCAAAAATTCTTTGTGTCTTCGCACCTCGTAATACCTCTATCACATGACCGATTCCAAAACGCTGCCCGACCCGATAGACACAGGAAAGTGCCTTGCGCGCATCTTCACTGGCGTCGTATCGCTGTGGAGGATTAAGGCAAATATCGCAATTCCCGCAGTCCTCTTCCAAGGCTTCACCAAAGTAACCCAACAATGCCCGACGACGACAAGATCCGGACTCAGCAAATCCAACCATCGCATTCAATTTATGAATCTCAATCCGTTTCTGTTCGGGGTTTCCACCCTTTTCGATTAAACCACGACTAATCGCAATATCTCCATAGCCGAACAGCAACAACGCCTCTGCAGGCAGGCTATCCCGACCGGCCCGTCCTGTTTCCTGATAATAACTTTCCAGGTTCTTAGGGAGATCATAATGGACAACAAAGCGGACATTCGGCTTATCAATCCCCATTCCGAACGCAACTGTCGCAACGACAATGGGGAGGTCGTCACGGATAAAGTCGTCCTGAACCTGCTTGCGTTCCGCAGCAGACAGCCCGGCATGATACGCTGAGGCTTTGTGACCATCTTGTCTCAACTTTTCCGCCACCTCATCAACCCGCTTGCGACTCAGGCAATAGATAATCCCTGATTCATGATCATGACTTTCAAGAAAAGCGCAAAGTTGCTGATATGGCTTGGTCTTGTCAATCACGGTATAGCGAATATTGGGCCGATCGAAGCCTGCAACAACCTGATGGGCATTTTGCAGCTGCAGATGATTGAGAATATCCAGACGTGTCTGTTTCTCAGCTGTTGCTGTTAATGCAACCATTGGAACAGCCGGAAAATAATTGCGCAACCGCCCCAACCCTACATATTCCGGACGAAAATCGTGTCCCCACTGAGAAACGCAATGGGCTTCATCAATAGCAAAAAGACTGATTTCCAGCCGATGCAGAATCTCCATAAAGTCTGGGCTCAGCAGACGCTCAGGAGCAACATAAAGTAAATCAAGTTGACCCGCATGCAAATTAGCCAGGATTTGACGACTTTCAGCTGCGCCAAGTGATGAATTGTAACATGCCGCTTTAACCCCATTGGCACGTAGCGCATCAACTTGGTCTTTCATCAAAGAGATCAACGGTGAGACAACAATAGCGACACCGCTACGAAGCAATGCAGGAACTTGAAAACAAAGGGACTTCCCTCCACCTGTCGGCATCAAAACAAAAGCATCGTTTCCCTGGATAAGGGCAGCAATAATTTCTTCCTGAAATGGACGAAAAGATTGATAACCAAAAACCTCGCTCAGGGTCTGTTTAATAGAACCATTGATGCTGTCTGTTTCTGATATTTTTTTGTTCTCAGAATTATCTAGCATTGATTGTATTCATCTTTCCGTCGGCGGAGGAGATCTCGAGTATCCTGATCTTCCTCAACCAGAGATGAAGGGTTGACACCCGTCGCATCAATTCCAATTTTGCCGTTATTGTTGTAGATGCGTTGATTCTTCAGACAATTTACCGCTCTCCACCAGCCATAAGATAGCGAGTCTAAATTAACGTGTTCGTCAAATAAAACCAGTAATGGTGACCTGCGTAGAGCGCTGTTTTCCCACAAAGCATAAAGAAGCTCTTTATTCTTCCCGGCTGATTGCGGCTTTACTGACAAGAGAGCGACTCCATGAAAAATGGTCAGTAATGGCATCTTGAGATGACTGATTTGCGGAAAATCAATTTTCAGCATTTCACGCAGTAAAATTTCATTAGCTTTCCCAAGATTAACGTTCTCGCTTGGTGGAGGGCCAACAACTGTCGTTGACAAAACAGCTCCTGGCCGATAGCGTATTGCCGTCACTTGCATCAGTGGGCAGTCAGTGCGAGTCACATATTGACCTGTATGGTTGCCAAAGGGACCTTCATTCACCGTTTGATCAGCGATAATTTCTCCTTCAATAACGATTTCAGCATTAGCAGGAACCTGTAATGGTTGCGTCAAACCTGGGGTCAATTGCAACTTCTGGTCAAAGAGTGCGTCATGAAATGCGAACTCATCACAATTGTCCGGCAAGGCTGCAGCCGCAACCCAAATAAGTGCCGGATCCGAGCCTATTATCAGACTTATCGGCAGAGATCTATGCTCCTTAGCAGCAACAGCAAAATGTTCTGCAGCTCCAGAGTTTGCTGAAAAGTTTAGTGCAATGAGGTCTGTGCCAACAATCTGGGCACGGTATAATCCCAGATTTCTTTGACCAGTTTGCATATGCTCCGTCAGTGCAACAGCAAGGTTAAGATATCTGCCGCCTTCACCCGGCCAACTTTGAATCGCAGGAAGATCTGTTAATGTCAGATCAGGGGCAACAATAAGCTCTGAATCTGTCACAGTGAATGTTTTACGGGGGAAATCTAAGCGCTCAGCAGTTGTTCCTTTTTTTTGTTGCAGCAGTGTCGTTACTTGATTCGAAAACTGTTTCAAGCTTGCAGAATGAAGAAGCAGGCTGATCCTCTGCTCAGATCCGAATAAGTTGGCGACCACGGGAAATGCTGATCCCAGAACCCGGTTAAATAAAAGAGCCTGACCACCACCTTCTTTAGCAAACTCACGCCTGCAGAGTGCCGCCAACTCTAACCTTGGGTTAATCTCCACATGAACAGTTTGCAGCTCCTTCGCTTCTTCTATTTTTTGTAGATATTCTTTGACATCCATCCCTTCACTCTACCTGATAACTTTTTATAAAAGGCAAAAAAAAACCCCTCAGCAAGCTGAAGGGTTTTTTCTCTAGTGTCAACAGATTTAGAAACCGGCTAACTTGGCCAGTTGCATTAAAGTATTTGGGAACATCCCAAGATAAAGAACACCGCCGAGAGAGATAACTATTGAAATAGCTGTCGGCACGTTAACAAAAACCCAGGAAAAATCTTCTTCGGGATCTTTGAAATACATTTGGACCATGACTCGGAGATAGTAATACAAAGACACTGCGGAATTCAGGACCCCCAGAATGGCCAGCCAGATATATCCAGCCTTAATAGCCCCAGCAAAGATATAAAACTTGCCGATAAAACCAGCTGTTGGTGGCATCCCCATCAGAGACAGCAGGAAAATTGAAAGGACCACACCCAGAACCGGCTTTTTGTAACCAAGACCGGCAATACCTTCAAGAGTCAGGTTATTTTCTCCCTGCTTACCAACGAGGACCAGGACCGCAAATGCACCCATATTCATGAATGTATAAACCAGCATGTAAAAGAGAATTGCCGAAAGACCAATCTCATTCCATGCAACCAGTCCGACCAAGGCATAACCCGCGTGAGAGATGGAAGAATAGGCAAGCATACGTTTCAGGTCTTTTTGACTCAGAGCGACAAAGTTACCAATAGTCATGGTCAAAACTGCGAGAATCCAAAACAATGAGGTTAATTCGGATTGCAGACCATCCAAACCTACAATCATGACCCGCATTAATGCTGCAAAGGCAGCTGCCTTAGGTCCAGCACTCATAAAAGCAGTAATTGGAGTCGGTGCTCCCTGATAAACATCTGGTGTCCACATGTGAAATGGTGCAGCGGCAACCTTGAAAAGGAAGCCAACCAGCAGCAACAATCCGCCGGCGATAAACATCGTGTTCATTGCAGAATCGGGATTGGCCCGAACATAGGCGGCAATACCTTCAAGCTTGGTTGTTCCTGTCACACCATAGACCAGAGCGACCCCATAAAGAAGAAATCCGGTTGAAAAAGCTCCAAGGAAAAAGTATTTCAGCCCTGCTTCATTGGATCGTGTTTGATTACGGAAGAACCCAGCCAGGACATAGAGAGAAACTGACAAAACTTCCAACCCGAGGAATATCGTCATCAGATCAGTACCTGATGCCATCCACATAGCACCGGCAGTCGTAAACAGAATTAGCGAATAATATTCGCTGACAGGAAACTGTTCACGTTTCAGATAGTCATCTGACATCAGAATTGTCAAACCAGCAGCCACAATGCAGATCATGCTGAAGAAAGTTGCAAAGTTGTCAAACAGAACACTTCCTGCAAAACCGGCCTGCGGATTATTCCAGCCTGTGAGGGTCACAAACCCGGTGACAATCAAAGCCGCAATACTCAGCCACGCAACGTGAGTCGTGCTACCACGTTTCGAAAACACCGAAACCATCAATAGCACCATGGCAAAACCGCTGAGCACCAGCGATGGCATGATTGCTTGCAAATTTACATTCTGGATGGCTTCTTGAACCAGATTTTCCATCTAATAGCTCCTCAGAACCAGTGTTGTTTTATCTTCAAATACAGTTCGTTATCTTAGATCAGTCTTTATGTTCAACCGCGTGAGATTGAGTGTGTGTTCCGGTATGTTCCGCCGCTTCAGGTTGATGCATTTCTACAACAGCGACCGGGTTTGCCCCCATCTGCACAAGCATCTTTTCCATTGCAGGATTCATTTTTGAAAAGAAGGTGTTTGGATAGATACCAATCCAGAAGATAAACAGCAAAAGTGGCAACATGATAACAATTTCGCGTGCTGACAAGTCTTTCAGGTTTTCATTTTTAGGATTGGTCACCTTACCGAACATGACCCGCTGATAAACCCACAGCATATAAATTGCGGCAAGAATCACTCCGGTTGTGGCAAATACGGCATACCAGCGTAAACCACTTTGAAATGCACCCATCAGTGCCAGAAACTCGCCAACAAAGCCATTAGTTCCAGGCAGTCCAATCGAAGAGAAAGTCACAATCATAAATATGGTTGCAAATACCGGCATTTTCGTTGCGATTCCACCAAATTCTGTAATCAAACGGGTATGTCGACGTTCATAAATAAAACCGACAATCAGGAAGAGTGCGCCAGTTGAAATACCATGATTGACCATCTGAATCATACCACCGGCCAGTCCCTGTAAGTTGAGGGCAAAAACCCCAAGCATAACAAAGCCAAGATGGGCAACAGATGAATATGCAACCAGTTTTTTAATATCATCCTGCATCATCGCAACAAGAGAACCGTAGATGATTCCGACAACACTTAAAAAGGCCAGATAGGGGATGAATGTCGGTAAGGCTTCAGGAAACAGTGGCATGGCAAAACGGACGTAGCCGTATGTTCCCATTTTCAGCAGAACAGCAGCCAAAATAACCGAACCCGCTGTCGGGGCTTCTGTATGGGCATCAGGTAACCAGGTATGGAGTGGAAACATTGGAACTTTGATGGCAAAGCTGAATCCAAATGCCAGGAATAACCAGAATTGAGCATGATACGGAAGATCAAGCTTATAAAGCTCCTGGATACCAAAACCATTCATCGGGGCGCCGCTTTTGACCGCAAAATAATAGACAAAGATAATTGCGACCAGCATCAGCAGAGAACCAACAGCGGTATAGATAAAAAACTTAACCGCAGCATAGATTCTGTTTTTCCCACCCCAGATACCAATAAGGAAGTACATCGGAATGAGCATTAATTCCCAGAAAATATAGAAGAGAAAAAGGTCCAGCGAAATGAAGGCACCAAGCATGCCAGTTTCAAGCAACAGCAGCATTGCCATAAAACCTTTGACATTTTTCTCTACTGCGTTCCAGGTCGAAAGAATTGCTATAGGAGTGATGAAGGTCGTCAACATCACCAGCCACAGACTGATTCCGTCAACGCCAAGATTATAATTCATCTGGAAAAAGTTACCGATATTAATCCACTCGTAAAATTCACGATAATGCATCGCACCGGAAGTCTTAAAGACATCGTCAAATGCTAGAGGCAAGCTGATTGCAAAGGTTACCAAGGATACCGCCAAGGTGAACATTTTAAGCAATGCACCATTGTCTCGAGGGATAAATAAAAGAAACAGTATCCCCAACAATGGGAAGAAAGTCATAATACTGAGAAGGTAATCAGCCATGTGGAATCGCTCCTTGTAGCTTTATCGTAATTCGCTGGCGAACAAATAAATTTATAAACTAAAAGACAAAAAAGCCGACGATCACGACTACGCCGACCACCATGGCCATTGCGTAGTTATACAGGTAACCGGACTGTGTATAGCGCAGGCCCGTTCCAAGTCCCTTAACAACCCAGGCGCAACCATTTACAACACCATCAACAATTTTGGCATCGATCCCTTTCCATAAAAACGTACCAATTCTTTTACAGGGGACGACAAAAACAAAATCGTAAAGTTCATCGATATACCATTTATTGAAAATAACCCTGTGGGCACCGGTAAATCTGGCAACAAACTTTCCTGGCAACTCGGGATTTTTGATGTACATAACCCATGCGATAAAAATCCCAACAATTGCAATCGCAACCGAAATTGCCATCAACGTATATTCAGTTGCATGTGAGCCATGAGCATGAATCTCGTTGAGGTGTTGAGCATGTTCAAATACCGGCGCGAGAAAATGTTCAAAACGATTCGCACCACCGAGAATTTTCGGGATACCGATATATCCGCCAATCACTGCCAGCAACCCCAGCACCATCAATGGAATTGTTATTGTGAAAGGAGATTCAGGGATATGATCTTTTGCCCGTGCGTCCGTTTTCTGCTCACCAAAGAAAGTCATAAAGACCAGGCGGAACATATAGAAAGCTGTCATACCGGCAGCAGCGGCCCCAAGAACCCAAAGCATCCAGTGCCCACGAGTTGAACCAAATGACCACCAGAGAATTTCATCTTTTGAGAAGAATCCTGAAAACAGAGGAATGCCCGATATCGCAATCGTAGACACCAAAAAGGTAATAAACGTAATTGGCATCTTCTTCCGTAAGCCACCCATATTACGCATGTCTTGCGGATCATCGTGCAAGTGGGCATGGTGATATGCGTGGTGCATTCCATGAATAACCGAGCCGGAACCCAAGAATAAACACGCCTTAAAAAACGCATGGGTCATTAAATGAAAAATTCCTGCGGAAAAAGCACCAACACCCATAGCCAGAAACATATATCCCAACTGGGAAACAGTTGAGTAGGCAAGAACCCTCTTGATATCATTCTGAGCCAAACCAATTGTAGCAGCAAAAAATGCTGTTAAACCACCGACAATTGCAATCGTCATCATCGTCGCAGGGGCCATGGCAAACAGACCATTCATGCGACCGATCATATAGACACCTGCGGTAACCATCGTCGCCGCATGGATTAAAGCTGATACCGGGGTTGGACCTTCCATGGCATCAGGAAGCCAGGTAAACAATGGAATCTGAGCCGATTTTCCTGTTGCACCTAAAAAGAAACAAAGGGTCACAACGGTAATTAACAGTCCTCCAGACTCAAGCAAATGGCCACTTTCGGCAATTTCAACAAAATTGAGAGTCCAGACTCCTTTGCCGGCAAGAGCCCAGAACAGGGTAAACAAGCCACAGAGGAAACCAAAATCACCAACACGGTTGACGATAAACGCTTTATTGGCAGCAGTGCTGGCACTCTTCTTTTCATAGTAGTAGCCAATCAGCAGATAAGAGCAGAGACCAACGCCTTCCCAGCCTATGAACATCACCAGGGCATTACCACCGAGAACCAACATCAGCATGGCAAATGCAAACAGGTTCAGATAGCTAAAAAAACGATAGTACCCGACTTCCCCGTGCATATATCCGATGGAATACAAGTGAATCAGAGTGCCGACGCCCGTAACCACCATAATCATAACTGCAGAGAGAGGATCCAGCAAAAGCTCCCAATTCAGGTGAAAGTTACCAACCGTCATCCAGGAGGCCAGAAACAGCTCATGAACTTTTTGTGTATCACCCAATAACTTGAAAAAGTTTTGAGCAGCAACCAAAAATGAAAGGAACATCAGTCCGGTGGCAATACCACCGATCACTGCTTCATTTTTAATTTTCTTGCCAAAAAGACCATTAAAGATGGCCCCGACTAGCGGAAAAAATGGGATGAGCCACAGATTACTGTACATCAAACTCTCCTATTAGCTGAAACACCCGTAAAAGTGGAGTGATCACCATTTGAGCATATTGAAATCGTCGACATCGATTGAATCTTTGTTCCGATAAAATGCGATCATCAACGCTAGACCTACAGCCGCTTCAGCTGCAGCAACTGTCATGACAAAAAAAACAAAAATCTGGCCATCCATATTGCCGACGTGACGTGACAGAGCAATAAAGGTCAGATTCACCGAATTGAGCATCACCTCAATGCACATGAAAATAACAATGGCATTCTTTCGAGTGAGCACACCAAATGTACCGATGGCAAAAAGAATCGCGCTCAACAGCAAATAGTGATTGACGGTAATCATGGTTAATCTCCCGGATAAACTCGATTAAACTTCGCGCTTTGAGAGGACAACAGCCCCGATAATTGCGACCAACAGCAAGATTGAAGCAATCTCAAAGGGGAGTAAAAAATCAACAAACATGGCTCGACCAATTAATTCGGTATGACCATAATTTGCAATGACTTCGCTGGTTACACTACCACCGGTTCCGGTAGCCTCGCCGTAACGGATAAAATAGTTGGCAATAAAAAGAATCAGTGCTGCAAGAATTCCCGCTGCTGGGATTCCATGGGTATACCTCGTCTTTACCGCTAAACCAAGATTCAGCAACATAATGACAAAGACAATCAGCACCATAATTGCTCCGGCATAAACCATAATCTGGATAGCAGCCATGAACGGAGACTCCAACATGACGTAAAACACTGCCAGGCACAGAAATGTTGTAATCAGATTCAATGCACTGTTAACCGGATTTCGACATTGAGTGACAAAAACCGCCGAGATAATTGCAACCACCGCAGTGAGATAAAAAAGAATCGCTTCCATGATAACCTGAACTCCTTCTTACGACTTGAGAAGACGTTGCTTGTCAAAGCCAAAATCTTCACGGGTAAAGTTTGCCAGTTCGTAAGCATCTGTCATTTCTATTGCTTCCTTGGGGCATGCTTCAACACAGTAACCACAGAAGATACAGCGCAACAGATCAATCTCGAAAACTTCCGGATATTTTTCACCCGCTTCATTTTCTGCAGCAACAACGGTGATACATTTTGCCGGACAGACTGTCGGACACAGATAACAGGCGACACATTTCTCACGATCTTGAGCCGGAATTAACCGATGCAGCCCGCGAAATCGTGGGGACATCTGCATTTTCTGCTTCGGATACTGTATCGTGGTACAATTCCCCGGCATCAGATGCTTCAGCGTAATACTCAAGCCTTTGGCAAACTCTTTAAACATATCTATCCTCTACGCAACGTTTGGTTACTACCAGAGCAGAATTGCAATGCCCGTAATGACAATATTTACAAGAGCCAGCGGAAGCATTATTTTCCAGCCCAGAAACATCAACTGGTCGTAACGAAGACGCGGGAAGGTGGCCCGAATCCAGATGAAGAAGAACATAAAAGCAAAAACTTTAATCAGAAAATTAATCCAACCGTAAAATGGTCCGCCCCAGCCTCCAAGGAACAGTGTCGTAGCGACAGCGGATACGGTAATCATATTGGCGTACTCTGCCATAAAAAACAGGGCATATTTCATTGCTGAATATTCGGTACAAAAACCAGAAACCAACTCTGTCTCAGCCTCAGGTAAATCAAAAGGAGTCCGGTTAATCTCGGCCATAGAACCAATCACAAAAAGTCCGAAAGCAAGTGGCTGACTGAAGATAAACCAGTTGGGAAGAAAGCTGAGGGAATCACTGCCCCATAAAGGCAATTGTTGAGCGGTAACAATTCCACGCAAGCTCAGAGTCTCTGAGAGCATGAAAATAGCAACAATGGAAAGGCCAACAGCCAGTTCATACGAAATCATCTGCGCAGTGGAACGAATACCACCAAGCAATGCATACTTACTGTTGGAAGCCAGTCCGGCCAACACAATTCCGTAAACCCCGAGGCCAGCCATAGCAACAATAAAAAGCAGACCGATATTCAAATCCGTGATCTGCATCGGCACAGCGTAAAGAGTTCCGTCATAAGTAAACTGAAGGTCACCACCAAAAGGAATAACCGCAATAGAGACAAAGGCCGGTGCCAGAATCATCATCGGAGCAAGGATAAAAGCAAACCAGTGTGACTGCGAAGGGATGATATCCTCTTTAAAAAAGAGCTTCAAACCATCTGCAATCGGCTGCAACAAGCCCTTCGGCCCAGTCATATTCGGCCCCATACGGGTCTGCATCCTACCGATTATTTTACGCTCCGCGTAGGTGGCATAAGCCACGATCAATAACGTCGCTACAAAAGCCACTAAAATCTTTCCCAGCATGACTCCTGCAAATAACCAAGGTGTTTCCGAGAGTGTCAGAACTTCTGGCGTCATGACCATCCTCTTCCTTCATCAGTCTATGGCATTTCTGCCGTTTAACGCCGGTAATTTCTACCGACAATCCAAATATTGATGTCAACAATCTTAACGGGTTGATCTAGCGATCAATTTCACCCAGAACGATATCGAGAGTCCCAATGACAGCGACTACGTCAGCCAGCAATCGTCCTTCTACCATCTGCGGCAACCCTTGCAAGTTGACAAAAGACGGCGGTCGGATCTTCATCCTGAAGGGATAAGCAGAACCATCCGCAACGAGATAAAATCCAAGTTCCCCTTTAGGAGCCTCAATGCCCTGGTAAATCTCACCCGGTTCTGTCTGAAAACCCTCCGACACAATTTTAAAGTGATGAATCAAACTTTCAATATTGTTGACGACATCCTTCTTGGAGGGCAGAACAATCTTGGGACAATCGGCCAGAATCGGACCTGGCTTGAGCTTGTCCAATGCTTGCAGAATAATACGGACCGACTGACGCATTTCATCGAGACGCACCTTATACCGGTCAAAGGTGTCACAGCCTGTCCTCACCGGAACTTCAAAGTCATAATCATCGTAACCACTATAGGGGTTATCGCGCCGCAAATCCCAATCGACCCCTGAAGCCCGCAAAGCCGGTCCGGTGATGCCGATATCGATAGCAGCTTCTGCACTGATCTCACCAACACCAATCGTACGCTTTTGCCAGATCCTGTTCCCGGTCAGCAATCCTTCGTATTCCTCAATATGCTCCGGCATGGATTCTACAAAAGTGCGAATTTCCCCTTCAAGCCCGTCAGGTAGATCAGCTGAAAGACCACCAACGCGAAAGTAATTGGACGTCATCCGCGCGCCTGAGACCTTCTCGTAAATATCAGTGATGCATTCCCGCTCGCGAAAACAGTAGAGAAAAAACGGTCATTGCTCCGATATCGAGAGCGTGAGTTGCCAGCCATACCAGGTGACTTTTCAACCGGGTCAGCTCGGCCATAATGACACGGATCCGTTGCACCCGCTCCGGGATCTCATCGGTAATGCCCAATAACTTTTCAACCGCTAACACGTAACCAAGGTTGTTGCTCATCGGTGCAAGATAATCAAGCCGGTCCGTCAACGGAATCGTCTGATGATAGGTCCGATGCTCTGAAAGCTTCTCTATGCCCCGATGAAGAAAACCTATATGCGGAGTTGCCTTCGTTACAATCTCACCATCAAGCTCAAGGATCAACTGCAGCACACCGTGCGTTGACGGATGCTGAGGTCCCATATTGATGGTCATTGTTTCGCTGTTATTTGCTGCCATTATATGCCTCGTCCGATTAAGGAATTAAAGCGTTGATTAGGAAACTCGTCCTTTATAGGGTTCACGGTCAGGCCCCTGTACAGGATAATCCTTACGCAAAGGATGTCCCTCCCAGTCAGCCGGCATCAGAATCCGCCTCAAATCAGGATGGTTGTTAAACTTGATTCCCAGCAGATCCCAGCACTCCCGCTCATGCCAATTGGCTGTCCCCCAGACGGTGCTAACAGTATCGATATTGGCACCCTCCTCTGCAACCGGAGCTTTGATCCGAAAACGCTCCTTTGTGGTGATATTGTAGAGGTTATAGACCACCATAAAACGTGGTGCTTGCCCCATATAATCGACGCCACAAAGATCACACAACAAGTTGTAACCAAAATTGTCACGCATGAACATACAGATATCAACGATCTGCTCTTTTTTCACGGTAACAGTGGTCTCCCCGCGAAACTCCACAACATCCAGAACTTCTGCAGGGAACTTTGCTTTTAATTTTTCAACAATTCCTTGAGCACTCATTGATTTTCCTATTATTCAACTATGGCCTTCAGGCCTTATTGTGAACGACATCACCGACGCCAATAGCAGCACCAAACGTATTCCGCTCTGCCCTGATTTTGTCCTGCAGCTTCATCAAGCCGTAAAGAAGACCTTCCGGTCGCGGTGGACAGCCGGGAATATAAACATCAACAGGGAGGAACTCATCGACACCCTGCACCGTGCTGTAAGTGTCAAAAATCCCGCCGGATGAAGCACAAGCCCCCATCGCAATAACATAACGTGGTTCAGGCATCTGTTCGTAAACTGTCTTAATGACGGGAACCATTTTTTTAGTAACAGTTCCGGCAACAATGATGACATCAGCCTGACGTGGTGACGCACGAAAGAGAATCCCCATACGGTCAAGGTCAAATCGGGCAGCACCGGTTGCCATCATTTCAATGGCACAGCATGCCAAACCAAAAGTCATGGGCCACATAGAGCTTGCCCGAGACCAGTTGACCAACTTGTCCAAGCTCGTTGTAACAAAGCCGCTACCGAGCGTTTTTGGTTGCTCTACTCCCATTCCAGAGCTCCTTTTTTCCATACATAGACAAAGCCGACGAGAAGAATAACAATAAACACTCCCATCTCTACAAAACCGAAAATCCCAAGGCGTTTAAACATGACCGCCCAAGGATAAAGAAAAACAGCTTCAATATCGAAGAGAATAAAAAGCATCGCGACAATGTAAAATTTAATTGAAAAGCGCTCTTCGGCTGGACCAATAAGAGGCATCCCACACTCATACGGCGCCAGCTTGACCTCACTTGGTTTTTTCACCCCGATAAGTCGGGACAAAACGACCGACCCAAGAGCAAAAGCAAATGCGATTCCGATGACGACAAGAATCGGCAGATAAGTATCCAGCATAAAAACTGCTCCTTCCTTAGAAGAGACCAAACCATTCAGCTGTGCCTGACAAGCTGTCAGCATACTCCACAGCGTGTGAAAAACTAGGATAATTCCCCCGATATGTCAAGAGAAATACCGTATACTGTATGCAATTAAGGTGAAGAAGATAATATGATTGTAGATTGATATTACAGCAGTTTTTAGCTGAATATCATTTTTTTTACTTTGTTTTTTCTCTTTATCAGAAAACCGGATCGGCCATATTCACATTCATTTTGCCGTTTCAATTAACTTATTCATCACTTCGCGGCTAAAGTGGTAGTGATGGCGGCAATATTCACAAACCACCTCAACCGGGTTTTGCTCTTCAGCCAGAGAAGCAAGCTCCTGACGCCCCAGACCAATCAACATCTGTTCAATCTGCTGCTGGTCGCACGGGCAATAAAAAAGCAGCGGAGTTTGTTGCTGCACATTAAATTCAGCAGAAACAAATATTTCCGCAAGAATCTCTTTGGGTGTCAGCCCTCGCTTCAGCATCGTTGTCGTTGGCGGCAAACCTTTTATTCTCTGGCTCAAAAGCTCAATTGACTCGGAATCTGCGTGGGGCAGGGTTTGCACCAAAAAACCTCCCGCGCCCCCTACTCGACCCTCAGCATCAAGCTCAACCCCCAATCCGAGACTTGATGGCACCTGCTCTGAGCTGGTTAAATACCAGGCCAGATCCTCTGCAACTTCGCTGGTCTGCAACTGGACCATGCTTTGATATGCTTCTTTCAAACCAAGATCTTTCCGCACGTGGAGAAAACCAGCCCGGCCAACCGCACCGGCAACATTGAATCGGCCCCCAATAGGCGGCAGCCCGGCAGTTGGGTTGCGGACTGAACCACGAACCCTTCCATCAGCATCAGCTTCAACACTTATTTTTCCCAGAGGGCCATTTCCTTCCATAACCAGAGCGAGGCGCTGTTTTCCCTTTAGCAAGGATCCCAACAACGCACCACCCGTCAATAAGCGACCCAGAGCGACTGTTGCGGTCAAATCCGTCTGCTGTTTTTCACAGACAGTGCGAACCAATTGAGTCGATACGGCAGCGGCCGCACGAAACAATCCATCGGGGCTCACCACTCGAATTAAATGATCTTCCATTATATTGCCCTTGATATTGCCCTTGATATTGCCCTTGATCAGGCTCTTAAACGATATCCTTTGCCAATCAGCCAGGCGGCCCAGAAAAACAATACCGCTGCGATCCCAAGACTGACTCCAAAAGCGACATAATAACTGGTATCACCAACGCCGATTATCGCATGACGGAATCCGTCAATGAGGTAAAATAGTGGATTGAGATAGGAGAATTGGCCCCACGGATCAGGAAGGATCGAAATTGGATAGAAAACTCCACCGAGGTAGACCAGAGGTAAAATCAAAAAATTACTATACATTGAAAGAGTGTCAAAATTATGTGCATAGATAGCCGCAATCAAACCAAACTGGGCAAATAAAAAACTGGCAATAACCGCCATAAATATCGCCAATAAAGGTGACTCCCAGGGGAGAGTTGCAAAAACGGTTGAGATCAGCCACACAACGGTACCCACCAGCAATCCGCGCAACATCGCCGCAAGCGTATAGGCCATGATGAACTGTGGCGGACTCACCGGGGTCACCAGAAGATCAACGATCCCACCAAGGTAGCGCGACATGAATAATGAGGAAGAGGTATTCGCAAAGGTATTATTAATCACCCCCATGATAATTAATCCCGGAATAACAAATTGGGCATAACTGAACCCGGGCAGAACGTTAAGTCGATCTCCCAAGGTGGCACCAAACACGAACAGATAAAGCGAAGCAGTCACAATAGGAGTCAGAAGGGTCTGCGTAGAAACCCGCAGAAAACGCAGAATTTCTTTCCGTAACAGGGTCACAAAGGGAAGCCAGGGATAATATTTCGTATCTGTACTAATGACCATCGATCTCCGCCTCCAATCCAGTGAGGTGGATAAAGACCTCTTCCAGGCCACTCTGATCTGTCTCGATATCCTGAATCTTTAATCCCGACTCGGTGAGCTTGTTCAGAACAGACCCAGCCCCTTCCCCAGCCGGCAGACGCAGCAAAAGAAGACCACCATTTTCTTTGAGTTCGGGGGAATATTCCCCCAGCCCGGGCGGAATCTCAGTCAAAGGGGTTTCCAACCAAAGCCTTAGCCGCCGGTTTGACAGCCGCCGAATGAGCCTTTGTGTGTCCTCCAGTGCGATCAGCTCACCATGATTCATGATTCCGATGCGGTCACACATCTCCTCAGCCTCTTCCAGATAGTGAGTTGTCAGCAGTATCGTTATCCCTTGCCGGTTAATCTCCCTGACAAAAGCCCACAACCCATGACGTAATTCAACATCAACCCCCGCCGTCGGCTCATCCAGAATCAACAATCTGGGCCTATGAATCAAAGCTTTAGCAATCATAAAGCGCCGCTTCAGACCACCGGAAAGCTTCAGCATGACTTTATCCAGATAAGGCTTCAATCCAAGACGATCTATCAATAACTGGCGCCATTCAGGGTCATCTTTAACACCATAATACCCGGCGTGCATCCGGAGAGCCTGATCAACAGTAAAGAAATTATCAATAACAATTTCCTGATGAACAACCCCCAGCATTCTGCGGGTGTAGCGATACTCTCTCTGGTTATCATATCCAAAGGCGGTAATGCTTCCTGATCCCAGGCGCACCACTCCAGCGATCATATTGATCGTGGTGCTCTTTCCTGCGCCATTTGGCCCAAGCAACCCAAAGATTTCACCTTCTTTGATAGCAAAATCAATTCCCTTGACAGCAGGGACACCATCAAAAGACTTACATAATTTTTTAATTTCCAATGCATCCATAGCGCGAATATACAACTCACTCCAGACTCTGGCAAGAGCAGTGCAACAACATTTACAATTATCCCCCTCTGTTTCTTGACAGGAAAAGTAAACTTCACCATCATAGAGAAACAGACAGCCTCGAATTGATCGCCGAACCATAAAGGATCTCATATTTTGTTTAAAAAAGTGCATTCTTTTCTTATGGCTAAAAGTTACGACTATGCCATGCGTAGTACCGAAAAGAAGTGCCTGCATGAGTGGCGGATGAGCCTGCTGTCTCAAGCAAAAGGGGAACTACTGGAAATTGGAGCGGGGACAGGAGTTAACCTCCCTCACTACCCTGAGAGGGTGACACAAATGACTCTCAGTGAGCCGGATATGCAGATGCGCAAAATTCTGCAAAAGAAAACTCTCTCTATGCAGAAAACCCGTGTCAACATAACCCATTGGGGGATCGAATCAATTGACATGCCGGATTCCTCTTTTGACACAATTGTCTCTACCCTGGTTCTCTGCTCAGTTCCTCACCTTGAAAACAGCCTGAAAGAAATTTACCGCCTGCTCCGTCCACAAGGAACTTTTCTTTTCCTTGAACATATTATTTCCGACCATCCCCAAACTTTAAGCTGGCAACGTAGAATTGAACCATTCTGGAAGATCTGCGCAGGGAACTGTCGCTTGACACGTGATACCGCAACAGCTATCCGGGCTTCAGGTCTCAGAATCAAACAGTTGACTGAAGCTCCAATGACAGGGACACCGGCATTTGTCAGTAGAACAATCCGCGGGGCGGCCAGCAAACCAGAGCTTTGACATCGAAGCAAATTGTTCCGGACGGTTGCATGATTTGCAAAACTACTCCAGAATAGTCTTATCATTGGCAGTTAAAACAAACCGCTTAACCATTCAGTTTGACAATCGAGCCGTAATAAAAAGGAGAGTACCGATCATGGCAAAAGCTAGTGCACGTCACATCCTCGTCCCCAGTGAAGACAAGTGTAACGACCTGAAAGCAGAAATCGAAGCCGGAGCTGATTTTGCTCAAGTCGCTCAAAAACATTCCAAATGTCCCTCCGGAAAACAGGGGGGTGCCTTAGGTGAATTTTCCCCGGGGCAAATGGTCCGGGAGTTCGATGAAGTCGTTTTTAGCGGCGAGGTAGGAAAAGTTTTAGGCCCTGTGAAAACCCAGTTTGGCTACCATCTTATTGAAGTCACCGATAGAACAGAGTAAGACAGATTCAGACAAGTAAGCCCGTTCATCTTGAACGGGCTTTCAATCCAGCAGTTTATCCAACTCGTGCAGAATCTCTTCCTGCTCCCGGATTCTTTCGTGATAATAGTTCCAGACATGGTAACTTTGCAGTCCCAGAATCGTTAATCCAACGGCAAAAACCGCCCAGAAGTTTTCGCTCAAACCTTCGGAAAAATGATAAAACAGATAAAAGGCACCAAGATAACCAAAATGCCCCAAAGCTCCTCGCGGCTTCTTGTCACTGGCCATCTGCGTCAGGATTAAAATAATCGCTGAAAATCCATAGACAACCAATGCCCCATTAATATACTTAACGGGTGGTCCCGCACCTAAAGCAGCGCGGATACTGTCACTTAGCGGCGGCAAAAAGTCAAAATTACGAAATGCCCCCATACTAAGAGCCGTAAAAAGAGCGAGGATCCAAAGGCCGGTACTAGACAGTAACTCTAGCTTTTTAATCTTTGACTGAACCTGTTTACGCAGGGGATTGATGTCCGGCAGAGGATCTTCTGTTTCATGATTGATCGGATCCATTGTCTACATTTCTGTTTGGGGTTTCCAGAGCTTTCAAAGCCCTCAAAGCTTGATCCCGCTGCTTAACTAATAAACGAAAATCCTTATTTAATTTTCCAAGCTTATGATCAGATTTCGGCAGGTCTTCCTCAGCAACTCCCTGAGACGCCTGTTCTGCATTGTATGTCAGTCGCAAAATGGGTAGGAACAGATTTATTCTCAACAGCGCAGTCACCCCACCAACTGTTAAAAATAATACCATTATGCTGAAAATTATCATTCGGGTTCTCAGCAATGCAAGCGTTTTATCCAGGTGTTGACTGGAGATGGCAATACTGAAAAATCCGAGGATTTGGTCCTCTTCAGCATGAAAATGACAGGCCGCGGTTGAGCATTGTGGTTCATTAACAATGGGCAGCGAAATAATCAAATTGCCGTTGTCACGATCGATGTCATGCCGCTGACTCTCCTGCGGCAATGGTTCAGGGCCCAGAAAGTCTGAAATATGGTTCGCAGCAATATTTGACAAACCCTCGGAACCATCCCGCCCGGAATACCTGATCTTTCCTTCCGGACCGTAGATCTTAATTAGTTTTACATCTGCCCGCGTCCCGATATTGGCAACAATATCCTGAATGGCTCGTTGATTATCTTCAAGCATGGCGGATTTCGTAGACTTAACGACGGTATCAGCACAGTTATTTGCAGTGAGAAATGCCGACTTGGTCATGTCTGCTTTGATAAAAGAGTACAGCAGCAGGCAACCAAAAATCACAAACCCTGTGACCGCAATCGTGACCGGAATAATGGCTCTAGCGATCAAATTATCAAACATAGGTCCTCACTTCCAAGGTTGGATATAAACGACCCTGACGAATGGAGAGAAACTCCACTCATCAGGGTCTAGTCGCTAATGATATTTCTGAACGTATTGAGGCAAGGCTTTGAGCAACAAATTATTTACTCATCCGCCTGGGCCTTGAACTTATAAAGAATTGGCAGGCGATTCAAAATGAAGCGGTAAGTCGTCACATAAATTGCGAAAATAGTAATACTGATAATGATTTCAAATTTATGTGGAATCTCCTGATATAACTGCCAATTGAAGGTAATGAGCGCAGTATTCAAGCGATTCATAAGAATACCGGCAACCGTCCAGAATGCACCTATGCGACACAATCCCACCAGTTTATGGCGAATCGCATAGGAAAGGAGAACCAGCGGTGCAAACACAAACCCAACAATCTCCAACAGCCACCATGTCCCCCAGCCTGTCGCCAGATAAGCCCATTCGTTATCGTGAGCAACAGCGATAAGCTTAATGATGAGGTAGGTACTCAAACCCATCGCGGCACCTTTGGCCAGTGATATTGTAATCCTGTCAAGATTATCGATAAAACGTTGGTCACAACGCCACTTCATTGTATAGATGACAATTGTACTGACACAAATGACCATACACAGACCGGCGGGGATTGACGATGTAAAAAAGTGAATCCACTGGAAGGCGGACGAATACCAGAGGGGATGGACCTTGCCCGGCGCGTATAAAAACAATGCCCCCAAGGCTCCCTGGTGCAGGGTCGATAGAATAATACCTGACACAGTCAGACCAACGGTCCCTTTACGAATAAAATCATAGCCGCGTTGAAATCCAATCCACTCAAAGAAGGCTGTTGACACTTCTGCAACCTGAACAGAAAGATAAGTCGCAACATGCCAGCCGACAAGAAATAGAACTGCAGCAGGGCCGAAAGAATAAACCATAGGGTAAGACAAACGCCAGGGTTGCCCAAGATCGACCAGAAGATAAACAACCGCAAAGAAGTATCCCAACAATCCATTCAGCAGGGCCAGACGCTCAATTGGCTCAAAATCATGGCGCCCAAAAATCTCGACCGTAGTGCCGAGCATAAAGCCTGAAGCCGACAGCGGAACCATACAGAAAAGGCCAAAGCCCAGAAACAGCCCCCAGGGATAATCATAAGAAGCATGGGTAACAGATCCCAGACTGAAGATAAAACGGTAGATAATAACCGGGATACCAATGGCAAAGATGACAGCAAGAATCCAGTTGAACTTATTTCGAAGCACTTGGCCGATATACTGATCGAGGGTCAACCCGAGCAGCAGCTTTTCCATCAAAGACCATTGCTTTCCATCTGCCTTAAGGGCCGCATCGTGTGGCTTAACTCCAAAAGTTGCTAATTTCTTCATTTTCAGTGGCCCTCCTGCTTATCGTGGCTATGATCATCTCCATGACCGTGAGATTTTCCCTTAGTTGAAAGCAGGTGGAAACCTGTAAACAGCGCCGGCCAAATGGTAAGAACCATAGGAACTATGGCCAGGAAATCCTTCACATTATCGATAATCGGTTTTTTCGGCAGATGAACATCAAAGCCGGCCTCTTCAAACGGAACATTGGAGATATAGAACCAACCCGTTCCACCAACCTCTTTTTCGCCGTAAATATGATCGATATATTTACCTGGGTTCTTTTTGATCCGCTCTTTAGCAATCGTCATGAGGTCTTTCCGTTTGCCAAAAGTCATCACCTGTTGCGGACAACTCTCGACACATGCCGGTGGCCGTCCCTCTTTTAAGCGAGTGTCGTAGCAGAAAATACACTTTTTGATCACCGGGTTCAGAACCGAATGATAAGTGTAGGCAGGAATGTGGAATGGACATGCAATCATACAGTTCCGACAACCGACACAAACTTTGGAATTGTAGATAACAGCACCTTCCGGCGTTTTTTTATAGGCATTAACGAAACATGAGGTCAGACAAGCAGGCTCATTACAATGATTACATTGAATTTTGCGATACAGAGGCTCGTCAGCGCTTTCGGGCTCATAGCGATTAACAATCGTATAAGCTTTATCGGTGGTACGTCGCTTTTGACCGTGGCGCATCTCGTCAAAAACTGAAGTGTCATCAAACGGCAGTGCCGGCTCAGGAAGCTTCTGCTCTACATTACAAGCGGCCTCACAGGTACGACAACCAACACACCGGGTCAAATCAACCAAGACTCCCATGCCATCAGGAAAACCCTCAAATGAACCGGCAGCAAATGCTTTTTTTGCTGGGGTCATCATCATAGCAGCCCCACCAGCAGCACTTCCGGCTAAAAATTTCCTACGCGTTATTTTACTCATAACAAATCTCCTTATTATATTCCCACACAGCAATCATCAGTGACCAGATGAGTGTGCCGGTTCCTTCGGAGCAAAATCTCCAGAACGATAGAACTTATCACCAGCTTCTGTTTTTGCATGGCAGTCTTCACAACCTGTCGGGCCTCCGATTTCCTGGTGACAGCCCAGACAGTTTAAGTGATAAGCAGCTTTCAAATTCGGCTGATCGTTATGGTAAGAATAACCTGGCTTGGGGTTATGTAGATTTTCTGCTGACACAGGATCGGCAGAATGGCAATCCTGGCAAGCTACCACATCCATCTCGACATCCCCCGTATGGCATTTAGCACAATACTCATTGGCGACGCCCGTTCCTGTGGTGTGATGATGACATTCAGAACAGTTTTCCGTAGCATCAACATGCATCGCGTGATCAAAAACTACTGGCTCATACAACTCAGCCAGAGAATCAATCTCTATTTCATCTGGATAATCCATTGCGTAACAACTCACAGACAGGACAGAAAACAGCAATAATACTCCCAGCCCTGTTATAAGTTGTTTACCGGCATTTACCATAGCCTCTACTCCTTAGTTCTCAATTCTGCCTGCAGCAAATTGCTGCAGGCAGAGAAATTAAAATACGGTCTGTTGATCCCGATCCGGTTAATCCTCATCTCCACTATGAATGTAACGATAAAACATAGGGAAAAAGGTAAAGAACAGCAGACACAGCAGATATTCAAGCCCCTTGATGTAGGTATAGTAATCTACAACGGTATAAATCTGCTCAACATGACCAACATTCATAAAAAAATCGAACATCGCAAATACCTCTCAAATAAATAATTCAGTGTTTCTTTGCCGACGTGGCAAGTTTTTTATCGGATGTGCTTTTAGCAGCTTCTTTGGTCATTCCGAACAGAACCAAAACAGCTGGCACCAATTGAGCAATAATCAACAGCGCACAAAACCCGACAAACAGAAGAACCAGGATGCCGCTGTTATAGGTTTTGCTGGTATCTGTTGCCAGGACGGGAGAAACCGCCATAAGCATCAGAGCGAAAGTTATCAGTGATGTTTTTACTCCTTGCATTAAATCCTCCTCTTTTAAAGTTTCGTTGCCCATCCGATGGCAGAACAAATAGCGTAGGGGCAACTGTAAGCATCAAACACAGTTATGCTGCGCACTATACTTGTGAATTCGTCACATTGGAACTTTTTTCTTTCATCAATAAACTGACAAAATGACCCCACAGATTTAAACCAGAAACTCCCCCCTTAAAACTGCAATGCCGGGGATTGAAATGCAGAGGTCGTGCCACTCACTGGATAACTTTTGATAAACAGATAACTTCCTGTTTTTACTTTATTTATACGCCAAACAAAACCGTTCTTGTCTCGTTTAAACGTATACAAAAAATATACATTCCAAAACCCTTTAAAGCTCTTTCAGAGCAAACAATAAAGCTATAACTCACTGAGAAATATCATGATTATTTATTCCATACAAATTGTATACAGTATACCATTAAATGAATATTTTTTTTATATAGATGTGGAATTAAAAATATGGAAAAGAAATAAAAACGGCCCCACAAGAGGCCGAAGAGAAGCAATCAATCACGCCACCAAAAACCGTTTATTTACGTTAAAGCAGCCCCAGGGACAACAACAGGAATTTTCCTCCTGAAGATAGCGCCACCAACGCTCTGGCGAGCATGATAACTTGAAAAAGCACAACTAACCGCCTGGCGAATTTCCTCCCAACCTTCATCACCAACAGGCTTCAAGGCATGATAGAAAATGCCCTCCTTGCGAATCCTACGCAGCAGCTCCAGTGGCATTTCATCAGAAACCAGAATAATCGACAGGTTACGGTTGCATTTTTTCAGAAGAGGGACAAACCTTGAAATTTGTTGCTCATCAAAAACACCCCCAAGAAGAACAACCTGAATTGTTTTATCGAGAATACCCGCAAGCGAGTTAACCACTGAATCAGAGGTCGTAACTTCATAATCGTCATCCTTAAACAGATGAACCAACTGTTCCCGAGCAGCCTGATCTTTGTTCGCGATAAGAAGACCATTCATAAAACCACCTCACTTGCCGATAAGTATCATTATCGATTCGGAACCTCTGGCTTAATATTATGTTTGCGGGCAAAGAGACCTTTCAGGATTCCGGCAAACAACAGGCAAGCTGGAACCAGCTGAAAAACAACAATCAAAGCAAAGAAGCCGACAAAAAGCATCAGCAACAACGAACCACCCTCTTCTGCAGGTGCTGCAGCAGCAACTGCAGGCGACACTGCAGAGGCAACACAAATCAAAGCGACAACACTGTTACGAATAATATTCTTCATCACAACCTCCATGTTTTTATTTCACTTGTTGATACCCACAAAGACATACAGAAGTTGTGCCAAAAACACGGACAAAACAAAGAATAACCATAACCTGCTGTTTTTATTTTTCTTTTTTGCTTTCTAGTGATTTTTTATAGCCCCCCTCCAAGCCAATGAAATATTTTTTTCATACAGTTCAAGCACCAGAAAATGAGCTCAAAAAACCCAAAAAAACAACTAACCATCTGTTATCATTATACTTCACCCTAAACAAGATGAATCAAAGTGCAAAAAAATACTGCATATTTTATTTATTCCTAAACTTCAGGGTCTCCCTTCTCTATTCATTATCAAATCCTTTTTTCTCCGTTTCCAGAACTTTGGCCATTTTACGGTGCCGGCTTTTGTGACTTATTTCTTGACTGTTTTCCCTTCCCTTATTAGTATGAAACGCTTTGAAAATTCGCTATTTAAACTTTTTTAGTTTCTTCTATAGCTGACCCAGAAGGCAATCCGGATCATCATGAACGAAAATGCTGAACATAAAATTTTAGTTATTGACGATGAAGCGGTTATCCGTGAAGGCCTTCGTCAGACACTCACCATAGAAGGGTATCAGGTCATCGTTGCCCAAAATGGTAAAGTTGGCATGGAGAAACTACAAAAAGATAGCTTCAGTGTCGTGATCAGCGATCTTAAAATGCCGATAATGGGTGGAATTGAAGTTCTAAAAACAATTTCGGTCCTCCAGCCCAACGTGCCTGTCATCATCATTACCGGCTTCGCAACAGTGGATTCGGCAGTTGATGCCATGAAAAATGGAGCGTTTGAGTACCTGACAAAACCCTTCCTACCAGATCAAATCGTTGAAAAGGTACAATCTGCAGTCAAGCAAAGGCTGCTGAACCTTGAGTCTGAAGTTATTACTGAAAGTATCCCAGACGAAACCGTTGCTGATTCCTTTATCGGTAAAAGTGACGCCATGCAGAAGGTCTTCCAGCGGATACTTCAAGTCGCCCCGACAACCAGTTCCGTTCTTATTACAGGAGAAAGCGGAACCGGCAAGGAATTAGTTGCCAGGGCAATTCACAACAATAGTCCGCGAAAAGACGAACCGTTTGTTGCGATTGATTGCAACTCACTCCCGGAGAATCTCCTGGAAAGTGAATTATTCGGACACGTTAAAGGTTCTTTTACCGGTGCCACTCAGTCAAAACCCGGGTTGTTCAGCGTAGCTAGTGGTGGAAGCTTATTCCTTGATGAAATAGCTAATCTGAGCATGGCAACACAGGCCAAGCTTCTGCGGGTTCTGCAACAGCGCGAAGTCGCCCCCATTGGCGGGACCAAAGCCACTCCTATCGACATCCGCCTGATCGCGGCTACGAATCGTGGTCTGGATAAAATGGTTGAAGAGGGACTCTTTCGTGATGACCTCTATTTTCGCCTCAACATTATCCCTATCAGTCTACCGCCACTCCGCGAGCGTGCTGGCGATATTCCTCTGCTGATCGGCTATTTCTTGAAGAAATTTTCAGAAGAGATCGGAAGAGAGATTAAAGGTCTTTCTGCAGACGCCCACCTCGCCCTTCATGACTATCCATTCCCGGGAAATGTCCGTGAATTGGAAAATATCATTGAAAGGGCGGTCGTTCTGACCCAAGGAGATCTGATCCAGAGGGACAGTCTGGAACTACCAACATCTCAGGAAATAGAATCCGCTCTTCCTAATTTTCCTGCTCCAACCAACACCGATGAGCTTAAAGAAGTCAAACGCATCGCTCGCGAACAAGCTGTTGAACCGGTGGAAAAAGCTTTTGTCTATGCCGCTCTGGAGAGAAACAACTGGAATGTGACAAAAGCGGCAGAAGAAACAGGAATGCTCAGACCCAACTTTCAGGCGCTGTTAAAAAAACTTGGTATTTCGGTCAAAGACCACGTATAAACCGCCCCTCAAGACGACATCCCCTCTTTATCCGGCCCCTCTAGTGAGGCGGCCCCTGCAATCGGCAAATAAATAGTGAAACGGGTTCCCTCTCCTTCCCGACTCTTAACATCCACATGCCCGCCATGATTGTTGATTATTCCGTAAGAAACAGACAATCCCAGGCCAAAACCTTTTTGTGCCTTGGTTGAAAAAAATGGGTCAAAAATTTTATCCAGATTTTCCTGACTGATTCCCGCTCCCGTATCTTCAACAATAATTTCAACTTCGTTTTTTTTCTCCAGAAGCTTCGTAGTGATTTTCAAAGTTCCACCACTTGGCATTGCCTGACCGGCATTGATAAACATGTTCAGGAAAACCTGTTGTAGTTGGTCGGTATCAACCTCTAAATCAGGAAGGCCATCCTCGCCATGATAGCGGATATCGACATCCTGAAAAATAATCTGATGAGAAACCAGTTCTAAGGTATGCTCAATGATCCGGTTAATAGAATCCAGCTTTTTCTCCGGAAATGACTCCCGGGCAAACTCAAGAAGACCACGGACAATCTTTGCACATCGTCCCGTTTCTGAAACAATCAAATCAAGATTGTCTTTGACCTGCGGTGGCAGATCAGGCGTTTTTGATGACAGGGAGGCAAACATCAAAATCCCGGTCAAAGGATTGTTAATTTCATGTGCAACCCCGGCAACAAGTTCTCCCATAGAAGCTAATTTCGCTGAACGCAAAAGTTGTCCTTGCATATCCGTAATTTCTGCCGTTCGCATTTCCACCTTATGTTCCAGAGTATTGCCCCAGTCTTTCAGCTCAATTTGCGCCTGAGCAAGATTATCAGCCATAGTATTGAATGACCGCCCTAATTCTCCAACTTCATCCCCGGAAAGATGTTTCACCCGTGCTGACAAATCCCCACCGGAAAGAGCTTGCGTCTGCTCCAGCAGCCCTTGGATGGGATCACAAATATATTTTTTAGTCAGCAGATAATGACAAAAAGATAAAACTATCAGCATAATCATGGTGGAAACAATGACATCCTGATGATGGGTATGGGCCAAATTCGCCATCTGATCCTGAGAAATCACCATATCCAGAACCCCAATTTTCTTCTCTTCCGGAGAGTGGGCATGGCAAGCGGCTGTATAGCAGCTCGGTTCGTTATAAATCCCGCGTGTAATACTCAAATATTGGGTACCGGTGTCGTCAGAAAATGTGCGGCTACGCTTTTCGATCGGCACATCCACCAGAGCCTTGGACCCCTCCAGATGACAAAAAGAACAACTTTCATCCTTCTCGCTCAAAGTCGTTCCAATTTCGTGTTTGTTCATTGAAAAAACGACGATGCCCTCTTTGCCTAAAATTCTGGCTCTTTTGACACGTGGAGTACGGCCGATTTCCTCAATCATCAGTTGTAGCTGCTCATTGTTGTCAGCCAGCATAAGGTGGTGGGAATCCCGCAGGATCATTTCTGAAAGAACATCTGCTTCCCGTAAAGCCTTTTCAGTAAAAACCTTCTGCACCTTCTCAATATGAAGTAAAGCCGAAATTGACATCACAATAAGCAGAACCAGACTTGATATTGCCGTATATCTAAGAGCCAAACGAATACGCATTTATGATTCCCCGTTATTTAAAGCAAAAGCTGCCTATATCCAGACAATGGTTAACCATACTGGAGAGTGGAGTTTTTTTGAATCATTATTCACTCCGCAGCCTAAAATCATCAATATTTAGAGATAAAGGTTATGTCGTGGACATTGCCTTTTGTGAGTTGCTAACGTATAAAAGCATCTCTTATTCTATTGTCAAGATTGGACGATTACAAATGGGATACAGAACACTCAGACAGGCGGTTAATGATCTGGAAAGCAGCGGACAGCTCATTCGTATCACCCAGCCCATAGAGCCAAACTTACTTGCAGGTGCAATTCAAAGACGGGTTTATCAACATCAGGGGCCGGCTTTACTCTTCAGCAACCTCAACGGCAGCCGATTTCCTGCGGTAGCCAACCTTTTTGGCACCCTGGAACGGACCAGATACCTGTTCCGTGATACCTTGCAGCAGGTTGAAACCCTCGTCAAATTAAAACTCGACCCCAAAAGCCTGTTGAAGACCCCTTCAGCATTGTTAACTGCAGGACCGGCAGCCTTTCACCTGTTACCCAAAAAAGTAAAATCGGCACCAATTTTACGAGGTCAAACAACCATTGCCGAACTCCCTCAATTAATAAGCTGGCCGAATGATGGCGGAGCCTTTATTACTCTACCGCAGGTTTACAGTGAAAGCAGTCAACAGCCCGGTCTCCGTTCTTCCAATCTAGGAATGTATCGGGTTCAGATGTCGGGGAATAAGTATAAACAAAATCAAGAGATCGGTCTTCATTACCAGATTCATCGCGGGATCGGTGTTCACCATCAAGAAGCCCTGGACCTTGATAAACCCTTCCGCGTCAATATTTTTATTGGTGGACCTCCAAGTATGACAATTGCCGCTGTGATGCCGTTACCGGAAGGCATGCCGGAAATATCTTTTGCCGGACTTCTGGGCGGTCATCGGATTCCACTGACCCAGCCTCCCGGACTTTTACCAATGCCGGCTGAAGCCGATTTTGTTATTTGCGGTACGATTGATCCTCAACAGCAGAAACCCGAAGGTCCGTTTGGAGATCATCTCGGATATTACAGTTTATCCCACGATTTTCCTGTCATAAATGTGGAGCAGGTCTACCATCGGCAAGATGCCATTTGGCCTTTCACCACCGTCGGTCGCCCACCACAGGAGGATACCAGTTTTGGGGAGTTCATCCATGAACTGACAGGAGCGTTGATTCCAGAGGTTCTCCCCGGGATAAAAGCCGTTCATGCTGTCGACGCCGCAGGAGTTCACCCGTTACTACTAGCCATTGGCAGTGAACGTTACACTCCTTACAGTAAACTCGATCGCCCTCAAGAGCTCCTCACGCAGGCCAATGCCATTCTGGGACAAGGGCAATTGTCCCTGGCTAAGTATCTCTTGATTATTGCTGAAAACGATTATCCTGATCTGGATATAAATAATATTCCCGCTTTTTTCCAACATCTCCTCGAGAGAGTTAACTGGCAACGTGATTTACATTTTCAAACAGCAACCACAATCGACACCCTTGACTATAGTGGTCACGGATTAAATCAGGGTTCAAAAGTTGTCATTGCCGCAGTTGGGGAAAAACAACGCTCCCTGGCAACAACAATTCCTGAGAATATTATTTTGCCCCGCGGGTTCACAAAACCCGCTATCGCCCTTCCAGGCGTTTTACTGATACAGGGGCCAAGCTGCAAAGAGTATCGTCCCGGCGAGGATTTAAACCTCCTGCGCTTCTGCAAAAAATTTACCCCCGACAACCCCATCAATAATTTCCCTCTCATTCTTGTCGTTGATGACAGTGAATTTTGCGCTGCCTCATTGAATAACTGGCTCTGGGTCAGTTTTACCCGCTCCAACCCGGCAACAGACATCTATGGAATCGGCAGTTTAACAGTCGCAAAGCATTGGGGTTGTGCCGGATCTCTGGTTATTGATGCACGCAGCAAACCACACCATGCCCCCGCATTAGTTGACGACCCAGAGATCGAAAAACAGGTCGATCAGCTCGCGGTTAATGGTGGCCCTTTGCAAGGAATTATTTAATGTTCAAGCCAAACTTGAAGACGCCCCGACTGATCGAATCCATCGGCAATACACCGATGGTCGATATCTCCGCACTGACCGGAAACCCGAAGGTAAAGCTTTTAGCAAAGCTAGAAGGAAGTAACCCCGGAGGATCCGTCAAAGACCGCCCAGCCCTTTACATGATCAATAAAGCGGAGGAATCCGGTAACCTGACTCCGGATAAAATCATTCTTGAACCCACTTCAGGAAATACTGGCATTGCTATTGCGATGATCGGGGCAGCTAAAGGTTATCAGGTCAAATTGGTTATGCCTGCTTGTGTCAGCACGGAAAGACGCGGCATTCTGGAAGCTTACGGGGCGGAAACCGTTCTTTCCCCGGGGTGCCAAATGACCGATGGTGCAATCCGCCTGGCACATAAAATTTTAGAGCAAAACCCCGATAGCTATTTCATGCCAAACCAATATAAAAATCCCAACAACCCGCTGGCGCACTACGAAACAACGGCCCCGGAAATTATGCAACAGACTGCGGGTCAAATTGATTTCTTTGTTGCCGGGATGGGAACATCCGGGACGCTGATGGGAATCAGTAAATATTTTTCCGAACATGCCCCACAGGTCAAAACCATCGGCGTAGAACCGGGGTTAGGTCATAAGATTCAAGGTCTTAAAAATATGCACGAAGCCATTGTTCCGGAGATTTACGATCAACAAAAGCTGACTCAAAAAATATTGGTTGAGGATGAAGACGCCTATGCGATGACCCGCAAACTTGCACTGGAGATAGGCCTTTTTGTCGGAATGTCGAGTGGGGCTGCTGTTGCCGGAGCACTACAGATCGCAAAGGATATCAAAAGTGGTACGATTGTAACCCTGCTTCCGGACCGGGGCGATCGCTATTTGAGTACCAACTTATTCCGCTCCAGTTGTGCAGAGTGCCCACCATGACAAACGGGGACAACAACCCTCAAACAAAACGCAGAAAGATTTGTTCGTGGAGAAAAACACTTTATATTTAATCTAGCGTCGACAAATAAGAAAAACCCCGATTAACAACAAAACAATTCCAACCATCCGTTTATAATCAATTGGGATGCCACGCATACCGAATAAACCATAGTGATCCATCACTAAGCCAGCTATCAACTGAGATACGATCGTTAAAGCCAGAACTGCAGTTGTTCCTATCCGGGGCACACCGACAATTGTCATCGTCACAAAAAACGCACCAAACAGCCCCCCCGTCAACTGCCACCATTCTGCCTCAGGTATCCGCCGAAAACTCCCTTGGCCGCTGTTCAGAGAAAGCAAAAAAAGGATGAGAGTTCCCACCGCAAATGAAACGGTTGCCGCTTGTAAAAAACCTGTTTTTTCTGCCAACCTTGCATTTATGGATGGTTGCACTGCCACTGCAAAACCGCCAATGGCTATAAGAATCATCAGGACTATAGTTGACATATTTTATTTTTCACTCTTCTTTTGACAATCCAAACAAAAGGGAGATTCAGGTCGGACGTTCAAACGGGAATAGTCAATCGGCTCCTCGCAACGTCGACATTCGCCATAACGGCCCGACTTGATGGCAAGTAAGGCCGCTTCAATCAGAACGAGACGTTGCCCATGAGCTGCGCGATTTGCCTTAGACATGGCCTGTTGCTGCAACGCATCCATGCGCGATAACCGGCCGATAGGCTGGTCCAGGTCAACAGCTTGACTGCCGGCAGATGACTCCACCAGAAACAGCTCCAGCTCATCTTTTAACGCTAGCAACTTTTGAGATAATTGCTGCTGCTGAACCGCTGTCAATTCCGCCATCAGGGGGTTCTCTGCCGGATCAACTTTGAAATCGCCTTAAATTCATCCGTCCCGGCAACTTTGACCAACTGGAAAAGAGCGGTTTCGGTTGTCGTTATCACGGCACCTGCCTTGGCTGCCGTACGAATCGCATTAGTGTAGTCACTTTCAAATCGTGAACAAATAGCATCGCTCGCCAGATGGACGACATAACCACGGTCGAGAAGATCAAGAACCGTTTGAAAAACACAAACGTGACTTTCCATCCCTACAATTAAAACCTGCTTGGCTCCTGTTTTTTCCAGAGCCGTCAAAAAATTTTCATCACCACAACAGCTGAAAGCCATTTTTTCTATGCACACTTGATCCGTTGCCCCTTGCAACTCTGCTACCGTATGGCCAAGCCCCTTAGAATATTGCTCTGTGGCAATAATCGGCAAATCAAGAGCTTTAAAACCTTCGATCAACAAGTTCACATGTAAAATGAGCTGCCCATACAAACGTTGATTCATTGCCGGTGCCAGCTTTTCCTGCACATCAATAACAACCAATACCGTTTTTTCAGCATCGAGCCAAAAGTTATCTTTCAGTGTCCCCATTTCAGTCTCCCCTTCAGTAGAATTCAAATTCTATTCCGCAAAATTCGCATAATCAGCACACCAAGAATCGACAAGAGTAAGCCAACACAAACAAACAGATAACCCAAAGTATGGCCTTCCCCCCATCCCCAGAAGTCTTTCCCCTTCATAAAGACAATCAGAGCAACACCACCAAAAGTCAGAATCCCTCCGATGATGTAGGAAGTAAATGCTATGACCGGCCAGATAAGATCTTTAAAAGTCATCGTGCTACCCACCCTAGAACAGCAAGGGGCCACCGGATGGTGGCCCCTTATAAACAATCAGAAAAGCGACAAATTAAAAGTGATGTCCACCATAGAGGAAAGCATAAATCATCAGCACCGTTAATGCTACCCCAATCAATACGGCAGTAAAACCAAACCCTTTGAGGATAAAATCATAAAGGGCACCACTCGGCTTATCCACTTCGTATTGCTCAAGGGTTCCTTCTTCTTCATAACGTTTCCACTGATCACCACGCTCTTCGATAAACTCTTCCTTCGCCAGTTCACCATTGAAAACAACAAAATCCATCGGGAACTTTTCCGGACGCCCATGAGTGTTGAAAAAGTGAACCGTGAAGATAAATCCAGTCGCCAGCAGAGCTTCATCGGAATGGATAATCGTTGCGACGTTAAACACCCATCCCGGGAGTGCCGCACCGAAAAATTCAGGGAACCAGAGCATCAATCCGGAACCACCAATGGCAAACATACCCCAGAAGACCGCGATAAAATCAAACTTTTCCCAATATGTCCAACGGTCAAAAGTCGGTTTTGGTCCCAAAAACAGGAACCACCGTACCATTGCAGTGACATCGTTGATATCACGCAAATTCGGACATAACGATTCCGGTCCAAACAAGCGATGGAAGAATTCCGCCGGATATTGCAGTTTATAGAACAAAAACTTTGCGCTCATGGCGAGTGCCATAGCGAAATACACAAAAGTGATGCCGGCACCGAGACGATGCAATGCCCCCGCATTCGCAGAACCACCAAAAAATTCCATCAAGACTTTCGCCCAGGCCTGATCGGAGAATTTAAGCGGTAACCCTGTCAGTGACAGCAGTAAAAAGCTGATAATGACCAAAAGGTGCATAAAAATATGGACTTTGGTAAATCTGCGGTAAATTTTGTGCGGATTCTCAATATGATGGAGATGCCCACCTGCAGCCAAAGCCTTTTTCTTTTCATTATTTTCAATAAAACCGCGGAACATCCACAGCAGTGAATGGAACCAGAAGACACCAAAAGTGCCAACCAGCAATGTACTCATGGCAATGTAAGTATAAAATAAAATGGGATAGTTCTCACTATCCGTCATATCACCATGAGCATAAAATTTAACAAACTGGGCAGAAGCATTTTCATGACATTTAGCACAGGCAACAATTAACTTATCAGGACTGAGGCTGGAAGCAGGGTCGTCACTTGGCAAAACCTGGTGTGCGGTGTGACAGTCAGCGCAGCCGGCAACTTTTTCAGGATATCCAAGGTGGAAGTTTTTCCCGTGATAACTTTCCAGATAGGTATCGACAGCAACAGGTAAAACCTCATTTCTTTCCATCATTTCTTCATCAGCGTGACAAGTCATGCATGGCTCGGTCCGAAAGAGAGCCCTTTCGCGAACATCCATCTCACCAACAGACTCTATTCCGTGGAGACCATGACAATCAATACAGGCAGCCGCATCCATATTGCCTGCAGCAACGCCTTGAGAGTGAATTGAGATGTGATATTCCTGTGCAGGAGTCGTATGGCAGGAAACACAGATGTCGTTTGCACGTCTTTTGTCCTTTTGCCAAGCAGTGATTTCATGAATATCTTTATGGCAGGAGGTACAATTCAGATTGATATTCGGATGATCAAAATTATGGACACTGTCAAAGTATTCCTTAAATTCCTGTTTATGGCAGCGGGCACAATCCACAGGGCCAGGCATAAGTTCGCCCTCCATGTGTGCATCAATGTCTGTCAATTCAATATGACAGGCAACACAACCGTTCGCACCATGGACCGAGGCGGTAAAATCTTCAGCAGTGACAACGTCATCATGACATTCCAGGCAGGTGTCCGGTGAAACTGCTGATTCTGCAGCTACAACCAGTGAACTCCACAAAAAAACATACAAAACCACGGAATAAAACAGAAACTTACGCATCGAAACTCTCCTTAATAGTCATACCTTTTGAGCGCACTGAAAAAACGGGGGAATTCCACTAAAAATTACTTGTTTTTCGTTTCTCAGACTGTGTGAGTGGCATCATACAGCCAAAACTTTCCCCTCTCAAAAGAAAGTTTTTCAGAATCTACGAGTGTATATTTTTATCATACAGAGCGGACACTACCTGTATCAAAATTTTATTGCAACAAAAAATCCTTCAAATTTTTCGAGACTATTTGCTAATAACTTTACTATAAATAAAATAAAATAGTGTTTTAATTACATTTTTACATAAAAAAAACGGCCCCAAAGGAGCCGTTTTTAATAATTTTACAGGAAGAACGATTAGTGACCCAGCATCCCGAGAACATGCTCAGTAAAGGGATTAGCAAAGAGAATAATCATTGCGACAACAAAAACATAGATGGCCAATGACTCAATCATAGCCAGACCGATCATCATGGTCGTCAATATTTTACCAGAGGCACCTGGATTACGCGCAACACCTTCACAAGCAGCCTTAATAGCAATACCTTGACCGATACCGGTACCAACGGAACCAAGACCCATACCAATACCTGCAGCAAGCATACACCAAGCAAAAAATTCCATTCATTTTCTCCTTTTTCTGTTTTGTTGTTCCTATATGATATAGGACTCGCTTTTCACCCTTGTGAAAAGCTTAAAATTTAGTGAGCCTCCTCCAACGCCCCGGCAACATAAATCATAGCCAGCAACGTGAAGACAAAAGTTTGGATAAATGCAATCAGAACACCCATCAGCATCATGGGAATCGGTAAGAACAGAGGAACCAGAGCCAGGAAAATCATCAGCACGATTTCATGACCATACATGTTTCCAAAAAGACGTAAAGTCAATGACAGAGGCCGGGCCAGATGGCCGATAATTTCAATCACAAACATCAACGGTGCCAACCAGATAATTGGCCCCATAAAATGTTTGAGATAGCCGATTCCATGTTTTCTGAAGCCAACGACGTGTGTCAGCACAAACACAATCAGCGCTAAAGCAGCATTCGTATTCAGGTTTGCTGTTGGAGGATAAAAACCGGGAATCAGTCCAATCAGATTACAAACAAGGATAAACAAGGCAAATGTTGCGATCAGAGGAAAATAAGCCTTACCCTCTTCCCCCATCGTTTCTTCAATCAAGCCATCAATACCGATGACAACAGCCTCCATCAAATTCTGAACACCGGATGGAACCATGGAAATAGATCGTGATGCCAGAAAAGCAACCAGAATCAGTATCGCCATAACAAACCATGTATAGGTAACATGATCTCCAAAATGAAGATGTAACTGCTGTTCGATCCACTGCAGAAATAAAAATGGATGGGTCATGTGTCAAACTCTCCTGTTTTTTTTTGAAGCTTTAATATAGTCGCTTAACAGTTGTAATCATGAGATTTATAACGACTACCGATAATCCTACAACCAAGGCCAGTGGATGAACCTCACCTCGGACGAGTAATAAATAAATCGAGCTGGCAATAAACAGTAGACGAAACAGATAGTTCCGTTTGAAGCCTTTTTCAGCAGCAGGCTGCGGATCACCAAGGACCTTGAATAATGATCGTCCCAACCAGCGATAATTGATGATGACTAAGACACCACCCGCCAAGACACCCAATGTGACTGCATATGACTGCCAGAATAAACTCAGTAAAACCAGCACAATCAAGATAATCCAGTTACGCCCAGCCATTTCAGCCAGAAGTTGATCATCCTGCGGCATCATCGTTGCCGTGCTTCCCATCTTCCAGTTCCTGGCGCTTCAGTTCTCTCGTTGTCAGAATATAGACATTTCGAAAACCTGAGATAATTCCGATTAACAACATGATCAGGGTAAACAAAGGGCTCGTGTCCAACCATCGGTCCAAGTAAATCCCCATCGCCAACCCAATAAGGATTGAGGCGACAAGTGAAATTCCTACACTCGATAAAAACCCGAGGCTTTTATATAATTGACGTTTATCTTCAGCCATTTAGAGATGTCACCAATGTGGAAACTGGCTTAAAAGCGGACTTTAAGTACCATAGAGCTACTTGACGAGTCAAGATAGATTTTTCAAATCTCACCCTCTCTTTTGTAGCTAAGGCTTTAATTTACCGTATTTTTTCGCTGTAAAAAAACGCCCCAGGAAATCCCGGGGCGCATAACATAACTAAAAAAAATTTGATGAAATCTAAATTTTAGTCATTTGGACCGGGGTCAAATTATCGCCATCCGGCATTAATTGCTGAGAACCCAGTTCAATAAAGTTATGTGGGGCAAAAATCAACCCTTCCGGGACTGATGTGCTGATAAGAACCTTGCCGGTTGTTGACCCGGTTGTACTTGTCACCTTAATTTCATCACCGTCAGAAATTCCTGCCGCCTCAGCATCTTTTCCATTCACCTTGAGCAGCCCTTCAGGTTCAACCTCTAAAGGTGCAGCGGCCCAGATTGAAGTTGTACCAAAATGTCCTGCTGACGTGCCGGTCAATAGCTGTAGTCCGCCAACTCCCGTACCGACAGATATAAGTTGATACTTAAGGCTTTGATCTGCCACTTGATGCGGATTTTGCAAACAGGTCGCATACTTATCTTCAAGGAAAGTTACATCAGCATAAAGAGAAGTTAGATCACGCACCTCATTGAAAACATCTTCGCGATCCTGAGTCATGGAATTTTTGCTGAGACGGGCGTAAAGTTCAGCAAAAATCTCCCAGTCTTCACGGCATTGCCCAACAGGACGAATCGCCGCCTCAAAACCACGAACGGTTCGATCAAGAGACGTAAAGCTACCGGACTTCTCAGCATATGTGCTTCCAGGAAGAACAACAGTTGCAAGACGAGTAATCTCTGTTGGGAAAATATCCTGAACGACCAGAACTTCAACTTTTCCCAGGGCTTTTAACCAGCGACCGCTATTGGGGAAATTTTGCGGATTGGTTGCTGCCAGATAGAGAAAACGAATTGTACCGGCTTCAATTTCCTGTAAAATTCCATCAGCATCGAGCCCTCCGTCAGGAAGCTCACACCTCCAGGCCTTGGCAAATTTCTCTTTATTTTTTGCATAGGGCTGAAAACCGGGAAGATCCTCAGGGTAAACCCCCATATTAAGAACACCTTGAGTGTTTCCTTTTTCATCCAATGGAAACAGGCCACCATCCACACTCAAAGCTCCACTGAGAATCGCCAGGTTAGCAACGGCCGCCGCTTTTGAAGTCCCGAATGCAGACTTACAGATATCCGCACCAAAAATGACTGCTACTTTATTTGCCTTGCCGATTATGTCAGCAGCTTGCTCCATCGCTTCCAGACTAATCCCTGTAGCCTCAACAGCTCCTGCAAGGTCAACAGCATTGAGATCAGCCTTCATTTCTTCGTAATTTGAAACGGTGCTTTTCAGACTCTCGTCATCAAGGTAGTTCCGATCCAGCAACAAACGGCCGAGAGCATTTGCCAGCGCAATCTCACTTCCGGGCTTATACCCAAGTTGGCTTTCTGCAAATTGAGTCAAATGGATCTGACGCATGTTGGCAATCACCAGTTTTCCATCACCTCGCCGCACCGCATCCTGAATCTTCCAATCCACCGCAGGAGCCTCTGCAGAAGGATCTGCACCGAAGACCAGAACAGCATCAGCCGTTCCTATCACATCCATCCGGTTGCTGGCACCATGCAAGCCCAGGCCTTTATCAAGAGCACGTAAGGCACGCAAAGCCCCAAAGCGAGCTTCGGTATCAATATTGTTGCTTCCTATTGCAGCCCTGAAAAGCTTTTGAAAGAGATAGTTCTCTTCATTGGTTAAATGTGGAGAGGAAAAGCCAGCAATCGCAGCAGGACCATTCTCTGCCTTGATTTTAGTGATGTCTGCAACAACCCGGTCAACGGCCTCTTCCCAGGAGCTGGGTTTCTGTTCTACAAGCGGTTCAACCAGCCTTTTTTGATTATTGATATAGCTGTAACCAAAAAAACCACCGACACAGAGGGTTCCTTTATTGGTTGTCTCTGCATCCTCTGAGGTGACACGAAGAATTTCATTATTGAGAACATTGAGGTCGATCTGACACTGGCTCGGACAATAGGTACAAACCGAAGGAGCTTTGCGTAATGTCCAGGGACGGGCCTTAAATTTGAAAGGTTTGGAGATCATGGTTCCAGTAGGACAAACAGCGACACAATTACCACAGTAAGTACAGTTTTCAACCTTTTTATCAATAAAAGCACGGTCGCCTTTTTCGTTGACAAATAGGGCATCTGCACCGATAAGTTCATGGCAAACTTTGACGCATTTTTCACACAAAATACAGCGATTTGGAACCTGCTGGATCAACGGCCAGTGGTTTATCGTTTCCGGATTAACATCATCAGCCTGGAACTCCTGACGGACGACGTCCAGGTCATAACAGATATCCTGCAGATCACACTCACCACCTGCGTCACAAACAGGGCAATCCAGGGGATGATTCACCAGAATCAACTCCATGATCTGCTTCCGACTTTTCTTCAGTTGCTCCGACTGCGTCGTAACATTGATCCCTTCTTTAACCGGGGTATTACACGCGGTCATCGGACGATCGACACCCTCAATCTCGACTGCACAAATCCGGCAAGCACCTGTCGTTGATACTTTCTCTAACCAACAGAGGGTTGGAATATGAATATCCACTTGCCGAGCGGCCTCAAGAATTGTTGTGTTCTTGGGAACACTTACCGACTTACCGTCTATCGTCAGGTTGACCATATAATTTTTCCTCGAATACTGGCTGATTTATATCCGGACAATGAATCCGTTCAGAAAACAACCCCTGTGATGTTTTTAGCCTAAACAGCGATCATTGATACACGGTAGCACCGCAAGCAACGTTCAGCTTCCATAACTGCTTCGCTGTCCGAGAAACCAAGTTCAACTTCGTTATAATTCCCAGCGCTGGCTCGTTCTTTCCCATGAATCTCATGCTGATCGAAGCGCTGCACGGCATCAAGCCAAGGAACGTCTTCATCTTTATCGTAGACACCGAGATTGGACAAAATATCTTCGTGGAAATCCTCATCCGTCAGATAGGCACTGCCTTCTTCCAACCAGCGCTGAATGACTCGGGCAGCACGATGGGCATTGCCGACACAGGCGACAACTGTCAACGGTCCGATTTCAGCATCACCTGAAGCAAAAACACCATCCATATCCGTCACCAGAGTACGGGACAACGGATTTCCCATCGTGTCATTCAGATCACGATCCGCAGCGTTTTTCAACGGGATATATTTGGTCACAACCGTGTTCCATCGCGTGATCTTTATTCCGGTATCTTCAGTAATAAAAGAAAGGTCCGGATCCTGGCCAATAGCTGGAATCAAGGTATCGCATTCAACGATAAACTCACTCCCCTCTATGGGTTGTGGACGACGACGACCGGAATCATCGGGCTCACCCAGTTCCATTTTCAAACATTCCACCCCGGTGACTTGACGTTTCTCATCGACAACAATCTTCTTCGGCAATACCAGGAACTCAAAACGGACACCTTCTTCGTCAGCGCCATCAATTTCCCAGACATCCGCCGGCATTTCATTTCGGGTCCGGCGATAAAGAAGAACCGACTCTTCAGCACCTTCACGCAGTGCCACCCGGACACAGTCAATAGCGGTATTACCACCACCAACCACACAGACCTTTTTCCCCATGCCTGTGGGCTTGCCCAGATAGGCTTCCCGCAAGAATTCAATCCCGCCCTCAAGGAAACCGCTGTATCCCTCGTCCTCACCCTCAACGCCCATGGGTTTTGATTTATGGGCACCCGGAGCAAGAAGGACAGCGTCAAACTTGTCTTTTAATTCCATCAGACTGATATCTTTACCGACCCTGGTATTATAAATAATCTCAACACCCATGGAGCAGATGATATCAATATCCCGCTGCAGAATATGGCGTGGCATCCGATAGGCGGGGATACCAACAGCAATCATGCCACCGCCGAATCCTTCAGGCAGGGCCTCATAAATAGTACAGGGATAGCCTTCGAGAGCGAGATAATAAGCTGCTGCCAACCCGGCCGGTCCGGCCCCAACAATGGCAACGGTTTTATCTTTTTTCGGTTTTGGCTTCATCAGCGGTTGATGATTATGTTTCCACTCATAATCAGATGCCGTCCGCTTGAGAACCATAATATTGATAGGACTGTCAACGTTGGCACGGCGACAGGCTGTTTCGCAGGGATGTGGGCAAACCCGGCCACAAATAGCCGGTAACGGCATGCTCTCACGGATAATATCCAGAGACTCGTCAAAGCGGCGATCTTTAATGGCTTCGATATAAGCGGGAATATCTATGTGAGAAGGGCATTTATCCTGGCATGGAGCCGTGACCTTCAACTTATATTCGACAGCCTTTTTGACTGTTTTCACGCCACGGATATAGGCGAGATAATCTTCTCTAAAATGTTTAACCGTATCAACAATTGGAATGGCTGAAGTCATACACAGGGTACACTTACAGTTTTTCAGCAATTCTCCAATGTTTTCAATTGTATCAAGATCATTCTCTGCCCCCTTTCCAGAGATAATCCGAGCCAGGGTGTCTTGCATGACCCGGGTCCCTTTTTTCCCTGGAGAGCATTTAGCACAGCAATAATCTTCTTGCACATGCTTGGCATATTCTGCTGCCATCGCCACAACATCAACATTGGGATCATTGAGGATGAGTCCATCCCACCCCATAAATGCAGAAATCTGCTTCTCACCATCAAAAGTGACTGGCAATTTCTTTTTGGCGACTTCAACTTCGACATCACCGCCCTGGCGATTATCGATAACCTGTCTTCCCCAACTGGAAAAAGCAACCTGTGACAAACCGGCCTCCTATGACCTGCTTCGACCCTCCAAAAAGGAAGGCCGAAAAACCCGTTAACGGGTAGAATCACCAGATGTTCTGGCGGTTTTCAGTACTTAGAATCGTATACAGTATGCAGGTAGATACCACAAACAATAGCTCTAAATCAAGGCTATTTTTTTCAGATAAGATACAAAGGAAAGAGGCTAAAAACAAAGAAAATCAATCCGTTAGACTAAAAGATTCACCCCCACCTTACTCTTTCCATGGAAGAGTCGGGGGGGCATTCTCAATGAGCCAGACTCCCGGCTTAGCCACCTTCTCCTGAATTAATTGCCATTGCTGCTCCCAACGCCACTTTTCAATCCGGGTCGAAGGCAACCGGTAATACTTCATCACATAGACGACATTCGCCCGCTTCGCAGACGCATCCATTGCAACACTTAAAATACTGCTTTCAACCACATGTAGATCTTCATCTTCCTTAAATTGCTCAAGAAAATTCTCACGAACATCCGGATGAACATAGGTCGCCGCTCCCGGATAATCACGCCAGCGCATTGACTCGCTGAATCCAAAACTGATTTTGTCCAGCCCAGGTCCCATATCAACCGGACCAAGACAGGCTGACAGCAGCGGACAAAGAAAAATTAAAAGCAATATGCTACGCATAGCAAGCTTGTCCCTTGATTCCATTTTCCTGCAACTGCTGAATAGTTGACTTATAATCCTCGGCACCAAACACAGCACTTCCCGCAACAAACACATCGGCTCCGGCCGCTGCAATCTGCTCAATATTATCGATCTTCACGCCACCATCCACCTCCAATTCAATAGGGAGTCCCAATGCATTTATCCTCTGACGCAGAGCAGCTATCTTCGGCAGACATGAGTCAATAAAAGACTGTCCTCCAAACCCCGGATTGACAGTCATCAACAACACCAGATCCAGATCCGGCAGAATAATGTCAAGATCAGAGAGAGATGTTGCCGGATTCAACGATACGCCTGCCTTTTTCCCCAGAGATTTAATCAGCTGAACGGTTCGGTGTAAATGCCTCACCGCTTCTGCATGAACCACAATAATATCGGCACCAGCCTCGGCGAAGGCCGGAATATACTGATCTGGATTTTCAATCATCAAATGGACATCCAACAGTCGTTCGGTCAGCGGACGGATTGCATGAACGACCAGAGGACCTATTGTGATATTTGGGACAAAGTGTCCATCCATAACATCAACATGGACATAATCGGCACCAGCCTGATCGATGGCTTTAATTTCCTCTCCCAGACGGGAAAAATCAGCGGAAAGAATTGAAGGAGCAATTTTAATCATCATTATTTCCAATAGCTAGAAGGGTTAATATCAGGGGCGTCGTTGTAGTCGGGCAGCAAAAAAAGCATCCATGTTACCGTGCCTGTGGGGATAGCTGCGTAAAGTCCCCTTAGGTGTAAACAGGTCAGCCCAATCCTGCGAAACTTGCCTCCCGAGATGTTCTAATTCAAATTCAGGGTGATCCGCAAGAAATTCATCAACAATCACATCTGTTTCACCATGGCTGAAAGTACATACAGAATAAAGCAATTTTCCACCGACTCTGACCAAGGGCGCAACATTCTCAAGAATCTGGCGCTGCAGCACCGCCAGTTCTTTCAAGTTGACTGCAGATTTGTTCCAACGTCCTTCAGGATTGCGCCGCAACACGCCGAGGCCACTACAAGGAGCGTCAAGCAAGATCCGGTCAAAACTCTGAGGTTCCAGAAAATCTGCGGGTTCAGTCAAATCGCACTGTTTTGCAACAACTGATGGGCAGCCCAGCCTTTTTGCCCCCAGTTCAATCATCTCAACCCGGCGGGAATACTTGTCAAGGGCGAGAATTTCAGCCTGATTTTCAGTCAAAGCTGCCAAATGGGTTGTTTTTCCGCCTGGAGCGGCACAAGCATCAAGAATTTTTTGTCCCGGATGAGCATCCAGGAGATGGGCGATAAGAATACTCGCCTCATCCTGAACCTGATACCACCCATCCGCATCTCCCGGCAAAGGGTCTTCACCGCGCCGATCAAGCGTCACCCCCTCAGGAGCAAAATCACTTGGATGCCCCTGATGTCCTGCCTCAGTCAGAGCAATCAAGAAAGCTTCACGGTCCGTTTTCAGGCTATTAACGCGCAGGGTCAGCGGCGGGGGACTGGCCAAACTTTCGCCAAAAGCACGTGCGTCAACGTTTGGCAGCTGCCGCATCACTTCTTTACTCAACCAGATTGGTTGACTGCAGACATGCTGAAGATAAAGTTTGATCTTTTCCGGAGCTGGCCAGGGAATACCTGCTTTTCCCCGGTCCAGAGAACGTAACACCCCGTTAATGAAGCCGACGGCTTGTTCTAAGTGCAGTTCTCGCGCCAGCTCCACGGTCGAATTAACCGCTGCATGGGCCGGCACCCGATCCAATTCAAGAAGTTGATATGCACCAAGTCGCAGCAACCATAAAACTTCCGGTTGTAAACGCTGCAGAGGCTGATTACAAAAATGCGTTAAAGCAAAATCGATTCGCCCCTGCAAACGCAAAACCCCATAAACCAGCTCCGTAACCAGACGCCGATCACGTGGTTCCAATTTGGAGCGACTTAATGTTGTATCCAGCATTACATCCGCAAAGGCACCATCTGCCACCCGTTGCAGAATTTCATACACGGCCCGTCGAGGACTGTCGGTGGGTCTGGAAGTCACTTAAATTTGCATCCCTTCAAGACGACGAATGCGTTCTTCCATCGGTGGGTGAGTCGAAAACAGCTTTGCCAGTTTCTTTCCACTCAGAGGATTCACGATAAACATATGTGCTGTTGCCTCATTCACCTTCTGCATCGGCATACGCTGGTTGGACATTTCGAGTTTACGCAGAGCATTAGCGAGGTTGTGTGGATTACCGCAAAGGGCTGCTCCCTTTTTGTCAGCACCATATTCGCGCGAGCGGGAGATAGCCATCTGCACCAGCATCGCGGCAATTGGCGCCAGAATCATCATTGCTATCATTGCAATCGGATTACTGTCCTCATCATCGCGGCCACCAAAAATCATTGCCCACTGAGCCATATGGGCCATATAACTGATTGCCCCGGCAAAGGTTGCGGCAATTGAACCAATCAAGATATCACGGTTCTGCACGTGAGCTAACTCGTGAGCCATCACTCCTTTGAGTTCTTCGCGACTGAGGACCTGCATAATTCCCTGGGTCGCAGCAACGACTGCATGCTTGGGGTTGCGTCCGGTCGCAAAGGCATTGGGTGTTGGCTGAGGAAGCACATAAACCTTTGGCATAATCAGATTATTCTGCTGACAAAGTTCACTGACAACTTCATAGAGCTCACCACTCCGGGCCTCCTGCCCACGATACATCTTGATAACGACCTTATCAGAGAACCAGTAGCTGCCTAGGTTCATCACTGCTGCAATAATCAAGGCAATCAGGGCGCCACTCTGCCCTCCCAGAGCTCCCCCAGCGAACACAAGTACCAAGGTCATGAGAGTCATCAGCATGATGGTACGCATCGTATTCATTTTGAGTCCTTTTTCTTTCTGCCGTTAGATCGGAATCTCACGGCTGTTCTAATTGCGTTCCCACAAAAAGAGGGCGCCCACTCAGAAAATTCATCGCAGAGAGGCGTTTTTTCCCCGGCAGCTGCAATTCTCCGATATTCAGAACCCCTGCGCCACAAGCGACACACACCCCGGCTTTATCTGCAGAAAGGATCGTTCCGGGCTCACCGGAAACCTCCAGGTTAACCGTGGTTGTCGCAATTTTAAGCACTTCGCCATCAAGATAGGTATAAGCACCGGGCCAGGGATCAAGCCCGCGCACCTGATTATGGATATCTTCTGCAGACCTGTGCCAGTCGATCAGACCATCCTCTTTCTTCATCATTGGTGCATAGCAACTCAACTCATCATTTTGTTTTTCTGCAACAAGGGTTCCAGAGCAAAGCTGCCGCAGAGTCTCCTCCAATGCCTCCCGTCCCAACAATGCCAGACGGTCATGCAATTCCCCGGAGGTTTCATTCTTGCCGATATCCAGGCTGCGCTTAACCAACATATCTCCGGTGTCAAGGCCAACATCCATCATCATTGTCGTCACCCCGGTCTCAGTTTCACCATCAATAATTGCTTTGTTAATCGGCGCGGCTCCACGATATTTGGGCAACAGAGAGGCGTGGACATTAATACAATGGTAGCGAGGCATATCAAGAACCGCCTGGGGAAGGATCTGACCATAAGCAACAACAATAATTAAATCCGGTTGCAACTGCCGTAATTCTTCCACAGCGGCAGAATCTCGTAATTTCTGTGGTTGATAAACCGGGATTTCATGCTCCAGGGCCAGTTGTTTGACTGGAGATGCAGCGAGTTTTTTACCGCGTCCTTTAGGACGGTCAGGCTGAGTATAGACACCAACAAGATGAATTCCGGAGTCAAGCAAGCCCTGCAACGACCCCACAGCAAATTCCGGAGTCCCCATAAAAACTGTGCGCAGATCCTCAGGCTTCAGCATTTGCAGCTTCCTTTTCCCGCAAAGCCTTCATATATTTTTTTCGGAACATCGATCTCTTCAACGGAGAGAGGCGATCAACAAACAGAATCCCTTCAAGATGATCAATTTCGTGTTGCATCCCAATCGCCAGAAGACCTTCAGCTTCCCGTTCATGCACGTTGCCATCCGTATCCTGATAGCGCAAGGTTGCTTTTGCGTAGCGTTTTACACTGGCCCAGTAACCGGGGACAGAAAGACAACCTTCTTCTTCCAGAGACTCTCCCTCTCCAGCAATAATTTCAGGATTCACCGCAATCAGAAGATCATTGGGCTCATCACTTGCGGAACAATCAAGAATAATCAGCCGCTGTAACTCTCCCACCTGTGGAGCAGCCAAACCAACTCCTGGTGCAGCGTACATTGTTTCAACCATATCAGCCGCCAACTGTTTGAGTTGGTCATTAAATTCGGTCACCGGCACCGATTTTTGTTTCAGCAAAGGGTCCGGGTAGTGCAAAATTTCGCGTAAAGCCATGTTCTTTCTCCGGCAGTCAATGTTATCGTAACTATCTTAAAAATATAGATCTTCTCAAAAAATCTTTTCTTATAATAACGCTTCACCAGTTCTACAGTCAACAATCGGGGAACGTATTCGGAAGAGGTTAGGGGAACAACAATAATTTCAGCGCAAAGACCAGCACTGTGACACTCACAACCTTTTTAATCCAATCGTGGCCCTTGGCAACTGCCAGCTTTGGTCCAATCGTCCCGCCGATTGAATTTCCAGCCGCCAAAGCAAAACCGAGGTAATAATCAACCTGCCCGTGATAAATAAAAACTCCAAGAGCAATAAAAGTATAGGCAAAAATAACAAAAACCTTGATGGCATTGATCCGCACCAGATCGAGCCCATGGATCAAAAGTGCCGTAATCACTATAAATCCAACTCCGGCCTGCACAAACCCACCATAGACGCCGACACCGAAAAAGGAGACCACAATCAAAGCTTTCCGCCATAGACCAAACTGCACATCTGCTTGTCGAAAACGTTTCATAGGATCAATTGCGGTAAACACCAAAACTCCGACCATAATCAGAGCCAGCACCCGTTTGAAGACCTGATCATCAAGATTGATGGCCAAGTTCGCTCCAACCCAACTCCCCAGTAACGCAGGTGGTGTACACAGTAATGCCAGCTGCAGCGGAAGCATCCCACGTCTGCTGAAACCACGAATAGCAAAGATATTCTGACAAAATATGGCAATCCGGTTGGTGCCGTTAGCAACCGATCCAGGCAAACCCATAAAAATCAGCAGAGGCAAGGTCAAAAGTGATCCTCCCCCAGCCAAGGTGTTGAGAATTCCAGCGATCACGCCGACAACAAGTAGCAACGGAAGCTGCCAGATATATGCATCCATTAATTATAAACTCCAATGATGCTGCGGATAACCTCCCCCGCCATTGTCAGACCAAACAAGGGAGGAAGATATGATGAACTGCCAAGGGTCGGTTTTCGGTCTCCGGCATCAGGCCCGGTCAGAGGGCGAAACTCTTCGGTGGAATACACGGCTTTGATGCCCTGTTCAATGCCCTGTTTCCGAAGCTCTTTACGAATAGTTCTTGCTAATCGACATTTTGTTGTCAGCGAGATATCGTCAACTCTGATCAGAGTTGGATCAAGCTTATTTGCCGCCCCCATCGAAGAGATAATCGGCAGCATGCGTTTACAACAAGATTGGATCAAATGCAACTTGTCGTTAATATTATCGATGCAGTCAAGCACATAGTCAAACTGCGACAAAAGCAATTCATCACTTGTCTCACTTCGATAAGCCATCTGCTTTGCAACGACGTTAACCCGTGGACTGATGGCCCGACAACGCTCTGCCATAACCTCGACTTTTGACCGTCCGACGGTTGTTTCCAAAGCATGAATCTGTCGATTGATATTGGTCGCACAAACATTATCAAAATCAACCAGCGTCAGCTGACCAACCCCGCCACGGACCAGAGCTTCAACGGCATAGCCACCAACCCCGCCAATGCCGAAAACAGCAACGGAAGATTTTTGCAATCGCTCCAGAGCGTCAGCACCGACCAGCAACTGAATCCGGTTAAAACGATCATTTCCCATGAAAAAATTAATCCTGAAACCGAAATAACTGCTCGGCGTTTTCTGTGGTAAACTCTGCAACCTCTCGTACGGGACAGCCACGCAGTTCAGCGATCTTTTCCGCAACCTGCAGTAACACTTCGGGCTTCTCAGCCATATCGGGTAAATCCGTCTCAAGAACAAGGGCTGAAGCGGGCAAAGCCTTTACAGCCTGCGGCAATTTACGAGCATTTTCCCGCAACAGTATAGGCCCGACTCCTATTTTGAATCCCATATCGACAAGCTCTTCTGCCACGGGGAGACTCGACGTAAACGCATGCCAGATCCCACCTGTTTTTCTCCCGATACCACATTCACGCAAAACATCCAGAAGCTTTCCCGTCGTCTGTCGAGAGTGCATCAACACCGGGAGGTTCATCTCAAGAGCTATCTGTAATTGGGCCTTGAGCACCTTTTCCTGCTGTTTCATTGACGGACCATCCACGGCATCCAGCCCTATCTCACCGATGGCAACAACCTTGCGCTGCTGAACGATCTCCAGCAATGTCTGTTCCGCTTGAGAGTTCCACTGGTCAGCGTAAACAGGATGCAAACCCGGCGCAAGATACACGCTTTCAGAGTTTTCCGCCAGAGCCGACATCCCGCCCCAACCACTGACCCGAACCCCCGGGACGATAAAGCGACTGATTCCACCTTGCAATGCCCGGGGAAGCAAATCCAAGCCATAACCCTTCAGTTCAGGGGCATCAAGGTGAATATGGGTATCAACCAGTGAGAACATCAGAACATGGTAGCAAAAGCGGAGGAGAAGAGATAGAAAAAGTCGAATGTACAGTCTAAATTCCGCATGGCACATCCGGTTAAGAAAATCCCGTGCCATGCGGATGACAACGCAGAGTGTGAAAAAATACTAGCTATTCAGCAAATTCACCAGGGCCCGTCGTTTCAACCCGCCCTTGAGCATCGTCTGAATTTTTTCTTCCAGGCCATCAAGGGTAACCTCATCAACCATTCCTGCAAGGTTATCCAGTTTCCATTCAGTTGCCAACTTTTGCCAGGCTCTGGTTCTTCGTTCCATTGAACACTCAGCAGAATCGATACCAATCAACCTCACCCCGCGGAGGATAAAGGGAAAAACACTGACATTCAGATCAATTGACCCGACCAGGCCACAACAAGTCACAACTCCATCATATTGCGTCGACTTGATTGCCGCAGCAAGCATCTCGCCACCAACACAATCAACAACACCCGCCCAGGTGGTTTTCAGCATCGGCCGTTCGTTACCGGTCAGGAGAGTTTCTCGACTGATGACAGCATCGGCACCCAACCCCTTCAGATAGTCTGCTTCTTCAAGCTTGCCCGTGACTGCCGTGACCTTAAAACCTATTTTTGCCAGAATCGCCACAGCCAAGCTACCGACACCACCGGTTGCTCCGGTGACCAGCACTGGTCCTTGTTCAGGAGTCACACTATTCTCAACCAGCTGCAGGACCGACAAAGCCGCCGTTAACCCTGCTGTCCCGAGCATCATACTCTCTTGTAAATCCAGACCTTGCGGCAGCTTCAACGCCCATTGAACCGGGACTCGAATCAACTGCCCAAATCCCCCGTCAGTCTCCATCCCCAGATCATAGCTGGTGACAATAACCTTATCACCGGGCTGGAAAGATCCATCAGCGCAGGAGACCACTTCTCCTGCAGCATCAATACCGGGAGTATGTGGGAAATTCCGCGTCACCCCCGGATTTCCGACAGCAGAAAGAGCATCCTTAAAATTCAGGGAAGAGTAATGCACTTTGACCACCAACTCACCGGCAGGCAAGTCATCAACGGAGCGGGTAACCACTGAACGTGTAAAAACTTTTTTCTCAGGCTGCTCCACCAGTAAAGCTTTGAATTCTGTTTCCATGTATGCCTCCATCAAGGGAAAAGTTGACTTTCATCCGGTTTGGCAATAAAACTACTCGAGTAGTATTCATAAAACAAGTACATACTTTTTCGTGCTGTAGTATCAGAAAAGATACTAATGGAGAAACAAAGGGGTTATGGACAAAATCACACATTATCGCTGTACTGTCTCTGTCACTCTGGATGTGATTGGCGGCAAATGGAAGTCGTTGATTCTCTGGCAGTTAAGCTTTAAAACGCTACGTTTCAGCCAGCTGCAACGGCGTCTATCCAAAGTCACCCAGAAAATGCTCACCCAGCAACTCCGGGAGTTGGAACGGGACGGCCTCATTCATCGAAAAGTTTACGCAGAAGTTCCCCCACGAGTTGAATACTCATTGACGGAAATGGGGCAGAGCGTCGTACCGATCCTGCAGCTGATGTACCAGTGGGGCAAAGACTATCTCACCACAACAGAACAAATTGCAGAAGATAATTGTACAATAGATCAGGCCTCATCCGTCCATTAGACTCATGTCTCTTTTTTTGCCTTGACCACCACAAAAGCCCCCTGTCCAAAACCATCAAAAACGGTTTTTTCCGTATCTTCGGGAATCAGGGTTTGTTTAATCTCAGCGACCTCAAAATTTGCCGTTTTCAAGTGATCCAGAACCTGCTGAGTCGAAAAGAAAGTTGCCTGCTGATAAAACCTGCTCTTATGACGATTTTGCAGATACTTCTGTCCCAGTTCACTTTCCATATCAACAAAGCCAACCAGGATACAACCGCCCGGAACGAGGACACGGAATGCCTCCTGGAAAGATTTCACCACGTCGTCAACAAAACAAATTGTTGTCACCATCAGCACAAAATCAAATTGATCTGCAGGAAATGGCAGCTCCTCTGCCACACCGGGATAGACCTCCAACCCCAATTTCTCAGCCTTACTCGCCATTCGTATTGAGGGCTCCACACCAACCTTGATCCCCAGAGGAACAGCAAACTTTCCGGAACCAATACCGACTTCCAACCCTTTAGCTTCAACCGATGGAAGCAGCTGCCTGACAGCTTTCAATTCTACAGCATAGGCTTCCGGGTTTTTTTCAAACCAGTCATCATAAGCATCACTATATTTTTCAAACGCTTCAATATTAGGCATACAAACTCCAGGCAGTTATAAAAAGAGGGGTATGAACACAACGTGTGAACATACCCCGAGGGTCATCATAAATTTTTCAGTCTGCTTATTTTTTTTCGCTGCCAAGTAAGCCCTTCAAAAGACTTCCGGCTTTCTCATCAACGACCTTATCGATTTCCGGTGAAAGATTCATCGGGATCTCTTCTTTTAATTTTTTTTGCAAATCCCCCACCTTCTTTTCCACCTGCGCTTTCGCCTGACCAATAACCTCAGTTTTGATATTTTCGAGACCAGCCAGTTCACCGGCAAGCAGTTTTGCAAGAGCCGGAGAGAGCTGCCCGGAACTATTCTGCGCCGCACTGAGGACCGCCTGGATCACTTTCCGGATAAGTTCAGGCATCGGCAACCCCTCTTCCTTAGCCCCCAGATTACGCAACTCAATTTTTGGCAGAACCAGATTGACTTTTGAAACCTGCCCCAGAAGATCAAGACTGGCATCCAGCTGAACATCATTCAGAGAGAAGTATTCGATAATAAATTTTTTCCCTTCTTGCCCTGCAGGTGCGGAAGCGGGAGCGGATCCTCCTTTTGAACTGCTCAGGCTCTTAGTTCGTGACAGAATCGGATCGATATTATTTTTTTTTCCCATCTGCTCCAGGTTGATACGAATTTGACTTAAACTGACACGCGGAATCCTAACGGTATCCCCCATCAATGAACCTAAAGAAACAGCAAATTCACCCTGACCGAGTCCCATAAACGTTTGCGCCTTAAACCCTGCGGGGTTGGCGATATTCAAACCATTCAGTGACGCTTCGCCACCTAAAAGAGAGATATGGATCGCATCGAGATTGGTTGGTACCCCCAAAGCCAGTTCACCTCCTTGTTCTATTGCCTTTTTAGCAATAACATCAACATAATAAAAAGCTCCAGCAACCACAATAACAACAACGACCAACAGAGCTATGAACAATTTAAAAAGCGTCTTCATAAATTTCCTCCACTCCCTGATTAGAACTCACGCTAGAGTATAACACCAATCTCCCCAACGACAAAAGTTGTCCTGATCATACAGATTGCTTACGGATGACAATTGACTTGAAAACTGAATCACAATAAGGTTTCAAAAAAACAGCCAACCAACATCGTGGGAAAATATGAATATTCATTACTTACAACATGTACCATTTGAAGGGCTGGGAAGCATGGAGGCTGCGCTGATAGCCGGCGGACATCAACTCTCCAGCACCCATCTCTATAAGAATCAGCGACTCCCGTCCCTGAAGAACATTGACTGGTTAATTGTCATGGGTGGTCCGATGGGGATTCATGACGAAGCTGAATATCCCTGGTTGCTGCCGGAAAAAAAGTTTATCCAACAAGCTATTGAATCTGGAAAAACCGTCTTGGGAGTTTGCCTCGGCGCACAACTGATTGCTGCTGCCATGGGGGCTGAAGTCTATAAAAATGACCACAAAGAGATTGGCTGGTTCAGCATTAATCGCAGCCCCGAGGCCGATACAACCATCATTGCCACTGCAATCCCCCAGCAGGCTGAGGTTTTTCACTGGCATGGTGACACCTTTAATGTTCCCGTCGGGGCAAAGTCTCTTGCGTCCAGCAATGCCTGCCAAAATCAGGGCTTTATTTTTGATGACCGAGTGGTGGGATTACAATTTCATCTGGAAACGACCCCGGAACTTATTCAAGAATTAATCAACAATTCAAGGCACGAGCTTGATTGCTCCAGCTATGTCCAGTCAGAAGAAGAGATGCTGGCCAACCCACAGCGCTTTGCCCGGATCAACCAAATCATGGCAGCAATTCTGGAAACCTTGGAAAAAAACACAAATAACCGATGAGAAAACTTGCCAATTTATTTCTAATTCTTTTTGTTGTATCAGCAGTATTCAGTATTGCCGACGAACTGCTGCAACTGTTTTTAGCCATACCAGTCCTATCCTGGGTTCATCAATTCTGCCGGCTATCGTATCTCTGCCTTGGTACGATTGTTTATCTGGGATTTGCTTTTAACCGGCACCTGCCAAAAGTTATTTTTTTCCCGCTTTTTATCTGGATCTTCTGGGGACTGATCGGACACTGGCCTTTTGACGGAAGAGATAGTGAGTACTCTCGACTTTTCTTTGCTTGCGGACAGCTAATCCTCGGCTTTGCAATCCTGCAATTGAACCAACAGATAAATCACAAAAGCACTTTGCTCGGCCCAAGTCAGTTTGTCGGCCCGGCATTCAGTGGGCAAAACCTGTTGCGCTTCTGCCTGGTCAACGTTCTGGTGCTGCCCATTGCCCTGACCCTGATCAGCTATTCTTTTGTTGATCGTCTGATTGAAACCAGAACCGCCGGTTTTGTACAATTAAAACCAAACGGTCTCTACATGACGGAGCGCATCTACCAGCAGGAAGACAAGCAGATCAGGCTGGCGGGCATGATTCATCTGGGGGAAGAAGACTATTTCTCAGACTTGACAGCTTCTTTTCCAGGAGGCCGAACACTCATCCTGGCTGAAGGGGTCACTGATACTGACGGCTTAATGACTGAACACTTTAACTACGGCAAGATTGCTGACCTTCTGGGACTGACTTCCCAAGAAAAAGTTCGCTTTAAAAGCAACCTGATCGATGTGACTGATCTGGATCTGGAAACAACTGGCAGCCGCGATATTCCAGACTTGCTCCCGGCAGACATTGACCTGAAACAGTTTGACCCACGTACGATTGAGGTCCTGAACGCTCTGGCTAAGTATATTCTGAATGCCGAATCCTTGACCGACGGTTACCTCGCATTCAATCAATGGTCCCAAAACCACGTCGATCCCAATATCAATGATATCATCATGAATGATCTCATCGACAAACGGAATCGTTCGGTTGTCAGTTATCTGCCAAAAGCTTTGCGCAAATACGATACCATCGTTATTCCCTGGGGCGCTCTGCATATGAAAGGGATTGAGCAGGCCGTCCTGAAAAAAGGGTTTCAGCTTGCAGAAACCCGGGAACGGCTAAGTATCGACTTTTTACTGCTTCCCTATGATCGCTTATGGAAAAATTTGATCGGGGCAGACGAAAGCTAGCCTCCATCGGCCCAAAACTCAGCAATCCCCTCTCATGCAAAAACAAAGGAAGTCACTGCAAACCTTTGATCGATGCAAATCCTTATTCAGAAATTTTCGCCACTGTTCCCATTAAAGCAACATTGCCGACAATTCCGCCCTTTATACATGAATATTCAGTGGCACTTTCAAATGCCTTATCTTTGGTAATCGTATAAATATCAACCACCGCATTTCCACCCTCCCTTGCTGCCCGGTCTTGTAGCGCCATCAAAGCGGAGATAAAAACCCTTTCACACACCTGCTGGGCAGATTTTCCAAATCCGTTAGTGCGCTTATTTGCTTTGTATTCTCCCATTCTCTTTAATACATTTGGATGTTTCTGCCCCTTCATATACAGGCTGATATCTGCACGCAATTTGTCCTGTCCCAAAGGGCTTTTTATAGCATCCTGAACAGAGAATTGATGCCAACTATCCGCTGCCTGAACCTGAATCACAAACCCTCCGAAACAGACAACACTCACCAGAATTGTTAATAAGGATATTTTCATTCCCCGGTCCTCCTTCATTGATATTTTTAATTGTTGCTGACTCTCCACTGTTTTCTCGCCAAGACTGAGCAGATCAAGATGGCTTAAATCATGAGCCACCCCTTCAAATCACCCTGCATATTCACAGAATGACAGAATACCAGAAAAACGTCAGGACAACATCAGCTGACCTTTGTTTTTAATCATCGCCTCAAAAGTTTTATTTTTTTGAATGGGGGAAAACTATTAAAGACTGGAAGGTTCCTGTGCAAAGAAGGCTTTAATTTCAGGAGGGATAGCAACAGGTTTTTTTATTTGGGGATCATAACAGACCATAACCGTTTTTGCTTCTGCAAAAATCTTCCCAGCGCCATCATGCATTTGATAGCCAAAATCGAAACTCGATCGCCTGACCTGATCGATCGAGATAGAGATCCTTAACTGGTCAGTCAGTTCAATCGGCAGCCGATAATCGCACTCAGCTCGAACAACCAGAAACATCAGATCAGTTCCTAAAAAAGCACCGAAGTGTTGCTGAAACAACTTAACCCGTGCCGTTTCAAGATAGGAAAAAAACACAGCATTATTGACATGCCCATAAGCATCCAGATCTGCAAAACGAATTTCAATTGAAGTATTAAATTTGAAGTTTTTCACGGTTAACGAACTTCCTGAAGGCTACCTTGCAAAATAGCCGTTATGCGCGAGCGGTAATCAACAATTTCCTTGCGCAAAGACGCAAGGTTAGCAATTTTCTGATCGACTTTGCCAATATGAACATCAAGTATTTCCAGCAGCTTCGGAGTAATTGTCCCGAAAGATTGCTGGTTGATGTCAAAATTTTCTGCCAGCTCCTGCATCTCTTTCAATGAGATCCCGAGTTCTTTCAGTTTCAAGATGAATTTCAGACGCAGGACATCGTCTCTGTTATATGTCCTGGTGCCACCCCCCAGGCGCTCAGTCGGCCCCATCAGACCGATTTCCTCATAGTAACGAATGGTACGGGTCGTAATCCCCAGATTTTTTGCCAGTTGTCCAATTTGGATCGATTTTTCTACCGCCGTTTGCATAATGGATAACCTTTACGTAATATTTTCAATATAAATATCACTCTTGATTCACTCTGTCAATATTTGTATAACTACCTACATAAACAAAGAAATTTGATTCATTGAAAAAGTAATAGAATATTGTTATATTTAATCTTGACCTTTACGTAAGCTACATGTAAAAACAATGTTCTTGATGACGTCTACTTTCAGGGCTGTGAGGTGGTAATGGAATACACTCGGGAAATCTATTGGAATATTGGTCATGGAGCCGCAACTCTGGTTCCCATGTATCTACTCAGCTTTGCAGCTGTCGGAGTACTTATTTATGCATTCCTGCAGCGTAGCAAAATCTACAAACAGGGACAAACACTGGATCGCACAGACCAATTACCGGTAAGAATAACAGCGATGATCAGAAATGTTTTCTTGCAGAACAAAGTTCTCAAGGTACGCGGCCCGGGTGCGGCTCATGCTCTGTTTTTCTGGGGTTTCTTTCTCCTCTTCATCGGCACCTGTCTGATTTTCCTTCAAGCTGACTTCACTGACTTGCTTTTCGGGATCAAATTTCTAAAAGGTTCGTTCTACCTGTTTTTTTCTCTCATTCTTGACCTTGCCGGATTTATCGCCATTATCATGCTGATTGGCCTTCTGATACGGCGTTATATTGTCCGGCCCGCGGGGCTGGAAAATAAAAAAGACGACATCATCATGCATGGATTGCTGCTGTCCATCCTGATCAGTGGTTTTTTGATTGAAGGTGCAAGAATGGCAGCAACAGAAATGGGGACTCCATTGGCAGCCTGGTCGCCAATAGGTTTGTGGGTGGCAAAAATCCTTCAAGGCATGGGTGAACCAGCTATCCTCAGTCTGCACAGTAATCTCTGGTGGCTACACCTGTTCATGGTGATTGCTTTTATTGCTGTCATCCCGTTCACCAAATTCCGCCATATATTTACCACCAGCGCAAATTATCTGTTCACCGATCTTGGTCCCAAGGGGCTGGTCCCAACCCTTGACATGGAAGATGAAGAAGCTGAAAGCTTCGGTGCCGCCAAGGTTACAGATATGACCTGGAAGGATATCTTTGACGCTGATGCTTGTACCAGCTGCAAACGCTGTCAGGATCGCTGCCCGGCCTGGGCAACGGATAAACCTCTGTCACCGATGAAGCTGGTGCAACAGATTGGTGAAGTCGCATGTCAAAACCCTTCTGCCAATCTCCTGGAAACAATTGAAAAGGATGTTCTCTGGGCATGTACCACCTGCCGGGCCTGCCAGGAAATCTGTCCTGCAGATATTGAACATGTCAACAAAATCATAGATATGCGCCGCAATCTGGTGTTGATGGAAGGGGAATTTCCCGGCGAAGAAGTCATGACTGCAATGGAAAATACCGAAGTCAACGGCAATCCATTCGGGCTTGCATTTGCCAGTCGTGGGGATTGGGCCAAAGACCTTCCGGTCGTTACTCTTGGAGAAGACAATACTGCTGACATCCTTTATTTTGTCGGCTGTTATGCTTCTTTCGACAAACGGAATCAAGCTATAGCCAAAGCATTTATCCGCCTTTGTGATGCCGCAGGAATTAAAGTCGGTATTCTCGGCAAGGAAGAGAAATGTTGTGGCGAACCCATGCGCAAGATGGGCAACGAATATCTCTACCAGATGCAGGCCGGAGAGAATATCGAACAGTTAAATAGTTATGGTATCAAGCAGATTGTCACGACCTGCCCTCACTGTTTCAATACCCTGAACAAAGATTATCGTGACCTGGGTCTGGATATCGACATCAAACATTACACCACATATCTGGCCGAACTATTAGAACAAGGAAAGCTCAAACTAACCCCACAGGCTTTTGACTGCACTTATCACGACTCATGTTATCTGGGACGCTACAATGATATCTATCAGGCACCACGCACTCTGCTGAATGCCGCAGGGGCAAAACTCACCGAGATGGAAAAATCAGGCGCAGAATCATTCTGCTGCAGTGCCGGTGGTGGTCGCATCCTGGCCGACGAGAATATAGGGACCAGAATCAGTGAAAAGCGGGCGCAAATGGCAGCATCGACGGGAGCACCAACGTTGATCTCAAACTGCCCCTTCTGCCTCACCATGTTTGAAGACGGAATCAAGGGCGCTGAGCTGGAAGAACAATTACAACCCAAAGATCTGGCTGAAATACTGATTGAACGACTTGCTTGATTATTTTTCAAAGGAGAATATCGATGAAAATACTTGTCTGTATTAAACAGGTTCCGGATATGGAATCAAAATTCAAAGTTAACGCTGCCGGAAATTGGTATGAAGAAACCGATCTCGCCTGGCGAATGAATGAATATGACGAATATGCCGTTGAACAGGCGGTGCAGTTGAAGCAACAGGTTGGCGAAGCTGATCTGACGGTCCTCTGTATCGGTTCGGATCGGGTGAAAGAAACAATAAAAAAAGCTTTAGCCATGGGATGTGATCGTGGCGCCCATATTGCTGATGACGCGAGTCACCTCAAAGATCCCTATGCGATTGCTTCTCTGATTACCGCATACGCCAAGGATAAAAATTTTGATCTGATCTTTACCGGCATGCAATCTCAAGATCGTGGCAGTGGTCAGGTCGGTGTCCTCGTTGCTGAAATGCTTGGAATTCCAAGTTTAACAACTCTGGTTGAATTCAATTACACTGACGGCACCATCAACGCCAAACGAGAGCTGGAAGGGGGAATCAAGGCAGGAGTCAGTTGTGCAACACCCGCATTGGTAACCTGCCAACTCGGCCTGAACACTCCACGTTACCCAACGCTGCCAAATATTATGAAAGCAAAAAAGAAGGAATTGATTTCAACCCCTGCTGCCGATCTCAATCCTTCGGAATCCTTGCTTGAAGTACTGCAGGTTGCTCCCCCTGAGAAAAAAGGTGGCGGACTGATTCTTGAGGGTGATCCGGCAGATCTCGCCGATCAGCTGATCCAGATTCTCAAAGAAAAAACCACGGCACTCGCATAGGAGTTTAAATATGAAAACATTACTTGTTGCAGAATATAGAGATGGAAAATTGCTTGGAACCAGCAGCGAACTGATTAACTTTGCTGCGAAACTGGGGGCAGACAGTGCCATGGTTCTGGTGGGTTCTGAAACTGAGCTGCCCGCATATGCAGGCAAACTTTATCTGGCAGACATTGACAAGGCTGGGGAATTTAATCCCAGCGTGCACAAACAGCTGATCCTGGATGTCATTAAAAAGGAACAACCTTCGATGGTTGTTCTGCCTCACTCCTCCTACGGATGGGACCTTGCACCACGAATTGCACTCGCTTTAAAAGCTGCGCAGATTTCTGAAGTCGTTGAAATTAAAGACGACAGCTTGATCGTCCCCTCTTGCAATGCAAAATTGCGACGTCAGGTCAAAGCAACCACAGATATCTCTGTCGTCACCTTGCAAGGTGGTGCTTTCACTCCAGCTGAAGAGCCCAGTGGAACCCCTGAAGTTATCAAAGTTGAAGTCGCCACCGATGGAGATGTACAATTCAGCGGCTATGAAGAAGCAGAAGCTGGTGGCGTCGATTTGTCCAAAGCCGAGATTATTGTCAGTGCCGGACGCGGTATCGGCAAACCGGAAAATTTGGAGATCATTGAGAATCTCGCCAAGGCTCTCAAAGGCGAATATGGTGCCAGTCGCCCGGTTGTTGACGCCGAATGGGCTGATCCGAGCCGTCAGGTTGGGACAACAGGGCAGACAGTGACCCCAAAACTCTATGTTGCCTGCGGAATTTCCGGAGCCATCCAACATCTGGCCGGAATGAAGAAATCGGAATTCGTCCTGGCGATCAATACCGATAAAGATGCGCCGATTGGAGAAATTGCCGACGTCTTGGCCGTTGCTGACCTGAAGCAACTGGTGCCGATTTTGACCGAAAAATTGAACGCACTCTAGGGGCTGAATATGATCGAACAAATTTTTGCTGAAATTCCGCAGAACTTTCAATCCGGCTCAACAGACGAACCGGTTTCAATTTACTTTTCCATTGATGATGTGAAAAAAACGGTGCAGATGTCTGCTTCCGGTTGTCAGATCGACAATGGCCGGACTGTCGATGATGCTGATTGTGTTTGTAAAACCAGTTCTGAGTTCTTTTTGAAAGTCTGGAATGAAGGCTATAAACCGGGATTAAAGGATTTTCTGTCCGGAGCAATCAAGTCGAATAAACCAGATATTTTACAGAAATTTCTTGCTGCTTGCGGGAAAAGTTAACCGCTGCAAAAAGATGATTTTCGGAAGCCACAGAGGGCTTCCCTACACAAAATAAAGAGATATAAAACTACACAGGCGGGCCTTTCAAGCCCGCCTGTTTTTTGTCTTTGGAACCCATCTGTTGAAAAGAATTTGACCAATTGCAAACACCTCCATCCATTATTCTGGATATACCGTTGATATCTCTGACTTAAGGGCAGCGCTTAATGTTGGTCAAAAACCCCCAGGATATTTGCGAATCTATTTTGACAGTCCATGCGATAAACATATCGAAAGGATTGCAGGGAGACATCGTGAACATCCACAACTTCTAAGTTTTCCTGGCGAGTTCAAAACAGGATAAATGGCCTTGAGGTATTATGGCTATGCACCAATGAGCTTGAAAAGAAAACGCAGAGAACATTGATCACTAACGATTTTCATATATGGATTTTAACCATTGACTTATTAAGCTTGACTAAAAGAGATCAAAAACATAGAATGAATAGTTGGTCCCGGTTGTTGTGAATGCACGGGATAGAGCATTCACCGACGTCAATAACCTCTTCCATAAGACCCCTCTATTCTTTTTAGTAACTCAGACTAAACCTCTCGCACTAGCGTAGAAAAACGAATCTACTATTTGTCGTTTAGGCCTTATTTCAGGCTTTTTCATGCTCTTGCGTAAAAACACCACGCTACCTCCCTCGATCCCTGCATCAAAAGTAGAGTTTTCGTCGGGCTTTCACGCAGCTTTAGTTCTGCTTACAAACGCAGGGCAACCATTTTGCGTTGAGACAATATCAGTGGGCTAATTCGCCCTCCTACTCTTTGTCTTCAAGCCCCTATTTCCCTCTTAAAAGCTTTCAGGAGTTTTATGAACAGAAATATTTCAAATGATGGTACCGCAGTTAAAACCGCCTTGTTGTTGGCCGCTGGCATGGGAAGTCGACTTTCTCCATTAACAGATTCAAGCCCAAAATGCTTGGTTAAAGTTAGTAGAATATCTATTCTTGAAAGGTTGATGCGTGCCCTTCGTAGCCATGGGTTTACGAAGCTATTCGTGGTCACCGGCCATCTTTCTGAAACCATTGAAGACTACCTTGGCAGCCATTACCTTGGAATTGAAATCGCCTATATTGCCAGCCCGCTTTATAACACCACCAATAATATCTACTCTTTGTGGCTTGCCGGCAAAGATATAGATGAGCCTTTTTTGTTAGTTGAAAGCGACCTGGTTTTTCAACCGGAACTCCTTACGCCGATGCTTCAGCCTGACCGTATAGCTATTTCTAAAATGCTCCCTTGGATGAACGGCACCACAGTCACTCTCAATAATCTAAAAATTCTGCAAGGTTTCTGTTTAGGGGCTGAAAGCCGCAATAACTCCAGCCACTACAAAACAGTAAATATCTACAACTTTTCACGTAACACTTGGAGATTAATCCAGAAGCGTCTTGATCAATATATTTCTGCCGGAAAAGTGAACGGCTACTATGAGGAAGTTTTTGCAGAAATGTTTGCTGAAGGAACTATCTCCTTTGCACCTGTTTTCTTTGATGCCAGCCGCTGGTATGAGATCGACACCCTTGAAGATCTGGGTGCAGCTGAGAAAATGTTTCCTGAGACATACAAGGTCAAATTTGCCGCAGAAGAGAAACTTCTTCCATTGTACAAAGCAATCGGAAAACGTTCCAAGGAGGTGCTCAGCTACCCGATCCCATCGGTATCTGCCCTTCCCTCAGTGTTACCGACACCAATAGGTTAATTAATTTAAGAGCAGGAAAATTAACCCGTGCCACTTGCCAGATTCAATATTTTAGAGAAAGTGCAAATATAATATGACAGAAAAAATATGATTGTCCCAGAGGCTGACAACAAAGAACAGCAATTTGATGCCATCGAACAAATGCATGGGGGTTATTGGCGACATGATTTTATCGATCACGCCTATCTATATAATCTCTATTTTCCGCCTGAGCGTTTCTTCAAACAGCTGACCAGTCAAATCCATGAACTGGTACTTAATTATCCAGTGGCGCAGAATGTTCTGGCCGGGTTGGTGGGCACTTTGATCGCACAACCAGCAGAACAGATTGTCGTCGGCAACGGTGCCGCTGAATTGATCAAGATTGTTTCTGGCCACCTGGCCAAGAAGTTGATCATTCCAGTACCATCCTTCAACGAGTACGCCAATGCTGCGCCGACCGAAAATATTGTGGAGTTCGTCATCGAAGCTCCATCCTTTCAGCTCGATGTTGATAAGTTTGCGGCAGAGGCCATTCGCAACAAAGCCGATGTGGCCGTGGTGGTTTCTCCGAACAACCCGACCTCACTACTAGTGCCCAAAGTGAATCTTCTCAAACTTCTTAAAAAGCTGGCTGGACACGACTGCATGCTCATCGTAGATGAATCCTTCATCGACTTTGCCCAGGATCGAGACCGGGAAACCCTGGAAGATGAGATTGCAAATTATCCCAACCTTGCCATTTTCAAGAGTATGAGTAAGGCCTATGGTATCTGTGGCCTACGGATCGGTTATATGTTGACAGCCAACACGTTGTTTGCTGATCAAGTCCGCAATGGATTACATATCTGGAACCTCAACGGTTTTGCAGAAATGTTTCTGGTACATGCTCCCGAATATCAGCAGGAATTCCTTGCCAGCTGTGATTTAGTGCGGGCCGATCGAGATCAATTCTATCAGAATCTCTGCAGCATCAGTGGATTTACAGTTTATCGACCTGACGCCAACTATATCTTCTGCCGCCTTCCTGACCATGCTCCTTCTGGCCCCGAAGTGGCTCGCAGACTGTTTGTAGGGCACAATATCTACATCAAACACTGCCAGGGCAAGACAATGCGCGAATCTGACCGTTATATCCGCATTGCAAGCCGCACCCAGAACGAAAACAGAGCCGTAGCTGCTGCTCTGAAGAAAATTGTTGCCGTGGAGAAACTATCATGAACGAATCTCCAGTGGTGCCCAGACCTATACTCTCTTACGCAAAAGACCTGCCGAACCTCTGCTCGTTAGCCGGACTTCTTTGTGCAATGCTCGGCATTTATTTTGCTTTTCTGAGTAATTTCCCTGCAACCATGATTGGCTTGATCTGGGCAGTTTTTTTTGACTGGAGCGATGGTATTATTGCACGCCGAATGCCAGGAAGAACCAAAGAGCAGGGAGAATTTGGTGCCCAGCTTGACTCGCTGATAGATATTGTCAGTTTTTGTATTTGCCCTGCTGTGATCCTACTTAGCTATGGCAATTTTAGCCCTTGGTACATCCCTGGAGCTTTTGTCATTGTTGCCAGCGGCGTGATCCGACTGAGCTATTTCAATGTCTTTGGCCTGGTGGATAAATCAACCTATTGGGGCTTTCCTCTCGATAACAATGTCATTATTCTGGTCTTTCTGTTTCTCTTTGATGGTCTGATCAGTCCTGCAATTTTTGGCCTAGTTCTCTATTTGCTGCTTATGGTTCTAGCAGCCCTTAACGTCGCCCCGATCAAGACCCCTAAATTTGCCGGACGTTGGTATTACTTCATCACCGGCTACACGCTGTTGTTTACGATTCTTTATGGATTTAAAATGCTCTGCACGACACCCTGAATCCATCTATTTTGTTGCCCCAAAATACAACTTACAGAGCAAAATCAGCCTCGGACGGCCTCAAAGGTCTGAGTTATAGCACAACAGATATTCTGAAAACGTAAATCATCAAACCTGCAAAACTTCGGGGATGTATCTCTTAGGTTTTAGCTAAAAAATACTGATGCTTTGACAGCTTACAGTTGATGGTTGAAAAAAACCATTATCACAATTCGCGCCTTTAATTGAACTACATTTCCACCAGAGGAAAGCCCCAAAGGGATTCCTCCTGAAAAAGATGTCATGCGAGAGTGACAAAAGTTATCCCATGTCAAATGGAAATATAAGTATCACCTAGTCATCGCACTAAAGTATCGTCAAAGAGTTCTCATCGGTTGCATCCGTCGGCAGGTTGCCGACAGATCATACGTTCAATTCAAAGGAGTAAAGCAGGTCTTTACAGGAAAAAATTCCGGTCACGAGGGTATTGCGAAAGAACCGTAGCCTTTGATGAAGACATGATCCGAGATATCAGAATAAACGGATAAGCACAAAGAACGGGTCTTTTGATTCAATCCATCTACTACGAAGGTGACCCGAAATTTTACAACACGATGACATCACCCCCTTGGAGTCATGCATGAATATTTTACATATCTCGGATCTGCACTTCGGTCCCCGCCACTGGGATGGCGACAACCAGCTTCTGCTGAAGAAACTGAATGAATATGCCGCTGATATTGTTATTAATACCGGAGATAGTACGACCGATGGCCTGGAAGATGAGTATGCCGAAGCGGGACGCTTTCTTAGCGCTCTAAAATGCAAAAATGTTATTTCCTGCATTGGTAATCATGACAAAAGAAATATGCGTTCTCATGAACTATTCCGTAAATATATCTATAATTCCGAAACTATTTGCCTCCCGGAAACGGCGATAACCACCAAGAAACACCTCTTTTTGAATCGAAAAATAACCAAAGTTAACGAAAACTTCACCGATGTTAATTTCATCAGGTCAATTTTGATCAAGGAGCAAACCATATTGGTCATTAGCATTGATTCCAATGAGCTGTACAGCGATGACGGATATGTTGAGAGAGAAATTCTGACCGCAGTTTCAATGGAAATTGAGAAAACAAAATATGATAAAATGCTGCTAATGACTCATTATTCCATTTTGGGTACCGACGAGTGCCCGCTAAAAAATTCTGCCTGCCTAATCGACTTTGTCCAAAAGCATAACATCAAATATGTCTTTTGTGGCCACACCCACGAACTAGAACTGATGCGAACAAATGACCTGTATCACGGCCATTCTTTTTATCATTTCATGTGTGGCACGTTGTCCTCCGGCAATCATGATAATGATGACAACATGTTCCTGTATTTTGAAAATTTTGGCAGCGACAATATGCACTTATATCTGATCCGGATGTTTCCGGAACCTGACAAGATTCATTTCAAGGAGGAAAAAGTCTTTTAGTACCAACAAAGAATTTGTCGCTAATGATGTAATGCTGGCCATACTGAATGACGTGAAGCCAGGGGGATGGATTATCTTGTCACCATGATGACTAATAGTGCAGAAGCCCTGAAACTGCTGCAAATAGTGAGACGGGTGTTGGATGAGAAATAATTGTAACCGTTCTATAAATCAGAGTGTCAAAAACCAGGATTTTATTTTGGAAACTGAATCGCAGAAAATTCTGGTTCATTAGCAAAACTGGTAAGATCCACGTTTTAAATATATTCGCGAGTTGTGGGCCACAATGCAAGAGAAGGGCTGTGATCTGTCAACTTCACCGATATCAGTGATGTGAGGAAAGGGTATCGAAAGATCAGGTCTGGCTCCCACATCATCTTTTTCAAACACCCCCTAGAAGGGTTGACGTCATCCGCATCCTCCATCAATGAATAGATTTTGAGCGGCACCTGTAAAATGAAACACAAAAATCTGAGTCGATTGACTTGTCCTTTATTTTTCTTATTCTTCTATAATCGCCCGCTATGTTGAATTTCATTTCCCCTGATAATATTGACCAACTTCGCTATATCATAAAAGAGGCTGATGGGAACGAAGTCTTTGTCCTCAAACAAACAGGTCCCAAACGGTTAAACAACTGACTAAACTGCATTCATGCCTGATATTTAGGAAAATCCACCCTGAATGTTGTGCCCTGGTTGACAACAGAAGTCACGGCGATATTGCCTTGATGGTTTTCGACCACGTCTTTAACAATGGACAACCCCAGTCCGCTGTTGCTGCTGTTATTTTTTGTTGAATAAAATGGCTCAAAGATTTTAGCTCGACTTTCGTCGCTGATGCCGACACCGTCATCTTCTACAATAAGAGCCCAACATGGCTGTTCAGCGAGAGTGTTTCCTTCCGTCACCGTCACTTTCAATTTTCCATTGCCTCTCGAGTTATTGTCCGGTCGCATGATCGTCATTGCATGTTTGGCATTGATCATCAGGTTCAGCAATAACTGTTCAAGTTGTGACGGGTTTCCGTTGATCAGAGCTTGGGCGGGATGCCTGTTCAGTTCGATAACGATATCTTTACTGAAACTATGTATGCAGATCTCATGGATATCACTCACAATTTCATTCAGATCCACCACGCCGACATGATTTCTTTCTTCATCCCCCAGACCAATAAGATGGCTGATCAGTTTGGCTGCAAATTGACCGGATTGACGAATGGTTTCAAAGCGCTCTCCCAACTTCGACACGTCGATAGTCTGTTTGCTCAGTTGCCGTTCAATCGAATCAGAAACCCCGGTGATAATCGCCAGAAGGTTGTTGAAATCATGAGTCAGACCTCCTGCCAGTAGTCCGATCGATTCCAGCTTCTGCAGTTGCAGCAGACGTCGTTCCCGGCATTCGATTTCTTTTTCGCACAGATATTTCAGATTCAAATGTGTATTGACGCGTGCCCTAAGTTCCCGAGGGTTAAACGGCTTAGTGATATAGTCCACTCCGCCGACATCAAAACCACGGATAATATCGTCCTGTTCAACTTTAGCGGTTAAAAAAATAACCGGGATTTTGGCTGTGTGAGGATCTGCCTTCAGTTTTTTACAGACCTCATAGCCGTCCATTTCCGGCATGATGATATCGAGCAGAATCAGATCGAAAGTGTATTCCTTGACGCGCTCCAAGGCCTGCTGTCCATTTGTGGCAAAAATCAAAGTGTAGGCGGGATTGTCTTTCAGAAGATTGATGCCCAGCTGAATATTTTTCAGCATGTCATCAACAACCAGAATATGAAATTGTTTTTCTGCCATAAAATTAAACCCTCCCTTGAATCTGCCGGACAAGCTCTGGATAGCTGTTCATCAGCGCCGCAACCGCTTCAATATCAAATGCCGCAACACCGGCAGAGAGCTTATCTGCATAATCATGCAAGCGCTCAGCTTGATGATCCTGCGCCAGCTGCAGTAGTTGTGATGCAAAATCTTCGATAAGCTGGAAATCTCCCCGGTCTTTAATCTCAGCCCATTGCTCCTGTAAATTCCGCAATCGCAACAACAATGACGGCAATTCTATGATAGGACCATCCTGCTTTAAAGAATTTAATTCCCCCTCTTGGGGATTTTTTTCAACTGTACAGGGCAGGTAGTCAGCAATGGAACGCAAAATATCGAAACGACTGACCGGTTTTCGAAGATAGGCGTTGAAATCATATTGCATCATCTCTTCAAGTTGCTCCCGCATTGCCGAGGCAGTCAAAACAATCACCGGCAGATGCTGCCACTGCGCATGCCGACGAATGTGTTGAATGCAGATAATTCCATCCATCACCGGCATGCGTAAATCAAGAAAAACCAAATCAAATGACCTTTGGTCGAGCGCTTCAAGCACCTCCTGTCCGTGATTGACTTCATAAACTTTCAGCCCGGTATCACGAAGATATTCCTTGATCAAAGCTCTGTTAGTCGGCACGTCATCTGCGACAAGAATGTTGCCAGGTGAAAAATGGTAACTGCTATCAACGGGTTGAGATGCTGCAAGCATTGGTTCGACTTCAGCACATATCTTGATCCTGGGCAAGAAGATCCTGAATATTGACCCTTTGTCGATCTCACTGGAGACAGAAATATTGCCGTCCATCATCGCAACCAGCTTCTGGCAGATCGACAAACCCAAACCCGTTCCACCATAACTAGCCGTCTGTTGACCGCGTTGTTGTTCAAACGCAGAAAAAATGACTTCAAGCTGATCAGAAGCAATACCGATACCGCTGTCTTCAATGGTGATGGCAAGGTCCCTATGTGTCTCTTCACACCCTGCTACGGAAATCGCAGAGACATGGATTTTAACACCTCCCTGAGAGGTAAATTTAATGGCGTTGCCAACCAGGTTAAATAAAATCTGTCGCAACCGGACTTCGTCAGCATAAAAGAATTTTGGAACATCCACATCGACAGAAACAGAAAAATCTAGGCGTTTATGCTGCAAGGTCACGGAAAACAGTTTTTTCAATTCATCAAGGAGTCCGTATAAATTGAAGCTGTCGTAATTGAGTGTCATCTTCCCCGCTTCAATCTTGGATATGTCCAGGATATCATTGATGATTTGCAGCAGGGTCTTGCCTCCACTGGTAATGGCATTGAGGTAATCTTTCTCAACCGGATCACTGATACGCCTCTCAAGTAACTCGGCAAAACCAAGAACAGCGTTCATTGGTGTTCGAATTTCATGAGACATGTTGGCCAGAAAGTCGGTTTTTGCCTGTGTTGCCTGTTCTGCTCTTTCCATTGCTTCCTGCAACGCCTTTTCCGTTGCTTTTTTGTCGGTGATATCCTCTTTCATCGCTATAAAATGCTTCACGTTTCCGGCACTGTCGTAAAGGGGGGAGACGGAAACAGACTCCCAAAGCTCTGAACCGTTTTTTTTCCGGTTTTTGAGCTCTCCATGCCAAACCTGCTGCGAAAGAATACCGTCTTTATTGCGGGCAAAAAACTCCGAACTTGATTGTCCGAAACTGATGATATCCTCATCCTGTGCCAAAACTTCTTCCGAACTATAGCCGCTGACTTCACTGAACCGGGGGTTGATATATTCAATACGACCGAGAGGATCGGTAATAACAACCGATACAGGACTTTGTTCAATGGCAGAGGAAAGGATCGATACCCGTTCGCGGGCTTCGGACAACATTCGGGCGGAACGAAAATGCAAGTAAAGCAATAGCGCGATGGACATAATTGTCAAAGCTAAAAGCATACCGGTCAGGGTCACCGTCAGCCCAAGTTTTTCAATCTGCCCGGCTTGTAGAGACAAACTGGTAAATGCTTGTTGATTTGCTTCGAGATAAATACTCTGCAGAGCTTCAATCGCTCCTTGCAAGCGTAAAAGAACTGCTGCCGCCCGATGTTGAACAAACTTTTCCCGGCGTTCAATGAGGGTATCGATTTCAGTCAAAATCTCACTGAGATCCTGTTCGATGAAGCCTATAAGACCTGCATGTTGCGTGGTATTGATGCTGTCAAAAAAGGCCTCAGACAAGGTAAGTGTAATGTCGATACTGATACTGAGCGCATCAAAACGATCTGGCGAAGGAGCAACGTTCGCTGTTTCAAAATTCACCGCCAACTCATTCAATTCCTGAATCAATCCGGAAAGACTGCGATGTTGGGAAACTGTCGAAATCGGTAAATTCTGCTTTATTGAATGGAGTCGCTGCTGAAACAGTATCCCTCCGATCAGCAGACTGACGGCAAGCAGTCCCAAAACAACAAAAATAATCTGTTGGCGCCACTTTAACTGGTTCATTTAATAGACCGGACAAGGTCCCAGGCTCGGAGGATCTGGGGGAAAGCAGGTCGCGTATGAATACGCCAAGAGATTACGCAGTTTTTCTGTCTGCTCATTCACCACGGTGACAATGTCCTTATGGCGCAGAACAATTTTCGTGAAACTATTTTTATAGATCTGATTGAACTGCTCAGAAAAATCATCGAACCCATAAGGGAGAACACTGATGATAGCTTGGGGGTCTGCAACTTCCTGCGATACTGTTTGTGACATGTTTTGCAGGTATCGGGGCGGCAAAGTCTCGTCCCGGAGCTTAATAACAGGGAAAAAACCGGAAATTTCCAGAATCTTTTGCTGAGTTGCCGGGGAAAGCAGAAAATCGATCAAGCTGAGAGTTCCTGGCACAGGCTGCTTTTGTGGCAACCCAAGTCCGGTGAGAGCAATCATGAAACCACGACCTTGAGGGCCAACTGGTGCCGGGAAAACAATAAAATCTTCAGGATTCTGTTTAAGAATGTCAAACAATCGTGCGCTGTGGTCCCAGCCCAACCACACCTCCCCGCTCTGTAACGGTTCATACATACTGCTGAAGCTGAGCGAATGAACATTGCAGTGTTCCCAGAGGTCCCGAAGCCTTTGCCACATGACCACAGCCCGCGGATGACGGAATGTGGAAATCATTCCACCGGTAAAAGACGGATACAGGTATCCTTGAATAAAGCGGTGGAAAAGACCCTGATTGCCGGCTGGAAAACCCAACTTGGGGGTTCCGGTCGCTGCATGAATATTCGCGGCCCAGTCAATAAACTGATCATAGCTGAGATGGTCCAACTGCGCTTGTTTGGGCAGGTATTTCAAGGCATCACGTCTGGCAACCATCAGATAGGTTGCTTGCATCCAGGGAATAAAATATTGAGCATTGTCAAGTTGTCCCAATTCCAGAAGCCCAGGTAAATATTCCCGCTGCACGAGCGTTGCCGCATCTGCAGTAAAAGGCCGCAGCAAGTTGGCATCCTTAAGCGTAATGAAATCGCTCATGTCACCGCCGATCAAATCAGCAGATAATCCCTTTGAACTTAAAAGCTTATCGATGAAAACCCGGCCAGAATAGGGAACAAATTCAACTTTGCCGGGAAATGTTGACAGAACCGAACTTCTCATGGCAAAAGCTTCTTTCGGCGGATGCATTTGTGTAGAGAAAAAAATAACCGGCTCTTCGGATTTTGCAGGACAAGCAAGAAAACAGATGAAGCTACAGGCAGACAACAAGATGCCGAAAAAATGAAATAATCGGTATCGATACAGGAATGCGTGAACCACTTTATTCCCCATCCAAAAGCCTCAATGTTATTGCCAAAGATTATTATTCAACAGGAAATACTACCACATTATACTCTGAACCCGTTAAGTTTTACCAGTTGCCCACAAAACGAGTGGGAAGTCACACAACCGAATTTCCCGGTCTGAGTCAATTTTACTTCCCCTTTATTATCATTCTTCCTCTATAATCGCCCGCTATGTTGAATTTCATTTCTCCTGACAGTATTGATCAGCTTCGCTATGCCATCAAAGAAGCGGATGGGAACGAAGTCTTTGTCCTCGGGCAAACAGATGCCGAGCGGCGGATTGTGCAGGTCGAAGTGTTGGCTCGTGGCTCAGAAAATGCCGTCCCTGCTATTCTTCAGACTTGCAGTTATGGTGATGTTGTTCTCCATAATCACCCCACAGGCAATCTACATCCCTCAGGTGCTGATATTGAAGTTGCAGCACAATTTGGTGCTTTAGGGGTCGGATTCTATATTATTGATAATAGCGTCGAGAACCTGTATCGGGTCGTCGAAGCGTTTGCCGAGAAAGACACCCAAAAACTTGATCCCGCTGAAATTGCCGGTCTGCTGGGCGCAGATGGCGTCATCGCTCAGAAACTTCCTGATTATGAAGATCGCCCGGAACAGCTGCAGATGGCCTTTGCCGTTGCTGATGCTTTTAACAAAGGTCAGCTGACTGTTGTCGAGGCGGGCACCGGCACGGGGAAAAGTCTGGCTTATCTGGTTCCAACCCTTCTCTGGGCAAGAGCCAATCAGGAGCGGGTGGTTATTTCAACCCGGACCATCAATCTGCAGGAACAATTGATTCGTAAAGACCTCCCTTTCCTGCAACGGTCGACCGGAATTGAGTTCTACGCAGTTCTGGTCAAAGGACGCAGTAATTACTTCTGCCTGCGACGGGGAGAAACAGCCGGGCGCGAACTTGGCCTTTTTGACCAGCAGCAAGTTGAAGAACTTCAACAGATACTCACATGGGCCGAAAATACCGGCGATGGGTCCAAGGAAGACCTTTCTTTTATCCCCAGCTATCAGGCATGGGAGGAAGTCTGCTGTGAGGCGGATCAATGTGCCCGGGTCCGCTGTCAATATTACAGCCGGTGCTTTTTTCACAAAGCCAGGAGACGTGCAGCTCGTGCCGACATTCTGGTTGTCAACCATGCTCTGCTGCTCTCTGACCTGGCCTTGCGACAGCAGACCGACAACTATTCGGCAACTGCAGTCCTCCCGCCGTTTGAACGGGCAATTCTGGACGAAGCTCACCATCTTGAAGATGTTGCCACCAACTACTTCTCTTCACAACTGACAAGGTTTACTTTTTCACGAATTCTGAACCGGTTACGTCATCCACGTAAATTGAATCAGGGGTTACTGCCGCGATTTCTCGATCAACTCTCTCAGGAATTGCCCGATTCACTGGATCAACTCTACCGAGGGTTGCATGGTGAGATCGAGTCACTCCTCAACAAACGCCAACAGTTGCTGGATCTGGCGCTGGATGAATTTCAGAGTATTGCTGAAGAGTTACCCGAATTTCTTGGCAAACCGGTCAGTGCCAAATTTGAACTGAAACACCGGATTTTACCGGACTTCATGCAGACACCCATCTGGCTGGAAATATGTAAGCAGGTTGAACGCTTACGGATTGGCAGCTCCGAATTGGCACAAGGGCTGGTGGGCTTATTGCGAACCGCAGAAGATCTCCCCGAGTCCGTTGCCGAAAAATTGAATTCGTCCCTGGTCGATCTGCGCGGGATTTCCGGGCGACTCGAAGGGATGGCGGCAGATCTGGCTTCTTTTCAATCCGTGGCTGAAAATAGTTGCGTCTGGGTTGAGGTTCGTGAAGGGCGGATTGGCCGAAATAAGGGGTTGATTACCAGCCTCTGTCAAGCACCTCTGGAAGTTGCAGAAAGTCTCGATAAAGCTCTCTATCAGCGTTTGCGCAGCCTCGTCATGACCAGTGCAACCTTGACTGTCGCTGGTGCTTTTGGCTATTTTCATTCTCGAGTCGGCCTTGACCGCGTTGAGCCTGACCGTCTGGTGGAACTCGCACTTGATTCCCCCTTTGACTATCAACAACAGGCTTTGGTTGCCATACCCTCTGACCTCCCGGAACCCGGTAAGCCCGGTTTTTCGGAAGCAGTGCGGGATGCGGTGGAAAAAGCCCTGTTATGCAGTCAGGGACGTAGTTTCGTTTTGTTTACCTCCTATGCCCTGCTACGTCAGGTTCATGATGAACTAGCACCGGTTCTTGAAGCACAAAACTTACGTTGCTTACGACAGGGTGGGGAAAATCGCCACCGCTTGCTCAAGCGTTTTGCCGAAGATGAGAGCAGTATCCTTTTTGGCACCGATTCCTTCTGGGAAGGGGTCGATGTCCCTGGACGTTCACTGGAACAGGTCATTATCGCTCGCTTGCCATTCCGGGTCCCCACAGAGCCAGTTCTTGAAGCCCGGGCACAGGCCATAGAGTTCCGGGGAGGCGATCCATTCATGGAATATACAGTACCTCAAGCGGTCATCCGCTTTAAGCAGGGCTTTGGTCGACTGATTCGACACCGCAATGATCGAGGAGTGGTTTTGATTCTGGACACACGTGTGGTAAAAAAAGGCTACGGACGCATGTTTCTCCGCTCATTGCCCCCGGCCCGGATCGTCCGAGGTCACAGTGATGAGGTTTTTACCGAAATTGGGCGTTTTTTCGTTGATGGCTATCCATAAGGAGAAAGAAGAACTAATGAAATCATTCAGCATTCTGATCTGCAGCATATTTGTTTTGTTACTGCTTGTCGCCTGCGATAAAGAGACAAATTCCTTGTCGTTTCTGCGCCCTAACGATGTTGTCTTGGCTTTTGGCGACAGCTTGACAACCGGCGTCGGAGCACGACCTGAATCCAACTACCCTGCACAACTGAACCGCTATATTGCCCGCAAGGTGGTCAACGCAGGAGTTTCGGGAGAAGTAAGCTCTGAGGGGGTGACGCGACTGCCGGGGGTCCTCGATAAAGTGAAACCCGAGCTCCTGATCCTCTGCCATGGTGGTAATGACATCATCCGTAAACTGGACCGGCAGCAATTAAAAACCAATTTACGCTACATGTATGAAGCAGCAAATCAACGTGATATCAAGGTGGTTTTGATTGCCGTTCCGCAACTGGGTTTTGGACTTGAAGATGTTCCTCTCTATCAGGAATTGGCCGATGAATTAAACATTCCGTTACTCTCTGGAACATTGAAGGATCTTCTCTCTGACAACCAGTATAAAAGTGACCCGATCCATCTCAATGATCAAGGATATAAGAAACTTGCCGAAGCGGTTGCAGACCTGCTGGATCAAAACGGAGCTCTGCACTGATCGATATTCGCAACACATGATTCACAAAGGAGGGGGAAATGCGACGCATCAAGGATTGGCCGGCAGATGAACGGCCACGGGAAAAACTGTTGGCGCTCGGCGCCGAAAAGCTGACCGACGCGGAGTTGCTGGCACTGATTATTCGCACCGGTGATTCTTCCAGTAAAAGCAGTGCAGTCGATCTGGCTAGAAGCCTGTTGAGCCGCTTCGGTTCTTTGCGCCAACTGGCGACTGCCAGTATCAGCGAACTCTGTCAGCTTACCGGTATCGGCCCCGCCAAAGCCGCTGAAATTCAGGCTCTGTTTCAGATTTCCCGACGCTTTGCCGACCACCGCTTACAGGCAGGGCAAACCTATAGTTCTTCTCAGGATGCCTTTCACCACTTCCATGAACGTCTCTGCGATTACCGCAAAGAAGTTTTTCTGGCCCTGCTTCTCGACACCAAGAACAGACTGATTAAAGAGGTGCAGATCTCTGAGGGAAGTCTCAGCGCCAGTATTGTTCACCCCCGTGAAGTTTTTGCTCCGGTTTTAAAAGAATCTGCAGCAGCTGTCCTGTTTATTCACAATCACCCCTCCGGCGATCCAACCCCCAGTCATGAAGATATCGAAATCACTGAACGTCTTAAACAAGTCGGTGATTTAATGGGGGTACGGGTACTCGATCATATTATTATCGGCAATGGAGAATATGTCAGTCTGGCAGATCGGGGGCTGTTGTAAAAATGACCTCCCCGGAACGTCTGATCTGCTGTCTTTTGCATCAGTCCCGACAAAAAAACCATCATCTAACTCATGATTGGGGTTGTCTGAAACATTTTTTTCGTGCTGGCATGGACTTCATGCAAGCCTTTGTTGCGCAAAAAAGCACCAAGCTCTGCATCACTCAAAGAAGCTGCTTCAAGCACAATTGCAAGTTTCTCTTCAGGACTCCAGTCCTGTGGTCGTCCTATCTTGGTCGGCTTTAGAAAATCAATTGATTCATCTCCCAATGAGAATAACTCGCTTTCAAAGGATGCAAGTGAGGTATTAACCTCTTCAACCGGAACTTCAAGGGAAAGAGCACTGGAGCCGCTTGCCTTCTGAATTATAATGGTCAGATACGCTTTAGAGTATGTGTTTCCCCAAACGGTCTCAAATACATCTTTTCTGTGTTCAGTTAAAGGCGACAAGTCTCTTGACACCGGGTTAAAATCACAAATCTTTTGTTGTTTTTTTAAAAAATGCGCACCTGAAAAAAGGAAAAGAGCTTCAGGTGCGCCAACAACCACCAGAAATAGACGAATCTAACAGCAGTTCAGGATTTCATTTTAAATTTCCTACCGTTACTCTCATTTGCTGAAACACAATCTCTCGTTGTTTTTTACATTTAGAGAGATAACAAATTAAGAGCAGGTCTTCTCTTTTGTTAATTCAACCTCAATATATCCAGATAGGAAATCCGTGCCTCTCGGGTCAAAGCAGAGATTGTCAGTTGGTTTTTTCGCAAATTGACTCAAACAATCCCATCACCACGCGGGTTGGATCGCTTCTCCCCAGCATAACGAACCAACGCGGCAAAACGGTAGATTGCATGTACGAATTTACTGTAAGGCAAGGTAATAAACAGTCCGGCCACCAGCCCCAGGTGCAGGATCAATAGGCTACCCATCATGGTGTTTTCCCGCATGAAGAGCAACAGCAGACCGCTCAAACTGGTCAAGAACAACACAAGCATGAAAGAAATGTCCATACCAAGCAGGCTTTCCGACAACGGCCGCTTATCCCGCTTCATTTTGGTCCAGAACAGACCGCTGGTACCAATCAATAGACCAACACCGCCCAGAGTACCACTGACAACCGGAAAACTGGTCAAGGGATAGGGGGCAGGCCAGTGAAAGATGTGGTCATAAATGGCAGCAGCAGTAGTCGACGCAACACAGAGCATAAATCCAAAAAACAGGGTTTGGTGGAAATATCTTCGCTTATGCGAAAAGGTGTCATCCTCGTAGTTGCATCCATCTCCGGCGCCGCCAAGATATCGTAGCAATAACACATCAATAATAGCTCGCGTCATCAACGCTGGATTCATCATCTCACTCATTTTCCAGCCGGTTCCCCTGGCAAAACGGATCACTCCCATGAACAGAGCGAATACTGAAAAAGCCATAATGACAATCGGAACTCCAATCATGACATTATAAGGAATAATTTGGTAAAATGAATTTGCTCCCTGGTAGGCTGAGAAGATCACATTCTTGCTTTGCAACATGAATGTCAGGATCAAAACTGCCATCACACTAAATGCCACAATCAAAGACATTACGGTGCCGTTACGATGAAACAGCTTAGCCAGAGGAGCAGGCCACGCATACTTTTCATAAGTTTCTGCCCGCAACTCAGCCATGATCTTCGGGTTGTTGATATCGAATTCCTGCGGCGGTGCGTACTGGCAGGCATGAAAACAGCTAGTGCAATTGTGACAGAGGTTGGACAAGTATTCCAAATCGCCACGAGAAAATGAGCGGCGCAACTCCATGGCCGGAAAAACAGCACAAAAACCACCACAGTAGCGACAGGAGTTACAAACCTCCATAATCCGCCGGGCTTCCTTAACCAAAGGCGTTTCTGCTTCTTCTGAATTCAAAAGTTGTGCTGCATCTTTCAACATTGTTGATGAATTATTGAGTAACATAATTTGCGGCCTCCTTACCTGCAATACGGCCAAAAACGGTTCCAATTGTCATGCCGGTGCCAGCCATGTATCCCTTTCCAAGAATGTTTCCCGCCATGATTTCTCCTGTTGCATAAATATTTTTTGCTGGTTTGTCGTCCTGCATTATAACCCGTGCTTTTTCATCAACTTTGAGCGCAAGATAAGTAAAGGTTATTCCGGGGCGAAGTGGATAGGCGTAGTACGGCGGTTTATCAAGGCGACGGGCCCAGTGCGTCTTAGCAGGTTCCAAACCAAAAGTAGAGCAATCGTCCAGCTCCTCTTTGTTGAAGGTCCCTGGCTTGACCGCGGCGTTGTAGTTACTAATCGTTTCTTCAAACCTGTCAACATCGAGACCGAGTTTACCACCCAGTTCACGGATGCTGTCAGCCTGCACCGGTTGGAATAAAGGAGGCATAAAGAGATTAATCGACTTGGAATCGATGATTGAATAGGCTATCTGGTCTGGCTGCCCCGCGACCAAGCGCCCCCAAATGGCATAACGTTTGGGCCAGAAATCCTCGCCTTCATCATAGAAACGATCGGCATTCTTGTTGACCACAACGCCAAAGGAAACACAATCGAGGCGGGTGACAATTCCTGCATCAAATTGCGGTGAACGGGCATCAACAGCAACAGCATGACACTGCTGCGGATCACCAATTGCCTTGGCACCCTTGGAAATCAACTCTTTCAGTATCTTACCTTTATTATATGGAGTGCCACGGATAATGAAGTTTTCGGCAGCCTCCCCCCAGGCCTCTTTGAGCCACGAGATATCTGATTGAAAACCACCGGAAGCAACGATAACAGTCTTTGCCATCACCTCGTAAGTAAAAGCCCGGCTGCGAACAGTAGCCGAGCGGAATTCGCCACCGACAACATCAAGAGCCAATACCTCTGAATCATAGATGACTTCAATACCCAGTTTGCTGGCCCTATTATACAAAGCGTTAAGTAAAGCCGTACCACCACCGAGAAAAAATGGATTGGAATGTGCCAGCCCCAAGGTTCCCTGAATATGTTGGAAACGTGCACCACGTTCATACATCCAATTGGGAGCATTAGCCGATTCACGAACCATCATTCTGGCCAGCTTTTTGTCGGTTTTCCCACCAGTCACTTTAAGCAACTCTTGGAAATAAGTTTCTTCGGTGTATTCGCCACCTAAAAACTGTGTTGGTCCATCATGGGCACATCGCAGATTGCGGGTATGCCGACTGTTTCCCCCACGATAATCCTTGGGGGCATGCTCCAAAATCAGAACGCTCGACCCCGCTTCCCGAGCACTGATCGCAGCGCACAGGGCGGCATTTCCTCCACCAATGACAAGCACGTCATAGCCTTTTGTAATTTCGATCATTTTACTCTTCCTTTTGCTCTTTTAGTAATGAGTATAGTTCGCATACAAGAAGCTATTTACATGGATTGTGCCAGATTTTATTTTTATTTTTAAATATATTAATCTCTGTTATTTCATATAGTTATCAAGAATTACCTCTTCCCGAACGAAACACAAACAAAATATTATTTCATATTATTAACTATTTGTTTCATATCTATTTCACAGCTGGAGAGAAACGCAAAGAGCCCCTCCAAAAATGGAAGGGCTCTTTTTCTGAAAACTATGTTAGAGAAAAGATCAGGCCAAAAATACTTTTATGAGCATACGCAACGCTAAAAAAGTCAGCGCCAGATTAAGAATCACGCCAAAGGCTTTGCTACTAATCAGCTGCCTCGCCTGAGTACCAAGAAAAGAGCCCAATACGGCTCCTCCGATCATCCACAACAAGAGCTGCAAATATTCGCTGAAAGCAAAACCAGCCACAATGAAGATGGCGATCTTTGCGCAATGACTAGATGCCAAAAAGAGAGCATTAGTAGCAATAATCTGGTTCTTATCCAGATTCATTTTACTCAGCATTGTCGTGGCCAGTGGACCGGTCGTCCCCACCAGCAAGCCAAGTCCTGATTGAAGCGCACCAGCCAAGTAGAAACTTTCATAACCCTCAATAAACCTGGAAAAGCGCTTGCTCCAGATCGTCAGCAGAATATAGACGCCAATGAAAACAGGAATATACCGCGTCGGAAGATTGACCAAAAGAGTGCCGCATAGAGCAAGGCCCACCAGAGAACCAAGTAAGAACTTCGGTAACAGTGCCCACTGAATGTACTGCCTGGAAAAATAAAGCCTTGAGAGATTGCTCGCCAACTGGGTTGCACCATGCAAGGGAATCACAGCGGCTGGTACCATAAAGGCCGGCAATACCGCAATCAACAGCAACCCGCCACCAAGCCCCAAGGTGGCGGCTACCAACGATGTCATTGTTGTTGTAACACCCAAAATCAATTCAATCGGTAAATTCATTTATTTCAATCTGCAAAAGCTCTTTTTGCCAAGAGGGAAAAACCTGAAAACACCCTATAATGGCGACTCCAAAACCCAACGTCCATTTGAGTGGACACTCATGACGTTCATCAACCGAGCACACTGGAAAAACTTAAGAAACCAGCTGGAACTTCAATATTTAGAACATTTTCAAAAAAGAGTGCGTAAGCCACAACCATAACAGCTGAGAAAACAGCTGCCCTTAGCCACTTTCCCTTTCCTTCAATGGCAACAAACACTAAAAATGTTGCCACCAGACCGCCAAGAAGATAACCGGACCAATCTATCAACATAGCAATCACCACCACACAAGCACTCATACTCAGCCCCAGAAACAACGGACTGAAATCTGCTTTAGCCCTTGTTTTCAACCAACCACGGCAGGCGATAATAGCCCAAACACCGCTCAATAGAGCAAAGAACGAGGCAATAACATAGGGAAAAGTCCGAGCATTGGGGATCGGCTCTCCGGAATCCATAACCTGCCTAGGAATCACATAGAATATCAACAGCAAACCGATCAGAGCACAGATCCCAGCGACAACAACTTCGATGAGACCTTTTGTTTCTTGACTTTCCATAACAGGTTCCTTCCCAACCCAACAAGGAGGTGGAAAAACCACCTCCCAGCCGAGCTTGTTCTTAAGCGAATTATTTCGATTCGTCTGCAGACTCAAGCAACATGGTCACCAGAGCACTTCCTTCAGTCAACATTGCTTCCAACTCATCGCCGTGAAGATTCATCTGCTGCATGTTGAACTTTTGGGCAATTTTCACATATTCTGGAGCTTGTGCAGCCTGAATAAAAGCAGCAACCAGCGTGTCACGGATATCCTCAGGGAGACCTTTGGGTCCGACTATGATGTAAGGTTCGCCTTTAATAGCAAGGCCCTTGTAACCAAGGCCCTCGAGTGTTGGTACTCCAGCAAAAGAACTCTTGATACCAAAATCCACCAAAACCCGGGCACTCCCCGATTTCACATGTGAAACATGGCTCCCAGAAGAGGCATAGCCATCCACCTGGCCTCCCAGCACAAGCTTCATCGCATTACTTCCTCCCTTTACCGGCACACCATTCCAGTCAATACCTTCCATCTTGCCAATATGCTTCATCAGGAGGTATTGGGTCCCGGTTTTTGCCGTTGCCGTCCAAGCGGCTTTTCCAGGGTTCTGATTGGCAAAATCAATAAACTCCTCCCAGTTCTGCCAAGGGGCATCAGCCCTTACCGCAAATGCCGAAGCTGGTCCGGCATAGGCGAAGAGATGGGTGAGATCCAACGACGGAGAATAAGGCAGTTTCAGCTCATGGGGTGCCGTCGTGATGGTCGTCGATTTGATCAAACCAAGCGTGTACCCATCCGGCTTAGCCCGTGAAACCAGCCCACCAGCAATCGTGGCACCCGCACCAGACTTCTCCACAAGAACAACAGGAGTATCAAGAATCTCTTCCAGCGCCCTAGCCAAAGGTTGCAGCGAAGTATGAGCTGTTCCACCAGCTCGATAACCGTAATAAATTTTGATCGGCTTAGAGGGATAATCAGCCGCCATAGCCGGTACGGCCAGTAGCAGTGCAATCAACAATGTTACAAAAAAACGAACGGGACTCAATCTTCTCTTTACTCGGTACATTTTTCCTCCTTATCGTGAGTGTAAGCTTCTATTTCAACAAATGGTTTTCGATTATTTAGTCCACTGCCGTATCTTTTCCTCCCGCTATCCCTTTGGCATTTACCTTTCTACCAGTCATTAGCCTCTTGAGTGGCCCAGAAAGAACAACAATCAACATAACAATCCAAAGGAAAATTGCTATCGGAGATGAAAACAGTGCTGAAATCTCGTTCCCTGAAATCATTAAACCTTGACGGAAGGAACGTTCCAGAATCGGCTCAAGGATAAAAGCGATCAAAGTGGGACCAAGTGGAAGCCCAAAGTAGCGCATGACAAAAGCAAGCATACCGGCAAAAGCCATACAGTAAACATCGATCATGCTATTGCGAATAGCATAGGAACCAGTAAAGCAGAGCAGAAAAATACCTGAAAACAACAGCCCCTGATTGATTTTGTAAATCCCTTTGGCAGCATATTTAATAACAGAGGTTGCAACAGGGTAAAGCATAAGACCGCCGATAATCAGGCCAATGAAGATCGCATAAACAATGGGGCCATTCTCAATGAAGATCTTTGGACCGGGAACGATGTCGTACATCAGCAGCGCGCCGAACAAAACGGCTGTTGTCGAACTACCAGGAATTCCCAGAGTCAGCAACGGGATAAGAGCAGGACCACAGGTGCCGTTATTGCCGGTTTCACAAGCGAGGATTCCCTCAATACTACCCTTACCGAACTTCTCCGGATGTTTTGAAGTTTTTTTGGCTAACCCATAACAAGTAAATGCGGCAGCCGTCGAACCAAGCCCGGGTAGTGCGCCAAGACCACTCCCGACTATGGCGCTTTGCAAAACAGTCTTCCAATAAGGAATAACTTCCTTAAACTTCAACCTCTCTCCCTGAACTGTAATCTCCGGTTCATCATGTTCAGATCCGTTTTGGGAGCTACCCCTCTTACGCAAAGACTGAACAACAACTGAAACAACTTCAGGAACAGCAAACAGTCCGACTAGAAACGGAATCAAAGAGACGCCATCACTGAGCTCAAAATTTCCAAAAATAAACCTGGTGCTCCCCTCCATGGGGTCGATCCCGATGAGAGCAACCACTGCCCCGATCGATGCAGCAATGAAGCCTTTAATCTTGTCGGCACCCAAAGTCGTAATAATGATGGCCAAAGCCACCAAAATCATAGGCACCATCTCGACAGGACCAATTTTCAGCGCATAATGCGCCACAAAAGGTGCCGCTGACACCAGGATGATAGTGCCGATCAGGTCGCCGCCAATGGACGCATATAGCGCTGCATCAAGTGCTTGACGGGCACGCCCCTGACGAGCAAGAGGATAGCCGTCAAAGAGCGTTGCCGCAGCCTCAGGCGTTCCCGGAGTTGCCAGAAGGATAGCACTTAGAGACCCCCCATAGACCCCCCCCTTGTAGACTCCCAGCAAAAAAGACAGTGCTGCAACTGGAGGCAAGCCAAAAGTAAAAGGCGCGGCAAGAGCTATTGCCATCGATGGAGACAGGCCGGGCAAAGCCCCCACCGTACAACCCATATAGAGTCCCAGAAAAATCGCCAGCATGTTATCCCAGTGCATGATAATAAAAAAACCATCTACAAAACTCTCAAACATCGTGTTCTTTCCTCGCTCCCAATTTCTTGCTCGTAATAGGTCCGCCTACATTCGTTTGGCTGCTACTTAAATAAATTATTACTGTGACTATTTTGCTAATAGAGGAATACAGACGGGAAAAACAGATATGCTGCTTTGGTGAAGACTCCCGATTTTCTCTGGATAGCTCTATACAGGGGACGTGCCAAGTTTTTAAGAAAGCATTCCTGTTTAGCAAGAAATCCATATGAAACATCATTTTACAAAATGATATTTTTTTTCACTAATATATAAAGCCGTTTTTTTCTTCCCAGAGAAGAAACGTTTTGCTATTTATATTGAAACAATCTGAAACATCAAGCAGACGACAAGACATAAAAGGGTTTCTCTTATGGAAAAAAAAACCTTCAAGATAGGCATATTCGCTTCCAACTCAACAATGGTCGAGCACATTAAAAACCATGCCGCCACTGACGAAGAGATAGAGCCGCACATTTCCAATCATGGTTTGGATCTAGCGCTTCCTGTGGCCAAAAAGATGGTTCGGGACGGCATTGAAATTATCCTCAGCCGTCGGGGAACTGCCCATCTTCTACGCGAGAACCTTCAGATCCCGGTATTGACATTCCCCCAGTCGGATCTGGATCTGATCCTACGACTTAAAGAGGCATCAAAAATGGGTAATAAAATCTTGTTGCCGATTTTTCGCAGCCGACTTGAGCACCTTGATGAGCTTTTTCAGGCAATGAATATCAATGTCGTACAGCAGATCTACACGGATAAAGCCAGTCTCGAACAAATCATTTCCCAAGCCTCCCAGCAGGGAATAGAGGTAATCGTTGGCGGGGGCCATTCAGTAAGTATTGCTAAAGGCTACGGCTTTAAAACCGCTGAAATCTCAAGCTCCAAGGGAACTATTGTTTCCACCATAGAGGATGCCAAATCGGTTATTATGTCCAACCGTCAAGAGCACGAAATCTCCCATAAATATCAAACGGTTATCAACGCAACATCAGAGGGCATCATCGCCGTTGATCGCAAAGGCAGCATCTCAGCGATCAATACCAAAGCACAAAGCTTGCTGGGAACAGATGAAAAAGAAACCTTGGGGAAAAAAATCTCATCACTGATCAAATCTCCACAAATACTAAGATCAATCAATGAACGGAGAACCATCAGCGACAATATCGAAAAAATAAACAACAAAAGTTTTGTTTTCAATCACATACCTATCATCCTGGAAAATCAAGTCGTTGGCGGTGTTTCAACCTTCACTGATGTTGGCAACCTGATGAAAACAGAAAACAAGGTCAGAAAAAAGCTATCAAAAGGACTGATCGCCTCTCATACCCTCGATAACTATCTGCACAGCAGTCAAGAAATGAAAGAACTTATCGCTAGAGTTAAACGTTTTGCCAAGACAAACTCAACGATTTTGATTACAGGAGAAACCGGAACAGGTAAAGAGATCATTGCACAAAGTGTCCACAACTTAAGCCACAGAAAAGACAAGCCCTTCGTATCAATTAACTGCGCTGCTATCCCGGAGCATCTGCTTGAAAGTGAATTGTTCGGTTACGAAGAAGGGGCCTTTACTGGTTCTCGTAAAGGTGGAAAACCAGGCATGTTTGAGCTGGCACATGCCGGCAGCATTTTTCTTGATGAAATCTCTGCTGCGCCTCTGTCAGTTCAAACTCGCTTGCTAAGAGTGTTGCAGGAACGAGAGGTAATGCGGATCGGCTCCGACCGAATGATTCCGATTGATGTCCGCATCATTGCTGCGGCTAACCGTGATCTTGCTGTCGCATCGCGCGAGGGAAATTTCCGCTCTGATCTCTACTTCCGCATTAACGTTCTCCAAATCAAACTTCCCCCACTGCGTAAACGCACTGAAGATATCCCCTTGCTAATGGAAAGTTTCCTGAAGACTTCAGCAAAAGAACATAACATCACCGCAATAAAGATCCCTGCTAACTATATGAAATTACTTTATTGCTATCCTTGGCCAGGCAACGTAAGACAGCTAAAAAACTTTGCAGAACGTATGGCCCTGCTCTGTAAAGTAAAATTCGACGGCGATGTGTTTGATGAACTTTATGAAGAGCTACAGGAATATTATACTGGAGATGGTCAAGAAGTTACCGACGCCGAACCTGAAGATGTTCATAAACAACTGACCAAGACCCGCAATAGCAGCGAAGCGGACTCCATCTTGCTTGCCTTAAAGGAAACTCGCTTCAACAAAAACAAGGCTGCCAAAATGCTCGGTATGAGCCGTGTGACGCTTTGGCGACGGATGAAAAATCTCGGACTTGACAATCCATAAGAACAGTTGAGTCCTATTTTCACTGACGATAATAACCCTAAAACAAGTTCCGGCAATTCATAATTCCACTGAGTATCAAGAACACAGCAGCTTTAAAAAAGTTGGTGATTGAATGGAGGCCCGAGGTCTCAATCACATTATTATCGGCAATGGGAACTATAACTAGCTACGTCAGGAAGCATATTTTTGACTCTGTCAATTTCCTATTTTGAAACAGGTAAAAATTTTCCAAAATCCAGACATTTCTATAAAAAATTAAGAATATCAACAGGTTGAGTTTAAGATAAAAATTCCAAAAGATATTCAAAAGAGTTGATTTACCTCCTTGAAAGAGATACTTTAAAAGCGACAAGATCAACTCCCCGTTACTTGTGCGGAGTATTTTCTGAGTCAGATTTACGACAATTGACTCAAATGTAAAGTAAGTCCTGAAAACACCAACAGTAGCCGCTTACATCGATTATAAAAACAACACCCATATCTCAGATTTTTTTAGCAGAGGAGAAAATTGAAATGGCGTCTTACTTGACAGGGAGTATTGAACTGGTTGGAGATATTCTGCATGAACGTTTTGGGAATAGAAGCAAAATGTTCAATGACCCCATCACAACTTTGCAAATTTGTCAGCACATCATTAAAGTCGGCATTGATAAGAGCGAATACCTCCATCCGAAAAAACAGAAAGCCCTCAAAATCGGAAGAGATATCTTTCAAGCCAACAATCTGTATTCCAGTGGACAGCGTAACGAAGCCAGAACACAAGTGGAAAAGATTATCGAAGCCATTGCGAATATTGGACCATCGATTGCGTGGCCAGATACAGTTAAAAAAGCTTACACAAAGTTTGCCAAAAGTTTCCCTGTTTCCTCCGCAAAAAACGATCTAGCCAAGACTCTGGACATTATTGACAGCTTTGATGCGATCCTGGAAGAAGGCAAGGAAAACCCCCATGTCTTTGCGCTCAAAAACGCTCTACTGGATCTGCGTGTGGCCGTTGAAGCTCAGAACCCGATTGAAATTGAGAGCGCCTTTTACAGCTTAATCGACTACTACTATCTGCCCAAGCAAGAATCCAGCCTGGTCAGCACCTGATCTGATCTGTTTTATGCAATACATTAAGGGTTTTTACCATGCGCAACGATCGTAAAAACCCTTAATGCGTTAGATGCTAAAAGAGAAACTCATGATTGAGAATTTAGAAAAAAGCTTCAACCTCAGCCACGAAAATACTCCCGAAGAGGTGTGAGTGGTAAAAAGCGATGAATCCTTGGCAGGTGCAGGTATTGGGGCGACCTCTTTTGAGGACTTTTCTATGTTGTGATAGAAAAGTTTTTCGTCTGTATGAAACTCGCCGGTCTTCTTTGATGATTATTGACAGATCACTCAATCCCATAATCTTTCAACTTATACATCAGCGAACGTAAGCTGACCTCCAGGAGCTCGGCAGCCTGAGTCCGATTCCCCCCGGTCTTGTTTAATGCTTTACGGATATATTCTTCTTCCAGCCTGCGAGAAGCGATTTTCAGTGAATATTCATCGGGATTAAATTCTCCGGGAAGCGCTTGCCGAATCCGCAGGGGGGGAAGTTCCAGAGCCTCTCCGGGGCTGAATATCAGCGCTTTTTCCAGGTAGTTTTCGAGCTCACGAACATTTCCCGGCCAATGGTAGGCAGTCAGATTTTTTTTTGCTGTAGCATCTATCTGCAATAACGGCCGTCCTTCACGAGCGCAAAGTTGGGTCAGGAAATGTTCCGCCAGAACAACAATATCCTCCTGACGTTCCCGAAGCGGAGGCAGGTGAATATCGACAACGGCAAGACGATAGTAAAGGTCGCGCCGAAAACGACCTTTCTGTACCGCATCCTGCAAATCCGTTCCTGCTGCTGCAACAACACGCGTATCGATTTTTTCAGCGCGCGTTGCGCCAACTTTTCGGATTTCTCCTTCCTGGAGAACCCGGAGCAGTTTTGGCTGCAATTCTAAAGGCAGGTCAGCTATTTCATCGAGAAACAATGTGCCACCGCTGGCGATAGAAAATAATCCCTGTTTTTCCCGATCAGCGCCGGTAAAAGCCCCTTTTTTATGCCCAAACAACTCACTTTCCAGTAGCCCCGAGGTAATCGCACTACAGTTGATTGCCAGAAATTGCCCTTTACGACCACTTTCGCTATGAAGTGCTTTGGCGATCAATTCTTTCCCCGTTCCCGTTTCTCCACTGATCAGAATAGAAGACTCCGCCTTAGCTGCTGTTTGTACCAGTTTTAAAAGCCGCTCCATCTTTGGGCTTGCATGAACGATGTCCTGAATGGAAAAAATTACATCCTGTTTTGCCAAGGCTTGCTTTAACTGTTGATTTTCCTGTCGCAGCTCCTGTCTCTCTTCAGCCTTACATAATGTCAGAACAACTTCGTCGGGTTTGAATGGTTTGGAAATATAGTCGTATGCACCCCGCTTCATACACTCCAGGGCGGTATCAATACTTCCATAGGCGCTCATCATAATGATAGTGGTGCTGTTAAGAGCACGGACTTCCGGTTGCTCCAGAAAAGTCAGACCATCCATGTCAGGCATACGGATATCGGAAAGGATGACGTCAAACTTCTCTTTGTAAATAAGATTGATCGCTTCCGCGCCATTCTGAGCTTCACTGACACGGTAGTGATGTTGTTCCAGCACCAGACGCAGCATATGACGCATGGAAGGTTCATCATCAATGACAAGAAGATTGCGAAATTGATCAGGCATGGAATCCCTTTAGCTGAAATTAAACAACTTTGTTAGGATACATTTATTTTTAAATTTGAGCAAATAAAAGGGGGACAGAATAAAATCCTGTCCCCCTGGAAGTAAATCTATTTTTTGCAGATGCTTATGGCTGCCAGATTTTCAACAGCGCCTCGGCCATGTCTGCCGGGGAATCGGCAACACTGATACCGCACTCACGCAAGAATGCTTTTTTACTGGCCGCATCTCCCTTACCGCCGGAGATAATAGCACCAGCATGACCCATCCGCTTACCTGCAGGAGCAGTGGCTCCAGCAATAAATGCGGCAACAGGTTTGGTCATATGGTCACGAACGAAAGCAGCAGCCTGCTCTTCAGCATCGCCACCAATTTCACCAATCATAATAACCGCTTTAGTTTCGGGATCGGCTTCAAACATCTTCAGGGTATCCAGATGGCTGGTACCGTTAACGGGGTCACCACCAATGCCAACACAGGTGGTTTGACCGATGTCGCGACTTGTCAATTGCCAGACAGCCTCATAGGTCAAGGTACCGGAACGGGATACAACACCAACGGGGCCGGGCTTATGAATATAGCCGGGCATGATACCGATTTTACACTCACCGGGAGTGATAACGCCCGGGCAGTTAGGACCGATCAAACGACAGTCTCTACCCTGCATGTATTTTTGAACTTTAACCATATCAAGAACAGGAACACCCTCAGTGATGCAGATAACCAGATCAAGACCGGCATCAACAGCTTCCATAATGGCATCAGCACTACCGATTGGTGGAACATAAATAACGGATGCGGTGGCGCCGGTTTCCTTGACGGCATCTTCAACGGTATTGAAGATTGGGAACCCATCAATACTTTGACCACCTTTACCTGGAGTCACACCACCGACCATCTGTGTGCCATAGTCGCGGGCGCCTTGGGCATGGAAGAGACCAGTTGCACCGGTAATTCCCTGAGTGATAACTTTGGTGTTTTTATCGATCAGAATACTCATTGTTATTTCTCCTTAACCGTTGACGGCTTTGACAATTTTTTCAGCAGCATCGGCCATGCCATCAGCGCTGACAATATCAAGCCCTGACTTTGCAAGAATTTCTTTGCCGAGCTCGACGTTGGTCCCTTCAAGACGCACAACCAGTGGAATCTTGATCCCTACCTGCTTAGCTGCCTCGACCACACCCGTTGCAATAACATCACATTTCATGATGCCGCCAAAGATGTTGACCAGAATTCCCTCAACTTTTGTATCCGAGAGAATAATTTTGAACGCCTCGGTCACCCGTTCGATGGTTGCGCTACCGCCAACATCAAGAAAGTTGGCCGGGGAGGCTCCATGAAGCTGAATAATATCCATCGTCGCCATAGCCAGACCGGCACCGTTAACCATACAGCCGATGTTGCCGTCAAGAGCGATATAAGAAAGATCATATTGGCCTGCTTCAATTTCCATCGGATCTTCTTCTTCGTAGTCGCGAAGGTCGCGGATCCGGAGATGACGGAAAAGAGCATTATCATCAAAGTTCAGTTTGGCATCGAGACAGATGAGCTTGCCTTCAGCCGTTTGAATGAGCGGGTTGATTTCCAGCAAGGAGCAGTCAGATTCAACAAATGCCTTGTAGAGATTCATCAGCACAGGGACGGCCTGCTTCACCTGAGGCAGTGCAAAGCCCAATTTGAAAGCAACTTTACGGGCCTGGAAAGCGGTCAGTCCAACAACGGGGTCCACGGCTTCAAAGAAAAGTTTTTCTGGTGTTTTTTCAGCCACTTCCTCAATGTTTACCCCCCCCTCAGCGGAGGCCATCAAAGTGACTTTGTCGGTTGCCCGGTCAACGAGAAAAGAAACGTAGAATTCGTCAGCAATATTGCTTCCTTCTTCGATCAGAACCCGCTTAACAATTTTTCCTTCAGGGCCGGTTTGATGGGTGACTAAGGTCATGCCAAACATATCTCTTGCATACTGTTTGACTTCATCTGCAGTTTTGGCAATCTTGACACCACCACCTTTACCGCGTCCACCGGCATGGATCTGAGCTTTAACTGCCCAGGGACCATCACCCAGTCGTTTTGCCCAGTCTCGGGCGGAGTTACTGTTGTAGACCACGTGCCCTTCCGGAACCGGAACTCCGAAATTGCGCAGAATCGCCTTAGCTTGATACTCGTGAATGTTCATTGCGTCCTCACATGGTTAGAAATAGAGACGGGATCCGTTTTTACACGAAGCCCAGAAAACAGGAAAATGGCATCTAAAAAACTGAACTTTTAGCGTATACCTGAGTTAATGGCAGGTTGTCAAGTGGTCAGACCGCTTACATGTCAGATATTCTACATAACATTGTTGTAGAATGTGTTGCTGAAAAATCAGGGTATTTTCAGAATAATAAAAAACAGGTCGGAACAAGACAATCCAACCTGTTAGTTCTTCATCAACATTCAACTACGGTTTTATTTTGTTTTTTCCCAATCAGCAAGAAATTTTTCGATACCAATGTCGGTCAACGGATGTTTTGCCAGTTGCGACATGACACCGTAGGGGATAGTACAGATGTCGGCACCGATCAGACCGGCATTAAGAACATGAAGTGGAGAACGAACCGAGGCGACAATGATCTCAGTTGTATACCCATAGTTGTCATAAATCGTCCGGATTTGTTCAACACCTTCCATCCCTTCATGGCCGATATCATCAAGACGGCCAACAAATGGCGAAACATAGGTGGCCCCCGCTTTTGCAGCCAAGAGAGCCTGCAGAGAGGAGAAGATCAGAGTGACGTTGGTTTTGATTCCCTCGGCACTGAATTGTTTGGTTGCTTTCAATCCCTCGGTTGTCATCGGAACCTTGATCACGATATTTTTATGGATTTTAACCAGTTCACGCCCCTCTCTTAACATTCCTTCGGCATCCAGAGCTATAACTTCAGCAGAAATAGGCCCATCCACAATGCCGGTAATTTCTTTGATAACCTCTTTGAAATCGCGACCACTTTTGGCGATCAGGGACGGGTTTGTCGTGACTCCGTCAACCAGGCCCAGGTCATGGGCCGCACGAATTTCCGTCACTTCTGCTGTATCGATAAAAAACTTCATTTATAACTCCTTAGGGGGGGGGTGAAAAACGATTAGAGATTCTGTATTTTTTTATATTCTTTTAAACATTTCTTTGAGCAAAAATAATATTCCTTGCCATGAATATTAGCTTTAATTGCCTCACTTTCAGGAAGATAGGTCCCACACTGCGGGTCTTCAACCATCACTTCCCCTTCTTTGCTGCGATTTTTCGGACGTCTGTTTTTTCCCGGTCGCAACAGGCCCGAAATCATCGAGTAAAAGACAAAACCACATAAAGCCAGCAATATAAGTTTGATCATCGGATTACCACGTATCGTTAATGCGTGTTATGCCTTCAACTTCCGGCAGTGCATTGAGTAAGTTATTGACCGTTTCGTGTAAAATCGGGTGTTTCACCTGTGGCGCCATGTCGTTAAGGGGAAGAAGTACAAAGTGGCGCTGGTGCATGCGTGGGTGTGGCAGAGTCAAAACAGGTGTCTCCAATATCAGTTCATCAATCAGCAGAAGATCAATGTCAAGAGTTCTTGGTCCCCAGTGCAGATCTCGAACCCTCCCGGCCCGATCTTCTATCTTTCCGCAGAGTTGTAACAACTCAAGTGGTAATAATCCAGTATGAATTTCAACGACGGCATTCAGAAAATCCGGCTGTCCTTCCGGACCACCAACCGGTGGCGTCTGGTAAAGAGGGGAACTGGAGACCACTGAGACTTGCGGGTGTTCATCTAACTTGTCCCGGCCCCGACAAAAGCGACTTAGAGGATCACCCAGGTTGCCGCCAAATCCGAGAAAAGCTCGACTCTTGTTCATCTCTGTCATAATCTGTGGCATTAAAGCATAAGCTTGAAAAAAAAATCAAATGACCTGTTGATGAGAGAACCCCATGCAATTAAATCTGACTCTGGCAGCTGTTGATCTGGAAAAAACAGAAAAATTTTACCGTGAAGTTTTAATGCTTTCCCCTAAATTTGTCTTGAACAGCCATGCGGAGAAAAGCTATTTACTCTTAACTTTCGGTAACATGAAAATTATTTTCCAGCCATTACAAGACGTAGAGGCACAACATCCCGTTTTGCTGCAAAATTTAACTCGATCCCCACGAGGTGTCGGCATGCAATTGGAAATGGAGTGCAACAACCTGGAGGAGATTTACCACCAAGTGCACCTTTTCCATTGGCCAGTTGCTTATGAGCTTGAGGATCAGCAACATCAGCGGCGCGAACTGTGGTTACACGATCCCGATGGTTACTTGCTTGTTCTCAATGAGGAGCATGACGCAAAAATCCCCTCTTCGTCGTGAAGAGGGGATTCATATGATTAATTTCAGGAGAACCGGAAGTCTTTCCGCAGAAGATTTAGGAAAAACTACCTGCCTCAGAGTCATCAGGCTAAGCATATCCTCCCGGTTGCCCTAACATTCCACGTGTGACCAGGACGATTCCTTTATCGGTAATTCTGAAGCCATTAGCCTTATCCTGTTCTGAATCATAGCCAATAATTGTCCCTTCAGGAATTTCGCAGCCACGGTCAATGATGGCCTTTCTGATTTTACAATGTCGATGAATAGTCACCTCCGGCAAAATAACCGTTTCTTCAATCGTAGAATAGGAATGGATTCTGACATTGGAAAAGAGAAGGGTCTTTTTCAAATGTGAACCGGTGATAATGCAGCCACCGGAAACCGTTGAATCAACAGCCATTCCACGCCGGTCATCGTCATCAAAGACAAATTTGGCCGGGGGTAACTGTGCCTGATAAGTCCACATCGGCCATTGTGGATCATAGAGGTTCAATTCCGGCTTGGGTGATATCAACTCCATATTGGCTTCCCAGAAAGCATCGAGAGAACCAACATCTCTCCAGTAGGCTAACTGGTTCGTTTCCGGGTCACGGAAAGGGTAAGCATAAACTTTGTTGTTTTCAACGATTGAGGGAATGACATTCTTGCCAAAATCATGTTCAGAATCCGGATCCTTGCCATCTTTTTCCAACAAGTCAAAGAGAAAGTCGGTATTAAAAATGTAATTTCCCATAGAAGCCAAAGTTGTTCCCGGTTGACCGGGAACTGGCGACGGATGTTCCGGCTTTTCATCAAAACGTAAAATACGGCTGTCTTCGTCAACCGTCATCACTCCAAATGTTCCGGCCGCCTCTTCAATAGGAACCTCCAGGCAGGAGACCGTCATATCCGCACCCGTTGTAACATGCTCCAACAACATCGGCCGGTAATCCATTTTGTAAACGTGATCACCAGATAGAATCAATACATATTTGGGTTTTTCCGCCCGGATAATATCCAGATTCTGATACACGGCATCAGCTGTCCCCTGGTACCACTCTTCTGAAAAGCGCTGCGACGCCGGAAGAACTTCAACAAATTCACCCAGTTCCTTTTTAAAATGGGTCCAGCCACGAACCAGATGACGAATCAATGAATGAGATTTATATTGAGTGAGGACGCCAATTCTGCGGATACCCGAATTGACACAGTTGGAGAGGGGGAAGTCAATAATCCGATATTTACCACCAAAATAAACAGCCGGCTTGGCTCGCCATTCCGTCAACTCGTGCAAGCGGCTCCCCCGTCCTCCCGCCAGAACCAAAGCAAAGGTATCTTTAACCAGATGACTGACATAACGGTAAACAATGTGACGATCTTGTTGTTCAGGCATAAATCCCTCCATGAAGTCGAAAAAATCTTATAAGTTTCAAGTGTTCCGGATATTTTTAAGCCATTGAACCGTTTACAACCATGCACATACTAACAGATATTTTTTGATTTGAGCAGCGCTGATCCGATTATTTTAGCGTCGGTTCGTTAAATAAACACCACTACTCACTAAAAAAACACCGCTTAAAAGTGAAAACTTCAAATGCTCGTCTAACAGCCACGCAGAGAGGAGAATAGCGCTGATGGGGACAAAATTTATAAACTGACCGGCCCGGGTCGAGCCGATTTTTTGAATCCCCTGATAATACCAGACAAAAGCAAGCACTGTTCCACCCAGCCCAAGGTAAAGAAGACTCAGCCAAACGGCTGGAGGATAAGCAGTAATGTGGTCAAATAAACCTTCCAGACAAGCCGCTGGAAACAGAAGAACCGCGCCAATAACAGCTGAATAGGTCACTGCAACCAGCGGTGTGAGATTCCGCATCGCTGTACGCCCCACCAGCGAGTAGGTCACCCAGGAAATAACACAACCAAAGATGTAGAGTTCCCCTGTCCCTATCCCACTGTGAAATATCGTCGTCGGATGCCCCTCAGTAATGACGACAATTGCCCCACAGACAGAAAGAGCTACGCCCATGATTTTTGAAAAATTAAGTTTTTCACCAAAAAATATGGCGGCAAAAACAGCAATAACAATGGGATTATTAGCGATAATAACAGCGGCTCGACCCGCCTCAATAACCTGCAACCCCCGGAAGAAGAAGAAATTGTAGGCAAAGACACCGCTTAATCCGAGGACAAACAGAGGGAACCACTGTTCTCGAGGGACAGGCGGCAGTTGTTTATAGCTTCTCAGGGTGATGACCAGCAAAACAACAGAAGCGATGGAAAAACGTAAAAAAGCAGCTGAAAAAGCTTGAATTTCTCCCGCAAGAAAACGCCCGGCGATAAAGGTTCCACCCCAGAAGAGAGCCATCAACAATAGCTTCAGATAAACTGTGAGATTTTTGTGCTTGCACATACCAGGCACTATACCCTGATTGGATGCAGGGCGGGGAAGAAAATCTCTCCGGGATTCCGGGCAGTCATATTCAACTTTGGGAACTAACTTGCCTGTGGTTTCAAAACCTGCCGTTTACCCCAGTATTCGTGGAGAAGCAATGAAAAAAGAAGAACCGCTCCCCCGACAGAAAGGCGGATCAAGTTCGCATCGCGATTCCAGATTACCAGGTTGACAATCAAGCCCGCCGGAACCAGAGCATTATTCATGATAGCCAGAGTTCCGGCATCCACTTTTGTTGCTCCTTTATTCCAGAAAAAGTAGCCGAGACCCGAAGCAATCAGACCGAGATAAAGGAGAATTTCCCACTGTAATGAAGTCGTCGGAAGTTTCTCAGGATTTCCAAACAAAACCCAGGTCACGAGAGTGACCGCCAATGCACCCAGATAGAAATATCCAAAAATTCCGCGTTGTGAGAGTTTCAGGTTCTCCCGTTCCAACAGAACCTTATAACCGACCTGACCAACAGCGAAGCAGATATTGGCTCCCTGCACCACAAGAAATCCGCTAAAAATACCATCTCCAATTGAACTGTAACGAATAATTGCAGCCCCCAGAACAGCAACAACCGCCGTCACAAGATAACGAAAACTGAAACGCCCCTGCATTAAATCGAAAATGAGGGTGACATAAATCGGGGTAAGAATTGTAAAGATCAATACCTCAGGAACCGTCAACAACAAAAAGGACTGATAATAAAAAACATACATACAGCCAAGTTGAATGGCCCCGAGAACCATCAATTTAGCGGCCAGAGACAAGGGAACGCGGCGAATAAACGGCAGGAAAACCGCCGCTGCCAGGGTAACACGTGTCAGTACGGAAAAATAAGCATCCACCTGTCCAGCCAGATAGGTGCCAATCAGGCTGAAAGAAAAAGCCCAAAGGATTGTGATTGCGACAAGATAAATCATAGATATCCGCTCCGGAAACTCATTTAGATGTTGTTAACAGAGAAATAAAACCAGATCTAAGGCAACTAGTCAACCAGAAAAAATAATGGTTTACAATACTTCGGAAGTACCGGAATCACAGTGGAAACAATCTGAAAGCCGGAAATAGAGGACCAAGGCAATAAAAACAGCGCTTGACATGAGATGCCGGTTTATTGCATTAAAGAAGGCTAAACTCACTTATTCCCTAAATGAAAAGAAACCCAGTTAAGAATGAATGCGATCTGGAAACCAACAGCTCTCCAACTCAAAAAGCGGCGTCGGAATCGACAACTTCTCTCTCTGGCTGTTGTGCTCGTCCTTGCTTGTCTGAGCTGGGTGTTCCTGGGTTCAGATTCTTCCTCGCCCCGGACAGTAGAATCAGATCAGCCTCTGCAAGAAAAAGTAGCAACAGCAACGGAACAACCCTCCCTGCCTGTCAGTGACCATATTTTCAAGCGGACGATTGAACAGGGGGACAATCTCAGCGCAATCTTTGACGATGCAAAAATCAACCAGACCATCTTGTTTCAGATTCTCGCAGCTGATGAGTCTTTGTTGGCACTGGACATTCTACGCCCCGGAAACATTCTGACGTTTACTCTGGACCAGGAGACGAGACAACTGGAAAAAATGGAGCTGTTCATTCACCCAGCTCATCAGGTTGTCTATCACCGGATTGATGAAAACAGTTTTGATTATAACGACATCGTTCTGCCCGGGACCTGGGAACCCCAAATTCTCAGTGGTGAAATCGTAGGAAGCTTTTACCAATCGGCAATTGCAATTGGCCTGAGTGAACAGGAAACAGGTAATATCACTTATCTATTTAAAAACAAGGTCAATTTCAGCCGCGATATCAGGGCAGGTGATCATTTTCAAGTCGTTCGCAGCTTACAACTGGTTGACGGAAAACTGACAGGACAGAGTCATATTGAAGCGGTGAGAATCTTTTCACGCCAACAGCACTACAACGCCTTCCTTTTTGAGGACGGCAACTATTATGACGACCGTGGTGAAAGCCTGGGACGCGCATTTCAACGCTATCCTTTCAAAGGTCATCATCGCGTCAGTTCACCTTACAATCTTGCTCGCCTCCATCCTATTACCAAGCGGATTTCACCTCATAAAGGGGTTGATTTCGCAATGTCGGTGGGAACGCCTGTCTATGCGACTGGTGATGGAATTGTCACCCGGGTAAAAAATCACCGTTTTGCCGGAAAATACATTGAAATCCAGCATGAAGGCCGTTATTTAACCCGCTATTTACACCTGAGTCGTATCACCGTAAAACGTGGTCAGAAAGTACAACGCGGAGAAAGAATTGCTTTGTCAGGAAACACCGGACGTTCAACCGGTCCCCACCTTCATTACGAGCTGCATGTCAAAGGGCAGGCCGTCAATCCCCTAAAAGCAAAAATCCCAATGGCAGCATCAATCCCGAAAGAAAAATTCGAAGCTTTTCAGCAAAAGACTGCCGAACTCACCTCCTTTATGGAAAATAATGATTTTGACCTCATTGGTTCATGATCCCGCTTTCTCCTCCTGGGGAATAAAAAATCAGGGGGTTGTCAAAATCATGCCTTTCCCTTCGATTCAACATCCCAAAGTTCATAAAATAAAAAAGAATTCATAAAAAAATCTTTTTATTTCAGCAGGTTAAAAATTTATCCCTCCTTTTGGCATGATTCTCGCCTATGAAAAATTCCGGATATAACTAAATTTCCGGAGGCGTGGATGCGACATCCTATACACATAGTTAAAATTGTCTGGTTATTGCTGCTGCTATTATTGTTTCTGATGAGCGTCACAATGACGGCCAGAGCAGCAGAAGCTGTGGCTCTTAAACAAATGGTGAAAGAAGAAACCCCCAGCAGAACCAGAATCACTTTAGAGCTTTCTGACTTACCGAAATTTTCAACTGTTGATTCCGGTCAGCGACTCGATCTTCTGCTCAGCAATGTTCAACTTTCTCCCGATCTGCACAGACTTCCGGAAGATGAAAGAATCGTAAAAATTCTCCTCGCTGAAAAGAAGGAAGAACTTCAGCTCTCGATTCTGCTGCGGCGTCCCCCAAAAAATATCATCACTGAACCAAAACAAAATCCGGCCCGGATCATGATCAATATCTATTGGGAGGCCAATGAATCCACCCGTCCTTCCGTTGCTTTTCGAATTACCGATATGCCACCGCGAAAAGCCGGCAGAAGAGCAGCAAAGTTTCAGCAGGAATCCCCCTGGAAAGATAACTGGGATAATTTTTTCCGTAACTACCGCACCTACTGGCAGTTGCAATTACCTGTTAACTTTACTCTGCCACAGCTTCCCGCCCTGGTTGCGGACGAGGAAAGTCCACTCTGGCCACTCCAGCAACACGCTGACAATAATATGTTTCTCAGTTTAATCCAGACGGCAACGGCTTTGAGCGGCCTGGATCCGCAGCAAAATTATCTCCGGGATCTATTGGTAGCTGAAGCCCAACTCAGAACAGGATCAATTGAAGGGGGAATCGCCAGAATCGATGCTTTGCGTCGACAGAACGGTTCTGAACAAACACGTGTCGAATATTTGACAGCATACGGACAGGCCCTCCAGGATCAACCTTTAGTCGCTCAGTTGACCTTGCAACAGCGGCTATCCAATGCAGAGATAGATCAACCTTTACTCCCTCTGGTCCACTTCCTGTTTGCGGAAACGGCTTTGGCCTCGGGTCAAAATCAGGTCGCTCTGGAGCATTTACAAATATCCGACCTGAGCTGGCCGGAAAAACTGCTTGTCCCTTTGGATATGAGAATTGCTGATGCCAAAGCAGGTCTGGGACAATTGGAGCCGGCCCTTGCCGTTTATCAGGATTTACTGGAAGAACCCGGCCTGTTTGATGTGTACAGATTTTCCCTTAACCGGGCTGCATTCAGTGCGTTCAAAAATAAAAATTATCAACTTGCCAGCCGTCTCTATCGAAAGCTCATTGAACCTCTTATAGAAGGTCCAGGCGATGATCTTTTGCTGTTTGCAGCAGGACTCTCCGCATATGAAGCCGGAGATATGGGCTGGGGCATGATTGGCTTACAGCGGGCAACTCTGGACCGTCCCGGTTCTGAGGGTGGTGACCGTGCAGAGTTACGACTGATTGATCAAAAACTGATTGGCGGTGGAGAATTAGAACTGGCCCAGACCGTGGATGAATATGCGCAGCTGGGCGAGACATCTCAATTTCGGCAAGTGCGTGAAGAAAGTCAGTTCAAACATGCCTTGACACTTTATCTCCTGGGTGAGCACCAAGCGAGCATCGAAGCCCTGATGCGATTTAGACGCAGCTTCGGGAGCTCCTCCCTTATCAGAGAAGCTGATCTGCTGATTCTGCAACAACTGCCAACGGTTGTGCGGCAATTCATAGAGCAGGGAAATGATTTGCAGGCCGTTGTTCTGGCAGAAAAAAATCGAAAATTATTGTTACGGAGTGGTTTCGACAAAAATTTTCTACGCGATCTCGCTACGGCTTTTGACCGTCTTGGTCTCTATGAAAGGTCAGGCCGGGTCCTCCTCTATCTCTTCGATCGCAGTGCCGGAAAACCGGAACAGGAATTTATCTATCTCCCCCTGGCACAATCATTTTCAAAACGGAAGGAATATCAGCAGGCCGGTCAGTATGCCCGGCGTTATCTCGAAAAGTTTCCCCACGGTGAAGATAGTGGTGCGTTGTTTGAAATTCTGCTGGATGCCTTTGAACGTGAAAATCGTCAAGAAGACCTGCTTGCCTGGCTAGGCCGGAAAGATCGCCCCAGCAGTTCTGCCCTGGAAATTCGTGCTGCATATATTTATTGGCAACAGCGACAGTGGCAGGACGTGATCAAGAGCCTGGAAAAAGTGATTCAGTCGGGTGAAACCCTGCAAGTCAAAGAAATGGCACTGTTGGGTGAAGCTTACTATCAATCAGACAAATATCGCGATGCTGTAAAAATTTATAAACAATTGGATAAAGATTCCGCTTTCGGTACCCAGGCGCGCTATCGCACAGCGCAAATCCTGCTTCGGCAGCAGCGGCGCAGTGAAGCCCTTAAGCTTCTGAAACAGGTGGTCGAAACGGATGGAAACAGTTCCTGGGGAAAGTTGGCGCAGGACTTGCTAATTCAAGAGCAACGTTAAAAATTGTAACTTTAAAGTCAGTAAACCGGCAGGAGTAAATTTTATGGCAGACATCAGAATAGCAGATCGAACCATTGCGGTATTACAGAAAAGCCTTGATTTGCGCGGGCAAAAGCAACAAGTGATTGCCGGCAATATTGCCAATGCTGAAACACCAGGCTATTCCGCTCGTAAACTTGATTTTGAAGCCAATTTACGCAAAGCCATCAACAGTCCGGAAATGGCTGGTCGAAAAACCAATTCCAAACATTTCCCTATCGGAGCCAGCGGGATATCCACTGTCCAGGGAACACTGACCATGCAAACCAGCCAGAACTCATTGGGGGATGGCAATAGTGTATCGGTAGACGATGAAATGTTTGATCTGGCTGAAAATCAGCTGCTCTATGAAGCTGGAGCTCAAATGTTGAAAAAGAAGTTTTCAATGCTCAAATTTGCAGCCAGCAACGGTAGCTAGGAGATTTTATGGATATTTTTGCAACGATGAAGATTAGTGCTTCAGCCCTGAAAGCACAGCGAATCCGGATGAATGCCATCAGTTCCAATCTGGCAAACATCGAAACCACAAGAACCCCGGACGGTGGTCCTTACCGCAAACGGGAGGTGGTATTTCAAAGCAGCACGGAAGGGTTTGCCAATACTCTTGACAGCCAGATGCGTGACGCGGTTCAGGGGGTCAAGGTTTCCCAGGTTCAGGCAAGCCCCCGGCCACCCCGAATGGTCTATGACCCATCTCATCCTGATGCTAATGATCAGGGAGAAGTTGCCATGCCAAACATCAGCCTGGTGGAAGAAACGGCCGATATGATGTCAGCATCACGCGCCTATGAGTCAAATGTCACAGTGGTTAAATCTGCGAAACGAATGGCGTTAAAAGCGCTGTCAATAGGACAATAACTTATGAGAAGCATTACTGATATGACAATGACGTCCCATCTCCAGGGGCTCTCCCAACCCAAACCCGCCCCGGTTCAACAGATGGGAAACAAGTTTGGTGAGATGTTGAAAACCTCAATTGCCGAAGTGAATCAAGCACAGATCAGTGCTGACCGTGCTGCTGAACAGATCGCTGCCGGCGAAACCAAAAACCTGCATGGAGCGATGATTAAGCTGGAAGAGGCGGATATTTCTCTGCGCCTGATGGTGCAGGTACGCAACAAAGCGGTAGAAGCATATCAGGAAATTATGCGGATGCAGGTTTGATCCTGTAATCATATCTCCATGTTGAAAATGTACAGACTAACGCAATCGATCCCGGAGGATAATTTCGATGGCAGAAGAAGAAAAACAAGCTATTGCTAAAAAAAACATGCTGGATGTGATCATGGAATGGTCGCTGGCTCGAAAACTGAGCTTAATCGGCGCTTCCGTTGTCTGTGCGATTCTCTTCTCGCTCATTATCATGCAGTCTCAAGTCGCAGATTACAGTCTGCTGTTTGCCAACCTGCCAAGTCGGGATGCCTCATCCGTGGTGGAATGGTTAAAAGGGCAAAAAATACCTTATCGCCTGGAAGATGGTGGACGGGACATCATGATTCCTGCAGATAAAGTCTATGAAGCGCGCATTGACTTGGCCGGTTCCGGTTTATCCGAAGGCGGCGTTGGTTTTGAAATCTTTGATAAACAGAGCTTTGGGATGACGGATTTTGCCCAGAAGGTTAATTATCGGCGTGCACTGCAGGGAGAGTTGATGCGGACAATTACCTCTCTGGCACCTGTTGAAGCCGCCCGTATTCATCTGGCATTGCCGGAAAAAAGATTGTTTCGGGAACAGCAGCAGCAGGCAACAGCATCTGTTATTGTCAAACTCACCTCAGGACGCTCCCTGAAGGAGTCTCAATTACAAGGAATTATTCATCTGGTTGCCGGAAGTGTTGAAGGATTAGAGTCCGAAAACGTCACAGTCGTTGATTCCAGCGGTAAAGTTCTCTCCAAAAATAATGCAGATGAAATGGCAGGCCCCATGACACCGGGAATGTTGAATTATCAACAAACCATGGAAAGACGTCTGGAAGTCCGCGCTCAGTCCCTGCTGGATCGTGCCCTCGGAGCCGGCAATTCTCTGGTGCGTGTCAATGCCGAAATTGATTTCGATCAGCGGGAAAAAGTTGAAGAAGCCCTTGATCCCAAAGGTGCAGTGATCGTCAGTGAGCAGACCAGTACAGAGGAAGGGGGAACCCAAACGTCCAGTGGCGTTCCCGGAGTTGCCTCCAATCTCAATGGCGACGCAGCAACAACGACGACGGCAACGCCATCCAGCCGCTCCGATGAAACGGTGAATTATGAACTGAGTAAAATTGTCAGTAAAACGGTTCAATCTGTGGGAACGCTGAAAACCTTATCTGTTTCGGTTCTGGTTGCTGACCGCGTCAACCCGGGAGTTGAAGGAGCAGAGCCGACAAGTACACCACGGGGGACAGAAGAAATAGCTGAAATCGAGCAGATGGTCCGTACTGCATTGGGAATCAATGCGACACGAGGCGATTTGATTTCAGTTGTCTCGATGCCATTCGAAACTGGTTTTATCGATGAACCATTGCCGCAACCATCGGTCATCGACAAAATTTACCCCTTTATGCCAATCATTAAATATAGCTTGCTGGCGCTTGCATCTCTGTTTGCCTATCTGTTGTTTCTCAAGCCTTTAATGCGAACCTTGCGCGGAGCGTCAGAACAAACCCAACCGATGAAAACGGTCGAAGAGCTGGAGGCGGAAATGCGCGCGGACTCAAATACTCCTCTCCTCGGAGGGCCGAATGATCCTCTCGCTCAAATTCGCCAGGAAGTCCTCGGGGGAGACATGATGCCGGTTCAAGTCGTTAAAAACTGGCTGCGTGAAGAACCGGCGGAATCTTAAAGGCAAAAAACAAGAATAAAGAACATTAAACTGAAAAGTTAATAACTGAACATTCATCTTCTCTGGTTTAAGAACCTTCAGTCTAAACAGCGATAAATCTGGAGTGATTTGTGAAAAAAGCAAAACATTTACCTGGAGCAAAAAAAGCAGCTCTGTTACTGCTTTGCCTTGGTGAAGAAGCGACTGCAAAAATATTCGAAACTCTCGACGATTCAGAGGTTCGGGAGATTAGTCGCTGCATGATGGATATTGACCATGTCGACCCGGCTCTAGCACGGGAAATCCTGGAAGAGTTCAAAGAAGTCCGCGGTGGTGATGTTGGTGTCTATATCCGCGGTGACGAGTTTGCAAAACATGCGATTCTTGGCGGTGGTGATAATGTTCGCGCCCAGCATTTGCTTGATCAGGTTTCCGCCGGGATTGAAGGTCGCCCATTGGAAACCATCTCGAAAATGCATCCTCGGATGGTTTCAGGTTTACTGGAGCACGAACATCCACAGACTGTGGCTCTGATCCTATCGACTCAGAAAGAAGATCATACCAGTCGGATTCTGGCCGAACTTCCGGACGACATGCGTGGTGATGTCATGTACCGCATTGCCAAAATCGACAATGTGTCCCCCGAAGTCATCAACCAGATTGAAGAAGCCCTGCAGCGTGAAGTCGGCGTAGTGGTCGGTAAGGATCGCAAGCAGGTTGGCGGTGTCGACAAGGTGGTTGAGATTCTGGGGAAAATGGAGAAAGGGACTGATCAAGTTATCTTGACCAGTATCGAAGCCGTAGATCCTGATCTGGCTGAGGAGATTCGCAGAAGGATGTTCACCTTTGAAGATTTGGCCGTCATTGATGGCCGCGGCATGCAGGCGATTCTACGTGAAGTGAGTACCGACATGCTGACTCTGGCGTTAAAAACTGCGAGTGATCCCATAAAAGAGAAAATTTTCAGCAATATTTCCCAGCGTGCAGCCGACATGATCGCAGAAGATCTTGAAGCAATGGGCCCACGTAAACTTTCAGAAGTTGAAGCCATGCAGATGGAAGTGGTTAAAGTTGCTCTTAAACTTGAAGAAGAAGGATCCGTTGTGATCCCGGGAAGGGGCGGCGGCGGCGATGAACTTGTCTAAGATTTACCGGGGAACAGAAGCCAACGGTCTCAAAGAGTTTCAATTCAGATCATTTGGTGAAACAGAGCCGAACTCACCGTTGGAATCCGAGGCGTTCGTCAAAAACCCGAAAGCTGCTGTCCCACCAACCCCCGTAGGGCACTCAGCGAAAGAGCTTGAAGCGGCTTATAACCGTGGGCGACAGGAAGGGCTGGAAAACGCCGAAAACAATCTGGAATCAGCGGCACAAGCCTTTGTGGCTGCAACCACAGAAATAAAACGGCTGCGTGAATCTGTGTCCAAGAACAGCGGCAAGGACATGTTGCGTCTGGTCATGGCGATATCCGAACAGGTGATTCGCAGAGAAGTAGCAGCTGATCCAAAAATTCTTTTGACAATGATTGAAAATGCTCTGCAATCCTCGGTGCGAAGCGACCAGTATCGCATCCGCATCAATCCTGCAGATCTCGAAAGCGTGACTCTGCAAAAGCCACTTTTTCTTGCCAGTATCAGCGGCTTGAAAAACTTGAGCATTGAGACTGATCCTGAAATCACCCCTGGAGGCTGTCGGGTTGACTCTGATTTTGGTGATATTGATGCCACGCTTGAAACCCAGCTTGAAACCATTCGTCAAACCCTGAGTAAAGCGATATCGGATGCGGAATGAAAGACCTTGTCGAACGCGTTAAAGCCGTGAATCCACTCAAGATCAGTGGCAAAGTCATCCAGATTGTCGGTCTGGTGGTCGAAGGTTACTGCCCAAACGCGACTGTTGGCACCCTGTGTCAGCTGCTGCCATTGGGAAGCGGAGAACCCGTTCCTGCCGAGGTGGTCGGATTCCGTGATTCCCGGGCGCTACTGATGCCTTTAGGAGAACTTCGCGGTCTGGGCCCGGGAAGTTTGATTCAGGTCCTCCGGGATAGCGCATCCTTACCCGTCGGCGATCATCTTCTGGGTCGGGTTCTCGACGCTCTCGGGCAACCCCTCGATGAACGTCCGCTGGCATCCTGTGAGCATGAATGTCCTTTATATTCCCTCCCGGCAAGCCCGATGGCGCGAAAACCTATTGTTGATCCTCTCGACCTGGGCGTTCGGGCAATCAACAGTTTGTTGACCTGTGGTTCGGGGCAGAGGATGGGAATCATGGCCGGATCAGGGGTGGGAAAAAGTGTCCTGCTGGGAATGATGGCCAAGCATACGCAAGCTGATGTCAACGTCATTGCCTTGATTGGTGAACGGGGACGAGAAGTTCGTGAATTTATCGAACGTGATCTTGGCCCGGAAGGGCTCGCCCGTTCCGTTGTGATTACTGCGACTTCAGACCAGTCGCCCCTCTTGCGGATGCGAGGAGCCTTCGTCGCAACCACAATCGCAGAATATTTCTGCGCACAGGGGAAAAATGTCCTGCTGTTGATGGATTCAGTCACCCGTTTTGCCATGGCGATGCGTGAAGTTGGACTGGCCATTGGCGAACCACCAACGACCAAAGGTTATACGCCATCGGTTTTTGCCACTCTGCCAAAGTTGCTGGAACGAGCCGGGAGCTTTAAAGGAAAAGGAAGCATCACCGGACTGTATACCGTTCTGGTTGAAGGGGACGATATGAATGAACCCATTGCTGATGCGGTCAGGTCTATTCTCGATGGTCATATTGTCCTTTCACGCGATCTGGCAGCACGTAATCACTATCCATCTATCGACATCCTCAATTCCGCCAGCCGGGTCATGCGCGACATTGTCAGCCCTGAACATATGCAACTGAATGGGCGTGTCCGGGAAATTCTTGCGACCTACAAAGAAGCTGAAGATCTGATCAATATCGGAGCCTATATCGAAGGAAGCAACGGCAAAATCGACTATGCCATTTCCCAGATTGAAGCCATTACGGATTTTCTGCGTCAAGGGATGAACGATGCTGTTGATTTAGAGACAACCATAGAAGAGTTGACAACGTTGCTGCAGGATCGCCGCCAGGGAGCAAGGTAAATTATGGCTGCGAAATTCAAATTGCAGACGGTCCTCAATTATCGACAATCTTTGGAAGATCAGGCGCAACAGCTTCTGGCAGCCAGCTTACAAAGACAAACGGACCTGAAAGCCCAGTTGCAGAAACAAAAACAGCAACTACAACGGCACGACCGGGAATTAAAAATTCGTCAAGTCGACGGATTAACAGTTGCTGAAATGGATTTATATGAATCCCAAATTCAGCATTGTCGTGGCGTGATGGAGATGATTTTAAGACAATTAAAGCAACTTGAGGAGAAAATTCTCTTCGAGCGTAAAGAACTTCTTAATGCCGCGCGCGACCGCCAAGTTATGGAAAAATTGAAAGACAAGCAGGAAGCTGAATATCAACAGGAACTGTCACGTAAAGAACGGGCGATGTTGGACGAAATCAGCTTACGAAATAAAGGACATAACCCATGATGTTGCGAATACTCTCTCTGACAATATCGTTTTTACTCTGCGTTGGAAACCTGTATGCGAAAGAACCCGGACTGGTCAACGAAAAGGATATTTCTTCTGTTGAGGAGCGCCGGATTTTAGTCTCTATCGAAGATGAATACGCAAAACTAGACGACCTGGAAAGCAAAATTAACGCCCGTGAAATGCAGCTAAAGACCTTAGAGGCAGAAGTCGATAAGAAAATCGCAGCGATGCAACAGCTCAGAAACGAACTGGTCAAACTGCTTGACCGTAAAGAAGAAACAGAAGGGGAACGGATCGGGGAACTCAGCAAGATCTATGAAAAGATGACTCCACAAAAAGCGGCCCTGCTCATCAAAGAACTGGATGACCAGTTGGCCGTCGATCTGCTCCTTGGAATCAAAAAGAAAACGGCTGGAAAGATTCTTGACAACCTTGATACAGGAACAGCAACAGAACTCAGTAAAGCTTTTACCGAAATACCGGTGAATAATTAATTCGGGAAATGAACCCGAAAGACAAACCAAACTCAATGAAAGGAGGTGAAACAGATGGATGCATTAGCAATAATCGACAGGGGAACACAGACAGCTGCTCCAACGACAACAAAAGCAAAAAACAAGAATGAACAGCAATTCAGTCACGCATTGAATAAAGAGCAGCAAGCCCAAAAGCAGCCTGAAAACAAACCCGTGAACAAACAAGCTGACGGAGCTGAAGCGCCACAGAAAAAACAGGCTGTTGCCCATGATGCAAAAACAGAAACTCAGCAAAACGTTGATAACCGGAATGTGGATACGGCTGAAGCGGGAGATAAAACTACTCAGAAAACTGAAATGACCGCTGGAACTCAACAGCAGGCCAAAGTTCGGGACATCATCACCGACCTGATGAAAACCCTTTCTCAGGACGAATCAATTGCAGCTGAGGATCGGGAAGAGATTAAAGCCCTGCTGTCTGATCTGTTGCAGCAACTTGAATCAACTGACGGTCAGGGGGAACAGGTCTTTGCGGGGATTGATTTGTCCAAGTTTGCAGCAAAACTCGAATCTCTGGACAATGATACCGATCAGGAAGAGCTATTGGCGCATCTGGTGGCTCAGATAGAAAACCAACTGACAGATCAACTTGAATTACAGCAAGACACTGAGCTGGCTGTGGCTGTGGCTGTGACGGAATCTGCACAGCAGAATCCTACCCCGACTGTTGTCGAAAACCAGGCACAGGCGCGACGGGCATTGCAGAAAGCTTTTGATGCTGTCGCTTCGCAACAACCAATGAGCGATGACAACGTTGCAACAGAAGAAAACATCTCAGTACTTGAGCCGTCTTCTGAAGATGCAGCTCTGGAGTCTGATCCACGCTTTGCAGGATTACTCAAACCACGACCAGATCAGCCTTCTCAACAGCTTCGGTCGGAAAATGAACAACGACCAGTGCAACAAGCGAAACCCGTGACAGAACTGAAGCAGAGTGAAACAGCCACTCCGGTGACAGAAACAACGCAGGAAACTGGAACAACTCCGCCTTCAGGAGGAAAGCAGATTTTGGAAAATTTTGTGCAACAGACGCAACACAATCTGCAAGCACAAGGGCAGCAGCAGACTCAAGGCTCGGATATAAACAGAACCATTCCGCAAACTCAGACAGTGCAATTGGCAAGTGGCCGGCAAGTCGCTGACAGTCAGATTTTTGACCAGGTCGTAACGCATCTCTCGGGCAGCGTCAACGGTGATACCGGACGGATGGTTCTTCGTCTGCAACCGGCAGAACTTGGATCTTTAAGACTTGAACTGACCGTTGAAGGGGATCGAATCCAGGCAAATCTTCATGCCCAGAGTCACCAGGTTCAGGAAGTCCTCGAACGAAATCTGCCTCAATTACGCAATGCTTTGGCGGAACAGGGACTCAAAATCGATCAATTCCAGGTCAATGTTGACCAACGGCAACAGAGCGGACAGTTTGAAAACATGGCCCAGCAGCACCAGAATGATGGTTCTCAGGAGCAATCAGGATGGCAACAACAAAACGCTGAGACGGAAGAACAAGCTATCCCCTTAGCCCACCTGATGCAGAATGGTGGCGGAGGCATCAGTCTCCACGTATAAAAAAGAGGAAAGGAGGTCCGAAACGAATGTCAGCAATTAGTGGTATTGATACCGGTAACTCGTTACCCGCAACATCAACGTCCGACAATGCTTCTATGGGAAAGCAAGATTTTCTTTTGTTGCTGGTCGCGCAGTTGGAAAACCAGGATCCAATGAATCCGGAAGATGCGACAGAGTTCACATCGCAGCTGGCACAATTCAGTTCGCTGGAACAACTGGAAAATGTCAATAAAAGCCTGGAAGGCCTCTCTACTATGAGTAGTGAGATGGAGCGAATGTCAGCACTTGGGTTGATTGGAACGGTGGTGATTGCTCAGAAAGAGGAGTTTTCCTATAACGGTGAACCCATTGATCTCGGCTATGAGTTGGAAGCCCCCGCTGATGATGTCAAGCTGTATATTCTCAATTCAACCGGCGCGACTCTGGCGACCCTCAGTCCAACTGAAAATTCTGAAGGTCAACACTTTTTCGAATGGGACGGAGCCAGTGATGCGGGAATGCCGCTGGAACCAGGCGACTATGAACTGGTCGTTCGGGCTGTCGATGAGGATGACGCCATTGTCCCTTCGAAGAGCTTGATCAGAGGGCTGGTTTACGGGGTTGATCTTGATCCTGACGGTGCATCATTGGAAACCACTGCCGGACCAGTCAAAATGAGCAAAGTCGAAAAAGCCGGTGTGTCTTTATGAGCAATCCAATTACCATAATACCGCAACCGCTCGCCCCGACTCGGACACAGAATCCAGCGCGGAACGGTCAACCCGGTTCAATCAAAGCCCCTGGAAGCTTTGATCAGTTATTACAAAACAAGATTGAACAGGGGGGAGTCAAGTTTTCCAAACATGCAACCGATCGCATGCAGAGTCGTGGCATCAACTTTAATCCTAACCAGATACAGCGTCTGGAATCTGCTGTTTCTCAAGTCAGTGCCAAAGGGGGACAAGAATCTCTGGTTATCCTTGATAATACAGCTCTGGTCGTGAGTATCAAAAATGACACCGTAGTCACCGTTGTGGATCAAAACCAACTGAAGAATAATGTTTTTACCAATATTGACAGCGCAGTGATTGCCTAACCGAACCGGTCCTCTTCGAGGAGGTTCGCAAGCCGCCGACTGATTGACGCGGCTTCCAAACAGGAGTGACAAAATGGGAGTATCTAGTGCTCTTTATAGTGGAGTCAGTGGACTTAACGCAAACGCAAACGCAATGAGTGTTCTTGGTGATAATCTCGCCAATGCCAATACCGTTGGATTTAAATCGAGCCGGACGATTTTCGGTGATCTGCTATCGAGTCAGGTTTCCGGCTCCGGCGGTACCTCTCAGGTCGGTCGGGGTGTCGGTCTGTCGACCGTAGACACTATCTTCAGCCAGGGAACATTTGAAAACACCGAAACCAATACGGATCTGGCCGTTGAGGGCGCAGGATTTTTTATTGTCAGCGATCCAGCAACCGGTAATGCATCCAACAACTATACCCGGGCCGGTGCCTTCCGTTTCAATGCCGAAGGGTATCTTGTCAATCCCGAAGGCTACAATGTCATGGGATACCAGTTGGATGCAGACGGCAACGCAGTTGGGGATCTGACCCCTATCTGGGCCAACACCCAGTCATTCACCCCGGCAGGGCCAACAGCAAACATCGATCTGAATACCAACCTTGATTCTGATTCTGTAACGATTGCCGGTGGTTTTGATCCCTTGAATCCGGTAGAAAGTTCAAATACGGCCACTTCAATCCAGGTTTTTGACAGCCTGGGGAGTACCCATCTCATGACAACCTACTTTACCAAGACATCTGACCAGACATGGGAATGGAATTCTGTTGTGGACGGTGGAGAAGTGACCGGTGGGACCCCAGGTGTTTTAGAGATCGTTGGCTCCGGGTCTTTGGGATTTGATTCCAGCGGAGACCTGATCACCGTTGATGGTGTTGATCTTTACACGGTTGCAGGTGATACAAGTAGCGATCCTGTGTTTCCAAGACCGACAGCAACAACAACGATCGGAGCCCTGGATTGGAACAATGGTGCCGTCCAGACGCAACAGGTTTCAATCGATATGCAAACCAGTCAGTATGCCAGCCCCTCGGTGGTGGTATCTCAGGAACAGGACGGTTTCGGCACGGGGACTCTGGTTAAACTGAGTGTTGACGAGCTTGGTAACGTCGTCGGAAATTTTTCCAACGGGACACCACGCTTGCTGATGCGCATTCCTTTAGCTAAATTCACCAACCCGAGTTCCCTGACTAAGATTGGGAATAACATGTATGCCCAGAGCACCAACTCCGGTGTGCCTGTTATCGGGACGATCGGATCGGGAGTTGGTAACATCTTTACCAATGCTTTGGAACTTTCAAATGTTGATATGGCTCAGGAGTTCGTTAAAATGATCACAACCCAACGGGGTTTTTCAGCCAACTCAAAAACAATAACAACAACAGACGAAATGTTGGCGGAAGTTATTAATCTGAAAAGGTAGTCACAACAGGTCAAAATCATGACATAGAAAAGAATGCCGCCCTGATATTCAGTTGCGGCATTCTTTTTGTTGACCATAACATGCTGATTTTATTTGATTTTATTTTTATTAAAAAATTTTCTTAAAATGGCATACAACCTGCTTGACTGTTAGTCGATGCTAAGCTCAATGACCCCAAAGTCATAATTTTGATATCTCCATCTGTCTGCCGATTGATTGGACAGAAGAGAAATTCACGCCAGACCAAAACTTGATAGAGGACGGATATGGATATCGCAACAATTATCGGTTTAATTGCAGCCTTTGGGTTGATGCTCTCTGCCATCCTGCAAGGTGGCTCCCTGATGATGTTTATCGATATTGCTTCGTTACTCATTGTCATTGGCGGCACTATCGGCACCGTTCTCGTACATTTTCCTTTTAGCGACATTCTCGGAGCGTTTAATGTCGCTCGTAAAGCTTTCTTTCATAAAGCCAACTCTCCCATCGATACGATTGAAAAATTAATTACCTATGCCGGAAAAGCACGCAAAGAAGGCATTCTGTCATTGCAGTCGGTCATGAACGAAATTGACGACGAATTTTTTCTTAAAGGGCTGCAGATGGCCGTTGATGGTCAAGAGCCCGAAGCGCTTAAAGACATGCTGGAAAAAGAAATTGAATATGTTATAGAGCGCCACGATAAAGGGGCTGATATTTTTGCCACCATTGCGGCATATTCTCCTGCCATGGGGATGATTGGTACCCTGATTGGTCTGGTACAGATGCTGCAAAATATGAGCGATCCATCGTCTATCGGCCCGGCGATGGCGGTTGCATTGTTAACAACTTTCTATGGAGCCGTTATTGCGAATATTATTGCGAATCCGATATCAGGAAAGTTAAAGCTCCGTTCTGCCAGTGAAGTCCTGGACAAAACCCTGGTAACCGAAGGGATGAAAGCCATTCTGGAGGGTGAAAATCCCCGCCTGATGGAACAACGCCTGCACGCCTTTGTCGCTCCAAAAGAGCGCCAGAGCAACTTCGGCTAGAGGAACTCAACATGGAAAAAAAGGTGAAATGTCCCCCACCAGGGGCCCCCATGTGGATGACAACCTTTAGTGACCTGGTCACACTGTTGCTGACATTCTTTGTCCTGTTGCTGTCAATGGCCAACATGGATCAGGTCAAGTTTAATAAAGCCAGTGATTCCCTGGCGGGAGCATTTGGAGTTCTCGGCAGTAGTGACAAAACCGAAGTCACCAGTCCTAAAGTCGTGACCTTTTCACCCATCAACGACGATTTTACGGCACAGGTTTATCGCCGTCTCAAAACCAAACTTCGGGAACTGAAATTAAATAAAAAAATCAAACTGGTTAAAGATCGCGGTGCTGTTGTTCTGCGGATTGATGAAGCCGTGTTGTTCGCATCCGGCCAAAGATCTCTGCAGCCCGAAGCGGAACCGATTCTAAAAAAAGTGGCTGAGTTAATCCGGCCATTACCGCTGAACCTGAAGATTGAGGGGCATACGGATAATATTGGCGATGAAATGAACAATTGGGACCTCTCAGTGAACCGGGCTGTTGCCGTATTGCGCTTTCTGGCCGAACAACAGCTGGTTCCGTTGAACCGGATGTCCGCAACCGGGTACGGCTCCCAAAAACCACTTTTCCCCAATACCAGTGAACGTGAACGGGCACTGAACCGAAGGGTTGAATTTGTATTGGAGAGCCAGGGCGATCCTGATCAGGAACTCCCTTACCTGATGGATGCAAAAGATCAGGCACCTTTTTAAATATGGACGTTCAAATTTGACCCCCCCGTTACAAGCGACGGAGTGAAGGAAGGAAAGAATCATGGCTAAAAAAGATGCCGAAGAAACCGAAGAAGGTGGTGGATCAAAAAAGAAGTTGATTATCATCGCCGCCGTTTTGATTCTGTTGATCGGTGCAGGGGTAGGGGCATTTCTGTTTCTTAGCGGCGACAAAGAGGAGAAAATTTCTCCTGAAGAGGAACAGGCCCGACTGGAAAAACAAGCGAAGGAAGTCGGCCCGATGGTGAGCATTGACGGCTTTATCATCAACATCCTGGACGACGAGGAAAGCCGTTATCTGAAAGCGGCTATTACCCTCGAAGTTGACAGCGAAGAAGCATCTATGGAAATCAATTCGAGGATGCCACAGCTGAAGGATGCCATTCTTTTGTTGATTGGAAATAAGACTTTTGGAGAACTCAATGATTTGCAGGGGAAAATTCAACTCCGGGCGGAATTGATTAATAAAATTAACAGTATCCTCCTTAAAGGCAAAGTCAAACGCATCTATTTCACCGATTTTGTTGTCCAATAAAGGTCTCTGGCGTGGAAAAGATACTCAGCAAAGAAGAGATAGCCGATCTCCTGTCAGCAGTGAGACATGGCGATGTCGATATTGAATCCGTTGGTTCAGAGCCCGGTTCTTCATCCGGAGCCGGAAAAGCTTCAGCGGCAGAACTTTGTAATCTCTTCAAAGCTGAAGGCCCTGACGGATGGAAACTCCAGAATTACGATCTCATCCTCGATAGTTTTGCCAGAAATTACGCCCTGTCGCTTTCAACCCGATTTCAGCGTGCAGCCCACATCAAACTGGAAGCCATGGAATCCATGACTTTTGATGCATTACTGCAACGTTTATCCGGACGAGGGGCCATTGGCGTGTTGCAGATAGAACCACTGACAGGCGGAGCATTATTGGTTTTCGATGAACAGCTCTCCTTTTCACTGGTGGAGATGGTTTTGGGTGGAACATCCGACAATCAACCTCTGATTCCAAGCCGAGGTATGAGCGCCATAGAGCTGAATGTCATCCGTGATGTTATCGATTCAGGATGCCCCGAATTAAATAAAGGATTTTTACAGCTTCAGGAGGTCCATGCGACCCTGGTTGAAGTTGTCAGTAATCTCCGGCTCCTGAACTTTGTCAGTCCGGAAGTGGGAATTGTTGCCGCCCGCTTCAAAGTTTCTATCGACAGCCTTGAGGGGAATATTACTCTTGTCATTCCTCATACGGCATTAGAGCCGTTACAAAAGAAGCAACGCGTTAAAACTCTACCGACCAGTGAAGTACAAAACAGCAAGTGGCAAACACTGGTCCTTGGTGAACTGGATAATATGGATGTCGGACTTGAGGCCACCCTGGCGACATTATCACTGCGGGTTCGTGACATTCTTAATTTTCAGGTCGGGGATGTCATTGATCTCGGCTGTAAACCGGATACACCACTAAAAATCATGATAGAAAAACGTCCGAAATTCCTTGGCATGGCTGGAGTACAGGGCAGCAAAAAAGCAATTCGTATCAAGGGGCGAATTCCCCACGGAGGATAGATGATGAGTAACGAAAATCTTGAAAACGGACAAGTTGTCGAAACGGCAACAGCCAAAAGCAAATTTGACGATCGGGGCATCGATCTGCTGCTTGATATTCCTCTGGAAGTTTCGGTAGAAGTGGGTCGCTCCCGGATTCTGGTTCGCGATCTGTTGCAACTCCAGGAAGGATCATTGATCGAATTGGATAAGTTAGCAGGAGAACCGCTGGATCTTTATGTCAACTCACGTCTCATTGCCCGAGGCGAAGCGGTCGTTGTCAACGAAAAATTTGGCTTGCGCTTGACGGATGTTGTCAGTCCCTCCGAGCGGATTGAGAATTTGGGCTGATTTATGCGTCTGCTTCTCTTCTCCCTTATTTTTATCGCGCAACCGGTTTTCTCTGCTGAGAGCATAACCGAACCCAGCCTTCTGGGATCATCTCTGAAGATGTTGGCAGCATTAGGAGTTGTCATCGGTATTCTGTTGCTGATCTATGCCGCCAGCCGTAAAGGTTTCGGCATCCTGCCTCAGAAAAAAAACGGTTTAATTCAAGTTCTGGAAACCCGTCCTCTCGGAGGCAGAAAATTTCTTTGCGTGGTCAAAGTTCGTGGTCGGGAAATGCTTCTTGGTTTGAGTAATGATCGCATTGAATGCCTGAGTCAGCTCCCAGCAGATGATAAATTTGCTGAGACATTACAGCAAGTTGAAGAGGCACAATCATGAAACTGAGACTGGTGTTCCTGACATTGTTTTTGTTGCTTCCTTTCAGTGTCTATGCTGCAGGGTTGCCAACAATCACCCTTGGAATTGGAGAGGCCAACGGGCCAGGGGAAGTTTCAACCGCATTACAAATTCTGCTTGTCCTGACAATTCTTTCCGTAGCCCCGGCAATCCTGTTGATGACAACCGGGTTCACCCGGATTGTCATTGTTTTGTCGTTTGTACGCCAGGCCATGGGAACTCAATCCGCACCGTCCAATCAGATTGTTGTCGGCTTGGCACTGTTTTTGACCTTTTTCATCATGGCACCGGTTTTCAACCAGATCAATGAGCAGGCCTTGCGACCATATCTGGATCAACAGATCACTCAGGAAGAAGCCCTCGATCAAGCGCTGCAGCCGATGCGACAATTCATGTTTTCTCAGGTTGGTGAAAAGGATTTACAGCTGCTGGTTGATATTTCCAAGTCGCCGCAGCCGGAAAATCAGGATGATATCTCCATGCTGACCTTGATACCTGCTTTCATGCTGTCAGAACTGAAACGTGCTTTTCAGATGGGTTTTCTCCTTTTTGTCCCCTTCCTGATGGTTGATATGATTGTTGCTTCAATCCTGATGTCAATGGGGATGATGATGTTGCCGCCGATTATCGTTTCCCTGCCATTCAAGATCCTTCTCTTCGTACTCGTGGATGGGTGGTCGTTGGTTGTCGGCTCTCTTGTTCAAAGCTTTGGCTAAAACCCGCAGACTCTTTACCTGATAAGGATGTGTCTATGACTCCCGAATATGTTGTCACCATCGGTCGACAAGCCATTGAAACAACGCTGATGTGCGCCGCTCCAATGTTGATTGCAGCACTGGGAATCGGTTTGATCATCAGTATTTTTCAGGCAGCAACGCAGATCAATGAACAGACCATGACCTTTATTCCCAAAATTGTCGGTGTTTTTGTGACACTGTTGATTTTCGCCCCCTGGATTTTACAAAAAGCAACCGGATTTCTGATTTCGATATTTAACCAACTTCCGACCATCACTCCATAAATCGGGATCGAAACAGATGGACTTACCCGAAATTTCGTTACCTCTGATTCAGGGATTTCTTATCTGTCTGGCACGGGTCGCAGCAATGTTTGCAGCAATACCGGTCTTTAGCGGTGGACAGATCCCTCCACAATTGCGGTTGGGCGTTGCAATTCTGTTTGCCATGCTGACCTACCCGGTTATTAAAGACTTTATTCCCGTCGGAAGTTTGACTCCCCTCGAGTTAGCTCTGATGATCTCTGCGGAAGTTATTCTCGGGTTATTGGTTGGCTTTTTAGCGCAGCTGGCCTTTATGGCCGCAGAATTTGCCGGTTCAGTGATCGGCTATCAGATGGGCTTTGCTGCGGCCAATATTTTCGATCCCAGCACCCAGGCACAGGTAGCTCTCATTTCACGGTTTCAAGGGATATTTGCAATCCTGCTGTTTCTTTCCCTGAACATCCATCACCTCTTCCTCGAAGCCATTGTCGCCTCATTCGAAATGTTGCCGCCAGGAAGTCTGACGCTTTCAGGCGGGGCCATCCCGATGATTGTCGAAGTGGCAAACCACTCCCTTATTTTAAGTATCAGGCTCGTAGCACCTATTCTTGCCATTCTGACTCTTTCCACTTTGGCCCTGGGCATTATGTCGCGGGTTTTCCCCCAACTGAACGTCTTCATGATCTCCTTCCCTCTCAACATAGGAATCTCCTTTATCATCATGGGATTAACCATTGGTATCGTCGCCAGCCTACTTCAAGACGAATTTACTTCACTTCCGGAACGATTCTTGAATCTCTTCAGTTTGATGTAATTTTTCTAACCACATTAGCCAAAATTCCGACAGATATTTGTAAGTCAGCGGGACACCCCAAGGTCCCTTCACCGCTGATAAAAAAATATTGTCCAAGTTTAGGCTCCGTGCTCATCCGGTCAATACGAGGAGAAACAGATAAATGGCGGAAGACTCCGGTCAGGAACGGACAGAAGACGCAACAGCAAAGCGGCGTCAGGACTTTCGCGAGAAAGGCCAGGTCGCACAGAGTAAAGAGGTTGCCACTGCCGCATTGTTAACAATGTCTTTATTGTTATGGGTTTTTTATGCGCGCCAATTCTGGTCCGGACTATTAGACATTTACCACAGCTTACTGCGGATGATGGGAGAGTTCCAGGCGACACCGCTGGCCATTGTGAATCTTGCCTGGGAGATGGGAGCTGTAATGGCAAAGCTTCTCTGGCCGGTATTTCTCCTGACTCTTGTCGTTGGCTTTTTTTCCTCTTTTCTTCAGGTTGGCCCCCTCTTTTCAACCAAGGTCTTTCAGCCCGATCTGAGCAAGTTTAACCCGATCAAGGGAATGGCTAAATTTGTTTCCAAGCGTTCAGCCGTCGAGCTGATCAAATCTATGGCTAAAATCGCTCTTATCGGCTTTGTCGCCTACAGAACCGTAGCCAATGAGTTCGAAACCGCTCTCATCTTACCGATGCTTGACCTCAATCAAACCCTGATCTTCCTTGGTCAGGTTGCGTTTCTTGTCTTGGGAAAAACCTGTGGAATTATCATCATGCTTGCAGTCATTGATTTTGCGTTTTCCCGTTACGAGATGGAGCAAAAAATGAGGATGACCAAACAGGAAATCAAAGAGGAATTTAAAGAGACCGAAGGGGACCCCCATCTCAAAGCCAGAGTCCGTTCAATGCAGCAACAGATGGCACGGAAACGGATGATGGCTGAGGTTCCCAAAGCCGATGTCATTATCACGAACCCAACCCATTTGTCCGTCGCAATCTCTTACCAGAGAAGTGAAATGAATGCCCCCAAGATTGTCGCCAAGGGGGCCGATCATCTCGCTTTCAGAATTCGTGAAATCGCTCGGGAAAACAATGTTCCGATCATCGAAAACAAGCCGGTGGCACGGGCCTTGTACAAGCAAGAGGTTGGGGATGAAATCCCCGAAGAAATGTTTACTGCCGTAGCCGAACTTTTAGCTTATGTCTACAGCTTAAAAAAACGATAAACAACTGATATTTATATGTTTATTTATCATTAAAGTCACACTGACAAGGAATTTCAATAAGCCAAAAGCTTGACTTGCCCTGTCAGAATTTAGTCTTGATGGAGAAAATATGGCAACACTAGATGGAATAATCAACAATCGTTGGCGAGAAGCTCTCCTCCGTAGCGACGTGTTGGTTGCAGCCGGCCTGGTCATGATCCTGATGCTGATGATTCTGCCCGTACCACCGATGCTGCTCGATATATTTCTGTCACTGAATATCACCATCGGGCTCCTGATTCTGATTGTCACCCTGTACACCACCAGAGCTCTTGATTTTGCAGTGTTCCCAAGTGTTCTTCTGATCACAACCCTATTTCGTCTTTCCCTCAATGTTGCTTCAACCCGCCTGATCTTGCTACATGGAGATGAAGGACCATCTGCCGCTGGCAATGTTATTCAGTCTTTCGGACAGTTTGTTGTCGGTGGCAACTACGTCGTCGGTGTCGTCATTTTCATCATCCTGGTTCTGATCAATTTTATGGTTATCACCAAGGGTGCCGGTCGCGTTGCCGAGGTCGCAGCGCGCTTTACTCTGGACGCAATGCCGGGCAAGCAGATGGCCATCGATGCTGACCTGAATGCCGGATTAATCAACGACGATGAAGCACGAAGCAGGCGTAAAGAAGTCGCATCCGAATCAGATTTTTATGGCGCCATGGATGGTGCCAGCAAATTTGTCAAAGGGGATGCAATTGCCGGCATTATTATTACATTGATCAATATCGGAGCCGGTTTTGTCATCGGTGTTATGCAAAAAGGGATGCCAATGGCGGAAGCTGCTGCAAACTACACCATTCTCACTGTGGGTGATGGACTGGTTGGCCAGATACCGGCACTGATCATCTCAACCGGCGCAGGGATCATGGTGACCCGAACAACCGGAAACGGTGACTTTGGCGCCGAAATGAAACATCAGTTCACGATCCATCCCCGGGCTCTCTGGGTGGTCTCAGGGATTCTCCTGGGTTTCGCCCTGATTCCGGGATTACCACAGATCCCCTTTTTCCTTCTCTCCATGATTGTCGCCGGAATTGCCTGGCGGGTACAGAAATCTCAAGGCCGGGATATTGAACAGAAAGAGCTTGAATCCGCTCCGGCACCGAAACTATTGGAAGAAGAGAATTACGAACAGATGCTCTCGGTCGATATGCTGGAGATGGAAGTTGGTTACGGATTAATTCCTCTGGTTGATACGGCTCAAAATGGAGAGCTGTTGCCGCGGATCAAATCAATCCGGAGACAGTTCACTCTGGACATGGGTTTCATTGTTCCACCGGTCCATATCAAGGATAACTTACAACTCAAGCCAAATGAATATGCGATTGTCCTTAAAGGGGTAAAAATTGGTGGTGGAGAACTCCTGCCCGGCCATTTCCTGGCAATGAACCCTGGAACGGCAACAGAGGTCATCAAAGGTGTTGAAACCATTGAGCCCGCCTTTAAACTTCCCGCGGTCTGGATTTCTGAAGACAAAAAAGAGCGTGCCCAGATTTCCGGTTATACCGTTGTTGATAATACGACTGTTGTTGCAACCCACTTGAGCGAACTGATTAAAACCCATGGTCACGAACTGCTTGGGCGTCAGGAAACCCAGAACCTGCTGGATAACTTGAGCCATGAATATCCGAAGCTGGTGGAAGAACTGGTTCCTGCTCTGCTGAGCCTTGGGGTGGTCATGCGGGTTCTACAGAATTTACTTCGGGAAGGTGTTTCAATTCGTGATCTTAGAACTATTTTAGAAACTTTGGCAGATTGGGCACCAGTTGTGCAAGACCCAGATCAACTGACTGAACATGTCCGTGCCATTCTGGCCCGTTCAATCAGTAATAACTATAGCGAAGATGGGCAGGTATTGGAAGTGATGACTTTTGATCGCAATGTCGAAACGCAGATCCAGGAAGCGCTGCACACTACAGAACAAGGGGCTTACCTGGCTCTGGAACCCGGCTTTGCTCAATCCCTGATCAACAGTTTAACAAAAGCGTTACAGAATGCTGCAGGATCAAATCCGGTCCTTCTCTGTACGCCAACAATTCGACTCCATGTCAAAAGGTTGACTGAACGCTATCTCCCCAGTTTGGCAATTATCTCTCACAACGAGATCGCACCCCACTTGAAAGTGCGATCAATAGGAACGGTGACTGTCGATGTTAGTTAGAAAATTTGAAGCAGAAAGCATGGCGGCTGCGCTGCAACAAGTGAAACAAACCCTTGGTTCCGAAGCGCTGATTCTCTCGACCAGAACATTAGGAAAAAAAGGTCTCGGTGTCCTCGGCAAGCAGATCATTGAAGTGACGGCAGCGATAGAATCCCCGGCCATGAAAAATGGTTTCCGGAAAGCAGTCCCGAATGACGACCCAAAACAGACAACCCTGGGAAAAACCTACCGGGATTTTAGTCGCCGGGTTGAGACTCTGGAAGATGAGCAGGTCTCTCTATCCAGGACGGCAAAAGATCAAAAGGTCGAAGTGAGAAGCAACCCGCTAGAAGATGAAATTCGTCAGTTACGTTCTCAATTGGAAGCACAGAATGTGAATCAATTGCAGGCGGAGTTGAATGAATTAAAAGAGGTGATAAAACAACTGGCGCAGGCACAGCAGGACAATCGTGTTGATATAGCGGCAAAGCCCATTTTGCCGCAGGTTCAACCTCCTCAAGACATAAAACCTCAGCAACCAATGCCCCGGCCTCAGGTCCAGAAATCGTCTCAGCAACCTCTTGCTGATCTTCTCGACATCATGGTGGAACAGGGAATTGACCCTGATGCTGCGGCAACCATTGCTCGCTTTGCGGCACCACAGATGAATGACCGGCAACGCCAGGATGTAAACCAATGTCGCCATTTTCTGACCTCAACAATTGCGACTCTGGTGCAAACAACAGGTCCTCTCTGGTCTCCGGGTGAACAACAGAAACGCATCTCCCTGATCGGTGCAACCGGAGTCGGAAAAACCACAACCATCGCCAAGCTGGCAGCAGAAGCCATCACTCAAAGTGGTGCCCGTGTCGCTCTGGTGACAATTGATACCTACCGGATTGCAGCGGTTGAGCAACTTAAAGTTTACGGAGAAATTATGGGCCTGCCCGTTGAGGTCGTCCTCTCTCCGGAACAGTTACAGGAAGCGTTCCGTCGCCATAGTGACAAAGATCTGATTCTCATCGATACCGCTGGGCGCAGTCCTCGCGATCAGGTCCAGATCGATGAGCTGAGTCAATATCTCGGCCAAGAATCAACCGTTGAAAACTGCCTGGTCCTGGCAGCTCCGACGGAAGAACGTTTGCAGCAAAAAACTCTGGAAGCGTTCAGTCCGATACCACTTTCCCGTTTGATTTTCACAAAACTTGATGAAGCTGATCGTTGTGGTTCTATGATCAACCTGCCGATTCGCTGCAACCTGCCTCTCGCTTACCTGACCAATGGTCAGCAGGTTCCGGAAGATCTGCTTCGTGCCGATCCGAGAACCGTCGCTGAGATCGTCATGGGAACAACCGAAGAACCACGGAGGATGGCAGTATGATGAGTCGTGCAACTGATCAGGCTGGAACCCTGAGAAACATGCAGAGCCAGCTCGACGCAACATCTACGGAACTGCAAATGCCGGCAACCCGGGTTTTATCAATTACTAGTGGTAAAGGTGGCGTCGGCAAAACCGCCGTGGTCTCAAACATTGCCGTGACTCTCGCAAAACAGGGAAAGAAAGTTCTGGTTATCGATGCCGACCTTGGATTAGCCAATATTGATGTTGTCCTCGGTCTGTCCCCGGAATACAACCTCAACCACTTTTTCAACGGCGAACGGAGCTTGGAGGAAGTCATGGTTGAGGGACCTTACGGTCTCAAAATTCTGCCGGCAGGATCCGGAGTTCAGCAGTATACCCGCCTTGACTCGCAACTGAAAATGCGCCTGATTGACTCGCTTGACGCCCTTGAAGAGCATTTTGATGTGGTGTTGATCGATACTGAGGCCGGAATTTCTGACAATGTCACCTACTTCAATGTTGCAGCACAGGACATTCTGGTGGTGACAACCCCGGAGCCGACAGCCATCACTGACGCCTACGCTCTGATGAAACTGCTTTCGACTCAATATCATCAAAAACGTTTTTTACTGGCTGTAAATTCAGTTCGAAATGCTGATGAGGGTTTGGATGTTTTTGAGAAGTTGACCATGGTTTCAGGTCGTTATCTCGATATCTTTCTCGATTATCTCGGTTGCATACCCTTCGATAGGAAAATGCACGAATCCGTACGGCAGCAACAAGTCATGGTCGATCTCTACCCGGAGAACAAAGTTTCTCAATCATTTCTTACCCTGGCAGATAATTTAATTGATGCTCAAGTTGATAATCAGGCACAAGGAACTTTGCAATTTTTCTGGAAGCAGTTTCTCGGGGTTAATACGGAGGTGAGCTGATGATGGTCAGTAACGGATACGGTCCACCTGGGGCAGCGGAACGAGAAAGAATGGTGGAATCACATCTCTCGCTGGTTGATTTTCTGGTTGATCGGATGATGACTCAGGTCCCTGCATTTGTCAGTCGTGACGATATCCGCAGCGCAGCACTGATGGGGCTTTTAGATGCCTCCAACCGTTTTGATCCACGTCGCGGAGTGCTGTTTAAAACCTTTGCTGAGCGGAGAATCCGCGGTGCTGTGTTTGATGAAGTGCGGCGGATGGATTGGTTTTCAAGAACCCTGCGGGAGAAACAATCGCGTCTGTCCAAAGTCACAGATACTCTAGGGAAGCAACTGGGCCGCGCTCCTGAAGATCCTGAACTGGCTGCTGAGATGGACATGAGCCTTGATGATTTTCGTGAATTACAACTTCAGGTGAGTCAGCTGGGGACGATCAGCCTGCATGAAAGTGTTGATGATGACGATTCAGGAAAAACCTTTATTGACAATCTGGAAGACACTCGGCAGGCCAGTGTTCAGGAACGAATGGAAGCCAATGAACTGACAGGAGAACTGGCTGGTTACCTGGAGCAACTCTCAGAAAAAGAGAGGCTGGTCGTGGCCCTTGTCTATTACGAAGAGCTGTCACAAAAAGAGATTTCAGAAGTTCTGGAGTTATCAGAAGGACGGATTTCTCAGCTCCACAGTCAGGCGTTGGCGAAATTAAAAATTAAAATGAAGCGCAGTATCAATGCTCTACACTCCGAAGGTGCGTAATGGTAACGGAACAGTTTTACCTATTTCTTGTTGGCTCTGTTGCCCTGTTGGCTCTGTTGATAGGGTTCTGGCAATTACGGGTCTCGGGAAAGTTAAGTCAGGAGTTAGGCAAACTGCGTCAGGAACTTTTAAAAACACAGGCCGAAGCGGAACCAAAGCCAAGCTTTTCAAATAGTCTAGACCGGGTAGAACAGGAGCAAAAAGGGGATCCATCTCATCACAGTCGTGCTGAAAAATATCGTTATGTTGCTTCTCTGGCTGCCCAGGGATTTGATGCTCAGGGAATTGCTGTTGCACTCCAAATGGCTCCGGTTGAAGTCGAACAGTTATTAAAGTTGTCACAGTTGAAACATCAGGCCGAAGGTTAAAGATTTACAGATAAATGGTCGACAAGCAGGCACAGATAGAAATTGGAGACGAACGACGATGTCAAGTGGTAAGTACTCAGCAATATCAGGAGCTGTAGCGCGGATGCAGATGCTGGAAAACATCAGCGAACATCTGGCTTCAGCAAAGGTTCCCGGTTATAAAAAAGAGATGGTCGCTTTTGAAGCAAAATTGGGAGAAGCCCGCTCTGGAATGGCGACCAAAGGAACAAATTATACCCACCTGACAAAACCTGTCATCGACTTTACTCCAGGACATATTGAACATAGTGGAGACCCTCTTGACCTGGCAATCAGCGGTGATGGCTTTTTTCGGATTCAACGCCCGGACGGCAGTTTCGGCTACGCCCGTAAAGGTAATTTCACACTCAATGGTGACGGGACGTTGATCGATACCAATGGCTATCCTGTGATGGGAACCGGGGGCGGTGAAATCACCTTACCAAACTCCGATGTGAGTATTGACCTGGATGGCACTATCTGGGATGGCAGTACCCGTGTCGGTCAGGTGGGTTTATTCCGTTTTGCAGACACTTCGGTATTAAAACGCAGCGGCGGGGAAATGTTTATCCCTGTCGACGGCACTCAACCCGAAGCGCATCCCAATCCAAAAATGTCGCAGCAAAATCTCGAAGCCTCCAACATCGACATGATGAAAACTATGACCCGGATGACCACAAATCTGCGGGCATTTGAAGCGACTCAGAAAGCTTTAAAGATTTATAGCGATATGGGTACCAAGGCCGCAGATATCGGTCTGGTTCAATAAAACAGTTCAAGATGAAAGAGACCCCAAGGGGGAAAAGGAGTCAGATAGATGATTAGAGCACTTTGGACAGCTGCCAGCGGAATGCAATCTCAACAGGTGAATATGGATGTCATTGCCAACAACCTGGCCAACGTCAACAGTTCCGGGTTTAAAAAGAGTCGGGCTGATTTTCAAGATATTCTTTATCAAACAACGAAAGCAGCCGGAACAGGTGGAAATGGCGCGGAAGTTCCCACCGGAGTACAGGTTGGCCTGGGTTCCCGTGTTGCTGCCGTACAAAAAGTCTTCACGACTGGCGATTTTCAGCAGACCGATAATGAGCTCGATCTTGCGATTGAGGGTTCGGGTTTTTTCCAGGTTGAACTTCCTGATGGAACGGAAGCCTATACCCGTTCAGGAGCGTTAAAACAAGATAGTACGGGGCGGCTGGTTACATCCGATGGCTATCCGATCATCCCGGAGGTCGTTATCCCTGAAGGAGCCACCTCAATCTCTATCGATGGTAGCGGCACAGTTGATGTCCTCATTGACGGCGAAAGCACTGCCACTGAGGTTGGCAGTATTGAACTGACGCGCTTTGCAAATCCTGCAGGCCTCAGCAGCCTCGGACGGAACCTCTATGCAGAAACACCGACAACGGGTAACCCACAGGCAGGAACTCCGGGAGAAGAAGGTTTTGGAACCTTGTCACAGGGATTTCTGGAAGGCTCCAACGTCAACATCATGGAAGAGATGGTCAATATGATTGCTGGGCAAAGGGCCTATGAAGTCAATTCCAAGGCCATAACAACGGCAGATGAGATGCTGCAAATGACTTCCGGGTTAGTCCGGTAAAGGATAAACAAATGAAATACCTGTTATCTCTTTTTCTGATCTTAACTCTGCCATTGATCGTTTATGGAGCGACAGAGTCATCGACGGCCACTCCCGGCCAGTTGATCAGTCAGCAGGAGATGAAACAGATTCTTGACGACTATCTGATGGAGCAATCCATGTTGCTGCCACAGGTTGATCTTCATTTTAAGTCCATGAATCTGCCTGATGCTTATCGGGTTCCGACAGGACGTATTACCCACCAGGTGATTCCCGCCAAGCCGGGAATGATCGGCAGTCGCCGGGTGACACTAATGACTCGGGTCAATGGGCAGATCATCAGCAATCAGTCCATCAGGATTGAGCTTGAGGCCATAGCCGAGGTTGCCGTTCCCACTCGTTCCATCAGACGTGGAGAGATTCTTGATGCTGATAGCTTTGAGCTGCGCTTTCAGGATATCACCAAGCTGAAAGATCCCATCTTCGCCGACGATGACATCATTGGCAAGCAGCTGAAAAGATCAGTTCGCCTGGGAGAACCGCTGCAAACAAATCAGGTTGAATTTCCACCGGTCATCAAGCGTGGAGAAAGAGTGGTTATTCAGGTTCAAAGCATGGGGCTGATGTTATCAGCCGCAGGTGAAGCAAAACAGGATGGCAGTACCGGCGAAGCAATCCGGGTTATGAACACGAATTCTCATAAAGAAATTTTATGCCAAGTGGTTGCTCCCGGACTGGTGAAAGTGGAGTTATAAAATGTTAAAAAATTATGTCTGGCTGATTCTGATCGCGATATTGCTCGGTGCCTGTGCGGGTCCGGCCTCAAGGGTTAACTTGAATGATGTTGAACCCATTGTTCCGGTGGTAACAGAACCGGCTCCGCCACAGACAGCCGGATCCCTCTGGACTGAAAGCCGCGGAGGCTTGTTTGTCGACATGAAAGGGAAAACCGTTGGCGATATTATCACTGTCGTGATTATTGAGAGCGCCAGCGCGAGTAAAGAAGCCACAACAGAAACGGATAGAACCAGCTCCATGTCGGCAGGAATCAGTAATCTCTTTGGATTGGAAAAATACATTGGTGAGCTCGGCAACAGTTCTATTGACCCCACTGCATTGGTCAATGCCAAGGCAACCAATGATTTCAGTGGCGGGGGAAAAACTGAACGCTCTGAAAATCTGGTTGCAACTCTAACCACACAAATCGTTGAAGTTTTACCTAATGGAAATTTTAAGATTGAAGGCAATAAAACGGTCACCGTTAATAACGAGATGCAGATTGTCAAACTGACTGGAATTGTCCGTTCAGCAGATGTCTCACCACAAAACATTGTCGATTCCAAAAACATTCTCAACGCTCGAATCGCTTACATTGGTGAAGGTGTCATCAGCGACAAACAACAACAAGGCTGGCTCGTCAGAGCTCTCGACCAGGTCTGGCCATTTTAAAGAGGTTTGAAATGAAACATTTTACCCATAAAATGATCATTGCTCTCTTGGTTCTCTGTGGATTTGTTCTCCTGCCTACGGCTGAAGCCTCGCGCATTAAAGAGTTGGCACAGATAGAAGGGGTTCGCTCAAACCAATTGATCGGTTATGGTCTCGTCGTTGGTCTCAATGGGACAGGAGACAGCTCCAGCACTCAATTTACAGTCCAGTCTCTAGTGAGCATGATGGAGCGCTTGGGGGTCACTGTTGACACTGATACGGTTCAAGTAGATAACGTCGCTGCTGTCGTTGTTACGGCGGAACTCCCTGCTTTTGCCCGTGCCGGAAACACGATTGATGTCTCTGTCTCTTCTGTTGGAGATGCAGAAAACCTGGCTGGTGGCACTTTGTTGATGACGCCACTTAAAGGTGCTGACGGCAAATACTATGCTGTTGCTCAGGGATCTTTGGTTGTCGGCTCTTTAGCCTTTGGTGGTAAGGCGGCCAAAGTGCAAAAGAATCACCCGACGTCCGGAAGAATTCCAGACGGAGCGCTGGTCGAACGGGAAGTTTCATTCGTTTTCGGCGAACATAATCAACTCAACTATCGCCTCAAAGATTCTGACTTTACAACGGTTGCGCGCATGAGCCAGGCCGTCAATTCCCATTTTGGAAGCCAGGTTGCCCAGCCTCTCGATGCAGGTCAAATGCAAGTTCAAGTTCCAGAAAACTATCAGGACAAAGTCGTCGCTTTCGTTTCTGAACTGGAGCGCTTGGAAGTCATTCCCGACACTCTGGCAAGAATTGTTGTTAACGAAAAAACCGGAACAATCGTAATGGGAGAAGGAGTCAGGATCTCAACCGTTGCCGTTTCTCATGGAAACCTTAATCTGGTTATTAGTGAAAAAACCAATGTGTCGCAACCCAACGCTTTTGCCGAAGGTGAAACGGTAGCAACACCAGAGACAGATATTGGCGTTGTTGAAGAAGCTGGGAACCTGGTGGTTCTAAACCAAGGAGTCAGTATCGGCGACGTTGCAACGGCACTGAATGCTATCGGAGCAACACCGCGGGATCTTATTGCAATTTTTCAGGCGATTAAAGCTGCCGGAGCTTTGTATGCTGATCTGGTGGTTTTATAATGGAATCTCGCATCGATCCGACACAACTCCTTAGCCAGACAACGCAAACGCCAACAGCATCAAAAGGTCAAAATCCGGAGAAACTGAAAGAAGCGGCCCAGCAGTTTGAGGCCATATTTATTCAGCAGATGTATAAAGAAATGCGTAAGACCATTCCCGATGACGGTCTGATCCCACGCGGGAATGCAGATGATATTTATGCCCAGTTACAAGACATGGAAGCGGCTAAGATAACCGCCCAAAATGGCGGTATCGGGTTAGCTGACCTGATGATGCAACAGTTGATGAAACAACCATAGAAGAGCAATATCTTCCCCTTTTTGGGGATAGCCAAAACCTGATCTAACCTGATAAAGTTCTTTTCCAGCAAAAACTCCCGGATAACTGAACAACTCATAACGTCTTTTATGAAGATAAATGACGCTTAAAGGTCATCATTATGAAAATTGTATCATTCAACGTCAACGGTCTGCGTGCCCGGATTCATCAGCTGCAAGCACTGGTGGAGAAACACAATCCGGATATTATTGCCCTTCAGGAAACCAAGGTGCATGACAGTGAATTTCCCCACGATCAATTGGAGCCACTAGGGTATCAGATGGTACACCACGGACAAAAAGGGCACTATGGCGTTGCCACATTTTCCCGAACGGCTCCTGTTGCAGTTCAAAAAGGTTACCCCGGTGAAGACCCTGAACATCAAAGACGTCTGCTTATCACGCGTTATCCATTAGCGGATGGAAAATTGCTGTGCGTCGTCAACGGTTATTTCCCCCAAGGGGAGAGCAACCAGCATCCGGTTAAATTCCCCAACAAACAAGCTTTTTATGCCAATCTGCAACAGTGGCTGGAAACAGAAGCCAACCCTGATGAACACCTCATCGTACTGGGTGATATGAACATTGCACCAGAGGATAGTGATGTTGGAATCGGTCCGGACAATGAAAAACGTTGGCTCCGCACAGGCAAATGCTGTTTTCTGCCCGAGGAGAGGAAGTGGCTCGACAAAGTCAAGAACTGGGGATTGATTGATACGTATCGCTTTGCAAACCCGGAGGACAGCAGCCAGTTCAGCTGGTTTGACTACCGCTCTCGCGGATTTGATCAAGATCCCAAACGTGGCTTGCGGATTGATTTGATTCTTGCGACTCAAAAATTAAATCAACTGTGTATGGGAACCGGGATTGACTACCAGCTTCGGGGAATGGAAAAACCCTCAGACCATTGTCCCATCTGGGCGGAATTTTCTCTTTCCTGATCATATTTTATCTTCTGTTGAGGATCCGAATATGAATCAAAAAATTGAAGACCCTTTGTTTGCACTGTTCCTCCGTTTCGCCGGTTTTAGTCAGGAACTGTCATCTCATGACGAAGAGTTCTTAAAAAAACAGTTGGAAGAGATAAAAGCCTATGTCGATCGCTACCCGCCGGAAGAACATGGGATCCGTACCATTGAATGGATTGAGCAATATGCAAAGAGTTACCGGGACAGGTGGAATAAAGAAATTATCGCCAGAGAGGCTTCAGATCATCGCTGTGAAGATTGTCCATTGTGTCATGATAACAGCCATCAGCATTGTGAAATTCATGACCAATGGCTGAAGTTGTTGCAACACTATATCGCAAATAAAATGACTTCTCAGGATTATATAGAAAAGACCCTGACACTCCTGGCAGCACACAAGGAAGATCTTAAGGTCAAGCTCAGCGACCTGTCTTTACAGCCACTGTAGGTTTCAACCGAAACAGGTAGAGCCCACTCAAAACAGTCAATCCGGCACAGATAAACAGCGTTGTTAACCCTGCAATCTCACCGATCATCCCCAGAATCAAAGCACCACAAAAAATCCCACTGTCTATGCCACCGGTAAAAATGCCAGTAACTTTGCCCCGGACAGCATATATTTCGTCCCGAACGGCCATTGCGTTGAGTGCTGGGAACAGCAGCCCATGACCAATGCCGAAAACAAATCCGACAGCAAGCAACCACAGATTGCCATGGACCAGAGGAACCAACAGCAGTCCTGTTGCAGTCAGTGCTATTCCCCAGGGAATGATCTGGTTTTCACCAATTCGATCGGCCACTTTGCCAACAAAAAAGCGGACGATAACTGCCGCACAAGAATACGCAAAGTAATAGAGGGAAACATAGCTGAGCTGGCGCTCCGTGGCAAACGGAGCAATAAAGTTCCCAGTCGCAGCGAGTCCAAAGCCAAATAGCAAAGCCAGTCCGGCACAAACCAGCTGTTTCCGGGTTTTCAACAAAGCAAAAAAGGACGGTTGCGGTTGTGCCTCCGATGGTTGTAAGTGGTGTTTGTCGCGAATTGGTAATTGCAGTAAAAATGCGACCCCGGCGAGACCTGAAGCCGTAAAGAAGAAAGCGGAGAAACCGTAATTTTGCAAGATTGGTTCCGCAATCATGGGGCCGATCGCCATACCAATCAATCCGGAAGTACCAAACATGCCGATACCTTCATTCAGCCGCTTGATCGGTATCAGATCGACAATAAAAGTGAATACAGCCGTGAACCCTATGGCCAGACCAACACCATGAACAATGCGGAGAAACAGCAGCAGAAAATAATAATTTGTGAGAGGGCCCTTGAGCAGCAGGTAACACAGCGGCAGCAGCATCATAATGATGCAGCCGATAGTATAACTGCGTTTTCGACCGAATCGGTCGATCATTTCGGCAATCCAAGGACGGCAGAAGGCGGAAGCCAAAGCGAAAACCCCCATGATGATGCCGATATCCTGATGACTGCCACCCTGACCGGTAATAAACAGAGGAAAGAGGAAAAATGACGAATAACTGGCAACGTAAAAAAGATTTGCCATAAAAAGGGCAGCAAATGCCGGGGTATAAAGCATTGGATAGATCCAGATCAAAAGAGCATTTCTGCCCCGTGTAACGTCAACAAAGCCAGGAATGAATAGCGTAATCCTTTACCGGTAGTAACCAGCAGAGTGAAACGGACAATCGGAGTTTTAAGCATCCCGCTGACCAGGCACAATGGATCTCCGATAATCGGTAACCATGCCAATAACAGCGACCAGCTTCCATAACGATTAAACCATGTTTCAGCACGCCGCAGTTGGTTTTTCTCAACGCGAAGCAACCTTTTCACCATCCAGTCGCCTCCATAAGATCCAATCAGATAATTGGTTGCAGCGCCAAGAGAATTGCCGATGGTCGCAATGATGACTGTTGCAAAGGGATTGCTTCCCTGCAGCAGCAGAGCAACCAGGAACCATTCCGATCCTAAAGGCAATAGAGTCGAAGCCAAGAAACTGATCAGAAAGAGCGACAACAGACCGTATTCATTTAAAAGTTCCAGCATGAAAAGCATCATAGCAGAGACACCGCCGGAAGCAATGGCTGAAAAGGCCTTGTCGCCTGACTTCTCAGGGTGTAAATTACCCGCTTCGTTATTTTCACAATGAAAAGAAAGTTGATCCGATGGATAAAAAACAGGTGTTCGACAAAATTAAAACCCTGCTGGAAATGATCAAATTCTCCCATACCATTTTCGCTTTCCCATTTGCATTAATGGGAGTGATATTGGCAGCTCTGGCCAGTGGAAAGCCCCCCGGGGCTGGTCAGGTTTTCTGGATTTGTATGGCGATGGTCGGCGCAAGAACGGCAGCAATGGGACTGAATCGACTCATCGATGCAAAGATTGATGCCGGTAATCCACGGACTGCAGAGCGGCATATTCCCGCAGGGAAAGTGTCGATTCCGGAAGCGAGTTTGTTTATCTTCGTCGCTCTGGTCATTTTCTTTTTTTCTGCCTGGATGTTGAATCCACTCTGTCTAAAACTTGCACCCGTCGTTGTTGGATTTTTTATCCTTTACGCTTACTGTAAACGCTTTACCCATTTCGCCCATCTCGTACTGGGACTTTGTCTTGCTGCCGCACCTATAGGAGCCTGGGTGGCGTTACGTGGCGACCTTGGCTGGTCAGTCATCGCTCTTGGGATTGCGGTTTTATTCTGGGTTTCCGGCTTTGATGTTTTTTATGCTCTTCAGGACTATGATTATGATGTCGAAAACGGTTTACACTCCGTTCCATCAAAATTAGGCAAAGAGAAATCTTTTCTCCTGGTCCGAATTTTCCATGCCCTGATGCTGGTATTTCTGCTGCTGGTGTTGCCGGGAAGCGGATTGGGCTGGATTTATTTTTCCGGGGTCGTCGTGGTTGCCGGACTTTTGGTCTATGAACATCTATTGGTAAAACCGGATGATCTCTCCAGATTGGATGCGGCTTTTTTCAACATGAACGGTTATATCAGCGTAACAATTTTTGCGTTTACCCTGGTCGATGCGTTAGTCTGAGGATCGGAAAAGTTTTTTTAACGGAGAGACGCTAAGAACGGAGAGTTCGCAGAGAACATCTTTTTTTTACCTTAAAGTCCAAAACAGAAGTTCTAAACTTTGCTTTCTCTTCTCCTCTGCGTTAAATCTTTTGATTTTGAAGTAGGTCGTTATGAAAAAAATCGTTGTTGGCATAACCGGAGCTTCCGGTTCCATTTATGGCTTACGCCTGATTGAAGAACTGTTGCATGCAGAAATGCAGGTCACAGTTTTGTTGACCGCTGCCGGTCGCCAGGTGCTTGGTTTTGAAACCGGCCTCAATCTGACAGAGGAGCCCCAGGAGTGCCGACAACAGCTCACAGAATATTTTGGAGCCTCTGAAAACCTGGACTATTACGCCCTGAATGATTTTTTCGCCCCGCCAGCCAGCGGGTCAAATCCGGCAGAAGCTGTCGTTATTTGCCCCTGCTCCATGGGGACTGTTGGTCGCATTGCCGCAGGATTATCAGATAATTTACTTGAGCGGGTTGCGGATGTTGCCATGAAAGAAAACAGAAAATTGTTGCTGGTCCCTCGCGAAACACCATTCAATCAAATTCACCTGGAAAATTTACTCCGGCTGTCCAAAGCAGGAGCACAAATATTACCCGCGATGCCGGGATTCTACCAGCAGCCGGACACAGTTGCCGATCTGGTGAACTTTGTCGTCGGGAAAATCTTGGATAACCTTGGCGTTGAGCACCAGTTGTTCAAGCGCTGGGGAACAGAAAAATAAAAATGACAGGAACACACATGACTGATCAGTTACAAAAAATACAAGTTAAAATCCAGAATAATCAACGCATCAATGATGCTGATGCGTTGGCACTGTTTGAATCAAACGATCTGTTGGCCATTGGAACCTTAGCCGCAGCGGTGAATCAGAAAAAGAACGCCGACAGGGTTTACTTTAATGTCAACCGACATATTAATTACACCAATATCTGCGTCAACCAATGTATTTTTTGCGCCTTCTCCAAGTTGGAAAAAGACGCTGAAGGTTATACTCTGGCATTGGATGATATTCGCGCAAAAGCTGAAGAGGCCGTCGCAGCGGGAGCAACAGAGATCCATTCTGTCGGTGGCCTCCATCCTCGATTACCTTTCAGCTTTTATCTTGATATGTTGCGAACCATCAAAGCGGTTTCTCCACAATTGCACATCAAGGCTTTTACTGCGGTCGAGATTGACTATTTTTCCAAGATCAGCCACATGCCGGTCCCTGAAGTGATCAGCGCATTACAGGAAGCAGGTCTGGGTTCGATGCCCGGCGGCGGAGCCGAAATATTAAGAAAAGAGGTCCGTGATAAGATCTGCCCGGAAAAAATCTCGGGGGAGCGCTGGCTTGAAGTGATCGAGCAGGTTCATAACGCCGGCTTGAAGAGTAATGCCACAATGCTATTTGGCCACCTGGAAAACTATTCTGACCGGGTAGATCATATGCGCCGTCTGCGTGAACTTCAGGATCGGACCGGAGGCTTTCAGAGCTTTATCCCGCTGGCATTCCAACCTGATAATACCAGGGTTCCCGGAGCCACAGGAGTGGGCGGTGTGGATGCACTGAAAACCCTGGCCATCAGTCGCATTTATCTGGACAATTTTCAGCATGTCAAAGCCTATTGGGTGATGCTTGGAATGAAAATCGCTCAGACTGCACTCTGCTTCGGTGTAAACGATCTGGATGGGACCGTGATTGAGGAACAGATTGGCCATGATGCCGGAGCAGATTCTCCACAGGTCATCGCAAAAGATCGCATTATCAACCTGATTCGCAAAGCAGGGAAAACGCCGGTAGAACGGGATACCCTGTATAACGAACTCACTGTTTATTAATTATCGGGATTTATGGATATTTACCAAAAAATTGAAAAGAACATTGCTGACGGGCAGGGCATTGATCGTGCTCAGGCCTTGTGGTTGCTGACCGAGGCTGAACTGCTTGAAGTCGGCAAACTGGCAAACGTAATCCGGCAGAAAAAACATCCCGAAAATCGGGTCACCTTTGTCGTTGATCGAAACGTGAACTACTCGAATATCTGCGAGTCGCAATGTAAATTCTGTGCTTTTTACCGTTCCGCTGACGATCATGATGCCTATCTCCTTGATAATGAAACTATCTTTGCCAAGGTCCAGGAGCTGGTTGAAAATGACGGCACTCAGCTGTTGATGCAAGGCGGCCTTCATCCAACCCTGAAAATTGATTGGTTTGAAAACCTGTTCCGGCAATTAAAAGAGCGCTTTCCACAAGTCCAGATCCACTCCCTCTCCCCAGCTGAAGTGATTCATATCGCCAAGCTCTCTGGCTTGACCATGGAGGAGTGTTTAAAGCGATTGCAGGCTTCCGGATTAGCTTCCGTTCCAGGTGGCGGTGCAGAAATCCTCGTCGATAAAGTACGGCAAATGATTTCCCCCAATAAAATCGGTTGGAAACAATGGGCATGGGTGATGGAGGAAGCTCATAGTTTAGGCATGCGGACCACGGCAACGATGATGTTCGGGAGCAAAGAGACGGCCGAAGATATTATTGAGCATCTGTTCCGCATTCGTGAAATTCAGCAGCGAACCGGCGGTTTCACAGCATTTATTCCCTGGTCATATCAACCTGACAACACCGAGCTGGGCGGTGAATCAGCCAGTGGGATCGAGTACCTGAAAGTTTTAGCCGTATCGCGGATTGTTCTTGATAACATCGACAACATTCAGGCGAGCTGGGTCACCCAAGGGGCACGGATGGCACAGGTTGCGTTATTTTTTGGTGGAAATGACCTGGGCGGAACGATGTTGGAAGAAAATGTTGTCGCCGCTGCCGGATGCTCATTTCGGATGTCGCAGGATGAGATCGTCGAACTGGTGCGTGGTGCAGGATTTACACCTGCCCGAAGGACAACTGAATATCAAATTTTGAAGGAATATTGATGATGATTTCTTTACGTAAAAATATTGCGGCCATGGATCGTTATGTCCCGGGCTTTCAACCTGATGAACCGGGCTGGATCAAACTGAATACCAACGAGAACCCCTATCCGCCATCACCAAAAGTGGTTGCGGCCATTCAGGAAGAGCTGGCTAACGGTGGAGAGAACCTGCGTAAATATCCCGATGCCGGAAGTAAAGAGGCACGGCGTGTTGCTGCGGAGCTGTACGGGGTCGATCCATCCTGGGTGATTATGGCCAATGGTTCGGATGAACTTCTCAACAACTTGATTCGCGCATTTGCCGATGCCGGTGATGAGGTTGGCTTTGTCCATCCATCATATTCCTATTACTCCACCCTGGCCGATATTCAAGGGGCAAAAGTTGTCACCTTCGGGTTAACTGATGACACCAGAATTGCCGGGTTCCCGGAAACATATACGGGAAAGATTTTTTTCCTCACCAGTCCTAATGCTCCTCTCGGTCTCGGATTCCATAACGATTACATCTCTGAACTGGCGGAGCGCTGCGAAGGAATTCTGGTCGTCGACGAAGCCTATGTCGATTTCACCGATGTATCAGCAATGGAATTGGTGAAAAAATATGAAAATCTTGTCGTCACCAGAACCTTCTCTAAAAGTTATTCCCTCGCGGGTATGCGCCTGGGGCTGGCCGTTGCGCGCCCTGAGGTTATTGCGGCCCTTGACAAAATCCGTGACCACTACCATCTCGATCGGTTGGCTCTGGTTGCCGCTACAGCAGCCTTAAAAGATCAGACTTATCTCCGGTCAACGGTTTCCAGAATTTGTGCAACCCGGGACTGGTTCAGCTCTGAATTGCGTCAACTTGGTTATCAGATCCCTCCGTCACAAACGAATTATGTTTTTGCAGCGGCTCCGGACGCTGATGGCAAACAGGTCTATGATGCCCTCTTTGCCCATAAAATTCTCGTCCGCTACTTTTCTGACCCTCTCCTTTCCCACGGGACCCGCATCTCCATGGGCACGCGTGGAGACATGGAGAAAACCTTGGCGGTCCTCAGTGAACTCGACTGACATCCCTTTTTGTCCCGCTGATTTTACCCAGCAGTTGTTGGCATGGTACGGCAAATCAGGACGTGACCTCCCTTGGCGCAACACCCGCGACCCTTACCGGATATGGCTGTCGGAAATCATGCTGCAGCAGACCACAGTCACAGCCGTTATTGGTTATTATCAGCGCTTTCTGAAAAAAATCCCAACAGTGGAAGCTCTGGCTGCGAGTCCCCTGGAAGAGGTTATCGACCTCTGGGCAGGGTTGGGTTACTACTCGCGAGCGAGAAATCTTCATGCAGCAGCAAAAATGGTCGTGCAACAACATCAAGGACAGTTTCCGGACGACGCTGAATCTTTACAGCAACTCCCCGGGGTGGGACGCTCAACCGCTGGAGCCATTTCATCATTGGCCTTTGACCGCTCGGCCCCGATTCTGGATGGCAATGTTCGTCGCGTTCTCTGCCGCCTGTTTGCCCTGCAGGAGCCCCCTCGTTCAACAGGTGCAGACAAGCAACTCTGGCAATGGTCGGAACAATTGACACCTGTTGATCAGGTGCATGACTATACCCAGGCAATTATGGATCTGGGTGCTATAATCTGCCTTCCTCGCAAACCTCTGTGTGATCAATGTCCAGTGCTCGAACTCTGCCAGGCACATAAATTGGGAATCGAACAGACACTCCCTCTAAAAGCAAAAACCAAAAAAATTCCAACCCGGTCAGAAGTTGCTTTATTGATTAATCATCACGACCGCTATCTGGTCAGACGCCGCATCGCCACAGGATTTCTAGGTGGAATGTGGGAATTTCCAACAATCCATCTGGCTGCTGACGAAGACCCAATGAAGAAGTTGAGTATCCTGCTCTCCGATTTTTCTCTTAACGGAGCTGCCGAACCTGTTGGCAACATTCAACATATTTATAGTCACTTTCGCTTAAAATCTTATGCCTTTCGTAAAAAAGTTGAAGATTTTCCTCAGGTTTCTGCAGGGGACAATCATTGGTTCTCTGTTGATGAACTGAAAAGTATCGCTCTTCATGGAGCTCATAAAAAAGTATTACAGATGCTGACTGGAGCTTAAATGTCTTTACCCTCAATTTTGACAACCACGGAACAAATTACTGCCTTCGCCAAAGAACTGGACAAACATCCGGTGATTGCCGTCGATCTCGAAGCGGATTCGATGCATAATTATCAGGAAAAAGTCTGTTTATTGCAGTTTTCCACCCCCACGACCACGGTTCTGATTGACCCCCTTCAGGGCGCAGATTTAGCCCCTCTCAAACCGGTGCTGGCAAATTCCCGGATCCGCAAAATTTTCCATGCAGCCGATTACGATATCCGCTGTCTTGCGCGTGATTTTGGTATCGAGATCAATGGTCTGTTCGACACGATGATTTCAAGCCAGTTTCTTGGCGAAGAACGTTTTGGTCTGGCTGATGTGTTGCGTAAATATTTTTCTATAGAACTGGACAAACAATATCAACGGGCTGATTGGTCGAAGCGCCCCCTCTCTGATGCAATGATCCGTTATGCGGCTGAGGATACCAGTCACCTGCACAATCTGGTTGAAAATCTTGAAGCTCAATTGGTTGCAAAGGGGCGTCTTGAATGGGTAAAAGAGGAGTTTCTGCTGATGGAGAAAGTCCGCTTCATGGTCCATGAAGGCCCCCTCTTCCTCCGCTTTAAAGGGGCTGGAACTCTGGATCGACGCCAGTTGGCCGTCTTGGAAAACCTGCTGCAATGGCGCGATGTTGAAGCCAGGCGTCGCGATACGCCACTCTACAAGGTCATTGGCAACAAACCCCTGTTGCAATTGGCTAAACTTTCCCCGACCAGCCTGAGCAGCATGCAGAAGGTGGAAGGTCTTTCACCGCGACTGATTGAACGTTACGGAAATAAATTGTTACAGCAAACCGCCATGGCGCTGGAAACTCCAGAAGAGGATCTGCCAACCTATCCCCGTAGCGAACGGCGGCCGAAAGACCCACAAATTGAAAAGCGGATGAATCAACTGAAAGCTTGGCGGAAAAAAGTCTCGGAAGAATTGCAGCTTGATCCGGGGGTTTTGATAAACAATGCCTTACTCGACGAACTGGCCCGCAAACAACCACGCAGCGAACAAGATCTCAGCGATATTATCCTGTTGAAAAACTGGCAACGTCAGGTTCTCGGCGAAGGAATCCTGCATAGTTTGGGTTAAAACATCAGCAAGATGATTCTCCGGTCAACACTTTACTTGTAACTGATTTTCTGCACCCCTTCTATCTCACGAATAAGCCGACTTATGTCTCGACCAATTCTATTCTTATGTTGGGTGAGCACAAGTCGGTAGGCAACGCTATTTTCATTGATATTCCAGTCGGCCTCAATATTTGAAAGGCGTAAGCTATTCGCTGACAAAATACTTTCCAGCTGAGGATAAATATCGGGTTCGGCCTTTGCTATAACATTAATATGCAAATAACGATCTTTTTTTATGATTGGTTCCAGTTTTTTCAGTGCAATCAGGGAAAATAGCGCAACCAGAGTGCCGATAATTCCGCCGCCTATCAACCCCATTCCAAAAGCCATACCGATGCCGGCAACCATCCACAAGCAGGCAGCAGTGGTGAGGCCACGGACGACAAAACCCTCCTTGATAATGACACCTGCACCGAGAAAACCGATACCGGTAATAATTTGCGCGGCGGCCCTGCTCGGATCAAGACGCAGCACGCCACTTCCAGGCAAGTCGCCATATTTCAGAAAAAAAGCCTCGGAAACAATCATCATCAAACAGGAGCCGGCTGAAACCAGAAGATGGGTCCGGAGCCCTGCCGGTCGGCCATGCTTCTCACGTTCAAAACCGATAATGCCACCGGCAAAAACAGCCAAAAGGATTTTCAGTAAGATCGACAGCTCATAGCTGCCAAACAAAGTCGTCGCAAAAAACATAAAAGCTCACATAACGTGGAAACGTTTTCGTTGGTTTTCAATTATCAAGACTGCTTGTAAAATTCATTGCAAACAGGCTCAAGCTCAAGAGACAGGTGAATCCCTTAGCTCTTCGGCTCGGTCATGGATGCCGGATCAAGAAGCTTATCCAGTGTTGCGGCAGCAACTCCATCCTTCAAAGCCAGTTCCCGCAGAGTCTTCCCCGTTTTATGCGCTTTTTTAGCTAAATCAGCTGCCCGGTCGTAACCTATTTCCGGCACCAGCGCGGTGACCAGAGCCAAGCTTTGCTCCAACAGATCCCCGCAGCGTTTTTCGTCAGCTTGAAGTCCATCAAGACACTTTTCATCAAAAGCTTTTATCCCCTGGCTTAGCAGTTCAATACTTTGCAAGACGTTGTAAGCCATCACCGGCATCATGACATTGAGTTCAAAGTTACCGGACAGGCCACAGAGAGAAACGGTAGCGTCGTTACCAATAACCTGAGCGCAGACCTGCATCAAAGATTCAGCCATAACCGGATTGATTTTCCCCGGCATGATGGAACTCCCCGGCTGTACGGAAGGAATAATAAGCTCACCAATACCACAACGCGGTCCACTGCCAAGAAAACGGATATCGTTGGCAATTTTAAATAAACTGACGGCACAACATTTTAAGCTGCTGCTGGCGGCAATGAGACCATCTTTTGCTCCTTGTGCCTCGAAATGGTTGTTTGCTTCCCGGAAAGGCAGGCCTGTTTCATTGGCAATGCCGGCAATAGCTTTCGCAGCAAAATCAGGATGAGTATTAATCCCTGTACCCACTGCTGTACCGCCAAGAGCAAGCTCAAATAATCTGTTAATATTATTGGCAATTTGTTCGTGAGTCAGCTCAACTTGTCTGGCATATCCTGAAAAAACCTGTCCTAATTTAATCGGGGTCGCATCCTGTAGATGAGTTCGGCCTATCTTTAAAACGTTTTTGAATTCATCGGCCTTTTCGGCGAGTTGCTGCAGCAACTGCTCCAAGGCCGGCAAAAGGTTCTGGTGTATCTGTTCAGCACAGGCGATATGCATTGCACTGGGAAAAACATCATTACTTGACTGACCAAGATTGACGTGATCATTAGGATGAATAGCTTTGCTTCCCAGCGTCTTACCAAGTAATCGGGCAGCGCGGTTGGCAATAACCTCATTGGTGTTCATATTGCTGCTGGTGCCTGATCCTGTTTGAAAAATATCAACAGGAAACTGGTCATCCAGCTTTCCTTCAACAACCTCTTCTGCGGCGCGGATAATCACTTCGGCAATCTCAGCGGAGAGAAGTTCAAGATTTTGATTCGCCTTCGCAGCATGTTTTTTTATCAGCCCCAGAGCTCTCAACATCGGTTGTGGGAGTGGCGTTCCTGAAATAGGGAAGTTTTCAATAGCTCTGGCGGTTTGAGCCCCATAAAGAGCATCAACAGGGACTTGCATTGTCCCCAGGGAATCTTGTTCGATCCGATATTCAGTCATATTTAAAATCCTTTGCGTCTAAAGGTTGTCTTATCTCTATCTCAATGATAGCGTGTTCCCGAAGCCTGTAAAGTTCTTTTTCTTTCTGACCCTCTGTTGTGATACCCACCATGAATAGTCTCGCGTTAATACTCATTGTTTTTTCTGCATTCATGCACGCCTCCTGGAATTTGCTGGTGAAGCAGAGTCATGACAAAACGGTCTTTATCTGGTGGATGTTTCTCTGCTCCTGGAGCCTGATGAGCCTTTTTGTGTTCGGATCGGGACAGAGCCTGCCCGATCTCTCATTAAGATCATTATCTCTGGCAGCAGCAGCGGCAGTCTGCTTTGTTCTCTACCACTGGTTCACCGGGTTCGCCTATCGCGAAGGGGATCTCTCGATGACCTACCCTTTGGCACAAACAGCCATGTTATATGTCCCTATCTGGGGGGTATTCCTGCTCGGTGAACGTTTGACTTTCGCTGGGGGGGTGGGGATCCTGCTGATTGTCATGGGCGCTTACTGTATCCAACTACGAAGTTTATCTCCCGATGAACTATTTCGGCCCTTTTCTCAACTGACAAATCGTTCCGTTCAAGCAGCCCTGCTCGCCGGATTTGTTTATTCCATCGGCGCAGTTCTCGATAAAACCGGGGTCGATAATTATTCTGCATACCATTTTACTTATGTCCTGGTCTTTTTTATGCTCAGCTTTATGTCACTGAATCTGGTACGCTCTCGCTATCGTGGGCGAATCTTGAAAGAGTGGTCCCGAAATCGCGCGTTAATCCTTTGGTCCGGACCGGTCATGCTGGCTTCGTTTCTCTCATTTCGTTTTGGATTACAGCTGTCACCGGTCAGTTACGCAGTACCAGTCAGGCAAGTCAGCCTGCTCATAGGGGTGTTGATTGGACTACTCTTTCTTCGCGAGCCTTTTGGTCGAATTCGTTTGTTATCCAGTGGATTGATTCTACTGGGTGTTGTATTTATCTGGCATGGATAAATATAAAATAGATTTTTTGGAGAGTCGGCATGAAAAACATTGCTAATTTTTTATTTGAAGTTGGAATGCTGAAACGAACACCGAGAACAGGTTTTCAATTTCTCGGGTCAGGAGCCGAGTCGGTCGCTGAGCACAGCTTTCGCACAGCCATGATCGGCTATACCCTGGCGCAGATGGATGGACAGGCGGATGTTGGCCGGGTCTTACAGCTATGCCTGTTTCATGATGTGCCCGAAGCGCGGATGGGTGATCTGAACTACGTCAACAAAAAATATGTCACGGCCAACGAAACCAAGGCCGTGGAAGACCTGGCCAGACAGCTCCCTTTTGGTGATGATTACCGCGCCACCCTCCACGAATATAATGCAAAAGAGTCTCTGGAAGCTCAGCTGGCTCAGGATGCAGATCAGATCGAAATGGTGCTTTCGCTCAAAGAGCATAAAGATCTGGGGAACCGGAATGCAGACGAATGGTATCCATTTTCCAAGCTCCGTATCAAAACGGAAATAGCGAAACAACTGGTCGACACAATCTGGGAGACGGATTCATCCAAATGGTGGTTTGACGACGATCAGGAGTGGTGGGTAAACGGCGGGCGCGAATAAATTTTGGGAAGCGCGTCCCCAGGAAGGCCAGCTCTCGCAGAACCAAAGCACAACCAACAACAAAATTCACTCCGAAGTTGAATTTTCAGAAGGTCCGAATCCACCCCCACCCGGAGTTTTGATAATGATCATATAGCCGGCCTCAACCTGAACTTCGTCGTTCCCTTTGAGGAGTCGGCCCCATCTTTGGTCACAATCCTGTTTTCCCCGCTTGCCCCAGTCAGGCCACCATTCAGACCATAGGGTTTGGTATCGCAATGCGAAGAGAAAAAATCGTGGCTATATTTTTCATAAAATGAAATATGTAGAAACGACCCCTGTGTTCTACAAATCGAGTGAGAAAAGCCGACAGGGGAGTTTAAGCGGCTTTTTATCAGCTAATACTTTCGGAGCCACAAATATCAAAATATCAACAATGTCCCGTTGATTTCACCAATCTCTTTATTCGATGCTGCGCTACTGTGTTCTTTTGTAACAAGTCAACAGCACTTGAAGTTATGAGCGGACAAATGCCAGTAACGGCTCATAATCGTGCTGGTCAGCGGCACGTAACGCTTCGATATAATTGCGCCGGCAATCGCCGGCATTGGTTAGGTTGTCCTGTCCCCAACTGAAACGTTCTTGGCCCAACAAGTAAACCAGAACAATATCGGTCATAAGCCGAGCGTGGCGGCCATTACCATTGGGGAATGCATGGATAGCAACCAGGCGATGATGAAACCGTGCCGCAATTTCGTCGGGGGGAAAAGAGCTGAACTCCAGCCAGCCATTCACCTCAGCAAACAACTGCCGCAGTGCCGTCGGCACCTGCAACCATTCGATGCCGATGTTCTTCTGACTGCGGCGAAACTCACCGGCCCAGCGCCAGACATGCCCGAACATCTTCTTGTGCAATGAGCAAACATACTTCTCGGTTAAAATGTCTTTCTGCTTACGCCTGAAGACTGTATCCTCCGCTTCGAGGATGTTCTCTTGTTCCCACCGATCAAGTTCAGCCCTAGTCCTGATGTGCGGTAGCAGAAGGCCCTGTGCTTCGTCCGGATCAATCGGTGTTGCCCCTTCGGGATACTCAAAATTGATCATTTTTCCTTCCAGAAATCTTTTGGCATCTCGCAGGCCAGGTCTTCGACTTTTGCCTCAAGCATCTTTTTCCGCTCCTCGTTCGACACCTGTTGATCCTCAAGAAGCATCGTGTGAGAGGTACGGGAAAGACGATTCTCGGCAACCTTATGGGCCTGATCTCGGATGGTTTCTTCCAGACTGGCGCGAGGGACAACCGCATAGACAAAGAGGCAATCCATTGCTTCTGCGGCCTGACGCATGGTTCTTAAAGTGACGGAGCCAGAGATTTCGTCTTTTTCCATCTGTACCACACGCGGTTGACTGACGCTCATGCGTTCGCCCAGCTGTTTGCCTGACATTCCCAAAGCTTCACGGATCGAACGTAGCCATCCCTTGACGGGAGGTTGCAGCCCCTTGACGTTAGCCAGCTGAGCAAAGGTATTATCCAGTTGCTCTCTCATGATTCGGCGACGCTTTGATTGCATTTTATAACCTTTATATTATTTATATTTTAGTTATTTATAACATAACTATTATAATTTTCAATGAAATAAATAATATAAAGGTTATACTTTTATGCGTTGTGAGGTCAATATACCCAACTCGCGCATGTGGATTATTTACAAATTGGGTGGGAAAAGCCAACTGGGGAGTTTGAGCGGTTTTTTATCCGCTAATACTTTCGAGGCCACAAATATCAAAAAAACAACAGCGGCCCGTTGATCTTAGATTCTCAGCGGAAGATCTGACATTGCATAATGAACGAACTGTTGCCCCAACCCCGTTAAATCATACCCCTCGTTTTCATCGAAAGCAGAGACAGGAGGTTTAGAGGGGATTTCCGGGGACATGGGGATTTCCGGGGACATAATACTCATTTCCTGAAATTGGTATTATGTCCCCAGAATTCCATGTCCCCAGAATTCCAGGCAGGAATTCCCCTAAATTGGTATTATGTTCACAGAATTCCCAACACCAGGTTACCATTGTCTGTTCATAACAAATCCTCGATTGTCAACAAAAACACCTAGAGCGGCCCTGCTAACATCAATACAATCCGAAAAATCTCGATCCTGTCCCCGCACACCTGCTCGATGTGCAACCCTAATCGTACCTTCAACATCGTCTAGTAATCTCAACTGAGAATCAACAGTTTCTTGAAATGAAGCCTTCACCAACTGACTACATTGATAATGCACACAATCAAGATAATGCCTGAATGCATTTTGCTCAGAATAAGTAGTCGTTGTTGGTTGAGCACCAGAGAACAAAACATCAGCATATTTAGAGCTAAAAGTTACAGGTACAGCCAAAGAGGGAAGAACCCCTTGAGAAAAAGCAATATCGAGGAAAGGAAGTTTATATTCTGAGAGTGTTTGCGGACTGTAGTACCATGTAGCGCGGCGGCCACCTTGTCCTGACATTGGCTCCTGAAACTTTTTTGTACTAAAGGAACGGACGTTTAACCATGTACCCGAGGCAATAGCATTTACGCCAGCGCATGCTAAAGGCAACATTTGATGACTTGCGTATCCAACGACAACTTTTCTATCTTGCAACTTCAAACCAGAGCACAGATTAAGAAGATTCGCCAACCACATCGGATCATCTACAAGGTATGTACCATTTGGATGCTCTGGTACCACATAATAACCTTGAACGTCCCAATCCTCAGAGGCATTCAAAAGGGCTTCTACCTGTTCTTCAAACCTTAAGGCCTCCCCAGAAATACATATCGTAGCGAATCTAGGTTTATCTGTTATCAGTCGTACAGATTCATCAATGATGGCACCTTGAACCGCCAACCAATCACCATCCACCCTTTCACAATACAAACTTGGCAGAATAAATTTACCAGTTTTAGCGATATCATTCAGATAAATTAGATCGTTAAGTAGTTGTGTAAGCTGTGCCCCAGGCAAAAACAATGAAGTAGTATAATTCTCTGGCCAATATGTATGCTTAACTAAACCATGATGATCCCCACGAGGATCGTAAAACTGTGGATCCAACATAGTAGAACCACCACGCTTTATAACATCACTTGAAACTGTACTTAGTTGATCCTCAGTAAGGTCGCGAGGACTGAGAATAACAGTACCACCACCCCACCGACTAACAAGTTGACGGCAATGCTCCATCATTCCATGACCAAATTGCAGAAATAATTCCATAACACCCCCTAAAAATGCTTATTAACAATCTCATCGAACCAAGACTTTGCAACTCTTGCACTTGGTGGTCTGCGAGAAGCAAACTTATTCATCAATACATTAATGAAATTAGATAACTCACCACTTTTGTCTTCGCTTATCTCAAACGGTTGCACAGTCATCATCTCCGTTCTCTTAAGGAGATCTAGATATCCATTAGCTCCAGCAGCAAAAGGATGCTCTCCTGAAAGAGCTTCACTGGCAACAACACCGACAGAAAATAAGTCGGCCCTTGAATCAATCTTTTTCTTAAGATTCTTGAATTGTTCTGGAGCAGCATATCCAGCAGTATGTGGGCCAAAGTGTGCAACAGTTGCCGTTAGAGAAGCCCTCCCGAGATCTCTCGCAATCCCAAAATCTAGCAACCAATACTTCCCTGCCTTGTCTCGTATAATGTTTTCAGGTTTTATATCACGGTGAACAACACCACAAACCTCTAACTGTTCAATCGTTTCGAGAAGGTTGCTAATCAGCCTCAGGACATCTGCCACTGGCAAGCGTCTTTGGTTTGATAAATAATCCCTAAGGTCACCCCCGTCTATGTACTCTTCCAAAATGTATAGTGCTTTATTTTGTTCGATTTCTATAGTTCCATGACAATAAATTTGGGGAACATTAATCAGGTTATTACTAACGACAATATCTATCTCCCTTAACAAACGATTAGGTGAACCATTTGGAAGCATAATTTTGACAACAACTTTACCGATATGTGGATCAACAGCTAAAAAAACAGCTTTTTGAGCGCCTACCTTAACTTCCTCGATATTTGACGCGTTCGGTAGAACCTGTAGGACATTATCTGTTGTCGGATATGCCATGCCCCCCCCTCTAGCAATTTAATCTTCGGCCTACCCATTCATTGAACAACCATGAAGCATAGCTCAAAGGTAACTCTCCCTTTGTACAATTTCGGATCTTTTTTGCCCTCTTCCCATTTGGCATAGAATAGATGCCTATACCCATGTCTACAGATCTTTTTAAAATATGCGCCTGAGGATTCTCAACGGGGGAAAGGACATATGATTCAGAGGCAAACCATTTATTATGTTCCGCTTGCCTGAATACTTCTTTCCAATTATTCATTTTCGCTTCAATAGCTACAATCTTACTAATTCCGTATGACGATCTTAACCCTTTTGGAACCCAACGCTTTCCACGCCACCTAACCAAACCCGCATCAAGTAATTGTTCAAGAGATCTCACCAAGCTTTTACTTGTTATCCCAATCTGCCTCTCGATACATTCGGAATCTGCGCCATTCATGTAATGCAAATACTGAAGAAGCTTTATGGTGGACAATGTCAACTTTGACCTATCCCCCCTCCAGTCTTCGTAAATTCTTGGGTTGTATGAAGCTATCACAATGTCAGGAAAGCCTGTATCTAACTGAGGCTCGCAAAATAATGCATAATGGCCCTTAAGGCCTCTTAGCCTAGGGAGCTCTCTCTCAATAAAACAATCGATAAGGTCGTTTTCAGGGCCAGACCTTGGTTGTCTCGTTATCAACCCTATTGAACTATCTGAGCTTTTAAAATCTAATGCCGGTGTCATTTGTCCCTCTTTACTTCAAAGATGTGAACGACTACGCTATCATCACACCTGACCAGCTAAATCTTGCCAAGATTTACCATAAAACAATCCGTACGGCATCACATCATAATGCAGTAACTTCTGGGAACAGTATGCCCAGCTCCAAACTCAAAAAAGCCGCAGCACCTTATCCAAACAGGCGCTACGGCTTTAAAGTTATGAATCATAGCTTTCATGTAAAAATCCCCCCTCAGAACATTAATTTCACACGATTCCATTAAAATAGAGAATTCCTCTCACAAGAACAAGATAAATTTCCTAAATGCGGAATTCCAGAGGTTTTACAAATCGAGAGGCAAAAACCTACAGTTGAGTTTGATCGTTTTGTCATCCGCTCACCTTCCCTAAAAGTCATATTGCTGGTGACCATTATTCAGGGGCACCAAACCCACCACCACCTGGTGTTTTGATGATGATCATATCTCCAGTTTCAACCTGAACCTCGTCGTTCCCTTTGAGGAGTCGTGTCGCCCCATCTTTGGTCACAATACTGTTTTCCCCACAGGCCCCAGCCAGGCCGCCATTCAGACCATAGGGTTCAGTCTCGCGATGTGAAGAGAGAATCGTCGCTGTCATGGGTTCAAGAAAACGGAGCTGGCGCACAACACCATTTCCACCACTGAATTTTCCTTGTCCTCCAGAATCCTGACGCAAAGCAAAGGATTCAACCCGAATCGGAAAACGCCACTCGACAACCTCCGGATCGGTCATCCGGGTGTTGGTCATGTGAGAGTGGACACCACTGGTTCCGGGGTGATCCGGTCCGGCACCGGTACCACCGCAGATGGTTTCGTAGTTCTGGTATTTTTCATTGCCATAAACAAAATTATTCATGGTCCCCTGGGATGAGGCCAGAACCCCAAGAGCGCCGAACAGACAGTCGGTAATCGCCTGGGAGACTTCCGTATTCCCCGAGATAACAGCGGCAGGATACTCCGGACTGATCATGGTTTTCGGAGGAATCTGAATCTTTAATGGTTTAAAACACCCTTCATTGAGGGGGATCTCGTCACCCACCAGGGTGCGGAACACATAAAGAACCGCCGCCTTGCAGACCGCTGTCGGCGCATTGTAGTTGCCCACGTTCTGGGGTGAGGTGCCGCTGAAATCGAGGAGTGCCTCACGTTTTGTCCGATCAACCGTAATTTTGACCTTGATGATATTGCCGCCATCCATCGGATAGCTGAATTCACCATCCTGCAAGATGTCGATGACACGCCGCACCGACTCTTCGGCATTGTCCTGCACGTGCCCCATATAAGCCTGGACAACGTCCAGCCCAAAGTGACCAATCATCTTTAACAGTTCCTGTTGACCGGTCTTGTTGGCAGCCACCTGGGCCGCCAGATCTGCCATATTCTGATCGATGTTGCGGCATGGATACTGACCCGACGCAAGCAGATCCCTGGTTTCCTTCTCGCGCAACACCCCCTGCTCTACCAGGAGAAAATTGTCAATCAACACCCCTTCATCATCAATATGAGTCGAGTCGGGTGGTGATGATCCCGGTGTCCGGCCGCCAATATCGGCATGATGTCCTCGGGCTCCGACGTAAAACAGCACCTCCTTCCCGGCATCATCAAAAACCGGGGTAATAACCGTCACATCGGGAAGATGGGTGCCGCCGTTATAGGGGGCGTTGAGCATATAGACGTTGCCGGGGCGCATCGTTCCCTGATTGTTGTTGATCACCGCTTTGACCGACTCCCCCATGGAACCGAGATGGACAGGGACATGGGGAGCATTGGCAACCAACTGCCCCTGAGCGTCAAAAATGGCGCAGGAAAAATCAAGCCGCTCCTTGATATTGACCGAATATGCGGTCTTGCCGAGGGTTGCCCCCATCTGTTCGGCGATGGACATGAAGAGATTATTGAAGACCTCAAGCATCACCGGATCGACCTTGGTCCCAATGGCCTGCGTACTGGGGCGGGGCTTATAACGGATCAGGATCAGATGCTGACGTGCATTCAGACTCGCCTGCCAGCCGTCTTCGACAATGACGGTGCCGATATCTTCAGTTATGATCGCCGGTCCCGGAAACAGATGACCCGGTTGCAGAGATTCCCTCTTGTACAGCGGAACTTCCATGGTAGTGCCGTTTGTATAAAGAGTGACCCGATCATCGATCTTCGGTGCCTCACCATGATGCTCGACGCTCATCTCGGGATCAACCACCTGCTCGGTCACGCCGATCCCCTCCACCGAAACGGCCTCAATAATCAGCGGTCTTTCACTGACCACAAATCCGAACTGCTGTCGATGCGCATCTTCAAAGTTGTGCAGCATTGCGTCAAAACTTCCGGCATCAACCTCTAAAGAGGTATCGGTCGACTCATAGCGAAGATGGGCCTTAACTTTGACTTCAATGTTTTCCCGGGCAACCCCTTGAGAAATCACCTCACTACGGACCTCATCCATCAGGGTTCCCGCAGCATCCTGAATAACGGTCGGTGCCGACCGATTAAAGGGCTTTTCCACCTGAGTTTCACGCATGGCACGGACATCGGCGAGGCCCATACCGTAAGCAGAAAGGACCCCGGCGAAGGGATGCAGGAAAATCCGGCTCATCCCCAGCGCGTCTGCAACCAGGCAGGCATGCTGACCTCCGGCACCACCAAAGCAGTTCAAGGTGTATTCGGTGACGTCATAACCACGTTGCACAGAAATTTGTTTAATGGCATTAGCCATGTTGATAACAGCAATCTTGAGAAACCCCTCGGCAACCTCTTCCGCCGAGCGAACCGGGGTTGCAGTCGCTGCGGCAATGTCTGCAGCCAGTTGTGCAAACTTTTCGCGCACCACGTCGGCATCAAGGGGCTGATCCGCCTGCGGGCCGAAGACTTTGGGAAAATGCTCAGGTTGAATCTTGCCGAGCATCACATTGCAGTCGGTCACCGTCAACGGGCCACCCCTCAGGTAACTTGCCGGTCCGGGATTGGCACCGGCTGAGTCTGGACCGACCCGGTATCTGGAGCCATCAAAGTGGAGAATTGAGCCGCCACCGGCAGCGACGGTATGAATATGCATCATCGGCGCACGCATCCGCACCCCGGCAACAATGGTGTCAAAGCTGCGTTCAAACTCACCATTGTAGTGGGCAACATCCGTTGAAGTTCCCCCCATATCGAATCCTATTATTTTTTCATACCCACTCATCGATGCGGTACGCACCATGCCGACGACACCACCCGCGGGACCTGAGAGAATCGCGTCCTTGCCCTGGAACAATTTGGCATCGGTCAGACCGCCATTGGATTGCATGAACATCAATCTGGGCCCTTCACCAAGCTGGTCGGCGACCTGATTGACGTAGCGACGCAAAATTGGGGATAGATAGGCGTCCACGACCGTGGTATCACCACGAGATACCAGCTTCATCAGGGGACTGACCCGACTGCTGACGGAAATTTGGGTAAACCCGATCTCAGCAGCCACCTCGGCAATCTGTTGCTCATGAACCGGGTTGACGTAGCCATGCATAAAGGCAATCGCCACGGCGCGGATACCTCGCTGATAGGCCTGTTCCAATCCCTGTCTTGCAGCATTCAGATTCAGTGGGGTCACCACCAGCCCCTGAGCATCCAGCCGTTCTTCAACTTCAAGAAGCTTTTCATATAAAAGTTCAGGCAAAACGATGTGCCGGTCAAAAAGCCGGGGACGAGCCTGATAACCGATTCGCAGTGCATCGCCAAAACCTCTGGTGGTAACAAACAGGGTCCGGTCCCCCTGTCTCTCAAGCAATGCATTGGTTGCAACAGTGGTTCCCATCTTGACATTTTCAATTATGCCGTCAGGGATAGCAGCATCTTTCTCCAGCCCCAGAAGTTCACGTATGCCATGCACGGCTGCATCCTGGTAACTTTCCGGATTTTCGGACAACAGTTTAAGAGTCACCAGCTGCCCATCTGGACGCTTGGCGACAATATCCGTAAAAGTTCCACCACGGTCAATCCAGATCTGCCATTTTTCCATTGCACTTCTCCTGCAGCCTTAATCCAACACCTTCAGCAAAATATAAAGTGTTTTTATAATTATGACATTAATTTTTTATCGACATTTTATCAATGTTATGTAAAAGTGTCATCACCAATACAAAATGTCAACAGACATTTACGAAACCAACTAAACTTTTCTTACGTAAAGCTACATGCTTACTATCTGAATTTATTGAATTTTAAAGTAGATAAAGCAATTCAATCTGGTTATCTTAAAAAAAACAGAAATGAAAAATACTTTGTTGTTCGTTTGTTGATTCAGGCAGGAATAAAGCTATAAATATTTTATAAAAGCGTTACAAACTGGAAATATCCACCAGAGTTAACTAGCCCAGAAAAGGAGAAACATCATGAAACTTTCAAGACGGAAACTTTTTCTTGCGTTTGTCTGCATGGTTGGAATCTGTAGCTTTGCCATTTCAAGTTTTGCCGCCACATGGGATATGCCCACTCCCTATCCGGACAAAACTTTCCACACCATAAACATTATTGAGTTTGCCAATGACGTAGAAAAGGCCACTAACGGCAACCTAAAAATAAAAATCCATTCGGCGGGCTCTCTGTTCAAGCATCCGGAAATCCAAAAAGCGGTTCGTGGCGGACAGGTTCCCATCGGTGAATTCTTTCTGTCTCTGCTTTCTAACGAAAATGCTGTCTTTGGTGCTGATTCTCAACCTTTTCTCGCCACCAATTATCAGGAAGCCGATAAACTCTGGAAAGCTCAAAAACCGGTTATCGAAAAATTGCTCGACAAGCAGAATCTGATGCCTCTTTTTTCGGTACCATGGCCCCCACAAGGACTTTACACAAAAAAACCGATCAATAGTGTTGATGACCTCAAAGGGATTAAATTCAGAGCCTACAACGCAACCCTGGAAAAGTTTGCCAACCTGGTTGGTGCTGCCCCAACTCAGGTTGAAGTCCCGGACATCCCTCAGGCCTTCGCAACTGGCAGGGTCGAAGCGATGATCACCTCTCCTTCTACCGGGGCCAACTCTAAAGCCTGGGACTATATCTCTTATTATACTGACATCCAGGCATGGCTTCCGAAAAATATTGTTGTTGTCAACAAACGCGCTTTCCGCAAACTCAGCAAGGCAGACCAGACAGCGGTTCTCGCTGCCGCTGCTGCTGCAGAAAAACGTGGCTGGGAAATGAGCGTTAAAGAAACAGCCGCCAAAACAGCGATTCTCAAAGATAATGGCGTGACCATTGTGACTCCGAGCAAAGAACTGATGAGTGGACTCAAGCAAGTTGGTGAAGAGATGTTAAAAGACTGGAAAGAGAAAGCCGGCACTGAAGGTAACGTTTTGCTGGAAGCTTACAATAATTAATAAACTTTCTTATATCCCATGGGAATCTTTGACCGGATTCCCATGGGATTTCGTGGTGACCTGATGGGCTCAAACAAAGATAATTTTTTGCGCCGGGGGCTGGACAGACTATATGTCACCAGTGGCTGGTTTGCTGCTGCCTGCATTGCTGTGATTTGCATTCTGGTCCTCTGCCAGGTGAGCCTCAACGCAGTGGATCGCCTGAGCGGGCTATTGACGGGTTCAGCCATTGGCTTGACAATTCCGTCCTATGCCGACTTTACCGGTTTCTTTCTCGCAGCGGCCTCTTTTCTGGCTCTGGCATATACTTTGCGCGAAGGTGGACACATCAGAGTGACCCTGGTTCTGACGCGTCTCAATGAAAGGCTCCGGCATGGTTTTGAAATCTGGTGCCTGCTGTTCTGTTCCGCCGTGGCTGTTTATTTCTCCTGGTATACCTTTTTGCTGATCAAGGAGTCTTATGTCTACAAAGATCTTTCTTCAGGAATGATCGCCGTACCCATCTGGATTCCCCAATCAACCATGCTGATCGGTTTGATCGTACTCTCCATTGCCTTGATTGATGAACTCTGCAGCGCCGTCCTCGGGCACAAACCCGGCTATGCCGAATCCGGGGAAAACCTTCTTGACCAAACCGATAACGAGCCTGCTTCGTAGGATTCTGGAGATAGCATGTCCGAAATCAGTATGACAATATTTCTGTTGTTTTCCCTTTTCGTTCTCCTCGGCAGTGGTATCTGGGTCGCGTTCTCACTGTTATCTGTCGGCTTGATGGGCATGTTGTTTTTTACCGAAGCCCCCCTGGGTGAAGTTCTGGCCACAACCGTCTGGGGTGCCAGTAATTCCTGGTCACTGGCCGCTCTGCCCTTGTTTGTCTGGATGGGAGAAATCCTCTTTCGCTCTCGTCTTTCTGAAGATATGTTTTCCGGACTCTCCCCCTGGCTGACACGCCTGCCGGGCAGGCTTCTTCATGTAAATATTTTTGGCAGTGGTATTTTTGCTGCAGTTTCAGGTTCATCAGCAGCAACAGCAGCCACCATCGGCAAAATGTCCATCCCTGAACTAACCAAACGTCAATACCCGGTCAATATGGTGATCGGTACACTCGCCGGTTCAGCGACCCTGGGCCTGCTGATACCACCTTCGATTATTCTGATTGTTTACGGCGTGGCAACGGAACAATCAATCGCCAGACTATTTATTGGAGGAATCCTGCCGGGGCTGCTGCTGGTCGCTCTGTTTATCGGCTATGTTGTGATCTGGTCACTTGTACATCCAAACCAGATTCCAGCGGGCGATGAGGCGGTTTCTTTCAGGGAACGGATGCAGCGTTCCCAACGGCTGATTCCCGTCATTTTGTTGATTGGCGGTGTCATCGGGTCCATCTACTCCGGGATCGCGTCTCCGACCGATGCCGCTGCAGTAGGGGTCGCTCTGTCGTTACTGCTTTCGAAGCATACCGGCACCCTCAACAAGCAAACGTTTCTTGATGGCCTGATGGGGGCAACAAAGACTTCGTGTATGATCGCCTTCATCCTTGCCGGTGCTGCGTTTCTTACTGTTGCCATGGGTTTTACCGGGATTCCCCGCATGTTGGCTGCCTGGATTGCCGCCCTGGGACTTTCGCCTTACGCATTGCTCGGCGTTCTTACTATTTTCTTCATTATCCTCGGATGTTTTCTGGATGGCATCTCTGTCGTGGTATTGACAACCTCAATCGTCATGCCCATGGTGGAGCAAGCCGGGATCGACCCGTTCTGGTTTGGAATTTTTGTGGTTATAGTCGTTGAAATGTCACAGATAACCCCGCCTGTCGGGTTTAACCTGTTTGTCATTCAGGGATTGACAGGACTTGATATCTTGCGCGTGGCCTATGCCGCGGTTCCTTTTTTTCTGCTCCTGCTGGTTGCGCTTGCCCTGATTGTCGTGTTCCCATCCATCGTCACAATCTTACCGGATATGATGGGGGGATGAAAACTTTTCGTGCTACAAAGAAGCTGCAGCTCTGGACGCCTGATCGTACAGTCCTGAAAGCAATCGCATTAAAGATGCTGCCTCGCTGATCTCAGAACCTTCTTTCTCCAGATTCCGGTACACGGAGGTCAGGCAGCGTTCGCGAATATCCCGGTATTCCTTGCAAACCCGGGCTCCCTCTTTCGTGGTTTTATAAAATATCTCTTTGCCACGCTTTTCTTTTTGCAGCAACTCCAGTTTCACCAATTTTTTTAGCGAATAATTGACCGTATGGCTGTCCTCTACATGCAGAACAAAGCAAATGTCAGTCAGGCGCTTTTCACGACTTCTGTGATTGACATTGTGCAGAACCAACACGTCCAACGGACTGAAATCCTGGTGCCCGACCGCACTCATACAACGAATCATCCAACGGGTAAATGCATTATGAGCGATGATCATTCCATACTCAAATTCACTGAGCTGCCAACTGTCTGGCGAAGTCAAATGCTCCGATGAGACAATCGGCACAACCGGCTTCATGGATTCATCCATTTGCTTCCTCCATTCTGAGTCCCGTCGATCCTCTTTCCATAGTATCTAGCCATCAATCCTGTTCTGCGGCAATTTCGGCCGCTCTTAAACAGGAAGTCAAACGACCATCAAATTCTACAATTTCCGGAACTTGCTCTGCACATTGCGCTGTTGCAAAGGGGCAACGGGTATGAAAGACACAACCGGATGGTGGGGAAAGTGGCGAAGGAAGCTCACCGGAAAGAATCACCCGCTGTTTCCGGTTCTGGGCTTTCAGGTGGGGCGTTGATGCCAACAACGCCTGGGTGTAGGGATGCCGGGGGCAAGAAAAAATTTGCTCCGATTGGCCATATTCGGCAATCCGGCCTAAATACATCACCATCACCTTGTCGGCAATATAGCGGACCACCGACAGGTCATGGGCGATAAACACAAACGCCAGTGTCATCTCCTGTTGCAAATCCTTGAGCAGATTCAGAACCTGGGCCTGGACCGAGACATCCAGAGCCGAAACAGGTTCATCTGCCACCACCAGTTTTGGTTCCAGCATTAATGCTCTGGCAATGGCAATCCGCTGTCTCTGGCCACCCGAGAACATATGTGGGTAACGGTTATAGTGCTCCGGGCGTAAGCCCACTTTGGTCATGATACTGCGGACCCGTTCTTCGATTTCGTTTTTCGCCAGATGATGATTGATAACCAGAGGTTCACCAATGATAGTCCCGATTTTTTTTCTCGGATTAAGAGAGCCATAAGGGTTCTGAAAAATCATCTGCACCCGCTGCCGTGCCAATTTCAGCTCATGATCCGAATCATTCACCAGATCGAAACCATCAAACTTTAATTCTCCGCTGCTGGGTCTTTCTATCATGGTGAGCTGCCGTGCCAGAGTTGACTTTCCACAGCCCGATTCGCCGACAACCGCGAGGGTTTTTCCTGCCTCAACTTCAAAACTGACTCCATCCAGAGCTTTGACCGTTGCTGCGGGCTTGAAAGGGCCCTGAGAGACCGTGTAATAGCGGGTTAGGTCCCGGGCTTCAAGAATCAGATCCTGAGAACTCATTGCTGTGGTTTTCCTTCTCTATCCAACGGGGTATGGCAACGGACCTGGCGACCGTCTGCTGCAGTTTGAAGATGCGGAATATCGCTCCGGCACCGTTCCGTTGCAAACTCACAACGTGGATTCAACAGACAGCCTGTTGGACGATCATACTGTCCGGGAACAACGCCGGGGATCGTCTTCAAACGGGTGGCTCCAATTGAACGCTCAGGTAGAGCTTCGAGTAAAGCTGCGGTGTAAGGATGCCTTGGTGTTTCGAAAATTTCAGGGACTGGGCCGGTTTCAACCACCTGACCAGCATACATGACGACGATCCGATGCGCAGCTTCAGCAACCAATGCCAGATCATGGGTAATCAAGATCAGAGCCATCTGCCGCTGCTTCTGCAGATTGAGCAGCAGGTCAATAATTTGAGCTTGGATGGTCACATCAAGGGCTGTTGTCGGTTCATCGGCAATCAACAAGCGGGGATTGCAGGCAATCGCCATAGCGATCATAACCCGCTGACTCATCCCCCCGGACAGCTGGTGCGGAAACGCTTTAAGTCGCGCGCCAGGATCAGGAATACCAACCTGCTCCAGCAACTCCAAGGAACGCGCATAACGCTCAGAACGGCTTCCCCCTTCGTGGATTTTAAGAGCTTCGGCGATCTGAAAACCGGTGGTAAAGCAAGGATTTAAACTGGTCATCGGCTCTTGAAAAATCATGGCAATATCACGCCCGGTGATTTTTCTACGTTGCTTATCCTGCATGGATTGCAAATCCTGTCCGTCAAATTCCAGTTTTTCAGCAACAACCCGCCCGGGCCAATCAATCAGTCCCATCAGAGCTTTAGCTGTCACGGATTTTCCCGAACCGGATTCACCGACAATGCCCAGAACTTCACCCTTTTCAATTTCCAGACAGACATCATCAACAGCCCTGAAGGGACTTTTTTCGCTGCCGAATTCGACCGTGAGATTTTCTATGTGTAATAATGCCATTGATGTATGCTTTCTCGATTTTACAAAAAACGTATACGAACCCCGTACTAATTTCATGGCAACGCAGAATTTTGTCCTGCAAGGCTTGGTGGCTTTTCAGAGGTGAAGGCATACACAAAGTATGTCGAGACTCTGAAAAGCCACCATAACGCCGCAGGGCATAATTCTGCTAAGCCACAACCATTACAGTTTCATTTTGGGATCCAACGCATCACGCAAACCATCACCCATCAGATTAAAAGCCAGAACCGTCACTAAAATCATCAGTCCGGGAAAAGTCACAACCCACCAGGCACGTTGGATAAATTCCAGAGCATTAGCCAACATCGACCCCCATTCAGGGCTTGGTGGCTGCGCCCCCAGGCCGATAAATCCAAGTGCTGCGGCATCAAGGATCGCATTTGAAAACCCGAGGGATGCCTGAACTATTAACGGTGCCATACAGTTGGGGAGAATAGTGATAAAAATCAGGCGAAAAACTCCTGCGCCACTGACCTTTGAAGCAATAACATAGTCCTTGGAGGTTTCTGCAATCACCGACGCGCGAGTAATCCGGACATAGTGAGGTAAATAGGTCACCGCAATAGCAATGGACGCATTAATCAGCCCAGGGCCAAGAATCGTAACAATGGCCAAGGCCAACAACAAACTTGGCAACGCCATAATGATATCCATGGCGCGCATGATCAGGGTGTCGGTAATCCCTCGGGCATAACCGGAGATCAGACCAATCAGGGTTCCAAGCATCAACGCCAGAGAAACAACCATCATGCCGATAAAGAGAGATAATCTCCCCCCGTAAATCAGCCGGGTAAAAACATCTCGACCCACCTCATCGGTGCCGAGAGGAAAACGCCAAAGGCCACCATCCTGCCAGGCTGGTGGCGTCAGAATATAATCACGATATTGTTCATACGGTGAATGCGGAGTCAGAAAATTAGCAAACAGTGCAGCCAGCAAAACCACAATAATTAAAACAAAACCAATCAACGCACCACGATTACCACTGAAATAATTCCAGAATTCCCGGAAAGGACCGGGAGGAACCAGCTCATCGACAACCGCTGTCTGGGTTTGACTATTCATTCCTTTACCCCTTTAGCGATTATGGCGGATACGTGGATTAACCACACCGTAAAGAATGTCAACTGTGAGATTTACAATGATCACCAGACAGGAAATCAACAGAATCCCTCCCTGGACAGAAGGGTAGTCACGTCGATAAATAGAATCAAGCATCCATTTACCAACTCCCGGCCAGGAAAAAATTGTCTCCGTCAAAATTGCCCCTGCCATCAGGACCCCGATTTGTAAACCAATAACGGTAATAACCGGTATCAAAGCATTGCGCAGAGCATGGATACAAACGACCAGCGGCATGGACAGCCCTTTGGCCCGAGCCACCTGCACATAATCTTCACGCAAGACTTCCAGCATTGATGAGCGTGTCATCCGGGCAATAACCGCCAGAGGGATAGTTGCCAGAACAATCGACGGTAAGATCAAATGGCGTAACGCCGAAAGCAATGCACCTTCCTCCCCGGAGAGAAAAGCGTCGATCACCATAAATCCGGTCACCTCATCAACCCAGAACATCGCTGAGATTCGGCCTGAAACAGGTGTCCAGCCCAAACCAACCGAAAAGAGAAGAATCAACAACAAACCCCACCAGAAAATCGGCATCGAATAACCGGTCAGGGATAACCCCATCACGGTGTAATCGGTTATTTTACCCCGTCTTACTGCGGCAATGATTCCAGCAGGCAGGCCTACCACAACCGCAATGATGATGGCACAGAGGCTCAATTCCAATGTCGCAGGAAAGAGGGTAAAAAATTCCCGGACAACGGGTTCACGTGTCACTATTGAGGTCCCGAGATCTCCCTGAAAAATCCCTGTAAGATAGTGCCAGTATTGCAACAGCAACGGCTTATCCAGTCCCATCTGTGCCAAGAGTTCAGCATGTCGGGCCGGATCAACACCACGCTCCCCTGCCATTAATTCGACCGGATCCCCAGGAATCAAACGAATCAGAGAAAAGGTCAGCAAGGTCACACCAATAAAAGTCGGGATGACAACGCCAATGCGTTTGAGAAAAAAACTGAACATAAAGAATATCTACCACACAAAAAAACCGGGAAAGCAAAATGCTCTCCCGGCTAGGAATACCATTCCCCGAGAATTATTTCAAATCAACACCATAAAAAATATGGCCGCCAAGGGGGTCAATCTTAAAGTTAGTCACTTTTTTGCTCATCGGCTTAAAGACCACGGAGTGAGCAATTGTTGCCCATGGAGCCTGATCTTTAAAAACTATCTGTGCCTCTTCATAAAGCTTGGTGCGTTCAGCTGGGTCAGAAACAACTTTAGCTTTTTGAATCAAATCTTCAAACGGCTTGTAGCACCACTGAGAGCGGTTTGAGCCACCGACACCATCGCAACCCAGCAGGACCGCCAGGAAGTTGTCAGGATCGCCATTATCACCGGTCCAACCAAGTAAAACAGCACCATCACGATCAACATCTTTGGAGCGCTTCAAGTACTCGCCCCACTCATAAGAAACAATCTCAGCCTTAACACCAACCTTGGCCCAATCAGCCTGGATAACTTCAGCCATCCGACGTGCATTCGGGTTGTAAGGACGCTGAACCGGCATTGCCCAGAGCTTCATATCGAAGCCGTTGGGATAGCCGGCATCAGCCAACAGCTTTTTAGCTGCGACGGGGTCAAAAGTGTCATCGACCGTAGCTTCATTGTATGACCAGATTGTTGGTGGAATCGGATTCTTGGCGATTTTCCCAGCACCCTGAAAAACAGTATCAATGATCGCTTGTTTATTCATCGCCTTGTTAAGTGCTTTGCGTACCTTGACATTATCAAACGGTGCAACTTTGGTGTTGTAGGCAAGGTAGCCAACATTCAAGCCTTCCTGCTCCATCAGATTAATGTTCGTATCCGCTTTCATTGCAGCGATATCAGCTGGGTTCGGATAAGGCATGAGCTGACACTCACCAGCTTTCAACTTTGCGTAACGGACAGAGGCATCCGGGGTAATAGCAAAAACCAGTTTGTCAATTGGAGTTTTACCTTTCCAATAATCAGCAAAAGCGGTATAGCGGATTTGCGCATCTTTCTTGTACCCCTGGAAAACAAATGGACCGGTACCAATTGGCCACTGATCAACCTTTTCAGGAGTTCCGGCCTTCATCATGGCATCGGCATATTCAGCGGATTGAATCACCGCAAAATCCATCCCCAGATTTGCGAGCATTGGGGCTTCTGGGCGGTTAAGAACAAATTTAACGGTATAATCGTCAACTTTTTCAATAGAGCTCAGAAGATCGGGCATTGACATGCCATTGAAGTATTCGTAGTTACCACCGGAAACTGCATAGAAAGGATGGTCTTTTTTCCATTGTCGCTCAAAGGTAAAAATAACATCATCAGCATTCATGTCGCGGGTCGGTTTAAAATGATCTGCGGAATGAAATTTGATCCCCTTACGTAATTTAAATAGGTAGGTCTTTCCATCCGCAGAAACATCCCAGCTTTCAGCCATTCCCGGCTCAAGTTTAGTCGTTCCCTGGATAAAATGGGTTAAACCTTCAAATACGTTTTTAGATGTGGCATCAAAAGTTGTCCCTGACGTGTAGAAAACAGGGTTAAATCCTTCCGGGCTACCTTCAGAACAGTAGACCAGGGTCTTGGCCTGCACCTGGCCCACAAACAGCAGCAGAAGCAGGATCGGCAATAATCGTTTCAAATTCTTTTGCATTGTTGAAGCCTCCTCTTGTTATCGAAGTATGCGACAAAACCACAATGACGTCACTATAACTCATTAAAATTTTGTCTAAGAAAAAATCTATAGTGAGACTAATAGGTTGTCAAGAACATTCCTGACTGTTTCTATCAGTTAATTGTTTATGGTCTTTTCAATATCTTCAACTTGCAAAGGAATCGGACGCCCCAACAGGCGGCTTCCGGAGGCAGTGACAACAATATCATCTTCCAGACGAATCCCCCCAAAGGTTAAATATTTCTCCAGTTTAGCATAATTTATATAATCAGCATGCCGACCTTCATTTTTCCACTGAGATATGAGTTCAGGGATAAAATAAATCCCCGGTTCTACGGTCAGGACAAAACCTTCCTGCAGTTCCCGCCCTAAACGTAAACCGGCGAGACCAAATTGGGTAGCACGTTGGATTTTGTCATCGTAACCAACATAATCTTCTCCAAGATCCTCCATATCATGAACATCCAGCCCCAGCTGATGCCCTAGGCCATGGGGCATGAATAAGGCATGGGCACCAGCGGTAACGGCTCTGTCAGCATCGCCGCACATCAAGCCAAGTGATTTGAGCCCTTCAACCAGAGTTCGACACGCAGAAAGGTGGACATCCCGATAAGCAATACCAGGCTTAATCAACTCTCGCGCCCGTGCCATGGTCGCTAGAACAATCTGATAAATATTTTTCTGTTCAGGGCTGAACTTTCCCGCCACTGGAACAGTACGAGTATGATCAGAAGCATAGTGCAGCCGACTCTCAACACCCGCATCAACAAGGAGCAGATCACCATGTTGCAGCTGGTGACTGCGTTGGTGATTATGCAGGATTTCTCCATGGGTAGTCACAATCGGCGGAAATGAGAGCATCCTGCCGGCACGAGCAGCCACCGCCTCTAATTCTCCGGCAATCTCCCATTCATAAAGCCCGGCCCGAACCATTTTCATTGTCGCCATATGAAGTTGATAGCCCAGGTCAGCGGCCTCATCCAATTCAGCGATTTCTGCCGCACTTTTAATTGAGCGAAGAGCAACGACTGCCTTGATAAGTGCAGATGAGGATTCTCTATTCAAGGTATCAATATCCTTGTTCAAAAGACCACTCAGGATGATTTTGTTTTCAGCGCGAGAAGACGGAAGAACGTGAACCGTCCTGCCGCCATCTATAGCCGCAGAAAGAATCCTGTGTAGGTCACTGAAGTCTGCGCTTGCAGCTATCTTCACCCTTTCAGCCCGGTCCTGAAGAGTGGGACCGGCGCCGCTCCAGAGAACACTCTCAAGACTTTGACGGGGACCAAAAAGAGTTTCCCGGCCCGAATCCACATCCAGAACAGCTGCAAGCCCCGGCTGATCAAGGCCACAGAAATAAAGAAAACTGCTATCCTGGCGAAACCTGTAGCAATTGTCCGCCGAATTAAATGGTGAAGCAACATTTCCCAGCAGCAGAACGATGCCACCTTCCAGCTGCTGAACCAACTCCAGCCGCCGTTGTTGATAAATTTCCGCTGCAAACATAAGTCATCCTTATCATTGTTAAATGAAAAAGTGATTGAAGATCTCTTTCCCTCAAAGATCTCTTTCCCTTATGATAGACTGCGAAGATGTCAATTGTAGAGGAGAAAATTATGTCGCGCTGGTTGAAAATTACTTTGATCTCTGTTGCGGTTATCTTTGGACTGTTGCTTTCGACTATGGTCATTGTCCCCTGGCAAATCAAAAAACAGGGTCAAACCTGGGTGGCCGAAAACACCAACCGCAGCTTAACCATTGAAAAAGTAGCTTTCAACCCTTTTACACTCACGCTTGAAATCAACGGGGCAAAACTGACGGAACAAGACAGCACACAACCATTTGTGACTTTTAAAAAATTTCTGTTTTCCGGCAGTATTAAATCAGTCATCCGCAAAGCCATTATTCTTGACCGGGTTGAAATTGATGATCCTTTCGTCAACCTGGAGCTACTTGGCAAGCAGGAGTTCAACTTCTCTGACTTCACCCGTCTCGGCAGCGATAAACCTGAACCGGACCAAACTGAACCACAAAAAAGCCTCTACTTTTCTTTTAACAATATTATTCTCACCAACGGCAGTATAGATTTCACTGACCAGACTTCAGAAAAAAAATCCCGACATCAAATCCGCGCGCTGGACCTGAGAGTCCCCGCTGTCGGCAACATCCCCTATCTCGTAGATGACTATGTTGAACCGTTTCTGCGTATGCTTTTAAACGGCGCAACCATCCAGGCAAATGGTCAGCTGAAACCGTTCCATGATTCGCTGGAAACGGACCTTTACCTGACCCTTGATAATGTTGATCTGGCTTTTTATGCTTTTCATTCACCCGTCCCGTTACCGATTGAAGTCAAACAGGGAATTCTCGATTGTGAAATTGATCTCTCCTATCAGGTCTCCAAATCAGAAAAACCCCGGTTGATGCTTGGCGGTGAACTGGCTCTTTCTGATATTGATCTGCGCGACCTGAATGACCGGGAATTGTTCCGCATGCCAACCCTGATTCTCGATCTTGATTGGGCAGATCTCTTCACTCAGGATTTCAATCTGGTCTCTCTCGATATAATTGACCCCGAACTTTACGTCGATCGGGACGCATCAGGACAATGGAATTTTCAGCGCATCATGCCGGTTAAGCCCACAGACGCACCGGAGGAAGAGGCAGAAGACACTCAGACAAACGGCAGCTTACCGCTACTGACAATTGGAAAATTGGCCTTGATTGACGGAAAGGTTCATTACCGCGATGATTTTGTTCCCGGTGGATTTTCTGAAGAAGTGAACTCCATCAATCTGGAACTGAATAATTTTTCTACCATCTCAGAACAAAAAACGGCTGTTTCGCTGCAACTCCTTACTGAGAGGGGCCTGACGACAGAAATCAACGGTGAAGTGGTCGTCAATCCAGCCATGGCAACAATTGATCTGAGTGTGGGAAAACTGCCTTTGACACCTTATTATCCCTATCTGGAAGGAATAATCACGGCTCCAATCGAAGGAGTCCTGGATCTGGCCGGACAGGTTGTTTATACCGCAGATGGAAATATTCAGGTTCAACAGGGACAGGTGGCACTCAACAATTTGCGGATCCCCTTCTCCGGCAAGGATCAGTTCACCCTGGCAAATTTCAGCATCAGAGACAGTTCTTTTGATCTAAAGCAACAGGATATCAGCCTTGGCATGATTGCGTTAAATCACGGAGACATCAAGGCAACCCGACTGGCTGACGGCAGTCTCACACCGCTGCAACTATTGCGAACTCAACCCCCAGACCAAACGCAGACCGCTACAAGCGCTACAAGCGATAAAGCGACCGCCCCCTGGAACATCAGGGCTGCAAGTGTTGATCTGGAAAAATTTAATTTGCTGCTGACCGATCTAAGCTTGGCTAAAAAGCCACAAATGACGATTTCCGACGTTAATTTCCATGCAGAAAATCTCAGTTTTCCTGTTGCCGAAAAAAGCCCTTTCTCTCTGACCGCGCAAATTGGAGAAAAAGGGAAGATTCAAGTTGATGGTTCAGCTATCCACACTCCTCTCCAGCTTCAGGCTCAAACTGAAATTACCGCACTTCCTCTGGTTTCTTTTAACAATTTTGTTCCGGAAAACCTTAACTTCAACCTCAAAGACGGCAAGTTTTACTCAACTCTGGGGATCAATCTTAAACAACAACCGGACAAGCTCAGCGGCAACTTCTCCGGAAAGGTCAATATTGCAAATTTTGATCTGCGTGATCCCACAGGGAGCGGAGAGCTTCTTGGCTGGGACAATCTTTCATTTGCCGGGATCGAAGGTGAAATTGCTCCTTTGTCTCTCCATATCTCGGACGTTGTCCTGAGTCACTATCTGGCTAATATCCAAATTACACCGGAAGGACAGGTCAACCTGAGTCACTTAACAACCGCCAAACCGGACGCCAGTGTTAAAGAGACCAACAGTGACAGCATCAAAGAAACGGTGATCAGTGAAGAAAAAGAGGCCACCACTGCACCGGATATCAGAATTGATGCCCTGACCCTCCAGGGGGGAACCGTCTCTTTCGTCGACAGACATCTTCCCGAAACCTTTTCGACAACTATGTATAAATTAGGTGGGCGGGTCACGGGATTATCTTCGGCAGAAAACATGCAAGCCGATGTCGATTTACGTGGGCAGCTGGAGAATCATTCCCCCTTAACCATCAGCGGAAAAATAAATCCTTTGAGCCGGGAGCTGTTTACCGATCTGACTTTCAGCTTTAAAGACATCGACCTGACTCCGATGACCCCCTATTCGGGAACCTATCTGGGGTATGTGATCGACAGGGGAAAACTTTATCTCGACCTCAACTACCAGATTGAACACCAGAAGATCGCTGCAACAAACAAGGTCATGATCGATCAATTTACTTTTGGGGATACGGTTAAAAGTGATCAGGCAACATCTCTTCCCGTTGCCTTTGCCATTTCTCTTCTCAAAGACAGAAACGGTGAAATTCACCTCGATATCCCGGTCTATGGGGACATGAATGATCCGAACTTCAGTATCGGTGGTGTCATCCTGACTGTTCTTAGAAACCTGCTGGTAAAAGCGGCAACATCACCTTTTTCGCTTCTGGCGGCAACCCTTGGCGGAGACGAAGATTTTACCGCTATTTACTTTGATGCAGGGATAGCGACGCTTGACGAAAAACAACGGACCAAGCTCAAAAGCCTGGCTGATATGCTGACAGAGCGACCAGCGTTGATTCTTGAAATCAGTGGTTTTGTCGATAAAAAACTGGACCCTGAGGGTTATCGTCAGGAACAATTGCGGCAGATGCTGGTGCAGCAAAAATGGCAGAAACTGGAGGAAGAGGGAGAAACTCCGGCGACACAAGAAGAAATCTCCATCAGTGATGAAGAATATCCTGAGCTGTTGACAGCCGTCTATGAAGCCGCTGAATTCCCCCGTCCACGCAACTTTATCGGCGTCCTGAAAAAACTGCCGGTTCCGGAAATGCAAAAACTTTTACTTGCAAACATCATCGTGGATGAAGAACAGCTTGCCAATCTGGCAAAAACACGCGCCATGATTGTACGTGATGCTTTGGTTGCCACAAATGAAGACATAAAGCCACGCCTTTTTCTCAAAAAGGAAGATATTCATCAATCGCCTGAGGATGGTCCTGCCAGCCGGGTCGAGTTTAATATCAGCAGTAAGTAAAAGAGAGGGGTTCATGAAAAATTATCTTTTAAATGTGTTCTTTATCTTCCTGCTCATCGCCTTCCCCGTCTCCAGCCATGCCGGACTGCAACTCGAAGGGGCTTTCATCCAAGGTGGGTTACTGCACGGCCATATCAACCAGGGAAGTCGGCTTTATTCCGGCGAGCGGCAGCTGAAAATTTCCCCGAATGGTGACTTTATCCTCGGCTTTGGCCGGGATGCAGCACTGCAACAAGCGCTCATTGAGGTCGCCCCTGACGGAACCTCTCATCGACATAAGATTGAGCTCAAAAAACGTGAATATGATATCCAGAGAATCAACGGGATCAAGAATCGGATGATGAGCCCTAACGAGGACGATTTACGCCGCATAAGTCAGGAGGCCGGTCTGGTGGCGACAGCCCGGAAACAAAACAGCGCCCGAATGAATTTTATGGAATCATTTATCTGGCCGGTTACAGGTCGAATCAGTGGAGTTTACGGTAGCCAGAGAGTTCTCAATGGTGAGCCCCGCCGTCCCCACTTTGGTATTGATATTGCGGCTCCGACAGGGACTTCGGTTAAAGCCCCTGCCGGAGGGGTTGTTACTTTGGCTCATCAGGGAATGTTTTTTTCAGGAGCGACATTGATTATTGACCATGGTCATGGTCTCTCCTCCAGTTTCCTGCATCTGTCTGAGATTCTGGTGAAGGAAGGGGAACAAGTTTCCCAAGGGCAGACAATTGCTGCCGTTGGAGCAACGGGACGAGTCACAGGTCCTCATCTTGATTGGCGCATCAACTGGTTTGATCAACGTCTTGATCCGGCTCTGCTGGTCCCTGCCATGCCGCAGAAGTCGATCTCCAAATAACAATAATCCGTTACGCCAGGGTTATGCTCAATAGAGCTTCCGCTTCGAAAAAGTCGACCCAAGCACATTAAAAGTATTCTCTACAATAAACAGTGCATGTTCATCGACCGTAAACACAATCTCTTCCAGCCGTTTCAGCTGAATATTGTTAATCACCACCATCAGCACCGTTTTCGCCTCCCGTCGGTAAGCTCCAACCGCCGGAACCAGTGTTGTCCCGATCTTCAAATGATTCATCACCTGATCGGCAATGTCTTCAGCTTGGGGTGAAATAATAAAAACCAGTTTGCGTTGACTGAACAGTGACAGGGTATAATCTATCGTCTGTGCGGTAATAAAAACTGCAATCATCGACGCAATAACCAAATCAACAGGCATCGAAAAAAAGCAGAATAGGTAAAGAAACATGTTGAAAAAGAAAGAGAACTTACCAATTCCCAGATTGTATTTCTGATAGAGAATGATTGCCAGAACATCCGCACCACCATTTGACCCAAATGAACGCAGAACGATACCACTGCCGACACCAAGGACAGCACCGAAAGCGATGGCAGCATAAAGCTGATTTTCGATCTGAATCGGGATGTTGATAAACTGATACGTCAATGAGACTACCAGCATCGACAATCCGCTGTACCAGAGGAAACGGCGTGATACAAACAAATAGCCGAGAATAAACATCGGGATATTGAGAAGGAGATAAAGCAGGCCCGGATTCAACCAATGGGTCAGGTAGTGTAACAATGAAGCAATACCGAATAAACCACCGGGAATAAACTGGTGAGGAGCTGCAATCCCTTTAAGTACAATCGTTTGAATTACAGAGCCAACAATGATCAATCCACAGTTCCAGAAAACCGAATAAACAAATTTGCGTTTATTGTCGCTCATACCTTATCCTTCCATAATCTCGATATCTCATTTTCTGCAAGTCAACGGAAAGGCAGAAGTCTGAACTTGGAGATGACCCATGTCAACCCAGATCAGCAAATTTAGTGCAGAACTCATATTATAGGTAGAAGAAATGGCCCGATTTAAACTGCAATCAGATTATCAGCCCTGCGGCGACCAGCCATATGCCATCAAAGAACTGGTCGAAGGAATTGAGCGGGGAGACCGCCACCAGGTGCTTCTTGGTGTGACCGGCTCAGGCAAAACCTTCACCATGGCCAACATGGTCAACCAGCTGCAAAAACCAACCTTGGTGCTGGCGCACAATAAGACTCTGGCGGCTCAGCTTTATAGTGAGTTCAAAGAGTTGTTTCCAGATAACGCAGTTGAATATTTCGTCAGCTATTATGACTACTATCAGCCGGAAGCCTACGTCCCTTCCACCGATACCTTTATTGATAAAGACAGCTCCATCAACGAAGAAATTGACAAGCTTCGCCATAGCGCCACCCGTTCACTGCTCTCTCGCCGTGATGTTTTAATTGTTGCTTCCGTCAGTTGTATCTATGGCCTCGGCTCTCCAGAGGCCTATTACGGAATGCTGGTGAACCTGCGCACCGGAATGGAACTTGATCGCAACGAGTTCCTCCATAATCTGGTGGAAATTCAGTATCAGCGTAATGATGTTGATTTCCACCGGGGAACGTTCCGGGTCCGTGGCGACAGTGTCGAAATATTTCCAGCCTACGAAGAAAAGCGTGCCCTGCGGATTGAGTTTTTCGGTGACGAAATTGACGCGATCAGCGAAATTGATCCCTTGCGAGGTCAGGTTATTGACCGCCTGGAGCGGACAGCCATTTTCCCTGCCAGCCATTATGTTGCAACAAAACCAACCTTGAAACGGGCGATCACAGAGATTCAGGATGAGTTGCAACTGCGGATTCAATATTTTCAGGAACGCAATATGTTGCTGGAAGCGCAACGGATCGAACAACGCACTCTGTTTGATATCGAGATGATTGAAGAGATGGGCTATTGTCAGGGGATTGAAAATTATTCCCGCTTTCTTGATGGCCGCAAAGTGGGTGAACCCCCGGCAACACTCCTCTCCTACCTGCCCGAAGACGCACTGATGTTTATCGATGAAAGCCATGTCAGCGTCAGTCAGGTTGGAGCTATGTATCGGGGTGACCGCTCACGCAAAGAGACATTAACAAAATACGGCTTCCGTCTTCCCAGTGCACTGGACAATCGCCCCCTGATGTTTGAAGAGTTTCAGCAACGGCAGCCACAAACAGTTTATGTCTCCGCAACCCCCGCCGATTACGAGATGGAAAAGGCTCAAGGCGTCTTTGTTGAACAGGTGATTCGCCCGACCGGGCTTCTCGATCCGCCGATTGATGTTCGTCCGGCAACTGAACAGGTTGATGACCTTATTGACGAAATCCGACTGACAACCGCCAAGGGTTCCCGCGTTCTGGTCACAACCCTGACCAAACGGATGGCCGAAGATCTCACCGGTTACCTTCAGGAATTAAACATCCGCGTCAATTATCTCCACTCCGATATTGATACCCTTGAGCGGGTGCAAATCATTCGCGCCTTACGCGAAGGTGAATTTGATGTCCTCATCGGCATCAATCTTTTGCGGGAAGGTCTGGATATCCCGGAGGTGGCTCTGGTCGCTATTCTTGATGCGGATAAAGAGGGCTTCCTGCGGTCAACCCGTTCGCTGATCCAGACCTGCGGTCGTGCATCCCGTAATGTCGAAGGTCGGGTGATTATGTACGGGGACAAAATCACAAAATCAATGCAGGCCTGTATTGACGAAACCGAACGGCGACGCAGCAAACAAATAGCCTATAACGAAAAACATGGGATCACCCCCAAATCAGTGAAAAAATCAATGCACTCCATCCTCGGTGATCTTTCCACCAAGGACTATATCGATCTGCCTCTGGTTGCTGAATCCGGAACAGAATACCGCACTCCAAAAGAGTTGAAGAAAAAAATTACCGAACTCAAAAAAGAAATGCTTGCTGCCGCAGCCGACCTTGATTTTGAAAAAGCCGCAGAAATACGTGATCAGATGCTGGCATACGAAAAACAAGAGCTGGCTTTGCGTTAGCTAAGCAATCAAACCTTTCAGGAGCTATTTATGCCGATTTCTTTTTATGAAGCTCGCCAGCAGATACTGGATACCGTTCCTCTTCTGGACATTGAGACCGTTCCGCTCATCAAAGCCGCCGGCCGTGCTGTCGCTGAGGACATTACAGCAAATCAACCGTTACCTGCTTTTGATAATTCAGCAATGGATGGTTATGCCGTCCGCACGGAAGACTGTAGCAAAGGCACTGTTCTTCCCGTTATTGGCAGCCTTCCGGCAGGAGAAGTCTCTGCCGGCACAGCTCAACCGGGAGTTGCGGTTAAAATCATGACGGGAGCTCCAGTCCCGCAAGGAGCTGATGCTGTCATCCCCTTAGAGAATTGCAAGACAGAGCACAATCAAATCACCATCATGCAGACAGTTAAAAAAGGGGATCACATCCGTTGGACCGGAGAAGATATCCGTCCTGGTGACTTGATAATCCCTGCAGGAACGCCACTTCGTCCAGCAGAAATCAGTCTCCTTGCTTCACTTCGTCAGGCCACCATCCCCGTACGCCGTCAAGTTCGCGTCGCCGTTCTTGCAACCGGAGATGAATTACAGGAAATTGATGAGCTCCCTTTCAAGGGTGGAGTTGTCAACGGCAACTCTTGGGCTTTGGCGGCGGCAATTCAAGAGATCGGTGCTGTCCCGCTGATAATAGGGATTGCTCGGGATAACCTGCCTGATCTGCGGCAAAAAGTCACAGCAGGTTTAAAAGCTGATGTTTTAATTACCTCTGCCGGAGTTTCTGCCGGAGACCATGACCTTGTCCGGAAAGTTCTGGAAGAGTTCAAAGTTAAAGAAATCTTCTGGAAGCTCAAAATCAAGCCAGGTCATCCAACAGCCTTCGGAATACGAGAACAAACACCTGTTTTTTCACTCCCGGGCAACCCGGTTTCAACATTATTGACTTTCGAAGAATTTGTCCGACCTGCGTTGCTGAAGATGATGGGACATCACAATATTCTGAAACCTCTGTATCGAGCAACCTTGACAGAGCCCATCAAGAAAAAGAAAGGACGCTTACAAATTCTGCGCGTTGCCGTCACCCTCGATCCAAATGGCGAAATGCTGGTCAGCAGTGCCGGAGACCAGAATACCGGCATCCAGCGAACCCTGGTCGCATCCCAAGGGATTGCCCTGCTGGAAGCTGAGCGAGATTTTTTTGCTGCCGGTGAGAAAATTAATATCCACCTTCTTGGTCCTTCAACAGCCATCGGATATTGAAAAAATTAATGATTGAAGAAAATAATGAATAAAAGTAGAATCCCCCAAAATTATTCAGGAGGTAGTTCGTTCGCTGGTGCGGCGCACGGTCTTCAAAACCGATGGGGGGCGTATCCCGTCCCTGGTGTGTTCGATTCACATCTACCTCCGCCAATCAATAAAAACAGAGGGGTCCGGATTTTATTACTGGAACCTTTCTTTTTTCCTACCAGCACAAAATCTCTTAAAACAACCAACAACTTCTGATCACTCAGAGTCAGAGATTGACTTAGCATTTTGGAAAAAGATTAAGATGATGTCCCCCAATTCAAATGGCCTGGGGGATTGATTTTACAGAAAAACTTTTTCAGCGAGCCTTGGAGCTTGCGGGAGCCGCCAAATCCCAGTTCAGTTCATATTTGGTGGCTTTTTTTCTCCCGAAGAGAACAAGACTCTTTTTTCCACCAGATCTGCAAGGTCACAAGCCAAAGTAGCGCGACTCCCTTTGACCATACTTTACGTATATAAATACCTCTCAGAAATTTGTGAATAAATTGTGCCGTTGCAACTTGATAGAACAAACAGTGGTAGGCGGGGCCACATTCAAACCACTCTAAAATTCATCCATCTAAAAGCTGCAATTTGAAGTGATTTTGAAAGCCTAGCAGGTTTATCAGAAAGACCTCCTTACTCCAACCAGAGCTCCTTGATAATAGAAAGAATTCCCAGATAAGAAATCGGGTGTTTTTGTTTTTAAATAGCGATACTGCAAATCAATACTAGTTTTTTCAGTTAATTCATAAGAGATTCCGGTCATGAATTGGTAAGAAAATAGAGTGTCATGTTCATTCACGCTATAGTTTCCGCCATATACGTAGTAGCTCTCTGATATCTTCAGTTTGATTCTGAGGTCAGATATCCCTAGTCCAGCCCCAATATATGGTTTGAACTTGTTACTCACTTGAAAGTCATAGAATGCATTTCCCATAAAAGTCCAAGACGTCAAATCACCATCCAACTGGAGGGCTGAATAAGAGTCAATTGCATAATTAGTATCACCATACCCCCCACTATCTTCAAAATCCCACTCCCAAGTAGCAGTAGACCTATAGTGATTTTTAGCATAGCCCGCTTCAAATTCGACCCTAACAGCATCAAATATGTGAGTCCCTATAGCACCCGTTATTCTAATTCCTTCGTCAAATTCTTCAGTAGATGTAAAACTTCCCCCTGTAACTGAATTTGCATCGCTATTATACCAGCCCATCTCTATCGGAAATGTTTCTGTCGTTTCCCTATCTGGCAAAAATAGCATTCCAATATTTCCAGAAACATAAAATTCAGCAAAACTTGGTTGAACAGAAAAAAGAAAAACTAAAACAGCCACTAACGTAGAAAAAACCCGACAAATCATCTTTAAATCCTTTCAAACACCCTAGCAATTGAGCATCTAACAGCAATATTTCTCAAGGAACTATAACAAGGCGATCTGACTTTTATCTGAAAGGGGTCCTTTTATCAATCAGGGCAGAACATTCAAGCAGAGCTGCCCCGTTTGTTTGAACAGTCATCTTCAGCTTTATAAGTGGATTGAATCTTCATGGATTTTGCTGCCTTTGTCTGAGTCAGTGATTTAAAGTAAACCTGATCCAGTGTAGGTCCGTCAAAACTCGAATGGGATCGGCGGCTGTTGTAAAAGTTAAAGTATCGATTCAAACCTATTCTGACTGCTGAGGCTGATTCATAAGCTCTGAGATACATATATTCATCTTTGACAGAACGCCATAACCGCTGTGACAGATTGGTAATTGTGTGCTCACCCTGACTGAAATCAGAATCAAAACGATGCGTGCACTGACGCAACACCACAAATCCCTCCTCACTTTATCCGTCTTGGGAAATTCCACACTTTTATATGGGCATATGACGACCAACTTGGTCTTTTCATCGGGTTGCTTCACATAAATATTTTTTACCCTGACCTGAGGATATCGCAACCTACTGATATTAAAGACTTTAACTTTTCATTAAAACTGTGGCTTGCCTTTTGCAGTTATTTTAAGAGTTAAGCTGCAATACCCGTAAAAACATCGATATTTTTATTGAATTTGTATTGATTTTAGCTGGAGTCTGCCCCTCCAGCGATATGAATGAGAACGATACTATCCGGAGGAATCATGAAACAGCTCAGCGCATCCAATCACACTATTCTCGTAGCTCTGTTTTTCTGCATCTTTTTATTGATCAGCAGTACTGCCTCTGCTGAATCAAATCTATCCATAAAGGATTGCAGTAAGTGCCATGAAACCGAACCAAGTGAAATCAATGCTGCTGGAGCGGCTCACGAAAGCCAGATTAATTGTCTTGATTGCCATACCGGCCATCGCCCGATGAGTGCAAACAATATTCCTGCTTGTAGTCAATGCCACGAAGGAAGTGACCATTACTCGTTGGAAAACTGCCTGCGCTGCCATAATCCACATCAACCTCTCAACGTGATTTTGGAAGGGGAGCTAAAAGCAGAGTGCCTGACCTGCCATACGGAACAGAACGATCAGCTTATCACCAATCCAAGCATGCACAGCGACATGTCCTGTAACTTCTGCCATGCAGACAAGCACGGTGTCATTCCGGACTGTACTGAATGCCATGAACCGCATTCAGCTGAAATGGTACAGAACGACTGTGCCACTTGTCATGCAGCTCATCAGCCAATGGTTCTTGAATACCCCGATACCACCAAGAACCTGCTGTGTGCTTCTTGCCATGAAACCGCCTATACAGAACTGCTTGCATCAACAACAAAACACCATGATGTTGGCTGTGTTGAGTGCCATGCCGACAAACATAAAACCGTACCCCAGTGTTCAGATTGTCATGGTATCCCACATGCGGCAGGCATTCACGCGAAGTTCCCACAGTGTGGAAATTGCCACAATACCGCCCACGATCTGGATAACCTGAAAAACTGATATGGCTGTCACAAGGGTTCTATTTGCAGCTGTTTTATTTTTATCCCTGGCTTGGGTGGCATATGCCGCCCAAGCCCCACGCATTGAAAGACAAGGTCATTTACCTGTACCAGACCCATCTATCTATGCTGCGGACCCTCAACCATTGACCCTGGAACAATGTGGTCAATGTCATCTCAAGCATTTTCAAGATCTAAAGCTGACCGGAGGAAAGCATCAATTTGACTGCCGAGAATGTCATACGATTTTTCACGCCTACAATCCCCGCAAAGAAAACTACGCAGCGATTATGCCTGATTGCAGCAATTGTCATAATTTGATCCACGGTGAAAAGCACAGTCAATGCCTTCTTTGCCATGAAAATCCACATGCGGTTCAACAGGCTCCTGCAATCGGTCTGGTTATCAATTCATGCACCGATTGCCATGTAGAGCAAAGCGATAAACTGGCATCCCGGCCAAGTCAACATACTGAGCTGGCTTGCGATCATTGCCACCACACAACCCATGGCTTGGTACCCTCTTGCGCAGAATGCCATCAACCCCACTTTGATACACAGACATTCACCAGCTGTACTGAGTGCCACGACGTGCACCAACCCTTAGGCATTGTCTTTACAAAAAATATTGAGTTAAAAACTTGTGATGCTTGCCACAGTGATATCTATTCCAAATGGCAGAGCACTCCAAGCAAGCATGGTCAGGTCAACTGTGCATCCTGTCATGATCGACACAGAAAAATCCCAGAATGTCAAACTTGCCATGCAACACCACCGGCACACAGCAAAACGATGCTGGAAAAGTTCCCACGATGCCTTGACTGTCATCTGGATGTTCATGATTTACCAGTTAAAAACTAAGTCGATTCTCCAGGATTTTATGTGAGCATTTTTGTCAGAGAACTATGTCTTGTTATGTTTTTTCTAGGTGCCAGTTTGACGTCTGTACAGGCTATCGGGACAACCATAACGGCAGGGCAGGAATCCGCCAACTCGTTTTGCAAAAAGTGCCATATCAAAGAAGTTGAAGATATCGAAGTTGGAGGAATGGCACATCAAACTGCCGTCGCTTGTCACGATTGCCATCCTGGGCATAAACCGAGCTCGTTTGAAAATATTCCTCGATGTAACCAGTGTCATGAGGGATCAGCACACTACGATCAATTACAATGTCTGAACTGTCATCACAATCCGCACCAACCGATGCAGATCAAACTGCCTAAAAAAGCCTATAACGAATGTTTAGCTTGCCATAATTCTCAAGGGGATGAATTACAGCAGTTTCCAAGCTACCACAGTACATTGGTCTGTACAGATTGCCATTATGAACACGGTTTTCTCCCCGAATGTCTGTCCTGTCATAAATCTCATGGCGGTTCCATGACTGAGGAATCCTGTCGAAACTGTCATGCTCCGCACAAGCCGCTGGAACTGACCTACAATAATGATGTCCCCTCTCATTTTTGTAGTCCCTGTCATTCTGAAGCTAATAAACTTTTACAGAACTCTCAAAACAAGCACAGTCAACTTGGCTGTGCAGAATGTCATAAATACCAACATGGCGTTATTCCTGTGTGTTCAGATTGTCACGGCAAACCGCACGCTGATGCTCTTCACAAAAAGTTCTCTGGTTGCAGTGATTGTCATAATACAGCCCATAGTCTTGATTGAATAACTCAGGATTATCCCAAAGTTGGGACCCTTTGCCTTGTTTATCATAGATGGATTCATCTATGGCAATAGTTTGCTTTCCATATATACAAGTAAGTTACTGTATTTTATTCTTGCTTTTTAAGTTAATTGTAAACAATTTCACTACACATACGTTTGCTAAAGAGTTAAGGGTTTGATGGTCACCATTATTGATTTTGTTTAAGGAGATCTGAACAATGAAGGACAGATTTGTATCTTCACCGTTGAACAGCCTGACAATAACAATCTGTTATTTTGCGGCAGGAGCCGTATGGGTTCTTTATGGACACAAACTCTTCGTATTCTTATCTCCTCCGCAGGAAATGACCGCTCAACATTCTTCAAACCCTTTTTATTGGGGCTTTGTCGTTGCCTCATCAGGATTACTCTATCTTCTATTAAGACATTGGGGGTCCTCGCAAACTGAAACACAAGGGTCACTCCTTAAAATAAAACAGGCGCTGAAAAGTTACAGTGAATTTACAAAAGCGATGATCAAAGCAGAGGATGAAACAGCGCTGATGGAAGATGTCTGCCGTATTTGCGTTGAAGTTGGCGGACATCGCATGGCTTGGATAGCAGTTGCCGAAAATGATTCCGAAAAAAGCCTGAAACCTGTCACCCACTGGGGAGATGAGGGCTGTTTTTTTGATAACTTTCATGCGAGTTGGGCAGAAAGCGAATGCGGAAAAGGTCCCATTGGAACAAGTATTCGTACCAATGAACCTGTTATTTTTCAGGACTTGATGACGAACCCACGTTTCGAATCCTGTCGTGATGCCGCTGAAAAATGTGGTTATGCCTCTTGCATTTCCATTCCATTGCGGAACGAGAAACAAATTTTTGCGGCTCTGGTCATTTTTGATGCTCAACCGAATATCTTTGATAAGGAGCGAACATTACTACTCACAGAGCTCGCTGAAGACCTGTCTTACGGGATACAAAATCTGCGCTTGAAAGCAGAACGGAAACAAGAGATAGAAAAAAGCCTGATGCTTGCTGCGGTGACGGAGCAGACATCTGATGGGGTCATTACTTTTGACGCCAGTGGAACCATAGAATACATGAATACAAGTTTCATTAATTTGTGTGGCACTCCTGCTGATGAAGGGATCGGTGTCAGCATTCATGAGTTTGAGTGCTCCAAACGTAACCCTGAATTTTACAAGGCCGTTCAAGAAACATTGGAATCAAAAACAATGCGCATTGGGCGCTTCGTGAATAAAGACCGGGATGGCAATGAGCATGATATCGACGCAAGAATAGCACCTGTTTTTGATAAGACAGGTCAAGTCGCCAGGTATGTCGTGACCGTCAGAGACGTGAGTCAGGAAGTCCAACTACAACGTCAACTCCGACAAATTCAAAAAATGGAGGCATTGGGGACATTGTCTGAAGGGATTGTCCACGATTTCAACAATATTCTCGACAACATTTTCCGCTGTTCAGAAAGGGGAATCATTGCGGATGCTGCTGACGAAACGGCACAAGAGGACCTGTTCCAGATTCTCAAAGAAACATTACACGGAAAAGAACTTATCAAATCGTTCAAAACTATGGGACAGGGAAAAGAACAACCGCAGCAACAAATCAATATTTCTGAAGTTATCAGCAGCAGTACAAAGTCATTAGCTGCAACCATACCCTCAATCATAAAACTGAAAAAGGATATTACTCCTGGTTTGGGGGTGATTATGGGAGATCCGGCACACATCCATCAAGTGATGACTCACCTGTGTACAAATGCTGCTGATGCAATGCAGGCAACCGGAGGAATTCTGGAAATAAGTCTCACCAATATGATGATTCCGGTTGAGAGGATATGCCATTATCCAAACCTGTCCCCTGGTGAACATGTCAAGCTAACAATTACCGATACTGGTCATGGCATGGATAGAGACGAGCTGGAGCGGATTTTTGACCCCTTCTATACAACCGCTCAAGAGAGTGGTCGCGGCCTTGGGTTGTCGATCGTTCATGGGATTATCAAAAACCATGGGGGCGAAATCTCAGTGAACAGTATTGTGGGGGTCGGCACTACTTTTGTTATTTTACTCCCCTTGATTGACCCTTTGGAACAGCAAAAAGCTTTACTTCGCGAATAGGATTTGATGAAAAGGGAAAAAAGGCTCGACAGCAGAGAATCGTCATATGACAGACAGCTTGAAAAGGTGTTGGCAGATCTGCCTGCTGGAGTATTCCCTCAAGGAAAAATCTCGTGTGAGTAAGTTTCTTTTAAAGCTGCCATCCAGTCCGCATAAATCAAATCATAGCGCTTTTTCTCCTGTTGCTCGCGAATTTTTTCTTTCACCTCTGCAAATGGAAGCTGTGCGGATTTCTTTACATCTGTCAATTTAATCACATAGAAACCATGCAAGGTTTCAACCGGACCGGCAATATCTCCGGGGCTAAGATTGGCAATGGCTTCTTCAAACTCCTTGACGATCTGACCGGCATGAAAATAGCCGATATCACCCCCCACCATTTTTGTTCGATCATCTGAATTGTAATACGCCAGATTATAAAAATCCTCTCCTTTTCTGGCTCTATCGGCCAAACCTGCAGCTTTCAACCTTGCGGGTTCTTTATCAGTTTCAATCCGGGTCGGGTCAACCTTGATCAGGATATGGCTGGCCCGGTAAAGTTTAGGACGGTTATACCTTTGTTTGTTATTTTCATAAAAATCCCGAATTTCAGCTTCAGTCATCCCCACCTTTGAGGCGACAGCCAGCTCTTCAGCTTTTTTTGCCAATAACATTCGCTTTACCGATGCGTAAAAGTCATCCAGCTTTTCTTCTCCAAGGGCTTTTTGCAATGACTCCTGAGTCTTGAATTTTCCCCGAACTTTCTCCAGGCGCTTGTCCAGATCTGCCTTTGAAACAGAAATCTTTTGCTGCAAGGCATACTGAACCTTGTACCCTTGATCAATCAGGTTGTGCAGAGACAGTTCTCTGACTTCGGCAATTTTTTCGGCGGACACCTTACCGTGAAAATTGACATTCAATGGCAAAGTCCGTTGCATTTCCCGATTCAACTCATAAACGGTCACGGGAGTATCAACTATTTTTGCAACAACTGGCGGTTCCGCCGTTGCTGCACCCGCACTGAAGAGCAGAGTCAGTCCTGTCACCATGATCCAAAACGATAATGAAAACCGGTTCAGCATTAAAAATCTCCTGTCGGAATGAATCGGTAGAATTCAGGATAATGAAATGTTCTCAAGCAGATGTTCAAGTTTATCTTGACCCCGTTTCAAAAGTGCCGGATCAGCAGAGCTCAGAGTCCCCTGTTCCAGATCATTCAACGCCTCATCCAGCTGTTCAAAGCGGGTCCGATTTTTTATCCGCGTCTGCTCAAGCAAAGAGGTCAGATCTCCAGCCTCCATGAAACATCTGTCACAGGTAAAGGGTTTATTGAAATCACCCTCTGCCATAGACTGAATCGTCTTTTCCATACTGGCGAAGTTCTTATTGATTCTTCTGAAAATAAGCAGCGATAAGATCAAAATAGCTGCAACAATGGTGAAAACAATAGTGAAGTTGGTACGGAACAGCAAGAGAACAAGAAAATCCCCCACCTGTTCGATTTTTATGTGAGTGGAATACAGGTGCCTTTCAACCGCAGCCCGAATCTGTAAAAACAGAAAAAAAGTTCCCAACCCGACAATTCCTGAAACAGCAAGGGAGTAAAGCAGGATAAAACGACCCTGGAATTGTTTTTTGATGAAAAATTTTCGTTTAAAAAAACTGGGACGTGCCATGGGCAGATCTCCTCTCCCTTTATTTCAAATGACATTCCAGACAAAGTGCACTACCGGTATTATTCATGGTCAGCATACGGTGTTGGCTTGAGTATGGATTGTGGCAGGAAGCGCATCCAACTTTGCCGTCATAAAGAGCGATATAGGGGGAAAGCAATTCTACAGGACGTAGTTCCCGATCATGCAAGGCTGCTTTCCGATAATCTATGCCGATCGGATGCGACAAACCATCCCGCTGATAAGTCAGGGCATCACCTCCGGCAATTTTATAGCTGGCATCTGAAGCAATGACTCCGTCATGACAACTCAAACATTCGACTGAAAACTTATCCAAAATTTGCGCCAGCGTTGAGTCATCATGATAAACCCCGTGCTTGGCATGAGCGATGCTGACGGTTCCGATATGCGGATTCTGCATCGGGAGTAATCCGCGGTGACAGAGGATACAAAAATCCCGTCCCCTTGCTTCGGTTCTCATGTATTGATTATCAGCGTCAGAGTGGGGATTATGGCAAGTAGCACAGGTCATCTTGCCACTCCAGTCGAGCAAAAATCCTTCTGGAACATCCATGCTCGGCACCATACCAATCGGGTGGGAATTTTCCTGTGGAACATTGTGGCACTCAAGGCATAGAAAGCTGATCGAACGGGAAAAACGACCCGGAGCTCCTTGTTCCGGCTGAGACAGGTGGCAAAGATCACAGCGCCCCGAAAACTCATGTCCTTCATTCCTAAGTCCACCCCAGAGAACGACACCTGAGAGTAAGGAAACCAGGATAAGCACAATCAGACAAATAACAAGTGGTCTGCCTTTCACTGGTTTCTCTCCTCAGAATAAAAGTCACCCATACTCTCACGCACCTTGGATATTTGCTGTCGAAGGCTCTTAAAATCAATGTCAGGACTTGCTTTGATAGCTTCAACCAAAATCTGGGCATTGCCGAAAACATGACGTGAACAAGTCGTAAGATCATTCAAGGAATCCACCATTGGTTTCAATTGATCCGTGGATCTGGTTGAAATTTGTTCAGGAAACTGTCCGGAAAAAATCTGCCCCAGGACTTTTTCATATCGAAAAATCGGACCGGCAATCTGATGAGAGACCAACAAAGTCATCATCAGCGTCAAAGTCAGAATAAAAAATAACTGCAAAAGAGCCATGATCAAGAGGTAAAATGGCAGGTTCTGATCCAGAAAATAAAGGGTCCGTAAACTTTCCAGATAGCTACCGCCAAGAGTTTTATTCATGATTAAATATAGAAAGAAATTTACACAAGCAAATACCGCTGTAACAATAAGACAGTACTTAAGCTGAAAAGCAGTGCTGAAACTTAATTTGATCGGTTTTTGTCTGTCCACAGAACGACTCCTCTCGTCTGGTCATCAATAAGATCGGGGATTCCTCCGATGGCAGCTCACCGTGCAATTCCTGGCCACCGAATCATAATTGGCAGTAGTTGGATCGACAAAACGGGCATCAAAATTGATCAAATGTGCATTATTGGTTGTTGTCGCGCCGTGCACAATTGGAACTCCATGAGGATCATGACAAATGGAACATGACTGGTTAAACCTGGTCACGTGGGTCCAATGGATGCCTTTCAATCCATTGCTGAAGTTTGTGCCCGAGCCGTCCTGGCGCAAAAGAACATCCGGGTCATGACAGCGAAAGCATAGGGCGTAGTTTGTCACATTGTAAGCGAGCGGGTAGGTATCCTGCTCATAACGCGCTATCAGAATATGGGGATAAACCGAACCATGTGGCCCATCAGCTCCAGTACCACCGGCTTTTACACTGCTGTCACTGCCATGGCAATCGGTGCAATAGATCATGCTGGATTCATTGTAACCGGGGCGCAGGCTGGGCACATTGATATTCTTACCGATAGCCGCGACGGGATGAAAAGAGGGGTTTGCCGGATCGTATCTAAGCCGTTCGTTGGTTTCTGAAATGACCCGGGGAATGACGGAACTACTGACAAAAGCGTTATCGGCATGACAGCCAAAACAAACCTCATATTCATTATTGGCCTGCTCTAGAACCGTTCCGGAGACATTGATCCCCTTGACCCCAGTCAATCGACCATTCACGGCAGGTGGAGAATTAAGCGGTGCCCCCTGATGACTGACCTGATGTGGATTGTGACAATCAGCGCACTCCACATGTTTGTCCATCGTCAGGGGATTTTCCGTCATATCATGCACCCCGGTCGCGTAATTCATGGGATGATTGTAAAACTGATCGCTCGGGGTTTGAATATCAGCCCCATCACCAAGACCATTATGGCAGCGGGTCAAACAGGTTCCTTCCTCCAAGGCACTTTGCAGCAGATGTTTTGCGCCAGGAGCTCCGTGTGGCTGATGACAATTTTCGCATCCCTGTTCAGCAGTCGCAATATCTGTTGCGTGGGTACTGGACAACCAACCGGTTTTTTCATGACAAGCCAGACACAGGGCAGAATCAAGGTTGCTCATAACCAGAAACTTGCCATGCAAATCCTTATGGGGGTCATGACAGCTGGTGCACTGCAACATCTGTCCATCTTCCAGATCAACTTCCGCAGGCAAGGCTTGCGGATCTTTCAACTCTCCCCTTTGGGCTGCCAAAGCCGAGGTATAAGCAAAAGAGATCGGGTGATCATCAGAAAGGTCCGTTTCCAGATTCGACAAATCATCCGGCATCGCGGTGATTCCTCCGGTGAGCGGGAGGGGTTCAGTCATCCCTTCCAGCATCCCGATGGCAATGGTGCCATCGTGGCAACTCAGACACAGGCGTGATGCTCCAGTCGGCTGTCCGGGTTGGGCAACCAGAGTAGAAGAACCATAAAGATTATAAATCGCTCCACTCAACTGACGATTCCAGAGTGGCATCACTGCAGTTGCATGATGCGGGGTATGGCAGAAAATACAAACCCGATCCTCATCTGTTGCCGTGATCGTTCCAGAGCCACTGGTTGAAAGGTTATGCTTGGTCGTCAGGATATTGGCGGAGCCAATTTTCGCAAAAACCAATAACATCAGACTCAGCAGGATGAAATGACTGTAAATTTTCCAATGCCTCATGAAGGCCTCCGAAAATGCTTATGACAGATTAGCGATTCACTTCTTTAAAGACCTGGATTCTCTGATTATAAGTATCGGTGACATAAATATATGATTGTGAATCAATAAACAGACCGGACGGCATCCAGAATTGTCCGGGCCTGGTCCCGTTGTCACCAAAGGTAAGAAGTAATTGGCCTGCCGCATCAAAAATCTGTACGCTGTCAAATAATGCGTCACAAACATAAATATACCCGTGTTGATTGACGGCAATCCCTTTTGGTTTAGAAAAATATCCCGCGGTATCCCCCGGTTGGCCAAACTGCCCCAGAAACTCTCCGGCAACAGAAAACATCTGAATCCGGGCATTCAGGGCATCTGTAACATACACTTTGCCGGTGATATCAACCCAGAGATCAGTCGGATAATTGAATTGCCCATCAGCGATGCCACGCTCTCCAAAGCGAAATTGTTCAATGCCGTCAAGGCTATAAGCCACCACTTGATGCGCAACGGTATCCGAAACATAGAGCAAGCGATTGTATTGGCTGAAAGCGATCCCTGTTGGTCGGCCTGAGTTCATAGAAATCAGACGCTTCAGAGATCCTTCCTGCAGGTCGTATTCTAGAATTGACTGTTGCGAAGAATCGGTTATGTAAAGAGAGCCTTCGACATAAACCAGGCCAATAGGTGTTGATAGCTGAACCTTGTCATTCCCTTCGATGAAACGATACCGGGTTGTTTGCATATCAAATATATGGATGACTGAGGACCCGGTGTCGGCAATGAAAAGCTGGTTTTTGTCATCAGTACAGACACCATAAGATCGGGTAATATGTGCCGTGTTCGGTCCAAGAAAAAAATCACCGATCCGGCCCCAGAAACCTTGGCGAGAGGATGTCTCTTTAAGGATTTTATATTCTTTAACCCATGCTATTTTTGCTTCCTGCGGGGCCGCCGGCCAGACAATCCTGGTTGCCGACTCCTCTTCAGGCAGCTGAGTCTTCTGTGCACAGGAGGGGAGAAGAAGTACCCCCAACAAGGCAAAAAATGGGAGTTTATGAATGCAAAAGTTGCGCATAACGATATCCATAACAACGGTCAAAAGTGGCGTTTGATTTTGAACGATACAGTCTCCTCCCTTGAAGTACTGTCTTCGTAAATTTGCCAGGTCAGATCGGCACTCATCTGAAATTCAAACTTATACCAACGTGATTCAAGGATCATGCCGAGGTAAATATCTTCTTGATCCCGGCTCTGCCCACGAATATCAATCACGCGCCCACGCAGATTCATGGTCAGGTTACGCCGCAAATACCTGCGGTAATCGGCATTAAATGAGATAGAATTTCTCTCCTCTGTCTCCCCGGAAGACTCACCTTGGCCTTCATTCTGTTGCGTTGTCGTATAACGTTCCGTCAATCGTAAATTGAGTGAACTCCGGTTGTTTTTGATCAGATAATTAATAAAGGCGTCTGTTGTTCTATCGGTGCTGAGAGTTGAATCCAGATAGAGATAACTGGTTCCCAAAGAGATACGATCAAATTTTCCGTCAAGGCCGATCTGGGCATAAGTCTGCTGTGTCAACGGTGAAACATCGGCAACTCCGGAAATTAGACTCTGATCCGTTTGACTGAAACTGCCATAAAGCCGATATCGTTGACCGAACAATCCCAACGAAGTTGACAGCGCATGCACTGCCGTTGAATATTCAATGGAATTATTCACTCGATAACGGTAGTCAACTGAAAGGGTATCACCGGCAACAATCCCACCACCAACAATTTCCAGCTCGGTGCGTCGCCCCACAATATTGATGCGATATTCGGTATCAATATTGTAGATAATCGAGCGATCAGCATTATAGACAACGATGCTGTCAGGAATAATGTCTAACTGCTCCAAAAACCCAGAGAGAAAAACATTGACAGAAAATGCCTCATCAATATTCGTCAATTCCTGATCCAGAAGATTTCTGTCCATTTCACTATATTGGTAGCTGTATGACATGTTCAAACGACTCTCCCGGGGGAGAATCTTGGTGTAGACCAGACTGATTTGAGACTGCCATTCCTGTTCTTCACCCTTCAGGTAATCGGTTTGATCAACGCTGTAACCCAATCGTGTCGTCAAACTATCAAACAGTTGATGCTCAATTGAGGCTTCACTACTGTATTGTTGCTGTTCCTGGTTGAGCGCTTCGATACTGCGATACCCATACGAAAGCTCTGTGGACAAAGCCTGCCCCAGTTGTAACTTGAGATCTTCGTCCCAGGTACTGATCTGTCGCTCTGAAGTTCCACGATCCTCAACCAGACGATATCGCGAGTTCAGCGAGCTTTTTTTTCTCAGTGATCCCCAGCGCAGCAGATTGTAAAGTTCAATTTCATCGGTATCGGTCTCAGTTGTGGACAAAGTCTGGCTGGAAAGATCGGTGCGGCGCCGACTGGTTTCAGCATAGAGTCGTGTTTCACTAAAATCTCCGACGGTAGATCCGGCACTGAATGCCAGTTCTTCTGTTTCCTGAATCCGATCGATCTCTAAACCGGAAGTTTCTGTTTTATCGAAACGATAACTCAACCGCACAGGGAACAAACTGTTGCGTAAAGCAACAGCTGCAGAAAGCGATTGGCGGGTTTGATCGTAATTTTCAGTAAATGGGGCTGAAATCCGTTCCTGGGTCAGACTGGACACCAGGTTAACCGGGTAGAAGCGCCGTTCAAAGGCAAACAGTTCAAACAAATACTCGCCCAAAAATCCTCCCGTTTTTCCATTGCGGTCAACAGCCCCGTTTTCATCTTCATAAACCTGGTCCAGACCGAGCTCCATTGCCAAACTGCCATTGGCCAAATCACGATCAAGAATGGCGTAATCAATATCCAGGTGATAGGTCTCTGTCAGGACATGTTCCTGCGAATAACGATCTGCATTGGTATCGTTATCATAGCTCTTGCCGGTATATTCGTATTCAAGTTCAGTCCAATGACGGAAATTGGAAAGCTGGAAAACAACTTTTTCCCTCGCGGCCTCAGCAGGAAAAGGCAACAGGAAACAACTACATAGGAACAGTGTGATCGAGGCAGCATAGCGGGAGGATTTTTGTTGTATCAACCGATAGAACAACATCATTTCGATCCCCATCTCCCACCGTATTCCCCGCAACGTCCATCATGGACGGTATTATTTCAGAAAGTAACGAGCATCTCCCGCATGCGGATCGTGGCATTCATCACAGCCAATTGTTTTCACTACAAAGCGATCGTGCATAGCGGCCGCAAGACGCGATTCTTCATGACATGTGGCACAAATCTTTTCCGGATCTTCTTTCAACAGTGACGGATACTGAGAATTGTGCGGCAAGTGACAAGCCAGACAATCCCCAACTGCAACCGGCCCGTGAATATTGCGGCTCTTGATAAAATCCTGATGACAGACCCCGCACAACTCACGTTTTGGAGCAATCAAACCGGCATTGACGTTTTTATTGTTGGAGTGGCAGTCATGACATTTTTTTTCTTTGTAGGGTTTATGCGATGAGCTTCTGTTTTGCGCAGGAGGCTTTACCTCTTCATTTGTTATTTCCAGCCCTGCAGCTTCAGTAGCGACCTGCTTCTGGTCGTACCCGGCACACATTTCTCCGGCAGGAGGAAGCGAGGGGACACCATCAAAAATGGTGCTGAGCACCTTGTGCCGGGTCACCGGATCACCGCAACCGACAAGAAGCAAACAGGAGAGAACAGCAAACAGTAACGATTTTACTATTTTTTTGGACAGCCGACTCTTTCCTGTTTGCTTATTATTTATCATGACACATCTTATTGCTTTTTCCGGGGCTGATTACCGTCAATTTTACGAACTTTCTTCATCGCATCACGGTAATAAGCCTCATAATCGATCCCCTGCATTTTCCCCAAACCATAGATATTGATTTTATACCGTCCGACTTGGCTGATCACGACCACAACCTGTTCCAAAATAAAACCAGGGGCGGCATACTGCTCGTAAAAATCAAGATCCTGATCAGTGACAGAGATTCCCGCCGGAATATTGAGCGATCCAACCGGCAAGCCTGGGTCCCCGAAGAACATCAGAAGACGATCCTGATCATTAAATAACTGGACATTCTGGTGCGCAGCATCAACCACATAAAAACGCTTTTTACTGTCGGTAGCCACACCACGCGGGCGGCCGAACTGCCCAAATCCATCGCCCATTTTACCGAAGGTTCCCAGCACATGACCATCCCGGTCAAGCTTGATAATTGAACCGGTTCCTGCATTTGCGACGTAAAACAGCCCCTGCTCTGTCAGAGTCATATTGCTGGCCAGATAAAGCCGTTCGAGGGGATTATCTGCATCTTGCCCGAGCCCTTCGATCAGCTCACCACTTTGCTTGTTAAAAACCAGGATCTTATGTCGTGACATATCGAGAACATAGACCCGCCTTGCATCGATTGCGACATCGACTGGTTTCATATCGTAGCCGGAACCATAAACCCGGAGAAAGTTCCCTTCATGATCATAAGTGACCACCTGCTTGCGTCCGGTATCTGCAACATAGAGTTTACCATCGTTATCCATCTCCAGGTTGATCGGTTTTTTCAATGCTCCAGGTCCGAAATTGCCCTTCAGCCAAGTAAACGTCTGCTGACGTAAATCAATGGCTGCGACAGTGCCATCCACCGTGTCACAAACGTACAACTGACTTCCCCGGGCAGTGATACCGTAAGGCTTACTGAAACCTTTTAATTCTTCCTGCTGAACAGCATTCATTGAAAACAGCACAACCTCAGCCGTATCGCCGGCAACATCATTTGAATTGCCGATCCCAGTCAAAAACTGTATGCGCGGTGGAGCGGGAGCTTGCGGAAAAAAAACCGGGTTGCTCTGGTTAATCGAAGGTGTGGCTACACAACCGGAAAGCAACAGCGACGTCAGAATCAGCAAGAAAATTGCAGGCACGGTGTCCCTCCATATGAACTTAACAACCGGTAAAACCATAAACCATGAAAAGCATATAAATATCAGCTAGATAAACATAGCTGCGCTTAAACTTACACTGGAGTGAGGCGCTGAGACAAGAAAAAACCGGCTGAGACAGTCATAGGTACGGGAAAGCCTTTGGCGTTGATCGCAAACCACTCAATGGGGCCGGCGATTTGCGATCAACAACACATTCGACACTATTTAATATGGCAACTCAAACACAAAGCTGAGCCAGAGTTACCGACAAGAAGAAACTTCCCGGTATCACCATCATGCACGTCATGACAGCTGGCACAGGTCATGATATCGCCAAACAGATAATCACTGATTGTTCCCCCGGCAAAAGCTGTGCTTGCAGGATAGAGCTCATCATCCAATCCTTGCGCAGCCACATAATCGAAACCGACGGGATGATCATTGGATAAATCCTGATCTAAATTGGCGGTTGTCGTTGGATATCGGGTATCAATATAGGTTGTACTAGAGGGATTTATGGCATTATCAATAGCGATAGTGCCATCGTGGCAGCTCATGCAGAGTCGTGAAGGACCAACCAGAGGGTCGGAGATTGTTGCTCCATCCATGAAAGTGCTTGAGGAATAAGACGTGTAGGCAGCAGAATCGGGAACATCCATGTTCCACAGCGGGTTATAGTCTCCAGGATCCACTTTTGCATGGTGAGGAGTATGACAAAATTTACAAATTTGATCCGTCCCGAGTCCTTCTGCACTCAAATCATGCGCAGATCCAGCAATACCTGCAAAAGTTGTTGAAGAGAATAATAACCCTACAAACACTGTTAAAGTTACTATCATTACTGTTTTCATTTGTTTTCCTCCCGTAAATGTCGTATGTGGCAGCATACTGTTAAAACCAACTTTCCCAGTACTTTTCATTTCAATGAACCCGAGGTGGACCTCCTTTCCTGTCCAAAAGATAAATTCTTTCAATCTCTCTCTTAACAGGCAAACTTGATGCCAAAAGAATCGTTTTCATTAAAAATTAAGCTGTGGAGTAAAAGTCCCTGAAAAAACGATGAAAACAATGATTTTCAGGAATTGTATTCAGTTAGGGAGGTGAACTAAAGTCACCTCAATTGGTGAGATATGGGGATATGCCCATATCCCCTTACAGCATGGGGATATCCCCAGCGTAAAAATCTGTTTGATGTCTCTATTTTTGATAATCAACCGGATTTTCCCGGTCATATTCAAGCACCTGATGACAACCAGGTGAACAGCTGCCGCCGGAAGCGGTTTTGACAAACCGGGTCGGGATACGCCAGTCCCCGAACTCGGCTCCCTCTTCACTCATCAGCTTTTCCGAATTGGCCGCATGGGGTTCATGACAGGCGCGGCAACTACGCCCTTTGTATTTATTTGCAACATGGAGGTAGTGAAGATTCTGCTTTCCATTACGGAATTCCGTATAGATTGTCGTTTCAGCAAATCGAAGTAAGTTTTTATCGTGGCATTGGAGACAAAAATCATAGCTGCCTTTGGTGTAGGGATGATAGAAGCTCTTGGGATAAGCCCCGAAAAGCATACGGGTGTTATCTGACCCGTGCGGATTATGACAAGCGGAACATTCACCATCAGCTAATGGCCTATGAAGCTCTCTTTTCCCTTGAATTTCTTTAGCAATATTATTCAGAGGTTCAGATTTACTGTAATCATCCTGACCGTGGCAGGAAAGACAGACATCTTTTTCAGGCAATGACAACAACGCCGGGTACTGAGAAAAATGTGCGGAATGACAACCGCTGCACTTCTCAGGGCGATACAATGCCGCATGCTTAACTTTTGCTTTTTGAGCTTTAACTCCGACATCACGATGGCAGTCCATACACAGAGATTCGACATCCTGACTCAATAACTTGGCAGCGGGAGCACTGTGAGGATTGTGACAGGTCGTACAGCTGGAATCCTCAACCGCAGCATGGATGATCGGCGCGTTCTCCATCCCATCTGCAATTTCTTCATGGCAACTTGTACAGAGTTTTTGAGGTGTTTTTTTCAGCAATCCCGATTGGTTGCTTTCATGGGGGTTGTGACATTGTGTGCAGGCACCAGCAACAGCTGGACCGTGACCATAGGCCGCAGTAAAAAGGTCCGCATCATGACAATTGATACAGAGTTCGGTCAGATTATGGTCTACCGGGAGAAGGGCAGGTCCAACATTTGAACCATGTGGATCATGACAATCGAGACAGTCTCCTTCAGCGACGGGAGAATGGACCGTAAGCTTTCTGCCAAACTTGTCATGACATTGATAACAGAGCCTGGCACCATTTTCGACCCGCTGAAAACTTTTCCCTCCAACAATTGGATGTTGTTCCTGAACCTGCTCATGACAGCTGCTGCAATCCCCTTCGGCCACAGGAGAATGACTATAAGCCAGCTGCGCCAGTTCCGCGTGGCAGTCGCTGGTTGAGCAGGTCTCAGCAGAAGAGTCCACAATGAAAACCAGAATCATGAAACAACTCAGGACAGTGATTTTACCAGCGGCCGATAAACATTTCATTGCGATCATCTCCTGCGTCTTATTTTCCGGGAACAACCTTGGCAGAGCGCCTATCTTTGTCTTCTTTCTCAGGGACCGAAATAGCGGCTGGCTGAGCCGGATATTTTTCGAGCCCAAATTTTTTCCGCCGATAACGAAGCGTATCGAGAGTCATTCCCAAACATTTGGCAGCCTTGGTCTGATTACCATCGTAACGGGAGAGAGCCTGCTTAATATATTCTTTCTCAACCTCTTCGATATTGATACCTTCCGGCGGTAGCAGAATTGTTGATTCAGCAGGAAGAGAACAGCCATAGAGACAACCGCCTTCACGAAGATGTTCCGATCCGGGGAACACACAGAAATTATCTGTCGATAAAATTTGCCCTTGCTCCAACATCATTGCGCGCTCAAGAGCATTGCGCAATTCCCGGACATTTCCCGGCCAGTTATGGGCCATCAGCACCTTTAAAGCATCACTTGAAATCCCTTTAACTGAGCGTCCATACTCTTTATTCAGCCGATCAATGAAATATTCAACCATACTCGGAATACATTTTTTCCGCTCACGTAAAGGCTTTAAAACGATAGACATCATATTGAGTCGATAAAATAAATCACCACGGAAGGACCCCTCTTCAACCATGGCAGCCAAATCTTGATTTGTCGCAGCAATAATGCGGATATTTGTCTCAACGTCTTCCTGTCCACCCAAACGTCGAAACTTCCTATTGTCAATAACCTTAAGAATTTTCGCCTGCATACTTAAAGGCATATCACCAATTTCATCCAGAAAAACGGTGCCCCCTTCCGCCTGTTCAAAAATACCAACCTCCCGGCTGGCAGCATCAGTGTATGCCCCCTTCTCATGACCAAACAATTCATTTTCCAGCAATTTATCAGGAATAGAAGCACAGTTTAATTCAATCAGAGGAGCATTCTTCCGGGCACTCTGAGAATGGATAGCGTGGGCGACCAATTCTTTACCCGTACCACTCTCACCCAGAATAAGGATGGTCTTACAATCATTTCGGGCACAGAGGTTGATGGTCTTAAATAGATCCACCATCGAGGGGCAATTCCCAACTAACTGATCTTGTTCATATTTTTTCCTGAGTTTTTTTTCTGTAGGCTTAACCTCTTTGCTGAGATCTTTTTTAACAAATATTTTCTGTATCGATCTCTCCACCATGTCAACATTAAAAGGCTTTCCTATGTAATCCTCCGCTCCCAGACTAAACGCTTGAAAAGCCAGGTCCGAATGGTAGTTTGATGTCATGATAACAACAGGCAAATCCTTATTCTCCAACTTGATTTCTTCCAGAAGTTGCAGTCCTTCAATATCCGGAAGAGCGGCATCCAGAATAACGAGATCAGGCAAAAAACTCTTTAATTTCAGGCGTGCCTCTGCACCGCTATTTGCAATCTCAGCGGTACTCCCGATGCGTTTAAGCATTTTAGCCAATGTCCAGCACACCAAATTTTCATCATCGACAACTAAAACTCGACCTATATCCATTTAATTAGCCCTCGCCTTCCTGCGATAGTCCTTGATGCGTGGGTGGCAGCGACTACAGCCATTCATTGGAAAAGCAACATTCATATGGCAAGCGCCGCAAAATTGACCATAAAGATTCGATTCTTTATCAAACGCAATGGTTCCAGCCTGTTTAATAGAAAACAGATCAGGATGGCAGTTGGAACAATCTAGCCATTTCATATGTTCTGCATGGGGGAAACGAACGATAACGCTGGGCAGTGCCGTGGTCCAGTACATGGATTGTTCGAGATGACGGGGCAATGGCATACCAGGCATCATATCCTCGCCGGGAAGAGATCTCTGTGGCCGAACCAGGTCCTGTTCGATAGCTTCAACCCAGTTGATACGATCTCCATATGTTGTTTGAGGAAGGGAAATCGCACCCTCAAGAGCTTTATGTGGAGGATATGTTCGCTCATTCGAGCTGATGTCTTGATGACAAGCGTCACAGGCAAATTCAGTAGAGAACGCAATGGTGCCATTATGGCAAGCACCACAATAGCGCCCCTCAAGGTAGTCCTCACGGGTAATGTCTGTTTGCCCTTTCGACAGACTGAATTCCAGTTCAGTATGACAGACCTCGCAGGTAAAATGACGCCTATGAGTTTGATGGGAAAAAACCACGGGCTTACTCCCATATTTCTTTACCCGGCGATCAAGAATAATATCTCCATAGTATTCAGGCTTGCCGTTATAGGAGATCATCTCAATCAGCCTTCCCAGTTCGAACCTGCTCAGTGGTGCGTTGGCGTAGGTTTTTTTTATGATCCTGTTACGCGCGACCGGTTCAATCGGTTCGTCGGAAAGCGGGAGAGAACCAGCACAAGCACAAACAAACAGGAAGAGAATGCCGGCAACTCCCCACCTCCCTTTATGGATATTCTTGCGACCCTTCATTTTACATGCTGACAGGTTTGGAATGGCATAAGGAGCAGTCATTGACCTGGAACGCCACGGTGCGATGACAACGGCCACATAAATTTCCATCAATGATTGCTTGCATGTTTATCTCAGTTGTGCCGTTTTTCAATTTAAAAGGTTCGGGGTGACACATACCACACCCGTTCCAGGCAACATGTTTACTATGCGAAAAAATGATATTCGGCAAACCGGAAAGGCTAGGCTCAAGAGGCTCGTCTCGTTGGTTGGTGATAAAATCTTCCCGTCCCATGGAAATTCCGGGAAGCTGATCTTTCAATTGAATCAGGCCCTCTTCTTCAGCCTTCATCCAATCAATTTTGTTACCATACTTGGCGCGCGGCATCGTTTTCTGAAAAGCGTAAAATGCCTTTTTGGCTGCCCGCTTTGTTTGCACTAAATGAGCGGCATCCTTGGCATGACAATTCGTGCAGGATTTTATTGTAAAGGCCTCTTTCCCATTGTGGCAGGCACCACAATAACGGCCAGCCTGGTTATCTTCTTCAACGATGTCAGTTTCGCCCGCTATCTGGGAAAACTCCAGATCAACATGACAAAGACGACAGGTATATTTATCCCGGTGGGTCCAATGCCGAAAAATAACTGTGCCACTTTCAGAATCAGCCCCTGAACTCTGCATTGTAATATCACCATATTGATAGCTTTTTATCACTATGGCACGACTTTCTTGCAGCGATCCCCCGATAAAAACAGCGATCAGTAGTACAGTGCTAAAAATTGTGGCAGCAGTTGCTTTCATTTTTGACATCCTTTGTAAGAGGGTGAAGGTTGAAAATTATTTTCATCTCAGCACAATAAGTCACAAACGATTTCATCAGCTCCAGGAACTTCAACGCAATGTCCGGCAAGCCGGACGATATTCAGTCATGATGATGATTTGCTTTAATCCACCGGTCAAGAATCCAAAGGGAAGAGCTTTCCGGACAAACGATCTATCACACCGTAAGTATAGCCAACTATTTCATTAATGCATCCAGAACAGCCGATTCAATTTCAGCAAAGAATATGGTCTATTTATAGTCTTAACGTTTACCAGAGCAAAAGGTTGACAATTTTTTTCAATCAGTTGACTCGCCATTTGCAATACAAGTGATCTCGGAAAAAAATCTGCCGTCGTCCATGAAAAGGTGCAAATCTGTCCCCGCAGGTTCATCTTCCAGATTCGATTTTCTTTCAAAACGATTCAGCAGATTTGCCAACGATACTGCGGTCACCGTTTCTGGTGCCGGGCCACTTCTTGGCATTTTTCATGCTTATCATAATGTTCATATTTTTTCGGATTATTCTTCACAGGAGCCAATTCCCCATTATGACTGACCAAAAACAAAAGCTGTTCAGAGCTCTCATTGACGTTGGTAAAGAGCTTGCCACGATAACGGATCTTGACTTTTTACTGCCGCGAATTCTCGAGATTTCCCAGGAAGTTTTCCTTTTTGATAATGCCATTATCCGTCTGCTCACAAGTGACGGAAAGGCGCTGGAAACTGTTGCGTCCTTCGGTTACAGCCAGGAAGCGGTAGAGAATCCGATCTATCTGGGACAGGGCATCATGGGCAAGGCAGCGCAGTTTGGTAAACCCTACCTGATCCATAATGTCAGTCATACAGATGATTATATTCCAGGGATTGAAGCGGCCAGGTCAGAGCTGGCTGTTCCGCTCATTGCCAGAGATCGGGTCATTGGAGTGTTCAACGTCGAAAATCAACAACCGGATGCTTTTACTGCAAGTGATTGTGACGCACTTTCGCTGTTGGCCGGACAGGCAGCCATAGCGATTGACAACGCCAATCTGTACCAGGATTTATGTCGCGTATCGCGGGAAAAAAACAACCTTAATCACCTCAACGACAAGATTCTGTCAAGCATCAGCCTGGGTCTGTATACAATAGACAGAAAGATGAGGATCACCTCGTGGAATGACAGTATGGCCTTAATGACTCACATTCCGGCCGAAAAAGCCTTGGGGCGCAAACTGCTGGAAACATTCCCAACTCTTGAAAAAGAGGGGATAGCTGAGCGCTTGCGGCGGGTTTTACGAACAGGAGAAGCTGCAGAGTTACGCCTCCTCCACCGCGGGCATGCGGGAGAAAACCGTTTGCAAAAAAGACGTTTAGCGCCTTTGAAAGAGAATGGAAAAACACAGGGTGTCGTAGTTGTCGTCGAGGATATAACTGAATTTGAACAACTCCTGGCACAGACAATTCAATCTGAAAAACTCGCTGAAGTCGGCCGTATGAGTACAGGTATTGCCCATGAAATCAATAACCCGCTGGCAGTTATCAGCTTTGCCAGTCAGATCCTGCTCGATAACAACAATCTGACTCCGGAACAACAAGAGCTTGTGGAACGTATTGACAACGAAGTCGAACGCCTGAAAGGGCTGAGTTCTGAACTGCTTTCTTACTCTTCAGGAGCCCAGGATGAAAAACGTCAACCGACCGATATCAACACAACAATGAGAGAAGTTCTGACATTGATGCGTTATGAGTTAAACAAAAAACAGATCACCTCAGGTGAAAATTTAAATCCGATTCCCCTGCTCAATATTGACAAGAACAAATTCAAGCAGATTTTTATCAACCTGATCCTGAACGCTGTCCAAGCTATGGATAAAGGGGGACGAATTGAAATATCGACTGGTGTATGCCGTGACAAAAGCATCTTTATTCAGTTCTGTGATAATGGCCCCGGCATCCCCGACAAGTTGAAACAAAGAATTTTTGATCCCTTCTTCACCTCCCGTAAAGATGGTCAAGGTACCGGGCTGGGACTTTATTTATGTCGTAAAATTATTTCAGAGTACGATGGGTCTTTAACCGTGACTGACGTGCCTGATGGGGGAAGCTGTTTCGAGATCAAAATGACTGCGGACAACACCATGTAACCAAATCAAGTCTGCTTATTTTTTGTTCATCCTCTACCATTTTTGTATAAAAAAAAGACATACGGTCGAAAAAAAACAGGCTTTCCCCGCAAAAAATCTATTTTTTATTTTTGGTATGAAGGCTGCAAACAAGAGTTTTTTGAATATTTAAATTCATAACTCCGTGGGATTAACGGAGCTGTTTTTTATAAGGCATGCATCGAGCAAAGGCGCTCCTGACTCCCTGGGTGGAGTTGGTGCGCCTTTTTTCATAACTACTTTCATAGGAGAACTTCAGGATGAAGAAAGTTGAATGCATCATCAAACCGTTCAAGTTGGACGATGTCAAGGCAGCGATCACCGAGATGGGACTCAGCGGCATGACGGTCAGTGAAGTCCGTGGATTCGGACGCCAAAAAGGACACACCGAATTGTATCGCGGAGCCGAGTATCAGATTGATTTTATCCCCAAGATCAAGATCGAACTCGTTGTTGCAGATGATCAGGTCGATGCTGTTGTGGCAGCCGTCCAGCGTGAAGCCAGTACCGGACGGATTGGCGACGGCAAGATTTTTGTCAGCGCAATAGAGCAGTCCGTCAGGATCCGTACCGGCGAATCCGGTGAAGATTCTCTCTAGGTATTAATCCAGCAATTATTAAAGTTTCAGTCATAAAAAAGGAGATTTGAGATGAAAAAGTTCATGATTTTATTCGCTGGGTTATTGCTGTTACCCACTCTGGCTCTTGCCGAAGACGCCCCGGTTTCCGAGATGTCTTATATCCTCAACACCTTTTCCTTTCTGGTGATGGGAATCCTGGTCATGTGGATGGCTGCCGGATTCGGCATGCTGGAATCAGGTCTGGTCCGCTCAAAGAATGTCGCGACCATCTGCCTGAAAAATATCTCCCTGTTCGGTATCGCCGGAATCCTCTTCTACCTGGTCGGTTACAATCTGATGTACGCCGGTGTTGACGGTGGCTTCATGGGCAGTTTCGGCCTCTGGGGTGCAGACGATGCCGCCGCAGCCGCCGGAGACTACTCCTCCGGTTATTCTGCCGCCTCCGACTGGTTTTTCCAGATGGTCTTTTGTGGTGCCGCCTGTTCCGTTGTCTCCGGTTGTGTTGCTGAACGGATCAAACTCTGGTCGTTCCTGGCCTTCTGTGTTGTTCTCTGTGGCATCATCTATCCGATCCAGGGATCCTGGGGCTGGGGTGGCGGTTGGCTCTCAGAAATGGGTTTTTCTGACTATGCCGGATCCACCATTGTCCACTCCGTCGGTGGCTGGGCCGCCCTGACCGGCGCCATCATTCTGGGTGCCCGCAAAGGCAAATACAGCAAATCAGGTCAAGTTAATCCCCTTCCCGGTTCCAATATCCCACTGGCAACCCTGGGAACCTTCATCCTGTGGATGGGATGGTATGGATTTAACGGTGGTTCCGTTCTCGCTCTGGGCGATGCCGCTTCCGCTATCGAAATGTCCAACGTTATGGTCAACACCAACATGGCCGCCTGTGGCGGGATGATTGCCGCCATGATCATGGTTCAGATTCTGTATAAAAAAGTTGACGTCACCATGGCCCTCAACGGTGCCCTGGCCGGTCTGGTCTCCATTACCGCCGGTCCGGCCACACCCTCCCTCGGTGCCGCCACCCTCATCGGTGCCGTCGGTGGTGTTCTGGCGGTGCTGGCCGTCCCCTTCTTTGATAAACTGAAGATTGATGACGTTGTTGGTGCTCTGTCTGTTCACCTTGTGTGTGGCATCTGGGGAACCCTGGCCGTTCCTATCACGGATGGTGAAGCCAGCTTTGTGACCCAGTTCATTGGCGTTGTGGCCACCGGAGCCTTCGTGATCATCACCTCCTCGATCGTCTGGCTGGCCTTGAAATACACCATTGGTATCCGGGTGAGTGAAGAAGAAGAGATGCTGGGTTGTGATTCCTGTGAAATTGGTATGGAAGCTTATCCTGATTTCCAACGTGTCAGCATTGGTGGCTCTTCGGGGATCTCGGGGTATACATCTGCTCCCGATTCCAGAAGTTAGGATCGTTTCCAAGTATTACGCTCAATCAACTTAACCCTTTCGGGAGCTGTCCATGAAAAATGGACAGCTCCCGGCCGTTGCAGGAAGTCCCGTGAAAAAAGCCTTGATAGTTGACGATGAACCCCTGATCAGACAACAGGTTGCAAAAGCTCTGGCTGATTACGGCTTTGACGAACTTTATGAAGCAGCTGATGGGTCGCAGGCCGTTGCCCTGGCGGCGCTGCATAAGCCACTTTTGACGGTCATGGACGTGACGATGCCTGTCATGGACGGCATTACCGCAGCAGATAAGATGAATCGTAACCCTTGTGGAGCGATTGTCTTATTAACCGGCAATACTGATAGCGAAACAGTTTCAAAGGCTCATGATGCCGGTGTTCATCAATACCTGATGAAACCTTTCAAGGAAGACCAGTTAAAAATTACGATTGATCTGGCAATTCATCAGTTTATTGAAATTTCCAATTTGCGGGACGAAGTTGCCGCTCTTAAAGAAAATCTTGAAACCCGCAAGCTTGTCGATCGCGCCAAGGGTCTGCTGATAAAGCAGGGCCTCTCTGAACCTGAAGCCCACAGGAAAATGCAGAAGCTGGCAATGAACAAGAGAAAAAGTCTGAAAGAAGTTGCCGAAGCCATCCTGTTGATGGAGGGATGATCTGAGCAGGTATGTGACACCGATCAATATGTGCAATTTGCCTCCCTGGTCAATTGCGTCTCAGTATTACAATCAAAACCCCCAGCAATTGCAGATTCAGGGAATTGATCATATCGGTAAACAACTTTTTTCAGAACTGGACAATATTCATAGCCCGGAAGAGCGCGGCTACCGCTTCCATGATTTTATGGATGTCCAGTTCCAGTTACATCAGTGGCAACGTGAAACTTCAAAAAACAGTCAAAAAAGTTTAAAGAACAGTTATCTCAGATTTTTACGTGGCTGGCTGTTCGATAGTAATTCCATCGAAGGAGCGGTTCTGAAAGGGTGGGTTGAGTCCAGGTTAGGACTGGTCCCAACCTTTCATCATGGCGTGATTAAGAATGTCGAGTCCGAAGAATACTATCGTTACCTGGTTGAGCGGATGAAAGGTTCGTCACGAACCAGTGCCATTTTTTCCCAGCTTGATCTCCTCTATGAATATGTTCAGTACGAATTGCGCCGATGTTTCTCTGGAAAAAAGTACCTGACATTATTCCGTGGTGTTAACGATTTAGAAGAACACAGCGTTATTGAAAACAGAGGAAAGAACCACTTCCTCATGCGTCTTAATAATTTAAACTCATTTACCAGCGATTTTGAAAAAGCCTGGGAATTTGGCTCACGGGTTTTAAAAGCAGACGTCCCACTCACAAAGATATTTTTTCTTTGTGGCTTGCTGCCGAAATCACTGTTTAAGGGGGAAGATGAATGCCTGGTTATCGGCGGCGAATTTGAGGTCAAGATCATGATTGGCGGTTAGTGTCATGTTGTGTGTGAGGTGTCTGGTAAGTCGCCGTAATTTTTTTCCTGATCAATGAATAAAAATTCTCGACTAGCCATAGCTTAATCGGGATTTTTTTGAAGCGGAGCAGGGTAAAAAGGACAAGACTTGGCCGGATACAGCACACATGACAGGACACTCGGTGTGGATGATGAAATTACCGCACGCGCCACAGCAGCTTTTCTAGGACTTGCCCTGGGAGATGCTTTAGGCGCAACGACGGAATTCATGACTCCCGCCGAGATAAAAACACAGTACAAAATCCACCGTAAGTTAATTGGTGGCGGCTGGCTGGGGATAAAGCCGGGACAGGTGACCGACGATACTGAGATGTCCCTCGCTCTAGCCCGGGCAGTGATTGAAACGGGAGGTTGGAACCTGCGGCAGATCGCCGACAACTTTGTCGCCTGGATGCGCGGCAAACCCATCGATATCGGCTCGACAGTTCGCAAAGGTATCCGCCTCTACATGAACAAAGGGACACTGCAAGTCCCCCTTAATGAATGGGACGCGGGAAACGGCGCAGCAATGAGAATGGCTCCGGTTGCCCTGGTCACATTGGGAGATGAGCAGTTACTGGAACATTGCACTCTGGAGCAGGCCAGACTGACGCATCATCATGCTTTATCCGACGCGGGATGCCTCTGTGTCGGCCGCATGGTTCAAGCGGCTGTCCTGGGAGCCGACAGATTTGCTCTGCATGCATTGACAAGAGAATTAACAGAGGAATTTCCGACATTTCGATTCAATAAATATAAAGGTTTTGCATCCGGTTACATTGTCGACACCCTGCAAACTGTTTTTAATTATTTATTCACAACCGGATCGTTTGAAGAGTGTCTGATCGGAGTTGTCAACCAAGGGGGCGATGCCGATACGACAGGAGCTATTGCCGGCATGATTGCCGGAGCTCTCTACGGTCAGGAACAGCTGCCGTGCAGCTGGTTAAAAAAACTGGATAAAAACGTCCGGCAGGAGATTGAAGAGTTGGTGCCGCAATTACTTTATCTGTCCCCATTGGGACAAAGATAATGGCGCCACCAAAAGTATTGAAAAATAAGAACCTTTCCCTTGGAACTCTGATATCCGAATGTAAAAACGACACCGGGATTCATTGTTTTCTTATTCATTCAGGAGTTTATCTATGACTGAAAACACCTTATTACCTCTCAATCAAGTCGCTGAACAAATGGGCTCAACTGAGTTGAACGTGCTGATGCATATTAAACGGAAGAAGTTAAAAGCAGAAGAGCACGATGGCAAATGGTTTGTGGATCAGGAGAGTCTTAACAATTTCCTCTCGTCCCCAGACCGATCAGAAACAGTCGTCACCTGTAAAACGCATTGCTGTAACTCCGGTTGTGGTTCCTGCTCATGACGATCGAAATCAAACCCTCGGATCTTTATTACAAATACCCCCGGAAAAAGGAATTCCGCGAGCAACCCAAATTCAGCGGAAAACCTGATACAAATCCCTTTGACCGGGATGATCAATACGAGGTCATTCCAATGTTGCAAGCCGTCATGGACAAGATCGGGACAACAGACGGGGCAGTGCTGGAAAAGCTGGAAGAGATCATGATTCAACAAATGCCGGCCTTCATCCAGACACGCGAAGAGGTTTTTGATTTTCTGGTTGCCGTTGTCGGGGAAAGGCTGGAATAAATGCAGAAACCGCATCTGATCAGCGGGGACCTATGGGAACACCACCGTAACGGGGCAATCGTCGCCGTGACCACCGGTGGATTGCTGCTCAAAGACGGAAGATGTTCAATGCCCAGCGGCTGTGCCCGTCAGGCTGCCGATCGCTTCCCCTCTTTACCCTACACCCTCGGTGATCAGATCAGGAATTTCGGTATGCATGTTTTTGATCTCGGTCAGCACATCGTGTCTTTTCCAGTGGAAAACAGCCCTTTCGAGAATCCTGAATTGCGCATCATAGATCAATCCTGCCGTGAACTGGTTGAGTTGGCCAATTATAAACAGTGGCAGGAAATCATCGTTCCAAGACCGGGATGTGGCCGGGGAGGGCTCGACTGGCAAGAGGTTGAACCCGTGTTGCGGCACTATTTCGACGATCGCTTTTATATTATCACTCACGGAGAAAACTGATGGGCAGAACCGCTAAAAAAGGGGACAACGTCGAGATCCATTATATCGGCACGGTTGACAATGGCGCTATTTTTGACAGCTGTGATGACGAGTCCCCGATGCTGGTGACCCTTGGTCAGCAAGAAATTTTTCCGGCCCTGGAAGATGAGATTATCGGCATGCGTGCCGGTGAAGTCAAAAATATTCTGATTAAAGCTGAAAACGCCTATGGACCACGATTAGACGACAACACCCTCGTCGTTGAAAGATCGTTATTTCCGACAAGCAAAACGATTGAAGTCGGGCAGAAGCTGACAATTGAATTCGCCGATGGGGAGCAGCGCATCATGCTGGCTATTAAAGTCGACGATGAAAAGGTGACTCTGGACGGGAATCACCCTCTGGCAGGGCTTGATTTAACCTTTGCTCTTAAGCTCGCAAGAATCATAACATAAGAGTCAGACAGCTTTTGCCCCAGACAGAACGATATGCCTAAAAAGTATTCACCAGCCCGCTGAAATAATATGCAGAAGCAGCCAAGAGAATCACTGCCATACGAGAATAACACAGAAACACGCTGTCATAATATGGACTTACATAAAAAAACAAAAGCTGGCACATAACCTGCTTTATAAAATTACAAACACACCAAAAAGAATTACATTGATGTAATTCCTCCCTGGCAATGAAGCCCGGACAGTCTTTGCTAAGCTGTTCGGGCTTTTTTTGTCCTTTCCACGATGGAATACGGAATACCCGCAGCAGCCGGTTGCCTGGCCGTTCAAGGGATTCCCACTTAACTCGAACATCAGGCTGATTTTAAGAATTGTTGCACAACATCAATGACGATGCCGCTCCGTGTAACGGTCAAAATCAGCCTCAACCAGACGGTCAAACCGTCATAAATATTCCAGGAGGAAAGTCATGTCTGAAAAAAAGAAACTGCGTCAAATTGCAATCTACGGCAAAGGCGGCATCGGTAAATCAACCACAACACAAAACACCGTGGCCGGTTTAGCGTCGTTAGGCAAAAAAATCCTGATCATCGGCTGTGATCCTAAAGCGGATTCAACCCGTCTTATTCTCCATGCAAAAGCCCAGGATACGGTTATGGATAAAGTCCGCGAACTCGGTACCGTAGAGGATCTGGAGCTGGAAGATGTCTGTAGGCGTGGTTATGGCGATGTCATGTGTGTTGAATCAGGGGGTCCGGAGCCTGGTGTTGGCTGTGCCGGTCGTGGTGTCATTACCGCCATCAACTTCCTTGAAGAAGAGGGAGCTTACACCCCTGACCTTGATTATGTTTTCTACGATGTCCTTGGTGACGTTGTCTGTGGCGGCTTTGCTATGCCGATCCGCGAAAACAAGGCCCAGGAAATATACATCGTTGTGTCGGGTGAAATGATGGCCATGTACGCCGCCAACAACATCTGTAAAGGGATTGTCAAGTACGCCGCCTCAGGCAGCGTGCGTCTGGCCGGTCTCATCTGTAACAGCCGTAATACCGATAGAGAGGCCGATCTTATCGAAGCTCTGGCTGCTCGTCTCGGTACCCAGATGATTCATTTTGTTCCTCGTGACAATCAGGTTCAGCGCGCTGAACTGCGCCGCATGACCGTTATTGAGTACTCCCCTGATCATCCTCAAGCACAAGAGTACAGGACTCTGGCTCAAAAAATCGTCGACAACGAAATGTTCATTGTCCCGACGCCACTGGAAATGGAAGATCTGGAAGACCTGCTGATGGAATTCGGGATCATGGAAGCAGAAGACGAGACCATTATCGGTGTGGCTGAAGGCGCTTAATTTTTCGTGTTATTGCCAGGGTGAATTATTCAGTTCGCCTCTGATTGTTGACAGGCAGGCGAACACAAAGTTCGCCCCTACATCTTTTCGGGAGAAATCTGTATGGCTGAGAGAAAGCCCATAAAAGGAATATCCAAAGAAAGAACCGAACAGCTGATTGAGGAAACTCTCGCTGTCTTGCCGGAGAAGGCAAAGAAAAAACGGGAACCGCATCTGGGAGCTAACGAACCGGAAGCAACCACTTGTGCAGTTAAATCAAATAAAAAAGTTGTTCCTGGAGTCATGAGCCAGCGTGGCTGCGCTTACGCCGGAGCCAAAGGGGTTGTCTGGGGCCCGATTCGCGATGTCATCCATGTTTCCCACGGACCGATCGGTTGCGGTGTCTACAGTTGGGGAACCCGACGCAACCTGATGAAGGGAATTCCGGGTGTCACTTCTTTCCCAATCGATTTCACATCCGACTTTCAAGAGCGGGATATCGTCTACGGGGGTGACATTAAGCTGGAAAAACTACTGCGCGAAGCGGATGAACTCTTCCCGTTGAATAAAGGCCTTTCGATCTTATCCGAATGTCCGGTCGGTTTGATTGGTGACGACATCAACTCTGTCGCTAAAAAAATGGAGAAAGAGCTCGGTAAATTTGTCATTCCCTGTAACTGTGAAGGTTTCCGTGGTGTCAGTCAGTCCCTTGGACACCATATTTCCAACGATTCTATTCGCGATCATGTCATCGGTAAAAGAGAGTTCAAAGAAGAAGCAGGCCCCTATGATGTTGCCCTGATTGGTGACTACAACATCGGTGGAGATGTCTGGGCGGCAATCCCCATCCTTGAAGAGATCGGCCTCAATGTTAAAGCGACATGGACCGGAGATGGTGAAATTGAAAAAATTGCCGCGACGAACGCCGTGAAACTGAACCTGATCCACTGCTACCGCTCAATGAACTACATGTGCAAGGTGATGGAAGAAAAATGGGGCATTCCGTGGATCGAATACAATTTCTTCGGACCCACTAAGATAGAGGAAAGCTTAAGGGCGATCGCGGAAAGATTTGACGCCAAAATCAAAAAGAACGTTGAAAAAGTCATCAAAAAATACAAGCCACAGATGCAATCTGTGCTTGATGAATACAAACCTCGTCTTGAAGGGAAAACCGCCATGTTGTTCGTTGGTGGCTTACGCCCCCGTCATACCGTCGGCGCCTATGAAGATCTTGGTATTCAAATTACCGGGACAGGCTACGAATTTGCCCACCAGGATGACTATGATCGAACCTCACCGGAAATGGCCAAAGGAACATTAATTTATGATGACGTTTCTGAATTCGAATTGGAAAAATTTGTCGAAGAGCTCAAGCCTGACATGGTCGGCAGCGGAATTAAAGAAAAATACGTCTTTCAAAAAGCAGGCGTTCCCTTCCGCCAGATGCACAGTTGGGACTATTCCGGTCCATATCACGGTTACGATGGCTTCGAAATCTTTGCCCGAGATATCGATATGGCCATCAATTCACCGACATGGGATCTGGTAAAAGCACCCTATTAAAACTAACCGCAATCTACATTTGTTATTAACCACAGAGACACCCGTAGAGACATTTGTATCTGTTGTGTCTCTGTGGTGACGATAAAGGAGTTTATCGCCATGAGCGAAGCTGCAGTAAAACCATTGACTGAACACTCTGCCGAAGAGATTGAGAGGGTTCAGAATTGGATCAATACCGAAGAGTACAAGGAAAAAAACTTTGCCCGTGAAGCGCTGGTCGTCAATCCGGCCCACGCCTGCCAACCTCTTGGAGCGCAAATGGTGGCTCACGGGTTTGAAGGGTCATTACCATTTGTGCACGGTTCACAGGGGTGTGCGTCATACTTTCGCAGCACTTTCAGTCGCCATTTCCGTGAGCCTGCTTCAGCAACCAGCGATGCGATGACTGAAGACGGTGCCGTATTCGGAGGGCAGAACAACCTTTTTGAAGGGTTGGAAAATGCCTATACCGTGTACAAACCAAAAATGATACCGGTTTACACCACCTGTATGCCTGAAGTTATCGGTGATGACCTCACGGCATTCATCAAAAATGCCAAGCAGAAAGGGCTGGTACCGGAAGAGCTGCCGACACCTTATGCAAATACTCCCAGCTTCAACGGCACCCATATCCATGGCTACGACAGTATGCTCAAAGCCATTCTGATGAACCTGACCGAGGGGAATAAAATCGAAGGTAAATGTACCGGCAGGTTGAACCTCATCCCCGGCTTTGACGGCAACACGGGAAATCTCAGAGAGTACAAAAAATATCTTGACGCCATGGATATCCCTTACACCATGTTTGCAGATATCACCGATGTTTTCGATTCGGTCTGTGACGGCACTTACCGCATGTACGCCGGTGGAACCAAGCTTGAAGATGCAGCAGACTCAATTAATGGCAAAGCCACCATTTCACTGATGAAATACTGTTCCCCCCACACGATGAAATGGATCGAAACTGAATATTCCGGAACCAAAGATGTTCTGCCGTTGCCGATGGGAATTCGTAAAACCGATGATTTTCTGATGAAACTCAGCGAATTGTTCAATAAGCCGATTCCCGAAACATTGAAGGCGGAGCGCGGACGCGCAGTCGATGCGATGACTGACGCCCATCAGTATATCCACGGTAAAAAGTTTGCTATTGCCGGTGATCCTGATTATCTGCTCGGAATCGTATCTTTCTTACTCGAAATGGGAGCGGTTCCCTATCATATCATCTGTTCCCGTTCGACCAAGAAGTTCCAGAAAGAGCTGCAAGCTTTGCTCGATACTTCACCACTTTACGGTAAGCAAAGCAAAATCTATATCAACAAAGACTTATGGCACTTACGTAGCCTCTGTATGACTGATCCGGTCGACGGTATTATCGGCGACACCCATTGTAAGTGGGTTGCCCGTGACGCCAAAATCCCACACTTCCGTATCGGCTTTCCGATCATGGACCGAGTCAATACCCACAGAACTCCGGTCATCGGCTATATGGGCACCATTAATTTCCTGACCCTCATTGTTAACAAGTTCCTGGACATCGTTGACGAAACTTGTGAAGACCAATGGTTTGAAATGATGCGCTGATCAACTGACTACGCCGGAGAAAACATGATTCGAACCCGGAAACTTAAACTTGTCGAACTAAAAAAACATTCAGGAGCATTCATGAAGGTTGCATTTGCAAGTACGGATAAAATTCATGTCAACGAACATTTTGGCCGTGCTGAAGAATTTTATATTTGGGATATCGGTCCGGAAAATGCCGAATTCAACGGTATCGTCCAGGTCAAGAATGAGGGTGATGATGAGGCAGACCGTATTGAAGCACGCTGTTCAGGCCTGTCCGAATGCGCTGTTGTCTATGTTGCTGAGATCGGTGGCCCGGCTGCAGCCAGATTGGTCGCCAAAAAAATTCACCCGATTAAAAGTAAAGACCAGGCCCCCATTACAGATACCGTTGGCAAATTACAAGAGGTTTTACGCAATAGCCCCCCTCCCTGGCTACAGAAGGCTTTGCTTAAAAACTGATGTATGGATCTGATGAAATCATCTCCACGATACTGACGTTAAAAACTAACCATTTACAGGAGAACGAAACCAATGGCCTTAATCACAGGAAAAACCCGGGGAGGAGCAGATTGGACCCCGACTTTCGCGGAAAGTATTGACACAGAGAAATGTATCGGCTGTGGCCGTTGCTACAAAGCCTGTTCACGCCAGGTTCTTGGACCAATGGATATTGAAGATGAAGAAAACTATACAACACGCATGGTGATGTCGATTGTTGAACCTGACAACTGTATTGGTTGTGCTGGTTGTGGCGTCACTTGCCCGAAAGGCTGTTTCACCTTCACGACGTTAGAAGCCTGAGGGTAGCAGGATGCTTATAGCCATTGCCTCCAAATCCGGAAAACAGGTCGATCAGCATTTTGGTCAGGCGGAAACATTCAGAATTTATGATTATGGAAGCCAGAACCCATGCCAGGTCTCTGAAGTGAGCGTCGACAAGTTTTCACAGGACAACGTTGACCACAGTTTTGAAGAAAACCGTTTCAAAAAGATCGTGACGGCCCTTGCCGGGTGTAAGGCCGTGGCGATCTCGCAGATAGGTAAAACCCCTGCAGAGCAGCTGCTTCTGTCCGGAATCAAACCGGTAAAAACTGAGGCAACAATTGCCGAAGCACTCAAGATTGCACACGATTCGGTTTGTTCCGGCGATTGCAAAAAACTTTTATTCTCAGGGGAATGTCCACATCAATAAATGAAACTTTGAAAACATTTGTAATTGCCCTGTGGCAGGACAATCCATGCTGCTGAAGTGCATGGATTGTCCAAATTTTTCAATCAGTTACTAATTCACAATTTAATAACCGGAACACTTATTTTCAGCACAATGTTGTGCATCGAAACGTCTGGCAAAGAAGCCCTGTTTTCTCTGGAAACAGGGCTTCTCTCATATATAAGCAAAGGTGCTTGAACCTCAACAGCATACTGCGACAGGAGAAAATCATGGCAAGTGCCTGCCCGATGATGAAATTCAAGCAACAAAGCGACCATCCATGTTTTGGTGGTGACCACAATAAAGCCGGACGCGTACACCTTCCAGTCGCCCCCGGGTGCAACATTAAATGCGGATTTTGCGAGCGTAAATATGATTGCGTCAATGAAAGTCGTCCCGGCGTTACCAGTAAGGTTTTAACCCCGGAGCAAGGTGTCAGGCGAGTACAACTGGTCAAACAACACATGGACAATCAGGCAGGTCCAAGTTTGAAAGTTGTTGGTATCGCCGGCCCTGGTGACCCGCTGGCCAATCCAAAAACGTTTGATACTTTTCGTCTGGTCCGTGAGGCATTCCCGGACATGACTCTCTGTCTGTCAACCAACGGGTTACGCCTACCCGAAGCTATTGACAAGATTGTAGATGTGAATGTGACCAGCCTGACGGTAACGATCAATGCTCTGACCCCTGAAACCGGAGCTGATGTTTATGAGTGGATCCGTTATGACGGCAAAAAACTGTCAGGAGTTGAGGGTGCTGCCGTGTTGCTTGAAAAACAATTTACCGGCCTTAAACTCGCAGCCGAAGCCGGTCTGATGGTTAAAGTCAATCATGTTTACATTCCCGGTGTCAATGATCATGAAACCCTCGATCTGGCGGTCAAGGTCCGTGGACTCGGAGCCATGATGATGAACATTACGCCAATCATTCCTGTCGGCATATTCAAGGATATTGTTCCTCCAACGGAAGAGACAATGGAACTGGTGCGGAATCAGGCTGAACTGATTCTCTCCCAGGCACGTCACTGTAAGCAGTGCCGAGCTGATGCAGCCGGACTGATCGGTCAAGATATAAACCTGGAGCAACTGGAAGCACAAAAACAGGTCAGCTGAATCAGGTCGCTTGCATCTGGAAATGAAAAAGACCCTCAGATGCAAGCGACAGATTTTTAGCCGGCGTTATTCCAAAAAAGAACAACGAAAGTGGTGGACAGATGACAGATTCCGACAAAAATACGCTGGCAATTCAAGCTCTCGGCTTCGATCCGCAAAAAAATCGTGGTATTGCCCTTTTAGAAGCAATTGCTACACATGGTTCGATCAACAGCGCGGCTCAAAAACTCAGGATGAGCTATAAAGCGGCCTGGGAACAGGTGGAAAAACTCAATAATCTTGCTGATAGTCCCCTATTGAAACGTTCCGTGGGGGGGCGCGGGGGAGGGGGGACTGAATTGACCACAGCGGGATTCCAGTTGATCCACCACTATCGCAGGATAGAACGAGAATATCGCAGATTCCTGCAGTTTATCAACGAGGATATGGAGAATGCTGCTGCCATGTCCCGAATTCTACGGAGGATGGAAATGAAAGTCAGTGCGCGTAATGTCTGGATTGGTCAGGTAAAAAATATCAGCGACGGTGCCGTCAATGCTGTCGTTGAAATCTTGTTGCGTGGCGGCGATCTGATCGTCGCAGTTGTCACTCGCGAGAGTGTTGAAAGCCTCGCTCTGGTTGAGGGAGCAGAAGTGATGGCACTGGTTAAATCTTCATCGGTGGTCCTGGCCCAAGAGCTTAGACCCGATCAGGTCAGTGCCCGCAATGTCTTGTGTGGCCAAGTCTCCCGTCTGGTCACGGGTCCTGTCACTCACGAAGTCACCATCGATCTCCCCGGCGGGAACACAGTGACCGCAACGGTGACCAAAGAAAGTGCAATCCGCCTCGGCCTTGAAACCGGCAGCAAAACATGTGCTCTGATCAAGGCCTCCGGCGTTCTCCTGGCCGTCAACTGAGGAACTGAACAGATGGAAAATACGGCTTGTCACCTTAAATTCAAAAAGACATCACCCTGTTCACTGGCAATTTCACGAGGTCGGCGATGAAACTCGATGTCTCACTGACAAAGCTCTTGGGTGATTTCACTTTTGCCACGGAATTTAGTATCGAGGGGGACCGGATCGGGATCTTCGGACCTTCAGGCAGCGGCAAATCGACCCTGAGTCATCTGCTGACCGGGGCCCTGTCTCCAGACGACGGAGTGATCCGACTTGATGAACGCAGACTGTTTGACAGCAGTGAGAAGATCAACCTGTCTCCTGAGCGCCGCCGGGTCGCGGTGGTGTTCCAGCATGCCAACCTGTTTCCTCATCTCAACGTGCGGAAAAACCTGCTTTACGGCTACCGGCGCACACCAGTCGCGCGGCGGCAACTGAAATTGACCGATGTTGCAGCAGCGATGAAAATCGACCACCTGCTGAAACGCGATGTGACCAAACTCTCCGGCGGAGAAAGACAGCGTGTAGCCCTGGGTCGGGCCCTGCTGACCTGTCCCGACCTGCTGGTGCTCGATGAACCTCTCAGTGCTCTGGACAAACGGCTTAAGGATGAAATCATTCCGTTTTTACGTAAAACGCTGCACCGCTTTGCCATTCCTTATCTCTATATTTCACACTCACTCAGCGAAATGCGGCTGCTCACCGATCAGATTCTGCTGTTTGCCAACGGTCGGCTACAGCAGATTACCGATGCCGACACCCTGGCCCGGCAACGAATGTCCAGTAACCGCCACGGCTATCTTAACCATCTGACTTTGAGCGCACCACGCGAAGTCGGCAATCTCCTTGGTTATCGCTGGGGAGAAAACGAACTGTTATTGACCGCCCATGAACATCCGCAAGAGGGCTTGTTTGAGTTGTCCAGCAAAGACGTACTGCTGTGCAAGAAACATCCTCACGCCATGTCGGCGCGAAATCTTCTGATCGGAACGATAACCGGGATCATGACCCAGGGCGGTACAGTCGGTGTGGAACTGAACTGTGGCGGAGAATCCCTGATGGCTCAGGTAGTACGCGAAGCAGCCATCGAACTGGATCTGGATATCGGCAAAACTGTTTACGCGGCGATCAAAGCCTCTGCTTTTCGCCGCCTTGTTTAGCGGACTGTTGAAAAGCAATCTGTGGGGATGGAGAGATTCAAATCAACACGACTCCTGGAAGGTGTTGATTTGTGAGGTCGGGGGGAAAGGCATTTCCCCCGACCTTGGGCGACATCTCCATGAACAGGGTCTTTTAGCAACCCATGAACATATCATCACAAGGAGAAAATCATGAAACACCTGAGAATCTATTGTTTTTTTCTGCTGCTGTTGGCCTTTGCCGCTCCAGCACAGTCTGGAGAAATACGCGTTTCAGCTGCGGCCAGCCTGACCGATGCAATCAAAGAGCTGGTTGGTGCCTATCAACAGACCCATCCTGATCCGGAGGTGTTGGTCAATTTTGCCTCGTCCGGGGCTCTGGCCAAACAAATCGTTTCCGGAGCACCGGCGGATATCTACATCTCGGCCAATCCCAAGTGGATGGAATATCTGCAGGAGCAGGGGATGGTTGCCGACCAGACAAAAAGAGTCTTGGTTCATAACAGTCTGGTCTTGGTCGGTTCCGCCGACAGCGATATCAGTTCATTGCCGCAGATCCTGAGCATGCACAAAGTTGCGTTGGGAAGTCCCAAGTCCGTGCCGGCCGGGAGGTACGCCGAGCAGGCACTGATGGCAGCAGACCTGTATCAGCAATTACAGTCCGACGGCAAGCTGATCCTGGCCAAAGATGTCCGGCAGGCTTTGCTTTACGCTGATCGTGGCGAAGTGGACGGGGCTTTTGTTTATCGAACCGATGCTTTGTTGGCACAACAGGCAAAAATTCTGCTGGTTGTACCTCAGGATCTGTATCCGCAGGTGACTTATCCGGCCGCACTGATAAAAGGAGCGCTGGAAAAAACCGAAGTCAACGAATTTTTCAGCTTTTTATTCAGTTCCCAGGGGCAGGGAATTTTTCAAAAATACGGTTTTTTACTGGCTGGAAAATAATCCAGGACAATAAGGGGAAAAATAGATAATGTCGCTCTCCCTAACATGGGGGAGAGCATTAACGGGAGCATTCATTCATGTTGAGTCTCACACCGAGCGATCTGCAGGCGATATGGCTGTCCTTTAAGGTCGCAACAACGGCAACACTGATAACCCTACCTGTCGGCTTCGCCCTCGCCTGGGTGCTGGCATTCAGCCGCATCCGCTGGAAGCCGCTACTCGATGGCCTGATCAACCTGCCCCTGGTGCTGCCACCGGTGGTCATCGGCTATATGCTGTTGTTACTTCTGGGACGTCAGGGGCCACTTGGAGAGCTCTTTAACGCTCTTGGTTTTCAAATCATTTTTACCTGGAGAGGAGCTGTCGTCGCCTGTTCGGTCATCGGCCTGCCATTGATGGTCCGTTCGATTCGCCTTGGTATGGAACAGATTGATCTACAGTTGATTCATGCTTCGCGCACCCTCGGAGCCGGTTTTTTCGACACCTTGCTTTCACTGGTTCTGCCATTATCGATTCCATCTCTGGTGACCGGCGGAACCCTCTGCTTTGCCCGCAGCCTCGGTGAGTTCGGGGCAACAATCATCCTTGCCGGGAATATTCCCGGATTGACCCAGACCATTCCCCTGGCTATTTACGATTACACCAACACCCCGGGAGGAGAAACCGGGGCTTTATCACTTTGCCTGGTCTCGATCGTGATTTCTTACCTAGTATTGATCACCAATGAAATTATCATGCGCCGCTCGGTTCACGGCTTACGCAAAGTCAGTTAAGTCGTGATTTCCATTTGTGAAGAAAATGAAGAAATACGAAAAATAGAAATAGCGCACCATCTTCCCCATGGGACGCAGCTTCATTCCCGCTGCATTCCATGGGAGAGATTGTGAAGAGAGTCTCTGGTAACTGAGAGGAATCAGGCAAACCGTTTGTCGGAGCGCATCGTCTGCGAACCATTCGGGCTTTTTTGCAGCCAACCGGTGCGTACGTTATCCTGCTGGTCAAATTCAGGAACATAGGGTTTGATATCAAGCAAGGGGGTGCCATCGAGAATATCGATATTATTCACTTCAAGAATATTGCCATTGATACTTTTCAGCTCCAGAACTGAAAGACCGATAGGGTTGGGCCGGGTCGGAGCACGAGTAGAAAAAACACCGTGTGTCTCAGCATCAAGAAAAGGAGTCACCGTAAGTTCGACCTTGCTGACCCGATGAAACTGATAAAGAACAATGATGTGGGAAAAACCCTCCAGATCTTTAAGACCTTCAGCCAGTTCAGCATCCAACTCAATCCGGCCGGCAACGCCTTGAGCTCCGGAAGGTTGGATCGGCATCTCGGCAATGTTATCGAAAGGGGAATGAATCACACCAATGGATCTGATTTGCATAGGAATATCTCCAGGACAGTGTTGGCGCGACCAGCGGCTTCAGCTTGCAACGGCAGTCGTCACACAAGGGCAATTCTTCGGATCCCGTTCGCCAACCGAGGCAAGAGACAGTCCGATCCAGTTATGAACCTGCCCGACATCAAAACCGGCCAAACGTTGATGACCAACCTGCATCAGCGGGCGAACGATCAATAACGGCTCGGCAACCATCATCTCCAGCGCCTCTTGTCGAGTGATTGCCGCCGGAACCAGTTCTCCCGATTTAATCCGCGGATTAGTCGGATTGAAGCAGTCATCAAGAGGCCGTTCACCAAAAAACAACGAGAGTATTTCCGGATTCCAGGATTCTGTCAACAAATCACGAACGTCAAGTTCATGTCCTGAGGCGATCAGAATCTCTTTTTGGCGGCAATTCCCCTGGCAGCCTGGCTTCTCCCAAAAAATGATATGCGCCATATGTTTTTCTTCTTAACCTCCATAAAATTATCGAGCGATCCGCAACAATTAATCCCGCTGTGAGGGAAAACATAATTCATACTCACTACAATCAGTGCAGGTGGGTGATTTACACAACAAACCACCATGTGCATCGCACATCTGTTTAAAAAGATACTTTTTCCAGCGCATCCCCCGATTGTTGGCCAGAGCCAGAGTCGGTAAATGACGTTGAATTGATGCCGTCAACTGGGATCTTTCGAACAGCCCCATAGCGAGCCACAGATGCCCAGGCTGTGATACGCGTGCAGCAATAATACGAGCCAACCAGTGCGCCAGTTGCAAACGACTGGCCTGCCCCTCTTCGGGAACATGGGCCATCAGAACGGCCAGGATGTCCTGACTGACATCCGGCGCGGAAACCAGATCATCGGGATCTTTATCCCCCAACAGGGAGTCATCAAAGCCAGGAAAACAGGTCTTGATAATGCTTTTGCAGGTGTCCTCATCTATTCCCAACCCAGCGGCAATGGAATAAGGCTCATGACTGGCCACCGTCAGCAGGCAGGCGAACAGCCGGCGATCATCACCGGTGATGTCCGCTGGAGCTGCTGTCGCCATCAAAGCTTTGTAGAGTTCATCCCCTGGAGAAACTCTCCCTTGATGATCATCCTGCCGGGAAACAGAAAAATCGGACTGAGTCCTGTTGCTGTCACCTCGCGTTCCGGCTGCGGCGGCTTGCAGTGCCTGGATAGCGAGCACGGCACAGTAACGACGCTCTGCAGGCAAGCCCCCAAGCCGGTGCTCGATCACACTCGCAGTCATCGATTGAATATGCTCAAGCGTTTGCCCCTGGGCGAGTTCCGCGGCAGCAGCACAGGACGCCACGGTAAACCCGCAACCAAAGACTTGAAATCGAATCTCCTTGATCTGGTGAGCAGCGACATTGAGGGTAAAACGCACAGCCAAACGGCGACCGGCCTCTCCTCCGGTCAGTCCGACTTCACCTGTGCCGTCGGGATTGTCAAGCTGGCCGACATGGTTGTTATCAGCAGCATATTTGCGGATGGTCTCAGTGTAACCGTCCATGAATCATCACTCCGCAGGAGAAAAGAACTCGCATCAACAAGCTTCAAACCTGGCTTATCTCAGGAGGCTTCCGCATGCTCGCGGTGCACTGATGCAGCATTGGCACACTCAAAAATAAAATAAGCTCCCCCCTCGTAAAGAACATCATTTTTCAACTGATTGCCAACCTGCTCCCAGTTGGGAAATCCACGCGTCACCAGCCCTTTGTACAGTCGATGAGCCAGGGCTTCACAGTGAAAATTGCCGACGATCAGATCATATTTATCGGACATCTGTTCAGCATCCTCCAAATCGCCAACCAGAACCTGTTCTGCTTTAATCTGCTCCAGTTGCGGGGAATTGACTGTCGCTATGGCCACGCTAACTCGCCCTCCTGCTTCGTACAGTGATTCACACAAACCGACAAGATGGTCCGGTTCTCCAACCACCAGCAAACGGGTCTGTCCCAATGAAAAATGGCTGTCGAGCATTGCATCCTGCAACCGCTTGCGCCACCGTTCGATAGCCGGTGGTGGACTGTAGAATCCCGTCTCTGACAGTAACTGCTCCACCAGATTATCGGTTGCCACCAGACCACTTAAATGGGGAAAGTGGAGATGACGCATAAATGGATTTTTACCCATCAACGCTTCAGCACTTGCCTGCATGGAATGACCGACACTGACCACCAGCCCGGCATCGGCCAGTGCGGCAATCTCCTCAACGGTGATTCCACCGCTGCTTAAGGACGCCTGTTTTTCTCCCAGATGACCATCAAGGGATGTCGCCAGATCGGGCAAAGCCAGCACCTTGAAACCGAAATCCGCGATAAAATCTTTGACCTTTTCCACCTCAATCGGCTGCATGCTGACATGCGGTAACAGGACCACTTTATTGTCATCAATCTCTTCCGTTGCCTGGGTTAGCTGTTCAATCATGGCTTTACAGGTCAAAGCCCAGCCACTTTCCAGTCCCCCTTCGTAATCAGCGGTATTGACATAAACAAGGGGGCAGTCGATCTGGCTTGCAACACCGCGGATATCGTCACCTTTTGTTTCCGGCAACCCGGTTGTATAAAGACCGATCAGTTTCGGGATCACCTTCTTGCGGATATTTTTTATCGATTCGACGATGCTGTAATCCCCGCCGTCAAGGATCGCGGTCACATCGGTGACTGCAGTTGTCTGCAAAGCAATCGGTTCACTGAAATGGCGGGTCAGATAGACCTTGGTAAAACTTGCACAGCCCTGTCCTCCATGCATCAAGGGCATGCAGCCATCAACACCGAGAAACGCCAGAGTTGCCCCCATCGGCTGTGAAAGTTTCAGCGGATTGACTTGAAGTGGTTTGCTGTCGAGCGTTTTTACTTCGACCATGGCGTCGGTCTCCCTACGAGTGAAAATACCGGATTTTCAAGTGCATTCTTCACATCTTCAGCCAGATTCAAAAGTCCCTGATAAGCACCATAACTTTTCTTTTTTTCCTGATTCACATCGATAAAAGCAATCCCTTTCTTTATTGCGGTATACAGAGAACGGCCTCCTGCAAGGAGCAGATGAGCGCCCTTTTCGTCAATCAACTGGGCCTGTTCAGCCCCGGGATTCATCATCAGGACTCCGTCCTCACCAAGGTACTTCCGTGCCTTGGCCCGGTCATCTTCTGTCGCTTTACGCACTGAGGTGCCAACAACCTCAATCCCGAGATCCTGCAACGCAGCAGCGATAGACCAGGATTTATTGCCACCGGTATTTAAAACGGCTTTTTTCCCGGCAAACAGTTTCCTGTAGGGCTGAAGCTGTTGTTCCAGCTTTGCCTCCTCTCGTGCGACCAATTTTTTGGTTCTCTCGATCAAACCCTGATCACCCAAAGCTGCGGCAATAGCATTAAGTCCTTCTGAGGTGTCCCGTTTACCGTAGAAAGATAGAGAAATCCACGGTATCCGGTATTTCTCTTCCATTTTACGCGTCAGGGAGATCAACGATTTGGCGCAGACAATGATATTTAATTTGGCACGATGGGCCGTTCGGATCGCAGCGACCCGTCCGTCACCACTTAAAGAAGATAAAATCCTGATCCCCAGCTCCTCCAGCAGATGCGAATACTGCCACATATCACCGGTCACGTTGTATTCACCAATCAGATTGATATCGAAAGGGGTCACCTTCTCCGGCTCTTTGGTTCCGATCAGGTGCCTTAAAACCGCTTCTCCCCCCAGACGACTTCCCAGATTCTTACTACCGACAAACCCGGGAGCGTGAACCGGAACGAAAGGGATGCCGTATTTCTCGGCAGACTGGCTACAAACCTGATCAATATCGTCTCCGATTAATGCGGTCACGCAAGTGGAATAGACAAACACAGCTTCTGGAGCATAAAGGTCGACAATGTAAGAAATGGCCCCGGTCAATTTCTTTTCGCCACTGAAAATCACATCATTGACGCTGATATCCGTGGCAAACCCCATCTGGGTAAAATCGCGGCCCTGCCAGCTGGTTTTGGTTGTCCGGGTTTCCCAGCTGGAGCCGAGACAGGTCATGGAACCATGAACCAGATGAACAGCATCAGCATAGGGAAACAGAGAAATTTGCGCCCCCTCAAAAGCACAACCGCCACTTGTTGCTCCTGGAGTTGGAGCGTTACAAGCGGCTTTTTTATTTGCATTATGCTCACAAGAGGTTTCTATCAGTAATTCTCTGACATTCGGTTTTGATGACACGACGACTCCTTTTTGGCATAGCCTCGCGTCATTGAGAGGAAGGTTTTTTGTTTTTTATGTACAAATGCAAAAGTCCAGCCAGATCCGTAACATGGATTCAACCTCTGTTTTCTGCCCTGCACGTCTCAAAAAAATAAAAGATCTGTCTAAAAATTAGTCAGAGTGCCTATTTCAGAAGCAGATCCTAGAGACTAAACGCAAACCATCGACCGCTTTTAGCCTTTTTAAGACAGGCATGTTCCTTGCTCATACTTTAAAAAACAGTGAACCGGCATGGTGCCGGTGTCGGCTACGCGAGCCCTGAATATCTTTGCTATAAAGAGATATTCAGGGCTTATTTATTAGGAGCACATTATGAATAAACAGCAGACCCAAGATGTTATTATTGCCGACACGACTTTGCGCGATGGGGAACAAACGGCAGGAGTTGTTTTCAGTCCGAAAGAAAGACTGAAAATTGCCTGCATGCTTGACGGAATCGGTGTTCAGGAACTTGAATGCGGAATCCCCGCTATGGGCAAGGCAGAACAGAAGTCCATCCGCCAGTTGGTCGATCTGGGCCTGAAAACCCGGCTGATGACCTGGAACCGTGCCCTGATCTCAGACATTCAGGATTCCCTCAACAGCGGAGTGACTGCTGTCGATATTTCTCTGTCCCTGTCAGATATGCATATTGAGCATAAGTTGAAAAAGAGTCGCAAATGGGTCAAGGAACAACTCCAGGTTGCCCTCACTTTTGCCAAGCGCCATCAGCTTTATGTCTCTGTTGGCGGTGAAGATTCCAGTCGGGCCGATATGAATTTTATCGCTGAAATTTTACATATTGCAGAGCAGGAAGGGGCTGATCGTTTCCGCTACTGTGACACCCTGGGGGTTCACAATCCTCTGACCATGTTTACTCGGGTACAACAATTGACCGAGATCACAAGTCTCGATCTTGAAGTTCATACCCATAACGATCTCGGTATGGCAACGGCTAATACTATTGCAGGGATCAAAGCCGGTGCCCGTTTTGCCAGTACCACCGTTAACGGCCTCGGCGAACGAGCCGGAAATGCAGCACTTGAAGAGGTCGTTATGGCTCTCAAACATACCTGTGCAATTGATCCGGGAATCGACACCAGCAAATTTGCCGAACTTTCCCGCTATGTCGGACTCGCCAGTTCGCGTCCGGTTTCTCCGTGGAAAGCGATTGTCGGAGAACGGGTTTTCTCACATGAGTCAGGACTTCATACCGATGGCGTCCTGAAAAACCCGGAAAATTATGAAGGATTCAACCCGTCCGAGGTCGGCTTAAAACGGCATCTGGTTCTTGGAAAACACTCTGGTCGCCATGGATTAGAACAAAAGTTAAGACAATTCAGCCTTGAAATCGACAAGCAGGATATTGATTTATTGCTCACCAAAGTGCGTGATTTCTCTCAAAGGAAAAAGAGATCTTTAAGCGATCAGGACTTACTGAACATCTGCTGTATCCACTGAAAGAAATATAATGGTCATCAAATCTCTTAAAAATGATGATTGGCTTATTTTCCATTCATGGGCAAAAAAAGAAGGCTGGACGATTTCTTTTCAAGAGCAGCGCCTGTTTCAAAATCAGTGGCGACCGTCTTTTTTCGCTTTATGGGAACAGGGTCACTGTTGTGGATTTGTCTCTGTGGTTATTTATAAAACCAGTGGCTGGATCGGCAATCTTCTGGTCCACCCCTCAAAGCGTGGCAATGGTTACGGATCTCAACTCTTTGACTTTGCCATCGGACTGTTGGAAAGCAACCAGTCAGAACGTATCTGGCTGACCGCTTCAGAACAGGGAGAACCCCTTTATCGCAGGCGTGGTTTTGTTCCTGTTGATAAAATTATGCGCTGGGTCGGCTCGGGAACCCAACAACAAAGCAAACAGGATAAAAACGTATCTTCTACAGCACTGACACAGCTCATTGAACTGGATTATCAATGCTGGAAAGAATCCAGACGCCCCTTACTCGCTATCCTTGCAGACGACGGAATCATCCTGAATGAAGAAAAAAGCCTGGCTCTGTTGCAACCCGGCCCTGACTTCTGGCAGCTCGGTCCATGGTTGACCTCCCAGCCTGACACTCAAGAAGCGCGTCAACTCCTGGATAACGTCTCTAAAAGAGTCCCCGAAGACACACCTGTCGTTATGGATATTATCGAATCTTCAGGTCTGGATCTTTTGTTGCGCCAGTATGGTTTTGAAGCAACAGGACAAAACAAATTGATGTGTAAAAGTCGAGACTCGGTCGACAACCTGACCGGAATTATTGCACTGGCCAGCCTCGGCAGTATCGGTTGAAAATCCACAATCAGAACAGAACCGCCCTACAGGTAGGATCGTCCACCAACGTAAGTCTTCTTGAAAAAGCTATTGGACAAGTTGGCGACTCGTACTGTTTTTCCGGTCCGCGGTGCATGAATAAATTTCCCTCCGCCAATATACATCCCCACATGGGTCACCCGTTTTCCCCCTTTGGTGGCAAAGAAAACCAAATCCCCCTGTTGAAGATCTTTCTTTGCAACGGAACGTCCGGCTCTATATTGCATCCGCGAATTCCGGGGGAGATTCAAACCATTTAACCGATAGCTCACCATCGTCAGCCCGCTGCAATCAAAACCATTGTTACGATCTTCACCTCCCCAGCGATAGGGCACACCAAGAAATCTCCGGGCAGTCACAACCAGTTCGGCGCGCAGATCTCCTTCTCCACTGCGTTGAATTCTGGCTGCGGCGTATTCCTCTGGAATAACAATAAAAAAACGGCCAATAATCCCTTGAGATTGCAACCGCTCCGCTTCACTCCTGGCATCGGCATACTGCTCATGATTTCCAAATCGCACCTTATAGAGCCCCGACTCATGGAGAAAATAATAGGCATCGACGCCATGCCGGGTTAAGGACTGTTCGAGTCTGACCGCATTATCAAGCTGCGAAAAAGCCCCGATCTGAACGGAAAATCCCATCTTTAACAGCGAACCCTGAAGAGGTTCCGCCTCTTGAAGAATGGCTGCTATCGAATCCGTCTCGGAGCTCACCGGAGCTGTCTGCCGGGGCGACATCGTACAGGAGCAGAGGAAAAGAAGTATGCAGCCACAGACCGGGAGATAAAAAAAGGATCGCATCAATATGGATATCTTCGGATAAAAGCTGAAAAGATCTGCTGATTTCAAAGGATCTTACTCCGCAGAGACTTTGCAAAAAGCAGCAGTAGAACCGTTAAACAAATAGTAAAATACCATCCAAACCAGGGAAGAGAATCAATAAAAACGATATTCTTAACCGCTTCCCCGGCTATTGTTTCCGGTCCCGAAGTGATCTGACCACGCAGACGAGCCAGCAGCAGCGAATAAAGAATGCCGATTCCACCGTACCCCAGATTCAAGAATAGCCCTTTAAAACTGAGAACAGTAGCACGTCTTTCCGAGCTGGCCGCTCGATTCAGGTAATGGCTGAGAAAAAAGCCGACAAAATAGAGCGAACTGAACAGCACCAATGCGGGAAGAACTCCGACCTTTGGCCAGACCAGGGACATCCCGACGAGCCCGATAAGAATCAAGACACCATTAAACAGCAGATTAAACAGGGCTGACCGTTGCGCACACAATCGACGTGCTATTCCGGGAATAAAAAAACCAAACAATGCGACCACGGAACCAAGCACACCAAACAGTGCTTCGGGAATTTCAATAATGCGATAATATTGACTGGACATGGTGACAATCATCCGGACAACACTATCGTAGAGCAGACCAAATAACATCATCCCCAGCACAAAAGGAGTTCTGAAAATCCAGCGACCGGCCTCCCAGACGAGACAGAGAGAATCGTGAATCGCCTTGCGACTCTGTTGCTTTGATCTGTGCACCCTGCCACCCACCTCTTGCATCCGTAACGTTGTCACCAGCACGAACACGGCGGTGATTAAAGTGAAATAAATCGGTAGTCGCAAGGTTTGTTCCCGCGTTATGACCAAGCCCAGTCCCAGGAAATCAGCCCCTTTTTGCATCAGCTGAGGATCATAGATGACCCCGCCCAGAGTCATGGCAATAAAAAAACCTATGGCCTGAACCTGGACCTGCCGCTCAAGAACCCGTCCCCAATCATCAATATGACCTTCCTGTTGCAAACTATCGTATGCAAGAGCTTCATCGGCACCACTGGCAGCGGCCTCCGCCATTCCACTCAAAATCCGGTTGAGAACAAAAACCCAGAACAGCAAGGTCAGGTTCGTCCGGGGAACAAAAGCCCAGATAGCGACTTCAATGACCATGAGAATTCCGGCAAAAACCAGCAGATTCCGACGGCCTATGGTGTCAGCCAAAGCCCCTGAAGGAACTTCACAAATAACGATTGTCGCAGCCCAAACGGCATTAAGTATGGCAAACTGTGACAGTGTCAAACCAAAATCAAGGAACAAAATAGAAAAAACCGGATAATAGAACCGAGCGTTGAATAACACTCTGAAAATGATAAACATCCGCACATTGTGAATTTTAAAGGGAGGAAGACCTGTATCGTTCATGCCATTCTCAGTTTACGGTGAAGGGATCAAGATGAATCAAGACATCATGCTCAACATGAAAAACGGTAGGATATCATAAGGTTTTTAGTTTTTGAGCATATTTAATTGGAAGTACTGACTCAGGGAACCTTGAAAGGATTTCACCACTTCCAGTGCAAGCTTCAGACGACCTTTTTCAACCCGGTCGAGAGAACCTGGAATAATATAGTTGGTAATTTCCCGTCCTGCTGCTGCTGAATTCACCTGGCCACGAAGGCGTAAAAAAGTCAGCAGATTAAAACCGGCCTCAATATCACTCACTTGCTCTTGACTGAGGATCTCTTTCTGTTGCAAAACCGCCAGTCGCTCGTGAGTACCGCCACCGAGGACTCCCGCACTCAATGCAAGAATTTTAACCCCTTCAGTCAAAGCAAAAATACCCGCTTTTTTCAGATCCAGACTTCCGAGATGGGTTCCCGTCGATTCAACCTTGATCTGACCAAACATTCCGAGGGGAGTTGAAAAACGACAGACGTTCTGGGCCATCCGAGCCAGAAAAATCGAATTGTCTTCAGCGACCTTGATGATATAGTCCTTAAGCTGAGCCTCCAAGGTCGAGTCTCCACAGAGAGTCCTCATATCGGAAAACATACTGAAATTGAGAATATTCTGACCACTGGGTGAGGCCACCCAGCTATCAATGGCTCTTTTCCAATCAGCAAGGCTACGCCGCCAAAATTCATTTCTGGCCATGATCCCACCGGGGCACTCGGGAACCCCGATTTCAATCAACGCATCGATAAGAACATGGGAGAAGGCTTCGATTTCAGCAATTTCCGCATCGCTGGCATCATCAGCGATAATTATTGCATTGTCTTGGTCTGTTTTCAGAGTTTGTTCCCGCCGACCTTCACTCCCGAGAACCATAAACGCACTTTTCTGCCCCATATTCTTAAAACGACCCTGCTTTAACAAACCAACCAACTGCGACGTAATTTGATCATTTATCAATGAAATCATCTGCACCAGATCATTAGTGCGTACGCCATTGCGGCTGAGAAAAATAACTAACTGCTCACTGTCATGATGAATTTTTTTCAGGTCTGCTATGGACTCGGCGGCATCAACGGCTTGCAGCAAACGTTGCGGAGATCGATCCTGCAAGCGGATGATATCAGACTCATTAATCAGGCCAACCAGAACCTTTTGAGCATCAATCACCCCAACCCGGTGAATCCGATTCCGCGACATCTGATAAAGGACTTCAAACAGGGTATCATCTTCATAAACAGAGATAACCGGGGTTGTCATGACCGTGTTGACTCTGGTAGCCAAAGGATCCAACCCACCGGCAACAACTTTATTACGTAAATCACGATCGGTCATAATACCGACCGGCTGCTTATTATCGTCACATGCGATAAGACTGGAAATACTCTTATCCCGCATGATTTCAGCAGCAACCATCACGGTATCATTAATATTGCAGGTAATGAGTTGACGACGACAGTAGTCCTTAACCGGAAGAAAAAAGGTGGCTTCATCTGACATGCTCAACTCCTCGTCAAAAATCAGTTACTCGTAGAATTCTACACTTATGCGCTCATCTGTCAATTATTTCCAGCACATATCCCAGAGACGGTAAATCTTATCCGTCTAGGTACTTGACATAGACATTCAAACATTAATATATAGGTTGGAAACCTTAAGGAGCTTTTTATATGTTGAAAAATATCGTTCTTTTGCTGGCAATATTAATCTTTTTCGGTTGTACACAGGAGCAAACACCTCAAACAACCAGCCAGTCAGCCCCCGCGTCAACAGAGACAACGACAGCTAACAATGATGCAAAAATTGCCAATCATTTATTGGTTTTCTTTATCAATCCCGACGGTGGGCCGTGCAAAATGCAGGAAAATATTCTTGACCAGATGTCTGCCGAACTACAAGGCAAAGTCTTGATTCGTCCGGTAAAAACAACTGTTTCAGCTGATATGGACCTCTTCTATGCTTACGGAATCCGGGCCTTGCCAACACTCTTGCTGGCCGACTCTTCAGGCAAAGAAATTTCGCGCCTTCCTCCAGGAGTGCATGCAGCAGAGACGATTCGCGAACTCCTCAAACAAATTCCGGGAGCATAATTCAATGACACCACTTGATTTAAGCATCACGACTATGGCGATGGCTATTTTTGCGGGCATCGCCAGTATTGCGTCGCCTTGCGTGCTGCCGGTTATCCCTATTGTTATCACAGGGACGGAAAACGACCATAAACACCGTCCTCTTTTGATTGTGCTGGGTTTAAGCCTCAGCTTTATGGCAATGGGTTTGATGACTTCGCTGTTTGGTGCAGCGATCGCCGGAGTTATGCCGTTGCTGGAAAAAGCCGCAGGCATAATGATCATTCTTTTTGGTGTGCTGATGTTGTTTGACATCAACCTCTTTAAAAGGTTAACCCTCTTCTCCAATATTCAAAATCACAGTCAAGGTCGCTGGGCAGGATTGATCATGGGCTCAACGTTGGGATTGGTCTGGATTCCCTGTGTCGGGCCAATGTTGGCAGGGGTCCTGACTCTGGTTGCTACTGACGGCAGACTTTCAACCGGTATCATCTTATTGGCTTGTTATTCCCTGGGATTTGCTATCCCCATGTTACTGCTGGGCTACGCCTCGCAAACGGTTCGACAAAAAATCAAGCAGGCCAATGCCCACCCCCTTATTATCCGCTTTATCAGTAGTGGAATCTTAATTATTTTTGGTGTTCTCATTCTCACCAAAGGAATGCTTAGCTTCGGGGGATTGTTTTAATCCGGATATCATTTCAACTCTGATCATAAGGACGCTCAACTTCGCCCAGCAACTGGACATCAACCTCATCATCATGAGAAAAACGTGTTTGTTCTGCTGCTAAGATGGCTATGGCATTGGCCCTGATCATGGTACTGAGAATCCCGGTATTCTGGTCACCCGCACTTTTTGCCACCAAACCCGTTGCGGTTTTTTCTACCCTGACCCGCAAAAAACGTGTTTTGCCGGATTCGTTGGCAAGAACCCCTCTTACCCTGGCTTTATTGAGCGGTCTCAGAACCTCCTGATACCCCATCATTTTCAACAACGCCGGCCGAACCAGCTCTTCAAATCCAATCATGCTGGAAACGGGATTTCCCGGCAGCGAAAAAACCGGTTTCCCCTGCTGCAGTCCAAAAGCTGTCGGCCCGCCCGGTTTCATGGAGACTTTCCAGAAAACAGGCTTCACTCCAGCATTTTCCAGTGCTTCACGAACCAGATCCCGATCGCCTGTCGAGACCCCGGCGGAGGTTATCAGCACATCGGCCTTAAGCCCCAAGGCAATCTTTTCTCCCAGACTTTCGTCGTTATCCTGAGCGATACCGAGCAGTACCGGTGTTGCCCCTATCTCTTTAACAGCAGCAGCCAACGACCAGGAATTACCATCGATAATCTGACCTGCGGCAGGGATCTCACCGGGAGCAACCAATTCATCACCTGTTGATAAAATAGCAACCCGAGGACGCCTGAAAACCGGTATCGATTCAAGGGAGAAAGAAGCCAACAGGTTGATCTCTGCCGGGCGAAGAACTGAACCTGTTGAAATCATAACCTCGTCTGCTGAAATATCACTCCCCCGGAAGCGGATATAATCGCCATGCTTCACTGCTTTCTTAATTGTCACACGCTCGCCATCAAACTCAGTATTTTCGATGGGAACCACAGCATCGCAACCGGCAGGGATCGGAGCACCGGTCATAATTCTTACCGCTGTTCCGGGACGGACTGAAAATCCCTCGGCACTTGATCCGGCAGGAATATATCCAGCAACCAATAATTGGACAAAATGCCGGCAACTTAAGGCATTGACGGCAAAACCATCCATTTCAGAATTGTCCCATCGAGGCATATCCCAGCGTGCATGAAAATCCCTGGTGAGAATCCGGCCAACCAGATCGACTAATGGCACCGATTCCGCTTCAAGCTGAAGAGTATTGTCCAAGATTAAATTTCTTGCGTCCAAAAAACTTTTAATCATAGATATCGTCTTTATTCACAAATCTCATGTTTATCAATTGCTTCACTTTTAATCCGATCAAGCAACAATGACAGGGCGGGTTTGACATTCTCACGAATATCACCGGCAACGATCAGAAACAGCAGATCATCTCCCGGCTGCATCACTCCGGAACGCGTCTCGACAACAACCTTGTAAATTCCCTTCAGCTGTTCCACTTCAGCACGAATCTGCTCAACTTTCTCTGTTTTGACAGTAACATCAATGCGGCTTACAGAAGAATGATCGCTACGTGACCAACCACGCACAATCCCGTTATGAACCAGAATCATGCCCACATTTTGAGCAAACTCAGGATCCTGTTTCAGCATTGCTATCGTTTTGGAAATATCCATTGCCGGCCCCTTGGAAATAAATTGATTCAGTTTTCTCCAGAAGATTTATCCACCAATCTGCGCCATGGTGAAGGGTGAGTATTCGGCAGAAAGAGAATTCAACGAGTGACAGGCAGGCTTACCAAGAACCAGATGCTTTAAGGTTCCAGCAATATCGGCAATATTTTCTGTAGCCAATAATGGTTTCAAATCAAATTCATGGTCTGAAAAAAGGCAGGCTCTAACCATCCCTGATGCGGTGATACGAATCCGGTTACAGTCCCGGCAAAAGTGCCCGGATAACGGAGCAATGACGCCAATGCATCCTTGAGCTCCAGCAATGGCAAACTCCTCTGCCGGACCAGCCAAAGCGCCGCGGTCAACGGAATGAAGAGAATAATGTTCATTCAGACGCTGTAAAATCTCCTGGCTGGATACGACCAGTGAACGCCAGTTCTCATCTTTCATTGTCGGCATATATTCTATGAAACGAACAGTGCAATCGTGCTCCCGGGTTAATTTGGCAAAGTCGAGGATTTCATTATCATTAAAGCCGCGCATCACCACCATATTGATCTTGTAAGGAAGTTTGGCTTTTTCCGCAGCAGCAATTCCCGCCAATACTTTCGGGAGCAGATCACGTCGGGTTAATTGTGAAAACATCTCCGGCTGTAAGGAATCAAGACTGATATTAAGGCGCTGCACCCCCACATCTTTTAATTCCTGCGCCATCTCTGACAAGAGCACACCGTTGGTGGTGAGGACCAGCTGCTTTAAACCGGAAATCTTTGCCAGTTGCTCAAGAAAGGGAAGAACTCCGGCCCTGACCAGAGGTTCACCACCGGTCACCCGAATTTTTTCAATTCCCAGAGAAACAGCCGCTTCAGCAATGAGCAAGAATTGTTCATACGTCAATATCTCGGCGTGCCCAACCTTTTCAACCCCGTCAGCAGGCATACAATAAACGCAGCGCATGTTGCAGCGATCGGTTATGGATAACCGTAAGTAATTAATTTTTCTGCCGAATTTATCGTCTAAATGCATAAACCATCGCTCTCATCCCCGTTAAAAACACTAAAGATTAGCACATAATCTTCTTGTTGAAAAATCAAAAGCTGTTATAATTTTAGCTTGAGTGAAAATCGGGGGAAGATACTGACCTGCCGCAAAAACGCGAAGCATCAACCCCTTTTCATTGCCTGCCACCCAAACGTTAATACTCCAAGGAGGTAGAACATGCAGAAACTGATCCGCATCGAACCATCGAAGTGTATTGGCTGCAAAACCTGCGAGCTGGCTTGTTCCTTCAAGCACACCGGGGAATTTGCTCCAAGTCGTTCACGTATCTACAATGAAGTTTTTCTCGATGAGGCCAAATTTATCACCGTAACCTGTATGCAGTGTGATGACCCCTGGTGTATTAAAGCCTGCCCCAAATCTGCTATCAGCAAAGAAATGCCCTCCGGTGTCGTTATTGTCGATAAAGATCGTTGTGTCGGTTGCAGGACCTGTGTCAGCGCCTGTCCGTTCGGGATGATTAAATATGTTCCATCCCTGGGCAAAGTTGATAAATGCGACCTTTGCGGTGGCGATACTCCGGAATGTGTCGCTTTTTGCCCGACGGGCTGCCTCTCCCTGGAAGAAGAGGATAAGCCGCTGCGGCAAAAAGTGCTGCGTTTCGTTAATGCAATGAAAGACGGACAGATGGAGGCGTGATATGAGTAGATTCGATCTTAAAGGATGGCAAGGGAAACTGTTACGCGTCGACCTGACGGCCGGAACCTGTACAGATGAAGTTCTCAATGAGCAATGGGCGAAAGAGTATCTCGGTGGACGTGGCTTAGGAACCAAATATTTTGTTGAAGAAGTCGCTGCGGATGTTGATCCTTTTTCCTCTGAAAATAAACTGATCCTGGCCGCCGGACCGCTCACCGGAACCTATGGTGCTGCAAATGGCCGTTACATGGTCATTACCAAATCACCGCTGTCCGGAACTATTTCCAGTTCAAATTCCGGGGGATATTTTCCCTCTGAGCTCCGCTATGCCGGCTACGATATGATTATCTTTGAAGGTAAAGCCGAGTATCCCTCTTATTTGCAGATCCACAACAACAAAGCTCAACTGGTGGGTGCGGTTCATCTTTGGGGGCAGTCAACTCAAGCGACAGAAGATCAGATTCTCGCCGAGTTTCACGGCGATGCTAAAGTTGCCTGTATCGGTCCTGCCGGTGAAAATCTGGTCAGCTTTGCTGCCATTATCAACGACAAGCATCGTGCCGCCGGACGTTCCGGAATTGGTGCGGTTATGGGAAGCAAAAATCTCAAAGCCATTGCCGTCCGGGGAACAGGCGGGGTTAAGATTGCCGATCCGGCAGCGTATCGAGAAGCAGCTCTTGAGGCCTATGGCATGCTGAAACAAAATCCCGTCTCCGGCGAAGGGCTCCCAGCTCTGGGCACACCGGTTCTTGTCAACGTCATCAATCAACTGGGAGCCTTACCTACACGCAATTTCCAGAAAGACACCTTTGATGGAGCCGAAGCCATTTCCGGAGAAACCCTGGCCTCAACTTATTTGAAACGTAACAAAGGCTGTATGGGATGTATTATCGGCTGTGGCCGGGTCACCGGTTTATCAGGATCTCGCTTTGGCGGTGAAGGCGAAGGTCCGGAATATGAAAGTATCTTTTCACTGGGGTCAGCCTGCGGAGTTGACGATTTGGCGGCAATAACCAAAGCCAACTATATCTGCAATGAATATGGCATGGATACCATCAGTGTCGGGGCAACGGTCGCTTGTGCCATGGAATTGGCAGAAAAAGGTTTAGTCAGTGAAGAAGAGGTTGGGATGACTCTCCGTTTTGGTGATGCTGACGCAATGGTTAAACTTGTTGAAATGACAGCCAAGCGGGAAGGTTTCGGTGAGAAGCTCGCGATGGGATCCTACCGGCTGGCCGAAAGCTACGGCGCTCCGGAACTGTCAATGTCAGTGAAAAAACTTGAATTCCCCGCTTACGATGGTCGAGGAATCCAGGGAATAGGGCTGAACTATGCAACCAGTAACCGTGGTGCCTGTCATGTCCGCGGCTATATGATCTCTCCGGAAGTCCTCGGATTGCCCGAAAAACTGGATCCTCAGGCAACGGAAGATAAAGCTGTCTGGACCAAAATCTTTCAGGACTTTACCGCAGCCGTTGATTCTTCAGGCGTTTGTCTGTTTACAACTTTTGCTATTGGCGCTCCACAGTTCGCCAATTTCTGTACCGCTGCAACCGGAGCTGAATTTACCGAAGAAACGATTCTGGAAATAGGTGAACGGGTCTACAATATGGAACGACTCTACAACCTTAAAGCCGGAATCGACCCATCTCAGGACACCTTGCCGAAACGAATTCTGGAAGAACCAATTGCAGATGGGCCACTCAAAGGTGAAGTCAGCAAGTTGGATCAAATGCTACCCGAATATTATCAACAACGGGGCTGGAGTACTGAAGGAATCCCAACAGGAGAGAGACTCGAAACGCTTGGTTTGGCTTAGCTTTAGCAGAACTCCAAAACGGTTACCGCGCTCAGCAGAGAGCCATTGCTGTTGAGCGCGGTATTTAAATCGATAGCCTACCATCAGGGATAATTGCCATGTCACAACAGTATGATTTTGTCGTTATAGGTAATAGTGCCGCTGGATTGCAAGCCGTGCGCACCCTTCGTAAGCATGATCAACTGTCAACAGTTGCGCTGATTGATCGCGAAAAATATACAGCTTATTCTCGCGTTTTAACCCCCTACTATATCGGGGGCCATATTCTTCGTGATGATCTTAATATTGTCGATTTCTCTTTCTATCAACAATTGGGGATCACCCCTGTTTTTGGTCAAGCAGTCATCTCAATTGATCCGGAAAAACATTCACTGGAACTAGCCGATGGCAACAAGATCGCTTTCAAGAAACTTCTGCTGGCAACAGGTGCGGAAGCTCGCACCCTGCCGACGTCGACACAACGGGCTTGCGTCCTTCGCCATATTGATGATGCAGAAAAACTGGTGACCCTTTTTCAGGGGGTCACAAGCGTGACTGCTGTCGGCGCTGGGCTGGTCAGTTTGCCGCTGCTTTCACACGCTTCGGATCAGGCAGAAAAACATTTGGTTGTCGGTTCTAACCGTATCTTCAGCCGGGTTGTGGATGCTGAAACTTCGGCTATTCTGGAAGACCAGCTCAAAGCAAAGGGACTGAATATCCATAAACAAAATGACATCAGCGAAATGGTTGAGGGGAAACAATTGCTCCTCAAATTAAGCGGCGGAGAACAATTATCCAGTGACCTGCTGATCGTCGGTAAGGGAGTCAATCCTAATACTCATCTGGCCATTTCTGCAGGGCTGGAAACTGCCACTGGAGTTCTGATTAACGACAACTGTTGTAGTAGCCACCCCGATATTTATGCTGCTGGGGATGCTGCTGAAGGTTTGGACTTTATCACCGGGGAAAAAACTGTTCAGGGAAACTGGATGACAGCCGTAGAACAGGGCGAAAATGCAGCCTTGAACATGCTCGGCATTGAATGCCGTTATCAGGGGAGCATGAAAAACAATATTACCGAAATTTTTGGGATTGACGTTGCGGCTGTTGGCTACTGCCAGGATGATGTTGCGACAGTTGTCAGTAGCTGGAACCCTGTAACCGGGCGTTCGCGCCGGGTCTTTCTTGATGAAAAACAACGTGTTGTTGGAGCCAATCTGATTGGTGAAACCAACGATGCCGGTCTTTATTACCAGTTGATCAACACCCGCAGTGTTTTCCCGGGCAAACAGATGCTGGACGGAACCGCCAATTACTCTCAGGTACAACTGCGTCTGGCTTCTTGAGACAACAACAATGATCAATATTCAATTTTATAGTCTGCTGCGTCTATTGATAAAGCGGGAAAATTTTGAGCTGCCTGCAATCAGTCAGGATGAAAATATCGGGCAGCTTCTCCAGCGCCTGCAACAACAGGTTGCAACCCCGTTTCTACAGAAATTGCTGGATGAACAAGGGGACATGATTCTCGGAACAATTATAATGCTTAATCGACGCAATATCCATCATCTGAACAAGCTGGAAACCCCGGTTCAAGACGGTGATGTGGTTGCTCTTTTTCCTCCCGGCGCCGGGGGCTGACAGTTGTCAGAACCTGACCGCTATAATCGTCAAATCCTTCATTGGGGGCAAGATCGACAACAGCAGCTGGAGGCAGCTACGGTCTTAATTGCAGGAATTGGGGGTCTGGGAGCAATCGTCAGCCAGTTACTCGTTCGCGCCGGAATTGGGAAACTCTATCTGGTCGATGATGGCCTGGTTGACTGGCCTGACCTTAATCGCCAGCTCCTCTACAGTGAAACTGATGTTGGCCAACCTAAGCTGACGATTGCAAAACGCAAGCTGGAACAAATCAACACAAACGTCAAAATTGAACTCTTACCCAAACATATCGGCCCCGGATTCCGACCTCCTGAAGACGCCGTCATTATTGCAGACTGTCTGGATAATTATCCCAGCCGCTTCAGCCTTGAAGCGGGGCTGAAAAACGGTTCATATCTGGTTCACGGTGGAATTGAAGGAGATCAGGGGCAGGTTTTGACCCTGCAAAAAGGAAAGTCTCAACCATTGCAAGACATTTTTACCGGCTGCCGACAGCCTCAGGGCGATATTCCCGTTACCGGCGCTGGAGCAACAATCCTGTCCGGCTTTATGACTCATGAAATCTGCAATACAATTTTTTCTCAGCCACAACTTCTCAACCGTTTTCTGATTGTTGGTCTCAGCGATCTACATCTGACCTTTCTCGAGGTGTGAGGGCTGAAAACCTTTTTCGTAGCTCCAACCACCACCCAGCGCCTTATAAATCCTGATTAAATTGGCAACAATATTACCGTTGCTTCCGGCAAGCTCATCGCGAAGAGTCAACAAAGAACGTTGCGCATCGAGGACATTGTTGAAACTGACCAGACCTGCCAGATACTGATCCTGTGCCAACTCAAAGGCTCTTTCCGCGGCAACAGATGCCCTGGCAACAGCATCCTTTCGTTGCTGCTCTTGAGCATAAGCCACCAAAGCATTTTCGACCTCCTCCAGAGCGGTTAAAATACTCTTTTCATATTGGATCAATGCCTGTTCCTGACGCGCATTCTGGACTTCAATATTGCGACGGATAGAACCCGCATCAAAGATATTCCATTCAATGACAGGTCCAATTCCCCAGGTTCTACTCCCTGCTGTAAGCAGATCTCCGGCTCTGAGGGATTCAAGGCCAAGGGTGCCGGTCAAACGGAATTTTGGGTAGAGATCTGCCGTCGCCACACCGATGCGGGCAGTCTGAGCAGCAAGGCTCCGCTCTGCACGTCGCACATCCGGGCGGCGGCGCAAAGTTTCGGCTGGAATGCCGACAACAACGTTGACGGGTAAACTCGGCAACGGCTGAATCGTGGCCAACTCTTCGTGAAGTTGGCCTGGGTATTCTCCAATTAATACCGCCAACCGGTTTTTTGCTGCATCCACTCCGGCTGCAAAAACCGGGCTCATGGACTTGGCACTTTCCAGAAGCCGTAAAGATTCCTGTACTGCCAGCTCAGCGATAACCCCGGCCTGATAACGGGAATCGTTGAGTTCATAACTCTCTTGCAAAATTTTGATGTTTTCCCGGTTGAGATCCAGACGCCGCTGGAAAGTCCGCAGCTCCACGTAATTTAAGGCCACCTCTGCCATGAGGGTCACCTGGAGGTGATACAAATTTTCCTGCGTCACCTCCAGATCAGCCTGAGATGCTTCTATTGAGCGCTGAACCCCACCAAAAATATCGGCCTCCCAGCCGGCATCAAATCCAAGGGAGAAAAGCTCTTTCTCTTCACCCGAGTTACTGTTTTCACTACTGCGGGATTTCCTGACTGCCGCATTTCCATCCACTGTCGGGAACCTTTCAGCCTGACGAATTCCGCGCATGGCTCTGGCTTCACGAATCCGGGCTTGGGCCTCTTTTAAGACGAGGTTTCCTTGCCTGGCACGTTCCTCCAATGCAGCAAGCTGTGAATCCTGCAGGATTGTCCACCAGCGTGACAAATCAGCAGCAGGACGCTCTGCCGAGAGGTCTCCCCTTAATGACGTTTGCCAGTTATCCGGAACCTCTGGTTGTTCCTGCACATAATTGGGGCCAACAGCTGTACAACCACTGACTATCAGCACAAGAGCAACCAGCAAAACGGTCGATAAACGTCCTGGTTTAAAATCCTGCCGGTCAACAGCCCGGTTATTTATTGGCATTGCTTCTTTCTGATTTATGTTGTTTTTCATGATTTAACCTTGTCCCGCCTGCGGGCACGCCATGCACTCCCTTTTTCACGCACAGATTGAAACATGTAGTAAAGCACGGGAATCAGGAAGATACCGAACAGAGTCGTACTCAACATACCACTGAACACTGTCGTGCCAATCGCTTTCCGACTGCCGGCTCCGGCGCCCGTAGCAATAACCATAGGGATAAGACCAAAGATAAAGGTAAAGGAGGTCATTAATACCGGCCTGAAACGAATACGGGCACCGTCAACGGCCGCTTCCGCAAGAGGAAGTCCGTCTTCGCGCCGCGATTGGGCAAACTCGACAATTAAGATCGCATTTTTACTGGCCAGGCCGACTAGCAGAACCAAACCGATCTGTGCGTAAATACTGAGGCTGAATCCTGCGACCCATAACCCTGCCAAAGCACCAAATGTAGCAACGGGAACGGAAATGATAATCGAAAATGGAATGTTCCAGCTTTCATACTGTGCCACCAGGAAAAGGTAAGCAAAAAGTAAAGCCAGAGCAAAGAGGATCGAGACCTGACCACTACTCTTTTTCTCCTGATAGGACATACCGGACCAGTCATAGCTGTATCCTTCAGGCAAAGTCTGGTCTGCAATCCGTTCCATCGCAGCCATCGCTTCACCGGAGCTGTAGCCCGGAGCTGCGCCACCATTAATTTTGATGCTTGTCAACTGATTGTATCTGTCAACGGTCTGGGGACCAAGAAGAGTGGAAAGTGTTGCCAAGCTGGTCATTGGCACCATTTTCCCATCTCCACTACGGACATAAAGCTGGCCGATGTCGTCACTGGAGTCACGGTATCCCGTATCTGCCTGAACTTTCACCTGATAACCCCGGTCGTTGAGATTAAAATCGTTGATGTAGCGCCCCCCCAGTTGGGTCTGCAATGTCGAAAAAATAGTGCTGATCGGTACATTGAGGGTTTCAACCCGGGTGCGATCAATGTTTAGAGAGAGTTGCGGAGTATCGGCCGTGTAAGTACTGAAAACCCGACTTAAAACCGGATCCTGATTAGCGGCCAGGACCAGAGATTGTGTGGCAGCAACAAAATCCTGCGGAGATTGACCCTCAAGGGCCTGCAGTTGAAAATTGAATCCACCGGTGCGTCCAAGTCCGCGAATAGGTGGAGGGGTAAAAGCACGAATATTGGCTGTCGAAATTGCCGCCAGCTCCTGTTGCGCTTTTCTCAAAATCCCATTGACATGTAAGGCTGCACCGGATCGCTTATTCCACGGAGCCAGGATTACCAGGCCGAAACCAACATTGTCCCCCCGCCCGCTGAGCAGGCTGAAGCCGCTGATGCCGAGGACGCTCTCAACCCCCTCGATCTTTCTCAGCTTCACTGTTGCCTGTTGCAGTACTGCATCCGTACGAGATCGGGCTGCTGCTTCCGGCAACTGAATATTCAGGTAGATTAAGCCCTGATCTTCTTGTGGCAAAAAGCTGGTTGGACGATCCTGAAACACATAATAGCTCCCGCCAAAAATCAGGATTAATAGCAATAACGCAATAAATTTCCAGCGGATAAGCCAGGCTGCACCGGCCACATATCCTTTTCTTGATGTAAATAGCGCCTTGTTGAACCAGGCCAGGGGCCCATGATGGATAAGCGCTGGCCTTTTCAACAAAACCGAACAGAGTGCAGGACTCAAGGTCAATGCACTGAAAGCTGAAATCACCACTGCGGTACACATGGTCACAGCAAACTGTTTGTAAAGCTGGCCGGTAATACCGGGAAGAAATGCAACTGGAATAAAGACCGCAAGCAACACCAGCGTCGTTGAAATAATTGGCCCAGTCACTTGTCCCATCGCTTTGATCGATGCCGCAGTTGGGTCCAGATTTTCCTCATGCATCACCCGATAAACATTTTCCACCACGACAATGGCATCATCGACGACCAACCCAATCGACATAATGAGAGCAAACAGGGAAATCGTGTTGGCGTTATAACCCAGAGCCAGCAACACGGCAAAAGTACCGATCAGTGAAACCGGAATGGTCATGGTCGGTATCAGGGTCGAGCGCCAATCCTGAAGAAAGACAAACGTGACCGCTACGACCAGCAGAAAGGTGAGAAACAGGGTCCAGACCATTTCATGGATGGCTGTCGCAATATAGCGAGTTGAATCATAGATGGTTTGGTACTGAACATCACTCGGTTGACGCTGCGCCAACATTGCCAACTCTTTTGTCAGTCGCTGCATGGTTGCCAGGGCATTGGCATCGGAAGAGCTGTAAACCGCCAGCGTCACCGCCGGTCCACCATTGAGGATAGAACGGGTACTATAGGATTCTGCCCCAAGCTCAACTCTGGCGATATCGCTCACCCGAACCAGCCCCCCTTCAGCATTTGAGCGAACGATAATATTATTGAACTCGTCGACATTCTTGAGACGGCCAGATGCACGAACAGTGTACTGAAGTTGTTGCCCCTTGTTGACCGGTTCCGAACCGATCGTACCAACAGCAGCCTGAATATTCTGTTGTCGGATTGCTGTAGTCAAATCATCCGCTGTCAATCCTAAGGCCGTCATCCGCTGAGGATTCATCCAGATCCGCATGCTGTAGACAAGTTCACCAAAGATTGAAACATCGCTGACCCCATCGATGCGGATAACAGCATCCTTGATGGTGCTACTGACATAATTACTTAAAAACAGTTTATCGCGGGTGCCGTCAGGGGAATAGAAACTTATAGCTCCGAGCATATCAGAGGAACCCTTGCGTACGGTCACCCCCTGTTCTACAACTTCATTAGGTAATTTTCCGATAGCCGCCTGAACCCGATTTTGCAAATTGACCTGGGCAATGGCAGGATCGGTTCCAATCTTAAAGGTCACACTCAAACTATAGCGACCGCTGTTGGTTGAAGAAGAAGACATATAGAGCATATCTTCAACGCCATTCACTTCCGCTTCTATCGTTGTTGCGACACTGTTTGCTAAAACTTGTGCGTTTGCACCGGGGTAAGTTGCACTGACACGAAGGGTCGGCGGTGTTATCCTCGGATACTGGGCGACCGGAATATTCATCATTGCAATCGCTCCCGCCAAAGTCATAAGAATCGCCAGAACTACCGCCAGCCGCGGACGATCAATGAATACTTTTGAAATCATCGATCAATCCTTCTTCGTCATGTCGGCTGTTGTGGTTTGAACCTGTTGTCCCGGGCGAACCTTTTGCAATCCTTCAATAATGACATTCTCCCCAACCTGCAAGCCTGCTTCAACTACCCAGAAGGATCCAACAGCGATCCCGGTTTTGATGCGTCTTCGTTCTACTTTATTCTCTTCATCTACAACCAGAACATAGCGCCCAGAGCGATCTTCAAGAATTGCCACCTGAGAAACTACCGGTTTCAATTGTCTCTGACTGCGACTCAAGGCAACAGTGACGTATTGTCCGGGCAATAAAACTGCAGCAGGATTAGTAAATAATGCCCAAACAGCAACAGTGCCCGTTGCCGGATCCACACGGTTATCTACAAAATCAATACGCCCGGACGTCGCCAACATTTGCCCATTCAACAATTTGAGTTGTGGTTTCATGATGTTCGTTGATGAGTCATTTTCAGCGTCAGCCTGCGCTGTTTTGATAACGGAAGCATCATTTTCACTGATGGAAAACTGTATTCGGATTGGATCCAGCTGAACAATCTGCGCCAAAACTCCGGATCCAGGCCCGCACAGATTTCCTTTACTCAATGCTGTCGCCCCGATACGTCCACTGATCGGAGCTGAGATTTGCGTATATTCTAGGTCAATTTCTGCGAGGCGCAAGTTTGCCTGGGCCTCCTGCAGTTCCGCACGTGCCTGCTGTTCCGCAGCTTCAGCGGTTTCAATATCAGTGACTGGGACTCCACCGGAACGGACAGCTTTAATCCGCTGCAGATGCTGACTGGTTTTTAACAGAATTGACTGTGCTTTAGCGACGCGCGCTTTATTTGCTGCAACCAGTGCCTTGTATGGTGCGGCCTCAACCGTATAAAGCAGTTCACCGGACTGAACATAACTTCCCTCTTTAAAATGAACCTGCTCCAGAAACCCACTGACGCGTGCTTGCAGATCTACTGTTTGAACCGCTTCCGCATGCCCAACATATTCTGCTATGGGATTAATATCCTGTTCTGTCACTGTGGAGACCATAACCAGTGGTTGGGGAGATGACTTTTTGTTTGGAGCCGCTTCAATAATCGGTGGGGAAATTACCGGCAGAAGAAGTATCCCCAACAATAGAATACTTTTAATTTTTTCTTGTTTCATTGTTTCGGCGCTCCAAAAGGATAGAATACGGTTGATTGTTATGAGAGATCTGTTCCGGGAGGTTGTCGGACTTTCCATGAATCAAACTTGAATCAGTGGATGGATGGCGAAAAACTCTAAAGCTGATTTTAAAATAGCTTTCTGTTTTTATTTTTTTTACAACGCCACGCAACTTCCTCTACAAAATCTTACCAGAAGGATATTCCATCCAAGCAAGACCACGTGTCAATAAAATTAACATTCATATGATTTGGAAACAGTGTTTTTCCAATTTTCAATGGCAAAAGTCAATATCCGATGCATGCAACAAAAAAGCGGAGCCACTCCTGACCCCGCCTGGATTTGATTCTCTTTGAAGTAGATACAGTGCCGGTGTTAAAACATGTTAGTGAGACATCAGTGTCGGCAGCGTCATTGATTCCAGTATTGTTCGGGTTGCCCCGCCAAGCACCCATTCCCTCAAACGGGAACGACCATAACCGCCCATAACCAGGAGATCGGAACCAAGATCAGCAGCGCAAGACAGGATTGCATTTCCCGCATCAATTTTGGTGACACGATCCCTTGCGACCTCAACATTGACACCATGACGTGCAAGATAAAGAACGGTCTCATCAACCGGGATATGGTTCTGAGCATCATATTTAGAGGAAAGAGCTAATAAATGAACGCTTTCCGCTCGTTTAAGGAGCGGCAGTGCATCGGTGATGGCTCGTGTCGCCTCGCGACTCGCATTCCAAGCGATTAAAATGCGACGCCCTATGTTGAGAAAACTGCCTGCATAGGGGAGAATCAATACCGGCCGGCCGGCAGCAAGCATTAACTGTGCGGTAAAATCCTTGTTCACATTTAATTTATCGGAAGAGTCTGCTTGCCCTACGATGACCAAATCTGCATAACGAGCCTGCTCTGCAACGGTATCGACTGGGAAACCTTGAGTGTATAACCATTCATTATTTGTGAAACCCATGCTCAACGCCTGATTATGATAAGCCGATTTAACCTTGGCCACTTCGTCATCCGCGAACTTTTTCTGGGTTTTGATGACCTCTTCACCCGCTTGTATCAAATGTGCAGGAATCACAAATGGCTCCTGTGTGTAGAGTGCGATCAGATGGGCATCATGTTGCATTGCCATGCGGATAGCAACCTCAATACACACGGCAGTCCGTTGACCGCAGTCAGCATAAACGAGAATCGTTTTATAACTCATAGGACTCCTTTCTCCGGCCTTGGCAATCACTCTCTATAATTAATTTGTATCAGAGTTTATAGGGAAATCAACTCGTAGAGTCTGCGATTCAAAACAGACCTTTGATCTGGTCCATTGTTAAATAAAAAAAGCGGACTCCATATCTGGAACCCGCTTTTTATTTTTATGACAATCTGGTATTTAAATCTTGCCCCTGAAAACCACGTTCTCGATCTTTGAAATTTTCCTCAAGGGGGTACCGCGGCTATTAATTCCAGCGCTGCCCACACCCTTTTCCACTACGCATCCCTTGACCATAACCATCACGATTTCCATGCTGCGGTCCAAAGAACCCTTCACCATGCAGAGCCCGAAGCTTTTCAGCTTTTTGTTGTTGTTCCGGGGTCAGCACTGCGAACAACTGCTGCCTGGTTTTGGCATGCTGAACCATCATCTCTGTTTTTAAATCAGCATGTTTCTGTGCTTTGGCGCGAAATTCGGATTCATTGAACTCGTTTCCCTGTTTATATGCACGCAAATCATTCCGACTGGTTTGCATTTGTGCACGCATGGATTGTCGGTCCTGCCACTGTTTTTCAATCAAAGCTTCGATTTGCGTCTGTTGCTCTTCCGTCAGATCAAGAATGACAGCCATTTTTTCTAATCGATTTTCCATCCGCACCTGATGTTGCTCATAGTTCATCCTCTGCCCTTGGCGATGATATGAATTATCACAAGCCCTCTTGCCTTGACCTCCAGGCCATGCGAAAGAGGTTCCGGCAGACAGCAGAAGGGTGACCAATAAAACGGGAATAATTGTTGTCTTTTTCATAATGTTCTCCTTCAGGTTTATAGTGAGTTGTTTTCTTGTTTGATGATGTCACTATAAAGCAAAGAATCTGAAAAGTGGGTTAAGTGCTGTGAAAATCAGGTAAAGTTATGTAAAGTTTGCAAATGCTTTAGCTCTTAACAATTCTTTACACCGAAATGGTAACCAATCCAGCTATGATTGATCAGAGAGAATAGGTAAGGAGAAAAGATGAATCGAATTCTGGTCATTGATGATGACATTGAGCTCTGTGAACTGTTGAATGACTACCTCACGGGAGAAGGTTTTTCTGTTGAGACCATAAACAATGGCAAACAGGGTGCCGATCAGGCGTTAGAAAACGAATATGTGCTGGTGGTTCTGGATGTGATGTTACCGGAATTAAACGGGTTTGATGTCCTGAGAAAGATTCGTGAGAGCAGCAAGGTTCCGGTCATTATGCTGACCGCCCGGGGAGACGATATTGACCGGATTGTCGGTTTAGAACTGGGAGCCGATGATTATCTTCCCAAGCCTTTTAACCCCCGTGAGCTGGTTGCTCGTATCCGGGCCATTCAACGCCGTGTCGAGACAACTGAATTATCTTCCACATCAACACAGAAGGGAACTGAGCTGAAAGTTGGCGATCTGATTCTCTGCAACAGCAATCGCACAGTAAAGCGGGGGAGTGAAAATATCGATCTGACATCGGTTGAATTCAACCTTCTGGAAGTGTTGCTATCGCGGGCCGGGGAAGTCATCAGCCGGGATGACCTGGTGGAAAAAGTGCTGGGGAGGCGTTTATCTGCCTATGATCGCAGTATCGATGTCCATGTCAGTGCTTTACGAAAAAAACTTGGTCACTTTGATGGCAATATGGAGCGGATCAGAACAATCAGGGGCGTCGGCTACCTTTACTCACTGGCGGAAAGCGGAACCTGATGCGGAGTCTGTTTCTAAAATTCTTTTCCTATTTCCTGCTGATTCTTCTTTTGGTTTCAACAGCTGTTATCGCCCTGACCTATCTTCGCGATCAAGAGTTTCCTCCCCTGGCCCATCAGGATTTTGCCCGAAAAGCAGTCACGGAGTACGGACGGAAAGCGATTGAAGCTTTTGAAAGTGATGGAATCACAGAGGTCGATAAACTGACTAAAAAACTGTACGTTAAATCAGGAATTCATCTCCAGCTGTTTGACGCAAACGGACAACCGTTAACAAAACTTCGCGTGCCAATGCGGATGCAGCACATGATCCACAGAGCCCTTCAGACCGGCGAGGTTGTCTTCCCCAGAGGCGGGTCTCGGAACGGCCTGGCCAGTGCGGTGCAAAGTCCTTCAGGGCAAACCTACTTTGTTGCCATCAGCCTGTCAGACCGACCTCCTCCCAGAGGTCTGATCAGGGCAATAACCCACGGCTTTCTTGGCTGGAAACTGTTAATACTGCTGGCGATTACAGCTGTCGTCTGCTATCTCCTGGCACGATCATTGACCTCACCGATCAGTCGGTTGCGACAAGCCACCCGTAAATTTGCTGCAGGAGACCTGTCAGTTCGAATTGGTCATCAAGTGAGAGGAAAAAATGAGCTTGCTGAACTGGCACACGATTTTGATGAAATGGCCGGAAAGATTGAAGCTTTAGTGGAAACACAAAAAAACCTGCTGCGGGATATCTCTCACGAATTACGCTCTCCATTGACACGTTTGGGGATTGCGTTGGAATTAGCACGGCAACAGGACCGACCTGAGACCCAAGCGAAATCACTTGATCGAATCGCACTGGAATCAGAGCGAATGAACACCATGATTGGACAGCTGCTGAACCTGACTCGGCTGGAAAATAACGCAAGCAAAGAATCTTTTCAGCAATTCGATCTCCGGGGATTGCTTGCTGATCTGGTGGCAGATGCCAACTTCGAAGCCAAAACACGTCAGTGCACAGTCACTTACAAAGCCCCGGAAGTTGTTGTTTATTTTGGCTCGCGCAGCCTGCTCGCCCAAGCCCTGGAAAATGTCATTCGCAATGCCATAAAATATACAGCAGATAGCAGCACGGTTTCTGTCAATCTGTTTCAAACCACGGAAGAATTGACGATTCAAATTGCGGATCAGGGTCCAGGTGTCCCCGATGATGCATTGTTAAAACTCTTTGATCCCTTTTATCGCGTTGCAGCTGCACGAGATCGCCAGAGTGGCGGTACCGGAATTGGTCTGGCAATTGCCGAACGTGCAGTCAAACTTCATTCCGGAACAATTACAGCAACAAACCTTAAAACAGGAGGGCTGTTAATAGAAGTCAAACTGCCGATAAAGAGTTAATCCTCCGCTGAAGACGATGGATTAAGAAAAGGATCGAGGGTGTTAAAGGTTGCCCATTATTTACTTATTGGGTTATAATAACCTTTCAATCAATAAGGAGAACCTCACATGGACTGGTTTTATTTGTTAGGAATTGTTGTTGTCTGGTATGCACTGAATAAGTGGATTCTACCAAAGATGGGTGTGCAAACCTGAATGTCCGCAAGCTGCGAGTTGCCGCGTGACGGCAAGAAAAAAGCTGCTCCGGAAGGTTCCGGAGAAAGTGAAAAACAATAATACCAACCCCAAGGTCGCTTGACAGAGCGACCTTTTTTGTTACTGAATATTCTCTTTCAGCTACAATTTAAATATCTTTTGTGCCGATCGTTTACTTTTGCTTCGGCTAAAAACCCACAGGTCATGAATTTTGGATAATAGTCTCATAAACGGCATCTTTTCAGGTACGATTCCATGGTTTCAGCTACTTGGCACAACACCGCTGGAAATTATTGCCACTCTGAGCGCAGTCATTGGTGTCATCTTAATTGCCCGGCAAAATATTCTGGGATGGGCTTTGGGAATATCATGGGCTGTCATTTCAGCATGGCTGGCTTTTACTCAGTGGCAACTGGTTTCCGATGGCATTCTCTACCTCGCCTATATTCCAATTCAAATCTACTGCTGGTCTGTCTGGATCCGCAGGGGTAAAGCCCAACAGCACGAGCTGTTTATTCCAACCTGGATGCCATTCAAAAATCAGATCCTCATCTCCATCGCCGCGTTACTTGCGATTGCTGTCTGGGCTTTTAGTATTTCCGGATTAGCCGCTAAAGTCAGCTGGATTCCAGAACCCACGTTGCTCTGGCGTGATTCAACAACAACCGTGCTGAACTTTTTTGCGCAGTTCCTTCAGGCTCGCAAGCGTATGGAGAACTGGGTCATCTGGCTGATCGTAAATCTCCTCGGAATTCATATTTACTGGGTCAAAGAAGCACCCATATACTCAATTCAATATGCGATTTTTCTCGGACTCGGCATCTACGGCTGGATTCAGTGGCACCAATCTTCCCGGCATAACCACCAGCTTTAAATTGGGCGGAGAAGCATGATACGGATTGTCATCACTGGTGCAGAATCATCAGGGAAAAGTCAACTTACTCAACATTTGGGAAATTTTTTGCACATTCCTTATGCCTTGGAATACGCACGCTATTATCTCGAAACAAACGGCCCGGAATACGACCTTGAATTATTGTTGAAAATGAGTCGCTTACATCTGGATTATCAGCAGAAAAATGTTCCCATCGCTGCACCACTGGGCTTTTTTGATACAGATCTTCTCAACTACAAAATCTGGGCAGAAGAGGTCTTCGGTCACTGTCCGGCAGAAATCAGCTCCAGAATTAAAGAAGAATCAGAGCATCGGTATCTGCTATGCAAGCCGGATCTCCCCTGGGAACCCGATCCTCTACGGGAAAATCCTGTTGATTTTCAGCGACTGTACCAGCGTCATCGCAGCGAAATCATCTGCCTTAACCGTCCCTATGAAGAGGTAGGAGGGTTCGGTCAGGAGCGAAACATGAACGCTGAAATCGCACTTCAACGCCTCCTCAAAATAGAAAGACCCTATAAGTAGGGTGAAAACAGGCGGCAAAAAGAATCTCGCAAACGGAGCGGCAATGTCCGGCTATCCATCTCTTCAAGTGAAATTTCACGAGCTTTCTCACGAGACTGATCAAAATGAGACGTCAGTTCAGCAACCGTTTCGGCATCAAACACCTCCACATTAAATTCAAAATTCAACCGTAAGCTCCGTGGGTCCAGATTCGCCGAACCAATCAGAGCATATTTGTCATCTATCAACAGTAATTTGCTGTGAATAAAAGGTGGAGGTTGAAAATAAATATGGCTATTTTGTTCAAGGAGTTCAAACAGCAAGGCATTTGATGCCCAGGCAACATAGGGGAGATTGTTTTTTTCAGGAAGCAGGATATCAACTCTGACACCCCGGAGTGAGGCGGTATTAATTGCTGCCAGCTGAGCCCGATTGGGGATAAAGTAAGGTGTCATGATCCTGATATGAGATTTGGCACAAGCAAGTGCACCGAGTAAAATCCAGTTGAGGGTTTCATGACGCTCGTTCGGACCGGCACTGATCCCCCGACAGCAGGCATTTCCGACAATTGGTGGCGTTACCTCCTTATGTGGGGCACGACTTTCTTTTGTAGCAAAATGCCAGTCTTCCATAAAAGCATCACGTAACTGTTCACAAATCGGTCCTTCAAAACGAAAGTGAATATCAATCACCCTGCGTGGATTGTTCTGATCCGCAGCCATATGACGATCACGGATATTCATCCCTCCTGTAAAACTGTATTGATTATCAACAATGAGTAGCTTGCGGTGGTTTCTTAAATTAAAATAAAAACTTCCCAGCAAAGACAGGGGCAGAAATGTTGCTGCCTTCACCTTGGTGCCACGAAATTTATGGCGAATTTTCCTCAACGAATAGAGCTCACCAACAGCATCCACCAGAACCCTGACATCGACTTCCCGATCAGCAGCAGCAATTAATGCCTGGGCAAACCGGCATCCTATCTGGTCGTGCTTCAATATATAGCTGGATAAAAAAATGGATTCTTTTGCCCCTTCTATAGCGTCCAGCATTGCCGGATAAGCTTGCTCACCGTTGTAGAGAACAGTGATTTTATTGCCGTAAGTCAGAGGTCGACGGGTGACCGCATCAGAAAGCTTAATCAGGGGTTGGCTGGTACTGTTGTCAGGAAAGTTTGCAATATCTTTTGATCGTGGGGGTTGGTCGACATGTAACCAGTGCATCCCCCGTCCATGCTCCTGAAGCTCTCGGGATCGGGTACGGATGCGGTTAACGCCTAATAGCCAGTAAAGGAGAGCTCCTATTCCGGGCATTGCCAGACACGTAATAATCCACCCCAGTGCCGCCCGTGGATCACGCTTGGTCAGTAACGCATGCCCAGAAGATAGCAGTGAGAATATCCATAGAATGGCCAATAACAAGGTCAGCATGGTATCTCCCTGGAGATGAGGTTATGTTTTTATATCTGGTTTCCTAGCGCAGCGATGTCCCGCAACGGGGGCATGTAAGAACAGTATTGGTTGAAACTTTTTCCCCACAGGTTGGACAGTTGAACCAGTGATGACAAAAGCGGCATTGTTGCTCAGAAAGACCTTGTTTTTTCTTACACTTCGGACAACGACGATACATTTTACGGCCGTTCAGATAGTCTTCAAAAAACAATCCACAGCGGTGGCATTCAGTCGCTCCGGGTTTAATTGTCGCTCCACATCCGGGAATAGGACATTTAAAAACCGTTTTGCAGTGACTGCACCAAAACTCTCCCTTTAAAGGTTCTTCACACTTTTGACATCGTTTAATGGCCATCACTCACTCCAGCATTTCACACCTTGGCAGGTAAAATTATTATTGAAAGTTTCTATCATAGTCGACAAAATCAGGAATGCCAAGAGAAAGGCTTCTAATGAGAAGGGTCCTGTTTAAGCCAGTGGCTGAATTCTTTACTTGTCAGCTCTGCATCCCCAAAATTCAATTCAAGTAAACGGCGTAGATGAGCCATGCTTTCATCCTCTTCGGAAATAAAAATAAAACCATAAAATTTTCCATGTTGATGAATCAGCTCACCGACAAATTGCATTCGTATCAATGTCTCTGGAAGATAAATACTCAGGTGAGCTCTGCTCCCCAAGGGGAGAGAAAGTTGACTCTCCGACCTGAACAAAGCCCCTTGAAGGGCAAGATCCACCAGATCACAACGATGAACAACGTTGTCAATCGTTATATCAGCCTCTGAACTGAAGTTGAGTCTCCGATAATTACGTTTCTCTGTCATAGCAAAGCTCCTTTTATTTGCCTTGCGGAAGAAATCGTCAGCGTATCCTGTGGATTCTATTGTAACAGGAAATCAAAACTTTATCGTTTTCCGCAGAACCTTTTATCTTTTCCTGATGCTTGATGTGGAATTGTCTCTTGCGGTCGGTTGTCTGTCAGGGGTACATTGTCCTTAGAATCGCTAAATTTTAACGCTTAGTAAACATTACTGTATGGGGTTGTTTTTATGTTTTATCCTGCAAAATATATCAATCGGATTATTTTTGTTCTGTTGCTTACGCTCGTGCCAGTCAGTTCATGGAGCAAAGAAGTTGATCCCTTTGATACCAACAGGGCCCGGCTGCTTGGTCATATGCTGCAACAACAACTCAGCGGCAAACACTATAGTCAGAAACCGACCGATGATGCCCTATCAGAAGCTGCTTTTGATCTCTATCTGAAACAGCTCGACTTTCAGAAACGTTTTCTCTGGCAGGAAGACGCAGATAAGCTCACATTGTTTAAAGATCAGATTGATGACTCCATCCGCCGTGGACGGTTGGACTTACCTCTTTCAGGGCGGGAAATCCTGAATCAACGAATCACACAGGTTCAGGAACTGGTGACCGAACTTCTTGAGGAAAGAATTGATCCAACAGTTAAAGAGAGCATTGAAACTGATCCGGAAAAGCTGAACTATGTGACCGATTTACAAGAGCAGCGTGAGCGTTGGAGAAAAATCATCAAAGCTCAAACTTTAAGTGATTATATTGGCTTACGTGAGGATGATATAGGTGTCGATGATAATGGCGCTCTGCTGCCGATTGATGACGAGACGGCAGAGAAACTACTCCTGCAAGCCAAAGAGAAGGTTGGCAAAAGAACCAACAGCCGCCTGAAACGGATGCTTGAAGAGACACCTCAGGATCATTATGACCGTTACTTGAATGTCATTTCACACGCATTCGATCCTCACACCAGCTATTTGCCTCCAACTTCCAAAGAAGATTTTGATATCCAGATGAGTGGTTCCCTGGAGGGAATCGGAGCAACTTTACGTGAAGATGATGGATATATCAAAGTCGTGCGGGTTATCCCCGGAAGTGCAGCAGCGCGACAGGGACAGTTGGAAGCGGATGACATTATCCTCAAGGTCGCAGAAGCGACGGCTGATGCTGTTGATATTACCGACACTCGGATTCGTGATGCCGTTGCGCTGATCCGCGGCAAAAAAGGGACTGAGGTTCGCCTCACGATTAAAAAGCCCGACGGACGCCAGCAGATTGTCCCGATTATTCGCGATGTTGTTGAAATTAAAGAAACGTTTGTCAAAGGAACAACAGTGACCGATGAAAAAAGCGGTCAACGTTTTGGTTATATCAAGATCCCCTCTTTTTATCGCGACTATAGCGGGAAAACCGACCGCAACTGTACCGACGATTTACGCGAAGAGCTGCAAAAACAAAATAAGGAAAATATTTCCGGCTTGATCATTGACCTGCGTAACAATGGCGGCGGTTCTTTATCTGATGCCGTCAGCGTGACTGGCCTCTTCATTAAAACCGGCCCGGTCGTACAGATTCGCAACGGATCCGGAAAAATCCGGGTCATGAGTGATGATGATCCTGCGGTAGAATATACCGGGCCGATGATAGTTCTCGTCAATCGCTTCAGCGCTTCAGCCTCAGAAATTCTGGCCGGCGCGCTTCAGGATTATGGTCGCGCATTGATCGTTGGTGATGAACATACCCACGGCAAAGGGACCGTTCAAGCGCTGCTTGACCTTGACCGTTTTGTCAATTTACGGGGGATGGAAAAATACATGCCTCTTGGGGCAGTCAAAGTAACTATCCAGAAATTTTACCGTATCAGTGGCGAATCCACCCAGGAAGAAGGGGTCAGCCCTGATATTGTTCTCCCATCTCGCCTGGACGGATTGGAAAGTGGCGAAAAATATCTCGATAACGCACTCCCATGGGATCACATCGCTTCTGCAGAATATCAACATTGGCAAGGTGCCCCTGAAAACACTGCTGATTTAAAAAAATCAAGTGCTGACAGAATAAAACAAAGTGAAGATTTCCAGGAAATAATTTCTGATGCTGCAAATGCTGAAAAAAGACGCGCAGAAACCCGTCAGTCCCTTTTACTCAAAGATATGCTGGCCGAACGAGACCAGTTTCGCGACGAGCTCAAAAGAATGCCTGCGCATGGGATGATGAATACTGATGATGACGAAAAGAAAGAGCTTACCCTGGATGAAAAAATTGCCGACGATCCCTATGTTGAAGAAGGTATTTTTCTGCTTCTGGATCTGATTTCTGCTTCCAGCTAAAATAGAAGCCTGCTTAAAATATTGAATCACGTGATCTAAAAAAACCGCCTCTGAGAAGGGGCGGTTTTTTTAGATCTATCTACTTTCTTATTTTAACCCCTGATAAATACTGTCACCCAGGCGGCTCATAAGCTGAAAATATGCGTCAGGCCCTTCTGGAATATCTGCCCCCAAAGGATCAAGAACCCCCGTCCTGGCATTGGTTCCTTCTATAACCGTTGCAACCAGTCGCGATTCAAATTGCGGCTCACTGAAAACACATCTGGCATTCAACTCCTTAATTTTATGATGTATCTCATTGATTTTTTTCGCTCCCGGAGCTCTTCCCGGATCAAGGGTAATGGAACCAACCACATTCAACCCATAAGCCGATTCAAAATATTGGTAGGCCGCATGGAAAACAATATATGGAACCTCTTTAACAGACCCGAGTTTTTCTTTTAAGCGCCTATCCAGCTGATCAAGACGCTCGTTCATTTGACCGGCGTTTGCCTGATATTGACTCTGCCTTGCCGGGTCCAGTTCAGTCAAAGCCTTTGCAGTCAGGGTGACAATACGTTTTGCCATAGCTGGGTCAAGCCAGAGATGTAAATCCGGCTTGGTGCGTTGATGATCCCCATGACCATGGTCATCTTCCATATGTTCGCCCTCATGTTTATGGGCATGCGATTCCCAGCCACCTCCCTGACGAACGGATAGCAGGAAAGGTTCCAGTTCATCAGACAACTCCAGTTGCATAGCCTTATGCCCGAGAGTCGCTAAAGGTTTCTCCAGGAAACTCTCCAGCTCATGTCCAACCCAAACGACCAATTGGGCTCTGGACAACAATTGGGCTTCAGAGGGTCTCAGGACATAACCATGTGGTGAACCACCGCTTTTGACCACAAGATCCGGTTTGCCGACACCCTGCATAACTCCTGAAACCAGCGAATGCAAAGGTTTGATACTGACGGCAACCCGTGGAACAGGTGATTCTGCCCACAGGGGAGTTGCCGTTATAATTAACAATAAGAGGATTAAATATATTCTGTTCATTGTTTTTCTCCATAAATTAGACTAGAATGGTTTAGTTTTTGAAACGTTATAATATAACATTTAAAGAGTCAAGAGGGAGAACGGTTTTTTATCATGTCAAGAAACAGAGAACTCCAATTTATCAGTGGAGAACATGATCATCAGCGTTGTATTTCAAGCGCCATGACCAATGCCGAGCACCTTTGTCTACAACGAGGACAGCGCTTTACTGCATTGCGCAAACGTGTTTTTGAACTTGTCTGGCAACAACATAAGCCGATAGGCGCTTACGAAATTCTCGAAAAACTCCAACCCGATGGGCGTTCCGCACCTCCGACTGTTTACCGCGCTCTCGATTTTTTACTGGATCTTGGTCTTATCCACAGGATTAATTCATTGAATGCCTATGTTGGCTGTATCCATCCGGAATATCCTCATGATGGTCATTTCTTTATATGTGAATCCTGTAAAGCTTTTGCTGAGTTGGATTCACCTCTGATTACAGCTGCGATTGAACAGAGCGCAGCTGATGTGGACTTTGAGGTTCATAGACATACGGTAGAAATTATGGGACTTTGCCCTCGGTGTCGAATCAAAATCTGTCGTGAGGATAAGAATGAGTAATCCGGAACAATCTCTGCTAAATGTTTCCGCCGTTGATCTTACTTTGGGTAAGCGGCTCTTACTGGAAAATATCAATTTCAAAATTGGTTCTGGAGAGATCTTGACAATCATCGGGCCAAATGGCGCCGGAAAAACGACCCTGTTACGTGTTGCCCTTGGCCTCCAACGGCCAACAACCGGACAGGTAACCCAACGCCGGGGATTAACAGTGGGCTACATGCCGCAACGCTTACAATTGGATCCAACCTTCCCCCTGACGGTTAAACGCTTTCTTTTTCTAGCCTGTAACAATGACAGGTCGAGAGTTCTGCCGTTGCTGGAAGAAGTCGGCGCTACCCACGTTTTTGAATCGTCAATGAAAAATCTATCCGGAGGTGAAATGCAGCGAGTGTTACTCGCCCGCGCTCTGATTCGGGATCCGGAATTACTGGTTCTTGATGAGCCTGTGCAAGGAGTTGACGTTCATGGTCAAATTGAGCTGTATCAGCTTATATCAAAGGTTCGTGATCGGCGAGGCTGTGCGGTCCTCATGGTCTCCCATGATCTCCATCTGGTCATGGCAGCAACCGATCAGGTGCTTTGTCTGAATCGTCATATTTGTTGCAGCGGCACCCCCGAATCAGTGACTAACGATCCGGCATTTCTTGAACTGTTCGGGCCAACGGCCGTACAGAATATAGCTATCTATGTTCACGACCAGTCACACCACCATGATGAATGTGCAACCTGCAGCAGGAGAGCCGCCAATGATTGATAATTTTCTTCTCCGGGCTCTGTTAGGGGGACTCGGAGTTGCCTTGATTGCAGGTCCTTTTGGTTCTTTCGTCGTCTGGCGGCGACTGGCTTATTTCGGTGACACTCTTGCTCACTCTGCCCTGCTTGGTGTCGCTTTGGGGTTCATGCTGCACATCAATCTGACCCTGGGAATTATCGTCATTTGTCAAGGACTGGCGATTCTTCTGTTTCTCAGTCAACAGCAACGGCAACTTGCCGGCGATACAATGCTTGGCATTTTTGCTCATGGGGCTCTTTCATTAGGATTAGTCGCTCTGGCATTTATGAAAGATGTCCGTATTGACCTTGTCGCCTACTTATTTGGAGATATCCTCGCCATCAGCAACAGCGACCTGGGCTGGATTTTCCTCGGAGGTGGTCTCGCCCTGCTGATCTTGCTCTTGCTTTGGAAACCTTTGCTGGCAATTACTATTCATGAAGATCTGGCACGGGTTGAAGGGATTCCGGTTGATCGTATCAATTGGTTGTTTCTGGGTTTAATTGCTTTGATCGTTGCGGTCATGATGAAAGTTGTAGGGATGTTGTTGGTCACAGCGTTGTTGATCATTCCCGCGGCAACCGCCCGACGTTTTGCCGGAAATCCTGAAATCATGGCAATTCTGGCCAGTACTTTTGGCTGCCTTGCGGTCTGTGCAGGGCTCTATGGTTCTTTTCAATGGGATACCCCGACCGGTCCGACCATTGTCGTTGCGGCCTGTCTGATCTTTATTCTGAGTCTGCTGTTGCCGAAAAGTTTGCAAAAAAACTGAAGAAGTGACTTCCGCTCCTGATCGTCCGCTCAATAACCGGATGGTCAATTTTAGAATTGCAGAAGCTCCCAACAATAATTAAAACTGTAAAGACGGTTCCTGCAAAGCGGCCAGTTGTTCACGCAATTCGAGGATATGCTCACCCCAGTACTGCATGCTGTTAAACCAGGAGAAGGTGCGTGGAAAGGCCGGGTCGTCCCAGCGTTTCGCCAACCAGGCGCTATAGTGAAGCATCCGCAGGGTCCGCAGTGGTTCTATCAATTGCAATTCAGTCAGGTTGAAATCGCAAAACTGTTCATACCCTGTCAGAATTTTATCCAACTGCCGTCGTTGCTGATCTTCCGGGCCGGATAACAGCATCCATAAATCCTGAATAGCCGGAGCCATGCGGGCATCATCAAAATCAACAAAATGGGGGACATCGTCACGCCAGAGCATATTGCCATTGTGACAATCACCGTGAACGCGGATATGAGAAATAGACCCGAGTCTTGAAAAACACCCATCGACCTGTTGCAGCAAATCACGCGTCAGGGTTTGATAGGATTCGCGATATTCTACGGGAATAAAATTTTCGGTAATAAAAGCAACACATTCATGCCCAAAGTTATGACTGTTAAGCACCGGTCGCTTACGAAACGGCTTCCCGGCACCAATGAGATGAATCCGGCCAAGGAGCCTGCCGATAACCAGCAGATGTTCCAGATTGTCCAGTTCCGGTGAATGTCCACCTTGACAGACGGAGAGACTGAATCGAAATCCCTTATACTGGTGCAGAGTCTTTTTATCCGCATTACGTAAAGGTGCGATCGCCGGCAATTCGTGTTGAGCCAACTCCAAAGTAAAGTCATGTTCTTCCAGAATTTGCGCATCGCTCCACCGTTTTGGCCGATAAAACTTGGCAATCAGCGGTTGACGATCCTCAATTCCCACCTGATACACACGATTTTCATAGCTGTTCAGAGTTAAAATCCGACAGTCACAGTGATATCCCTGCGATTCAACCGCATCCATGATGAAGTCAGGGGTCAGTTTGTCGAATGGATGGTTCTTACTTGTAGAGACCATAACTTCCTCACATACAGGGTAATGACGAAGTCTACCTTTGTCCCCCGTGCAAGTAAAGAAGTTCAGCTGAGATAATGTTGCAGTTTGGGCCAGAGCAGAGAAGTCGCAATTCCCCACATGGTCAAGCAGACAAAACCATCTAGTAACCGCCAGGCAAGTGGTTTGCGGAATAAAGGGGCCAGAAAACCGGCGCCAAGACTCAGAGAGAAAAACCAGAGGATTGAAGCTGTCATCGCTCCAGCTCCAAACAGGTAACGATCGACCTGGGCTAATTGACCACTGAGACTCCCAATAAAGATAAAAGTATCGAGGTAGACATGCGGATTGAGAAATGTCAGAGCCAAGGTTGCCAACAGTAATCGCCATCGGGACGGAATCTTTCTTGCCGTTGCATCTAAACTTCCACCCTGAATTGCCGCACGGCAAGAACGGGCCCCATAGCCGATCAGAAACAGGGCCCCGAACCAAGTCGTCAGCTGCCCCAGAAGGGGATATGTCGCGACAATAGAACCAATCCCACTGACACCAAGAAAGATCAGCAACCCGTCACTAAGGCTGCAAACGACAGCGGTTTGAATCGGAAAATTACGATGCACCCCCTGTGACAGAACGAACGCATTCTGTGCCCCGATGGCAATAATAAGTCCCCCGCCGATTCCAATTCCCTGTAAAAATGGCAACATCATTTATTCTCCGTGGATAGTGAACAGGCATCCAAGTTAGCCTTGAAAATATCAAAAGTAAAATTACTTATTTTTATCTATTATTAATTTTGCTAATATTAATTCATGCTTGATTACAAACACCTTGAAGCCTTAGCCAGAGTTGTTCAGGAAGGTGGGTTTGAACGCGCAGCTCGCGTTCTTTTCCTGACCCAATCTGCTGTCTCACAACGCATCAGACTCTTGGAAGAGTCCTGCGGGCAGATCTTAATCTCCCGGACAACACCTCCAATGCCCACACCCGCCGGAAAAGCGCTATTGAAACATTATCGCCAGGTAAAGCTGCTGGAAGATGGTCTCTCTGCGAAGTTGACGGATTCTTCAGACTCAACAAGGACAACTTTGGTTATTGGTATTAACGCTGACAGTCTGGCACATTGGTTCATCCCCGCCATCAAGCCCGTACTGGAGAGGATGGACCTGCTGATTGACCTCCGCGTTGATGATCAAGAACAGACTCATAACTATCTACGCGAAGGGGAAGTTATTGGCTGTATCAGTTCTGAATCCAGCCCAATGCAAGGCTGTCGCGTTGAAAAACTTGGAACCATGACCTATCGGCTTCTGGCAACCTCTGCTTTTATCAATCACTGGTTTGCAGATGGATTTTCCCTGGAGGCATCACAACTGGCACCAGCTGTCATTTTCAACCGTAAAGACCGCCTGCACCATCAATTTTGTGAACAATGCTTTGGGACAAATTCTGATGCTTTTTCAGCTCATTATATCCCCGCTCCTGAACAATTTTTTGAAGTAATTGAATCTGGACATTGTTATGGAATGGTCCCTGACTGGCAAAGCACTGAATTACTCAGATTTGGACAACTGCAGGAAATTGTCCCCGGAACGACAATTCGAATAGCTCTTTATTGGCACTGCTGGAATTTAACTGCCCGGCCATTGCAGGCATTCTCACAGCAGTTACTCATCAACGCCAGTCAGTACCTGATGGATTGAAATCCAATTTATTAACACTTATTAAATAATTCTTTATTATTTAATAAACTCCATGTAAACTGCGGGCATCTGTCAACAATAAGTCGGGGCCTGCGCGTGAAATCATATCATTGGATATTATTCGCTTTTTTCATCATCATTCTTCCCACATATGCTGCCGCGGAACTGAATCCTATTTTCGGCACCGTCAGAGATGCCCAGACAGATACCCTGCTCACTCATGTGGAACTGCGCACCAATGACGATTTTACTTTCAGCAATGAAAATGGCGCATTTCAACTCTCATCCGACGCTGCAGAAATTATCGTCAAGGCTCCCGGCTACCGGCCACAAAAAGTGCCGGTAACGTTTCCGCTTCATCTGCGCCTGCAACCTTTTACCCCTAAAGCTCTTTATCTTTCTTATTGGGCGGCCGATAGCCACGACCGACGCGAACAGCTGCAACATTTGATTGATGAAACAGGGATGAACGCACTAGTTATCGATCTTAAATCCTCTCGGGGAGATATTGCTTTTCGCAGTCAAGTTCCGCTGGCCAAGGCTGTTGGAGCACAAAGAGTCAGAACCCTGAAAGATCTGCCAGAGTTCCTCGCTGAGTTAAAGCGACAGGGAGTTTATACAATTGGCCGCATTGTCGTTTTTAAAGATGCAGCCCTGGCCAAAAACAGGCGGGACTTAGCTGTTCATACCCTCGATGGTTACCTGTGGGAAGATCGTGAAAAAATCAGCTGGAGCGACCCTTTTAATCCTGAGGTCTGGGATTACAATATAAATATCGCCAAAGAAGCCGCCGCTTTAGGTTTTGATGAAATTCAGTTTGACTATATCCGCTTTCCCGCAAAATCAGACCTGATGTTCTCCCGGGACAATACGGGTGCCAATCGAGTTGCAGCCATCAACGGTTTTTTACAACGGGCAAAGCAGCAGCTGGCAGAGTATCCGGTGATGACATCCGCCAATATTTTTGGTTATATCTGCTGGAAGCATAAGGATCAAAAAATAGGCCAAAAATTGGTCGATCTTGCGGAAAGTGTCGATTATCTCTCCCCCATGCTTTACCCTTCCGGATTTCCACATGGCGTGCCCAACCATACAAACTCTGTGGAAAATTCTTACGAAGTTGTTGCGCATTCGTTAAAAAAAGCGAGTCAGCTGACGGGGCTCTCTGCTGTCCGTTTTCGTCCCTGGTTACAGGCATTCAAGGATTATGCTTTTGATCGGAGAAGTTTTACAGCAACTGAAATCCATGCACAGATCAATGCCAGCGACGCCAGCGGCAGCCATGGCTGGATGTTGTGGAATGCCGCCAGTCGGTTTAGTCTGGCGGGATTGCAACAGGCAATCCCACTTGGCGAGTTGAATCTGGTTGATGCCAGTCCGAAACCGGGGGATTCGACCATCCTCACCCAGACAAAAGAACCCGACGAAAACTATCCCCTTTTATAGTTGCCATAATTCGTTACGGGCGACTGACCTCCTCCCGGAAAATCGGACAAGCCAAAAGTAGAGCTTTCTTGCAGGTATCTAGAAGTTTCCTACGCTATTAAAAAGGAAGTGTCTGAATGTCTAAAATAGATAGGTTCAGACAAACCAAATAAAAAAGCGGGGCCATTATTGACCCCGCTTTAAAACTATTTATGGAAATGTCTTAAACTATGCATTTCTGCGTTTCCGGCCGTACCAGCCAAGACCTATCAGACCACTGCCAAGAAGGAGAATGGTAGAAGGTTCGGGGACGGGGGCGACAGAGGAAAAATCATCCAAGCCATAACCATCTGAAGATGTGCTAACCGTCCAAGTGATGCTTTCTATAAAGCCTTCACCTGCACCCAAACTGATACCGACGAAGCGTTCGTTGCCGTTCGACAAATTACTAACAGGATATGGTGAAATATCAGCGTTTGCGCCTGTTGTAGTGGTAGCGTTACAGTCACTAGCATCAGTGATGTAAAAGAACAGGTTAGACAGGTTTAAACTATCATTCAAGATCAATGTTATTACTTTGACATCTGCAGAGTCCAGATAATTTGTTCCAGAATCGGTGGTATTGAAGCGACCATAATTATAATCATCCAGCACCGCAAATTTGAGATCACCATCTGGGTTACTCGTCTCTCCTGTTCCAAGACCACTAATAGCCGTGAATGTGCCAATTCCAGTTGAGAGAGAGTCATACCAATTGGCACCATCGGTGACGCCAATGTCCTCAAAGTCTTCATGGACAGTAATATCTCCACCCAGATTGTTTATCCATGAACTTATATTGGCTGAACCAGTAGCATCATTAGGATCAAAAACATCATAGGTAATAGCGAAGGCCGATTGTGAAACGAGCAGCAGAATCGTTACAGTCAGAGCAACAAAGAAACGTATCATTTAATTTTCCTCCATTTTCTTGCTAAAATAATTATAACTACTGAAAACTAAACGCACAATTCATGCCCGAGATATAACTTTGTTTTTTCAGTATGTTAGTGGAGAGCTTAAACTCATAGGTGTTTAGTGTAAAAACTATCGACACATTTGATTAGCTAAAAAACGCATACTGGCTTGCCTTCATCGATTTATTCAGAGTCAGGAGTAAAATCGATCGGATACGGCGAGAAACCACTTATGCTCTCTTAATGCTGAATAGGGAGATGTTTGAGTTACTTCCAATTTAAGCGGCATGAAAACAGATTGAAAATACAGTTTATTTTGGGAATAAAACCAATACTTGTTACCTATCTTGTGACTTAAACGCCTAAAACTAAAAAGGGACTCACAGCGTATTGCCGTAAGTCCCTGAGTGTTATGGCTCCCTTTGCTGGGCTCGAACCAGCGACAATCTGATTAACAGTCAGATGCTCTACCAACTGAGCTAAAAGGGAATAGTGTGTTGCGGAGACGAAATATAGGAAATTGCCCCAGCCCTGTCAAGCCTTTTTTAGATGGGGATTTTAACCCCCTTTTTTCAAATCATTGAGGACAAGTTTAGCGACAGCTTTAAGGGTTTCAAAAACTCCTTCCCCACTCATAGCGCACCCCTCCAGCTCTGGTACCTTTCGTGGATTCAGCAGCGCACTCAATTCTTCAACGGAACTGACATTAGGCAGATCTCGCTTGTTATATTGGATAACAAAAGGGATTTTTTCGAGGTCAAAACCCTGTTCATCAAGGTTATCTTTAAGATTTTCGAGGCTTTCAATATTGGCATCAAGCCGTTCTTCCTGAGAATCAGCAACAAAAACGACACCATCGACCCCTTTGAGGATCAATTTTCGTGAAGCATCATAAAAAACCTGACCAGGAACAGTATACAGATGAAACCGGGTCTTAAAACCACGAATTTCCCCAAGAGCCAGAGGCAAAAAGTCAAAGAACAGAGTCCTCTCGGTCTCTGTTGCCAAAGAGATCATTTTTCCTTTTGATTCTTCGGCCGTCTTATTATAGATAAACTGGAGATTGGTCGTTTTACCGCACAGACCTGGTCCATAATAGACAATTTTACAGTTAATCTCACGCGATGCATAATTTATAAAAGACATCTGCTAAACCTCGATTAGTTGAAAAGATTGTCAATGTCATCATCTGTTATTTCAGCAAATGGACTGGGAGTGTTGGTTGATACAGACTCCTGTTTTGTTTTGTTCACCAAATCCTCAAAAACCAGAGCAAGATCTCTACTGGCCTTTTTAACTCTTAGGCGTACCAGCCCAAGGGAACTTCGCTGATCAAAGATAACAACAAGAATGACACGTCCACCAATAATGGAAATATGAATATTGTCCTTCTCGCCTTCATGAAACAGAATCGAAAATTCTTTTTCACCAATCAGCTTAGCCAACCCCCCCGTGGCAGCAATATTCCCAGCGGTCAAGGAGGCAAGACTTGTCGTATCCAGATTTGCCGTCTCACCAGTTGCAGCAATCAACTGACCATTCTTATCAACCAGAAAGATAACCTTGGAATTCGATTCTCGTAACAATCTTTCTAATAAAAGCAGAATCCGCTGGTACTCTTCGTCATACATAACCAGAGATGATTGGGGACCAAGCATGTGGCACTCCTTTTAGAATAGATAATTCAAGGATTCTGTATAACATTTAAAAAGCTTCATATCAAGAAACTAATCATCTATTTTTAAAATTAACTTGCTTTCATTTCATGGAGACACCCCCTTTATTGACTTGTCTGCAAAAATAATTTACTTATCTCTTTATCAATATTCTCTGTTCGAAAGGAACCCAGCTTGGCAGAGCGACTTAATCTCCCTGCGGGAGTTCGCCGCTGGAAGAACAGCAGCGAAAAAATTCAACCGTGCGAAGGTTATGAGTACTCACTTCTGGAAGATTGCGATAGTGCTTACCGTTTCACAGCAATTGCTGATGTTGGGAAAATAGCGGCTGTCTTTAATCAATTTTCACGTTTTTTCCCCGACGAATCCTTTTTTATTCTTGAATACTACCCTGACGAAACTCTTATTCTTAGGCCCAGTGGAGATAATCGGCGCTCAATCCCATCTGTCTATTATTCACCGTATCTCTCAACAGACTATATTCTCAAAAACGTGACGCCATATCTTTCCCGGATGATCCACGATGGTTTTGTAGGATTTGGCATCGCGAATAACCGTAAAGGATTGGAATTTTTCTTTTCTGAGGAAAAAGTGCTCACCTTCTTTACCGACAATCACTTGCGTTTAAGCAATTTTCTCCACCATCATGAGATTCCGTACAATAATGCTTTGGTTCTCCCTGCCGATTTTGGACACGACCATCTATCCCTACTCGGGATGGATAAAAAACAGCTCCCTGAATCTCTGCACAATTTAAATACGAGCGACCTTGATGCCGGCATTTTTTGTCAGGAACTGATTGAACAACTCGACATGTATCAGGTCGATGAAGGTCTTTCATTTTTCCTCACCCGCAAAGAACAGGAACAAATTGAAAAATTAATCAAGTCAAAGCTCCCGGATCACGAATTATCCGAAGTTGAGTTTGGTGGGCTACTGCTGGACTGGAGTGATTTTGTCACGGAGTGTGAGCATACTTTTGACGGCGATCTATGGGAATACAGACAGGGGCTCGTCATTCGTGACACAATCCAGCTGGTGGTAGAGTTGGCTCCAGATTTCTTGGCTGACAAAATTACTTCCATCATCTCTGAAGCCGATAGCGCGTTTAGAAAAATCCTCACAGACCATCGTAAACGCCTTGATCCTCCAACGGAAATCTCCTTAAAACAAAATCGGTTCTGGTACCATGGAATGGTTCGTAATCAAGGGAGCGACCTGCGTCGCGATCTGATCCGCCATGGCTGGTTCAAGAGCTGATATGTTACTGATCCTTGCTGCAACCTCCCTGGAGACAAAACTTCTGCGTCAAAACATGACCCGGGTTCAATTCCTCTCAAGCGGGTCGATCAAAATCATTGCAGGATCCCTGGAAGATCAGGACATCCTTCTTTGCCACGGAGGAATTGGTCAGGTTAACATGGCAATTCAATTAACAAAAATCTTGAATGCCCATTCTCCCTCGGCTGTCTTCCTGTGCGGTTGCGGCGGATGCTACCCGGATAGCGGTCTTGAGATTGGAGACCTGGCTTTGGCCGATATTGAAATCTTTGGCGATTTGGGCGTGACCACTGATGACAAATTTATTCCTCTTGATCATCTCGATATTCCACAGGACAAACAACTGACACCTGTGATAAAGCAATCAATTCCTCTCGATCCGGAACTCTTCATCTGGGCACAGCAGATCCTCGCAGATGTCACCTGTGGTCCATTCGTCACCATCAATTGCTGCAGCGGCACCTCGGATTCAAGCATCAACCTGCAACAGCGGACAGGTGGTATTTGCGAAAATATGGAAGGAGCTGCAGCAGCACAGGTTTGTTCGGAATTTAATGTCCCTCTCCTGGAACTGCGTGGCATTTCGAATCCAACCGGGACTCGTGATCCACAACTATGGGACATTGATCGTGGTACTGAGACGGCGCAGCGAGGGATCTTAAAACTACTGAAACACTGGCCCTCCAGATAAAGAATGAGAGGAAGAACAATGCAGCAACTGCATCTGGGCTACTCACCCTGCCCTAACGATACATTTATTTTCTATGGCTTGATCCATGGAAAAATTCCCTCCCTGGAGATCAAGTTTATTGAACAGCTTGAAGATGTTGAGACACTTAACCAGTTAGCCTTGCAAAGTCAGCTTGATCTCACAAAAATTTCATATCATGCCTTTGGTCATCTGCGCAAAGACTACGTTCTCTTACGCAGCGGTGGCGCTCTTGGAAGGGGATGCGGCCCTTTGATTGTTGCCGGGAACAACACTTCTATGGCACAACTCCAGGGGAAAAAGATAGCTATTCCCGGACAACTCACAACGGCCAACCTTTTACTTCAACTCCATTCTGAGGGTTATGAAGATGTTCTGATTCTCCCTTTTGATCAAATTATGGCTGCGGTAGCACAAGGAAAAGTGGATGCCGGTGTTATCATTCATGAATCACGCTTTACTTATCAGCAACACGGGTTGAAACAAGTTCTCGATCTGGGGCAATGGTGGGAAGAAGAAACAGGCTGTCCGATTCCTCTGGGGGGGATTCTTGCCAAGCGAACTTTAGGGACAAAATTGATCCATCAGATTGACAAGGCCCTGCGCCACAGCATTGAATATGCTTATGCACATCCCCATGAACCACAAGCCTATATCAAACAGCATGCTCAGGAATTAGATGACAGCGTGATTCGCAATCACATTGATCTCTATGTTAATGACTTCTCCATCGACCTGGGAGATGAAGGGATTCAGGCTGTCAAAAGTCTGCTTGATCGTGCCGAAAAGCGGGGCATCATTCCCTCTTGTAATTTGCCTTTGTTTGCCGAATAGGCATAAAAAGTAGAACAAAAAAGGCGACCCGAAAGTCGCCTTTAAAGAACAATTTATTGAAATGACTAAAGGTCGTTACACCTGGTCCAGATGAACAGCCTTAATAAACTTTGCACTGACGGCATCGCTCACCTTTTGTAAAGTGGCTTCATCCACCAGAGAGTCTACCGAGAAAACCACCATTGCTTCCCCAGCTTTCTCCCGTCGGCCAAGACTCATATTCCCGATATTAACATCTGCCTCTCCGAGAACGGTTCCAATCTTACCAATCAGCCCTGGACGATCCTGATAGTTGATAACCAACATATGTTTTTCCGGGCGGAAATCGATGGCATAATTACGCATCTTGACGATTTTTGGAGTTCCCTCAAATAAGGTTCCGGCAATTGTCCTGCGCCCCTGAGCAGTTTCAATACTCAATGTAATCAGACTGGAAAAGGAATCGGTTTCCGTTGAACGGATGGACTCAACTTCAATTCCCATTTCCCGAGCAATCAAACCGGCATTGACCATATTAACATCCTGATCAGAACAATGATTCAAGAGTGCCGCCAAACCACAGACACTTAAAGGAGCACAGTCAAAGCGAGCCAGCTTGCCATTATAAGTGAAAGTAATTTTATTGGGGTTTGGTGGTGCCAACTGGGAGATAAAATCACCAAGGATGGAAACCAATTGCATAAATGGCTTCATATGTTCCATCTGATCCGGGTCAAAGCGGGGGATATTCACCGCATTTTCCATAGGTCGACCATCAACATAGTTCACAATCTCTTTACTGACATCAACGGCAACATTTTTCTGTGCTTCAAAGGTATTGGCCCCGAGATGTGGAGTGACCAGCATTTTGGGATGACTGATCAATTTTCTCAAAACATCTGTTTTAGGAGGTTCTTCACTCCAGACATCAAACGCTGCACCAGCACATTTACCGCTTTCTAAAGCCTCCAGCATGGCGGCTTCGTTAATGATACCACCTCGTGCACAGTTGATAATGATGACTCCATCCTGCATTCCCTTAAAGCTTTCTGCAGAAACAATGTTGCGCGTTTCATCATTTAACGGAGTATGAACGGTAATAATGTCAGAAAAACGGATAATATCTTCCAATGGCAAAAGCTTTACACCAAAATCATCAGCACGTTTTTCAGAAATATAGGGGTCATAAGTCATCACTTCTGCTTCAAAAGCCCGGCATCTACGCGCCACCCGGCCACCAACTTTACCCAGACCGATAATTCCAACCGTTTTGCCCTTCAGTTCACGACCCGTGAAAAGCGCCCGCTGCCAGTCGCCACTTTTCAGACTGCTATTTGCCATGGGCACATTTCGAAACAGAGAGAGCATAATAGCCATCGTATGCTCAGCAGCTGAATTCACGTTGCCGTAGGGGGCATTGACAACAATAATCCCTTTGCTGCTGGCAGCATCAACATCAACATTATCGATTCCAACCCCGGCACGGGCAACAATTTTCAGGTTGTCGGCGCAATCAAGGAGGGCCTTATCGACCAGCGTTCCACTGCGGGTAATAATCGCTTCATAACCACCGATAACTTTATGAAGCTCAGGGATTGATAAACCCAGCTTTTTATCGATCTGAATGCGGGGATCTTCATTCAGTGGGAGCAAACCATTATCGGAAATTTCATCGGTTATCAGAACTTTCATTTTATCGACCTCTCCGTAACAACATAAATCAATGACAGGGTATTTTAGCTGAGCGGTGGGATTCTAAGACCATAGCGAAAACATGTCAATGTCCAAGACTTGAGATCAAGGAAGAAGCCTTACATCATCAAGATAGATCGTGCGGGAATGGGTCAGCTTGCCAACAAATAAACCCATACCGGCAATATGATGCATATCCATCAGCCGGTTTTTAGGGGCATGTTCAGCTGTTGCTAAAGAAACCTCGAGGTGGTTCCATCCGGGAATGAGATCAAAACTGGCATTAAAACGATCACTATAGACATTCTTATAGTCACGATGATGCTGGTCATGAATCCTGAAATGGAGATTTAAGTTTTCATTATCAGGATTAAACACCTGCAAACTCACTGCCCCATAAGAACTCCAGTCGCGGGGAAAATCCTTAAGTCCGATACCTGAGTAGCGTTGACGGCTTAACTCCACCTGCAGAGAAGACGTCCCCGCAAAAAATATGTCATTGCTAATTCTACGTCTCGCACTCCCACTCCAGCGAGTCTTTTCTAATGGCGTCTCAAAACCAGACAAAAGCGGGAACTGTCTCCAGCTGACCAGATCATCCACAAGAACTTTGCTGACAGGCAATAATATCCAAAGAGTCAAAAGCATGATAGGAGCTTGGAGTACTCTTAGTCGCCAGACCGCGACTGTCTTTCTTGATTCAGAAAAAAAACACAGTCCCCCCAAAGCTCCGACAATATCATTTCCCAAATCTGACCAGGCTGCTTCACGACCAATTTGAGACTGTATTAACTCACTGAGTCCACCAAACAAAGTGGCAAAGAAAACAATTTCAAATAAATAACGTTTAAAAGAGAGATGAGGCCGCCAGCACACATAAAGATAAGCCCAGAGAGCAAAGCAGAATAAATGGCCCATTCCCCAGAGATAGCGAAAACTGCGCAAAGACTCTGGCCCCGGACCACCCACAAACAAGAAAACAGCAGCTGACAACGCCAGAAACCCAAGAATGTCTTGTCGTCTAATTTTCAATCTTTTCATCTTTTCAAAATTGTAAAAATTTTCGACAGTTACAAGAAAACAGCCCTCATTATGACATCAATACCCTGTGATTTCCCCTCAAAAAAAATGGTCATAAATTAAAACTTCAAACATAATAGCTATATTTCAATAGCTTATCTAAAAGACTTTTTTTGCTGTACCTGTCGATCATACAAAATAAGGACAAGGGCATAACATTTGCTAACATTTTTAATCTATGAGATTATAGGCCCGTTAAAAGCAATACCGGAACAGGGTAGAGTTCTTGATTCAAACGAAGGAGAATCCAAATGGAAAGTCGTATTCAATATAGCCCAGTGAGATCCTATCAGCGCTTTAAAGCTACTGATCGTGCGTTGGTTCTGGTCAATCGAGGGCCGGAATCCCTCCCATACCATATTATGGATATCAGTGAAGGTGGACTTTCTTTTCGCTATCTTGGACAAAAGCTCAAACGCTCTGAAGTTAAGAAAATCAGTCTTTACTATAACGAGCAATTGATTGTTGATGATATCCCGATCAAAACAATTTCTGATCACCGCCTACGAGACAATATCATTCCTGTTCGCCGAGGAAGTATTCGCTTTCAGGAATTAGAGCCCGATAAATTGAGTAAACTGGAGAAATTTATTCAGCAGTTTACCGAAGCTCCATTACCTGTTGCCTGATTTTCTTTACCCTAATCTCCAAAATTTCAATCTCCCATAAAGCACAACTACGAATAACGTTTTGTGTTTTTCTTTGCAATCGAAACAGCTATACCCCCCCAATAAAAAAAGGGAAAACCGATTTAATGGCTCTCCCTTTCTTTTCAATCGTTCTTTTCTGGAATCCTATTTTTTTATTTTTCTTCTATAGAGAGTCAATCCGATCAGACCGGAACCCAGCAGAACCATGGTGGCTGGTTCAGGAACTGGAGCAGTAACAGCACCTTCGATTGTATCATTTGCGCATGTCATCCCCCATTTAAGACCAATATCAGTGGCACCAGATAAACTCGAGAGAGAGATATTGTAAGTGATATAATCACCAAGGGATGTCATATCCACAAAGCTATTATCACTTAAAGCTGTTCCTGTACCATCTTTGCGCAAAACTTCTTGACCATCACGAACAATAAATCCACCTTGAATATAGGGATCTGCTTCTGTCGACAGTAAATAGTCGAACCCGGAATAAAGCTTTCCTTCACTTGTATCAAAAACAAGCTCCCAATCTTCGCCATTGGTGCTATCATCACTCGTATATCCAGGCTCGCTACCGTATGGGGACCATCCGTTGGTACTTATAAATAAATCACCATATTTCGTATTATAAGAATCATTTGACTCAGTAAAACCAGTATAGATATCAACGGTCATATACTTCTCTGAAAAACTTACATTGATTCCATCAATACCATATTGATCTACGCTTCCAATAACATCGCCATAGCCATGGCCATCGGAACCCTCATAATTATCTGCAATCGTATACGCAAATGCCGACGTTGCAAAAAGCAAAAAGCTAACAACAAATAATACTGGAAAATACTTTTTCATCCTGTCTCCTTAAATCATAAAATTATTTCTTTTCTCATTTCTATTTGCAAGCAAAGAGCCAACAATTCTGGATATTTAAAAAATGAACAAAGGCTGGGAGGTTATCTTAAAAATTTCTCTGGTTTTTCAGACACCTCCAAAGAATTAATGATAACAAATTCCGTCATTCTTTTAGCTGAATTATTAAACTTTGTCAGTTTCTCTTACAAAAAAGGCCCGCACAGAAATATCTGCACGGGCCTCAGTGTAATGTTTTTCGACAAATACTATCCGTTCTTTCGCTGAAATTCCTCCATAAACTTCGCCAGCTTTTCCACCCCGACCATCGACATAGGATTATAGATCGAAGCGCGGATACCACCAACGTTCCGGTGGCCCTTTAAAGCATAGAGTCCAGCAGCATCAGCTTCTTGCAAAAATTTAGCATCAAGCTCTTCACTTGCCAATTTAAATGAGACATTCATGATTGAGCGAGATTCGGCTTGAGCTATCCCGCGATAGAAATCGCTACCATCTATAACCTGATACAGTCGTGCAGCTTTTTGTTCATTCAGTTTTTCAATCGCGGCCACGCCTCCCTGCTCTTTGAGCCATTCAAGGACTAACTTGATAACGTATACCGCAAAGGTGTTCGTGGTATTTGTAAGAGAGTTATCTTTATTACATTGGGTATAGTTCAATAATGTCGGTGTCTGCTTAGCAGCATAACCCAGCAGATCTTCACGAATAATCACCATTGCCATTCCTGAAGGGCCGAGGTTTTTCTGTAATCCGGCATAGACAACACCGAACTGACTGTAGTCAATCCGGCGGGAAAGCAATTCCGAAGTCATATCGGCAATTAACGGCACATTTCCTGTCTCTGGGAATTGATTCCAACGCGTTCCATAAATTGTGTTATTGCTGGTGATATGAAGGTAAGCAGCGCTCTGATCAATCTGATCGGCTGTAACTTCCGGAATCCGGTCAAAATCGGTTGCAGCGCTGCTGGCAATAATGTCCATGTCACTAAAAGTTTTTGCCTCTTTTGCCGCTAATCCAGCAAAATTTCCACTCTCCACATAGAGGCACTTCCGAGAAGAAACACGCTCAGCAAAATTCAATGGCAAAGCTGCAAACTGCATCCGCGCGCCACCATGAGCAAAGAGGATGCGATAATTATCCGGCAAGCCCGTCAACTCCCGGAACAGCGACTGTGCTTCGTCAAGAACGGCAATAAATTCTTTAGAGCGATGGCTGATTTCAATAACTGAAACTCCCATCCCCTGAAAATCCAACCATTCCTGCTGAATTTTCTGCATCACCGGTTCAGGCAGCATTGCCGGCCCTGCACCAAAATTATAAATTTTTTCTGCCATATTTTTCTCCGCCATTGATTCTTTGTCTATTTTACAATCTTGAGTCGATTTTTACTGCGAGAATCCGGGGGGGAAGGTTTTGGATCCTCATCTGACTCAGAGTGAGAAATTTCAGTCGCTGCGTCCCCCATCTGCGGGAGGTTTCCATCTTGGAGCATTTGTTCAACTGAACCGGCAATCGTCAGACACTGTTTCATACAAACTTTCCGCACTGGACACATGCTGCAATCTGCCTCACCTGCAGCGGCTTTAAGACTATGAATCAGCAATTCGACACTTTCCAATTGTGACAGTGGAACAAAATACATGTTTCTTCCTCCTGAAAAGGGTTAAGCCATTTCGCGATCAGCAACTTTAACAAACTCTCGCAATTTATCCATCATCATTTGGAAATCATCAGGCCGCAACGATTGAGGTCCATCACTTGCAGCCTTTTCAGGGCAGGGGTGAACTTCGACAATCAGACCATCAGCTCCAGCGGCAGCCGCCGCATATGACATCGGGGCAATCAAAGAAGCATGGCCTGTAGCGTGTGATGGATCAATGATAACCGGCAGGTGAGTTTGTTGCTTCAAGACCGGCACGGCAGAGATATCAAGAGTATTTCGTGTTGCTGTTTCAAAAGTACGAATACCCCGCTCACAGAGGATAACCCGGCGATTTCCCTCGGAGAGAACATACTCGGCGCTCATCAAAAATTCCTGAATTGTTGTCGACATCCCCCGCTTGAGAAGGATAGGCTTATCCAGCTGCCCAAGCATTTTTAATAATGCAAAATTTTGTGTATTACGAGCACCAACCTGCATCACATCGGCATAGCGAGCCACCAGCTCCACATCCCGCGGATTAACAACCTCAGTCACAATTGGCAAGCCGGTTATTTCACGGGCTTCGGCCAGCAACTTAAGACCATCCTCTTCCATCCCCTGGAAGGAGTAGGGACTGGTCCGTGGCTTGTATGCGCCACCGCGCAGCAGTCGCGCTCCCGATTTTTTTACAGCAACCGCGGTTTCACATATCTGTTCTCTATCTTCAACAGCACAAGGTCCGGCTGCCACCACAAATTCCTTCCCCCCAAAACACAGTCCCGGAACAATTTCAACTTCACTCGATTGCGGTTGGACCTCACGACTGGCCAGCTTATAAGGTTTAAGAATCGGCACCACATTTTCCACACCAGACATAAGCTGGAGTGTCTGCAATTTCTCTTTACCCTGTTCTTCACCAACGGCACCAACAACATTCCGGGTCTCGCCGTAAATGATATGAGGTTGGTACCCCAGTTCGATTATTTTCTTTTCTACCGCCTCAAGATCCGATTGTGCAGCACCCTTTTTCATAACAATAATCATTTTGATCTCCTTCTTGCCATCTTGGCAGAAAAGGCAAAAGGCCACCCGAACTCCCGGCGGCCTCAATTTCCAGATCATTTGAAATAGAAAAACCATGGGAGAACTGTCAGCCGTTCTGCCATGGTTTGTGTCATTTGAAGTTCTAAACCCTTCTCACGCACCTCTTCCCAAGGCAGACGGCCTGAAAAAACCGAAAAACCAAAAGAAAAAGCTAAAATAAGAAGCGTTAAAAGTCATGATTTAATCCCTTATTCTTTGACGCGCAGATTACACAAGGGTACAGCTGTACGCAAGTAAAAAAACACTAGGGGCCTCAATACTATTTTCACTTGACAGTCTTTGCCCCTTTCGATATAAACGGACTTCCTTTTGCCCAGATAGCTCAGTCGGTAGAGCAGAGGACTGAAAATCCTCGTGTCGGCAGTTCGATTCTGTCTCTGGGCACCAGAAACTTCAAGGGGTTGCGTCAATGGCGTGACCCCTTTTTACTTTTTAACCCTTTCCTTGATGATACTATGACCTATTACTCATCTACTGTAACGCGCCGCGCGATTTGGCACTAATTAACGATTGATTTGGCACTAAACATTTTGAAAAATTTCATCGTAAATCAACTTTCCGCTCGTCCTAAATCGGCCATATATTCCAACCCTTTTACAGCTACGCTGGCCACCCCCGGAATTGACCCTTTTCTGGCTTCCCACGACTGGTATGTTCGGTAGGCTGTTTCGAGTTTTGCAGCCATTTTTTTTACTGCCCCCCTCTTGTCACCAACAAGTTTTATTCGTATCGCTTTTAGATCTCTGCCTGTCATTTTACTTTCCTTTTCTTGTATGCAATATCAGCATACTACTACACTTGAAAAACGGGGAAGTAGTAAATCTAAGCGCCATATTTTTGATCTGATGGACTTTATCGAAAGTCTTAGGCTTTCCTATGCGGTGCAAAAACTTTTTTTTATGAATATCGTCCCTTATATCGAGTTATTAACAGGCAGTTAAAGTTCGTTTAAATTACCAGCTTTGAATGATAAGCTCTTGCAGCCAAACTCTTGGACCTGGTGATCGGGAGTTGCTGATGGCGCTTTGTAACTATGCCATCGACAAAATTTATCAACACGGATAAGTCCTTGAACGGAGAGACAAGGAACTATTGATTTTTCCCGTGTCTTTGCTACAATTTTTATCGCTGGGCAGCCCCTCCAAAACCTGCCCGGCAAAAGGCCCTCGGCACCCCCTCGCCGGGGGTTTTTTAATAATTAAAAACTCGCACGACCCCTTGTCGTGGGTCCGTCTTCTTGCCGCCAAACTCTTGCACCTGGTCGACCGAGAATAATATGGCTATGGCCGGAACGATTTGAATTGACAATGTTGCTGTATGTGCTTTCGTTTGCTTCCGCGTCGTAAGCCGTGACTGTAAAATAATAGATCACATCGTCAGTCAAATTTGTGATTTGGTATGTCAGCACATTGCCAACGTCAATCGGGCTGTTCCCCTGCGTTGATCCGCTACCATCCCACTGTCCAGCGACGTATGGCGCTGATTGATAGTAAATTTTGTAGCCAATGGCGGGCTCTGTTGGTGTTTTATCCCATGAGAGCTTGACATCCTGTGCAAAAGACATGGACGCGAAAAAGCATAAAAAAATGGAAAAACCAATAGCTTTCATTGCACCTCAAGTGTTGTTTGCCCTGTAACATCGATGAGCATCTGTCCACTGTCATCAATTAAAAAAAGTCCACCGGCAGTAAATTGGATGGTTTTTGCTATAGATATAGCCGCAGCCCTTTGATCTGCATCTAAGTCAGCAACGCCAGAATAATCTAATGCATCAAGATCAAATCCCAGGGAATTAATCACCGTGACTGCAACCATAAAATTTCCGAGCTCTGTATAGTGATACTCGTTTGTGTCACCAGATTGATACCAAACCGCTGATGGAGTATAGACATCCTGCAACCGCTTTATATTTGCATCAACATCAGCAACAATAACGGTCACACCGCTGCCAGATAAAGTTTCTACGCTGTCATAAAGCTGCAAGTTGTAGTCCGTCCAATCTCTGTAAGCCTCTGCTTCACGACCAAAGGAAAAGGCAGTTTCATAGCTAATCACAGCGCTTGGTGAGTCTGATGCAATATTTGTCATATCGGCTTCAAATGTTGTACCAAAGGCCGCAGCAGTTGCTTGCCCTGTCAAATCCTGGTTTCCAGATTCCTGAAAATGCACCCAACTCAGTTCTGCCTTACCAGCATACCCGTCATAGGCGGCATGTGACCCATCTAAACTACGCCCACCAACACCATTAATCTCTGTGGGGGATGTCCCTAAAATATTACCAATACACTCAGGAGATGAAGTACACGAAGAAGCCTCTGAAGCGCGACCATCAGTTTGACTGTCCCCCCAAAATCCCCATGTTGTGCCAATGTCTTCAGCAGCAAAAACAGGTGCGGACAGTGCGAGTATCAGCGTAACTAGAATTGCAACCATACCGTCCTCCTGCGCTGATATGTGCTATCATTCACCGTGTCCCAGGGATCGTTCGGGGTTGGAGCAACAGTTGTACTCGTACCATCCGCCATATTCCTTCCAATATCCGGCGTGCCGTAATCATCTTCACGATAATACGTAGACCCCTGAGAAGCAGTTAACCCCAACCATATATTTGTCGTTTCCGGCAAATTAAGTCCGCTGATATTCGCTGTTATTGTGTGGGCTGTTGAGTTTGTCTCGTCAAACTGAGATGATGACCAGAGCAGATCGCCGGGCTCACCGGCGTTGTCTTCATAGACCATCAGAATAAATTCACCTTCCCCAACAGTTGCATTAATGGATACAGGCTGGCCAGAACAGCCGAGTTCAAACATAGTGACTTCATGATAAGCCCCGGTTGACGGGGTTGATGGTGCATATGCTGTCTGAGTACCAATGATCCCAGAACATGTGTTTGCAGCGGCATCTTGCGTGTATGCCCCACTGACAACCAGAACTCCGTTTGCAGTTTTAAAGCTCACTGTCTCGGATGTTGATGCAACAACAACATCACCACTACTAAGAGTTGCCGGATCAGGGGTTGTGGTTGTTTCCGTTATCGTCAGTGATCCACCTCCCAGTAATCCATCACTATCAGTCATTTGATTTACATCAAACGTAGCAGGGAAACACACGCCGGAATTAGTCGTCCATATTTCTGTCGCTGTTTCGCACGTTGCCTGCGTTTTGTACTGAGTATCTGAGCAAATTCCACATGCGACCAGCCTAACAATATCCCCGACATTAACCCCATAATCTAAATATGCAGCACTCCCAGCAGATGAAATATTAAATTTTAGATTGAGAGCGGTTTGTTGGGCTGTACTGACCGGTTTGTCTGCATCACTGGTATTGTCGACGTTTCCCAGTCCCACTTGGGCAGATGTAACGCTGTGTGGGTTGGCTGTGCTGCTGGTATGATTGGTTAGGTCCGTGGCTGGTGCTCCACCCAGATCGGCAGCAGTCAAAGGAACCCCGGCGACTTGATAGCCATCTACAGTGGGAAGGTTGACTGCGGTCAGTGCCAATCCGGCAACAGGTGTCCATGTTTCGGTGTTGGCCTCGCATGTTGTTTGATCGGTGTATTGCGTATCGGAACAATAGCCGACGTCGACAACGGCAACGACATCACCAATATTGAGCCCGGTGTCAAGCAGTGCGGCGGTGCCTGCATCAGCGGCATTAAGTTTTGCATCAAGTGCGGTTTGTTGGGCTGTGGAAACCGGTTTGTCTGCATCGCTGGTATTGTCAACATTGCCGAGGCCCACCTGTGCGGGGGTAACGCTGTGGGGATTGGCTGTGCTGCCGGTATGGGTGTTGAGGTTGCCCTGGACAGCTGCCGCCGATCCTGCGGGGTCGGCACCGACCTGTGCCGGGGTGTAATCGCCGGTTTGCGTAACAATCGCCCCGGTGCGTCCAAAGACGGAATCAACAGCCCCTGTGCCGTCCTGGCCGTCTATGCCGTTGCAGACATAGCCGGTCGTGAGGATCTCGCCGGGTTCGAGGACACCGCTGGCGTCGGCATCGAGACCTGTATCAATTTTGACTCCACCGGCTGCACAATTTTCCCCTGCAGATTCAGTCGTCAGCCCAATCAAGCTGGTTATGCCATCGTCACCGGGTGGCCCTGCTGGCAGATACGTGGGGTTTCTGACATCGCCAAGCTCAATATGGACTGTACCACCCTGACCATCATTAGCCGCCGGGTCCCAGGCGACGATCACAGCATCGTCCGGAGCGGATGCTTGCGGAGTGTCGATGTCTGGATCATACCAGCGCTTGGTCGTCACATCAGCATAGGCTGGAGACGCCAGCAAAACGATGATGAGTAACAATCTGATTATTGCCATGTCCAAAAACCTCCCGTTTCGTCGGTCAAAATGTTTCCGTCTTCGTCGGTGATGTATTCTCCGTCCGGCAATTCCTCATCTGCGGCCAGCAGCGGCAGAGCAACCGGATCGGACTGCGGATAAAACACGTCAGCCAGGTTGACTCGAATCATAGCCATGAGAAACCCACCCCTATTTTATTGACCGCACCTTGTTTAATAACAGCCCACTTTCCAGTTGATATCCTTCTTGCAAGAACGCCCCACCTCTGTTTAGCCCCTGTGGACATTGCCGCAATCGTGGTCGGCGATATTTCCAGCAAAAGATCGGTTCCGGAGACAACGACGGCTTCGATTTGGCCGATCTGAGCTGCCGTTGTCATGTCTATGACTTGAACCCGAAACTCATAGTCCGATAGATCTTCAATTCCCGGTGGCAGAGTTAACGGCAGTGTTTCCGTCCAATACTGACCAGGTGTCACTTCAATATCTTCTCTTTGCATTTTCAAAGCCCTTTTGATGAGGGTTTAACGTTTGTTTAAATCAGAGCCCATTCTTCGGCCCAGATGGTTTCGATATCGTATTCACCGGCTTCAATACGTGGCCAGCAAGCTTCTTCGCAATCAAAACATTTGTCAGAGTGATCGCTAAATGCTTGACCTAAAGCAGTAAATTCAGCAGCAGTCAGGTTGCGACGTACATCATCTGCAAATTTCCATCGCACCGATGTTCTGAGTCCGGCAGTAATAGCAAGTCCGATCTGGGTTGTTTTTGATTGCGCCCGGTCATCACTATGAACCGGAAAACCGTTGTATTCGTAGCCACCGGTTTCAACCTGCCAGCGTTTTTTTGCCAGTCGTGATTTTGCTTCTGCAATTAACTCTGCTGCCGTTTTAACTTTTGCGACCGCCTGACCGGCACTGATTTCATAACGCTCGACAAACTGATGATGAGTAATATTTATCGGCAGCGAGAACCATGCAAGCTGCTGATCCGGATATCGTGCATCGATACGCTCAAATATTTTTTGATGTTGCCCCGGTGATTTGATCCCGCCGCGAACGTGGACAACAACATCAGTGCTCTGCTCATAAACAACCAAAGTGCTCATTATTGTCCTCCCTGGAATGCCAAATATTTCATGTCTCCGGGGATGGCTGCTGTGCCACCTGATGTTTGTAGCTCAATATCCCGCAACGTTGCTGTGGCAACGGCATTGAATCTAAACCGATGTCGCCCGCTGGTCAGTGTTGGCGTCACAAACTCTTGATACATCTCTGTCAACCATTTAAATGCAACCATAGTTGTCGAGTTATTCGTGCTGCCAGGTGTATAGGGTTGATTAATCAAATTAGCAAAACCGGTCGGTGCCGCTGTGTTTGTGACGTTATCGTCGTCAAGAAATCCAGCAGCAATGATCAGCGCACCTTCTGTTTGAGCTGTAATTTCAGGGGAATTTGGCATGCCGCTGCTACCGGCTGCAAAAACCGATATCGCATCCAACGTATCAGCATGGACGCCGCGCAGAGTGACGGCAATAAATGTTGAGTTTTGGTCTGGCAGTCCGCCGTCGTCAACAAAAGAATATGTTGTCGGCGATGTTGCACCGACGCGTTGATAAACGCAGACAGCACACATATTTTGTGATGTTGAGTTTAAAACTGTTGTCCATCCGGCGGGAACGTTATGTGCATCTTGCCGGTCTTTTGTCAGAAAAACGAAAATGACATCATCCTCGGCAGACGATGGCAAGGTATAGCTTGCTGAGCCGTCTCCGTCATAGTCGGATGTCGAATCAACAATGGTGATATCGGACCCGTCTGCCGGTTTGATTGCCAATGTTGCCGATCGCCAATCATCAGATCCTGACCCACTAAAAGCTGCGGGGTTGATATATCCAGGGTCGCTTGTTTTTGTCCCTAGCAGGGTTTCAGACCCCCATGCTGACCCTGTCCATGATGAGTAATAAACACCGACATTCCCAGCCCCGGATAAACGACAAATCATTTTTATGACGTCATCAACTGAGCGATCCGTGGTTGAATCATAATAAGTATCGCCAACTGCGAGCGCTGTGTTTTTTGTCAATTCGATGGCCGTTGCCCCGGAAAATTGCAGCTCACCGGTCGGCATAAACCCTTCCCGCGTGATCATTTCTGCTTTTAAAACCAGCTTTTGATCATCAGATTGTAGAGCTGATGCGTACAACGTGTTGTCATCTAAAAACAGAAAAACCCGGATATCATCTGTTGTGAAATCATATTCAAAATCCTGGTAGACCCCGCTGGACGCGATACCATCTTCCATGCGACTGACGGAATCGACAAGAACCCCGCCAATTGAGAATCTGACCCCGTTGCTACCAATCTCCGCATAATCGCCATTTTCCAGTGTTGACCGGATACCGCCGGATGTGAGTTCGATAAGTGATTGCAGGGCGGTTGCTGTTGCATCTGCATTGTCTACAGGCTTAGTCCCTCCGTCATCGGTTATATCAGACCAATCAGTGGATTGGTTGCTCTGGACACCAACGGAGAAGCTCTCTTCGTCACTCCATGCGCTTGCAAAACCGTCTTTAGATAAAGCTCGGCATTGAACACTATAGGCAAGAGATGGAGTTAAACCCGTTATAATTGCTGGATTTCCAACGACAATAGACCACCCGTCATTACTGCCAATAGATTGGTAGCGAACCTCGTATTTATGTGCAGGAACACGCCCACCGATTGGTGATAGGGACACTAGGATTGAATAAGACATGCTCCCATCCGCTGTCAGTGTTGCGGACTCTGTGCTTATTGACGTAATAGATGGGATATCCGGTATCGTTATAGCTGAATCCACAGGAACGCTTATGCCTGGATCGTAGTCTGGTATCGTTGATAAATCCGCGGCCCACACTTCAGGGGCCGCATCGACATAGTAAATTCGTGCCGTTAAATCTTCAGACTTTTCAATGTGGTGGATTATTTTCAAACTTGTTTCTTGGTCTGACTCACCAAACATTGCCAGATCTTCAATTTCAGGAGCGTCAGCGATGGCTATTGATGTTTCAAAAACTAAAGTATTTGTCTCACCAACATCAAGAGTAACAGCGCGGTAAATATCACCACCGGAGGATAATCTAAACCTAAGTGCGTATGTTTTGCCTGTTTCCATTGTGACAGTTTCATCGAGAGTCACAGCAATAGCGTCGCCCGTGGTCGCGTGGTAAAAAACCTCTTTTACCCGCCCACTGTACAGCCCGTGCATGGCAACATCATCAGTGACGCGGATAAGATCCCCGCGGGTACAGACAAGATGTTCAACATCGACCATGCGACTGTGCATCTCTGGTCGTAACTGCGCCACGGCGAGGTAATACCGGCCTTGCTTATAGGCTTGAGAATGCTCAGTTATCCCTAGCGTTTCGATTTTATCGATGCGGGTCGCTGTGGCTTCGGTGTAACCGTCATTCGGGACAAATATCTGTTCCTGCCGGTATCCTGCGGAGGCGTCGATATAGTTGACGTAGACTCCGTGGATCTCATCGAAAGACTTTGACCCGTCAACGTCCCAACTGTTTCTTGGGGTCAGCCATTGCTTAACCCCGCGCTCTTCAATAACTGCGGTGTCTCTGACAACTGAGTGGAGCCCGTCTTTGTTGGCATAGCTTGCCCGTCCAATGGCAGCTATATTGCGGACCATCTCAAACGGAGACGTTCTCGCTGTTTGCACGGCATTATAAAAGTACCCGTAGAGGTCTGTTTCTTCCGCCCATTCTTGCAATTCCGTCAAGTCAAGCCGACTGTCAGCAAGGGGCGATTTCATCGGGCTACCCTGGAATACGTGCCGATATAACGCGGCTGGCTGACTGGTAGGCTGTTCAACCCACTCTGTCCCCGTCCATGCGGGGCAAATACTTTTAGCGACACAGTTGTATTGGTCGATAATGTTTTGGAGCTGGTCTGTCGCCTTAATTCTGAGCGCAACTTTGGCAACGCCAGAAACAGCTATAGGATCGCTGTTTTCAATAGAGCGCAATGTTGACCATGTTGCTGTGTCGTAAATGGTTTGCGTTTCAAGAGGATCGGCAGTGACCCTCCTGACTCTAATATCGTATTGACCATTTGCAACGGGGATAACAACACCAAACCGAACCGCTGAAGCAGCCTTTCCAGTTGCTGATGACAATTCAGATGAACTGGTAAAACTCCCTGCAGCTATTGAAATTGTGTCAGAGTTCAAAAGGGTCGCAACGTAATTGTCAACGCTGGTTTCTTTTAACTCATCTGGTCTGACATCGGTAAAGTTTGAAATTGTTTTTGAATATCCTGTCTGAGTAAATGAACATATGGGGTAGCTGCTTGATGGAACGCTAAACCCATCCCCAAGCCGACCCGTCGTTTTACTGACATAGATATAATTGGTTCTCGTTACCGGCGCGTAGACAGGTTGAGATCCACTATCACCACCGTCATATGACACGACCTCCAAACCAGGACCGTTAGGAACATCATAGAGATGATCGCTTGTTACAATTGTTGGGATTGCCGATGTCCATGTATTTAAACCTGTTGGGCTGTATTCAACCTCAAAGCTAACAGTCCTCTCCTGCTTCTCACCATGGGAGTCAAATTGAACAAGTCCTGACGCAAACGTTATTTCAACATTCAGTTCATCAATACCAGCGGCGCTTGTTTGTTCAACCCAACCGGTAGATTCATTCAAAGTGACCCCGACCGTGGTTTCCACGACTGATCCAGGGTAAAGAGACACAGCCCCGTCGTCCGCGTACCCATGCTTCACTTCGATCTCAACGTCATCGTAGTCAAACAGGTCAGTTTCGCCTATCTTGTGTTTGGAGATATCAAGAGGTCCATAACCAACCACAAACAGCAACCTGAGATACTGATCCTGCCCGACAAGTTCTGTGTATGGTGGAGCGCCGTAATATGGCGTAACAAGGTGCTCACCCAAGATAGCTGGGATGGGCTGATAGAGTGCTGCGGTATTTCTTGCCCCTGCAATTGATAGTGTTGGTTTGTCAGAGCCTACAGATGATAGGACATTTTGTTTTGGAGGTGGAACAATGGCGTTAATTGCCAAAGATCCTGCAATTCCGATAACAGCAGAACCTACAGCACCCCATCCTGAACCGGTTCCGGCAAAACCAAGCCCACGTCCTATCGCACCCCCAAGGGGGCCACCGTATACAGTTGCAACAATCATAACAACAACAGCGAGGATCGTTGCTAACGGGTTTTTATCATCACCGCCCTGGGGAATAATGCGGATGGTAACAGACTGCCCTGGGGCTGGAATAAGGGTGTCCCAATAACGCTCATCAATATAACGATCATCAACATAGATATGCGCGTATCTGGCCAGAATAGGATCGGGTTGGACATCCAGCAGGATCTCGGCCAGGGTTTTACCGGCCACGCTGGTGACAATGGCTCCACTGCGGAAGGGATTAGGACAAGCAATAACGGGGACAAGATCAGATTGCATAACGCCATGCCTCCCGAATGCGTGGCCGCAAGTGCGGACGGGTAAAGTCTTCGACGACTGCCATTTTGCCATGCTCGCTGTGGATAATACGGCGGTGATCGATGACGATACCTAAGTGACAATCAAAACCGGCCTGGCGGATGACCAGCACATCAAATGCTTGTAATTCCGTGAGACCAACGGGGATAAAACCAATTAACGTTGGCTGTGTGTGAATCATACTGTTCATTGTTGCGTGATCGCGGGTGCTCTCATATCCCTGCAATGCAGGCAGCTCGATGCCGCGTTCATGTCGATAAATCAACCGTAACAGCCCATAACAGTCAACACCTGACCAGCTGCGGCCTTTGCTGACAAAATCGATCCCGACGTATTTTTCCCACCAATTCATCATGCTTTAAATAACCCCGGTGTTGTGATCGGTGTAAAATCATGAGCAGGCCAACGAGTGTTCAATATTGGCTCATACTCAAGACTTCCAGAGACAATTATGGCGTTCCACTTTGCCGTGCAGAAGTCAAACTCATATGGGCCAGCTATAATGTCGTCAATATCACTGGCCAAACAGACCTCAAGAACAACAGTGCATGGTGTTGACAGTTGCCGAAGCGTCTGCACGATGACCCGATCAACGTTGTCAATGGCTAAAGTGACTTGTGGCATTTCATCTTCGTTTTCATCCGGAAGGGTTATGGAAAAGGGGCACCCGATCCATTCTTGACTCCCGGCGTCCGTGTGAGAAACACGGTCATTAATAAAATGGAAGTCACTGGCCCAACTCGTATGGCTGATCTTCAACTTACACAGATAAACTTCAGCGGTCTGCTGTGCGAAAAGTGACGACCTCGCCTGAATGGAAACATCACGGCTCATGGAAGCACCTCAATCTGCATAGATACGGCATATCTCAGTGGACCGCGATAGCGGCGTGTTGGCACCCCGATAATGCGGCAAACAACAGCAACACCGGTTTCCGGATGAATCCAATCAAACGGCAACGCACCTCGTGCGATCGTCTCCCGGAAAAACGTTTGAAAGGTCGTATGCTCGTCTATGGTCATCACAAAAACACAGGTGAGGAGTTCCGGCACAGCTGTATATCGCCGCCGAACCTTTTCCGGGCCAGCATCCATGGATGTGCGAATTGTCGCTTCCACGTCAGCAGCGGAATAATCAGATTGGCGAGGTTTCTGCGGGATTGTTGCTGGCCACTGTGCCACCTAACGACCTCCTATCCGGCTGACACCAAGCATAGATTCTATGGATCTGCCAAGCTTTCCACGTCGTGAAAGAATCCTTGAGGCCAGTTCTTTTTCAAGAGTCACAATAATGTCGGTGCCACCCTGGCTGTTTTGTTGCTGGCTGACGCTGGCGTTGGTAGCATCACCATAATTATTGATGATGACATTGCTTGCCCCGCCAGTTCTGCCCTCCAAGGCTGCTGCAATCGCGTCAAATTTTCGGGTGTGCTCGCGATCAAGAACAGTTTCACCCTTTAGTAAGATCGCTGGAATTTCATCGTTTGCCAGACCGCCGGAATGGAAACGGGGAACAACTTTTCCGCCGTTATGGAGAGCGGGACCGAACGCAGCGGAGGGTTGAGATCCCATCGTGTAAGTCGTGCCGCTAAGCAGCCCACTTAAACCCGCATTCAATGCACTGGCCAGTGGCCCGGTGATATTCTGTTGAATTGCTAAGCGCATAATGTCACTTAAGATCGAGTTGATCATGTCTTTAAAGCTGGTCTTACCTGTCAAGGCAAACTCAACCATTGCATCTTCCATCGATCCAAACGCATTAAAAACAGTCCCGGTCAGTCGATCACCAAAGGTTTCATCGTAGTAGTCGGCAAGTTCATCGAGACTATTCATGAGGGAGGTTTGCCAGCTTTTATCCAAAGCAATCATGGCTTCTGTTGAACGGGATAGAACTTCAAACTTGTCTTCGGCCTGGATCTGCCAGAAGTCCTTGCTGGCTTCCCAGGAGATCTTACTGAGCTCTGCGGCTTCCTTTTCCATCTGGATCTGGACATCGAGTGAGCGGGACTGGATTTCGTTCCTGTCGTTGTACATTTGCTGCCAGGAGTCGGTGATGTCTTTACCGAGTTTGGTGTAGGCATCGAGTTCTTTTTTTGTCCAGGATGTTTTTGCAGGGTCAGAGCTTCCCGTCGGCCGGAAAGTATTTTGCGACAATGCTAAATCCAACTCACGCTTGTTAGATCTATCGCGAAAAGTATCTGCTCCTTCAATTTTGATTTTTTCTCCGGAGCGATCGCGATTTTGATACTTCTCAAGAGCGACAAGCAGACCATTAATAGTCATCGTCATGGTTGATGCGTTAGCGATTGAGTTTTTGAATATCCCTGCGAGGTTATCCCCGATATCAGTGTCATCGAGAAAAGAATCGAGATCCTTGAGACCCTGATGCAATGTCCGCACGAATCCTGTCAGATCTCTGGTCAATTCTGCAGCAGTCTCCATCCCCGCACCGTCTGCCAGATCAACTTGCAGCTCAAACCATTCGGTACTCAAGCGATTCAATTCTGCACGAAGCTTTGTTGTTGCTTCGGGCAGCTGTTCACCGAATTCCTTACGTAGCTGCCGACCAAACTTAGGCAGAAAATCATCTGATAAGACTTGGCCTTGTTCGAGCATCTTATTGAGTTCTTGCGTTGTGACACCCATCGCCCTGGCAGCAATCTGGAATGCTCCAGGAATTCGCTCTCCAAGCTGACCCCGAAGTTCTTCAGCCTGGACGTTGCCTTTACTCATGATCTGTTCAACAGCACGCATTGCTCCGGCCTGGTCAGCCGCCGACAGTCTTAAAACGGTACCGGCTTCTACAATTCCAAGCCAAGTTTCTCTAACTTCTTTTTGGGTTATGTTTGTGCCCCGTGATGCGGCATTAAGCTTTGCATATCCTCCTGCCACTGTTTCAAGATCAAGACCGAGTCGGTTAGCCTGCTGCCGGGTAAATTCCATTTCAATCGATGATTGCTGTTGACTGACCGTTGCCGCATCCATGATGCCGTCAAGAGCTTCCCACTTCATCCCGGCTTCGAGAATATCTTTACCCAGCTTAACTAAAACAACAGCCGTTGCACCCGCCGCTGCTGCAAGGCCAGCTGGCCCGATAGCAGCGCTTAGACTCCTGGCTCCACTGGTTGCTGTTTTTGCAGAAGAATCAACCTGGTCAACCCCGCCCTTAACCTTCTTCAGGTCAGGGCTGGCCTTGTCAATTGCTTCCAGTATCAGTTTGAGTTTCAGATCATTCATCAATCACCTCGATCATATTCCGATCGCATTCTTTGCAGTCTTCTTCTGTCCATCCATCCAGCTGCTTACAGGCTTTACAATATTCATCTTCTGGTGTTGCTTTTTCTCCAGCGCCCAGAAGCTGAATCACCGCTTCACGGAACAGGGTTTCCCGGCTGCGGTACTTCAGCCAGGGCAGCGCTTCTGCCGGGGTTAATCCCCAGAGGATTTGGTCTCGCTTGGTCCAGTCTCCTCCACAGAGCTGGATGACGCATTGCTCGATCCAGTCGCCTGGCTCACTGTTTGCGTTATCTTCTGAGTCACCCCGACCACCAGGTCCAAAATCAAATGGATCGGGTTGCAGTCGAAAAAATCGGTCACCACTTCGGCCACCTTCTCCGGACTCATGGCAAAAGCCAGCTGTTTAGCGAGTTCGGGAAGATCCTTCTCCCATGGCTTGATATCTTTTTCCGTCAGGACCACAGCCAAGATCTGATCCAGCCGATCAGCAAAAGCTGCCGTCAGGGCGTATGGGGTCAACTGCGCGGGGATCTCGAGTCCATCAATAATCCGGTTGAGTTGCTGCCATTGACCAAATGACAACTCCTCCTGGACGTAGGTTTTGCCGTCAATTTCATAGGTTTTAATTGTTGTTTGAGACATGTTTAAAGTTCCTTTAAAATCATCTAAAAGTCTGGGACAGCCCCCGTGCGGGGACAGTCCCGGTTTTAGATGGTGGGCTGTGCGTTCTTCAGGGTAATCTGCAGCACGCTGGCTTCGGCACTATCATCGTAATAGGCGACAAACGGTAGTTCGACCAGGACTCCTTTGGGACCGCTGATCGCCGGGGAATTTGGTGCGTAGGTCAACTCAGAAAGCAGGAACTCAATCGATTCATTTCCGGCGCTGCCCAGGCCATCTCCTTTGCTGTAAACGATTTTCAGGCTTGATTCGGTATCATTAACCGCCTTGTTGTAGAGAGTCAGATTTTCAAATCTGGCCTTGACAGTTCCGGTGACTGAGACCAACCCTGACGGAATATCATCACGTTCACCTTCGCCACCGACACTGTATTGATCTGTATCCGGATCATTGTTAATCGTCAGATTGTCGATGCCCAGGACATTAGCGATCGCCACGCCCCCCTCCTCAATCGTGGCGATGGAAAAACCGTCAAAGCTATGCTTGCCGAGATCTGTTGGGGTGGCATCGAAGGATGTTCCGGAGGGTGTTTCTTTTGCGCCGACAAAATTGAAAGTCACAGGTTGAGCGCCTGCCGGGGTCACCGAGAAGGACATGGATCCAACCTTGTTGCCGTTGTATTTGAAATACTGGCCAACATCGGTGAAGCCTTTTTCAACCAACAGACTGGGCAGCTCATCTCCCACCTTGAAGGTATGGGTGTATGGCCCGGTTCCGGTGGTTGTTACAGATCCCATGGTTGCTTTAAATAACAAGCCGATATACGCCTGCAGTTCAACCGCAAGGGGTCCGGAGACATCGGTATTAAGGCGCAGCGGTTTGGTTGGGTTGCGATCCCCACTGATGGATGGCGATGCTTCCTGACCACGGTTTTGTTTTAATCCGCAACTGATAAAGGTGATCTTCTGCGCGTCCGGAGTTGGATCCGTTTTGAAGGCAGTCTCTTCCTGGATAAGGATTTGTCCTTTTGCTCCTTTGGCTTGTGCCATAGATTATGCCTCCTTCTTTTTCGGTTGCTTGGCTTTCGCTTCAGCAGCCTCGAGAGCTTTACCGCGCTTCAGTGCTTCGGCAGGGACTTTGCCGTCTTCATAAAACCGCAGCACTTTCTTTTTCAGCAGCTTGTCAGCCAACTTGTCGTCGGCAACGTCTTTCGGTTCGCCACGTTTGAACGTACCAGCGGCACCCATCTTGACCTTGAGAGGGCCTTCCATATAAACCAGCTTTTTCATGAATCCTCCGTTTCTGTTTCGATCATGTATGTACAGGCGTAGGCCATTTTCCCTTTGGCGTTGTAAAAGAGATCTTCGCTATTTGGCCAGAGCCAGGCGTCGCCGACATCGAAGCCGATCAGTTTATCCCTGACGGCCTGAATCAGCTCGTAACATCCGACGGCAGCGGCGTCCATTCCGCGTAAGTTTTTATCGATAACAACAATCGTCCAGGTATCGGCATGTGCGGCGTTATTGTCACCAATGTTTTCTTTGGGGCCGAATCTGGCACCGGAGTAAACAACAAACAACCCCGGCAGCTTTGCGGCCTGTTTGATCAGATCATCGATCTCGCCGCCCCAATCGTCGATGGTTTTCGGGCCGTCAATTTCTTTGAGGCGTTTCAGGATGGTTTCGCTGGTTTCGATGATGGTCATAAGAGCCCCGACATCTTGCTGCGGCCTGTGAGACGGTCATTGGCGCTAAAACTGGCACCGCTGCCGCTGGTTGTATCGCCGCTACTCGATAGTCCAAGATCAAGATCTCCGCGCTGGATCTGCTTGAGCAGGGCTAACGCATCACGGCGACCGGCAATAATAGATTCCGGAGTTTCAACATGCGGCTGACGCTGATACAGGGAGTACGCGCACAGGTCGATGGCAATCCCGGCAATGAAACCAGGAACACTGGCCAGGGGTAGGTCGTAGCGCTGCCGCAGATACCCGTCGATCAACTCATCCGCTTCACTGATAACGCTGGCAACTACGGCAGCATCAACGCCGCCGAGATCGTTGTCGTCAGTCAACTGGATCAGGTCATCCTCGGGAATCCTGCGTTTGATAATGTCGTCCTGAGTTGTGTAAGCCATACCTGTTCTCCTTAAAAACCGGACGGGCTATACCGCCCGGTTTTTGATATTTTCTTGATTGCTATCTGTTTATTCTCCAGCGGGGGCTTGACTAAGCTCTTCTTTGCGTTTTTCGACCGCTGTCTTGACGCCTTTGCGTTCATCGTCGTTGAATAACTCAAGCTCTTCCAGGTTGCTGGTCGCTTCGACCTGTTTGACGGTGTCGGCCACATTCGGCCGTTGTGGTTCTTTTGGTTCGTCGGTAACAACCTCAACCGCCAGCATCGGCTCAGCCTTTAGAGCCTTCAGATCTTTGGCACTAAACCGGTCGTCCGGATATTCGGTCGGCTCTTTGCTGTGAACTATTCCGCCCCGGCGAAAACCGTCTTTTTTTGATGTGATGACAATCATGCGTTTATCCTCCGTTAAGGGGGCGAGATATCCCCGCCCCCTGGTTTATGGTTGATTAGCCAAGCCCGGTCGAACCGTAGCAAAGCTGCCAGAAACCGTATCCAGCACAGCCGCGGGCTTCACAGCCGAAGTTAAATTCGCCGCGCTTAAAGACATCATCACTGGCCATATCAGTCTGGCTGACAAAGACCGGAGTCTTCCGCTCTTGGAAGATAAATGGTTTGACCGGTTTGGTCGTATCAAGCAGGAACCAGGCAGTTGCAGACGTCAGGCGGGCATCCTCAACAACTTCAGCGACACCCTTATAGGGGTTCGGTTTGCCATCTTCGAGCTTGTCATTGGTCATCAAAGCGCGGGCGGTATCGCCAAGATCAACCGGAACCAACAACACGTTCGGCGTGATATTGAGCGGCCGACCTTCGCCGTCTTTAAATTTACGCATAGCTGCGCGAACAGCACCGAAGCTGGCTGTAGCAGCCGCAAGAGTAGCGATCGACAGGACAGCGGTACTTTTATTGCTGACGCTTTCTTCTTCCCCGGTTGCAGGATTAACTACCGGATGGTCGGTATCGACAAAATACTGGCCGTCATAACATTCCGTGTCGAACGCACCATTCGCCACTTCCATAATCAGTTCGTCCGGCCATTGCTTGGCAGAGAACCCGGCACCGTTTGCCTGGACACCAACGAATCCAAGGTTGTCATCTTCGATATCGTTACGCTTGACGCTGATAGTGGCCTCAAAGTCCTCGTTGACAAGAACGTACTTACCAGCCTTGAGAGATTTGATAACCTTTTCTCCGACCCAGCGCCGCATCTTCGGGAAGTTTTCTAACCAGGCATAGTCGTTTTGAGCACTGCCACTCGGAATCTTCATCCCAATTTTTTGCCAGACACCTGGAGTGGCATCAAAGACCTTATTGAAAGTCGTTTTGATGTTGGTGAAGATATTGGAAAGTGTCGACCCGTTGACGATTAACGCCAACCCGCCACTACCGAGCAACCAGTTCCAGCTAATCGGTTCAGCCAGAGCCGGATTGGCAAAAGCGACCGAGCAGACGGTCAGCACGGCCATCATCAGGCCGAAGAGAATGAGCATTTTTTTCATTGTTTAATCCTCCGTTAAAGGGTTGTTAAATAGCGGGTTAAGCGTTGGCCATGATTCCGGCGGCTTTGAGCTTGGCAATCAGCGCGTTCAGATCGGTGACAGCACCGGCGACATCGTTCGCGGTTGAGGCGGCTTGCGCTGCAACCTGCGGTATAGGCGGCATTTCGATCCAGACGCCATCACTGGCGACTTCGATGCAGACCCCAGCAATGACACCGTTGGTGCCGACGACATCGGCCACGGTTTCGTCGTCTTCGACAAAGACATAATTCCCTTGGTCAGCAATGTCGACGGCGTTTGTCGTGGAGTTTTTCATCTTGAAAAGCTGGTTGCGCTTGACCAGACAGGTCAGGTCGCCGTTGCTGCCGGTTGAGTTATCAACGGTTTCATCAGCGACACCGGCGATCGAGACACCAGAGGCGTCGCTGGCCTCAACCAGATAACCGGAGGCATTAAACGCGACCATTTTCCCGGCCTCGATTGTGGTGGAAGCTGAGACTAATACGCCTATCAGCTTTCCATCCTTAGAGAAGGTGTTTCTTTCAGACATAATGACTCTCCTTTTACAAAGGGGTTAATGGCGGGTTTAAGCGCCGTACTTTTTCAGATCGTCTTCGCTGTTACCAAACATGGCGGCAATCTGCTTTTGTTCGGCATTGAGGGCTTTTCCCTCTGGCAAATCTTTACCGTCCAGGTTGCTGGGATCAGCAATAACCGGAGCCGACTCGAGGAACTTCTTGAACTGGGTTAGACCGTCGTCAGTCCGGCACATGGCGGTGTAAAAGTCTTTACTGGCCGGGGCGATTTTCCCCGCCTTGAGAGCTGCGTCGACTTCGCTATTGATTGATTCTTCAAGCTGCTCTTTTGCAGCGTCGGCCAATTTCTTTTCAGAATTGGAGGCACGCTCAAGCACCTGATCGTAATCAGCGCGAGGGACAAACTTTTGCAGATCGGGTGTGCTCTCGCGGTTCATGGCGGTTTTCAGGTCGCCCTGAAGTTTCTGGATAGCGTTCATAGCCGCTTCCTGGGTTGCGTCCTCGGACAACCCGAGGAGTTTTAGCAATGCTTTTAAATCCATAATGTTCTCCTTTTGTTGATGGTTTAAAGCTGGGACAAACAGGTTTGGTCTATTGGTCAGCCCGACGCTGCTGATCCCGACGATCTGCATCGTGTCTTTTTCATAAAGGATGACCGGGCTGATATAGCGGTATGATTTTTCAGATACTAACTTTTCCCCCTCCGGAGTCCAGGAATTGACAGCAGCGGTCACAGCACCGTTTTCATCCAGAGCAAAGTCACTCAACCAAGCGGCAGCTGGAGCTTGCTCTCCTGCTGGGGCTTTTATTTCTGTTGAATGTTCAAAATCAAGGACCAGATCTCTATTTGCAGCGGCAAGATAATCAATTATTTTTTGCGGATTGTCGTTTTTCCAGCAGCGCCCGTCGCGACCTTCGATGATGGCTCCTGCGGGAATCAATACGATCCGTTTCGGTAACACACCAGCTTCACCTGCCAATTCAACGTTTAGAGCTATACATTCACAGTTTTCAGGCACAGCTGAATTGAGAGCCTTTACCAGAGATTCAAGATGCTCTTTTCTATGTCCGATGATTCCAATCTTTACTTTCATGCTTAACCCTTTCTCAAAACCATGTTTAAACCCTTTTAAAATCGCCTGTATTTGACAAACTCTTTTTTTAGCTACCTTTGCCCGTTTGATGTTGAGATCATTCCTTCAGGGCGGTTTCCAGGTGGTTGCGTAATTCTGCTAAAATCTCCTGCCGGTCTCCTGGACCGATCCCCAGAAACGGACGAGCTGGAATGGTTACTTTTTTCCCTCTCCCTGCCTTGCCTCCAAACTGATGGAGTGCTGCGTAGACCTTGCCGCTGCCAATGGCCACCGATGTGCGGGACGCGCTGTAGTGGATCGAGTTGCGCAGCTCGTGGCTGTCGGTCAGTATCTTGCGACCCGCCAGATACTTGGAAAATGCTGCTGTCAACGATCCGGACTTTGTGTGGGTGGCCTTTTTCTTGCCGATCGAATAGCCCAGGTGATAGCTGAGCACCTTGAGCGGCTTCCAGGGAGTCCCGTCCGGTTCATGCTCGCCCCGGAAATTCTCCTCGGTGCTGCGCAACAGGTGTTCGCCGATGGCTTTCATCGCCGGAGTCAGATCGCCGGTGGCTTTTAAGGCGCGGTTCAGCGCCTGTTGCACCTGATCATCTTCGATTCTGACGCTGAAACTTTCGGCCACTTGATTAAATCTCCTGTTTTGCTATAATGACAGTGCAGGCGCTGGTTGAGCCGAAGCCTCTTTAACCAGTTAGCCGAGCGACGCAGGCTGCACGGAGCCTGTAGTCTCGTTTATTCCCTCCCAAAGACCAGACGGCCTTTGCGGAGGTTTTTTAATGCTGTTTTGCTGCCTCGGAAAAATGTCATCCCAACCCAGTAACCCCCTTGAATATCGGCCACCAAGCCAATAGACTGGGTCTTGTCCAGCTTGATCAACTTGACATAGCGTCTCCGCAAAGCCACCCGACCAGAGACTTCACTACGTGCAAAGTTGATCCAAATTTCAGCCGGGTTTTCTATCAGCTCCGGTATCAGCGGGAAAAACTCCTCGCGTTTATCAAAGCGCCCACCCTCAACCATGTGATCAACCAGAGCCTGGGTGATGCGCACTTTTTCACCGGCGGGATCCGTCAGGTTGACAGCATCTCCCCCGACGGAGTCACGTAAAGCTTGCCGTAGGGCTGCTTCGTCACCAACGGGGACGGGTCTGATCCGTTCCGCTTGTGCGGCATCGATCGGCACAGCACCCCGACCATATTTCTCCGGCCCCCAGGGAATCAGATCTGTCCACGGGCCTTGATCTTCCATCAACCGTAATTGGTGGCTCCGTCCCCAGGCGGCCTGGCCAACGTTGTAATCCCACCCTTTGTCAATTCCCACAGGTGCGCCGGTTTTGGAATCGATCTCAATAGCTGGCGCTTTGTCCGGCCCGGTCTTGCCCATGCGTTCCAGATCCCGCTCACTCACTGAGAACACTTTGCACTTGCAGCCCCAGCCGTTCGGGGTGTAGTGGGTCTGCCACCAGGGATCGTCAGCGGGGAGAATCGTTCCATCCCACGCCAGATGAGGCAAGCGCGGATGCAGACTGTCGCCGTGGCGGTATTCCAGGTACGGTCTCAATTTCAACAGCTCGGGATCGGTCAGTTGCTTCCAGCGACCGGCCATGTAAGCGGTGCGGATGTTGGTGCTGTAAATGACGTTGCTGCGCCAATTGCGGCCACCGTTGTAGCTCCAGCCGTGTTTAGCGACGATAATGTCGAAGTCTTTGCGGAACGTTTCCAGCGTGGTGCCTTCGCTGATCGCTTTATCAACCGCAGATCGAAAGTCGGTCAGAAGATCGTCGCGCATGGCCCCGGCAACCATGAACCCCCGTGCGTGCTGGTCTTTCCAGAGGTCGGCCCATGTCGATGTGGGGACATTAACCTTGCCCCGAAAAAACTCGACCGCCTCGGTAAAAGGCTGTTTAAATGCCAGTTCAGCCGCCATTCACACCCTCCTGTCTGGCTTCATCGCGTCCGGCCAGATCGCCGAGCAGTAAGGCTTTGGCGATCAGATCTCCAAGCTGTGCCGGGTCCAGATCTGCATTGAGATCGATCAGCTGATCGCGGAAATCCTCCAGGCTAGCGGACTCGCCGAGCAACGTGCGGATCTGCGCAATCATGTCATCGACTGTCGGCTGTGCTCCCTGGCTGAGCTTTGCGGCAATAATATCGGCAGTGTCGGGCTGCGGCTGCTGTTCGGCGTTAAGCGCTCGCTGCTGATTTGTCGCCGCAGCCGGAACGGCGGAATCTGCAATTTCAGATTTCTGATTTGATATCTTCCCCGCAGGGACAGTCAGCAGATCTTCCGGCTTGGCGTCTTCGGCGGGTTCAGCAATGCCGATTTTGTCGCGTACCACGGACTGCTCAACCCGCAAACCCAACGGCACCAGAGTTCCCAAAGCTTCCACCAGGGCGGCAATATCTTCGGCATCGGCCTGGGCGATGGATACAGTGGGATATTCTTCTTGCGGGCCCCAATTGAGATCGATGTAGACTTTGACCAAATCACGATTGATCGTGTCACTAAGCTGTTCGGCATCGTCATCGCGGATATCGTCACGCACTTCGCCTTGCAGCTCTTCGTTGCCGAGCTTTCCGGGAGTGCCGGAGCTGGATGCGGTTTGTCCGAGAATCCCCTTGCTGACCTGATCGTCCAGGTAGTTGGCCAGGGTGACAAAAAAGTCGGCACTGCTGCCTTTGTTTCCGGCTTCGACAAGTTCGATCTGCATACTCTCAGGGAAGACAGCGGCGGCATCGATCCCCAGGTTGGCGACGGCCATCTTCAGGATAGCGATATCGTCTTTACTGGCGTTGCTGCCGTATTTCCCCATACGCAGGGGCATGCCAAAGACTTCGGCAAAGGCCAGCCAGTCTTTGACGGTGTAGCCTTTGCACATGTAGGCCCAGGCAGCGAGTCGGGCCAGACCACCACGGATCGGGATGCCGCTTTTGATTTTTGGCACATGGGTGATGAACTTGAATGGAGCGAGAGCTAATCCATCGAAGCTGTCGGCTTCATCACGTAGCCGGATTTCAGTTCTGGCGATCCGCTCGAACTGGAAAAAGTGCGGATCGCGCCAGCGATATTCTTTGGGTTTCCACTGGCTTCCGGAACGATCCCACATGATTTCTGCGACGGAGTAACCTTTACCAAGTCCATCGAGCAGGTCTTTAAGCAGCATGCGGAAACCTGGCTTGCGGACAAGTTTGCTGACTTCATCAGCCAGCTTTTTGTCATGGTCGCTGTCGGTCGCAGATTCGACGTTGATGGGCAGACGGCTGACGGCCAGCTTGCGCTTGGAGAGTTCGCTGCCATAATGGAGATCGCGCTCTTCCATCTCTTCAGCCAGGGTCAAAAAGGCATCGTGATCGCCCTGGGCGGCATCCATAAGCAGACCCGCCAGACCGACGGGCGTGAGACCGCTGGCCACGCTGCTGTCCCATAAGGTGCGGATTCCGGCCAGAGTTGGTGCGGCGATTTCTTTGGTCAGTTCGCCGGTTTTGATCGGACGTCCATATTGATCAACAAGTGCCATTTACCAGAGTCCCTTTCCTGCGCCGAGTCCGGCGGTGACCCGCACCGGGCGAGTTGTGTTGTCATTGTTTTTGGTGCGACGGCCGAGACCTTCGTAGGCGTATTCGGCCGGATCCTGTTTACTGGCAAACCACATCAGAGCAAGGGCGATGGCGCTGTCGCCGTGGCGCTTGAGCTTGGAGTCCTTGGTATCGACCTCTTTGTATTTCGGCAACTTGATAATGCCGTCAATCCGCTCCAGGGCGCGGACGTCGTTGAGAACGTCTTTGTCGCTGGGGACATCGAGTAAGCGATCGCGCCAAGCGTCTTCGAAGCTGCCCATGTTGTCTCGGTACCAAGCATCGTTGAGAGAAACCTGGTGAATAACGTTGTGTCCATAGCGATCGGCGGTGTACTCGGCGATGGTCTGGCCGTTACCGGTGGCGTCCATGGCTCCACAGCGGAAGCGCGGCAGGCAGTCGATCATGCGCCAGAGAATCTGTTCTTGCTGCCGGGTCGGGACGTTGTGCATCTCGATCAGAAACGGCACCTTACGGATTAGGGCCTGCTGGATGAAGCCAGGCGCGGCGACGGCAAAGTCGACATGCCGAGCGTAGTCACTGCCGAAGACATGCTCATAGTCCGGATCGAGGGTATCGAGCAGCCAGTTGAGATTCTGACGAATCCAGTCTTCGGCCCAGTGACGGCGCACGTGATCGGGCTGCAGGACGAACTCTTTTTCGAGCGCCAGGCGCAGGATCTGCCGGGGCTCATGCATGCACTGCTCAACATAGATACTGGGAATGGCGACGCCGCTGCCTTCACGCGGGATAGCGTCGAGTTCTTCCTTCATAGCAGCTTTGTTTGTGCCGTAGCTGCTCCTGATCTTGTCGTACCAGGCTTGCTTGGCTTCTGGAGACGGGGTCCAGCCACGCACAAGGCAAACCCGCTCATAAAGGCCATTATTGACGGCGTCATCAAAGGTGATACGCATGATGTTGAACGGCTGCAGTCCGGCCCGGCTGTCTTTGATCAGCTGGTTAAAGGGGCTTCTATCGGTATTGTGGGTGCTGATAATGCGGATCTTGCCGCCCCAGATCAGCAGCGCCAAGGCCGAATCGATAACCGCCTGGACGTTCTTGTGAAACGCAGCCTCATCGATATTGACGATACCCTGCAGTCCGCGAATGTTGGCCGGGTTGCTCGACAATGCAACCACCTGAAAGCTGGAGGCAAAGCGGATGCGATAGGCGGTGATATCGCGGGTGGTCACTTCGTTACCGACGGCGTCATAAACCTGGTCTTTAAACATAAAGACCTCTATGCCGTTCCAGTTCTCTGCCATGGCGCAAGCCATAACCCTGGCGAAGTGGGCGCAGTAGCCAACAAATTCAAGACCCTTATCCTTGGTGTCTCCGACATAGTAAATGTCATCGCCACCGGCTTCCTTGGAGCTGGAGACAGTGATGGTGTCATCCAGGGCGGTGGCGTAGGTGATGCCTGTTCGGCGACCCTTCTCGGCAGCACACAGGTCATGCTCATGGATCAACTTGCACCAGTCGACCTGGTGCTGCATCAACACGCCCTCACTGAGCGGATTGATATCAGCCGGAAGAGAGCGAACACTGTCTGGCAACTCTTCGTCGCTGATTATGCGGATGACATCTCCGGGTTGACTCATTTGATCCCCAATACCTGCTCACGCCAGAATTGTGCGTCTTCTTTGGTTAAGCCACGCTGGATGGCTGTATCTGCTACTGTTTCGGCGGCATCCTGCAACGCCTGCTGCCGGATCTCCCGTTCTCGCTCAACATTCAGATTCGCGGCTTTTTCCAACCGCATGGTAGTGAGAGCCAAGTCTTTGAGCATCCCGGCCACGGCGGGCATATTCTCAACATCTTCCAGATCCAGATCGGAGGCTTTTAACGACAGATCAAAGCTAAGGCTACGCAGGATCTCGTTCACCAGGTTGCCTATTTTCCCTTGTGGAGCTGCCCCGAGCTTGTTGATCCACATGTCTGCCACTTCACGGGACTGCTGCAGTTTTGCTCCAACTTCGCGCATTTTCATGTCGTAACGATTGACGGCTGATTTACTCAGTCGTTCCGGGTGGTCCATCTCTTCCAGGATCTGGTTGATCCGGAGCACGGCATCCTTTTGCGTCACCTTGCGGTCACGCAGTAACTCATTGAGCTGGTCGCGCACTTCGTCCGGAAGCAGATCAATGCTGGATTGCTGATGACCCATCAGTTAACCACCTCAATAAAATTGACAAAAAGAGCGCATAAAAAGATGCCGAACGCATATCCATAACTCAATTTATTCATCCGCTAGCCCCTGGGCGCTGGGCGCTTTACGCCGGGAACGGTGGCTCTACCTGCGGCAACATCGGCACCACGACCGGTCAATTTAGCGACCATGTAATCACCGACGGTTTCGACATTGACCAGGTCCTGCTCGGCCAGCCAGCTGATCAGGTTGCGCACCTGGTCACGGCTGATGGTGTGACCGAAGGCAGCTAAAATGCTCTGCAGCACGCTTTCGTTGTGGCTGTAACCGGCATCTTCAGACAGTGCGCGGAGCACAACCAGGCGACGGTCTTCGGCGAGTAATGCGCTGATACTCATTTATTTTCTCTCCTTAAAAGTTCTTGCAGCACCAGATCCATTTGATTCCTTGTTGCGCTCATTTCTCCCGCCAGATTTTCAACTTTGGCGACCGCTGAATCCATCCGGGCATGAACGCGGCCAATATCGCTCAGGCTCGGCAACGATTTAAACTCGGCCTCAATGGTTGCTATTCTTGTGGTTGTTGGGCAGGCCGGGACATGTTCTTTGATCAACTCTTTGGCCTTGATTTCGTCAATTTTCTTGGCATTTGACTCTTCTAAGTCACCGACCCGTTTATTGTTCGCCTGATTTTTTCGACTCACAGCCATCCAGATCACAACGATGATGTTAAAAACACCCTGCCCAACTGCCAGCCAAAATCCTGCTGCGCGATAATCCATTAAATTGTTCTCCAGTGGCTGAGGAGTTCTTTTTGCTCTTGTTCTTGTTCCTGCTGGCAGCTCACGCAGAGCTTGCAGCCCTTCTGAGCTTTACGTCTCCCTTCCGGGATCGGCTCTTCGCAGTTCTCGCAAAACCTGTTTGAGATCCCGGTCGAATTGTTTTGTTGCGCCTGGGCCAACATGTCAGCTTGAAACTGATCATTGATAACCTGGGCGCGGTCTGCATCATCGGCCATTACCTGCCTGCCACCCCCAACCGGGCAGCGGCTGAAGCCCGGACGATTTCAATCACCTGGCGCACAACAACCAGACGTTGAGCTCCATCACTGATCCCTTCGGCTTGCAACTGTCTGACAATTTGCGCCCGGACCAGGGCGACCAGATCAAAAAATGATTGACGCTCAGCGGGGAGCAGGTCCAACTTGTCGACTTCTGCTGCCACCGCCCCATCCAAACCAGAGAGCAAAACAGAGTTGTTGTCGATGCGGGAGAGGATGGCAGTAGAGACGGCATAGGCTGGGGTGACAGCTTCCGGCCTCATGGTCATAGCAACACCAACGGCGGACTGAATCAGCGCCGCTTCGACCTGATCGACATTGCCGTCGATCTTGATCAGGGCGTTGGGGCCGGTGCAGCCAGCCAGAGCAATAGCGGCAAAAAGCAGAAACACGATAAAAAGCTTCATTATTTTTTCTCCTTTCCCTGGGCCGGTTGACGCGCGAGAATTCGCAGCACTTTTCCGGATCCTTTGATAAATTTGCTGTTTTTCAGTTTTGGGTGTCTGGTCACAACAACGGTGCCGATTGTCAGGACTGCACCCGAAATCAGATAAATTGCTGTGCTGAGATCAATTTCCATGTGGCCTCCTAGTAATCGCTGCCAACGCCGAACATGGCGCCAATCCGCACCCCGGAAAAGCCCTTAACCTGCTCCCATTTGGTGCCACCCTTGCCAACATCGACGCGGAAACGTTTATCCGCAAAGGCGCGTTGTTCTTTAGAGGTTGCCTTTTCACAGCGCCAGTCATGGCGACAGGTTGCAATTGGGTGTTTCCACTTGGGGAAATTGAGAATCAAAACTTTTGCAAAGATTCCGCTGCTGGCCCCGTTCCAGCGGAAACCAACCGGAATCATGCCGTTGCCGCAGGGCAGCGGTTGTGTCAGTTCCAGGACATCGAGCTTACCGGGAACCGAGCGCATATAAATGCGGCCATCCCAGCCGGTTTCGATATCATCAATAAAAAAATTGGTCATAGCGTTTCCTTCCAAGCCAGTAAGCCGCTCGTCAGTGCCAGGGAGATCATGAGCGGGGTTGATTCCTGCAGCAGCCAGGCGCGTTCTTCGTCGTTGCTGAGGAAGCCCATCTCAACCAATGCGGCGGCGCAATCAGTCTCTGTTAAAACGTAAAAATGAGCCTCTTTGTCGGGGTCGTCATCGCTAAAGTCAGTCCGAAAAACAGAATCGGGAAAACTGAACTTGAGGCTGTCAATCAGGCAGGTTGCAGCAAAGTCAGATTCTGTTTGACCGGGTGAGGTAAAGACCTCGATCCCGTTTGCTCCAGGTGAAGATGCCGAATTGCAATGCAAACTCAAAAACAGATCTGGCCGGATATCGTCGGAGATCTGGACGCGGGTGGCCAGTGAGACGCTTTGATCAAAATAGCGTGTGTAGTGGACGTCGAAACGCTCAGAAAAAAGCATCGGACCAAGCTGCTGGGCGACACGCAAATTGATTGAGGCTTCGGTGTGCCCGGCAGCAACAGCACCGGGGTCGGTACCGCCGTGACCTGGATCGATTAAAATGAGTGGTCGCTTTTTCATAGTTCCCCTGTGCCTTTGCCCGCCGGAAAAGTTTTATTCCGGCGGGGTAGGCTTACGCGTCAAATGTCGCGGATTTATTGTGGTGTCGGGGGTGATGATATGATCTGGAAGGGATTATTGCTTTTGAAGGATTTCAAAAAGAAAAGCCCCGTCTACTGGGATGCGGACAGGGCGTCGGGCTGATAGAATTAACAGTACAGGGCTATCACAAAACGTGACTCTTGTAAATGATCAACTAAACAACCCCAGCTGATTCCGCTCAAATTCTTCTTGTCTGATACGTGCGACGATATTGTATATCTGCCGTTCCGTCATGTCGTATTTTTTCGCCAAGGCTGCATGATTAGTGCCGTTGTACTCTCGGTAAATCTGTCGATCGCGCTGGCTGACCAGGTGGCGGCGGGGGAAGTAGGCTTGCTGCCCGGCCAGTTCGGTATTGACCAGAATAGCTGTATCCCAGCCGAGCTTCTTTGATTCTGCAATGCCATTTTTTTCAAACAACTCGGTAAACTTGGCAGCAAGGTCTACGATAACTTCTGGATATTTGTTTTCTGCTAAATTATCCATCATTCCTCCGGCCCCATCGTCCACACGGTAATGTTCTGTTTGTCAGCAACCAGTTTGAGTCGATCCAGATACCGGCTGTCCGATTCCTTCTCCAGGATCAACACCACCCCTGGTTTACTATCGGTCATATAGCCGTAATACAGTGCCTGACCAATGCTTTCGGCCCACTTGCTGGCAAAGTCAAATTCAACGGCATATTCATCCAGGAGACAATCAACCCGGGTTGCATCCGGCAGGCGATATTCTGTGATTCCTCTGGCCGCATCACACCAGATCTGCTGGTAATGTTTTTCGTGGTACAAATGAGCTGCACGGGCAGGTAAGACCATGGTCAGAATCAGGATAAAAACGCCGACGAGGAACGCAACGGTATAGGCGATTGATTGTACTTTTTCGATTAGCTTATCTTTCATAACTTTTCCCCATCGTTTTAAAAAATTCTTTGCCTTTTTGAATATCGTCGACCGGTGGCGGCTGGTCCAGCTTTTTCCGCTCTGGCCTGCGGGGCAGGCGAACAAGCAAGTCTTTTGGTTCCGGCCACTTTTCAAAACGATTTAATAGCTCTTTAAACCCGATTCGAATACGCTTTACATCGGTGTCCTGGACGTTCATTCCGGCTTCTATCAACATGGTTTCCCAGAGGCTGGCAGTTATGGTGATAGTATCGGCTCCGGGTGCGCCATCTCGTCCGAGTCCAATCATGGCGATAAGACCATCAGCGATTGAGTTTCGCAACCAGTCATCACCGGCCCACTGTACTAAGGATGCCATACCCTGGGCACGTTTCCCGCGTGGCTGTGGTGTTTGTTGTTGGTCCAGTACCGGGGCGATCGGATTGACCGCCACAGTTTCCAGCACCCGCTTGAGGTAGTTATGATTTTTCAGCGGACGGATTTCTCCGGCCTGTTGCTTTGCTCGCATCGATTCGACAGTTTCTGTCAATGCGATGGCCAGCTGACCATGATCAGCGTTGAGTGCGAGCAGTTGATTGACCAACTTGACGCTGCGGCTGTAGCTGAGATCGCGCTGAGCTGGGCGAAAAAGACCAAGGTAATGGACAAGCGGTTGCATCAATGGGCCTGTGCTGACAAGTAATCTCAGCAGCTGATGACCAGCTTCATCAGAAACATACGCTTCAAGGCTGTTAGATGTGTGGCATACGGGGCAACGGAGTTTCATTCGTTTAGATCCCATCCTTCTTTTTTTGCCTGTTTTCGCAACGCTGTGATAATTTTATAGAGATCAGCATCTTCCACCCAGGTGAGCTTATCAACCTTGCAGATTCTTTTTGCCATGGCGTCACCATATGCCCACGGTTTTCTGCCGATGGTGAGCAGTGCCTCGATTTTTTCCAACTGGCGTACCCGGCTGCTGTTGCCGTCCATATTGTTTGGTCGTCCTGGGTAGCTCTTCTTTGGCCCTTCTGCGAGTGACTTCATGTGATCAAGCACCTGGTAGCGCTGCCGCGCAGTGAGATCCCCGGCGGATGATTTGCCGGTAACGACATGCAGCATGGTGCGGTATTCGTCATCATTCATGCCGAGGTCTTTCTTGGCAATGTGGATACGCGCCAGCTCGGCTTGTCTATTCGGCTTTTTTGCCATACAACACCCCTTTAACGACCGGATATTTCACCTCGATCGCCTTGCAAACTTGTCCGTAGATCATTCCAAAAACAAAAAACCCGAAAACATCAAGCCACGGAAACAGAATATCAGCTGCGCCAAAACAGAAAGTTGCAGCAACAAATATTGAGAGTATGTTTTTAGCCTTTTTCCCCATCTTTAATGCCTTTTACATTGTAGTTTAAACGATCTTTAAACTCTTCTTTTTTGCCGCGATTCCACTGCTGGACCGGACGGAAAAAACCACAGACGCGGGAGTAGACTTCGGTTGGTGCGGTGCATTTATTCGTTTTTGGCATAATTGGCATAATCCTTATTCTGGAAATTCTTTTCATAATCACAGATCATGCTGTCATTCGAGCAAAACATGAATCCGGTCGGTTTAACTTTGACCATCCGCAGCCCACAGTGAGGACATTTTTCGTCGGTCAACTCATGAACACACTCACCACCACCACAGTTCAAAACGTTGCATCTCCATTCTCTCATTCGCATCTCCGTATGGCGTGTATGGCCATGAGTTATCTCCAAATCTGAAAAGTTCGACTTTCTGATTAAATTTCAGGAACAACAATCCCTTTTTCTTCGAGCAAGCTATCAAGGTATGGTTTTGCAAATCTCATATCAAGAAACACATTTGCAGCACGCTCCGGCATTGATTCAATCATGTCCTGCATGGCCCATCCCGTCATTTTTGATGCCATAATAAAAAACCGACTGGGCTTGTCGTCGGAAAGTTGCAATATTCTCCGGCACAATGAGTCCATAAGACCCGATGCGCCGTAAGACCCAATTCCACCGTAGTCAAACATTAAAATGTCGTAAACTTTTTCACTGTCAAAAACGTCTGCATGGCTTTTTGCGATTTCAATTTCCGGGGACACCCCAAAATAATCCCAAAATTCCAGTTGTATGCCTCTTGCTTCTTCTTGAGCCTCATCGTAGTTGCCGATCATTGCGCTATCGCACAGATATAATATTTTCACCTTATTAATTGTTTTTAGTGGGGCTGGGGTTTTTAGTGTCTTTTCAGTTTTCATCTCTCCACCTCTGCGTCTCTCCGTTAAAATCTCACAGGTTGCAACCAGTCCTGCACTCGCCCTGCCATCACCTTTTTTTCGATATCGACAAATTTGGAACACTTACCATCGAGACCGATCCAAATCATCAGCGGCCCGTTGATCGGCTGTTGGATCTCCGGATGCCGACAGGTCCAGACCAGACCGTGAAAACCGGCGTATTTGCACTCCCCACAGGGGAGCGGCTGCTTACCATGTTCCATCTTTTAACTGATCTACATACTTAGCTTTTGTTCTTCCAACCGCACGGCAACTTTTACAGAGCACGGTGCTCCAATCCGAAGGGGTTTTGTGATAACCGGAAAAAGCTGAATAGTGACAGTGGCGAACAAGAACAACCCAATTACGCTCATGGACAGGTTTTTTCCGCTCTTCACAATGACACCCGAAAGAAGTCGCCATCTTCGTGATCTCCGTGTCCTCCGTGGTTCAGGCTTTTTAAAAAGCCCCGGCGGGCTAGGAGGGAACCCGCCGGGTAATCGGTTGATGCTCGTTGGCTGCATCATCAGGATCGAGGCACCACCCTCGACCGACCAGTAATCACCTCCCTGCTCGAAATCTCGCTTCCCCCCTATAAAATAGGGGGGATTGAGGGGGGTCCGGTTTCGCAGTTACGCGCTAAAGCGCGATTTCAAATGTTTTATCTAAAATTTCAAATCTGCCGCTGTAAGCGGCGGCTACTCCACCTCCACAAAAGCTTTCGTATAGCTCGGCTTATAAACCGTAACAGTCAGCGGGTTCCCCTGAAAATCTCGGGTCGGCAGCTTCCCGTCGATATCTTTCAGCACGTCCCGCAAAGCATCGATTGTGCAAATGTTTTGATGACACTCGACCTCTCCGTCGAGCAATTCAATATTGTCAACCTGGACCTCCCTACCCGCTGCGACCCCTTCCTGGTAAGCTTTGTCACGAACAGCGATCATTGTTTCAACAATCTGCCGGGCCCCACCGCAATACATATTTTCGTCAACAACGTTTTTTATAAAGCTGTCATCAAGAACAACTTTTGTGATTGCATCTTTAGGCATGGGCCACCTTCCTTTCATCATCAACCGATGCAATCTTGGTGATTTTGGCGTGCATGCCACAGCCGGGGCATATCAGCTTTTGTATGATGTGTTCATTTTCATCGGTGCCCATATAAGTCATTTTATTTCGCTGACGCTGAAACTCTGTGATCGGGCAGGTCTGGTTGTTGCAATGTGCGGTTACCAGGTATTTTTGCGTTGCCATCAGGCCACCTCCTTGATCCGAAAATCTCCAGCGCAAAAACAGATCGGTTCAAAATCGATAATTTTTATTCCCATCGACCCGTCCATTTTCGGCCACCCCTCGTGAGCGTTGTCATAAAAGTAACTATTCTCCCAATCGAAGGAGAGAATCACACCGTGGATGTTCAGGTTGTCGGCGCACAGCCCTCGTAAAACGACCTCGCAAAGAGACGTCAATACGGCGTTGAGGATGTTTCCGTCGGCATCAGCCAGACGATCTTCGGCTTCGGACCAAAAATTATTGATCTCGTGTAGAGCTTCTTCTGTCATGATATTATGATCTATCTCGACGGTGATTGACCCTTCGCCGCAGTTGTAATCAACTGTGTATTTTTTGATATTCGCCATCACGCGACCTCCTCAAGTTCAGTTTCATACGGAGTAATGACAAAATCTTCCACCTGAGTAATGCTAACCCCTTGGATCTTTGTTGCTTTATCCTGATCAGCCAACATGGCTTCTTTGTTGATGTCATCAACAGTGCGGATAAATTGGGTCAGACCCAGTTGCTTGCAGGCGTCAATAATGGCCTCTTTTCCCCGCAGGCTCACTTTTGGTGGGCGCATACGCCAGTTGATCTTGCCACTGGCCAGCTGGGCAAATTTGACTTTGCCGTTGTTGGTCAGCTGAGCGCGGTTCGCTTCGCACCAGATCTGCACCCCCTCACTGAGCTGCTTGATGTCCTGTCCGATGGGCTGTGCTTGTTCTTCATACCGTTGCTTGATCGCGGCTATTTCATCATTCATCGCCGCCTGGATGCGTTCACGTTCGCGCTGCAAACGCCCCACTTCGGCAATATACTCCACGGTCTCGTCGTGACTTTGCGGGACCTTCAGGCTCACGGCCTGCTGTTTGACTTTTTTTGCCATTTTTATCTCCTTGTTGGGCCTTCAACGGCCAATCCTGCCACCCGCGCAAGGGCGATATCGGCGGCACGTTTTTCGGATTGTTTACGATGTCGACGGGGGCTGAGCAGCCGAATCTTGGTCGTTTTTTGCTGCGATCTGGGTTGCATCAACAATCTTGTGACGATGACAATCATCATGCCGAAGATAATGCCGAAGATTATGCAAATCCCCATTAGAGCGGTGGTTTCCGGTGACAGGTGATACCAACTTCGTTCTATAAAGCTCATGATTTACCTCCGTTGTGCGGGCACCTGTTGCATTCGCGATAAAGCTGCACGCGCTGCGGGTTGGTGGCGGCAAAGGGCCGGTTACGGTGTTTGGCACAGTCTGCAAGTGAGATCGGATAGCCGAAGTAAGGACAATGAACGGTGCTATTACCAAAAACTTCTTCAACCTTTTGCAGCACTTTGTCTGGGTTCCCGGCGTAGCTGCCGCTAAGAATTTGGCTGATGGTTGATGAGGCATAGCCGATCCGTTTGGCGACTACGCCCTGACCGAGCTCTGCGACGTTATCGCGCAGCAGCTGCAGCTGGTCTGATGTCGTCATCGGATTTCTCCTCTATATTTTCCTTTGGCTGTTCGCAGTGTTTCGCGGACAGTTTTTGTTTGCATTTCGGACATTGGGTCGGGTATGTCGGGCCGCTATCAATCACCAGCTGATATTGCTGATATTCTCCGGTGCGACCGCCGACATACCTGCCGACTTTCTTAACGATGCCGTGTCTATTCAGCTCTGAAACGAACTTGCGAACGTTTGTATAACTGACCCCCCCCGGAATAGTGCGACACAGATCTGGTAAAGTGAATCTGCGCAAGATGCGGATACTCTGCCAGATCTGGTTGCGCTTGGCTTTACGACGCGGCCTGCTGTGACGCATTCCGGTGATTCCAGACATGCTAACCTCCCGTCTTCTTTGTTGTGAAAGTGGGCTGATCATAGTAGAGGGGACGGTCTCCCCATTGTTCGAGGGTGACACAGTCGATGCCGTTGGCTTTTCCCATTTTTTCGATTTTAGACAGGCCGATGATAATCCGACCGATATTGCCGTTGGTGATGTTGTGCAGGTGTTCAAGCAGGCCGTCGGCAACATCAATTTCGCAAACGTCTCTGGTCACTTGCATGGTATCGTCGAGATCGATGCCTTTAAATTCAACCCATTCGGTGATACGTCTGGCGAAACGACCGTGGTTCTGCAATTTACGGGCAATCTGTTCCATCCCGACGAGGACCACCGGGCAACCGCTGAGATCATAGATATCACGCAGGGAATCCAGCATCTCGACTTGGCGAAACAGGTAGTCCGCTTCGTCGATAAAGATGGGGCGGGGGTTTTGTCCGAGTCGTTGACAGATAAAATCAATCATGTCGGCGCGACGCAGCATGCGGTGACCTCCAAGTTCTGTGGCAATGGTGCCAAGCATACTGGTGACCGTCCAGCTTCCTATGGCGCGGACATAAATTCCGTCCATTGCGTTGACGACGTAGGCAACTGCGGTGCTTTTTCCTTGCCCTGGATCGCCCCAGAGGAGCCCCATCCCTTCGGTTCCTATCTCTCTGTTCATCAGATGATCGACTGCGCTCATGAAGAGTCGCAGGTTTTTGGTCATTGCCATTGCGTGTTTCATCGTGATAATCTCCTTTTACATCTTAGTGTTATGGCCTTTTTGGCCAGTTGAGGCCGTGTTACAGCACGGCCTTTTTTAGTGTCTTAACCGGACTGAAAATACCGGCAATTTTGTTGTCTGCTTTCCTTAAAACTATTGTCCAGACTGCGTTTCGTTGATTTTGTTTCATGCTGCTCTCTTCTTTCTTTGTTTCTTTTTTTTTCATCCGGCTTTAAAAAAATATAAAGAGTGGTTTAGAGTTCCGACCGTTTCGCGCCACGTTCATGCAGGCAAAATTCATCCAACTTGAAAATTCCGCTGCGTTTACCGGTTTCTGTGTACTGTTCGTAGCTTGTCTTCCACTGCAATTCGTAATCACTGGCCTGACCAGCTTTCTCACGCTCCTCGATATCGATATAACGTTCCCAGGCGCTGGCAACGACTTTCTTTTTCTGTTCGATACGGCTGATGATGCGATCGCTTGTTTCGATGACGTCAGCGGCGATTTCGATGGTTTGTGGCGCGATATCGATGGCAACACCGCGTTCCAGATCGATTTCTTCCTGCCGTGCTGCCAGGGTCTTGCTACGGTTTTTATGTCGCTGTTCGCGCAGTTGCTCGACACGGGCAACAGGGAAAACAGGTGATTTATTGGCATCGAGCTTGGCAATGACGATGAGGCGGCCTTCGCCGTCACGCACCCAGACCTTGCTGGGATCGTGGATGTCATAACCGACCATGAGCTGTTGGCCGTGGTAATGCTCAAGGGCTGGGTCGGCGTATGTCTTTTTATGCAGAGTGACGATGCCACGGACGCATTTGCACATTTCGTGCGGCCGGAACAGCAGGCCGATTTCTTGTTCTGTGAGGGTTTCCGGTTTCCAGCCATCGGCCAGAAAACGGATCCACAATTCAGCTGGGGTCATATTGCGGCGACGCTTGGTTTTTGGATCTTTAATGCGTGGCAAGGCGCTGTGGGGGCGGTGGTTGTAGGCGTCGACTTCGGTCTCGAGAAACAATAAAAAATCGGGCCAGCTGATCATCAGTTCGCTTTTAACGTCAGTGCCTTCACGCTTGGCCTGGCGCACATCTTTCTGCAGCTGCAGGTAGACGTTTCTGGCAACCAGGCTGTCCATATCCTTGCCACAGTATGTGGGCAGCTGTTTTGCGGCTGGTATCCACAGCGAGGCGTTGAGGCGTTCGACTAGGCCACGCCCCTGTGGATTTCCTGGGCGACCAGTTTCAAACTGGATGCCGCAGCGGGCGTATAATCCGGCAACTTCGTCGGTGTTGACAGTGGCAGTGTTACCAGCACCGTTATCGGCATAAAAGATCAGCGGCAATCCGCCAAGGGGTTTATCAGGGCCGCTGGTGATGGCGTGGCGCAGGGCATCGGCAACGGTGATGTGTGATTCGGCAAGACCTGCTGACCAGCCGATAACGGCGTGGGTAACGTAGTCGATGACGGCGCAGACTTCGGGTTTAAAGGGTCGACCGTGAGCTGGATGGGCGACGCGGGCTTTGAAACTGTGGCCGTCACAGCTGACGATATCGAGGGGGAAAAACATGCTGGCATCGCGGGTACGATAAAGGCGCTGGCCGCGTAGTTCGCTACCTGATTTGCGCCCTTTCTGGATATCGAGTCGGCTGAATTTTTTGATAAAATTGTTGGCCTGGCTGTAGCTTGGGCAATCTATCTCTGAAGGTAAGTCTTGTGGTAGCAGTTCGAGTGCTCTTGCCAGGCTTATTTTTGATCCCACCCGATAGCGATCGAGCAGATAAGGTGCCCAGGCTGGGGTCGTGTTTTTCTCGACGGTTGCGGGTGCCAGATTGGCATAGTTGCCGCCGCTGTTTTTGTAATCTGACCACCAACGCATGAGGGTGCGATAACTGAGGGTACGCTTTCCTGTTTTGCCTCCACTGCGGGCATTGGCGACGGGGAGCAGATCAAGATAGTGCTGCGGGACATGACCGTCTTTTATCTGCTGGACAATGGTCTTGATGGTGCGGGTAACACCGTGATCCATGGCCCCTTTTTCAATCAGCCGGATAAATGCAAGACGGGCATCCATGGTCTGCTGCTGCCAGGTTTTAAGTGGCGCAAGTTGCAAGTGGATATCGGCCATGGTGGGGAGCTGAGATTCGGTTGTTTCGACCAGATCGGTGTCGGAGCTTGAGACCGTTTGAATGTCGCTTCCGGTCAGGGTGATTTTCAGGAGATGGTCTTGTGTTTCTTGCGGTAGTGCGGTGAGGGGATAAGCGTAGCCGCCACCTTTGCCATTGCGACGGATTCGTGGCCATTTTTTCGACTTTGCCCGAGCTATGACCCCTTTTTGAGACTTTGGTAATCCCGGTAGACCAGCCAATTCTTTTGCTGTATAGTTTTTGAGGTTAGCCATTGACGACATCCTCAAAGCGGAAGTTATAGCGTTCTGGCCAGAGTTGCTCGACAGGCATATCAAGCGCATCGGCAATCAGTCGTTCCATTTTAGGGTAGGATTTATTAAGGGCTGATTTGACGCACTGGCGGGATACACCTGCTTTCTCGCCGAGTGATGCGAACGATTTTCTACGCAAAGCGAGTTGAAATTTAATCCACTCGTTACGGGTATCAGGCGTATTTAAAATGTTCTCTAGTTTGTGCATTTTTACCGCCTTTTTTTTGTTTGTTTCTTTGTTTACTTGAAAACAACATAACCTGAACAATAGTTCATTTCAAGAATAAAAGTTCAGGTAAAAGTTAATTTTTCTGAATTTTTATTCAGTTTTCATGTTTATTCAATTATTTCATGGTGTTATCTAATTCAATAAAGGTAAAAGTTTTACTTGCCTGGAGGTAAAAGTTTGAACACAAAAGTTTTACCTGAAGAAAAGTTCATTGAAAGGGTTGAATTCTTAATTAAATTATTTGGTAGTGCCGAAAAGCTAGCAAAAGAAACGGGTATTTCTGCGCGTATGATTGGCAAATATAAATCTGGAGATTCTGTTCCTGGCATGGATGCGTTGATTTCTATTTCAAAAGCATCGGGTTATTCAATTGACTGGCTGGCAACTGGACATGGGCCTAAACGGCACGTTGAAAATGTTTGTGAGGAAGAGTCACCTTATGGGCTGGGGTGGAACAAAACACTGATGACGGAGATCGTCGAGGCGATAGAGGAGGCGTGCATCAGCATGGGGGCAAAATTGATCCCAAGTGAAAAATCAAGAGTTATCACGCGGCTTTATGAAATCTACGCTGAGGAAGGTACCAAAGTTAAAAAAGAAGATATCAGACGCCATCTTAAACTTGTTATTTGATTGAGGGTCGGGGGAAATGAAACAAGATAAACGCGCAGAAATACATGAACTTTTTAAAGGTGCGATTGATAACAGTAACGAGCAACAGCGAAAAGATCGATTTAAAAAAATATTTTCAAATTGTCTTTACTGGCTGTTAATTTTTTCTTTAATTGCTACCACCTTGCCTCATCCAACTGTTAATATCATCTCTTCGTTTACTGTTGTTTTTTTAGCTGGTTCTATTGCTTTCATTTCATTCAGGTTATTACTTCAGAAGACCGTCATTGCTTTCTTGCTGCTCTCCCTTGTCTCTGGGTGTTCAGCTGCGACCTTTACTAAAAGCAATTTTGATATGCTCGACCTGAACCTGTGCGGTTCTGACGAGCCATGTCGAATGGGATCGGCAAGTGGAATAGCAGTTCTTGGCCTTGGCTTAGATGATGTTTCTGTAGAAGTCGCCCAAATGAATGGTCTTATAACCAAAGTTCGCGGGGTTGATAGCGCTAGAAGCTATGGCCTGATCAGTATGGCCTCGGTGCGTGTGGTGGGTGATTGATAATATTAAAAAAATAAGGAGGGCGGAAACATGGCAGGTTTTGGTGCAATTGCGGGTTTTATTTATTTAATTGTTTTTTTAGCTATTCTTATCTTGGGCATTTTACTGCCGGTCTTTGTTTTCCGTATTTACCAGGAATCCATCAAAACAAATAAATTATTAGAGCAGCTTATCGCTTGCGTCCTTGATCCAAAAGCGGCGGCAGAAGCGGTTCCAAATTATGCTGAGATTAAGAAACTGCAGGAGTCTTATCGGAAGAGACGGTAATATATAATGATGAATAAATATTGGGCATATGTACTGCTTTGTTTGTACCTGTTATTAGTAGGTTTCTTTTTACATATACCAAAGTTGATGGCTGTATTTTATACTTCAATTGTAGCATTTATAGTCTTTTTCTTTGTTTTCTTTTTATCTAAAGATAATCATTCTAAATTTTATTCAATATTGAGCTTTGTTCCTACTCTTACTTTTATCATCATTGGATATGCTGGTCTGTATGCAAAATTTGGAATAATATCAAACAGCCAATCAGAAATTGATAGGTATGACTACATATATTTCAGCATTGTTACTTTTACCACTCTTGGGTATGGTGATTTTTCTCCATCTCATGCCTCAAAATTTATAGCGGCTTCAGAAGCATTGGTTGGATATATAACTATGGGAATATTTATTGGTCTTATTTTTGCATTCTTCAATAAAGATTCTACATAATAAAGAATCTTTTAGTGCCAAATCACGCGCAAAATTTAAAAACTTGATTCCGGATCGTCTTTTTTAGTGCCAAATCACGTGTAAAGTTATAATCGGTTTAAAGGCCAATTAAAAGTGATGTAAACCCGTACAAAATAAAAGAAATCCCATGGCCTCCCACAAAATTCCATCAGATCCCGTCTATTGTGCTAGTGCCATAGCTTTTAGTTGCTGACACTACACTGGAAAAAGGCCTTAAAATTCTTAATCTTTTCAGCAAAGAGCACTCTCGCTGGAGCCAAAAAGATATCGCCGAGGCCATGCAGATGAACACAACCTCCGTTTTTCGCCTAATAAATACTTTCGTGAAAATGGGCTACCTGGTCAAGGATGGTAAAACAAAACAGGTCAGTTTAGGACCAATGGCGGTTGCCATGAGTCACCGACTCCTGCGTTCCTACAACCTACGCCAGATGATTGCTCCCATTATTGCCCAAAAAAGTGAAGAGTACGGCATCAGTATCGAGGTCGCACTTTTCGCAAACAATACCATGGTGCTTATTTCCGGCTATGAGCAAAAGAACACCCTGACCTTTCACAAACCGGGAAGTGCTCAGGAGCTCTATTGTACGGCTATGGGTAAAGCCTATCTGGCCTATCTACCTCAAGAAGAACGGGATCAGATCATCGCCAGGCAGTCCTTTTATCCCCGCACTATCAACACTCTTACCAATCAGAAAGCTTTATTGGACCAATTGAGTGAAGTTCGCACCCATGGTTATTCGTCCAATAATGGGGAATATATCAAGGGACTGATTTCCATCGGCGCTCCACTCTTCAATCCGGTAACAAAATCAGTTAAAGGCGGTATTTCCTTCGATACGACAACCATCGAGAGTTCAATGGACAAACTGATTGAATCCTACAGCGCTTCCCTCATCGCACTGGCGCAAGAAATAAGCTCTTTTCTTCCGGATTCCTGATCGAATTCAAACCCAACCAACACCAAAGACAGGTTCAGACGACAAGCTCTTGCCCCTTCCAGTGAAGGAGCCTAAAACCTTGACGCAAGCATAACGTTGTTATAGGCTGCCTATGAAATTTTAGTAATCTCATTACTATTATAGTAATTACAAAAGCAGACACCACCTTATGGACAGCATTATTAAACTGTGTCATGAGCTGCACCAAAACCCCGAACTTTCCGGAAGAGAAACGGAGACCTCGGATCAAATCGTGCGTTTCTTCGAATCCCCGGTCGAAATCATTGAAAATTTAGCTCTGTTTTCATCTACAACGGCGCCTGCCGAAGAAATAACATTCATTACGGTCGTCGGTGCGCGACTCGGCGAAAAAGATTTTGGTACAGCGCCCGGGCAAACCGAAATATGAGTTACACTTTTTAAAAACATAATCGCATATTGCTTTGAGTCTACTGCAGCTCAATTAGAACCTGCTTGAGTTATACTATGAATTTTTTTGCTGATTTTTCCTGCAATGTCCAGCCGTTTGGCGCTTGCATAACGGCCATAGATTCTCATACCGAGGGAGAAGCGACACGCCTGATCGTCAATGGGCTTCCCGAGCCTGAAGGGCGGACAATGCTGGAGAAGCTCATCAGCTTTAAGACCAACTACGATCACGTTCGCTGTCTTCTGACCAAAGAACCCAGAGGCTCCAGAGATACGGTTGCTGCACTGGTAACAAAAAATGTGTCACCGGAAGCAAAGTTCGGTCTTCTCTACATGGATGCCAAACGTTACCCCTATTTGTGTGGACATGCCACTATCGGCGCTCTGGTCACTTTGTCAAAAATCGGGTTCCTGTCCCTTGAAGAAGGGGAAAATCTGGTCTTGGTGGATACGCCCTCAGGGGTCATACATGGCAAACTTTCGGTTGTCGATGGTCAATTAACACAAGTTTCAATCGATATGGTGCCTTCATTTGTATACGCAACCGCACAAAATATTGAAGTGGAAAGCTTTGGTTGCATCCAGGTCGATTTGGTCTGTATCGGCGGATTCTTCGCCATGGTCGATACAACGCAACTTGGGATCGAACCGGTTTTCGCAAATAGGGATCTTCTGACGAAGTTGGGAATGGAAATTATCCAGGCCGCCAATAAGCAGTTAAGCGTTGCCCATCCGCTACGGCCGGAAGTAAAAACCGTCGATGTCACGGAATTCTATGATTCAAAGTATGAACAGGGAAAAGCGTTCGGGCAAGGCATTGTCGTTTACGGCGAATCGCATGTCGATCGCTCTCCATGCGGGACAGGAACAGCAGCCAAATTAACCCTGCTGCATCATTACGGCAAAATTGCTATGGGGCAAAACTACACAAATTACGGACCTCTACGAACAAGTTTCGCTGCAAAACTAATCAGCAAAGAAAAGATCGGCTCACTGCAAGGATGTATTGTCCAGATCACAGGCATGGCATACCTGACAGGTTTGAACCATTTTATTCTGGAGGACAACGATCCATTGCAACTAGGTTTTCTCCTCTAACGCACAGTTTTGCGACACACCGCAAGACTTTACAATAGAGCCAAGAGAGCAGACTCAACTGACTCGATTTCGGGCAAATAGAAAGTTTCGACCGACACAGAACAAAAAGACAGGATTCCATTTTTATGAAGCAGAAAAAGTTCAAACCCTGGCTGCTCTTGTCGCCATCCCTGGCTGCCGTATTTCTGATGCTGGTGGTGCCGGTCTGCTTTGTCGTGGTTTACAGCTTCTGGCTGCGGTCGCCGGTTGGCCGAGATATTCCTGCATTCCAGTTTGGTAACTACGCAAAGTTTTTTGCCGACTTCTTCTATCCCTCTCTGCTGCTGAGAACTCTGAGAGTCGCCCTGGAAACCGTTCTTCTTTGTCTGGTCATGGGTTATATCCCCGCTTATTTCTTTTACAAAACCGAATCAAAATGGAAACCGGCACTGATGATTCTGGTCATGCTGCCATTCTGGATCAGCTTTATCATTCGCACTTTGAGTTGGATCAATATTCTTGGTGATTCCGGTCTGATCAACCATGTTCTGCTCTCAATCGGGCTGATTAACGAACCTCTGGCCATGCTTTACAACGAAGGTGCGGTCCTCATGGGTCTGCTGCAATACCTCCTGCCGTTCATGATCCTCAATATCTATGTCAGCCTCGACGGTATCGATAAAAGCCTGACCGAAGCGGCAAAAAGCCTGGGCTGTACCGAATGGCAGGCCTTTAAAGAAATTACTCTGCCGTTAAGCCTGCCCGGTGTCAGTGCCGGCTGCTTGCTGGTTTTCGTCCTCACCTGCGGCACTTATCTGCCACCAATGATTCTCGGCGGACCGGGAAATGAGATGATCGCCAATCTGGTATTTAAGCGAATCATCACCACCCTGGATTGGCCTTTCGGTTGTGCTATCAGTACCATTCTCCTCATGCTGGTCGGTCTTATTGTTTTTGCCTACAACAAGTATATGGGGATCAACCAGGTCTTCAAATCGTTGGGTGGATAGGAAAAGCGAATGAAAAAAATAATTTCCGGCTGGTCGCTGATCAAAATCTATACCCTGCTGATCTATATCTGGATGTTCGCCCCCATCGTCGCAGTTGTTCTGCTCTCCTTTAACCCTCAGCAGTTCGGATCCTTCCCGATGAAAGGGTTCAGCTTTCGCTGGTACGGTGAGCTGATTCACAATCCATCGATTCTCGGAGCGTTCAAAAATTCTCTGATTCTTGGATCTTTGACCGCCGTACTATCGACCACGATCGCAGTTCCGGCAGCGTTGGCCTTCGTCCGTTATAATTTCCGCGGCAAAGATTTTTTCAATACCCTGCTGATTGCGCCAATCATGATCCCGGAAGTCGTTCTGGGGGTAGCTCTGCTGCTGTTCCTGCGCTGGCTGCAACAACCAAAAAGCTTTCTGTTGCTGCTGGTTGGTCATGTGGTCTTGACTCTTCCCTACGTCATGCTGGTTGTTCAGGCACGTATGGTTGGGATAAAGAAAGATTATGAAGAGGCCGCCATGTCACTTGGGGCGAGCCCTTTTCAGACCTTTCTTTCGGTGACTTTCCCGCTGCTGTCACCAGCCATTTTCGCAGGCATGTTGTTTTCTTTTACAATTTCTTTTGATGATGTCACCGCCACCCTGTTTTGGGCAACAGCATCGCAGCAGACCGTTCCAGTCAAAATTTTCGGCATGCTGAGAAACTCGATCAGTCCTGAAATTAATGCATTGGGTGCTGTCATGATTGTTCTTACGATATCTCTGCCGTTGGCTGCGGGATATCTTTCCAGAAAATTTGCCAAGGGGAGCAAATGATGCTTCCTGCTTGTCGACAGCCAGAAACGCATCCGCTTCGTCAGGTAACTTTTTACTTTTTTAAGGAGGTTTGAGATGAAGGACAAGATGGAGAAAAACCTGGATCAGATATATGAAAGCTATAAAGAGGGATCCTTGTCGCGCCGTGATTTTGTAAAATATCTCGGGGTTGCCGGTGCTGCCGCCGGAATCGTAGGAAGCCCTTTCGGTATGGCCGGAAATGCCTTTGCCAAGAACTCGATCACTGTCCATTCCTGGGGTGGAACCACCTCCAAAGCCTTGAGGCAGTATGCCTTTGATCCCTTCACCAAAGCAACCGGAACCAAGGTTATCGACGCAACCTTCGCCGGGATGGATGCGTTCCTGACCCAGGTCAAAGCCTCCTTCCCACCGGGCGGAGAATTCAACATTGCCCACCTGAGCGCCGTGTACGACTATTTGCGCTATAAAGAGTTGGGGTTTAATTCGATTCTTGACGAGAGCAAGATTCCCAATCTGAAAAACGTCATGCCGGTCATGATTGAGACGTTAAGAAACATAACCGACGGCAATCTCTCTGCTGTTCCCTACGATGTCGGTCAGACCGGGATTGCCTACAATCTGGACAAGATCTCCAAGGAGAAAGCAGAAAAACTAGGGGCTTCTCTGCTCTGGGACAAGGATCTCAAGGGCCGTCTTGGAACCTGGGGAGGCGATTTCCGCACCAATATGTGGTATGCGGCTCTGCACACCGGTCAAAATCCCAACAACATTACCAACGTCAATGATGTCTGGGACGCTCTGAAAGAACAACGTGACATGATGAAAAAATACTGGTCTTCGGGTTCCGAGCTGATGAGCCTGCTCGCGAACGGAGAAATCTATGCAACTGTCGCCTGGTCCGGTCGTGTCGCCGCCTTGCAGAAGCAAGGACACAATATCGGCTACCTGGCACCAAACAACACCTACTCCTGGATGGAATATATGTATGTCATCAAAGGGAGCGATATGGCTATTGCTCAGAAATTGCTCAATTTCATGCTTGAACCTGACGCAGCTATTGCAGTCGCCAAAGGACAGAATTATCCACCAAGCCTGGACCCGAGTAAAATTACTATGCCTGATGAAATCAAACAGCTGCCGGCATTCGACCCAACTGGCACGCTCAAGGGGTATTTGTTCGCCGATCCGGTTTACTGGAACAGCAAGCAGTTGGAATGGAGCGAGAAGTGGGATCGCGTCAAGGCCGGCGTATAAGCCAAAAAGCCTTCCTGAAAAGCGGTTCAGGCAGATACCAGCCTGAACCGCTTCGATCTGATTTTTGTGATTCAACAAGAAGAGGCATATTTTGACTGACAAGAAAAATCCCGCGTTTGTAAAGTTTCGTAGCATTGTAAAACGTTTTGGCGAAGTGACAGCCGTCAACAACGTCGATATCGACATAGCGGAAGGCTCTCTGGTCACCCTTCTCGGGCCCTCAGGTTGTGGAAAGACGACTCTTTTGCGCATGATCGCGGGGTTGGAAACCCCAACTGAAGGGGATATTTTCATCAACGATAAGCGGATCAACGATATCCCGATACACAAGCGTAATCTCGGGATGATCTTCCAGAATTACGCCCTGTTCCCGCACAAGAGCATCTTTGATAATGTCGCTTTTGGACTGAAATACCGAAGCGCAGGCAAAGATGAAATGCGCGAAAAGGTTCATAAAGCTCTGAAACTGGTAAGGCTGCCCGGAGTTGAGAACCGCATGCCGTCACAGCTCTCCGGTGGCCAACAGCAACGTATCGCTCTCGCTCGCGCGATTATCATTGAGCCGGATGTTCTCCTGATGGACGAACCACTGTCCGCTTTGGATGAAAACCTGCGCGAGGAAATGCGCCGCGAAATCACCAACCTGCAGCAGGAGATCGGGGTCACTACGATTTTCGTAACCCACGACCAACGCGAAGCCCTTTCCATGTCCGACAAGATTATCGTCATGAATCAGGGTGTCAAACAGCAGGAAGGGAAGCCGGAAGAAGTCTACAATCATTTCACCAACCATTTTGTCGCGGATTTTCTCGGCCATCCCAATTTCCTGCAGGTCACCGTAGACCAAGAACGTAACGGCTATCTGGAAGTCCACCTGGAAAACGGGGACAAATTTTTGGCGACTCCGGCCACAGAATTCAAGTCCGGAGACAAAGCTGAAGTCGTCGTCCGGGCGCAAAAACTGAAAATGGAGCTTAAATCCGAATTTAACCGGAAAGAGGGGATGAACTACTTGTTCGGCAGAATCAGCGACAGAAGCTATATGGGAGGCGAAGCCAACTATTATGTTGAGCTCGAAGATAAATCGCTGCTCCATGTCATCAGCTTTGTTCGCCGCGTCCCTTTGCAACGCAATGACGAGGTCTATATCCGGATCAACCCGGAAGATTGTCGATTGATTAAAAACTGATTCGGGAGTGTCCTATGGAAAAGCGTAACAACAGGGCAATGACAGTAATTTTCAAAAATTCCCTGGAAAAAAAGAATGTTGATCTCACCACTTTAATCGATTCTACAAAAGAATTTCTGCAGATCTACCAGCAAAGTGATTTTGCGCAAACAGATTTTTGGGAAATTGTCGCCGATGAGAACGGTCAGGCACAATTTTCCGAACTGTTGAAGTCAACAGGCTTCACGGATGATGCCGAAGGATTTTTTAGTGCTGTCCTGAACGAAGTTGCCTTGGGGACAGGAGAAGCCGTTGTCATTCAAGGGGTTATTCTTCCTCATGCCCTGCTCGTCGCTTTGCTGGAACAGATCCTGCCAGGTCACGGCTATATCTCAATTAAAAGTGTCCAGCAGCTTGTTGACCTGACAAATTGTGATATTCCCGAGGAACAAAAGGACGACATCCAGAAGGTGATCGAAATCTACCCCGTCCGGCTATCGCGTCACACCATCCGCCAACTCATGGTATCCAAGGCAGTCGCCTATCAGTACATGCCTTTCATCCAGGAGTTGAATCCTACAGGCTTTGACAACACCTGGATTGGCCAATTCCACGATGGCCTGTTCGAACAAATGTATCAGAATCGGGTCATTTTTCTTCTCAATATGGCCTGTCCGGTTTATTGCCGCTTCTGTTTCAGAAAACACAAAGATTCAAGAAACGAAAAGAACCCGACCCCTCATGATGTGAAAAAAGCCGTCGGACAGGTGGAAAAATCTAAGTCGATCAAAGAGATTGTCGTAACCGGTGGAGACCCCTTTATGCACCGTCCTAATATGGAAGCCACCATCGAGGGATTGATGCAAGTCGACCATGTTCAGACTTTACGCCTCGCCACTCGTTCCATTGCCTATTATCCCAACATGTTTCTGGAGAATGACGAAGAGTATCTCAACTATCTCAAGGGTAAAAACCTTCAACTACAGAAACAAGGCAAAAGGATGGAGGTCGCAACTCACTTTATCCATCCCGATGAAATTTCCCCCGAAAGTCTGGAAATTATTTCAGAACTTGTCAATAACGGGATCGCTGTTTATATCCAGACGCCGTTTCTCAACAATTGCAACGATTCCGGACCCGAACTCGTTGAACTCTTCAGCCGTTTGCGCGGTGCCGGTGCCGAAATTCATTATATCTATATTCCCTGCAGCCCAATCAAGGGGAATAGCATTTACTGGAAGCCTCTTTCCTATGGTATCGATATGGGAGCATTTCTGCGCGCAAACCTGTCTGACCGCGCTATCCCACGCATCTGTACAGCGACGCCGATCGGCAAAATGGATTGGTTCAGTAGCGGTTGGGCCGTCGAAAAAGACGCTGAAAATGAAAACTTCATCTGGATCAGGACCCCTTACACACCGGAATTCTTCAAGAAGTTTGCCCCGCTTGCCAACGACCTGGAGATCATCAGGAGCAACGATGAAGGGACGATCGACATCAAGTACCTGGCAGAAATAGGAAATGATTCTTATCTGATCGGACCACGGCCAAAGCGTAAGACAACCAGACACCAACCGGCCCGGGCCGAGGAGATAGAACAGATTAAACAAAAGCTGGCAAACACCAGGCAAACAGCGCACAGTATTATTGATACCGGACTGGAACACCTTTGCCGCACCCACAAGACCAAAGTTGAAATCAGCCCAGACGCCGGAGAAGAATCACTCAATTACATTGCGAACAACAATCAGATCACTGATGTCGTTATTTCGGCGACAGAAGACGCCATCGACATTCTCTTCAGTATCAAAAAAATCATGAGAAAGCTGGCCGACATCTCCCATGTCAACACAGTGAGATTACGCAGCATGGCATTCACCAACGCTCCGGAACGTTTTACCCGGGGGATCATCAATACTCTGACCACATTAAATAACGTGCGCACAATCAGCCCTTTACGATTGGAGATTGAAACCTGGTTCATCCTCCCGAATGAACTAACGATAGCTCATAAAACCATGGTGAAAAAGCTGAAGAACAAGGGGATATCCGTCTACTGCAATGTTCCTCTGCTTGGCGGTATTAATGACAGAGACACGATTATCCAAGAGCTAGCCAACAAACTGCGTAAAGCGGGGATAGAGTTTCACCACCTTTATATCGCCGGACTACCCATTCAAAACCCCAGAAACACTGATTTTCCAATCGACTCCTATGATGTCACCGATATTGCCACAATGGTCAGACGCGAAGGCAGCGGCCGGGAAATCCCCAGATACATCATCAGCACCATATACGGTGAAGTCGATTACGGCTTGACCTCCTCTTTCATCCAGGAGCAGGATACCTGCAAAATCAAGCTCGACTGCTACGACAAAGCCTATTATCTGGCGATGAATCCTTACTATACTTTTGCTCAGGATGTTGAATTCGACGACGAAAAACCGGTTGTTGAGGTTCCCGGCCTGATCAAGACAAACCCCTTCCCGGTTTCTTGAAACAGGAACGCCGACATGAGATATCCTTACATTGCCTACAGTCCAGATATTGAAATTCAGCCTCTTTTTGAGGGGTTGAAAGGCACGCCTCTCATTATCGATATGTCGAACAAAGGGGTCATTTTCGAAAAGATGGATGTCAGGGACCAGTGCGAATGCCAACGCCGCATTGAGCAACTGATGAGTGTCGGCAATCACACATGGGGAATTTCATCTTACCTGGAAAACCGTCAACATCTCCTGTCCAACTGTCCTCAAATGGTCAAAGAGCAACGCTTTTATCATTTAGGGCTTGATATTATCGTTCCCCTCGGTACCCCTTTGCACGCCCCGTTAGCAGCTACAGTCGAAGCCAGCAGCTATGAGGCCGGAGAGGGGAATTATGGCGGTAACGTACTATTACGTCATGAAAACTCTGACTATGAAACCTTTTACAGCCTCTACGGGCACCTGAACAGGAAAACCCTCCCCTCGCCCGGGACCCTATTACGCCCGGGCGACACCTTTGGCCATATCGGCGATTTCTGCGACAATGGCAACTGGTTTTATCATACTCATTTACAGGTCATCACCGAAAAAGGGCTGAAACAAGGATACCTCTCCAAGGGGTACTGTTCAGGTCAGGATCTGGCCGGCATGGACGACCTCTGTCCTGCGCCGCTCACGTTATTTCGGATTTGAGTTCTACTTTACAATAAGCAAAGGTCTGATAACATTCTTGCTTGTCAGGGGGGTGAACAACAGGATGTGAAGATAAATTATTCCACTTTCACGGCTATCAACTGGTTTCATGCATCATTGAATCTGGGGAGCTTTCGAAAAGATTCACATAAATCTCAATTCGTTCTTTACCTTTACCAATATTTTTTCTCTTCAAACGAATCATCCCAATCTCACCGGTTCTTCTCAGATGAGTACCACCGCAAGGAACCTTCCCCAAACCAGCCACTTGCCAATAACGTTGTTGTGTGGCCTCATCTGAAAAAGCACTGACGATTTCCAGATTCTGATCCACAAGTTTTTGGGCAGCAGCAGAGATACCTGGAAATTCTGATGAAATATTGACCGGCCAGATAAAATCGAGACGGGCTTTATCTGCGGCAATATGAGCACCAATCTTTTCAATCCCGGGTAAACTCTGATAGACCAGTTCAAGGATAACTTCGGCGGCAAAATGCAACCGCATCAACTGATAGCGCCGCTGCCAATCAATCTTGACATGCACTTGATCCCCCAACTTGAGGTGGTGTTGTCCTGGGAGGCGATAGTGGATATCAATGCCGGATTTCTTCGCTTCGAGAACCGGATAAATATCTATTGTTCCAGCATCACTTTCCTGGCCACCGGAAAAGGGATAAAAAACGGTCTCGCGAAGAGTCACAAGATCATCTTGGACAGACGTCACAATTGTGTCACAGGCAGAAAGGTATGGATCAGCCCAGAAAAGTTTCTCAGTCATTTTTCAGTCTTTCTCTCACAAGAAATTAATATATAGAAAAGACTATAACAGCAACGGACAAGTCAGCAAAACAAATGATTCACTTTGCCTTTTTTTATCTTGGCCCGTCAAATTATCCCGTGGTAGAGAAAGCCTATGATCAACTTCCTGGCCATAGGCATCATTCTTGGATTATCTGCAGGGCTTGCTCCGGGTCCGTTACTGGCACTGGTTATCTCAGAAACTCTGCACCACGATATTCGCTCCGGCGTTAAAGTGGCTCTGTCACCCATTGTGACCGATCTGCCAATTATTCTGGTTTCGTTCTTTCTCGTTGCAAAACTATCTGACTTCAATGCTGCGCTGGGGGCCATTTCCCTGGGAGGTGGGCTTTTTCTTCTGCTGATTGGCTGCCAGAGTTTAAAAATAAAGAATGTTCGTCTGGAAATAGCGGATACAAAACCAAAATCACTGAGCAAAGGGATTTTGACCAACCTTTTAAGCCCACATCCCTATCTGTTCTGGATCACAGTCGGCACACCCACGATATTCTCTGCTATTGACATAACCCCTTTTACCGGAGGAGCTTTCATCGTTGGTTTTTACGTCTGTTTAATCGGTTCTAAAATAATGGTGGCAATATTGACTGGAAAGTCAAAAACCTTCCTGACAGGACGCAGTTATCGCGCTATCATACGATCTCTGGGTGTATTGATCATCATTCTGGCAGGAAAATTATTTTATGATGGCTTACAGATGTTACAAATTCTATCGTAAAAATTTATAGGAAAGATCATGAATCACAAAATCAAAAATTCTCAGCATATCTCCAAACAATGCCTGGTCTGCGGAACTGAGAACCAGTTCGGACTGAAAACACGATTTTTTGAAACTGAGGAGAATGAGGTTATCGCCCTGTTCACCCCGCGAGAAGAGCATCAAAGCTATCCCGGAATTGCTCACGGTGGCGTTTCAGCAGCTCTGCTTGATGAAGTCATCGGCAGGGCAATCATGGCACACTACGACCAGAACACTTTTGGTGTCACCATCGACCTGCAAGTCAAATATAAGAAACCCGTCCCGCTTGGCATAGAACTAAAAGTGATTGGACGCGTCACCAATGACAGAGGGCGGCTTTATGAAGGAACCGGTGAGCTCTACCTTCCTGATGGCACAGTCGCTGTTTTGGCACAAGGGAAATATATGAAAAGAAGTCTGGGGCAAATCACCAACAGTCATTTTATCGAGGAGGAGTGGTTTTCTCCTGATGGTGTCCTTCCGGATGAAATAGAGCTGTAAGTTTCAAGAAGACTGCTGATTAAAGAAGAATAGTTGGTGCAAGGGGATACGCGGTACCCCCTTACACCGCGCCAAAAGAACCTTTTGGGAGGATTTTTTTGGCTAAAGATACGATATTGTATTTCTTATATATTTGCAAGCAGGGATTATTGAGTGAGACTGAGGTTAACCGTCATGAGTGGAAAATTCTATCTGAGTTTGCGGTTGTTTAAGCCTCTGACAAGCAGGAACGTCGTTAACGAAACAGCAATCATGACTGCTGCTACCGGAGCCGAATATGAAAGGCCGTAACTGTTAAAACGATCATAAATCATCACCGGAGCGACCATCGGATGGTAGGCAATAATGACCACGGCTCCGAATTCCCCCAACCCTCGGCTCCACATCATCAGCATGCCGTTAACAATGTCTTTCTGTGCATTGGGTAGAACAACCCGGAAAAAAGCAGAAAAACGTCCGGCACCTAAGGTCCTTGCAACATTTTCCAGTTTTGGGTCAACATTCTTGAAGCCCTCTTTGGCACCATTAATCAGAAACGGTGACGACAGAAACATCATGGCAATCATGATTCCAGCTTCGGTATCAATAAACTGAATCCCCATGCTTTTAAAAAAGCGCTGCATCCCCCCTTGGTTAAAAGCCATCAACAGAGCAATGCCGGCGGCTGTATGGGGAATCATAACCGGAATATCGATAATGCTTTCGATAATCGACTTGCCCTTGAAATCGTTCCTGGCAATGAGGTAAGCCAGAGGCAACCCGGTCAGCAGGATCAGGCATGTCCCCAGAAAAGACACCCTCATTGTCAGCCAGACTGAGAGCATGATTTCCGAGTCAAGGAACGCACCCCTCAGCCCGTCCCAGCCAACCCCACTGAAAAGTCCAACCAGAGGGATCACAATAAACAGCAGAACAAGGACCGAGAGCAGGATAAAGGTCAGATTAAACAGATGCTTCATCCGAACCCTCCGTCAACGGAAAAAAAGTCACGGCAGAACGGGGAAAACTCAAATGAACAGCTGTTCCGGCGCTGAAAAGAGTGGGATCATAGTTCTGTCTGGCAATATTGACAGTAACGGGAACACCTTCCGCTTCAATCAAGAGTTCATGATGGTTATATCCTTCATTCAATTCACGACAGATTCCACGCAGACTGTAATCACAATCAGCAGCAGCGTCGGATAATTGAATCAATGCCGGATTGACGGTAAAGTAACGATCCTCTCCATCGGGATCGATAAGGTGGGTCCGCAGAATATTTCTGAAACCCAGAAATTGAGCCACGGGAATATTGCCAGGATGGTGGAGAACCTCCCTGACCGGTCCCTGCTGAACCAGTTTTCCATCCATCATAATGCCAATATTATCTGCCAGATAGGCAGCTTCCCGGAAATTATGGGTGACATGGACAACAGTGATTTGAAACCGCTGCTTCAGCCCTTTCAGATTTTCCATGATGATATTGCGGAAACTCGGATCAATAGCGCTGAGTGGTTCGTCGAGCAACAGGATATCAGGTCGCGAATAAATAGCTCTGGCCAATGCAACCCGTTGTTTTTCGCCACCGCTCAGATAGTGGATGCGGCGCTGAAGCAGGTGTCCCAACTCCAGAAAATCAATCAATTCATCCCATTCTGACTTGCTGGACTGGGCCTGATAGCGATCGGAAAAACGAATGTTTTTGATGACAGACAAGTGCGGAAACAGGGCAAAATCCTGGTAAACAAAACCAACCTTGCGTTTCTCCGGCGGCACCTCTGTAATATCCTGCTGTCGATAAGAAACGGTTCCCGTATGTTTATGCAGCCCGGCAATCGTTTCCAGCAACAGGGTTTTCCCACTGCCGGTTCTTCCGAGAATGACGAAATAGTCACGCTCCTTCACATCAAAGGAAACCTGCTTTAATGTGAAGGAGCCTTTTTGCAGACCGATATTACGCAGAGACAGCATCAGTACAGGATGGATGAGTCACCGGTTACAATGGCTGGAGCGATAACTCCCTGGCCATTCTTCTTCATAATGGCCTGCCCTTGTTCAGAGAGGACAAATTTGACAAAAAGAACGGCACCTTCCTTATTGGCCGGACAGATATTGTTCTCAGCCACAGTAATGCCATAGACCATGGGGCCACCTTTTTTCGTAATCCATTCACCCGGCTTTTTCCCGTTAATCTGGAACGTTGCTTTTTTGTACTGATCAGCAAATTTGGCGCTTTTCAGAGAAACCTCTTCCGGCAGGGTCAGATATTTTAAATTGTGTTGTTCTGCTACCGATTTATAAATATAGAGATAATCATACATTCCTGCTTCAATCAGTCCCAGAAGATCTGTTTCCTTCGGTCGAACAATAACCTTGGCCGAATTTTCTTCACCATTTTGAAACGAATCACCGTAACCAAACAACTGGTCAAACAGACCGGGCATTTTATAGTAATCTTCAGCCAGTTTGGTCACCAGCATAGACCGGTAGCCGCAGGGGTCCATATTGGGATCGGAATGCCCAACCTTGACACCCTCTTTCAGAAAAATCTGCGGCCAGTTCTCTGCCGTAATCTGATCAGCATATTTTGCCTTGCCGGTAAAAGCGATTGCCATTTCATTGGTCGCAAACTGAGCGTTAAATTTAGCATTATCAGGAATCATCAGATTGTCGATCACCTTATAATCAGCGCTGGCCATGACATCAGCCGGTTTTTTGATGTCGGTAATTTTTCTCGCGGCAGCACGGCTGCCCGACGCCTCCCGCTGCACATTATACTGCGGGTATTGCTCCTCAAAGGCTTTTTCAATCTCAGCAAAGGGAACAGACAAGCTTCCGGCATGGAAAATAGTGATAATTTCTTTATTTTCCGCCCAGCTTGCCGTCGCTAAGAGCAAAAAGCAGATTAAACTCAAGATGATATGGCGATATAATTTGGCCTGCATTGCGTAACCTCCTGATGAATGAGTATTGAACTAATCAACACCAATGATGACACTGGTTGATTTAATGACAGCATAAACTTCCCGGCCTTCGAAAAGACCCAACTTGTCAATACTGCCCTCGGTAATGGTTGCTGCGATAGTTTCACCGGAACCGATATCCAAAACAACCTCACCGACGACGGCGCTTTGGCTCAGATTGATAATACGACCACTGATCTGGTTTCTGGCACTGAGTTTCAGGGACTGTTCCTTGTCAGCGATCATCACCGAGGAAGCTTTGACCAGGGCATAAGCGGAGGAACCGACCTCCAGATGCAACGAGTCAACACTATCATTGGTAATCACCGAACTGATGTGATGACCCGATTTTAATTCTAAAACAACCAGGGCGACAGAATCATCACGGGTAATTTGACAGACGGTTCCGGAAATAACATTTCGGGCACTGATACGCATACTCATCCTCTGTAGTAAGGGTAAATACCGGTCCAGATTTTCAAGAGATTTTTCCAGTCTGGATAAACTCTTAAGATGCTCTTTTTCAATGGTTCGATACAGATTGACGACTTTTTTCCCTTCAGCGGTCAGTTGCGTACCACCTCCGCCGGCTCCTCCTGTCGCAGCGACAGCCAGCGGTTTCTCGGCCAGATTGTTCATGACATTAAGAGCATCCCAAGCTGTTTTATAGCTCATTCCTGCAGCTCCGGCAGCCGTTGAGAGAGAACCGTGAAGATCGATCTTTTCAAGCAGGGTAATGCGGTTGCCACCGAGAAAATTCTGAGAGTGTCTCTGCATCCAGAGGGGAGCAGCTACGGCAAGATCTGCCTTATCGATAGGGCTGATGTCTGACATAAAAAAACGACCTGGCTTCCTTATATAGTCAACTATATAACGCATGGTTAAAAACAAGCCGATCCTTCTTGAACCAGCCTGTTTTATCGCACATACCTTACCTGAAACCTGAAAACAAATGAAATAGTAATTTTGTAGATTCAGAAAAAGTGCGGCATCATGTCATGGCAACACTTTATTCCAGCGATCAATCGTTTTGTACTCAAAAAGTCCAGCCTGGGTATAGGGATCGCCAGCAGCAAAGGCTTCAGCCTCAACTTTATCTGCGACATCAATGATAACAACCGAACCACACATCTTCTCATCATCATCCAACAACCCACCTGCAGCAAAAAGTTTGTCTCCAAAACTTTTTAAATATTCCACATGGGCAGTGCGGTTTTCCATACGAACGGGCAAATGATCTTTCTTATCGATACAGCGAACAACAAAAAGCATGATGTAGATCTCCTAGGTTGAGGTTTGAATTAAACATATCCTTTTGAAATTGCTAAGACTTTAGTTCATACTGCTTCATTTTTTCCCACAAATTTTTGCGACTGATCCCAAGAATTTCCGCTGCTTCCGTTCGGTTGCTATTGGTTCTCTTCAACGCATCTCTGATGCATTTTTTTTCAGCAGCAGCAACCGCAGCAGCAAGGTTGCTTTCCCCTGTTTCCGTCAAGTCCTCTTGAATTCCACGAATTTCAACAGGCAGATCCCAGAGTTGAATTTTAGGCGCCGGTGCCAGCACCGTTAATCTTTCCAGAATATTCTTTAACTCGCGAACGTTCCCAGGGAAGGGATAGGTATTTAAAGCTTCGGTCGCTTCAGAAGAAAGTGTAAACATCAATCCTCGTTCCCGACCGAATTGTTGCAGGAAATAATGGCTCAATTCAGAAATATCCCCTTGCCTCTCCCTTAACGGCGGAACGGAAACAGGGATAACCTGAAGGCGATAATAAAGATCTTCCCGAAAGTTTCCACTTTTGACTTCTTCGGCCAGATTTCTCGCCGTGGCGCAAAGAACCCGAACATTAATTGGTCTCGGTGCTTTTCCTCCAACCCGTTCGATTTCCTTCTCTTGCAATACCCGCAATAATTTAACCTGGAGGTTGAGAGGCATTTCGCCAATTTCATCCAGCAGAATCGTCCCTTGATCAGCCAGTTCAAACTTGCCTATGGATGTTTGTTCCGCCCCGGTAAAAGCCCCTTTTTCATGACCAAATAGCTCTGATTCCAGAAGTTCTGTCGGGATCGCAGCACAATTGACCCGAACATAGGGTTTATCAGCGCGGCGACTTTCATAATGAATGGCAGCAGCAACCAGCTCTTTTCCGGTACCACTCTCTCCTTGAATCAAAACGGTTGAATCTGTTTGGGTTATTTGGCTGACCAGGCTGAGTAACTGCTGCATCGGCGCACTGGAGCCGAGCAACGGTTGCCGCTGCCCACAACAATTTTCCAGGGAAACACAACGAATCTTGATCGCTTGAATATTCAACAAACGTTGCACTCGAAAAGTGAGATCATCCAGATCAAATGGCTTCAGGATATAGTCTGCCGCGCCATGCTTCAGACACTTGACGGCACTTTCCGTATTGCCATGAGCCGTCATCAGGATAACTTCTGTCCGCGGTGTTAATTGCTTCACCTCTAAAAGCAGCCGTTCACCATCCAGACCCGGCATGCGGATATCTGAAATCATCAGGTCATAATGACCTTTCCCGGCTAACTCTAAAGCTTCGGTCCCATTTGTGGCTGCATCCACTTGCCAGCCTTGATCTCGCAGGTGGTCAAGAACGGTAATACGCATGATATCTTCATCTTCAGCAACCAGAATTCGTATACTCATCAATCCTCCCCAGACGTAGAATTCTGGGATAAAGGAACCTGCAGAGTAAAACAGGCACCACCCTCAGGGCCATTTTTTGCTGTGATGGTTCCACTCAAACGGTGGATCAAAGAAGCAGAGACAGAGAGGCCAAGACCTGTTCCTTCTCCGACCTCTTTGGTGGTAAAAAAAGGCTCAAAAATATGATCCAGATGCTCTGGATTTATTCCCGGTCCCGTATCAGAAAGCTCAATGAAAATATCCCCGGCATCCAGCCAACTGCTCACTGTGATCTTCCCTTCATGTTGACCCATCGCCTGAACCGCATTACCGGCCAGATTCATCATCACTTGGCGTAGCGATTCAATTCCGGTCATCACCGGTTGATTGATTCCAAGATCCATCTTTTTCTGAATATTTTTGTGCCCGACACAGGACAACTCCAGACAATCCCGAATGACCTGATCAACATCGCCTTTTCTGATTTCCAAAGGCTCTTTTCTGCCGATATTCAGTAACTGCTGAACCGTCCCTTTGATTTTTTCCACTCCCTGACCGAGCATCTTTATATAACGATTTTGCAGTTCCGGTTGATCCATATGCCGTTGCATAATCTGAATACAGTTCTGCATTCCCCCGAGTGGATTATTAATTTCGTGGGAGATTCCCGCAACCAGACGACCCAGTGCCGCTTGTTTTTCATTTTGAAAAAGCTGTTCACGGCTTGCATCAAGCTCTTTTTGCGACGTTTCCAGACGACTGCAAAGCTTGTGGAAGTGTTGGCTTAAAACCCCGATTTCATCATTGGGTTCAGCAACAGCGGGAAAGGATTGTTGAGGATAACGGTCCATCACCCCGGCAAGCGCCATCAACCGTCTGGCCACCAGAGAATTGAACAACAGGTAGATGCTCAGAGAAACGGTCAGTATTGTGGCCAGGGCAATCCATAGCAGCATGCGATTATTCGCCCTGATTTCAGCATAAGCCCAATTCATTGGGACAGTAACATTCATCCCTCCGCGGATATCTCCAATCATATAGTTTTGCCGGTTATGACAAACCAGACATTGGCTATCAACCTTCAGCGGGGCCATATAACGGAGGCGATAGTTCCCCTCAACCTGTTCAATCTCGACTGTCTCATTGATACCTTCGGAAAATTTAAGCAGGCTGCGGCGCTCAAAATCATCTGGAGCGTTTTCCGGATTCATTGGCTGCAGACTGGTCACATTAAACTGTCCCATCCCCTCTTTTGCCGCATAAAGAGAGAGCTCCCGGGTCACCATCGCCGGGTTACGTTTCACCAACCAGTGACCCTGATCATCCTTAATTTCGCCATCTTCAAGGAACGGATTGCTTTCCACCCCTGATGTTTTGACGAAAAAGAGTCCGTTGTGATCGGAGACCCATTGCCGCGTCAGACGGATCTGGTTGAAAAGCATTTTTGCCTGTCTCGTCGCCTGTTGGACCACCAGATTTTCCTGGAAGCTGGAGGTGCGATAAAAAGTGATTCCATAGGAAATACCAATAACCAGACTGATCAAAAGAATAAATTTGGTTTTTAGCTGCATATTGATGAAATCCTTTTGATCATGAAGGGATGGAAGCACGCCCCTAATGCTACCGAACGGTAACACAATGAACAGGTGTAAAGCTACCATCTCGTAACAAAACCCATATTCAGATTTATCTATATTGCTGAAATATAAAGAATTTATTACGGCATATCCGTTGCAAATGACAAAGGGAAAGACTGCCACTCAAGTAAGGAGGTGATTGAATGTCGAGTAAGGGAACCCCAAAGATATCCACGGCAAAAAAAATGTGGATGCTTGGAGCGGTTTTTGGTGTTGCCGGTGCGCTGGTTTTAGTTTTGGCTTCCGGTTTTATGGTCGAATCAACCAACACAGATGAATTCTGTTCCAAATGCCATGTCATGGAGCCATTCAGAACATCATGGCAAGCATCGGTTCACGGTGGCAAAAACCCTCAAGGATTTACGGCACAATGTGTTGACTGCCATCTGCCACATGACGGTTTTGTGAATTATCTGGTCACCAAAGCCATAACCGGAGCCAGTGATATTTATCACAATTTTTTCATTGATGGAAAAAGTTTTGATTGGGCTGCGAATGCCGAAGAAAATCGGCTCAAATTCACTTTTGACAGCGCCTGTCACCGTTGTCATCACAATTTAACCCCACCGGGGATATCAAGCGGCGGTTTGATCGCTCATCGATCCTATTTAAGGGGTGAGGCAAACAAGATGTGTGCTGAATGTCATATGCATGTCGGTCATAAGGACATGCTGCAGACAGTCGAAAAATTCTACGCATCAGAAAAATAACTAGACGAAAAGGAGGTCTAAAGTGAAACACATTTATGCAAAAATTGGATTGATCACCCTTACCGGCCTGCTGGTCTGGGGCGGGATGGCTTTTGCCGCCGGCACCCCCAACCTGGCAGCTCGTAAAATCGAGATTGAACGTGGTTATACGGAAGAAGCAGCAAAATGTATCGAATGTCACGCCGAAAAAACCCCGGGAATTTATGAAGACTGGAAACTCGGCAGAATGGCAAATGCCGGGGTCTCCTGTTACGATTGCCACATGGTTGAGTCAAATTCCCCGATGGCAAGTCAGTGCCCGGGATTAAAGGGAACAAAAATTTTCATTTCTCCGATGGTCTCTTCCAAAACCTGTTCTCGTTGTCACCCATCTGAAGTCGACGAATTCCTTAAAAGTGGTCATGCCGATTTGTCAAGAGCGGCGGTTTATGACAAGAACAAAGCGGGTGGTGGCCTGGTCAAGTTGCAAAACCACTATGAAGGTGCTGCGTTCCTCGGCGTTGAAGACGGTTCTCTGACAAATCAGGCTGCTCGTACCTCAGGTTGTAAGGTCTGCCATGGTTCAGTTGTTGAGCTCGGTCCCGACAATAAACCGATCAACAATACCTGGCCTGGTGGTGTCGGTACCCTCTATCCCGATGGCTCAGTCGGAACCTGTACCGTTTGCCATACCCGGCATAGATTCTCTGTTGCAGAAGCTCGCAAGCCCGAAGCCTGTGCCAGCTGTCACTTGGGACCTGATCATCCAGATATCGAGATCTATCATGAATCCAAACATGGCCAGATCTTCCTCACCGAAGGCGAAGAGTGGAAATGGGACAGTGCTCCGGGAACCTGGCAGCCCGGCGATTACCGTGCTCCAACCTGCGCGACCTGCCATATGTCCGGGATTGGTGAGCTGCAAACAACCCACAATGTCAATGAGCGTCTCAAGTGGGACCTGATGCACAAGAAAAGTGTTATTCGTAGTGGTGTTCGTGGTGACGGTGAAAAAGGTGACAAGTTAATGCGCAAAGTCTGTATTAACTGCCATTCTTCTTCCAGCATCGATCAAACCAGACAGACACTGGACAGTGCCGTTGCATTGTACAATACCTACTGGGATGAAGCCGTCAAAATGAAAAAAGAATTGGCCGAGAAGGGCCTGTTGGGTAAAGATCCATGGGATGATGGCTTCCAGGAATTGATGTACTACCTCTGGCACCATACCGGTCGTCGTGCCCGTCAGGGAACGGCAATGTTCGGTCCTGACTACGCACATTGGCATGGATTCTTCCAGGTCTTCCAGGTTGTCAAGGATATGCAGGCTATCTACAACTGGCGACTCAAGAACAACAAAATCGAAGAATTGAGCACAGTCATGAGTACTGGCCCAACCTAATCTTCACAGTTTTATTATCAAGAAAGACAAAAGCCTCCGTCGCAAGACGGGGGCTTTGAATCTTCATTTCATCGTCCATAAAGGTGAGATCATGAAAAAACAACTAATTGTTTTGCTGCTGTTGTCCATTGCCACAACCTGCTTTGCCCTCACAGAGAGCTTTGGCCCTGAATATGACGAGATCACCACATTCTTCCAGGGTGAAGATGAGCCGGACGCTCTGGATGCCATGTGGGATTCAAAATCATTGCTGAAAATTGGCGTGTTCGATAACGGCAAAGGTTATGACAGCTATGCACAGCATGCTTGCGAGATCATCAGGGATAAAGGAATTCAGGGAGAAAATGTCACTGTTCAGGTGATTGACATCAAAAAGCTGGCGCACTTTGAAGAATGGGTTGTTCTAGGAAACGCTCAATGTCAATAGAGAGCATATGTCCAGCTAGACAACAGCATCTATGCGCAAAACAATAAGCTTCTCGTTGACAACCTTCCAGTGAATTTCGTAGCGATCAAAAAGGACTCTATAGCCCTGTAAATCTTCTGTTCTACGGCGATAGGCAGGGCGTGGATCAAGACTGAACGTTTCCCGAAGCATCACCTCCAGCCCTGGAGTCTCGTTTTGCCATTGATTCAACTGCTCCCGGGCAACCTCGCTAAATTCGACCTCTAAGACTGCTTTCGGAGTCTCTTCAGCAAAACCTCCGCGAGCCGTCGGGATGCTGTCACCGTAAGGGATATAGGGCTTGATATCGAGGATCGGTGTCCCATCAATGAGGTCCGCCCCTTCCACCTGCAACGAAACATTCCCTTTATCGACATGAATCTCAAGCAATTTTACCGGGGATAATCCAACCGGATTCGGTCTAAAAGGGGATCTGGAAGCATAGACCCCGACCCTTTGATTTCCTCCCAATCGAGGGGGGCGAACGGTCGGTTTCCAACCCTTCTGCCAATTCTGGTGAAACAGAAAAATTAACCAGAGGTGGCTGAACCCTTCTAAGCCACGAACCGCTTGAGGGGTAGCAAAACCGGGATAAAAGTCAATCAGGGCATGAACCGAAGGAGTTAACCCAGGTTGCCTGGGGGTCGCAAATTTTTCTTTAAACGGGGTCCGGATCACTGCGATTGGCTCTAATGGATAATTCATTCTAACTCGCCTTTGATTTTAGCGGTTGTATTGCAGCAGTTCGACCGCTTCTGCTGCTCAGCCAGACACCACAAAAAACCAATCCACACGCCAGCCATTGTGACGGATTCAGCTGATCACCCAGAATAATCATTCCCAGAATTACCCCAAATACCGGAATCAGATTAACATACCCGGCAGCACGGCTGGCAGAGATCCGGCTCACGCCATAATTAAAACAACCATAGGCACCAAAGGTGATCATCGTTCCCAGATAGAGAACCGCCAGAGCTGGAGCCAGATCCCAATGGATAGTCCAACTGACTTCGGGAAGCAGAAGAAAGGGGAAAAAGAACAGAGTCCCGACAAAGGCTTGAAGCGCCGTGATGAACAGCGGTGGATAATTGCTGCTCAAACGCTTTAGAGAAACTGTATATGCTGCGGCACAGACCATCGCCATAAATTCAAAAAAGTTTCCCAGCAATGGATTCGGAGCATTCGTACTGGCTTCACTGGCCAGACTCAACCAGCAAGCACCGCCAATTGCCAAACAAAACCCCGCCAGAGTTTGTTGACTGATCTTCTCCTTCAGCCAGCTCCAGGCCAGGATTGCCACGAGCAAAGGCATCATCGCCGTAATCATTCCCGCTTGGGATGCGCTGGTTAATTCCAACGCCTTCGCTTCAAAAGTAAAATACAGACAGGGTTCGCAGATCACCATAATCAGCAGGTATTTTATATCCTGACGGCGCCAGCTGATTTTACGGAAAGAGGGGATAAAAACAACAAAACAGAGACTGGCAATCAACATCCGTCCGAACATCACCTGCATTGGGTGGAAACCCTGAAAAGCAATTTTCAGAGCGACAAAAGAACTGGCCCAGAGCAACATCGCCATAATCAGGCTGAACGATGGCAGCAAGTTGTAAGTTTTATCGGTCAAGAGAAACTCCATAGGTCAAAAAGGAACCTAAGATAAGCTGATAAGGTTCTGGATGCTAGAAAAATCGAAGGTCAGCATCCTCTCGTGTTTTTCCGGACAGGGAGCGATCAAAATGGTGGGGAAAATCGAATCGACACAACATTGGTACGGTTATGGCCGTATTCATGCTTAATGGAGTCATGTTATTCTTGTGGATAATTTAATAGCGAGAATCCTCCTGGCACAATGACTTCTGAAAACTTTGAAGTTTTGGGCCCTGAAAGTTTTTACTCTTTTTAACAAATTTATCGATACACTTCAGATGAAATTTGGATCGCTATTAACCATCGACAAAAGGGTAAATCATGAGTAGTCGTGCTGCAAAAATAACGATCCTAGCGGTCATTATTGTTCTCGTTATAAGTTTTTTTGTTTTTGACCTGGGACAATATCTGACTCTGGACTATCTCAAAAACCAACAGCAGATATTTAACGATTATTATCTGCACAACCGGTTTTCGACTCTTCTGATCTATTTTGTGATCTACATTGTCGTGACTGCTCTGTCTTTGCCTGGAGCAGTGGTGATGACTCTTGCCGGAGGTGCGTTGTTCGGTTTGTGGCCTGCTCTGATTGTCGTCAGCTTTGCCAGTAGCATTGGTGCCACTCTGGCGTTTCTGGTTTCCCGCTTTTTGCTCCGCGATTGGGTCCAGCACAAATTCGGTGATAAATTACAGGCCATCAATGAAGGGATAGAAAAAGAAGGGGCTTTTTATCTGTTCTCTCTAAGGCTGGTTCCCCTTTTCCCTTTTTTCGTCATCAACCTGGTCATGGGGTTGACCCCGCTCAAAACCTCTCTTTATTACATCGTCAGCCAGATCGGCATGCTGGCCGGAACTTTTGTTTTCGTCAATGCCGGCACCCAACTCGGACAATTGGAAAGCGCCGGGGGAATTCTTTCTCCCGAACTGTTGATCTCATTTGCACTGCTTGGTGTTTTCCCACTGGTTGCCAAGCGAATTCTTGGTCTCTTTCAAGCACGTAAAGTCTTCGCCGGTTACCAGAAGCCCCAGAAGTTCGACTACAATCTTGTGGTTCTGGGCGCCGGAAGTGGCGGTTTGGTCAGCTCCTATATCGCTGCAACGGTCAAGGCAAAAGTCGCGTTGATTGAAAAACACAAAATGGGGGGCGATTGCCTCAATACCGGCTGCGTCCCAAGCAAAGCTTTGTTGCGCAGTGCCAAGATGCTTTCCTATGCCAAACGGGCCAAAGAATTCGGTTTTGAAACGACCAAGGTTGATTTTGATTTTGCTCAAGTAATGGAGCGGGTCCAACAAAAAATTGCTCAAATTGAGCCGCATGATTCCATCGACCGCTATACCAGCCTGGGCGTTGAGGTCATAGAAGGGGAAGCAAAGATCAGCTCTCCGTGGACGGTGACAGTCAAAGGAAAGGTTCTCACGACAAAGAGTATAATCATTGCAACCGGAGCCAAGCCGTTTGTGCCGCCGATCAAGGGATTGGATCAAATCAACTATCTGACGTCAGACAATTTGTGGTCACTACGTGAGTTGCCGAAAAAGCTGGTTGTTCTGGGTGGTGGCCCGATCGGCAGTGAGATGACTCAGGCCTTTGCCCGATTGGGAAGTCACGTCACCCAGATTGAAATGGCCTCCCGGATTGTCGCGCGGGAAGATCCGGAGGTGGGGGAATATCTGCAGCAGCAATTTACCTCTGAAGGGATTCAGGTTCTGACCCAACACCGGGCTCAAGAAGTGCGGATAGAGAACGATCAAAAGTGGCTGGTGTGTGAACATCAAGGAGAAACAGTAGAAATCGAATTCGACCAGATTCTGATCGCCGTTGGTCGCCAAGCCAATGTCACCGGATTCGGATTGGAAGAACTCGGGGTGAAAATCAGTCCACGCGGAACAGTTTCCAGCAATCCTTTCCTGCAAACCAATTTTCCCAATATTTTCTGTGCCGGAGACGTCACTGGCCCCTACCAGTTTACCCATACTGCCGCACATCAGGCCTGGTATGCGGCCGTCAACGCTTTATTTGGGCAGTTCAAAAGCTTTAAAGTCGATAACCGGGTGATTCCATGGTGCACTTTCACTGATGCCGAAGTTGCCAGAGTCGGTCTCAATGAAACCGAGGCTCAGGAGCAGAACATTCCATTTGAAGTCACGCGCTACGGGATTGATGATCTGGACCGAGCCATTGCGGACAGCGAAGATCACGGTTGGGTTAAAATCCTCACCAAACCCGGCACAGATAAGATTCTCGGAGTGACAATTGTCGGTTCCCATGCTGGAGACCTGCTGGCGGAATATGTTCTGGCTATGAAATATAAACTCGGTCTGAATAAAATTCTCGGCACGATTCATACTTATCCCACATTGGCCGAGATGAACAAATTTGCAGCCGGAGAATGGAAAAAAGCTCATGCCCCGGAAAAACTTCTCGCCTGGATAGAAAAATATCATACCTGGCGACGAGGGTAGCTTTTGACCAACATAAAACAGCAGAAAAAGGCCGTTGCGCTGCCCGGATAAGAATCAGACCGATAAATAACGGGTCTTGATCTCTTCATTCTCCTGTAACTCTGCACGGGTCCCGGAAAACCGGATCAGGCCCTTGTCGATCACATAACCACGATCGGATATTTCCAGAGCAAAATGGGCATTCTGTTCTGCTAAAAGGATCGGGAAATACTGTTTCAGGTCACTGATAATCTCACCCAGCTGTTCAACAATGACGGGGGCTAATCCCTCACAGGGCTCATCCAGCAACAACATCTTCGGTTGTCCGGCCAAGGCGCGGGCAATAGCCACCATTTGTTGCTCGCCACCACTCAATTCTCCCCCTTTTCGGTGCCTGAATTTATCCAGCAGGGGAAAAATTGAGAATAAATCGTCAATACTCCAACGAGTCTCAACAGCATCGTTAAAAGAAACTTCAAAATTCTCCTGAACGGTGAGTTCGGAAAAAATACGCCGATCTTCGGGTACGTAGGCAAGACCAAGACGAACGTTCTTGAACACGGTTTGTCTGGAAATATCCTTATCAAGAAACCTGATTGACCCTTGACGCGGGTGATTATAGCCCATGATGCTTTTCATCGTTGTTGATTTACCGGCACCGTTACGGCCAAGCAGGCAGACAATTTCACCGCTCATGACTTCCAGATCAACACCTTGAAGAATGTAACTGTCATCGTAATAGGTATGGATATCTTCAACATTAAGCATGGACTTTTCTCCCCAGATAGGCTTCTTGAACCTGTTCATTGGTATGAATGTCTTGCGGGCTTCCCTGGGCAAGAAGATGGCCCTGATGAAGAACATAGATTTTTTCAGCCAGTGAAAAAACCACCTTCATGTCATGCTCAGTTATAAAGAATGTTGTGCCTGAATCCTTTGCCAGTTTTTTGATCAGGTTGATCATGTTTTCAGTTTCTTCGGGATTCATTCCCGCCGTTGGTTCATCCAGAAGGACAACACTTGGATCGCGGGCCAGGACGATTGCCATTTCAACCAGACGCTTATCCCCGTAGGCCAGATTGGCAACAATCTGGTCAGCTCGATGCACCAACCCAACCTGCTCTAACGTATGGAGAGCTTTTTCTGTAATATGCTTATCTTTAAAAACGTTGCCATAAGGTTTAAAATGCTTATTCTGCTGCACAATCAACGGGCTGAAAACATTTTCAGCAACAGTGAGTTCTGCAAAAATATTCGTTATTTGAAAGGAACGACACATCCCTTTATCAACAACCTGATGTGACGGCAGTCCGGTTATATCTTCACCATTAAGCAACACTTTGCCTTTTGTCGGGGGGAATTTGCCCGAGATCGCATTGTAAAAAGTGGTTTTCCCCGCACCATTCGGACCGATCAATGCCGACATTTCCCCTTTTCCTATCGCCAGGGAAATATCATCTATAACTTTAAATTTACCGTATGAGTGCCCGAGATTTTCTATGCGTAAAACAGCCTCAGAATTCATTTTTCACCCCGTTTGAAATACTTATTGCGCAGGGTCCCGAAAACGCCCTGGGGAAAGAAAAGAACGATAGGAATAAGAACCACTCCCAGAAAGAGCATCCAATTTTCAGTGTATTGGATAATCACCTGCTCAAGAATAAAAAAGATTCCGGCACCAAAAAGTGGCCCCAAGAAAACACTGCTCCCACCAATAATAGACATAATGACGGGCTTGGCTGAAAAGCTCCAGTGCATGAATTCCGGGGTGGCCATGTTGTTAAACAGACAGAACAGCACTCCGGACAGACCGGTGAAAGCTCCGGAAACAGCAAAAGCAACAATCCGCAAGATCTTGACGTTACCCCCGACGAAAGCCACTCGTTGTTTGTTTTCGCGCATTGCTTTCAGGACCAGGCCAAAAGGAGAATGAACAATCATCCAAAGCAGAATAATACCGATCAGAACGGTGACAAAAATCAAATAGTACATGTTAATGGGAGCATAAAAAGTCAACTGGTTGCCAAACAGATTCAGACTTGGCAAAGCAAAAACCGGCAAACCATCGCTGCCGCCGGTGACCTCCAGCCAGTTATGAGCAATGGAGAAAAACAGCATACCGAAGCCCAGAGTAATCATGGCGAAAAAGATTTCATCCAGTTTGACTGAAAAGAAACCAACGACCAGTGCAGTCATTAACGCCACCAGCATCCCGACCAAAAGAATCAATAGCAGGTTCTGATAACCTGCCTGAAGCATCAATGCGGCACTATAAGCACCAAGCCCAAAAAACGCCCCCTGTCCGAATGAGAGTAACCCCGTATATCCAAGAAGCAAATTAAAACTGATCGCCATTAACCCCATGATCAAAATTTCTGAAAGAATCATTGTCCAGTATACAGGAATAACCAGTGGCGCCAGCAGTAGAATCAGGGTCAGCAAAGCCGGGCCAAGCAGATTATGGCGCTGTGCTACATTCATGCTCAGACTCCTTTCCGAAACAGGCCATTGGGTTTGACCAATAAAATGACCGCCAGGAGAATGTAAGGAAGAGCCATCTGAGCCCGTCCCGCAAAACCGGGTCCGAATGATTCCAGAAATCCAAGCAGCAGAGCCCCAACCAAAGCTCCGGGAAAGCTCCCCATGCCACCAACAACTACAACAATGAAACTTTCAATAATGATTTTTTCACCCATTGACGGATTGAGACTCTGCAGCGGTGCTGCCAAAGCTCCTCCAAATGCAGCCAACCAGGTCCCTAACGCGAACACCATCGTATAGATCAATGGCACATTGATACCGACACCTTCAGCCATAATGTTATCAAAAGAGGCCGCACGAATGATTTTTCCCCATTTGGTAAAGTGAAAAAAAGACCAGAGCAAAAGCCCGATCAATGGCCCGATGACAATCAAAAAGAAGCGATAAACAGGGTAGTCCTGGCCGGCAATACTCATAATCCCACTGAGAATGGCCGGAGGATCAACGACAAAGTAGCCGGACCCCCAAAGCATCCGCACGGCATCATCCAGAACCAGCAAAACAGCAAAGGTCAACAGCAGTTGGTAGGAAACATCCCGGTCATAGACACGTTTGAGCAGGAACTTTTCGATAAGAACACCAATGATGACAGCACACAGTGGTCCCACAAACAGACCAAACCAGAAGGAATCAAAATATTGCATGGCCTGCATGCACAGGTAAGCCCCAAGCATAAACAGAGAACCATGGGCAAAATTCAAAACCCCCATGACACCAAAAACGGTCGACAGGCCGACAGCAATAAGAAACAACAGCATCCCCCAACTTAAACCATTAAGGAGATTTAACAGCAGGATGTCCATGGCAACTCCGCAGAACAAGAATCAAAATAAATGTAGCGGGAGGATCGCTTCCCCCCGCCACCAGATCAACATACAGACTGATGCTGATTTTCATTACATGGCACAACCAGTGTCAGCAACAGCCGGAGTGACATCCACACCTTTGAAGATTTTTATCGGCTTGAGAATACGATGCTTGTAAGCAGGATCTGCAGCCGTCTGTCCCCAGTGTGCGTCGGTCACAGCTTGATGGTCACCTTTACGAAATTCGATCATGCCTGTTGGCAATTCGATTTTCAAACCTTCCAAAGCATTCACGATTGCCATTTTATCAATAGAACCGGCTTTTTCAGCTGCAGCCTTATAAGCATAAACAGCACTGTAAGCTCCGTGGGCATTATAGGAAGGATAAGCTCCGAACTCTTTGAAATAGTTATTGGCAAAGCTATTGTTCATCGGTGAATCATTAGCCAGGAACCAGTAACGAGTACCGACCCACAAACCTTCCGGCATTTTGTCTCCCAAAGCCGTCAAGACTTCCGTTGCTCCACCCAGAGACATCAATACTTTAAAATCTCCGTTAAAAAATCCCATGCTGCTGGCTTGGCGGACAAAATCAATCAGGTTTCCACCCCAAAGTGAAATGAAAACCCCATCAGGTTTACTTCCCATAACTTTAGTAATATAAGGGCTGAAATCGGTGGTTTTAAATGGTGGAAACGCAACTTGATCTTTAGGCAGGAAATTGGCTGCCGGGTTCAGTTCTTTCAGATAGTTCTCAAAATATTCCCAAGACTGATGCCCAAACGCATAATCAGGACCAACAGTTGTCCATTTTTTTGCCCCGGTTTCCTTGGCAATTAAGGCAGCGGCTTTGACATTCTGAGCCAGATTCAGAGAAATTCGGAAGGTGTATTTGTTACAGACGCTGCCGGTGACATCCGGTGTCGCAGCATGAGTAATAATTAAAGGTGTTTTCATCTGTTCAATAGAGGGAACAACCGTTTTTGCCACACCACTGGAATCAAGACCAATTAAAATATCGACTTTGTCCTGATAGACCAATTTTCTGATGGCCCGCAAGGCGACATCAGCTTTGCCGGTTGAGTCCTCAAAATATCCCTCAACCTGCTGGCCGTTAATTCCACCCGATGCGTTGATTTCCTTTATGGCCAGTTCAGCACCCTGCTTTGCAAACTGGCCATAGGCCGACAAAGGTCCGGACATAATATAGGTGAAACCAATTTTTGCCGCCGTGGCCGCATGCGCCCCAATAAAAGAAGTTAGAACAAAAGACAGTGCAATCAGGATACCGAAAATTTTCTTCTTCATTTTTCCTCCTCTTAATTTTGGATGTTAGTTGTCCTGAGCCATGCCCCTCCTCATTTTTGAAACGGTGTTTTCATAATAATAAACAGAAGTTTTGCCATGTCAATCGCTAATGAGAAAAGTTCCTGTAGATTTGCCTATGGACATTTCCTGATGTCTAAGCTTTGCAGGTATCTCAGGGTGTCACTATTGAGTTGAAAGTGCATGGCAATATCAGCATTTTGTGTCACATGCAGTGCCGTCATGCCCTTCCTCTCTTATTTTCTGAATAGGTGAATCCGCCTTTTTCAACAAGATTCCGATAAAGATAGTCACAAGAAAGAGGACATTCAAGAATTAAAAGGTGTTTTACTTTGTCATATTTATGATTGACGCCTCTGGGTTAAAAAAGGAAACTAAGCCAATCTTAGATTGGCGCTCCCTGCAACGGACTCAAAAGGATTGCAAATGATCTATCGACCCTCTTTTTTTGGACTTCTTGTTATCGGATTCTTTTTTTCTCTCACAATTTCACCCGTACTCGCTGTTGAACTGAACGGCAGCGTCACCAATGTTACAGGGAGTGCTGTGACCATAAAGCTGGAAGGAAACCTTCTTCCTCAAATTGATGATCCGGTCGCTATTAATGAGTCCATTCCGGGACTGGGATCTTTACCGCTAGAGGGAGAATGGAAGGTCACCAGAGTCACCCCGGAAGAGATAATCGCCGAGCCCATTGGCGAATCCAGTCAACCTCAAGCGGGACAGCTTGTGATTATTCAATCCTCACAACCCTCCACTGCCACAACCTTGCAAACGGATGTCAGTGAAACCTATCAGCGCGGATTGAATTATCTCAATGGCAATCAGGGGGTCGAGAGAAACGCGACAAAAGCATTCCCACTGATTCATAGTGCAGCATCCCAGGGACACATTCCCGCGCAGATAAAATTAGCCTATATGTACAGCATTGGTCGCGGAGTTGCTGCAGACAAAACCGAATCCTTCATGTGGTCAAGAAAAGCAGCGATGCAGGGTGATCTGGTTTCACAATACAACATCGCCGTAGATTATTATCAGGGACGGGGTGTTGCAGAAGATAAGACGGAAGCAACAAAATGGTTTCGTAAAGCAGCGAATAAAGGGCATCTAAAATCTCAAGCCAGCATGGGCCGTGCTTACTATAAAGGCTATGGCGTTTCACAGAATTATGCTGAAGCAGCATCATGGTATACAAAAGCGGCCCAAAGAGGAGATATCTTTTCACAGAGGCGCTTGGGGTTGATGTATGACCAGGGCGAAGGAGTCCCTCAAAGCTCTGCAACCGCCTATGATTGGTACAAAAAAGCTGCGGCACAAGATGACATCTTGTCGCAAAAACAGCTTGGTTTTATGTACTGGAATGGCAAGGGGATTTCCAAAGACAAAGAGAAAGCTTTTTATTGGTTCCGGAAAGCCGCTCGTCAGGGAGAGGTCGGGGCACAGAGGTTGACGGCGATGTGCTACCGGCGTGGGACAGGCACCACAAAGGACCTTGATAAGGCCATTTACTGGTATCGTAAAGCAGCGGCTCAGGGGGATGAAGATGCCAAGGAAGAATTGGCAGCACTCAATACAACCCCCGGTCATGTTCCGCAAAACCATGTCAGCTCTACTGAAAAACCACGTGCAAACCAGGTCCCGGCAGGAGCGGCGCAGATGATCGCACAAATTCAGTCAACTGATGGGGCACAGCAACAACGGGGAGCCAAGCTTTTAGCCCGATCTGCTTTTAAAACTGATCCTGCCGTTCTTTCTGTGCTGCGGGACGAACTCCTCAAAGGGGCCACCCTGAATCCGCGTGACAAGCATCATGTGGACGCCATGGCCTGGTTGTGTAAAATTTTAGGGACTTCCGGAGATAAATCCTATCAGACGACCCTTAAAAAGGTCAGCTCAACAACAAGAAGCCGTAAAATCAAAAAATATGCCCGCAAATATGCAGCAAATCTCAGGTAATCTCCGAAATTACTCCGGACAATGAACTTTGAATTCCCATGCGGTTCCCTTGCCACCTTTACAATTGGGCCGAATATCTACGGTCACCTCTGATTTAAAGGCTCTCTTTTTCAGAACGATGGTCTTGGTTGTACCCGTTCCCACACAGCCTGAGTTAAAGAGGACCTGACCCCCCTGAGAAACGATAACCATATCCTCCTGACTGTGAGTCTGATAGTCAAAGCGAAAGGTTTTTCCGCTTCTGCCAATATCGATAATATGCTGTTCGGGCCTGTCTCCCCCTGCTTTACGCACATCATTACAAGTCCCCTGATGAACAACTGGCGGGCCGGTGTTGACCGCATTGCCACCAGATGAATTGTTCGAGTTCATCGCCGCCGCATTATTTAATCCCGCAACCACTCCTCCAAGCATTTGCCAAAACCGCTCCTGGTTCTTTTTATTATGAGCAACTTTCTTCTCCACCTGGTCAAGAGCAGCCATATAGCTGGGATAAAAATAGCAATTTTTGCTGCTGCTGAGGACACTCTTTACTCCGCCCATGTCGTTTCTGTGAAGCATGGAATCAATAGCACTTTTGTTTTCGGCACATTTCAAAGATGCCATTGCGCCACCGAGAGCAAATTCACATGTCCCGTTTTGAGCCAGAATCTCTTTTGCATGGGTAAAGCGTTTAGCTGTGATCGCAGTATTAAAGCGGGTTTGGGCTTGTAAACATTTATGCCGTTCTAATCTGGTAACAGCACTGGCATAAAAAGGACACTCGACGGCATCACTCAGGATTTCACCACATTGTTTGATAAGGTTGTTGCCAAGAGCGGCCGAAAAAAGACCTTCACTCTTCCGACAATGAGCGTTTTTTTTGTCCATATCGTAGAGAGTGAGAATAACAGTGCCTTTGTTCTTGAAAATTGTCCCTGCGACCGGTGTTTGACTTTTCACTGTATTTGTTTGAGCTGGATCGGGAGCGGGTTCCCCTTTAACCAGAATGGGAGTCAGGCCAAGCTCTGTGATACGGATCTGAGCTTCTGATGCCCCGAGCCCTTTCACATTGGGAACTGTCATTTCTTTCTCTGCAAATTTACTGTAAATCAGAACCTTAACAGGAGTCTGTTTATTCACTTCAGTTCCAGCGACGGGATCTTGAGAGTACGTTTTAAATTGATCCTCCATATCTCCGGCGGGATCTCCAACCACAGGTTTATAGATAAGATCGGCACCTCTGATGGCATCGCCTGCGAATCTGGCTTTGAGACCGATAGCATTCGGGACGATTGTCGTTGTTATGTATTTATCATAAACAGTGATAAAAACTGACGTTCCCAGCTCTGCTTTATGTCCGGCCTTTAAACTTTGTCCGTAGACTTTGTTTTCAGAAGCAGCATCTTCTGCAGGCTTTCCAACACTGACTGAAGGAGAAAACCCTGCACTGATAAGAGCTTGCGTCGCTGCTTCACGATCGAGACCGTAAGTACTGGGGACAGAAGGGTCGTTTCTTCTCCTTATACGGATGGCCTCAGCTTGAGCGTGCAGTTTTTGGGGGTCAAGATCTTCCGGGTTAACGCCAATAGCCCCATCAGGATAGACGGTGATATAGTCGACACGGATTCTGCGTCTGGTCTTTTCAGCTGCTTCTTTCGCATCATTGATTTTATTTGCAGCCCAGTCTCCCGCTTTACGAACTTGAGGCGCACCGACCTCACTGTAAATGATGGATCCGGCTATTCCTCCAGCAATTCCCGCTGCAGCCATCCCCAAAGGTCCAAGTGGAGCACCATAAATAGACGTGGAAGCTGCCCCTGCTAAAAAAATGGCTCCGGCCGAAGCTGCGCCGGCCGTTGCACCAGAGAGAGCGCCATCAGCCAACCCTTCGGCAGCTCCTGCCGCGTCCCCACCGGCCACTGACCCTAGCACAGACCCTGCCGTCCCTCCTTTATCTGCCGCGTTGAAATATTTCCCGGCTGACTTCAGAGTTGATTTCCCACTTTTGACAATTTTCTGAGCGGTTCTGGCATCAACCCTGTTAACCTTCTGAATAACCTTGGAAATATTATTTTTAGAGAAATTCTTTGCCCCTTCGATGAGGTTGTCTGTAATGGGCTGCCCGGATCCGGCAATCGTTCCAAATGTCGTATTAGCACCATCAACGAATTTTTCTGCATCAGACTGATGAGGCGTTATGGACTGTCTAACAGCCTTATCATTTTGGATTTTTTCCTTGTCTGTCATCGCCCGGATGACAATATCTGTTTTCAGGCTTTTCCCCTGGAAATTTTCCGCCTGAACAATGGAAGTTGAAAAAAGGAGAAATATGCTCCCCCAGAAAAGGCCTGCCGGGAGAGATATTTTGTTGCAAAACTTCATAATATTCCCCCTTTCGTCGGATCTTGCTTCAATTCATTGTAGAAGAACTGATAATCGATTAAATCGATGCGTTTCGGACGTAAATAGATGCTTTTTGCTCCTTGAAAAAACAAAGCAAGGTTGCGGCTGGTCTGTTGGGGATGGGAGAGAAAGACAAGACAACCCTCTGGTCCTGTGCGGACGTTGGCAACGCTAAGAGAGGAAAACCATTCTTCAGGGTAAGTCCTGATATGACGAGCTGTTTGCGGCAATGTTTCATCCGCGACAGACAGAAGAGTATCGAATTTGTTGTCAGCTGCCAGCTTGATGACATCAGAAGCTCGTTTCTTACAAGTCTTAGTAAATTCGTCCTCTTCTTCAGGAGCAGAAAAATCAAGCAGGGTCAGCAAGTGCTCATTCATCATCAGGATGATACTGGGGGTGTTGACATCATCCAAAAGGTCTTCATCATTTAGAATCAGCAGTTTTTGACGCCAATTTGTCAGTGTTGCCGCAGAAAAGATTTCTTCAAAAGAGAGGAGAGTTTTAGCAACACTTAAACCCAGCGTGACCGGACGATGCTGAGAACCACGAAGCCAGAGCGGGATGAGATCGAGATCTTTATTATCTCTGCGAATCCAGTCCCCCATGAGAATTTCTGCATCAACAATCTGGTAGATATCCTGATCTTTAGCCCAGGCCGTAATGAGAAGCACATCACTGTAGGGATTATAAAACCCCACAACAGGGGATTTCTCTTCTATCCCGGCATAGGCAACAATGGCGCTGTTAAAAAACGACATCCATCCCAGTTGGGCCTGTGGTGCCTCCCATATCAACTGATCAATTTTATGGAGCTGTGCCATTCCCCGTTCTTTGGAGAAAGTCAGTAACGCTTGAGCGTAATCGGCCCGTGCCGTCTCCTTGAAAGATGCCACGGAGGTCATCAGCAACACGCTGTTGTTGAGTTCATCTCCCGTCAGATCCGCACGTTGATTTGCCTGAACCGGCAATCTTTGAGCAGCGAGAATAACGATGATAAAAAAAATGGTGAGAAGTTGTCTGCGGGAATTGAAAGAACGCTCCTGCCAATACATTACTTTTCTCCTTGCCAAAGTGGGAGATGATTCACAACTCTGATTTGAATAAGGGCTTCAATGGCAAAAAGGGCGCTTTCAGATCTCAAAATTACGGAATTTTAGATGCCGGCAGCATATGAAAATGAAACTATGACGATAAGCCCTACAATGTTCCTCCCAGATCCAGGCGGAAAAAATCCTTGGCTTTTAACTTTTCTTCACCACTCATACGAGCAGGGGCCGTTCCTGGAGCGAAGGCCTCAAAATAAGCATTTGTGTCGTCTTCCGGTAAAAGTAAGCCATTTTTTTTATCAATCGGATGAAACTCAATACTATCGGGAACATAAAAATTTTCAACCGGATACTGCTTCACCGCTTCTTTCATGAAAGTGACCCAAGCGGGTGCGGCGGCGCGGGAACCTGTCTCACTTCTTCCTAAAGGCCGTTCCTGGTCATAACCGACCCAGGAAACACAGGCCAATTGCGGAATAAAACCAACATACCAGGCATCTTTCAGATCGTTTGTCGTCCCGGTTTTCCCCGCCGAAGGGCGATCAATAGCTTTGGCGCGCCAGCCGGTTCCTTCTCTGACAACGCTTTCCATAATATTGGTAATCAAATAGGCGGTTTCGGGTGAAATAACCCGCCGTGGGGGCTTCCGAATCAAACGTTGGTCCGCAGCCATACCGGTAGCAAAATCAGCAGGATCAATCGATTCCAGAATCCGACCATTACGGTCACGGATTCTGGTAATATAGGTCGGAGGCACCAGAACTCCCCCATTGGCAAATACGGTATAGGCCGTCAGCATCTCCAACGGAGTCACTGCTGTTGAACCAAGAGCCATTGACAAATCACGCTGCTGAGGTGTTTCCAAACCGAGCTTTTTAATATAGTTAGCCGCATAATTAACCCCGATATCTTCCAGGATTTTGATAGTGACAACATTGCGGGAGTGGGCCAGAGCATTGCGAAACCGGGTTGGACCATAGAACTTCTCTTCGTAGTTCTTGGGTTTCCACTCTTCCAGTTTCCCGGTGTCTTCTTTTATGTTTTCATAAATAAGCGGTGTATCCAGAATCATACTGGCAGGGGTATAGCCACGATCAAGAGCCGCAGCATAAATCAGAGGTTTGATGGCCGACCCGGGAAGACGCTTGGCCTGGATTGCACGATTAAATTGACTTTCCGCAAAGTCATAGCCACCCACCATTGCTTTAATCTGTCCGCTGAAGGGATCCACAGCGACCAATGCACCCTGAGCCAGTGGAGTCTGCTCCAGACCCAATTTTATGACTTCAGACTCAAGGTCAAGTATCTCGACTTCAACCAAAGCCCCGCGAGGAAACAGCGTTAATTTTTTCTCCCCGGCGTTCCCTGACGGTTCTGCCGCAGTGGCGACAAATTTAATGGGAGCGGCCCATTTCGACTCAGCAATCGAGATCGTTCCGTCTCGTGAACCAATTTTACACAGCAGCAGATCACCCTCTTGGCCGACGATAATCGCCTGAGTCATACGGCCAGAGGTCAAAGGTTCTTCAGTCCATTCCTTCTCCTGGTTGACAATGAACTCCTCTATCTCTGCATCATCAAGAACCTGTTGAGCCCCACGGTAACCCTGACGTTTATCATGATTCCGCAAGTTTCTTTTGACGGCCTGTTGAGCAACTTTCTGCATCGGCAAATTAATACTGGTTTCGACCTGAAGCCCTCCGGTATAGAGGACCTCTTCCCCGAAACGCTCTTCCAGATAACGACGCACCTGCTCATTGAAATAGGCCGTAACATCGAGAAGGTTATTCAAACGAGGCTTGATAGCAACCTCTTCCTGAGCGGCCTGGGTATATTCCTCCGGGGTGATGAAACCTTCCTTAACCATGCGATCAAGGACGTATTTCTGCCGATCCATGGCACGCTGATAATGGCGATAAGGGGAGTAGCGGCTCGGTGCCTGAGGAAGACCTGCAAGAATCGCCGATTCCGCCAATGTCAATTCTTCAACATTTTTATCAAAATAGTTTTCTGCTGCGGCTTCAACACCATAAGCACGATGGCCAAGGTAAATCTGATTCAGATAGAGGTAGAGTATTTCCTGTTTGGTCAGAGCTTTTTCCATCCGCCAGGCAAGAATGGCTTCTTTAAATTTACGGGTGAAGGTTCGCTCAGAGGTCAATAACAGCTTTTTCGCAACCTGCTGAGTAATCGTACTGCCACCTTGGGCGATTCCCCCGGCTTTAACATTTTTCAGTGCGGCCCGCAGGATAGAGATAAAATTAATTCCCTGATGTTTGAAAAAGCTCGAATCCTCAGCCGCAACAAAGGCTTGCACCAATGTTTTCGGCATTTTTTCAAAAGGAACCAGAATCCGTCGTTCACGTGAGTATTCAGCGATAATAGAAGCATCATCAGCATAGATTCGGGTGATCAATGGAGGCTGATAATCGGAAAGGGTTTCTACCTTTGGCAGGGTTGTGGAAACGAAAAAATAAGCACCGACAAGAAATGCTGCCCCAAGCAAAGGTGTTCCGAGCAATAAAAATAAAAAATATTTTTTTAGAGAGTTCTTCATCGTATCTTTTCTTTAAATGGCAAAACCGGATCGTTAAGAATTGAAAACCAACTTGGTTTTATAACATGCAGTTGATGTGGGAGCAACTGATTGGAGGCTTGACCCACTACAATGTTCGGCTTATTCTTCAGCCTGATTTCTGGTATCTCGATTTAAAAATATAACGGTACAAAGGGAAAGAAGGTTGACAATGAAAAAAGCGGTCGTTCTCTATAGCGGAGGACTTGATTCTACAACTTGCATGGCAATTGCACGGGAGCAGGGATTCAAGCCCTATGCCCTCAGTTTTGCTTATGGTCAAAGGCATACTGTTGAGCTGGAAAAAGCACGTGAATATGCTCCGTTAATCGGAGCGGAAGAGCACATGATTATCGATATCGATCTACGCAAGATGGGTGGGAGTGCTTTAACCGCAGACATTGATGTCCCCAAAAGCGGCGTTTCTGAAGATGAAATTCCCGTGACCTATGTTCCGGCAAGAAATACGATATTTCTTTCGTTTGCCCTCGGTTGGGCAGAGGTTCTTGGCGCCGGCGATATCTATATCGGTGTCAACGCCCTTGATTATTCCGGATATCCGGATTGCCGCCCCGAATTTATTCAAGCCTTTCAACAGATGGCAAATCTGGCCACCAAAGCCGGAGTTGAAGGAAATCCCTACCATATCCACGCCCCGTTAATTGATTTGACAAAAGCACAAATCATCCAGCAGGGACTGTCCCTGGGAGTCAATTACCAACTCACCCACTCCTGCTATGACCCAACTCCGGAAGGACTATCCTGCGGTCAATGTGACTCCTGCCGACTGCGATTAAAAGGATTTGCTGATGCCGGAGAGAAAGATCCCGTCGCTTATGTCAGATGAACAAAAACAACGTCACACCCTGATCATGCCTGACATGCAGCAAAGTCGTGATACGCGTAATATTGCGATTGATAAAGTCGGGGTCAAGGATATCCGCTATCCGATTGTGGTGATGGACAAGTATCGTGAAAAACAGCACACCGTTGCCAGGGTGAACATGTTTGTCGATCTTCCCGAACACTTTAAAGGGACTCATATGAGCCGCTTTATTGAGGTTCTCAATCAACACCATGGCGGTATCAGCGTTGAAAATATGGAAACGATCCTGGCTGAAATGAAATCCCGCCTCGGATCCGGCCGGGCCCATCTGGAACTCGATTTCCCCTATTTCATTGAGAAAAGAGCTCCGGTATCCGGCGCCCGGAGCCTTCTGGAATACCAGTGTCGGATGCTGGGAACACAAGCGGATGATTTTGACTTTATTCTCGAGGCCAGTATCCCCGTGACATCACTTTGTCCTTGCTCTAAAGAAATCAGCGAACGCGGCGCCCATAACCAGCGCAGCATTGTCACAGTACAGATCAGATACTCTGAGCATATCTGGTTAGAAGATCTGATCCAATGGGTGGAAGAATGCGCAAGCTGTCCGGTGTATGCACTTCTTAAACGCGAAGATGAAAAAGCCGTAACAGAACAGGCCTACGACAACCCAATGTTTGTAGAAGATATGGTTCGTGCCGTCACGGAAAAGTTACGCTCCGTCGCACAGGTCAGCTGGTTTAAGGTTCAATGTGAAAATTTTGAATCAATTCATAACCATTCTGCTTATGCCATGGTCGAAGGACGCAACAACTAGATGTGGATAAGCCTGTGGATAAAGTGGATAACTTCAAGAACAAAAAGGAATATTCCGACAAAACAGAAATTTTTTAATGTTTTGCTTCCGCAAAAAAAATAAAAACATGGCAATGAGGTCTCAATTTTTTCAAGAGATTTTTACTGAATCGAGCTGATCACTTGACTTGCCTTATCGACTACCGGATAATTTGTCGATAGTCCGACGTGGCTTTGCCACCGAGTATATATGTTGTAAAATCGTCAATTCCACCAGGGGTCTTCTGTTGCCCCCCTAAAAGGAGAAAGCTTTTGCTGGATCTGGTATTTAGCGCTGGCCCTGTTGTCAAACTGGTCCTGCTTATTCTGCTCTATTTTTCGCTCGTATCCTGGGCCATTATTTTTTACAAAGCTTCCGTCATTCAGAAAGCGATTAAAGAATCTGATCGATTTCTTGATTTTTTCTGGACAAAAAAACGTTTTGACCTCGTTGGACAAGGGATCAAAGAATTCAGCCACTCTCCGATCGCCAATCTTTTTCGCGAAGGCTATCATGAGATGCTGCAATTAAAAAAGAAATCTGCCGACCCCACGGAACCAAGTGATTTTTCTTTAAAAATGGATACCACCGAGATGGTCGGTCGAGCACTACGTCGTGCAACGACCCAGGAGACACAGCGTCTGGAAAAATATCTCACCTTTCTGGCAACAACAGGTTCCACCGCACCCTTTATCGGATTATTCGGAACAGTCTGGGGAATCATGGACGCGTTTCATGGGATTGGAACAACAGGGAGTGCCTCACTTGCCGTTGTTGCACCGGGAATTTCTGAGGCATTGATTGCCACTGCAATTGGTCTGGCAGCAGCTATTCCTGCGGTTATGGGATATAACCATTTTCTCAACAAAGTCAATATCCTTATCGGTGAAATGGATAATTTCAGTCAGGAACTTCTGAATATCGTCGGGCGGATGGAGCAGGGTAACTAGATGGATACAGGAACCCCATCCCGCGGGCGACGCAGTAGCCTTTCGCAAATCAACGTGACCCCATTTGTTGATGTCATGCTGGTGTTGTTGATTATCTTTATGGTCACTGCACCGATGTTGGATCAGGGTGTCGAAGTCAGTCTGCCCGAAGTTGCTGAAGCCCCGGGGTTGCCGGCTCAGCAGGAACCACTGGTGGTCACCTTGGAGCGTAGCGGCCAGATTTTAATCGGCAAAGCAAAGATTGATCAGCTTGCAAAACTGGGACCTGTCATTCAACAAGCGATGAAAGGCAAACCTGATCGCGAGGTGTTTCTTGAAGCCGATGAAAAGGTTCCCTATGGTCGGGTTGTCCAGGTGATGGCGGCAGTCAAAAAAGCTGGGGTAGAAAAGCTCGGAATGGTAACCCGCCTCCCTGAGGAATAACGGCTTGACCATGGAATCTCCTCGAAAGCAACGCTGGCAGCAACTCCAGTCAGTGTTTGAACCCGGTTTTAAGCAGATGTTATTAATTTCGGTGCTGCTGCATTTACTGGTGCCGATTCTTTACTACTCTCCGTTTTTTCCCAAACGTGCGATTGAGAAACCCCCAGTTTATCGTGTTAATCTGGTCAATAAAATTGTTAAAAATCCACAAGCCGGTCGACCTGAAGCAGCCCCGGCTGAAAAGAAACCTGCGGTAAAACCCAAACCAAAGCCCAAGCCGAAACCTCAACCGAAGCCGGCTGTTAAACCAATACCTGTTCCCGTGAAGCCTAAACCGAAACCAGAACCGGTCAAGCCAAAACCCATACCACCGAAACCGAAACCGAAGCCTGAGCCAGTCAAAGAAAAACCTAAGCCGAAACCAACCGTTTCCAAGGCCCAGGAGAATTCTCTACAGCAACGCTTGGAACAGATGCGAGCAGCTCAAGAGAAAAAAGCAAGTGAACAGCTTCGGAAAGATAAAATTGCGGCCCTAAAAGCAGCAGCTCTCGCTGAAAGCAGCAAAATGACATCACCAGTCACTGATGCTCCAGCTGGGATGTTGGACGGAAAAGGGGATGAGGCAGGTGTGAGTGCAACCGCCCATGTTCAGGAATTTATTCAACAACAATGGAGCTTTGCAAAATACCAGGCTGTCGGCAATCCTGAAGCTGAGGTGAAAATGTTTTACAATGCTGAAGGAACACTACTGCACTACAAATTTGAAAAAAAATCAGGCAATAATGCTTTTGATGAATCATTGGCCCGGGCTATTGTCAAATCAAAACAACTGAACCAACCACTTCCGGAAGCAATGGAGTTTCATATTTTCTTTAATCTCAAGGATATGTTGGACAGACCATGAAATACTTTAAAATTAACGTTTTTATCATCATAATCCTGGCCTTCTTCTCCTCTGCTGCTTTTGCGGCCAGAATTGAAATAAGTGCCCCGGGAGAGCAGACCATACCCCTTGCCATGACCCGCTTACTACCAATGGGAGTCGGTGCTGCACAGCCCGCAGTGGCAACTGAATTTCAACAGGTTCTGCAGGGAGACCTGGAACTTTCCGGTCTTTTCGACCTGGTTGATCCAGCCTCTTTTTTAAGTGATGCCGGTAGACTGGGGCTGCGCAGAACAGATATTGATTTTCAGCAGTGGCGGATGCTTGGAACGGAAACCCTGATTAAGGGCGGATACAGTATTTCAGCAGGAAAGGTGACCATTGAGCTGCGCCTTTTTGATGTGATTACCCAGAGGTTATTAACCGGACGACGTTATTCCGGCAAGCTGACCGATGTTCGCAAAATTGCCCACACTTTCGCAGATCAGATATTGCTGAGTTTAACAGGCGAAAAAGGTCCATTTTCAACCAAGATTGCTTTTATCTCCAAACGATCGGGGCACAAAGAACTCTACCTGATGGATGTTGATGGGCACCAACCCGTCCGCATGACCAATCATCGCTCAATCGTTCTGAATCCCGACTTTTCACCGACCCGCAAAGAGTTGATTTTTACCTCCTACAGCAAGGATAATCCCGACCTTTACCGGAAAGAAATTTACACGGGCCGCGAATCACGTTTATCTCTGAAGCAAGGATTGAATATTGGCGGGCGTTATAGCCCGGATGGCCGTGAAATTGCCATTACCCTTTCCAAAGATAAAAATTCCGAAATCTACTTAATCGGAACCGATGGAACCATCCATAAACGTTTGACCAATCATTATAGTATTGATGTCGACCCGAGCTGGAGCCCAAAGGGAAACAAGATTGCCTTTGTTTCTGATCGGCGCGGCAATCCCAATATTTTCATTGTCGATATTCGTACCCTTGAGGTCAGCCGACTGACCTATGAAGGAAAATACAATGCAACTCCCGCCTGGAGTCCAAAGGGGGACAGAATTGCTTATGCCCGCATGGATAATGGCGTGTTTAATATTTTTACCATTCGTGAAGATGGGACCGATGAAAGACAACTGACATTTGGCGCAGGGAGCAAGGAACATCCCCGTTGGAGTCCTGATGGGCGGTTCCTGATTTATTCAGCTGATCTGAATGGCGGTGAAAAATCCTTATGGATTATCCGTGCTGACGGTACGGGAGGGAAACGAATTTCGGCCCGCGGCAGCAATGATTCTCACCCCGCCTGGTCTGGTCGTTGGTAAAATGATACAATTCTTCTAACAAACGGATGTTGTTTTTATGCCCGGCTTCTGTATAATGTCTTAAATGTTTGTAGTGTGCATACTAATCTGTAATTGAATCGCAAATGCGAAAGGAGTCCTTTATCATGTCGAAATCAACCATTACCCGCCTGGTGGTGATGCTCTTTGCCCTGACCCTGCTGGCCTCAGGCTGTGCAAAAAAACCCGTTGCCGAAGAACCTGCAGTGATGGAACAACCCGCTGTTGAAATGCAACAGGAACAACCTGCTGTTGTTGTTGAGGAACAAGTCACCGAGGCAGCGCCAGCTTATGATGCTGCTGCTGTTGCCAGAGCTGCTGAAGTTGCAGCTGCCAAAGGTCTGGAGCGTATCCATTTTGATTTTGATCAGTATGTTTTAACTGACGCTGCTAAAGCCATTCTGGTCAGCAATGCTGGTTTGCTGAGAGCGGCTCCTATGGTTAATGTTCTTATTGAAGGACATTGTGATGAGCGTGGTTCTGACGAGTACAACCTGGCCCTGGGTGAAAAACGCGCCCTGGCGACAAAAAACTATCTGGTTTCACTCGGTGTCGCAGCTGAGCGGATGAATGTTATCTCTTATGGTGAAGAGATGCCTATCGACCCGGCACGGACTATCGAAGCATGGGCTAAAAACCGTCGTGCTGCTTTCAAGGTTAAGAATTAACCTGAGCCTATAGTTGATTCGGGCCGCTCATTTTCCTTGAGCGGCCCTTTTTGTTTCAGATCTTCAGGAGGAAATCCAATGCGCCTTATATTCATACTACTGAGTTTATTTTTGCTGTCTGGGTGTGTACCACCAAGTCAGAATCAGTTGAGAATGGAAATGGATCTGGCAGAAATGAAGCGGCGCCTGGCTCAGTTGGAAGTACGCAGCGTGGAAACAACTCAATCCGAAATCGCGGGTGGTGATTCCCTGCAGAGGCAGACGGCAGAGTTATTGGCAGGTGTTGATAATTTACGGGTTGAGTTCCAATCGGTTAACGGCCGTATCGATGACTTGGGTCAAGATAATCGGGCCCTTGCTGATGAACTGCAGCTGATCAAAGACGATATGGGTCTGCAGCTGAATTCATTGACAAACCGGGTTGCGGAGCTGGAAGACCGAATTCTCAACCAGAAAGTACCAGCTCAGCAGCAACAGCCTGAACAACAACCGGAACCGGAATTGACGGCAGAACAACTCTATCAGAATGCCCTTGATGCCATCCGCAATCAGGATGAATTTTCTGCTGGTCGCAAGATGCTGGAATCATTTGCCGACAAATACCCGGACCATGAATTATACATCAACGCCCTGTACTGGATTGGTGAAGCCTACTATGGTGAGAAACAATATGAATCAGCAATTCTGCAGTTTCAGGATGTTATCAGCAAGTACCCTTCTCATCCCAAAGCTGCAGCTGCAATGTTGAAACAGGCTTTGTCTTTTAATGCCCTTGGAGATGGTGAAAATGCCAGAACAACAATGCAGAAAGTCATTGTGGAATACCCCGATTCCTCTCAAGCCGAAGCAGCCAAAAAATATTTAGAAAAGGGTTAACTGCCCCTTAACGGCAGAGAAGGAAAAACGTTTTAAATGCAGGGCAAGTGCCGACACGACAGCTGCCCTGCATTTTTTTATTTGGATCTTTGAAATCTAAGGTGGGAAATGCTTCGTTACCATAGAAACGGCTTTGAAGAAAAACCGGAGGAGATCTGATCATTAGATCGAGGCTATCGTTCGACCACTGCTGTAACTGGTCACCAAGGCTTACATTTGATCATTAAACCGGAAACATCAGCAACAGACACGATTACGTCCAAGACTTTTCGCTTTATAAAGATATTTATCAGCCTCGCTATAGAGCAATGATAATGTATCAATTTTATCGTCCAGGGTAGCGATACCAATACTGACCGTCACATCTATTTTTGCACCATTTGCAATGAATGGGTATCTCTCAATTGTGGAACATATTTTTTGCGCAACATTTTTCGCGTCTTCAAGAGACGATCCATAAAGAAAAACAGCAAATTCTTCACCACCAATCCTGGCAAAAACATCACTTTCTCTGGTAAGGCTCCTGATCTCTTTGGCAAATGCCATAAGGACGATATCACCACTATTGTGACCATAAGTATCGTTAATTTTTTTAAAATTATCCAAGTCCAGCATCAAGAGAGAGATTTTTTTATTTTCACGTTTTGATATTTTTATAAGGTTTTCTGATGTTTGAAAAAAATAATGTCGGTTGTAAGCTTTTGTTAAGGGATCAGTAATAGAGAGCTGATACAATTCGTCCACATTTTTTTTCAAAGCTTCATTTGTTTGTATTTCACTCACAAGATTTCTATTCACTAATTTTGATAGCACGACAACATAAGGCATATAGATCACTGTCAACAATAAAACCCCATCGTAGACACTTCCATCTAAGAGATACATGTAAGCAACCTGAGGAATCAGCAATAACAGAAAATAAACAATGTAAATACGCACCAGAGATGAAAGGGACAGGATCGCGCCATTGATTAAACCGGCAACCATAATATATGAAAACAGGGCGTACTTATCAGGAGCATAAAGAAAACCTAATAACACAATCATGTTCCATAAAAGAGCAGAATAAATCATGAGGTAAAATAAAATATGCGTATGCAATTGCACCTTTTTATTGTCACCGGAATCAAGGCTTTTCTGCAATAAAGAAGCATTGTAATAGCGCAAACACAAAAATATCGACTGAGCAGTAAACCATATAACCTGCAAGTTCAGAGGGATATGATTTCTGTATATCCACAAAGCCATCAATGATGTTATGGAAACGGCGAAAACGGTTTTCTTCGATCGTCGCACAAAGTGTTCAACAAGTTTTGGATGGTAGTTGAAATTCATGGAGTCCTACAATGAAATCAAAAACGTTAGATAACGCTAACACTAGCAGATAATGAATTAATCTCAAAGAGCAAATTCTAAGGGAAATACGCTTATCAGAGGTTGTTTTATGCCAAAAACAGTCAGAAAGAGACTGTAGAGATATCAACAAGCTATGTTATTTACTTCTGGAAAAGGCGACCACTCGTCCGGGTTCTCCACGAGAGCATGGATGTTGAAGTGCAACCCCAAGTCACTAAAAAAGAGCCTCTCTGATTTCGGTTACATGAATGTTTCCAAAATGTTCATATTGATGGCTGGGGTTGCCACATTCCATTTCCGTTATTGAATCTAAGACCTCATTTTCCACACTGCCCCTTTTATTCTTCAAGATTCATGCGTCTGAAAGCAGCAAGGACATCATTCTGACTGAGAATACCGAGCAGTTTCTTGGGTTCCTCTGGATCGATAACCGGAAAATAACTGATATTACGTTTTTTCTGAAATGTTTTCAGTGCGACCCGAAGCGGAGTATCCGGAGGGATTGAATGCTGTGCTGAAGAGACCAGGTCACGAGCGACAAGGAGATCGGAAAGAGACTGGTCAAACAGCAGGTTGCGGATTTCCGTATAGTTGATGATACCGACAAAATTCTGTTCATCATCGACAACTGGAAAACGATCATAACGGCTATGAGCAATAATATTCAACAATTCCTGAAATGCTGTGCCATGGTGAATCGTCTCAACGTTAAGACGCATGACATGACGCACCAGAATATCACCGGGGTTATCCAGATTATGACCGGCAGGGAGGCCCAAATTGTTACGAAAATGATTAGCAACACTGTGCATTCCTTCCATCCCACCCTGGGGAGCTCGCTTCCGTAACAATGAAAGCAACGGAACTTCGCCGGCCTTTACCAATCCACAGCGCACAGCTAAAGGCCCGATTAACTCAAAAATAACCACTGATCCAAGAATGACGGTTTCAACCAGCTTCCCACCCTCCGGCCACTGTTTTGACAAAGTTGCTGCAAGGCCAATAGCCATCCCCGCCTGCGCAAGTAAAGTCATACCTGTCCACGTCTGTTCTCTTTGACCAAATCCCCCCAACCGCGCGCCAAGAGAGGCACTGGCCAGTTTTGCAATGGTTCTGGCCAGAACATAAACAACCCCAAGCAAACCAATACGGGCCAGAGTTTCGATATGTAAGTTAGCACCGGCAAGAACAAAAAAGACCACATAGAGAGGATAGTCAACCTCATTCAGAGCTTTGAGAAGCCGATTCCAGCGAGGAGAACTATCAGCCAGAATCATTCCCAATGCCATACAGGAAAGAAGGGGTTCGACGTTAAGATAACGACTGATAACAGCAACAACTGTCACACCACCCAACAACAAGATTTTGTATTCGCTGGGCAGCTCCATCCGCTGCGCCCACAAGGACATGATAAAACCAACCCCACCACCCAGCAGTAAGGGGATACAAAGTTGATAAACGATAGAGACAAACCCACCGTTTGGAGAAACCAACAGCTGTGCTGCTATCGAAAAAGCAAACACTGAAAATAAGTTATTCAGGCTGACTAATGTTAATACGAGCCGGGTAATCGGCCCTTCCGCCTCATATTCACGAATCACCATCAAAGTTGCCGCAGGAGCCGTGGCAATACTGATGGTCCCGGTAAAAACAGCAAACAAGTAAGATGTTTGTAACAAGCTCAAGCCCGTCACAACTTGCTGGACCATGAGGTAATTGACCACAAAAACCGACACACCAACCAGCACCCCTGTGGACAGTGTTTCGGTCAATGAAAAAATAAGGATGCGATGTTTCCAACGCCGCAAATTTTCAGTCCGCAGTTGACCGCCAATATTCATCAGTATTAATGCTAAAGCGATATCTGAAATCAGGCGTAATTCTTCCAGATCGGGGTGCGAGACGAGTGGAGGAAGATGAAACAACTCTGCAAATGAGGGTCCCACAAGTAATCCGGCCAACAGATAACCGGTAACACGAGGGACGCGTAAAAACGTCGCAAAACGCCCGCCGATCAACGCGGCGGTTAAAATCACGGCAAGAGAAAAAACAATATGAAAGGAATCTTCCGGCATTGCAAACCAATATCTAAAGAATTGTTAAGTGTCACTATATTAACATGTTTATTGCTCAATAATAGCGGAAATGGAATCATTTCAACCAAGCCACCGGAGGCGACAAGTTGGGCACAAAAACTGAAGTCGGGAAACAACCTTCTCTTCCCAATCGGGCTGGTGAAGATCAGGAACGGGGACAGATGCTTATAAGTTTAGACTGTTCTGCACGGTAGGCAAAAATGGCATAGATCGTTCCATGATGCATCCCCCCGCAACCAATATCTGAGGTTGATATTGAAAACATGAAAGCTGATTTTTCAGAAATCAATTCTGACGCGATCAAAACACATTTATCAACTCTTACAGAAGATATGTAAGCCTCCAGCGAGCCATAAAACCCTTTTCTGCACGCGTCTTCATAATGTTGAAACAGCACCTGCTTGAACTCTTGAGCATATTTATCCTGTTGCCATGCATAGCTATGAGTCGCTGAATCTCCCCAGAAAAGGAGATGAGGACAAATGTTTTGTTGCTCCCCCAAAGCAAAGATAAGCCGACCGCAAACCGGACAGTACAGATCTGCAGGTTCACTACAAAAATCCAAAGCTATAATCGGAATAGACATATCCCTCCAGAGTTTTAGCTGTTCAAGAACCGATACATTGAAACCGCTCCAAGACTTCTTTTTTCTGCATTCCAGCAATCATAAAATCGCGAAACGTTTTTTCCGTCAAGGTTGGAACCTTGTCTTGTAGCTGCACCAGTGAAATCATATTGACCATAACGTCTTTGCTGGTTGCTATGGGGATAATCTGACCACTCTGTATTTCTTCCCAAATCAGATATGATGTCGCCACCCCTAACCCCATCCCCAGTTTCAGCCCTGAAATCAAAGCTTCATGGCTATCAAGGGTCATCACAACGTTGAGATTCTCCGGGATTTTCTGAAAATGATGTTTGAACCATAAGGTCAAAATAGAAGGATCATCTTCATCAGTAATATATTCTTTATCAAGAAGATTTTTAAATGAATGATCACCCGCTATCTTTTCCCGATAATAGTCTTTCGAGCAGACGAGGATCATCTCTTCCTTCAGTAGCGGATCAATACTGAAAATATCCGGAAAACTTGGCAACTCCACCTGGTTAAAATAAACATCAACCAGAGCATAATCCAATATTCCCTCGCGAACCATGGTCAGAAGGGGAATTGATTCCTTAAACTTCAGTTTGAACATCACATCCGGGTAAAGTCGACGAAACTCATTGCAAAAACGGGGCAGATACTCTTTACCGAACTCTCTGGGAGCACCAATACGCAACGTTCCGGCAGGCCGGTCAGATGGTTGGCGGATATAGGAAATTTCATCTTCTAATTTCACAACAAAAGGTTCAACCAGTGTGAACAATCGTTCTCCGGCAGCCGTCGGCACCAACTTTTTGTGTAGCCGGGTAAACAACGGAACTTTAAGTTCGGTCTCAAGTTTCTGTAATTGCTGGCTGATGGCAGGTTGAGACAGGTGCAACCTGTTAGCTGCACCAACGATACTGTTCAATTTATAGATATGATAAAAAACTTTAAGACGATTAAAATCCGGAAGCATAACTTTAACTTATCCTATAGCTAATAATGAATAATTTTACTTATACTTTGGTTCTATCTAATATGCAAGTCATGACAACATACTTTGTCTTATCTTTATGAAGGAAAGCGTTATGACTTACATATTTTTAGCAGCATTCGGAGCATTTATCATTGGTCTGATTACTTTAGGGAGTTGGGAAGGAGAAGGACGAATGGTCAACGCTGACTGGCTGGAAGCAGATGAAAAATTTCATTTTATATCCCGTTGGGGAGCGTAGTAGATCCCTCTTTAAATTATTATGAATAACTATAATCACCATTGAAAAAGCAGCCTCCACCGGCTGCTTTTTTACATTTATCGGCCCTTAAAACCAAAATTACATTTGCCCTCAACCTTTAAGCAGCTGTACACTGCCAGATCGTCTACCTTAATTATTATGCAGAAAAAGAAGAGGAAATAAAAAGTGTACACTGAAACAGTCATGGAGCATTTTAAAAATCCACGGAATATTGGCATTATAGAGGAGCCCACTGCGATTATTCAGGTTGGTGATCCGGATTGTGGAGACACCCTGCTATTATCCCTGAAAATTAAAAAAGACCGGGTTGTCGATATTAAATATAAAATTTACGGTTGTGCTGCCGCCATTGCGACCTCCTCTATTGCCAGCGAAATGGCCATGGGAAAAACTCTCAACGAAGTTTTAAAAATTGATGAAAAGGCTATCACCAAAGCTCTTGGTGGTCTTCCGGGGGAGAAAAATCATTGTTCAAACCTGGCTGCAGGCGCTTTACGTGGAGCGATCAACGAATATCGTAAAGCTGCGTTGAAAAAGGGATAGCCCCAATGACCCTCTCCGTACTGCTCATTGTTGCCTACCTTATTGGAGCGATCCCTACAGGAGTTATTTTAACCCGCTTGGTCGGGGGAAAAGACATCCGCAGCACAGGTAGTGGCAATATAGGGGCAACCAATGTCTATCGGGTTGCAGGACGTAAACTTGGAATCATCACTCTGGTTGGCGATTGTCTGAAAGGGATCATTCCCTTGCTGATTGCACAGCAAGGTTTCGATCTGACAGAACAGGGAATTGCTCTGGTTGCTCTGGCAGCATTTATTGGTCATTGTTATCCGATTTATCTGGGATTTAAAGGCGGCAAAGGTGTTGCCACGGCATTGGGGATTTTTCTGATCCTATCACCTCTTTCGGTACTTTGTGTCCTTCTCGTTTTTATCCTGATCCTCGGGATATGGCGTTATATTTCACTGGCTTCTATTTCAGCTGCCGCCACCATTCCTCTGCCGGTTCTTTTTTTCGAGCGTTCCTTTCCCCTCTTTGCGACAACCTTGGTTATTGTAGGTATTGTTATCTGGCGACATCGAGCCAATATTGAACGCTTACGTCATGGAACCGAAAACAAATTCAAGGTTTGAAAGAAACCATGCGTCGATACTTTTTATGGTTTGTCAGTTTCGTCATCCTTCTGATTCCCGCGCTTGCCTTTATTTTTTACGCATTTCTCTTCAGCCCGCAGAGCCCGGAAAAACTTGTTCAAATTCAGATACAGTCAGGTACCGGACTAAATAAAGTTGCCTCAGAGTTGCAAGCTACCGGTGTTATCCGCAGTGCGCTGGCTTTAAAATTATTAGCACGATGGAATCATCAGAGTGGCAAAATTCAAGCTGGAAATTATCAATTCAAGAATCCTGCCTCCCCCAGAGAAATTCTTGACCGATTGATCCAGGGTGACGTCGAGAAAGTCAGCCTGACAATTCCAGAAGGATTTACCCTGCAACAAATCATTGCTCGAATGGCAGAAAAAGGCTTTGGAAAGCAGGAAAAGCTATCGAAACTGGTTTACGATACAAACTTTATTCAATCTCTGGGAATCAATGCCGAGAGCCTGGAAGGCTACCTGTTCCCGGAAACTTACTTGTTTGCCGAGGGAATTGATGAAAAAGCCCTGTTAAAAATGATGGTCACTCAATTCCGTAGTTACGTTGATTCAGAACTGATGAGAGATGCCGAAAAACTGGGGTTGACTCTGCATCAATGGCTGACTCTGGCATCCATTATTGAAAAAGAGACAGGGATCGTTGCAGAAATGCCATTAATTTCATCCGTTTTCCACAATCGGCTCAAACGCGATATTCCACTACAAACGGATCCAACTGTGATCTATGGGATCAAGGATTTTGATGGCAACATTACCCGCAAACATCTACAAACTCCAACCCCCTACAATACCTATCTGAACCGGGGTCTTCCCCCCGGGCCGATTGCCAGTCCCGGCCTGGCAGCTCTTCAAGCGGCAGTTCATCCTGCAGAAACTAATTTTCTCTACTTTGTCGCCCGTGGGGATGGTGGTCACACGTTCTCAAAAACCCTCAAAGAACATAATATTGCTGTACGGGAGTACTTGAAACAGCGGCGAAGAAAATAATTCTTTGTTGGTTTCCTCTTCCATGAGGAAGCAGGTGATTGAAGGACAGATAAGAGGGAAGGGACTTTCTTGCATTTCGAGTCTATATTCGGAGGGGCAAGCCGTAACGACATGCCCCTCCGAATATTTCTAAACCGCTTTCAAAGCATTCTCAACTGCCGCAATTGTTTTATCCAGATCTTCTTTTGAGTGGGCAATGCTCATAAAACCAGCTTCAAACTGTGCCGGTGCCAGATTTATCCCTTGGTCAAGCATACTCCGGAAGTAACGGGCAAACGCTTCAGTGTCACTCGCTAATGCAGCATCAAAATCATTGACCGGTCCATCCTGAAAATAAGTACAGAACATGCCACCGACGCGCTGCCAGCAGGTCGCAACCGGACTGCTTCCTGCAACCTGCTTCACCCCTTTCTCCAGGTAGGCAGCTTTTTCTTCCAGCTGCTGGTAAAAACCCTCTTGCTGGATAAGTTTCAGTGTCGCAATTCCCGCACTCATTGCCAGTGGATTCCCAGACAGGGTTCCCGCCTGATAAACACCACCTTCCGGTGACAGGCTATCCATAATTTCGCTCTTCCCACCAAAAGCCCCAACTGGTAATCCACCGCCGATAATCTTACCGAGACAGACCAGATCACCGCGCACCTCGTAACGCTCTTGAGCTCCGCCGTAAGCGACACGGAAACCGGTCATCACTTCGTCGATGATCAAAATAATTCCTTCTGCAGTACAAAGTTCCCGTAGCCCTTGAAGGAATCCTTCAACCGGAGGCACACAGCCCATATTTCCGGCAATCGCTTCAAGAATGATACAGGCAATCTCTCCTTTATTTGCGGCAACCATCTCCTTAACATTAGCCAGATCGTTATAGATTGCCGTCAGGGTATACTTGGCAAAATCCGCAGGAACTCCCGGTGATGTCGGCACACCAAAGGTCGCCAGCCCGCTTCCAGCCTTTACCAGAAGAGAATCAGCATGACCGTGGTAGCAGCCGTCAAATTTGAGAATTTTATCCCGTCCAGTATAACCTCGGGCCAGGCGGATAGCACTCATTGTCGCTTCAGTTCCCGATGAGACCATGCGCACTTTTTCTATATTGGGATAGGCCTGACTGACCATCTCTGCCAGTTCGGTTTCAAGGGGAGTTGGAGCACCGAATGAAGCACCGCTTGTCGCTGTTTTCTGAATCGCTTCCACAACCTTTGGATGACAGTGACCTAGAATCATCGGCCCCCAGGAACCGACATAGTCGATATATTCATTGCCATCGACATCATAGATTTTACTGCCGGCAGCTTTATCAATAAAAATCGGATTGCAGCCTGCCGATTTAAAAGCCCGGACAGGGCTGTTGACTCCACCAGGGATAATAGTTTTTGCCTTGACGAACAATTCTTCTGATTTTGTATGCTTCATGATGATCTCTGACTCCTTGAAAGAAGCTGTTGAAAGGAATATCGATATCTACAACCAAGCTATTGTATAGCATAGATACACTGCTCGCAAAAAGAATCGGCTGTTTATAAATTTTCTGCAGCTCTTCTCTTACCGAAAAACTAACATCGTTATAAAATATAGTTGACCTTTGCGTAAAGGTACGATATGAAAGAAAGGTGTCAGCGATGCTTAGGGCGCGTGTTTGATTCTCCCAAAACAGTAGGGAAGTCGGTTCAGGAACAAAATGATTTCTTTTCCTGAGCAACAATAACACCTTTTTATTCTTGCGAACGAAGTAAGTCGGAGCTAGTATTGAGCCGATAAAATTTATATTCTTCGCGTCAAAACTGAATAATGTGCACATCCGAAGCATCGATACTGGGAGTAAGCCAGGATCGTTGTCGATGAATGATTCAACTGATCGTAACTTTTATTCTCATTTTTGTTAAAAGGAGGTTCGTTCTATGTACAGGATACTCTGGCTATTGGTCCTCTCCACGTCATTTTTGCTCTCGGCCTGCGGCGGAGATAACGGAGACATTGACGCAGAACTTAATCTGGATAGGAGCGGCTTTACTGCTTACTTCGATTTAACCGCTGGCGTCATCCCTTTCCCAACAAACCTCTTATTTAGCGGAACAGAAGACGGAACCCTCAACATACCGTTATCTGATCCTCCTGTTGCGTCAGATGCTCCTAAAATTGCTATGAACGCATTGGATGGTTTCTCAACTGTTGCCCCAATCAGCACAACCTTCAGCGGTGCTATCGATGCAACAACGCTAACCCCAGAAACGGTAAGAATGTTTGAGGTCAGTGTCTATACTTCGGCCGAATTGCCAGTTGGAGGTCCGGTTACTGGAATTACCCGCGAGCTTAGTTATGGCACTGAATTTGTTGCGACTCTCTCTTCGGTCGATCCAACCAATTCCACATTGGTAATTCTCCCTACAGCTCCGTTGGATTCGCGTAGCAGCTATCTGGTCATGCTCACTGACGGGATTAAAGGTTCTGACGGACAAGATCCTCAGATCTCAGCCCATTATTTGATCGCTAAATCTGCTAACGACCTCACAGGGACGAGTGCAGAAGCTCTTGAACCAGTGAGACAGCTGGTAAATGCCCAGGAAGCCGTCCTAGAAAGTGCTGGAGTCGATACCGATACAGTTATTCTCAGTTGGACCTTCACGACACAGTCGGTTGGGGTTGTATTGAACGAAGCAAGAGACAATGCAACGGGCACTTCTTTGATTTTTCCTTCTAGTGTTGGTTCCACAGACCAACTCCTTGGTGCTGGGCCAGGGCTTGCTGATATCTATGCTGGCAGATTAACGGTTCCTTATTACCTAACAGCAGCAGAGGAAGACAATATCTACGATACTAATCCTCTCACCACATACTGGACCGGTGTTGGGGGCTCCAACCTGACTGCTTATAACCCCGTACCGGTAAAGACTGGGGATGAGATTATTCCATTGTTAGTTTCAATTCCAAAAACAGGATCCGCCCCATGGCCAGTTGTTATTTTCCAGCATGGTATAACTAGCAATCGGACGGCTATGCTGGCCGCTGCTGATTCTCTGGCCGCTGCTGGATTTGCCGTGGTAGCCATCGACTTACCACTACACGGTCTTAATTCAAGCTCACTTCTGTATGATGAGGGGCTTGAGAGAACGTTTGACTTAGACTTGGTCAATAATGAAACTGGTGCTGCTGGACCTGATGGTACCGCTGATTCATCCGGAACCCACTTTATCAATCTCAGCAGCCTACTGACCTCACGTGACAATGTGCGGCAGGCGGTTGCTGATCTCTTCGCTTTGACAGAGGCTTTGTCAGATATGGACTACGATGGTGGTGGTGCAGATTTTGATACCGACAATATTTACTTTGTCGGTCACTCCCTAGGCGGAATTGTGGGCGGCCCTTTCCTCGCCCTGGAGCCTAATGTGAAATCGGCGGTCCTCGGTATGTCTGGTGGCGGAATTGCCAAGCTGCTCGACGGATCAGCTGCTTTTGGACCCCGGATTGCTGCAGGCCTCGCCGAGAACGGAGTGGAAAAAGGCACTGCCGACTATGAAAGCTTCCTCGGTGCAACGCAAACCGTTATTGATTCTGGCGATCCGATCAATTATACAGCAACAGTCGGAAATGATCGCGGGGTCTTGTTATTCGAGGTTATTGGTGATCAGGTTGTCCCGAATAATGTCATGGAAGATGCCCCTGAAGGGACGATTCTATCACCACTTGCTGGCACGGACCCTCTGGCTTTCTTCATGGGCTTGGCGCCCGTTAGCTCAACGACAACAGGGACCAACCTACAAGCTCAATTACGCTTTGTCTCTGGTGATCACAGCTCCATTCTTGATCCCAGCAGCGACGCCTTAGTGACCAGCGTGATGCAAACTGCTATGGCGGGATTCTTGGCGTCTGATGGCGCTCAGGTCTATGTAGCGCCAGAAGATGAAATAGTATTGGAATAGAGAACCTGTTTTCGTAAATAACCCGACATAGCAAATTAATTTGTACTCCAAAGGGGTGAATATGCTTATTCAAAAAGTGAACAATTATTTTAAAAATGGTCCTCATTTCAGCAGCGTTATGATTACTGCACTCCTTCTGCTAACTTTTTTAGCATCAACCACGCTAGCTTTTGAATTCGAAACAGGAGAGATTACTGGTAGCCTTGACTCAACCCTGTCCTATGGAGCTACTTGGAGAGTTTCTGATCAGGACTCCCGATTAATCGGTACCGCTGCAGATTTTGACGGTGGTACAGCCCGGTCAGTCAACTACGATGACGGTAATCTTAACTATGATAAAGGATTGATCAGTAATGTCTTCAAGCTTACCTCTGAATTAGTTGTTGATTACCGTAACTTTGGACTGTTCCTCCGTGGCACGACCTTCTATGATTTTGAAAACGAACAAGGCGACCGAGAAAAGGCACCTTTAAGTAATGAAGCTCTCGATCTCGTAGGTAGCGATACTGACCTTCTTGATGCTTACGTCCATGCTTCCTTTGATGTCGGCTCAATGCCGGCGCAGATTCGCGTTGGTGACCAAGTGGTCAGCTGGGGTGAAAGTACCTTTATTCAAAACAGCATAAATACCATTAACCCGGTCAATGTCAGTGCAATTCGTCTACCCGGAGCTGAATTGAAAGAGGCCCTGACACCAGAGGGAATGGTTTGGGGTTCCATCGGCCTCACCGAAAACATTTCCCTTGAAGGTTTGTACCTCTACGATTGGTCGGAGACAGTTATCGACCCGCCAGGTTCCTACTGGAGCACCAACGATTTTGCCGGTGACGGTGGCAGCCGTGTCATGCTTGGTTGGGGTGATGTGCCGGATACTGTACCAACTGACTTTCAGGTCACTCCTGGACATTCTGCCGTCGTCTCCCGTTCAGCCACTCAGGAAGCATCTGACGACGGACAATTCGGATTGGCGCTCCGCCTCTATGCTCCAAATTTAAACGATACGGAATTCGGATTTTACTACGTGAACTATCATAGCCGCTACCCGATTATTAACGCAAAAACTGGAACCGCTGCAGCAGCAGCCGGTCTGGATCCTTTGGGTCGTACCTATGAAGAAACGGCGAGCTATTTCATCAGCTATCCTGAAGACATTCAGCTCTTTGGTGCCAGTTTCAACACCCTGCTCACAAGCTTTGGTGTCGCTCTTCAAGGTGAGGTATCCTACCGTCAGGATGTCCCTCTGCAAATTGATGATATTGAAATTCTCTTCGCGGCGATTGCGGCTCAGGATAACCTCAGTCCTGGAAATACAGCGGCAGCAGGCCTTGCAGCCTATGGACAGCTGGGGCTGGTACCCTTTGAAACTGAAATACCAGGCTACATTGAGCGTGATGTGGTTCAGGTGCAAGTAACGGCAACCAAGTTATTTGGACCAACTTTCGGTGCCAGTCAATTTGTCCTCCTCGGTGAAGTTGGCATCACTCATGTTGATGACATGCCGGATAAAGACGATCTACGTTTGAACGGGCCAGGTACGCCAATCAGTGGTAATGAATATTTAACAGCTGCCCATTTTGGTGAGATTGAACCCGCCGACCGGTTTGCAGATGCCACTTCTTGGGGGTACCGTCTGCTTGCCAAGCTCGATTTCGACAACGCCATTGGTGCAGTCACTTTATCACCACGGGTTGCTTGGTCGCATGATGTTTCTGGAACAAGCCCTGGACCTGGTGGCAACTTCGTTGAAGGGCGAAAAGCTGTAACTTTAGGCCTTAGCGCCAACTATCTGAACAGCTGGACAGCAGATTTAAGCTATGTTGACTTTTTTGGTGCTGGTCGTTACAACCTGATAAATGATCGTGATTTCGTCGCCTTTAACGTCAAATATTCATTCTAAATGATACAGGAGTAAACATTATGCTGAAAACCGCATTAGCCGGGGCATTTGCCCTCTTACTGGTCACTGCCTTGGCAGGGCAATCTTTTTCCGCCATTTCTGCTGACGAAGCTGCGCGCTTAGGCAAAGACCTGACTCCGATTGGCGCTGACAAATCCGGCAATTCAGATGGTTCCATCCCCGCTTGGGACGGTGGCATCACGACACCTCCAGCCGGGTACACCAAGGGAATGCACCATCCGGACCCCTATGCTGATGACAAAGTTCTGGTCACGATTACTGCTGCCAATATGGAACAATACAAAGACAAATTAACCGCAGGCCATCAGGAACTGCTCAAAGCCTACGATAGTTTCAAGATGAATATCTATCCGACTCACCGTAGCGCTTCTTCCCCGCAACGCATTTACGACATGACGAAAAAGGTATCCCAGACAGCTGAGCTGATTAACGGCGGCGATGGGGTTACCGGTACTGTCAACGGAATCCCTTTTCCCATTCCGAAAACCGGAATTGAAGTTCTCTGGAACCACATGCTTCGCTATCGAGGTGATGCCGCCTCACGTAAAATTGCCCAGGCTCCAATGACTCGTGGTGGTGGTTATACTCTGGTTAAATTTGATGATGAATTCAGCCTGATTTATTCGCAAGAGGGAATGACAGAAGAAAATTTAAAAAACCGGATTCTTCTGTTCCGTCAGGAAGTCACCGCGCCGGCACGACTGGCAGGAAATGTCCTGTTGGTTCACGAAACCATGAACCAAGTCACGGAACCACGCGCTGCCTGGGTCTACAATCCTGGTCAACGTCGGGTTCGCCGGGCACCGAATGTCGCTTATGACAATCCTGGAACCGCTGCAGACAGCCTACGGACTTCTGATCAGTTTGACATGTTTAATGGAGCGCCCGATCGCTACAACTGGAAGCTGCTCGGCAAAAAAGAGATATACATCCCTTACAATAATTATCTTCTCCACAGCGATAAATTGAAGTACAAGGATATCCTGACTCCGTTGCATGTGAATCCTGATTATTTGCGTTATGAGCTGCATCGTGTCTGGGTTGTTGAAGCCACCTTGCGTGAAGGAGCTCGCCATCTGTATAAAAAACGGGTTTTCTATATCGATGAAGACTCCTGGCAGATTATGGTCGCCGAACATTACGATAACCGTGATCAGCTCTGGCGCGTCTCCGAAGGTCATTCAATCAACTACTACGAAGTGCCGACTTTCTGGACAACCCTGGAAACCCATTATGACCTCCAGTCTGGGCGGTATCTAGCTCTTGGCCTGGACAATGAGTCGGAAATGTACGATTTCAGCATTAAACGGACCGATCAGGATTATTCCCCTGGTGCTCTACGTCGGGCTGGTCGTCGTTAATAAGTTTTAAACCGTGAAGTCTTGGCCGAGTCGGCAACGGCTCGGCCATTTTTTATGCCTTTTCAGAGTGCGTTAACTATGAAAAAAACTTTTGAACATTTCGACACCTATATACTTGTAATCTGCATCAGCCTATTAATATTTCTCTATGGCACCACCTCGGCCAGTGGCAGCGAAGAGGCAGTCATTGCGCCACTGGCAAGTCAATCATTACTCCTTGACGCCCAACGTGTGGAAAATACCCTGATTGTCGTCGGTGAGCGTGGCCATATTCTCATAAGCGAAGATAATGGCAACAGCTGGACTCAATCTCAGGTGCCGACACGAGCGACCCTGACAGGAGTCTATTTCATTGACCGCCTTAATGGTTGGGTTGTTGGTCATGATCAGGTCATTTTACGAACTGGAGACGGTGGAAAAAGCTGGGAGCTCGTTTATGAAGATGCAGAAGCGGAAAGCCCCCTACTGGATATTCTTTTTCTTGACGGCAAACATGGATACGCCATTGGCGCATATGGGCAGTTTCTGGAGTCTTTTGACGGTGGCAGCAGTTGGGAAGGGCGCTGGATCAGTGAGGATGATTTCCATTTAAACCAGATCATTGCTGTTGGAGATCAATTATTTATCGCCGCTGAAGCTGGTTTTGTCTATCGTTCAGATGATCAAGGCCAAACCTGGACGCTTCTGGATCCAGACTATCAGGGCTCCTTTTTTGGTATTTTCCCGGGAGAAAAAGGGAGATTGCTGCTATTTGGCTTGCGCGGTCATCTGTTCCATTCTGATGATTCAGGTGAAACATGGGCCGCAGCGACAACAGGAACAGAGGCAAGTTTAACCAGCGGAATTCGGCTCAGCGATGGCACTTTGGTGATAACCGGTTTAGCCGGAGCTCTCTTAACAAGTCACGATAACGGCTCCACCTTTATTCTGCATCAGGACCCGGATCGCAAAGGATTCAGTCAATTATTGCAGGCAGCAGATGACAGCATTATTGCTCTGGGAGACTTTGGTGTCACCAAGCTTCCCCAACAAAGTATTCACTAAAAAAATATAAGAAAAAGCAGGAGATCTAGATGAAAATCAATGCCTTCAGAACTGGACTGGAAAAGCTCATTTTTAACAATCGGCGTATCTTGCTGGGCTTTTTTATCCTGATAACCCTGCTTATGTCTTATTCTCTCACCAACCTGCGCATCGATGCAGGCTTCAGCAAACAGCTCCCCCTTGAACATGAGTACATGCAGACCTACGTTGAACACCGCAAAGAGTTTGGCGGTGCCAACCGGATTCTGATTGCGTTGATGACAAAACAGGGTGATATTTTCACCCCGGAATTTTTTGATACCCTGCAAAAAGCCACAGACGATGTTTTCTTTATCCCCGGGGTTGATCGCGCCCAGGTCACATCCCTGTTTACTCCTAATGTCCGTTTTACAGAGGTCGTTGAAGATGGAATTGCTGGCGGCAACGTTGTCCCGGCTGACTTTGAGACAACCGCTGCAGGACTGGAAAAAGTTCGTAAAAATATTCTCAAAGCCGGCATCCTTGGACGCCTTGTCGCCAATGACTTTACCGGTGCTGCAATCAGTGCACAACTACTGGAGGTCGACCCGGCAACGGGAGAGAAACTCGACTTTATCAAGGTTGCACATCTGCTTGAAGAACAGATACGGGATAAATATCAAAGCGATCAGGTCAGTGTCCACATTATCGGTTTTGCCAAGGTTATTGGCGATATTGCTGATGGTGCAAAGCGCGTTATTTTGTTTTTCTTTGTTGCTTTTGTGATCACCAGCCTGCTGGTTTTTTTCTATACCCGTTCCTGGATCCTGACCCTGATCCCTATAAGTTGCTCTTTGATAGCCGTGATCTGGCAACTGGGACTGTTGCCTATTCTCGGTTATGGTATCGATCCCATGGGTTTGCTGGTTCCTTTTCTCATATTTGCAATCGGTGTCAGTCACGCGGTACAGATGATAACGGCGAATACAGCCGAAGTCCGCGCCGGAGCAGATCGGCTTGAAGCAGCAAAGTCCTGTTTTCGTCAGCTTCTGATCCCAGGATTTATTGCTCTGGCCAGTGACACAATTGGATTTATCACCATCCAGTTGATTGAAATTCGGGTCATACAGGAAATGGCTGTCACTGCCAGCCTGGGGGTCGCGGTGATTATTCTCAGCAATCTGATTCTATTGCCAATTCTCCTTTCCTATGTCAAAACGGGACGACGATATAAGCGCCGGGTTGACCAGCAAACACAAACATTGCGACCCGTCTGGCGTTTCTTTGAACGCGCCGCAGAACCAAAATTTGCAACGGTTATTATCATTGCCGCTGTCTTCCTGCTTGGGTTCGGCCTCTGGAAAGGTTCCGATATCAAAATTGGTGACATGCACCGTGGAGTTCCCGAATTACGAACCGATTCCCGCTATAATCAAGACAGTAAAATCATTACTGAACACTTTTCTATTGGGGTCGATCTGATCACCGTCATTGTCGAAACCAAACCCGACGGTTGTATTGATTATGACATCATGACCGCTATTGACCGTTTTGCCTGGCATATGAACAATGTCGATGGGGTCCAGTCAGTCATCGGCCTTCCCGGTATTGCTAAAATCATTAATTCCGGTTGGAATGAAGGAAGTTTAAAATGGCGAGTACTACCACGCAACCAGGCAACCATGGTTCAGGCCGTTGGCTATGTACCAACCAGCAGCGGATTATTGAATTCCGATTGCAGTGTCATGCCGGTGATGATCTTTACCACAGACCACAAAGCGGAAACCATTGCCAATATTGTTTCTGAAGTCAAAAACTACCGCAACCAACACGCAACAGACAATGTCACCTTCAGACTGGCTACCGGAAATGTCGGTGTCATGGCTGCAACCAACGAAGAGGTTTCAGCCGCGCAGTTCCCCATTCTGCTCTATGTTTTTGGTGCTGTGACCCTCCTTTGTTTCTACGAATTCCGCTCAATCAGAGCAGTTCTGTGCATTATTTTACCCCTCGCACTGGTCTCTCTGCTTGCCTATGCTTTGATGAGCATCCTGCAGATCGGATTGAAAGTTTCAACGTTGCCTGTTGTCGCCCTGGGAGTTGGTGTCGGCGTTGATTACGGCATCTATATTTTTAGCCGTTTGCGCAGTTATTTAAGAAAAGGGCAAACCCTGCAGGAAGCTTACCTGCATACCCTTGCAATCACAGGAACCGGGGTTGTTTTTACCGGTGTAACTCTTGCTATCGGGGTAGCGACCTGGATTTTTTCTCCCCTTAAATTCCAGGCAGATATGGGTATTTTGTTGACCTTTATGTTCCTGGTCAACATGCTTGGAGCCATCCTGCTGCTACCGGCTTTAGCCTGTTTCCTGCTGCCGAAAACAACAAAAGTCTTCTCTGAATAAGCACCTTATTCCCATGTAGAATCTGGTCTCAGTAAAATCTTCAGGATTTAACAGGGCTTTTTCTCGTCAGAAAGAGTGTTAATTTCTTAAAATAGAAAAATGTTTTACTTTTGGTTGACCTGAACGTAAAAGTAAGTAAAATAAGATCTATACCCTTTAAATTATTCTTAATCGCAGCTTGTGTTGCAGAGAGTGAAAAATGTTTTATCATTAACTTTACGTAAACGTGATTAAAAGAGAAATGGCAATGACACAAACCACGGTTGAAAAACTTCCATATCAGTCAATTCCGCAAATGCTGCAGGTCAATGCTGAACAGTATGCAGATCGCCCTGCCATCAGCTTTAAAAAGAGTGGTGCATACATCACTTTGAACTATCAGCAGTTCTATTCTCGAATTTTGATGACTGCGCGCGGATTACGCAAAGCAGGTATGCAGCCCGGTGATAGAGTGGCTATTTTTTCTGAAAACCGCGCCGGCTGGGTTATTGCCGACATCGGCATTCAATCTGCTCAAGGGGTCAGCGTCCCTATCTACGCAACGAATACCGGGGTCCAAGCTGCATATGTCATAAACCATAGCGGCTCTAAAATTGTTTTTGTCTCTGATCGGTTGCAATACGAAAAACTGCTGGCTGTCCGAGATCAGATCCCCCAAGTTGAAATGGTGATCTCTTTTGAACGCTTTCTGGGTGAGCGTAACCTGCCGGTTCACACCCTGTACCAGCTCTCGGAAATTTCTTACCCCATCCAGGAGAAAGAAAAACAACAGATTGAAAAACAAATAGAGCTGATTAAGCCTGAAGACCTCATCACTGTCATTTATACCTCAGGAACGACAGGTATTCCCAAAGGAGTCATGCTGACTCAGCACAATATGGCAAACAATGCCTGGGATGGGATCCAACTGGCAGGCAAAGAATCCATGACCGGAACGTTTCTAAGCTTTCTCCCTCTGAGTCATGTTCTGGAACGAACAGCCGGTTACTATGCCGTGTTGATGGGTGGAGGACATATCGCCTTTGCCGAAGAAGTAAATAAGGTGGTTGAAAATATTCTTGAGGTCAAACCGACGGCCATGATCAGCGTGCCGCGTTTATTTGAAAAAATCTATTCCCGAATCTATGAAAATGTCCATTTGATGAGTCCGGCCAAACGGCAGCTGTTTCATAATGCCATCACTGTCGGACACGCATATATCTATCAGAAGTATATAAAGCGCGAGCCCCTCGGATTACTCGGGCTAAAATATAAAATTTATGATCGGTTGGTTTTTCGGAAAATCCGTACCCGCTTTGGCGGTAATCTGCAATTCTTTATTTCAGGTGGCGCCCCGCTGGACAAAACCATCAACGAATTCATGTGGATTATCGGTATTCCTGTTTTTGAAGGCTATGGATTAACAGAGACCAGCCCCGCAATTGCTTTGAACAGTTTAGATGAAAACCGCTTTGGATCTGTAGGTAAGCCTCTGGGAGATGCGAAGTTTAAATTGTCTGAAGACGGCGAATTGCTGGTCAAAGGGTCAGCAGTCATGCGAGGCTATTATCAGGATGAAAAAGCGACCGCAGAAGCTTTTGTAAACGGTTGGTTTAAAACCGGCGATATCGCTCACATCGATGACGAAGGCTATGTCTACATAGTTGACCGGAAAAAAGAAATTATTGTTACTGCCGGAGGAAAAAATATTGCTCCTCAGCCTATGGAAAACACTTTAAAACTCGATAAATATGTTTCTCAAGCCTATATCCATGGGGATAAGAAACCTTATTTAATCGCAATATTGACACCTAACCTGGAAAGATTGATTGAATTTGGTCACGAAAAACACATCAACTATCTGAGTGTTGACGATTTAGTTGCCAACGAACGCGTTCAACAACTATTTGCTGAACGGATTGAACACTTTAATAAAACTCTCCCACCCTATCAAACAATCAAAAAATTCATTTTACTTCCCCGCGAATTTTCTACGGAGGGTGGTGAGTTGACTCCCACAATGAAACTGAAGCGCAAAGAGATTTATAACACCTATAAAGATAAAATCGAATTACTCTATCGGCACAATGGCGAGGGACAAAGCGCCCAGCCGCAATCTGAAAATGGAGGAAAAAATGAGGCAAATTAATCGTGTTGCCGTGCTTGGAGCCGGGGTTATGGGAGCAACTATAGCTGCTCACCTCGCCAACGCTGGTCTGGAAGTTTTAATGCTTGATATCGTTCCCCGAGAACTCACCGGCGAAGAAGAAAAACAGGGATTAGACCTTGAGTCCCCTCAGGTGCGTAATCGCATCGCCAATAAAGGTCTGGCTGATCTGTTAAAAATGAAGCCGGCACCCTTTTATTTGCAGCAGTACGCAGGACAAATCAGCACAGGCAACCTGGATGATGACCTGGCAAAAGTGAAGGAATGTGACTGGATTATTGAAGTCGTTATTGAACACATGCCGATCAAAAAAGATTTGCTGGCAAAACTCATCCCAAACCTGGCAGAAGGGGCCATTGTCTCAACCAATACCAGCGGTCTTTCAGTGAATGAAATGGCCGAGGTTTTACCTGCGGAGATACGCAAAAACTTTCTGGTGACTCACTTTTTTAATCCCCCACGTTATATGCGTCTGCTGGAAATTGTCCCCAGCCAATACACGGACCCTGCCATCGTCTCGGGGCTGGCTGACTTCATCAGCCGAAGACTTGGAAAGGGGATCGTATACGCTAAAGACACCCCCAATTTTATCGCCAACCGAATTGGTGTTTTTTCTATTTTCAATGGCATAAAGCACATGCTCGACCTGGAGATGACGGTTGAAGAAGTTGACAGTGTTGCCGGACCGGCTACGGCAAGACCCGGATCAGCCGCTTTTCGCACCAGCGATCTGGTCGGCATCGATACGTTGGTTCATATCTGTAAAAATACCTATGAATTACTCCCCGATGATGAATGTCGCGAAACCTTCCAGATTCCTGAATTCATGGAACAGATGGTTGCACAAGGGCTTCATGGGAATAAGAGCAAAAAAGGCTTTTACAAAAAAGAGCAAGTTGATGGACGGCGGCAGATCTATTACTACGATTACAACAGTGGCGAATTTAAACCTGCTGAAAAACCGAAATTTGCATCCGTCGTTGCGGTCAAGATGGTTGATGACCCGGCACAAAAAGTCAAAATGGTGGTCAATGGTCAGGATAAAGGGGCGGAATTTGCCTGGCGCTCTTTGCGTGATTCATTGATCTATACTGTCAACCGTATCCCCGAAATTGCTGATGATATTGTCAATATCGACAATGGCATGAAGTGGGGTTTCAACTGGGAAATCGGACCTTTTGAAATGCTTGATGCCATTGGTGTTGAAAGCTTTGTCAAACGGGCGGAAAAAGATGGCATCGCCGTCCCTGAAACCCTGAAAGGGGTCACAAGTTTCTATCGCTACAACGATTCCGGGCAGCAGGAATACTACGATTTACAGGAAAAAAGCTATCACCTGGTACCGCAAAAAGAGGGTCAGATCAACCTGCAGATCCTCAAGAAAACCTCAGGTGTCGTAGAGAAAACCTCCAACTGTTCTGTCGTTGATTTAGGTGATGGCGTATTTGGCCTGGAGTTTCACTCGAAGATGAATTCTATCAGTGGCGATATTCTGGCAATGACCCATAAAGCCATCAAGCGTGCGGAAGACGAAGGTGTTGGCTTGGTGATCGGTAATCAGGGGACCAACTTTTCAGTCGGTGCAAACTTGATGTTGCTGGCCGTGGCTCTGGCTGAAGGAGCCTATGAAGATATCGATCTGAGTGTCCGCGCCTTCCAGAAGGCAACCATGGCAGTCAAGTACGCCAAGGTTCCTGTTGTTGCAGCACCTTTTGGAATGGCTCTGGGCGGTGGTTGTGAGTTTTCCCTCCATGCCGACGCTATCAACGCCTATGCAGAAACCTATATGGGGCTGGTTGAAATCGGGGTCGGACTCATCCCTGCGGGGGGCGGAACCAAAGAGATGTGCCTTCGTGCCGTCGAGCTGGCCAAGCAATACGACACCGATGTCACTCCCTTTATATTCAAGAACTTCCAGCAGATCGGCATGGCAAAAGTCTCCATGGGAGCAGCTGAACTCCAGGGAATGGGCTATATGCGCAATGGCGACAGTGTCAGTATGGACATCGACCGCCTGCTTGCGGATGCCAAACAAAAGGTTCTGGCGCTGGCAACCAATTACCGTCCCCGGAGACCGGCAGAGAACATCCCAGCCCCCGGCAGAAGCATTGCAGCCAGCATCAAAAGTCAGCTTTGGAACATGAAAATGGGTGGTTTTGTCACCGAGTACGAAGCTGAAATGGGCGGAATAATTGCCGATGTCATTACGGGTGGAGACGTCCTTCCGGGAACTCCTATTTCAGAAAACTATCTTCTGCAACTGGAACGGCAGGCATTTCTGAAGTTATGTGGCAATAAAAAAACCGCCGAGCGGGTTCAACATATGCTGAAAAAAGGCAAGCCGCTGCGGAATTAATTTTATAAAACAATCCATTTTGCAGGAGAATTAACCATGAAAACAGCTTATATACTTGCCGCTTACCGCACCCCCGGTTGCCGTGCCAACAAAGGCAAATTTAAAGATATGCGCCCCGATGATCTGGCTGCAGCCGCCCTGGCTGGTTTGATTGAACGCACCAAAATTGATCCGATGAGGATTGATGATGTACTTCTTGGGTGTGCTTTTCCGGAAGGAGAGCAGGGGATGAATGTTGCTCGGGTAGCTGCTCTCAAAGCCGGAATCCCGTACCAGGTGCCGGCTCAGACAATCAACCGCTTCTGCTCCTCAGGGCTGCAAAGCATTGCCTTGGCAGCAGAGCGGATCATGGCCGGTTTTGCCGATTGCATTATTGCCGGGGGAACCGAATCCATGACCACGGTTCCCATGGGAGGAAACAAGTACAGCGCCAACCCCGATCTGGTTTCCAAATGGCCCGAAACATTTGCGTCTATGGGAATTACTGCCGAACTCGTCGCTGACAAGTATCAGATCAGTCGGGAAGACCAGGATGCCTTCTCTGTAGGAAGTCATAAAAAGGCAGCTGAAGCCATTGCTGCCGGACGTTTCAGCGATGAAATCATCCCGGTTGAGATTGAAAAAACAACCCTTGTTCAGGGTAAGGTTCAGAAAACTACCGAACTGGTTTCCATTGATGATGGTGTCCGTGCTGACACAACCCTTGAAGGGTTAGCCAGACTTAAACCTCCATTCAAACAAGGGGGATCCGTCACCGCAGGATCATCATCACAAATGACCGACGGAGCTGCTGCAGCTCTGGTTGTATCTGAAGATTTCCTCAAGGAATTCGGGGGAGAACCGTTGGCCCGTTTTGTCGCTTTTGCAGTGAAAGGTGTCCCACCTGAAATTATGGGGATTGGTCCCATTGAAGCAATACCCGCAGCTTTAAAACTTGCCGGTCTTCAACTCAATGATCTTGGTCTGGTGGAGTTGAACGAAGCTTTTGCAGCGCAATCTCTGGCGGTCATCAGAGAACTTGGATTAAACACTGATATTCTCAATGTTAACGGTGGTGCTATCGCTCTGGGTCATCCCCTGGGTTGTACAGGAGCTAAATTGACGGCAACATTACTCCACGAAATGCAGCGCCGTGAACTCCGTTACGGCATGGTTTCCATGTGTATCGGTGGCGGCATGGGTGCTGCAGGAATTTTTGAAAAACTATAACCGGTGATCTTTGCCAGTGTCGCTGTGGTAGATCGCATCAGCAGTTTTAATTTTTTGATATAACAACGAGGTAACGATTATGGCTGGAAAAATTATGAAGGGTGGCGAATTTCTAATCGCCGAAAGCAACTGTCAGGACATTTTTACTCCCGAAGACTTTACCGACGAGCAACGTTCCATTGCCGAAACCACGGAACAGTTCGTTGAAAATGAAATCATCCCCCATCACGATGAGATAGAAGCTCAAAACTTTGAATATGTGGTCGAAGGGATGCGGAAATGTGGTGAACTTGGCCTGTTAATGATGGACGCCCCGGAAGAGGATGGAGGTCTGGAACTGGATAAAGCTACCAGTATGCTGGTTGGAGAAAAAATATCCACCAGTGGTTCTTTTTCTGTCGCTTTTGCCGCTCACACCGGAATCGGCACCCTGCCGCTGATCTACTATGGAACAGCGGAACAGAAAGCAAAATATCTGGAAAAAATTATTACCGGTGAATGGTGCTCTGCATATTGTCTGACAGAACCCGGCTCTGGAAGTGACGCTCTGGGAGCACAATCTTCTGCGGTTCTTTCTGAAGACGGGAAACACTACATTCTCAATGGCACCAAGCAATACATTACAAATGGTGGTTTTGCCGAACTATTCACGATTTTTGCCAAGGTTGACAAGCAACACTTCACCGCATTTCTGGTAGAAAAAAGTTTTCCAGGGCTGGTTGTCGGCAACGAAGAAAAGAAAATGGGGATCAAAGGAAGCTCAACCACTCAAATCATCCTTGATAACTGTAAAGTTCCGGTAGAGAATGTCCTTGGAGAAATTGGCAAAGGACATAAAATTGCTTTTAATTCTTTGAATATCGGGCGGTTCAAGCTAGGCGCAGGGGTCACTGGTGCAGCAAAAATGGCACTGGCTGAAGGGATTCGTTATGCGAATGAACGCAAACAATTCAATCTCCAGATCTCTTCCTTCGGCGCAATTCAGGAAAAAATTGCCGACTTAACAGCCTCCATCTATACATCAGAATCTTTAGTGTACCGGCTGGCCGGTCTCCTTGATAATAAACTTGCCACGATTGAAAAAGGGGCAGATGACTACTATGACCAATACCTGAAAGGGATAGAAGAGTACGCTCCTGAATGCGGTATTTCCAAAGTTTTCTGTAGTGATGTCCTGGCCAAAACGGTCGATGAAGTGGTGCAGATTCACGGCGGCTACGGATTCTGCAGTGAGTACCCTGCCGAGCGGTACTATCGGGATGAGCGCATTAACCGGATTTTCGAAGGAACCAATGAAATCAATCGGCTGCTGACATCGGGAATGATTCTTAAACGGGCCATGAAGGGAGAGCTTCCCTTGCAGGCAGAATCCATGAAGGCATTTGAAGCGCTGATGACACCTTCATTTGAAGATGTCGATGACTCCATTCCCTTCATTGCCGAAAAGACCACAATTCAAAACCTGAAAACCCTGTTCCTGATTCTTTCCGGAGCCGGGGTGCAAAAATACATGGATAAATTAGCCAACGAGCAGGAAGTACTCATGGCTGCAGCAGATATTGCTATCCAGATTTTTGCCATGGAAAGTGCTGTTCTCAGGGCAGAAAAGATTCTCGAATCATTAAGCCCGGCAAAACAGGAACAACTCCGTGCTGCCGTTAAAATTGCTACATTTAATGCTACCGAAATTGCGGCGAGTGCGGCGAAAAAAGGAGCATACATGGTCGAAGAAGGGGACACCTTGACGATGATTCTCTCCGGTGTCCGGCGCTTCACCAAATATGATGCCACCGGTCTGTTACAGGCGAAACGCACTCTGGCGGCGGCAGCTATTGAAGCTGAAAAATATATTTTTTAACTCTGAATCAACGAGGCGGGCATAGGGGCCCGCCTCTATAATCTTTTATTTTTCTTTTTGTGTAGGGGAGCCTCCCTGTAGGCTCCCGGGTTTCATTTTGAGCAATAAAAAATATATGACCCCAATACAACATACCATCAATACCGAATATGTCGTCGGCCCGGTCCATTGTTACAGCACTGAAATCAATGGCGAACTGATCCTCTTTGATACCGGGCCACCGACAGATGAAGCCAAACACTATCTGCAAAAAAATCTGGATTTTGACCAGCTTAAACACGTCATTGTCACTCACTGTCACATAGACCACTATGGATTAGCCAACTGGCTGGGTCACGAAACCGATGCCACCATCTACCTCCCATTCCGGGACCATCTCAAAATCACCCACCATGCAGAACGTTTAGAACTGATGTATGACCTGATGTTGCAGATAGGTTTTGAAGCTGCTTTTTTAGATCGCTTTCGAGAGAATATGGACGACGGTACTGTTTTTCCCCCCTTACCGGAAAAGTTTAAAATTATAGAGGAACACCTGCCGCCACAACTGGGATTAACGGCGCTATCCTGTCCCGGACATTCTCAAAGCGATATGGTTCTGATTGCTGAGAACTGGGCGGTGACCGGGGATGTCATGCTGCAAGGGATTTTTCAGACCCCTTTGCTGGATGTTGACCTGTTAACCGGAAAGCGTTTTCTCAACTATGCAGCATACTGTAAAAGCCTTACCAAGCTGGTAACATTACGGGAGAAAAAAATCCTGCCCGGTCATCGAGAGACAATTGAAAGTGTTAACAGTTGCCTGCTTTTTTATATCAGCAAACTCCTCGTGCGGGCAGGACATATTAACAAACTGCCATTAAGCATGACGGCAGCCGAAATCGTCATGCAACTCTTAAAAGATGAGACCAAGCACCCTTTTATCAGCTATTTGAAGGCTTCTGAAATTGTTTTTCTGCGCGATTTTCTAGCTCAACCGGAACTCCTGAAAGACACATTGATCAATATTGGTCTCTATCCACAGGTTGCAGATATCTATTCCCATGCGGTTTCCTAATAAGCCGATAACAGGATATTACGATGAAAACAGACCGACTCTTTGATCCCATCTCAATTGGTCATCTCACCTTGAAAAACCGGATTTTGATGCCGGCAATGCATTTAAACATGTGCCGAAAATTTGTTGTCACTGACCAGCTGATCAATTTTTATGCTGCAAGAGCGAAAGGCGGTGCCGGGCTTATCAGTGTCGGCTACGCGACGGTCGATGAACTTTCTGGCTTGCCCGGAAATATTGGTGCTCATGACGATGCGTTTATTCCCGGGTTGACAAAGTTAGCGACAGCTATCAAAAGAGAAGGTGCTGCAGCCTGCCTTCAGCTCAATCACGCTGGTCGGTATAACTTTTCCATGTTTCTTGGCGGGAAAAAGCCGGTTGCCCCTTCTCCCATACCGTCAAGATTAACCGGAGAAACACCACGAGAACTAGAGCTTGATGAAATTCCTGCCATCATCCAACATTTTGTCGATGCTGCAAAACGGGTTCAATCCTCTGGCTTTGATGCTGTAGAAATTTTGGCGGGCACAGGATATCTCATCAGTGAATTTCTTTCTCCTCTGACCAATAAACGCAAGGATCAATACGGAGGGAGTCTGGAAAACCGGATGCGTTTTGGCCTGGAAATTATCCGGGCGGTTAAAGCAAAGACAGGCGACAGCTTTCCGCTCATGGTCAGAATCAACGGCAACGATTTTATGCCGGACGGCATCGGTCGGGAAGAATTAAAAACATTCTCAATCGAGCTGGTTAAAGCAGGGGCTGATGCTCTCAGCATCAATGTCGGGTGGCACGAAGCCCAGGTCCCACAGATAGTCACCAAAGTTCCCCGTGGAGTTTTTGCCTATCTCGCTAGAGATATCCGCCAACTTGTTAATGTTCCGGTCATTGCCGGCCACCGAATCAATGACCCGGATATTGCACGCCAACTGATCGATGCCGGGTACTGCGATATGGTTGCTATGGGGCGCTCTTTAATAGCGGATCCCCAGCTTCCAAATAAAGCTTACAAACAACAGGAAAATAAGATTATCCACTGTGTCGCCTGTGCTCAGGGTTGTTTCGATAATTTGTTTAAGATGAAATCGGTCGAATGCCTTTGCAACCCCAGAGTTGGCAAAGAAGTGGAAACACAAGTGAAAACAACAGATCAACCGCGCAAGGTCGTTGTTGTCGGTGGTGGAGCCGCAGGAATGAGTGCTGCGATTGCTGCGGCTGAGCAAGGACATGATGTTGTTCTGCACGAAAGACATATCAAGCTTGGAGGTCAACTCCACATTGCTGCGGCACCTCCCGGTCGGGAAGAATTTTCAATTCTCAGCACTGATTTACAACAGCAATTAGCCGACTTAAAGGTCCAGGTCATTCTCAATTCAAGGGTAGATGCTCAACTTTTTTCTGAAAACAAACCAGATATTCTCTTTCTGGCAACCGGGGGTGAACCCGTTATCCCTGAAATCCCAGGTGCTGAACTCCCTCATGTCATTCAAGCATGGGATGTTCTTGCAGGACAACGGGTTGAAGGAGAAAAGATAGCAATCATTGGTGGTGGCGCGGTTGGCATTGAAACAGCGCTGTTTCTGGCTGAACAGGGAACACTGTCAGGAGATGAATTGAAATTTTTACTGGTTCATCACGCGGAAACGACAGAGGAACTTTATCGCCTTGCGACAATTGGCAACAAGCAGATAACCTTAATTGAGATGGTCGACAAGCTGGGAACCAATTTCGGCAGATCTACCCGCTGGAGCATGTTGCAGGACGTCAAGCGTGCTGCCATCACCACCCATACCGAAGCAAAAGTGTTAGAGATCACCCCATCGGGAGTCATCATTGAGCAATCGGGAAAACGGCATGAAATTGAAGCAGAAACAGTCATTCTTGCCGTAGGAACCAGATCATATAATCCTCTGCAAAAAATAGCTGCTGATCAACATATCCCCTGTCAGATCATTGGTGATGCCAAACAACCGGCAATGGTTTTTGATGCCATTCATCAGGGATTTGATGCAGGTCATAACCTCTCTTAGCAAAGGGAACAGATAGTGGAAAATAGAAGCGGACAAGTGACAACAAAAAAAGACCAGGGGATTTTGCACATTGGAATTCAGAGGCCGGATAAAAAAAATGCTCTGACTCTTGCTATGTACGATGCCTTGACCACAGCCCTGAATCTTGCAGAAGATGATAACCAGATTCGGGTCGTCCTGCTCCACGGCACGGAAAGCTGCTTTACCAGCGGGAATGATTTACATGACTTTGCAAAAAATCCACCTCAGGGTGAAAACAGTCCTGTTTTCCGTTTCCTGCGCGCAATCAGTCAAGCCAGGAAACCCTTGATTGCTATGGTCAGTGGTGCAGCTGTTGGAATCGGCACGACGATGCTTCTTCACTGTGATCTGGTTTATGCTGACGAGACGGCCAGGTTTCAGCTTCCATTTGTCAACCTTGGACTTTGCCCTGAAGCGGCATCAAGCTATCTGTTGCCAAAGCTGGTGGGATTTTTACATGCCTCAGAAATATTACTTCTCGGTGAAACCATTGCCGCTGATAAAGCCTTGGAACTCGGTCTTATCAATTCCATCTTTCCCAGCACTGATTTATCCCAGCAAGTCAGAAACAAAGCGCTCCAACTGGCGGCACAACCTCCAGCCTCAGTCCGTTTAACCAAATCTCTGTTGCGAGAACAACAGGCTCAACAGATCTCTGAGGTCATGAGCAAAGAGGGAAAATTATTTCTGCAACAACTCGCCAAACCTGAAGCACAGGAAGCAATCAAGGCTTTTTCTGAAAAAAGAAAAGCGGATTTTTCACAATTTTCTTAACCCTGACAGCAGGAGATCCCAGCTGCAAAGAGGTCATTATTTACAGGAGAAACAATGGGACACCACGTCGGCAGTAAAAACAGTATTGTTCCCCTGATTGATCGCTTAAATAAATACCCTGTCGGATTGCCGGATAGTGACAAACTCCGGGAAATTCTATCGCTGCTGTTTGCTGAAAATGAAGCCTTTATTGCCTCCCGCTTTCCTCTTCAAGAAGCGACGCTGGAAGAACTGACAAAAGCAACCGCCATTCCAGCTGAAGATCTGTTGCCGCAATTAGAACGGATGTGTGACAAAGGTCTGGTCATGGACCTCCCTTACGAAGGAGAGGTCTATTATCTGTTGATGCCCGGATTGATCGGTTTCTTTGAATTCACCTTCATGAAGAATCGAACCGATCTCCCCAAAGAAAAAATTGCTCGGCTGATGCAGGAGTACATGCATGAAAATCCGCGCAACGGAATGGCAAAAGAATTTTTTGACAGCAAAACGCCACTGACCCGCGCACTCCCTTATGAGGATAAAATACCGGTCTCTTCTACAGTCACCAGCTATGAAAATGCTCGGGAAATCATTAATAATGCCGGTTATGGAGCTGTCGGTCTTTGTTATTGTCGGCATAAAAAGCACCATTTGGGAGAAGACTGTCAAAAGGGAGCCCCGATGGAAGATATTTGTATCTCCCTCGGTACAGGAGCGAAATTCCTGGTCCGGCGCGGTTTTGCAAAAGAGCAAACACCGGAACAGCTGCTGGAGATTCTGGACCGTGCCCGAGCCCTCAACCTCACCCATATCACCGACAATATTCGTCAGAAACCTTCATTTATCTGCAACTGCTGTTCATGCTGTTGTGAGTTGTTGGCTGGTGTTCAAGCCGGTTATACCGATGGCATTGCCAAAGCTCCATTTATTCTTCAAATTGATGAAAACCTTTGCAATAGTTGCGGGCTTTGTGTTCAGGCCTGCAACGTTGCAGCCTTGGAAGTTGTCGCGGCAAAACAACCCGTGCGATTGCAAAAACAGGTTTGCCTTGGTTGTGGCGCCTGTATCTCCGTCTGTAAGCAGAAGGCTTTGTCTATGGTCGCGCGGGAAAAAACCTATCTCCCTCCGCTGAATCGCACTGAAATGATGAAAAAGCGCCTTTTTGAACGAGGCCGAGCAACCCCATTTATAGTAAGCGGTATAAAGAAAAAAATTAAAAAACTGATCAAAGGAAAACCTGAAAGGACCAACCGTCCCTAAATTGATAAAGGTCGTCGATGTCTGCGGTTACGATCCTCAACAAATGCACTGGATGTGGAGCTTGCGTAGTCGTTTGTCCAGTCTCTGCATTGACCCTGGATACTGAGCATCCGGATGGTACCGGGCGAAAAAAAGCTGTTGTCAATAACAATCTATGTTACAACTGTGGCACCTGTTTTTCTGCTTGTCGGCATCAGGCTCTTATCTTTTTTCTTGGGGAGGAAAGATGAAACGTTTAATCTCAGGTGCTTTTATTCTCCTTGGTGTCATGCTGCCCGTGAACACCACTGCAGAATCATTGACCTTCTCCTACATTGAGAGACCTCCTTACTATTTTACTTCACCTTCGGGAGCTGCTGACGGTTTCCTGGTTACAAGAACAAAGAAAATTCTACAAGCAGCAGGGATAGAAGCTCAATTCCTCTCTCTAACTCCAAATAAAATTAATTATATTCTCCGCTACGCAAATGTTCCCCATTGCTCAATCGGCTGGTTTAAGAAGCCGGAGCGGGAATTATTTGCAAAATTCACAAAACCTATCTACCAAAATCAACCGCTCGTTATCCTGACCACCAAAGAAAGAAAAAAACACTTCAAAGACGCTAAAACATTAGCGGAAATCTTCACCAACAGAGCGCTGACAATTGCGCGAATGGGTTCCTTTTCCTACGGGACTTACGTTGATCAACTCCTTGAAAAGCTCTCCCCTAAAAGCCGGTTTTATTCTAAAAAACAGTCCAGCTTACTTCAGGCTCTGCATGCGAACCAGGCTTCATACATGTTAATTGCACCTGAGGAAATTGAACAGATAATTTTGACAGCTAAATTACCGGCAGAAGAATTTGTCAAAATCCCTCTGGAAGAAATTCCACATGGAAATTTACGCTATTTAATGTGTGGCCATGCCGTCAGTGATAACTTGATGGCACAGTTGAACTCTGCCATAGCCAAATTATATCCAACGATGGATTAATCTTTCATCCAAAACCATATTTAATCCGAAACTCAAGACCCATTTTTAAGACGATGGGATGACATGAAAAAACAATGTTATAGCAATGGAACCAGTTGACCATGAAGTCACGCTCATGCTACATATGCGAGGTTTTCACTTTTAATGTTAGATTTCCCGCAAATTAACCCGTGAGTAGTCAAACCTTTTATTGGAGTCTGATGCCATGAATTCCCAAAAGAGAACGATTCTTAGTCACAAACGGCAGAGCAATCCCTGGATGAAATATCTCATGCTCAGTTTTTTCATCCTGACCGCTTCAGCAACATCCGTCTTTGCTTCTGCAGAGGCAAGCAGTGAACCACAAAATATGACCGGGACTGTGTACGGTATATTTGCATTATTACTCTTTGTTGCAGCCTATTCTCTGGTTATTTTTGAGGAACAACTCCATTTGCGGAAAAGTAAACCCGTCATGCTGGCAGCAGGAATCATCTGGATTCTTGTTGCCCTGGCATATATTGGCATAGGCGATACCCACACCGCTCATAATGCCATCAAACATAACCTCATTGAATATGCAGAATTATTTCTGTTCCTCCTTGCAGCAATGACCTATATCAATGCCATGGATGAGCGCAATGTGTTTCAATCCTTGCGTTCCTGGCTGGTCAGCCGCGGTTTTACCTTACGGACGGTCTTTTGGGTGACCGGTCTCTTGGCTTTTCTGATTTCTCCCCTGGCAGATAATCTGACCACCGCTTTACTTATGGGTGCGGTCGCCATGGCTGTCGGCGGTAACAACAAAAAGTTCATGGTTGTTGCTTGTATCAATATTGTTGTTGGCGCCAATGCTGGTGGTGCTTTCTCGCCGTTTGGCGACATTACCACCTTGATGGTCTGGCAGAAGGGGGTGGTTGATTTTGCTGAATTCTTCGCTATTTTCATTCCATCTCTGGTCAATTGGTTGATTCCGGCAGCGATTATGAGTATGACCGTCAGTAAAGAACGCCCCGAGGCCATGGATGAGACAGTTAAAATGAAACTGGGGGGCAGACGGGTTATCTTCCTGTTTCTCTGCACCATCACTACAGCGGTTTCTTTCCACAATTTTCTCCACTTGCCACCAGCCGCAGGGATGATGCTTGGTCTCGGTTACTTGGGTTTCTTTGGTTACTGGTTAAAAGGCCAAGAGCATCGTCGTGGCACAGGTGATCATCCCCTTGATATGATCGGACATAATCCTGATGAGCACCAAGCACCAGCTGCCCATGGTCATGGCGAAGTTGTCGGCTTCGATCTTTTCCGCAAGATTGCCCGAGCCGAGTGGGATACCCTGCTGTTTTTCTATGGCGTCATTCTTTGTGTTGGTGGTCTTGGCCAATTTGGCTATTTAGCCATGGCATCTCAAGCAATGTATGAGGGATTGGGAGCAACCAGTGCAAATGTTCTGGTCGGGATTCTTTCAGCCATCGTTGACAATATCCCGGTTATGTTTGCTGTTCTAACCATGAACCCACATATGTCACATGGTCAGTGGCTGCTCGTCACTCTGACAGCAGGGGTTGGTGGTAGTCTGTTATCGATTGGTTCCGCCGCAGGTGTCGCCCTCATGGGCTCTGCACGGGGAATTTACACCTTTGGAGCACATCTCAAGTGGACCTGGGCAATTGCTCTTGGTTATGCAGCCAGTATCATTACCCACCTATTTATTAATGCCAGCCATTTCCACTGAACCAATTTCAAGGTTCAGACCATAAACAAAAAATGCCTCCTGGTTTCAGGGGGCATTTTTTGTTTATAAAAACTATCTTCGGCTTTGATTCCAGATGGCTGAGATCAGTAGAAGAAGATTTTCGTTAGCCTGATGTTCGCACCCCGGTCATCCGCAAATCCTTCCAGAAAACCAACAAAAAGGCGACCAGACTTTAACCGTCTGACCGCCTTCGAATTCTAATAGCTATGATAAATTGGCAGATTACTTACTATGACAAGTATTACAGGCATCCATATCGTCAACTTGATCATGACATGCACTGCAGACTCCGTGACCACTTGCCATGTCAGTAATCGGAATCTTGGCGGGCTCGCCTTCGTGACAGCTTGCGCAATCCTGATCAAGCATTTCAACGTGCATGTTGTGATCAAACATCACTATACCCTTGGTCTCACCCTCATACTTATACACACCCTCTTCAAGGACTTCAACCTTAGTGATTGGAGCTTTAATCCCATTTTGCTGAGCTAAAAAAACAGGAATAAAAGAAAAAACGACTGCCAGAACAATAAACACAAGATTCTTCATTCATAAACTCCATTAGCTGAACTATTATATAACATAAGTAAATTCTGCATATGTCTTCTACACCGAAGAACAAAATATGTCAATTCAGATTTCCTCGTGAATTCAGGGAAAATTCTTTAAATCTAAAAATCAGATATTTTTACATCTATTTTCTGTTTTTAATTATTGCGCATGAAATATGCGTTATGGCTTTGATGAAGAACAAACCGAAATTCTACCGATAGAAAAAATCTGATCGCTCATTGGCTACAACAAGCGATCAGATCGTGGATCAGGCTTCCGTTCCTATTTTTTAACGGCCAAAAGTATTTTTCAATCCGTTGATAAACTTTGCTTTTTCTTCATCTGTGAGTCGAGCTTCGGGATGAGGGAGAAGGTACTTTAAAGGGGGCATTTCACCAAGTTCTACCTGTTTTGCGATCCATCCCCCCATATTATTTTGCGGATCCCACTCTGAAACATTAAAATGTTCACGCCCTTCATTAATATCCATAGTGACGAGCCAAGAGGCAGGTGCAAAGTTACTGTACCACGGCCAATGGGTTTCATTACTATGACAATCGGCACAAGCACGAACAAAAAACTCTCGGGTTTCAGGCTGATCCCAGGGTGGCTCAGCAATCACAGGAGGATTTGAATGGTCTTTTCCGTACGGAACAAATTGAATGGCAATGAACAAGACAATACCGGCAATGACTCCCTTGACTATCAATCCTTTTATTTTCATCTCAACTCCTTTTCTGAACAGGCCAGAGGACAAATTCACAACTGAGGACCACGCCTTTATTTAAACACTTTTATATTTACAAGTAAATAAATCAAGTTTAGCGTTGATCACCATATCAGACTGAAAGAGTTGTTGAAACTTTTAATCAGACCAGAAGCTTTTCCAGCTCCGTTAAGTTTGGGACCTTGCCGACGCTCAAAACTTTGCCATCGACCGCGAGTCCGGGTGTCGTCATAACGCCAAAAGCCATGATTTCGTTGAGATCGGTGACTTTCTCCATCTCATATTCAAGACCGAGATTATCGGCAGCCTGTTGGGTATTTTCAGCAAGTTTTTGGCATTTGGCACATCCGGTTCCAAGGATCTGAATCTTTTTCATAGTCTCACTCCTTAATATCTGTTGATAAACAGTTAAAAGATCGTTCCGTAAATTAATCCACTGATCGTGGCCATCACCATCACCAGTAAAACAAAAACCAACGTTTTTTTGGTCCCCATGACGCTGCGGATGACCAGCATGTTTGGCAAGGAAAGGGCAGGTCCGGCGAGCAGTAAGGCCAAGGCCGGACCCTTGCCCATGCCGGCACCCATTAGCCCTTGCAGGATAGGAACTTCCGTCAGGGTCGCAAAATACATAAACGCTCCGAACACCGAGGCAAACATATTTGCAAACAACGAATTGCCTCCGACCAGTGAAGCGACCCAGGTTGACGGAATCAGCCCTTCGTGACCGGGACGCCCGAGCAAAACACCGGCGATCAGGACACCGATCAACAACAACGGCAGGATTTTTTTTGCGAAATCCCAACTTTCGTTGAACCAGGCCCCCATTTCACCATCACGGGTACTTTTCAGATTGCTCAGTGTAGACAGGCCGATGACGCCAAAGGTAAAGGCCAGAGCCGGCTGGTGGGGGAGAATTATAGCCGAGATCAGAGCGGGCAGTGAGGCTAAAAGAATACGGACAAGACCAAGCCGGAACCAGGTGGCAAGCATGATGGCCAAGGCCACGGAAAATCCGCTGGTAATGATCCACTTGGCGGCATAGATATCATGCCACAGGCCTCCGGTCTCTTCTGTTTTGCCCCAGTTGGCAAACACCAGAATGCCAACCATAGCGGCAAAATAGAGAGCGGTTTGCCACAATGGGCGTCCACCTTCGTCTGCGCCCATCATCGGAGCCGCTGCGGCTTTTTCTTCCTCTTCATGGCGGAAGAGAAAGTGCATCGCCAGTCCAATGATTATGGCAAATACGATCGCCCCGATGGCTCGAGCAATTCCCATCTCCGGACCAAGGATTCGTGCGGTCAAAACAATTGCAAGAATATTAATCGCAGGGCCCGAATAGAGAAAAGCACAAGCGGGGCCAAGACCGGCTCCCATACGGTAAATTCCGGCAAACAGGGGTAAGATTGTGCAGGAACAAACAGCGAGAATGGTCCCCGATACAGAGGCGACCCCATAAGCGAGAACCTTATTGGCCTTCGGGCCGAGATACTTCATCACCGCAGATTGACTGACAAAAACCGCAACGGCACCGGCAATAAAAAACGCCGGAACCAAACAGAGCAGCACATGCTCACGCGCATACCATTTTACTAGATAGAGGGACTCCAATAGCGCCCCCCGAACCCGAGGAGCTTCGACCGGCAGGAAAAAACAACCCAAAAATACAACCACAATCCAAAGCAACACTTTCCATTCTTTTTTCCAATTCATAGTTCTTGCCTTATTGGCTGAATAGCCAATTACTTGAGTAAAAAAATATTCTGCCTACAACGTAACTATCTTGAGATGCGCAGAGTGATCTTTCACCTGAGCTTCCAGAACCGATTCTACGCAACCAAAAAAATTAAGAATACAGGGGACGCGCAGCCGATAGAAAACTTGATTTCCCCGCTTATCATCGGCAACCAACCCTGCCTGTTTCAGCACTGAAAGATGCTTCGACACAGTTGAAATATCGGAACCAACCATTTCAGTTAATTCGCAAACACAGCGCTCTCCTTTTTCCAGTTCCTCAATCATAAACAACCGACTGGGATGCGCCATTGCCTTGAGAACTTTTGCTCTCGCTTCCAAATGCTTTTTGTGTTCTTTGTCCATGTTTCTCTCCGCATCTACTTGGCAATATAGCCAAATACATGCGCTCTGTCAAGAACTGGTGTTCCGAGGATTAAAAGCTTTGCTATCGAATTATGATGGCTTAAGGAGAGGCGATTCAATGACATCTCCAGCCGGGAAGAAGAGCAGAGACACACATTCACTTCTTCATGGTTACGGGTCTACATTTTTGCCGGAAAGAAGCAGCTTCAACTGTAATTCTACCCCCTCGACAAGAGATGAAAGGGTCCGAAAGTTCACCCATTCACAAGCATCGACAGCTGGCCTGCCAAGCAACACAACGGCACAGTCTGCATTGGTTGCTGCTGCTATTTTTTCCGGCACTCCACCGGCAGTACCACTATCCTTGCTGACCAGAACACCGATACCAAAGCGTCGGATCAACTTGCTATTTTCCTCTTCACCGAAAGGTCCGCGAGCATAGATACATGAGGCATCAGAGAGTCCACTGGCCCTGCAGGCCTCAATGGACTCTCTGTGCGGCAGAATGCGGACAAAGAGAGGGATTTGCGTCTTTTTTGCCACAGCGACATAAGGGCCAAGATGCCGTGATCCGATGGTCAACAAGACTGGCCGGACAAAGGAAAAAGCCAGTTCCGCTGCGGCCTGATGGTCTCCAACCCGGTAGATATGTTCGCCATCAACAAGCGTTTCTTGACGTTGAAAGCGAAAACAAAGAATCCCCGTTTTCCGGACAACTGCCGCTATGGTCTGGTGTAATTCGTCAGCATACGGATGTCCTGCATTGACAATGAGACGGATGCCCCTGCGCATAATCAGATCGCGCATGTCGGTCTCACGCAAACGACCACAGCGACGTTTAATCAAGGGATGATTCTCTGCACCGGTTTTGAGGGGGACATCTGTTGCAGTTGAGACCAGAACTGCGACATTCAAATTGGCAAGTGCGGTCGCTAAAGCCTCCGTTTCACTCGTGCCACCAAAGAGGAGAATCACCGATAGTATCCTCTGGGAGTCACCATCCGACCGTCAATCAAGCGGGTTGTGCTATTGCCGACAATCACGAGGGAGCGCATACCAATCTCTTCATCCAGAAAATGTTTCAGATCAGAATAAACAACTTTCTGATGTTTATCGCCAGCTGCGGTAACGATCCCGACCGGTGTGTCTCCGGAACGATAAAGACGGAGAATCATAGCGGCTTCCTCCAACTGCCTGACCCGTTTTTTGCTGCGTGGGTTGTAAAGAGAAACAACCATGTCAGCCGCTGCGACAGCCTGTAAACGGGTAGCGATTGTCTCCCAGGGGACAAGAAGGTCACTCAAGCTGATGGTTGCAGAATCAAGCATCAGCGGAGCTCCCAGTTGGGCCGCAGCCGCATGAGCGGCACTGACTCCGGCAACAACCTCAATCTCGACAGATATGTTTTCTGCAGAGGCCATTTCCATAGCCAGTCCAGCCATTCCGTAGACCCCGGCATCCCCGGATGACACCAGAGCAACAGTGGCTCCTGAAACGACTTTTTGCAGTGCTGTCCGACAACGATCAGCTTCCTGCTTCATTCCTGAGGTGAAGATCTCTTTCCCTCTACAAAGGTCTGCTATGGATTCCACATAAGGTGCGTAACCGACAATGATGGAACAACACGAAACCGCACGCTCTGCCCGATGAGTCCGATCTTGAGGATTCCCCGGACCTATGCCAATGACAAACAGTTTTCCTTTGCTACCGCAACGGTTATCCCGTTCAGAGCCTGTTTCTGAACAATTAATGATGTCCTCCTTCCTGCCAATAAAGCTACCGGCTCAGCAACAGCTGGCAAGTTCACTTTGTCGGCGACAAATTCAGATGTTTTAAATTTTTGCCGGCATTGACGAATGTTTTCTCCAGCGATAATTCGTAAAGGAATATTCAGGATTCTGGCTGCTTGCAGCAATCCCATCTCATCAGCTTTGACATCAGCCGTGGCAAGGTAACGCACCCTTGTCGGCGACAGTCCCTGCTGCTTCAAAACCTTCTGTATAGCAGCAACAATATCAGCTGCAGATTTTCCCCGGCGGCAACCAACACCGACAATCAGATCCTTGACGGCTTCCGTTGTCGTTGTAATGACCGGTTCGGCATCAATAATGTTGGCCACACGTATTGCCAGATCATTGGCGCCACCTTCATGGCCACTGAGCAGACTGACAACATGGCGTGCCCCCACATCAACAACAACAACCGCTGGATCGGAAAGTTTACTCCCAATTGTGCCAGCCAAAGAGCGAACCACCACACCACAGGGGGCAACGTAGATCAAACCATTGTAAATGGGAAAAATGGCCGGGGTCAGCTCCATCACCCTGGAGAAAGGGCGTGCTCCTGTAGAAAGCTCCAGAGCATCATGCAGATAAAGCTGCAGCTCAGGAATTTTGCTCTGGAGCTGCTGACAGACAAGCAACCCTTGAGGTGAAAAAGTGATGACGGCGAGTTTCATTCCCCTGATCCCTGGCGGTAGCCATGAGTAAAAGCGTGATGATAAAGCTTGGAGACGGGGATATCACGCGACAACGCCTGACCAACGATAATAATCGCGGTCTTTTTGATCCCTTCGCCCTTCACTTTTTCGGCAATGTCCTGCAGAGTTCCCCGAATAACCTTTTCATCCGGCCAGGAAGCATGAAAAACAACGGCAACGGGACAAACCTCTCCATACCACCGGCAAAGTTCTTGAGCCACCTCTGCAATCTTATGAACGGACAGAAACAGACAAAGGGTAGAGCGCATTTGCGCCAGCTGTTGCAGATCTTCCTTTGCGGGCATAGGAGTCCGCCCCGAGGTGCGGCTCAGAATGACGGTTTGCGTCACTTCTGGGGCGGTCAATTCCGTTTTCAGTGTGGCTGCCGCAGCCTGAAAGGAACTGATACCCGGCACGACAACATACTCAATCTGCATCCGGTCGAGACTGTTCATCTGTTCACGAATGGCTCCGTAAAGAGAAGGGTCTCCCGTATGCAATCGCACCAGATCGACGCCTTTCTGTTTTGCTTTGCGAAAAACCGCCTCCATCTCCTCCAGAGTCATCTTTGCAGAATCATAGAGCTCGGCATCATCAGGAGCAACGGCGACAATCTCTGGAGCAATAAGTGATCCGGCATAAATACAAATTTTACATTGGCTGAGAAGACGGTGTCCCAGCAGCGTCATCAGCTCCGGATTTCCTGGTCCAGCTCCGACAAAATAAACTTTCATAAAGCATTCTCTTCCGTATCTAAAAGAATAATGGCCAGATTTCCGCATGTGGGATCAGCGCCTCGCAAAGAGCGAAGGTCGGTCTCGATCCTCTGCTCCGGAAAACCAGCTCGAGCGACAAAAACCGCCTGATCGATCAACCCGTTCTCTTCCAGTAAATCGATAATCGCAGGTAAATGAAAACCAATTTTCATCAAAACCATGGTCCCTCCACGCTGAATAGCAGCCCGAATATCTTCCATAGCCGTGATAGCCGGAATTATGGTGACCGGTTTTGTCCCTTCTCCCACAGCAAAATAGGTCAGGGCGGCACAATGAGAGTACGCACTGACACCTGGAACAATTTCCACCGCAACTTCCGACCATTGCCGACGCAAAGCACGCAGCAGATAGATTGCGGTTGAGTACAACAACGGGTCACCAAGAGTGACAAAGACGACATCATTGCCCTGCTGCAAAATTTGAATAATACTGGTTGCGGTGGCTTGCCAATGTTTTTCGCGCTCCTTTTTACTCCGCTGCAAAGAAAAAGAAACCTCACGAATGACAGCAGACTGATTGGCATACTGCTGCACCGCTTCGTGGACCCAGAATTGCGTCGTCAAACGGGAAAAGGGGACATAAATATAAGTCGTTTGCTGTAACAAACGGACAGCTTTTAAAGTCAGAAGCTCTTCATCTCCAGGTCCCAGACCAACGGCATAAAAGGTTCCCGGGTTCATGTCAGAACCCCCTCTTTGAGAAAAAATAGAATCGTACGAGATGGCAAAACTGCCTTTTTGAGTTCACTGCTGCGATAAAAGAACTGAATTTTTTCATTTTCCAATGACAGATTTTCACAGCTGATGACAGAGTAGTTCCCTTCCATAAGATCCCACTGCTGCACAAGCCAATCTACCGCCATTTTATCTCCGGCCAGAAAAGCCATTTTTTCCGCCTTGCCGAAGGTTTCAAAATCAATTTGGGGAATGCGACCATGAAGGCTGAAAACGGGAAGGTCATGCCAATCCAGAGCCAGTCGGGAACAGGCGAGCTGAAAGGAACTGATCCCCGGCGTAAGGCGACAATTCTGTCGACCAAAACGATCAATCACCAAACGGGCCAGACTGTACAGCCCGGTATCACCGGAAACCAGAACACAAACCCGTTTTTCTCGGAATACGGAGATTTCATCAAGCACCCGGGTCATGCTGCCACGAACCGGAAAACGTTGACAATTGAGGTCGGGGAACAACTGCAAAAGATGGGGCGAACCAACCAGAACTTCGGCTTTTTCCACCGCAGCACAAGCGGCAAAACTCAAATAATCCCTGTGCCCCGGCCCACAGCCGATAATCTCAACAGGATTCACTTTAACCTCCATTTCCGGTCTTCACCGCAACGACCAAGGAGCCCTCCCTTAAGATTGATAAGGGCCACCGTCACCTTGGGAAGACCGGTATAAGTGGTAACGATCCGTTGTAAAATCGCTTCTGCCAGCCGACCTCCCAACTGTTCTCGTTGTGGTGATTGCAGCTGAACCATGAACAGCTCTTCCACCGTATTGACTTCAACTTTCTGCGACGGGAACAAATCCTGACCCAGCCGGGCAATATAGGGGATGGCGCTTGTGGATTGGGCAGAATGGGTCTGCCACTGTCCTGCGGCAAGCTTTCCCAGTTTCCCCGGATGGCCAAGGACAAGCAGATGTTGCAGCGGATATTTTTCTGCCAACCCCAACATATAACCCCATTCGTTACTGACATCAACGATCTGTTGTTCGCTGACATCAAAGTGCATCATTGCCGCTTTATGGCCCATATTCCCGGGGACCAGAACCAGATCTGTCAGCCCTGCAGCGATAGCGACATCCAGTGAACATTTCAGGGCATCACGCAGGGCCGGAGCACTGAAAGGCCGGACTCGTCCCGTTGTTCCCAAAATCGAAATTCCCCCCTCAATTCCCAAACGGGGATTAAAGGTCCTGGGAGCCAACTTCAAACCCTGAGGCACTGAAACGGTCACATCAAAACCGTCCGCAGCAACGTCATTGAGCGCAGCACAAATCATTTTCCGGGGACCCGGATTAATAGCCGGCTCTCCCGGCGGGATGGCAAGACCTGCCCGCGTCACGGTGCCAACCCCTGAACCGGCAAAAAAACGCACCCGGTTCAAACGGTTACGTTGTACGGTTACAATCAGTGGCGTCCCATGGGTGACATCAGGATCATCTCCCGCATCTTTAATGACCGTAGCCGAGGCCTTCACACCATCACACCAGATCTCTGTGACGCGATGAGTCACTCTGCTGTCATCCGGCAACAGCACGTCGACCTGTTCAGGAGATTCACCTTGAACAAGCATTAATGCAGCGGCCTTGGCCGCCAAAGCGGCACAGGTACCAGTGGAAATTCCCCACTTCAACGGGTCTGACCTTCCTGCCAGGGGCGTTGACCGATATGAATAATCATCGTTGTCATATAACCGAGATCAACCTCGTCCCATTGACTCAGATCCGCAACTCTGACTTCATGTTCCCCTTGCCCTCCGGCACTGACCAACTCAGCACAGTGGAGAAGTTGTTTCTGCCGTAACAGTTCCATCAAGCGGGGAAGATTTCCAGCCGCCTTGAACAGAACCAGAGTTTCACAGGCACTCAGAGCTTTTTCCACGGCGACAAGGTCCGTTGCCGACATAATCATCAAGCGGTCTTCCTGTAAAGTCAGGGGCCGGTTGAAGTAACCAGCGACCATTTGAAAAGCACTGATTCCAGGAATTGTCTGGATTCTGTCAGCGGGTAATTTTGCAGCCAGTGCCTCCATCAGGTAGGAGCTCGTAGCAAAGATAAGGGGATCACCTAAAGTCACCTGAACAACGGACTGTCCGCTCAGGCATCGCTTTGCGACATCAGCTGCAATTCGCCCCCAATGTTCCCTGGTTTTAACATTATTGCGCTCCATAGGGTATTGAGTCACGATAATCTCCTGATCTTTGAGTAAAGGAGCTACAGCGCGAAGAGCAATACTGTTTTTTGAGCTCTTTGCTTGCGGTGCCAGAATCACATCAGCACCTGCAACCAGACGTGCGGCCCTTAAAGTCACCAGTTCGGGATCGCCGGGTCCCACACCAACAGCATAAAAACAGCCTGATTTCAGATTTTTATCTTGCATATTACCCTACCAATACAGCATCAAGATGAGAGTGCAGACAAGGAGAAACAACATCCGGATAAACTGTGCAGAAATTGCCATAAACGCCCCAGTCCTTGCTCCCAGAATGGCGATATAGGTTGGCAATGCGTGACGCAAAGTTCGCACCGGAGCCGTCACCATAGAACCAAACAGAATCACAATAACCGCCTGACGAGTTGTTATTTGCCCAGCATCAATGAAGTTCGCTGCGGCAATGACGCCATTGTAAAGACTTAAGGCTTGAGCGGGGATAATAGCAACCGATTCTGCCGGTAAAAAATAGAACGAAAACAGTCCCGGCATTGTTTCCCCCAACCAGGAAAAAAAACCATGATATTCAAGCACCGCTAGGCACAGGTAAGAAGGAATCAGATAGATCAATAAACGACGCAAGGTTTTCTGTGAACGCTGCCATACTGTGGCCCAGAAACCGGCACTTTGTTTACGCACCTTGGGAACTGCCGTCTCCCTCTGCGGGGTTGATTTCGTTGCAGACAAGGTTGGAAAGAATCGCTCCACAACATAGCGGGACAACAATAGGGTCAAGACTATTTGCAGAATAATCGCCAGAAAGCGAACGGCAAAGAGAGCGATAGTGGCTTCCCAACCAAAGGCGATCCCGATTGGAACCACAAAAGTTGGTAAATGGGCAAACAGAGATAAGGCCGATACCACATAAATCGAGGTATAAAGCTCACGATTATTCAAACTGCCGACATCACGTTGGGTTACCAGCATACTGTTGGCAACCGCTCCCGATTGAAAAGCCATAAGAAAAGCAGGCCCGGCTTCCCGTTTAATTCCTCCCAGACCCGTCAGCGGCAGCGTCAGAACAGAAAGAAGCCGCATGCTTCCTGAGACTTCCAGGATTTGCCCGACGAAGATCCCAATAGCGATAAACAAGGAGAGTTCGCAGAGCAGCATGCCCTTTCGTGGCCAGAAAGGAAGATGTCTTTTCCAGCGCTGATAGTCAGAACTGTTTCGCGTCTTTTGCCGTTCGGTGACAAAAACCTTGCCGGTTTCTCCTTCCGGCAGGTAACGTTTAACAGCCGTTGCAGCAGCAACTTCTCCGTTCGTGGACAACGACGAAAGGGTCAAATTGTCAGCTTTTCTCTTGTCAGCGGTACTGCCGGCTGCGGCGCTAGCAGAAAAGGCAAGCAAAAACACACATACCGCAACCAGAAGACGGCACATAAAGCCTAACCGCGTCCCTCTTCCAAAGCTTTCATCGCTTGATCGAGATGACTGAAGTAGATGTCAAGAATTGCGTCATTCCAGCCAAGAGAGCGGGAACACTCCGATTTATTTGCCTGAATAATCTGCTTCCAGCTATCTTTCTCTTCACCCATAACATCGTTCATAATGTGATCACCGGCAACAATCATCAGTGGAACGAATTTGACCGTGCCTTTTTGTTCACTCATTGCTTTTATCTTTTGCAGAGGATCAATCCCCGGCTGTCCTTCAACACTGGCAACAACTAGATTTGGATATTGCGGCTCTATGGTTTTTGCAAAAGCAACGAGTTGCTGGTTAAATTCAGGGTGATGGTCATTGCCGTGAGCCACAATAACAGTAGGCTGCCGGGTATCAATATCTTTGGCCAGAGCATGAACAACTGCTGCAATATCAGCATCTGATGTCATCAGCGCATCACCGAAAGCCACGTTGAGACCATACATATCGACATCGACGACACTGCGATATTCCTGCCCCGGAACCACATGAAGGCTTTGAAAAACGACCTCTTTTTTTCCCTTCCTGCGTAAGTCAGCAACGACCTCTTCAACATTCCGGGTCACAATTCCCTGTTTCTTCAGCTTATCGATAATGATCTGCGAGGTAAAAGCCCATTGCACATCATATCCGGCATAACGTTCGCAGGCTTTTTCATTGATATAATCAAAAACCGGACGGGCTGTAGCGACCGAAGTTCCGAAAGCAACAAGAACAATGGCCGGTTTTTCCGTATTTGCAACGGCTGTAGCTGGGGTGCCAACTGTCATCGACATCGTTAAGACTCCTATAAAAAGTAGAATAGACAGAATTCCTTGTGCGTTTTTCAATGGCATAAGTACCTCCTTATTTTGTGAGTGTCACCCCTGAGGCGATGGACAGGGCCTGACTGTTTGTATCTGCAGGAAGCCCCTCTTACCCATGCTCCAACATACAGATGGCATGTAATGTAGCGACGGCAAGAGGACTACCGCCGCGCCGACCATCCAGAATGATGTAAGGAAGATCCAGCTGTGCCAGCTCCTCCTTACTTTCCAGAACATGAACAAAACCGACCGGCATCCCGACAACCAAACTGGGGCGAATATTCTCTTCTACCGCCATGCGGTTGAGTTCAAGCAGGGCAACCGGGGCATTGCCGATAAGAACAATTGCGCCATCCAGCTTTTTTCCGGCTTTACGAATGGCAAAAAGAGAACGTGGCAATCCCTCTTCCCGCGCTTGTGTAACCGTATCTTCATCCGCAACATGACAGAGAATTGCTTCGCGACTGTAAGCGGGGTTAAGTTTCTGTAGCCGGGGAATACTCAGGCCGGAACGGATCATATTACTGTCAGCATAAATAGCTTTTCCCTGTTGCAGGGCCTTTCCGGCAGATTGAAGAGCGTCTGGAGAGAAACGAATCAGATCGCTGATGGCAAAATCAGCCGTTGTATGTATCAATCGCCTGACAACTTGCCATTCATCAGCAGAGTAAAGATGTTCGGGCGCTTCCGCATCGATTTGGGCAAAAGAGAGGTCCTCTATCTCCTGTCCGCTTAACGGGCTTTCCAGTAAATCGTGAATCAAAGGTCTATGGCTGGTTTTCACAAAAACTCCTGTTTCATTTCTTAAAAGACTGTTACAGTTGAGCTTGTGAGGTTCCTGCCAAGGGAAGCGTAAACCCTTCTTTGGGTTTTTTGCCGCCCCCATGACGAACAGCTCCCCTTGACAGGAACCTCATGAGCTCACAACCAATCGGTTTGTCCAAGTCACCCTCCCTCCCTCAGTTTCCCTATAAAGCGATCCACAGCTTCCGGTCGGGAAGCTAAGTGAAGATGGACATAGCCGGCAAGAATATTCCCGCGTTGATAGCCTTCGGCGCTGTAACGTCCGGTGCGATTCTGTTTGAGCTGATAGACAGCCTCCCAGCCGTCAACCCCGGCAGGTGAACCAGTCAACTCCGAATAATGGAACTCGTGCCCACGAAAAACACTGCCGCAGCTTCCAAACAATGAGTCCTGTTGCAGGGTAACCTCGACATAACCAAGGGCTTTGCGTTTGTTCCGCATCTTCGCCCAAACCGGAACCTCACCCACAAAAGAATATTTTTCCCCCTCCTGTTCTATCCCCTGAGACAGGTAGATGAGGCCGCCACACTCAGCGTAAACCGGTTTACCGGAAGTACAAAAAGAACGAATCTCCTGCAACATGGGCGAATTGCCGGAAAGAGCCTCTGCGTAGACTTCGGGATAACCTCCCCCGAGATAAAGCCCGTCAACATCATCCGGCACGGTTTTATCCCGCAATGGAGAGAAAAAAACCGGGGTGCAACCTTTGCGTTCCAACAACATGAGAAAATCCGGGTAATAAAACTGAAAAGCTTCATCATAAGCCACTGCCAGGCGGACCGCCTTTACGGCAAGCTTGGAAAGAGTGTCATCTGGTGCCCTATCCAAGACTATGGGGTTGACACTTCGTGCCCGGTTGAGCAAGAGATCCAGGTCAATCTGTTGTTCAGCAGTTTCTGCCAGAGATCTGATCGTTTCTTGACTCAGAGCCTGTTCCCCGGAAGAGATCAGACCAAGGTGACGACCGGGAAGCTCAGGAACACTGTCTCTACGTATGGCACCCAGCAGAGGAGGCAGGTCCGCAGCCATCAAAGCAGCGGCAAGAAGTTCAGCATGGCTGGAAGAGCCACATCGATTGGCCAGAACACCTGCCAGCGAAACAGCGGGTTCCAGCTCGTTATACCCTTTTACCAGAGCAGCAACACTGCGAGCCATCCCATGGGTGTTGACCACCAGAGCAACGGGAACATCCAGCCATGCGGCAATTTCCGCGCTGCTGCCACAAATGCTATCGCTGCTGCTGCCGTCAAATAAACCCATTACCCCTTCAATGATACTGATATCCGCATCATCCGTGAGGGAAGAGAACACCTGTTCAACATAATGACGACCACACATCCAGCCATCCAGATTAAAACAGGGACGTCCGGAAACATGGGCCAGGTGGCCGGCATCCAGATAGTCAGGTCCAACCTTAAAGGTTTGCACTTTGAGACCTCTGTCTCTCAAAGCAGCAACCAGAGCCAAGGTGAGGGTCGACTTACCCACGCCACTATGTGCACCGGCAATCATTATCCGGGCTCTGGATAGCAGAGAGACGGGCATCAAATCTCTCCTGTCTCGCATTCAGCCTCACCCAATACTTCCGTTAACCGATGGTCTGTTTTTGTCACTTTCATCTCCCTGCAATTGTTTCCCGAAACACAATCTGTCTCAAAAGACATGTCGGCACCATGAAAACATCATAACGACCACGTAACAGATGGAGACCGGTTGCCGGGCACAGCAGAGAAGGCAGTAAAAACGTCGCTCAACAGAAAACCTGCGAACGAGCAAGCACCCCCGCCATCATCCTTTGTAACCCAGCGCCACAACTATTTTCCCCAGAAAAGTAGTTGTGGTGGTAGTAACTTTTTCGGCCCCAAAAACAAAAATCCCAGAACCTGCAAAGAGGTTCCGGGATACCGTTTTTTATCCATTTGGTGTGCTGCCTGAGACCTCTTTCCTCGGAGTTCAGGGAGTCATGGCTTATCAAGGAGGAAGTATCTGACTTCCGGAGTTTCTCCTCCGGTTTACAGTGGCGGGACCGTGGCGGAATTGCACCGCCTTCCTTCTCTCCTTCGCCAAATATGTTGTCCTGTCAAGAAAGACACCTCCTGACAGAAGATTACAGTTAAGAGCAAACAGCAATCTTATGCAAGTATTTTTTCCGTAAAGATCTTTAACAAAACGTCACAAAAAATTAATTGTCAGATCCAGCTTTGGAGTGTAGGATATTTGTCCATAGTTTCTCGCCTCAGCTCCCCAGGCTGATCCATAAAAAAGCACCCCTTAAAAATCAATCGAACAAGGCTGATATCAGTCTTTTCTTTTGTTTCTGTCAAAGTTGTATCGCTTGTTGTCGATGGCGATCAGCTCTGGACATGAGGAGTTGCTGCCATGGGAACTTTCCCTGTATTACTGACCAAGCCCAAACTATTGCTCATAGGTGGGGGACAAATTGCTTTGCACAAAGCACAAGTCTTATCCCGCAACAAAATCAACTTCAGCATCATTGCATCTTCTTTATGTCACGAGCTCCAGACCCTTAATATTCCCTGGAAGCAGAAGCCTGTCAGTGCAGAAGATCTTACTGAAGCCAACATAGTCGTAGACGCAACAGGCAATCCCGAGGTTGCAAAATTACTCCTCCAGGAAAAAAAGAGATCCTATTTCCTGTTTAACTGTGTTTCTCAACCAGAACTTGGTGATGTCTATTTCCCTGCGATTCTCAATCTTCATGATCTTAAAATTTCCGTTTCCACCGATGGTGCCAGCCCAACCATCAGTCGCATTGTCAGAGACAAGATCGCTGCGTTCATCCCCAAAGAAATCCCCAGCCTCCTGGCAGAGAAAAGGGTGGAAAGAAAAACCGGATCTCTCGATATCAAAACCACACAAGAACAGTGCTTAAAGCTGTTTTCTACTGTTTACCTGATCGGCTGTGGGCCAGGGGATGCAGATCTGCTGACCATCAAAGCCTATAAGACTCTTCAACAGATGGATGTCGTCTTTTTTGATCACCTCCTCACTCCTGAAATCCTTGCCCTGATTCCAGAGACAACAAAAAAAATATCGGTTGGCAAGAAGAAAGGCTGCCACCTTTTTCGGCAGGAGCAGATCAATGAATTACTGCTTGAATATGCCAAACGGGGATTAAAAATTGCCCGGCTTAAATCCGGCGATCCTTACATTTTTGGCAGAGGGGCTGAAGAGGCGGAGTATCTCATTGAAAAAGGGATCAAAGTAGAGACAATCAGCGGCATCAGTTCTGCTCTCGCCGGGCCGGCTTGTGCAGGCATTCCCCCTACCGCACGAAATTACGCGACCAATATGTCCATTGTTTCAGCCCACCTTGCCGGTTGCAAAATCAACACAGACTGGCTCCCTTTGCTCAAAATTCCCCAGCATACAACTATCGTGCTGATGGGACTGAGTTTTGCTGCGCAGATCTCAAAACTCTCTCTCGACTCCGGCGTCAATCCACAGATGCCGGTTGCCATCATATCCAATGCGTCACGTGCCGATCAGGAGGTGCGTATTACCGACATTCAAAATCTTCCAACAGCTGCTGTCGGAGCTCAACGTCCAGCTATTTTAGTGATCGGGGATGTGGTTCGTTTGCACGAGATTTTAAGTTTTACCCATCGAGGGGATAAAGGTTTATTCAACAGCAGCAGAGAGGCAGACAATCACCTGAATCTACCTGCATTATAGCGAGCTATGGACATCGTGATGAAAACGGTATCGTCTTTTTTCAGACCTGTTTTTGCTCTTCGTGCTCCTGTCACTGAGGCAGAACCAGCAGTTCACCAGAAACTTCATGAATGATTAAAGGGGTTCCATAAGCGTGGCTGAGTGACTCTGCAGACAGGTTGGTTTTATCACCCGCCATCAGGACCTGACCTTGGTCAAGCAATAAAAAATCATCCGCAAACCGTAGCGCCAAGTTGATGTCATGGATGCTGAAAATCACCGTCATCCGGCGCTGCCGAGAACACTTACTCAATATCTTCATCACCTCCAGCTGATTTTTCAGATCGAGATTATTTGTCGGCTCATCAAGCAACAGAACCTCGGGCTGCTGCACCAGAGCCCGAGCGATAACGATTTTCTGCACTTCCCCACCACTGAGTTCTCCAAGCCAACGGTCAGCAAAGGATGAAAGTTCAAGATCATCCAGAACCTGTAAAACGATCTGTTCATCTTCGGGATCATAAGCGTATCTGCGGTATGGCGTTCGTCCAATCAACAGATAATCAAACACCCGCAAACGTGCTGTTTCATATGTCTGGCTGATGTAACCGGTTGTTTGTGCACTTTTTTTCCGGGACAGACTCAACAAATCCGTTTCATCAAGGAAAATGCAACCACGGTCGGGTTTGAGCAACCGGCTCATCATCTTCAGGAGGGTTGTTTTTCCAGATCCGTTCACTCCGAGAACAGCCGTGATGGCCCCGGAAGCAAAGATACAATTAAATTCTTTCAGGACAAGCCGATCAGCATAGCCAAAACAAAGATCAGAAAGGGATATTTTCATTGCCGCTTGCCTCCAAACAGGAGGAAAAAGAAAATCGGCGTTCCCATAAATGCGGTAATAACTCCGGCTGGAAGAATCACTGGAGAGAGAACCAGCCGGCCGATCAGGTCGGCACCCAACAGCAGTAACGCTCCCAAAAGAGCAGACATCGGCAGCAGGACCTCTGCTTTTTCACCCACGATGATGCGTGCCATATGTGGAGCCACCAAACCAACAAAACTGATCACTCCAAAGAATGTCACAATAATAGCTGTCATCAAAGCAGCAACAGTGATACTGAGTAAACGTAGACGCACAACCGAAACCCCAAGAGCGCCAGCAGCATCTGTCCCGGCAAGCAAAGCGTTGAATTTCATGGTCTGCCGGTAAATAAATAAAAGTCCGCTGCCAACAATCAGGACCATGATTTTCAATTCACTCCAGCTGGCACGTCCAACATCGCCAAACGTCCAGGAAACAATACTTGCAAGCTGGGTTTCATCAGCAAAGTATTGCAGAATCGTTGTTCCCGCCATAAAAAATGCGCTCAAGGCAACACCGGCAAGGATAATCATTTCTCGATTGACGCGGTAAATGGTAGCCAGCAGAGCGATACAGGTAGTTGTTGCCAATGCACCGGCAAAAGCCAGAGAACTGATCAGATAAGGATGATAGCTGAGCATCGCTGACTGGTTACCGACATTAGCGTCCAGAAGCCCCAGAATAATCACCCCGCAGGCGGCACCAAAAGCCGCTCCCTGTGAAATACCAAGGGTTGATGGAGAGGCGAGGGGGTTGCGAAGAATTGTTTGCAGCACCATCCCTGCGACTGAAAATCCGGCACCACCGAGCATCGCGCCACAAATGCGTGGCATGCGGATCTGCCAGATAATATGTCGGCCAAGATCTTGTGTCGTTGTCCTGGAAACCGGCAAAAAATCTTCAAAACCAAGAGCTACGGGACCAATGAGCAAAGCAACCAAGGCTGTCATCAGGAGAATCAGGGTGGCAATAACAAGCCACAGACGCTGCCTGTAAACGCTACGGCGGTATGCGGTGAAAGAACTATCCATCAATTGAGAAACAGCGGGCCAAAACCGCCAAATATCCGTTCCATATCGGCATATAAAGACTTACCGACAAAAAAACGGTACCACTCATCTGCCATAGAGGGGACATCGATATCCGCAAAGCGTTCAGGAAAAAGAACGGTTCCCATATAATAGGTCTCAGCCAGAACCGTATCTGGACTCGCAGCGTAGTAGTGAGGAACGATACCGTAAACCCGCTTGTTTGCTATGGCCCTTAAAGACCTGTAGAGCGGATTTTGCAAATCATGGAGAGCCAGTTCAAGACCACTTTGACAGATAAAAAGCGTTTCTGGATCAGCATTGAGAAGCGCTTCCGAATCAATAGTGAAACGCCCTTTGACGGGAGTGTTCCCCGTCTGAACTGAATCGGCAATATTGTTAACACCAAGCAGACGAAAAGGGGGGTATGCTGCGCTGGTCCCGGTGAGACCATGAGCTATCCGAAAGTTCATACCGCCAATATAAACCGATGGCACAGCGGCTATCCCCTCGGTTCGCCGTTGCAGATCAGCAACCGCCAAATCAATGCGTTCTATAATTTCTTGTGCGCGCTGGTCCCGATCGCAGACCTCACCGATCAACCTCATTGAACGCTCAAACCTGCTCCGATGTTCCGCCAGATCACCATTTTCAACAAACAAGACGGGTATTCCGGTTTTGTGTTGCAGATTGTCGGCAAAACGGACATCACCACTACCAATAAAAATCACATCTGCTTTAACACTGAGAAGACGCTCAGGGTCTGGTTGATTGCGGCTGCCAATAATCGGCAACTCTGCCAACCGGGGATGCGCTAAACGGTAGGAGCGTCCAACGGACCCGAGCCATTCCGAGGGACGCGCCTCAAGATCTTCAACGCCGACGACCTGATCGCAGAGCTGCATATAACAAACGCTTCCCAAGGCTGAACGAAGAGCTACGATCCGTTCAGCCGGAGCAGAAAATACCACCTGTCTCCCTTTGAGATCAGTCACCGTCAGAGGAAAAATCTGCTGGGCAAAAACAGAATTCGGAAGCAAGACGCAAAGAAAAACAATGGTCAAAAAATGTTTCAATCCTTTTCTGTATTTATACCGCTGGTTTTTCACTCTCCCCCCTATCAAAAACTGAACTGTACGGTTGCGATAATATTGACCCCGGTTTCGGGGATATAGTCTTTGTTATCTTTACGCAGGTGCGACAGGTAATATTTATCGAACAGGTTTTCAACATTGAGGCTCAAGCGCATATCGTGCAGGCTGTTTCCAACCTCTGGAATATCCAGGCCGGTACGCAGGTTGCCGATAGTATAGCCGGGGGTTTCCTGTTCCCCTGGTGCCGGATGTTTCTGTCGGTCAAACCAGTCACCGGAAAACTCAATCCAGTAGCGCATTGTTTCAGCAAAATGACTTTCCCAGCGGGCTCCCAAAGTGCCATTTAATGGTGGGATGTTGTTGAGGCGAGCACCGTTGTCCCGATCTTTTCCGACAACACTGGAAATCATACCAAACAGACCAAGGTGCTCTGTTAGACTGACCTGGCCTTCCGCTTCAAAACCATAGAGTTCAGCATTTTGAACATTGGTATATTTATAAGTCGGAATCCCTGTGATAAAAGGTGTGTCCTGCAACACGGTATCAATATAGTCATCAACCCGATTGTAAAACAGGTTAAGTGATCCTTGCACACGGGAAAAACGGACCTTCATACCGAGATCAAAATTTAAAGAATATTCGGGATCCAACTGTGGGTTACCGATCAGAACCTGACTGCCGCCGCCACGAGTTGAAAACAGCTCAAAGATGTCGGGAGCACGAAATCCGGTACCAGCATTGGTGGTCAGATGATAATTGTCGGTGAGTTTATACAGCAAACCCAAATTAAAAGTTGCGGCCTGGTCGTCGGCATCTGCAAACACGTTTGTTGCGGCACTTGAAGCAGTCAGCACCCCAGAGCCATTGTAGCGCTGATCGGTAAACTCAATGTTCTCTGCGCTGGCTTCAAAATGGTCATATCGAGCACCGGAAATCAATGTCAGCTTTTGACTCAGGTTCACTTCATCCTGAATAAAAAAACCAAGATGGGTGCGCTCAGCATCAGGAACGGGTTGAAAAGTGATCGCCCTGGCCAAACTATCATCACTATTGCGCTGAATCAGCTGGGTTTCCCTTGAATCCGTCTCTTCAAGAACAACTTCAAAACCGGTAGTTAAAAGCTGTCTCTCTCCAACAGATATCATCGTCTGAAATGAACCACCAAGTGCTGAGGATTCAATATCGTTGGATTTCAGATTATAGGTCGGGCTTCCTGAACTTGGAAACCGACCTTCAAAAGAACGATCCTGCTCGACCATATAAATCCTGGCTTTTATGTTTTCGACGTACCCCAGGCCAGTCCCTTCGTAGCCCAACTTATAGCTCTGCGTATCGAAGCTATCGAAATGCGAGTATGGCGCTGATGGATTTTTTTGTGGCACCCCCATGTCGTCAATATTATTAATCCGCATAGCTGCTGTAAGGCTATGATTGTCATTTAGTGCGTACTGCGCTTTGAAGTCGATATTCTTATTTTCAAACTGTGAGTTATTGACCTCATCACCGTTCCCATCGGTATAGTTTTCCATATCATGCCCGGAAACACCGAGGAGAACCCCCAACCCTTTTCCCCCTGCTGCCAGTTCATAGCGCCCGAACCATCCTTCATCAGCGCTGGAATACCGGCTTTTAATCGTACTTTCCATTTGCCATTGATCTGATTCGGCAAGAGCCACCTCACGACTGATAATGTTGATGACACCGCCCAGAGCATCGCTTCCGTATAAAGCAGAAGCAGGTCCTTTTACAACCTCAATTCGAGCAACGGTTCCCATATCCATGAAGGACGTCAGTGGCATCCGACCAGCCCAAAGATTAGTTTCACGATCTCCATCATAGAGAACCAGAACCCGGTTTTGTCCCAACCCACGAATGATGGGGCTGGTTTCCCAAGAACCCGCTTTTTCAAGAGAAACCCCGGGGATATTTTTTATGGCATCAGCAATTGACGCTGGGGCCGCTTCCTGAAGTTGTTGTTCATCAACTGATGATATCGGTGTTGGCAAGTCAAAAGTGTTATTTTCTGAACGGGTTGCAGTAACGACAACTGCATCCATCATATGAATATTGGTGGTTGCAAAAACGTTTCCGGAAAAAACCAGAAAAAGCCCAAATATAATTTTACATTGACGTACAAAAGACATGTCTACCTCCCTGGGATATTTAAACGAATTTCTATACAAATCACCCCACGGGAAACCAGATCGGAAACAATAAAAAAACCCGGAGCCTATATTGGCTCCGGGTAACCCATCTATTACCGATAGCGGTTCTTAACCTTTTATTCCCCTAGGGTTAAGAGCTTCAGACAGCAGCAGGTATTCTGACTTCCGGTTCATCCTCCAACGACGCCTTCCCAGAAAAATCCAGTGGCTTTACATCGTCTTTGTACCCGGTTACAGCGGTGGGTCCGTCCCCGATTTGCACGAGGTTCCCTGTATATCCCGAAGGAACTGCTATCCATAATTATGAGCGAAAAAAACCAAGCCTCACACTGCTTGATTCCAACGCTTTTTGTCGGTGTTTTATATCGTCTCAATCATATATTGTCAACTTTACATTCTCAGTGGCATTCACAACCGACATCTGCACTTTTCCCGCCACCCTTTTGAAACAAAACCAGTCCGAACAATATTAACGCACTCAACGTTCCAACAAAGCTCCTGTGATCTTCATGAGTTATTGCCTGCCAACCAGCCGTCAAATTGGTCAGTGAATAGACTCCATCAACAGCAAAACCGAGCAGAAGGGAAGACACAATAATACCGGAGAGATAAATGATGGTCGATTTTGTACCTAGAATTTTAGAAATAACTGAAAGAGCTGCTGCATTTGTGGCTGGTCCAGCCAGAAGAAAAACAAGTGCAGCTCCAGGGTTCAGACCTTTGAGAACCAATGCTGCAGCAATCGGGGTGGATGCTGTTGCACACACATAAAGAGGAATACCAATGATCAGCATAGCAAACATTGCAATGATGGGGTTTCCAAGCCAGCGATCAAGCAGTTCCGGTGACACAAAGACAGTAATCATTCCGGCGATTCCCACCCCCAAAAAGAACCAGCCGGAGATATCTCTGAACAAAGTGCCAAATGAAAATTGCATCCCCCCCTGTAAACGTTCCCACATCCCTGGTTTTTTTATTGGAAGAAAAGCTTTTGGTTCGCAACAGCAAGCTGGTGTAGTCGCCCCCAGTGAATCGGCCAACAATTGTTTATCCTCGACTTGACCATCCGGATCAAAAATACGAACAATTTGCCCGGTAAAAAGCGCCGTTAAAAAAGCGGACAAAGGCCTTAACAAAGCCATCAAAGGATCTAAAAGAGCCCAGGTCACAGAAATTGAATCCACTCCGGTTTCAGGGGTCGAAATCAAAAATGCTGTTGTTGCCCCCTTGCTGGCTCCCTGCTTACGAATACCGGCTGCAGCCGGAAGAACACCGCAACTGCACAAAGGGAGAGGAACTCCAAACAAAGCGGCTTTAACAATACTTGATCGATTTTCCCTACCAAGGTGGTGGGCAATAAAATTATCAGGGATAAAAGCTTTAAGTAATCCTGCAACAAAGAAACCCAGAAGCATATAAGGTGCTGACAGACACAGGACATTCCAGCTTTCAAGAAGTATTTTTTCAAACAGAGCCATAAGAATTTCCCTTTGTAACAAATGACAATATGTTCACATGTCTTGCCATTAAAAATGCGGGAACATTTCCCGCCCCCCAATAAGCTTATTCTTTTACATGCTGAAGTCCCTGATCCAGCAGAGTCGAAACATGTGAATCGACCAAGCTGTAAATGACATTTTTTTTATCTTTCCGATATTTAACAATTTTTTGTCCCCGTAAAACACGAAGCTGGTGACTTACTGCTGAAGAACTCATACTCAAAATGGAGGCCAGGTCACAGACGCAAAGCTCAGAAAAAGAGAGTGCATGGAGAATCCGAATTCGGGTTGAATCCCCAAAGGCTTTAAACAGCTCCGCCAACTCAAATAATTTTTCATCTGACTCCATCTTCGCATGCACTTGGGCAACATTGTCGGCATGAACACACTCAACCTGGCAAGCGTCATCCATCTTTTCCATAAGCCACTCCTTCAATTGAACATATGTTCATATGTACTCCCATATTGTCATTATGTCAACTGCCGGTGGTCGACAAGGAAACGACAAATCATCGTCCGAAAACATTAAAGCCCAAGAGTAAAAAATTCTACCCTCGGGCTTTAAGTGTCTTCATAACCGGAAATTGTTTATTTCATTAATTCCAATAACACATGGTTAAGGATTCCGCCACTCTGGAAAAACAGGACTTCCTGATCTGTATCCAAACGACAGAGAAGATCCACACTTTCTTTGCTGCCATCAGCACGGTTGATCGTTACAGTTAAAAGTTGCTTTGTCTGCAAACTCTCAACGCTCGGCAAGCTGATGGTTTCACTGCCATCCAATTGCAAACTGTCCGCAGACTTTCCATCTACAAACTGTAGCGGTAGAACCCCCATACCCACAAGATTAGAGCGGTGAATTCGTTCATAGCTCTCTGCAATAACAGCCTTTACTCCCAGCAGTTGAGTTCCTTTAGCCGCCCAGTCGCGACTGGACCCTGTGCCATACTCTTTACCGGCAATAACAACCAGTGGGGTATTCTCGCTCCTGTAGTTGTTAGCTGCAGCAAAAATGCTCATTTCAGCACCATCAGGAAGATGTTTCGTTACCCCGCCTTCCGTGCCGGGGACCATTTTATTGCGCAACCGGATATTCGCAAAGGTCCCCCGAACCATTACTTCATGGTTACCACGACGTGACCCATATGAGTTAAAATCCTGCTCTTTGACTCCATGCTGTTGAAGATATTCACCCGCTGGACTTGCTGCTTTAATCGAACCAGCCGGAGAAATATGATCCGTCGTTATCGAATCTCCCAGCAGAGCAAGCACTCTGGCATCTTTGATACCTGGATAGGATTTTGAAACCTCGAGGTGATCAAAGAAAGAAGGTAGTCGTATATAGGTTGAGTCGGGCTCCCAGGAATATGTTAACCCATCTGGAATGGCAAGATTCTGCCAGCTTTCATCACCGGAAAAGACAGCCGCATACTCTTTCAGGAACATTTGCGCATTGACCAAAGCAACCATTTCGGCCACTTCTTCGTTGCTGGGCCAGATATCTTTCAGATAAACCGGTTGTCCAGAGCTGTCATTGCCGATCGGTTCACTGGTGAGGTCAATGCGGGTTGTTCCTGCCAAAGCAAAAGCGACAACCAGCGGCGGGGATGCCAGCCAGTTTGACTTCACCTGAGCATGAATCCGCCCTTCAAAGTTACGGTTCCCCGAAAGAACAGAGCAGACACTCATATCATTAGCATCAATCGCCTCTGCAATTGGTCCGGTTAACGGCCCGGAATTACCGATACAGGTGGTACAGCCATAGCCGACAATATTGAAACCTAACTGGTCCAGATAGCTCTGCAAACCTGCTTTAGCGAGATAATCGGTAACAACCTTTGATCCGGGTGCCAATGATGTCTTAACCCAGGATTTTTGACTTAACCCTTTTTCAACTGCTTTTTTTGCAACCAACCCTGCAGCCATCATAACTGCGGGGTTAGACGTATTGGTACAAGAGGTAATAGCAGCAATAACAACATCACCATGATTAAGCAGGTCATTGCTGTTGGCTATTGCGACCCCTTTATCCCGGTCAACCTCAGGAAGCACTTTCTCGGTTTCAATCCGCATATTTTCAAGGAGAACCCGATCCTGCGGTCTTTTGGGCCCAGCCAAGCTGGGCTTTACGGTTGTCAGATCCAGCTCAAGCACAGCGCTGTATGTTGGGTCAGGAAGATCATTACTTCGCCATAACCCCTGTTCTTTGCAGTAACTCTCAACCAGTGCCACCGTTTCAGCACTGCGTCCGGACAAGGTCATATAATCGAGGGTGATCTGATCTATCGGGAAAAAACCACAGGTCGCACCATACTCAGGCGCCATGTTCGCAATCGTTGCACGATCGGCCAGAGGCAGTTGCGACAGGCCCGATCCAAAAAATTCTACAAACTTGCCAACAACCCCATGAGTACGCAACATCTGGGTAACCGTCAACACCAAGTCTGTTGCTGTAATTCCCTCACTTAAACTTCCAGACAAACGAAAACCCACAACCTCTGGAATCAGCATTGAGATCGGTTGTCCAAGCATCGCAGCCTCTGCTTCGATTCCACCGACTCCCCAACCAAGAACACCAAGACCGTTGATCATTGTTGTATGACTGTCGGTTCCAACCAGGGTATCAGGATAAGCCCAGACCTCACCATCAACCGTCTGACTCCAGACCGCTTGAGCCAGATATTCCAGATTCACTTGATGGCAGATACCGGTTCCCGGCGGCACGACGCGAAAATTGTCAAAAGCATTCTGTCCCCAGCGTAAAAACGCATAGCGCTCCCGGTTACGCTCCATTTCTTTTTTCACATTATCGGCCAGAGCTCCGGTCTGACCAAAGTAATCCACCATAACAGAGTGATCAATCACGAGATCAACAGGGATTTGCGGATTAATTTTTGCGGGATCACCGCCGTTTCTGGCCACTGAATCGCGCATGGCGGCAAGGTCAACAATAGCGGGTACCCCGGTAAAATCCTGCATTAAAACTCGTGCCGGACTGTATGAAATTTCTCCGGACTGATCCTGATCCGGACTCCAGGCCGCAACCGCTTCAATATCACTGCGTTTAACAGTGTCTCCATCTTCTTTACGGAGGAGGTTCTCCAAAAGGACCTTAATTGTGAAAGGAAGCCGATCCAGATTGTAGGAACCTGCTGCAGCAAAATCCTTTAAGCTATGATATCGATATTGATTTCCAGCTACTTGTAGATGTTTTGCCGTGTTAAATGAGTTGCCCATTACATGTATCCTCCTCTTAAGTTAAATGATCCTATAAGCTTACACGGAAATGAATCTGATTTTCCAGTGTTGTGCTTAATTTAAGTTGATTCTTCTACTATTAAATCTACACATTTTTTTAGAGAAAAACATCTTTTCTTGGAATAAATTGAATTATTTCTATGGATATTTTCAAAGAAATATTGAATTCAAGACTGTTATCATTAAAAAAATAACGTTGTTTTTAAATGACTCCTGTGATAGAAGCGATTTAATCGTGTCTCGGTTGCCCTCGTAAAAAACGTATAAGGAGTTTAAGCATGGCAGAAGGTACAGTAAAATGGTTTAATGATTCAAAAGGTTTTGGTTTTATTGAGCAAGACAATGGCCCAGATGTTTTTGTTCACTTTTCAGCGATCCAGTCAGAAGGGTTTAAATCCCTGGCTGAGGGGGATCGTGTTACTTTTGATGTAATCCAGGGAGATAAAGGTCCACAATCCGCGAACGTAATGAAAGTTTGAGTTTGACGACATCGCCAGACAGTCTTTACTGCTGGCAATAAAGTCTTTGAGGGTTAACCAGAAAAGCTTCGCAGCCAATGTTGCGAAGCTTTTTACTTATTGCCTATCAATATGAGATTTACTTTTCCCGAAGCTCTTTCTGTTCGCTGAACCGCTTCTTTCCACTGGCAAAAATTAAAACCCATAGCCCACAACATTTTTATCGGGATTTGTCTACACCCTTACGAGGACAGAGTTCAATAATAGGGCAGGAACTGCACGAGGGGGTTGGTGCTTTACAACAGGCGCGACCATGGGCAATAAGGGTGTGACTACATTGAGTCCATTCATTTTCCGGTAGTAATTGGCTCAATTCTTTTTCTATCTGTTCCGGATTATCTGATTTTGTCCAACCAAAACGTTTCGCTAAACGTTTGACGTGGGTATCTACAACCATACCGGGAATCTGATAAGCATTACCCAGAACAACATTCGCAGTTTTTCGTCCAACACCGTTCAAGGCAACAAGAGCATTGAGGTCTGCTGGAACTTTTCCCTGATGTTTGACCAATAGCTGTTCAGCGCAACGAATCAGATTCTTAGCCTTATTACGAAAAAACCCGGTCGTGCGGATCAAATCTTCAACCTCCTCTTGAGTGGCTGCTGCCATCTGCTCCGGACCTGGAAAAACCCTAAACAATGTTTCGGTCACAATATTAACCCGTTTATCGGTACACTGTGCTGACAAAATCGTTGCGACAAGCAATTGCCACGGATTTTGATAGTTTAAAGCGCAATGGGCCGTTGGATAAACAGCCTCCAGGGCTCTCAATAGCCGTAAGGCGTTTTCAGTTTTTTTCATACCTTGACCTTTTTCCACAGATTCCACAGATTGTTTCATTATCCACAGACGGGATTAGCCCTTTTGGATGTCACCCGGGGTACTTTTTTGACCCTCAGCACTTCACGCGTTTCTCTGGTTTCAACAGTCAGGACTAAAGGAAGGTGGGTCGATGCCTGGCGTGCTTTGGCTGACATGACAACATGACCGGATAGAGCCCGGACAGGTCCTCTTAAATAAACCCTGTCACGTCCCCAGAGGGGCAGTTTCCCTGGAAAGTTAGCCTTCCAGACAGGAAAGCTTGCACGCCGAAGATGCTCATTTAAGGGGATTTGTCCGCCCCCCCAAAGAGGTGGCCCAAAATCACCGCAGACAATTGTCGCACAGGGTAAAGAGGGATTATTTAGCAGCTGTGTCCCCATTAAATGTCTGACCTGCTCACGCCGACGGCGAACATCCCACGACAAGGTAAGATTAAACAGATGAACCCTCTCTCCATCATACTCAAGATCTGCCTGAACACAATAGTTGCCAAAGCCCAACTGAAATTCTTGTATATGGTGCAGGGGGTAGCGGGACAAAAACACACAATCTCCCTCTAAATCCGCCCCATAAACCTTTAAACCAACTCTCTCTGCCAATAGCTCAACGGAACTGATCCCGATAGGAGAACCGATACGCTGTAACATCACCAGCTCAGGTTCTTGCTCACGAATAACCGCCGCACAAAGCTCCGGTGCAAGCTCTCCTGCAGCACTTCGTGTACCATTGATATGGTAGCTCATAATCCGGAACGTCGCCATCTATCGCTCCTGTGGACACCCCCTACTGATCAACCCGACGAACAGATTCTATGATCACCTGCGGTTCTGGATAATTCCTGAACAGGGAGCTTTTTGCAATTGTTTTTACTTTCCCGATTTTTTCAACAACATCCATACCGGCGACAACCTGTCCAAACACGGCATAACCAAAAGCCCTTGAACTCGTCCCTCGATGGTTAAGAGTGTCATTATCAACAAGATTAATAAAAAACTGACTTGTTGCACTATCGACAACACCGGTCCGGGCCATAGCAATACTTCCTTTTTGGTTTTTCAAACCATTGCCCGCTTCATTTTTTATAGGGGCTAAAGGCTCTCTTCTTTGTTCGTATTTATCAAAGCCTCCACCCTGAATCATGAAGTTTCCAATAACGCGGTGAAAAATGGTTCCATCATAAAATTTTCTATCAACATATTCGAGAAAGTTCTTCACCGTGACAGGTGCTTTTGTACTATCCAGTTCAATCTGAATTGATCCCAGGCTGGTTTTCATCTCCACAACCGGGTCAGCATAAACCACCCCTGCCAACATTAGAAAACAGGCACATAACAACAATATTTGTCTCATAATATTCTCCTAAATCCCTTCAGGCTTTAAATCTCGCAACATCAAGTCACTGACGGCCTTTCTAGGATCCTTATTTTGATAAAGAATGAGATACATCTGTTCAATAATGGGTACATCAACCCCTAACCTATCCGCGAGTTGATAAGCCGAGAGGGTTGTTTTAACCCCTTCCGCGATCATCTGCATACCACCAAGAATTTCATCAAGCTTTCGCCCTTTACCCAATTCAATACCGACACTGCGATTTCGTGACAAATCGCCGGTACAAGTCAGGACCAGATCACCCATTCCCGCCAGGCCCGCAAAAGTTTCTGCTGTTCCGCCGAGTTTTATCCCCAAACGGGTCATTTCCGCCAAACCACGAGTGATCAGTGCTGCTCTGGTATTATGCCCAAATCCTAGACCATCAGCAACACCGGCAGCCAGGGCAATCACATTTTTCATTGCACCACCAAGTTCAACACCGATAATGTCATTATGGGTATAAACCCGAAAAACCTCTGTGCTGAATATCTTTTGAATCTCTGTTGCAACAGCAGCATCCCGAGAAGCGGCAACAACAGCTGTCGGCATACCGGAACTTACTTCATTGGCAAAAGAAGGACCGGAAAGAAACCCAAGCTGGGAGTGCATTTTCTCTGGGAGAAGGTCTTCAAAAACCTGAGACAACAGCATCAGACTGTCATTTTCAATTCCTTTAGACGCGGAGACAATAATCGTTTCAGGTTTGAGGTTGGGAAGCATTTCTTGCAATACATGGCGAGTTGATTGAGAAGGGGTCACAAATAACAACAACTGCTTATCGGCTATTGCCGATTTCAGATCATTGGTTGCCCGTAAATTTTCAGACAGGTTCACCTCTGGTAAATAAAGATCATTAATGCGGTTCTTCTCGATACGTGGTGCCAGATCTTTTTCATAACACCAGAGTGTGACCTGACAACCTTTATTTGCTAACAGGTTGGCTAATGTTGTTCCCCAACTTCCGGCACCAATAACAGCAATCTTTTTTTCCATCTAGATAGCCTCTCTTTTCTCTTCAATCCGCTGTTCCAGGTGTTTTATTTTTTCTTCCAACAACGCAGGCTCTAACTTTCCTACCAATTGCTGGTAATGTTGTAAGGCTTCCTGTAGAGAACCTTCTTCTTCTAGAATTTTAGCCAGATCAAATTCAGCTTGAGTCCTATGTTTACTGCCGGGGTAACGTTCTATTATGTCAAGCCAATCCCGGCGTGCTTCTTCTGTTAGACCTTCAAGAATTAGAATTCGGGCTTTCCGGTATAAAGCATCGGGAGCGAGGTCACTTTGCGGGTATTTTTCCAGTAGTGATTCCAGCTCTATTCGTGCTTGAGAATAGTTTTCAAGATAAAAATAACAATCTGCTATTTCATAATAATATTGAGCCGGATTTCCTGCATTGAAATCAAGTAAACGTTGATAAAACTCAATCGCCCGAGAATAATCTCTCTGTGTATATTTTACTATCCGTGCCGCTTCTTCACGAGCAGGTAAAACCAGTGGGTTATGAGGATAGTCATGCTCTAATTTCAGGTAATTGAGCAGGGCTTTTTGCATGTCTTGATGATCAAATCGCCAAATATTTCCTATCCTGAATAAAGATTCCGCCGCTTCTTGTGATTGGGGATAGTTTTGATAAACTTCCCGATATTTTTTTTCAGCCGCGGTTGTATTCCTTAGACTCTCTAACTCAACGGCTTCAGAAAACAGCCGCTGTGGCGCTGTGAGTTGCTGCTTCCTATAGAAAGGAAAGCAAACAACCAGCAACATCACAATGCCGGCAACAGCGAAAATCCATCTCTTGAGGTTAAACCTCTTCTTCCGGGTTTCCTGTTGTTTCAACTCCTGCTTCAATTGCTTCTTCAGCCGATGCAACTCCATCCACCGTATCCTTCTCTGCAAGTTTGGCAACTGAAACTATCAACTCATCTTCTTCCAGCACCATCATTCTAACCCCTTGTGTATTTCGGCCTATGGAGCGAATATTTTTTACATTGGTGCGCAAAAGCTTACCCCGATTGGTGATAAACATCAGATCGGACTCATTTTCCACCATCTTGATAGCCACAACGCAACCATTTCGCACGCTGGTTTTAATGGTGATAACACCCTTTCCCCCTCGACTCTGTACCCGATACTCACCAATATCAGTTCGTTTACCATATCCATTTTCTGTGACTGTGACCAATGCTAGGGCGGTGTTTGCTGCGACCGATTGGAGTCCGATAACTTCATCATCAGCATCCAGAGTTATCCCGCGAACACCACGGGCTGGCCGGCCGACGGCACGAACATCAGATTCTGGAAAACGGATCGATTTACCTTTACGGCTTGCCAGCAGAAGATCGCGCTCTCCATTGGTCAAGCGAGCCTCAATCAAACTGTCACCCTCATCAATAGTCAAAGCGATAATACCGCCGGTGCGCGGGTGGGAATAAGCCATTAACTCAGTTTTTTTGATCACTCCCCGGGCTGTTGCCGTCACAATAAATTGATCTTTTTCAAATTTTGTGACCGGAAGAATGGTCATAACTTTTTCTTCAGGAGCCAGTTGCAGTAAATTAACGATTGCCTTTCCACGCGAAGAACGCCCCCCTTGTGGAATTTCATGAACCTTGAGCCAATAAACTTTTCCCAGATTGGTAAAAATAAGAATATAGGCATGAGTTGAGGCAATAAACAGGTTTTCAACAAAATCTTCTTCTTTTGGTTTTATTCCTGTTTTACCTTTTCCCCCTCTTCTTTGAGCGCGATACAGCGATACGGCATTCCGTTTTATATAACCACCATGGGTTACGGTCACAACCATATCTTCTTCAACAATCATATCCTCAAGAGTCAAGTCGGCACTTCTGTCAAGAATTTCTGTCCGGCGCGGATTTGCAAACTTATCCTTCAGCTCAACAAGTTCCTGCTTAATGATATTGAGAATCTCTATTTCACTCGCAAGAATTTCTTTCAAACGACTGATCTGAGCAAGAAGTTGGGTTAATTCTTCTAGTATTTTTCCCTGTTCAAGGCCAGTCAAACGATGCAGGCGCATATCCAGAATTGCCTGCGCCTGAATTTCTGAAAAAGAAAATCGAGATATCAATCCTTGTTTGGCTTCAGCGGGAGTCGCGCTCCCCTTGATAATCTTGATGACTTCATCCAGATTTTCTAACGCCAACTTCAGTCCGTGAAGAATATGGGCTCGTGCTTCTGCTTTCTTGAGCTCAAAAACACAACGGCGCGTTACTATTTCTCTACGGTGATCAACAAAACAATCAAGAACTTCGCGTAAATTTAAAACCTTGGGTTGACCGGAAACAATCGCAAGCATGATGATACCAAAAGAGCTTTGCATCACTGTCATCTTGTAAAGTTGATTCAAAACAACTCCTGGAATCATATCTCTCCGCAACTCAACAACTATTCGCATCCCTTCGCGATCTGATTCATCTCGTAGATCAGAAATTCCTTCGATTTTTTTGTTTTTAACCAGTTCAGCAATTTTTTCAATCAGGCGAGCTTTATTAACTTGATAGGGTAATTCGGTAATAACGATGGCTTCTCGACCACTACGCCGGTCAATCTCAACCAGTGCTCTGGCACGCATTTGAACAATGCCGCGGCCATTCTTATAGGCTTCATGAATACCATCTTTTCCGTTAATAAACCCGGCAGTCGGAAAATCGGGACCAGGAATTTTTTCTATCAATTCTTCTATGCTGATACGTGGATCGTCAATCAGAGCGATAAGACCATCTATCACCTCCCCCAGATTATGGGGAGGAATTTTGGTTGCCATCCCTACGGCGATCCCCTCTGAACCATTAACCAGAAGGTTTGGATATTTACAAGGAAGAACCAAAGGTTCTTCCAATGAATCATCATAGTTAGGACCAAAAGCAACCGTTTCTTTATCGATGTCGTTCAACAATTCATGGGCAAGTCGATCCATCCGAATTTCGGTATAACGCATCGCTGCAGCAGAATCACCATCGACTGAACCAAAATTTCCCTGACCGTCAACCAAGGGGTGGCGCATGGAAAAATCCTGTGCCATTCGGACAATTGAATCATAAACGGCAGTATCACCATGTGGATGGTATTTACCTATAACATCACCAACAACACGCGCCGATTTTTTATAAGGCTTGTTAAAATCATTATTAAGATCATACATGGCGTATAAAATACGTCGATGGACAGGTTTCAGTCCGTCACGAACATCGGGTAAAGCCCGACCAATAATGACGCTCATTGCATAATCCATATAGGATTTACGCATTTCATCTACAATATTTACTGTAACTTTGTTCTGCTCTGACAACATCTATATCCTCCAAACTTCCAAAAGGAAATTTTTATTGATCAAACATCCAAATTAGCAACCTGTAGAGCATTAAGCTCTATAAATTCACGACGCGGCTCTACCTGGTCACCCATCAAAACGGTAAATATTTCGTCTGCTCTGACCGCATCCTCTATTGTCACCTGCAACAGAACTCGTTTATCCGGATCCATGGTTGTTTCCCACAACTGATCTGGATTCATTTCTCCAAGTCCCTTATATCTTTGTATATACTGACCTTTTTTGCACGTGCCAGAAAAACATCGAGTAATTCTTCACGATCAGTAACTTCAATGCTTTCCTTATCTTCAGCAGTCAGATAAACAGGTTCTTTTAGACAAATATCTTCTATAAGCCTATAAGATTGTAATAACAGCTTATATTCGTGTGAGGAAAGAATTTCAACTATTTGCCTGTCAATCCGGGCATGTAAATTGCCGAAAGTAACCAGTATCCTATCTGGATTTTCCATAACTTCAAATTTGGCACGCTCTTCTAATTGGCGTAAATGTTCAGCAAGCGGTTCTAAATTTGCTTTATCAGCAAAACCATTACGAATTTTACCCTTGATAAATATTTTCAATATTTCACCAGGAACTCCACGGTTAACTATTTTTCAAAATGCTGATTATAATTAATGATATTGCGAAGCGTCGGGATAATCTGTTTACCACGCAGAACTTTCTGACCTCCCTCCATTTCCAAAGATATTCCTTCTGTTCCTATATCGAGGAGGTAATCCAGTAAAACATCATCATCTTTGAGATAAAGTTCTCTTTTGCCGCGTTTGGCTTTATAAAGGGGAGGTTGCGCAATATACAGATGCCCTCTTTCAACAATTTCAGGCATTTGTCTGAAAAAGAATGTCAATAATAATGTCCGGATATGAGAGCCATCAACATCGGCATCAGTCATGATAATAACACGATGATAACGTAACTTTGCTATATCAAAATCATCTTTACCAATGCCGGTTCCCATCGCTGTGATAAGGGTGCGAATCTCATTTGAAGTTAACATTTTATCAAATCGGGCTTTTTCAACATTAAGGATTTTTCCCTTAAGAGGCAAAATAGCCTGGTAACGTCGTTCACAGCCCCTGTTTTGCACTTCCACCAGCAGAATCGCCCTCGACGAGATAAATTTCACAGAGAGCGGGGTCTTTTTCCTGACAATCTGCCAATTTTCCCGGAAGAGAAAGTCCTTCCAATGCTCCTTTTCGGCGGGTTAAATCACGTGCTTTACGAGCTGCTTCGCGGGCACGAGCCGCCTCAATCCCTTTTTCTAAAATTTTCTTGGCAACCTGTGGATTTTCCTCTAAAAAACTAGCCAGTTGGTCATTCATCAAAGTTTCCACATACCCTTTTATTTCAGAATTTCCCAACTTGGTTTTTGTTTGTCCTTCGAATTGAGGATCAGAAAGCTTGACAGATATAACCGCGGCTATACCCTCTCGCATGTCATCTCCAGAAATTGCAACCTTGGTGTTTTTTAGTAAATTATTCGCTGTAGCATAAGCATTCATTGTTCGGGTTAACGACCCTTTAAAACCACTCAGATGCGTTCCACCTTCATGAGTATTAATATTGTTGGCAAAGCAGAATATTTTTTCATCATAACTATCGTTATATTGAATCGCTATCTCAATCTCTGCTCCCCCTTTTTCACCATGAAAATAAATAGGTTCAGGATGAAGTGGACTTTTTGCCCTGTTAAGATATTCAACAAAAGAACGAATACCTCCTTCATAAATAAATTCATGACTTTTTTCTGTTCTTGTATCTGTTATTTTTATTTTTACTCCTGCATTTAAAAACGCAAGTTCACGTAATCGTTGCGATAGTGTTGCAAAAGAAAAATCTGATGTATCAAACACTTCATTATCAGGCCAAAAAGTAATTTTGGTTCCACGCTTGATCGTTTCACCGTCAATTTTTAATGGCTCAACAGGAATACCTTTTTTATAACTTTGCCTATATATTTTACCATCACGCCTTATCTCCAAATCGAGTTGACTCGACAGGGCATTAACAACTGAAACACCAACACCGTGAAGACCACCTGAAACTTTGTAAGCACCTTCACCATTATCATCAAATTTTCCACCCGCATGAAGAACTGTCATAACAACTTCAGCAGCTGATTTATGTTGTGTTTCATGCATTTCTACAGGTATTCCACGTCCATTATCTTCAACTGTTACAGAACAATCTTCATGAATAACAACTATTATTTCATTACAGTGGCCTGCTAAAGATTCGTCAATTGCATTATCAACAACCTCATAAACAAGATGATGAAGTCCATTAACTGATGTTGAACCTATATACATTGCAGGTCTTTTTCTAACAGCTTCTAAACCTTCTAAAACTTGTATACTTTCTGCCCCATATTTTTTTTCGTCTGACATAATCAACCTTATTTCTCAATAAATTCAGAAAAGTTACCGTTATTTACCTCAAAGACTTGATAATTATCATCATTATTTGCGATAACAGGAATATCCATTGTTGTAATAAATACCTGACCTGAATCTTCCAATATTTTATTAAAAATACTATTTTTTCTAGAAAAATCTAATTCATTACCCATATCATCAAATAAAAGTATTGGATAATAACCATATATATTTTTATATATTTTTAATTGTGCTTGTTTATAACTAAGAAGAAATGACCTTTTCTGTCCCTCTGAAGAATATTTATTAATATTATTATTATTTATAAAAAAAACAAAATCATCAATATGTGGACCAACAAGTGTATATCCACATTTTTTTTCATTCATTTCATATTTTTTAAATTTATTAAGAAGAATATCTTTTATTTCATCTTCCTTGTAATCACCATATTTAATAGAATACTTTTCATCAATATTACTTTTATCAAAAAAATAATTAAAAAAAATATTTATTTTTTTAATATAAGAAATTCTTTCTAAAATAATTAAATGAGAATATTCAATAAGTTGATCTCGCCAAATATCATTTTCATTATTTTTTAATTTAAAAAGATATTTCTTTGTTTTAAACATTTTATATATTTTTTAAATAAATTTATATATTCATTATTTATAAAAAAAATAGATCTATCTATTAAATTTCGTCTATAAAGTGGATATGATTTTAAATAAATTATTTCATCAGGATAATAAATAATTGAATTTAATATTTTATAAAAAACATTACTTTCAGGTTTTTTATTATTTATAAAAATATTTTTTTTATTTTTATTATCAAATTTTATTTTTACATTATTATTTACATTATTATTTATTACTTCTAAATTAATTTTTAGTTTATCACTATCAATATTAATAAGATCAATATTTTTATTAGTCCTAAAACTCTTGTAAAGTGAAGAAAAATATATAAGTTCAATTAAATTAGTTTTCCCTTGAGCATTATTACCATAAATAAAATTTAATTTTTTATTAGGTTCAATTATAATTTTTTTTAAATTTCTAAAATTATCTGCTTCTATTCTTCTAATATACATTTAAATAAAATTAATTTTACAAGCGCATTGGCATAATTACACAAAGATGATTTTCATCATTTTCAGGATTTATACGTCCAGGAGATATATTATCTTTTAAATTAAAAATTATATTATCTTTTTTTATAACCTGTAATATATCTATTATATACTTAGCATTAAATCCTATGGAAATATCATCACCATTATAAATAATATTTATTTCTTCTTTTGCATCTCCTAAATCAGGATTAGAAGAAGTTAGAGTTAGTAAATCTTTTTTTAAATTTATTTTTACACACCTTTTGACTTTTCACTTGATAATATAGATATTCTTTTAAGAGCATGTAAAAATAAATTTTTATCTATAATTGCAGCATTATTTCCTTTATCGGGAATAACTCTTTTATAATCAGGAAAGTCTCCATCGACCATTCTCATAATTAAGGTCGTTTTTTTATTATTTACAGAAAAATTATTATCAGAAATACCTATATTAATATCATCATCCATTGTTTCTAATATTTTCTTTATTTCTATAATTCCTTTTTTAGGAAGAATAAAACCATCAGAATATCTTTTATCTAATTCATTATCATATTTTTTTTGAATCATTGACAATCTATGACCGTCTGTAGAAACAAATATAATATTATTAATATCATCAATTTTATCTGATTTTATATATATTCCTGTAAGATTAAATTTAGTTTCATCATTTGATACTGAAAATAATGTTTTTTCAATCATTTCACTTAAATCATTTTTATTTATAAAATTATTATTCAATTCTATATCTGGAAATTTAGGAAATTCATCAGGAGATAAACCTACTAAATTAAAAATAGATTTATCACATTTAATTTCTACCCAAAAATTATTTTTAGATACAAAATTTATTTCCTTATCTGGAAGTTCTTTTATTATTTCATACAGTTTTTTTGCTGAAATAGTTATTCTTCCTTCATTTATAATATTAGCTTCATACTTAGATTTTAAACCTACTTCCAAATCTGTAGCTGTAATCGTTATTTCGTTATTTTTTGCTTCTATCAAGACGTTAGCCAAGATGGGGATAGTGTGTCTTTTTTCCACAATTCCTTGGACTTTTGAAAGACCATCTAAAAAAATATATTTTACTTATAGTGAACTGCATAATTCCTCCATCAACATCAACTAAATCTTTTATTAATATTTAATATAAATACAGTAGTAATAGTAGAGACTGTTTAAAAGTTTATATGTCTGTAACTACTTAAAAAATATACAAAAAATGATCTTTTAAAGGTTGTTTAAATTCTGTTTATAAAATTTGATTTTTGTTTATATTTAAACTTATAAACTTATAAATTCATTTATACACATTCATATGCTCAGGTTTTCAATAAGCTTTTCTATGGTTTTTTTAATATATAAATCTTCTTTCATCGTTTTTTCTATTTTTTTTATCGCATGTATTATAGTTGAATGGTCTTTTCCACCAAATTTAGCTCCAATTTCTGGAAATGATAAACTTGTAATATTACGACTAATATACATAGCTACTTGCCTGGGAAAAACAATATTTTTTAAACGTTTTGCTGATTTTAATTCACTTGTTTTTATTTGATAGTGGTCTGCAACTGTTTTTTGTATTTTTTCTATAGTTATCTCTTTACTATTTTCAACAATTATATCTTTCAATATTTTTTTAGCCATTTGTATAGTGATAGGAGTTGAGGTTAAACTTGCATATGCCTCCTATTCTTATAAGATAACCTTCTAGTTCTCGTACATTGTTAGATATTGAATTAGCAAGAAAATATATAACGTCTTCAGATAATATAATATTATTCTGATCTGCTTTCATATTAAGAATTGCTTGTTTTGTTTCTGTGTCTGGAGCTTGTATATCTGCTATTAATCCCCATTCAAATCTTGAGCGTAATCTTTCTTCTAAATCCGGAATTTCTTTAGGAAATTTATCAGAAGTTACTATTATTTGTTTATGTGATTCATATAATGCATTAAAAGTATGAAAAAATTCTTCTTGTGTACTCTTTTTACCTGCTATAAATTGAATATCATCTATTAATAAAATATCTATAGATCTAAATTTATTTCTAAAATCATTCATTTTAGCATGTCTTAGTGAATTTATAAGTTCATTTGTAAATCTTTCTGAAGAATAATAACATATCTTTGTATTTTTATTTTTTTTGTATATTTCATTGCCTATAGCATTTATTAGATGTGTTTTTCCTAAGCCAACACCACCATATATAAATAATGGGTTATATGTTGTTGCGGGATTATTTGAAACAGCCATAGCAGCAGCATGAGCAAATTGATTTGATGTTCCTGCTACAAATGTATCGAATGTATATTTAGGATTTAAATTAGGAATATTTTCTTTATGACTATTTAAATTTTTTATTTCTTTTTTATTTAAGTTTTCCGGTGATATTTCTTGTTTTTTTAATTTTTTTTGTGTTTTTTTATTTATTTTTATATCTAAAATATAATTTTCTGTGCCTATGTCAGATAGCGTTTCCTCAATTTCTTTTTTATAATTATCATTTATCCAATCTTTAATAAATTTATTGGGAACTTCAACATTCAATTGATTGCCGGACAGTTTAATCGGGTTGATTGGAGCTATCCAGGTTGAAAAATTTTGCTCACTTATTTTGGATTTTAATTTTTCTAATGTTTTTTGCCAGATTGAATTCATTTTTTATCCACAGATTATCAACGCATGTTTATATTTTATAATAAATATAAATAGTTAATTTTATTGATTATTTTATTTATTGTTTTTGTTTTTTGCATGTTTCAAGCTTTTTAGAATACACCACTATAATGTTTATTTATAATATCTACCAGTAGATTTTTAAAGGAATTTTTGTTGACAATTTTTTAAGTCTATGATTAAAAGTACTGCTTTGTCAGTTTTAAACGAGGAGATATATAATGTCTAAACGAACTTTTCAACCAAGCCGTATTAAGCGGAAGAGAACTCATGGATTCCGTAAAAAGATGCAGACTAAAAATGGTAGAAAGACAATAAATAATCGTCGCGCACGCGGGCGTAAGTCTTTGACGGTATCTATACCGCAAAAATAATATATGAATAATTGTTATCCCACTTTTATGCGTTTGCGTAAGCGATGGGAATATCAGTTGATTAGAAAAATGGGGTGTAAATATCATACACCCCATTTTGTACTTTTGGTTTTAGATAATTCAGAGAAAAATTCACGATTGGGTATTACAGTTACCCGAAAAGTCGGAAATGCCGTCCAACGGAATAGACTAAAAAGAATGGTACGTGAATTTTTTCGTCAATCAAAAAACAAATATCCTACATGTGATTATTCTGTAATTGCAAAGCGGGGCTCAACTTTACTTTCTTCTTCAGAAATAGTTATGGAGTTAAATTCTCTTTTTTGAAGATGGCAATTGATAATGACTAAATATATATTTATATTTTTAATAGATATTTATCGTAATTGCATTTCACCTTTTACTCCTAGATCCTGCCGATTTTACCCGACATGTTCTTCTTACGCACGGGATTGTATCCTTACTTTTGGATTATTTAAGGGTAGTTTTTTTGCAATTAAGAGGATACTTAAATGTCACCCTTTTCATGTCGGTGGTTATGACCCTGTTCCTTCAATTAAAAATCAGGATATTTAAAAATGGATAATAATCGAACTATTCTTGCCGTTGTTCTTATAGTTATTTTGTGGTCTGCTTATAGTCTTTTTTTTGCACCACAACAGCAGGTTCAACAACCAGTGGTTGTTGAAGAAACTCAGCAAGATCAAAAAGTCGATAAAGGCGAAGAAAAGATAAAATCAGTCGTTATTAATTCCAAGCCTGATATTATTAACAATCAAAATGAAAAGAATCTTTTTTAACTGTTTCATCTGGTTATTTTGATATTAAGTTATCAACTGTTGGAGCAACAATTAATTCAATTGTACTTAAAAAATATAATGAAACAAATGAAGAAAATTCAAAATTATTTACTCTTTTAGAAAGTCCAAACTTTAATTTATCCACATTACAAAATTTTGGAAGTGATGGGCTTTATATACCTAAGAACTTAAATTATAAAATTATTAATAAAACTAAACATATTGATATTGAGAATGAAAAAGTTAATATTAGTTTTGTCGCTTCTATAAATGATATTATCGTTACAAAAACATATACTTTCTATCCCGATTCTTATTCTTTTGATCTTAATATTCGTATTACAAATAGTTCTTCTGCTCCCGTTTCAGGTCGTTCTAATTTATCTTTAATTTCGGCATGGGATAAAGATAGTAAATCAGCAATGTACACGTTTGTTGGACCTGTCACTTATGATGGAGATAAATTACAGGAGGACAAGCCAGCTAAGTTGGAAGAATCTCCTAAAATATACAAAAATAAAATTGTTTGGTCCGGATATTCCAGTAAATACTTTTTGAATGCTATTGATCCTTATAATTCTTCTGAACAGGTTTTTATAAGTACCGGTGATGGATTTGTGGAAAACAAATTTACTTCCGAACTTATCACATTACTTTCAGACCAAGAAATATCTTTGAATTACACATCTTATTTTGGACCTAAGGATGATAAATTTTTACTAGCTGCCGGCCATCAATTTGATGATGTTATTAATTATGGTTTTTTTCATCCATTATCAAAGCCCCTTATGGTTGTTTTGAAGTTTTTCTATAATTATTTAGGAAATTATGGCTTTGCTATTATTCTGCTTACTGTTTGTATTAAATTAATTTTTTGGCCGTTAACACAAAAAAGTTATAAGTCGATGAAGGGGATGCAGAAGCTTCAACCTGAAATGAAGAAATTGCGTGAGAAATATGGAAGTGATAAACAGAAGTTGAATCAGGAAATGATGTCTTTCTATAAGGAAAATAAAGTCAATCCTATGGGAGGATGTTTACCAATGATCATTCAAATTCCTGTTTTCTTTGCTTTGTATAGGGTTCTTCTTGGTTCTATAGAGTTACGCCATGCACCTTTTATGTTGTGGATTACAGATCTGTCTGCCAAAGATCCTTATTATGTAACCCCTCTTATTATGGGGGTCACAATGTTTTTACAGCAAAAAATGACCCCAACAAACATGGATCCTACACAAGAAAAAATAATGTTGATGATGCCAGTTGTTTTTACTTTTATGTTTCTTAATTTTCCAGCTGGTTTGGTTTTGTATTGGTTAACAAATAATCTCCTTACAATTCTCCAACAATACCTTATCCGGCGTCAGCCAGACTGATGACTTGTAGGCGCAGATGAATAGAGCTGATACTATTATTGCGCCGGCAACTGCTTCTGGTGAGGCTGGAATAGCTATTGTCAGAATATCAGGTGCCGACTCCTTGTCGGCACTTTTACGTTTCTTTAAGCCCTCCGTTAAACATCCTAAACTGGATTCCCACCGCTTATATCATGGTTTTCTCAGGGATAGATCTGAGAATGTTGTTGATGAGGTTATGGCTGTATATATGGCAGCTCCTCATACTTATACGCGTGAAGATGTTGTTGAAATACAATGTCATGGTGGACAGCAGATAGTTAAATCCATTCTTGATCTTTATCAATCAATCGGTCTTCGATTGGCAGAACCTGGTGAATTTACTTATCGTGCTTATATGAGTGGGCGCCTTGATCTTTCGCAAGCAGAGGCCGTATCCAGGCTGATTCACGCAAAAACTGATTCTTCTCGTAAACTTGCACTTAAACAAATGGATGGTGCTTTGAGCCGGGAAATATATTCTTTTACTTCTCAACTTAAGAATATTCTGGTTTTAGCTGAGGCCTGGATTGATTTTCCTGAGGAAGATCTGCCCGCAGAAAATATTGCTGAATTCTTCTCTGTTTTGACGAATATAAAATCAAAAATACAAATAATTACAAATAGTTATACCTGTGGACGTGTTTTAAGCGAGGGTGCTTCCATCCTTCTTGTTGGCCAGCCTAATGCTGGAAAGAGTTCCTTGCTGAATGCACTGTTGGGTGAGGATCGTGCTATTGTTACCGATATCCCTGGGACAACTCGAGATTTCCTTGAGGAAGGTATTACTATTGATGGTGTTCCCGTCTCCCTTGTTGATACGGCGGGATTGCGAGAATCAAGAGATTTAGTTGAAGCTGAAGGAATTCGTCGGACTGAGCAGAAACTCGCTCTAGCCGATCTGGTATTACTCGTGGTTGATTCCAGCAGACCAGCTGATGACCTGGATTATTCTGCTTTGGATTATTGTGTTGGTTTACCCACTTTTGTTGTTTTTACGAAAATGGATAAAACGATTAAGCGTGATTTACATTGTTTCAAAGATTTTCCATCCTATGAAGTTTCCTCTAAAACAGGTGCAGGGTTAGATCAACTTAAATCTGGAATTTCTTCTTTTCTGATGGCTGACTATATAGAAAATTCGGAAACGGTTTTGTTGACCGAAAGACGTCACTACGATGCTCTTTATGGTTGTTTGGAGCCTGTTAATAGGGCTTTAGTGTCCTGTTGTGATACGGACAGTTTAGAGTTGTTGGCCTTTGATGTTCGTGAAGCTCTTTATTTCTTAGGACAAATATCTGGTGAAACAACAACTGAAGATATCTTGGATGATGTTTTCTCTGGTTTTTGTATTGGTAAATAAATGTTTCACGTGAAACATGGAGAGTTTGTTTGACATGAGCGGCTACGGAAAGAATTATCAGGTTATTGTGGTTGGAGCGGGTCATGCGGGCTGTGAAGCTGCATTGGCGGCGGCGCGAATGGGTTGTTCTGCACTGCTGTTAACAATCGGTCTAGATACAATAGCACAGATGTCATGTAATCCGTCGATTGGAGGATTAGCTAAGGGACATCTTGTTCATGAGGTCGATGCTCTGGGTGGAGAGATGGGTTTAAATATTGACGCAACAGGAATTCAATTTAGACGTCTCAACACCAGAAAAGGACCGGCTGTTCGCGCTGCGAGAGCACAGGCCGATCGAATGGCATATAGCGCAAGGATGAAAAATGTCATTGAGGAAGAACCCTTGCTTGATCTCAAGCAAGGGCTTGTCGATGATATTTTAGTCGAACGGGATCGGATTGTTGGCGTCAGGACGCGAGAGGGTTTGGATTTTTTAGGCCAGGCAGTCGTTCTGACAACGGGAACTTTTATGCGTGGGCTTATTCATGTCGGTTTAAATCATTATGCTGGCGGAAGGGCAGGAGAGCCTTCGGCTGAGGGAATATCTGCTTCACTGTCTTCCCATGGATTGAGGGTTGGCAGATTGAAGACAGGGACTCCTGCAAGATTATCAGCGCGATCGATTGATTTTACAAAATTGGAAAGGCAGCCGGGCGATAAAATAATCAGACCATTTTCTTTTCTGACGGAAAAAATAGAACGAAAGCAGGTTGATTGCTTTATTGCTGAAACAAATGAAAAAACCCATAAAATAATAAGAGACAATTTAGATAAGTCTCCACTATATGCGGGAATAATCGAAGGTATTGGCCCCCGGTATTGTCCCTCTATAGAAGACAAAATCGTCCGTTTTCCAGATAAAAATAGCCATCAATCTTTTATTGAACCCGAGGGCGTCAGAGGCAGCGAGATGTATCCTAGTGGGTTGTCCACTTCTTTACCGCCTGATGTGCAGTTGGCTTATTTTCGCTCAATGGTTGGCTTTGAGTCTGTCGAAATCATGCGACCTGGATATGCCATTGAATACGATTTTGTAGAGCCAGTGCAGCTGAAAGCAACTCTGGAAACAAGAGCAATAAAAGGGTTATTTCATGCTGGACAGATTAATGGGACTTCTGGGTATGAAGAGGCCGCCGGACAGGGTATTCTTGCTGGTATAAATGCCGCCCGGCAGTGCCAGGGGGAGAGCCCTGTTGTTATTGGCCGTGATCAGGGTTATCTTGGGGTGATGGTTGATGATTTAATAACCCAGCCAACGACGGATCCTTACCGAATGTTTACTTCCCGCTCCGAATATCGGTTGTTGCTTCGAGAAGATAATGCCGATCAAAGATTAACGGAGTTGGGCCGCGAGATTGGTCTGGTGAGTGATAAACGTTGGGAGCGGTTTATAAAAAAGCAACAGGAAGTTGATGCAGCTTTTTCATTGCTGCGGGAAAAAACCGTAACTTCATCAGATAAGGATACGGTTGAGAAGTTGGGTCTAGGTGTTTTGAAGAGTGGTGTAAGTCTGGAGCATCTGTTGCGTCGCCCAGACATTAACATGCAAGGTCTTGCCGATGTTTGTACTGATCTGAAAGAATTTTCTTCTCAGTCTCTTGAGCAGGTAGAAATCGCCATTAAGTATGAAGGTTATATAAAGAGACAGCTTGAACAGGTAAAAAGAGATCACGAGCAGGAAGATGTCAAGCTTCCAGAAAATCTTAATTATGATGCAATACAAAGCATATCTTCAGAAGTCAGGGAAAAGCTTAAAAAAATAAGACCGATAAGCTTGGGACAGGCGGCGAGAATACAGGGGGTAACTCCCGCAGCAATTGCGGTTATTCAGGTTTATCTTCGTAAAAAAAATCATGATTGAGTATTTCATTAACGGTGCTTCAAAGCTGAATATTTCTCTTTCAGAAACTGTCATTAAAAGAGAGCTGGAATTTCTGGATGAAATGCTGCGCTGGAACCAGAAGGTTAACCTGACTGCAATTACTGATCGCGCTGAAGCTATAGAAAAGCATCTGTTGGATTCATTGATGTTGCTTGATCATTTAGGCCCTGCAGAAAAAATTTTAGATATGGGATCTGGTGGCGGTTTTCCTGGTATTCCTTTAGCTATTGCTGATCCGGAAATCAAAATTATCTCAGTGGATAGTGTAGGAAAAAAAGTGAACTTTCAAAAGCATGTCAAAAGAAAGTTGAACCTGAGAAATTTAACGATTCAACAGTCGAGGGTTGAAGTTTTAAGCCAAACAGACCCGCAACAAAAAAAATATGATGTGGTGTTGAGCCGCGCATTTTCATCATTGAATACTTTTATTGAGTATGCTTATCCCCTGTTGATGCCTGATGGGAAAATTATAGCGATGAAGGGACCAGAGGGGGGAGTAGAGCTGCAAGATATAAAGATGCTTCAGAATAATGATTGTTTTGAAGAGCCTGAGATTTTGAACTATGCTCTCCCTTATTCACAAGCAGAAAGAGTGCTTATTGTTCTTAAAAACCGTTGCTGAAAAAGTTTAGTAGTAAATAGGGGCTGAATTAAGACAGGGCATATGATATTGTCTCATCTTTGTATTGCCTGCTTATTAATATCCTGTCGATAACTGTTTTGTAGAGGAGTACCTAATTGATGGCAAAAATTATAGCCATTGCAAATCAGAAGGGTGGCGTTGGTAAAACGACTACCGCGGTCAATCTTGCTGCATCATTAGCTGCGGCGGAAAAAAAGACACTATTAATTGACATGGACCCCCAAGCAAATGCCTGTAGTGGCCTTGGAATTGATAAAACATCAATAATTACAACAGTTTATAATGTTTTGCTTGGTGAGGTTTCGGCGTTGGAGGTGTTGCAGAAAACGACTTTAGGTTACCTTGATGTGTTGCCATCCAATACCGATCTGATTGGTGCAGAGATTGAGTTGATTAATCGACCTGGCCGTGAAAAACAGTTGAAAACAACAACCTCTGAATTGGTCGAAGACTATGAATATGTGATTATTGATTGTCCCCCGTCTCTGAGCCTTCTGACGGTCAACGCTTTGTCTGCTGCAAATTCAGTACTTGTCCCATTACAGTGTGAGTTTTACGCGATGGAGGGGTTAGGACAGTTGATGCAAACAATACGCTTGGTACAGCAGGAGTTAAACCCAAAATTGGATATCGCAGGAATACTTCTGACGATGTTTGATGGGAGGAATAATTTGTGCCACCAGGTCAGTGATGAAATCAGGGCCCATTTTGGTGATCGTGTTTTTAGAACTGTTGTCCCAAGAAATGTCAGGCTTTCAGAAGCTCCAAGCTATGGTCAGCCTGTATTAATGTACGATATCGGTTCTCGGGGGGCTCAGGCATATATCGATTTAGCTCAGGAGGTTTTAGTGGGGGGTGCTCATGGCTAAGGTAAAGCGACCAGCTCTGGGCAAGGGAATTGGAGCCCTGTTAAGTTCTGCAGCACAAGAAGGGGGGAAAAAGTATTTTTCTTGTCCGATAGAAGAACTTAAACCCCATGCGCGACAACCGCGGAAAAGCTTTGATGATGGTAAAATGTCTGAGCTGGTCGCCTCGATTCAGGAAAAGGGGATTATTCAACCATTAGTTGTTCGCCGGCAGGATGATTGTTATCAGATTATTGCAGGTGAAAGGCGTTGGAGGGCAGCACAAAAAGCAGGTCTGGAACGTGTTCCTGTTGTCATTCAAGATGTGAGTGAAGACTGGGCTTTGGAAATTGCCCTCATAGAAAATATTCAGCGAGAAGATTTGAACCCCTTGGAGGAAGCAGGGGCCTATCGTTATCTTATGGATAGCTTTGACCTTATGCAGGAAGAGGTAGCAAAGCGGGTGGGTAAGGATCGGTCGACAGTGACCAACTCTTTGAGGTTGTTGCGGCTGCCTGAAAAAGTAAAAAATGACGTCGCAGAGAGTCGTTTAAGCATGGGGCACGCACGGGCGTTGTTGGCATTGGAGCAGGACGAAGATATTATTGAAGCTAGTCTGGAAGTGATCAGAAAGAAATTATCGGTTAGAGAAACTGAGAAGCTGGTTAAAAAAATAAAAAGCACACTTGGTACGAGAATACATAAGGCGCCCGTTGATAAAGAAATAGATCCCAACCTCATTGCACTCGAAAACAGTCTCAGGCAACAATTGGGGACCCAAGTAAAATTGTATGCGAAAGACAAGGGGGGGAAGATTGAAATCAGCTATCATGATCAGGACGAATTAAGCAGAATTGTTGATCTGATAGGTTGAAAACAGGAATGAAGTTAAACTAAATGGAAAGTGAGGTTTGACATGTTTGGTGGGAAAAAAGAAGAGCAAATGAAAAAACCAATAGCAATAGATAAAGCCGATATCAAAGCATTTCTTGGCCCGGGAAGCCGGTTTGAAGGAAAACTGAACTTTGATGAACTGGTTCGCCTTGATGGGGTATTTTCTGGAGAGATCACTTCTACGGATACCCTGATTGTTGGTGAGACAGCAGAAATCGATGGGAGCATTGATGTCGGGGCATTAATCCTCAGCGGTCGATTTAAGGGGGGCATTAAGGCGACCACACTGGTGGATTTACGTGCACCGGCACAAGTTGAAGGAACGATTGAAGCGGCGTCAATAAAAATTGCTGAAAAAGTGATCTTCAACGGGGAAATAAAAATGACAACCCCGCAAAAAATTGTTGCGGATATCAAAACAAAAGAAACAGGAAAACAAAAAATTAAATAGAATAAGGAAGCAGGATGCTTGACAGTGGTTGGTAATTTATGATAGCTATTCGTTCCTTAATAAAAACCCCTTTTTTTAAGTCTTTATAAGTCGGCATATTGTATACAGTATACCGAAAACACTATCCTACATAATAAAGAGGTAAGCTAAGTGATAAGCGTTGACTGGACCCTTGGTCTGCAGTTCCTTAACTTCATTATCCTCCTGGTTGTTTTGAACAAACTGCTGTATCGGCCGCTGAAAAAGGTTATTGCTGAGCGCGCTGAGAAGGTCACAGGTTCACTTGCAGCGGCAAAAAATCTCGAGACTGATATTGACGAAAAAATGCAACGCTATCAGCAACAACTCAGCGATGCAAAAATCCAAGCTAACGATGAGCGTAACAAATTAAAAAAATCAGCGAATGAAGAAGAAGCAAAAATTTTGCTGGAGGCTCAGGGTAAAGCTGCTGCACGGATGCAGGCAATCAAAACTCAGGTTGGCAAAGAAGCAGAAGAAGCTGACAAGACGCTGAAAAAAGAAGCGGGAGCATTAGCCGGTCAGATTGCCACTAAAATTCTGGGCCGCGAGTTGGCTTAAAGCAGGGAAGGTTTAAGAAATATGCACAGTCAAATTAAAGCGGTTCTTATATCATTTCTCATCATTGGTCTCATCTCTGGAAGTGTTTTTGCTTCAGGTGGTGGCCATGAGGTCGAGAGTGGTGTGTTGATGAAGGATTTTCTTTATCGAATCTTTAATTTTGCCATTGTCGTTGCTATCCTGGTTTATTTTTTAACCAAGCCAATAAAAAAAGGGCTTTCAGGTCGTCGCGAAGGCATCGAGAAGGCTTTGGCAGAAGCACAACAGGCCAAACTGGACGCAGAAGCTAAATTTGCCGAATATGATCGCAAGTTGGCCCGGGCAACGGAAGAGATTGCAGAGATAAGTGACTCGATTCGCCGTGAAGGGGAATTGGAGAAAATAAAGATTATAGATAGCGCAAAACTGATGGCAGCAAAAATTGAGCAGGATGCGGAAAAAGCGGCTGAACTTGAGGTCGCTAAAGCGCGGACGGAATTGCAACGTGAAGCAGTTCAATTAGCTGTTGGTATCGCTGAAGATTTATTGAACAAGAACTTCACCAAAGATGATGATACCCGTTTGATTGACGAGTATATGCAAAAGGTGGGAGAGCTACATTGAGTAACAGTGCGATTGCAATAAGATATGCCAAGGCGTTGTTGGGAATAGCTTCTGAAGAGAAGCAGGTCGAGAAATATGCCGAAGAACTGGTGGAAGTTGCAACAGTATTGAAAAGAGAAGACTTGTTGCGATTGCTGCTCGACAGTCCAACTTTTCCGCTGGAAAAAAAGACCGCAATCATGCGTGACATTGTCAAGCTTCTTCAACTAAGTGACGGAATGAGTCATTTTCTTGATCTGCTCCTTGAAAAAGGGAGAATCATATATATTCCGGAAATCGATAATAATTATCGTCGGTTTGCTGATGAATTGTCAGGCGTCGTTCGCGCGAATATTAAATCTGCAAACAAATTGACAAAAAAACGTGAAGAAGAGATCAAAAAAAGCCTTGAAACGCAAACAGGTAAAAAGGTTGTTCTGAGCGTAGATATAGATAAATCGTTGATTGGCGGTCTTCAGGCCGAAATGGACGGTAAACTTTTTGACGGTAGCGTGAAAACCCAGCTGAAACGGATTGCAGATACCTTAGCAAAGGGGTAACAAAAGATTATGGAAATTAGAGCAGAAGAAATCAGTGCAATAATCAAGAAGCAGATTGAAGACTTCGGTCGTGAAGTTGAGGTCAGCGAAACCGGGACCATTATCTCGGTGGGTGACGGTATTGCCCGCATTCATGGTCTTGATAAAGCCATGTCCGGTGAGCTTCTTGAATTCCCTGGTGGAACCATGGGAATGGTCCTTAACCTTGAAGAAGATAATGTCGGTGCCGCGATCCTTGGCGACTCAGAACACATCAAAGAGGGTGACCTCGTTAAACGGACTGAACAGATTGTTCAGGTCCCGGTTGGTGACGCGCTGGTTGGTCGAGTTGTTAACGGTATAGGAATTCCGATTGATGGTAAAGGTGAGATCAAAACCGATACCTACAGCCAGGTAGAACTGAAGGCACCGGGGATTGTCGATCGTAAATCGGTCCATGAACCAATGCAAACAGGGCTTAAAGCCATTGATGCAATGGTCCCGATTGGCCGTGGACAGCGGGAACTGATCATTGGTGACCGGCAGACCGGAAAAACTGCCGTGGCAACTGACACCATTATCAACCAGAAAGGTAACGGGGTCATTTGTATCTATGTCGCGATTGGTCAAAAGCGGTCGACCGTTGCACAGGTGGTTGACAAGTTGCGCCAACAGGGAGCAATGGACTACACCATCGTTGTTGCTGCAACGGCATCTGACCCGGCACCGCTACAGTTTATCTCTCCATATACCGGTGTGACTATGGGTGAGTTTTTCCGTGATAACGGTAAACATGCCCTGATTATTTATGATGATCTTTCAAAACAATCTGTTGCTTACAGGCAGTTGTCACTGTTGCTCCGCCGGCCACCAGGACGTGAAGCTTTTCCGGGTGATGTTTTCTATCTGCATAGCCGGTTGCTTGAGCGCGCTTGTAAATTGAGCGATGCCAAAGGGGCTGGGTCATTGACAGCGTTGCCGATTATTGAGACACAGGCTGGAGACGTTTCTGCTTATATTCCGACCAATGTTATCTCGATTACCGATGGCCAGATCTTCCTTGAGACCGATTTGTTCTATTCTGGCGTCCGTCCTGCCATCAATGTTGGTTTGTCTGTCTCCCGTGTTGGTGGTTCAGCGCAAGTTAAGTCTATGAAGCAGGTCGCAGGCACTTTGCGGTTGGCTCTTGCTCAGTATCGGGAAATGGCGGCCTTTGCCCAGTTTGGTTCCGATCTTGATGCTGCAACCCAGGCACAGCTTAATCGTGGTGCCCGTCTGGTTGAGATTCTAAAGCAGGGCCAATACAAGCCCCTTCCGGTTGCTGTTCAGGTTCTGGCAATCTATGCAGCCAACAATGGCTACTGTGATGATTTTCCGGCAACTGCCGTCCAGCGCTATGAAAGCGAAATGGTCTCTTTCATGGAAGCTCAACATGCAGACGTCATAAAAGATCTTGCAGCAAAAAATAAAATTGATGACGATCTTGAAGGGCGGATTAAAGCAGCTCTGGATGAGTTCAAAGGTCAGTTTGTAGCCTGATTCGATAAAGGTTTGGACAGATGGCAAGTCTGAAGGACATAAAAAAGCGGATCGGCTCGGTAAAAAACACCCAGCAGATCACCAAAGCGATGAAAATGGTTGCTGCAGCAAAATTACGTCGGGCACAGGATGCAGCCGTTTCTGCTCGTCCCTATGCGGAGAAGCTCCATGCGGTGATGTCCAGTTTGGCTCAACGTGAAGATGGCGATGGACACGCTCTTCTCAATCAACGAGGAACCGGTCGTGCACTTATCGTACTGATGACGGCAGATCGTGGTCTTTGTGGAGGTTTCAACGCAAATGTCTCGAAAGAGGCAGAACGTTTCATCCGTAGCAACGAGCAGGGATTTGATGATATTGATCTGATGATCATCGGTCGAAGAGGACGTGATTTTCTCAGGAACCGGGTTGGCGAAAATATCACCAAGGTCCATGAAGATATCACCAGCGATGCAACCTATAAAACAGCTCAGTTGATTGGTCAGGAAATTGTTGAATCGTACAGTGAGGAGAAATACGACGCTGTTTACGTTATCTACAATGCATTTAAAAGTGCCATTGAGCAAATTGTGACGACAGAGCGGGTTTTACCGATTCAGCCAAGGCCTGGAGAAGATATTCAGGAAAATAGCGTCGATTATATTTATGAACCGAATCGGGGTGAAGTTCTTGCCCAACTGCTGCCAAAGATGGTTGAAGTGCAGATTTTTAGAGCGTTACTGGAGTCAAATGCCTCAGAACAGGGTGCTCGAATGTCCTCAATGGACAGTGCGAGTCGTAATGCTGCTGAAATGATTGACAATTTAACATTGCAATATAACCGCGCACGTCAGGCTGCGATCACCAAAGAATTGATAGAAATCATTTCTGGTGCAGAATCAATTTGATAAGAAAATTTCAGATATACAAGAGCTTATTCCGCTAGGATAAGAAGGAAAGGTTTCGTTATGAATAAGGGAAAGATCACACAGGTTATTGGTCCTGTCGTTGACGTGGAGTTTGAGCCGGGCAAGTTGCCGGAGATCTTCTACGCAGTAAAGATTACCAACCCTTCATTGGGTGAAGGTGAGTGGAATCTGGTTTGTGAGGTCGCACAGCATCTGGGAGAAAATACTGTTCGTACTATCGCTATGGACTCAACTGACGGGCTGGTTCGTGGTCAGGAAGTTATCGATACCGGCGATCAGATTTTGATGCCTGTCGGTCCCAAGACCCTTGGTCGGATCATGAATGTTGTTGGTGAGCCGGTTGATGAAGCTGGACCGGTTGAGAATGAAAAAGCTTGGCCGATTCACCGTCCAGCACCTGATTTTGTGAGTCAATCGACGAAAGTCGAGGCTTTTGAAACAGGTATCAAGGTTGTTGACCTGCTGGCTCCTTATTCCAGAGGCGGTAAAATCGGTCTGTTTGGTGGAGCCGGTGTTGGTAAGACGGTTCTGATTATGGAACTGATCAACAATATCGCTCAACAGCACGGTGGTTTTTCTGTTTTCGCCGGTGTTGGTGAACGGACTCGTGAAGGTAACGACCTCTGGGAAGAGATGAAAGAATCAGGAGTTCTGGAAAAAACGGCTCTTGTCTACGGTCAGATGAATGAGCCTCCTGGAGCCCGTGCCCGTGTTGCTTTATCAGCGTTGACAGTTGCTGAGTATTTCCGTGATGAAGAAGGTCAGGATGTTCTGCTCTTCATTGATAATATCTTCCGCTTTACTCAGGCTGGGTCTGAAGTTTCGGCCCTCCTTGGGCGGATACCTTCTGCTGTTGGTTACCAGCCAACACTTTCGACAGAGATGGGTGAGCTGCAAGAGCGGATTACTACAACCGACAAAGGTTCAATAACTTCGGTTCAGGCCATTTATGTCCCTGCCGATGACTTGACGGACCCTGCTCCAGCGACAGCTTTTGCTCACTTGGACGCAACGACTGTTCTTTCACGTCAGATTTCTGAACTTGGGATCTATCCAGCTGTTGATCCCCTTGACTCCACCAGCCGTATCCTTGATCCACAGGTTATCGGTGAAGAGCACTATAAGGTTGCTCGTGATGTTCAGTTTGTTCTGCAGCGCTATAAAGATCTGCAGGATATTATCGCCATTTTGGGTATGGATGAACTTTCTGAGGAAGATAAGCAGGTTGTTGCTCGTGCGCGGAAGATCCAGCGCTTTCTTTCTCAGCCGTTTCATGTTGCCGAGGTGTTTACCGGATCTCCAGGTAAATATGTTGAATTAAAAGATACTATCAAAGGGTTTCAGGAAATTCTTGATGGTAAGCATGACAATCTCCCTGAGCAGGCTTTTTATCTCGTTGGTACCATTGAAGAGGCGGTACAAAAAGCCAAAGAAATGGCCGCCTGATCAGTTTGAAAGACCGGATTTAAACGTAAAGGACAGTCGCAATGGCTGATAAGCTGAAATTAGAAATGGTCACACCTTATAAACGGGTTCTTTCCGAGGAGGTGGATGAAATAACCGCCCCCGGATTTGTTGGTGAACTCGGCCTTCTTCCTGGGCATACGCCCTTATTGACAACGTTGAAGGTTGGTGAACTGACCTATAAAAAAGGCAGTGAGCTGTTTCATATCGCTGTTAACTGGGGTTATCTTGAGGTAGAAGAAGATACGGTTACAGTTTTGGTTGATACGGCTGAAACTGCGGACGAGATCGACTTGGCTCGGGCTCAAGCAGCGTTAGGTAGAGCCGAAGATGCATTGAAAACTCTGCCCCACGAAGACAAAAAATATATGATCATGGAAGCTGCTCTGCAGCGTGCACTGATCAGAATCCAGGTGGCTGGAAAAGGCCACTAAAATAAATATTGAACTGTTTTTTTGAGAAAAAGGGCGCCCCATAAAGGCGCCCTTTTTCTGTTTTGTCGGTCATTTGGTCCGAGAAAAGGGAAAATAAGTTGACTTTCCAGCGTCATGGAGATTTATTAACGAATCAGGCGTATTCACAAACTATTCTCTGCTTATAGAGGTCGTATCAACATGCCAAATAAACTGAAAACACAAAAATCAACCTGTTTAACTATTGCTTTAGGGTATTTTATTGTTAGTGGTTTATGGGCCCTTATTTCTAATAAAGTGTTTGCGGCACTGCTGAGCCAACCGGCACTTGCAGAGCAGTCAGTCGGACCGGGATATTGGTTTTTTATTGCAGCATCGACAGGAATGCTCTACTGGTTGCTGAACTATTGGGAAGTGGCAATTGCGGAGTCCCAGAAAAATTTACAAAAGGTTAACCGTTCATTAAGAAGTTTCAGCTCATGCACCAAAGCAATGACCCGGATGGATGATGAATTGGAACTGATGGAAGAAATTTGCCGTATCTGTGTTGAAGTTGGGGGTCACAGTATGGCATGGGTTGCTTTTGGAGATGACGACGAAAAAAAGTTGTTACGACCTGTTGCCCATTGGGGGGCCAAAGGATGCTTTCTGGATGAATTACAGGCCACCTGGGATGATACTGAGCTTGGACGAGGACCTGCCGGCACCAGTATTCGCACGGGTAAGATTACGGTTTTTCATAATTTACTGACCAACCCTCTCTATCGTCCTTGGCGAGAAGCAGTTGAAAAGTGTGGTTATACCTCATGTATTGCTCTTCCACTTATTGCTGACGGCAGGGTTTTTGGTTCTTTGGTTATTTTTGATGCTCTTCCGCATGCATTTGATGTTGAAGAGGCCCAACTTTTAGAGGAACTGGCAGAAGATCTGTCCTACGGGATTAAAGGTCTGCGTTTAAAAGCAGAAAGCAAGCGTGAAATGGAAGAGCGTTTCATGTTGGCAACCGTTATGGACCAGACCTCAGATGGGGTCATTACTTTTGATGCAGACGGATACATTCAGTATATCAATCCGAGTTTTGAATCGTTATGTGGAGTTCCTGCTGCTGAAGCGATTGGAGTCAGTATCCATGAATTTGAGTGTTCAAAAAGAAATCCGGTTTTTTATCGGGCGGTTTTAAGTGTCTTTAACAGCAATGAGGTTTTGAGCGGCCATTTCGTAAATAAAAAAAGAGATGGTAGTGAATATGATATGGATGCAAACGTTGCCCCTGTTTTTGGTGCTTCCGGCGAAGTTGTCCGTTATGTGGCAACAATTCGTGATGTGAGTGAAGCTGTAGGCCTGCAGAGGCAGCTGCGGCAGGCACAAAAAATGGAAGCACTTGCAACGCTGTCAGGGGGGATAGCCCATGACTTTAATAATATCCTGGCCATCATCATCACAAACATGGAGATGACACTTGAGGATATTCCGGAAGACAGTCCGCTGTTGGGATCGATGCAGCTGGTTTTAAGGGCAGGTCTGCGAGGGAAAAATTTGGTTAAACAATTCCTGACAATCAGCCGTCAGAATGAGCAGTCCCAGAAAATAGTTCCAATCGAAGACATTGTGGAAGATTGTTTTTCGTTGCTGCGGTCTACGCTGCCCACAACAATTGAATTACGCAAGGACTTTAATGTTGAATCCAGTCTGATCGTCGCTGATCCGACGCAGATCAATCAAGTTATCATGAATCTCTGTACCAATGCCGGTGATGCGATGCAGCAAAAAGGGGGGATTTTAGATATCAGTCTTAGCGAAGTCGAATTGACGGCCAACGAAATAGCGCGCTATCCGGGGTTAGAGCCCGGCAAGTTTGTGAAATTAATCGTTGCTGATACGGGTCATGGGATGACCAGAGAAGTTATGGATAGAATATTTGATCCATTTTTTACAACTAAAACGAAAGGAAAAGGCACGGGACTGGGGTTATCAATTGTTCATAGTATTGTAAAAAATCATCGAGGGAATATTTCGGTCAATAGCATTATCGATGTGGGGACAACCTTCACAATCCTGTTTCCAAAAGTTGAAGGACAGGGGCGTACAATTGACGAGATTGCAGCTCCAAAAGAAATGTCTGGTCAAGGCCGGATACTGTTTGTCGATGATGAAGTCGATTATGTCACAGGGATGAAAACGGGTCTTGAGCGATTAGGGTACGTTGTCACTGCTGAAACTGACAGCCGCAAAACTTTAGAACTCTTTCGGCAAAACCCGGACATGTTTGACTTGGTCATTACTGATCAAACCATGCCTCATCTAACGGGAGTTATGCTGGCCCAAGAGCTGTTGGCAATTCGTGCCGATCTTCCTATAATTCTTTGTTCTGGATCTTCACCTGCGACTGACGCTGCAGTGAGTCCTGGTAAAGCTAAAGCCATTGGAATTCGTGAGGTCTTGATGAAACCGGTTGAGCGGAGCGTTATGAATCGCGTCGTTCAACAGCTGTTAAATCCGCAACCAGAGTAAACCCCAGAGGGCGACGATGGCGAAGATACTGATTATAGACGATGAAGAGATGATGTGCGCAACGCTTTCGACGTTGGTTGAACGGAAAAAGCACGAGGCAACAAGTGCCATGACTTTACAGGAGGGCAAAAGACTCGCGGCCAATGAAGACTTTGATGTCGTTTTTCTCGACGTAAAAATGCCTGATGGAAACGGTCTGGATGCTCTTCCCATCATAGAGGCGAGTCCATCTAACCCTGAAGTGATTATTATGACCGGCTTCGGAGATCCAAATGGAGCGGAATTAGCGATTAAATGCGGGGCTTGGGATTATGTCGAAAAAGGGTTTTCTATTAAAGAAATCACCCTTTCTCTGGAAAGGGCCTTGCAGTACCGAAAGGAAAAAAAGGAAGCAAATCAAAAACGTAAGCCGGTACAATTAAAAAGAGACCAAATTATTGGTCATAGTCCAGCACTCAATAACTGTCTGGATATGGTGGCACAGGCTGCCGAAAGTGATGCGAATGTTTTTATCACTGGTGAAACTGGAACAGGAAAGGAATTATTTGCCCGGGCGGTATATGAAAACAGTCTGAGGAGCCAGGAGGAATTTGTTGTGGTTGACTGTACCTCACTGCCGGAAACTCTGGTAGAGAGCCTGCTGTTTGGCCACGAAAAAGGATCCTTTACGGGAGCAGAACGAGCACAAAATGGATTAGTTCGACAGGCACACAAAGGAACACTTTTTCTCGATGAGGTTGGTGAACTGCCGATGTCGTTACAGAAGTCGTTTCTACGCGTGCTTCAGGAGCATCGTTTCCGTCCTGTGGGGAGCAACAAGGAGGTTGAAAGTGAGTTTCGTCTGATTGCAGCAACAAATCGAGACCTGGATGCGATGGTGGAGAATGGTGAATTTCGCAGTGACCTGTTATTTCGGTTAAGAACGTTTATTATTGAGCTTCCCCCCCTCAGAGAAAGACGTGAAGATATCAAGGAATTGGCCCGCTATCATATTGATAGGTTCTGCAATCAATACGGGCTTGATTCAAAAGGGTTTTCCCCTGAATTTCTAGATACGTTGGTGAGTTACCCCTGGCCTGGAAATGTGCGAGAGTTTGTTAATACCCTGGAAAGAAGTTTGACGACTGCCCGTTTTGATCAGACGCTGTACCCGAAACATCTTCCCAGCCATATTCGGGTTCAGGTGCGACGCGCAGAGATGGAAGCGGGATCTGCCGGGGAGCCCATGCATGAAAACAAGATCGAAATCGAGAAGCCCGCAGGCAATCTACCAAAACTACAGGAATTTAGAGATAAGATTTATGCTCAAGCAGAAAAAGAATATCTGCAGGAATTAATGACGGTAACGGGGGAAAATATTCCGGAAGCATGTCGTATCTCCGGATTATCCCAGTCCCGCTTGTATGCCCTACTGAAAAAGAACGCCATTTCTAGAGCTGATTGATTTTGTATTCTTGGAAAATTGTTCCCGCCAAATAGTAAAATTCTTATGAGACAGTAAACTTCTTATGGATAAGATGCCTTTGTTTTCATGGACAGGCGCTGACTTTGGAAAAGTATGCTTATCCGATCCAAGCTATCACTGGGTTTTCTTAAATAAAGTCCCTTTTCCGGTTAGCTCGGCCATGAGGCAGTCAAAATTGGCACATACGATGCTATGGGCTATATAGCAGAAGAAAAGTAAAGAAGCCAAAGCAGTCAAAGAAGGGTTTGCTGGATATGATATTTACTCAGAATATGAAGATTTCGGATATAAAATCACTTCAGAACCAATTGCTCAAAGGGTTGGATTCTCCCAGTCAATGGATTCAATTATTTGAGAACATGAAGATAGAAATTGATCTCCCCGGAATTAATGAAAAAGAGTTGAATATTCAATTTTCAGAAAACACTTTGAAAATCAGCAAGCAGGAAAAAGTTGAAGATATCCTGCCTCAACAAGAACCCAAGAGTATTGTTGCTGAGGATGCCAGCAGCAAGGTGGCGCGAGGTGTTGCTGAAAGAATGGCCAAGACCGATGATCCAGTCCTTATTTACGGTGAAAATGGTACCGGAAAAGGATTGTTTGCTCGGACTATTCACCAGCAGAGTGGACGAAAAGATCAGCCTTTTGTTTCCATTCCTTGCGGTGCCATCGACAAACATAATACAAAACAGCAAATGATGGATTGTCTGGTCGATGTTGGTCACGGAACCCTGTTGCTTGATGGTATTCAGGATCTGGATATTGATATGCAGCGAATGTTGCAAGAAATTATTCGCGTCCCGGTTGAACAAAAGTATTTAAGGCTGATTACAACAACCAGCACAGATTTGTATGAATTCGTACGTAAAGGCAAGTTCTCTGCTGAACTCCTGGCGATTTTGCAGAGTTGTTATATTGAACTGCTGCCGTTGCAGCAGCGCAAAGAAGACATTGAGCCCCTGGTGACTTTTTATATGGAAAAAATTTGCCGGAGCTGTGGCCTGAAAAGCAAGAACCTTTCCCCTGATTTATTACGGATGTTGGAGTCATACCCGTGGCCGGGGAATGTTCTGGAACTGGTTAATACCGTAGAACAACTACTGATGACGGCGCAGGAAAAGCAAACTCTTTTTGCGAAAGATCTCCCTACTCACATCCGAATTCAAACGATCAATTCCTCTGCAGCACAGAAAAAAGGGATCTGATTCCTTCTGTTAAACTCTCAACAGAAGGAATCAGTTTTCAATTCCAGCTTTTTAACCCTCGAGCTTTTAACCTGTCAAAATATCTTCACAGTTGTCATCAGACATAATTCCTGTCAGACAGGAATGTTCTTTTCTGACAAGAATTTTTGTGCTGCTGTGTTCTCGTCAGAAAAGAAATCATTTTTTAAACCCGTATAACCTGCTGATAATAAAGGTAAAATATTTTATTCAAAAAAAACAAAAACTTGGTATGCAGGTTGCTATTAATAGAGACAAGACTTCGAAACTATCTTCCGGGGAGGATGTTATGAGTAAAAAAAATATATATAGATTGGTTGCTGTTTTTATCGCACTGACAATAACAGGAGTTTTCATGTTGTGTGATCTGGGTGCGAATTTTACTCCATTGACCAAGCTTTTTGTCATTTTCTTTGGTGGCATTATTGGTCTGCAATGCGTTCCGGCAGCTTTACTGTTTGTCAGTATGGTCAGGGGAGTTTTTAAAGTTAACCAAAATAATTCGCTAACTGAAAACGGAGTGAAATCATGAAAGCACGAAAATTATTAATTGCCGATGGCGATAGCGTTGCACGGAAAGAAATGGCCGAGTTTTTCGAAAATTCGCATTTTGAAGTTGAAACGACTGCTTCTGCTGCCTATGCAATCGCTAAAATTGTGCAAAAACAAGAGCCTCTGGTTATTCTTGGGGATTCATTTGAAGAAAAAATCGCTCCGGTGGATGTGATTGCATTGATGCGAAAGTGTAATAAAAACCTCCGCATCATTCTGGTCTCAGATGATAGTTCCCTGGAAACCTTAAAGCGGATTCGTGAAGATGGAATTTTCTACCATGCATTGAAACCACATAGTCAGGAAGATAATGAAGAATTACGTTCTGCTGTGGAATGTGCAGTACAAGCTTATTAACTTGAAAAGAACTATTTATATAAAACATAAGGCTTTAAAAGGAGTCCATCATGAAAAAAATATCTCAAATTATTGCTTCAGGAATCGTTTTATTCTCTACCGCTCTCCCTGTATTAGCTGAAACAGGGGAAAGAACCGATAACAGCATGACCTTGGTGTACTTGTTTCTGGGGGTTTGTGGTTTGATCATCTTTTTACAGTTGATCCCTGTTTTTGCCTTGGGAATTGGTATGCTCAAAGGATTGTTTCACCACAAAGAGACCACGGCTACAAAAACCCACTAGGTTGTGATTTGATGGTGTTGTAAGAAGTACTGATCTAAACCTGTACATATTTTCAAAGATAGAGATTTTAAGCGAGCTGATAAATGTCAGCTCGCTTTTTATTTGTCTTTTGTTGCCATCCACGAGCATGGGTCACTATTCCGATGTCTCAGGAATATTCCTGTGGAGCAGGAATAATGTTCTGAGCTTAAAGACGTTCTTTCTCGGAAAGAACCGTAACTAATTGAAATTATGAAGGTAAAAGTTTTTATTTGAGTTGGCATGGCTGATGCTAATACCTAAGGCAACATCAAAATAACAAACAAACTCATGGAGGCAACAATGATCGGATATAATCATTCAGCAGCAACTCAGGCCCAAAAAAGAAATATCAAAGATCACAACATGGCGAGCCAGAGCCTATTGGGATTAATTATTTTTTTGTTGCTCAGTATCGTTGCCTATACTTTTAAAAATTTCAACCTGTTTGAAATTGCCTCTGAACCGGTTCGTCAGATCCTTGGTTGTCCTCCACCTGCTTATCTGATCAGTATCGCTTTAGCTGTGTATTGTTTCTCTTCCACAATTCTTACTCTAGCCGCTATTGCCAATGATACCCCGCCTGCACATAAGTGGAGTCATCTCGGTTATCGGTCGGTCTTCTTTGTCTTCTACTGTTTCTCCGGTGCCATTGCCGCAAATTTTATTCCTGTGGTTCTGGTTGGTTTGTTCCTCTATGCCTTAGATCAAGGTCATATCTTGATCCATAACGCTAAAGAGAACCATGAAGGTAAAGGACTGTTGGGGAAATTCTGATTCCTATCTCCATAGAAGATTATTCTTGTTGAATAAGACGATTCCTGCTCGGCAGGAATCGTCTTCTATCGTGACTGGGAAAACGAGAAAAAGACAACTTAATACTTTTGTAACTTACTGAAATTATATAATTAAAAGTTTTTTGATACGTTGATAAAAGTTGGTATGCAGGTTGCTCTAAAGAAAGTGAAAAGAGGGAGAAAGTGATGACAAAAAAAAATATTTATAAAGTGCTGGCAATTATCATGGCGTTGATCGTTGCTGGAATTTTTATGCTGAGTAATCTTGGTTTAGGACTAACGTCACTGACCAAATTCTTAATTATTTTCTTTGGTGCCATTATTGGTCTGCAGAGTGCACCAGCAGCGCTACTTTTTATTGGCATGGTTAAGGGCGTGTCTATTAAAGAGCCGGTCCAAAAACAATTAAAGAATGAAAATGGAGTCTCGCAGATGAAGGCTAGAAAAGTATTAATAGCGGATAAAGATAGAGTAAACCGTAAGCAATTAGCCGAACTTTTTGAAAATTCACACTATGATATCGAAACAACTGCTTCAGCAGCCTATGCCATCGCTAAAATCGTCCAAAAAAATGAACCCATTGTTATCCTTGGGGATACATTCGAAGAAAAAATTACTTCGTCTGATGTGGTTGCCCTGATGCGCAAATGCAATAAGAACCTGCAAATTATCCTGGTTTCGGATGATACCTCATTGGATGCCTTACGAAGAATGCGTGAAGATGGCGTTTTCTATCATGCACTGAAGCCACACAATCAGGAAGATAACGACGAACTGCTGTCAGCAGTGGAATATGCCGTAGAAGCCTTTCATCCAGCGTTAAGCTGATAAGAATATGTAGGAATCATTATTTCAAGGAGATCATTATGAAAAGAATAGTTCAAAGCGGATTTTCACTTACAGCTCTGTTACTGACAGCAATTCCTGCTATAGCAGAAACGGGAGCAAGAACAGATAACAGTATGACCCTGGTCTATTTATTTCTAGGTGTCTGTGGGTTGATTATCTTTCTACAGCTACTTCCTGTTTTTGCTTTGGGTTTTGGGATAATTAAGGGTATTTTTAGTGGAAAAGTGTCCGAGGTAAAACCGGTTGCTGTTAAGAACCGTTGAGCTGAAAACGAATTTTAACCCAGAGTAAAGGTAAGAATATGAAAAGGTATTTTATGCTCAACAGCTTGTGGCTCAGCTTGCTTCTCGCCGTACTGGTCTTTCCATTTTCAGTTGCTGCTATGGAGATGGACGACTGCCTTGGTTGTCATAGCGATGTCGATGAGGTGGGTGATGATCTGTTCATCGATGGGGAGAAGTTTTTACACACAGAACATGCTGACATGGGATGTGTGACTTGTCACGAATCTGTAACGGATGAGCATCCAGATGATGGAGAAGCTGTTTCAAATGCTGATTGTCTCGACTGCCACGAGGAAGTTAGTGATGAGTACATGGCAACCGAACATGCAGAAAACGCATCTTGCAGTGATTGTCATAACCCTCATCAGGTTCACGGCATTGAATCTGTCTCCGGTCCAGAAATGAATCAGAAGTGTAGCGAATGCCATGAAAGCGTCGATGTTATGGACAGTCACGCAGAATGGTTGCCACAGGCAAGCCTTCATATTTCTAAAATTCCCTGTATCACATGCCACACAGCGGCTGAAGGCTATCAAATTGTTTTAAACATTACTCAGAAAAGGAAGAAAACGGAAGGTATAAAGGGTTACCGTTTTTCTACTTATGAAGATTTAAAAGAATATAGTGGTGATAATGAGATTTTGAGTATCATCGATACCGACGGTGATAACCACATTTCTCTTGCCGAATTGCGCACTTTTAACAAAAATCCAGAATATAGTGACCTGCATTTAAGCGGCACCATGGTTCCCGATGAAATCTCCCATGTTCTGAGTACTCACGATAACCGTTATGATTGTTCCTTTTGTCATGCATCAGGACCCGGTAGCATGCAGACAAGCTTTGTTGCCTTTCCGACAGAAAATGGAACATATCAACGGATGTCAGTTGAAGAAGGTGCAATGCTTGATACCCTGTACGGAACACCTAACTTCTATATGACTGGACCTACACGTAGCTCTGCAATGAATATCATTGGCTTATTGATCATTTGCGGTGGTTTCATTATGCCGATTGGCCATGGAACTTTGCGTTTCTTGACTCGTAAAAACCGAAAACATTAAGGGGATTTATCATGGCTGAAGAACATCAACATCAAATTTATCTACAACCGATACCGGTTCGGATCTGGCACTGGCTGAATGCTTTTGGCATTGTAACGCTGACGGTTTCTGGTGCCCAGATTCGTTTTCCTGAATATATTACTCTCCTTGGCAGCTATAAGTCTGCGATTTATCTTCATAATACCGCAGGTTTCGTTGTTGCTATCTCGTTTTCTCTGTGGTTTTTTTACTATACCTTTGTTGCGCGGACGATGGCGAATCTGTATGTTCCCAAAGTCGAAGATTTAAAAAGTGGAATTTTGAAGCAAGCAAAGTTTTACTTTTTAACCTACTTCCTGGGCTGGGATAATCCTCATCATCCAACCCCAGACAGCAAGTTTAATCCCATGCAGAAGTCCGTTTATCTGGCTATCATGTTCGTGATGATGCCTTTGGTGAGTCTGTCAGGAATTTTCTTGACGAATGTTGACCCGTTGCGTGGCCTGATTGTTATGGTTGGAGGTCTCAAGCTTCTGGCGGGACTTCACTTCCTGCTCGCATGTTGCCTTATTGCCTTTATCCCGACACATGTTTATTTGGCAACCTTGGGGCGGACCCCCACTGATCATATCAAGACAATGTGGACAGGTTGGGAAGATGAAGAAGAACATCATGAAGAGACAAAGCCGGGTGGTGTGACTTCCGGACATTAAACGGCTAAGGGATTTTGCTGAAATATCTGCCTGAAAGTGAGCTGGTCATGAAAATGGTCAGCTCGTTTTTTATTTTAATACCCATTCTTTTGCTGCATCCAGGTCAGAAAAAAATTTGATAGGAGAAACAGATTTCTGTTCATTTTGACGCGATAATTCGGCGGCTAGTGTTTTACTGTTACCGCGAATAACGAAAGCACACTTGGCTCCTGCCAGTTTTTGTGCGTGAAATTCCACGATAGACTGGATCATTTGGACCTGCTTAAAAGTCATTTTTTTCAGGTCAAGGTATTGATGATCAATAATTTGAGGTGTTCCCTGAATCCATTTGGGAGAAGCAAATAAATCTTTCAGCAGTTTATAAAAGTCTTCTACAACATCCACCCCCCCTGTTTTAATCAGGACATAATCAGGCATCTGTGAAAAATCAAAGTTGTATTTCATTTGCCACCTGCAATGACTAATAAAAAAGAGCCTTGAATATTTACAAGGCTCTTTAGTTGTTAAGGATCGAGTTGATGTTACTATTCAGCCAAGACAAAGTTACCATTTTTTACTTGAACCATCACCATTGAATTTACGTCAAGACCATTATGGTCTTCATTGGTGATATTGTAGATTCCTGAAATGCCAATGTAGTTCTTGGTGTTTTCGATCTCTGCCCGCAAAGTTTCTGGGTCGGTCCCCACTTTTTTTATGGCATTTGCAACAATCATGATAGCATCCCAGGCATATCCTGAGTGGGTATTGATAGGAAATTGTTTGTCATAGCCATTCTCTTTATAAAGCTTGATAAACTCTTGAATAATCGGCTTCTGGGGGTCGCTGTCAGGGAGTTCATCGGCTACCATGAGCTTGGTTGCAGGCATGCGGTCGCCTTCACTGGCGGTACCGGCTAATTCAATATATTTAGGATCGGGCAAGCCATGACATTGGAACAGGGGAATGTCGATATCAAGCTGCGCTTTGTTTTTGGCGAGGATTGACCCGGCAGGGCCGATGGTCCATGCCAGCAGAGCTTGTGGATTGCTGTTTTTGACCTTTGTCAGTTGCACAGTCATATCGGTATCACGGGTACCGAATGATTCACGTGCAACGATGTCAATGCCGTACTTTGGCGCCAATTCATCCATCCAACGTGAACCGTCTTTGCCAAAACCGTCTGCAGCTGCCAGCAAGGCGACTTTGGTTAGCCCCTTACTTTTAAGATAGATGAACATCCGTTCCACCGCAATGCTGGAACGTTGGGGAGACTTGAAGACCCATTTGTAAGGGCCAAACTTTCCACCCATAATGACGGGGTCCCCACCGACAGTCATGAATATCGGGGTTTGCCCCTTATCAACAACTCGCTTAACATTCATCCCGGTATCGGTCAGCGTCGGGCCGATAATTGCGACAACTTTATCTTTGTAGATATATTTTTTTGCAATGGAAGCGGTTTTCGCCGGATCGGCTTCTGTGTCATCAATTTTGAGCTCTAACATTTTGCCGTTGATTCCACCTTCCCCGTTGATCTTGTCGACAACCATCTCGGCAACAAGCTTGGTTGGAGTGCCGATAAAGGCAGCACGACCTGAAAGATCAAAGAACGCTCCAAGTTTGATAGTGTCAGCAGCCATCGCAGATGAGGCTATAAGGATAAGACCTAGAATAAGTCCTGGAATTTTTTTCATTGAAATTTCTCCTTTTTAGTCAACGGTACAGATCAATTCATTTCAGGGAACTTGTCTTTGTATTCGTGTACTAGTACGTTAGTACGCAAATGCAAAGATAGGGTATATCAACTCTTTAGTCAATCTTTTGCTGATTTAAATACCTATAACGCCAGACAGGAATTGATTTTTAGAATAAATGACATGCGCTCCATCAGTGACTCCTCCGCAGCTATGTACGGAGAAGTCACTGATGGATAGAGAAAAATTGGGGGGAGAGAAAATCACAGATGGGTCGGGTAGCCCCTGTGCTTTTTCAGGAAAAAGCAGTTAATAGTCGAAAGGCTCCAGTCGGACCTGAGGAAGTAAACTTTCATTTCCGGTCAGATATTCATCGACACATCTGGCGATCTCACGACCCTCACTGATGGCCCAGACCACCAGGCTTTGACCACGGCGACAGTCTCCGGCAGCAAAAACTCCGTTGACGGAACTCATCCTGGTCTTAGGATTGGTGACGATGTTGGAACGCTGATCGGTTTCGCAACCGACTTGTTTTATAAGTCCTGAACGAGGTCCGAGAAAGCCCATGGCCAGAAGGACCAGATCACATTTCCAGATCTGCTCACTTCCCGGGATTTTTTCTGGACGGCCGTTTTCCCACTTGACCTTGACGGTTTCCAGGCCAGTCACGTTTTTGTCTCGGCCTATGAAGCGGGTCGTCATGATCTCGTAGTAGACATCACCGCCCAAAACGTGCATTTCTTCTACCGAGGTACTGACGCGCATTATGCGTGACCACTGGGGCCAGGGGTTGTTGGGACTGCGTTCAGCTGGAGGATGTTCCAGCAGCTCAAAGTTGAAGACACTGGTTGCGCCCTGGCGCATTGATGTCCCGATGCAATCTGAACCGGTATCCCCACCACCGATGACAATGACTTTTTTCCCTTTAGCGTTGACAAGTCTCTGTCTGGGGTGCAGTGCTGCAACGTTGTTGTCTCCCCAGCAAGCCCGATTCTGCTGCGGTAGAAACTCCATTGCGAAGTGAATACCTTTCAATTCCCGCCCTTCAACAGGAAGGTCTCTTGGTTCTTCTGCACCAGTGGCAAGCACGACAGCATCAAATGAGCTTTTGATTTCGTCAAAAGTGACATCTTTGCCGACTTCACAGGAATAGCGGAATTCAATCCCTTCTGCTACAAGCAGATCAATACGACGCTGGACCCTCTGTTTCCATAATTTATAGTGAGGGATGCCATACATCAGCAGACCGCCGGCGCGGTCGGATTTTTCCACCACGGTTACGTTGTGTCCAGCACGATTGAGCTGTTGGGCACAGGCCAGACCGGCAGGGCCACCGCCGATGATAGCGACGCTCTTTCCGGTCCGATGAGTTGGGGGGTGAGGACGAATCCATCCTTCCTCAAAACCCTTATCGACAATGGATACTTCGTGAAGTTTTATTGTCACAGGTGGTTCATTAATTCCGAGAACACAGGAGGTTTCGCATGGTGCCGGACAGACTCGGCCGGTAAATTCCGGAAAGTTATTGGTGGCATGCAAGGCAGTCAAAGCTTGTTTCCATTGACCGCGATAGACCAGGTCGTTCCACTCAGGAATGAGATTCCCCAACGGGCAGCCGGTCATGCAGAAAGGGACACCACAATCCATGCAGCGGGCTGCTTGCGTTTTAACCTTTTCCTCGCTGGGGTAATTATAGTGCTCGTCAAAATTTTGCAGCCGTGAGTGGACCGGTTGTAGTGTCTTATCACGACGGCCATGCTTTATAAATCCACGTGGATCACCCATGGATGGACTCCTTCTCTTTTTCAGCCTGGGCGGCCTTTTCGGTCAGCGCCCGACGGTATTCGCGGGGGAAAACCCGGACAAAGCGGGGGAGATAGTCATCCCAGTTTGCAAGAATATCAGCCGCTCGCGGTGAACCAGTCAGGCTGTGATGTTTACTGATGGTCTGCCGCAACCATTCGGCATCATCATCTTCAATTCCCATCAGTTCCAGATCAATCATTGCTGGATTACAGCGACGGCGGAAGCGGTTATCATCATCCAGAACGTAAGCGAAACCACCTGACATCCCTGCTGCAAAATTGCGGCCGGTGCGGCCCAGACAGATAACGCGACCTCCGGTCATGTATTCGCAACCGTGGTCACCGGTTCCTTCAACAACTGCAGTAGCACCGGAGTTACGAACACAAAAACGTTCGCCGGCTTTCCCGGCAAAGTATGCTTCACCACCGGTCGCACCATACAGGACGGTATTGCCGATAATTGAATTTTCCTGCCAGACAAAGGATGCTTTTGGGTCAGGACGGATGCTGATTTGTCCACCGGCCATCCCTTTTCCGACGTAGTCATTCGCTTCGCCGATAAGTCGCAGGTCGATACCGGGAGCGAGGAATGCTCCAAAACTCTGCCCGGCAATTCCGGTCAGATGAATATTGATGGTCCCTTCAGGCAAGCCTTGGCGGCCATGTAACATTGCGATCTGACCTGAGAGCATGGTTGCGAAAGTACGGTCGGAGTTGCGAATGGACAGCTTGATATCCACCGCTTCCTGCCGCTCAAGAGCGGGCTTTGCCAGTTCGATAAGTTGATTGTCCAGTTGCTTTTCCAGCCCATGTTCCTGGCCTTGCAGGCGACGGGTGGAAACATCTTTATCAACGTCTGGTTTTGTCAGGATGCGGGAATAGTCGAGGCCCTGATTCTTCCAATGTTTAATGGCAGCATCCATTTCCAGATACTGGGTTTGACCAATCAGGTCATCGAGACTTTTTACGCCCAGCTCTGCAAGAAGTTCGCGAACCTCTTCAGCGAGAAAGGTGAAATAGTTGATGACATGTTCGGGTTTACCGTTGAACTTGGCACGCATCGCTTTGTCCTGGGTGGCGACACCGACAGGGCAGGTGTTGAGGTGACATTTGCGCATCATCACACAGCCAATGGTCACCAGTGCGACGGTCGCGAAAGCATATTCCTCAGCTCCGAGCAGGGCAGCGATAACCACATCACGCCCGGTGCGCAGCTGTCCGTCAGTCTGGACGATAATCCGGCCACGCAAGTCGTTGAGAACCAATGTCTGTTGCGTTTCCGCCAAGCCGATTTCCCATGGAATTCCGGCGTGTTTAATTGAAGATGTTGGTGAAGCTCCGGTTCCACCGTCATAACCGGCGATGATAACACGTTCCGCGTGACCTTTACTGACCCCGGCGGCAACGGTGCCGACGCCGACTTCACTCACCAGCTTTACGGTAATATCAGCTTTTGGGTTACAGTTTTTCAGATCGAAAATCAGTTGGGCCAAATCTTCGATCGAATAGATATCATGATGCGGCGGTGGTGAAATTAACGTCACACCCGGAACACTGTAGCGGAGTTCGCCAATGTAATCGCTGACCTTGTGTCCCGGAAGCTGTCCCCCTTCGCCGGGCTTGGCTCCCTGAGCTATTTTGATCTGTAACTCGTCAGCATTGACCAGATAATGCGGGGTGACCCCAAAACGTCCCGAAGCCACCTGTTTGATTGCGCTACGGCGCAGGTCACCGTTGGCATCCGGGGTAAAACGGCGCGGATCTTCTCCTCCCTCGCCGGTGTTGGACTTGCCACCGAGCTGGTTCATGGCAATAGCCAGTGTTTCGTGGGCTTCAGGAGAAATGGAACCAAGGCTCATCGCCCCGGTACAGAAGCGTTTGACGATATCACTAACGGGTTCAACGTCCTCAAGGGGAATCGGTTGATTTTGCGGTTTGAATTTGAACAGACCGCGCAAGGTACAGAGACGTTCACTTTGATTATCGACCTGTGCTGAAAACCGTTTGTAATCTTCGCGGCTGCCGGCACGCACGGCATGCTGTAGCAGGGCGATGACTTCCGGGTTCATCAGGTGGGCTTCTCCTTCTCGCCGCCAGGAGTACTCGGACCCACGATCAAGGTTACGGTGACGATCAATCTGTTCGGCATAAGCGAGACGGTGCCGCATCAGACTTTCGGTTGCAACCTCAAGCAGGCTTGCACCACCGATACGGCTGGCGGTCCCGGGGAAGTATTTGGCCGTGAACTCCTGATTGAGGCCGACAATTTCGAAAATCTGGGCACTGCAGTAGCTTTGCAAAGTGCTGATTCCCATTTTGGAAAAGACTTTTAGAAGCCCCTTACCGATCGCCTTGATATAGTTTTTACTGTAATGGTGAAGGATGTCGGTTTCTTCGTCAGCTTGATCATTACCGTCCTGACCGGGGAGCATTCCTTGACTTACCATGTCCTGCAAAGTCTCAAAAGCAAGATATGGATTGATCGCGGTTGCTCCGTAACCAAGCAACAGGGCAAAGTGGTGGACATCGCGCGCCTCACCGGTTTCAATCACCAGGGAGCACTGACTTCGTTTGGAGGCCCGGATCAGGTGATGATGGATTCCGGACAATGCCAACAGAGCTGGAATGGGAGCTTTGTCAGCACAGACACCACGGTCGGATAGCACCAGAATCGTGCGACCGGCATCGACAGCTTCTTCCGCCTCGGCAAATAGAGCTTCCAGACGCTTTTCCAACGCTTCAGGTCCTTGCGTTGCATCAAAAAGGGTGCTCAGCGTGGTGCCGCGGAAGTTTTGAATATCACTATGGCGGAGCTGCTCTAATACGTCATTGGTGACGATAGGATGATCCAGTTCCAGCATCTCGCAATGTTCCGGTCCGGGCATCAGAATATTCCGTGCCGGTCCCAGATACTGGGTCAGGCTCATAACGATCTCTTCACGCAGAGGGTCAATCGGTGGATTGGTGATCTGGGCGAAAAGTTGCTTGAAGTACCAGTAGAGTAACTTACTGTGTTTTGACAGGACCGCAACCGGAGTATCGGTGCCCATAGAACCGACAGGTTCCTGACCATTGATGGCCATTGGCGCCATAACGACACGCATTTCTTCCAGGGTATAACCAAAGCTGCCCTGGGTGCGACGTAACTCACTGAGGCTGGGGACACGTTTGGTTGCTGGTGCAGGGAGGTCATCAAGTCTGATCAGATGCTCGCGTACCCACGAAGCATAAGGCTGCTCTGCGGCGAGATCCCCTTTGATTTCGTGATCTTCTTTGAATTCGCCGGTGATAACATCGACCAGAATCATCTTGCCGGGAGCTAACCGCTCTTTCCGCAGAATATTCTCCGGTGGGATATCCAGAACCCCGGCTTCCGAGGCATAAATGATCTCATCATCACTGGTGACCCAGTAGCGGGCCGGGCGTAAGCCGTTGCGATCGAGAATTGCAACGACCTGTTGACCATCACAGGCGACAATATTTGCCGGGCCGTCCCAGGGTTCCATCATCGTCGCATGATATTCGAAAAACCCTTTCACCTCTGGCCGCAGGTGGGCTTTAGACACCCAGGCTTCAGGAACCAGCATCGCCAGCGAATGGGCCAAACTGCGGCCAGTGACTACCAGCAATTCAAGGGCATTATCAAGACAGGCGGTATCAGAGCTGCCTTCAATGATGACCGGGTCGAGGTCGCCGACGCCATCAGCAAGATCAAGATGAGCGAACAGCGCCGTCCGTGCGCGCATACGGTTAATATTGCCGCGCAGAGTATTGATTTCACCATTGTGAGCTATGTAGCGAAATGGCTGTGCCAGGTCCCATGTTGGAAACGTGTTGGTGCTGTAGCGTTGATGAACAAAAGCGATGGCACTGACGAGACGCTCATCATCCAGTTCAGGATAAAAAGTATTCAACTGTTCGGAGAGCAGCATCCCTTTGTAAAGGATAGTGCGACTTGAAAGAGAACAGACGTAGAACATTTCATCGCCGGAAAGCTTGTCGTTGCGAATCTGATTTTCTGCCCGTTTGCGGGCCAGGTAGAGCATCAGTTCAAAGCGTGAGGGCTCCACTTCACCGCGACCGACGAAAATCTGCAAGACCCGGGGTTCTACAGAACGCGCATTGCGACCGATGCCGCTGCTATCGGTCTGAATTTCGCGCCAGCCAAGAACGTTGCAGCCAACACGGATGAGCTCCTGATCCAGAATCGCCATGCAAGCTTCACGACGACTTTGATCCGTGGGCAGGAAGACCATACCGGCACTGTAATCACCTCCGGCAGGCAACTCAAAATCACAGACCTCCTGATAGTACGTGTCCGGTATCTGGATCATCAGTCCGGCGCCGTCACCATCTAGTGGATCCGCTCCAACAGCACCTCGATGAGTGAGATTGTAGAGAATTTCGATGCCACGTTTGACGATACTATGGCTTTTTTTACCCTTGATGTTGGCGATAAAACCGACACCGCAGTTGTCATGCTCGTTAGCTGGATCGTATAGGCCCTGTGCGGGTGGCATACCGATATGATTTGTCATAGTTGGTCCTAAATTCATTGAGGAATCTGGGGCAGAGGATGTTGCGGTAACCACTGCCGGGTAAGCTTTGACGAAACGGGATGGCCGATTCATTCAAACGTCTACAGCGTGCGGCCGTGGTCGTTAATCACGTCCAGGCCTGAGATTTCAAGCAGTTTTCAGGGAGTCTTTGTCAGACTGAGCTGTGAATATGAGAGAAATGCTACATAAATCACAAAGTTAGCCAGTTATATTATCACTTATCTGATATTGAGCCAATAAAAAATTTCAGATTGGCTGTCTACACTTTATAAAATTGTTGTCAATGGATGGGGTTTTCTAGAGATAAGGTCGCGGGGTTACGGCCCCGCTCGCCGTCTTACTTTCTTGTGATGTGACAAGAAAGTAAGCAAAGAAACACACCCGAACTCCTTGCCCTTCAAATTCCCTCCGTTTCACAGCTGCTTTGAGGATCGGCAAAAACTCGGGCTGAAGTCCGCAAACATTTGCCGCTCTGATTCTCAAATAAGCTGTTCTCCTCCGGCAGCGTTACACAGGAAGTCGTTGTTCAAAAACCAAGACAAGACGTTCATTTTTCCGGGTTAAAATTTACCTGCCAGGAAATCTCAGCCGCCAGCAATGGTCGGGGGGTTATCTGTAATGGAATTTGGAGGATTTGGGTTTCTGGGGGTGGGTTCAATTCACTGTAGAGTTCGCTGCTGCGGCGACTGTAACTGCGAGACAGATGCATCGGTAAGAAATATGCAGGACACAGTTCTTCCAGCAGGAGATTGATGTCTTCGGAGCACAGGTGATTTGAGGCGTGCGCACGGACTTTATCTGCTGTTAAAAAAGTGCATTCACAGAACAACAGGTCGACTCCCGCCATAAATTGGAAGATGGTCTTTCGGTTTTCCTGACTGAAGTTAATATCACTGATATAGCCGATGGATCTTTGTGGTCGGGAAATCATCAGCTGTGCAAACAGTTCGGCAACATCCTCAACCATAAGGGGGCTTGCGCATCCATTCTGCAGGGTTAAAACTTCCAGTGGTGTTGAGTCGACTTTTCCGGCGAGATAGCGTTTTTTCAGTTCTCCCAGCCAGGGGCCCGGAACCAAATCCAGAGATTCAAGCTTTTGTCGATCAATGGCATAGGCAGGACTTTCGTTGATACGAAAAATCAAACTATCTATCTGATGGTCACAGGTTTCCGCTTGGACTTGAAGGTAGGGAGTTTGATAAATAACCCGATTATTCCTGCTGATGACCTCACCGGTCTGGCGATGAAACCCTTGTGGGCCGGGGAAAACGCTACTTTCTATGGTGTCCCGGTGAACTTCATGGACCTGAAAACTGCACCAGTAGTCCTCGGTCAGATTCCAATCATATCCGGATAGTTTATGCTCCATTCGTTCCGCAATCCCCGGTGGGCCAAAAATATGGACGGTTCGGGCTGAAGCAATCAGTTGACGAATCACGCTGTCAATGCCCATCCAATGATCCATATGGGCATGACTGATAAAAATGGCATCAAGGTGGGTGAATGTGCGTTTGGCGAGATGATGAACCTGACCGCAGTCAAATAACAGGTGACGCCCATCGGGACGGGAGCGGATCAGCAGGAGTGGGTCATCAATCAATCCTGCGAAAAAGGTGGGGATGAGGTTACGAAAAGGAAATTTTGGTTTCATGGTGACCCGTTACTTAGAAAATCACAAAATTTTGAAAAAATAGGGGCAGAGCCATCTTTTTCCATGGCCACGCTGGATGACGTGGTGTAAATCTGTCCGCTTTTCCTTGTAGATTTGCATCTTTGGTATTTCCCTGCAATGCCTACTTTTCTGTAAAAGCGCGATATAAATACTCGGCGAGAGAATCGGCCGCCGCGTTATTGCTGGATGGATTTCGATGTAAAGCAAGGTATGTCACGGGCAGGACCGGAAATCCCTCTGCCTCGCCAAGCTGTCGCAACCCTTCCTGTTGAACCCCGCCATTAGACACGGTAACAGCCAGTCCGGCCTTAACCGCGGACATCAGGCCAAGAGTGCTTTTCGAACTGAAAGCAATCCAGTAATCAATGGCCGCGTCCTTCAGAGCTTTGAGAGCCAAATCTTTGCAATAACAATCACCGACGGAAAGAGCCAGGGGAAGCGGCTTTTTCTCGTGCTGAAAATGTTGGTCCGATGTCACCCAGACGAGAGGGGGCCTTTTCAGCAGCTTCGCCTCTGGTTCCAGCACGCCCGAAGTCGCCAAGGCGATATCAAGCTGTTGTTTTTGAATCAGCACCCTGAGCTGCGTACTGAGATCACAGGTTATTTCCACGCGAACATTGGGGTGGTCGTTTGCAAATGAGGCAAGAATCTTCGGTAAAAACCTCTCAGCATATTCTTCAGGCACACCGATTCTGACCTTACCGAAAAGTCCCGGAGAAGCAAGCTTGGCCACGGCTTCTTCATTGAGTTGCAGAATTTTGCGGGCATAACTCAGCAGCATTTCTCCAGCAGAAGTCAACGAGATGTCGCGCCGGTTTCGTTGCAACAGGGGGGAGCCGACCAGCTCTTCCAGCTTTTTAATCTGCATGCTGACGGCTGATTGAGTGCGATTGACGTCCTCGGCAGCCAAGCTGAATTTTCCGCGATTTACAATGGCGACAAATGTCACCAATAACTCGGTCGGTAGGCATGGTCTCATCAGTCTCTCCAACTACCATAAGAAATTTTGAACTCAGAGGTCAATTTTATTCGTTTGATTCATGGAAAAACTTATTCCATATTTCTCCGGAAATCAATCGTTCAATCGCCTTGCAATTGACAAACGACCGGAGCCCTCCCCAATGACCAATTTGCATCGAAAAACATCTCCGCCTGAGACGAACAAATTCCTGGTTCCGGCCGGTTTGATGATCGTTGCCGTCACATACGGGTTTGCCCGCTATGGATACGGGCTTTTCCTTCCCGAAATCCAGCAAGACCTGGCGCTTTCCGTCGAGATCATGGGCATGATTGCCGGGGCATCCTCTGCCGGGGCGATTGTCGCAACAATCGCTGGTGCCAACCTTTCCGAGAAGTTCGGCTCGCGCTTACCGGTGTTGCTGGGTGGGTCAACCGCGTTTTTAGGAATGCTGGTCATGGCCATCAGCCACACACCGATTGTCCTCGCTGTCGGTGCCATTCTCGCCGGGACCAGTCCCGGTCTGGCTTATGCTCCACTTGCCGACGCCATCGCCGCGCTGATCGCTCCTCCAAAGCAAAACCGCGCATTTGCCATAATCAATTCCGGCACCAGTCTCGGCGTGATCATCTCAGGCCCCGCGGCACTGCTGGCCGGAGCAAACTGGCGTTTCGCCTGGCTGGGTTTTGCCTTTGCAGCGTTACTGGCCACGGCCTGGAACGCCTCTATCCTGCCGGGATGGGCAAAGCAAAATAAAAAGCAGACGGCCGGATGGAACATGAAGCTGCGCTTGCCGAGTCTGCACAGTGCGTCATTGTTATTCGGGCTGTCAACAGGCGTCTACTGGACCTTTGCCGTGGACCTGCTGGTTGATCAGGGTGGACTGCCCGGCGATTGGTCCAGGCTCTTCTGGATCATTATCGGTGTCTGCGGGATTTCAGGAGGTTTTGCCGGGCACTTGATCACACGTATCGGATTGAGACCGGCGTTACGCTTTGCACAACTGATGATTTCAGCAGCGATCCTGCTTCCAGGAATTTTTCCAACCCTGCTGACGACATCGTTATTGTCTGCAATCACCTTCGGTGCCGCGTTCATTCTGGTTTCAGGCTTGCTGGGAATCTGGAGCATAAAGATTTATCATGACTGTCCGTCGGCAGGAATCAGCGTGCTGTTCTTCCTGGTGGCCATCGGCCAATTGCTGGGTCCGGTCATGGCTGGCTATGTTTCCGGCATGTTGTCCATGCCCTTTGCCTTTTTGGCAGCCGGGGTGCTCTCCCTGGCGGGAATGTTGTTTGCCCCGGCCGCAGATGCGGACTGTTCCCCAAACGCATAACAAGTCCATCTCGATATGTGACTGCTTGTCCCTGCGAATGTTTTATCCACCGGTCTTTGTTTTTTTGGCAATTTTTTGGGCAAGAAAATAAATCTGTCCCCTTTCTTCTGGGGCTTAAAGGCGAAGCGCCCCACGTGTGTATGTCCTCGCCCGCCGACGGGCAGGCGACTAAATTGACTTGTTAAATACCGTAGTCACGTTCTACTTTCGATATACGAGTTTTGAATGATGAATACCACTTTTTATGGCCAAGCCTTTGGGCTTCTTGGTGCTCGATATTTGCTTTCCACTGCTTGATGGATTCAAGGGTAGACCAATATGAAACGGTAATTCCAATATTCTCTCGAGCTGATTCTACGCCTAAAAAACCGGGCTGCTTTGAAGCCAGCTCGATCATTCGATCTGCCATTTGGCTATAACCGTTATTATCTTCTGTAAGATGAGAGCTGAAAATCACAGCGTAATAAGGCGGCTCCGGTGTATTGGCAATGAGGGCCATCTTTACTCCTTTAGGTTTTTAACGAAGACTGTAGGAAAAACCAGCACTCTGAATTTGTAAAAAGAAAAAGGGCAAAAAAAATAAATCTGTCACCTTTTATTCTTGGTTTCATAATGACCCGTTACTCAGAAAATTACAAAATCTTGAAAAAATAGGGGCAGTGACCATCCTTTTAGGGCCTTTTTTGCCCTTGACGGCCGGGGTCCTGATAAGTGTTATGTTTAGTCAACAATAAGCTCCAGTGTTCCGTTCCACAGTTCTATATCTCTGAAATGCCCTGGACCAATTCTTTTGTACTTTTCTTGCTTAGTCGGTGGAATAGGCAACTTTTCTTGGTATGGCAACACCACTAATGTGAACCTGTTTGTACTTGTTGGAGATAAATTTAATAGCTCTGGATTGATCGAAATTGAGACTAGCTCTTCCTCTCGTACCTTATTGCTTTTGAATAAAAGTATGTGGGCACTGTTGTTTACGACGAGTTCCACATTGTCCTTTTGCTCATCCCGCTTTCCGCTATGTAGACCGTGATACCAAAATGTTGATTTTTTAATTTTTACTTCTTGAGGGTCCAGCCCTTTTCCCTTGAAATAGTTGAATAAATTTAGAGTGCTAGTGATTCCAACGGCAGCTTTTTCATGGTAAAAAGATCCACTATTTTCTTTCCAAATAAGTTTTGTGAACTGGTCTATCTGAACGCTGTTTCCTTGATACTGGTTAGTGTCTATATAAGATGAGTCAACAGCCAAGACGTGTTTATACGCAGATAAGTTAGAGGCGTTGTAGCGCTTTCCATAGTGGTTTAAGATGGATTGAATTTCTGTTGGGAAGCCATTTGTCGATAAAAAAGAATTTTTAGATTTATCAAAAATGAGAAGGTGGGCTCCATCTTCAGCTCCAGGGGATTCCACATACGGCGATGAGGTTCCACCTAAGTTTGCTTGATCGTTATCACCAAGATGTGTTTTTTTGTTAAAGATTACAATTCTTTCTTTGGTATCCTTCGTTTTATTTTCTATAAATGAATAACCACCGTAAAGCGCAGCAAATATTCCAATTAGGGCTCCAATTGCGGCTACTTTTTCAAATGGGCGTAACTCTTTCCAGTGTTCAAATATTTTTTTCATGTATAAACTTGTCTTACCTACGAGAAGTGGACAGGGTTAATAGTTCAAAGTCAGCCGGACTGATCTGACCAATAGTGGAATGTCTTCGTTGTCTGTTGAAAAAAGGGGACAGATTTATTTTTCAACCTTTCTAGGTCGCCCTTGCCCCCTTTCTTCCACTGTTACCAATGACTTAGTGGATCTTGCCAGGGCTTCCTGTTTTCGACAATTATAGGCTTTGGAGTTTGATAGTTTGGCCCCCGATATTCTGATTTGCACTCATGACAAAACCAACAATCATTATTTCCGCCTTGGAGTCTGATTAACTTTTCGCTTGAGTCGTAGCATTTTTGGCAAAAAGGGCCGTCTTTATGTTCCCCCTCAATGATCCAATAGGATGGTTTTTCATAAGTTACTTTTTTTGGAATTTCAATTTTCTTTCTGGTTCTCTTACCGTTCCTTTAAGGATTCTATTTTCTTCTTCGAGGATCATTGCAGCTAACATTGTTAATAAGAGGAAATTTTTCCACTTAACGCTAAGATTAACTGGTTTCCAATATTTAAAAATAAATATGGAAAAATACCCTTGTTAAAGCTCTTACTTTTCCAGTATCCAGTAAAATAAAAAAGCCATTCACCAGATACAACTCCGGTGAATGGCTTTATAAAACTTGATTTTTTCTTATCAGACACATTCCCCTCCTTTGTGCAGATAAACAATACCCCATAAATACTGTTATTGCGCGGTCATGTCAAATAGAACTAGACGATTTCATCCTGAATCCGGTTATCAAAAACCCGCTGACTTTTCTTTTCCGAACGTGGCAAGCTGGCATAATCAACCAGTTCCAGATCGACGGAAACCAGCAGCTGTTTTTTGATCTGATGGGTGACTTCGTGACTGAGTTCCGGACTGCGTTTGGCCTCGACTTTTTCAGCGCGTTCTACAACCAAACGGAGGTGGTCACGTTCGGCATTGTCGCGGGTGAGATGAATCTGGAATTCGGAGCCGATTCCTGGAACGGTTGACAAAATGGTATCGATACTGCTGGGATAAATATTGACGCCACGGAACTTGATGGTGTCATCACTCCGTCCTTTAATCCGCGAGTGGCGGGGTAAAATGCTGCCGCAACCGCAACGACCTGGAATAATCCGGGTAATATCGCGAGTGCGATAACGGATCAGCGGCGCCCCCTCTTTACAGAGTGAAGTGACAACCATCTCTCCCCACTCGCCATCCGGCAGTGGTTGCAGGGTTTCCGGATCGAGAATTTCTACCAGATAATAATCTCCCCAGTAATGGATACAGTCATGCTCACTGCATTCAATCCCGGTTCCGGGGCCATAGAGTTCCGTCAGTCCGGTGATATCAAATAATTCTGCGCCACCAAACAACTCGGAAATCTTCTGGCGCATGGAACGGCTGGAACGTTCTGAACCATAGATGATTTTATTAACCGCAATCTGATCGGCAACGCCGCGCTTGTGGATTTCTTCAGCCATCAATAACGCCATGGAGGCGGTGGAGCAAAAGACGGTTGATTGGAAGTCGAGTAGAAATTGAATCTGCATGTCGATATTGCCGGGACCAACGGGAACGGCCAGGGCGCCTATCTTCTCACACCCGAGCTGAAAGCCCATTCCGGCAGTCCATACGCCATATCCGACAGCAATTTGCACCCGATCCAGGGGGGTGACCCCGGCCATCTGATAACCGCGGGCAAAAAAATCGCTCCAGTCATCGATATCTTTCTGGGTGTAGCAGAGGACTTTGCGCTTGCCGGTTGTTCCGGAGGAGGCATGGACACGTACAATCTGTTCAAACGGAACGGATTTGAGGGGGAAAGGGTAGCCATCGCGCAGGTCTTCGGCAGTGGTAAAAGGGAGTTTGCTTAAATCCTTCAAAGACTGAATCTTGTCTGGTGTGATCCCCGCCTGATCCAGTTTCTCACGGTATTCTGTTGAACCTTCATAGGCATGTCGTACCGTCCATTTTAAACCTGCCAGCTGATGTGTTTTAAGTTCGTCTTCAGTGGTAAATGCGGGCATAAAGTTCTGTTGTTGCATGTTAGTCTTCTCCAGGCGAATATTGGTCAGTCCGGCAGCGCCTAAGCGACTGGCAGCGGGATTGGCGTCACTGGCCGCTCCAAGAAAAGTGGAACGGAGGACAGGATCGTTCAATAGATCGCTACTTTTTCCCTGCTCAACAATTTTACCGTTGGCCAGCAGGTAGGCGTTGTCCGAAGCAGAAAGTGCTCGCGCGGCATTCTGCTCAACCAGCAGGATCGTGGTGCCAGAGCGGGCAAGTTGATGGATAATGGCAAAAATTTCATCCGTTATCTTTGGTGCCAGCCCCAGACTTGGTTCATCAAGCAGAAGCAAGCTGGGTTTCGCCATCAAGGCGCGCCCCATGGCCAGCATCTGTTGTTCCCCTCCTGAAAGGGTTCCGGCTAATTGTTGTTGCCGCTCCTGTAATTTCGGAAAGCGGACGAAAACCTCTTCTATCCGCAAATTGGTTTCAGATTTTGAGAGTTTTAACGGGATGACACCGAGATGAAGATTTTCCAGCACCGATAAGTGGCTGAAAACTTCACGCCCCTCAGGAGACAGGGCCAGACCCAGGCGGACCATCTGTGCTGGGCTGGAATGGGTAATTGTTTTCCCATTGAGGCGGATTTGACCTTCTGTAGGCTTAATCAGACCCATAATACACTTCAGTAAAGTGCTTTTACCTGCCCCGTTTGCACCCACCAGAGCAACCGTTTCACCCTGCTTGATCTGTAGATCGATTCCAAACAGAGCCTGAGCTGCACCGTAATGGGCGGTAAGATTGTCAATTTTCAGCATCGTTAAACCATTGAAGTCATAAGTTATAAAGAGTTCCAAGCCAGTAAAAAACTTTAACGCAGAGGCGGAGAGAAGCAGAGAAAGGCAAAAAAGAACCTTTCTTCTGAGTTAAATTCTATAGATAAGGTTCCATGATTTTTTCAGCGAACTCTGCTTTTTTTGCTTCTCTCCGTTAAAAAATTAAGCCGTCGCATCCATCCGTCCCAAATAAGCTTCCAGCACTAACGGGTTGCGGCGAACCTCATCCGGTGTTCCGGTAGCGATACATTTTCCACTGTCCAGCACGACAACCTGATCAGCGATCTGCATCACCAGATCCATATCATGTTCAACCAGAAGCATGGTATGTCCGGCACTTCTGAGCAAACGTAATTGTTCGGCAACAGTCTCCGTTTCTTCGGCATTGAGTCCTGCCACCGGTTCATCAAGTAAAATCAATTGTGGTTTTCCCACTGTGGCGCGTGCCAGTTCGACCCGCTTTTTATCACCGTAGGCCAATACTTCAGCGGGCCAGTTGGCTTTATCGGTCAGACCGAAGCGATCCAGAGCTTCCAGTGCCCGTAATTTCAGATTTCTTTCCCGATGCCGCAAATAGGGGAGCCGCAACATGGCCATGAACATGGAGTCGCCCCCTTCACAGGTCAGCCCGGTTAAAATATTTTCCAGAACGGTCAGGCGTGGAAAAATCTTTAAATTCTGAAACGTACGGGAGATCCCTAATCTGCTGATGCTATATGCCGGCAGTGCTGCGATCTGCTCATTTTGAAAAATGACCTCTCCCGAGGTTGGCTGCAGGACACCGGTGATGCAGTTGATCAGCGTGCTTTTCCCTGCCCCATTCGGACCGATCAGCGCTGTCAGTTGTCCTTTGGGAACCGAGAACGTCACCTCACTCAGGGCCGGAAGACCTCCAAAGTTTTTGCTGACGTGCTTAAGTTTCAGCATTTTTCTGCCTCCGCAACGCCAGCTTTATCTTGATGGTATCAATCAGTCCGGTGACAAGCCCCTGGGGGAGGAACATCAGCACCAGAACCAGGATGCCGCCATGAACGAAATCCTTGTAAGTCTCAAACATATCCATCCACTCTGGAAGCAGGGTAATCAGGGCAGCGCCAAACAATGACCCCCAGATGGATCCCATGCCACCAACGACAACCATGATAACCATGTCCGCAGAGGTGAAAATTCCAAAAGAATCAGGACTGATAAAGGTATAGCAGTGGGCAAACAGACTGCCGGCAATGGATGCCAGAACGGCTGAGAGAACGAACACTTTAACTTTTGCATTGCGGGTATTGACCCCCAGAGCTTCTGCCGCGACTTCATCTCCGGCTAAGGCTGACAGACCACGACCGACGCCACTGCGCACCAGGTTCAAACAGAGCAGCAAGCTGACCAGAACAAATCCCCAGATCAGATAATGGAGGCGGACTTCATCATCAAACTGGAAATTTCCAACAGAGAGGTAGGGAATGCCCGAAAACCCGCTGGGCCCGCCAGTGACTTCATCCCACTGCAGCAGCACGGTATAAACGACGAAGTTTAATCCCAGGGTCGCCATGGCCAGATAATGGCCAGAAAGGCGCAGGATCGGGATCGCTATCAGCAGCGCGACCAAGGAGACCAGGACAGCAACGAGAACCATCGCCAACCAGGGGGGCGTTTCGAACGTCACGGTGGCAATGGCTGAACCATAGGCCCCGAGCCCAAAAAAAGCGGCATGACCTAGAGAAATCTGCCCCGAATAACCGATAAAGAGATTGAGACCAAGAACCACAATAACGTTGATGGCGATCAGGTTCGTCAACCCGAGGGTGTAGGGGTTGTCTTCAATCAGTGGGAAGAGCAGTAGCGCCAATGACAATCCGGTAACCGAGAGCCCGGTACGGTGCAGGTAGATGAAATAGAGGATTTTTTGTTTACTGGTCATATGTTGCTCGTTCGCTTTTTATATATATGCAACGGTTTGCTATTTCTTGGCTTTTGGGTTCAGCTTCCCCGTGTGACGCAGCCGAAAATGGATATCTGTGTTGCGATCAGTGCGGCAAAAACTCGCTTCGCTCAAACATTTCCCGCTCTTTTTCTCAAACCAGCTGTTCCTCTCCGGCGTCGTCGCACGGGAAATCTAGCGGCCCAGTCCTTTGTGAAAAGCGGCTAAATTTTGTTCCACAAATTTAGCTGGTGCCAATTGTTTAATCGCCGTTTCACAATCTTCGACACTACAAAACACAACCTTCTGTTGTACTGCCAGACCCAGCAGCACCAGATTCAAGAGGACAGCATTACCAAGATCCCGCGCAATTTTGGCTGCGTCGATCCGTGTTCCTTCTCCATCCTTGTCCGCATTGATCAACAACTTGCCATCGGTTTTGAGCAACGATTGATGTACCGGAAGATTGGCTTCCCAGAGCAGGAGTCCGAGGTCCGCCTGACCTGTACGGATCAACGGACTGGCAAAATCACCGACCTTGATGGTTGAAAGCACGGTTCCGCCGCGTTGGGCCATGCCATGGGTTTCAGACGTCAGAACCGGAATACCACGATTGACGGCAACCTGAGCGATCACCCGGGTCAGAAACAGCACGCCCTGTCCGCCGATACCACTGACGATAATCTGCTGTTTCATGACTTTTCCTCCTTGATGATGGCTGCAACGGGGCAAACCGGGATGCAGGTGCCGCAACCGATACAGCGATCCTGATCAACGACAGCAATATTTTTGACCCGATCCATGGACAGAGCCGGACACTCAAAAGCACTGGTGCATTTTTCACAGCCGATACAATTGTCCTGAATTGTGACCTTGAAAGATTCCTGAGATTTTCGTGTTGCCGGGTCCATGATACAGCCGTGGCGGGCAATCAACACCGCAACACCCCCTTCAGGGGAGCGAATATAGTCATCAGCCTGCTTGAGTAGCGCTTCGAACTGTTCACTGTCATAAGGGTTACAGGTTTCCAGAAAATCAACGCCACTGGCTTTGACCAGAGGTTCAATGGCAATGGCTTTGGTCGGCTTGTCTCCGGCCGCGATACCCATGTGGGGAACCGGTTGTCCTCCAGTCATGGCGGCGGTGGCATTGTCGAGAATAACGACAATGATCCGCGCCTGCTGGATGACGGCATTGATCAGCGCAGGAATACCGGCATGAAAAAAGGTTGAATCGCCGATGGTCACCACGATGGTGGGAAAAGAAGCATCATCCTGTTGATAGGCCTGATAGAATCCCGCCCCTTGACTGATGCAGGCGCCCATACAGTGAACGGTGTGAACCGCGCCCAGATTCATCCCTAACGTATAACAGCCGATATCAGAGGGAAAAATCCCTTTTGGAAAGCATTTTTTGATGCTGTAAAAGGCTGTTCGATGTGAACAACCAGGGCAGAGAGACGGGCGTTGCCCGCGCCGTGCCGCTGGTTTTTCAAGCGGCGGCGGCAGCTGGAGAAAATCAGCCAAAGCCTGATGGATCACATCGGGGGTCAGCTCTCCTTCACGGGGAACATGTGCCTCTTGCTTGCCAAATGCTCCGGGATGGGCCATTTGTAGTTCAATAACCGGGTAGGTTTCTTCCAGAATCAGAACCCGATCATACTGCTCACGCATCTGCTTGCAGAAATCGGGGTTCATCGGGTAGGGCATCAATACCTGATAAAGGTCGATGGATTTATCCAAGCTAAGTTCTTCCAGCAGATCGACGAGATTGCCGTAGGCGATCCCCGAAGCGATCATGGCTGTCCGTGGCTGACTCCCATCACCAGCTGTCAGTCGGGGCTGCCAGTCAGGTTCAAGGGCAATCTCTTCCAGATGACCATTCAAGGTTCTATGGAGCTGCGGTAAAAAGGCGGGGGTTGCTGCCCAACGGGTCGGATTGGGCTCAAATTCGGCCTGTCGTTCCAGTTGTATCGGTGCTTCAAGGGACACATTCTGCCGTGAGTGGCAGATTCTGGTTGTCGGGCGTAAGACAATGTTGGTTTCATATTTTTCCGACAGTTCAAAAGCAGGTTGAATCATCGCTTTGGCTTCGGCAGGGCTAGCCGGATCAAGCACCGGAACCCGCGCCTGCAGGCAGAAGAGGCGTGTATCCTGTTCGTTTTGTGAGCTGTGGGGACCCGGATCATCGGCGACAATTGTCAGCATCCCCCCTTTGAGGCCGATATAGGCGGTGCGCATAAAAGCGTCAGCCGCGACATTCAGGCCGACCTGTTTCATCACCGCCACAGAACGTTTGCCGGTATAGCTGGCCGCAAGAGCAACCTCGAAAGCAATTTTTTCGTTGACTGACCATTCTATATGAAGGGGCTCAACGGCTTGTTCCTGTCGATCTATGACCGCTTGAAGAATTTCTGTCGAGGGGGTGCCGGGATAGGCTGCGGCAATTTGACAGCCGGCTTCAATCAGTCCCTGACCGATAGCTTCGTTGCCCATGAGAAGTTGGATTTTAGTATTCATTCTTCACTAACCTTAAATTCAAAAGCTTCTAACGCAGAGGAGGAGAGAACGCTGAGTTCGCAGAGAAGAGCAAGGTTTTCTCTCCGATCTCTCCACCTCTGCGTCTCTCCGTTAAAATTAATTATTTTCCCAGCAATCCCTTTGGACGCACAAACAGCACCAGCAACAACACCACAAAGGCGACTACATCTTTATAGGCACTGGAAATGTATCCCGCGGACAGTGATTCCAGCAGACCTAGGCCGAGACCTCCGAGAATGGCGCCCGGAAATGATCCGAAGCCTCCCAGGATAGCGGCGGCAAAGCCTTTGAGGCCAAGGAGAACGCCGACATCGTAGCTTAATGTCGTGATTGGAGTGACTAAAACTCCGGCAAGGCCGCCGAGGGCTCCGGCGATGGCGTAACTGGTCAGCCTCACCCGACCTGCAGGGATGCCAACAACCGCTGCGGCTGTGGGGTTGGATGCGACCGCTCGCATCGATAAACCTAACGAGGTGCGATAAAAGAACCAGGTCAGCAAACCAATGGCGAGGACTGTCAGCAACAGGATCCAGAGAGCTTGAGGGAGAACGCTGGCACCGAAAACCTTAACCGGGACATCGGGAGTGAGGGGAGGCAGAGCCATGCGATTTTTTCCCCAGACCAATTTAATGACACCACGTAAGATGATTGATAAACCAACAGTGAGAAAGATCAGAACCAGATGGTTCTCCGAGCGTGCCGGGCGAAGGCCAAAACGTTCCACCAGCATTGCCACCAGGGCGACCCCCGAAACGGCGAGAAGCAACCCGGGGACCATCGGCAGTCCGGCCGTCAGCAGAGCTGAAAACATGATCATGCCGCCCAGAGAGACAAAATCCACCTGGACAAAATTGACGATTCCCATGGTGTTGTTGACAACACAGAATCCGAGGGCAATCAAGGCATAGATTGCACCGATGGTGAGGCCTGAAAACAGATACTGTAAAAAATCCTGAGACATAAAAACTGCACGCTCCTGTATCGATATCAGACTCGATGAGTACGAATAAAGAGGGGGGAGTGTGTCGCAAGAAAAGAGTTGACATCTAAACCCTGTGTACTATTGTACTAGTACATGAGTGCGAACATAAAACACATCAATTATTTAGTCAATCATTTGCTGATTCAAGAGTCACCTGCAGCGATGGAAAAGGCTTTACGTGACCTTCTCACGACCAGTGAGTTGATTGACGTTGCCAACCGTCTGCAGATTTTTGAAATGCTGGAGCAGGGGATTCCGCAACGGCAGATTGCGGATCGATTGGGCGTTGGTATTGCTACGGTCACGCGGGGATCCAATACCTTGAAGCAGCGGGACCGGTGAAAAATGTTCAGAATAGGGGCTGTTTTTGTCTCCAGTTCAATTGAGAAGTTTATTGACAAGAGGAAATAGCGTTTCAAAGTCGATTGGTTTACTTATGGTATGATCGGCACCCAAGTCCTTGGAGATATCAAAAAACTCAGTGCTTGAACTCATCACAATGATAGGGAGTTTGTTCGACACCTCTCGAATTTCAGACAAGGTTTCAATCCCTTCTTTGCCATCCATAAAAATATCAAGAATGACAAGATCGATGGGCCGACTTTTGATCATTTCCACGGCATCAGTGCCCGAGTCAAGCTCAACAATCTGATATCCTTCTTCTTCAAGCCCTACCCGAATCACCACCCGAATTGTTGGATCATCATCAATAACCAGAATGCATTTCATTGATCTTCTCCCTTAAATTTTTCAATAACAGCCAGAGCACCTTCCCTTGCGATTTTGACATGATTATGCAGCTGCCGTCGCAATTCAGCCGTATCCTCTATGGGTTCTTCTGTTCGGAGTATCTTAGACCATGTGTCAGCGAACTCTGCAAGATCGACAGCTCCCACCGTGGCCGCACTTCCCTTGAGGGTATGAAACTTTTTATATGCACCAAGCATGTCATGAGCCTCCAGACACCGATCGAATTCTGCAACAAGATTGGAGGTCGTTTCCAATAGACTCTCCAGTGCGATGACATAGAGATATGTTTTTCCGCCGAGGCGCTTCAGTGCGGCTTGTGTATCCAATCCGGACGGCGTGTTGCTGGAATCCAGCTGCCTTTTTTCTTTTTCGCCGGCTTCTTTGACAGTGTCGTTATCCGGTACCGCTACAGGCTTGAGGTGGTGCATGAGAACTCCTTGTAGCTGAATTTCGTCCAGGGGTTTAGCGAGATGGTCATTCATCCCGGCAGCTTGCGAGGCATCATGGTCATCTGCCTGGACTGCAGCACTCAGTGCAATAATTGGAATATCCCGATTAAACTCGCGGATAGACCGGGTGGCTTCGTATCCATCCATGACCGGCATTTGAATGTCCATGAGAACCAGATCGTAGGCACTGTTTTTACAGGCCGTCACCGCTTCCTGTCCATTTTCTACCAGAGTCACGTCACAACCGAAATTGCAAAGAAGTTCTTTAATAACAATTTGGTTGACGGGGGTGTCTTCAGCGACCAGCACAGAGCCACTGAAGTGCTTCCACGCCCCGGGAGAAATGTTCCGGCTGTCCGGAACATCGACCGGCACTGCATCGCTCTGTTTCAAAATGACCGTAAAGTGAAAGCTGCTGCCTTCCCCAAGCTGGCTTTCCGCCCAGATTTTGCCTCCCATCAGCTCACTCAGTCGTTTGCAGATAGAAAGACCCAGCCCCGTACCGCCGTACTTGCGGGTATCGGAGGCATCTTTTTGCGTAAAAGGTTGAAACAGATGGTCAATAGCGCTGGACTCGATGCCGATACCGGTATCCGAGACACTGAATTTTATCGTCAGTTCTTCATTTCTCTGCTCTACCAGTTCGGCACGTATGGTGATTTCACCCTGATCGGTAAATTTGATGGCATTGGCGACAAGGTTGTTGAGGATTTGTTGCAAACGGTACGCATCGCCTTCCAGACTGTCGGGGATTTTTGCATCCAGATATGCATCTAATTCGATCCCTTTATCCTCAGCCAAAAAAGTGAATTGTGCTGTAACCTGTTCCAGCAAACGATCCAGAAAGAATGGAGTGGATTCAAGTTCAAGCTTGCCGGCTTCGATTTTGGAGTAGTTGAGGATATCGTTAATCATTGTCAGTAAGGTTTTTGAAGCACTCATAGCCTGCTTGAGGTAGCCGCGCTGTTGTTCCGTCAGATCGGTCCGCAAGGCCAGATTGGTCAGGCCGATCATACCATTGAGGGGCGTGCGAATCTCATGGCTCACGGTTGCCAGAAAGTTGGACTTGGCCTGGCTGGCTGCTTCGGCAGCCGATTTGGCTTCAATCAGCTCGGTCAGGTCGGAATAGATGCCCATCATCCCGTAAACATTGCCATTGTCATCTTTCAAGGGAACTTTCGACGTGTTGACCCAAATGACCTTTCCATTGTCCTGAGTTTGCGGTTCAATAATATTGATCTTGCTTTCTCCTGTATCCATCACCTGTTGATCATCTGCTCGATACATTTCAGCTTCATTTTTCCAGACCATGTCGTAATCGTCTTTGCCGATCAGGTCCTGTTCATTTGTCAATGAGGCATCTTGAGCAAACAAGTTGTTGCAACCCAGGTACCTTAACTCCTTGTCTTTCCAAAAGACTCTGGCCGGGAGATTATTGACAATATTTTTAAGTAACCTGCTTTGTTCTTTTTGCAATTCAAGGGTTCTGGAAAGCAGCTCTTTGTTTTTCAGCGGCACGGTAATATCTTGAAATGTCACCACTGCACCGGTCACCTGACCTTCTTCGATTTTCGGAGCGCAAACATAGCTGATCGGGAAAGAGGTCCCATCTTTGCGCCAGAATAGATCTTCATCAATCCGGTAAGTCTGACCTTCCTGGATTGAGCGATAGACATGACATTCCTCTTCAGGACGAGGGCTGCCATCTGCGCGGCTATGGTGTATTAACGGATGATGCCGCTGCCCTTTCATTTCCTCTTTGCTCCAGCCCAGCATCTGTTCCGCCGCAGGGTTCATAACTGTGGTGTTTCCGTTTCGGTCAACACCGAAGATGCCATCACCAATCGATGAAAGAATCAGTTCATTTTCCTGATTGAGGCGCTGGTGCTCTTGTTCGGCCAACTTCCGATCCGATATGTCTTTGGCAAAGGTTATGAAGTGGGCCGGGAACTCGGCTGTGGGTTCTCGGTAGGAAACCGTCATTTCCACAGGAAGCGCATGTCCTTCGCGGTGCTCATAGAGTGTTTCAAAAATTATGTGACCGGCATCGCGAATCTTATCTCGCAGGAGTAAGAAATCTTCGCGGCTCAGTCCATGGTCAAGATCCCAGATATGCTGGCTTAACAGTTCTTCTTCCGAGTATCCCAGCAATGCCGTTGTATTCTGATTGACAAAGATTAAACGTCCGCTGTCATAATCGACCCAGTGAACATCGATCCCACTGCGGTCAATTGCGGTGACGGTGTTGTTGAGATTATCGACGGATTCTGACAGTTTTTGAGTGAACTGGGCCCGTTTTCTTAGAAAAGCATAGACCGCCAGAGTTACAAGGATTGCTATCGTTGTCAGCATCAGCCCCAGCTGCTGATAGGTCTGCCGAAGCGAAGCAATTGGATTTGACTCATCAATCATGCTCAGATAGATAGCGGTTTGAGTGCCTCTGATATTTTCAACCGGCAAAATGGAGATGACAGAACCGGCAGAGAAAATTGATCCTGCTTTTCCTTGTCCCATCAAGCTTGCAAGTTTTCTTTGCTGTTGAGAACCCACCCGAAGGTAAATTTCCTGGAAATTGGAAGGTTGGTGAGCCGGCTCTCGATGCAGGAACTGATCATTTAACACACAGGTGTGAAAGTCTGACGCTATGCGCGGCCAAAAAGGTTTATCCTTGATTGCTTTGCTGAAAATAATATCAATGGAGTTACGGCTCTCTGATTCGATATCATCACGAATAGACTGAAATGAAAGCACGAATTCAACACTTCCGAGATGTGACCCGTTGCTGTCATTTAAAGGGTAGATATAACGGTAACCGTTAATATGAATGCCGGCTTCAAACCCTTCGACATACGTTCTGGTACGATTTGCCAAGTCCACCGAGAAGCGTGTCTTTACCAGGCTGTCACCATACTCAAGGGGTTTATGCATCCTCAGAAAGCTGGTGCTGTCCGGCAAATGAAAATGCATTTGTTTTAAGTTCTGTGCTTTGAGAGAGATATAATATGGTTCCATTTTTTTGAAAAGTTGCTGCCTGACCGTATCACTGACTGCAGGGTCAGGGTTATTCGCCTGCCGATAAAAAGCCAGAAACTCCGGCTGGTTGATGACCGAATGGAAGGTATAATCTGCCAATTTTCGGTATGAACTTTTGGCCTTGTCGAAGGAATCAAGCAATAGTGCTGTATGCTGGTCGAGGATCGCGGCCTCTTTGTCCCGGTATGGTAGCCATAAAAACAGAACCATGACTGTTTCCAGAACGATAAACAGCAGGAATGCCGATAGCAGGTCATGACGATTTGAAAGATTTCTCATCGTTGTTCTCTTAACGGAAGATCCATTGCAGTTTCTAAGAGTGCAATGATGACCGTTTTGGGGGGATAAGTTTTTTTAAAAATTTTGGTGCCGGGTGGTCTATTGTTAACGGTCTGTATCCGCGACTTATCACTCATTTCCCACTCCGCGTGTATTTTATAATTCGCTGTGTTTTGTGAAGATCTCGGCAAACCGATCTGCAATATTTTCAAAGGATTTCAATAGATCCGGATCAAAATGCTGTGGAAGTGTACGGCCATCGCCTTTAAGGATGATCGACATGGTTTTTTGATGATCAAAAGCCGGCTTATAGGGTCTTATACTGCGTAATGCATCGTATTGATCAGCAATATTCATAATCCGGGCGGTGAGCGGAATGTCCTGTCCGGAGAGCTTATTGGGGTAACCGCTACCATCCCAGCGCTCATGGTGACATTGGGCAATTTCAACAGCCATTTCCAGAAAAGGGGAATGTGAGCCGGAAAGAATTTTGGCACCGATCTCAGCATGGGTTTTCATCACCTCCCATTCGGCGTCATCCAGTGGCCCTTTCTTTAACAGAATAGCGTCCGGTATCGCGACCTTACCGATGTCATGCATTGGGGACGCATAGAAAATTTCATCACAAAACTTTTCCGGCATACCTATGCTTTTGGCAAGCTCTTGTGAATAGTGACTGATTCGCTTAATGTGAGCACCGGTATCCTCGTCTTTATATTCAGAGGCGAGGGTCAAACGATGGATCGTATCGATATAACCTTCACGGAGCTGCTCGGTCCTCTGGGACACCAATTCTTCGAGACGCTCATGATGAAGATGCAGAGCCATGTGGTTTCTAACCCGTTGCAAAAGAATCGGTGGGTTGATCGGTTTGGTAATATAGTCGACCGCGCCGATTTCCAACCCCATGGTTTCATCTTCTGACTGGCCCATTGAGGTTAGAAACAGGACGGGAATACTGCTGGTTGATTCCTCCTGTTTAATCTGTTTGCAGACCTCGTAACCATCCATCCCCGGCATCATGATGTCGAGCAAAATCAGGTCCGGCTGATTCTCTGATGAAATCAGGGCAAGGGCGTCGGGACCGTTGGTTGCAATACTGATGTGATATTCATCCTTAAGCAGTTCGTTGATGATTTTGATGTTGATCGCAGTATCATCAACGACCAGAATTCTGCGTTTATTCATCATAGATGCCTCCCTCTGGCAGGTTGCAGAAAAGTCCATGTCAGGAGCTTTTTCAAGCTCAGGAGAAAATTGGGATTTTCTCATTCTGAATTCTCAGAAACCTGCTTTTAACCATTCTTTTGATGTTTATCCCCCGATGTTCAACTCTATCTGTTTCAAAATTTTATCTGCAGTTTTGAAATCCAGGCTATCGATTGCCTCGGCCAGTTGATCAGTCCCATCCGGATCCCATGCAGCCAACACTTTACGAATATCAGCGAACGCATCTTCTGCGGCCATATCGCTGAGTTTTAAAAGATCTTTTAATTTCGAAATCCGGGAAGCGACATCGGAATCCTCAATAGTTGCTGCCAGCATTGATTCATCTCCCCCGGCAGCCGCTTCGGTTAAGGCTATTTCAAGTTCCGTGAGCAGTGGCTGGAGGCGCTGACAGGTTATTGAAAGAGCAGATTCAATGGTTGTGTCTTCCCGTTTTGCGTTGAGAGCATTTTCCAGGTTCTCTGCGGATTGTTGGAGTTCCAGAGCGCCTAAACTGCCTGCAAGTCCTTTTAGTGTATGCGCTTTACGCTGAGTGGCAGAGTGGTCTTTGTCATTCAGCATTTTTTTCATGTCATCTGAGAATTCAGCGAAATCCGTGTGAAAATCTTTCAGTAGCTGCAGATACAGACGCTTGTTGCCGTTGACCCGTTTCAACCCCAGTTCAAAATCAATCCCTGGGATATTTTCAGGCAGCCAATTCTCAGTGATATCCGGCGTTGTTAGCGTTTTTCTGTCCGGACTGCTTTCTCCTGATTGTGAGGAGATGTTTTTTGTTGCCATGATGTGGCGGCTCAGACAGGCGTAAAGCTTTTCAGACTCGACCGGTTTCGTAATATAGTCATTCAAGCCGTTTTCCAGGCTCTTCTGCCGATCTCCTGCCATCGCATTTGCGGTCATCGCAATGATGGGCAATTGAACATATTTATTGCCGAGACGTCTGATCAGTTTTGTCGCTTCCAGGCCATCCATGACCGGCATCTGGATATCCATGAGAATCGCATCAAACTCTGATTTCTGGACCTCATTGATGGCGACAAAGCCGTTCTCGGCGACGGTAATATCTGCACCCTGAGATTCCAGTAGTTCTAGTGCAATCTGCTGGTTCAGCTTGTTGTCTTCAACAAGCAGAATTTTTGCACCCTGCAATGCGGCAAAGATTTTTTCCTTGCGGGCAAGTTTTTTCATGGGATCAGCTTTGTCGGAATCCTCACTTAAGACTCCTAGTATGGTATCCAACAGAGATGATGCCGTCAGCGGTTTCTCGATAAATCCTTCCAGTCCGATTTTCTCAAGCTGGGGGAAAATTTCTTCCCGGGCAAAGGCCGTTGCCATGATGACGAGAGGGATGTTTTTGAGTTTTTTACTCTCCTTGATCCTTCTGCTTGCTTCCAGTCCGTCCATGACCGGCATTTTCCAGTCCATGATAACCAGGCTGAAGGGATCAGACTGGTCGCATTTTTCAAGAGTGGTCAAAGCTTCTTTGCCGTTCTCGGCAGCCTCGGTGCGAAACCCGATCGTGTTGAGGTAGCCCAGGGCAATGTTACGGGCTGCCTGGTTGTCATCAACCACAAGGGCTCTCTTGCCGATAAGATCGTCTTTGAGAATGGTTGTCTTGCGGGCTTCAGAGGCAGAAACAGGCAGTTTTGCCGTGAACCAGAACAGGCTCCCCTCACCATATTTGCTCTCAACACCGATTGTTCCCCCCATCATTTCACATAAGCGCCGACAGATGGTCAGGCCAAGCCCAGTGCCTCCAAATCTCCGGGTTGTGGATGTGTCTGCCTGGTTGAATGCTTGAAATAGCCGACTGATATGTTCCTGAGTCAGCCCAATCCCGGTATCCGCAACTGAAAACTTCAGGAAAACGTCTGTTGCCGTTTTCTCCATCACCTCAATCGAGACAGTAATCTCACCTTTATCTGTGAACTTCACTGCGTTGCTGCAGAGATTAATCAGAATCTGGCCAAGTCTCAGTGGATCTCCGATCAGGTACAGCGGCACATCGCTGTTGGTATCAAATAAAACTTCAAGCCCTTTTTCTTCTGCCTTGCCGACAATGAGGTTGCTGAGATTGGTGAGGACTTCATCAAGGGAGAACTCTATAGCCTCCATGTTGAGCTTGCCGGCCTCAATCTTGGAGAAATCAAGAATTTCATCGATAATACCAAGCAGTAATTTTGCCGACCGGTCAATTTTTTTAAGGTAATCCTGTTGTTTGGGATTAAGGTCGGTTTTAAGAGCCAGATGGCTCATTCCCATGATGGCGTTCATGGGGGTTCTTATTTCATGGGACATATTAGCCAGGAAATGACTTTTTGCCTGAGTCGCAGCTTCTGCAGATTCTTTTGCTTGCAGAAGATCGATTGCGGCATTTCTGGAGATGGTCACATTGCGAAAACTCCAAACCCGGCCGATAATCTGATCATCAAGGCGCTGTGGTCTTGAATAGCGTTCCAATATTTGCCCATCGTTGAGGAAAAGCGTATCAAAACTCTCTTCCTCCGGATTGGTATAAAGGTATTTGATCCGTTCCAGAAACGTTTCCGGGTCCGCAAGCTGAGCAAATACGGCATCCAATAAAGGTTTGTCATCTCCTCCTTCCGCCAATTCGCGCTCAAGGTTCCAAATTTCCAGAAATCTCGTGTTAAAGGCCGTTATCTTCATATTCAAATCAACGACCAGAATGCCGTCGGATGTTGATTCAATCGTGGCGAGCAGCTTAGAGGTATATTCGCTGATACTTTGAGACATGGAATTGAAAGCAGTCGCCAACTCACCGATCTCATCTTTGGAGGAAAGGTCGATATGGTGTGAATAGTCCCCTTTTTTGATATTTTGAGCCCCTTCTGCTAAGACCGACAGGGGAAATACGATCCGTTTTTGCAGCAGAAAAAAAACATTGATAGCAAAAACGATGGTGCTGGCAATCAGCAACATAATGCCTAAAACAATGGCCTGACTGCGTCTATGTAAATGTTGTTCATTATCGGCTATGCGCCATTTCAGCAAGGTGAAGAATTCTTCAATCAGCTTCATGATCCTGGCCTTGGCCTCGTGATATTCGGCACTATACAGCAGGTTCTGCGCCATTTTCAGATCCGGAGCCCCATTGATTGTGAATTGGCCGTCGGCATTTCTATACAGACCTTTGACTGCATTCATGGCAATATTTTCCAGACTCATCAAATCGTCAGACTTCATTTTGGCTTCTGATAATTTTTCTATCTCCCCTTCGGTGAGCCCAAGACTCTTCATCCTTTCTTCGATGCTATAAACTTCACCTTCGTGATCTGTTTTGATTTTACCGGATGCGACATAATCCCAGTAAAAAGGAGTGAAGTTTTTAGGATGGGGGAGTTTGCCATCACGGATGGCGGAGATTTTTCGAAAGTATTGTTCGTATATGGGGTTTCCGGTCAGCGCATAGGTGCGGGCAAAGCGAGTTAAATCGTCTGATGATTGTTTCAGTTCAAAAGCCAGATATAATGATTTAATGTTGCTGTCATTGGCAATATCAGTGGCTTCGTGGGTTTGTGTGAGCAGAATAACGAAAACGGAGCTGGTTGCAATCAAAGCCGCGAAAATGAAGAAGATTAAAAACAGGGAGTCTCGAATGGAAAGCTGTCTGGGGCGACCTTTTACCAGCCAGGCAGCGAAAATGATGAGCGCTATGCAAACGAAAACAGCGCCGAGACTTTTGAGTAAAAATAGAGTGGTATCAAATTGTAATGACTGTGGAAAGACAAGTTTATCAGTGGCTTTTACCGGGGGCACCCACTTTTCAAAAAGAGCCTGTTTTTCAGATTCATCAATAGCCATGAGTGCTTTGTTGATGATGGAGACCAGCTCCGGCCAGTCTTTACGGATGGAAAAAACCGGTTTAAGGACATCTTTTTCTTTCGAGAAAACATGGGCGATTGCTATCGATTGATGATAGATTTTTCGTAACTGGCCGAACTGATGCACCGGAATCATTGCAAAATCAGCTTTTCCTTCTACAACAAGCTGAAAAGCTTCTTGCTCGGAGCGCGCTTCAATGCTCTGGACGTTGCCGATCGAGTTAATGATCTTGGTGACCAAGATATTCCCACTCAGATAGGCGATCTGTTTCCCCTGAAGGTCGGAAGCCCACTGAATACCGGCAGCTTTCTCCGGCAGGGTTGCCGCAGCATATTCCACGATATTGTAGGGAACGCTGAACTGAAAATGCTCGCGTCGGCTCTCAGCTGGGCTGGATTCAGCCAGTCCGGCAATCTCCCGACGTTGTGCCTGCTCAACAATGTCTTTCCATTGGCCGGCAACCAATTGGATGTTTGTGCCGGTCAATTTGTTGATCATCTCCAGGAGATCAACATCGTATCCTTCCAGACTTCCGTCCTTTTTTTTGTAGACAAAAGGAGCCCAGCTCTGACCTATACCGAATTGAATCACCGGGTGCTCGGCGATCCAGGCTCGTTCTTCTTCCGTTAAATTGGGGGTGTTCAGCCTTTCTGACTCAGTAGCAATCAGTTCTATATCCTGATCTGTTGCGAATGAACTCACTCCGTGAGAAACGAGTAAGAGAACAGCTGAGATCAGAACGAAGAGCTTTTTCATCTATATACCCTTATTGTTGTCAAGGATAAACAAACACGGTATAGAGCAATACGACTTTTGGTCATGAATCCTGCCCATCTGATGCTGAAAAAATCTATGCTACGATGTTAGCGACCTAATATTAGAATTTTTTATGTTATAGCATTTTTCATAAAATTTGAACACTATTAATAAAGTTTTTTCATGTTCAGATTGAGGGGGCAACTGTTAGGGGTTGTGAATGGATGTACCTGATTCGTTCAGCCAGTAAAATCAGGAATGAGTTGAGACTGTTTTCGGGGGCAATATTCATCTTGTGACCACTTGGAAATCGAGGCGGTGAGGTTTTGCTTTGAGGCCTCTATCTTTACGACGCAGTTGTCACGCAGCCGGTTTTTCTAAACCAGCAGCATCCGGTCGGAAACAAATTCTTCTCCGCGGACTTTGTAAAACTGTTCCAGCAGGTCTTCAACCGTCATTGTGGTTTTTTCCTGTCCTGAAACATCCAGAATAATCCGTCCTCCGTGAAGCATGATTAAGCGATTTCCCAGTTGCAGGGCCTGACGCATATTGTGGGTAACCATCAAGGCGGTCAGATGTTGGTCGATGATGAGCTGTTGTGTCAGCTTCAAAACTTGAAGGGCTGTTTTCGGATCAAGTGCGGCGGTGTGCTCATCCAGAAGGAGGATTCTGGGTTTGACCAGGGTTGCCATCAACAGAGTCAGGGCCTGACGTTGTCCGCCGGAGAGCAAGCCCACGCTGTCTTTCAGCCGATCTTCCAATCCCAGGTTCAATTGCCTCAGCTGTTTGCGGAAAAGGTCCCGATTGCGGCCTTGTACTCCACGCTTCAGGCCATGAGATTTCCCGCGTCGATTTGCCAGAGCTAAATTCTGCTCAATCGAGAGAGGTCCACAGGTTCCGAGTAATGGGTCTTGAAAGACCCGGCTGATTTGTGAAGCTCGTTTGTATTCAGGCCAGCGCGAAATATCCTGTTCGTCAACCAGAATTTGCCCGCTATCAACAGGATAACTGCCGGCGAGACAATTCAGCAGGGTGCTTTTACCCGCTCCGTTGGAGCCTATAACGGTGATAAAATCCCCTTTTTTAACTTGCAGATCGATACCTGAGAGAGCAAGGACTTCATTCACGCTTCCGCGATGAAAAGTTTTAACCAGATTGGCAATATCAATCATCGATTGAACACCTTCCCGCGAAGTTTTGGCAAGGTCAACGCTGCAACCACCAACAGGGCGGTTAATAGATTCAGATCACTTGGTGTGAAAGAAAATTGCCCCAACTTCAGGCTCAGTGCCAGGGCGATGGTTAAGCGATAGATTAAAGATCCAAGCAGGGCCGCAAGGAGGGCTCTGCCGATCGTTCGGCAACCGAACAGAGTTTCGCCGACAATGACCGATGCCAGACCTGCGACGATTGTTCCAACCCCCATATTAACATCGGCAGCTCCCTGGCTTTGACAGAGAAGGGCTCCGCTGACTGCCGCCAAGCCATTGGAGAGGCCGACGGTCAGGATTGTTATCCGGTCTGTATTGACTCCCTGGCTGGTGATCATCTGCTGGTTGACCCCGGTTGCCTGCATAGCCAGACCAAAAGCTGTATGTAAAAGCCACAAAAGAAATAATAAGGCCAGTGCCGAGAGGGCACCAAAAAGTAACGGTGCGGCATTGAACATACCGATCCCGGCATTGGTCAGTGGCTCCAATATCGTGGTTTGACCAAGAAGAGAGATATTTGGCCGTCCCATGATCCGTAGATTGATGGAATAGAGGGCAATCATGGTGAGAATTGACGCAAGAAGATGGAGGATTCCGAATTTGGTATTGAGAATGCCGGTGACCATACCGGCGAGGAAACCGGCAAGCAGGGCAAACAGCAAGGATAAAAAAGGGTCGTAACCGGCAGTAATTGCGACAGCAGAAACAGCTGCTCCCAGAGGGAGGCTGCCATCAACAGTCAGGTCGGGAAAATCAAGCACTCTAAAAGTCAGATAAACACCTAGAACGAGGAACCCGTAGGCGAAGCCTTGTTCAAGGGCTCCCATAAAAGCAAAATAAGTCATCCGTTATCCAGGGAATGTGATACAGGTCGCATCTGCTGCGTTATGATGCAAAACTTGACGGAGGCTAATCACGCTTCCTTTTTCTTCTTTTCGCAAGTCTTGCATCGACACCCTTTCTCACCTGATACAATAAAAAATTTCTGTGTTTAATACGCCATTGTGGTGTGACTGCCCTTACAATTACTCAATAATCCTGTCGGCTTTTTTCAACAGAGCTTCTGGAATATCCAGGCCCATTTTTTGGGCGGAACCGGGATTCAGATGAATCTGGAATTCACGCAATGTTTCTACCGGCATTTCAGAGGGTTTGTCACCCTTAAGAACCCGGCTGACCATTTCACCCGTCTGGCGTCCCATTTTATAGTAGTCGACGGCGAGAGCTGCTACAGCTCCTCGGGTAACGGAGTCCGTATCTGCAGCAAAGATTGGTAGTTTGGCGTGATAGCCTATCTGGGTGGTGGCCTCAAGAGCTGAAACGACGGTGTTATCCGTTGGAATGTATACGGCATCGACTTTGCCAACCAGGCTTTTTGCCGCCTGGAAAACCCCTGCAGAATTGCTGACAGTGGCTTCTTCTACCGAGAGACCTTTTTTCTGGGCTTCTTCTTTGAGGATGCTCACCAGCGTTACGGAATTCACTTCTCCAGAGTTATAAATGACACCAATTGTTTTTAATTCAGGCAGAAATTCCAGGATAAGATCCAATTGTCGATCGATGGGACTCATATCTGTTGTCCCGGTGATGTTTCCACCCGGATGTTCCAGGGACTGAACGAGTCCTGCGCCAACGGGATCAGTTACTGCTGCAAAAACAATGGGAGTATCTTTGATCACCTGAGCACAAGCCTGAGCTGTCGGGGTTGCAATCCCAACAGCCACATCAGGCTGCTCACCCAGAATCTGTTTGGCAATCAGGTTGGCAGTGGCAATGTTTCCCTGGGCAATATGGTCGTGATAGTTGACGCTCAAACCTTGTGCCGCTAATTCATCTTTAACTCCCTGACGCAAAGCATCGAGAGCGGGGTGTTCAACAATCTGGTTGAAAGAAACCGTATAATCAGCAGCCAGGGATGGTAATGCCGGTAACAATAACAGCAGGCAGACGAATTGCGAGATAAAACGCTTCATATCATGTTCTCCATTGAGACGTTTGATTTTATGGACGATGAAAAGGAGTTTCCAGAATACAAGAGGCGACAATCTAACTCTTGGAACGATCCGAGGTCAAGAATTGACAGGTAAGACTCATTGAATCGAGAAAAAACGTCAATATGTTGATCGTGGTCTGGATTCATGTTTTAGTCTATATTCACATTTTCAATGCGAAAGGCGTAACCCCATGCTCAAAATTACAATCCTCGCCTACGATAATTGTCTGCAGTCGGGAATTGCCGGAATGCTTGATTTATTGACTCTGGCAAATTGGGAACAGAAGCGGCTGTCTCCTGATGGAAAAGCTCTTTTTTGTCAGACGAAAGTTGTTACTTTTGATGGAGAACCTGTTACCAGCTTTAATCGCCAACAGATCACTGCAAACAGCAGTTTGGCCGAGAGTGAAGATATGGATCTTATCATTGTTCCAGGTGTCATGGGGCGGCCAGATCGCCTGTTGGAGCAGAGCGAATTAGTCAAATGGATTGGCGCGCAGCACCAGAATGAAAAAGTTGTTGCCAGCGCTTGTTCCGGCGCTTTTCTTCTTGCAGAGGCGGGGATCTTGAAAAATCGTCAGGCGACAACCCATTGGCAGCTGGCGGATCGTTTCCGGCAACGCTTTCCCAAGACAGATCTGCAAATAAATCGACTTCTTGTCGATGGTGGTGATTACCTTTGTGCTGGTGGTACGGGAGCCCATATCGATCTGGCTCTCTACTTGATTGAAAAATATGGTTCAAAATCCTTAGCCAGAGCCTGTGCCCGGATGATGTTGATTGACACGGACCGCCGGGACCAAGCTCCTTTTATCAGGTTTAAGGGGTGCCGGGAGCATATTGACGAGCCAATTCTCAAAGTTCAGCAATGGCTGGATCGCTATTATCGGGAAAAGATTTCAGTCCGCGTGATGGCCAAGAGGTCAGGGTTGAATGAACGTACCTTCCTGCGCCGCTTCAAAAATGCGACAGGGGAAGCGCCTCTGGAGTATTTGCAAAAAATGCGGATAGAAAAAGCCAAGCAACTTCTGACGGAAACGGGCAAGTCTTTGACCGAAATCACTCAGGCTGTGGGTTATGTTGATCTCAGCTCCTTTCGCCGTTTATTCCGTCAGGTTGTCGGCATTTCACCAACAGCATATCGACAACGATTCAAGGATTAAAATTAACAATGGCCTCCGGTTCTAAAAAAGTTATTTTTGCTGCCCTTGCGGGTAATTCCCTGATCGCAATAACAAAATTTATTGCAGCGACTGTGACCGGAAGCTCAGCCATGTTGTCTGAAGCTATTCACTCTCTGGTTGATACCGGCAACCAGATTCTCCTTCTCTATGGTATGAAAAAAGCGGCAAAACCTGCCGACAAGCGCTGTCCCTTTGGTTACGGCAAGGAGATCTACTTCTGGAGTTTTGTCGTTGCTATTCTGATTTTTGCTTTGGGGGGCGGTATCTCTGTTTACGAAGGGATTCATCACCTTCTCCATCCTCAACCGGCAACGAGTCCTTTAATCAACTATCTTGTCCTGACTCTGGCGATGATCTTTGAAGGGACCGCCTGGTTTTTTGCCCTGCGTGAATTCAACAAGAGCAAAGGTGGGAATGGTTATATTGATGCAATCAATCAGACCAAGGACCCTTCCATTATTGTCGTTCTGTTTGAAGATTCAGCCGCGATGCTGGGTTTGTTTGTGGCTTTTATCGGCGTGACCTTATCCCATTGGACCGGCAATGTTTATTATGATGGAACGGCATCTATTCTGATTGGTTTGATCTTGATTGGAACGGCCATCTGGTTGGCTCGTGAAACCAAAAGTTTGTTGATTGGAGAAAGTGCTGAGCCGCAAATTGAACAGGAAATTCAGAGCATGGTCCAGGACAACCCGATGGTTGAGGGGATCAATGAAATCTTGACCATGCATATGGGACCTGATTTTATTCTCGTGACCTTAGGTGCCGATTTTATCGATAGTGCCTCCGCGAGTGACATTGAGGAACAGGTGGAGATATTGAATCGACAGATCAAGACCAAATTTCCAAGAATCAAGCGGGTCTTTGTTGAAGCAGAAAAAATGGTAAGAAAAAAAGGATAGCCTCGTTGTAATCAGGATGAATACAAACTTCTTGCTTAAATATGACAGGGAGATAGCTATGTATGTTCTGGCCGTAAATGGAAGTCCCAGAGACGGTGGTAACACCGAAGTGCTTTTAAGGGAAGTGCTCAGCTCACTTGCTGAGTGTGATTGGCAAACCGAAATTGTGAAAGTCGGTGGTACGGCGATCCGCGGTTGTACTGCCTGCTATAAATGTTTCGAAAACAAAGATAACCGCTGTATTGTCAGCAATGATGGTTTCAATGAGATCTACGCTAAACTGCTTCAAGCTGATGCCATGATTCTTGGTTCGCCAACCTACTTTGCTGCAGTTTCTGCGGATTTGAAAGCCCTTTTGGAACGAGCAGGTTTTGTGGCTATTGCCAACGGCAACGCTTTTTCCGGCAAGATCGGTTCGGCGGTTGTTGCGGTCAGAAGAGGCGGGGCAACCCATGCTTTTGACAGCATCAATCATATGTTTCAGATATCACGGATGATCGTTCCCGGTTCAACTTATTGGAATATGGGCATTGGCCGTGAAAAAGAAGAGGTCAAAGATGACGCGGAAGGGATGAAAAATATGCGTCATCTTGGCAAAGTCATCAATTGGCTTGGACGGTCGATCAAAAACAGTCCCGGTGATTACCCTGCAGGTTGAAACCGGAGCTGATGAATATTGATGCTGATGCTTGCGCTCTCATCAGGATATGACGGTTTTGTAGCCCTGACCGTTTTTATCGGGAGTAAATTCCAGATAGTTGTGGATACTGTCCAGGCTATCTTCCTGGTAGTGAGAAACATAGAGGAGCTGGCTGAGATTTTCCCGGGCAATCAGCTCAAGAGCGTTTTTGATCAGTCTCCTTCCCAGGTAATCAAGCCCCTGATAGGGTTCATCCAGAATTAACAGTGTTGGCTGTTTGACGATAGCCCTTGCAACCAGCAACAAACGTTGCTGTCCGTACTCCAACTTTCTGAAAGAGGTATGGGTAAACGGAGTCATATGCAGAATTGCCAGCCATTCTTTGGCAATTTCCTGCTCACGTCTCGTGGCCTTTTGGTAAAGACCGATGGAGTCATAAAAGCCGGATAAAATGACTTGCAGGGCGCTGCAATCAACCCGGTATTGCAGATGCAACGCTGAAGAGACCATGCCGATATGTTTTTTGATCTCCCAGATTGTTTCTCCCGAGCCTCTTTGTTTGCCGAAGATTTGAATATCATTGCTGTAGCATTGGGGATGATCGCCGAAAAGCAATCCTAATAAAGTACTCTTCCCGCAGCCGTTAGGCCCTTTAACCTGCCAGTGTTCCCCCTTGTTGATGCGCCAGTTGACATCGGAAAAAATGATTTTGTCCGTGTAAGCCACCTTGCCGTTTTTTAAGGCAAAAATGGGATTGTCGAATGGAGAACTGTGGCGATGACGGCGGATCAACTCAAGCATCTGCTCACTCTGTTTTTCAGATTGAGACCTGATCTGAGCAATGACCGGGTGAACATCCCAGGCGGATTTATCCATCAGACTGTCCAACCGGCCCTGACCAAAGAGGGCTATTTTTTCTATCCACTCGGGCACCTCTTCTTCACGGGAAACGATGACCAGCATTTGCATGGATTGAGATAGCTTGGTGAGGTATTGTCCCAAAGATTTTCTGTGTGCCAGATCCAGTCCGGCAAAGGGCTCATCCAATACCAGGAAATCAGGTTGGGTTGCCAGTGCTCTGGCCAGCATCAAACGTCTGGTTTCACCGCTGGAAAGCACCCTGAAGCCACTGTCCTGCAAGTGGTTCAGGTCGAGTTCCTGCATCAGCTGCAGAGTGAGATCCTCATCTTCACACTGTTGATAAACAAGGGCGTAAACGGTGCTCCCTGTATCGATGCGGTCCAGAAAATCCGAATCATCATTGGCAATTTCTTGTTCCAGTAAACGTTGTTGTTCGGCAAGTGAGACTTGCGCAATATGTCCCGAATTCTTCAAAATCCTACCCGAGGACGCGCAGACCTCATCACAGAGGAGATCCCCGAGCAATGAGCCGATATCTCCTTCTATGCTGAAGACCCCCCAGGACTGTTGCTTCTCAATCACCCAATTGTCTATGTCAAGGGTAACGCTGGTTGTGTCTGCTTTCAGGTGTTCAAATTTAATTTTCATATTTTCGACATGTTTTCATGTTTGGATACAATACCGGTTGCCATATTGGATTGCACGAATGTGACAACTTCCATCGTCCTTGTCGTGACGGGTTGATATCTGCTAAACTCGTCCTTTTATTCCTTTGCAGAAACAGGAGTTTTGCCATGTTAAAAATGTTAGTCACTTTTTCATTTCTGCTGCTGTCTATACCTGGTTTGACGACGGCAAGTGAAATTAAAATAAGTGATGTTGTCGCTGCACTGGAAACCCCATTCAAAGCTGAAACCAGAAGATCAGAACAGATTTACGATTTTAGTGCAAATTTTTTTCAGGAATCGCTTATTGCTTCAATCGGACGAACGCAGCGGGGTGAAGGGACGGTCAGGTTCAAGTTTGATGCGGCAACAGCACAGGGAGAAGCTCCTGCAGCAAAATTCTTCTGGGAATATCGTAAGCCCAGTGTCCAGGAGATCATTTCAGATGGTTTGACCATGTGGGTTTATATGCCGGAAAATCGTCAGGTCATTGAAAGTGATCTCAGGCAGATCAATGTTCAGCAGGGAGAAAACCCGGTCACTTTTTTGAGTGGTCTGGGAAATCTGTCACGTGATTTTTCTATTCATTGGGGGGCACCTGAAAAAGTGGAAAGCGGCGATTATCGTTTGTTGTTGAAACCGCTCAAGGCATCACAGTTGATACAACAAATTGACGTTGTCGTAAGTAAGAAAGCTGTCAATCGTTGGCTGAAAAAGCATAAAACAGGTGATATCTTTCCCCTATTGTCAACCTTGGTGACTGACGCAAATGGCAATCGTACGGCGATTGAGTTTCGAGATGTACGAGTCAATCTGCAACTTAAGGATGGGATTTTCTCTTTTGAACGCCCGGAAGGGGTTGAATTGGTGGATCCGGCAGAACAGATGAGTTTTTAACGTACGAAACCCAGGATGTTTTTCTTTTAAAACCGTTCCGTTGCTTTTATCACGGAACGGTTTTGTGTTATAAGTCTTCGATTCTTTGGGCTTTTTATATAGAGCTGACAAGCGATAAGGAGATCGATTATGCCAAGTTTTGATATTGTGTCCAAGGTTGACCTTCAAGAAGTCGATAATGCCGTCAATCAGGCGATAAAAGAAGTTTCTCAACGCTATGATTTCAAGGGGACAACCAATGAAATTAAGCTGGAGCAGGATCACCTGAATATTCTGGCCGCAGATGACTATAAACTGCAGGCGATCAAGGATATTCTGATTGCCAAACTGGTGCGCCGTAAGGTTTCTCCCAAGTGTTTTCAATACGGCAAAGAAGAAACCGCATCTGCTGGAGCAGTGAGGGTTAAGGCGTCAATCCAGCAAGGTATCAGTAAAGAAAAAGGAAAAGAAATTGTCAAATTGATCAAAGAAACAAAACTGAAGGTTCAAGCGCAGATTATGGAAGATCAAGTTCGAGTGACGGGTAAAAAAATTGATGATCTGCAGGAGGTTATGCAGATGCTTAAAGGTAAAGATCTGGATGTTGAACTCCAGTTTGAGAATATGAGGTCGTAAAAAAGCAGTCAAATGACCAACCTGAGGAAACTAAAATACGTGAATAAATTAAAAGTCAGTCTGGTCAGCCTTGGCTGTCCTAAAAACCTGGTGGATTCAGAGGTTATGCTGGGTCATTTACCCTCGGACCGCTATGAGATTATTCTAGATGAAAGTCAGGCGGACATTATCATTGTCAATACTTGCGCGTTCATCAATGATGCCAAAGAGGAGTCGGTTGATACGATTCTTGAGGTCAGTGACTATAAAGAGCAGGGTCATTGTCAATTATTGGTGGTTGCAGGTTGTTTGCCACAGCGCTATCAGGAGGTTTTAAAGGATCAGCTGCCTGAAGTTGATCTGTTTATCGGGACCTCTGAAGGGCCGCTGATTGTTGAATTGATAGAACAACAGCTGCAGAGTAAGACTCCTGGTGAGGTGGTTGGTTCGCCTGATTATTTGTATGATCACCGCACCCCAAGGGTGAATTCATCTCCAACTTACAGCAGTTATGTCAAAATTGCCGAAGGCTGTTCCAACCACTGTTCCTATTGCATCATTCCACAATTGCGAGGAAAGTTGCGCTCACGCAGTATTGCTTCGGTGGTCGAGGAAACGCAAAATCTGGCCGCTCAAGGGGTAACGGAAATTATCTTGATTGCACAGGATATTACCGACTACGGTGCCGATCGCAACGATGGTGCCTCCCTGGTCAAGCTGCTTAAAGAGCTGGTCAAGGTGGATAAAGTTATCTGGATTCGCCTTCTTTATGCTTATCCCGATGGTGTTTCTGATGAGTTAATTGAACTTATCGCCACGGAAGAAAAAATTTGTAAATATCTGGATTTGCCGCTGCAACATATTGATGATCATCTTCTGACGCAGATGAATCGACATCTTGACGAGGCCCAAACCCGTGAGCTGGTGCAGCGATTACGGGATAAAATTCCGGATTTGACTCTGAGAACTTCTTTTATTGTCGGTTTTCCAGGCGAAACCAATGAACAGTTTAATAAACTTCTGAAATTTGTTGAAGAAGGCCATTTTGAACGTGTTGGCGTTTTTCGTTATTCTCGAGAAGAAGGGACCGCGGCGGCAAAGTTTCCCGAACAGGTGCCGGCACGAACCAAAAAAAGTCGTTTAAATAAGCTGATGAAAGCGCAAGCGCGGGTCTCTTTTAGTAAAAACCGCTCACTGGTGGGGAGCACAGAGTTGGTCCTGGTTGAAGGATACAGCGATGAGACCGACTTGTTGCTCAAAGGGCGTAGTGCAAGGCAGGCTCCCGAAATAGATGGCCAGTTTCTGATAACTTCCGGAGTTGCCGATGTTGGTGAATATGTGCAACTGAAGATTACTGATTCATCCGAATATGATCTGATCGGTGAGATGGTAGAGGATTAAGTGGGCATCATCAGTCATCCTTTTTTCGCTGATGTGTTGGTCGTCATGGTCCCATGAAGATTTTTGCCTGGACGAAACATCTGACCCCTTTTGATTGTAAATTGGTGGGGGTTGTGGCCGTTCTCGTTTGCCTGTCTTTTTCATTATTGTTGTACCGGAGTTCCGGCGCTCGGGTGGTTGTCAGTTCCGGAGATCGGGTTGTTTTTGTTGCCCCTCTGGATAAGGATCAGCGGGTCGAGTTGGAAGGTCCTCTCGGGGTAACCGTTTTACAAATTGAAAATGGTGCGGCGCGGATTATCAGTTCTCCCTGTGCCCATAAAGTGTGTATCCGTATGGGGGAGGCGCGCCATAGCGGGGATCTGCTCGCTTGTGTGCCAAATGATCTGGTGGTGAGTATTGAAGGAGACAGCACCGGGGAAGATGGAGAGTATGACTTCATCCGCCGTTGACTCTCAGGATTTGGAACAGGTTCGGCGCCGGGTTTTTCTGGCTCTTTTTGTTGCTTTGGCTGTTGCTCTCCATACTGTCGAAGTTTTGTTACCGAATCCGCTGCCCTGGTTCCGGATCGGCCTGGCCAATATTCTTGCCCTGGCTGCTTTGTTCAGTTATGGCATCCAGGCTCTCTGGATTGTCAGTATCTCGCGTATTTTAATCGGTAGTCTTCTGCTTGGAAGTCTGTTCTCTCCCGGTTTTTTATTGTCTCTGGGGGGAGGTCTTTTCGCCAACAGTATCATGAGTCTGAGTTATAAACTTTGGCAGGGCAGAATCGGCCCCATAGGTGTTTCCGTCCTTGGCGCGTTAGGGCATGTCACCGGGCAGTTGCTGGTTGCCTGGTTGGTGGTGATTCGCCATCCTTCTATTTGGATGTTGCTGCCGTTCTTCCTGCTCTTTGCTTTGATAAGTGGTATTATTAATGGGCTGGCTGCTGATTATTTGCTAACCTCACTCTATAAACACCCTGCTTTTTTTAAATTGAAAGCGTCTCAGGCGGAAGCAGAGGAACACACTTAAATCATGAACCTATGCCTCTTGGAGGGAAAATGAAAGTTATCTTACCGGTTGCAGGAAAAGGAACACGTCTACGTCCCCACACCCACACAAAAGCGAAATCACTGGTTAATGTTGCCGGGAAAACTGTCCTGGCCCATATTATCGAACGGCTACAAACAGTTGATGTTGAAGAATACATCTTCATTACCGATGATAATGGTCAGCAGATCAGTGATTTTATGGCGCAGAAATTTCCTGACTTGAAATGTAGTTATTATGTTCAGCATGACCGTTTGGGTCCTGCCCATGCGGTTGCTCTGGGCGCGCCATCAGTGCAAGCAGGCGATGATCTGCTGGTGGTCTTTAATGATACGATTTTTGTCACGGATCTTGCGCAAATTAAAGGTCTTTGCAGCGATGCAGATGGTTTGATTTATTCGAAAGAAGTTGAAGATTATCAGCGCTTCGGCGTCAATGTTCTGGATGGGGACATGATTGTCGACATGGTGGAAAAACCTGATACGCCAATTTCACGTCTGGCCCAGGTAGGCCTGTACTATCTCAAAGACGGGGCCGGTTTCATTGAGGCGATTGAAGCAACAATTGCAGCCGGTGAAACCGTCAAGGGTGAATATTATCTCCCTTCGGTTTTTATGCGGATGATCGAAAATGGTTTTAAATTCAAAGCGCCGGAAATCGATGCCTGGCTGGATTGCGGCAAACCGGAAACCCTGCTTGAGACCAACCGGTTTCTCCTTGCAGGTCGGCATCATGTCCATGGCGACGTTCAGGAGAGTGTGTTGATTGAACCGGTTCATGTGGAAGAAGGTGCTGTGATCAGAAATTCCATCATCGGCCCGAATGTTTCTATTGCTGCCGGGAGCGAGATTGAAAATAGTGTTATCAGTGACTCAATCATCAATACAGACAATATCGTCAAATGTTTGATTCTCGATCATTCTTTACTGGGAGATTCGGTGAGTTTGATAGGTTCTCCTCGACGGATGAACATTGGTGATCACTCGCATATTGTGATGGATCAGTGATAGTGCATACTTTTTTTGTGGAAACATGAAAAGATGAATTACCAACAATACCTTCCTTATATCATTCCCCCGTTGCTCGGAGCATTAATTGGCTATGTCACCAATTATATAGCGATTCGTATGTTGTTTCGACCTTTGCGAGCCTGGCGTATCCTGGGGATCAGAGTGCCGCTTACCCCCGGAATTATCCCGGCTAAACGGGGTGAGCTTGCGGTCAAAATGGGGGAGATGGTTGGCGCGCATCTGCTCACCGCTGATGATGTCGGACGCGCTTTTGCAAAAGATTCGATTCAACGGGAACTGCGCCTGACCGTAACGGATAAACTGGGTTCTTTTCTGGATCGGGAGCTAGGCACCGTAGAATCACTGATTCCGAAACACTTACGACCCAGGTTTCGTGAAATAGTCAGCATTTTTCAGGTGAAACTTGCCAAATTGATTTTTGCCTATCTACAAAGCGAATCCTTTGAGCAGAAGCTGAGAGATTATCTGCAGAAACAATCGGATCAATTCCTGGCACGGGATCTCGCCAGTTTTTTAACCCCGGAACACTATCAGGCAGCACAGAATCATTTCTCTTCGAAATACAGCGCCTTTTTTCAATCACCAAAAACAGCTGCAATGGTTGGAGACTATGTTGATCGTAAAACCGGACAATTGCTGGCGACGGATCTGCCGTTACGTAAATTGCTCCCAGAGGATCTGGTGGAACTGGTTCTGACCCAGTTGGAAAAAGAGCTTCCGCCGTTGGCGGAAAAATTTGGTGGTATGCTTTATGATCCGACATTTCGGGCCCGGTTGGTGAAAAAAGGGAAGCAGGCGATTGATTCTTTCCTCGATTCTCTCGGGGGATTGGCCGGACTGCTCAGCGGTTTTATGGATCTGGAAAAAATTTATGACAAGATTCCCCAGTTTCTGGACAAGGCCGGCGATGAAATCGCTGACTGGTTAAAAGAAGAACGGACTCAGCAGCAATTAGCTCAACTATTGCGTGAACGTGCTGACAGTCTGTTGGATCGTTCCTTGGCGAGCTATGTCGAGAAGATGCCTTACGAGAAAATCGAAGGGGTGCGTCAGTTTATTAAAGATCAGGTTATTGGCACTGTGCAGTCTCACAAAACCGTTGATACTGCTCTTATTTTGACGGAAAGTGCCGTTGATCGCCTCAAAGACAAACCGTTTGCCGAGCTACTCAATCGTGTTCTGCCGGAAAACGGGGTGGATCGTGGCCGTGAACGCGTCGCTGACAAATTGCTGGAGTTGATCCGTTCACCTCAGGCGCAAGCAGCGTTGGAAACAGTGCTGATAGAGCAGAGTAACCAATGGCTTTATCAGAAACATCTCGGGTTGTTGTCTGCCCGATTACCCGGGGATTTACGCCTGGAACTTGAAGTCGGGGTCTGCCAGTTGGTTGAAGAGATGTTAAAAAAAGAAGCTCCCCGGCTTGTAGATACTCTCAATGTTCATCGGATGGTGGAAGAAAAGGTGAACAGTCTCGATTTGTTACAGGTAGAAGATCTGCTCATGGGGGTGATGAAAGAACAGTTTAAATATATTAACCTGTTTGGTGCCCTGCTGGGTTTTCTGATCGGGTTTATTAATATCCTGGCTTTTCAGCTGATGTAGGACCACCATGATCCAGATTCAAGGGGTGAGCCGTGTTGAATGATGAAAACCTGAAAGCTCAGTTGCAAAGGGTGCTGGCTTCGGTTGAGCAACTTCTGCCGAAAGTTGTCGATACGATTGACTGGAGTCAGAGTTGGGCCGCAAATTGGCGCAGATATTCTTTTGCCGGTTATCTGGAAGCGATTAATGATCTGGATCCGGTGACCCTGGACGATTTACTTGGCATTGATAAACAGAAGCAGATTCTGGAAGATAATACCCGGCAGTTTGTGCGGGGCTTCCCCGCGAATAATGTTCTGCTCTGGGGAACTCGTGGGACAGGTAAGTCGACACTGGTTCGGGCATTGTTAAATGCATACGGAGAAAAAGGGTTGCGGGTTATTCAGGTTGATAAGGATGATCTTGTCAATCTCGCTGATATCTTTGCCGCAATTAAAGGGGCACCATACCGTTTTATTATCCTTTGTGATGATCTCTCTTTTGAACCCGGGGAATCCAGTTATAAAGTTCTCAAGAGCGCTCTGGATGGGGCCGTTTATGCCGCTCCGGAGCATGTTCGTTTTTACGTGACTTCGAATCGACGCCATTTACTTCCCGAATATGAAACTGATAACCTGGGATTCAAAATGGTCAATAATGAACTTCATGCCGGTGAAGGTGTTGAAGAGAAGACTTCCTTGTCTGATCGATTTGGTCTGTGGGTGCCGTTCCATATTTTCAGTCAGGACCAATATCTGGAATTAGTCGGTCAATTGGTCAAAAAACATTCCCTTGAGTATCAACTGAACCTGAATCTGGATGAAGAATTGTTTCATGCCGCGTTGAAATGGTCCCATGAAAAAAGTAAACGGTGTGGTAGAACTGCGCTGCAATTTTCCCGCTACTGGGTTGGACAACAGCTTTTAAAACAGAGGAAATAATGGAAAGAGCGACGTTTGCAGGAGGATGCTTCTGGGGAGTGGAAGAGGCGTTCCGGGTTTTAGATGGGGTGATTGAAACCACAGTAGGCTACATGGGAGGAATCACGGAAGAGCCCACTTACAAAATGGTCTGTACGGGGGGGACAGGGCATGCCGAAGTGGTCGATATCAGGTTTGATCCGGAAGTGATAAGTTATCCTCAGCTCATTGAATATTTCTGGACCCAGCACAATCCAACCAGTTTGAATTTTCAGGGAGTGGACAAAGGGACGCAATATCGCAGCGCCATTTTTTATCACAGCGATGAACAGCGCCGGCAGGCGGAAGAGTCAAAAAGAATTCTTGATGCCTCCGGGAGATATAAAATGCCCGTGGTGACCGAAATTACTCAGGCGGGTCCATTCTGGCGAGCAGAAGAATACCACCAGCAATATTTAAAGAAACAAAAACCGGATTTTATGCTGTAACCTTGGAGATAAACAGATTTTCCTCCGAACATTCACACACATACGTTTTTCTCATCTGTTACAGATCGCTGCCTTTTTACTGCTGTTGGGTGGTTGCTATCTGGGCTTGATGCAGGGAGCGGAAAACCTTGGTTATAACTGGCAGTGGACCCGGGTTCCCCGCTATCTGATCAGGCGCTCTGCGGATGGTTGGCAGTTTGGACCGCTGCTGCAAGGGTTGTGGCTGACCCTGGAGATAACGTTATTCAGCCTTTGTCTCTCGATGACCATTGGTTTGGTTTCGGCATTGATGCGTTTGTCGAAAAGTCCAATGGCCCGGAGTATTGCCTGGGTCTATCTTGAACTGATTCGCAACACCCCTCTATTGATTCAGATTTTTATCATTTATTTTGTTTTTGCCCCGATTCTTGATCTGGGCCGATTCACTTCAGCGATATTGGCACTCAGTCTGTTTGAAGGCGCTTACGCTTCGGAAATCATTCGGGCCGGAATTCTGGCGATCCCTGCAGGGCAATGGGAAGCCTCGGCTTCGTTGGGTATGAATACGGCGCAAAGTTATCGCTGGATCATCCTTCCCCAAGCTTTGCGACAGATGATACCACCTTTGACCAGTCAGGGGATTTCGCTGGTTAAAGACTCCGCTCTGGTTTCAACAATTGCGATCTACGATCTGACCATGCAGGGACAACAAATCATAGCGGAAACATTTTTGACTTTTGAGATTTGGTTTGTCGTCGCAGCAATATATCTGGCGGTCACCATGGTTCTGTCAATTCTGGTAAAATATTTGGAGTATCACTTTTCTGAACATGTGAACTCAAGCAATTAAACAGGAGAAGAGTTATGAAAATAAGGATAATTTTAGCATTACTGCTGGTCTTGACACTTCTATCCGCTCCATTGTGGGCAGCGAATATCCGTCAGGATCTGGTGAGATCGGGCACCCTTGAGCACGTTATCTCCAAAAATAAGCTGCGCATCGGTTTTTCCACCTTTGTTCCCTGGGCCATGAAAGATAAGCAGGGCGGATATACTGGTTTTGAAATTGAAGTGGCTAAACAGTTGGCGGATGATATGGGGGTTGAAGCTGTTTTTATCCCCACCAAATGGTCTGGCATCATCCCGGCATTGTTAACCGGTAAATTTGATATTATTATCGGCGGAATGGGAATTACACCGGCAAGAAACCTGAAAGTGAATTTCAGTGATCCCTACGAATTTTCAGGGATGTCTATTGTCGCAAACAGCAAGCTTGCGGCGGGAAGTTCCGGTCTCGAAGCTTTTAATCGTCCGGATGTCACCATTGTTGCCCGGATTGGGACAACGGCAGCAGCGGCAGCAAAAAAATATCTGCCCAAAGCCAAGGTTCGTCTGTTTGATGATGAAGGGCAGGCTTTGCAAGAAGTTTTAAACCAGAGAGCTGCAGCGATGGTCTCCTCTCAGCCCTTTCCCGAATTTCAGGCTTTAAAATATTCCGGGAAACTGTTTTTGCCGTTGGCTGGAAAGACCTTTACGAAAGAACCTATCGGGTTTGCCGTTCAGAAAGGTGATGTGGATTTTCTGAACTTTTTAAATAACTGGATTCGGGTCAAAAATGCTGATGGCTGGCTTCAGGACCGGTATGATTTCTGGTTTACAACCCAGGACTGGAAAAGCCAGGTAGAATAGGCTTCCCCTCTTACAGAGATAATGAAAATCCGCTTTCAGGAGTTTGACTTTTGCGACCAGGCCATCGACCTCACTGGGGTCAACTCGATACGGTTTTGCTGCTGCTGTTGCTTTGTGCTGTAACTTATCTCGGCTTTCGGATTCATAGCGGATTGGAATACCGGTGGAACTGGCAGGTGATTCCTCAATATTTACTGCGCCATGACCCTGTTGAAGGGTGGGTGCCGAACCTGTTATTGCTCGGGCTGTTAACAACCGTTCGATTAAGTTTCTGGAGTTTGTTTTTGGCTCTGCCCATCGGTCTGGTTGCTGGGTTGATGCGTACCAGTGCGCATCTTTTCAGCAGGATGATTGGTGGGACTTACGTGACTCTGTTGCGGAATTTACCACCTCTGGTGCTGATTTTTATCTTCTATTTTTTTATCAGTGATCAGATTCTCCCTCTTTTAGGACTGGGAGAATTAATCACTGCTGCGCCCCTATGGGTGCAGCAGACAGCAAAATTATTATTGGCCCCACCGGACCAGTTGGAAGCATTCATTGCTGCCATCATAACCCTGGCACTGTTCGAAGCTGCTTATATTGGTGAGATTGTGCGAGCGGGAATCAACAGCGTTGAATCCGGACAGTGGGAAGCCGGCAGAGCCTTGGGGATGCGGCGTTGGCAACTGCTTCAGAATATAGTTCTGCCGCAGGCTTTTCAACGGATGATTCCACCTTTGGCAGGGCAGGCCATTTCAACCATCAAGGATTCGGCCATTGTCTCGGTTATATCCATTCAGGAACTGACATTTCAGGGGATGGAGTTGATGGCTGCCACATATCTGACTTTTGAAGTGTGGATCACCGTAACGGTGCTTTATTTTCTATTGACCTACAGTTTTTCCTGGATGGCAGGGAGACTGGAGTTGCGATTACAGAGAACATCCCTTTCTTAAGGTTTCGGAGTCTGAGTTATGAATATGTTGAAACAATCAATTATCCTGCTGGTGACGATTGCCGTTATCAGCTGTGCTCCCTTGTTCCCCAGATTTGAAGCTCCAACCGTCAGTGTCTCCAGTTTCCAGGTTATCCCGGGAAACAATGTGGTTCCAACCTTTGAGATTGGATTACATGTCATCAACCCGAATCGGAAGGCTTTGAAGCTGCAAGGCCTTTCCTATAATGTCGAGCTGGAAGGTTACCGGGTTCTCAGCGGGGTCTCCAGTCAACTTCCGGAAATTGCAGCCTATGGTGAAGGGGATGTTCTGCTGCTGGCGAAACCTGATCTGTTCAGTACCATCAGCCTCTTTACTGATTTGATGAATCGTCCACGGGATAAGTTTAAGTTTAACCTCGATGCTGTTCTTGATGTCGGGGGACTAATGCCTAAAATTCATATCAATAAAAAAGGGGAGATTGCTCTGGTCGCTGAGAGTCGTTAAAAACAGAGGCAAACTCTTTAACGTCTGCCGGTCAAGGCAGCGCAGCTCAATCGACTGAGCTGTCTTGACCGGCTATGTCTTATTAGTAGATGGTTTTTTCTGACTCTGCGTCAAAAATATGAAGGTGAGTCAGATCAAGAGTCATGCGCAGTTGTTCTCCAATCGTAAAGATTCGCCGCCCTTCTGATCTGGCTATCAGCTCCGCTCCTTGTAGATCCAAATGCAGGTTGGTTTCATTGCCCAGCGGTTCAACGATTTTGACGATTCCATCAGCAGAGCATGTCAGTTCATTTTTCTCTTCATCATTGTCCTGGGTAATTATTATATCTTCAGTCCGTAACCCCATGATGACTTTTTGTCCGTCGACGAATTGGGTATTCTCTCTCCGGGGAATAGGAATCTCCAAGCTCTGACCCAGTTTCAGCTTCTGGTCGTCACCGGTGTTGATGATTGTGGCCGGGTGCAGATTCATCGGTGGTGAACCAATAAATCCGGCAACAAAGACATTGGCGGGGTTCTGGAAAATGTCAATCGGGCTGCCGACCTGTTCAATGTAACCATCACGCATGACAACAATCCGATCTGCCAGAGTCATGGCTTCGACCTGATCGTGGGTCACATAGATGATGGTGTTCTGAACATTGTGGTGGAGGAGTTTGATTTCCAGCCGCATCTGGGTCCGCAGTTTGGCGTCAAGGTTCGACAATGGTTCGTCAAACAGATAGACCGCAGGCTGCCGAACAATGGCCCGTCCCATGGCGACTCTTTGCCGTTGCCCTCCCGAAAGCTCATGCGGTTTACGGAAGAGATATTCCTCCAGTTCCAGGATGTCAGCAGCTTTGCGGACCCTTTCATCGATTTCATCTTTTGGCATTTTTCTCAACGTCAATCCGAAAGACATGTTTTTGTAAACATTCATATGTGGATAGAGAGCGTAATTTTGAAAAACCATGGCGGCATCGCGATCTTTTGGGGCGACATCGTTGACCACCCGATCGCCAATTTCTATGGTACCGGTGGTGATTTCTTCGAGTCCGGCAATCATTCTGAGAACCGTTGATTTTCCACAGCCGGAAGGACCGACCAGAACCACAAACTCTTTGTCTGCAACATTCAGGTTCACTCCGTGGACGACTTCCAGCTTGCCATAACTTTTGACAACATCATTTAAAATTACATTAGCCATGAAAAAAAACTCCAATCGGCAAGATACTTTGACCGGTCTAAAATTGAATAATCTCTTTTCAGCCAGAGACAGAAGGATAATTTATTGTGCAAATATAATCTATGAGATATTTTTCTTTTCGTGATTGACGAATGAGTTTTATTCGTCTTTATTTGGTGTATAGTTAAATAAAGATTCAGGTTTCGCAAACATCCTGCACCACCGTACAGTTGCTTGCAAGACCTTATGTTGAGCCTGTCAACATCCTAACCGACTTGAGGAGGAAACAATGTCAAAAATGAAATGCTTTTGGCTCGTTATGGCGGTAGCCATGCTGGTCAGTTTTGCCGGATCCGCTTTCGCTAAACCTATTGAGATCAACTGGTGGCATGCGATGCGTGGAGCACGCGGTGAAACAGTACAAAAAATTGTAGATGGCTTTAATAGCTCACAATCTGATTATAAAGTTATTGCGACCTATAAGGGAGAATATGATGAAGTTGTCAACGCTGGAGTTGCAGCTGTAAGGGCTGGGAAGCAGCCTCATATCCTTCAATCTTTTGAGGTCGGCACCCAGACGATGATGCTTTCAGGAGCTATTTATCCGGTTTATCAATTGATGGCAGACAAAGGATACAAAATCGACTGGAGCCAATATCTCCAACCGGTTCTCTCTTATTACATGAATGCGGATGGCAATCTAATGTCAATGCCGTTCAATTCATCAACTCCGGTTATGTATTACAATGTTGAACTGTTCAAGAAAGCCGGAATCCCGATGCTCTCCAAGGATGAGCCGATTACGTGGGATGAAATGGGCGAAATTACCGGTAAGCTGGTTAAGTCCGGTGTTGAAGGTGGGATGGTTACCGCCTGGCAATCCTGGACACAGGTCGAGAATTACAGTGCCATTCAGAACCTTCCTTTTGCCAGTAAAGCTAATGGGTATGAAGGTTTGGATACTGAGTTGCAGATCAATAATGACAAAGTTGTCAACCACGTTGCTCGCCTGAAAACCTGGATGGGCGACAAGCGCTTCTATTATGGTGGTCAGAAATATCAAGGGCCAAAGTCTGAATTTATTGCCCAGAATGCAGGAATCTATATCGACTCGATCAGTGGTATAGCAAAACTTCAGGCTGCTGCGACATTTGACTGGGATGTTGCGCCTTTACCAGTGGAAGCCTGGAACAAAAAACCACAAAACAGCATTATCGGTGGGGCCTCTCTATGGATTTTTAAAGGTCTTCCGGAAAAGGATTATGCTGGTGTTGCTGCATTCATGAACTATCTTGCAGGCAATGATCCGCAGATTCTCTGGCATAAAGAGACCGGATATTTCCCTATTACTCTCGGTGCCTATGAGCAATTGAAGGCCGAAGGTTACTATAAGGAAAATCCATTCCAGGAAGTTGGTATCAAACAGTTGACCCGGCAGATTCCAAACAAGAATTCCCGCGGGTTGCGTCTGGGATACTTTATCCAGATCCGTAATATCATAAACGAGGAACTTGAATTGGTCTGGAATGATTCCAAGACTCCTCAGCAGGCAATGGACAGTGCCGTTGCCAGAAGTAATATCAAGCTCCGTGAATTTGAAAGAACTTATAAATAACGGTTGTTTTGTTTATTATTTGTGTTGAATTATGTCGGGGCATCTTCTCATTGAGGATGCCCCGCAATTAGTGATACTATCCAAATTATGATAAAAAAACGCTCATATTTTAAAACGCGATCACTCCCTTACCTGTTGATCCTGCCTCAAGTGGTGATCACGTTAACCTTCTTTTACTGGCCGGCAGTACAAGGGGTGATCTCCTCTTTTCAGCTGAGTGATCCTTTTGGGCTGTATACCAAATTCGTCTGGTTCGACAATTATATTGCCCTGTTTAAGGATCCTCTCTATTTGAAATCAATTGTGACAACCCTGGTTTTCAGCGGGTTGGTTGCTACCGTTTCGATTTCATTCGGGCTGTTTCTAGCGACTATGGCCAACCGGGTGCTGAAAGCCACAACTTTTACCCGTACGCTTTTGATCTGGCCCTACGCCATCGCTCCAGCAATTTCAGGAATTCTGTGGTTGTTTTTGCTGCATCCCTCTTACGGGGTTGTGGCAATTTTTATTGAAGACTTCTTTGGCATCGACTGGAACCCGCTGCTGGAGAGCTCCCATGCCATGTTAATGATTGTTATGGCCAGTGCCTGGAAAAACGTCAGTTATAATTTTGTCTTTTTTCTTGCAGGCCTGCAGGCGATTCCCCATTCGCTGATTGAGGCAGCTGCCATGGATGGCGCCAGCCCGTTTCGGCGTTTCTGGACCATTACCTTTCCGCTGCTTTCTCCCACCATGTTTTTTGTCACCGTCATGACGATTATTTTTTCATTTTTTGAATCCTTTGGAATTATCCATGCGGTCACTCAGGGTGGTCCGGGAGGCTCTACCAATATCCTGGTCTACAAGGTTTATCAGGATGGCTTCATCGGCCTGAACCTTGGTTCATCTTCTGCCCAATCGGTGGTGCTGATGAGCTTAATTATTCTGATCACTTTTCTGCAGTTTAAATATGTCGAACGTAAAGTTCAGTACACAGGCTAGCCTATGATGGTTGAAAAGACCCCAAAACTTGATTTGTTCACTTATGGTGCGTTAATTCTCGGGATAATCGCGGTCGGGTTTCCGATCCTTTACGCAATCATTGCTGCGACCCTGTCACTTGAGGAAGTATCACGCGTTCCCATGTCGATGATACCGGGGGACCAGTTATTCAACAATCTTAGCGAAGCCTGGAGCCGAGGGGATTTAGGGACGCAGTTATTTAACTCGTTTATCATGGCAAGTGGAATTACAATCGGTAAGATTATCGTTTCTCTGTTCGGCGCTTTTTCAATTGTATATTTTGATTACCGTCTCCGTAGTGTTGCCTTTGCTGCAGTGTTCTGTACTCTGATGCTCCCGGTTGAAGTCCGTATTCTGCCAACCTACGAAATGGCCGCAAACCTGTTTGGCCCTCTGCAAGGAATTTGGGATGCTTTGGGGTTGAACAGTATTGTCAGTTGGTTTGCGGGTCATGAAATTGAAGTGAATCTGGACTTCAGTTTATTGGACAGTTATGCCGGTCTGATTCTTCCGTTGACGGCTTCGGCGACCTGTACTTTTTTGTTCCGGCAGTTTTTTCTCACCATTCCCGAAGAACTCTGTGAAGCGGCCAAGATGGATGGGGCTTCACCGATGACTTTTTTCTGGAAGATTCTGCTTCCCCTTTCCAAAACCAATATCGCTGCGCTGGTTGTTATTGAATTTGTCTATGGTTGGAACCAATACCTCTGGCCTCTTTTGATTACGACAGACCCGAAGATGACAACAGCAGTTATTGGCCTTAAAAACCTTCTCCCTTCACCTGAAGATCCACCTGATTGGCACATTGCCATGGCAGGAGCTCTGATCGTGATGTTGCCACCAGTCCTGGTTGTGATCTTTATGCAGCGCTGGTTTGTCAAAGGGTTGGTTGAGCGGGAGAAATAACACATGGGCCAACACCCCAACAATCATCCTCGCATCGTTGATCTGGAAGCCTATCTTTCCGGTTGTACCTGTGAATATGAACATCCCGCACCAGAGGTGACTCTCTATAGTGGTGCGGATGCGGCTCAGGTTCTGGCCAAAGATTGCCGGGCTATTTATGGGAATCAACCGGTTTTACTCCTTTTTGATCCAGACACTTATGCTGTTGCGGGAGCTGATTTGCAGCAATGTCTTGTTGCCGAAAATGTTAACCTGCGAACCTATCAGTTTGATTCCCATCCCGTTGCTACAGACACTTTGATTGAAACCGTCCGTACTTTGATTCAAGAGAGTGTGCTGATTATCTCTGTGGGTTCTGGAACGGTGAATGATCTGGGAAAGTATTCATCCAGCGAAGACAAGATTGATTTCTGGAGCGTCCCCACGGCCCCGTCAATGAATGGCTATACTTCCGGCATTGCGGCCATCAAGGTTAAGGGGGTTAAGAGGACTCTCCCTGCGACGCCGCCGCAAAGAATTTATGTTCTTCCCGAGGTGATCCAGCAGGCACCGTTAAAACTTCGCCAGGCCGGATTTTGTGATGTCTTGGCAAAAGTTGTCTCCGATATTGACTGGCAGAGCGAATCTCTTTTGTGCAGTGGCAGCTATTGCGGTCTGCCTGCCGCAATGATGGCTGAGGTTGAAAAGAGTTACTCTGAACATCCCGAGGACATCGGTCGCGGCGATGCGGCTGCCGTTATGGGACTATTTAATGGCTTACTCCTTTCCGGGGTGGCTATGAGCCTGGCAGGATCGAGTGCGCCTGCCTCTGGTGGTGAGCATCTGGTATCACATTTTTGGGATATGCGTGAAGTCATAACCGGGAGAGAACCGGAACTGCACGGATTACAGGTTGGTGTCGGAATTATTCTCTCAACGGCTTGTTATCAGCGTCTCAGGCAATTAGATGCAGCAGAATTGCAATCACAGGCAGATCAGGTGTTTGCAGCAACAGCGGCACAGATTCCGGCCATCTGGGGCCCCTATGCGGCAGAAGTTGATAAACAATTTCAAAACAAGCGGCAGGCGCTCAAGCAGTTTGATACTCTTTTGCCACAAAAGTGGGATGCGTTACAGGACCTTTTTCAGCAAGTTCAGCCGCCGGAGTATTTTGCCGAGCTGTTTGCCCGAACCGGCGCTCCTTTTAATCTTAGCGCCTTCCGCTTGACGGAAGAGGAATTTATTCTTGCAGCGCTGAACAGTCGGGCCATACGTGAACGGATTACCGTTCTCGATCTGGCGGCAAATGCCGGAGTTCTGGAAGCGGCCACTGAGGATGCTCTTCTGCTATTGCGGTAGAGGGTCCATTGGTGAGTCATCTTAGAGAAAACCAAAGAAAGCAAGATGGATGGCGAGCGGGTGATAAGTCCATACTGAAGCGGATTGAAACGATATCAATAAAAACAATAAAAGCGGGTTGTCATCAGATATGAGCAACCCGCTTTCCTGTTTTTTGGTGGTCGATATTTTGTTGCAGAGCCGTTTACTATTTTATTGATGAAAATACATTTTCTCTTTATTCAATTTATAGCTCCATGGCAGCCCGGAATTTTTCCAGCCGTTTTTTAACCGCCAGTTTTTCCGTTCACCATCTTTAATTTTGTCTCCTTCAAAACCGTCAGTCACAACATAAATCTGCTTATATCCTTTATTTTCAAGAGATTTGGTGGCTGGAGCTCCACGGGTTCCACCAGAGCGGCACATCAAGACAATCGGAGAATCTTTTGTGAGCCCACGTTCTGACAATGCAGCAGCAATATCCTGTTCAAAATTGGGATTGAGTTCCACCAGAAAAACCGACTTTTTTTCATTCCAGACATTGCGATTGGCTATCTTAAAAGGGATATTTATATCTACGATATCAGTAAAACCGGTAAACATGATTTCAATTGGATCACGTACATCGATAAAAAGCATCCGGTTGCCCAGTTTCTGTTTCATTGCATAGGCTTCTTTTGAGTCAACATACAAATTCCAAGCAGTCTGTTTTTTAGGGTCATTCGGCTTTTCTGCAGCAGAGGCCGCAACAATACCGATGTAGGTAACAAGAATAAGGAGAAGAAAAATCTTCCGTTTCATAAAGCTTTTCCTTTCTGAAAACGATATCATAATAAAAAGGGAAAATTGATAAACCTGACTAATATAGTCATATATAAATATTCTGATGTCAATATATTTATGGCGCTGTTGAGTGATTTATAAAATTTCGATCCAACGTTAATAAACGGAGAGGTTTCCATGCAGAAAAAACTACCTCTATTTCTGTTGATCATTGTTCTTCTCGCCTTAGGGGTTTCTCTTTATCAGCCCTATGACCAACTGACCTGGTTTTTGGAAACCGTGCCGGTGATGATTGGTGTGGTTCTGATTCTGCTGCTTTGGCGCAACTTTCCTCTGACGCCTCTCCTTTGTTGTTTTCTCAGTCTGCATGCTTTGATTTTGATTCTCGGCGGCCACTATACCTACGCCAGGGTTCCACTCGGATTCTGGTTGCAGGATCTTTTTGATTTCAGCCGCAACCATTATGACCGTATCGGTCATTTTGCCCAGGGATTTGTTCCTGCTATTCTTGCCCGCGAGATCCTGCTACGCTGTTCACCCCTTGTTCCGGGTAAGTGGCTGTTCCTGTTGGTGACCAGTGTGTGTTTGGCGTTCAGTGCGTTTTATGAAATGCTGGAGTGGTGGACAGCATTATTTTCGGGAGATGCGGCCACCGCTTTTCTGGGAACCCAGGGAGATATCTGGGACACCCAGTGGGATATGTTTTTTGCCTTTATCGGGGCAATGACGGCGCAATTGTTATTAGGTCGCCGGCATAATCGACAGCTGAAGGAGATTGCTCCGGAAATCAGAGCAAAATTTTTCTGACAGGAAGCGCAGACTGATCGCTGGACGTCACTGCGTTTATCGCTTTTTTTTAGAGGAGAGGGGGGAGTCATCCTCAAGCAGGGAAAAGTCGATTCGCCTGCGCCAGAGTTCAACCTTTGTGACCTTGACTTTGACGCGCATCCCTACCCTGAATTCGGTCCGGCGACGTTCACCGATCAGCGTCAGGGAGATTGGATCAAAATGGTAATAATCGTGCTGTAAAGAACGTACGTGGACCAGTCCCTCAACATAGAGATCATCCAGTTCGACAAAAAAACCGAATTCAGTGACCGATGAGATAGTGCCGGTCAACTCTTCATCTAATCTTTTGCTCATTACCTGACAGCAGCGCAAATCCACCAGATCACGTTCTGCCCGCATCGCCCGTCGTTCTTTGGCGGAACAATCAAGGCCAAGTTTGCTCAGCTGACTCTTGGATAATGATTCTGATTTGGATTGGTCGGCTATCGCCAGCTTCAGAATCCTATGGATAATCAGATCAGGATAACGACGTATCGGCGAAGTAAAGTGGCAATAACAATCGGTTGCGAGGCCGAAATGACCGCTGTTGATCGGTGAATAACAGGCTTGTTGTAAGCTCCGCAGCAGTTGTTGGTTGACGAGCCGGGCTTCGGGTTTTTCGGCGATATCGACCAGAAGCTGCTGGAGTGATTTTTGTATTTTTTTCCCCAGAACCAGCCCCACCCCACACTCGGCGGCAAGTTGTTGCAGCTCCTGCAGTTTTAACAGGTCGGGCTCTTCATGGATGCGGTAGAGCATGTCCCAGCCTTTTCCGGTCAAATAGTCGGCGACTGCTTCGTTGGCGGCCAACATGAATTCTTCGATCAGACGATGAGCCATGGTGCGTTCAGTTTTTTTCAGGTCCAGCGGATGACCATCCTCGTCCAACAAGATTTGGACCTCAGGGAGATCCATATCGAGGCTGCCCCGCAGCTGACGCTTTTGAGCAAGAGCTTCGGTCAGATCAACCATTTGCAGCAGCTGTGGGATCAGACTGGGGTCCAGGTCCGATTGCTCCGGGGTCTCCAGACAAACCGAAACCTGAGTATAGGTCAGACGTGCATGGCTACGCATGACTGCCGGATAAAACTTGGAATCAAGGCGGGTACCATCCTTGGAAAACAGGAGCTCAGCGGTCATCACCAGCCGATCTTCATCCGGGTTGAGTGAGCAGATACCATTGCTCAGGGCGGCGGGGAGCATGGGCAGACAAAAACCGGGGAAGTAGACACTGGTGCCACGATCCATGGCATCAAGATCGAGCGGTGATTGTGGCGCGACATAGTAAGAAACATCAGCAATACAAACCCAGAGTTTGCTGGTCCCATCTGCTTGTTGTTGCAGGGTTACGGCATCGTCAAAATCCTTTGCGGTTTCTCCATCTATAGTTATCAGAGGCAAATGGCGCAAATCAACGCGCTGGGCGATCTCTTTAGGATCGATGTCGGTGGCTGTTGCTTCGGCCTGAGCTAGAGCAGCACTGGAAAAGAGGTGAGGTAAGTCATGACTGCGGATAACTGTCTCAATATCGACCTGTGGATTGTTCGCTGCGCCAATAACCTCGGTGATCTCACCTTTTGCTGCCATATCACCTTGAGCGTATTGGTTGATCTCAACTGCGACGATCTCACCGGGATTGATCTCGTTGTTTCTGGTGACGAGAATCTGTCCCCCCAGCTTTTTGTTTAACGGCCATACCTGAGCTCTTTTGCCCCGCAGCTGGTAAAAACCGATCACCTGTTTGTGTGCCCGCTGCAAAATTTTAACAACTTTCGCGTAAGGCCGCCGGTCACGAATTGATACATGACAGCTGACCAGCACCTGATCGCCATCCATGGCACTGCCGATGTGTCGTGCCGGAATGAATAAATCCTCCTGTTGGTTCTCATTGGGACGTAAAAAACCATACCCTTTTTCGGCAAGGGAAAAGACGCCTTCAATAGTATGTAATTGCTGTTGAAATAGACGGTAGCCACCGCGATGTTCTTGCAGGGTGCGCTTTCGGGTCAATTGTTCCAGAGCATTGGTTAACAGTTTTCGTTCTCGACCACGCAAGCCTAAACGGTCGGCAATTTCGCGGCATGTCAGGGCATGTTTTTTTCTATGACCAAGCAGGTCAATAATTTTATCTTCTATAGATCGCATGGTTTTTATTCTATATGAAATTGAGGAAGATAAATGAAAAAAGAATCGATTCCGTCAATGATCTTATCATGAGGGCGGAGGAAAAAAATTGAAACAGTCTGCATGGGGTTATTGAGGAAACTTTGATTCGGAGGTAGTCGTTGCAGCGCGGTATAATTTCTTGATTTCGAAGATGAGCAGTGCTAAAACTGTTTGCCGTATCTCAGAAAATAACAACGTCGGGGCGTAGCGCAGCTTGGTAGCGCACCTGCTTCGGGAGCAGGGGGTCGGAGGTTCAAATCCTCTCGCCCCGACCATTTTTCAAGCACTTAGCGGTTTTCGCTGAGTGCTTTTTTTGTGATTATTTCAGACAATTTCAGACATTGACCGGTATATATTAGCCCATACCGAACTTTGCCAGAATCCCAGCGATTGGGCCCTTGTTTGAAGATCCAAGCCGGTTCTGCTGTTCCTTTTTCAAATCACCAAAATACTTAGTCAGTACGCCTGCAGGGACCCCCGTCAACGTGCCGAAAACTGTCCACAAAACAGGGTTGCGCATTTGTTCCGGATAAATGAAGCACCACACTGTGAAGGCAAGGATTTCGAAGCAAAGAACCTGCGCCATCATATAGGCGATCTTTGGCCGGGTGGATTGTCCGTCGGCTGCGCACATGGCTTTATAACGATCTGTCCAGCCTTCTTCCTGAGCAATCTCCAGATCGATCTGCTTTTCAAACAGGCTGGCCCGCTGTTCTGCCGGCAGGCTATCAACTGCGCTGATCACGTCTCCACCGGTCGCTGTCTCCGGAAGTTTTTTATCCTCCGGTAAAAAAGCGTTGACCAGCTCGATCGCCGCTGATCCTCCCGGAACAAACGACGCCGCCACCGATGCGAACGGTTTTAGAGTGGTTAGAATTTCTTTGAACTTCATGCCGCTGCCTCCATGTCCTGGACTGTGATAAATATCTGCTCGCCGCGATCAAGGGCCAACAGGACCAGCTGGTACAGATCGGTATAGGCCTCGACCGAGCGACCGATCGTGTGCTCGTGCCGGCGGACCGAGGTTGAATAGCCAACCAGAATACAACCATCTGTGTGATCGTCGGTGTTGCCTGTGTGAATATAAATCCACTCAAACCCGGGAACGTCCTGCAGATGAAGCATCCCCCGGTGGAACTGGTATTTTTTTGCGTATTTCTTTGTCAGTCCACCTTCATTCCGCAGTTTTATTTCATAGCGTCCAGCGGGGATCCTGGTCTCTCCTGAGATTTTGACAACGCGGCCCTCGTCCTCCAGGGCATAACCAAAAAACTCACCATTGACCAGCAACAGGTCGCCAGTTGAATCACTGCCATGGCCGTATCGATACAGAGTTAATTCCATTTGTCCCTCCTATTGAATCCCCAGGGCGTTCATGACCCTGAAAATATGTTTGCCAACTCCGACCCGCTCACCATCCACAGAGATAATGACAAGGACTTCGCGATCTTCATAAAGATTCTCCTGATTCACTATTGCTGTTGCTTCAGCGGGAAGAACCAGGACATCTTCCGGGCCAGCGGGAATAAATCCTGTAGGGCCCATGATCCTGGTTTTGGTTGCAACATCAGTGACGATATATTCTGCCGTCAGCGGTTGAGTTGGATCGCCATTGGCCTTGAGAAACTGCATAGGGACATCAACCGTGGTCCCTTCGTTATATCGATTCATTTCAGGCTCCATAAAGATAACCCGGGGGGCCATCGTACTGATCAACACTGCCGCCGCTGATGTCTCCCCGAGAATGATTGTGATCTGTTGCCTGGCGTCTTCAATGCTGGCCAGCAGATCCGCCAGAAAAGCAACCTGGTTACTGATCGATGCTTTTAAATCAACATGCCCTTGCATGGCATTTGAAACCGCCGCCAAGGTATCGATAGATAAGCTATACGCAATGCCGTTGCTGACGGTTGCCAGGGTATCAACCAACGTGACTAGTTGATGACTGACCGCTGCCGACAGGTCAGCTTGTCCTGTGAACTGGTTGCTCACGCTGGCAAGCAAATCAATGCTGAGGGAATATTCTCCCGATTGACTGACCACAGCTAACAGATCGGCTAATATTTCGATCTGATTGCTGACGGTTTCTGAGATGTCAGAGCGCCCTTCGATTAGATTGGAGACCTTACCGAGAGTATCGATCAACTGCCGGCGCTGATGACTGACCGCTGCTTTGGTATCAAAATCAATACTCACCTGGTTGCTGATCAGCGCCTGCAGATCAACCGGAAGAGAAAACTGATTACTGACTCTGGCCAATAAATTATAATTTACTGAAATTAATGCAGAGGTTGGTACGGTCGTAAAATCACGCACAACAGACCAATCTATTGCATTTTCCGGAGCTGTCGTAAAATCACGCACATCAGACCATAGCAGACTCTGAGGAATAACCTCATCAAACAGCGCCAGCATAATAGTTTTGTCAGAGAGACTAACGTCAGTTGCTGCTGATAAATCAAGGCTATTAATGTCGTAACCTTGAGCATCAAGCACTGTCAGCGCAACCATTAAGTTTCCGGTTGCCGTGTAATGGTAGGGGTCTGTTTCATAAGATTGATACCATACATCAGCTGGTGTCAGTGCCGACTGCAGCAGCTTTATTTTTGCGTCGACATCGCAAACAACCACAGTTATCCCCTGTCCTGCCAACACAGAAACAGAGGTCAATAATTGAGCGTTATAATCAGTCCAGTCCCTGTAGTTGTCGGCCTCTCTGTTGAATGAAAATGCGCTCTCATAGCTGATAACAGCACCTGGAGAGTTGGCCGCAACCCCAGACATAGCAGACTCAAATGTTGCTCCCCATTCTGCTGCAGTTAGCTGTCCGTCAAGCTCTTGATTTCCAGACTCTTGAAAATGCACCCACGAAAGCAGAGCGCGGTCAGCATAAGACAAGTATCTTGCATAACTATCTGCTAAACTGCATCCACCAACGCCAGAACGATAAACACTCTGTCCCGCAGCTCCAAACGCCGTGTTTATAGCCTCTGGGGATGAATGACATGGCCCCTCTGGTGCGCGCCCTGATGTTTGACTATCCCCCCAAAATCCCCAGGCCAAACCAACATCAGCCACGGTTTAAAACTCAATCCAGACACAACGTATTGCATCATAGTCTTCAGTTTCTACCCATGTCTCCGGGAATGCAGGGCGACTGGCATCAACACTGTTCGTTGTTAAAGTGGTTCCGGCTGCGGCTGTACCGTGGTCAAGGCGACCTATTGCTGCGTTTGTAGGAGCATCACAGGCAGCGCCTATCCATATAAAATCATTTGTTGTTAATTCGGGGCCATCATAAGTAACAGAAAGATCAACAGTTCCGGATCCTCCTGCGGTTACTTGACCTGATGACCAGATCAATGTTGGTGCGCTTGCTCCATTGTCTTGATAAAGGGCCAGTTCATAATCAAATCCACCGCCCACCCAAGCGTGTACTGTTGCTGGCGTTCCATAGCACTCTAAGGCGAACTTAGTTATTGTTCTAAACCCATTAGTAGAAGGGTTTGACATACTAGCCGGGGTTCCGTCTTCTCCGATTATTCCGGTACATACGGTTCCAGATGCAATTTCTTGGAACACAGCTCCAATAGATTTGTCTTCAGTCATAACCAATGCCGTCGTTGTTGGATTTTCTGTGCCTGATAGATCACCTGTCCAGTTTACAAACTCACGGCCAGGCGCAGGAACCGCTGTAATCCCTGTAATCTGAGCGTCTTCATCGGCTGTGGCTGATCCAGACGCTGCTCCGTTCCCGATATTGATTACTGCTGACAGATCAACGTCTGAACATTGGATTGCATCATTATTGCCGGGATCTGATGCAGTGAGCGTAAATGTCACAATCAAGAAAGCCCTGACTCGCCAAAAATGCTCTGTATCTGGAGCAAATCCGCTAATGTCGATAGTTGTGTTGCTAGTTGTTTCATCGGCGACTATCGTGTCAAACGCTGCGTCGGTTGCAACCTGGATTTGATAATTAATCGCACCAGGGTATGCGTCCCAAGTAAATGTAATTGGTTGCGCTAGTCCATCAGCTGCAGCAACTGGCAGTAACAGGTCAACGGCCATACACCCCTCCCTCATCATCTATCCGGCTGCTGACGGCCTCATCAGCGGTGGAGCTCCTAATGCAGAGGGCCAGGTTCAAACCCTGGCTGATCCAGCAACCGGCTTCTTTCAACCAGCGATTGCCTTCCAGGAGATAAGCTCCCAGCAACCACAAAACACAAAATGCAAAAACAAGGATCATTTGATAATCTCCGTATTGATATTCAGATCTAACATTGGCAAATGTTTCTCTTCTTCCACCGGAGGGGAGTGAACCACATTGCTGCAAACACTCTTATCAAGCCCCAGATAGGATTTGACACAAAACCAATGATCAGCTATATCAGCCAGTCCTGGGATGATTATGGTCAGGACATTCCCGGCATCGATCGTCCAACTTGATGTCATCTGCGCATTGAGACTGACCAGTACCAAGTACCCGCTCACTGCCGGGGTCGGGCTCGGATCCCAGCTCAGAGTTACATCTTTGGCAATAGCTCTCTGAGAGATAAGCAAAACAGCAACGAGGCTCACAATCCCGAATAAACGTCTTATCCATGCCAACACCCGACTCAGTAGACCGTTGCTGTTACTTCCAGAGTCAGAGTCGGCAGGGTAAAATTTCCGCTGTAAAAATTGATTCTGTCCGACTCAACTTCCGGAAGGCCTTCGCGGTAATAGGTCAGTTCCAGGGTATGTTCTCCGGAATAATCTGCATCGACAAGATAATCGAAGTTGACCGTATCGATCTGTGGCATAACCCGTTCATCATTGTCGTAAAGAGCAAATTTGATTCCGGTTAAATCGTCAGCAGTATCAATCTGAATATGAAATCCCTTCATCGCTTATCTCCTTATGGGTTCTCTGTTGCGGTGATAACAATATTCGGAGCGGAATAATTGGCCGTGGCCACGCTACCGTCGTTGGTGAACACAGCACGGGCATAAAACTGCAAGGTTTGGTCTGTGGCTGAAACATCCATATCTGCCGGGCTGAGACTTTCAACCCAGGTGACACCATCACTGGACAATTCCCAATCAATGCCGGCCTCTTCGCTTTCCAGAGCCAGGCCGATATCGGAATAGCTGCCGATTGTTCCGGTGTCATTTTCAGCTACAAGGAAAATATCGGTTTCAACTTCAACAGCAATCGTAGCTGGGACCCCACTGCCATCGAGAGTCACGGCAACGCTGATCGGATCGGACCCGTCGCCATCGCTATAAAAGTCATAGGGTTCGGTATTGTTTTTCGCAAGTTCCAGGGACATGATGTCCTCCTTTCGTTTACCAGGTTATTAATTCAAGTGCCGCAACGGCATCATCAATGGTTCCACCCGCGGGAATTTCAACGGCTTCAATTTGGGCCTTCAATATCCGCGATTTAACATGCTGAGTATTGACATGCCGAGTCACAGCAGCCCCCAGGGCGATCAATCCGGCTGCATCCATAGGAACATCGCTGTCATCGGCTGTGGTCCAGGTGAAATCTTCCGACAGAGGAATCCCTGCGTTGACATTGGCAACGGCACCGGTCAGATAACCTCGGCTGACATCGTCAGTATCCCAGTCATACCCGGCATGATTCACACCGCCACTGATCGCGGCATTACGGGCTCTCGTAATGCGTTTGCGCTGATCCGATTTTGCACCCAAGAGAAGAGTGCTGTCAGGCTCAACATACTCCGACGCAATACGCGTTTCAGGATCAATCCGTAGCCGTACGGAGATGTGCTGCTGATGTTGTTCCTCCGTTATTTCAACAGCGTCGGCAAGCAACCCGTCTGGGTCAGGAACATATTCGCCATCGACGAGAATAAACAGATCCGGGTACAGAGAGGGGTCATAACACCCTTTTGTATTCGGCCCGGCTGCATTGCTAAATAAAACCCACATGATTACCTCTCTAATTTCCTATTCCGTAAACCTTAACGGTGACAGTGCCCATATCGGCATCACGATCGAGCGTAAATGTGTTTTCTGTCGAACTAATGACTTCAATTGCATCGTTCGATGTGATGTTGGTATCTCCTAAAATATTAACCCACCCACCAATGCAGACCCTTGGAAATGTGACGGGCCAGTTGAAACTTTGCGCGACGTCTGATGTTGACTGCACTTCGGCCCACTGCAATATCAGCCCCGGGCTTTCTTCCGGTGTTCTCGCAGGGAATTGCTGGTGTCCGCTGGGGCCAATGGAATTAGCAAAACGGCTGGCAAGAGCATCAACCTTGGCTTGCGCCCCGGCGGGTGTCTCCTTCGTAGCTATCAGATTTGTGATTGTTGTGGCAAAGCTAGGATCGTCACCTAATGCCGCTGCCAATTCGTTAAGCGTATCAAGGGTTGATGGTGGAGCATTCATCAGCGCATTGATGGCATTGTTAACGGTATCAAGCCTGGCGATATCATCAGCAGCCGAAGGGGCCGCGACCTTGGCCCGACCGGAACTGTCCCTCAATATCAACCGGCTGGCTGTAGCGGCGCTAGTCGCGCTGTGAGGTGCGGATAGTTCCGCATGGGCGCTGTCGGCATTAGCCCTGGTCGTTGCTTCTGCATCAACTTGAGCTTTTTGAGCAATGTCATCAGCGGCAGAAGGGGCCGCAACTTTGGCCCGACCGGAACTGTCCCTCAACATCAACCGGCTGGCGGTGGCCGCACTGGTCGCACTGTGAGGAGCCGTCAGCGCAGCATGGCTACTGTCAGCGTTGGCTCTTATTGTCGCTTCACTATTAACCTTGGCCTGAGCCTCCGTTGGTGTTTCGTATTGTGGGTGGGGATCCACTGCAGCCAGGTGCGGGACCAGGGTGTTATGTGGATCATCCGTTCTGTCGGCATGCTCATCCAGATGCCACTGGGTCAGGTAGACCAGCGTTGGATCAATCTGTTGGGTCACACTTGCGGCATTGGTCACCTCAAGAATCATCCGCACATACAGGTCTTTTTCTGAGCCTGACCCAGCAGCCGGTTTGGTTGTCAATGGATATGAGCCGACACCGATCATGGTGCCGTCAGCAGCAAATACGCCAACCTCGCGGATATCCCAACCCCCAACATCCACCGGAATCAGGGCCTCGATCACTAGCCAGTTGGCGTTGGTATCCGATACGTAGATTCGATTCAGACCACCACGCCAGGTTTCATTGACCAGAGCGGTCATGGTCGAGACCGGATTGATATCAGCCCCGTTGCCGTCACCAACCGCCAATTGTGTCAGGTCGACAAAGGTTTCTGCCACCTGAGCTGCGGCAAAGGCGGCAAGTCCGTTATCCGTTAAAATCGTAAAAGCCATAAAAACCTCACTGTGGGTAAATCGTTGTTACTTCACTGGATTGCAACCCCAACGCATAGACAGGCACCGGGGAACGAACGGCCAGGTTATAGGTCACTTCATCCAGCCAGGCGCTTTTTCGTTTGGCCGATCCGACATAGCGCAACAGCCTGGCTTCATCCTCGCTGGAAATTGTTTCGCCTTCGATATCGACCACCACCCGAAAATGTCCCGGCGTTCCGCTATATTCAAACCACTCCTGGACCTCGGCAAAGGGGATCCCCGCCAAAACAAGCGCCTGTTCCACTGCCCAGGGCGTCCCCTTGTGGCGGTGAATCTCCATCGCACCGGCCACGGTCTGGCGTTTGACCTGCTCGCTCCAGTCGCTTTCCCACTCGTCAACACTTAAGGTCCAGGCCAGCCAGGGTAGCGACGACAACGGGCAGGTCCATGGATTCCAGAGTGTCTTGATGGTGGCAATCGAACTTGCCACCGCATCAAAACGTTTGGCGATCACATCTTCAACAGCCCGCTCAAAAGCGGTGGCGTTGGGTGGCAATAGACTATTCATCTATCAAACTCCCGACACCCACTGTAATACCGGTGCAATAGGGGGCTTCGTTCATTGCGGCGGCGGCAGGTAACGCAGAATTGAGAGTCACACTGTGCACACCGGGGCGGTGCAATGCTTGTTTCAATCCGCTGTCTGTGATCGCCCGACCCAGACGATGGTTTTCATCGACATAGATCGCAACGGCAGATTCAGCCGCCTGCAGGATGGTTGCAGCGTCAAAACTTTTATAGATATCCAGAGTGGCATCAACGTTGTAATCGTAGACAGTTGCGGCCTGGACGGTGACTTCATCGGTTAATGGCCTGACTTTGCGATCATCAACCAGAGCCGCAGTGACAGAATCAAGCACCGCCTGACTTGGAACTCCATTGCCTTCCGCAGACAAGACGTTGATGGTGATCTGGGTTGCTGCAGGAGAAACAACGGAAATATCTTTGACCAGACCACTGGCGGATAGACCATGAAACTCATAAGCTCCGGAGGGGCCGGCAGTACTCTGACTTTCCGGAGCCAGCTGCACCCGTCCCCGGAGATTATCGTCAGCCTCATAGGTTGGATCGATTGGAGGGACCGCTTCGGGGTCACCTGGATCCACAAGTAAACGGGCCACATCCTGAATCGCGGCCAGATGATCCAGATCTGTCCCTTGCGAAAACGCCAGCATGACTGCACGGGCAGCATCATTCATCCGTTGCCGCAACTGAACTTCGCGGTAGGCAGCAACTTCAAACTGTTTGTAAGCCGGATCAGATTCGAGCAAAGCATTAAAGTCCGGGTAGCGGGTTTGATAGTCGGCAATCATGGCCGCTAATATGGCTTCAAACTGTAGTTCTTCAACAACTTCAGGTGCCGGTAATTCGTTCAGATTAATACTCATAAAACAATCCCTTCCAGTTTTATCGCTTGCCCGTCCGGAAGGTATTCACCCTGAACGCCCAGAGTTTGTTGACCATCTTCATCTGTCAGATGTTCAATCTGATCAAGGGAAAAACGCGGCTCCGACTGATCCAAAGCTTCAGCCGACCAGGCGTAACAGTCGATCAACCATTCTCCGGTCACGGGGCGATCCAGCAGTTCGAACAATCGGCTCCCATAATTGCGACGCATCACCCGACTTCCGATCGGGGTGGTCAAAATATCGATGATCGATTGCCGCAGATGATCCAGACCCGATAGCGGCTTCCCGGTATCAACACTCGATCCATTCATGACGGGATCTCACCTTCAAAATTGCAGACATAACCAGCATCGGTTATTTCATGGACAACTTGAGTCAAGGCCCAGTCACCATCAACACCCGGCCTGACATCGGATAAAATCAATTTCGCTTCAGCAGCCATAGCAACATCCCCCGCACAACTGCCGCTGATCTTGGCATTGCCACGCTGTAACGATTCAAACTCTGATTTAGCCGCCGCCGTGGCAATCGCGGCATTCGGTTGTTTTTTTATTAGCCGCTTGGCCGGGGATCCGCTGCCGACCACAACTTCTATGTCCTTGGCCTGGTCCGTATCTCGATAGACAGCAATCACAGAACTGTACTTGTCCCGTTCAGGAAAAGAGGCATTCCAGCGGTTCAAATCACTACGAACTTTATGGACAGCAGGCAGGTCCTTACCGGAAAAACTTTTTACTTGCCCCCTGGGCACAAACAACAGCAGATCATTGACCGGCTTGGCGACAGCGTCATAACGTTTTGCCAGCTCGGTCAGCAGGTTCATGTCAGACTGGTTGTCCTGATCCAGATGTTCCAGCGGGATCGATGCCAGTTCCTCTGCCACCCGGGGTTGATAACCATGTGCCTTGGCTATAGTGGCCACCAGATCACCAACGCTGATATTGTCAAAGCTGCGAATCCGTTTTTCTTTTAAGCCTTTGCGCAAATCAGCCGATCTGGACCGAATCGTCAATGTGTCTGGAGGACCGCTCAGAACGGGTTCATCGACAATAAAAATCCCCTTCGGATCGAGACCGGTTTCTTTATAACCCAGTGCAATCGTCAACTTGACACCGGTGCGAGGCAGATCAATAGAGGGCTTACGGTCATCCAACACGATTTCCAACGTGTCACTGATCACGCCGGACACATCGGTCAAGGCCATCCGGATCAAGCGATTACGTATCAGATTTGTCAAATCCTTGCCGTCTACTGATATGAGGTAATCAGGTGTCATTGGTTAATCCCACAGCTTGATGGTTTCGGTAACGGTTGTATTTTGTGCCAGCTCAGGCAGGTTGATTTCTAATCCCGCTGAGTAAACAGTTCCCAGATCAGCCAAACCGGGATTGGCTTCCAGCACAGCTTCAACAGCGCCGCTGGTATAGCCGTAATAGGCAAAACAAATCTGATCGAGCATGTCACCATCCTGGCAGCGGTAGATTTGGGCCATCAGCTATCATCCCCGTAATGCCCGAGCTTGATGCGAAATTCCTGCTTGCGTGGTACGCCGTCGGAAAAGAATATCGTTTGGCTTTCTTCCACCCTCTCAACGCACCACTTGCCCCAGGAGCGACCGGTGCCATCAATCAACAATAATGGTTGCCCTTTGCCGGCTAACTCTCGCAAGGCATCAATCTGGCCAAAGCCGCCGCGATAACCGGGCAGGATGACACCATCAAGACTGATACTGTCAGTACCAATACCGATAAACTGTTTTGCCGGGCGGCGCCCCACACGGTTCTGCACCGGCCATCGATATTCAACTTCGCGGCTTAATTTTTGATAAGCGGCGGTATCGATCCCGAAACGGAAGTCACCCAGGGCCATCATGATGGTGGTTTTAGTCATAGAGACGGCCTCGCTGTTGGGCTGCCAGACGTTGTTCACTGGCCATGAGTTCACGCTGAACGACTGCTGCCACATCTTCGGCACTCTGACCCGGAGCCTGATGAATTTCTATTTTGGGGTTACTGTGAATAACGTTACTACGCGAGGCAGGGGAAACCCGAGGCAGCACGGAACGTGAAGATGCAGGAGAATCTGAACGCATTCTTCCCGCAGCAACAGCGGCTCCAACTTCTGCTCCTTTTGATGAGCCAAAACCAAAAAGCTTACCAATAAAGCCACCAACGGAAGTCACTTTGTCCCAGATGGTATCGATCAACACCTGGAAGGGTTCCCAGTTTTTATACAAGGCAATACCACCGGCAATCAGCGCACCAACTCCGGCAACGATCAAACCAATCGGGTTAGCCGTTAAGGCCACGTTCCAGGCCCACTGTGCCGCTGTCAAGATACCGGTTCCGACAGCAGCAGCTTTTTGAGCTACGGCGGCACCGATAAGCTGGACTTTTTGAGCGGCCAGCAGAAGATTTGTTTTGGCAGTTCCGGAACGGAAGAAATCAAAGACGCCTTTCGTAATCTGAATCCCATCAGAGAAGAAGGTCAAAGCATAGCGGCCACCAATCATGGCAGCGTTCAACAACACAATACCAGCCGTTGCCCCAACGATAACTTTCGTTGTCCCAGGGAACTTTTCTGTCATCTCAGCGACACCATTCACAACCGAGCCGATCGGTTGCAGCACAGCGTTGACACCGGGCAACAGGGCAGATCCCAAAGCAATAGCAAGGCCTCTGGTTTGCTGACCGGCTAAATCTACCTGACCGGAATAGGAATCGAGAAACTTCTGATATTTTTCATCGACCACACCGGCGGATTCGTCGCGAACTTCTTGATAACCGGCCTTAAGCTTCTTGAGATTATTAAGGAGCAGAGCAACACCTGACCCCTCATCCCCGAAGGCCTTTTGTAAGGCATCGGCTTTTTCATCCGGATCATCGAACATCGCCATCGATTCTTCCAGGTTGCCGAGGGTATCAATCAGGTTGAGCGAGCCATCGGCATTACGCTCCATCGAGAAACCAAACTCATCAGCGGCCGTCGTCATCTGCCTGAGCATGGCATTAAACGCTGTACCAGCCGTTCCACCCTGAAGACCAGCACTGTTGAACTGACCTAACACCGCAGCCGTTTGTTCCAGGTCGACATTATATTTGATCGCCCCTTTGGCACCCTGCTTGAAGGATTCACCCAGTTGATTAAAATCGCGTAGCTGATATTTCAATTGGGTTTTGGTCAGAACATCACCAATACGGCCAATCTTTTCGGTGGCACTTCCAGCCAGACTATCAGCCATATTGTTGAAGACCACACCAACAACTTCACCAACCCCTTCAGCGGCTCCGTTGGTGACCTTGGCGACTTTGGCCACAATCTCGGTACCAGCGCGGCTGGTTGCGGCATCGAGCCCGGCACTGTTCAGGGCATAATTGATATTGAGCAGGTCGGTCTGGTCGCCCAGCTTGTGACGTGAAAACTCCAGAACCTGTTTATTGGCTGCCTCAAGATCGGCATCTGACACCATCGTACCCAGGCGGGTTTTTGCTCGATCATAATCGAGAGCACCACCCAAACCGGCACCCATGGCATAAATACTGCCGACAGCGCCAACCATCTGGCCGCGCATCTGACCGCGAATATTTTTATTGCGAACCAGCTTCTGCTGCCGATCAACGGCCCGGTTGGCCAGATTCATTTCCTTGGTTAACCGCTGTTGTTCCCGAGCCAGGCGACCGATATCGATACCGTATTCTTTCGCCTTCGTTGCAGCTTGCTGATATTTCTTCATCGTTGCACCGATTTTGACATTCATCTCATCGGCACTGTGCAAGCCATCTTTTTTGGCTGCTTGAAGCTTCAGCAGTTCTGATCTATACTTAGAGACATCATCAACCAGCGAAGAACCAATTTTAATCTGTTTCAGTTGCTTCTCACTGGCTCTGGCTTTTTGCTCCAAGGTTTTAAACGCGCTGCCGACAGTCGCAGAAAGAGTGCCGCCAATGACCACCCCAAGTGCCAACGACTTATCCATAAAGGATTCCTCCCTGGAGCAAACCTTGAAGTTTTTGTTGGTTTTTGTGTCTCACCTGACAACCTTCTTTCTCTGTTATTCTCAAGATATCGGCTTTGTTGCGTCACTGATCGGTGCCGTTGCTACCGGCTGGATCATCATGCTGATTTTCTCCGTTGTTTTTCTTTTCTGTGCCCCTGTTCTTGCTATTGTCTGGGCAGCACTTCGAGCCATTTCTGCAGATCGTCAATCTGCAGATCTAACAGCTCGTTAAGTCCCCATCCCGTATGGGATGCCAGGGCGACTATTCCTTCTCTGATTTCTCTTTCCGACGGGACAAAAAACCGCTATACACCTTTTGCACCTCACCGTAATCCGCCATATCAAGCTCTTCGATAACTTCCAGCTGAACTTCACACAGGTTAGCGAACAACTTGATTTCCATTTCTGCGTTTGATTCACAGCCTTTTTGTGCGGTGACCTGATCACGGGCTTTACCCCGACGCATTTCAAGTTGGGTTATTTCTTCACCATCGACAGTGACCGGATAATCCAAAACAATTGTTCTCATTTGTAACCTCTTTAAAGTCACGCAGCAGTCACCCGCCCCGCGCTGAATCTAATGTTAAATACCAATCGCTGCCCGCTGATCAGCCAGCTGGTCAGTGCCATCGATAATGCGGATCATGTTCTCGACATCGATCTCATGCACAACAGCGCCATCGATTGACTGTTTGAAATATGTCAGCTCCCACTTCAACTTGACCGCCCCTTTATCGCCAGGTTTCCAGCTCCCCTGGTCAATCTCGGTCAAGGTGCCGCGCATATTGATCAACACCGGAACAATGGTTCCATCACGATCAATCGCGCCCCGGCCAGTCAGTGGATGATTACTGCCCTTGGTCAAACCAAACAGTTTGAACAATTGAGCATCGTAACTTTGCAGGGTTGCTGAAGCTTCCAGCGGTTCCATTCCCATGTCATGTTTGGCTTCGGTATCCATGCCGCCAGCGCGGAAACCCTCGGTTTTGATAGTCAATTTTGGCGGGGTAAACTCTTCAATCTTTCCAGCCTGGCCGCGACCATCAACGAACAGGTTCAGGTTTTTTAAAATATCTGCTTGTGCCATCAGTGAATTCCTCCCGTAGGGGCGCTGCTTGCCGCGCCCATTCTCTTAGCCGAAGATTGCTTCAACGGTATAATCGTTATTGATTTGCGCAGCAAAGGTGACCCGTTCAGCGACACCGTAGCGACCATAGTCAAAATTGAAATAAGCTTGCCCGGCATCCATAGTGTCCTTGGTATTCATTTCAGGATCGAACCAGCATTTGCCACCGCTGATAGCCGGGTTATTGCCCCGCGCCAGATAACGCAGGAAGTTATTGACTCCCTCGGTCACATCCTCTGCGTAAGTTTTGGTGATGTTGCGATCAACAGCCCACAGATGAGCCCGCAACAGGCTTTCCAGGATCATGTCATCAAGACGGACATGCGCTTCAAACGCCCACAACGGATCATCACTACAGGTGCGGTTGCCCCAGATGCGAAAACCGTCCTGACGAACGATAGTGGCAACTTCCGCTTCGTTGAGAAGATTGGCGCGGCAGTTTTGGTCCCAGAGAGTAAAGTCGATATCGCGGGTTGTTCCACCGATACCGTTGATAATGTTGTTGGAAATCGACCACCAGAAACCACGGGTGCCATCGGCATCCAGCTTGGCGCGGACACCGGCCACACGGGCAGAGTTGGGGCGATTGACATAGGCCCCGTCGACAAAAACCTTGACGCCGGGATCACAAACAAACACGCGCTTGCTGCCAAAATCACCTCGCCAGGTGAGGGCATCAGCATCGACTGTGTCGGGCCCATCAGCATAGATCATCGCTCGTAGTCGCTCGGCAATACCGATCATTTCTGAAACCACAGGATTGGCCAGATCTCCCGGACGTTGACCGGTAAAACCTGGAACACAAAGGATACGGGGGACAACCCCGGTGACGGATTCAGCAGCCAGCAGCGCATGCACACCCTGATAAGCTCCGGTTCCGGCATCGATACCACCAACCAGGTTGGTCATGGTGGCTGTCTCGTCAACACCCTCTTCAACGCGGATCACAACCACCACAGCGCCGCACTGGTCAAAGATATCGTCGATCGCGTCAGGCAGGGTGCCACTGCCGTCACCAACGGTATCCAGCAACGCCGCTTCGGTGCGGTTCCCTGCAATCAACACCGGAGTGTTCAGCGGAAAGGCCGTCGCATCGGCATCGGGTGCCGTGCCGATCAGACCGATAACGCCGGAGCGCACAACGCTGATCGGGCGCGGCCCGGTATCAAGGGTGAATGCTTCGAGTCCGTGTAAAAAAGCCATGGTTTAGTCCTCCTGTTTACTGGGTTTGGTTTTCTCTTTTGTCCCAACCGGCTTGATTTTACCCTGTAACAGCAGGTACTTAGCCTGCTGACCAGAGAGCGATACTTTTTCGTCAGGCTTGCAGGTCTGGTTGGTCGTTGGATTTATGAGTGGTTTAACGACAATGTACGTGTTCATAGATGCTCCTTATTCAATTTCTCCGGTATGCTCACCATCTGGAGCTCCGGACGTTGTTGTCACCACTGCGTTCTGCTGTATTTCTTCGATAATTCCGAGACACATGGCCTCAAGAACATCATCGCGATAACCAAGGACATCCCCGTTGACGCTGGTCTGTACATGAGTACAAGTGGCAATATGGGCTCGAATTTTCCCGGCCATACTCTCTTTAGTCATTGCCATCAGAACGATTCCTTAACCGTTGGTGATATATGAGGATGAGGCATACCGGTAAAGCTGCAAAGACAGTCGCCTTGCACCGATCCTTTAACCCCGCCGCCGTCTTTACCGATTATTTCCACCGTGTCCTTGCCGATGACTGTGACCTTTCCTTCAGCAGAGACCGTCAATGCCCCGGAGTCGCGGTGATGTTCAACAAAACTGCCATTGGCAAACGTGATTTTCCGTATATTCTCATCAGCTGCCGGGGCCGGATGATCCGTGCAATAAATAGCCGGGAGAACAATCCCACGAGCCGGATCACCACCGGGAGACAACACCATCACTTGTTCCCTTGGTTCCGGAGCCCACCAGTCCCGATCATTACCAGCCCGCCCAGTAAACCAGGGGAGCCAGTCTGTTTTCATGGAGCCACAGTCAATCCGTACCCGGGCTTTTTCTGCATCAAGTTCAGCCACAGTGCCAACCATCAACAAACTTTCTATCATCCGCTCCAATGCGGCTATGCGTTGTTGCAAATCAATCATTTACGGTAACTCCGAAATCAGGTGATAATCTTCGGCATGAGCAAGACCAATGTTGGGAGCAATTCCCAGATAGATTTCAGTCGGGGTGATTCCTTCACCATTCCAGATCGATTCACCCACACGGATTTCATGGGTCCACTCGACCACCCAGACGACATAGCCCATCAGCTCCGGCTTGAATTCATCAGGAGCGACCCTGGTTATTTTTCCCGGACCGCACGGCTGGCCAAAGCGACCGGCTTCAAAAATCTTAAGAGACACTGCAACCGCCAGATTTGCGGCATCGAGCTTGGCCCTTGAGCTGCGCTGTAAAACGATGTAGGCGCTGAATCGGGCCGTAAATGCCAGCTCTCCCGTGCCGGGATCGTCTTCCGGGGAAAGCTCAGATAGCTCGATCAACACCGCAGGACTGACAATCTTTTTTGCCAGTTCCGGATATTTTTCACAGGTCGGCAGTTCGGCAACTGTAAAGGCTTCTCTGAGCGTTGTTTCGATAGCGTTGTGTAGATCAGTCGTCATTTGTACCAGCCCATTTCAAATTTCAATTCATGTTCAAAAATCTCCGCCAGTTTCAGTTCAGCGGGGCGCTCATATTTTTCAAGAAGTTGTTCCATTTCTTCTGCAATCGGCAATTGCATCTTGATTACGGGGAAGCGTCTTTTATCTTTCCTTTTCCAAACCTTTGGCGCATCACCAAAAACATTGACAAAAAATGCCTTGTCAAAAAAATGCTGATACACCCGCGTCCCTTTCATGCGTCTGGTCTGCCTGGGCTTACCCAGCAAATGAGCATCAATAGGATTCACTCCGATCCAGATATTGGCCCAGAGGGTTTTCCCTTCACGGTAAATATGATGCTTAAATCTGCTCTTAATCGCTTTTTGACGAATACCTGCTACAGTTGCCAACTCTCTTGCCAACTGCGTTTGCAACCAACGTCGTAACCTACGAATTGCCCGGGTTTTGGCTTTATCGATCTGGGTAATCGTTGCCCCCAAATCAGCAGTCAATTGTTCAACGCTGTGATTAAAATCGATCCCGACCGTTGGCTGACTCATTGCTCATTCACCCGGATCTCTGTAAATTGGTTCTTACGCCGGATTGGCTCGGCAAAGACCAGATATTCTGAACCATCCTCACAGGTTAAAAGTGCCCCCTCCCCGATCAGTTCAGCATCTTCCGGCAAGCACAGAAAAACCGGCTGGCCAATCGCACCGGGCATTGATCCCAGGGCGGTGTCATCTACTCCGTCGTCAAAGATCATGGGGCGGGTAAAGACCGAGCCTTCAGGTGTTGCGATGGTGACCGGTTCGCCAGAATCGCGGATTTCCATCCGGCAGACTTCCATTGGATCAATAGCCATTACTTAATCACCTCTTCGATGGTATCGATCTCGATCCCGGCGCGAATGGCCAACTGGATCAGCAACACGCGGATCTTTCGTAGCTCTTTCAAGCGCTCATCTTCCGCAGCTTTCAACTTGGCCTGGCACTTTTCCCGACACGCCTGACACTTTTTTTCGGTCTGATAACGGGTACCAAGGGTCGACCTGCTGTAACCTGCTTTAATCAGTAACGATCCAAGCTGGGCAAGCACCCACCAGAAGATCACCTGCATTGCAATTGTCTTGTCCATTGGCCCCGTCTGTTGCTGTGGTTAAAAGGAAAAAACCCTGGTAACTGCAGGAGAGTACAGTCACCAGGTAAGTGCTGGCCTATTCCTGACCCTTCTTTTCCAAATCGCCCTGGGCTTGGTCAACGACCTCAGAAACCTGATCCTGAGCGTCCTTGATTATTTCAGCGGCCTCTTCCTCAGCTGCCTTGATGATCTTTTTTGCCTGCTTTTCGGCGGCAGCAATAATCTCATCCGCTTTCTGCTGTCCGGCAGGTTGACTTGCCTGCTCCAGGGTTTGCGGCAGACAGGCTTTGTTTGTGTCGATCAACTCTTTTGCAATATCCTTGGCGCAGTCGAATATCCCGGAATCCGTTCCAGGGACCCGGTTCTCGCCTTTGTATTTAATCGTTTCCAGTGCGACTATTTTCACAATAAGACCTCGCTTTTAATGGGGATCCGGGACTGATTCTCATCTGCCCCGGAAGGAATTAAACAACCTTGGCGGAAACAAATGCATCCGGTTGCAGCAATGCCGGCAACGGCGCTGACTGCACCAGAATGTAACGCACGGACGGATCTTCTTTTTCCCAGCTTTTGGGGAAACGTTTGACGGCAAAGTTCCCGGCTTTCAGGTCCTGAATCATGCCGTAGAGTTTTTTGTTCTTCGCGGCACTGCTCCCCAGCCAGAACTTGTCAGCAGGGACATAGGGTTGCGTATTACCGTCATCATCGGTGTACCAGGATTGGTAGGTGTAGAGGTCGACGTTGACACCGATATCCCGGTAAGTGCCGACAAAGGTCACACCTTCCGGCAGCAGCGTCGGATCGATCTTGCCCTGCTCGATATTCTTGTTGTCGAGTTTTGCAGTCACTTTCGGATGGTTGATAAATGCCGCCATGGCATCGGTGCCCGCAACGGCAATACCGGAGACAACTCCGGAGTCCTTGGCGTTCAATTCGCACCAGGCGCGAATATCAGCGCCCGGATCACTGTTGACGGTATCGGACCAAAGGTCTGTCCCCGTCAGGGTGATCTTGTGGGTGCCGTTCATCTGGAAATCAATCGAAGTGTCGACGCCATCCCCTTGGATAATCACTGCGCCGGTATCCAGTTCCTGGGCAGCCATCCACTCTTCACGGGCCATGATTTCGTCATCAGCTTCAGCCAACAGCTTTCCGGTTTTTTCCGCCAGGCGCTGGCCATGATTTTTTCCACCTGCGTAGATGGTTTCTCCCGTCGATGGGGCATTAAGATCGGAAGGGTCAAGGGCTTTGAGCGGCTTCACATAAGGAGGCTCGAAGGTTTTCATGACCCGGCCGTCTTTTTCCATCAGCTTGCCGGCAACCACCGGAGCAACAAACGGAGCCAGACGTCGCTTGCCTTTAATAATTTCAATATCAACAGCCTTGGTGCCGAAAACTTCTTCACCTCTGAAAAAGGTTCGCAGCAGAAACGTTGTCGCACCTTTGCGCTCATCAAGGGCAGCCATCATGGTACGTGATTTAAACAGACTGACATTCCCAAGCAGCAATGGAGCCGCTTTTCCGGCATCGTCCAACCCGGCAATGTGGGGCAAGCTGTCAGCAAATACGGGTACGCCGATAAACGCCATAACGACGCCGATCAGCACAACCAGGGACGAAATGAGTGCAAACTTTCTCATGATCTAGTCTCCTTCGGGGTTAATTGCGGATCAGGCCGCTACAGTTTTTTTGATAAAAATCGACAGATCGCGCAACGCATCACGATGTGTATCTGCCGTGTCTGTCCCACCAAATGTCAGGGAACGCTCGGTGAACTCGCCAGCCAGATATAACGGAGCAACAGCGTCTCCGGCTGAAGCATCAACATCTTGAGCCAGCACGGCCACCGGGGCTTGGATTGACGCGGTACCACTGGCAGAATCGACAATAACCAGCTTGTTGTCATTGCCGCTGTCTTTAGCCAGCACGGTCCCGCGAACCAGAGTTTGACCGGTCAGAATGGTTCCATCACCGGTCACCAGCGGGAAATCGCCCGCGATCAGGTTGTCAGGGGTGTAAGTTTCGAGATCAGCCATATTGATATCCTCCTAAAGGATTGGTTGCGGCCTTAGCCTTTGTTCATTCCGGAAACGAGACCAGAGACGTTTTCCTGGGTCTCTCTTGCTTCAGCGTCGTCATCTCCAGGCTCTGCAGCATTGGGGGCCTTTGGCGCCTCGGCTACAATCTTTTTGTGGGTGGTTTGGCGCAGTTGGTTCTCTGCTTGATTGACGGCCAGAGCTGCTTCTGCTCCGGTGGTTTTGCCATCGGCAGCAAGTGCTTCGATCAGTTCTTCATGGCCGGGGATCAGGGCCGCACGAACAGCTTTGACCCGCTCGACTTCGGCTGTGATTCCGGCAGCAAGGCCTTCGGCATGACCGGTCTTATGACCTTCGGCAACCAGCGCAGCACACTGTTCCGGGTACTTCTCTTTCATTTCTTTGAGATCCATCGTGTTACCTCCTGTAATAATTGTTTTATGGGCAGAAAAACCAACAGTGGTCTTGCCACCGAATTTCTGTTGCATTGTTTCAACTACCTCTTCAAACGATCCGATACGATCAGCTAGCCCGGCATCAACAGCATCAGCCCCTATAAAGACACCGCCCTGACCAAACTCAGATCGCACTCGCTCATCAGAGACGCCACGATGTTTTGCAACTTTTGCGATAAAAACATCTGCAAGCGCATCGACCTCAGCTTTAATCAATGATCTTCCCTCTTCTGTCTTTAGATCTGGTCTCTTGTTTGGACTGGCAGAAGATACAATCTCAATTGTTTCAATTCCTTCCGCCGCTTTAGCTTTGCTGTCATCCTGGTAGGTTGCCACGACACCGATAGAACCAAGACAGGCAGTTTCATCGACAATAATTTCCTGACAACCGCTGATATCCCAATAAGCTGCACTGGCTGCAGTTCCTCCAACATAGGCATAGACCGGCTTGATTTTTCTGGCTTGGTAAACCATGTCGGAATATTCGTTGGTTCCATTGACCTGACCACCAGGAGAATCTGGCCAGAGCAAAATTGATTTGACTGATTTTTCCTGCAGTGCCTTTTGAAAATCGAGAGTCAACAACCCCAGGGACGTTGCACCAGAAAACTCGGTAAACAAGTTGGCATAACGGAAGATTGGCCCACTGATCGGGACAACCGCAACATTGCCACGCATCTCAACCTGACGTGTTCCAGGAAGTTCTTCTCCCAGTTTTGCCTTGAGTGCATCCAAATCACCTTCACGGTTGGCGATGGCAAGAATTGTGCGCAAGCCAGGCTCGGTAATTGCCCAACGCTCAGCCATTATCGCCTGTAAAGCTGTTTTTCTAATTCTGTCAGTCATTCGACTGTCTCCTCTTGTTTTTGCTGCTGAGCAACAACCGGTTCCTGCAATCCATCATCCACCCGCCGCTGCACTTCTTTTCTGCGTTGCTGATGGGTGGCCAGGGCATCGCCACCGTCGTATCCCGCTTTTTCTTCCGTCATGCTGGTCAACCCGATATCGGTCCGCTCACGGACGGCTTTGGCTTCGACCAGTTCATTGATCTGCCCTTTACCGGGACCATGCCAGCGCGCACCCAGATAGGCTTGCCGGATCAGTGGGTTGGCAAAATAACCAGGGGCAGGGCGCCGGCCAGACGCAACCGCTTCATCCAGCCAGGAGAAATAAACGAGATCACAGTAACCACGGGACAGCTTTGCCCGCCGCTTCAGGTACATGCGCCAGGCTTCGTTGATTGCGCCACGGCTGGCGGAATAACTTTTATTGAAAACTTTGAGAACAATTTCGTATGGCATTTCAATGCCGACGGAGACTTCTTTGACGATGGCCAAGAAGAACGGCTCGAATGCACCGTTGGGGCGGTTTGGGTTGGCCGTTTCAATAGATTCGCCTTCCGCCAGGTCGACAATCAGTCCGCTGCCCATGGCTATTGGTTGTTTGTCTTTGTCGGGAGCCTGCTTTGTGAGGGCCGGAGCACCGGGGCGGATCGGACCCGGCGCCGGAGCCCCAGATAAACCGGGAATTCCCTGACCGTTTTCGGTCTTGATGAAGACGGTAAACAGCGAACTGATCACTGCGGCCATCAGCTCAGCTTCGGTGAGTTTGCTCAACTGTTTCAGCGGTTCAACCACGGGAGCCAACAACGGTACCCCGCGAGACTGGTCCGGGCGCAGCATGTTATAGAAATGAATCACATTGCGGCGCCCGGTTTCTGCACCAAAGAATGGGATTTTGTCCCACTCTTTTGCTTGATAGGTTGAGTTTCCCGGGTGATGCTTCAGAATGTGGCAATATTCCGGAGCTCCATCGTCATCACGCTGGATACCACCGGAGCACTTATCGGTATCCAGAGCATCGTTCTCGTTGCAAACCCGATCCGCTTCAACCATGGATAATTTCAGACCATAGAGGTCTCCGGGCCGCTTTTTATAAGAGAGGACCGTAAAGACATCGCCATTTTCCAGCATTTGCCGGAACGCAAGTTCCTGCATGTCGTAGAAATTGAGGGTGCGACGCAAGTCACAGTTCAATGCCCAATGGTTGAATTCCCGTTCCGTGGCAGATTCCCAGGCATCAGCTTGTTCATCAGTCAAATTCAGCAGTTCACGGTCAATGGCACACTGCAAGGTCAGACCGGAACCCACCACGCTAGTGACAATTGTTGAAACAGCTCCGGCAGCCATCGGGGTGTTGCGGATGAGATCGCGGGAGTGTTCGCGCAGTGCCGGCAGGTCGGACAGGGTATCAGCATCAGCGCTGCCGCCACCGGTGATCCAGTTCATCAAACTGCGACGGCCTTTGTCGGCACCGATATAGCCACCGCCCAAGGCCATCATTTCTTTGGCCAGCATCCTCTGAGCACCACGAACCGGGCTGAAATAGGTGATTGTCCGGTCTAGCAGAGACGGTTTTACGGCAACTACAGAATCACTCACATCGGGCACCCCGCATTGACACGTCTGGTACCTGAAAGGCGAGAGACTTCGCGGGTCCAATAGTTGATCTGTTTGTTGATTTCGGTGAGGGAGGGCATTTCCTTGGCATTTTTTTGCCCACCACGGGTGGAGGTGTAAGACTGGCAATCGTAATCCAGGCTCATCTGCAGGTATTTATCGAGCTGTGCTTGAGCTTGTTCGAGAGTTACTGTTGCCACGTTTGCTCCCACAAATAAAAAAAGCGCCTTAGTTTCAATCCACGCCCGGTGAAGGGCGACAGGAAAACTAGTTCGCTTTCTTATTTTGTGAATATCGGGAGAGCCCGCAACAGGTTTTTTTGAAAAAAAGTGAAAAAAGTTTTAACTCACTGGAATAACTTTGGAAAAAAATTATTTTTCAACGCTATAAACATGTTCAAGAACTGCTTTTGCAACGGCATCAACGCAGGATGGCGGCCTGTGGCACTGTATCCCTTGCAGCGTTTTGACCAGATCGGCTGGATCCACACCACTGCGCAAACCAATAGATATTGATCGACCAAGCCCTTCCATGATGGCTGATCCGCAGCCGCCGCTTTTACCGAGTTTGGCAAAAACTTCAAATAGCTGGCCATCCTGATCGTTGCAGGTCACATAAACGCAACCGCAGCCGGTAGAAATTTCGTAGGTTGCCCCGGTCAGCTTTCTTTGTCGTGGTGATTTTGTCATTATTCCTGTCCTCACTAAACAGTCACTCCCTGATTCCGAATCCTCCGCCCACCAGCCGCAGCCACCTGCTCTTGAACGTCCGGCACCGGCCAGGTACGAATGCCGATGTAATGGGCATAAGCCATATCATAAACACTGCAATCCCAATAGTGATTCGCCTTATTGGGTGGACACCACCAAACTCCTTTTTCATCGCGGTACTCAACACACAACTGAGCGGCATAGTCCTCATCAATCTCACTGTGAAACAGGTAGGCACCGGGATCGTCGCGTTTGATTTCCAGCTTTCCGGACAGCATGTTTTTGTAAAAGATCGTATCAATACTGTACAGATTGAGCCCACCGGGGATTTTCACTTTTGTTCCGGGGTAATAATCGATAGTACTCCAGCTGACAGAGGCACCGCCCCGGGTTGATTTCCCTTGACAAGGCAAAATATGGGGATGCAGCCGGGTCCAGTCGTAAACCTCTGATGTTCTGTGGCCCTGGGTATCGATAAACCCGCCCTGGACTTGCCAGCGCTGCCCGAGAGCATCTTGATATTCGCGGTAGATCATCTCTTCCAGAGCCGCCTCTGACTCAACTTTGAATTCAGCGACCAGATGGCCTTTCATTAGCATTCCGAATTCCCACGCCGTAATCCGTCCGTAATAACCGACATCCTGAGTATCCCCGCCGAATGTCAGGCAGGCAATCTGAATTCCCTCTCCGGAGGGAACAATCCCCCGGGGCCGGTGCAGATCCGTGAGGGCCATAATGGAATCTTCTTTGCGATCCTGAGTGTAATCGACCCAGGGCTCCGCCTTGCGCTGATTCATGAATTTCTTGAGTTTGGTTTTGTCTTTCTGGGCGCGTAAAAAATCGGCAGCGATCTCTGACAACGAAACAAAACGACTCAGCCATGCCGGGATATGAAAGCCGATTTTTTTGGGTCGATGGGCATTGAGATAAACAAACAGTTCCAATTGACTGCCACGCGCCTGCCAATGACCATGTTTGACCGCTGTGTTTCTGGCCTCATCATCCAACCGCTCTTCACAGCCGCAACATGCGTATTCCGCTAACCGATTATTCTCGATTTTCTCAGGGTCGCGTTCATCCTTTGGCCACTTGATCTGGTCGAAATTCATCAATTGCATTTCGCCACAGAGAGGACAGGGGACCCAGTAATCAAATATCACCTGGGCTTCTTTGTTCAGCGCCACCCAGATGTTGCCGCTTTCCACCGTTGGCGTGCTGATTTTCCAGATGGTGCGACTATCGGAAAACGTATTGGTACGCATCTCAGCCAACGCGATCGGATCAGCTTCGCGTTTGCCGCTGGTGGCCGGGTATTTGTCGATCTCATCCAGAATCAAGGTCTTGATCGGCTTATTGGCCAGCTTGGTCGGAGAGGTCGCCCAGGCCATGTAGATCGGCATGTGCTTCAGGTTGATGCGCATCACCGAGGTATCATCCTGGACCCCGGTCAGGTAACTGCGCAGCCGGGGGGAACTGTTGATCATCGGTTGAATGCGGTCTTTACTGTTATCCCTGGCGGTACTTTCATCAGGGAAAACATAGAGCACCGGGCCGGGGCTTTGATCAATCGACGCACCGACAAAGTTATGGGCAATCTCTGATCCACCAACCTGCGGGGCTTTGCACATGATAATGGTTTGCACGCCGGGAAAAGTGGAGGCATCCATAATGCCGGTGAGATAGGGCGTGGCTTCGTTGCGCCAGGCACCGGGCAGTGAGCTCAGTGTGACAACGCGGTTTTTCTCTGACCATTCAGAGACCGGCACCAGCTTTGGTTTGCGGTAAATTTTGCGCTCGGCTTTGCTGAATTTGACTTCTTTGACAACACTCTGCTGCCGCACGATCCGAAGGCGCACTGATCTCGGCAACCAGGCAGCATCAGAGCGGACGGTTATTGTTTCGGTATCAAAGAGTTGTTCAGCGGTGTTGGTCATGGTTTTCTGTCTATTTCACTGTTAGATCGCATCGCCAATATAGGTATTCGTTATCAAAACTTACCCTCATCCATTTGGCTTAAACAAACACCCCAAGTCTCGCAATCTGTGTACGCATCCCAAGTTGTTACTTCAGCGTCTTGGTCTACCTTCTGTAATTTTTCAATCAGTTCTTTTACTTTCATAAGGTTGCTCCTCAGAAACATGCGCTCTAACAAGCACTTCAAGCGGACGTCCGTTACGTCTGTGCTTGCCAAAAAGAAGAATCTAAAATTGCGGCAATAGCCTGTCTTTCGTCAACGCGCCGCTTAAGAAATATCGTTCTGTGCCACTCACCAAGAATGTTCGCAGCTAGGGCACACGGGCTTCAATGTCTCACAGTCATAGGCTCCATCATGCTGCTCAGAGTCACAAAGTTCTTCGCACTGTGCGCAACGGTATCTTCGGTCTTGTCGTGGTGGTTTTAATTGATCCTGCCGCACAGAACCAGCTAATACACCGGAATTGCTACCCTTCTGCTTTTTAGAAATGGCAACGCCAAACGGTTGCATTTGTTCAAAATAAGTCTCATCCATCATATCCTCCGCAATCATGTGATCTTGGGCGTTAGGCGTACAAATCTTCGCTTTCGTAACAAACTCCATCGCCACCCAATCCGTTAAAAATCCTCATGCGGTATCCAGGGTGGCAGTTGGTAACATGGTCTGCATCGTCAAAAACAACACTCAAATTTGCAGAGCAGTTGCCTCCGACAACAATTCCGTTGCGACCATCAACCTCACACTCCACGCCAACCTTCAGCGGTGGTAATCCTCTGTACTTGCATACTTCGTCAAGTTTTGCCTGTCTACTCATCTGTCTACCTTTGGCGCTGTAAAATTATTGGTTATGTAGTGGGAGGATTCGAACCTCAACCGGACTCCTCTCAGCTACTCGTGTCGCCTGTCCGTTTGCCATTCATGACTTTCAGCGTGTCTCCATAGCCTCCGAGCTGGCCTCACGCCTCACCACATCAACAATCGCTAAATAAACCTACTCACTATCCTCCACATCAACAAACATCACCTGGTAACGATCGGTCGCAGCAAATTCATTCAGGCGCTGATCCTTGCCTTCCAACATCAACTGCATCAATTCCGAGCGTTTTTCCTGACTGCCACAACAGACCTGAATCCACTCCGCCACGTTCGATTTGATCCAGTAACTTAAACCCGAATCAAGCACAGCGGCCCTTGCTGAGACTTCCATTTCAAATTCATCCTTGAGGATGTATTTCCCCTGTTCCTTTTCAAAATCAAACTTCTGCTTGGCGTCTTTGGTCTTGAGGATCGAGACTTCATATTTCAGTTTTTCAGCCGACTGGGCCTTATCTTCTTCACTGGGGCCAACATCGCCATGCCGGATCAGTCCGGAAGCGGGATTATCGATGTAGGCTTCGAGCGATGATTTGAGCACCGATTTATCGGCCTGCAGCTTCAGCAACCCTTTCTTGGCATGACCGTAAAGTTTTCCCTGGGAAACGCTGTAGCCATTTGAATTGAGGTATTCCAATGCCGCTTTGCGATTCTCGAAGCGCTCTTCCTGAACCATGTAGCTTGTCCACAAACGGTCCAGCTCTTCCCGCAACCCCTCTTTGGCCGCGTCCCAGTCTTTTTTACGATTGGCCGTTGCTTCCGATTGATAAGCGCTGCGCGTTGACGTCACTGCCGCCTGGAGGATATCGAGCTCCATGCGGTCGGTTTCGTCGACTTCCTTGAGGAGTTTTTGTAGTTTTTCGTTGTCAGTCATGGGCTTCAATTCAAATCAAAAGTATTTGCTATAAAAAGCTTCTAAAGCTTTCTCGACTTCATCTTCAGAAAAGCTGCCCCCTTCGCCATCAGGGGTCTCGATCCATATTTTTCTGTCGGCAGTTTTGCGCAGGGCAAAGTTACCGATTCTGAAAGTTTTCACTTCTTTAGGTGTGGTCACAGGATCAATCCCCACTAGTTGTTTTTTCGAGAGACCCATTTATTCCGGGATTTACGAAAAAGGATGCCAACATGTCTCCATTTCCGTGCTTCTCATTTTCAAGAATTTGACGATATACATCCCCTTGGATTTCGTTTCCGCAATCATCGCAGTGCGCAACGCCTCGACTTGCATCGCACCGGTCACAGTAAATGATATCGCTGCCGCAATACGGGCAACCGCTGAAACCATCACGGCGGACAAGGCGGTCGATTTCAGCGGCGATCAGAGCTCCAGCCCGGGTTAAATCGAAAATCCTGCTTTTAGGAACCCACCACACTGGAGCCCAACTTTTAGGCCACAATTTAGGAACATTGTATTCAACATAGTCCCAGACTGGGGTTTCCCCACGGCACGAAATATCTTTTCTTTGGGGTCTTGAAACCATTTCTTGTTTTGTATGCAGCAAAGCATAGCAGGCAGCTGCAAAAGCCAACGAATCATCTTTATGCTGATCATCATGCTCCGGAGTCCATCCTTTTTCCTCAACTTGTCTGGTTCTCTCTGCAGTTATCAAATCAATGCCCGTCAGTCCCAAATCATGAAGAAGCACTGGAGACACAATAAACGACTCAACATCATAGAGAAGGTCGCAATCCTCAATAAAAGGCTTTGCAGGGTGATTATTATGCCATTCAAGAGAGGTATCTTCTTCAGGTTCGCTTTTTTGATATTCTTCACAAAGTTCTGAAAATTCGTTCGCCTTTTTTTCAGACTGAAAGGCCGCAAGCTGAAGGGTTCCTTCTCCGTTAAGATTCCACGAGGCCGCTACTATAAATATTTTATTCATTATCACCACCCCGCTTCACATAGCCACACTTCCGGCCACGCCTGACAGGTTTAAACTGCGGAAATCTATCCATAAATGAAAGTGTAAAGAGTTTAGTACTTAAAGGACCAACCCCTATTTCACGACAAAATTTGCAATAGTCATCATAAAGCTTGCCATTTTCGAAAAAACCATCTTCTCCACCATCAATTATCCGACTATATATAAATTTATCGATATAATTATCCGAAAAACTTTCTTCGGCTTCGTTATCGACATAAAAACCAACAACATTGGACTCAATCGCCAGCCGTTGAGTTAGGTTTTTATAGAGAATTTCTTCGATGGATTGGATATCCTTTTCACCTTGATCTGGCTGCATCATGGTAATAATCACCGGACTGTTTCTCGTTTCATGCAGCCGCAGCCAAATCTTGACACAGTCTTCGTTGCTCATTGAAACATTCTTCTCACCAACCTCTCCGGTTATTTCCAGAGTATTTTCATTGCTTGATTCGCTCATCGTCATCACCCCTTATCCTGAAATTGTGGCTTCAGCGTATAAACGCCATCACCATCTTTGATCAGCTTTGCGGTTGCCGCTTTCGGATTGGTTGTGGCCAGACTGTCGACAAACTCATCCACGGTGAACCCTGCCGGGACGTTGTATTCCCGGCCTTCAAACTTGACGATTAAATCGGTTGTTTCTGCCATGATATGTTCTCCTTAAAATGCGCTGATTTCTTGGGTCTGGTTGTCAGTCTCACCAACAGGCTTAGCCTTGCGGGTGGCTTCACGGACCTGCTTTTCCATTTCGATCAGCAGGGCTGTGCGGTCTGCCTCCGGAATGGAGCTGGAAGCGACTTTCTCCGGGATGACTTCATTGCCAACCGCAATAGTGCGGCTGACCATCTCCGGCATCCGCACCGGCCCGACGATCTCTTGCGCCGGATCGAATTTGAAGTGATAGGCGATCTGTGCTCTGGTTTCTGCCATGGGTTTCTCTCCTCGTTATTTGTTAGCTGGCCTCAACAGGCCACATAAAATGAACCTTTTCATAGTCACTGCCGACGACCCAACCAAGCAGGATATCTTCCTGATCATCGGTTAAATCTTCAGGGTCGATACATATCAGTTCGTCAAACAATTCTTCACATGACAAAGGGACAACATAAAAAACATTTTCATCGTCCTGCATCAACTTGCTCAATTCAGCCATGGCTTTCTCTCCTTTATCTTTTTAAAATTCCATACCGAACGCATTATCCGATTTGGATGATTCATTCTTCTCGCTCTCCGAACAAGTCTTATGTAAATCACGCTCATGCCCATCGACTAAGCGCCGAACGCCATGACCTCCTTGCAACTTTTTTCCACACAGCCAGCATCGTTTTGCTTTTGTTTTATTCATTCATTCCTCACCCAAACAAATCCCGAGTCACAAACCCGGACGTCATCCGCCCCTTGGCAGTATCAAAATAAATATGCGGGGTGATCAGCTCCCCTTTGACCAGCAGTTGATGAAGGATAGCCAAGCCCGCCTGGGCAGCCCACTCATTGGCAAATATCCCTTGTTCAGCAAAAGGATGATCGGCACAGCTTGGCGCTGATTTCCTGGTTTTCAAGCGGCCCATATTTGCCACCCTGTATGGACTGGGCAAACATCCGACATAGGGGGTCGAATCCCAGCTTTCAATTTCCTGCTTTAATTTATTTTGTTCTTCCGTTGTGCCGAAAATCGCCTGACCGGTTTCCTGACCGTTGCCGAGATCGAGCCAGGGGCTATGGGCCTTGCAGGCCTTGCGTGATCTGATGTTATCGACGCAGCTGACGATAAGCCGGTCATAAACAAAGTGTAGGTGAACTTCTCCACGGCTCTTGCTGAAGGCGAAATCAACGCCGTATTGTTGGTTGAGACGCTGACAGAGAGCTTCGGACTTACCGCTGCCTATCTCCCAGGCGTGGAAATTCTGCCGGGCACAATTCTTTTCCTCGACCATATCTGGATCGACCAGTAAAACCTGTAGATCGAGCCTGTACCCGGCAACCAGCTTTGCCAGACCTTGGGCCAGGTAACTGCCGGTGCCACCGGTGCCGATCAGAAGCAATGATTTGAATTGCGGAGCCAGGTAACTTTTACGGTTCATTGTTCCTCCAGAATGTCACGGCCTTTGCCGATCCGCTCAAGTGTTCGCAATGGACAGCGTCCGGAATATTTTTTGTTGTAGTCGAGAAAGCGCAGCCCTTCTCTGCCGACCTTGTCGTTATGATGATTGAACGGGGTATCGAAAATGGTCCGTTCAACGGCTTCTCTGATGTCGTTTCCGAAAGAGCGTTCCGTGCTCCCGAGACACATGCTCGATTGACTCAGGTTCGGCAGGGGCAACTTGTAAAGCACGGTCTCATGTTTCAGCTGTGATCCGGAAAAACCCCAGACATTGATATTGAGGATTTTTCCGTCGGCATCGATCTGCGCATTGACAACCATGGTCGGCAGCTGCTGTTGCCTGCTGATCAGCTTTCTTTTGTACCGATAGAGGATGGTCCTCTTTCCTGCAGGCAGTGTGATCAGGTATTTTTTATGGCTGCCGTCGTCCTTCATCCAGATCAACCCGGGGAATGGTCTAAACGTGATTCCGGTTCGAAAGAACGACATCAGCTGTTCCGGGGTGACAACAAGGCGCTTTTCCCCGTCTCCGGTAAAGTCCTGAAGCAGGATTTCCTCTTCAAATATTCCTATTCCATAGAGCTGTTTTTGCATGGGGATTGTCATATGACGGCATCCTCCTCTCCCTTGGTTATCCCGGAAAAAAATTCAGGAGTAGCAAATTCCGGTTGAGACTTTGCTGTCTTCCAGTCAACTGGTTGCAAGCCATGATCAGACCTCCAGACTTCGCAGAGCTCGTGGATAAACGTCTCTGTTTCCCCGTTGTTGTTTTCTTCAAAACTGACAGGATCCGGCATATCATCACCAAGCCGGTAAAATGCTTTGGCGTAAGCCATACAAAAATCGATATCATCAGCCCGACGAACAGGGACTTCGTTTTCCATGCCACCATTACCGCTGATAATGACCGGGTCGATTTCATCGTTTTGGTAGTTTTCCCAGACGGCGCCAAAATATGTCTGTTGGTGGCCTTTCAATTTCGTTAGGTCGTAACTTCGCCCCTTGCCTTCTTTTTCATACTGCTGGGTCAACTGTCCGAAGCCGACCTGTTTGATCAGCTCACGGTCTGCATCAGGCAAATCGATAAAGTCATCAAGGCCATAGTAGTGCTGCATCAACCACTCAACCCCGTCTGATCCGGATAGAAATGCCTCAACCACCCCAGAGCAATCTTCTTCATAAAGATGACCCGGAAGTTGCAGCATAATGCTCTGTAAATCGCTCAAATCTCCGCTAAGGTTGATATCCTCAAGCTGGATATGTAGCGGCCAATAATCTGATGTTGTCATGTAAAGCTTGCCGATAAAGCTCTCAATATTTTGTTCATTGAACTGGTATTCGCTCAGATCGTACTCAGCAACACCCTGTCTCCGATACCAATCGGCAATGGCCTGAATTGACTGGAACAGGTCCGGGCTGATCAGTTTTACCGACGCTTGCATGGAGTGAGGCCTGCACAACGGCCGGATGCTGCGTTTTATCTGGGAAACAAAACGAGGGTTCCTGAATCCTCTCCACCCAAATAATTTTTTTTGCTCCTCGTATGAATGGCCAGGAAAAACATCACTCCAGTCCCGCAGCAGATCAGCCATAGTTAACTGATCGACCATGATACCGTCTGGTTTTTCAGGAAGTTCACCTGCAGCAATGCTTGAGCGAATCCGCTCTGTGATCAGGGCAACAGACATTTACTTTTTCTCCCCGAGAATTTCTTTCGGCACCCGACCGGCCAGGTCGGCACAGCTGTTAAAAATGACATCTATAAGCTCGTCACGCTTGAGCGCCATCAGTGCCTTATTGGGATAGTTTTCACGCCGGAAAGACTGAACCTTTTCATCATTCCAAAGGTTGATCCGTTCTTCTTCACCAACTTTTACAATCTCAGCTTTTTTCAGATCCCGTAGATAATCTTCAGTCAGTTGCCAGTCTTTATGCAGTTCCAGGCCGTAGTTTTTGCCGACAATCTGGCGCACTGCCGGGGTACTGTTGTTACTATAGGATGTGCTCATAACCTGAGCGATGGCGAGACGCTGGATCTGCCCGGGGAGATCTTCCAGAGGAATTTCAAAAATCTTTTCCGCCAAGTCTTCAGCGGTGCCGTTACTTCCCAACGCTGCGACCAGTTCTGTCCGGGCGGCTGAGGATGTGAGGGCCAGAGCCAACACGACCAGTCTCTGACTTTTGGCTTGATCCGGTGATGTTGTGGCTAATAATGCCGGAAGCCGGTTGGCAAAGAATATTTCACGATGTTTTTCAGCGCGTTGAGCTGAAAAAACAGGTCCATTTTCCGGCTTGCTCGCAGCGGTTTTTTTCTTTGTAACGGGTTTCTTTTTGTCGTCCTTTTTAATTATGTCGTCAGCACTTTTCTCCAGATCTTCCGTGGTTGTCCTAGTCGCTTCAATCTCTTCGACTTCCTGTTTTTCGACCTCATTTGTGTCAACTGGTTGCCGATAGAGCTCTTCGAAACATTCGCGGGGACCAACGCAGGTGCGCTCATACATAGAAACAACCATGCCGGTCAACCGCAGAACGCTGATAAACTGGTCGCAACCAAGGCAACGCTCTGCGGTTTCCGCAACAATTGGTTCACGTGATTCCTGCCCCAGCCGATGACCGAAACGGAATCCTCTGGTCCCGTATTTTTCAGCAGCTTTACTCTTGAACCAGTTTTCCGTCAGAAAATAGCTCTGCTTTTTTTCGAAGCACGATGGATTGATGCATTTTCCATCTGTTTCTTCTTCTGCAAACAGGCCTGATTGCAGGCTGGTATTGGAAGGGCAGGTCTGACATTCGGTCTTGTCAAAAAAACCTTTATCGAGATCTGGAGATATTCCGTTGATGTGTTCCCGTAATTCACGGGCTGAGAGTTTGCGCCGCAGGCACTCACCCAGCACTTGCAAGCAGATATCACGATCATCAATCCGGGTTAAAGCTTCAACGTGGGTGGTGGTAATTGTGCCATCACCCCAGACGTTAAGGACTTCTGTCGGTAGATTGAGCAAACGCACCTGGCGCCGGATGGCATGAGCAGGTATTCCGGTTCGAGCGGCCAAATCTGAAACGGAGTCAGGATTGTCAGTATGCCGATCAAGATAGTCTTTGAATGCTGATGCCGCTTCAAATGGTGACAGATCTTCACGTTGCAGATTTTCAATCAGCGCCAGATCAAAAGCCTCATCATCATTAGCCTGGCGAACCATGCAAGGAACATGATAGTAAAATGGAGCAATACCGGCATCAGCTGCAACTTTCGCAGCGGCACGGTAGCGCCGCTCTCCTGCAATAATCTGATATTGATCGTCTGCAATTTCCCGCACCACGACAGGTTCAATGATGCCTTGTTCCCGGATCGAAGCGACCAGTTCATTGAATTTAGACAGTCTCAGTCGGCTGTTATTGTCATTAAATTGCCGGGCATTTTGCTCTGTGACCATCAACTGATCCAGGGGAATCTTTGCAAATATAGCGTTGTCCGTTTCCGTTTTACTCATGAATATCTCCTATCAACGGCAGAGCCGTATTTATTTCAGGCCAAAGTGACCCGGCTAAAAACCAGACCAGAAACACGGTCACAATCGCCAACATCACACACAGACGGGATGAATACCGCAGCCCGGGAACGATCTGATACGCAATGGTCAATCGCTGCCCGAGGGACAATTGTTTGACTGTTTCAAGCCAGACCTGCCATGAGCGCCGCAAGTTAGCGTCTTTGAGGCGGTTCATTTTTCTGAGTTGATTACTCATTGCCGATTCCTTTCCAAAAATTACGGCCATCGATCCGTTCATCCGGATGGTCGACCAGATAACTGAAAACGTCTGGCTGGTGGAACACCAGATCGCTGATTGCTGAAAATTCCTGCTTAAAATGTTCTTTCCAATTCTCGTGGGCATCGATCCGGCAACCGCCACCACTCATGTCGATACTGACAAACTTGCTGGATTGCAGGATGGTGCCGAGTTTTTCAATGGCGGTCAGGTTTTCATGGGTGACAGCGGCCTGTACGACGGTTGCTGCTGTGGCGGCTGCAACCTCTTCACCTGCCGCAGGCCTCCCCCCTCCGCTGCAGCTACCGCCGTTAATCCCCTCTGTCCATGCTGCCGGGCAAGCGGCCTTGATCCAGTCTTTGATATTGAGACCTTCCTTGAAGGCGTCTCCCGGGTCTTTACCAACAGGAACGGGCCAGCGGATCGCATGACGATAACTACGATTCCACCAGATCCAGGCTTGACCACCGGCTCGACGGCCATTTTTGAGTTTGTCGAAATCGAGAGCAACCAGGATCAGGTCGACCATTGAAAGCACGGCATGGGATTTGGCATCTGGCTTGGCGCTATCGTTTCCAATGGCGAGAATTCCGGTCAAATCTCCGGCATGTTCATCGATCATAATGCCGTCGAGTTCGGCTTCAATGACGGTGACAACCCGCTGGCCGTTGTAGATGAGGAATGGTGCCTGACCTGAACCTGGCATAACGTGATAGCTGCGATTGGGTAGAAACAATTCACGATCGGCTTCTGGCCGACGGATCCGCAGGCGTTGCACCTTGTCATCTATAATCTGGGGAATTACGATGCCACGGGGGATCCAGAGTGAATCGGGCCGACTGCCCTTGTCTTTTGCTTGGATACCCCATGATTTACGACTGCGATAATAAGCCGGTTTGCCTTTTTCACCCGGGAGCCAACCGAGATTATGCTTGTGAGCACTGGCGGCACTGATGCCACGTGAAGCCAGCCATGCGAGTTGCTCATCATTAGCCCGCAGCTGGCTGTGGGCATGGGCAACCAACTCTCCGGCTTTGGTCTGCCAGATTTCTTCCGGAGTGTTGATTTCACGCGGGGTAAATTCCTGCTTTTGCTGTTTTGGTGGTTTTGGTGTCCGGTATTCAATTTGTTCCGGCAGTTCTTTGCCGAGCAGTTCACACGCTGCGGGAAAACTCATATGATCGTGAAAGATCAAATACTCGATAGCATCACCACCTTTGGCACAGCCACGACAGAACCAGGTGCCGTAGTCTCCTTGATTTGGAAAAATTTCCATCCTATCACTGTGTCCGTGCGGATCTTTCTCACCACCGCCGCATGTCGGACAGGGGGAATGGTATTCTCCACCTTTTTTGCTGCCAACTTTGCGGGTGACACAGCCGCTTCTTTCAACCAGATCGAGAATGTTCATACTTCAGCTCCAAAATAAAAAAAGGGACTGTTGATAACCTTAAGGGACGTTTAAAATTGTCAGTCCCCACAAAGGTCTCTTTTTTAACTTCTTATTTTCTTAACTACTTTTTAAATAAGAGGGATAGAGGGACCGTATATGCAGGAACTATTTTTCCAGTAATCGCCTTAGTTGCTGGAATTAAAGTTCCTGCATCCTCCGTCCCTCCGTCCCTGAATCCTTAAATCAATAATATTTACAACCGGTTCTCCGCTCCCCCTCCGTCCCTGCAACGTCCCCGGTCAGTCCCTCCGTCCCCTAATATTCCTTTTCTCCAAAGGAATCCTGACCATGATCGATGATGACCAGGCCGCGATAGATCTTCTTTCCACCGCTCTTTGCCCGTTCGAATTTTTTCCCCATCAGCTGTCCAAAAACCTTTTGTGACGGGACTTTGTGACCGACTTCAAGGCGGTACCAGTTTTCGAATGCTTTATATGCGTCTGTGGATCCGCAGCTTCCGTCAGCAGATTCTTCACAGCAATCTTCAATGAACCCGGCGATCAGGTCTTCATCACGGCGGTAACTTGCGGTTGCATCCTTGACGATCGCTGGCGGGTTGAGCCCTTTTTTTTTCCAATCAAGGCAACCACGAACCAGCTTTGCCAATATTCCAGGAGCTTCTTTTTTGAGTTCTTCGATCAACCCTTTGTTAGCCTGCCGTTCATTTTCTGCTTTTGGTTCACGATTGACGAAGCTGAGACCGAAGAAAATCAGGTGCATCCGCTCCCAAAATGCGAAATCATCTCCATGGGCGTGTGGCTTGCTGTTGGTCAACAAGATCAGCAAATGTGTTGGATCGAAGTCGGTCGGATATTTATCGTGGGGATTCCGGCCAACCAGGGGATCCCCACCGGTCAGCCATTTGACTCTTGCGCTGGAAAATTTGCGGCCTTCATCGGTTTCACTGGCGAAGGCGATCCGCATACCTTTGAGCCGCATAATGTCAGGGCTGGGCCCTGCTGAACTTTTTGAGCGGCCTTGATCGAGAAGCATTTCAGACTCGATCGGTCCAGCCAGTTCGCCAAGGACGTAGCGGATCAGATCAACCAGGACGCTCTTCCCGTTTCTCCCTTGTCCCTGGAGCACAGGAAAAATATGCTCGGTGACCAGACCTGTGAGTCCATAGCCGAACAGCCGAATGACATAATCAACCACCTCCTGATCACCGTTAAAAACTTCAAGCAAAAATTTATTGAATAGTGGGCATTCTTCATCAAGACCTTTCCACTCGATTGGGCTGGCTTTAAGTAGATAGTCTTCTGGATTTCCTGGTGAATGGATTCCGTTGCGCAGATCAATTACGCCGTTCTTTGTCGCCAAAAGCCATGGATTGGTATCAATCTCTTTGCCGTGAATGGCAAGTGGGTCGATGTTAAGACGGGCGAACTTTAAACAGGTTTCACATCCGCTTGAGGACCTTAGTTTGCTCACCCGCTTGAACAGGTTGGTTCTGGTTTCTCCCAACTGCTTAGCCAGCTGGCCATCTTCATCACGAATGGCTTTATCAATTCTCCCCTTCAGCCCAAAAGCTATTTCAAGATATTTGAGAGAGACATCTTCAACAGCACGGTGATGGTGCCCCATCACATCACGTTCCCAATGGTGGCCAGTCCAGTGCATCCACTCTGCGGCGGCATTGTTATAAAGAAACCGATGCCGGTGGATGGCGATGAAAAGTAGACCATCTCCACGCTCATTTGCCCTGAGACAATCGAGCACGAATTTCTCCGTGATCTCGCTATCACCTGCCGAGTCAACAAGATCAGCAGCCTCTGTCTGCACCCGATCAGCAACAGCTTTTTTAATATCGACAACCTTGAAATCGTCAGACATCGCAACCACATATGATATGACCGCCTGGGATTACAGACGGAATTACATTTTTACAACTCAATTCAAAATTCATCCGGACACACTCTCTGCGCCTTTCTTACCCGCAAGGCGTGAACAGCTGTCTGAGGACCCAAACATTACAATGAGTTGCATGCACATACTTGGCAGCGTGAAAACTCCTCCTGGGATCATATGGACCTTTGGGATGATTCTTTTTTGAAGGGGGGAGCGGGGGGATGCGGACAAAATTGCCCACTCAAGCACTGGCCGCGCTGCGGCAATAAGGGCAAGACCTCTAAATGCATCGGCTTGCAGCCGATGATATGCATGAAAAAAACAAGGCCCAGCAGTGGCCCCCAATGAATGATCAGACGTGGCAGAAAACAACATATTATTCCCTCATCAGCGATACAGGTTTGCCAACTCTGTATACCCCATCAACACCGTGCCGATACTCTGGTCGGAACTGGGGGCAATCATCAGCGTCCTTCCCATCCAAAATTGCAGAGGCAATCTGCCGGCAATGATTAACCAACAAAGGGCACGACCTCCGGTTTAAACAGTGATTACATTCAACCACTTGCATCAGATCGCAACCTCAATTGACATATCCAAATTTGCAACCACTTCAAGCCTCTGTTTAAGCTTATCGATTGCATGAGCACGCTCAAGGCCGCCAGTCCTGGCAACATCAACAGCAGTTGCAGCCACCGATCTCAGCGCCTCCAACTGCTGATTTGACACCACAACATAACCATCCGGTATCGACATCGACGCCACGGCAATGGCATCACGCAACGTCGGTACCGCATCTTCTATCAACAGCCTCAGTAAGCTTTCACGATCAGAACGGGCCTCAGATTCTACGTATTGCCCAACCAAACAGCGCCACCCGCCTTGCAGCTGTGTTTACTGCGCGGTAGCAAAGCTCGATAAACCTCTTCTCAACATTCGAGAGCTCAAGGCAGCTCAAGCAACTGATCCCGCCGCTCCTGGTATCGCTCAGATAGACTCATGGCCTTAAATCCTTTGCACGCTCTCTGGTCTTTGATGCCAATTCAGCTAAAGCCCTCGACGCAGTCCGCATCTCATCAGGGACATAACGGATACCTAATCGGTTCAGGATCGCATTCTGCTTCATCGTCAATAACTCCAGATTCTTGACCACACAGTTCAACTTGTTGCCATCGATAAAAGAAATGACCATCCCTTCAGGGACAGGACCATGGTGCTGTTCCCAAAACGTGATAATGCTTCAACTTGTAGCGGGTAGGGGATCCGGTATGGGGGTTTGGCTCGGCAACCTTGGTATAGATATAGCCGTCCTTCGCATCGACCCGCTCAGACCCCAGCGGCTTACGATTTGGCGGAACAGAAACCCTTCTTGAAGCTACCCCTGTTTGCCACTGTTAACCCCGTCGTCCCAGAATTCCAGGGCTTATGGCCACTGGAAAAACGACCAGACCTGCCTGATAAAATCTTGTAACGACTCAGCGTAGCTTTGATCTGAACCTCAGATAAATCCTGCTCGAATTTCCGGTTAAACTCACACGTCAGCGGTCCTATGGACATCAATGGCCAGCACTTCCGCAAAAAGTCGATATGGCAAGGCTGATAGAAAAAATTACCCACACTACTTCTCCTCGATCTGCAACAAACCCTTGCTCTGACCCAGAGCATGTTCCTTGTGAGCAACCATCGCCTTCAGCTGCAGCTGTCCAAGCTGTAGAATATCCCGAGCAATCCCGGAAACCGCCTTCGCCCGCTCAAGCTCCTCTTTCAAAGCGTCTCCAGAGAGCTTCTCTTCACCCTCCTCATTCAATCTCTCAAGCTGAGCAAATAAATGATTATTCAAATCTCCCAATTTATTCTTCATTTTCACACCTCTCAGTCAGCAAAAACCAACCGGACAGCCACGCATACAGTAGAGACACAGCCACATATACCGATATCCATTTCCCCACGCACACAAACACCAAACACGCAACGCTGATCACGATCAGCCCCAGCCATCCAACCAGAAACAACGTACGATCAGAAAACACCCGAAAATCCCAGGCAGACATGACCCGCAAACAAAAAAAGCGCCAAGTAGACAACCACAATAGCCGCCAACTCAAAGCGCTCATTCCGAACCGACCTCCGCTTGTTCATCGCAAACCCTTTGGCCCCACCCGTGGCAAAAAAATAAAGGCTCGGAGATCGAGGAGGGGGGGGTACGATCCCCGAGCCAAATGCCCTACCCGGAGCAGATGATCGGGTAGAGCCATCAATCATGACTTCTGATGCCGGTTAGCCTTACGCGCAAACGCCTCAGCCCTGCGCAAACTGTCCCGACGGGGTACTTGAAACGACTCCACATGGCTAAAACCAAGCAACCGTAAAATCTCCCGCTGATTCTTCTCGATCTGTTCCAGACGCTGCTCAATTGACATCACACCGCCTCCATAAATTCGCACCGAAATGCCCTGAATTTTCTGATAGACTCTCGCGTTTTCTCCCGATAATACCTATTCATCCGCGCATCTCCACCAGCTCTGTAGAGAGACCAATCCATCCCTATAGCGAGCAGCAAAAGCCGATGATTCAGACAGATATCTTTTCTGTCACAAACTGCCGGAAAAAAGAGCTTCACACCGCCTCCTGAACAACTAACTCCGGATGCCGACACCCTGGACGATGGATCGGCTCATCTGGATTTGCGCTTGAAGTCGTCTTCCCGCACAACGCACAAGTAAAGAAAAACGGGTTCGATACACTATCAATCGGCCCCTCTCTCTCGATCCACGTCGTCCCCAAAGGGCCAGATCCAATAATGATCCGGCCAGGTTTTGGTTGAAAACCAGCAAACAAATTCAACTGACTAAGCATCAAAACCACCCCGTTCGATCAAACGCTCAAGACCAACGTTGGACCAAGCAGTAATCCCCTCAACCTCAGCAAGCAGCAAACCAAATCTTAAACCAAGAGACCCAGCCAGAAGGACTGGGAATATCATTAAAAAAGGCAGCACGCTTATCCCGCAACTCTGCCCGATAAGATGGGCAGGACAGATCGTTTAAACCATGGTAAGAAACCAGCTCAGCGCCAACAACATCCCTCAGTATGCTCTGAATAATTGACTTACCGCTGCATGCAGGACCAACAATAACCAAGGCCTTGTGGAACTCATTACTGCAATGAAAACAATAACCGAAAAACTCTTGCAGACGATCGATTGACCACTGATCGATAACAACCTGTTTCAAAAACGCTTCCCACTTAGGACAATCACTCACGACAAGCCTCCATTTTTTCAAACTTCCCTTCATGCCGCCCCTCTGGCATACTGGCTGAACACAGCTCACAACCAACAAAACCAGAGAGAGGCACACCCATGACCAAAGCTGAAATATTCATCCAAACCATTTCCGAAGTTTCCGGCCGCTCAAAAGACGAAATATCAAAGATGCTTGAACCCATTCGTCAAGCAGCGCCAGGCGGCTGGGATAAAGAAGTCCCCGCAGCCGAAGCCGAAAAACTACTCAACTCTTTTCGTGCTGAAGCCCCCGGCATTCTTGCGTGGCTTGTTCGCGGCGGCATGGAGTTTCGCCAAGAGCAAGACGCTGCCCGAAAGAACGGGAAAATTCACTAACCGCAGCTTCTGATCCATGTACCTCAATTAAAAACGCTTCCCACTTTGGGCAATTAGCCATCACACCGCCTCCTGTCCCCATGACTCCTGGATCGCTTCCTTGTAGATTTCTTCAACCCGCGTCATAGCCGACTTGATCAAATCTTTCGTGGGTTCAGGGACGTCCATTCCAGGCCGCATTGCAAACATCAAAAGAGCCTCCAACCCGCCATAGGCCTGCAATATGTCTCTCATCGCCTCGAATGCCACTACTTTCTCTCGGCGGACACGCTTTAAAGCCGATCTAGCGCTGTAAATTTTCAGCTCAACAACTTTCTCAATCGCAGCAATCAATTGCTTTTCGTCCATCAGCCCCTCCCCTGTCCATCAACCAACCGCGCAAACGCAGCCATAGCCGCCAACGCCTCATGCAGCTCCTTACTGATCCGCCGCCGCTCGTTATTACTCAAAACATCATCTTCCAAAGCCTCAGCCGCTGCCGCAAAAGCCTCGCCAGCCTCTTTCACTGCACCGCACAACTGCTTGCTGTATTCAAGAGTGTTCACCTGGTGCTTCACAGGCGGAAGAAACAAACCACCAAAACGCTGGGACAGATAATAGATTGGAGCAAAAGCCTCACCCGACTTGCGGCCCTCATTCAGAGCCACCTCAATTGTCATCTCCAGCCGATCCAACGGGTTCAAAGCCCCACTATCAGAAAAGTCCGTCGAGGGCTCACACCACTTGCTTATCAAGCTGGTCGATCTGCCCAAGCGCTTCGCAACCTTCAGCGCATCCGTCCCGACCGTTAATCTCATTGCCTCGTGCGATTCCATTTCAACCCTCACCTTGTAATATCCAGCAGACAATCCATTCGCTATGCTGCCAACATGACAAATCAGCTGTTCACAACCTCTTTATCCTTGACCAAAGAATCAATCGTCACACCCAGTCCATCCGCCAGGCTGACCATGGTGTTGATCCGGGGATTCAAGACTCGCCCACGTAGAATGTCCCCAATTCTCGACATCGGAACCGAGGTCTTTCTATACAGATCAACATTCCTCATGTTTTTTTCCGCCATGACGACCTTCATATTTTTTGCGATCACTGTTTCAACCATCTATGCAACCCTTTCCTTTCCGTTTGCGTTATCAATTTACGTTTGCTATCTTGGTCGGCAAGCTAACCGCCTGGAGGTTTCTATGTCCCGCCCGGAAAAAACAATAACCGTTGGTGAACTTAAGCAACACATTGAAGGACTGCCCGACAATGCCGAAATATTTTTCGGTAGCGGCGATCTGACTTTTTATCGCGTCAAGACCCGTGGCGACGATCTCCACCAGATCGAGTTCAACGAACTTTACGAAGTGGAATAACCACCAGAGTTATAATGCCTGGGAACTCTGCGTCCGCTGAACAGGTCAGCGGCAATTTTCATGGCGATCTCCATCGATTTTGGCGCGTAACTCTCAAGAAGCTGATGACTGCCGTATTTTTCCGGGGCTAACATTGCAACACTCACAACCTCAGCATTGTCCTCCGAAATGGAGATAACAATCCGGCAGCCATTACGGGGGTAGTCGTCAGTAAAATAGATTGGGTCGAGTGGTTTTTGTTTTTGCATAACCTTTACCCTGTGTGTGTTTTTGTTAGCTGATGTAGTAACGTTTATATGACAAAAGTCAACATGTCAACAAAAAAAGATGACTTATGGCAACAATAGATAAAATAGTTCAAAGGATGGTTGTGGCTTGTGGCGTCAAAAACCCTGCACAAATGTGTGATTTTATTGGGATTGACAGAAGCTCTGTAAGCAAATGGAAAACAAGAAAAAATGTGCCGAATGGCAGCATCTTGAAAGTATCTGAGAAAACAGGTGCCTCAATTGAATGGATAAAAACCGGCCAAGGTAAAAAAATATCAGATACTGTCCGCAGAGGTGTCGAGTATATAAAGCTTTCCCCGGAGGAAGCCACTGAGGCTGACAAAGAATTATTGCGCCTCTCCGGAGCAACTGCAGCCCTTGATTTGCTGAAAGAATCAGTGATTGATGTTGTGACCAGCTTAAGGGAAAAAGGTCAGATAAATGATTGGCCAGCCTCAAGAATTGCTGAGATGGTAGCAATTGTTTACCAAGGAAATTGGGAGGATAAAGAAAAGAAAGCCAAGACTGCAATGGCGGGTAAGGCCAGAAAGACTGAAAACAGTTAGGATCAAGTTTGTACCATATTTAGGAGGGAAGCAGTGCCAACAGATATCAACACCACAAAAACCAGAATGCAACGGCTGCTAGAGGACGTTATTCCCCAAAAAGAACCACAGAAGCCAAGCACAATAAACAAAACCATCCCCACATTACTCATCATCTTCCTGATCGGCACCATGCTGCCAATCCAGGTCATGACAACCTTTTTTTCATTGAGCTTCGCCACCATCGCTTTGTTGTCATTGACACTATCCTGGACCAATCGGACAAAAATAGCCAAACGCACGACCACACTCATACTCGCCCTGACTGCCGTCTCTGTCATGTCAGGGTGCAGTCCGGCTTTTACGTTCCAGCAACCAGCGGAAATGATCAATTTCGCCCACGAACACGATTTGGAATATCACAGTATGCGCAAGATCGGGATGTTTGGCCTTGAAGACGCCACCATTTCAGCATGTCAGGCTGAAAGTAATATCAAAACCATTCTAGCCACACAAATCGACAAAGGCCACGGCCTGATCAGCATCACCATCATTACAATTGCCGGCAAGGCATAGGCCGGAAGAGGAGGGAAAGATGAACGCCACGAGTAAAAAAATCAGCATACTTTTTTTTACCATTCTAACATTTTGTACGACTGCCTACAGTGCACCATTACTTTTAGGTAATTATTCCTTTTCGATTCATTCCGCCGGGAGTAATTCAACCCCATGGCCAACAGTGCCATTTCACATGGAGCTGACCAACGAGGTGCCTCTGCTCTTTAGCTTCAGTCTCGACCAAAACAATCCAACCAACCCTTTTGGCTTTTTCGAATATCAACTCGCAACACTTGTTTTTCATAATGAGACAGGAATCGCCAAAATTTTTGATAACGACAATGATCAAAACTTCACAGGCATTGTTGATCTATTAACAAATGAAACCCAAAATAATATTTATTTACAATCCCACACCATAGACATAAATGGAAATATTGCTGGAGGTTTTGGAACAACAAAAAGCGATTTTTCCCCAGAGACTTCTCTTTTGAGCGGACAGACTGATTTTTCTAACTACGACATCAGCAGTATCGCATTGCAAATAGATAGGATTGAAAATGATTACTACAAATTAGTAAGTGATGCTACAGGTGAAAACCTTGGTTATCATACTGAATTTGGGTTTGACATCGAATGGAATATTTATGGTGAAGAGATTCCCTCACCAGTCCCTGAACCATCAACACTCATTCTGTTTGCAATTGGGTTTGGATCTGTAGCTCTTTTCTGTCGATACAAAAGACACCAATAACCAGTTGCCCAACCGGAACACCCGAGCCACCGCCCCTTCCAGGCAACGGTGATCTGGTTGGGCTGTTAAAAAAGACGACTATGGCCATCAGGAAACACCCGACAAAAGGCCCCGGCTGGTGGCAGATCCACATCAGCAATGGCCGTAAAAAGAAACAGGACACTTACACCTACGAAGGAAGCGAAGCTGAAGCACTGGCGTTTGAATCTGAGCTGCGCGGCATCCCAACAGAAGCCAGCGATCAGCGCCTCCTTGATGTGATCGGGAGGTTTTTGGACTGGTACCATGTCAACAGAGCAGCACGATCAGTCAAAGACTGCGAAGCAACCCTGCCGCGTATTATCGCCAGAATCGGCAACAAACACCTCAGCCTGTTACGTCAAGCTGACTATAATCTCTATAAACAAAAACGGCAGGACGATGGTGTCAGCAAAAGAACCGTCAACATTGAACTCACCTATCTGCGCGCCCTGCTGCGATTTGCGGAAGATGAGCTCAAGATCCCCGTTGGTGAATATCCCAAGCTCTACACCAAAAAGCAGACCGCGCCACCGGCAAAAACACCACTCACACCATACGAAACCGCCCAGCTCCTGGAACAACTCCATGGAGACAAAAAAACTATTGCCATGCTCTATTCATGGTGCTGTTTACGCCGCAATGAAGCCCTCACACTCAAACGTGAGAACATTGATCTCAGCTCCGGATTGATCCATATCGTAGCAGGAAAGGGCGGGAAAAACAGAGTTGTTCCCATTGTCGGAGACGAACTAAAGCAGCGCCTGGCATCCGACTGCAAAGGCAAGAAAAATACAGACTATCTGTTTATTAATAAACAGACGGGAAAACCCTACCTGAACATAAAAAATTCCATCAAAGCTGCTGCCACCAGAGCCGAAATAACAAAACCAATTTGGAATCACTTGCTACGCCACTCCGGAGCAACTGCAGCCTTGCTAGCCGGTATGGACTTGCGCACCCTGCAGGAATTTCTCGGTCATAGTGACATCAGAATGACAGAAATCTATACCCACATGAGCGCAGATATGCTAAAAACTGGGGCTGAAAAACTGGATGCCCTGCATAAAGCCGCCAAACAACAGGTGTCTGAAATGTCTGAACGAACAAAAAGCAATAAAGCAAAAGTAATTCAAATAAATAGGAAGCCCCCGTCCTAATTCGGGAGCAGGGGGTCGGAGGTTCAAATCCTCTCGCCCCGACCATTTTTCAAGCACTTAGAGGTTTTCGCTGAGTGCTTTTTTTGTGATTATTTCAGACAGTTTCAGCAGTTACGTTTTGTCCATAGGCGCCACCGCTTCATGCAACTCCTTACTGACACGCCGCCGCTCATTGTTACTCATAGCATCATCTTCCAAAGCCTCACAAGTCTCTTTCACCGCACCGCTGCTTGTTGTATTCAAGAGTGTTCACCTAGTGTTTCACAGATGGAGGAAACAGACCACCAAAATGAATAGATTGGAGCAAAAGCACCATCCCTTTTAGTCCATCGTTCTCAATGAGACTCAACGTATACCAACGGCATCAGCAACTTCCTGTAATGTTTTTCCCTTTTCTTTCCGGGAGGCCTCTATCTTTTCGCCGATTGTCATTTTTGTCTCCATTCCGTGTTTGATGGAATATATAATCCATAAATCATGGACCGTCAATATAAAAGTTTGCTTGCGATGTGCTTAAGCATGAAAAGCCGTCGGAATTGTTAAGAAAAGCGGCTATTTTTTTTCTTTGTCCTATTTTTATGGAATAGGTTGACAATTCGTGGAAAAAATAGAAAATTCTTGCATGCAAACAAATAAAAAAAGTATCGGGATACGCATCAAAAAAGTGCGGACAGACATTGGAGTGAATCAAACAGAGTTCGGCATGCAAATTGGCGGACTCAAAAAAAGTGCCGTCTCCGCATACGAACAGGGCGATAATTTTCCACCGCCAGATACCATGATAAAAATCGCCGAGGCGGGAAATGTGACTCTTGATTGGCTTTTAACCGGCAAAGAACTACACGATCCCGAACAGAATCCTGAATATAGGCGCAAAGTTGAAGCCGTCAACCAGATTGTCGCTGAACGTACTGCCGACCTGAAACTGATGCAGCAGGTTATCGAAGCCGTTGAAGAGCACTTACAAAACAACCAGCTCACCATGCCACCAGCCAAAATCGCAGAGCTGATCACTGTGCTGTATGAAGAAACTTTAGAATCCAACAATCAACAGGTCAACAAGGGGACCGTTTCAAGGATGATAAAATTGGCCACATAGAAAAAGTTTATAACCAGGAGGGAACCATGGACTTAATCGACAAATTAAATGAGCTTGCCACCAGAATACACCGCCAAAAAGACACAGTTCTCACGGAAGAAGCTGCCAAAACAGCCTTTGTTTTGCCTTTCCTCCAGGCCCTTGGCTATGACGTATTCAACCCGTCCGAAGTCATACCTGAGCTCACAGCAGACCATGGGGTTAAAAAAGGAGAAAAGGTTGATTATGCCATCAGGCAAGGTGACAGGATAGTAATCCTGATCGAATGCAAAAGCATTGGCACAACATTATCCACTAAATGCGCAGGCCAGCTTTTCAGGTATTTTGCAGTAACCGAAGCTAAATTTGGTGTATTGACAGATGGTATCCGCTATATCTTTTTCAGCGACCTCGAAAATGAAAACAAAATGGATGACAGGCCATTTTTCGAATTTAACCTATTTCAATTTAATGAGAATCAGGTTGACGAGTTAAAGAAATTCACAAAATCTTCTTTTGACCTCGACACGATCATCAGCACAGCAAGCAACCTCAAATATCACAAAGCCCTACTCGCAGAAATTAAAACTGAATTCGAATCACCAAGCGACGATCTTATCAGGATGCTTACCTCAAGGGTTTATCAAGGCCGCATTACTCAGCAAGTTCGCGACCAATTTGCAGACCTCTGTTACAAGGCCATGCGCGACTATGTTAGAGAGCAAGTTAATGACCGATTGAAGTCAGCTCTCGAAACTGAATCAATTGCAGAGGCTCCAATCGTTGAAAAAGCAGGAAAACCAGCATCTGATAATGAGATTGAAACAACCCCAGAAGAATGGGAAGCCTACAGGATCATTCAAGCCATCGGAGCGGAATTAGTAGAGACGGAAAAAATCACCATTCGCGATGCAAAAAGCTATTGCGCCATCCTTTTTGAAGACAACAATCGCCGGCCAATTTGCCGTCTCTATTTCGGAAAAACTAAAATATCAGCTGGTATCTTTCTGCCAGAAGGGGAAGAGAATTGCCCCCTGGAAAAAGTTTCAACGCTCTATCAGCACAAAGATATGATCAAAGCAGCTATCCAGCAATACCTTTGAAATCACCAAGGCTACGATTGTTGGAATACGCAAAGAAAAATAATCATCACTAACGCGGGGGGACCAATGCCAACAGACATCAACACCACAAAAACCAGACTCCACCGGCTGCTGCAATCCGCAACACCCAACACAGAACCACCAAAAACAAACAAAACCATCCCAACCCTGCTCATCATCTGCCTGATCGGTACCATGCTGCCAATCCAGATCATGACAACCTTTTTTTCCTTGAGCTTCGCCACCATCGCTTTGTTGTCATTGGCACTATCCTGGACCAACCGGACAAAAATAGCCAAACGCACGGGAACACTCATACTCGCCCTGACTGCCGTCTCTGTCATGTCAGGCTGCAGCCCCGCGTTTACCTTCCTGCAGCCTCCGGAAATGATCAATTTCGCCCACGAACACGATTTGGAATATCACAGTATGCGCAAGATTGGGATGTTTGGCCTTGAAGACGCCACCATTTCAGCTTGTCAGGCTGAAAGTAACATCAAAACCATTCTAGCCACACAAATCGACAAAGGTCACGGACTGATCAGCATCACTATCATTACAATTGCCGGTAAAGCATAGATCAAAAGGGGATAGAATATGAAACTTATCTATAACATCATTAACTATCGCGCCCAAAGTGGCGGACTGCTTGAGCTCAAAATACGTCTAACCAAAGCGGACTGGATTTTGATAAACCAGTTTAAAGCCAAACCTCTCTCCGTAATATGCAGCGTTACAGAATCCGATTTCATAGCTGATACAAGCGAAAATATCTCCATAGAAAAACCTCAGTTTGGAACTACCGACCTAACCTTTAATATTGGCTTAAATTTCAATGAAATCAAACAAGAAGAGACTGACTCATACTGGGAAAGTCCGGTCTTTAAAGTTGACCTTAACGTCCTTCAATCTCCACTTTCTAATATGCTTGAATACATCAGCCAACAGCTAACAGAACAAATGTTTGAGAAGAAAAGCTCCGTTCCACAAAACGATGGATCTTGCTGGGAAGAGGAACTTACAATCGAATTTTAATATCTGACACGTTTGAAGGGGGAACCATGGCAAGCAAAACAACCGAGTGCAAAGCCTGTAAAAAAGAAGTCTCTAAAACTGCAAAAACCTGTCCGCATTGCGGAGAAAAACGCCCTGGGACTAAACCTGGAGATACGGCCAAAGGATGTCTGGTCTTTTTAGTACTCGGTATCATCCTCGCCATCGGCTTGACTTTTTGCAGCGATGAAGATCCAGATAAAGATCGTTCGATAATGGCAGGAATCCAGTGTCAACATGTTGTCAAAGGATACCTTAAATCACCAGCAACGGCAGACTTTCCTTTCGGACCTCCGGTTCAAAGGCTAAATAAGTCTGACTATCGCCTAGATTCTTACGTTGACGCCCAAAACGGCTTTGGTGCAACAACCAGGACAACTTTCAGATGTGACATTCAATACAAAGGGGGGGATCCAGCAAACCTAGCTAGCTGGTCTGTATTAGCTATGGAGATTGATTAGTTTACCAGTTGCCCAACCGGAAGACCCGAGCCACCGCCCCCTCCGGCAACGGTGATCTGGTTGGGCTTTTAAACAACGGAGTAGCACATACCTATTGAAGGAAAAAATTTCGAGCTAGTCTATATACTGTGTGTAATCTTATGGCAAATACCACATGTTGATGGCATCAAAAAAATCACATCTGGCGTGTTGACAGCTGTTAACCCATAGGTTAAAAATGAACATAGCAAAGATTGAAACTTACCCAAGAGAACGATTTCATATTTTCGCATATTGCGACAATGAGGGGTACTCTGAAATCGACAGACTTGTCGAAGAGTGTGACAACAGCCAGTCAAAATCCATTGAAAAGTTAGCAGCAACAATAGAAAGAGTAGCGCTCCATGGACCCAAGAGTATTGCAGGCCCTCGCTGCCATCAAATAGATGGGGAAATCTTTCAGATTAGGGCCGATCACCTTCGTGTTTTTTGGTTTTATGACGAAGGGAATATCATTATTTGCACTCATGGGTTTATAAAGAGATGCAAAAAAACTCCGAAAAATGAGATAAAGAAGGCCAACAGGATCATGAGAAAATACTTCGAGAGTAAGAAACGTGGAACCCTCGAAGTAAAGGAGGAGAGAGATGAGTAAGGGGGCATTTAAGTCTTTTATTAAAGACGCAAAAAACAGAGACAGTTACTGGGTGGAAAACGCAATCCTCGAGTTCACAAGTGAACTTTACAAACTCATGCAAGAGAATGGGGTCACCAAAACAGAAATGGCCAACACTATTGGGACCAGTCCCGCCTATATCACCAAAATTTTCAGGGGTAATGCCAACTTTACCATCGAAAGCATGGTGAAACTAACAAGGGCATTGGATGGAAAGCTGAGCATCCACGTATCACACAAAGATAGCAGAGTTGTTTGGCGCGACAGTATTGATGGTAATAAATCCCGGAGAGAGGAAGCAAAAACTTGGGCAACGGTAGCCTCAACGGTTGGAACTCGTAATAAAAAGGTGACAGCACATGGCTAAAAGCTTAATAGAGCTAAAAAGTTATTTCTTTCCGATCGTCGACATTAAAGCAAACCCAAAGCACAACCCCGAGGATGAAATTGATATCACACTTGACATAGATTCAGCGGTACTGAAACCTGATGAAAGATACAATTATTATCAGCTTCTTACTGATATAAAAGTAAGTGAAGAAGATTCTAAAAATGAGCCCTATCTATATCATGTACAAACCGTTGGCTTTTTTAGTCTCAACGATGATCTGCCCAAAAACGAATTGAAAGAATTATTACACAACAGAGGGATAGAAAGCCTTAATTCCGCCACAAGAGAACTTATTTTGATGATCACTGGTCGTGGTCCATGGGGTGCAATAGGACTACCGATACATGATCCAAGCGAAATAGAATTGCGAGAGATAGACATAAACCAAGAGCCTAACCTAGAAGGATAGGATGAACTGCGCAACTTACAATTATGGCAATCAGAAAACATCCGACAAAAGGTGCCGGCTGGTGGCAAATTCACATCAGCAATGGACGTAAAAAGAAACAAGACACCTACACTTATGAAGGGAGCGAAGCTGAAGCCCGAGCGTTTGAATCTGAGTTGCGCGGCATTCCAACAGAAGCCAGCGATCAGCGCCTCCTTGATGTGATCGGGAGGTTTTTGGACTGGTATCATGTCAACCGAGCAGCACGATCAGTCAAAGACTGCGAAGCAACCCTCCCGCGGATCATCACCAGAATCGGCAACAAACACCTTAGCCTACTGCGTCAAGCCGACTACAATCTCTATAAACAAAAACGGCAGAATGACGGAGTTAGCAAAAGAACCGTCAATATTGAACTCACCTACCTGCGAGCTCTGCTGCGATTTGCGGAAGATGAGCTCAAGATCCCCGTTGGTGAATATCCCAAGCTCTACACCAAAAAGCAGACCGCGCCACCGGCAAAAACACCCTCACCCCATACGAAACCGCCCAGCTCCTGGAACAACTCCATGGAGACAAAAAAACCATTGCCATGCTCTATTCCTGATGTGGTTTGCGGCACAATGAAGCCAAACGTGAGAACGTTGACCTCGGATCCGGACTGATCCATATTGTTGCAGGAAAGGGCAGGGTTGTGCCAATTGTTCGAGAAGAACTAAAGTAGCACCTAGTATTCGACTGTAAACGCAAGCAAAACACGGACTATTTGTTTATTAATAAAAAGACGGGACAATGCTGCCTGAGCATAAAAAATCCCTCAAAGCTGTGAGCCACTCTAGAGCAACGGCCGCTCTGCAAGCCGGTATGGATTTATGTGCCCTGTAAGAATTTCTTGGTCATAGTGACATTAGAATGACAGAAATTTATACTCACATGAGCGCAGATATGCTAAAAACAGAGGCAGAAAAAATTGATGCCCTGCATAAAGCTATTAAACAAAAGATGTCTGAAATGCCTGAACGAACAAAAAGAAATAAAGCTAAAGTAATTCAAATAGATAGAAAGCCCCCGTCCTAATTCGGGAGCAGGGGGTCGGAGGTTCAAATCCTCTCGCCCCGACCAACTTTCAAAGCACTTAGGGTGATCCTCTAGGTGCTTTTTTACTGCAGAATAGAATCCTATGGAAATTGAACTTTGGCAGTATTTTGCGGTCTTCATCTTAATAGGCTTTGCCGGTTTTATTGACTCTATCGCCGGAGGTGGGGGGCTGATCTCGGTGCCAACCTATCTGGCTCTGGGGGTTCCCACTGAACTGATTCTGGGTACCAATAAATGTGTCAGTTCTTCAGGAACAACCTTCGCTGTCTTTCGCTATATCAGAAGCGGGTCGATTCTCTGGCAAACTGTTATTTATGCAATTATTGCCGCCCTGGTGGGGTCGGCTCTGGGGGCCTCCCTCTCGACTTACCTCTCCCGCAACATTATTTTCACCCTGTTGCTGGTCATCATTCCATTCCTGTTTTATCTGCAAGCCCGACATATGGGAGTCCAAAGAATAAAGAGAGAACTGACGCGCCAACAGGTTGCCGTCCGCTCTTCCCTGGCCGGTTTTTTTATCGGTGGCTATGATGGTCTCTTTGGTCCGGGAACAGGCACTTTTTTGTTGTTGGCGTTTATGTTCTTTCTGCATATGAGCACAAAGGAGGCGAGTGCCAACGCCAGAATCGTCAATTATGCTTCCAACGTTTCAGCTTTTATCTATTTTCTCTATCAGGGGCGAATTTTCTGGCCGATTGCTTTAGTTGCCATAGCTGGTGCTATCTGCGGTAACTGGCTGGGAAGTGGTTTGGTCATCAATAATGCGGACAAGGTGGTGGTGCCGGTATTCCGTTTTGTTCTGGCGTTGCTGATGCTGAAGTGTGGCTATGATTTGTTTTTAGTCTGATTTTCCTCTTTATTGATTTACAACCTCCATCTTGCTCAGTTTCTTGCCAAGCACGGCGGCGAGAATAACCAGTGCCGAAGAAATAAAAATCATAATGATTCCAAGAGCAGATAACGGTCCCCAGAGCCCATCTTCCGCAAAGTGAAGGATCTGAACAGCCAGAACTTCAGTTCCCGGACGGGAAAGGACAACAGAAAGGGTCAGTTCGCGCAGGAACATACTTGCCATCAATATCCAGCCGGAGACGATACCGGGAATCAAAAGGGGGATGACAATCCGGCGCATGGTGTAGAAAGGAGAAGCTCCACAGACTCGGGAGGATTCCTCTAAATGGCTATGAATCTGGACGAAAGCACTTGAAATCGGTCGAATTCCATAGGGTAAATAGGTGGCAATGTAGCCGATCAGCAAAGCCGTGATTGTGCCGTAAATAGGAGTGCGGACAAAAAACCACATAAACCCGACACCGATAACAATACCGGGGAAAGAAAATGACAGGAAGCTGAGCGATTCGAGAATCCCCGATGCTGCCGAGCGGATCTTGACGATCACATAGGAGACAAAGATAGACAAGGTTGTGCCAACTGTTGCTCCAACCACACCGAGAAATAGACTGTTTTTCAGTGACAGAAGTGAAATTGGATCCCTGAGGACTTCAGACCAGTTATCCCAGGACATCATTGAAAAGGCTTTGGCGCTCGGAACCATGGAGTAGGGGAGCATGGACGTATAAAAAAGAACGAGAACCGGAAGTAGAATCAGGATAAAAGAAAGGAATCCGACGATCACAAACAGGGGATACTTGCCGTTTTTTAGCTGAATCATGGTTGGTTTGAATCCCCGACTGGAAATGGTGACAAACTTTCCACTTTCGGATGTCAGGTAGCGATAGATATAAATCAAGGTGATTGATGCTGCTAAAGCACTCATACCGATCGCTGCAGCTTTGCCGAAATCAGCTGCAAATCCGGTCGCGATATTACGGTAGATATGGGTTGATAGCACATAGATACGGCCGGGCATCCCGATGACTGATGGTACAGCAAAAGAAGCGAGGCTTCTGACGATAACCAGAATTGCCGAGGCTAAAATTGCCGGACGGAGTACCGGGAGGGTTACCTTCATCAAAGTGCGCAGGTTGGAAGCTCCGCAAACCTTGGACGATTCTTCCAGCGAAACATCAAATGCACTCATTGCCGGAGCAATAATGAGGTAGGCAATCGGCAGGTCCAACAACCCCTCTACAAGAATCATCCCCGGCAAGGTATAAATATCAAAGAGCGACTCTTTAAGGCCAAACAGATCCATCAGCAGCCGGTTCAGAGTTCCGTTGCTGGGATTGAGTAATAACACCCAGCTGACGGAAAACAGGATGTGTGGAATCATCATCGGAACAATGGCGATGACTTTGAAGATAAATTTAAATGGCAGGTCGGTTCTGGTGTTGACATAAGCTAGAAACAGCGCCAGTAGGGTGGCAACCAAAGCAGATCCAACAGTAAAAAAAACCGTATTCCACAAAATAGCCGCAAAGTCCGGATCGGTATAAGCTTCGATATATTTAATGGTTGTAAACCGGCCAAACGTGACAAAGTCTTCTGAGAAGCTGCCCAGTAGCAGCATAATGACCGGGCAGAGGGTCAGGAAACCAACGATGACAATCAGGGTGGTGGTCAGAGTCGGTTTTTTAAACATAGTTGCACCTATCAAAAAAGAACAAGATTGCCTCGTCTATGCCGAAAGAAGAAAACAGTGATCAGGATCGAAAGATATGGATATTTTGTCTCCTTCAACAATGTTTGCAGTCGGTTCAATGGTCGTTGTCAGCAGGGTTTCTCCGATACGGATTTCACCTTCATAGGCCTCACCAACAAATATCAGTGATTCCATCTGGCCACTGAAAATATTTTGACCTTTTTTGCCCTCTTCCGGGGCGAGCCGGATAAATTCAGGTCGAACGCAGAGCATGGCACTTTGGCCGACAGAAATTTTTTGGCTGTTAAGCGCAAGGATAGAGCCGATTTCTGAAGCAAAAACAGCATGCTCCCCTTCCTGTTTTTCTACTTTTCCGTTGATCAGGTTTGCCCGCCCAATAAAGTCAGCAACAAATTTGTCATCTGAGTTAAAATAGATTTTTTTGGGATCACCGATTTCGATGATTTTTCCTGCACGCATAACCGCTATCAGATCAGAAAGAGCCAATGCCTCAATGCGATCGTGAGTGACATAAATCGCGGTAATCTTCAATTCCGTGAGAAAGCTGCGGAGTTCTTTACGCGTCTCTTCACGAAGTTTAGCATCAAGGTTGCTCAGTGGTTCATCAAACAGGATCACTTTCGGTTCGGCAACCAAAGCGCGAGCCAACGCAACTCGTTGCTGCTGTCCACCGCTCAATTTTGTTGCCGGTCGATTTTCAAAACCGTCCAATTGGACAAACTTGAGGGCTTTTGCCACCTGCAGGCGTATTTTATCCTTAGGTGTTTTGCCGGTTTGCAGGGGATAGGCCACATTGTCAAAAACATTCATGTGTGGCCAGATTGCATAGGTTTGAAAAACCATTCCAAGGCCTCTATTTTCAGGTGGAACAAAAATACCTTTTTCTTTCGACCAGACGAGATCATCACCGATGTAAATTTCACCACCATCCGGTGTTTCCAGGCCCACAATACAGCGAAGCAGAGTTGTTTTTCCGCACCCACTTGGCCCCAGAAGGGTAAATATTTTATTTGCAGGGATGGTGAGATCGACATGATCCAGAGCTTTGATCTGTTTTCCTTCGGAATAGTAGGTTCGTGTCAGACCCTTAATTCGGATTTCCATAAGACCTCAAAAAATGATAGTAGCCAGGGATCAAAGTCGGAGCGGCCTCGTTCTGTGGCTACTCCGACTTTGCAGAAACCAGAAATTATTTTCCGTAGAAAATCTTGCGGAATTCCTTGCCCCAATAACGAATTTCATCATCAGAGAGAGATCTGATCGGGAGAACTTTAACTGTGCTGATTCCATCAATTGGGGGGAAAACTCCGGGAGCAAGGACATATTCGCCAACTTGAGTTGCGAGCAACTGCATGGCATTTTTACTCAACCAATAATCAACAAATTCTCGCGCTGCTTTTGGGTTGGATGCATTGGCAGCAACAGCAATCCCGCGTGGCGTCCCCAACAGAGTGTCGACTTTGGCCCAGGCAAGAGGGGCGGGGGCTTTCGAAATAATGTATTTAGGCATGGAAATACCCAGGACTTTTTCGCCACTTTCTATAGGAGCAGGAGTCGGTCCAAAAGATTTGACAAACATCGGCTTGTTTGCGGCCAGACCTTTCAGAAACTTCATCCAGCCGTCATCATCGCCAAAGATTTTCGCTTCTTTCATCCCGACAAGCCAGGAAATAGTTGTTGCGTGTGAAGAAGGGTCAGGCATAACCATTTTGTTATACCATTTAGGATCAGTCAGATCTTCGTAACGGGTGGGCACATCTGCAGGTTTGACCAGATCCTTATTATAAATAGGGGCAACATATTCAATGCCGAACTGGATGATAGAGTCGTCTTCTTGCGCCCAGGCAGGATATCCTGTTGCTGCAGCCGATTTATAGGGAGCGAGGACCCCTTTTTCTTTCAACATCTGCATAATGGGGAGGGGGCTCTGCAAAACATCGGCGCGCAATTTACCTGCTGAAAACTCGGTTAAGACTGTTGCCAGATACTTGGATGTTGAAATACGCGTATAAACTGCTCCAGGAGTATGGTCGGTATTAAAGTCATCGATAATTGGCTCGATTGCTGTGATATTGGCGTAAAAATTAATCTTTTCGGCAGCTATAGCGCTACCAAAATATCCGCAGACAAGAACAAAGCTGAACAGGAGAACCAACATTTTTTTCATAGAAACGACTCCTTTCAAAGAATCTTGCAGTGAAGAAAATGATTTCAGGAAAAACTATTCTTTGTTGAGCATATAGTTGCCGATTAAATTATTTCTTGTATAGATATCAGTCTAGCAGATAAAAGTTTGTGTTAAAGGGGGAGAGTCTGGATTTTGTGGGTTTCGAGTGGATGGGGATAGAAATATATGAATCCTGAGCGCTTGTCGGATGCTAAAAACCTTAAGAAGGTTCTTTCTGTTGTTGTTTCTGTAGAAGTAGAGCCGCCGGTTTTGTCCCAGGCTTTCACTTAAATGTTCTTATCCTCTGTGGCGCGCAAACAGGGATTGTAAATCAAGAAGAAAGATGATTTGACCATCTCCGAGAATAGTTCCACCACTACAGCCGCGGATTTGATCAAATGGGGCAGGGAGGCGTTGTACATAAACCTCCTGTTGACCAACCAGTTGATCCACGACCAGTCCGATTTTGCGACCAACGACTTCGGTAACAACCAGGGGAATTGGATCAAGAGCAACACTCTGGGGCAACTTTAGAATTTTCCGCAGAGAGATAAGCGGTAATTGCTCGTCATGATAATTGATCATTAACTGCTTGCCACTGCTGTGAACTTCGGTAGGAGAAATTTCAGCGGTTTGTATCACCCGGGAAATGGGCATGGCCATTCTGGCGCCATCACACTCGACAATAAGAACTCTGATAATTGCCAGAGAAAGTGGCACTTTGAGAGTGATCCGAGTCCCTTCCCCGGGAGTAGAATCAATCAGAAGAATTCCCCCGATCTGTTCAACTGCGGTTTTAACCACATCCATGCCGACACCACGGCCTGAAGTCTGACTCACCTCCTGGGCAGTAGAAAATCCGGGCTGGCAGAGCAATTGAAACAGATCATAATCACGGATGGTTTTTGCCTGATTGATATTCAAAAAACCTTTGTCCAGTGCTTTTTGTCTGATTTTTTCCGGATCGATCCCGCGGCCATCATCAGCGACCTGTATGAGGATCTGATCTCTTTCTCGCCAGGCTTTGATTGATACGGTCCCACGCTTTTCAATCCCATGATCGATAGCATTCCGGACCATGTGGACTAATGGATCGGTTAATTCTTCAACAATTGCACGATCCAACTCTATTTCTGCTCCTTCGACCTTGAGTTGAATCTCTTTATCGAGGCTGCGGGAAAGATCGTGAACTGTTCGTGATAAGCGTCCCGCCAATCCCGTCAGAGAAACCATTCGTACTTTTAAAACCTGATGGTGAAGATTTTTGACCAGGCGTTTCAGTTGACCGACGCCATCGTCCAGCTCTTGCCAGTTTTGCTCTTTGAGCGCGTTTTGCAGTTGATAGCGGTTGGTTATCAATTCACCGGTCAAATTGATAAAGTGGTCAAGTAATTCAGTGCTGATCCGTACCGTTTTTTCTGTAGGTCTTTTTTGCTGTGACTGGCCCTTTTTTTCCGGTTCATCGGGGAATGTCACTTCCTGTAATTCACTATATTGCATCAATTGTTGATAGATCTGTTCCTGAGAAGTCTCACTCAGTAACCGGACCAATAGTTGATCGGGAGCAACACCCTGGAGGAGATCCTCGGTTGATGGAGTTGATTCGAGAATCGTTCCGAATTCAGACATTTTCTTTAAAAGAACCAGAAATCGGGGACCCGGTGCAGCGACCGTCGCCTTTAGCTGTAGGCGGACAAGTTGTCCTTTCCCGCTATGTGACAGGCTTTCTTCTTTGTCTTTACGTTTCGCGCCTATGTCTGAAGGTGTTTCTTTGGGACTGGTCGAGATGAAGCCGGCAACACATCGTTCCTCGCGATTATTGCGGATGTCATCCAGCAGCAGTTCCAGTAGATCCGTCGCTTCCAGTAACCAGTCAATCTCTACACCGCTCATACGCCCGAGTTGGCGGCAGATATCCAGGCGATTCTCCAGATGATGGGCAAGTTTCGTCGTTTCAGCATGTTCCATGGTTGCCGCCATCCCTTTAATGGAATGAGCTTCACGAAACAGTGCGTCAATGCCATCCTGATCTTGATGATCCAGGTCAAGTTGCACCAGAATATCAATCATCGACTCCAGATGTTCGGCCGCTTCTGCCAGAAACATATCTCTAAATTTATCAGCATCCATCAACGGAAATCCGTTCGGTAAATTTTGTTGTATTTATTTTCACCTGTTGTCATGCGCGTCTTTCAGGGTTCGATGGTTACGCGTTCAACAACTTCAAGAACCTGTGAGCGTTGAAATGGTTTGACAATAAAATCTTTCGCCCCTGCATTGATTGCATCTAAAATCAAATTTTTCTGACCCAGAGCGCTGCAGACGACAATCGTTGCTGAGGGTGCTTCCCGCAGAATGGATTTCATGGCTTGAATTCCCCCCATTTCCGGCATGACCAGATCCATTGTCACCAGATCAGGTTGGAACTCTTTGTAAGCTGCAATTGCCTGTTCTCCATTCTCTGCTTCAGCCACAATCTGCCAATCTGTGGATTCAAAAATATCGTGCAACATTGTCCGCATAAATAGAGCATCATCAACAATCAGAACTCTCTTAGACAATTCAACCTCCCCTTTGGGTGCAGAGTGATACGAGTTCGTCCTGTAATTGGTCCAGATCAAACAGGCTGATCATTTCCCCCTCCCAATTGATGACATCATCAATATAGTTTCTTTCCGTATGATTCTGCATCCGATTCGCCGGTTTAATTTCCGGGCTTATAATCGCGCTAACTTGATCAACCCCTAATGCGACAGGGCCACGGGTGTTAATCAGAACAATTAACCGTGGTCCTATTTGTCCAGCAGTAAAACCCAATAACTGCGCTAAGTTAATAACCGGGACAATGCGGCCATGAAAGGCTATAGCTCCCGCAATAATGGCCGGAGCTCCAAGGAATGGATGAACTTTCTGGTTCTCAACCACCTCCTGAACTTCGATCAACGGCAATGCATAGGTTTCGTATCCAACCTTAAAGGGCAGCAGTTGTTTCATTATTTCTCTTTCTCTAAACTGATCCCCAGATTGAAGCGACTGACTGATGTTAAAAGTTCGTCTGCAAGCTGAGAAAGACGCTGTGAAGCAAAGGTCATCTCTTCCATTGATGCCGTCTGTTCCTCCGTTGCTGCAGAAACCTCTTCTGTTGATGCAGCATTATCTTCTGTCACCCGGGCAATCTCTTCAATAGCGGCGACAATCGCATGAGCTCCTGTTGTCTGCTTTTCAGTCAGATCACGAATACTGACAGATTTGAGCTGAGCTGCCTCGGCTTTAGCAATAATTGCTTTAAACGCACTGTTGGTAATGTCCACAGCTGCACGCCCAGAATCGATTGATTTGACACTTTCGGCCATGGATTGTTGGACTTTTAGACTTTGCTCACGTGTTTTTTCAATCATTCTCGTGATTTCACCAGCAGAGACACTGGTACTATCAGCCAACTTGCTCACCTCTTCGGCGACGACAGCAAAACCATGACCGTATTCTCCTGCCCGTGCTGCTTCAATTGTTGCATTTAGAGCCAGCAAATTGGTCTTTTGCGCAATTCCGGTAATAACATCTATGATTGTGCCGATCTTTTGGACCTGTTCGCTGAAAGAGACAAACATCTCTCCATTTTCTTGAATCTGAGTGAGCACCTGCTTGAGGTTAGCCAATGCCGTTGCCGTCATTTCTTCCCCCTGGCAGGCTGAAAGGGTCGTTTCTTCTGCTGACAGGGACAGGCTGTTTGCCGATGATGCAACCAGGTCAATCTGTTCGGCCATCTCCCGGATGACTTTGGAGGCGCGCTCAACCATTTCAGCCTGGGTTTCGGCCCCCCTGCTGATCTGTTCAACTGATCCTGCGACTTCATGGGCCGTGGCCGTCATCTCTTCAGCTGTGGTTGCCTGTGACAAAGAAAGCTCATTAACATTGACGGAGCTGGTCCTGATCTGTCCAACCAGATTGCGTAAACTGCCGACGACCAGGTTTAACGAATTGGCAAGGTCTTCCGTTTCATCAGAAAAAAGTCCTTTGCGCAGGCGCACCTGACGGCTGAGATCACCATCACTCAAGCGCTCTGCCCCTTCTGTTAAGACCTTGAAATTTGCCGTAAATGCTTTGGAAAAAACCCAGCCAAAAATAAGACCGACAAGTAAAGCGCCAATGATTGTTATCCATTGGTGAGTCCATTCCGGAATTTGCATTTGCGGCACAAGGAGGTTGAGCAGAACCACAGAGGCAACGACAACAATGAACCCAATGACAAACTTGTAACTGATCTCAACGCGCATTTTTTTCTCCTTCAGTTTGACCCCATCTTTTCAGCAGCCATATTGTGAAGTTTTGAATTTGACAAGTTAACAGCAACGAACAGATTTCAATTTTCAGCAACTCGTTGATAGATCCTTTCAGCCGGATCAATACAGATAAAGAGCTTACGACAGTCTGGCGCCATGGTTTCAGCCCTTCCCAAAACCAGATAGCCTCCCGGCAACAACGCTGCCGCAAGAATTGTCAACACCTGCTTCTGCTGCTTTCTGGAAAAATAAATTAACAAATTTCGACATAAAATCAGTGTTGCACGATAAAAAGGTTGATCTGTAAGAATATCATGACGAAAAAACTGTACCTGGTCACGAACTGAATCGATCAACTGATACTGATCTCCGTTTTTGAAAAAACAACCCGTGAGCATCTCTCTTGACACGTTACCGACGCGGTCTGCCGGGAAAGATCCCCGCTTGGCACGCATCAGGGCTTCCGGGCTCAAATCCGTCCCGATAATTGAAAGTAAATCGCCTTTCCGCCTCCATTTTTGACAGAGGAGGGCCAGAGAGTAGGGCTCTTCACCGTTTGCACAACCAACACTCCAGATTCTCAGCTTGCTGTTGTTATGCCGTGAAATTTCCAGGAGTTCAGGCAAAATTTGTTTTTCCAGTGCTTGAAAGACACTTTCATTACGGAAAAAATGCGAAACATGAATACTCAATGCAGCCAGCAGTTGTTCCTGCTCGTGAATATTTTGTTGCAGCAGCTGAAGATATGCAACCGGGTCGTTATAGCCCACGGCTCGGATCCGGGCCGCTATGCGTCGTTTGATGCACAGAACCTTGTACCCTTCTAGGTAGAAGTTCTGTTGTTCTTGTAAAATTGTTGCAATCTGCTGATAAACCGTATCCTCAAGATGATTCCCTACAAAAGGTTGAGAATTCAGGGCACATGGTTCTGGTGGAGGATCATCGGGCTCGGTGTTTATGACCCCTGCACGATCATCTTTGGCGGCTAAAATGATCAAACCCTCCTCGTTGACAGTGATATAAGTCACCATTACTGTGTCGGATACGCAATCCGGATTTCTGACTGATACTGCCGATTCGTGTTACGACATGAGGCAAGTGAATGAGCTGATCGAGATCCTTTAAAGGCGAAGTGAAAACCAGCTCATAATCTTCCCCGCCTGCAAGGGCTAAATCGATGAGAGTGGCATCAGAGGCCAATGCTTTTTTGAATGGTGTGGATAGAGGTATCTCGGAAAGATTAAGCTCAGCACCCACTTCTGAAGCGTCGAGAATGTGGCCCAGATCGGCGAGTAAACCATCGGAAACATCAAGCATCGCTGTTGCTAAATGCCGTTTCGCAAGTTCCTGTCCCAAAGGCACCTGTGGTGCCGGGGTATGAAAACGCTGATTTAAAAACGGATCCGGTTGCTGACCTTGTTGTAACTGGTGCAGGGCAAGAGCGCTGTCGCCCAGAGAACCTGAAACATAAATTGCATCACCATAGCTGGCCCCTTGCCGACATATTGCTTCACCTGAGGCAGCTTCCCCTTGAACCGTGACTGAAATCATCAGTGGACCGGGGGAAGAACAGCTGTCGCCACCGGTCAGAACGACACCGTAGGTTTTGGCTTCTGTCAGAAACCCGGAGAGAAGTTCTTTAATCTCACTATCGCTGATGGTTCGGGGGCGACCTATCCCCAGAAATAAGGACAGCGGAGTTCCTCCCATGGCGGCAATGTCACTGATATTGACTGCGGCAGACTTCCGACCCAGATCAAACATGTTGGTCCATTGGCGTTTAAAATGGATATCTTCAATCAGGAGATCAACACTGGTTAGCAAATCACGTTCAGCTTTCTGAGGTTGAATTGAGCAATCATCACCAATCCCCAGAGAAAGATGCTCTCCGCTGCCTGCTTGCTGCTGGATCCAATGGATAAGCTCAAATTCTTCGAGCTTTTTTTGATCTGTATTGGCCATAAGTTTGCCTTTTGTTAATTTTTCTGCGTTAATTATTATTTTTCTTTCACCTTATGTCAAGAAAAGCCTCCCTGGAAACAAAAAAAGGGTCTTCAGTGATGACCGAAGACCCTTTTTACTACTGCTGAGTTTGTAGCTAGACGGAAGGTTTAAATTTTTGGCCCTGCCTGGGTAAAGTCAAAATCATCGTTATCGGTGATGTATTTTTTGAAGTTTTCCACAAACATTCCAGCCAGTTTTTTGGCCGTCTGGTCAAAGTTGTCCTTGTCCGGCCAGGCATTGCGTGGATTCAATAGATCTGTCTCAACCCCGGTCAGCTCTTTAGGAATACTTAACTCAAAAAAACGTGTTTGTTCAAAGTCACAACTCTTGATACTGCCATCAAGAATCGCATTCACGCATGCACGTGTCCCCTTGATGCTCATCCGTTTACCGACACCATAACCGCCGCCAACCCAGCCGGTATTAACCAGATAGGCATTGACATTGTATTTATCCATCTTCTCACCTAAGAGCTTGGCATAAGCTGTTGGATGAAGCGGCAGGAACGCTTCACCGAAGCAAGCGGAAAAGGCGGCCTGTGGTTCAGTAATGCCTCGCTCGGTTCCAGCTACCTTGGCCGTATAGCCGGAGAGGAAATAGTACATGGCTTGTTCTTTGCTCAGTTTGGAAACGGGAGGGAGGACACCAAAAGCGTCACAGGTGAGGAAAATAATATTATCAGGGTGCCCAGCCATAAGGGTTGGTTCATGGTTCTCAATGTGTTCAATCGGATATGACACCCGGGTGTTTTCAGTTTTAGAGCTATCGCTGTAGTCGATAATTCCGTCTTCATTATAAACAACATTTTCCAGCAAAGCGTCACGCTTGATGGCACTGAAGATTTCCGGTTCACTTTCCGGGGACAGATCAATCGTTTTTGCATAACAGCCACCTTCAAAATTGAAGATGCCGTCATCATCCCAACCGTGCTCATCATCACCAATCAGCTTGCGGGCAGCATCGGTCGAGAGGGTTGTTTTTCCGGTACCGGAGAGGCCAAAAAAGAGGCAGACATCGCCATCTTTGCCGACATTGGCACTGCAATGCATCGAAAGAATTTTTTCCAGCGGCATCCAGTAGTTCATCATCGTGAAGATACCTTTTTTCATTTCTCCGCCATACCATGAGCCACCGATAATGGCGACGTTTTTTTCAATATTGAAGATAACAAAAACTTCTGAATTCAGACCGTGTCGCTCCCAGTTTTTGTTCGAGATACTGGCAGCATTATAAACGGTAAAATCCGGGCTAAAACCTTCCAGTTGAGCTTCAGTTGGGCGGATAAACATGTTCTTGATAAAATGGGATTGCCAGGCAATTTCGGTTACAAATCTGATTTTACGTGTTGTCTGTGGATTGGCACCGCTGAAACCATCAGCGACATAAACATCTTTGCCCGACAGATAATCAATAACTTCAGCATAAAGCTCATCAAAAATGGCTTCAGAAACCGGCTGGTTAATATTACCCCAGGAAATGTTTTTCTGAGATGGGTCTTGCTGTACAAAATACTTGTCCTTAGGTGAACGACCGGTAAATTTACCGGTATCAACCATCATCGTTCCATTTGCTGAAAGTGCCCCCTCATTGTTTTTTGTCTCATGTTCAAATAGTTCATCATAATCGAGATTATGGTAAACTTTGCCGACACTCTTCAGTCCCAAACCCGCTGCGGTGATATCACTCATCTGCATTCTCCATCTTCTATTATAGTGTTTTAAATTACAAACTAAGGCTCTATAGGGGGTCAATATCTTTTAAAGATTGTTTTTGACTAATTCCTGACCTTTAAACGCACAATTATATCCTACTTTAATTTTTTAAACAACCATTGGAAAGCAAGAATAATATAACCTGGTTCTATTGTTTTGTTTGCGAAATCAAACCGTTTGGAAAGAGTTTGTCTGGTACCGGAGCCCATTTTATGATTGCGTTTATTGGTGTGTGACTCATTTTTCTACGGTTCCAGCTGGAAAAGGGTGTTTTTCGGATTTATCAGGATGACTTTGGGTTCTGTGATGATACAATCCATTAAATAACTGATTCCTTAAACCTTCTGCGAGGAAACTATGAAAGTTTTTATAACTGGTGGAAGCGGTTTTGTCGGTCGCACCATGATTCGACAATTATTGAATGATGGTCATTCTGTATGCGCCTTGGTAAGAACCGAGGGAGCTCTTGCCGATTTTGATGGAGTCGAAGAGGTTGTCGGTGATACCACGCGATCTGAGACGTTGCAGGAACAATTGTCCGGTTGTGATGCTGTTATTCACCTCGTTGGAATTATTCGAGAAATTCCAAGTCAAAGGGTGACCTTTGAGAAATTACATGTCGAATCAACAGAAAATATTCTCCAGGCAGCGGTAAAACAGGGAGTGAAACGTTTTCTGCAGATGAGTGCCAATGGCACCCGAAGTGATGCGATTACCCGATATCACCAAACAAAATGGGAAGCAGAAGAAATGGTGCGCCGGACCAGCCTTGACTGGACCATTTTTCGTCCTTCTCTGATTTATGGTCCTGGCGATCAGTTTATTAATATGCTGGCACAGTTGATAAAAACTCTGCCGGTTGTTCCAGTTATGGGAGACGGGAGATATCAACTACAGCCGGTTCATGTCACAGATGTCGCTGCCGGGTTTGTCCAGGCCCTGGAGAAACAAGAGACCATAGGAAAAACGTACCAATGCTGTGGGTCTCAGGTTTTCAGCTACGATCAGCTTCTCGATGCCGTAGCTCAGGGATTGGGGCGGGGTTCTGGGGTACGGAAAATTCATCAACCCCTCTGGCTGATGAAACCAGTGGTTGCAGCAATGCAATCAATACCTCAATTTCCCATGACCAGTGATCAGCTGCAGATGCTTTTAGAAGGGAATATCTGTTCGGATTCTTGTTGGCAAGATGACCTTTGTTTGGAAATACATGACTTTCCCAGTAGCATCAGGGCTTATCTGCAAAAGTGAAAACAGCAGGCGAGGTGTTTTCAGTAAGCGTCGATATTCTGATTGACCAAGGGACTGCTAACCGCTTCTCCCTGAGAGCGAGCCATATTTTCCAATAATACTTTTCCACCGATAGCCGCTGTTTTTTTAATCAAATTTTCAGCGGCCTTGCCGTCATGATTGCGGAATGCGTCGAGGAGTTTATCATGTTCTGCAACAGAAATGGCCATTCGGCCATCGACTGAAAGAGATGCCATTCGCAATCGGGTGAATTTTTGACCCAGCTGGTTAATTAACTCATATAGCTTACTGTTGTTTGCAGATTTTAAAAATGTATCGTGAAATTCATGGTGGATCTTATAGAATGATTTCACGTCTCCTTCAGTGGCCAGTTGTTTGAGCCGCTCGTTGATTGCTACTAATTTTGCCAGCTCTTTTTCCGTTAAGTTTTCAGCAGCCAGCTCTGCAGCATACCCTTCAAGAATACTTTTAACCGCATAATATTCCTGAATATCCTGCTCTGACAGCGCGGCAACAACAGCACCTTTGCGCGGGACTACGGTCAGATAGCCTTCGGATTCCAATTGCCGAAAGGCTTCGCGGATTGGTGTTCGACTGATTCCAAACCGTTCAGCCAGTTCGGGTTCAGCAACTTTTTCACCGGGCTTAAGGTCCCCCTTAAGGATCGCGTCACGAATGGTTTCAAGAATTTTTTCACGTAAAGTCTGATGACGTTCAATCTGTTTGGTTTTCAAGGCGAACCTCCCAACGTAGAATAATATGGATTGTATACTGTATACAATTGTTGTCAATCTTTATTTCACAACTAAAATAGTGTAGATTCTTTGGTAGCTTTCTTGTTTTTTCCGTGCGAGGCAGCTATCATCAACGATCTGTGGCAGGAGTCGGTGTGGATCCGGTAAAAAAAATTAAATTTTCTCTGGTTTCATTAGTCATTCTTATCAGTGGTGGGACTTTCGGATATGCCACGATAGAAGACTGGAGTTTTTTTGAAGCCCTCTATATGACCATCATTACCTTGGCGACGGTCGGATATAGTGAGGTTCATACCCTTTCACACAGCGGCCAAATTTTTACAATTTTCCTGATTGTCTTTGGAGTTGGCACCATCGCCTATACCATTGGCTCCTTGATCCAATTTATGGTTGAAGGTCAGCTGTACCAACTATTGGGGAGAAAAAAAGTGCAAAAACAGATTAGTCGCCTGCATGGGCACTACATTGTCTGTGGCTATGGTCGCATTGGTCGTCTGATCAGCAGGGAGTTCGCGTCAAAACCTCTGCCTTTTATTGTTGTAGAGAATGATCCTCTTCGTTGCCAGTGTCTGGCAGAAGATGGATACCTGTTTATTGAAGGAGATGCGACTCAGGATGAAATTCTTGAGCGGGCAGGGATTCACCAGGCTAAAGGGTTGGTGACTGCTGTGACCTCTGATGCTGCTAACGTATTTATTATTCTCACAGCACGAGGCATGAATCCTCAGCTTTTTATCATGGCACGTGCCAGTGAAGAGGGTGCAGAAATCAAACTGAAGCGTGCTGGAGCTAATAAGGTGGTTTCTCCGTACACAATTGGTGCTTCGCGCATGGCACAGGCAATTTTACGCCCGTCAGTTGTTGATTTAATTGATATTGCAACAGGGGGAAAAAATATTGAGTTACAAATGGAGGAGATTCCAGTTGTTCCCGAGTCTCATCTTGTCGGCAAAGCCTTAAGCCAATCTGGTCTGCGGAAGGAATTGAAACTGATTATTATTGGTATTAAAGATGCTGAGAAGATGATTTTTAATCCTGAAGCCAGCACAATTATCGAGGCAGGTCATATTTTAATAGCACTTGGAGAGTTGCCCGATATCAAGAAGTTGGAACTTATTGCAGCGAATAAGCACTTATGATGACATCATCTTTATACGTCCATATTCCGGCCCATCTGTTGCCGGCCCGACTCCCTTTTCTGCTGAATCGCAGATTACAGCCGGAAGTTGCTTGTCAGGAGGTCGCTCTGGACAGGCTCGATTTTATCCATCTTGGGGGTTGTGCAGATCAACTTCAGGAGCATGGTTTGAGCACAACTTTGCATGCCCCTTTCAGCAATTTCAATCCTGGTAGCAGTAAAAGTAGAATCCGTAATCTTTCCATGAAAACAGCCGAGAAGTCGCTCCTGCTGGCGGAAAAACTTCATGCTCGGCGGATTGTTTTTCATCCCGGTCTGGCCTATGGGAATGATGAGAAAAAGCTCAACGTTTGGCTTGAGAATAATCTGACTTTCTGGCCTGAACTTCTCAGGCATGCTGTTGAGATCAACTGTACCATTTGCATTGAAAATATTTATGCGACCTCTCCCGATATTTTTATTCGGCTGATCTCTCTTTTGGATTCTACCCATTTCGGACATGTATTTGATATCGGCCACTGGAATATTTTTGGCGAGGTGCCATTACTTGATTGGTTGGATAAGGCTGCGCCCTATTTGAAACACATGCATCTGCATGATAACCATGGTGAAAGAGATGAACATCTTGCTGTGGGTCAGGGTGGGGTTCCCTTTTCAATCCTTTTTGAATGGCTGAAAACAGCAGAGGCCCCTCCAACTATGACTTTGGAAAATCATAGCTTGCCCGATATGGAGTTGTCTTTAAAAGTTCTTCAGAAGCACTTTCTTGAAATTACTTAAAATCTGAACGAAGCTGATACAGTCAGCTTTATTTTTCTCCACTGTCAAGAAGCGTCCACAACATTTTTACTTGTGGCATGCTGATATTGGCCGCTTCTGCCTGTTGCAGCGGGATGGCATAGATGGCTTCCAGTTCCAATGCTCGACCCTCTGCCCGATCAATCATCATGCTGGGGCGGTAGTGATCCATGTTTTCGGTAAAAGAGATCAGTCCTTGACTGTATTTCTGGGCATCAATAGGTTCTTTCAGGCTCTGGGCATTTGCGCCGGAAATCACTTCAAGCATCAAATTTTTAACCAGTTCCTTGCTCGGAGAATGGTTGAGAATTTCCGTCACGTCTTTCCCCAACAGTGCGGAGAGACCGTTAAAGGGGATATTCCAAACCAGCTTTTCCCAACGTGCCCGGCGAAGATCGTTAACGGCGCTGCAAGGAACTTCCGCAGTTTGAAACATTTTTGCAAGGTTGCTACTACGGGAGCTGAGCCCTCCGCTAAATTCACCCAGCAGTATTTTTCCTTCTCCCAGATGGTGAACGGTTCCCGGTTCTTCCCGGTTGCTGCATAAAAATGCAACGCCACCAAGGATGCGTTCAGCGCCGAAAGCTGCAGAGAGCAGCTCCTCATTTCCGAGGCCGTTTTGCAGGGTTAAAATGGCGGTGTCTGTTCCCAGCAGTGGGCGAACGAGTTCCAGCAGATGCTGGTTGGAAATCGTTTTCAGTCCGACAATGACCAGGTCAACCGGTCCGATCTCTTGCGGGGATAGATATGCCGCAACTTTGGGAAGGTGGAAGTCACCGTTACAGGAATAGACATGGAGTCCGTTTTTTTGAATAGCCTGATAGTCTCGACGGAGTAAGAAGTGAATGTCTTGCCCGCTCCGTTGCAGCATGGCTCCATAATAGAGCCCAAGGGCTCCTGAACCAACGATCCCAATGCGCATTATATCCGTTCTCCTGAGTTAGAAATTAAAAAGTGCCTGGACCTGGGGGCGCCCTTGTTGCCATCCAAAAGAGATATCAAAATTTTCCTGGAGCTGTTTGAGAAAATGACCTTGTTGGCGACGATTGTATTTGTGAGCATTGTTCATGGCATTATAGATATTGCCACCATACCAGCCAATTTCAAAAAGAGACAGGATTCCTGCTGTCGCGTAATTTTCATTCTCCCATGATTCCAGAGCAGCGTAAATAAAAGCGGCATTAAGGGTAAAGGCAATCCCTGCTTGAAGGGGCCGCTCAGTGTAGAGCTGTCCTGCACCAGGAAGAAGGGCCGAAAGACTCCCGGCCAGTTGCGGTGATTTGCTTGCGAGCTGTTGGTATGAGTCCAGGGATAAAGACAGTTGCCGGCTCAGAGGGGATTGAAGTTCGGAGAAGGTAGCGCGAGCTTGATCCGGCTTGTCTTGCTGTAGTTGGCTCAAGCCCAATCTGTATCGGGATAAATCGGTTTCTTCAGCAGGAAGGGAGTCTGGCAGCTTTTGGTATCGCACTTCTGCTGCTGCAAAATCACCCCTGTCATAGGCAGCGTCAGCGTAAAGTTGCCGGGCTGTTTCTGCCTCAGAACTATCAGGGTAAAGAGACCAGACTTTTTCCAGAGCCGAGTCTGCCTGTTGCCAGCGTTCTCCGGCCAGAAGGCATTTGCCGATGGCAAGCTGGGCATAAGCAGCATGGGGGTCATCAGGGGAATAGTGCAGAAAGCGCTTATATTCCGTAATGGCGCGATAGTAGTCCTCTTCGGCAGCAAGGCTGTCGGCAAAAGAGAGAGTATCGGACACAGCATAAGCTTTTGGCGCAAAAACCAGCAGGAGCAGGAGCAGCAATATTGGCATAGTTGAACGATCTTGGTTATAGGGAAAATTACGAAGAAAAAAGATGGATTAAGACACTAACACAATAACTTAAGCGGACTCTATAGAAAACCCGGTTGCCGGTAGAGATGTGGAATGGTTTTCCCCTTTTGATTCAAGGAGTTAACTTTAAATTATAACTTTGACGGATTAAGTCATTTGTGTTACTATTACTGATCTAGCCAAAGGAGTTTAATCGTGTTTAAAATCGGGGATATGGCAGTTTATCCAACTCAGGGAGTTGGGGTTGTTGAGGACATTGAAGTTCGTGAGTATTCTGGGCACAGTCAAAAGTTTTATATTCTGAGAATTGTCGACAGCGACATGAAAATTATGATTCCAGTTGGGAACGTTGGCAACGTTGGTATGCGTCGCTTGATTGATCAACAAAGAATTACCGGAGTTTTTGATGCTTTAGCGGAACCAGCCAATGGTGGCAAGGTTGCGTCATGGAGTCGTCGACAACGAGAGTACAATGATAAATTAAAAACAGGTGATTTGCTGGAAGTTGCTCATGTTTTGCGTGACCTATATCAGATTGGTTCAGGGAAAGAGCTTTCGTACGGTGAAAAAAAAGTGCTGGAGCAGGCGCGCAAGTTATTAGTGACGGAAGTGGCTCTTGCTGAGGGAGCTAAAGAGGCTCAGGTTGTTCAGCGGTTAGAGAATATTTTCCACTAAATTCTTTTTTTGATATTGCAGTATTTGAGACCGGGCACATATGATGTGCCTGGTCTTTTTGTTTGTAACAGGTCCCCTTATCATGTTTTGCTACCAGGTCGCCTCTGGTTATGGTTAAAGGAAAACTATGAAAGCAACAGTCCTTATTCCGGCAGCAGGGACAGGCCGCCGGATGGGAGGCTCGGTCAACAAGCAGTATCTGGAACTTGCCGGCAAACCCATTCTGGCCCATACTCTGACTCTGTTTGAGAATCATCCTCAAGTTGAAAATATCTATGTCATTGTTCCGATCGACGATATTGCCTACTGTCAAAAAAATATTATTGATCGTTTTAAATTCAACAAAGTTCAGCGGATTATTGCCGGCGGGGTCGAGCGTCAGGACTCAGTCAGAAACGGTTTGAATGCAATAACTGAGGATGGCTTCAATCAGCAGTGCAGACCCATTTTGATTCACGATGGAGCACGTCCTTTGTTTGATTGCAAACGCCTGTCGGCCTTGATTGAGGCTGTTGAAGAATCGGGAGCCTGCACGGTTGGAGTTCCGGTCAAAGATACAATCAAGGATGTTGAAAATAAGACCATTACCGGCTCTCCGGATCGAAGTCGGCTGTGGCAAGCTCAAACCCCGCAGGGATTTCAGTATCACCTCATCAGGGAGGCTTTTGATCGAGCTGACGCTGATGGCTTTGTGGCAACGGATGATGCGTCATTAGTGGAAAGGCTGGGTCATCCAGTGCAAATGCTGGAAGGTGATTATCGAAATATTAAGGTGACAACTCCTGAAGATATTCTGGTTGCTGTTGCCCTGTTAGGAGGTCGGACATGATCCGGATAGGTCACGGATACGATGTTCACCGTTTAGTTAGGGATCGCCGTTTAATTATTGGTGGAGTTGAAATTGACTATGAATTTGGCTTGCTGGGCCATTCAGATGCTGATGTTTTGCTGCACGCCATCTGTGATGCTATTCTTGGGGCTCTGGGTCTAGGGGATCTGGGGAAACATTTCCCGGACACCGATTCTGCTTTTGCGGGAGTTGATAGCCGGGAACTTCTTCGTGCTGTTATTGCCAAGATGGAAGCGGCTCATTATTGCCTCGGGAATCTGGACAGCACAGTCATTTGTCAAAAACCCAAATTGGCTCCTCATATTGCGAAAATGGTTGACCTGATTGCTTCCGACTGCAAGGTTGATCCTGGGCAGGTTAATATCAAGGCAACGACAACGGAACAGCTTGGCTTTCCTGGTCGAGGTGAAGGCATCGCGGCACATGCGGTCATTCTATTACAACGTGATGAACAAAGGGTTGCTGCTAAAAGGGCCGCAATTATTTCATAGAGGTTATTTGTATGAGTACATCTGAAACACCAGTCACATCAAATTTTATCCGCACAATTATTGCTGAAGACCTCAAAAACGGCAGGCGCGACCAGGTTATTACCCGGTTTCCTCCAGAGCCCAATGGTTATCTTCATATTGGTCATGCAAAAAGTTTCAGTCTCAATTTCGGTCTGGCAGAAGATTTTTCCGGACGCTGTCATCTTCGCTTTGATGATACCAATCCGATTAAAGAGGAAGACGAGTATGTTGATGCTATTAAAGCTGATGTGCAGTGGCTTGGGTTCGATTGGGGTGAACATCTTCACTTTGCCTCCGATTACTTTGATCAGCTTTATCTCTGGGCTGTACAGCTGATTAAAGCTGGAAAAGCTTATGTCGACAGTCAGACAGCTGAGGAAATGAGAGAGAATCGAGGCTCTTTGACTCAGCCGGGAGTCGATAGCCCATTTAGAAATCGCAGTGTGGCAGAAAATCTGGAATTGTTTGAAAAAATGAAGAAAGGTGATTTTTCTGACGGAACCCACATTTTAAGAGCAAAAATTGACATGAGTTCACCAAATATGAATCTGCGTGATCCTGCCATGTACCGGATTCTGCACGCTCATCATCACCGTACCGGGGATAAGTGGTGTATTTATCCCATGTATGATTTTGCTCATGGACAGGGGGACTCAATTGAGGGGGTCACCTATTCAATTTGTACTCTGGAATTTGAAGATCATCGCCCACTGTATGACTGGTTCATAGAACAACTGGGGATTTTTGCACCGCAGCAAATTGAGTTTGCACGACTGAACCTCAGCTATACGGTGATGAGCAAACGGAAATTATTGCAATTGGTGAATGAACAGTATGTCACCGGCTGGGATGACCCGCGTATGCCCACCCTCGTAGGGATGCGCCGACGTGGCTATCCCCCTAAAGCCATCAGAACTTTTTGTGAGCGTATCGGGGTCGGCAAGGGAGCAAGCTGGATAGATTTGTCTGTTCTGGAAGATTGTGTGCGGGAACAGTTAAATGAGACGAGTTTTCGGCGCCAAGCTGTTCTTAAACCACTGAAAGTTACGATTTCTAACTATCCAGCCGATAAAATCGAAATGCTGGAAGCGCCGAATCATCCACAGCAACCGGATCTGGGAACACGCACGTTGCCATTCAGTCGTGAATTGTATATTGATCAGGATGATTTTATGGAAGATCCACCTAAAAAGTTCTTCCGTCTAGGTCCAGGTCGGGAAGTTCGTTTGCGTAACGCTTACATTATTAAATGCGAAGAAGTTATCAAGGATAACAATGGTGACGTGGTTGAGTTACTCTGCAGCGCTGATCTTGATACTTTAGGGAAAAATCCAGCAGACGGGCATAAAGTGAAGGGGATTATCCACTGGGTTTCAGCAGCACAGGCTCAAGAGGTCGATGTTCGTTTGTACGATCGTCTTTTCAGTCAGGAAAATCCTGATAAAGCCGAAAACTATCTGCAGGCCCTCAATCCGGATTCGTTTCAAACGACAACAGCATTAGTTGAGCCGGAGTTATTATCGGCAGAACCAGGGACGACCTTTCAGTTTGAGCGGGTCGGATATTTCACTGTTGACAGTAAGGATTCTCAGCCGGGGAAGCCGGTTTTTAACCGTACCGTTACATTACGGGACACCTGGGCCAAGTTGAAATAAATCGTAGGGGCGGATCTTGTATTCGCCCTGCTATCACATAAGAATTGGCGAATGCAGGATTTGCCTTGACGTGCAAAACATGACGGAGACAGCATCGATGAGTTTACGTGTTTACAATACAATGAGCGGCAAAAAGGAAGAGTTTCAACCTCTTGTTCCCGGCAAGGTCGGAATGTATGTCTGTGGTGTCACGGTTTATGATTACTGCCATATCGGCCATGCTCGCGCTAATATTGTTTTTGACATTATTTTCCGTTATCTACAGTTTTCCGGATATGAAACGACTTATGTGCGTAATTACACTGATGTTGATGATAAAATAATTAATCGCGCCAATGAGAGACAGATATCCAGTCAAGATTTGGCTGAAGAGTTTATTCAGGCCTTTGATGAAGATATGGATTCCCTCGGATTGATCAAGCCAACCCATGAACCGCGGGCAACGGACTATATCCAGCAGATTATCGAGATCAATCAAAAACTCATCGACAAAGGGAAGGCTTATGCATCTGGTGGGGATGTTTATTACAGTGTTGATAAGTTCCCGGATTATTTAAAACTGTCGAAACGCAATATGGATGAGATGCTTTCCGGGGCTCGAGTTGCACCCGGTGAACAGAAACAGAATCCAATGGATTTTGCCCTTTGGAAAGGGGCAAAGGAAGGTGAACCCAGTTGGGAATCTCCCTGGGGGGCCGGGCGCCCGGGGTGGCACATCGAGTGTTCTGCTATGAGTTCTTCGTTACTGGGGGATAGTTTTGATATTCATGGGGGCGGTCGTGATTTGATTTTTCCGCATCATGAAAATGAAATTGCCCAGAGTGAAGGGGCCAGTGGGAAGCCTTTTGTCAAATATTGGTTGCACAACGGTTTTGTGAATGTCGATAAAGAGAAGATGAGCAAATCTCTTGGTAACTTTTTTACCATCCGCGATATTCTTAAAAACTATGATGCTGAGGTTGTCCGGTTTTTCATTCTGTCAGCTCATTATAGATCACCGATTGATTTTTCAGATCAGAATTTATCTGAAGCACAGAGTGGGTTAAGACGTTTTTATGAAGCTCTCGAAGCTTCTGCTCTGGCCATTGAAGGGTTGAATCCGACGGATCATTCCAGTACGGAAGGTGAGAAACTCGAAGAAAAATTTCGGGAAGCCATGGACGATGACTTTAATACCGCTTTGGCGATTGCCCATTTGTTTGATGGTGTCCGGACCATGAATCGTTTGGTTGCAACAAAAAAATTCAAGAAAAAGCCAGAACTGGTTGCTCAGGTTCAAGATCTTCAGGCAACAATTCTGCGGCTTGGAAAGGTTTTGGGACTCTATCGTTCACAACCCACAGAATGGCTGGAAAAAGTCAAACTGACGGGGTTGATGCAGCTGGATATAACTCAGGAGGAGATCGAAGAGCTTATAGAGCAACGGCTACAGGCACGTGCTGAGAAAGATTTTTCACGTGGTGATGAAATTCGTATTGAACTGGAAGAAAAAGGGATTTTGTTACTCGATACTCGAGAAGGGACATCCTGGAGACTGAAATAGTCTTTGTTTTCTCCGTAGCCCTGTGAAGACATAAAAGGAGCCAACCTTTTGAGGATGGCTCCTTCTGAACAGCACCTCAAATAAAGAAAGAAGTACTGGAGTTCCCGTTACCAGTCAAATTGAAAGACCAGGTGCGGTATCCCAATGACAACAGCCGGCTTTGCATAATAGGTCCGCTGGCGATTGTGTGTGCTTTGTCGTTTTACCTGATTGAGCTCGTGGCGCGTTTTACGGAGTTCTTTTCTCAGGTGATTTTTGGTCTGATAGCTCCGTTTTTGATTATAGTGATTTCTCCAGTGATGATTGTTGTGTTCGTATTGAGCATGGTGGCTGTGCTGATTTCTGTTGACCCATTCTTTAGAATAATGTTGGCCATGATCATGTCGTCCATCTGCTGATGCCAGCATTGGTGTTGCAACACATATCAGGCCAGCGACCAAAAGAGCTAATGTTGTTTTCATGTTGTCCTCCTTCTACTGAGAGAGTCAGAAAAACTTTTGTTTCCTGCTTGTGACTCAACTCTAGCTGAATCAAACAACTGTTTCATTCGACATCGGCTCGGATTCCAGTGGATGTCTAGTTCAATATCAATATTTTTAACTACTTATCTTTTACCTTTCATCCTGGAATGAATAAGATATTCGTTCTTCGCCTGTGTTTTTTCTGAATTTACAGGGATGTCACTCTGGGTAAGAGAAGAGGGAGACTCCTTGAATCCTGCAAAGGTCTTGTTGCGAAAGACAGACTGTCGTTGAATATCTCAGTTAACCACGATCAGGAACAACAGCGCTTGCAATGAGCTTCCTGGGCAATAAACAGTAGTATTGTCGCCGGGAAATGTGCTTGTTTTTGATGGTTTTGGCAGCAAAGATTTCAAGTGGGAATCTTTAGTGTGACTTTTTATCTTCTAAACCGAGGATGTAATTCCATTCCTCACTTTTGATCGGCATAATGGAAAGCCGGTTTCCTTTGCGTACCAGTTGCATCCCTTCCAAAAACTCACATTCCTTCAGCTCTGCTAATGATATGACTCTTCTGGTATGGCGGATATATTTGATGTCGACCATGATCCAACGTGGGTTTTGCGGGTCACTTTTAGGATCAAAATATTTGCCCTGCGGATCAAAAGCAGTGTGGTCCGGGTAACCTTCGCGAACCACTTCCATAATGCCGACAATCCCAGGAACTTCACAGTTAGAGTGATAAAAAAAGACCTGATCCCCAATCTTCATCTGGTCACGCATCATGTTGCGGGCCTGATAATTACGGACACCATCCCAATGTTCGGTCTGATTGGGCATGTTTTGCAGATCGTCAATGCTGAAGGCATTGGGCTCTGATTTCATCAACCAATAGTTCATTCTTGTTCTCCTTTTTTCAAACGCTTTGCACCACTCAATAAACATACTACAATGACATAGGTCATTTGCATTTGACTATTTTTGGGCATGAATAGCAAACGAGATCGGGATATCATATGCGACCACTGAGGGAAATTGCATTCGAAAAATTAGCAGCAATGAAATTTGTATTAGCTGATATTGACGACACCCTGACGCTGAATGGTCGTATTCCTGCGGCTGTATACACCGCTTTGGAAAAGCTCCATGATGCCGGTATTATCCTTATTCCAATTACGGGCCGTCCCGCCGGGTGGTGTGATCACATTGCCCGGATGTGGCCGGTGGATGGGATTGTCGGTGAGAATGGTGCGTTCTATTTTTATTATTGTGCAGACAGGCAGAAAATGATCCGTCGTTATGCAAAATCTGACACCGAGCGTCAACAAGACCATGATCGGCTTCAAGCTTTGGGCCTGGCAATTTTAACAGCCATTCCTGAGGCAAAGATTGCTGCAGATCAAGCTTATCGAGAAACAGATCTGGCCATTGATATTTGTGAAGATGTCCCGCCGGTCACTCCGGCAAGGGTGGAAAAAATAAAAGAGATATTTATGACTGCCGGGGCGACTGCAAAGATCAGCTCGATCCATGTCAATGGCTGGTTTGGAGAATACGATAAGCTCAGTATGACTCGAAGTTTTTTCCTGGAGGTTTTGGGGCAAAAATTGGAGGCGGTCAAGGATCAGGTGCTTTTTATCGGGGATTCACCAAATGATATGCCGATGTTTGATTATTTCCCAAATAGCGTCGGAGTTGCCAATGTCTTGCATTATCTCGATGAATCCTCTGCCAAACCGGCCTGGATTACCGGGAACGCCGGAGGTAGAGGCTTTGTCGAACTGGCCGAGGCAATTTTAAGCGTACAACAGATCGCTCAATAAGTTGAAACGTTGCCGGGAGAGCTAATTTATTTTCTGATTCTGCCAAGAGAACATCCAATTCCGATCACACAAAGACCGCAGAATATCAACAGGGCAATTTTCATGCTGCTCAGAAAGGCGATCTGGGTTTCTGGTGTGACCGATTTTCCCTGCATCAGATAGGAAAATATGACGGTAATAATTGTCATGCTGGTCAGCATGCCGAATGTTCTCATGCTGGCACTGAGCCCTGAAGCAATCCCCAGATGGCGAGGTGGAACACTTCCCATAATCATACTGACATTCGGAGAAGAAAAGAGGGCAAAACCCAGACCCAGAAAAATAAGCAACAGAACAACTTGCTTCAAGGACGAGTCAGCAGATAAATTCGCAGCGACGGCAAGCCCAGCAGCACTTGAGCCCATGCCCAGAGTTGCCAAAATTGATGCGGGAATTCGATCAGAAAGACGACCACAAAACGGTGACAAAAAGGTTTGCACAACCGGCTGGGCGATCAGGATCGTTCCGGCTTGATGGGGCCCCATTCCTTTCACAAACTGCAAATAGAGACTGAGAAAAAACGTGACCCCAAAGGTTGCGGCATAGTTGAACAATGCCGCCAGATTACTCAGGGCAAAAACACGATTTTCCAGCAACAGGCGAATATCCAGCATCGGGTATGGAGCTCGCTTTTCAACCAGAAGAAATAGCAGCAGACCAAAGGTTGCAAGGATTAATAAAACCCACATGGCATGATTATTTTTCAGGTTGGTCACTCCATAGACCAGCATCAGAACCGAAGGGGCATAAATCAGAGCGCCTTTCCAATCAAAAGGTTCCCCCTTGGAATCAGCCCATTCATCCTTAATTTTAATCCAGGTGACCAGATATGTCAGCAGCCCCAAGGGGACCATCAGATAAAAAAGTGAACGCCAGCCGAACAACTCCACCAGAAAGCCACCGATGAAAGGGCCACAGGAAATGCCAGCATAAACGCTAGCGATGGCAATACCCAGAGCTTTGCCCCGCTCATGGGGTGCAAACGCAGCAACAAGAATCGCCATGGTTGTTGCATTGACCATAGCTCCGCCAAGCCCTTGGAGAAAGCGCAGGGCAATAAGCACCTCTATTGAACTCGCCAGAGAAATTAAACCTCCTGAAAAAGCAAACAGGAGGAGTCCCAACTGGAAAATTTTTCGCCGCCCATAAATATCTCCCAAACGGCCCATAGCCAGAAGAAAAATTGCCATTGACAGCATGAAGGAAGTTTCCACCAGGCCTAATTGCAGAGCGCTGGCTGAGAAGTCCCGTCCCATAACGGGCAAGGCAAGACCGACAGCCGAGAGCATGAACGGGTTGAGAAAATGTGCCATGCAGATGGAAAATAAAATGGCAGATTTTGAAGTGCGACTGCCTTTTATCAACGTTTTTTACGGCCTTTTTTCTGTTTGTCGGCTTTCAGTAGATCGCCAAGGCTACCGAATCCCGAAGAGACGGAAGGGGCTTCTGTGTAACTGGTTTCTTCACTTTCGTCTGCCTGGCTTTTTAAGCTGAGAGAGATCCGGCGTTCCTCCAGATCAATTTTTTCAATCATCACTTGCAACTGTTGTCCAACACTGAGAACATCCTGAGGGTGACGAATCCGCTTGCCTTCGCCCAGCTTGGAAATATGCAGCAGTCCGTCAATCCCATCTTCCAGAGTCACAAAAGCGCCAAACTGCGCTAAACGACTAACCTTTCCGGGATATTGAGAGCCGACTTTAAAAATGGATCCAACCTTGTTCCAGGGATTGGCCTGAGTATCCCGTAAGCTGAAAGAAAACTTATTGTTGTCCCAGTCAATTTTTTTAACGGCGACCTCCAGCTCTTGTCCCAGACTGAGAACTTCATTGATATCTTCAACCCGTCCATAGCTTATTTCTGAAATCGGCAGCAGACCTTCAATCCCACCGATATCAACAAAGGCGCCAAAATCACGGATATTGGTGATGCTTCCTTTGACAACCATCCCCTCTTTCAAAGTCTCTCGCAGACCGACGCGCAGTTGTTCACGTTCTTCATCAAGTATAACTCGGTGAGAAACAACTATATTTCTGCCTCGCTCACTGAACTGACTTATTTTAAAGGTCAGATTCTCACCAATCAGATCTGCAGGTTCTGCCGGGCGCAATCCGGTTTGGGAAAAGGGGCAAAAAGCTCTGATGTTTCCCGCCAGTTTGACTTCATAGCCACCTTTGATTTCTTTTTCGATGGTGCCGTCAACGGGAATACCGCTCTGATAGGCATTCTCCAATTGTTCAGTGCCGGAGCCACTGCCACCAACCTTGGTTGTAAAACGGAGTTCCCCGCCGGCCCGGGATAAGAAATAAGCAGAGATACTGTCGCCAACAGCATACTGCATTTCCCCTTCAGCATTCAGGAGTTCTGCGGAAGAGAGCACTCCTTCACCTTTCTGGCCGACATCAAGAAAGCACCAGTCGGAGCCTATTTGCAGGATTGTTGCGTCAATCTTTTTTCCCGGCACCAGTGGTTTGCCAACTTCAGCTAGACTGGCCTCAAACATGTCGGCAAAGCTTCCTTCATCTTCATTGATTTCTTCGTCAGTAAATTTTTCTTCACTCATTTGTCGGAGTCTCCTGATTTTATTTATGGAAGTTTAAGAGATTAACCGGTTTTTCTGCGGGAGTAAACGAAGGAATCGCGTTTGTGATTTCTCCGACAGATGTTATCTTTTGAGAGTCATTCCAAAATTCTTACAGGATTGAATATGAAACCGACAAGTTGGCTTGAAAGTCTTAATTGTGCGATTGAAGGAATTCTCTGGGCCGCTAAGAGTGAACGTCATGTTCGTTATCATTTTGTCGCTGCTCTTGCTGTTGTTTTCACGGCACTGTTTTTTAAAATTTCTGCCCTTGAGTTTTTTCTTCTGGTCCTCGCTGCAGTCATTGTCATTTTTGCGGAATTAATGAATACGGCGATAGAAGCAGTTGTTGATCTGATCACCGATGATTATCATGAACTGGCCAAGCGGGCCAAGGATGTTGCTGCAGGAGCTGTTCTGGTCACCAGTGTCGGTGCTGTTATTCTCGGTTATCTGGTGCTCTCAGGACATATTTTCCCATTGTTTCACAGTGAGCCGACTTTTGGTGCAGAGCCGCAAGGAACGATTCCGGTTGGCGCTTTACTGATCGTCCTTATTCTGGTTATTCTCATCAAAGCCCATTACAATCGGGGAACCCCGTTACATGGTGGGGTTCCAAGCGGACATGCTGCTGCTGCATTCTCGATAGCGGTTTCAACGTTTCTGTTCGGAGAAAGTTTCCTTATTGGGATGATGGTGCTGCTGCTTGCGGTATTGGTGAGTCAAAGTCGTTTGTTGATGAAGATTCATACTCCCAGAGAAGTTTTTCTTGGAGCTCTGCTTGGTACGGTAGTGACTTTGCTGGCTTATTTGTTTTTTTCTTAAAGCGGGATCAGCCTGTGGTTCAGTGAACATTCGCTAAAACTAGCCAAAAGAAAAGATGAATATTGAAAATGGAGAGGCGATATGACGTTTGGTTCAGATTTTTGTCAGGTCTTTTTGCTATGGTGAGGTAAACTTAGAGTGAATGGAGGGGAGATCCATGAATCACTTATTACGTATCGCTATTTTGTCCGTTGTTTTCTTAAGCCTTTCAGGCCCTGTTTGTCTGGCCGGAAATTTCCCATCTCAGGCAGTGATCGCGGCTGAAAAATTTACCCGACTGCTGGATAACAAAGAATATCGCTTGGCTTATAGTGCCGGTTCGGAACTGCTTAAGACCATTGATGCAGAGCCGGAATGGGTGAGAGAAAGAGAGCTCTCGGATCTGCTTTTAGGAACGGTTCAGAACCGTAAGCTGGTTTCGATCCGCGCCAGGGATACTTATCCCGGGTTGCCGGATGATGAATATCTCGTTATCTATTTTGAAGCACGGACTGAACGAAAAGAGAAAGCAGCTGAAGTCCTGCTTGTGAACCTTTCAGGGGATTCCTGGCAGGTATGTTCATATCGTTTGAAATAATGAGATTTCTTTGTCGGTTTAAAAAGAAATAGGCCGGTTGAACCGGCTTCAGTCCCCTTTCGCAATATTGAAACTGACCGTCACCTGGGTTCCTGCCTTTTCAGTGCTGGTGATATTGATTTTGCCGTCATGAGCGAGAATAATGGATTGGACCAGACTCAATCCAAGGCCTGTTCCCGGGGTTGAGCGACTGCTGTCAGCTCGATAAAATCGTTCCCAAATACGGGGCAGATCTTTAGCTGAAATTCCTGCACCACTGTCTGCAATTCTGACAGTTACATCATGGTTTTCCTGTTTCGCTTCAAGCGCTATCCACCCCTCTCTTTGCGTGAATTTCAAGGCGTTATCCAGTAAATTTGCGAAAGCACGTTGCAGCCGACTTCTATCCCCTGAGATGATTAATGGATCGTCAATTATTTTCAGAGAAATACGGATATTTTTGTCCTCAGCAACTGGGGAATAGAGTTCAGCGACATCTCTGATGATGGTAGAAATATTGACAGGCTCCTTAATCAGAGGGGTGACCCCTGCATCCGTTTCAGCAATTTCCAACATTGTATTGATCATGCCGACGAGGCTGTCGCATTCCTCAATGATTGATCCGGACATCCCTTGATATTCCAGCAAAGATTGAGGCCCACTCAATGTTGTTTCAGCCAAACCCCGAATGCGTGTAACCGGACTGCGTAAGTCATGCGCAATATTATTGCTGACATCTTGCAGTTCCTTGATCAAGGTCTGGATTCTTGACTGCATGCGATTGATTGAAGTGATGAGATGGTTAACTTCTTTGGCTTGATCATGAAAAGAGATTTTGTGTGAAAGATTGCCCCGGCTGATCTGGTCTGCCGTTTCCCGAACCAGCTTGATTCCTGCAAGGGATCTTCTGGAGATATAAAAGCCAATCGGCACTGCAATCAGGAGAACGAATGCGAAGGTGAGGAAAAAAACGTGCTGAAAATTGGCAAGAAGCTCTTCATTAAAACGAAGAAGAGTTCCGGATTGGAGAATATAGCCATTCCCCAGAGGTTGATAAAAGATCCGTGCCTGACCTGAATGTGCAGCCAGGTCAATGGTTTCAAACTGCTCACGAATGAGATTTTTAAAGGTGGGTGCCGGTTGCGGAAGATCCGTCCACGATTTCATGTCAGAGGTTTCGATAGTCTGCAGATCGGCAGAATAAAGGCGGATAAAAACCAGATCAGGACCTTCGCTTTCTGTTTCAAGGTGGATTGCCTGAGTCAGGGCCTCTAATCCCCCGAGTTGGTATATCTCTACAAATTCGCGTCCATCGCCAAGAAATTCCTGGTCAATCCGTTCGTGGAGGTTGCTCTTTAAGTTGTACTGGATGACCCCAAATACCAGAAGAGACAGGACCATGAACAGGAGGGTGTAGAGTGCTGTTAGTCTGGATGCCAGAGATTTAAACATGTTCGTCCCGTTTTTCGAGGATGTAGCCGGCACCACGAATGGTATGGATCAATTTGTTACTTTGGGGGAGGTCGATCTTTTCGCGTAAATGACAGATACGTGACTCCACAACATTACTTTCGGGATCGAAATTATAGTCCCAGACGTGTTCCATAATCATGGTTTTGGAAACGACACGGCCGGCATTTCTCAACAGATATTCCAACAGGGAGAACTCTCGATGTTGCAAATTAATTTGCACTCCAGCGCGCCTGACTTTGCGGGTGACAAGGTCGATGGATAAATCATCAACAGTCAGTGTTGCAGGTTCTTCAATGGCCTGACTTCTACGCAATAATGTTTGCACCCGAACGAGAAGTTCAGTAAAAGCAAAGGGTTTTACCAGGTAGTCATCACCACCCTTTTGCAGTCCCAGGATGCGTTCGTCAACCGTTTTCTTTGCGCTTAAGACAATAATCGGAGTGTTGACTTGTTGTTTTCGGAGTCGCTCGATCAAGGTTAAACCATCGAGTTTAGGGAGCATGATATCTATCACGGCAGCATCGTACGCAACATCCTGGGCCATAAATAAACCTTCGAGGCCATCCGCGGCCCTGTCAACGGCAAAACCCGCCTGGACAAAACCTTTTTTTACAAATTGTGCGGTTCGATTGTCGTCTTCAACAAGAAGAATACGCATTGTTTAATGCCTTTAATGTCTCTATTTCGACCATAAAGTCCACAAAGTTTCTCCCCAAATATAGGCGGTCAGTATCAGGCTCACGAGGACTGCTGCGGAACCGAGGTCTTTCGCCCGTCCCGACAACTCATGTTTTTCCGGGCCGATGCGATCTACGACGGCTTCGATTGCTGAATTGAGCAATTCGACAATCATAACCAGAAACAGGCTTCCAACCATCAAGATCCTTTGTAACGGCTCTACGTCCAGCCAAAAAGCCAAAGGGATAAGGACCAGAGAGAAAAGTAATTCCTGCCGAAAGGCCGCCTCATGCTGAAAAGCTGCTTTCATCCCTAGAGCGGAATAACCAGCCGCGAGGATAATACGTTTAATGCCGACATTCTTTTGCATTTCCATCCTTACAGATCGGAAAAAGAAAGGTTTAAGAAGATTTTAAAATATCTTTCTCTTCTTTGTACAGAGCTGTTTTTATCTGCATAAGCCCTAACAATGTGTGAAAAAGATTGTCGTGAGAAAAATCATTGCCGGCAACCTGTTTGAGCCTCTCAGTATTGATGTTTTGTTTGGAACTTTGACCAAACCACATCAATGCTCCCACATGCTTCTGCGTGTCCGGCGCCATGAAATAAGGCATTCCATGGAGATAAAGTCCACCTTCACCTAAGGATTCACCGTGATCACTCATATAAATCAATGCAGGTTGAAATTTTCCGTCATTTTTCTTGAGCAACTCTATCGTTTGTGACAGGAAGTAATCTGTATAGAGGATGGCGTTATCATAAGCGTTGCCAATATCCTCTTGCCGGCATTCTTCAAGTTGATTGGTTTCGCACACCGGTTTGAATTTTTCAAAAGACTGTGGGTACCTTTTTGAGTAGGCTGGTCCATGGTTTCCCATCTGATGGAGGACAATCAAAATATCGCCTTGCTCCTGTTGATTGATAAACTCCTGCAATCCGCCTAACATTCCCATGTCTCGGCATTCACCGTCACAGACTTTGTTGTTATCAGGGGTGCGATAGTTTTCGTAGCGAACGCGGTCGGCTACCCCTTTTGAGCTGGAATTATTATCCCGCCACAAAATATGAACGCCGCCCCTCGCGAGGACATCAAGGATGTTTTCTGTTGATTTGGCTTTTTTGTCACTGTAGTTCTTCCGTTCGAGATACGAAAACATACAGGGAACTGAAACTGCTGTTGTTGTCCCACATGAATACATATTTGAAAAGTTAATGATATCTTCTTCTTTCAAGAGAGGATTGGTTTCTTTTTCGTATCCGTTCAGAGAGAACCTGTCTGCACGTGCAGCCTCACCAACCACAATAATTGCAAGTTTTCTTCCTTGGCTCGACTCATTTTTTTTTGCATCCAGACCAATGGTCTTGATCTGTTTTTCTCCACTGGAAAATTTATTTCCAATGTATTTTCCTGCTGAATAAAAAGCGTAAGTTGGATTGGTGTAATAGCGCAGAGGTTTATGTTCTCTAAAGAAGGACGTGTAGAATTTACTGAAAGAGAGGAGAGCAATAATGATGATGAGAAGAGACAGGGACATTGTTGCTGTTGTTGTCAGAATCGTCCGCCTGATGGTTTGGGAGGGTGTTCTGACTTTGTAAATGAGAGTTGCCGGCAAAATTCCCAGAAAAAACAGGTAGAGCAAGAGCTTGGTGCTGATGAGATCGATCGATTCACCGGCATTTGTTTCAAGGACATTCTGGATCATCGTATCATCAATGATCGTACTGTAAGAATTGGCAAAATAACTGATAAAAGCCGCAATCAGAACAGAAAATATCAGAACGGGTTTGAGAGTTAACCTCGAGTTAAAAAGGCAGAAAAATAAGACCAGAAAACAACTGAAAACGACTGCGATGGAAAGGAGAAAAGACATGTTGGACGTTGAGATCGGATAAATTTTCGTAACGTTGATAAAAAATCTGTAGTTATCAGCAAAAACCAAAAACAATGAGGTGAGAATGATTAATTTCACCCTGGAAAGTTGTAAGATCATAGACGGTTCTTTTCTTAAAGATAAAATCAGAGTTAAAGTTCGGCTGTGTGAGCCGGAACATCATTTCTGCTGCTCCAGGCGTTGATGCCGTTTTTATAAATGGAAGCAGCCGCTTGGTAGTAGCTTATATTCAGCTGTACGACAGGGTTGTCTTTTTCTGTAAGCTGCTCAGATAGCTGATCTTTTTCATAACCCGTCAGCAGAGTTATGCGTTCTTTTGGGCCCAGAATTGCGAGTTGCTGCCCGTTGTAAAGGCCAAGATTCTGATAATTGGCGATCAGAGCTCGTTCTGGCGGTGCCAGGAGAAGATCCCGACCAAAAAAGCAAGAGCGGTAACTCATGTTCAACAGGCCGAGCAGTGTTGGAGCGAGATCAATCTGGCTGGCAAGACTGTTGTTGATTTCCGGTTGTATCTGTTGCGGAGCATAAATCCAGAGAGGGATATGATAACGCTCAATCGGCAGCGCCTGCTTTCCTGCACTCCCCGCTTGATGATCGGCAACAATGACAAAGATCGTGTTGTCAAACCACGGTTTCTCAGAGGCCTGCCGGATGAGTTCACCAATGGCGTAATCCGTATATTTGACTGCTCCGGCTCGCCCTTTCCCAGATGGAATATCGATTCTTCCTTCAGGGTAGGTATAAGGTCGGTGATTAGAAGTTGTCATCAGATGGAGGAAGAATGGCTTTTCCTTCTGATTTTCATGATCAGCAACTTTGATCGCTTGCCGGTAGAGGTCTTCATCAGCCATTCCCCAGGCGTTGGTAAAATGGATTTCATCATCAGGGACCTTTGACTGATCGACAATGTCATAACCATTCCCTGAAAAAAAAGCATTCATGTTTTCGAAGTAACCCCGCCCACCATAGAGAAAATATGAGCTGTATCCTTTTGTATTGAGGACATTTCCAAGCGACCAGAGGTTTGTTTCCCGGCCTATGCGTTTGATGATTGAACGCCCGGGGGTGGGAGGGATTGACAGGGTAATAGCCTCTAATCCCCTTGTGGTTCTGGTTCCAGTTGCATAGAGGTTGTCAAAAAACAAACTTTTCTTTATCAGCGCATCAAGGTTGGGGGTTAAGTGTTTGTTATTGCCAAAATAACCAAGGAAATCAGAACTCAGGCTCTCAACCGTAATGAGGATGATATTGGATCTCTTCTCGGTTCCGGTGCGGGTTATTTCACGGCGGATGTCGAAAGGGGCCTGACTGATGAAATGACTGTTTGGTTCGGCGGTTTCCTTTCTGATCAGGGTGTCAGCCTTCCTTGTCGAGAGTGAGGTATAAAACTGCTGAAAATCGAGTTCATTGTTCCTGAATGCGGCGACAAATTGGTAGGGACCGTTACTTGCCAGCTCTTTGACGTAAGCATTGGCGGAAATGTTTCGCAGTTCCTGATTGATGGTGAAAAATCCGGTGATGGGTAGCAGCAGCAGAATTGCGGCTATCAGGCAGCGTCTGGAGAATTTTTCCTGACTGCGCAGGGATCTCTGAATCAGAGTTGACAGTGGTTGGTAAAGGAGAAGCGCAACAAAAAAAAGTCCGCAAAGAATCATGATGACGGGGTAGGACTGGACAATATTATCCGTCACTTCGCGGCGATAAATCAGATAGTCGATAGAGATAAAGTTAAATCTGACACTGAACTCCTGCCAAAAGAAATATTCAGCAACAGCAATGAAGCAGGCAGCATAAATTGTTGAGAACAGAGTCAACTTAAGCCAAAGTGCATGGAAGCGATGAGCCCAGATTCTCTGTGGCAGAAGGCCAATATAGAGAATGGCAGGAATCATCGCATAGGCATAGAAAGCACTGTCAAAAAGCCAGCCTGAAGTGAAAATCTCTAAATAATTGTAGAGTGTCGGCGTGATATTTTCCCAGCTTAAAAGCAGAAGGATCAGTCGGGTTAGAAAAAACAGCAGGATCCAGAAAGCGTAGATACCAAGGATCAGCTGGAAGCGAGAAGATTTCATGGGTGCGCCTTTGAGAATGATAAATTAAAGCCGTTTATATGGTGAAAATTTGCTGGATGATAGCGGGAGAAAATGACGTCAAAATGACGAGAAGATTACCTTTTGGCAATGTTTGCAAAGGTCTCAATGACTCCATGTGGCAGCAGGACTGTGGCAATGAAAGATTCAGAAGACATTTCTCTATTTAGTCACTTGACTTAATTTGGTCGAATGACTAAATTGAAACAGATTAGGAATGGAGGTGTGATCTGTGAATAAATACCAAACCAGTGATAAAACCAGGCGGGCTTTGATCGGTGCTGCGGGGGAATTGGCTGCTGAAGAAGGGTTTAGTACTATTACCACGCGCAAGATTGCAGAGCGATCCGGAGAGAATATCGGGAGTATTCATTACCACTTTGGCAGTAAAGAAAAGTTGTTTGAAGTAACGTTGTTGGCGGCTTGCAGGAGTTGGATTACTCATCCGTTAGCCGAGATTCTGGTTGATTGTAACTTGCAGAGCAAAAAAGGTCAGGCTGAGGCCATAATCCGGGCTATTACCAGGGTTACCAATCTGCTGTTTGACAGAGACATTCCCGGTTGGCATTGCCGGGTTGTTTTTCAGGTCATGCAAACGGACAACAACCTGCGGGATCTTTTCTCTGCTACGGTTATGGATGAAGAGCTCGAACAGATTGGAAAATTACTCAATGCCATCGATCCGACCTTGAGTGAAGAATTACGGTTACAGCATTTCCTGCTGCTGTTCATCCCCTTGTATTTTCATGCAGATTATCGGAGCGCTATTTTACAACGGCTCGGGAAGGAAGAATATAGCGAAGAGTATCTGGAGACTTTACGTGATAGCTGCATCCGGCAGGCTTTGATGCGATATCATTTGCCGGTCGAATAAAACTGAAGAAAAGAGAGATTCATCATGCGTAAACAAAATATTATTATTTTTACTTTATGCCTTGTGCTGCTTCTGGTTGGTTTTTCCGCTGCTGCAGAAAAGGGTTCCAAGTTACAAATTCATGGCAGTTCCTTTATCCAAAGTTATCCCGGAACTGTTATTTCCAGCCATCAGGCCAAGCTGGCGTTTCGGGTTAGTGGGCCGTTGATCAAAGTCTTGGTCAAACCCGGAGACAAGGTGAAAAAAGGGCAGCTGATGATGCAAATCGATCCACGCGATTTCGAGGATAGTATCCGGGTGTTGGAAGCACAATTAGCGGGCGCCGAGGCACAGCGGAACCGTGCCTTGCGTGATTTTAACAGGGCCCAGACTCTGTTTGATCAGCATGTCAGTGCGACAGCCGATTTCGACCGCGCCAAGGGTGCGTACGAAGTTGCTTTTTCCGGCGTTGCTATTATTGAAGCACAGCTGCAGATGGCCCGACATAGCCTGAAGGACACGTCGTTGCGTGCTCCTTATGCGGGGGTGATTACGACCCAGAGTGCAGAAAACTACGAGATGGTCAAAGCTGGTGTAGAAGTTCTTGCCATTGAGGATATTTCCAACATGGAAGTTGAAATTAAAATTCCGGAAAACGAGATTGCCCGTTACCCTTTGCAGGTTGGCCAAAAGGTGAAGGTTGAATTGGCCGCTATTTCGGATCATTCTTTTATCGCCAAACTGGTGGAGTGGAATAGTGCTGCTGATCCAATCACCCGGACCTATGCTCTGCGTTTCGCTTTTACTGCATCGCCGGAAATTCATGTGTTGCCGGGAATGACAGCTGAAGTCAGCCTCATCAATGATGCGAACCAACCATCTTCTTCCCACGCTCCGGAGCAGAAAAATGCATCCGGTGCGATCATGTAGTTTCGAGGGCAAATTATGAAATCACAACTTTTTGCTCTGCGAAAACGGACTTTGATGATTGTTTTCACCATTTTGTTGGTGGCGGCCGGTGTGATTGCTTACGAGAATCTGGGTCGTTTGGAAGACCCGACTTTTACCATCAAGACCGCCGTGGTGGCAACGAGCTATCCTGGAGCCAGTCCCGCAGAAGTTGAAGAAGAAGTCACCGACGTTATCGAAGAAGCCATCCAGGAAATGGGCCAGGTGAAAGAAATCTATTCCACTTCGCAGGAAGGCTATTCTTTCGTTTATGTTGATATGAAGGATACCTTCAAGTCGGATGAATTACCGCAGATCTGGGATGAACTGCGTCGCAAAGTGGCTGATGCCCAGGGGCAGCTGCCGCCGGGAGCCGGGCCATCGGTCGTCAATGATGATTTTGGTGACGTTTACGGTGTTTTTTTTGCGCTGACAGGGGACGAGCTGACAAATGCCGAACTGGTTGATTATGCCGATATCCTGAAAAAAGAGCTGCTTCTCTGTGATGATGTTGCAAAGATCGATATGTGGGGCGTTCGTCAGGAAGCCATTTTTGTCGAATTCAAACAATCCCAGCTGGCTCAGCTCGGAGTGACTCCACAGCAGATTATAGGGACTCTGCAGGCACAGAATCAGGTTCTGAGAAGCGGCAAGGTTCAGGTGGGTGATAACTATCTACGCATCAGCCCGAGTGGTGATCTGAGCAGTGAGGAAAAGATCGCTGATCTATTAATCGGCAGCGCTCGTGGCATGATCCGTTTAAGTGATGTCGCTTATATTTACCGGGACTATATCGATCCGCCACGCAACATTCTTCGTTACAATGGTAAAGCAGGGATCGGCCTGGGAATCGCTACGCTGGACGGCGGTAATGTTGTGACCATGGGCGATTCTATCCAGGCTCGGCTCAAAGAACTGGCGCCGAACAAACCGCAGCATGTTGAGATTCATTCTATCTATTACCAGAGTAAGGTGGTGATCGAATCTGTCGACACTTTCATACTCAACCTGATCGAAGCCGTCGCCATTGTCATTGTCCTGCTGATGCTGTTTATGGGCTGGAGAAGTGGAATGCTGATTGGAGCAGTGCTGTTGCTGACAATCCTGGCCACCTTTGTTGGTATGTTTGTCTTGGGTATAGATCTGCAAAAGGTCTCACTCGGTGCTTTGATTCTGGCGCTGGGGATGCTGGTAGATAATGCCATTGTCGTAGCTGACGGGACACTGGTGCGGATGGAACATGGTGATGATGTGGAAATCGCAGCGGATAAAACCGTCAAGGCAACCATCTGGCCGTTGCTGGGCGCTACGATCGTAGCAATTCTGGCTTTTACCGCCATCGGCTTTGCCCCGGGAAATGTCGGCGAGTTCTGCCGTTCGTTGTTCGATGTTATGGCCCTGTCACTGTTCATCAGCTGGCTTCTGGCGATCAGTGTGACGCCACTGTTCTGTGTCTGGTTTCTGCGGCAGGCTTCCAACAACGACGGCCATTCACATCACCGGGGCATGAATAAGTTGTATCGGCGTACCCTGCATCTTTCGATTCACTATCGCTGGATTGTGATAGCCTTAACTTCAGTCGCTCTGGGTGCGGCGCTGTTCGGTTTTAGTTTTATCCCCAAGGCCTTTTTCCCTGATTCAACCCAGCGTTATTTTTATGTCAACTACTGGAACCCTCAAGGGTCACATATCAATAAGACAGCTGCTGATATAGAGCAGATCGACCGTTATATTCGTGATCAAGACGGGGTGGTCAATACCACTTCATTTATCGGTGAGGGGGGGATGCGCTTTATCATCAGCTATGATTACCAGACACCGAACAGTTCTTACGGTCAGATTCTGGTAGAAGTGGATGATTTTCATCATATTGATCAGCTTCTGCAAGACATTGAAGCATACATGACAGATCAGTTTCCACAGGCTGAACCGTACGCGCAGAAAATCCAGAACGGTCCGGCAATCACCTATAAAATAGAGGCCCGTTTTCGGGGTCCTGATGTTGCCGTGCTGAAGGAATTGGCAGACAAAGCCGAGCAGATTCTTGTCGATTCCGGTAACGCCCGCGATCTGCGCACCGATTGGCGTCAGCCTGTTGAGGTTTTGCGGCCCCAGTTTGCCCAGACTCAGGCCCGTTACGCTGGGATTACCCGCACTGATGTGGCGCATGCGCTGCAGTGGAATTTTAACGGCATAACAGCGGGTCTTTACCGTGAACAGGATAAATTAATCCCGATTGTGTTCCGTTCTCCTGAAAATGAACGGGCCAGCCTTGATGATCTGGCGAATATGCAGATCTGGAGTTCACTGCAAAACAGCTTCGTCCCTTTACGCCAAGTTATCACCGGGATTGTGCCGGTGACGGAAGATGCGCTGGTTAAGCGACGGGACCGGCAACGGACGATCACTGTGCAGGCTAACCCCATAAGCGGACTGCCTGCAGAATTTCATGCCACGGTTCGGGATCAGATTGAAAATATTGAACTTCCTGTCGGCTACTCAATGGAATGGGGGGGCGAATTTGAAAGTTCAGCAGAAAGTCAGGCGCCACTGGCTAAAGTTTTTCCGCTCTGTATTCTGGGGATGTTTCTGATTGTGGTCTGGTTGTTCAATTCTTTCCGTCGCCCACTGATTATCTTCATGACTGTCCCTCTGTCATTGATTGGGGTGACCGCCGGACTTCTTCTGACCGGATTGCCTTTTGGTTTTATGTCAATACTCGGATTCCTGGGTCTGTCAGGGATGCTGATCAAAAATGCCATTGTTCTGATTGATCAGATTGAGCAGGACCTCAATTCTGGAGTCGAACCGTACAAGGCTGTGCTGGATTCATCAGTCAGCAGAATGCGACCGGTGCTGATGGCTTCTGGAACGACCATTCTCGGTATGGCGCCATTATTGTTTGACGCCTTTTATGCAGCGATGGCAGCGACCATTATGAGCGGTCTGTTTGCCGCAACCTTCCTGACTCTGATCATCGTTCCGGTTGTTTATACTCAGGTTTATAAAATCAAGGCGGATAAAAACTATGTTTAGATCGATTATTTTATTCCTGTTGCTGTTTTTCCCTCTGACAGTTTCTGCCCAATCGGAAGTTCTTCCGCAGATTGATATGGAAATACCCAGTGGTAGCTTGACCCTGGCGGAAGCTTTGCAGATTTCGCTGGAAGCCTCTCCGAGTGTCAAGCAGGCTGCTGCAAGGATCGAAGCAGCACAGGCGGTGGTTGACCAGGCCCGGTCTGCTCTGAGACCTGTGGCCAGTATGAATGTCGGTGGGCGTTACCAGCGAAGCAGCATGCAACCGGACTGGGCACCGCAAGTTCGGGTCAAAGATACCTTCAGCATCTGGAGCGCCGGGATCGAAGCGAACTGGCTTCTTTTTGACGGTTTTTCCAGTCGTGCCCGAATTCTGGCTGCAAAATATCAGGTGGAGGCCTCGGAGCAGACCCGCAATGAGACCCGTCGACTCCTGGCTGAGGCGGTTTCAAATGTGTTTTACCAGGCGGAACTTGCTGTCGAAAATATGCGGATTTCCCGCCAGAACCAGAAATTTAATCGCATCCTTGAAGATGAGGCGGATAAACGTTGGCAGGCAGGGAGTATTCCGGAAGCGGAAAAACTCAACTTCTCAGTGCGAGCATTGCAGGCTGAAACTGATTTTTTGCGCGCTGGCCAAAGTTTCAAATTGGTGACGGCGGTATTGGCTGAGTTGCTGGCCAGACCGGATGCAATTTTATCCCCAGAGCTTTATCCGATGCGCAGTGAAGCTGATGTTTTGAATCAGGCCATCCCTGCGTATGACCATGAATTTGCATATGCATTGGAGCATCGTCCCGATCTGAAAGCTTTACAGGCGTCAACGGCTGCGCTGGAAGAAAGTAAAAAAGAAAAGAAGGGCAGCTATTGGCCGAAGCTGATTATGAACAGTGGCTTCGATTACAATAAATACAATGGATTGGAGTCAGGTGATCAGGAAGAACATGATGCCTATAGCGGGCTGTATTTGTCCTGGGATCTTTATCGGGGTGGGCGCCGTTCAGCGCAAGTGCGGGAGGTGGAGAGTCATATCCGGGAACTTCAGGAACAAAGTCGGCAGCAAGTTCTGTCAATCCAGTCAGCAATCCGACAGGGGATTGTGTCTGCCACAGCAACCCGTGCCATGTATCAACGCCAGCACCAGTCATTGCTGCTGACCGCGAAAATTCGCGACCATGTTGAAAAAGCTTACCGGGCAGGAGTTGCCAATCTGACTCGTTTAAACGAAGCACAAACAGATCTTGTTCGCGCCTCCGGTGCTGAAGCGGCCAGCCGGATTAATTATCTCATGGCTTTGCAGCAGTTGAAAGCGGTCAGCGGAAGAATTCTGGAATTTTAGACGGGAAATTAACAACTTCAGCCTCCTTCTTATCTTCAGCGTCCTGGAGATATTTTGCCTTTTTTGAGACCCTTTGCTGTGCTGTGTTAATATTTAGCTGAGAGGGGTCTGTTGGCAGCAATGGGGAGGGAAGCTGATGACACAACAAACAGAGGGTCTTTACATTGTTCTGTTAAGTATTCATGGTTTGATCCGTTGGCATAACCTTGAACTTGGTCGTGATGCCGATACCGGGGGACAAACGCTATATGTGGTTGAGTTGGCTCAGGCTTTAGCCAGTCAGCCGGAGGTTGCCAGGGTCGATCTTTTGACTCAGCGTGTGGTTGACAACAACGTTTCTTCAGATTATGCGCAACCTGTTGAGGAATTATCCGAAAATCTCCGAATTGTGAGGATTGATGCCGGTCCGGAAGAATATCTGCCAAAGGAAAGCCTTTGGGATCATCTTGATTCCTTTATTGATAATCTGACTGACTTTTTCCGCGATAATAATGCTGTTCCCGACATTATTCACAGTCACTATGCTGATGCCGGTTATGTCGGCTGTCATATTGCCAGTTTGCTGGGTATTCCGCTGATTCATACGGGACATTCTCTCGGTCGTATCAAACGCAGCCGGTTGATGGCCAGCGGATTGAAAGCTCAGGAAATTGAAACCCGTTTCAATATGAGCCGCCGCATTGAAGCCGAAGAGCAGACATTGGCAACTGCGGAAAGAGTGATCACCAGTACCCATCAGGAAATAGAAGAACAGTATGAACTTTATCATTATTATCAACCTGATCAGATGCGCGTTGTTCCGCCCGGAACAAATCTGAAAAAATTCATGCCACCCACAGGAACAGAGCTGAAAAGTTCATTGTTCAAAAAGCTGACCACCCACCTGAAAGAACCGGACAAGCCCATTATCCTGGCCCTGTCGCGGCCGGACCAACGGAAAAACATTGTTGCCCTGGTCGAGGCTTTCGGCCAGTCTTTGCAGCTTCAGCAGTTGGCTAATCTGATGATTGTTGCAGGAAACAGGGATGATATCGATGATCTTGATGAAGGGGCACAGGAAGTTTTTCATGAGCTTCTGGTTGCTATTGACCGCTACGACCTATACAGCAAAGTCGCTTTGCCGAAGCATCATCAACGAGATCAAGTGGCGGAAATTTACCAGATTGCAGCCGCATCCGGGGGGGTATTTGTCAATCCGGCTCTCACGGAACCCTTTGGTCTGACTCTGATTGAAGCGGCAGCCTGTGGCTTGCCGATTGTTGCGACAGAAGATGGAGGCCCTCAGGATATTGTCAGAAATTGCAAGAACGGTATCCTGATTGATCCACTGGAGCCGGAGACGATCAGCGCTGCTTTGTTGAAATTGCTCAGGAAGCAGGATCTGTGGCGAAAATACTCTGCCAGTGGTTTGCGCGGTGTCCAGGAAAACTATTCCTGGGATGCCCATGCAAAGCGTTATCTCCAGATCATTCGGCCAATCGCCGAACGATCCGAACAGCTGGTCCGTAAACCTGTCAAGCAGAGAGCTGGTCTCTATCGTGATCGTGCAATCGTCAGTGATCTCGACCAAAATCTGATTGGGGATTCTCAGTCACTCAGAGAATTACTTGAAGTTCTCCGCCGGCAACGTAAAAGTACCTACTTTATCCTCGCGACCGGTCGCCGCCTCGATTCCGCTTTGAAGTTGATGAAAAAGCACAGGATTCCCCAGCCGGACGTATTGATGACCAGTAGTGGCACGGAGATTTACCATGCGCCGAAACTGACGATCGATACGTTCTGGGCCCGCCATATCAGTTATCGCTGGTCATTGAGGGAAGTGAAAAAAATCCTGGTTGATTTCCCCGGTTTAAAAAATCAACCCACTCAGGAGCAGAGTCGTTTTAAGCTCAGTTACTATATCAACCCGGAACTGGCTGATATTGAAAAGATCAAACAGTTGTTGCATCAGGAAGAACAGGCCGTTTTTGTGCAAACTGCTTTTGGTCAGTTTCTGGATGTGTTGCCATTACGCGCCTCCAAAGGAATGGCTTTGCGTTATGTTGTCGAGCAGTTGAACATTCCGCTGGAAGCTGTTTTTGTTGCCGGGGGATCGGGAGCTGATGAGGACATGATGCGTGGTAATACCCTGGCGGCAGTGGTGGCCAACCGCCATAATGAAGAACTATCGCAGTTGACCGATATTGAGCGGATCTATTTTTCCCGGCAGCCAAATGCCGCCGGAATTCTTGAAGCTCTTGATTTTTATGATTTTTTTAACAGTTGTAGAGATCCAAGGGAAGTTAGCCCGGCTGATGAAAATGGATAGATTATTGTTGTGCACCGATCTGGATCGAACGATTATCCCCAATGGTTGTCAACCCGAACATCCGGAAGCACGTACGTATTTTAAACAACTCTGTTGTCTTTCGGAAGTGACCCTGGTGTATGTCTCCGGTCGAAATCAGCAACTGGTCAAGCAGGCAGTCAAAGAATATGCTCTCCCTGTTCCTGATTTTGCGATTACCGATGTCGGGACTAAAATTTTTCAGTTGGTTCAGGAGAAGTGGCAGGAACTCGGTTTCTGGCAGGAACAGATTGCTGCTGATTGGAAAGGGAAAAACCATGGACAATTACAGCAGGCTCTCAGTCGATTTCCAGAATTGAGCTTGCAGGAGAAGAGTAAGCAGAATAGCTTCAAGCTGAGTTATTATCTGCCCTTGGACGCAGATCGAGGAAAAATCATTCAACAGGCTGAGACGTTGCTGACACAAATGGGGGTAGCAGCAAGCCTGATCTGGAGTGTTGATGAGCCGGAGCAGATTGGTCTGCTTGATGTTCTCCCGCGTCATGCAACCAAACTGCACGCGATTGAATGTCTCCGCCGACAATTGGGATTCTGCCATGAAGAGCTGATTTTTGCCGGTGACAGCGGTAATGATCTTCCGGTCCTGACCAGTTCGATCCGTTCAGTTCTGGTGGCCAATGCCGATCAACAGACGAAACGGCAGGCACAACAACTGGTTGAACAGAATGGCTGTGTTGACTCTCTTTATCAGGCACAACACAATGATTTTCCGCTGGGAGGCAACTATAGTGCCGGGGTGTTGCAGGGAGTTGTGTTTTTCATCCCGGAGATTGGAGCGAAGCTGAAATTATTATGAGCAAGCAAAAGCAAGTGAACATTTATATTTTTGGCGAAGTGCTGTTCGACTGCTTCCCGACCGGAGAACAGGTTCTCGGTGGTGCCCCGTTCAATGTCGCCTGGCATCTTCAAGCTTTGGGCGACTCTCCCCAGTTGATTTCGCGGGTCGGAAAAGATCAGCATGGTGACAGGATACTGCAAGCAATGTCCGGCTGGGGCTTAAAGACTTCAGCAATTCAGGTTGACAGCACGCATCCGACCGGCCGAGTTGAGGTGTCAATTACAGATAACGAGCCAAGTTACACTATTGTCCCGGACAGCGCTTTTGATTTTATTTCATTGCCGGATCCAGGAGGCTTCTCCTCTGGTGGAATTCTCTACCATGGATCTCTGTCGTTGCGGAATGAAACATCGCGCAAAACACTGCTTGAAATTGTGCACAGTCATAAAGTCAAAATTTTTTTTGATGTCAATCTACGCTTTCCCTGGTGGCACCGTGATGAGGTCTGTGAATGGTTGAAAAATGCGACTTGGGTGAAAATGAATCAAGACGAGTTGACCGCGCTCAGCAACCATCAGGGAAGCGATATTCAGCTGCAGATGGCAGAAATGCAAGAGACCTACGGGCAGGAACAGTTGATAGTGACCCGCGGTGAGCAGGGGGCCTTGATCAGAACAGCCGCTGGTAAGTTCCATTCACTTGTTCCGGGAAAAGTTGCATGCTTGATTGATACGGTCGGAGCTGGTGACGCTTTCAGTGCGATTTATCTTCACGCCCTGAGAGGTGGTTGGTCGATTGAGAAAACTCTTTATCATGCTCAGTGTTTTGCCGGTAAGGTTGTCGGCCTGCGCGGAGCAACAACCAATGATCCGGAGTTTTATCAACAGGTTACGGATTCTTGTAACTTCTGATAATTTACGAAAATATCAAATATTACGACAAGGAGATCTATGTACGAACAAGTCTCACATACCCTGTTAAATGAAATTCTCAACCGCATCAAGCCAGAGATCTCTGAACAGGATCTGCGTCATTTTTATACTCGCCTGGGAGCAAATTTTTACGCTATCCATTCGTTGTTTGAGAGACTTTACGGTGACCGGGACGATTTCGCTGAACAAGCTCAGCAACTGGTTGAGACCATGGCTGAGAATTATATCAAACGTCCGGAGAAACTACGGCAGCTCGACCTGGCCCGGGAGAACGACTACAACTGGTTTCTCAGTCAGAAATGGGTCGGAATGGCCCTCTACTGCGAGGGTTTTGCCGGCAACCTGCGAGGGTTGCAGGAACGGCTGCCATATTTTCAGGAGCTGGGAGTCAATCTGGTGCATGTCATGCCGATTATGCGTTGTCCTGAAGGGAGTAGCGATGGTGGTTATGCTGTCAGCGATTTCCGCGACATCAACCCTGAACTCGGAACCCTGGAAGACGTTGTTGCTCTGGCAGCGGCAATGAAACAGCGTGACATCCTGCTGGTCCTCGACGTTGTCGTCAACCACACTTCCAACATGCATTACTGGGCAACCCGGGCCCGATCCGGCGACAAGAAATATCAGGATTACTTCTATACTTTTGAAACCCGCAACATTCCGGATATGTTCGAGCAGAGCATGCCGGAAATTTTTCCGGAGACTGCTCCGGGAAATTTTACCTGGGACGAAGAAATGGGTCGCTGGGTAATGACGGTTTTTAACGACTATCAATGGGACCTCAACTACAGTAACCCTGCGGTATTTATTGAGATGCTCGGTATTATTCTGTTCTGGGCCAACCAGGGGGCCGATATCCTGCGCCTGGATGCCGTCGCTTTTCTGTGGAAAAAAATCGGCAGCACCTGCCAGAATGAACGGGAAGCGCACCTGATTCTGCAACTGCTGAAGGATTGCTGCCAGGTCACCGCTCCGGGAGTGGTTTTTATTGCCGAGGCAATTGTCGCACCGGTGGAAATGATCAAATACTTTGGTGAGGACGCGGTGATCGCCAAGGAATGTGAAATTGCCTATAACGCGACTTTCATGGCGCTGCTCTGGGATGCTGTAGCAACCAAAAATGCACGCCTGCTGAATCAGGGAATCAAAAGTTTGCCGGTCAAATTGGAACGGGCCACCTGGCTGAATTACATCCGCTGTCATGACGATATCGGTCTCGGCTTCGACGATCGGGATATTCTCCTTTGCGACTATGAGCCAGCCCGGCACCGCAAGTTTCTGGTCGATTATTTCACCGGCAAGTTTGACAACTCTCACGCCCGCGGACTCCCGTTCGGGCAGAACGCAAAAACCGGTGATACGCGTATTTCCGGTTCCCTGGCCTCTCTCGTCGGTCTGGAATGTGCCCTGGAAAGAGAGGATAATGCGGCGATTGCTGATGCGATAAAAGTTATTTTACTTCTGCATGGTGTGATCATGGCTTTCGGCGGGATACCGCTGCTCTATTACGGCGATGCAATCGGGACCCTGAATGATGATTCCTACCGTGAAGATCCCGTCAAGCAAGAGGACACACGCTGGGTGCACCGGCCTTCAATCGACTGGGATATCGCAGATCGGAGAAATACGCCCGGAACGGTCGAATATGAAATCTTCAGCGCTTTGAAGCGGATGATCGCGGTGCGTAAAGAGATTGAAGTTTTTGCTGATTTTAACAACCGTGAACTCATCGAGGTGAAAAATCCGCACCTGTTTGTGTTTGGTCGTTACCATCTGCAAAAGCCGAACGAACAGGTCCTGGTTGTCGCCAATTTCAGTAAACATCCACAACACCTCAATCTTGAGGATTTGGGAAGTTGGGTGGCGCGATACCGACCTCTGGTTGACCTTTACCGTGGCAAAAGTCCCGATATCTTCAATAATAGCCTGGTGATACCGGGATACGAATTTTACTGGCTGAGTGAAGGATAGATCGGGGTGTTACTTTTCAATCCGTGCGGCAATAGCGTCCGGTGAACTATCCTGTTGAACCTTGATGGTCACCTGTTCTTCGGCTGTTGTCAGTGGCTGTGCTGTTTTGAGTTGCTGTTCCAGCACGGCAGGTGTGGCTTCCGATACTTCTCCCTTCCGGCGACTACGAAGTTCAACCCGATGAAACAGGTCTGTTTTGCTTAACGGAAAATCAAGAATGGCAAAAGGAACTTGCAGTTGGTCAGCTAATTTCCGCATTTTTCTGCGCTGTTGTTGCTTGAGAAAGGTGGCATCAACAATGACCGGAAAACCTGCCTTAATGATGGTCGCTGCCAGTTCCTGAAGTCTGGAGTAGGTTTTTTGACTGGCTTGCCATGTATAAATTCCCGCCTCAATTCCCGAATGACTTTTCGATTCGGAATTGAATCCGTGTAAACGTTTACGCTCGACATCGGAAAGGATGTGAACGGCACCGTAAGTCGCTGCAAGCTGGTTGCAGAAGGTGCTTTTCCCGGAACCTGAAAATCCATGGCAGATGATCAGTGGTGTTGCTCGGGATTGGCTATAGTCACTGGACAGATTGAGATAACTCTGCAACAGGTTATGATTGTTCTCCTGTTCTATGGGATCCAGTCCGGGTTGACTCAGTCGCAGGCCAATGACTTTAGCGCGTACCAGAGCACGGTAGCTTTTGTAATAATTCAATAACGGCAATGCCGGGTAGTCGCCATTCTGTTGCAGATAGTGGTTGAGGAAGGTCCAGCTCAATTTTTTTGCCCCACGGTTTTCCAGATCCATGGTTAAAAAAGCGGTATCGTTGATGACATCAATGCAGCGGAGGTTGTCGTTAAATTCGATACAGTCAAACAGGAGCGGTTTTTCATTGAACCAGACCATGTTGGCAAGATGAGCATCACCGTGACATTCTCGAATATATCCTTGCTCTTTACGTTCTGTTATCAGGCTAAGAAGATTATCAAGGCGAGATCGGCTCCAGTTTTCTAATTCGGCCAATTGCAGCTGGTGGGCTGCGCCGGTGAGAAGGGGGCGAAGTTGAGCAAAATTTTCCTGTGCGGGACTCCAGATCGACGCCAATGAACCAAAAAAGCTGTTCGCTGCGACTTGTGGTGCCTGTTGATGGATGTTTGCCAGGTAGCCGGCAAATTGTCTGATGATTGCGGCACTGAGATCATTCTTCTGGAGCAATCGATCAAGTTCATCCTCTCGTGAAAAGCGTTTCATTTTGACTAAATAATCAATAGCAGGAACACCGCCAATGACCGGTTTTTCAGGTGAGCCGCCGATGCTGACAACATCCAGGTAGAGTTGTGGCGCAAAGCGCCGATTCAGACGTAGTTCTTCAAGACAGTAGTAGTGACGCTTGTTTAAGGTCGAGAAATCAAGAAAGCCGAAATTGACCGGTTTTTTCAGTTTATAGGCGAATGCTCCTGCCAGAAAAACCCAGGAGATATGTGTTTCAACCAGCTTCACCTTGTTGGCAGGGTGGTTGTAGCAGGAGGGATTTTGTAAGCCATCAACCAGATCTATATGAGGCTTCTGCATTTTATTTCTCCCAATACTGGGTGCAGGTTCAAGAGCAGGTAAGTTGTTATCTCATATTGAAGTTTAATCGATGGGGTGCTGATGACAATTGTGATGTACGATTATTTTTGAGTGTGACAGAGTCTAAAAAAGCAGGTTTTCCAGTAGGATTTTAATGCCAATGGCACAGAGAACAATCCCGCCAGCAACTTCCGCTCTTTGCCCCCAGAGAGCTCCTATTTTTCTTCCTAAAAAAGCACCTGTTAATGTCATCATTGCTGCAGAGACACCAATGATGACAGCTGGAAACCAGATTGTTTCTCCAAGAAGAGCGATGGAGAACCCGACGGCCAGAGCATCAATGCTGGTCGCGACCGAGAGAATCACCAGAGTCCAACCTCGTGATGGGTCCCGGATCAAGGTTTTTTGATCATCGTCTTTCAGGGCTTCAAAAATCATTTTCCCTCCAACCAGAGAAAGCAGGATGAAGGCGATCCAGTGATCATAGGCGTTAATCCATTGTTGCAGGCCGCGACCGGCTAACCAACCCAACACGGGCATCATGGCTTGAAATAGCCCAAAGTGAAAACCGAGACGAAACCAGCGGCGTTCAGCGAAAGGATCAAGAACGGCTCCGGCTGCCAGAGCAACGGCGAAGGCATCGACTCCCAACGCAATAGAGAGCCCCAGCAGGGTAAAGAAATCCAACTTTTAACTCCGGTTCGTGTGTTTGTGAAAAGATTGACATCAAGATCTTTGTAAAAATCCATGCGGCGTTGATGAACCACTTGAGGATCATCTAAACGCAACGGATGCAGTCGATAAGGTAGAACGTGCCGATCATTCCGGCAAGCGCAAAAGTTGCTCCTTTTTTAAAAATGAAAGACTTGTCGTTTTCCGATGTACAGTCTCTCTGAAATCCTCATTTGTTGTCGTGGATGCCATCTGTAAGCTTACCCCCATAAGTTTGCTTTTCATCAACAAAGTAGACATGTTACTCTCTTCATATGACAAATAAACTGGAAACACAAATGCTCGATGCGCTCGAACTATTTTATTATGCCAACAAGTTTCGCAGCCATCTTTTTGTTATCGTGCTTGAGGATTGCAGTGCCTTTGACGAATTAATCCTCGACATCCGTATGCTCAATGCGGCGCATATCCGCACCCTCATTCTGCATCATCCCTGTGTCGAAGTGACCAATACTCTGGCCCTCTGGCGCCAGCGTGGATTTCCGTTTCGCCATTATTCAAATTTGCAACCGCAACAAGTGCGGGAGGGGGAGCATTTTCCTGTCGGCCTGGAAGCGGTTCCTATCTGTGAGTTGAATCTGGATGCCTATACCGGCTCCCATGCGCTGGTCCAGGGGGCGTTGCAGGTCGCGGAAAACGTTGGTGCCGACAAAGTGTTTTTTCTGGGGAGCGAAAAAGGATTGGTGATGGGAGACCAGTTTGTTTCTCATCTGCATCCCCAGGAGCTGGACAAACACCTGAAAGCAGGAAATCGTTTTAATCTTGAGAATGAAAAACTCAATTTATTTATGCAGGCCAGTAAAGACATTGGTGTTGAGATTGTTTTACTCAATTCAACCACCGGTTCCCTGTTTGAAGAAATTTTTACTCACCGAGGCAGTGGTTCTTTGTTTACCAGCGATTATCCCAACGTTATCCGTCAAGGGCAGAGCAGTGATCTGATGGATCTGCTGATGTTGGTCAAACATGAAATAGCAGATGGTTCCATCCTCCCTATCCACGAGGAATTTCTTGCTGAAAATATCGGTAATTACTTTGTTTTTACCGTCAATGAAACGATTGTGGCGGCTTCTACTCTTGTTGATTATGGGTCGGCCGCCGAACTTGCCAAGTTTTGTACTTTGCCCCGCTATCAGGGGAAAGGGCGCGCGATGCAGTTGGCTCTGAGTATGATTGAAACAGCTGCCAAGCAGAAAAAGGAATATGTTTTTGCCTTGAGTATCAATAAGAAAATGTGGACATTTTTTAAAAATCTGGGTTTCAAGGAAGTGGCCCGTGAGGAACTGCCGCAAAAATGGCAGGTTCAATACGATTTTTCCCGACCTTCCCGTGCTTTTCGTCTTCAGCTATAGATCCAATAAAAGAGCCCGTCAAGTTTCATCCTGACACTGGAGGGGGGGTAGTGACAGGGGATACAAGACGGGCAACCGAAAACGGTAATATTTAAAAGTACCTGAAAAAAGACAAGTACTTAATTTTAAATGGCGCGCCGCGGAAGATTCGAACTCCCGGCCTTCTGATCCGTAGTCAGACGCTCTATCCAGCTGAGCTAGCGGCGCATAAAGAGAGGCTTTATCGCTTAATTTCAGAGATTTGTCAATCTCTTTTAAGTCTACCACAATTAATCTTATTAATCTGGCGGAGAGGGAGGGATTCTCCCACTATGTCACCAGCGTCCAGCTGGTTCCTGCGTGGGCTCCCCTACATTCGCTGACACGGACATCCTGTCCGTTTTTCTGACATTAAGTCAGCGCTCATTCCGCTTCGAATCCCTAACAGATTCTTTTGTGCTGAATTAATCTGGCGGAGAGGGAGGGATTCGAACCCTCGGTAGCGTTACACTACACTCGCTTAGCAGGCGAGCACCATCGGCCTCTCGGTCACCTCTCCGCAATTCAGAATAATTCGGTTTTTAAAATGGCGGATGGCCAGGGATTCGCCCACTACGTCACCGGCATCACGCCGGTTCCTGCGTCGACTCCCCTGCGTTCGCTGACGCGGACTTCCTGTCCGCTTTTCTGACATTAAGTCAGCGCTTGCTCCGCTTCGAATCCCATCAAGGATTACTTAATTTAAATGGCGGATGGCCAGGGATTCGAACCCCGGGTGAGTTTCCCCACAATAGTTTTCAAGACTACCGCCTTAAGCCGCTCGGCCAGCCATCCGTATCTTCAAACATTTTACCGAAAAACTTTGGGACTGTAACGAAAAATATTCAAGAATGCAAGACAAACCTATTGATCTATGTAAGTTTTCTTACCGCTATAAGTTCTTTTCGATCTTCTCTAAACCGCCCATATAGGGTTTCAGAACTTCTGGAATCATCACGGAACCATCTTCCTGCTGATAATTTTCCAGGATGGCCAACAGGGTACGTCCAACCGCCAATCCCGAACCGTTCAGGGTATGGACCAGTTCCGGTTTTTTAGCCCCTTCACGGCGGAAGCGAATCGAAGCGCGCCGTGCCTGAAAATCACGAAAGGTGGAACAGGATGAAATTTCCCGATAGCATTCCTGCCCTGGTAACCAGACTTCAATGTCAAAGGTTCGCGCGGCGGAAAAGCCGATGTCTCCGGTACAAAGATCGACGACCCGGTAGGGTAATTTCAGTAATTGTAAAACCCGTTCAGCGTTTTTCAGCAGAGCGTCAAGTTCGACATCAGAATCTTCAGGACGTACAAACTTGACCAGCTCGACTTTGTTGAACTGGTGCTGGCGAATCAAACCGCGGGTATCCTTCCCATGAGATCCGGCTTCTTTACGGAAACACGGGGTATAGGCCGTGTAACAGAGGGGCAGATCTTTTTCACTGAGGATTTCATCCCGATGGAGATTGGTCACCGGAACTTCGGCAGTCGGTATCAAAAACAGATCGACATCTTCGGTGTGAAATAAATCATTTTCAAATTTGGGCAGTTGCCCTGTTCCTGTCATCGAAGTGCGGTTCACCAAAAAGGGTGGCAGTGTTTCCGTGTAGTTGTGTTCACTTGTATGCAGATCGAGCATAAAATTGATCAAAGCACGTTCCAGTCGTGCTCCGGCACCTAAATAAACACAAAATCTGGCGCCGGAAAGTTTACTCCCTCTTTCAAAATCGAGGATTCCCAGATCTTCGCCGATATCCCAATGTGCCTGAGGGTTAAAGCTGAACGCAGGTTTTTCTCCCCAGACACTGATTTCAACATTGTCCTCTTCCGAAGTCCCGGTGGGGCATTTTTCATGGGGAATATTGGGGACTCCCATCAACAGTTGACTCAGCTGTTCTTCGACGTCCCGCAAACGATCATCCAGTTCCTTGATCTGGGCGGACACTTCTTTCATTCTGGCAATTTCACCCTGAACCTGGCTCTTATCCTTGGTTTGGCCGATCATTGCAGAAACCTTATTTTTCTCTGCTTTGAGGACTTCCCCTTCGCCCAGCAGCTCACGACGTTGCTGATCCAGCGCTGTGAAGCCGGAAAGATCAATAGCTCCCCCCCGGGTAGCGAGATTTTTTTCAGCTTCCGTAAAATTTTCGCGCAAATATTTGATATCGAGCATCATTTACTCCTTAAAACTACGATTATCCGGTCGGAAAAAGTTGATAACATGTCTATTCTTGAAGTTCAAGGGGTGTTGCTTCGCTTCGGCAGAGAAAAGTGCAATCGGGCTGATCCGGACTATGCCGATTGGTTTCCTGCCTGGTTGTAGATCTGGTCTTTAAATTCAAATGGCTCGGGGCAGGAGAGGTTGTCAGTGAAGCAATAACTCTAGAGAAGCAGAACCGGGCATTTGACATTATGTAAAACATAATTTGCAACAGAGCCAAACACCACATCGCGAATTTCGCCACTTCCGTTTTTCCGGCCTATGATGAGCAGTTGAAAATCTTCTTCATTTGCAATGCGTGGAATCACTCGGCGTGGAGCACCAAATTCGAGACGTAATTCAATAGTAAAACCGGCATCCTGAAGTTTTTTTGCCAAGATTTCCAGCCGGTTTCGGGCCGCTTTCTCGGCGTTTTCTCTGACCATTTCAATTTGAAAATCGGGAATCATCCGGTATGCAAGCTGATCATTAATGACATGTAACAAAACCAGCTGCGACGCTATTTTCTCTTTGTAGGTAATGATGTCGGTAATGGTCTGTTTGGTTGTGGGGGAGTCGTTTACAGGAATTAGGATTCTTGTAGTCATGGAATTCCTCCTTTTCAAAAAGTCGTCGCTCAAAGTGGAATGCGCATTTTTTTACAATAACTGCGCAAAACGACCAATGCTTGATTGATTCGCGATATCTGCATATTTTTTGCTTTCAGCAGCTGGACTTCTTCCAGTGGCACCTGGATTTGTCGAATCTCCCTTTGAACTAATGTCAGGTTTGACAAGATAATTTTCAAATCGGCTGGAGTGTATTTTTTAAGCACGGGCGGTGAAAGACTGTAATATCCGTCTGCAACATCTTGTGCCATTTTTTTCGGGTTTCCCGATATTGCCATAAGTTGATTCTCCTTTGTATGGATCATACACCGGTTTGAAGTTGCCACCAATGAAAAGTCTCTTGCCATTCCATTAACATTTATGCGATCAATTCCGTTATGAAATATTCTGACCATTTTAAAGGAATCTTACTGGCCTTGGTTGCCGTATTGATTCTGAGTCCCGATGCTCTTCTGGTACGTTTGATCCAGACAGATGTCTGGACTTTACTTTTCTGGCGCTGTCTCCTGACAGCGATCATGACGTCCTTTTTTTTGCTGTTTCGTTATCGCAGCCAATTTTTTCACAGTTTTTATGCTATAGGCCGTACCGGTCTGGTTTCTGCCCTGATCATAGTTGTTGGGTCGCTCTTGTTTATTGGTTCCTTGAAACAAACCACAGCTGCAAACACTCTGGTCATCTTGGCTGCCGCCCCGATTTTTAGTAGCTTGTTGAGCTGGGTGATTGTTCGTGAAAAAATCCCATTAAGAACAAAGCTGGCGATTTTCACCTGTTTTGGTGGAATTTTACTGATCTTTTCAGGCAGTTTACAGAGCGGTCTGCTGCTTGGTGACCTGATGGCTCTTGGTGCGACTGCCATGTGGGGATCAAATGTGGCTGTTATCCGAAGCGGAAAAGCAGTGAATATGATACCGGCAAACGTGCTTGGGAATCTAAGTGTTGCTCCGATTGTGTATCTTCTTGGAGCTCAACCGATGTTGGTTTCCTCTGTAGATGCTGGTTATTTGTTAATTCTCGGTCTTGTTGTCTTGCCTGTCTCCTTTGCCTTGATTACTCTCAGCCCTCGCTATTTGCAGGCTCCGGAGGTGAGCTTGATTCTTCTCATTGAGACTGTTCTGGGGCCCATTTGGGTTTGGCTGGCGCTTGGGGAAGTGCCACATATCCGTACGGTGGTTGCGGGGGGGGTGATTTTAGGGACGTTACTGATTCATACCCTTTTATCTCTGCGTTTCCCACAAGCCCCGTCAGCGCAGGGGTAATCTCGTTGAGCGGAAAAGAGAAATCACATATGACAAAGCCTGCAACGACATTGCGGTGTATTGGCAGCGGTGATGCCTTCGGCAGCGGCGGGAGGTTGAATAGTTGTTACCATCTGAATCTTTTATCGACTCAGATGCTTCTTGATTGCGGCTGTTCCAGCTTGATTGGACTGCAGCGCTGGGGTGTACACGCAGCTGAGATTGATACCGTTGTCATCAGTCACCTTCATGGTGATCATTTTGGTGGTATTCCTTACTTGCTGTTGGAAGGGAAATATGCCAGTCAGCGCAGTAAAGCTTTGACGCTGGTCGGTCCGCCGGGGTTGCAACAGCGGGTTGAGGCTGTGTCCGAAGCATTTTATCCGGGGATCATCAGCAAAAACAATAATTTTCCAGTTGTTTTTCAATTGCTGGATCCTCAGAAGCCGCTCGTCGTGAATGATGCCCGGATTGAATGCTTTCGGGTCAGGCATGGTCACAGTAAACATGCCTATGGTTTGCGTATTGAGGTTGATGGGAAAGTTATCAGCTATTCCGGGGATACCGAGTGGACAGAAAACCTGATTCCTTTATCTCAGGGCAGTGATCTTTTCATTGTCGAATGTTGTGCCTATGACCAGCCCATCCCTTCGCATCTCGACTACCGGACATTGCAGAAACATCGATCAAAGTTAGAATGTCGAAAGCTGGTCCTGACGCATATGGGACCGGAAATGTTGTCGCGGCTTGATGATCTTGAGCTGGATACCCTGAATGACGGTGATGTGTTTGAGATTTAATGCCCCCTTTTCTATGAGAGCGGGAGTTGGTGGATGCAAGCGTGTTTGAAATTGTAGCGGGAAAGATCTTTCCAACAAGAAAGGGCAGCCGATTGGCTGCCCTTTCTTGTGAAGCGGAGGATTATTTTGTTTTAGTTCTTAGCAGAAACAGTTTTCCGACCACTTTGCTTGGCTGCTTCTTTGGTCATACCGAACAGGGCCAATACAGCAGGAACCAGTTGGGCAACGATCAGCAACGCACAGAAACCGACAAACAGAAGAACAAGAATACCGCTGTTATAGGTCTGGGTTGTGTCGACAGCAAAAGCAGGAACAGCGAAGAGGATCAGGCTCAATGTTGCGATAATAGCTTTCATGGTGGTCTCCTTTTAAATTGTTGTGTTGAATTTCGTTGATATATTTATTGTTTCGCTTGAAGTCTTAGTGAGTTGTCACTTCCTTACGATCACGTCCAAACAATCCCCTGAGGGTTCCGACCAGCATGATGGTTGCCGGTACCAGTTGACAGACGATGATCAGGGCAAAGAAGCCGATAAACAAAGAGAGGAGTAAACCACCGCCGCTTGCACTGGTGCTACCTGCAGCAAAAGCAGAAGAAGAAAAAGTGATCAGGGCGATTAAGGTATTGCGTAAAGTGTTTTTCATGACATCCTCCATCTCGATGTTTGAGTGACTGTTTTGTTTCGCTTATGACCAGATATAAAGCAGTGTCCGTGCCAACTCTGAAAAATAAATTTCAAAAACCTTCAACATGCTGAAATTAAAGAATTAAATCTTTTGTTTTCCTGAAAGGAATGGCTCTGGTGAGAAAACCTTCTGTATGAAAGAGATATACAACTTCACGAACAGAAAAGCTGAAAGGAAACGGAGGAGACGACTTAAGTTATTAAAATAAAAGGAAATTAAAAAGAAATATAAATTGTATATATTTTTATTTGGGTAAATATTTTATTTATGCATAGCTTCTTCCCGGCCCCATAGGCTGACGATAAACATAAACTCTTTGCTGATCCAGAGTTATAATCGCCCAACCTCTACGCCAACAATGAACAGCTGAACAGATGTGAATATTGTTGGCGTAGAGGTTGGAGAAGAAGATCAGGCGACCCTGTTTTGTGGGGATGCATTCTGGAAAGCTGCAATATTTGCAACCGCAACCGAGAGTAATCGTTGTCGGGCTTCGGTTGTCGCCCAGGCTATATGTGGAGTAATGATGCAGTTGGGGGCAGCAAACAATGGATTCTCTTCATCTGGTGGTTCTTGAGAGAGGACATCGGTTGCGTATCCTCCGAGATATCCCTCTTCAAGCGCTTCAGCAACAGCTTCTTCATTGATAAGTTGACCGCGCCCGGTATTTATCAATAAGGCTCCCTGTTTAACCCGGGCAAGGCGGGCGGTGTTGACAAGGTTTTCAGTCGTTTCTGTCAGGGGACAGTTAAGGCTGATAATGTCTGATTCTGAAAATAATCTGTCGATATCGGTAAACTCTAATTCCGGATTATGAGAGTATTTTTCTGGATGAGCGGTCTGAATCAAAACCTTCATTCCAAAGGCTCTGGCTATTGTTGAGACCTGTTGTCCAATCTGACCATAACCGACCACGCCGAGGGTTTTGTCGGCGAGTTCAATCAAAGGATAGTCTCTGAAACTAAAGTCAGGACAGGTGACCCAATCCCCTTGCTTGACCTTCTGGGCATGGTGGCCCACATGTTGGGTCATCTCCAATAAGAGGGCAAAAACCATCTGGGCAACAGATCCGGTACTGTAGCCTGGAACATTTGTAACAATGATATTGCGTTCTTTGGCCGCCTGCAGATCAACTACATTAACCCCTGTTGCCAGGACGCCAATATATTGCAACTTTGGCAACAGATCCAGAGTTTCTGCAGCAAGAACCGTTTTGTTTGTCAGGACAATCTCTGCATCATGGGCTTTTTCAACAATTTGATCGAGAGGAGTCCGTGGGTGGATAACGCAGGAGGAACCCAATGCCTTTAATGGCGCCCAATCGAGATCCCCCGGATTTAGGGTGTAGCCGTCCAGAACAACAATTTTCATGATCAATCCTTTTTCGTCATGCCGCTGCCAAATAATTGAGACAGGGCCTTTTTTTCTTCAGTTGAGACAATATCTATGCTTGGCAGTGTCGCGTGACAGACGCGATTTCGACCACTTTCCTTTGCTTGATAAAGATATTCATCAGCTTGTTTTACCAGTTCAGCGACGGTTACTTTTTGCTGCCCTGTTTCATTAAAGGTTGCGATTCCCAGGCTAACCGTCATTTTCAGTAGCTTTCCTGCAACTTCCAGAGGAGCTTTTTCAATACCTTGTCTGATACGTTCTGCCACTGGGACACTTGCCGTTAAGGTTGTATCCGGAAGAATCACAGCAAACTCTTCCCCGCCATAACGACAGGGGATATCAAGCTTTCTTATGGTTTGTTGCAACAGCGAAGAGAGGTGAATTAAAGCCTGATTACCAACTTCATGTCCCCACTGATCGTTCACCTTTTTGAAAAAATCTATATCCAGCATGATCAGCGATGTGGGTTGTCCGCTACGCTGGGTTCGTTCAATTTCCTGTTCAAGAGCTTGGAAAAAAGAGCGGTAATTGGCAATGCCGGTGAGAGAGTCAGTCCGTACCAGGTCAGACAATGCTGACAACTTTTGGCGAAGTTCAGATACTTCGGATATTAAAGGGCAGTCAGTTTTCCCTATGGGGCAGATTGTTGTTTTTGATGAAGGTAAATGTGGTTCGTCCAAATTGACAGTCATCTTGCTTTTATAAGCAAATATCCGGCAGGGATCAATTGATATTTTTCTTTTGCAGCTCCTGATTTTATTCCGCTTTGGTATTCAGGAGGTGAGATTAAGTCCGGTTTTCTTTGGCTTGTAATCTGCATGCTTGGGTCCTCAGATCTCAAGCCGAAAGGGATTAGAATATGGTAGGTGCTGATGTGCTGGAGAGGTTTCAGCTGCAGGCGTCTGAACGTTTGGGGCGTATTTATCGTGTTGATCAGGTAAAAACTCTATTGGATCAAGTCGTTATAGAGGTTCAAAATTTTTCAAGCCCGATTGAGGAAGAACCGGTCAATCGGCTTTGGAGCGAGCGGGATCTGATTTTGATCAGCTATGGAGATTCAATCTGTGTAGAAGGTCAGATGCCTATCCAAGGATTATGCTCATTTCTTGAGCACTATCTTCCAGATGTGATCAGTATTGTTCATTTATTACCTTTTTTCCCTTACAGTTCTGATGATGGTTTCGCGGTTATTGATTATCAACAGGTCAATCCGAAGTTGGGTGATTGGTCGCAGATTGCTGCAATCAACCGGAATTTCGACTTGATGGTCGACTTGGTAATCAACCATGTGTCCAGCCAACATCGCTGGTTTCAGGAGTTTTTACACGATGAGGAACCGGGTAAGAACTACTTTATTTCTCCTCCTGATGACGTTGATCTGACGCATGTAGTCAGGCCGCGCCAGTCTCCGTTGCTGACAAGGGTTGAAACTGATCGTGGTGCGGATAAAGTCTGGACGACTTTCAGTGCTGATCAAGTTGATACCAATTTTTCCAACCCGGATGTGCTGCTCGAATATATCAAAGTTCTGCTGTTCTACTTGAGCCAGGGAGCACGTTTCATCCGTCTTGATGCGGTTGCTTTTCTCTGGAAAGAGTGGGGAACCAGCTGTCTTAATTTACCACAAACACATGAAATCGTTAAGCTTCTGAGGGACATTCTCACAACTGTTGCGCCGAAAACGGTGTTGCTGACCGAAACGAATCTACCACATCATCAGAATCTCAGTTATTTCGGCGACAGTGATGAAGCTCACATGGTGTACCAGTTTAGTTTGGCCCCTTTGCTGTTGCACGGCTTGTATCGCGGGACCAGTGTGTATTTGTGTGAATGGGCCAGAACCCGTTGCAATGCTCCCCCAGGGTGTACTTTTTTGAATTTTACTGCTTCACATGACGGGATTGGTCTGCGGCCGATTGAAGGATTGCTGCCACAAGGGGAGATTGATCTCTTGCTGCATGGAATGGAAAAGTTTGGTGGCATGATCAGCTACAAGGGCAATGGGGACGGCAGTAAAAGCCCCTATGAAATCAATATCGGCTACTTTGATGCTTTAAAAGGAACCTGGTTGGGTGATGACTGTTGGCAGTTGGCCCGTTTTCTTTTGGCTCAGACCTTGATGATCGGGTTGCGCGGTATCCCGGCATTATATATACACAGTCTGTTGGCAACCCCGAATTACCATGAGGGGGTGGAGAAGACCGGTCGGCCTCGGACAATTAACCGGCGTTGTTGGCAACAAAAAGACCTGGATCTCCTTCTTGGTGATGAAGAGTCGAATCAGGCGAAAATTTTTTATGAGCTGCGGAGGCGTTTACAAATTCGCCGGGAACAGCCGGCTTTTCACCCCGATGGCCGTCAGGAAGTGCTGTATCTTGGCGAGTATCTGTTCGGTTTCTGGCGTTTCAGCCCGGATGGAAAACAGAAAATTTTTGCTGTCCACAACTTGACCGAACAACCGCGAAATCTGTATGTCGATGGCGCCCTTGATGGTCAGTTCAGCGGTCGCTGGATCGGGTTGCTGACCGGTGAGGTGGTGACCAGTGAGCGGGCCGTGATTAACCTTCCTCCCTATCATGTTCTCTGGTTGGCACAGCAGGAAGAGTGAGTTTCCGAACGGTGACCTGCTGTGGTGTTTGTGACTGCTTGGGAAAGCACCCGGTGTTGATGATGTTTCAGCCGGGTTCTTTTTTGGACAAATTATTTGTTGTCTGCTTCAACCGCCTCATAAATATGATCAAGGATATCCGGAATAGCACTGATGACCCGGTTCCAGGTCGGCATGTTGGGGGTTTCCATTGGATTTTTCAGATAGAACTCACCCGCACGCATAATGTTCTCTGCAAAAAGTTCTACGGCTTTTTCTTCTTTATGGCGATCAATAGTGAGTCCGTTCATCTGCGCATCGTTGTAGAAACGTTCAACAAAATCAAGGGCTTCGCGGAAATAGGTCGCTTTGACGGTACGGAAGGTTTCCGGTGAAAAGACCATGCCCTGAGTTGCCAGCTTACGGATAACAGCCTTGGTAATGTCGGTACTCATACGTGACAATCCCCCTTGCGGGTTATCGGCTGACATATCCTGGTGCTTGTGATCATAGGTGTCTGCAATATCAACTTGGCAGACTCTGGTGGTTGTATAATTACGGTACATTTCTGAGAGCAGACCGATCTCCAGTCCCCAGTCACTTGGAATGCGTAAATCATTCAGGACATCGACCTGCATCGAAAATTCGCCAGCCAAGGCATAACGGAAACTGTCAAGGTATTCGAGATAGTCAGTGTGACCGACAACCTTCTGTAATGAGCGGAGCAGGGGGGTGACCAGAAGGCGACAGACCCGACCGTTCAGGCTCTCGTTAGCGACCCGTGAATAGAAACCTTTGCAGAACTGGTAGTTAAAAGCAGGATTGGCAACCGGATAGATGAGTCGTGCCAGAAGGTCCCGTTTATAAGTGACGATATCGCAATCGTGCAGAGCGACCGCCCGACTCCGCCCGGAAGCAAGGACGTACCCAAAACAGTACCAGACATTACGGCCCTTACCCATCTCTGTTGGTGCCAGACCTTTGTCAGCCAACATTCTATCGACCTCGCGCAGTCGCGGACCATCGTTCCAGAGAATTCGGTGCTCTTGTGGAAGTCTTCCGAAATATCCCTTGGCGTAGTTAAATTGGTTTTCGTCGGCTCGGTCGAGTCCGATGACGATTTCACGCAAATATTTGGCATTTTTCAGGTCATCAAGAATCGGTCCGAGTGCAGGTCCTTCCAGTTCTGAATAGAGCGAGGGCAGCACCAGACTCATCGGACGATGTCCGGAAAATTTAAGGAGTTCACTTTCCAGCTCTTCAATGGATCGATTTGTCAGGTTGTGTAAGGTGGTAATGACGCCGTTCTGAAAAAAATCAGCCATGAACTACTCCTTGTCAAATTGTTGCAGGATGTCGCAAACGGTCTGGTTCCAGCCCTTCGGACCCTGCTCCGTTGCGTGAATGATGGTAACGTTTTGTGGTTTTGGTGCCAGACCACTGACGGAAGGGATAACGACCGCAAGGTCGGCGGCTTCGAGCATGGATTGGTCGTTGGGACCGTCGCCAAGAGCGACGCTGTACCAACAGTTGTTTTCAGGTGAGGGGTAGTGTTCGAGCAGCCAGCGTAGAGCCGTTCCCTTGCCGGCGCGGTCGCTTACAACATGATAAAAACGTCCTCCGCGCAGCAGTTGTAAGCCGTGCCGGGTGAGGTCGTTGCGGAATTCTTCCAGTTTCATCAGGTTGTCATCCCAGCGGAGAGGTTCCGAGCAAAGCCGTTGTTTTGCCAGTGTTGCAACCGCTATGCTCAGACCGGTTTCTGCTGCAATTTCAGCAACTGAAAAATCAGCAAATCCTTGAAACCTGTAACCCTTTTGTCGTCGTAGCTGTTGCACCAGATTGATCAGCTCTGAGTAAGGTTTGCCGAAAAAATGTGCAGAACTCATATTTTCCGGAAAAATGATCCCGGCACCGTTTTCAACAATAAAGGGTGTTGTCAGTTTTAATTCCTGATGCAGTTTGGAAACTTCAGCAGCGGTTTTACTGGTGCAGAGAATAAGTGGAATCTGTCGCTCCCGTAGTAGTTTGAGAGCTGGATTGGCCGCTTGCCAACTATAATTGTAATGGTCGAGGAGAGTCCCGTCGAGATCGGTAAATATGATGAGTTGTGGTTGCGGCACGTTTGTTTCTCCTCCGGGATAGTTGAACAGGTTATGATGCAAATATGCAAGGCAGGTGCCAGCCAATTCAGAGGTTCTCTTTTGTCTTTGGAGTTGTTTGCTCAGTTGTAGGAGCTGTTCGTCCTATTTTTTGACATCCGTTGTGGTTATTGTTGTCCTATGGTCTCCGGGTGGGTTACCCTTACTGGGTGGTTTGATGATTGTGATAAAAAACTTCTACTTACCTTCCATGAGGGGAGTACCCCATCAGCAGGTCTGAAAGTGATATTCCGTTCTTCTGACAGGTGTCGTGATGCCAAAATCAGCATTTAATGCCATAGAGGGTAGTGTTCGGTTTTTTCTGGGTGGGGCGAGAGCCACACTGACAGAATGTAATGAAAATGATGGCTCTTCCCGGTCAGCAGAGCGATATGAGTTTTTGTCTGCTGTCGAGATCGGCGGTGTCAGTTATCTGTTTCGCGCCGAGCGCAAAGAGCTGGTTTTTACGACAACGGAAAAGGACTTTATCCGCGAGTTACTCACCGCCTTTTCAGGTTTGTTTGCAGGCTTTTCTGCAAAAGGATATGCCGCTCATTTTCGTACGGCTCTCTTGACCTCTTTGGCTGATATTGCTGTTGCACGTTATATTCGTGGTGACCGGAAAGGAGTGTTCTGGCCGGCACAGAGCTTGGTTCAGCTGCTTAAAAGTTTGTCGTATCAACGCTATGAAGGGACTCCGGCAACAACCGGTTTTCTGATTTGCAGGGGCCAGCTGGACGACTTTTTAGTGGCATTGGAAAAGACCCGATACGATTGGCTTGACCTTGAAGAAAGTCGACGCAGGATCTCTGCGGATTTTTTTCGCAATCCGCTTTCTTATCGTCTTGTCGATGGTCATCGATCGTTATTTGTCGGCGATATCCGTATGAATATCAAGGGGACAATCGGATTGAACTCTCCGGCTCCTGGAGATCAGATCGAACAGCTTGCGCATCGTGAAACCCTGAAACTGCTGTCAAAGGCAGGAGAGGGTTCTTTTGCGGTTTATGTCAACAATGCTTCAGAGGTTGAAATCGTTCTTGATAGAGACAGAATGCTGGTGTGGCGTCGGGGCTATTGGGGGCTTTATGATCCGGATATCATCCGGGAGTTTTTGAAGGGATGTCTCGATAAGCGCTCGATCGAACATTTACTCTGGACCGTCTATGCTCTCTCAAAATCCCGGCATGGAATGGTGGTTCTGGTGGCGGATGATGTTGCTGCATTGGATGTTTTGCGAAAAGGTTCTGTCGGTGGTCGGGATCCCTTGAGCCGTGCCTTGATCCGTAACGTCAGGGGTAAAAAAATCGGATCACTGAAGCGGTCGGGAGAATTGAGTCGTATTCTCTCATCTGATGGTCTCACAGTTGTCAACCGTAAGGGGGAGTTGCTTGATGCCGGTGTGATTGTCGATACCTCCAAGGTTGGTGATCTGGTGACCGGTGGCGGGCGAACAACTGCCGCAACATCCGCCTCTTACTTTGGTCGGGTGATTAAAGTCTCAGAGGATGGTCCCATCGAGTTATACAAGGCGGGGCAGAGCCTTTATCGTTTTGGCTAGAGAGTTTCGGTGGGGATAGCTCTTTTGTTTTGAATGCCCACAGGAAGAGGCTTGTCAGCATTAGACTCTGACGTTAATATAGCAGTTATTTAAGATGTTTAGCCTGCACCCATGCTGTTATTATGCGAATGTCGATGATGAAAGGGGAATTGATGGATAAAACAGTTAAAAACATCAATAACGATCCTGAGGTGCCAAAAGGAAGCTATGATCTACGTATTCTGCAGGCTCTTCGCCGTATCATTCGCGCGGTGGATCTTCATTCGCACAAACTTTCAAGCCAGCATAAAATTACCGGGCCGCAACTCGCTTGTTTACTTGCTGTCAAGCAGGATGGTCCTCTGACTAGTGGAAATCTGGCAAAAAATGTCTACCTGAGTCCGAGTACGGTTGTCGGTATTGTCGACAGGCTTGAAGAAAAGCAACTGGTGATGCGTAAGCGCAGCAGTGAAGATCGCCGTCAGGTTCATATCTCTATAACTCCGACCGGCAAAGCTCTGGTCGCTGCCGCCCCTTCTCTGCTTCAGGATACCTTGGCAACGGCTCTGGTGGACCTTCCGGAAATTGAGCAGGTTTCCATCACTTTGGCCCTGGAAAAACTGGTTGACCTCATGGAGGCTCGCCATATCGGCGCTTCACCTCTTCTTGAGACCGGTTCGTTGACCGCAGAAGAATAATCCCTAATCTGAACTTTACTTTCGGCTGCCTTGACACAGAAGTCTCTTTCTGCTAAAACCTTTCGTATACGAAACATTCTTTGTGAAATCTTTAGTCTACTTTCTGTTTTGTCGCAATGAGGTACCGTGACTGATGCTGCAACCTTAAAACCAGCCCCTTAAGCCCGTCGCCCACTCGCGACCTTGCCCTGAGTTTTTCTTTTCCAGTAGTGCATTGCGTCGTCACATTTTTAGAACCTATAAGCCAGAGATAACTAAATAATGAGCATTTATTCAAATTGCCAACAGAAAATCGCAGAAAAGATTAGCAGTAACTCTGAAGAACTTGCATCCAAGTGGACCGATTGGCACTGGCAACTGAAGCATTCAGTGACCTGTGTTGATACGTTTGAAAAATTACTTGATATTCAACTCAACCCTCTGGAGAGGCGCAAAGTTGAATTGACCTTGAAAAAGTTCCCTCTTTCGATCACCCCTTACTATCTTTCTTTGATTGATCGTAGTGACTTTCGCAATGATCCAATTTTTCGGCAAGCGTTTCCCAGCCCGAAAGAGTTGAAGGTGGAAAAGGTGGATATGGCTGATCCTCTGGCCGAAGATCACGACAGCCCGGTGCCAGGTATCACCCACCGCTACCCGGACAGGGTTCTGTTTCATGTCAGCAACGTCTGCAGCATGTACTGTCGCCATTGTACTCGCAAACGCAAGGTCGGGGATGTCGATTCAATACCGGACCGCGAGCAAATCAGCCTCGGACTTGACTATATTCGCAACACCCCGGAAATCAGAGATGTTTTGCTGTCAGGTGGCGACCCGTTGATGCTTAATGATCTTTATCTGGACTGGATTTTGACGGAACTTGGTCAAATCGAACATGTTCAGGTCATTCGCATTGGCTCTCGTATGCCTGTCGTTTTGCCTTATAGGATTACCAATGAATTAGTCGAGATGCTGAAAAAACACCAGCCTCTCTGGCTTAATACCCATTTCAACCACCCAAGAGAAATAACCAGTTCGTCGCGACAGGCGTTGCGTAGGCTGACGGATGCCGGAATTCCTCTGGGCAATCAGTCCGTTTTGCTCGCTGGAGTTAATGATTGTCAAAGGATTATCAAATCGCTGGTACACAAGTTGGTGGAAAACCGGGTGAGACCCTACTACCTCTATCAGTGTGATCTGGCGGAAGGCTTGTCGCACTTCCGAACCCCTGTTGGTAAGGGGGTGGAGATTATGGAGAGCTTGATTGGCCATACCAGTGGTTTTGCTATTCCAACCTATGTCATCGATGCGCCGGGGGGTGGGGGCAAGATTCCTCTGAATCCCAACTATCTGATCTCTCTTTCAACCAACAAAGTTATCTTGCGCAACTATGAAGGGGTTATTACGACTTATCAGGAACCGGCGACTTATGAGGAGAAGTTCTGCGATCGACAATGTTCCGGGTGCGATTTGCAACTCAATCTGGAAGACGGAGAAGAGCGAGATGTTATCGGTATTGAAAAACTGCTTTCCGATTTTGATGAGACCATCAGTTTGACTCCGTCAGAAAATCTAAGAATGGAGCGAAGAAATGAGGACTGATGCGATTGAAACAGTTGGTAAGTCTGTTCTTCAGTATGGGCCGGAGAATGATCGGGTCTATCTGATGAAGTTAGCGGAAGAGGATCTGCCGGACATTATCACCAGTGTTGGTCGTCTTGCTACTTTGCATAACTATTCAAAAGCCTTTGTCAAAGTTCCTGAATCGGCGCAACAACTTTTTGTCGAGCATGGCTACCGGGTTGAAGCCGAAGTTCCCGGTCTGTTCAATAGGCAGGAAGATGGCTTTTTTATGGCGCGCTATTTCCATGCGGATCGATTGATTGATAATGACGCCGACAAAGTGAAGACAGTTCTTGATACAGCTCACGTTAAAGCTGAACAGCGTCGTCCGGTCGATCTCCCTGCAAACAGTATCTGTCGATTGGCAAATCCTTGCCATTGCCGGGAAATGGCTGAACTTTATCAACAGACTTTTGCCAGCTATCCATTTCCGATTCACGATCCGGAATATTTGGCATCGACCATGGTGGAAAATGTGCTTTATGCGGGAGTTTGGAAGGGAAACCAATTGCTGGCTTTAGCATCAGCTGAAATTGATCACCAGAACAGTCATGCCGAGCTGACCGACTTTGCAACTGATCCCGATTGGCGTGGTCACGGTCTGGCGAACGCTCTTCTCCAACATCTGGAAACGGAGCTGCAGCTGTCTGCAATCAAAACTTGCTACACCATTGCCCGGGCTACATCCTTCGGGATGAATATATGTTTTGCCCAGAATGGTTATCAATTTGCGGGGACTTTGGTGAAAAACACCCAGATTGCCGGCAAGCTTGAAAGTATGAACGTCTGGCATAAAAGCTTAGAGGTGGCAGGAAATGTTTAATATTTCAGCAGTGGACAACGGAAGGAAGCGGTAAATTTTATAACCTTGATAAGTGTATTCGGCAAGCTATCGATACTTCAGGGCGTGGTTTCAACGCCCTGTCGGAACTGAAAAGGAATCAAACGACAGCAGATCTCTCGATTATCCCGCTGACTGAGCCAGCGCACGACAGTAAAGAAAAAACACGGCTGAAGTTGACAACCAATGTTCAGCTTCAGAAACCCTTCAGCCCATCCGAAATACAAAAGTCATAGAACACTTCATCTAACAGAAAGATTGACAAATGAACTGGCAAGAACAACTGAAAAACTTCGTCAACACGATTGACCGTCTGGAAAAGCACATCAACTTGACTGTGGAAGAGCGCAGCGTTCTTGAGAATAACACAACCACCTGGGGGACGACCCCCTATTTTGCCTCTTTGATGGACCGGAATGATCCGAACTGCCCGATCCGCAAGCAGGTGATTCCCTCCAGTCTGGAGCAGCAGAACAGGTACGGCATGGATGATTATCTGGTCTGGAAAGAGAACCGCGCCACTGAAGAGAAGCGTCCTGACTCCATAGCCCGGCAATACAAGGACCGGGTCGCCTTTACCGTAACCCAGGCTTGTGGAGTTTATTGCCGCCACTGTTTTCGTAAGGAGCTGGTTGTTGATGGCGACCTGAAACTCGATTTTAACGTCAACGAGGGTTTGCAATGGCTGGCCGAGCATCCAGAGGTGCGGGACGTTCTGATCACGGGCGGAGATCCATTTCTTCTTGGCGACGAGCAGCTTGAATTTTTGCTCAGAAAGTTGCGCGAATTGCCACATCTTGAAATGATTCGTTTTGGAACCCGTACACCTATTGTGCTGCCGCAGCGGATTGATGCCGGGTTGAAAAAGGTGCTGGGGGGCTATCATCGGGTGCCGATCTGGATCAACACGCAGTGTAACCATCCAAAAGAGATTACCGAGGAAACAGCAAAAGCTGTGTTCGATCTGCTGAGTTGTGGTGTAAATGTCGGCAATCAGGCGGTTCTTCTCAAAGGGATTAATGATGAAGTTGACACCTTTCGTGAATTGCATCAGAAACTGCTCTCAGTGCGGATCAAACCTTATTACGTATTTTATTGTGAAGCTGCTCCCGGCATAGATCATTTCCGCACCCCGGTTGAGAAAGGTGCCGAACTGATCCGTGACGCCTTGCGTGGTCACACAACCGGGCTTGCACAACCGATGCATGTTGTTGCTACCAATATCGGCAAAATTCCGCTGATGCCTGACTACTATATTAAAGACAAAAACGGCCAGGAGTATTGCCTGCAGAACCATAAAGGAGAAAAAACGACACTTCCGAATGTTCCGGCATGAGCATTTCAGCCTGCTAAACAAGGAGCAGATTTGTGGAAATCAGGGTTCAGGGAGGCGACCTGAATAAAGCCATTAAAGTATTAAAAAGAAAGTTACAACAAGATGGGCTATATCGCGAATTACGTCAGCGCAGATTCCATGAAAAATCCAGTATTAAGCGTCGACGAAAAGCAGAAGATGCCCAGCGGCGCTTGCGGAAAAAACAAAAAAGACTCCAACAGCGGTAGTCGCAATACAAAGCGCGATGAAGAAAGCGAGATAGGAGCCCCTGTGACTGGTCCGGTAAGTATTTACGCTATTGCCGAGATGAGCAGGCGCGCTGAAGAAGGCACCTTAAAGGTCCGTAGTGAACTATTTCGAATCGGCTGTAAACCCTCTGATCTGAGTGTTCTGCGGCAGGGAGTTTATCTACAGATAAAGTGCCGGCAGCAGATTATTCTGGTGTCCCCGCAAGAGGTATTGGGAGTATTGCGCAAGATTCCACGAGGGACTGAGTTGTCGGAGGTCTTTCAGCTTGTTTTTCAGCATGCTCATCAGCTCGAGGAACAAAAACAACTGCCCCCTCGCGGGCTGGTTATAATTCTTATCAGCTTGCTGATTTTGGTGGCTTTCTTGTTTGCGCTAAATTATTTTTAGCTTACGGGTGATCGTCTGTTTTGCTGAATAAATGATCCCCAGAGGCCAGAGTTAGAGCTTTAACTGCGTTTTTACCCGGCCAAAAGCATCGATGGCAAAGCGGATGTCTTCTGCTGTTAGGGCTGCTGATATCTGCGTGCGGATTCGCGCTTTGCCTTTTGGGACAACCGGATAGGAAAATGCGACAACATAAACCCCTTCTGCCAGCATTGCTTCGGCAAACTGACCCGCGATCACGGCATCATGCAGCATGACGGGAACGATGGGATGCTCCCCGGGCAGGAGTTCAAACCCGAGATCTTCCAACCCTTTGCGAAACATAGCGGTATTTTCACGTAATTGATCTCGGAGTTGATTTGACCGGCAGACCAGATCGATTGCTTTCAATGCGCCAGCAACGGCTGGCGGTGCAACTGTATTTGAAAAAAGATAAGGACGAGAGCGCTGTCGCAACAGGTCAACAATTTCCTTGCGCGCACTGGTAAAACCTCCGCTTGCCCCACCCAGGGCTTTACCCAGGGTTCCTGTTATGATATCGACTTGTTCCATACAACCTCGATACTCCGGGGTGCCTCGGCCGCCGGCACCGATGAAACCGGTGGCATGGGAGTCATCTACGTGAACCAACGCATTGTATTTTTCCGCAAGAGTACAGATTTCATCAACCTTGGCAATAAAACCATCCATGGAAAAAACGCCATCGGTGGTAATCAGCTTGAAGCGTGCCCCATTTTTATCGGCGTCCTGTAACTGTTTTTCCAGATCGGCCATATCGCTGTTACGATAGCGATAACGCATGGCTTTGCACAGGCGCACTCCATCGATAATGCTGGCATGGTTAAGTTCGTCAGAGATGACGGCATCTTCTTCTCCCATCAGGGTTTCGAACAGACCACCGTTGGCATCAAAGCAGGATGGATAGAGGATCGTGTCTTCGGTCCCCAGAAAACGGCTGAGGCTATCCTCAAGTTGTTTATGCAGAGTCTGGGTGCCGCAAATAAAACGAACCGATGCCATGCCGAAGCCCCATTTCTCCAGAGCGAGTTTGGCTGCTGCATTCACCTCCGGGTCCTGGGCCAGGCCAAGGTAGTTGTTGGCGCAGAGATTTAAAACTTCACGGTCGCCGCTGACTCCCACGTGGGCACTCTGTGGGGAGGTGATGATGCGTTCATGTTTATACAGACCAGCTGCTTTAATGGCGTTTAACTCGGCACTGATATGGTCTTGATATTTATCGTACACAGCTTTTTTCTCCCGGGTCAGATGTGTTGAAATGTCATCAAAATTCCCAATTGAGAATTACTTTACTTGCTTCGCCGGAATTCATGGCAGCAAAACCTTGTTCAAACTCGGTATAGTTCAGGCGATGGGTGATAATCGGAGAAATATCCAGCCCGGATTCGATCATCACTGACATTTTGTACCAGGTTTCATACATCTCCCTGCCATAAATACCCTTGAGGGTAAGCATGTTGAAAATGACTATATTCCAGTCAATGGCAACATCGCTTCCCGGAATTCCCAGAAGAGCCACTTTGCCACCATGACACATATTCGCCAGCAGTTCGTTAAATGCCGAAGGATTACCGGACATTTCCAGGCCGACATCAAAACCCTCTGCCATCCCTAATTTTTTTTGTGCATCACCGATACTTTCCTGGGTGACATCGACGGTACAGGTGGCTCCGAGGGTTTTTGCCAATTCCAGACGTTGGGGGTTTATATCAGTGATGACAATGTGTCTTGCCCCGGCATGGCGACAGACTGCTGCAGCCATAGCCCCGATTGGCCCGGCACCGGTAATCAAGACATCCTCACCCAGCAGATCGTATTTCAGGGCTGTATGAACGGCGTTGCCGAAAGGATCGAACAGCGCAGCAACATCCAGATCGATCCCTGGCTGATGTTCCCAGACGTTGGACATGGGTAGAGCCAGGTATTCGGCAAAAGCTCCGGGGCGATTGACACCGATGCCACTGGTGTGGGCGCAGAGATGACGACGTCCGGCCATGCAGTTACGGCAGCGGCCGCAAACGACATGTCCTTCGCCGGAGACAATCTGGCCCGGGTTGAAATCGATGACATTGGTGCCAACGTCAACAATTTCGCCGACAAACTCATGTCCCACGATCATCGGTACAGGGATGGTTTTTTGTGACCAGGCATCCCAGTTGTAGATGTGCATATCCGTCCCGCAAATAGCGGTCCGTTTGATTTTTATAAGGACATCGTTAATGCCGATTTCCGGTATCGGCATCTCTTCCAACCACAGCCCGGGTGTTGCTTCTCTTTTAACCAGTGCCTTCATAGTGGAGTTCCCCTCAGATTATTTTTCCAGTTTTGCTTCAACGCTCTTTAATTTATCCACCATTGTCTGTTCCCGATCAACCCGGCTCCCCAGTTTGATTGTCGTGCTGATGCGTGGGGCACCGGCAGCATGAATTTCTTCATGGCAGCGGCGGATTGCAGCGAAAACCTGATCATATTCTCCTTCAATATTGGTACCATATGCATGTAAGCGGATCTTTAATCCGGCATCTTCCAGAATGTTTTGGCACATGGCAACATATTTTGAAACGGAGACTCCGACTCCGAGGGGGACAACGCAAAGATCAACAATGACTTTCATGAATTTCTCCTTTAGCGAATTATTTATTTGATTTCCAAGTATATCCTGCCAAAAGAGAATAGCCAATCAGACATTTTCTAAAGTTGCTCTCCAGAGAGAATAATCAAATAGGGATAGCCCCTTGTTGAGAGAATCTGTTACAATTCAAAGTTCTAAGTTTCACTGTTGCAGAAGCCATAATTCACAAAAACACCCATAACAGAAAGAGGTAATGATGCAAGATTGGGGACAAGGCCCATCCGGGGATGACCTGGAAAAAAAAGTCATTGAGATCGCTAATCAACTGAAAAATAAGTTCAAGTTCAATCCACAGAAAGGAATCCTTCCTTTATTGATTATTATTGCTGTTATCGCCATTTTAATCGGTGGTTCCAGCAGTATGTATAAGGTCGATACTGAAGAGACCGGGGTTGTTTTACGCTTTGGTAAATTCTCCAAATTTTCCAACCCTGGCTTACACTTTAAAATCCCCTTTGGGGTTGAACAGGTTTACCTGGTCCCAACCGGGCGCGTTCTGAAAGAAGAGTTTGGTTATAGAACGGTCACTCCGGGGATAAAAACTGTTTATACCAAGCGTGGACTGGAAGAAGAGTCTCTCACTTTGACCGGAGATTTAAATGTCAGTGATGTTGAGTGGATCGTCCAGTTTCAGGTGTCAGACCCGTTCAAATATATTTTTAAAATCAAAGATCCTATCGGGACAATTCGTGATATTGCGGAGGCTATGGTCCGTAAGACCATCGGCAATGCGGATGTGACCCAGGTTCTCACCACCGATCGGGCTTATCTTGCGGATCAGATCCAACAGTCTCTGCAGGCCACATTGACCCAATATGATATCGGGGTAAGGATCGTTACAGTTAAGTTTCAGGATGTTAACCCGCCAGAAGCAGTAAAGGACGCCTTTAACGAGGTTAACGAAGCGGAACAACAGAAAGAGAGTCTGATTTTTCAGGCTCGTGAGCAATATAACCGGGAAGTTCCAAGAGCCCGGGGTGAAGCGAAACGGACACTTCAGGAAGCACAAGGTTATGCAGTCGAACGCATCAATAAAGCCCGAGGTGAGACGAATCGTTTTGTCGCCTTGTTGACGGAATACAAAAAAGCTCCGTTTGTCACCCGGAAACGCATCCATATTGAAACGATGGAAGAGGTTTTACCAAATCTGGATGAAACTTACATTATGGATGGAAAAAACGGTGGGCTATTGCCATTGCTTCCGTTACGTAAGGCCATGGAAGGAGCAGTCAAATGAAAAAGGGATTTGTAATAATTGTTGTTATTGTTGCTATCCTGATTGCTCAGGGTGGTTTTTATATTGTTAATGAAGCAGAGCAGGCTATCGTGACCCAATTTGGTAAGCCTGTTGGTGAAGTTTCGTATCCTGGACTCCATTTCAAATTGCCGTTTATTCAGGATGTGACCCGTTTTGAAAAAAGAATTCTGAAATGGGATGGCGATCCGAACCAGATTCCAACGAAAGATAAAAAATTCATCTGGGTTGATACCACTGCTCGTTGGCGGATTACCGATCCATTGCTGTTTCTTAAAACCGTTGCGACTGAGCGGGGTGCTCTGAGCCGTCTGGATGACATCATTGATTCAGTTGTTCGTGATGCTGTTTCCGGCCACCTGTTGGTCGAACTTGTGCGTGGCGGTGATTATAAAGCAAATGGAACCGAGCGTTTTGAGGTTGATGGTGTGCAGATTCTCCCTGAAGATATGATTGGCCGCGAAGAGATTCTCAGTGGGATCCTGCTTGAGGCGAGCTCAAGCACTCCGGAATACGGAATCGAATTGATCGATGTGCAGTTCAAGCGACTTAACTATGTTGAGCAGGTGCGCGTCCGGGTTTACGAGCGGATGATTAATGAGCGGAAGAAAGTTGCTGCTCAGTATCGATCCGAAGGGGAAGGGGAAAAACTGGAAATCCTTGGAACCATGCAACGTGAACTGAAAGAAATCAGTTCTGAAGCCTATCGGAAAGCTCTGGAGTTTCGCGGTGCTGCTGATGCTGAAGCTGCTGCTATTTATGCTGAAGCATACAATCAGGACAAGGAGTTCTATACTTTCTTGCGTACGATGGAATCTTATAAAAAAACCATCACTGACAAAGGAAAGTTGATTATTTCCACCGATTCCGATTACTACAAGTATTTGAAATCATCTGAATAGAATTTTGATTTAATTCAGATCAGATCAGTCAAAAGGGTTCTCCGCCAGCGGAGAACCCTTTTGAATTTCAACAACCATTCTTTAGAATTGTCTCTTCAGTTGCCACCACCTGAATCAATCCCCACCTTGGTCGACCTCTTCCACTTCAATTTCGGAATGATTGGCGATCATCTGCTTTTTCACCTTCTTGCCGATGAAAATTGGCAGGGTGAAGCCGATGATCGCAACAACCCAAATACCAATGGCCAACGGACTGCCGACGAAAATCGACCAGTCGCCGTCCGATATCTGCAGCGCGCGACGCATGTTGACCTCCATCTCGTTGCCGAGCAGGATACCGAGGATAACCGGTACTAAAGGAAACCCAAGCTTACGTAAACCCCAGCCTGCAAAGCCGAAACCGACCATCATCATGACATCGAAGGTCGAACCGGTGAGACCGTAGATACCAACGAACGAGATCATCGCTACCGCCGGCATCAGGATCCGTGTCGGAATCAACAACACCCGGGTAAACAGGCCAACCAGGGGGAGGTTCAGGGCCAGCAGCATGAAGTTACCTATAATGAGCGCCGCGATCAGGCTCCAGACGACATCGGGGTTGTTACTGAACAACAGCGGTCCCGGGGTGATGTTGAGCTGAAGGAGCACAGCGAGCAGCACGGCGGTGGTGCCGGAACCCGGCACGCCAAGGGCCAGCATCGGCACCAGTGCCCCGGCAGCGGACGCGTTGTTGCCGACCTCAGGTGCTATGAGGCCGCGTGGATCACCCTTGCCGAAGGTCTTGCCTTCGGGGTCGACGAGGTTCTTTTCCACCGAGTAGGAGAGGAACGATCCCAGCGACGCTCCTGCCCCCGGCAGCACACCGGATAGAAAACCGATGCCGGTTGACCGTGCTATCGTGCCAATAGAACGCTTCAGCATACGGAAATCAGGCCATTTGTGCCGGCCGACCTTCGAGCGGGACTGAGCGGCAGCGCCACCCTGGTGATGTTCGATGAAGATCAGGACTTCGCTGATGGCAAACAGGCCGACAATGGCGATCAGAAAATCGATCCCGTCGTAAAGGTGGATATGGCCGAAGGTAAAGCGCTCGGAACCAGTCTGCGAATCGCTGCCGATCATCGCGATGCCCAGACCCAGTGCGGCAGCGAAGGCCGATTTCGCCTGGTTGCTGGCAGTGAGACCGCCCAGGGTGGCGAAGGCCATCGTGAACAGGGCGAAATACTCCGCCGGGCCGAACAGCAGGGCGACCTTGACCAGTTGCGGCGCCAGCAGGATCAACCCACAGGTGCCGAAGAAATCGCCGGTAAATGAGGCGACGCCGGACAGTGCCAGCGCCTCCCCCGCTTTCCCCTTCAGGGCCATCGGGTGGCCGTCGAGGCAGGTCATCATCGCCGGTTCGTCGCCGGGGATGTTGAGCAGGATCGAGCTGATCCGCCCGCCGTACATGGCGCCGTAGTAGACGCTGGTGAGCAGGATCATGGATGGGATCGGTCCGAGTCCCAGGGTGAATGCGATGGGGATAAGAATCGCCACGCCGTTGGCCGGTCCGAGTCCCGGCAACGCCCCCATGAGCGTACCGAGAAAGCAGCCGAGAAGTGCCAGCAGGAGGTTTTGGACGGAAAGGGCGATTGCGAATCCGTCAGCCAGATTTGAGAAAATTTCCATTGTCTTATCCCCTTAAAAACCGAGCGGGCCCTTGGCCAGCGACAGGCCGAGGATCAGATGAAAGACCAGGTAGATGCCCGCGGAGGTCGCGATCCCGGTGACCAGAGAACTAAGCGGCTTGGTTCCCAAACGCCATGACAGGTAAGCGGTGGCGAAGACGGTCGCAATCACGAACCCGACTTTGGATAAAGCCCAGCCATACAGAAACATCACCGCTGTGGCGAAGATGACCTCAATGAAGTTCGTCAGATTCGGCCAGTCCGGCTCTGCATCTGGACGCAGCAGGATGTACAACGAACAGATCGTTAGTACGGTCCCGACGATATAAGGAAAGGTCCGCGGACCGACGACATCAATCATAAAACTGTCGGGGATGATGGAAGTCGCCCAGAAGTAAAACGCAGCAAGCGCCAGCCCAAAAAGGCCAAATATCCGGTCGCTCATGAAATCCTCTTTTCTTCAAACGATTTGAAACAAATAAGAGGCTGCCCCATATATCAGGGCAGCCTCGATGCTCTAATTACTTGAGTATCCCGATTTCCCGAGAGAGATCGGCGATGTCCTTGATGCTCCCATTGACGAATGTGTTCATGTCTTCGCCGAAGTTGTTAAAAGGTTCGATTGCCTTGGCTTCAAGATCTTTCTGGAACGCCTCGGACTCGGTCATCTTCTGAATCGCATTTTTCCAGAACTCCTTCGCTTCAGTAGAAGCGCCCTTCGGCATGTAGAGTCCGCGCCAGTTGGCACCGATGACGTCATATCCCTGTTCCCTGGCTGTCGGAATATCAGGGAAACCCTTCAGCCGCTGAGGTGCCAGAATCGCGATAATCCGAACATCGCCAGACTCATAGAAACCGCGAAGTTCAGAAAAGTCGCCGGACATAACTTGAACCGCTCCGGAAAGTAGCCCGGTCATCGCTTCACCGCCACCGCCATAGGCAACGTACTTGAGCTGACGCACGTCCTTCAGACCGGCTTTACGAGCAACAAGCATTGGCTTGATGTGATCAAAACCGCCGACCGACGAACCGCCAGCGATAGCGACAGAACGCGGATCGGCCAAGATTGCGTCCATCACATCTTTAAGGTTTTTATATTTGGAATCTTTTTTGACGGCAAGAACGCCATACTCGGCACCAAAGGTTGCCAGCCAGTGCACGTCATCAGCGGTGGCACCCTTGAAAATGCCCTGTGCCAGACGTGCGGAGGTACTTGTTGAGGCTGCGACAATCAGGTCGTTATCGTTATTGCGCTCCCTGGTGACGTGAGCGAAGGCTACGCCGCCCCCCCCACCGGACATATTGGCAACTTGCATTGCGTTTTCGATCAGTCCCAATTGAAATAAATTCTTGGCAGTAGTGCGACAAATGAAATCCCAGCCGCCGCCCGGGCCTGCCGGGGCTATGCACTCAGGGTTTTCGGGCTCAAAGGCCAAGGTCTGACTGACCGGCAATATCAGCATTGTGGCTGCGACCAGCAGCAGAAGTTTTCCGACCCAATTCTTTTTCATTCTGTGGCTCCTTTTCGGCAGTGATTCGGTTTAAAGACCGAACGGTGAGTGAATATTTCTCTGGCTCGCTGTTGTATATGACTTAAATGTCAAACTAGTCAGTCTTCGAGTCCTTGTAAACAATTGCTCCATAATGAGTTTTTGCTCCATTGCGGGCATTTTGTTCATACTGTTCATGGTGGAATGCAAGTATGCTAGGCGAGCAACGAGTAGAAGACGTAAGAATGATTTCGCGGTTCAACGAAGAGCGCCAGCACGAATGTGTGACAGCATTGCGGGAAATTGCTTAAAAGCTTGCAGAGTGGATCGATCCGCAATCGCTCTTGACACGAGGCAATAAATCCGGATTGAATGTTTTTTTGTGAATCTTCCTTGAGGTGAGCTCTATTAAAACGCAAACAGCAACCCAAAGCGAGCCGTTATGATTGATCCAAAGGTCGACGCGCGCAGAAGGTTTTCCACCAACCTGCAGACCAGAATGATCCTTTTGGTGTGTCTGCTTGCCCTGACATTGACGCTGGTTGCCGGTGGTATGTACACGGTGATGATCGGAGAAGTGCTCAAAAAGCAGATTGGTCAACGTGCGCTGCAAGTGTCGAAAACCCTTGCTCAGATTCCACTGGTTCGTGAACAGATTATCAAGCCACATCCCGACGGCACGCTACAAAATCTGGCAGAAAAAGTGCGGCATGAAACTGGTGCTGAATTTATCGTTATCGGTAACCGTGACAGCATCCGTTTCTCACATCCGAAACCGGATCGTATTAGCAAACGGATGGTTGGAGGCGATAATGCTCCGGCTCTGGAACAGGGGAAATCCTATATTTCGCAGGCCGTTGGTACCCTTGGCCCGTCAATACGGGGAAAAGCGCCGATATTTTCTGATGATGGGACGGTTATCGGAATTGTCTCGGTGGGCTATCTGGTTGATGACGTTCAGCACATTGTCCATACCCATCAGGCCAGAGTCGGTTTTCTTGTCGCTACCCTCCTTTTGCTCGGTATTATTGGTGCCGTCAGTATTTCAAACCGCTTCAAACGGGCGATTTTCGGTCTTGAGCCGGAACAGATTGCTCGACTGTTTATCGAAAGGGCTTCTATTATCGAATCAATCCGTGAAGGGATTGTCGCCATCGATCGTGATGCCCGAGTCACCGTTATCAACCGGGTGGCGATCGAAAGTCTGGGCAAAGAGGACGAGAATGAATTGCTTGGTTTGCCCATCGGTCAGGTTTTGCCGGGAGCCAAATTGAGCCGGGTTCTCTCCGGTGGCAAGCAGCGCTTCGACCAGGAATTTGAAGTCTCCGGGACGATGATGATTCTCAATACGGTGCCGATGTTGGAGCAGGGGAATATTGTCGGTGCCGTTGCCAGTTTCAGGCGTAAGGACGAATTGGATATCGTGGCCAAGCAACTTTCACAGGTCAAAGAGTATTCAGAAATGTTGCGCGCCCAAACCCATGAATATTCCAATAAACTACACACCATTGCCGGTCTGATCCAGACCGGATATGAAAAAGAAGCTCTTGATCTGATTGGTAAAGAGACCGCCGGTTATCAGGGTTTGTTTGCCTTTCTTGCCAAGGCTGTCCCTTTCCCGGTTCTCGCAGCCTTTATTATCGGCAAATACAATCATGCCCAAGAGTTGCGGATTGCTTTACATATAGATCCGGAAAGTCAATTGACTGACGTTCCCAGTGATTTGGGCCGCGAAAAGTTGGTAACCATCCTTGGCAACCTGATTGATAATGCCTTTGATGCGGCCCTGCACGGTGAAAATAAACCACAGGTAAAAATTTCAATGACCGATTCCGGCAATGACCTGGTTTTTGAAATTGGTGATTCCGGGCCAGGGATTCCTCTGCAACTTGCTGAGAAAATTTTTGACAGGGGGTTCACCACCAAACAGGAAGATCGCGGTCATGGTCTGCATCTGGTTATGAACGCGTTGAATGATCTGCATGGGCAAATCACTTTGGGTGATAGCGAACTTGGTGGAGCACTCTTTACCGTCTTTATTCCCAAGCGAAGGAAGCTTTGATATGGATTTTAACGTCTTGATCGTCGAGGATGATCCCAGGATTGCTGAGATTCACCGTCATTTCACCGAAAAAATTGCCGGCTTCACGGTTTGTGGCATTGCCGGAACCCTGGAAGATGCTGAGAAGATGTCGGAGCTGCTGCAGCCGGACCTGATTCTTCTCGATCTCTACTTCCCTGAGGGGCTGGGGACGGAAATTCTCTGGAAACTGCGTGCCCGTCATCAAGTCACCGATGTGATTTTAATCACCGCCGCCAAGGAACTAGAACCGTTGCAGGAAGCAATGCATGGTGGCGTGTTCGACTACATTCTCAAGCCGGTGATGTTCCCCCGCTTTCAGGAAGCATTGCAACGCTTTCAGGATCACAGGCAACAGCTGCAAGTCGACAACACGATCAATCAGCAGGACGTTGATCGTCTTTTACATCCCTACAAGGATGTGAATCCTGGAGAACCTGTTTATCCAAAAGGGATTGATCCGCTGACCCTGAAAAAAATCCGTAAAGTTTTTGAACAGCCCCACCTGGAGGGATTCAGTGCTGAAGAGGTGGGTCAACAGATTGGCGCCAGTCGCACCACAGCCCGCCGTTATCTGGAATACCTGACCGCGGCAGGGCAACTGAGCGCTGAGCTTATCTATGGTGCGGTGGGGCGACCGGAGAGGAAATACTTTTCTGAATAGTTATATTTAAAAGCAAAAACTGTTCTCGAGTGTCGTTTTCATTTCTGGGCTGCTGGATCAGCAGAAAAAATGAGGCTCACAGAATGGCGATACACAGCTCTGGATGGTCTGTCTCAATAGCATGTTTTTATTGTTGTGGGGCAATTCCTCACATGCAAAGGTGATGGTCAAACTCCGAACATCTTCAGAGTACCTTTCTTGTGACCTCAGCCAATATTTTGATCGCTTTTTCAATGGTCTGTTCATCGGTCATGGTAAAATTCAACCGCATTGTCTCCAGCCCTTCATTCTCTTGTGAATAAAAAAATCTGCCGGGAACAAAAGCGACATTCTGCTGCACGGCTTTTTGATATAGTTTTTCCATGTCAAAACCTCTGGGACCCTCCACCCAGAGAAACATTCCTCCTTCGGGGCGGGACCAGCTGAATTCGCTAGGAAAATGCTGATCCAGCGCATTAAGCATGGCCTCTTGTCGAGGTTTATAAAGGCGAATGATATTGGGCAAGTGAGCTTGCAGATATCCACCGGAAAGGTATTCAGCCGCTAGCGCCTGATTAAAAGTGCTGGTGTGTAGATCAACGCCCTGTTTACATAAGACCAGCCAATGTTGAATCAGCTCGGGAGCCAGGATATATCCAATTCGCAAACCGGGAGCAAACGTTTTGGACAGAGTTCCCATGTAAACAACATGTTCTGGTGCCAGACTTTTTATCGATGGAACGGCATCTCCCTGATAGCGTAAGTCACCATAGGGATCATCTTCTATCAGCAGGGCATCATACCGGCAGATAAGTTCAGCGATCCGCTGTCGCCTGGCCAACGGGATGGTTCGACCCGTAGGGTTCTGAAAGGTTGGTACCAGGTAGACAAATTTGATTTGTTCGCTTTGAAGAATCTGTTCGAGTGATTCCGGAATCAAGCCGTTGCTGTCCGTTTCCATTTGCAGATATTCTGGTTCATAAGGATTGAAGGCCTGAATGGCTCCAAGATAAGTGGGAGCCTCCACGGCAATCTTGTCCCCTTTAGAAATCAGAATCTTGCCCAGAGCATCGAGCCCTCCTTGAGAACCGCTGGAGATCAGAATTTCGTTCTGAGTTGCCAAGAGTCCCTTATTTTCAAGGTGATTGATCAGCGCCTGCCGAAGAGGCTGAAACCCTTCAGTCAGATCATATTGAAATGCCGTAGATCCATATTTTTTCAGCACCTGGTTGGTCAGATCCTGCATGATGCTCATGGGGAAGCTCTCCGGGGCAGGAATTCCACCCGCCAGTGAAATCATCCCCGGTTTGGAAACAACTTTAAGAATTTCACGGATGGCACTGGCATCCATGCGACTGGTTCTGGATGCCAGAAACGGTTTGTAGTCCATGATTCACTCAATCCTTCCTCTGCAATCAGATTGGCAGTAAGGGATTTATCACCATTCTGATCTGTTAAAGCGAGTATTTTTACAAAGCATTCCTGTTCAGGCAACTAAAAAAGGGTTCCCTTAAATAAGAACTATTTCTCAAAATGACTATAGCGTTTATTGTCAGCAGTGGCCTCAAACAGTCTCCGTGCTTATCAGTCAATGCTTGCTGTCATCCGGCATAAACGAATAGGGGCTGAAGGTGCAGAGATGCAATTGTGAGCAAGAGTCTGGTTACCGGACGGACTTTTCCCGGTAGCCCGATGGAGTGAACGGTTCTGTGGCGTAAGCCCTGGAACCTGTCGGCATCATCCTGTTCTTCTGGCTGGAATTTATGAGGATGAACTTTGCCTCAGCCCTTTTCTGCTGAACAGCCCGTGTGAAATCCGCACCGGTTTCTTTGTTCCAGCCTCATCCAGTATCCGTAGCCGGGTCGTTGTCAGACCCATCATCACCATCTGAGCGTTTTGGTCAATGTTCAGGGTATCCCCTTTGCGGAGAATCAAATCCCGGGAATCTCCTGCTCGGGTCACCCAGCCGTAACCTTCCAGGCAGAGCAGCTTTGAATGTCCAAACTCCTCTCCCAGATGGATCAATTCCTGATTGTCGATCTGCAGTTCCATGATGTCCTCCTCTGGCCGTAAGAATGAATGATCACCATTATCGGCTTTTTTTTATTCCAAACCAGATACAGAGAGGTATAATTGTGACCATCCCAGATTGAGAATATTTAAACTGTGTCCATTGGCGAAGTGGGAAACTGTGTCTGTTGAGGATGACGGTAACCTGATAGAAATAGGCTTTGTATCGGTGACATTGGCGGAGAAACCTATGCTTGATTCAGCGGTCAGAACACATAAAAAACAGCCTTTATATGAAGAGGTTGCGCAGCGGATTTGCCATCTGATTGAGCAGGGGACGCTACGACCGGGAGAGCGGGTTCCTTCGATCCGCAGCCTGAGTAAACAAATGCAGGTCAGTATCAATACGGTCAAGGAAGCCTATGGCCAGCTGGAAGACAGGCAATTGATAGAAGCCCGTCCACAATCCGGTTATTATGTCCGGGTCCGTTTTCCGGAGCTGCCTGCCGAACCGGAAATCAACCCTCCGGTCTTGCATCATCCCTCTGAAATCAACTTGCCCGATATTTATCAGCGGGTGATGCGTGATCTTCTCGATCCGGAGTTATTGCAGCTCGGTATTGCAACGCCCAACTATATGTTGCTGCCGGTTGAAAAACTCAATCGCATGCTGGCGCGGGAAACACGACGCTTTGCCCGCCAATCGGTTGCTTACGAACTTCCTCCCGGAAACCTGAGATTACGTCAGCAAATTGCTCGGCGCCTGTTGCTGTCCGGCTGTACTTTGAGTCCCGATCAGATTGTGATTACCTCAGGCTGCGTGGAAGCCGTGGCACTCTCACTACGAACCTTATGTCAACGGGGTGATACCGTTGTTATCGAGACGCCATTTTATTTCAACTTTCTGCAATTAATTGAAGAACTTGGTCTCAAGGCTCTGGAAATCCCAAGTTCTCCGCGTGGTGGTATCAGTCTTGAAGCTCTTGAGTATGCGTTGGAGCGGAACGCGGAAAAAGTCAGTGCCTGTCTGGTGATCTCAAACTTCAACAATCCTCTTGGCAGCAGTCTGGCTGAAACAGACAAGCAACGCCTGGTTGAACTGCTGGAGCATTTTAAGGTCCCGCTGATTGAAGATGACATCTATGGTGATTTATCCTTTGCTAATGATCGCCCCGGAGTCGCCAAGGCCTTCGATAAAACCGGCAACGTGTTGCTGTGTTCATCCTTCAGTAAAACGCTCGCTCCCGGATATCGGGTTGGCTGGATAGCCGCCGGCCGCTTTCAGGATCGGATTGAGCGGGGCAAGATGCTTGCCGGAGTGGCAACGGCCAGTCCCCCGCAACAAGCCATTGCAGAGTTTTTGGCAAACGGCGGATATGAATATCATCTCCGGTCAATACGGCGCAGCTATGCCCGACAGGTTGCACTGATGCAGGATGCCATAGGCCGATTTTTTCCAGAAGGAACTCGGGTTTCAAGGCCTCAGGGTGGTTTTATTCTCTGGGTGGAACTGCCGGGAATGATCGATTCCCTGCTTCTGTACGAACAAGCCAAGGCTTTGCGTATCGGGATTGCTCCGGGACAGCTGTTTTCAATCAAGGGTAAATTCCATCATTGTATCCGCTTGAGCGCGACCCTCTGGGATCCTGCAGTTGAGGAAGCGATTAAAAGCCTTGGTCAATTAGCACAACGGCAACTTGAACTTCAGAAATAGAGACCATGCTGAATATCCTCTTTTACAGCTTCACTATCCTGATCTGGGGTTCGACCTGGCTCGGAATAAAATATCAACTGGGAGTCGTCGCTCCGGCTTGGTCGATTGCCTATCGATTTGCGTTGGCCGCACTGTTACTGATGATCTGGTGTCTGGTCACAAAACGGTCGATGCGTTTTTCCGTCAAGGACCATCTCTATATTGCACTCCAGGGAATCATGCTGTTTTCCCTGAACTATTTTCTGTTTTATCTGTCCGAGCTCTATATCACCAGTGGTTTGGCAGCTGTGGTCTTTTCCACCATTGTCATTATGAACCTGATCAATGGGCGAATCTTTCTCGGGACACCGATGGAATGGCGGGTTCTGCTGGGCGCGGGGGCCGGCCTTGTTGGGCTGGGGTTACTGTTCTGGCCGGAACTGGCGAGCGTCAATTTTTCCGGGCCGATTCTCTTCGGGATGTTTCTCAGTTTTGGAGCGACCTACTTAGCGTCATTGGGGAATATTCTGTCTGCTCGTAACCAGCAGCAGATGCTGCCGGTTGTCCAGACCAATGCTTACGGCATGAGTTACGGTGCTCTCTGCATGCTTCTGATTGCGGTTTTAAGTGGTGATCCGATGCAGCTGGAAATGACTCCTGCTTACTTGATCTCTCTGGGATATCTGGCCCTGTTCGGTTCGGTGATTGCTTTCGGTTGTTATCTGAGCCTGATTGGCCGCATCGGAGCCGGAAGGGCGGCCTATGCAACCCTGTTGTTTCCAATTGTAGCACTGCTGTTATCAACTATCTGGGAAGATTATCACTGGACTATTCCAGGAGTGCTTGGAATTGGATTGATCCTTTGCGGTAACTATCTTGCATTGGTTAAAAAGAAACAGATACGGAAAGAGATTGTTTGAACGTTCTGAAAAGACCAGAATCAGGTTGCCTCTGTCTTTGTTTTTGCAACAGCAATTTTTTCACAGAGTTCAAGAGCAGCACTTTTGGGATCAGGAGCCGCACAAAGTGCGGAGACAACAGCCAGGCCGTGGGCCCCGGCATTGATGACATTTTCTGCATTGTGACTGCTAATTCCACCGATTGCAATTAACCGATGCTTGGTTAATGCTCTAATTTTCCGAACTCCTTCCAGTCCCAGATGCGGTGGCAAATCTTTTTTAGTCGCCGTTGCAAATACGGGACTCAGCCCAAGATAGTCGACATCGAATCGGTTTGCCTCAAGTGCTTGTTCGGGAGTTTCTACAGACAGCCCTATAATTGCCTGTGCCCCAAGAATGGCCCGCGCTTGCGGATAGGGCATATCACTTTGGCCAATATGAACTCCCTGAGCTCCGATTGCCAGTGCAACATCAACCCGATCGTTGATGATTAAAGGGACCTTGTGATCACTCAGCATTGCAGTGACCGCTTTCCCCAGCTCAATAAATTCACGGGTTGAGCAATCCTTTTCCCGTAATTGCACCAGAGATGTTCCACCAGCGACAGCTGCATGGATAATATCAAGTAATGGTCGTCCCAGAGTCAGATTCCGGTCAGTCACAAGATGGAGGTTCATAATTCTCAGTCTTTTAGATATGCGGCAATGTGGTTTTTCTCAATATTGTAAAACGTATCAATCAGATTCAGTTGTAAGCTTGCGGGCCCGCTAGCCTCTTTAGCGGCCATTTCTCCACAGATTCCCATGAGCGCCATGGCATGGACGGCTGCTGTGAAATAATCGGTATTGATGGCGCTGAAGGCCCCAATCAGGGCCGTTGCGGTACAGCCAAGACCGGTGACTCTGGACATCATGGCATCACCATGTGGAACGGCAATTTTTTTGTGACCATCGGTCACCAGATCGATCGCCCCACTGACAACAACAACACAGGAATAATGGTGTGCCAGATTCAACGCCGCCTGTTCTGCCAGACTGACGTCAGCACCACTATCAACCCCCTTGGTCTGAATTGAGGCATCAACCAAAGACATGATTTCCGATGCGTTTCCTCTGATAATGCTGGGATTAACAGTTAATAGTTCGCGACAAATTCGGGTGCGATAGGATGTTGCCCCCGAGCCGACGGGATCAAAAATGATCGGAATTCCTTTTTCAGTCGCAGCTGTCATGGCCAACGCCATTGCTGCAATCCAGTCTTGACTCAGGGTCCCGATGTTGATCACTAATGCTGAAGCGATAGCAACCATCTCTTCAACCTCTTCTTGAGCGTGAGCCATAACAGGGGAGGCCCCAACCGCCAGAAGTGCATTGGCGGTATTGTTCATGACGACATAATTGGTAATGTTGTGAATCAAAGGGGCTGTCTCTCTTACTTTCCGGAGGTCAGCCCAAAGACTCTCAGTGGTGATTTCAGAAATCATTTTTTCTCCTGGACAAGGGGTTCTAGCCTAACACCTGTTTCATGGCCGCAACAACAGCATCAACACGTTCGGGAGTGATCCAATAGTGAAGGACGGCTCGAAACTTACGTTCATAACCGGGATAGGGGCTCAGAAGAATATTGTGCCGGCGCATTGCTGTCGTGAATTCCGCCGGGCTTAATTTTGCAGAGTCTTCCAGCTGGAAAAAGACAAAGCTTGTGTGCTGACTCAGCATTTTGACATCGGGAACATCCTTGAGCTTTTCAGCAAGATCGGCGGCATTAGCGTGATCTTCATGCAGCCGTTGCGTCATTTTTTGGATGGCAATCAGTCCTGCTGAAGCAAGAACCCCTGTCTGTCGCATTCCACCACCAAGAATCTTGCGGTTACGATGAGCTTCCTTGATGAACTCTTTACTGCCAAGGAGGATTGAACCTGCCGGTGCCCCGAGACCTTTAGATAGGCAAAAAGTCAGACTGTCGGCCCCCGCAATAATTTCAGCGGGAGAAACATTAAATGCTGTCGCTGCATTGAAAATCCGCGCTCCATCAATATGTAATTTCAGTTCTCGCCGGTGAGCCAGATCGGCCACTTGCTGAGTGTATTCAGGGCTGAGTGGAACGGAACCCACAGTTCCCTGGGTATTCTCAATACTGATCAGTTTCGTCCGGGGGAAATGCTCATTATCTTCACGGATGGCCGCCTCAATTTCATGCAGCAACAAAGTTCCATCATCCTGCACCTGGAGGGTTCGCGGCATAATTCCACCAAGAGCTGCCATTCCCGCTTGTTCATAGAGGACAATATGGGCTTTATCTCCTGCAATGATTTCACTGCCTCGTGGGGCATGGGTTAATAACGCGACCAGGTTTCCCTGGGTGCCGCTGGTGACAAACAGACCGGCTTCCATGCCAAACATGGCGGCAGCTTCTGCTTCAAGCTGATTAACCGTTGGATCTTCACCATATACGTCATCGCCAACAGGAGCATTTGCCATTGCCGTACGCATTTCAGGGGTGGGATGGGTCACGGTATCGCTACGTAAATCAATGAAGTCCATGGGGTATTTATCCTTCTTATGTTTTTGAAATGGGGTCATGAAAGGAGTTTTAAGCTACACAATCATTGTTCCTCAGGGTTAAATATTACATATATCAATCATTTGTTATGTCTCACAAGACTAAAAAGACATTTACTTTTAGACGCGACTTTTGTGTTCTAATTTCTTTGCCTCTTACGTCAAACTTGATATTGAGATACCATGATCTATCAGCATGATTTTACATGTGTTTTAAGAAACCAAATTAACTTCAGGAATAAAAAATGAGTGATGTCTACCTTAACGGTGAATTTATTGACGGCAACCTTGCAAAAATTTCAGTCTTTGATCAGGGTTTTCTCTATGGTGATGGAATATTTGAAAGTTTTCGCTCTGTTGACAAGAAACTTTACCAATTTTCTAGTCACTACCAGAGGTTGTTGCAGTCAGCAGAAGCTCTTTCTTACCCGGTTGCCTTCACGCAGCAACAATTAGAAGATATCCTTCTGGAGCTTTGTGAGAGAAATGGCTGGAATAATGCCTACTACCGGATCACGATCACCCGGGGAAAGGGGCAGATTGGTTTTCAACGGGATATGGATAACGACTTGACCTGTCTGATTGTCGGTCGCGAGTTTCTAGGTCTTGATGATCGTTACTATCGGCAGGGGATTGAGGTCAAAGTTGCTCAAACCCGAAGAAATGCACCCGAAGCTATCAGCCCTAAAATTAAATCTATCAGCAATCTCAATAGTCTTTTAGGAAAGTTGGAAGCAAAGGCAACGGGTGCTTTTGAGGTTATTATGCTGAACAATAAGGATCATATCTGTGAAGGCTCAGCCTCCAATATTTTTTGGACCCGGGATCAGTGGGTCTTCACTCCTGCCGCTTCAACAGGATTGCTGGAAGGGGTGACGCGCGCAACGATTATGCGCTTGTGCGAAGAAAAATTGAACCTGCGTGTTATCGCAGGGGAATTCAAACTCCAGGATCTACAATTTTCTGATGAAGTTTTTATTACGTCAACGTCCCTGGAAGTGATTCCTGTGGTTAAGGTTGATGGATTTATCATCAATCAGGGGCAGGTCGGTCCTATTGCCAGACGTTTACGGGAAGAGTTGCATCTGGATATGGGAACAGGGAGTTGAGGAAAGACAATGCCTGAATTTACTGTCACTGACAAAGATGCCGGATTAACAGCTGAAAAGTTTTTGCAGGAATCAATTCCTGCGGCACCTGTTGGTTATCTGCGCCAGTTGTTTAAAAAAGGAAAAGTAAAAAGTCGTGGCGGAAATATTGCTGCCAATGATTGTCTGCCAACGGGTACAAAGATCTCCGTACCTGAAAGTGCACGGATTCTGGAGTTGATGTCTGCACCTCAACGTTCAGCACCGAAAATTGATATTCTTTATGAATCACGGGAAATCCTGATCGTGAATAAACCTGCCGGGTTGGCCATTCATAACAGTAAAGGTCATGAGCGCGATAATCTCACTACTCGGGTGGCTGAGTTTCTGCTGGATCGCGGGGATAAATTCAGAGCTGCTCCCGTACAACGACTGGACCTTGAAACGTCTGGGCCGGTATTGTTCGGCAAGGGAAAGAAAAGTTGCTCTGAGCTGGGTAAGCTTTTCATGCAGGGAGAAGTCGTGAAAACCTATCTGGCCCTAGTCCACGGGAAACTGCTGGGCCGGGGAGATCTGCAGACTGATATTCCAGCCAAAGGGAAATTAAAAACAGCAAGAACCAGCTATCAAACTCTGGTCAGTAATGACAATGCATCATTGTTGGAACTGCAATTACATACGGGACGCCAGCACCAGATTCGACGCCAGTTTGCTGATGCCGGACATCCTCTTTATGGCGATAGACGCTACAAAGGGCCTTGTTCCAGACAACTCCAGAGGTTGTTCCTTCATTGCCGCAGCCTGACTTTTGTCGATCCTTTCAGCCGGAAACGGATCACTGTCAATTGTTCTCTGCCAAGAGATCTGACTCGTTTCTTGCCTCAGATGGGTATCAATCAATAAGGGATCGGTGTTTTTCCAATTCAGGTGCTGTTGACATTCAGAGCCCTTGTAACGTTGAACGTTACAAGGTTGTGAGCTTTCCGGGAGAACAGCTATGCAGGGCTCTAAATTGACATGTCTATCTGTTTATCGGCATACAGAGCATAACTCTGGTCAGGACGTTGATAAAGAATGACCCTGCGACCGGCTTCGTCAACTTCACTGATTGCAACGAGAACACTAATGTCCAGTTGCAGCAGGTCTTTGCTTTGACTGGAGTGTCCTCGCTGTTGAAAATCCAGACGGAGGCGGTTTTTGTCCGTCATAAAACGCCCATTTTGTTCCAGATTGTCAATCATTGGTTCCGTTTTGATTTCTGCGTGAACTTGCAGGTTTTGAAAGCAGAGGTTGTATTCGGAAAGACCCGCAATGAAAATGGGGAAAAAATTGTTTGCAGCAGATAAACTGTGGCCGGTTCCGAGATCAGGAGTTGTTGGGAGTTGACGAATTTGACTGAACAGTTTATCGATTTCTTTCAGCGAAATCTTTAATTCCAGAAGCTGCTCAATCAATTCTTTTTCAGCAATCGCGAAGCCAAGCTCTTGCAATTCATTCTCGGTGGTCAAGTAGTCGACCCGGTTGATTTCAGAAGTCTCTTTAAGCTTATCGATCAAGGTTCGCATCGCTATGAACCGGCGTGTTGCCTGGTCATTTTTATCCGCACGCTTCTCTTGCTGCTGCTGCGGATATTCTTCCCGTGGTTGTTGTGGGTCAATTCTGGGGTATGCAGGAACAGGTTCAACTTCCCGGTATAGCTGGTAGGCATGAACACCACCAACTCGGAGCTTTGTAACCATTTTTCAATCCTTCCATGGATTTTTTACTATGACATTTGAAGAATCCTTTCTCTTCTTTATCGGTCTCAATTGAGTGAAACTTTAATTTTCCGGATCCGGTGTTGCAAGCTGCGTTGAAAAGTGGCCGTAACGGGTGTTGACGTGATATATTTACACCCTTTATTCCTGACTCTGAAATCAGAAACCGGAACCGAAGTGAGCTTACAGTGTGGAGAGGGTCATTGATGAAAAAAAGTAAACAGGATCAGTTTCCACTGCCCGATCGGGCTGCAACAGAAAAACTCTATGCAGAGCTACGTCCCAACTATGAATTGATTCTTTATGATATTTATCAGCAGTTGCATCAGTTGGCTGAAGAAGAAGGCTTATCGCTGACTCTGAAATATCGGGTCAAGGCTTTTGACAGCTATTGTGAAAAGCTGGTCAGGCTCAATAAATTGCAAGGGAGTGAGATGCTCCAGATTACAGATCTTCTCGGAGTCAGGATCGTTTGTCCTTTTCTGGAAGAACTTGAAATCATTGAGCAACTGATAGCACAAAGATTTGAAATATTGGAAATGGAGCATAAAGCAGAGCAGCATTCCTTCCGGGAATTTGGTTATGATTCTGTCCATTTGCTGATCCGGGCGGACTCTTTGGAATGCGAGGAACAACTCCCCTATAGTTGCGGTGTTTGTGAAATTCAATTACGCACAATTCTTCAAGAAGCCTGGGCAGAGGTCGAACATGAACTGGTCTACAAGTCAGACATTGGTATGCCAAATCACTCCATTCGTCGGAAGCTAGCTTCGCTTAATGCTTCTTTGACTTTGTCTGATCTGATTTTTCAGGAAATCCGGGATCATCAGAAAGAAATCCGTCAGCGTGGTTTGAAATGTCGTCAGGCTGTGGAATCAATGTCTTGTGGTTATCGGAATATTGATATTGCCCAGATACCGGATTCTGATGTTTCGGAACCGGAAAAAGAGATCCCCGTCCCCGAGCATCTGACTTCAAAAAAACTGGAAAAACTGATGTTTGGCGCATTGGAGGCACATAGTAACAACCAGTTCAGAAAAGCGATCAACCTTTACAGCTCTGCTTTAAAGATCAAACTTGATCCTGCAATTCGGTCTCTGGTTTATAACCACCGTGGAATGGCTCTGTTTGCTTTGGCTGAATACAACAAGGGCCTGGAAGATTTCAATAAATCAATTGAGTATAATCCAGAAAATTCCCGTGCCTGGACAAATCGCGGACTGGCTTATCGGGTGCTGGAGAAATTTGATCAATCACTCGAAAACTACGATCGGGTCATTGATATGCACCCCCAGCAGTATGAAGGCTACTGGGGGCGAGCACAAACCTGTTTTGAGATGAAACTGTTCAGTCGGGCGCTCAGTGACTGTCATAAAACCATTGAGCGTAAAGCCGATTTTACTCCTGCCCTGGAATTAGAGAAAGCACTCCGCCGACAGCTTTTTTAAGCTGTTTTGCAGTGAAGAAAAGTTTATTTGTCCTGTCTATGGATAGCAAACGGCCCCCATGCCTGATCGACGGGCATCATTTCAACTGCATTGATATTGACGTGGGCGGGACGATTCACTATCCAGAAAACTGTTTCGGCAATATCCTCAGGGCGTAAAGCTTCGGCCCCTTGATAGACTTTGGCAGCCTGCTCAGTATCACCCTTAAAACGGACATTCGAAAATTCACTTTCAGCCATTCCCGGAGCAACGTTGGTTACGCGCACTTTGCTGCCAATAAGATCAGCGCGTAAATTACGACTGAATTGTTTGACAAATGCCTTGGTTCCTCCATAGACGTTCCCTCCCGGGTATGGCCAGCTTCCAGCTGTAGAACCGATGTTGACGATATGTCCACTGTTGCGAGTTACCATCTGTGGCAATAGTGCACGAGTACAATACATCAGCCCCTTGATATTGGTATCAACCATTGTCTCCCAATCGTCAATATTCACTTCCCATGAAGGTTCTAATCCCAATGCCAGACCGGCATTATTCAGCAGGACATCAACTTCGGTCAGCGCGCCCAGTTTTTCAAAGACCTGTTCGCGGTCACGGACATCGAGGGCCATGATTTGCCGCACGTTCTCACCCAATTGTTGCTGTAGTTGTTCCAATCGTTCACGCCGCCGACCTGTCAAAATCAACTGCCATCCCTGAGCAGCAAAATACTCGGCACAAGCTTTCCCAAAACCTGATGTCGCGCCGGTAATCAAAATTGTTTTTTTCATAACTTTCTCCTTATTTTTTATTCTATCAAGAGTGGAATTAAAAGTATGATAAGCGAATATTCTATAATTTATGCTATGCTTCGTGCTGACTCAAGTAACTTTTACAAAGCACGGAGACTTTTAACATGATTGATGCCTTTCTATCTTTACATCCGGTTTGGCAAGCATTTTTTGCAACACTTTTTACCTGGGCGATGACGGCACTGGGTGCCGGAACGGTCTATTTACAGCAAGAACCAAGTCGTAAAACTCTCGATCTCATGCTCGGCTTTGCGGCTGGAGTCATGATTGCTGCAAGTTTCTGGTCTTTGCTTGCCCCAGCCCTGGAGATGGCTGAAGGACAACTCCTTCCGGCGTGGCTGGTCGTTGCGTTCGGGTTCCTCTGTGGTGGCGGTTTCCTGCGTCTGATTGATAAGTTTCTGCCCCACCTCCACCTGAACTTTCCCATGTCGGAAGCTGAGGGAGTGAAAACCAGTTGGCCGCGTAGCACATTGATGGTTCTGGCGATTACGATGCACAATATTCCTGAAGGATTGGCTGTTGGAGTTGCTTTTGGAGCTGTGGGTGCCGGTTTCCCGGAAGCATCAATGGCTGGCGCCATGGCCTTGGCCATGGGGATTGGAATCCAGAATTTTCCAGAAGGTCTGGCCGTTTCAGTTCCTTTGCGTCGTGATGGCTTTTCCCGTCACCGGAGCTTTGTGGTCGGGCAATTTTCGGGCTTTGTTGAAGTTATTGCCGGGGTGCTTGGAGCCGCTCTGGTCCTTCTTGCAAAACCCGTTCTCCCTTTTTCTCTGGCTTTTGCAGCAGGAGCCATGATTTTTGTTGTTGTGGAAGAGGTTATTCCCGAGTCACAACAGGGAGGAAACACCGATACGGCGACATTTGGGACGATGATGGGTTTTACCGTGATGATGATGTTGGATGTTGCGCTGGGATAATAATTGAAGCTTGAAATACTTCCGGGGAGCACTTAACGGATTTGTGCTCCCGGTGCCTTCAGCTTTTCAGACTTGCTCCTGATCTTTGTCATGATTTTCTTCTGCAGAAACTACTGGTTGTTGCTCTTCCGGTTTTTGTTGTTTCTCCTGCTGTTTCTTCAGTTTCTCTTCTGTACGCTTTAGCTTTTTCGCTTTTTTCTCTGCTTTTTTCTGGGCATTTTTTTCTTTATTACGTCTGACATAGCTGAGCAGAAGTCCTAAAATAACACCGATAAGAAGCGATGAGAGCACTAAGAGTGCTTGTGAAATTGCATATTCCCACTTGAGAAAGTGAATCGGTACGAGAGAACCGTTTTGGAAGACATAGATAAGGACCGCTATGAGAAGTAACAGCCCCGTTAAAAGTTTTATTTTCATTTCTTCTCTCCGAAACAGAAGTTTTAAAAATTGCCTTATGCAGATATAAAACAAATCCCAGTTGTTTGCAGTAAAAATAATTCGGCTGAGAGGATTTGGACAAAAAAAAGGGGAACCCTGCCGGTTCCCCAAGATGAACGTAGGAGGTAACGTCCAAAAACGAGATGAGAGCACCTGACGTAGAGCAGTACATCAGGTGCCCTGATGAGCTATTTATCCAATTTTAAAGCCAGATAGCGGCTCGCTTCTCCCTGTCGTACCAGAAGAAGTACCGTTGTCTTGTTACTGTTTTTTATTGCTGCTTTGACCTGTTCAGGAGTTATAACTTCGTTGCGATTGACTTCCTCTATCAAATGACCGCGCCGGATTCCTGCACGCTCAGCGATTGATCCTGATTCTACGGCAGTGACAAGGACTCCATTTGTGTCTTCATAACCAAACTGAGCTGCCAGTTCAGGCGTGAGTCTTTGCAGTTTCATCCCTAATTCAGGAAGACTGTCGCTGCTTATAGGATGGCCTTCATCATCGGCTTCCATGACACCGATCGTTGCTTTTATTTTTTTCTTTTTGCCATCACGCAGGACCTGAAATTCGACTTCAGTGCCCGGGCGGGTCATGGCGATCTGGTTCCGGAATGTCGCGACTTTGTCAACTTTGCTTCCGTCCAGCTTTAAAATAACATCGCCCTGCTTGAGTCCTGCTTTTGCCGCGGCTGAATTTTCCATCACCTGAGCGATCAGGATTCCGTCTCGCTGATCTATTTCAAATGATTCCGCCAACTCTTTTGTCAAATCCTGGATAAGAACTCCAAGGCGGCCTCTGGTGACACTTCCATGCTCTACCAACTGCTGGTGAATATCTGCAGCCATGTTGATGGGGATGGCAAATCCAATTCCCATGTAACCACCGCTACGGCTGAAGATTGCAGAATTCATCCCAACCACTTCACCATCCAGGTTCACCAACGGGCCACCTGAATTTCCGGGATTAATTGCAGCATCAGTTTGAATGAAATTTTCAAAGTCATTCAGGCCAATACCACTCCGACCTTTTGCGCTGACAATACCGGCTGTCAAAGTATGTGACAGGCCAAAAGGGTTGCCGAAAGCCAGAACCCAATCACCAACTTCCATCAGGTCAGAATTGCCCAGGGTTAAAAATGGAAGCTCTTCTTTCGCATCAATCTTGATGAGGGCAACATCAGAAGGTGGATCTGTACCGATAATTTTTGCTTCAAACTCGCGGCCATCAAGAAGTTGAACTGAAACTTTGTCGGCATCACTGACGACGTGATTATTGGTCATGATGTAACCATCTGCGGAGATTATGAATCCGGATCCCTGTCCTGATGAGCGACGTTTTGGCATTTGCTCCGGCGATTTATGTTGCGGGATCTGACCAAAAAAGCGGCGTAAAAACTCATCACCAAAGGGTGAGCCTTCAAAAGGGTTTCCGGTCATACCTTGCTGAGTCACTTCTTTTTCAACTTTAATGAATACAACTGCCGGGGAAACTTTTTTAGCAACGCTGCGGAAGGCTTTACCTGTTTCACGTAAACTTTCCAACCCCGTGTCCTGGGCAGTTGCGGTTCCAATAAAAAATGATGTACTCAAAAGAAAGGCTGCCAGGGTTATTGAGATAATTGAAAATAATCGTTTAGACATAAAATAATTTTCTCCTTGAAGATGTAGTGACAAGTTTATCTGCAGGCAACATGCCAAGTATTAACTTTGAAAAAGCGGGGAGTTAGGGAGATATGAGGCGGGGCATTATGTCCCTGTGGGGCAAATTGCCCCGAATTTCATCTGTTCATCGGGGCTATGGACATCAGTCTTTCAGTTTTCTGTACAGGGTTTTACGGTCCACTCCCAGCAAACGGGCAGCCAGGGTCTGGTTTCCGCCTAATTGATCAAGCACCTGATGAATGTAGCGACTCTCCATTTCATCCAGAGGGAGAATGGTTCCTGGGTCAACAAGACTGGCCGGCAATGGTGTCGTCCCGTTGGGATGTCGGATCTGTTCCGGAAGATCTTCGATCGTTAATTGATCATGGAGGGTCAACGCCAGAGCACGTTCAATCACATTGCGCAGTTCGCGTACATTTCCGGGCCAGTGATAAGCGAGTAGGCTGGCAGCCGCCGGCTGCGCCAGACCATTCACCGATTTGTTGAAGCGTTGACCGAGTTGTTTGATGAACTGTAATGCCAATAATAAAATATCATTACCGCGATCACGCAGCGGTGGAAGTTCCAATTGAATAACATTGAGGCGATAGAAAAGATCACTGCGAAATCGACCTGCAGCAACAGCTTCTTCCAGATCGCGATGAGTCGCAGCGAGAACCCTGACATCACAGGCGATTTCACTGCTCCCTCCCAGCGGTCTGACTTTATGATCTTCCAGAACCCGCAGGAGCTTTGGTTGCAGTGCCAAAGGAAGCTCGGCAATCTCATCCAGGAGCAGAGTGCCGCCTGTTGCCTCAACGAACAGACCTTTGCGTTGTTCTCTGGCATCGGTAAAGGCCCCTTTAACGTGGCCGAAAAGTTCACTTTCCAGTAAATTTTCCGGCAGGGCAGCACAGTTGACCGCTATAAAGGGCCCTTCGCTACGCTGACTCTGATGGTGCAGGGCACGAGCAACCAATTCTTTTCCGGTGCCGCTTTCCCCCGCGATCAGGACCGACGTCTCCAGATCGGCAATGCGCATGATTTGTTCTTTGATTTTCATAAATGCCGGGCTCTCACCAAGCATTTCATCGTCTGAACGCTGGCGACGCACCTGATTATCAAGCAGACGGACTTTCTCTTGCAAGTGGCGATGTTGCAGGGCTCGACCCAGAGAGATGCTGAGTAGATCCAGATCTACGGGTTTAGTGACAAAGTCGTAAGCGCCGGCTCGCAAAGCCGCTATGGCCGTATCCAGACTGCCAAAAGCGGTCATAATGACGACGGGGAGGTCGGGGCGGTTGTCTTTTAGCTCAGCACAGAAGTCAATACCACTGACCCCGGGCATGTTGAGATCCGTCAGGACGATATCAACCTCTTGCTTATGAAGTAATTCTCTTGCATCAATAACCTTGAGAGAGGTCATGACCTGATGTCCCCGACGACTGAGGTCTTCTTCGAGGAGTTCACATAAAGCGCGATCATCATCAACAATGAGAATTTTTCCCGGTAGGTTTCTTTCCACTATGCGTGCTCTCCTTCTGGAGGGGCAGGGAGGTAAATGCTGAAACAGCTTCCCTGTTCCGGTGTGCTTTCAACTGCGATCCAACCCCCATGTTCTTCGATAATTCCGTGCGCGATTGATAGCCCGAGACCGGTCCCCTGACCGATGTCCTTTGTCGTAAAGAACGGATCAAAAATTTTCTCTACAGTCTCAGGATCCATTCCTTTTCCCTGGTCTTTGACTTGCAGACAAACCCAGTTCATCTCCTTGTCCTTGATATTGTCGGGGGGGCTTATCTCTGAAGTTTTGAAGCTGCTCAAGGTCACATTCCCCCCGTCTGAAATGGCCTGAATCCCATTCAATGTCAGGTTGAGGATCACTTGCTGCAACTGCCCCGGATCTGCAAAGACCGGCAGCGATTGCTCTGCTTCATCGATGAGCAGCTCGACACCGTGTTCACGGGCTGTAGGCTCCAGCAATGATTGAATGGAGCGTAGGACAGTATTCAGATCAACGGCCTGTTTTTTTGCTTCTCCCCGGCGGGCAAAACTCAGGAGCTGGCGCATGATCTCAGTCATCCGTTCAGACTGTTCTCCGATGATTCCCGCTGATCGGGAAATATCCTCGGGTTTCATTCCTGCACTGCAAATCATCTTGGCACGCCCGGAAATGACATTCAATGGGGTTCCCAGCTCGTGAGCAATCCCTGCAGATAGCTGCCCCAAAGTTGCCAGGCGTTCGGTATGACGTAATTTTTCCAGAGCTTCAATTTTTTCGTTCGTGGCTATCTGTTCCGCTTCTCGCGCTTCAGCCAGTTGTCCCCGCATCCGTTCTATTGTGCTGGAGAGTTCGGATATTTCTCCACTTCCGGGTAGATTGACACTGGTAGACAGGTCTCCGGTACCAATCCGTTCTGCCTGTGCTCTTAATTTTCGCATTGGACGATCAATCCAGATGCTTCCCAGAGCTCCCATAAAAAGAAGGCCGGAGATAATGGATGCTCCAACCACGATGGCTGAGCGTCGCAGGCTTTCCTGAACATAATCATGCATTTCATCCATTGACTCAGAAAGTTCAATGGCACCAATGCGTCCATCTACTGTGATCAGGGGCAAATAGGTCAGGAGGAAATCCTTACCATCAGGTGACCCTGCCAGTAATGCCACCGTCTCCTCCTGAAACAGTTCCTCCAGCTTCTCAATCGGGACGCGTGGTTGATATTGCGGTGGAACTTCCCCCTCAATCCAAACCCAGCGAACTAAGGTCTGATTGTAGTCACGATTAGCCCGTTTCAGAAAGGCGATAGCGACGTCTTCACCGCGCTGTTGCCAGAGTTCTGTCACCAGAAAGCGTAAACTCTCACCGATATGACGTGATTCGCGGCTCAGGTTTTTTTTAAGCTGTTCCCGCTCCCGCTGAATAGAAAAATAACTGTAAGCGGAAAAAACCAGGGCAACTCCGAGGAGAACAGCAAAAGTGATTTTTACAGTCAGACGCATAATTTTATCTCTTTGTTTGGTTATGCAGACAGGTTTTAATCTTGCGTTTCTCCGGTCAGGTTGTCAAGCGGCAGAAGTGTCCGGAAATAACAAAAGTCCGATCAGAATGACCGGACTTTTATTTGTAACATCGATAATGAAGGCGATTTTTTAATCAGGATCTTCATCTTCAATGTCGTCATCAATCTCGCTTTTTTTCTTGCCAAACAGACGGGCAACAATGATTCCAACTTCATACAAAACAATAAAAGGAACGGCAATAGACGCCTGTGAAAAAATGTCTGGAGGGGTGAGGAATGCCCCCATAACAAAAGCCAGTAAAAGTGCAAATTTGCGATTTTTTGACAACCATTTATGATCAACAATCCCCATGCGGGCTAAAAAGAAGATCACGATTGGAAGTTCAAAAACCAGTCCGAATGCGATCAACAGACGGGAGGCCAGAGTTAGGTAGGCACCCATCGACAACATGGCATTGATCCCGGCGACATTGGTACCGTAGGTGACCAGAAAAGAAAAAATCATCGGAAACACAAGGGTGAATCCGAAATATGTTCCAGTCCCGAAGCAAAGAGAGCTGAAAAGGACAAATGGAATGGCGAGTCGTTTTTCATGACCATAAAGGGCTGGAGCAATAAAGATCCAGACTTGCCAGATGATCAGAGGAAAGGCAACGACCAGCCCTGCGAGCGCTGAAACTTTAAGGATGGTAAAAAAGGGCTCAGTTGCATTGATAAAAACCAGTGAGCTTCCCTCGGGCAGAGCTTGCCGAACAGGCGTAGCAATATACTCAAAGAGTTTTTCACCAAAGCTGTAGCAACCCAGAAAAGCAACTAGCCAGGCTAACGCGGAAATCATCAGCCGTTTGCGTAATTCTCCCAGATGTTCAGATATCGCCATACCTTCAGACATTATCTTTCAACTCCACAGCTTCTTTTCCGGTCTCGGTCTGCTGCTGCTCCGCTTCATTGTCGGCAACAATTGGAGATTCCCCGGTTTCTGTCGCCGGGTCGGCTTCTTCAACCTCGGGGTGAAACAGGACTTCATCGGTCTTGTCCGGGGTCTGTTGCTCTTTTTGCAGGGCCGCCTGTTTATTGTGACGCTCGTCTTCCGCTTTGATTTCCAGATCAATTGTGCTCTTCAGCTCATTTGTAGCACGTTTGAACTCAGCAAAACCCTTGCCTAATGAGCGGGCGAGGTCAGGAAGTTTCTTCGGTCCGAGGACAATCAGCGCCACCGCGGCAATGAGAACCATTTCTGTCATTCCGATGCCAAACATCTATTTAATTTCCTCTCGATTTGAGCTTTGGTTGTGCTGTTGAAAGGGGACATTCCAGAGGGCCGTAGAGCCCCTTAATGCCGCGAGAATAGCCCTCCTGAAAAGAACTGTCAAGCGTTCTGGGGAAGCGAAAAGATTGACATTCTAAAGAGGGTTAGTCTACCATCCGAACTCATTTTAAGCCCACAAATAAAAGTGAGTCAGGACAATGGATCAAAAAAAACTACAACAGAAAATAAAACAACTGGCTGCTGAAAAAGATGCGCTTCTCATCGCCCATAATTATGAGCGTGATGAAGTTCAGGAAATTGCTGATATCACAGGAGATTCACTGGCTCTTTCGGTTGAAGCTCAAAAAACCGACAAACAGGTCATTGTTTTTTGTGGCGTTCATTTTATGGCGGAAAGTGCTGCAATCCTTTCTCCAGAAAAAACTGTGTTGCTGCCGCGTGCCGATGCCGGATGTCCGATGGCCGACATGGTCACTGCTGAAGGGCTGAAAGCATTAAAAAAACAGCATCCTGATGCCACTGTTGTGACCTATGTCAATTCAAGTGCTGCGGTCAAAGCAGAAAGTGATATCTGTTGTACCAGTTCCAATGCTGTCAGTGTTGCCCGCTCAGTGGCGGCCAAAAAATTGTTATTGGTCCCTGACCGCAATCTGGGTCGCTACATTGCCAAGAATGTTCCCGAAAAGGACTGTATTTTTTGGGAGGGATATTGCCCGACTCATGATAGGTTGAGAGTTGAGGAGGTTGAGCAGGTGAAAGCTGACCACCCCGAAGCTCTGTTTATGGTTCACCCCGAATGTCAGCCCGAAATTCTGGCGTTGGCCGATCATATCTGCTCAACAAGTGGCATGTATGAATTTGCAGCTGAGAACCCGGCAAAGAAATTTATTGTCGGAACTGAAAATGGAATTCTCTGGCGACTTCGCAAAGAAAATCCAGACAAACAGTTCATCATGGCAAACCGGGAAATGTTTTGCCCAACCATGAAAATTACCAGCCTTGAGGACGTGCTGCGCTGTCTGGAGACCATGGAGACACGGATCACTGTTGCTGAAGATATTCGTGTTAAAGCAAGACTGGCTCTGGATAAAATGCTGGCAGTTCCTCGGGATTAGTCTGTTTTTCAGGTAAAAAACTGCAGGCACGAATAAGGAAAAGTCTCTATTGCACCGTTGGGCCCGATTTGCCTTTAGGGACTGATTCCGGAAAACTCTGTGCAATTTTCATCATTGCGGTGTCGACTTCGATTTTCATTCTGGCAAACCCCTTCTCGCTGAGTTGCAGGGTTGTTTCGTCCAACCGTCGTACCATTTCATCTTTTTCCAGCTCTCTGAGGCCCTTGAGTAAAGCGAATTTGATTTTTTTTTCATCTGTTGTATCACCAACCATCTGGGCAAAACGTTTTGCGAGCTCAACGTTTTTGACATTTATTAATTCATCCTGGGGGAAAGAGACATTTGCCTGTTGTACAAATTTACTCAAAAAGAGATAAGTGACCGTCTGCCATAATTCTTTGTTGTAAGAAGCCATAGTAGTATTCCGTATCCTTATGATAATTGAATGTCGTCTATGTGCAGCTTGAGAGCTGTCTGATTAGCCTTCTCGTGCGTTTAAACGACCTGTTTTCGCTCTGCTCTATTGCTCTGGTCATTTTCGACATAACGGGCAAAATTTCTGAGCGTTGCAATAGCCTCGGGCGTTTCAGACACAGCCCTGATAAGCTCCGCAATATCCCGTCCTGCTGATTTGAGTTCCTCCGCTTGCTCAGTAATGTAAGAGCGCATAATAGCGCTATTATATTCAGGGTGAAACTGAACTCCCCAGGCACAGTCCCCAAGGCGAAAGGCATGATTAGGCTCATAATTGTTGGTTGCCAGACGGACTGCCCCTGTCGGCAGGGAACTGACCGATTGAGCATGGGTTGTATGAACGACAAAAGACGTCGGCAGGTTTTGAAACAGGGGATCAGTTGTGCAATCCGGAAGAAGATTGATGGAAACAGTTCCGATCTCTTTGCCCTGTGGGTGGAAGCCGACTTGACCTCCTGCGGCCTGTGCGAGGAGTTGATGTCCATAACAGATCCCGAACAGTGGGGTGCGGGCGTCAAGAAGAGACGGTATCCATTTTTCCAGTTGAACACTCCACGGAAGGTGATCTGTGACCATTGCGTGTGAGCCGGTTATCACCACACCGGCACATTCTTCCGCTTTCGGAAGCTCAGCACCCTGTTCAATATTTAACGTTTGCGTCTCAACCGCAACTGAACCGATCGCGTCAGTTGTCCACTTGTCAAAATCGCCATAACGTTCTGCTGTGGAGCTAAAAGTAGTGCCCACCTTGATAATATAGAGTTTTTTCATTTCTTACCTATAAGCCCATGTTTTTGACTGACTGCTGGAACAACCATCAGTCTAATGTGATAGCCAGGTTTCTGCCTCTTCTTTTTGATCTCCGGAAAAGGCTTTTATTTCCAGCCCCGGAAACAAAAAACCTTCAAATTCACTTGCTTTTTTAAGCCAGGTTTTATCTGTCAGGACGGCTGCCCGGTCAAATTTTTTTATCAGCCCAAACATTGCCGGAAGGCGAGAGAATTCGACAACAATCGCTCCAAGAGACGGAAGGTGAAAGTCTATAATTTTGTAAAGCATTTTGCCATGCTCAATATTTTCTGATGTCTTGACAAGTTCGTCCAGTGCAATTTTCATTTCTTCGGTGCTTAACTTTCCACTTAGTTCAATATCCAGGCGATTTGCGCTATGCCGCGTGACTTTAAACATAAGACCTCCTATCCGTGAATGTTTTTTTCTGTTGATTTTTCACAGTCCGTGGTTTCCATGTTTACAAGACCCATTGCTTTTCTTACCTGGCTTTTTGATCGTCCGGTAATCAACCGGACACTTTTATTCAGAGAAAAATAACTCAGAACCCAGGAAAAAACGACTGACAACTTACTACGAAACCCGATCAGCGGGAAGATATGGACCAAGCTCCAGATTAACCAGGCAAAAAAACCAGTAAAGTTCTGACCGGCAATAGAGGCGACAGCTCGGTTTCGACCGATTGTCGCCATACTCCCTTTATCGCGATATGCGAAGTCCGGATGCTTTTTTCCTGCTAAGCGACTGCAAATAGAGGATGCGACATATCGCCCCATTTGAACTGCTGCAGGAGCCACTCCGGGGACAGGGCGCCCGGTTTTTTTATCGGTTATATGAGCCAGATCTCCAATGACAAAGATTTCCGGGTGACCGGGGACAGAGAGATCATCGGCGACCAGAACCCGTCCCTGCCTGTCAAGCTCAACATTAAGCGTCTCAGCCAACTTTGAGCCACGAACCCCGGCGGCCCAGATGACGTTTTTTGCCGGAAGAATTTCATCTCCAATCTGCACTTCCCCTTCACGCAAGTCGGTGACCATGCTGTTCAGTCGAACCTGGACACCCATTTGTTCCAGATCTCGCAAGGCTTGTTCTCCCAGCTTTTCAGGAAGGGCCATCAGCAGTCGATCAGCTGCTTCTATGAGGATAATCCTGGCGGTGGTGGTATCGATATGGCGAAAATCCTTAGGAAATGTCTGGGCTGCTATTTCTTGTAATGCTCCGGAAATCTCAACACCTGTAGGCCCACCACCAACGACGACAAAGGTTAATTCCGCCTGGCGGGCTGCGTCATCATCTTCCCATTCAGCCGCTTCGTAGGCCAGTAGAACGCGCTGTCTGATTTCCAGAGCATCATCGACGGTTTTCAAACCGGGGGCAAATTCCTCCCAGTCATCACGGCCGAAGTAAGAGTGTGTTGCTCCGGTTGCGAGCACCAGATAATCATAAGCAACCTCTCCATGTTGAAATTTAACGCGCTTTTTATTGACATCAACACTGAGAACACGAGCCAAAACGACGCTGGTATTTTGCTGATTGCGCAGAATTTTACGAATTGGCGCAGCAATATCTGCCGGAGATAAAGCTGCCGTTGCCACCTGGTAGAGGAGAGGTTGAAACAGGTAATAATTATGCCGGTCCGCCAAGGTGATCTTAACATCAGCTTCGGCAAGTTTTTTTGCGCAGTGTAAGCCGGCAAATCCTCCACCTACGATCAAAATATGCGGTTTTTTGTGGGATGAAGCATGAGTGTTATTCATTTCAGTCCTCCTGGATCTGGCCGCTTTTTATCGTTTTGAAATATTGACTCACTTGTTTTCATTATATAGCACTGGATTTGGTTAGCGGTTGAAACTTTTCTGAAATAATAAAACTTTACTTTACTTTACAATCAACAAAAGTTGCTTCTGCTATAGTTAATATAGACAGTCGAATCTGCAGAACTGCGACATTGCTCAGCTGCTTTGACTGTTGCTGTCAGCTGATGTGAACAGCACCTTCCAGAATATTCAGGAGTTTGCTATGAAAGCAAGAGTCTTTAATCAAAGAGTTAAGCAGCTCATATTTTTTTCTTTCTTCTGCTGCTGTTTTGTTCTCCCCTCTTCCGTTTTTGCTGCAGACACCATGGGGCAAGTCGCTGGTGATTCGTATAGCCAACAGGAACTGACCCAGATGCTTGCACCTATTGCTCTTTACCCTGATGCTTTGCTATCGCAGATTTTGATGGCCTCGACTTACCCCATCGAAGTTATTGAGGCTGATCGCTGGGTGAAAGTGAATTCTCATCTGGAGGGAGATGCCCTGGATGAAGCTCTTTATGAAAAGAATTGGGACCCCAGTGTTCAGGCGTTATGCCATTTCCCATCCACTCTGGCGCGAATGAGTGAACAGATTTCAGAAACCACAGATTTGGGGAATGCTTTTCTCGCTCAGGAAGCCGATGTCATGACCACGGTACAGCATTTACGTGAAAAGGCATATGCCGAGGGGAATCTTTACACCAATAAACAACAGAAGGTGGTTGTTGGAACAGAGTCCATCATTATAGAATCTGTTTATCCACACATGATTTATGTTCCTTACTATGATCCGTACTATGTCTATGGTTCCTGGTGGTATCCTGGATATCTTCCCTATTATTGGGGGCCATCTTCAGTTCACCTGGGGGTTGGTATATCCTTTTATCCGGGAATCCGGCTAAATTTTGCTTTTGGCAGTTGGAGCTACTTTGACTGGCCTCGTCATCGCATTTATGTCAATGTTCACAAAAGACCCCGGTTTGTCCGTAAGGAGCGAGTCATTTCTACGCATACCTGGCGACATGTCCCCAGTCATCGGCGTGGTGTCGCTTATCGCGATAAGCGGACCGCTCAAAGATATGGGCAATCTCCACACCGTTCTTTGGAGTCGCGCCGGGGAACCAGTTATTATACTATTGATAAGCGAGGCATTGTTATCCGGTCAAAGCGATATGACAACACCATTCACACCCCTCGGAAGCAACCTCAAATGAAACCTTCCAACCCCCGGGTGTTCAAACAGCAACAGCAACATCGCAGTACCGATCAAGGGCAGCGTATTCATCAAGGGACTCAACCCCAAAGATCAATCTCTAATAAAAAACAGCCTTCCCAAAAGCGTCAAATTCAATCCCCTCCACAAACACGAACCCCTGAAAAAGAACGAATAGATGGGTTAAAGCGGATGATCAACAGGAATGAGGAACGGCAGACCGGATCAAGTAGATACGGGAATGGGGGCCGCAGGAACGATCCGGGAAGATAGTCCCACCGGCAATGAGAATCTATCGGCCTCTGCCGGTGGGGAGATTTTGGATTGTAGCGACAATGCGCTGACACAAGGTGTGTTCTTACGGGTTAACTCTCTTGCGGATGCACATGTTGCTCGTGCCGCTGCCAGAGATAGTAGAACAGCGGAATAACAATCAGGGTCAGTAATGTTGAAGCAAAGGTTCCAAAGATCAATGCCAATGCCAACCCGCCAAAGACTGGGTCACTGATCATCACTGCAGAACCGAGCATGATAGCCAGTGCCGTCAGCAGAATTGGTCTGAAGCGCACCGCACCCGCCTCAAGTACCGAATGTTTCAAATCATAGCCCTGACGACGGTAATCGAGAATAAAATCGATCAGAAGCAGCGAATTACGGACCACAACTCCGGCCAGAGCAATGAAGCCAATCATCGAGGTGGCGTTAAAGGGCATATTGAATAGCCAATGGCCGGGGAAAATACCGACTAACGTCAATGGAATCGCGCCCATGACAATGACCGGCAGCATGAAGGACTGGTAATAGGCTACCAGCATCAGATAGATAAACACCAGACCGACGATAAATGCAGCACCAAGGTCGCGGAACACATCAAGGGTCAGCCGCATATCGCCACCCCATAAAATTTGATAACGGGTGATATCATCCGGTTGTGATGCGACGAAACCCAGGTTAGAGGTGGTTAAATGGACTCCATTGGGTAGTTTTGCATCGTCGAAAAGTTTATTCAGTGTCAGGGTGGCGTAAACAGGGCTGGCATTGAGCATATCCCCCATAATGTAAACCACCGGATGCTGATCACGATCCATAACCGGTTTGGCCACGCTGGATGATTCAATCTGTACGATCCCCGCCAGTGGGACCTGTTTTCCTTGTTTATTCGTAAGGGTCAAATCGCGAATCTGTTGAATCCAGGCGCGATCAGCCCGTTTGAGACGCACGACAACATGGGTTGGTTCCGGAGATTCGCTGCCACGCAAGGTTCCGATATCCGCACCTGCGACGAAATCATGAACAGCTTTGGCCACCTGTGCCGGAGCCAGTCCAGCCAGCATGGCTTTGTATTGATCAACGCGAATCAGATACTCGGGGGCGGTCGCCGTAATGGAATCATCAATATTGATCATTGCATAGATGTCGCCGAACTCTTTTTTGATGAGTCCAGCTGTTTGACGGAGTTTCTCATAGTCCGGGCCGTAAAGTTCGGCCAGAACTTGAGATCGTACCGGTGGCCCCGGTGGGGTCAGAAAAAGTTTGATCCGCGCCTCTGGAAAAGCCTCACGCACATGAGCCAGAGCGGCCCAAATTTCGGTAGCAACCACACTGGTATGAGGACGTTCCTTGTGTGCGACGATATTGACAACAATCTGTGCCAGGTTGGATCCTTCGCGCATGGCATCACCGCGGACCATTCCGGCAAAACTCAGCGGACCGGTGCGGCCGAGATAGGTCTCATAGTCAGTGACGTAACGGTCCTGTGCCAACACCCGACCAACAGCCAGGGCGACCCGGTTGGTTTCATCCAACGCCGTGCCGGCAGGGGTGTTGACTTCCAGAACAAAGGAATCGACGTTACTATCCGGCAGCATCTGCAGGTTGACACCCAATGTACTGATCGGACCGTTCATTCCGGAAGGTCGAATAAACTGCCAGGCCGGCATTAACATCGATAACAACAAGAGTATGGTGACCACTGCAAAGAACAGGTTCCGCTTGCCGGAACCTTCGAGCAAAGGAGTGAAAATTTTCAGATAGGTGCGGTGGAGGATGTCTTTCGGTTGCTTGTCTTTGTCTTCCAGAGTTAAGCGGTTGTGGGCTTCATGGCGCGCAGCTTTTTTTCTTAGCCAGCGCAAAGCGATAAATGGAACCACAACATCAGCCATCAGCAGCGATGTCAACATTGCGACGGGGACGTTGATGGGGATGGGGCGCATGAAAGGTCCCATCATCCCGGTGACAAATGCCATCGGAATAAAGGCAACGATGACTGTCATTGTGGCCATAATCGTCGGGTTGCCGATTTCATTCGTTGCCTGGACGATCAGGGTGCCGAAATCACGCACCGAGGTTGTGGCTTGCTGGATGTGACGATGAATGTTCTCAATGACGACGATACCGTCGTCGACCAACAGCCCCAGTGCCAGGATGAGTGCAAACAGTGAGATCCGGTTGATGGTGTGGCCTGTCATCCATCCCACCCCCAGAACGACAAACAAGGTCAGCGGGACCGTCAGGGTGACGATGGCCGCTTCACGCCAACCGAGAAAAAGCAGCAAGATCAGGGCAACCACAGCAATAGCGATGGATAAATGTTCCATCAGAATATTGACTGCATCGTCTGCCCGTTTACCGTAATTACGGGTGACATTGACTTTAACCCCTTGCGGTAATGCTTCACGTTCTATTTTTTTCAGTTTTTCGAGGATACCGTTGGCGACGGTAACAGCATTAGCTCCAGTACGTTTACCGATTGCCAGGGTTACAGCCGGAACCGGATTACCAGGTTGCCTCTCCGGACTGCCTGCTCCGTAGGCGAGCGTGGTGTACTGTTTTTCATGTAATGGCCCTGCACGTACCGTTGCAATGTCTTTGAGGAAAATTGGTTTTTGATTGGCCTGACCGATGATCAGGTTGCCCAGTTCAGGGATGTTGCTGAAAGCGGCATTGACGCGCAGAGCATACTGGTGATTACTGTTGACCAGATCTCCGGCCGGCATCACCAGATTGGAGGCACGCAGCAGCTCGAGAATCTCATTGAGGTTCAGACCTGCGCTGGCCAGTCGTTGTGGATCTATTTCGATCTGTGCGGCACGTTGTTGTCCCCCGATGACCATGCTGTCGCCAACATCGGGAATGCTCCGGAGTTGTTCCAGAACCCGCATCCCGAGTTCGCGTAGATCCATACCGTTAAACTGGTCCGAACTCAGGGTCACACCGAGAATCGGGACATCGTTCACTCCTATGCTCTTGACCAGTGGTGGTTTGGCTCCCGGCGTCATTCGGTCCATGTTGCGCATCAACTGGTTATAGAGCAGCAGCAGGCTCCGTTCTTCGTCAGCACCGACGAAAAACTGGACGGTCACCACGCCCATATCATTCACAGCATAGCCGTAGGTATGTTTAACCCCCTTGATGGTTGCCATCAAGGCTTCCAGGGGCTTGACCACCTGATTCTGTATTTCTTCCGGCGAATAGCCGGGACGCATAACGAAAATCGATGCAGCAGGGACGACGATCTCAGGGTTGTAGAGACGTGGGGTAACAAAGACGGCCATCGCTCCCCAGAGGGAGATTGCCAGCATGATTAAAAGGGTGATTTTGGTATGCAGGAAGGTTTTAGCCAACCAGCCGGCAATATTCATCGGCATTTGTTTTTCTTGCGAACTCATGCGCCGTCGCCTTGTCTGATGTGGACTTTCACTCCGTTATTAAGTTCACCTTCGGCGTTGACAACCAGACGATCACCTGCAACCAGCCCGGAAAGCACCACAATTCCGCTGTCGGTCTTTTCTCCCAGACGGACCATGCGGAATGCGGCCATGCCGTTCTCATCCAGTACAAAAACGCCGTCAATACCGGCACGTTTTTGTACCGCTGATGGCGGTGCTACGATTCCCGGTTGTTGATCTACCAGAATACGGACGCGGACAAAATCACCATTGTTGGTGTCGCTGTCGGCGGGAAGATTCAGTTTGATACTGTGACTATGTGTTATTGGATCAGCGGCACTCACCAGCCGGGCCACAGTTCCTTCAACCTGAAGCGGGTTGAAGTCGTTGCCGTCAATAGTGACAGGAACTTTCTGTTCAAGACTCAAAGTTTCAAAGGCTTGTTGACTGACCTGAACCACGACCTGCTGTAGCCCGGAACTCTGCAGGGTCAGTAGCGGATGTCCCGGAGCCGCCAACTGACCGACATCAATAAATTTGGCGACGACAGTGCCCGAAAAAGGTGCACGGACATCAACGTAGTTCAGCTGCGATTGCGCCTGCTGTAGCCCTGCCTGAGCTGCTTCCAGGTTCCCCTGAGCGACCCGATAGCCCATCTCTACCTGTTGGAATTGCTGTTCCGGAATAGCTTTCTGCCGGTAGAGATCCTGAAAGCGTTGATAGTTGGCTTCGGCATCTGCGAGCACCGATTTGGCTTTGCCAAGGGCAGCTTTCGCCTGGGCGATTCCCCCTTTGACATCGTTGGCATCGAGGGACAGGAGCAGGTCGCCCTTTTTCACCCGTTGTCCCTCATGGACCAGCAGTTTGCGGACATAGCCCATCAGCCGCGAGGCAATCTGCACCTCGCTGGTTGAGGTCACCATCCCCGGAAAGGTTGCGTAAATGGGCAATAGCTCATGCTGAACAGTGATGACCTGAGCTGTGACTTCGCTGGTCGGGGCTGTTGCTGCTTCTGCAGTCGTATAACTACCAGTCAGCAATGCAACAAGGGCCAAAATGGAGAAGAGTCTGTTTTTTGTGTTCAACATGGTTTTACCAATCTGCTGAAATTTGACCGGCAGCTGCCTGCCGATCACGTTCATTGAATCAGACTCGCGCTACTGATCGCGGTCGGAGTCAAGCGGCCAAGGGCAAGCAACAACCCGGCACGCTGCATTATCTGCTGGTAGTTAGCAGCGACGAGATCGCTACGAGATTTATCCAGTTCTGCCTGTGCTGCCAACAGTTCAGTCATGGTGGCGACGCCTTTTTCATAGCGCAACCGCTCTAACCGTTCGGCTTCCTCAGCCTGACTGATAGCGAGTTCACGGACTTTGACACGTTCTGCCGCTAATGCGACATCGCGCCAAGCTGCATTAAACTGCAGGCGTAACTGGTTACGGGCCTGATACAACCGGCTCCGCTGCTGAGAGAGTCGGGCATTTGCCTGATCGACACCGCCACGCCGGGCACCGAAATCAAACAGGTTCCAGCTCAAAACCCCGGCAACCATGCTTGATTGATTGCCACCCGGCTCCCAGTCGGTATTGTTCCACTCACTGCTGAGAAGGAGATTGAAGCTTGGCAGGTAATCAGATCGGGCAATTTTTACTTCAGCCTGACTGGCTTCAATTTTACCCCCAAGCGCCAGCAATCCCGGATTTTCTTCCAACATTTTCTGACGTAGATCGGCCAATGAGCCTTCAGGTAGAGAAACCTGCAGAACTTCAGTCACATCAACCGGGCGATCATCACCGTCACCAATCAAAATTCGCAGTTGATCATAAGTTTTGCCCAGATAAGTCTCCGCTTCACTTTTGCGCAAGCGGACACTGCTGAGGTTCAATTGGGCACGAAGCTGGTCATTACGGGCAACAACACCACGAGTAAAGAGCTTGTCGGTTAATTTGGTATAAGACTCTGCTGCTGTCACTGCTTTTTCTGCCACTGCTACAAAAGCTTTGGCGGTGTGCACTCCTTCGTAAGCCTGCAACACCTTCAGAGTTAACTGCTGTCGTGCCATCTCGTCTCCGCTACGTGCGGCACTCAGATAGGCACGAGCCTGATGCAGATAGCTACGCATCTTGCCGCCGTTATAAACGGGGACTTGAAGCTCGAGTTTGGTCTGATAATTACTATACCAGCCTGGCTCGTTGAGGTTGTCGGGTGCAATATACAAGCTGGAAGGATCCGATGGATTAAACTGAGCGGCTCCAAAATCGTTAAAGGTTGCTTCCCCTTGATTCAACTTCATGCCAAAAGCATTCAGGCCGCCATCCGAACCACTCGCACTGTAAGACGCCTGCAACTTGGGCAACAGATGACCGGATGCAGCCTTTACTGCTCCCTGTGCTTCGGCAATCTGAGCGCGGGAAATCAGCATTTCCGGCGTTTGATTTAAAGCCGCTTGCAGGGCTTCATTGAAACTCAGTCGCTGGATCGATGCCGGTGAAGCACAGGCCAAGCCGGAATACCCAAGCAGCAGAAGGGTTATAACTCTCATCAGCCATCGGGATGGTGTTGCAACGTTCATAACTCTCCCTTGAATCCCATGTGATAGTTATTTTATCTGTAAAGTTAAGGTTAGCAACCTTTGCAACGAATTGGGCGTAGTTTCCGCTAGCTGTTGTTCTTTCGGTTGACCTCCGTTTGCGTCTTTGGTGCCATGACCCGCGGTTGTTGCCGGCGACAGAAGAACCGGCAGCATTTAAAGCTGTTGATCGACAATATGGCGCTCCTATTATCCTTCTTTGACGCCCATTTTATGTAGAATTGTCATCATCGGGCACCAGTTGGTGAAGGCACTTTGAAACAGGTTCAGGCCGACAAAAGCGGTAAAATAAATCCAGTAAGGTGAATGAACTTTAGAGAGCACAACGCTGAGGACAATCACAAGCCCGGCAATTAAACGCAGGTAACGGTTCACAGTCATAGAAAGCTCCTTTGATGATTTTCTGTTTAAATTGATTAATGTCCCACAGTTTTAGATAAGACATTTATGACGACCACTCCGGCTACGATTAACGCCATTCCAACAATTGCGGGAAGATCCGGTGTTTGTTTGTAGAAAATTATACCCGAAATGGTGATTAAAACGATACCCAACCCTGACCAGGTCGCATATGTAATACCAACAGGGATCGTTTTTAAGACCTGTGCCAAAAAGTAAAAGGCCGCTCCGTACCCAATAATAACGATAAGACTCGGAACAACCTTTGTAAACTCTGCAGATGCTTTGAGTGCACTTGTTGCTATGACTTCAGCGACGATTGCAATTGCAAGGTATAAATATGCCATATCATTCTTTCTGAACTCTAAGCAATGCCAGTGTAGCGATATCTTTCGACCGGACTGCTGTGTTGGTCAGGTCTCTTCATTTGGTGTTTTCTGCTATCACCTTGCCTTGAGTGACGAAGGAAATACCCTGACCTGATTTCGCTCCGATCATGACCCCTTCTATAACCGGGGAGTTGATTTTTTTGGCTGCTTTCCATCTGACGATGAAATTTGCTCCAAAACCCCCTGCCTGATCATTCTCTTTTATTGACAGATGGTGTGATGTGAGAGGAGCCAGGGACAACGGTTTTTGGATATATTCTTTCAGGGATTTTCCGTTATTGTCAAAATATTCTGCGGAGAGGATTGTCATTGAATTGTGGATGTCCGTGTTTCTGATACTGAGCATTGCGGCGAGATCAAAAGGCCTTTCTTTGGGGCCGGTAAAAACATTTGAATAAATAGCAACGTAGACTGTTTGACCGGATGATAATTCAATTTCATCAGCAGATGAAAAAACTGAAAAAGAAAATAGGATGCTGAGAATTAACAATAGAACCCGTTTTTTCATAGTTGTATTTCCTGTGAGCTTTTTTATGTCACCGGGGAGGAGATAAAAACTCCTCTAGCATTTCTGTTCGTCCCGACTGTGAAGGGATCCAATCAATCCATTATATAGTATGTCTGTAACTTTTGTGGCAGATATTTAAATTATTCCTCTCTCGTTCTGATCCGTTTAGCTGCCGGTCGTAACCGCTTTGTTGATGATAAAAAAGATGAGGTTGCCGGAGACGACCGGCAACCTCAATGTTTTTGAGTTGGCCCAACTTTGTAACTTGCGGTGGGTTTTATTCCTTCTTATTTCAGTTTGTCGAGGGGAATGTTCATTGCGTTGGCAACCCCTTCGCCATAAGCAGGATCCGCTTTGTAACAATTCGCTGCATGGCGGATTTTGATCTCCATGGGGGAATCGCCCATGGCGCGAGCCGTATTGCCGAACAGGGCCGATTGTTGTTCCGGACTCATAAGCCGGAACAGTGCCCCGGGCTGGCTGTAATGATCATCATCGTCTTCATAGTGGCTCCAGTGATCGGCCGCACCTTCGGTCGACAGTGGCGGCTCGGAAAAGTCCGGTTGCTCCTGCCATTCACCATAGCTGTTCGGCTCGTAGTGGAGTTTGCTGCCATGATTACCGTCGACACGCATGGCTCCGTCACGATGAAAGCTGTGAAACGGGCACCGGGGTTTGTTGACAGGAATCAGATGGTGATTGACACCCAGCCGGTAGCGCTGTGTATCGCCATATGAAAACAGTCTGCCCTGCAACATTTTATCGGGTGAAAAGCCGATACCCGGGACAATATTGGTCGGGTTAAAAGCTGCTTGCTCAACATCAGCAAAATAATTTTCCGGGTTGCGGTTCAGTTCCAGAACGCCGACATCTATCAGCGGATAGTCTTCATGCGGCCAGACCTTGCTTAGATCGAACGGGTTGAATGGGAATTTGGCGGCATCGGCCTCCGGGACAACTTGAATCTGCAGATTCCAGCGTGGGAAATCTCCGGCTTCAATGTTGTCGTAAAGATCTCGCTGATTACTTTCCCGACATTTGCCGATAACCTTTTCGGCTTCCTCGTCGGTCAGGCATTTGATTCCTTGCTGGGTTTTAAAATGGAACTTGACCCAGTAACGTTTCATGTCCGCACTGATCAAACTATAGGTATGGCTGCCATAACCGTTCATGTGCCGGAAGGAATAGGGAATCCCCCGATCGCTCATGGTAATGGTCACCTGATGGAGGGCCTCAGGCAGCAGCGTCCAGAAGTCCCAGTTGTTTTGTGCGCTGCGAAGATTGGTCCGCGGATCGCGTTTTACCGCATGGTTCAGATCGGGAAATTTGTAGGGATCTTTAAGGAAGAAAACCGGGGTATTATTGCCGACCAGATCCCAGTTCCCTTCTTCCGTATAGAATTTCATCGCAAAACCGCGGATATCGCGTTCTGCATCTGCCGCGCCACGCTCACCCGCTACAGTAGAAAAGCGGACAAAGCATTCTGTTTTCTTGCCTATTTCCGAGAAAATTTTTGCTTTGGTATATTGACTGATGTCATGGGTTACAGTGAAGTGTCCGAAAGCGCCGGAACCTTTGGCGTGCATCCGCCGTTCCGGGATAACTTCACGGTCGAAGCTGGCCATTTTTTCCTGAAACCAGACATCCTGCATCAGCATCGGCCCGCGTGGTCCGGCGGTCATGACGTGGTTGTTGTCGGCGACCGGTGCTCCTGCATTGGTTGTCAATAGCTTCGATTTGTCAGGGTTTTTCTTGTCCATGATCCTCTCCTTGTTGAAATGCACCCATGGTATTCATTTCAGGGTGCGTTGACAGATACACTTGGATAATCACAGATTACTTTTAACACCTCGCTCAGGAAAGTCAATGTTTAATAATAATAATTATCAATAATGGGTGATGAAAATTATTTTCGTTGTTTCTGGCAGGATGGGCAGACACCGAAGAATTCGAGTTGAGAGGAGAGGATTTGATAGCCTGAAAGTTTTTCAATTTCAGCTGTGATCTGATCAAGGAGATCAATATCCGGTTCAATAATAGTGTTGCATTTGCTACAAATCAGATGGGGGTGGGGATAGGGTTTTTTACCATCGTAGCGGTTGTGACCGGAACTGAAACCGATTTCAAGAATCTCTTCAAGTTCTTTCAGCAGGGAGACCGTTTTATAGACCGTTGCAAGGCTTATGGCCCGGAATGTTTTCCTGACTTCCTCATAGACCATTTCCACGCTTGGATGCTTGTCACTGTTCAGAAAGGCTTCAATAATGGCAATTCGCTGAGAAGTGATACGACAGTTGCGTTCTCGGAGCTTGGTGAGAATGTCGTCAAGACGGGATTGAGAATCTTTCACAATCACTCCAGCAGAGGGATATCATATTCAAGGGGTATTATAATAAATAATCACTTGTCCTTGGATAATTACAAAATTAAATATGACTGTCAATGTTACACTTGGTTTCTACTTTTACAAGGTGGTTTTGGTTAAATTGATGGATCCATTAATCCGACAAATAATATTCAATGGTTGATACTACGCGAATTTTCTTGATGTGTGGATGATTGTTGTTCCGGGCTCTGATGCTGAATTGTCCTTGCGATGCCCGTTTGATTTTGCCGAGCTTACTTTGGGAGTCGGATGCAAATTTTTCAGCGACTTCCCGCGCTTTTCTGGTGGCTTCTTCAATCATTTCCGGTTTGATTTCGTTCAAACGGGAAAAAATATATTCTGTCCGGGCCTGATGATTGCCTCCGGTAAAGACGATGCCCCTCTTCCCCAGCTCTGACAGTTTCCCCATGACAGAACGGACGGCTTCAATATTATGAGAATAGACAGTCACCGTTTGGACCGCCGTGTAACGAAACTCGGCCCTGGCATTGTTGCCATATTGTTGCGCCGATTTATCTGTTATGGCAGGAGATGAGAAGGTCAGCTCGGCAGGGGTGATCCCATTTTTTACAAGGAACTCCTGAATGTTCGCGGTGCTTTGCTCAATGGAGCCATATAAACTTTCGAGATCGTTTCCCGCTGCAGTAAACTGGATTGGCCATATGACGGTATCGGCATTTTGCTCACGTTCAGACAAACCCTTGACCGTTACACTCCGATCATATTGTTTAAAATCGACTACCGCATTTCCCAGCAGAAATCCTAAGGACGACAAGCCAATAAAAATAAAGATACCCAGGATAAAGGCGCTTGCGTTGGTCTGTGTTTTCACGGAATTCTCCTTAAACGATCATTGCGGGGGCATAATACCAAAACCAATAAGTGGGGTTTTCAGTATTATGCCCCCAGAGTTGTACACTGTCATTTGCTTCGCAAAGACAGGACATACAAGGTTTGTTGCTGCTACAGAATCTCTTGCTGGCCACTGAAGTATTTCATGAACTGGACTCTTTCGTATATGGCCGGGTCGGTGCTCTTGTCCTGACTCATCTTGCCACGGAAATCTTCAAGGGTTTCGTATTCGTGCCGGATCATCCAGTCTTCAAGCTTGTCGAGCATGGTTTGGATGCAGGTTGGGCCGTTTTTATACAATGCAGATACGACCTGGACCGCCTGCGCCCCTGCCAGCAACTGTTTGATGACGGCCTCGCCATCGTGAATGCCTGTAGATGCAGCCAGATCACAATCCACTTTTTGAGACATCATGGCGATCCAGCGCAGCGACATGGCCAGATCGCCGGGGCTGCTGAAGACATTGGTCTGGGTTACTTTAAGCTCTTCGATGTCGAAGTCCGGACTGTAGAAACGGTTGAAGAGGACCAGGCCCGAGATTCCCTGTTTGGAGAGTTTCTGAATTATCTGGCCCAGGCAGGTAAAGTAATGGCTGATTTTCAGGGCAATCGGAATGGAGACTTCTTTGACGATTTTCTCGACAACATTAAAATAAGCGCGTTCTACTTCTTCCGCACTCCGTTTTTGGTCTGTGGGCATAAAAAACATATTTAATTCAAGGGCATCCGCGCCGGCAGATTCGAGGCGTTTTGCATGGTCGACCCACTCGTAGGAGAAGCTGCAGTTGACGCTGGCCACGATCGGAACTGCTACAGCTTTCTTTGCTTCACGGATCAAGGTTGTATATTTGGCAAGGTTTTCACCTTTGATGACCAAATCGTGATAATCGAAGCGTTCCATATAACGGCTGGTTTCAGGAACATCTTTCATCATATCGTTCAGCTCGTGAAAAATTTCCTCCTCGAAGATTGACTTGAGAACGATGGCTCCCGCTCCGCCTTCTTCAAGTTTTTTGATACCGTCCACTGAGCTGGAAAGTCCCGAACTTCCTGCGATAATCGGGGTTTTTAAATTCAGCCCCATGAACTTGGTTGATAAGTTTGGCATTTTCGATTTTCCTCCTTCCGTGTCTGTTAACTTTTCAGGATAATTAAATATATACGGACATCATACCGAATAATCAGATTTTTAGCCAAAAACTGGGACATTTTTCCGCTTTAAAAAATTGTTCTTAACAGAGAACAGAACTACTCCGGCACCATCAGCAAATTAAAATGACAGAATGACAGCGGAGTTTCTCAGGTGCTCACGACCACAACAACAAGGGCGACGGCATATACGCTCAGGATCAGAGCACTTTCAAATCCGATGCGGCCGATCCCATAAGTTTCGCGGCGCACCAGCCCCATCAACAGGATGGCGGTCATCAGAATGCTCACCAGTCCCCATATCATCTGCACCGGAGCCATGTCGTGGTAGATGGAGCCGTGCGCATAGCCCACGTCAGCAGCGGCGACAACGAGCATGTTGAAACAGTTAGTGCCGAAGATGTTGCTGACAGCCAGCGTCAGCGCGCCAATGCGGATTGCGACGATGGTGGTGACCAGTTCGGGTGTGGATGTTGCCAAAGCGGTGAGCAGGCCGCCAACCAAGGTTTCAGAAAGTCCCGTCTGGTCGGCTATCCCCTTTGCTGCTTCCATCAGGACCCAGCCGGCTATGCCGGTAGCGATGGCCATACCGATGAACCCAACCCACACCGAGGATGAACGGCCACGATGCTGCTTATTGGGTTTATCCGCAACTGTCTGGTGGGTCAGTCGGGGGAACCACATGGGTTTGATCCTGGTGCGGTGAACCAGGTGCAGGCCGAAGAGATAAGTGGCGACGATGACTGGTGTAATCGGGTGGATACTCCACTGATTGACCTTGGGTGTAATGATTGCGAGCAACGGCATCGTCAGCAACACAATCAGTAATCCCGCCAGGATCAGGTTGATAGGGGATGCAGCTGCGTGTTCCAGATTGGCTTTACGATAGACAACATCGGCTACGCCAAGAAAGAGCAGGTTAGCGGCCATGCTGCCCATGACGTTACTCATGGCCAGATCGGGGCGTGCATCTATGGCTGCGCTCAGGGTCGCGGCAAAATCGGGCAGCGAAGTGACTCCTGCCAGAAGCAGAACCCCGAAGAGTGCCTCGCCCAGACCGGTTCGGTCGGCCAGCGTATCAGCCCGCCGGGCAAGTTGGCTGCCGGCAATGACGATCACCAGCGCAGCGGTGCTAAAGGCAATTATGTTGAGTATCAAAGAAGAAAACACGCAGATCCTTAAAAGCTATACTATGTCGATCAGTATATCATTAAAACGATTGTGGTAAAGATTGATGCATTGAAGGAATCGCGCGCATGGAGACGGCTGATCTAAAAAAGTTTACTGCCGATTTTTGCAGAGATGGCTGGTGAAACGAACGTGGCTTCTCCACTTTCCGCTTTAGGATATTGAACCCCTATTATTAATGCTTCGGAGACAACATCACCCATTTTTTTGGGCTCAAAATTCAGCACGCCAAGAACAAGTCTGTCTTTGACTTCGTCTATAGGATGTTGGGTGAAACGACCATAGCTGGTGCGTTTTCCATATTTTCCGAAATCAATTGTCATTTTGTAAGTTGGCTTGTGTGTGCTTGTTTCAAGCTCAACGTCGATTATTCTTCCAACTCTGATATCGAGGGTCGCAAACGATTCTTCGAAAGAAACAGTGGGTTTTAGCTCTTTTGCCATGTCGAATCCTTTCAACTTTTTGCATAGCTTAGAAATAACGCTCCAAGTTTAACGGGCTGGAGCTGGTTCGTTTGGATTTTTATGCGAATCATCCAGATTCTGCTTGGTTGGTTTTGTGATCAGGTGGTTCTTTGCGCAATAATGAAAACGTCCTTTGTCATCGCGCCGTTATTCTCCTGATAGTCTTGTTCAAGCAGTTCATTTATTTCGAAACCGACCCCTTCCAGCTGGTTAACTATAGCGTCTCGCTGGAAATAATTAAAATATATTTCCTCTTCCGAAAAGGATGTTGTTTCGTATTGAGCGTTGCTTCCCTCCATGAAGGAAAGATAAAGAAACCCTTGCAGATTGATGAGCTTGCTTAGCTTGGAAATGAAACGGGTTGTTTCTTCGTCTGAAAGATGGACAATGCAAAAAGATGCTATGGCTGCGTCATATGTTGAACTTTGCTCTATTGTTCGCAGATCGCAGACAGAAAATGAACCGGTTGGGATCTTTTGCTTTGCGAGCTTAATCATTTCCCTGGATAGGTCGATGCCGGTAATTTTGCAGTTCGGGTTTTGTTCAAAGAAAATCTTGGAAGCATTTCCGGGGCCACAGCCCAAATCAATGATTGATTTCGCATATGAAGCGTATTTTTTCTGGAAATAGTGGATCTTGCGTTTATATGGTTCAAAATCCATAAATTTGGCCGCAAACTTATCCGCTGAATTATCGTACGAATTGATGGTGATGGCCGTTTTATCCATTTTATATTTTTGCAACCTGATATTAATTTTTGGTTAATCCAGAATGATATCAAGCCCTGAAAGTAACGATAGGGCTTCAGGAGTAGAGAATCTGGTTTTTTTCAATTGATTCCATTCCGGGTTAATGTCGTAATTTGTCGAATTTCGAAAATCCGATTGAGTTAAATTGGTTTTTGAAAAACGGCTGTTCAGGAAATTAGTTGCATCAAAGTTGCCTCTTGTTAAATTTGCTTCAGTGAAATCAACCTCTTTGGCGCTACAATCCTTTATGCTTATCTGTGACAGATTTAAGCCAAAAAAAGATGAAGAATTAATTGTGCTGGAGTAAAAATTGATATTAACAGGTGTTGCCGCTTCTGCCCAATTGATCCCGATCGCCTTGCAATTCTTAAAATCGACTTCAACAAATGAACAATATTTCGGTTTTATAAGACTGATATTGCATTCAATAAAGACACAATCTTCAAAACGACATTTTTTGAAAATGGTTCCGGTGAAGTTGCATTTGATAAATTTGCAATCCCAGAATTCAAGATCAAAAAATTGATCGTCTGTCCATTGCTTATTTTTGAATTCTACCTTTTGATTGAAACGATCAAAAAAATCCATGTCACACTTTCGAAGTTTTTTAATTCAATTAAGTCGTATAAGAGTTCACGATAACCACTTGCAGCGCGAACTTGCCTGACACACCGCAATGTCTTAAAGAAGGGAGTCAGCATTCTGCAGATTTTACACGAAACGGTATATGATGTCTCTGGAACTTGGAAGTATTTACAACGCAGCGCAGCAATGAAAGGATTCTGGAACAGATGAAATGGAGAATCAACAACACCCCGGACTCTATCATCAACAGAAGAGACGAACCGTGTCGATTCGGTGTTTTAAATTCAGAATTAATCTTCAGTTCACTTCAACTTGAGGAGGGGGGCTGCTTTGTCGATGCCGGATGCGGTCCGGGAGAGTACTCTGTTCTGGCAGCAAAGCACGTCGGTGACGTGGGCTCGGTTATTGCGCTGGATCGCGATCCCTGGATGGTTGAGCAGTTGCACAAGACAATCGCAGCGCAAGCCATCACCAATATCGAAACGCAAATTGTCGACCTTGGAAAGCCTCTTCCTCTCAAAGACCAACAAGCTGATGCTGTCTTGATCTCAGCCGTTCTTCACATGCCCGGATTGAGTGACCGCTGGCAGATTCTTTTCCCGGAGCTATGGCGTATCCTGAAACAGGGTGGGAAACTGGGAATTATTGAGAAGAATAATGCTTCGGTTCCCGTTGGTCACCCATTACATTTGCGATTGTCGCCGGAAACGATCGCCGAAAATATTATCCCATATGGATTTGGACAGTGTGGCCTGATTGAGCTGAAGGAGAACATCTTCCTGATTGTGTTTGAGAAACGCGATTCCTGAAACAATCGACTTCTCTTTCATTTCCGCAAGTGGTGCTCATCTGATGTCGGTTCGCTATTGGCGTCAGAAAATTCCCACTCAATGGAGGCAGCCACCGTGTCTGTCACCATCCGACCTAATATTTCGCCAAACAGGACATGTTTACCACAGTACCGAACTGTTTCCGGCCCATGACCACTGACAATCGCAACCGAATCCGTTCCTGTGCCGGTTGCAATCCCGTCTGAAACGGCACTTTTGATTCCTGCATTTTGCAATGCTGCTGATTTGGCTTCTGTGACCATCAGCACTGCTTCGATGCCGGCTGCTTCCGTTAATGCCGCAGAGGTTAGAACGACTATGTTGATGGTGCCCGGGCTCTCAGGGGAAGCTACCATGAATCGGTGCTCCGCATGGTCACCAATACGTCTTGCATTGGAGAGACCGGCTGTCACCATCACCACAACATCAATGTCCTGCACGGTCTCTTTTGCCATGCGAAAGGAATCCATTGATGCCGCCGTCATCATTCCTACAGCCGTCCCTTTCCAGCCGGAGGCGATACAATATTGTGCCAGAGTCTCTTCCGGCGGCTCTGTGCACTGATTGTGCTTGGGGACGTTCAAGTTGACAAGATGGTCGGCGTGGATGATACCACCATTCAAAACCGCAGAACTGGTAATGCGATGCGGAATGCTGAAGGCAATATGAATATGTTGCCGGGTCTGTTCAATGGATGTAGAGGATGTTATGGGTTGCATTATTCCAGGATTGCCTTCCGATACAATTTTTATCTCAAGTCCCGTTGATCATCCGTTTTTTATTGACCATAAAAATTGGGCACAGGCTAGAAATATAAAGATAAAAGTAAAAAAGAAAAAAGCGATCAGCCATATTCCGGGCCGCCCTTTTTCTTCTAACGTTAATGCCAGATATTCGGAGAAAACAGAGGGAAGCCATGTTTTGAACCCTTTTTTCTCTTTCCCTTTAAGATAGTCGTACATTTGAATGATGCATACAAATGCGGCGAGAAAACAGAATAAAATGATTGGGACTGCATAAGTATTCATTTGATAACCGAATAATATTCAAATTGAGCGGTCGTAGAGATGTTGAACGTCCAGCAAGGTCGTGTTTTATGGTCGCATCCCAAGGTGCACTGCCTTCCAGAATTCAACCGCAGATTGATCAAACAGGTAGAAGTAAATATCTAAGACTTCAAATTCTTTTCGATAACAAACGTTGAGGGCCACTTTTGCAGCTTCCTGGTGCGGATATCCAAAGATACCGCAGGAAATAGCTGGAAAAGCCACCGATTTACACCGGTTTTCAATGGCTAAGCGTAGGGAGTTAACATAGGCAGACTCAAGCAATCTCTCGGGGTCAGGTTCTTCACTATAGATTGGACCTACGGTATGAATGACATATTTTGCAGCCAGATTCCCCGCCGGGGTGATACGCGCTTCACCAACGGGGCAACGAATGCCATTGACGGATTTAACTTTAAGGCACTCCTCTCTCAAACTTGGACCCGCTGCACGATGAATTGCCCCATCGACCCCGCCACCACCCAGCATTTTGGGGTTAGCTGCATTGACGATGGCATCAACATGTGCCTGGGTTAAATCACCCTCAATTATCGAAATATGACCCATAGCGACTCTCCAGCGGAGGTTCAAGCCTGCTCAAGTTTAGCGGCCTTCCATGTCCTTCTGCCGAGACGTTTTTTTCCCCTTGTCCGTCTTTTTCTCTCCAACATCGCGTACGCATCTTACTTTAAAATGGTCTGTTTTAGAAGCCGATTTGATTTTGCAGATACTTGGATCCTGATATCCTTTTCTTTTATTCACGAACGATGAGCTGCCGTACCAGATTTTATTGTAGAGGTGGTCATCTTTCAGAAACTTAAGCTCGTAGGCAATATGGCAGGGTAATTTTTCCAGGATGTCTTTTCGCGTCGGAAGACGCCAGTCGTTATAACCACCCAGGGTAAGCTTTTTACAATAGCTGACCGCGCGGTCAAATGTCACGCTGGGATCGATAAAGTAATTCTCACTGTTTGAGACCATATAACGGTCTTCCACCATGATTTTGTTTCCTTTATGTTTGACCACCGTTGTTTTGTTACGAAAGTATTTATCAAATTTTTCCTGGGAATCAGTCCTGACACACATGATGTTGGCGTGATCTCTTCTGTCTGTATAAGTTTGTCCATTTTGGATTGGATAAAGCTTGTCTTTTGCAAATTTGCCCTTGTCTTTTGAAAATTCTGGACTGTCCCAGACCCAGACAGTGTCATAGGGTTTTTCTCCCCATTTAATCCTTGAGAATTTCCTGCCTTTGCCGCTGATGGTGCTGAATTCTTTCAGGGTCGGGACGCGCCAGTCGCTATATCCTTCGACGTTCAGGTTCTGGCAAAAGTCTGTTGCTTCTTGTGCTGACCCGTAAACTTTGATCAGGAGGTAGGGATTATCCCGGTATTGTTCAGCGACCGGCAGTGTCCACATCTGCCCTGTTCCAAATTCTTTATCAATAACGGGGTGGGATGAAAATTCTTCAGCTTCTTTACGCCAGAGCGCTTCTTGTTCCTGCTTTCTGCGAGCGCGCTGTTCAGCCTCTAAACGCGCTTTTTTTTGGGCTGCTATATTGACTTGCCGTTCCTGCTCGCGTTTCTGCTTTTCTTTGTTATAGACCTCTTCCGCTTTGACCAGATAAGCAATAGCCTGGTTGTAGTATTTGGCTTTTTTCCCGTGCTTTGAGACGTAGTCTTCCAGTTTCTCATAGGCTTCATATTTTTTTCCTGTTTCGAACAGAGCCTTACCTTCGAAATAATCGAGCGATGAAGGTGTTGCAACTCCTAGTGATTTGATTTCATTCATTGTTTCGAGGGCATCACCATATTTCTGTCCCTTGAGCTGTTGCGCCAGTTTGGTTTTCAGCATGTCGAAGCGGATTTCCGGAGAAAGAGCCCATAAATTGGCAGCATAGAAAAACAGGGCAACCACGGATGCAGTAAAAATCAGTTTTTTATTCACATTGTTCTCCTTGTTTCTGATCGATTATTCTATTTCAAGGGTATAGGCATGCCATTTTCGACGGCCGGAAAGATTTCTTTTCTCCGTTGCGATCAGACGGTTATCCAGATAAATGTACAGGGTGACATTTCCGGAGTGACCTCCATAATGGTTGATATAAACCTTGTAGGTTCCCGGGTGTTGGTTGAGTCTGACGGAGATGTTTTCGGGGCCGTAACCGGAAGTGTTGTCGATATCCAATTGCATATTTTTTGTGCTCTTGCTTCCGAAAGAGCAATGGTCACCGTTGGGGCCGTAGGCGTGGAGATCCATGTCGGAGTTTCCGCTGTCCCAGGTCAGGGTAAACCTTGCTTTAACCGGTGGGGTGCTGCTTGTAACATGGATGGTTTTCTTCTCATTTTTGGCGGCTTGGTGTAGTGCAGTTGACTTCGAACAGGGAGGAAAAGCGAGCAAGATAATTGTTATAAACTATTTGACAGAGTTAGATGGTTGCGTATGCAACTAATTGATTCTGCTTTTGTATTATAATAAATCTTCAAGGTGCTTGACCGGGATGCTTAGATGGTAAAGCAACAGATCGAGTGGACGGGAATTTTTGTCGAGACAATCACTCTTCACTTATGAGAGTAAACGAGATACAGGAACATTGACTGCGAACTTGGAGGTTATATGACTAAACGTAATGTCCTTATTACTGGTGGGGCAAGAGGAATTGGTGCCGCAGCTGCGAGAGCACTGGCAGAAGATGGACATAGAGTCTTTATTAATTATGTCAGCAGCACTCAAAAGGCAACAGATCTTGTAGATGAGATCACCGCAAATGGTGATGAAGCATTTGCGGTACAGGCAGATGTTCGGGATGATCATCAAATCAAAGGGATGTTTGATAAGATAAATAACGAATTTGGCGGGGTAGATATCCTTGTTTCAAACGCAAATATGAGTTTTGTCGCTAAGTCATTTATGGACCAGACCTGGGAGGAGTTTTCACAGAAGTTAAATGACGAAATGCATGCCTCCTATGTGACGGCAAAGTATGCTGCCGGCAGCATGAAGGAAAAGCAATTTGGTCGCTTGATTTTCATATCGAGTACGTTATCCGAAAGTCCGGCACCAACTTTTCTCGCCCATGGTTCTGCAAAAGGAGCGCTTGACAGTTTCTGTAAATACCTCGCTCAGGAACTGGGCCCATTCGGCATTACCGCAAATATTGTTGCTCCGGGACTGGTCCTCACTGATGCGACAAAAAATGCACCGGATGAATTTAAAGAAGTTATTCGCGTCCATACGCCAACGCAAAAGATTGCCGTACCGGAAGATGTTGCTAACGTCATCAGATTTTTAGCAAGTGAAAACAGCTCACATTTAACAGGAACCTACACGCCTGTTTGTGGCGGCGCTTACCTTCCATAGTCTGCAACGTTAAGCCCCTCAGATAGAGGATGTGTCTCTATCTGAGGGGCTTGCACCATGATATTTGATATCTGCGCATCAGTTTTACTGCAGATTGATTTGATCGTCTTCCATTTTTAAATCCTGCTTTTCAAAATTGCACAGTCACATTTCTCCGCTTTATTTGCTTTCTGGATCCTCGTTCGTCTCCATCCGGAACCTCCGGACAGAAACGAGTTACCGCTCAGCTGTCGCCAATTTGATCGCCAGGCCTATGAAAACTGTGCCCGCCAACTTATTTAAGACACTTTGGGTGCGGTTCGATCGGTTCAGCCATTGACCAAGAGTTCCGGCGAGGAGAGCGATGCTACCGAACACCAATATTGTAGCTATGATAAACAGACCTCCAAGGAGTAGAAGCTGGTAAGCAACAGGTCCCCTGCCTGGATCGGCAAATTGCGGTAGAAAGGCCAGGAAAAAGATGGAGACTTTCGGATTTGTTATATTCATTATAATTCCACGGCAATACAACTTCCAATGATTCACGTTTCCATCCGTTCCGGCCTGAATTTTTTCAGCAGAGGCCCGAAAAGCTTGCCATGCGAGATAAATAAGGTACCCGGCGCCAATGAATTTGAGGATGGAAAAGGCAAGGGCAGATGTTTGAAAGATGATGGCAACTCCCAGCGCAACTGCGCTTGTGTGGATAAGAAGACCTGTGCACAAGCCCAGCATAACGAGCAAGCCGGAGGCTCTTCCCCGCAAAGCGGATTGTGTCAGGACGAAGATATTGTCCGGTCCTGGAGCAAGGCCAAGGAGAATGGATGCGGTAAAGAAAGTTATTAATGATTCAATGGGCACCACTTAACACTTCTTTCTTGAGGGGGTGTCTGATGAGCCTGGAGAGAAACCGATTTATGAATGTTACTGAAGCTTCCAGTTGTTTTGTCAGATTGCTTATTTGATTCTGCCGGCTTGTTCTACCGTTACCAGCTCGTTTCCCTCAAAAGTAAGACTGTAATAAAACGTTCCCGATGCGATGATCCATGCTTCGATTTTCATGACCCTGATTCGGTCACCATTTTTTTCCTGATCAATATAGCCTATGACTTCTTTTGAAATAGGGGTTCCGCAAGCGACAAGAACTTCTTGTTTTAAATCACCAATCTTGACAAGGGAACTTCCGCAACGAAGAGCAAAAGAGGTGCTTTGAGTTAAAATCAGGAACATCACAACCATGAGCGCAATTTTTTTCATGTTCATCTCCTTTTTTCTTTTGAACAAATCTTTTTGAATGTACAGGTAAACCAGCTCTCGAAAAAAGAGCCGAAGAGACATTATTTGGTTAGGAAGTTTTTAGTGAATATTTTCAATTGTTTCACGAAGCCGGCCTGGAAGCCATGAGCGCAACTTACTAGTAATGCTTTGCTCATTCTTTTGCCAAACGAGGCCGAGATAAATAACTCCGAGGCCAATAATCGAAAGGAAGAAAGGGAAAAGCATACTGTCTTTGAAAACATCATATGCTAAGTGCCCGAAATAACCCGCTAATCCAAGCCCGCCAAAAACAGCAAATACGCGTCGGGAAATGACTGCACCAGTAAAAATCATTGCCAAGTTAATGCACATGTACATGAATTTATTGAACTCACTATCAGACTTCATAAGAGAAAGACCACCCCAAAATGCCAGAACACCAAACAAGTATAACCAAAAAGCAAAATCCTTATTCCGGCAACTACGAACATCCACCCAGAAGGCAAATAGTGCCATTAAGAGGCCAAAAAACAGAGAAACCAGCTTTCTTAGTTCCCAACTACGATCTAGGTTATGGAATAGAAATGGTGTTAGGTCCATACTCAGATACCAGAGAGTTACGGCAACCGGCATGACCATAAAGGGAAGGCGATACCTCCAAAACAGTACAGCTCCTGAAGCAAGCGTGCCTAGCTCCATAAGAAGCCAGTTCCAATCAACATATTTGTGATAGTCCCGGTAGGCATGCTCACCGTCCCAAAAACCAAGAGCTTGCTGCAATCCATAGATGGCTAAGGGGGTAAGTGCAACGACAAAAGCTCCCATTATCCCCGCAGGGATCGCGAGGGCACGGCGGGTAAAGTAATGGAGCAACCACAAGCCAATGCCGGCATAAACCAAAGCAATAAAAAAGATGCCCCAACCGCCAAAATTCTCCCACCCGAGAGTCATGAACAAACTCATAGCCCCTATGGCAATCAAGCCACCAAGGTAATAAAGGATATGGGTCAGATTGAAGCTTGGGTTGTCTTTGTTCAAATCCGTGAAGTAGGTCCAAAGGTTGTCGGCTTGATCTTGGGTAATCAAGCCCTTTGATGCAGCCTTGTTTATTGCCCTGCGGTTTATCTTCATTTGGCCCCTCTTAACGTGTTTGGAGAAAAAGCCTTTCGTGGCTCCTCCGATAATTCCAGCCATGAAAACGGAAACTTCTGACAGTTTTCTGAACAGATCATTTTGTGTGCAAATCAGGGCATTTCTGGCTCTGATTTCTTTCAATATGTTGGCAATGAATGTTGTTTTCTCAATTCTGCCTTGTTTTCTATCCAAACTCCATCCCAAATCGGTGAGTCTTGGTCAAGTTGTGTAACATGGTCATCAGTTGCCACTGGCCGGTAACCTTCTTCTTGCCACGTAAGCTGATTTTTTTGATCCCGATGGCGTCACCGATGTGCCCGAAGTCGGGTTCGATGATACCAAAAACTAGCGTCATTCGGCAGTGCCCCTCGCCTTAATAGGGGGAGTGTCTCTTGTTTTTCCCCCTCGTTTTCCCTCGTTTTCCCTCGTTTTCCGGTTGATGCATTTTTTCAGCATAACCCACGTTGACAAGAAGCAGGTCTTTTCTTATTCAACTATCAGTCATTGTGGCCAGATTGAAGTTAATCCTGCCTCTCTCATGAAAAACCACAGTTTTTAAGTTGTCAAACATGAGAGACGCATAGAGTAGGAATACAAAAATATTTAATTATATCCAGCGACTAACGGTGGATTACGTTCAGAGAATTGTCCATTCCAATAGGGGTAGTAAGGATAAGGGATTTGCGGCTTGCTCGCAATATCGAGTCTCATAACCTGCTCATCCGTCAGCTGCCACCCCATACTCCCAATATTATCCAATAGCTGCTGTTCATTGCGCGCCCCAATCAGTACTGAAGCAACTGTAGGGCGATGAAGCACCCAATTCAGAGAGATTTGCGGCACGCTTTTGCCGGTTTCTGCGGCAATATCTTCCAATACATCCACCACACGATAGAGTTGCTCGTCGGCGACGGGTGGTGCAAATTGTTCGCTACCGTGCAGGCGACTGGCCTCAGGGACCGGTTTGCTACGACTGATTTTTCCGGTCAGTCGGCCCCACCCCAACGGACTCCATACGATAGCTCCCATTCCCTGATCATGGCTGACTGGCATCAGTTCCCATTCGTAATCACGCCCTACAAGAGAATAGTAAATTTGGTTCGCAACCAAACGAACGTAACCGTGTCGTTCTGCAATTGCCTGATATTTCATAATATGCCAGCCGGAAAAATTGGATACGCCGATGTAGCGAACCTTCCCCGTTTTAACCAAATCATTTAGAGTATCCATCACACTTTCGACTGGTGTCATGGCATCGAAATGATGCAATTGCAATATGTCAATATAGTCGGTTCCCAAGCGTTGCAAGGCCAGATCCGTTGCAGCGATCAGCCGGTGCCTGGCGGCCCCGATATCGTTAGGGGCATCCCCTGTCCGCAGGGTCGTTTTAGTCGATACGATCACCTGCTCCCGTCGCCCTTTTATGACCGCTCCCAAAATACGTTCAGATTCGCCATCCGAATAAACATCTGCGGTATCAAACAGGTTCACTCCATGTTCCAGACATAGATCCACCAAGCTTCTGGCCTGGGTAGCCTGGGTATTTCCCCAAGCGCTGAACAGTGGCCCTTTGCCTCCAAATGTTCCCGCACCAAACCCCAACACAGGTATTTTAAAACCAGAATTGCCTAAAAAACGATATTCCATAATCTAACCTCCTATACTTGATAGTTGTTAAGTATTAGATTAAAGGCTTGCGTTTATAAAATAAATAAGCAAAATAGCATTTCACAATCAATATTTTTTTGAAGATCATTATGGACCGACTTAGCGATATTTCTCTATTTCTTAAAGTGTTGGATAGTGGCTCCATCAGCGCTGCCGCCTACAAGCTCAATTTGTCGCCAGCCGTGGCCAGCAAACGCCTTCAGAATCTGGAAAAAGCAATTGGTGTCTGTCTGCTACACCGCACAACTCGTCGACTCAGCGCCACACCTGAAGGAACAGAATTGGCTGTCCGTGGCCGGCCACTTGTAGAGGGACTTCAAGCACTTACCGCAGATTTGGGAAAAATCACCAATGAAATCTCCGGCACTTTGCGAGTGACTGCAGGGGTCTCGTTTGGTCACCGATTTATCACTCCCTTACTGAGCGATTTTTTTTCGCAATACCCTAATGTGAACGTTCATCTACACTTAAGAGATGAATACGTAGACATTATTGATCAGGGGTACGACTTGGCGATTCGCATTTCAACGAGAATGAAAACCTCGGGCTTGATAGCCAGAAAACTGGGTGATAGTCGCCGGGTGCTGTGTGCGTCCCCAAGCTATTTGCAATATCACGGAATACCAACAGCATTGGCAGAATTAGTAAACCACCGCTGTCTGGTATTGACTGAAAACTCGAGAGGTGAAGAAACATGGAATCTGACCGACACTAAGGGACAAAATTACCGGATTGCAGTGACTTCGATCTTAAGCAGCAACATGGGGGATGCATTGTACGAGGCAGCTCTTTCCGGGCTTGGCATTTCTCTTCATTCGACCTGGCATGTTCAAAGAGATCTTAAGCAAGGACGCATACAAGTCGTTTTGCCAGATTATTTTAAAGAAGCGTCCATTTATGCAGTGATGCCACAACGGGAATTCGTACCAGCGAGGGTCAAGGCATTTATAAAATTTATTGAGAATAGAATAAAAGCAATCTGATATATTTCAGGGTATAGAATACTCATTTCCAGAAATTCCCATTATGTCCACGGAATTCTACCATCACGGCAAAAAAGAGCATGGGATGTCCGGAACCAAGGCCATGACAGCCGTTATACGAAATTTTCTTAAACTGTTTTACGGTTGGTACAAGTCCGGTGGCTCATTCGACCAAAATCGCGTCTTTTCCTGTGAAAGCCAGTACCGGCGTGCAGCATAGCCAGAGTTAAAGCAACTGAACCGGTAGATAAGAAGAGTCTCCCGCATCGAGATGGCCGCAAACTAATTGTCACTGTGCAGTCAGATGACCTGGTTGATCGTCACCGCCACTCGATGTGGGCTCGTTTGAAACATGGCCAATAAGGTAGACCTGCTCTCAGCCTGAAGAGCCGAAGAGACATTATCGCCAGTTTTAAACATCCAGAACAACAAGGAAGGGAGAGCTATGTCTTCAATTGTGAAAGAACGATTGACTATTAGCCTAAAGACATTGGTTAGTTATGTGATTTTCTTTACTGCTCTGCTAAAGCCAGCCTTATGCCTAAGGCTGCAAATGTAGCTGAAAATACTTGCTGAATTTTCCGAATAGCACGAGGTGAACTCGTCAAATATGCACTCACCCGATGTGCCAAACAACCGTATGCGACAAACACAACGAAGGTCATTAACATGAACACCGCACTCAGAATAACCATTTGAATGGAAGCTGCTGCCTCATTGGTTGAAATGAACTGTGGAAGAAAAGCCAAGAAGAAAATGGATAATTTGGGGTTGAGAATATTGATAAGGAACCCCTTGCTCATTATTTGTGTAAGATTGGTCTTTTTCTCTGTCGATTCAATATTGATCGTCCCTTTGTCACGCCACATTCCCCAAGCCAAGAAGAGTAAGTAGGCCGCTCCGGCAAATTTCAATGTTTGAAATGCAACTGAACTGAGGTGCAAAAGTGCGGACAGCCCCAAGATACAGGCAAGAAGGTGCGGAATAATTCCAGTCGTGCAACCTAATGCTGCCGCAATACTGGAGCGCCACCCCATGAATAAACCCGTTGAAATTGTATAGATAACTCCTGTGCCAGGAACAAGGACAACGACCAGTGATGTAAGTAGAAATTCAGTAGTAATCATTTCTTCCAATTCTCTTTATTGTTTCACATAACGTGCCGATCACCGGCGGCGGCTTTTTGCCGTCCGGTGGATTGGATTGATACTAGTGCAGGCCCCCTCCACAGATACCGGACCATCCGCTATCCTTTGAGTAACAGACAAACCTTCAAAGAAAGGAGCCTGCATTATGAAATTCTACACCAAACAGCATCATTTTTATTGTGGTATCGGTCTTCATGCCGATGCCATGTATGTCTGTATTCTTAATTCTGTCGGCGAAGTGGTGGTTCATAAGAACATTTCCACCAAACCGAAAGTTTCCTTGCGTTTGATCAAACCTTATCGTGAGCGTCTTGTCGTCGGCTGTGAGTGCATGTTCTCCTGGTACTGGCTGGCCGATCTTTGTAACGCCACAAAGGTGTCGCGCCACAAAGGTGTCGCGTCTACACATTGACAACTCCCAAAATCCGGCAAATCCGCTCAATCTCTCTACGCAAGGCTTCATCCTCTGCCAGCTTAACCTGCATTCGCCTGCTTCCCTGAGAAACAGCCGACTCGCCGACACTGAATTTCTCACCGATGTCCCGCAATGTCACGCCGCTGTAGTGATGGCATAGATACATGCCGACTTTCCGCGCCAAACCTTTTTCCACGTTCAAGTTTTTTTCAACCGTGGCGATAATGTCATCTACCAACCAGCGGGAACGCAATTGTCGCAAGTTTGGCAGATCAATTGGTCATCAAACACCAAATATGAATGACAGCTCCATAGCGTTTTGTTGCCGAGACGAGATAGTCAAGGAAGCGCTCTCGGTCCGTTATGCTTTTGTAAATTTTCCGCTGTTCGTTTCCACGTGCCGTGACGTGATAAAAAACACCGGGATGTTCAATCCTCAATGGCCTGCCCATGCCCCCTCCCGATCAAATCATTCTGTCAATGTGTAGACCTGACACTTATTCTTGCTCGACACTTATTCTTGCTTCAATTAACCAGTTGTGTTTGATTGGAGGTCCGTCTCGCTCTCACAAGCAAATGCGCGATGATCCAAAGGGATCAGCGCCGGATTCTGCCCCTTCCCCGAGCCCGGCACTAACTATGGCCAGAGCTTACAACTGGACCACGCTTTTTTGAATGGGACGGCACAAGGGTACGCAAGTGTTTCCAGGTGGCGAAGACAGTTCGGTCACAAATGACCGGCCCTTTGCATTAAAAGCCTCGATAAGTGTTTGGAGCAGAATTCGAAATCTGCAGCCAGTTCAAAAGCCCAAGTCAGAAACCGGATGATTCGTGGTTGATCAGTCGCTTGTCAAAGAACGAAAAGTAAATCTTTTGCGTTAATGGTTATCTTTACTCTTGACGGCCGAGGGCCTGATAAGTGTTAGGTGAATTCAGCTTTTATGCTTTGCGAGCACAGCTTTTTTATTACAAAACCGAAAAGTGCTGAAAACGCCACAACCATTATAACCGATGCAATTTTCATGATTTGCATCATGCTTTCAAATTCAGGCGGCGGGGCTTGTCCGCCGGAAAATTCCTGCATTGAGTTGTACATAGTGAACTGAAGAATGATGCCGCCAATATTCCAAATGATTCCGACTGACATAAGAACTATGAAAACAATTCGCGCCCAATTTTTTCTTTTGAGTAATGCGATTGCAGAAATAAAGCTGGCTAGCGAAACAACAAAAAAGAATATGAAGAAAAGGTTGAAATTATTGAACATGAAACCAAAAAAAGCCGGGAGTTGCTCGACGTTTTCGGCCTGCTGCATTGCTTGATTCATTTCTTCTTTTGGGAAAACCGTATGAATCATTATGTTCTGTAAAATGCTCATAAAGGTTGCGAATCCACCAAAAATGATGAAGATCCACGCGAGCACGTTTACAAAAGTTGATTTTTGATGTGGCTGGTTCGGCGCACCCTCAAATTCGAAATCCATGTTCCCCTCCATTTTTTCACCTAACGGTTATGATCAGCGGAGAGCGATAGCGAATCCGCTGTATTATGTTATATGGCTTCTTCCTGCGTACCTTACTTTTTTCAAGAAAGTGATAATTCCTGAAGAACCCAAGATGAACCACGCGCCAATTGATAACTGCGTGAGTAAAAATACTATTTCGCTCCATGGGATTATAGTGACTTTTTTCCCATTTAGATTTGAAAGTACCTTTGCGTAGTTGGTGTCAAATGATGGTAGCAATACTGCTGTAATGATTCTTACAAGTGTTGGAATGGCGTCACTTAGAATTAAAAAACCGAGTAAAGTGAGGCCTATGACTAGGTAGTTCGTGTAGTTATTGTTGATTTTTTCTTTTTCTTCTTCTGGTGGGAGATCGCCTTCTATTCGAGCAGCGACCTTCGGAGCGAGCGGCCACAAAATTCCACAGGCAATTAAATACAATAGGCCGTAGGAGGTGCCGACTATGCCGATGAGTTGTGAATTTGAGTCGAAGTCGTCGAAAAGTGATGTGACAGCCATTCCGAAGGTTGGCATGAAAGAAGATAGCCCCGTTAGTGCTAGGTAGATGGCCATTAATCGTAGTGCGATAATTGTAAAATCTTTCCGACTCATTGATTCACCAATTTTTCAATTTTTGCCATATAACGCCGTTGTATGCCGCTGGAGTGGAGTTGGAATTTTTTGTGGTATCTTCTACCACAAAAAAGGCCGACGGAACGGAGGTCGGACATGACAACCTTGTTATACATTTTCTAACTTTGAGATTGACTTGGATATCTCAACTTCAAGACTATTCACTCTTTCCTGATATGACGCAATCAGAGCGAACGTGATTCGCTCAAGTGCAAGTGCTGCACTTAGTTCTGACCTTTCAGGAAGATCCGTGGAGCAGAATGACCTTATATTGGCATTATACTCAGGAACAATATTCGCCACCCTATCATAAATAGTACGCAGCTCCCCCATTTTCGCATATAGTTGAGCCAGCTCAGACACATCGATTATCTTGAGTTTTCTTACGATATCTAGATTGGCTTTCCAAGCCGAATCGTGTAATACATATCGAGTACCTTTTAAATCAGCAAGAGATATCAAAGTAGTGTTCGTTCGGTCTACAGTTCTAGAGATTGCAGCACAAATCTCGTGATACTTTCTAACTTCTTCTGGATCTTTCAGTAGACCGCTATTTTCTAACCACTCCATTTTCTCGTTATACAAATTTGGGAGAGATTCAGAGTCAACATTCTCTATATAATTATTTTCGGGAAAAAGACCGCTCAATATTTTGAACCGTTGATCCCTTAATATTCCTGAGATTGTCATTGATGCATTTGAGAGTGTAGCTGTATTTTTACCAAGTTCAGAAACTACATATTTATTGGCTTCCAATTCAGATAGGATTAATGAAACAGCTCTTCTCTGTTCATCTTGTGAAAGCTCATTATATTTAAGGCCAAATCCTAGCCCAATAATTACAAGTCCTATTATAAATCCGTAGCTCAGAATTAATCTTAGAATACTAACAGCACCTTGCTGCTCTAACTGTGGGAAAATTCCTTGCTTAACTAAGTATCGACAAAATGAAAGGAAAAGAAAGACCACGAAGCCAATAAGAACAAGTGGTTCTTCAAGATACGGAGCAATCTTCTCAAAGTTCATTAAATTATCTCACTATGTATGTGCTACATGTATAACGGTTCATGATAACCGGCGGCGACGAACTGCTTGCCGACCACCGCAATTTTAGATTTTTCTTTTCAATTTAGCACAGACGTATTTTCCGTCCGGTTGATTGGTTTGATACTAGTGCAGGCCCCCTCCACAGATAACGGACCATCCGCTATCCTTTGAGTAACAGACAAACCCTCAAAGAAAGGAGCCTGCATTATGAGATTCTACACCAAACAGCATCATTTTTATTGTGGTATCGATCTTCATGCCGATGCCATGTATGTCTGTATTCTTAATTCTGTCGGCGAAGTGGTGGTTCACAAGAATATTCCCACCAAACCAAAATCTTTCTTACGTCTGATCAAACCTTATCGTGAGCGCCTTGTCGTCGGCTGTGAGTGCATGTTCTCCTGGTACTGGCTGGCCGATCTTTGTGCTGACGAAGGGATCGACTTTGTTCTGGGTCATGCGCTCTACATGCGTGCCATTCATGGGGGCAAAGCCAAAAATGACAAGATTGATTCTCACAAGATTGCCGTGTTACTGCGTGGTGGTTCCTTTCCTCTCGCTTATGTCTATCCGAAAGAGCTTCGGGCGACCCGTGATTTACTCCGTCGCCGCAATCATCTGGTGCGTAAAAAGAGTGAGCTGATTGCTCATATTCAGAATACGGCAACTCAGTACAACCTTCCAGTCTTAGGTCGGATCGCCAAACCCACTGAACGGGAAGGTCTTTTGAATAAATTCACCAATCCGGTGGTGCGCCGCATGGTCGAAGTTGATTTGCTGACCATCGAACATTATGAACAATTGCTTGCCACTCTGGAATGGCAGCTTGAACGGATAACCGAACGTCAAGCTCCGGTGGAACTGGCCTTGCTCAAAAGCATCTCCGGTGTCGGGCGAATCTTAGGCATGGTGATGCTCTATGAAATCGAAAGTATTGCCCGTTTCCCCCGAGTGCAGGATTTTGTTTCTTACTGCCGCCTGGTGAAACCGGAAAAACAGTCCAATGGTAAAAGCTACGGTCATTCGGGTAAGCGAATCGGCAATGCGCACTTACGCTGGGCTTTTGGTGAGGCGGTCATCTTGATGCTCAAAGGCAATAAGCCGCTGCAAGCCAAACGTCAAAGGCTGGCCAGTAAACATGGCAAAGGGAAAGCTCTGGCGATCCTCTCACACCGTCTGGGTCGTGCTGTCTACTTTATGCTTAAGAATCAGGTGCCTTTTGATCAGGAGAAATTCATGCAAGGCATCTGATAGAGAGGGGGCGGATCAGCCTGACCGTCTAACTGGTGATCCCAGCAAGGCAACTCGCTAGCAGACAATCTGAAGCTCAAACTTCTGGGACATGGAACCCGATCCCGTCTGCGTAAGTGGCCATCCACAATTAACCAGTTGTGTTTGATTGGAGGTCCGTCTCGCTCTCACAAGCAAATGCGCGATGATCCAAAGGGATCAGCGCCGGATTCTGCCCCTTCCCCGAGCCCGGCACTAACTATGGCCAGAGCTTACAACTGGACCAAGCTTTTTTGAATGGGACGGCACAAGGGTACGCAAGAGTTTCCAGGTGGCGAAGACAGCTCGGTCACAAATGACCGGCCCTTCGCATTAAGAGCCTCGATAAGTGTTTGGAGCAGAATTCGAAATCTGCAGCCAGTTCAAAAGCCCAAGTCAGAAACCGGATGATTCGTGGTTGATCAGTCGCTTGTCAAAGAACGAAAAGGTGAATCTTTTGCGTTAATGGCTATCTTTACTCTTGACGGCCGGGGCCTGATAAGTGTTACACGCTCATCACCATGCTCCAAAAGTCGTTCGCCTGCTCTTCTTTGTACTCTGTTTCTAGGTCGAACGTGAAGGTTGCCCATTCCTTTGTTCCTATTGAAGCCTTTAGTTTTACTTGAACAGGCTGGTGCTCAAGCTGTAGGCCGCTGAAATGCCACCCGCCCGAATATGTTTTTTTGTACTCTGACCAATTTAAGTCTAAGGTTCCGCCTTTATGGCTTTTTATTTTCGCACCATTTTTATATGAAAGTTGAATGTTTGATATTGTTACTTTTTTTATTTCTTTATTGTCAGTTTGGAACCAAACCCAGAATTCATACGGGCTACCCTTGTGGGTAATTTTCATTTTTTTTGAAGGATCAACCAGGACAAATTCCCCCAGAAGGCCAACTTTTATAACTCCTGATTCGGCTTCGAGTGATGATGCCTTAAAATCGAAGTATTTATAGGTGTGGTCGGGACTACAGCCTATTAAACAAATGATAGCTATGAGAAATATCAGTTTTTTCATTTTTGCGTATAACGGTTCATGATAACCGGCGGCGACGTGAAGTTACGGCCACCACCGCAATTTGATTTTGCTTTTCAATTTAGCACAGACGTATTTTCCGTCCGGTTGATTGGTTTGTTAGGCTATTCAGCAAGAATAATCGTTACTTACCCTAATTATGTAGACCACCCCAAACCATTTTGGTCTGTTGTCACCACCATGATCATGGGAGCCTTCACTTGAGGTATTTAAGGTCGATATTTTACAGTCACTACCAGCTGCTTGGTAACCTTCAGGGGCTCTCCGTGCCCGTCTGTTTTTTATTATCGTATAAGTGTGATGGTGGTCGTCGCTTTTCGAAATGGTGTTAGATCCGCCACTTTTTCCGTGTTCGTAGATACCTCCCACAAGAAAAGTACCAGTTGTTAGATCGGGAACGTTATATCCTTTAAACGGTCCTTTAAAAGGAATTTTTTGTCCGGCAGCCAATACCCAACCCACTGGAAGTTGGATGTAGGTATTCGGTGGTACATAATAAGGAAGAATCGTTCCAAAAGGAAAATCTGAGCCAGGTCGAGAATCCCTTTGCGAAAATTTCTCTGGGTTTTCTATGACTTCAGCTATGTGCTCATGGAACTCTCCTTCATTTATCTTTTTGATCTCTGTATTCATATCCATTTTTCACCTCTATAAGTTGAGAAAGAGACAATTGATTTATGAAGCCTAACGGTTCGCGATAAGCGGTGGCGACGAGAAGGTTCGGCCAACTACCGCAATTTGATTTTGTTTTTCGGGAAGCACCCAGCCCCATTCCATCCGCTTGATTTGCTGGTTAAGTGGCTTCTATATTTTTACATGGTCTTGATTCACGACCATCAGCCAACTCTAACCCACACTCAAAAACTACAAATTCGTGGTCCACGTCTAGCTCTCTTCCGCCATAACAAACAAGTTCACTATGAAATTGTCGAATTTCCATGGGGGCTTTGCAGTAAGGGCAGAAATATTCGCTCATAAGCTCTTGAGCACGTTCCATTTGCGCTTCTAGTTCGGTGAGTTTTTGACGTTCTTCTATTAGTTGGTTTTCCTTGGTTTTGATTTCTGCCTCATTTGTACTTTGGTCTTCGGCGAGTCTTTCCAACTCTTCTGTCAAAAGTTTTACTCGTTTAGAATACCTATCCGCCAATATGTCGGGACTTGTTTCTTTTTGAGATTCTAATGCTTCACGCAAACCTAAAATTTTCTCTTTAAGAAGCTCAATTTTGGCATCTTTTGCACTGACCAAGACGCGGTAAAGGACGAAGAGGGCAATGATAAAACCGACAATAGAGCCAATTTGTGTATAGAAAATTGTTTCAATGTTCATTTGACCCTCATTATTTTGCCACTTAACAGTGTGTTAGGCAGAAAACTATTTTCACTTTTCTGCCTTTGCCAATATTGACGGAATCTATCTAGTATATTATTCTTAAAACTGTGCTGTGGGATAATACAGTGAATCCCCAGCGACCTGAAAAAAAGAACAAACGTGTGTGTCGGCACTATTGAAGATAGAAAATAAACAAAAGATTGTGGGAGGGGATTTGTTTTCTGCTGATTTATTTCGACGGGACCCCTCCAGAACGAACTTTCCAATAATACCTTCCCATTGATTGTGGAGCAAGAAAAATAAATGACAAAAAAAGCTGAACTGGTTGAACGGTTTTGGGATCGTTTTATTGCTCTAGTGCACAAAAGGGGAGTAAACAAGCCATTTGATCGCTGGTACGTGATCCGAGCGGAAGAATATATTAAAGCTCACCCGGACAAGCGCCTTCAAGATCATGATCGCAATGATGTTGAAAGGTGGCTCATGGTGCTAGGCAGAGAAAATAGCCTTAAAAGTTGGCAATTTCGACAGGCAGTCCATGCTATGCAGATTTTATTTTGTGAAATGGTTCAGCCTGTATGGGCTACTGATATTGACTGGGATCATTGGAAGGATGCCGCCAGAGATTTAGAACCAGATCATGCCACTATCGGGCGTGAGGGAACCAATCTTCCCCGCAGTAGCACAACCGCGTCTGCAACGGAACAGAGTACGTTGCAGGAAACACGGGAAAAACATTCACAACTGATGAAGAAGCTGATTGCCGGCTTGCGCATGGGGCACTATGCCTATCGCACTGAACAAAGCTATTCCGACTGGGTTTGCCGCTTTTTGGCTTATTTCCCCGGAAAAGATCCGCTGCAGATGGGAAATCGTGAAGTCTTTAGTTTCCTGGAGTATCTGGCTCTGCAACGCAAAGTTGCCAGCAGCACACAAAATCAGGCTCTTAATGCGTTAGTCTTTTTGTATGAGAAAGTTCTGGAGCAACCGCTAGGTGAGCTTGGCCCTTTTGCCCGGGCGAAACGTCCACGTCGCTTGCCGGTGGTCTTATCTCGTGATGAAGTTCGCCGTTTATTGGCTGAAATGGATGGTACTTTTGGCTTGATGGCACAACTGATGTACGGTACCGGAATGCGATTGATGGAAGTCGTCCGGTTACGGGTCAAGGATATCGATTTTGACTATGGTCAAATCATTGTCCGCGATGGCAAGGGGCAAAAAGATCGGGTGGTCCCACTTCCTGAAAAAATTGCCGAAGCCCTTATAAATCATTTGGATCAAATTCACAAAATTCATGCAGAGGATCTGAGCCAGGGGGTTGGGAGGGTTTATCTGCCGGATGCGCTGCAAAGAAAATACCCTGCAGCCGCTCAAGAGTGGGGCTGGCAGTACGTTTTCCCCAGCTCACGGGTGTCGATTGATCCCCGTAGTGGTGGAAAGCGACGTCATCATCTGCACGAAAATGGGTTGCAGAAAAAAATCAAAGTTTGTGCGGCAAAAGCGGGGATTGTTAAACAGGTGAACAGCCATGCGTTGCGGCATTCGTTTGCCACCCATGTTCTGGAAGCTGGTTATGATATTCGAACTGTTCAGGAATTACTGGGACATGCGGACGTTTCGACAACCATGATCTATACTCATGTTCTGAATAAACCCGGACTGGGGGTTCGTTCGCCCCTTGATTATTAAGCAATAATCTATCTTTATGTCGGCGGGGTTGGGAATTGGTGGAATGCTTTGGCTTCATTGAGCCGTTCTTTGACAATATGCAAGACTTCTCTTGCAAACGCACATTCGCACCGGACAGCACAACGGGATAATTGCCCTTTGTGCAGACAATATGCGGGACATTCATCGGAATCGGTTTTGTTTTCTTCATACATTTCTCCCGCATACAGATCCCGAAATTCTCCCATCATGATGGTCATTGTTGACCGGCATGGCTCTATGTTATGGGTAAACAAGAACATTCCCTCTTCAAGATTTTTAAAACTGACCTGGTAGCCATTTAAATCCAGAGTTGGATCATCTAAAAATTCTTTTCTTGATGCCCATGTAAAGCCGCAACAAGGGCAGGTTTTAAAGCTATCGGCTGCGTTCATACTGTTTCCCTGTCAGTCGTTATCTATGTCAGGTCTGGCAACGGTGGACGATTGCGCCTCTCTTCGGATTTCGTCCATTCCAATTTTTCCGGCAATGTCTTATAACCATACCTTATGACTGTTCAATTTTGCAAAACTGATCGAACTCTTGCCCTCTTCCCGTCGATTTTTTTGTGATGAGATGCAAAGGCCGACAACTTCCCGGAGAACAGCACTGAAATGCTACTATTGATGTTCAGCAGAAACTACGACCTGTTATGAATGATGAAGCACAACACAACATCCGCAATGCCACAATCCACAGTTTTATTGATGGTGTCACCGCAAACCAGCAGCCAATTGAAGTCCTCGGCTTGCATGGCTCGGCAGACGCTTACCTGCTGTCACAGCTGATCAAAGCCGATACCGGTCTTCTGGTGATTCTATGTGCAGAACTGGAAGCGGCACGTCAACTTGTGGCGGAACTGCAATTTTTTCACCCTGTTCCCAATGATATTGCTCTGTTTCCGCATTGGGAGCTGAATCCCTATGATCCGCTGACCCCGCATCCGGAACTGGAAGCGATTCGCATCACGACATTGGCAGCTCTGAATCTGGGGCAACTGAAAGCGCTGGTACTGCCGGTCCGTTCGTTGATGCAAAAGGTTATTCCCCGTCAGGTGCTGGATACGGTATCTCTGCATCTGTTGCTCGAAGAAGAATATGAACGCAAACAGTTACTGAACGCGTTGACCCAACTGGGGTACGAGCCGGTTCCCCTGGTTGAAGAGCGGGGGAGTTTTGCCGTGCGTGGAGATATTATTGATCTTTTTCCACCGGATGCAAAACAGCCGGTACGCCTTGATTTCTACGGGGATTTTATTGAAAAAATGCGCCCCTTTGATCCCGCCAGTCAACGCTCCGGTGATACAACTCTGAAAAGTCTGACCCTGATTCCTTCAAAGGAGATGATTCTTCACGGTCCGTTTCTGGAAACTCTCGGACAGAAGCTGAAAGATCGCTGCGACGAGCTGGCGATCCCACGCACTGATCGTGAAGCGATCATGACCGAATTGCGCGAGGGAATTCTGGCTCCGGGCCGGGCATTTCTGCTGCCGTTCAATTATCCCGAACTGGATCGGTTGGAACAATATCTTGATAATCCCCATCTGGTGATGGTTGATCCCCCCGCTATTGAGCAGGAGATTGACCTGTTTCACCGTGATATCCGTGACGGCGAAACGCGGATGCTGGAGCAGGGACTGCCTCATGCTCGTCGCCGGGATCTCTATCTGGAACCCGATGAGCTCCATTCCCTGCTGCATCACCCACGGCGAATTGAGCTATCCCGATTGCAGGTTATTCAGCTGGATGGTGAGAGGCAACGTTATCATTTCAATTGCCGGAGTAATGATTCCCTGCGTGCAAAACCTACGGCTGATCAGGATGGTCTGGAACCTGTTCTTGAAAGGTTGCGACATAACAAGAAGAGCAGCGGCAAGACCTTGCTGGTTTGCAATCAATTGCGACAAGCCGAAAGATTACGTGAGCTGCTTGAGGCGCATGGGCTGGACCTCGAGATAGAAACACCTTTGAGTGTCGCTGATGTGGATCCGACATCGCCCCAAATAACCATTGGTGAGCTGGGTCAAGGGTTTTATCTCCCCGATGAAAAACTCAATATTATCAGCGAAGAGGAAATTTTTGGCCGGCGTAGTCATCGGCAGAAAAAAACGGGTCGACAGCGGGCACGACAGCTGATGACCAGCCTGGCGGAATTAAAAAATGATGATTTTATTGTCCATACGGATCATGGCATCGGTCGCTACCTTGGATTGACTCACCTGAAAACTGGTGCGCTGGAGGGTGACTTTCTAAACCTTCAATATGCCGGAAACGATAAACTGTATCTGCCGATTGAACGCATTGAAAAAGTCCAGAAGTATGTTGGCGGTGAAGGCTATACGCCCAAGCTGGACAAGATGGGCGGACAAGGCTGGGCGAAAGCTCATCTTAAGGCCCGGGCTGCGGTTGAAGAGCTGGCGCGACAGCTGCTGGAACTTTATGCCAAACGGGAGCTGCGCCAGGGCTTTGCCTATTCACCCCCGGATCAGTTGTTTCGAGAATTTGAAGCGACCTTTCCCCATGAGGAGACGATCGATCAGCAGCAGGCTATCGACGATATCCTTGCGGATATGCAATCAACCAAACCCATGGACCGGTTGATCTGCGGGGATGTCGGTTACGGAAAAACCGAGGTGGCTCTGCGCGCTGCAGTCAAGGCGGTTCTGGATGGCAAGCAGGTGGCGGTTCTGGTGCCGACCACGGTTCTGGCGAGTCAGCATTGGGAAAGTTTTCAGCAGCGGCTGGAGGATTTCCCTATCTGTGTCGCTATGGTGTCCCGCTTTCGGACCACGGCTGAGAATCGCCAAACCCTGGAGGCCGCGGCTGCAGGGAAAGTTGATATTCTTATCGGAACTCACCGGTTGTTGCAACGTGACGTCCGTTTCAAGGATCTCGGTTTATTGATTGTGGATGAGGAACAGCGCTTTGGTGTCAGCCACAAAGAAAAGCTGAAACAATTTCGTGCCGAAGTCGACATTCTCACTTTAAGTGCGACCCCGATTCCCAGAACGCTGCATATGAGTATGACGGGCATGCGGGATTTATCGGTGATTGAAACCGCTCCCGTTGATCGTTTGGCTATTCGTACCTATGTGACCCGCTTTGATGACGAATTAATCCGTCAGGCGATCTTGCGAGAACTGCGTCGTGGCGGACAGGTTTACTTTGTCCACAATCGGGTGCAGACCATTGATGCCATGGCGGAACAGTTGCGCCAGTTGGTTCCGGAAGCGGCGGTTTCTGTTGGTCACGGGCAGATGGGAGAAAAGGAACTGGAGCAGGTGATGCTTGATTTCATTGCCGGTAAAAGCAATTTGCTGATTGCTTCCACGATCATCGAAAACGGTCTGGATATTCCCCGTGCCAACACTATCATTATCAATCGGGCTGATCGTTTTGGACTGTCGCAACTTTATCAGTTGCGTGGCCGAGTCGGTCGCAGTGACCGTCGCGCTTATGCCTATCTGCTGATTCCGGGGGAAGCTGCTCTGACCAAGGATGCGCGGGAACGGCTGCGGGTCCTGCAGGAACTGACCGAGTTGGGCGCAGGATTTCGGATTGCCAGCCATGATCTGGAACTCCGTGGCGCTGGTGATCTGCTCGGCGGCAAGCAATCGGGACCGATTGCCGCTATCGGCTTTGAACTCTATACTGAATTGCTCGAAGAGACCATTGACCGGCTGCGTGGTAAAGAGCGTGAAGAACGGATCGATCCTGAAATCCGCCTTGGCCTGTCAGCCTTTTTCCCGGAAAAATATCTTCCCGATCCGAATCAGAGATTACAGTTCTACCAGCGCATGGCCGGGGCCGCTGACGATGAAGAAATCTTTGATCTGGTCGAAGAACTCCGGGATCGCTATGGTGAACCGCCAAAAGCCGGAGAGGTCCTGATTGCAACCATGCGTTTACGTATTCTGCTGAAGAAGCTCTGCGTTGAATTGCTGGAGTATGACAATAAACGCCTGAGCTTGTTGTTTCATTCCTCCACAAAGGTTTCACCTGATTTGATCCGCCAACTGGTGACGGAACAGGCGGATAAATACCGTCTGGGAGCTGACTTCAAGCTGAGTATTGATCTGGGTCGATTGCCGCCCGGAGAGTTGCTCGTCAGGGTCAGAAAAGAATTGCAACTATTTTTCTGACTATGATAACGTCGTCAACGCGCAAAAAGACCGCTTTGCAGGGCCTGAGGCAATGATTTGAACTGCTCGAAATATGGGGAAAAGAGTATCATTTTACTGAAACTAACCAGAGGGCTGATTTCTTTTTTTCTGCTGTTTCTTCTCTCATGTCAGCAACAGGAACAGCCACCTCAGGGGCCGCTGCTGGAAGTGGGGCAACGGCAATTAACCCTGCAACAATTCAATCGGGAATTGCAGAAGAGCTACTCTGATATTTCCGCCCTGACCGATGAGGAACAGCTGCAGTTTAAAAAGCAGCTTCTCAAAGAAATTATTGATCGGGAGTTGATCCTTGGAGAGGCGACCCGCCTGGATATTCAGATCACACCAGACGAGCTTGATGCGGCCATGGCTGAAGTCCGTGGCAGTTATAGTGAAGAGGAGTTTACAAAGGTTCTGGAACAAACAGGAAATACTCTGGAAACCTGGATTGCCGCCCTGAGACTGAGATTGTTGACAACCAAAGTTGCGACAGCAGCTCAAACGTCGCCGGTTCAGGTCAGTGACAGCGAATGCAAAAAATACTATCAAGACCATCGGGAAGAGTTTAATCGACCTGTTGAAATACGTGCCCGGCAGATGCTTTTTAAAACCCGGGATGAAGCAAATAAAGTTCACAAGCTCCTCAAAGAGGGGGGCGATTTTGCCGCTCTGGCAAAAAAATACTCACAATCGCCGGATCGGGAGAATGGTGGTGCTCTGGGTTATTTTTCCGCCGGGCAGTTGCCTGCAGAGTTTGACGCAGTTCTGTTTAAACTTCCGGTACGTCAATTCAGCGATCCGGTTGAAAGTCCATATGGGTTTCATCTTTTTGTCGTTGAACGTAAACGCAAGGCCGGTCTTCGTCCCTATGCAGCAGTCAAGGATGAAATTGCAGAGCTCCTCTATCAGCAGAAAGAAGAAACCGCTTTTCATCTGTGGCTGGAAAACCTGCAGGAAACAACAGAAACTCATATCCACTGGGAACTGCTACAGCCACAATCGCTCCAATAAGCTTTTTATTTCTAAGGATTCTATATGTTTATGAAACGTGTTCTGTTCTTTATCTTTATCTCTCTGTTTCTGATCATGTCTCCGGCAATGGCTAAAACCCTCAGTAAAGTTGCGGCTATCGTCAACGATGAAATCATCACGACCTATCAGCTGGATAAAAACATTGAGACCGCTCTGGCCAGAAACCCAGACAAGAACCAGTTGACGGCTGAACAGTTTAAGGACATGAGAGCGCAGGTTCTTAACAAGATGGTTGATGACCGGTTGCTGAAACAGCGGATTAAAGAATTGGACCTTCAGGTCGCCGATACTGAATTGAATGGTGCTATTGAGGATGTGCAAATAAAGAACGGGTTGACTCGCGAAGAGCTGGAACAGGCTCTGACGTCGCAGGGGATGAGCTTTGCATCCTATCAACAGCAGATTAAAGATGAAATTCTACGTTATAAACTGATGAGTCGTGAAGTGAACTACAAAGTTTTAGTCACCAGTCGAGAGGTGCGCTCCTATTATGACAATCATATTGATGAATACAAGGTCATTCCAAAGATCAGGGTCAACCGCATCAGTTATGAAATGCCGGCGGACAACGAAGAACAGATAGCAGCATTACGTAAACAGATTGAAGTGACACGTGATCTCCTGTTGCAGGGTGAGGACTTTGACAAGGTCCTTGAAGGGCAGGGCCGCTCGGTCAGCGGCGGCGATATGGGAGAGCTGGTTGAAGCCGATCTTGCTGAGCCTCTGCAGCTTGCATTGGCAGATCTTGAGCCTGGAGAAGTCAGTCCTCCGCTTGAGCTGAACGGTCAATTGCATTTGTTTCAGGTGACTGCCAGAACCGGTGATGCGGAGGATCCGTTCTTGCGGGTTAAAGATGAGATTGAGGAAAAATTAAGGCAGGATAAGACCGATCGCCGCTTTAAGGAATGGCAGCAGGAATTACGTGATAATGCCTATGTAGAAATCAAATCCTAGTTTTTTTATGTCGTTCTCTGCGTGATGGCAGAGAACGGCATGCTTTGTAAATGACGGTCTCAGTTCAAAAAACTCTTTCCGGTTATTTTTCGTCACAACACCATTCAGCACCAAAGCTTGTTTCTCTGCTTCTGCTTCCGCTATACTGATCCATTACCCGGATTGATGAGTTCATATTTCACAGATGGCAACCCCTTTTTGAAACGACAACGCCAATGCAACCGATATTATTAACTATGGGCGATCCAACCGGAATTGGCCCTGAAATTATTGTTAAATCTCTGTTGGATCAAGCATTTGAAAATCTCAGCCACCGGATTCAGATTGTCGGGGATGTCAATGTCCTCTGTCATGCCGGAAAAATATTCGGCTGCGAAGGAACAGTTGAATCGCAGCAGGGGAATCTTTTTTCTCTCCGGTTTGGTGATAAAGAGCTGCTTGTCCACTCCTGCTCAGAGCTGGACATAGATGCCGTTCATTATGGACAACCGGATGTTCATTGCGGCAAGGCCATGGCCGATTACGTTGAATATGCGATTGCAAAATGCCTTGATACTGAGGCTGCAGGCATTGTGACCGCTCCGATCAATAAGGCGGCAATCAATGCTGCAGGGTATCATTTTCCCGGGCACACCGAATTGTTAGCTGAACGCTGTGGCATTGACAAGGTGGTGATGATGCTGGCTGGTGAGCGGTTGAAGGTTTGTCTGGTGACCACCCATCTGGCTTATCGGGATGTTCCGGGCAGGTTGAGTTGCGACGAGATTCTGGAGACTTTGCGGATCACCTCAAAGACACTCCAACAGCAGTTCGGGATTGCCAAACCACGTCTGGCGGTCCTGGCATTGAATCCCCATGCCAGTGAAGAAGGGATGTTTGGTGACGAAGAAGCGCGGATCATCGCCCCTGCCATCAAGGCCGCACAGGCAGAAGGCATGACTGCCGATGGTCCCCACAGTGCTGACACCCTGTTTCATTTTGCTGTTCAAGGGGCTTATGACGCAGTGATTTGTATGTATCATGATCAGGGATTAATTCCGCTCAAACTCCTCCATTTTGATGATGGTGTTAACGTGACCCTGGGATTGCCGATTATCAGAACCAGTGTTGATCACGGTACCGCCTATGATCTGGCCGGGACAGGGACGGCGAACACGTCCAGTCTGGTGGCCGCCTTGCAGATGGCAGATCAGATGGCGGATAATCGAAAACTTTAACGCAGAGACGGAGAGAGGCAGAGACCAGCCAAAATGATTGATAAAATAAAAATCCGCGGAGCTCGCGAACATAATCTGAAAAATATTGATATCGATATTCCCCGTGATCAACTTGTTGTGATTACGGGGGTTTCCGGGTCAGGGAAAAGCACGCTGGCGTTTGATACGATCTATGCGGAAGGTCAGCGTCGTTATGTTGAAAGCTTGTCGGCTTACGCACGTCAGTTTCTGGAGCAGATGGAAAAGCCCGATGTTGATCAGATCGATGGTCTTTCTCCGGCGATTTCCATTGAACAGAAAACCACTTCAAAAAATCCCCGTTCGACAGTGGGGACCGTGACGGAAATTTACGATTATTTACGGCTTCTCTATGCTCGGGTGGGACAGATTCTGTGTCATCGGTGCGGTAGTCCCATCCGGTCGCAAACCGTTGAACAGATGGTTGATCAGGTCATGCAGTTTCCGGAGAAAACCAAGATAATGGTTATGGCACCCATTGTTCGCAGCCGTAAAGGGGAGTATCGCAAAGAGCTGGCGCAGTTGCAGGCCGATGGTTTTGTCCGTATCCGGGTCGACGGTGAGATGTATGAGCTGGGTGACAAGATCGAGCTGGATAAGAAGAAGGCCCACACTCTTGAGGTTGTTGTTGACCGCCTGGTGATGAAAGCCGATATAGAATCTCGCCTTGCGGATTCCATAGAAACAGCTCTCCGGTTAGCTGACGGGATGGTGAGGATTGAAATTCCCGAAGGGGAGAGCAAGTTGTTCTCAGCTAATCACGCCTGTATCGATTGTGGTCTCTCCTATCCGGAGGTGTCACCACGGATGTTCTCCTTCAATAACCCTCACGGTGCCTGTCCCGACTGTAGCGGTCTTGGCACCAAGATGTATTTCGATCACGAACAGGTTGTTCCCAATCCTGAGTTCTCATTGCGCGATGGCGCTATTGTTCCTTGGGACAGCCGCACGGGGTACTACTATCAGGCGTTGCTTGAGGCCCTCGCCGACCATTACAAGTTCGATATCCGCACCCCATTTGGACAATTATCCGAGCGACTGCAGAAAATTATTCTTTACGGTTCGGGAGAGGAAGAGGTGCAGTTTTTTTACGATCAGGGAGAGCGACGCCACTTTTATGAAAAAGTATTCGAGGGCGTTATCCCGAATCTGCAGCGGCGCTACCATGAAACTGATTCTGATACGGTCAGGGATAATCTGGAACGTTTTATGAGCATTGTCCCTTGTCAGACTTGTGAGGGCGGGCGGTTACGCCCTGAAGCCCTGCATATAACCGTTGGTGGGAAAAACATTCAGCAGGTGACCGACATGTCGATTGCCGACGCAGAGGCGTTTTTTCATCATCTGACCCTGTCAGAGAAAGATATGGAGATTGCCCGGCGGGTTCTTAAGGAGATTCGGGAGCGCCTTTCTTTTCTTTCCCATGTCGGTCTTGATTATCTGACCCTGAGTCGTAGTGCAGGTACGTTGAGTGGTGGCGAAGGGCAACGGATCCGTTTGGCGACCCAAATTGGTTCTTCCTTGACCGGGGTTCTTTATATTCTTGACGAACCCTCTATCGGACTGCATCAGCGTGATAATCAACGCCTGCTGACCACTTTGAAGCGGTTGCGTGACTTGGGGAATAGCGTACTGGTTGTGGAGCATGATGAAGAAACCATTGCTGCAGCTGACCATGTCATTGATATGGGACCGGCGGCGGGAATCCATGGTGGGGAGGTCGTCGCGCAGGGAACACCGCAGCAGATTCTGGAACATCCGGATTCATTGACAGGGCAATACATGTCCGGAAAGCAGGGGATTTTGGTTCCCGCAGAACGGCGTCAAAGTGATCGCTGGCTGGAAGTCATCGGTGCTAAAGCCAATAACCTGCGCGACGTTGACGTTAAAATTCCACTTGGCGTTCTCACCTGTATTACCGGCGTTTCCGGTTCGGGGAAATCATCTCTGGTAATCGAGACCCTTTACAAAGCGTTGGCGCAAAAACTTCACCGGGCTCGTGAAAAGTCAGGCTCGGTGAAGGAAATTCGCGGACTTGAGCTGCTTGACAAGGTTATTGATATTGATCAATCACCCATAGGAAGGACACCGCGTTCGAACCCTGCAACCTATACCGGAGTCTTTACCGATATCCGGGAGCTTTTTGCCCAGCTCCCGGAAGCAAAGATCCGTGGCTATAAGGCGGGGCGGTTTTCCTTCAATGTGAAAGGTGGTCGTTGCGAAGCTTGCAGCGGTGATGGGATTATCAAAATTGAAATGCACTTTTTACCCGATGTCTATGTCCAGTGCGAAGTCTGTAAAGGGGCGCGCTACAATCGTGAAACCCTGGAGGTCAAGTACAAGGGGAAGAGCATTGCAGATGTTCTCGATATGACGGTGAATCAGTCCAGTCGGTTCCTGGAGAATATCCCTAAAATAAGCAATAAACTGCAGACGGTTCGCGATGTCGGACTCGGGTATATCAAACTGGGGCAGAGTGCCACGACCCTTTCCGGAGGGGAGGCTCAACGGGTCAAACTTTCCCGCGAACTCAGTAAACGAGCCACCGGGAAAACGATCTATATCCTGGATGAACCGACAACCGGTTTGCATTTTGCCGATATCCATAAACTTCTGGAAGTGTTGAACCGTCTGGTTGAAACCGGGAATACCGTTGTCGTGATTGAGCACAACCTGGATGTTATAAAAACGGCCGATTACGTGATTGATCTTGGTCCTGAAGGTGGTGCTTTGGGGGGGATGATTGTGTCGGCTGGGACTCCGGAGGAGGTCGCTCAATGCCCAGATTCTTACACTGGAAATTTTTTGAGGGACTATCTTCTGCCAAGGTGATTTTTACTTGTAGAATAGCGCAAATTTTGCATATTAAAACAAATTATGTCGCTAAAATAAGACCTTAACTCCTTACCATCGGTTTTCTGTAAGGCAATGGTTATCATTGGAAACACCCTATCTTGTGAATATCTGACGGCTTATTTTTAAATCTGTCGATGGAAAAAAATATTCAGTTGCCCGATTGAAAAGGCATAAGCATTGCAGATCAAAGCAGTCGTTAGCAAGGTCGTCCAAATGAAAAGTGAAAAGGAGCACCTAAATGAAAAGTAGACTATTAGCTCTTGTTGTGCTGACTGCATTCCTCAGCGCATGCGCACCCCACCAAGCCCTTATTCAATCCGAACCCCCGGGAGCCATGGTGATGATCAATGGGACAGAGATTGGTCAAACACCTGTCCAGTTTGACTATGCCCTCAGCACTGGCAGTCAGCATCAGATAGAGATTTCTCATCAAGGGTATGAGAAGGTGGATCTGACGATCAAGGCTGATAAAACCGATAGTGGTGCTATGAAACGCTGGCTGATGGCCGGTGTTGTCTGGAGTCCTCTCTGGATTGGAACTATTTTCACCAAAAAACTTAAAGAGAGTTACCTGTTTGTCATGAAACGGGATGATCCGCAGATGACCGCAATGCTGAAGTAGGTCGTATCGCTTCAGACTTTCTAACCATTAAAAAAGCCGGCCTTGTAAAAGCCGGCTTTTTTAATGGTTTTATCTCGATTGTTCCATTAACCATAGATCCAGCGCGGCAGGAACAGGACCAGGTCCGGAGAAAAGGTCAGGATCAGCAGGATGGCTATCTGAATCAGCAGGAAAGGCATGACTGCTCTTGATACATAAACCAGATCACGGTTGACGGTGGCTCCAGAGATATACAAACTGACTCCCAGCGGTGGAGTACAATAACCGATCCCCAGATTGATGGTCATCAGTAAACCAAAGTGCATGGTATTGATTCCGAATTTGTTCAAGAGGGGCAAAAATATCGGGGTTAGAATCAATGTCGCAGAAATAATATCCATGAACATACCGATAATCAACAACAGGATATTAACGGCCAGGAGAAAGACCCAGGGAGAGGAAATGCTGCTGACAACGGCCGTTGCAATCTTGTTGGGAATCTGCTCAAAAGTGAGATATTCACCAAAGACCGAAGCTCCGGCAACAATGATCAATAATGTTGCTGAGGTCACAGCAGAAGAGATAATGACCCGCTTGATATCCAGCAATTTCATATCACGATGAATAAAAATCTCGACAAAGAAAGCATAAAAACAAGCGACAACAGCTGCTTCATTGGCTGTAAACATTCCTGAATAGATCCCACCAAAGATCAATATCGGTAGGAATAACGCCCAGATACTTTCTCTGATAACCGATAATGCTTCTTTTAAGCTCGGGCGGTTGGTGGTTTTTAAGCCCTTTTTCTTGCAGACAAAGTAGGCATAGAGACTCATTGCCGCCATGATCATCAGGCCGGGGACAAAACCGGTCAAAAATAATTCTTCAAGGGGGTCATTGCTGACCATGGCATACAAAATCATTGCAATAGAAGGCGGAATGACAACACCGAGAATGGGTGCTGTGGTCATGACACCAACAGAAAATTGCTCATCATAGTCGTTTTCAACCAGTGCCGGAATCATGAATCCCCCGATGGCAACGACAGTCGCAACTGTTGATCCGGAGATTGCACCGAAAAAACCACAGGCGAGGATACCGGCCATCGCCAGACCGCCAGGAAGAAAGCCGACCAGCACATTGGCCGTTTTGATGAGTTTTTCAACGATACTGCCGGTGGTCATGATGTTGCCGCAGAGAACAAAGAACATGACGACCACGAGAGCAAATTTATCCATGCTCCGGTAGAGAACCTCGATAACAATCTGAGCATCAATCTGGAGGAGGTAAACAAGACCAAAGGTTCCGGTAAAAAACAGGGCCATGAAAACCGGGACCGTTGTTGCCAGACAACCAAGCAGAATAGCGAGAATCAATAGGTAACTGGTGTCCATCTCAGTTCTCTCCAGTCACATCAGGCTGATTGCGCCAGTCTTCAACAATGACTATCAGCGTGCGCAGAAACATCATCACCCCCATAATTGGCAGGACGGCATAGAAATACCATTCGGGTATCTGCAATGTGGTGGTCTTGGCATACTCATCCTGAAACATCATCACCGTCATCTGCCAACCCAGATAGATCATGATGACGGCAAAAACCAGAACCGCAAGATGAGAGAACAATGTCAGGGGTTTCTTGAGTACCGGAAATATTTGCGGCACGGCATCGATACGAATAAGAGAGCGGCTGCGAATGGCAGCTACACAACCGATGTAAGTTGAAAAGTAGATGACTTTACGTACAACTTCATCCGACCAGTAGAGACTGACGTTGTCGGTTGTTTTGCGCAGGATGACATTGGCCATGGCTGTCAGCAGGGCAACGCCAACAGCGATAAACAGAGACCAGTCTTCAATAAAAAGAAATCCGCGATCGATGGTTTTAAAGGTTTTTTTCAGCATAATGATTTTCTTTCAGCTCATAAATAAACAAGGCCGGGGAGGGCGTCCTCCCCGGCCCCGAAAAACGAACCGATTATACAGTTTTAGCTATCAACTGCCAAGTTTTGCCCGAACTTTAGCCAAATAGTCCGGACCTATCTTTTTGCCCCACTTTTGCAGCACCGGTTCTGAGAGTTTTTTCAGCTCTGTGATTTCATCATCGGATAACTGATAGAATTGAACCCCGGCTTCTTTCGCTTTAGCTGTCTGAACTTCATATTGCTTACGTGTTGCCTGACGGGTCGCGGCGCTCTCTTCAGCAATGACTTCCAGGAAGGTTGCACGCAGATCGGCCGGTAACTTATCCAGCCAACGTTTGTTAATCAGGTGAACAAAAATACCCTGGGCATAGTTCAGTTCGGTAAAGTATTTGGCAATGGTGAATTTTTTGGTGATATTGCAGACGATGACGGTGTGATCAAGACCTGAGATAACTCCTGTTTGCAAGGCTTGAGGAACATCCGGCCAGGGCATGACAGTGAATTTTAGTCCCCAGGCTTTGTAGGAGTCAGTGTTGACTGGTGCCTGTGCGATTCTGAAATTAACTTCTTTGGCTGCTTCTCTGGTGTTTACGGGTGTTGTTGTAGCCCAGCCATAAGGACCGTAGCCGGTAAAGTCGGCAACATAGATTCCCCTCGAGAGAGCCCCTTCTGCAAAGGGTTGCCAGAGTTCCGGATCGTTGCGGAACGTATCAAGTTTATCAAAGGTGTCAATAATGTAAGGGAGATTGACGATCCCGAGACGGTCTGCAACGTTGGCGGCGGCAACGGAAGAGCTGAGCATTCCCTGTACGGCACCAAGTTTTAATTTACTGATGACATCTTTTTCTCCACCCAGCTGAGAAAGGGGGCGGTAGTCAACATAGATTTGGCCGTTGGTTTTTTCCCAGACTTTGTCGCGAATACGGTAGCCGGCAGCGACCCCTTCGATCACGGGGTGGGAGACATTTGAGAGGATGTAAGTGTACTTCGCGCCACTTGGATCAAAGGTTGGCTGCCAGGCAGCCAGCGGATCTTTTTTCTCCTCTGCCATGCCGGTAACGGGTAAACACAATGTTAAGAGCAACAATAAAGCGAAAAACTTTTTCATCTGAAACCTCCTTGTTTTGATAAATGGCAGTTTTGTTTCGTCAGCACAAAAAAAAGTTAAATATCAATAAAATCAGGCAGTTATGAAGAAAAAGATAGCTTTTAACCTATTTCTGGTCAAGCTTTAATCCTCAATTTCAGAATTTAAAAAAGCCGGGATGGCTTTTCCATCCCGGCATATATTGACGATCGTATATGTTATTTCTGAGGATTAATTTTTCAGTGCTGTCCGCACCTTATGGAGATAATCTAAACCAATTTTCTCTCCCCACTTCTGGACCACAGGTTCGGCCAGGCTGACTAGTTTGGCCTTTTCCTCTGCCGGGAGATCGTTGAAAACGATTCCATTGGCTTTAGCTGCGCTAATCTGTTCCTGCTGCTGACGAACAGTTGCGGCACGAACTTTTGCACTCTCTTCTTTAATGGCACGACTCAATATCTGTTGCAGGTCTTCCGGCAGGTTATTGAACCAACGCTTGTTAATCAAATGGATATAGAGTCCCTGAGCGTAATCAATGCTGGTAAAACTTTTGGCAATATTGAATTTTTTGGTGATATTGCAGACGATTGGCGTATGATCAAGGCCGCTGATGACACCTGTTTGCAGGGCTTGTGGTACGTCCGGCCACGGCATAACCGTAAACTGGATTTTCCAGGCTTTATAGAGATCAACATTCACCGGGGCCTGAGCAATTCGGAACAACTGTTCGCGTGCTTCCTCCAGATTTTTTACCGGAGTTTTTGTGGCCCAGCCGTAGCTGCCATAGCCCGTAAAGTCAGTGACCATGATCCCCTTTGTTTCGGCATCTCGTCCGAACTCGCTGAATAATTCCTCATTCTGGCGAAATTTCTCAAGGGTCGAAAAACTGTCAATAAGAAACGGAAGATTAACGATTCCGAGACGGGGGGAAATATTCGGGGCCAGGACCGAAGAGCAAAGCATTCCCTGAACCGCTCCCATTTTCAACTTCCGGAGAACGTCTTTTTCACCGCCTAATTGAGAAATCGGCCGGAAGTCAACATAAAGCCGACCATCACTCTCATGCCAGACGCGATCCCGAATCCGGTAACCAACGGTTCCCCCTTCGATGGCCGGATGAGCAACCGTTGACAAAAGATAAGTGTATTCCGCTCCGCTTGGATCAAATTTGGGCTGCCAGGCTGCCAGAGGATCTGCTGCACAGACAGACGTGGAAAATAACAACATGAATAACAGAAACAGACCGGTCATAATGCGTTGCATGATATTCCTCCTCAGAGCAAAAAGTGAGGCGCCAGTAAAACATAATTTTAACAGAGGCTCAATATTTGATTGAGCCCATGATCGGCTCTTTTCCTGAGTCCTACTCTGGTGTATGCTCGGAAAAAAAATCAAGGAGTCATTTATGTTGCGCGTTTTCCTTATCCTCTTGCTTTTTATTCTTCCTTTAAGCGCCTGTGCGGTTCAACCTCAAGGACAGTCAGAGCCCCCCTCGGCTGCCCTTGCCTCTTATTACCCGGAATTAAAGTACCAGGAGATGAGCCCGACCCCGGTGTCCGGTATCTATGAGGTTGTTATCGAAAGTGGAGATGTTCTCTACTTTGTTCCTGCTTCCGGGCATATGTTTTTAGGGGATCTCTGGACCGCTGATGGTCAAAATCTGACCCAGGAAAACAAAAGTCGGCGGATGAGTTCAAAGGTGAACCTGTTCCCGCTTGAAAAAGCAATCAAGATTGGTGATGGTCCCCATCAGGTGATTGAGGTGACCGATCCTGATTGCCCTTTCTGCCGTCACGGCTCTGATTATTTTGCCGGACGTGATGATGTGACCCGCTATGTTTTCCTTTTTCCTCTTGAGGAACTTCACCCTCATGCCGCGGCAAAAGCCCGATTTATCCTTGCTGCCGACGATCCGGAGCAAGCCTATGAAGATGTTTTCAGCGGCAAATATGACAGTCAGCCAGTGCCGGATGCCCCCGATGATGGGCGTTTGCAACTGTTCCGGGAGATTGCTCATAAAGCCGGGGTGACCGGAACTCCCCATTTCTGGATTGATGGGCAGCACGTGACCGGCTACAATCCGCAACAATTTGATGCTTTGTTGAATCAGTAGGTCAGTTTCCCCTCTATGAACTCAAAAATCATATCAGAACGCCCGGAGCTGCTTGCCCCGGCAGGAAGTATGGAAGCCTTTTTTGCGGCTGTGGATGCTGGTGCGGATGCCGTCTATACAGGATTGAAGGAATTTTCTGCCCGTGCCAAAGCAAAAAACTTCAATCTCAAAGAGATTGAACAGATCACTCATTACATGCAGCAGCGCGGTAAGAAGCTCTATATTGCTCTGAATACTCTGGTCAAAGAAAATGAACTTTCATTGCTGATTGATACGCTGGGGGCGCTGGAAGAGATCGGGGTTGATGCTTTGATCCTGCAGGATCTGGCTGTCTGGAAGCTGGCAAAAGACCATTTCCCCGGTTTGGAATTGCATGCGTCGACGCAGATGACCATTCATAATGCCGCCGGGGTGAAAATGTTGGAGCGGATGGGATTCACCCGTGGAGTTCTGGCGCGCGAAATGACCCTGGATGAAATTGCCGCTATTCGCAAACAAACGACTCTGGAACTGGAACAGTTTATTCATGGCGCTCTGTGTTTCTCCTACAGCGGACAATGCTACTTTTCTTCTTTCCTCAGTGGCAAAAGTGGCAATCGTGGCCGTTGTGCCCAGCCATGCCGTCGTAACCACCGTTATCGCCAGCAGGAAGGTTACTATTTCTCTCCGAATGATCTTTCAGCGATTGATCTTTTGCCGGAACTGGAAAAAGCCGGTATCTGCAGTCTGAAAATTGAAGGACGGATGAAAAGCGCTGAATATGTTCATAAGGTTGTCAGTGCCTATCGACAAGTTCTTGATGCGCCGGAGAAACAGCGGAAAACCGTTCTGCAAGAAGCAAAATTACTCTTGAAAGAGAGCTTTGGCCGCCAGCCTACCAAAGGGTTTTTATCGGGAGGGCAACCCAGTGATATGGCGATCCCGGCTCACAAAGGGGCAACGGGACGGTTTTTAGGAGAAATCACCCGGGTACGTGGCGGGGAAATCACTTTCAAAACCAAAGAGGCCCTTCATCTGGGGACGCGATTACGTGTGCAACCGGCCATCGATAAGAGCGGTACGGCTTTTACGGTTCGCCAGTTAATGCTGGGAAAGAAAACCGTCAATAAAGTTACCGCTAATAGTCTGGTCAGTGTTCCTTCTCCTTTCAACAATGTGTTCAAGGCGGGTGACACGGTCTTTATGGTCTCCTCTCCCAGTGCGTTTACGATGAGTGATTCCGCCTGCCGCCGCAAACTCAGCAACGTCCGTCCTCCGGCTGAAACAGTCGATTTGCAGGTTGATGTCAATCCACAACAACTGCAACTGACGGCAACGATCGGCACAGAAAAACAGCAATTCCAATATCCTGTTGACAGTTTTCCCGCCACACAACAGAGTCTTGATCAGGCTATTTTACGCCAGGCATTTAAAGCCACTGCCGGGGATCCTTTTATCCTCGGAAAACTGGAATGTGGTGAACTGCCGGAGATTGTGATTCCACCCAAACAATTGAAACAAATCCGCAGGGATCTTTACGCCGCATTAGGGCAGAAGCAGCAGCAACAAAAACAACAGCTCAGAACTGAGCACCTGCAAAGTGCGCGCAGTGCTCTGTTTCCACTTGCGACTGGTCGGGCCGGAAAACAACAGATCCGGGTGCAGCTGCGTGATTCCAGAGATCAGCGCATACTTCAGGATCCAATTGTTGACCAGATTCTCATCCCTTTAACCGGGCAGAATTTGCAGCACGCCAATAAGCTTCAGCGGCGCTCCCGCCAGGTGATCTGGGATATTCCTTTTGTCATCTTTGACAAAGACTGGCTTGATACCCGGAATGCCATTCGCCAGCTGGCCCAGATGGGCTACAGCAATTTTCGATTGAACAATCTGGGGCACTTCATTATCTTTGATAAAATGGAAGGGATGAAACTGTACAGCAGCTTCAGGCTCTTCTCTTTGAACAGCCAGGCGATAGCAGCTTTGGCAGAACTTGGGATCAGCGAAGCCGAACTTTATATCGAAGATGATCGCAAGAATCTCGCAGATATTCTCCGTCACCAGTTGCCGATCCCGACAGCAATGACGGCGTATGCGAGTGTTGCGTTACTGACATCGCGGGTGAAAATTAAAAATGTTCGCTCCGATAACCCGGTTCTCTCTGATCGAGATGATGCTTTTCGGGTTCAGCAGCGGCAAGGTCTGACCTGGTTGACGAGTGAGACGGATTTCTCATTTATTGCCAATATCCCTGAATTTGAAAATTCAGGGTGCCACAATTTTATCATTGATCTCTCTCATCTTGGTCCATTCAGCCAGGAAGGGAAACAGGTTCTCGATGCCGTTAAGCGGGGATATGACCCGCAGGGGTGCAGCAAGTTTAACTATGAATCCGGGTTGGAATAATTCCACAGAACCGATTTTGTTTATGACAGCAAGCCTGTTTGTCGCTATTGCTTAAAATTATCCTGTATTTTTCTTTTGGAGGTTCAAGGTGTTCCCAAGAAAATATCGTGTTCACATTTTCCTGACAATCATCGCCCTGGTTATCATTTTTTATCCGGTTCTCAGTCGCAAGCCGGATCAACAGCGGATTGATGCATCAACCGTTGCTGCAACCGGCTTTTTTGAACTTGTCGATGCGGGGCAATATGCACAAAGTTGGGAGAACTGTGCCGCTTATTTAAAAAGTGAGGTGCCCAAGGAAGAGTGGATTACAAAACTCTCTGCGGTGCGTTCTGCAGCAGGTCAATTTCTGGAGCGAAAACAAAAAGATTACACTTATACCAGAAACATGAATGAAGGAATTCCTGACGGTGAATATATGGTCTATTATTTTGATTCAAAATTTCAGAATAAAGAAGACCTCACTGAAACGGTGACTGTTATGCTGGAGTCTGATAATGTCTGGCGGGTGGCTGGCTATTTTATAGAGTAATATCGCTGTTTTTTTGAATTGATGCTCCAGTGAAAAGCCCCGAATCAATGAAAAACAGGGCTTTTCACTGCTGAAAGACAATATTTTAGAGCACCGGAGCGTTCACATTTACATCTCATGTTTCACTTTATCACCCCAGATCTCTTCGACGCGTTGGTCACGTCTGCATCCCCAGCGGTAATATTTGTAGCGCACCGGATTGTTCTTGTAGTAGTCCTGATGATAGCTCTCATCCCCCTGAATCGGCCAGAAGGTTGCTGCTGCCAGAATTGGTGTCACGATCTCCTGATCAGGAAACATTGCCTGGACCTCAAGCTTTGACTCTTCGGCAATCTTCTTTTCTTCATCATTGGCGACGAATATTGCGGCCTTATAGCTATGGCCACGGTCGCAGAATTGCCCACCGGCATCGAAGGGATCAATGTGAACCCAGTAGTAGTCAAGCAGTTGTTTGTAGCTCAATTTCTGTGGGTCGTAAGTGATTTCCACGGCCTCATAATGTCCCGTATGGTTGCCGTTGTAGGTCGGATTTTCCAGCGTTCCGCCGGTAAAGCCGGAAATGACATCTGTGACCCCGCCCAGTTTTTCGAAGTCTGACTCCATGCACCAGAAGCAACCGCCGGCCACAATCGCTGTCGCAGCAAAGGTCTGTGCTGCGATTGCGAGCAGCAAGGTACAGAGGATAAAGATCCGTTTTGCTTTCATAATCTTACCTTTCTTGACAGGTGCCCACCCTCAAACTGTGGGTGAGCACGAAGCATTTTTCATCCAGAAAGCCGTGATAACGCACGTTTGTTATTTGAATAAGGAAAGGTATTCGCCATAACCTTCTTTTTCCAGATCGGCCAACGGAATGAAGCGTAGCGATGCTGAATTCATGCAGTAGCGGAGGCCGGTTGGCTGGGGACCGTCATCGAACACATGGCCCAAGTGGGAATCCGCATGTTTACTGCGCACCTCAGTGCGGACAGAGAACAAGCTACGGTCTTCTTTATTAACGATATTTTCCGGTACCAGAGGTCTGGTGAAGCTCGGCCAACCGGTTCCCGATTCATATTTGTCCAAAGAACTGAAAAGCGGCTCGCCGGAGACGATATCAACATAGATTCCGGCTTCATGGTTGTCCCAGTAGGTGTTGTTAAACGGCCTTTCAGTCCCTTCTTTCTGAGTGACATCGTACTGTAGTGGGGTTAGAAGCTTGCGCAGTTCTGCATCGCTCGGCACGCTGTATGTGTGTTTTTGAGTCATGGACTGATCCTTCATCATTCCATCAGAATTCATTGTTTGTGACGCCTTCATGCTGTTATCCATTTTATTCATCCCCTCGCTGTGTGCCAGGTTCAAGCCGAGCAGCATCAGCGGTAGACTGAGGAGTACAATTTTTAGAAATCTCATTTGATCCTCCATTGTTTGAGTTCCGGACCCAGAAGGTCACGGATGGGTTGATTGTCTTTGATTGCATGATACCAAACCCATGTAAAAACAGCTTAACGCCTGTATAAAGATTGGGTAAAGATCTGGAGGGGGATTTTTTTGTCGGATATTTCTTTTGTGTTGTCCTTCTGTGGCTAGGCTGTCTGGAAGTATGAGGGAGGAGCAGAATGAGCAAAACCTTTATCTAGAGTGTCCTTAATCTGGGAGAATTGCAGAAAAGGATCAGCAAACTCGCTGATGGCGCGAAAAGGGATGAACTGCAACCCTGGGTGACGCTTGACCTGGTTGAGCGGTTTGCCGGTCGAATTATCGATATTGATCTGGAGGTATCACTTTGTTGGGGGCGGGTTTGTAATCCGTGGGGGTGAGGTTGGCACGTTCAAATTATATAGAGGGAATTCAAATTTGGCTATGCACCACGAGGAAATCCGACTGTGCAGAAGGTCGAGCTTGTGGATTGGAAACAATTTGTCACAGGTGTTGGCGACATGGGAAGAGGATTGCACACAATGAGGTGAATGTTCTTAATTTTTCTTCGATTGTGACCTCTCTGAAAGCATCACCAGTAATAACGACTTGCAATTGAATTTCTTAAGAACGCCCAGCCTTTTTACTAGAAGATTGAGCGGATGGAGGGTAGGGTTGTAACCAACTTGCCCCGAATCCAGATGGCGCGGGAAAAAGCTTGACGAAATAGGGGCAGTGTCCCTGTTTGTTAGACAAAGGCGGCATGACCCATGAAGGTTTAATCCACTTATGGGCTTGTTCAAACAAACGGAGCCATCTCTGAACATCGGAAAGCCGTGTGCGGGAAAACCGCAAGCACGGTTTGATGAGGGAGGGCAGGGTCAGTTGGTTTGGAACGGTATCCTCGTCTAACGAAAGTGACGGGAACGGTATACACAATCTAAACGAGGTTGAACCTGCTCTCTACTCTACCTATTTGTTTATAGTTTGAAGTTTCCTTGGGGTAGCATTCTGGGTAGCAAAATTGACTTAGACTACCAAGGTGCTAGCGTTGAATCTTTTCGCATAATCTTTAAGTGTTGCCAGATATTCTTCGTAGAAAGGAATAATTGCTAATAGTGGTGCTTCAACGGTATTGTCTCTTCGTATATCTGTAGAGTCACAAATAACATATGCAACAGGTGTGACCCCAACCATGAACTTGATTAGGCCAACATACCGTGACAAAATAAGGTGCTTGGTTGCTTTAACTATCCGCTCAGGGGCGAGAGTAGATTTATATAAAGCAGTTAGGCAGTCTCCAGCTTGACAAAAGCGGAGGTCAATCCTTAAGTCGTCGTGAGCGCTAGGGCCAACAATATTTCTAAAAGTAGGAAGAAGCCAAGCTGCAAAGCCTATTAAATCATGTGCGGATAACCTTATTTTTGGATACAGGGGTACCATCGCTGATTGTACGATTGCAGTTTTATCGAAGTCTGTAAAATCTATATTATTATTGCAGTAACGTAGCGTTGTGAATTTCGTTGCATCTTCCTTAAGGACTGCCCTCGCGTACGGACCGAGGCGATCATCGTGGACATAAAGTCTGCAGAGTCCCCTTGACCTTAGCCGGATATTTCCCCAGCTTGGAGAGGCTTGGTAGGAAATGTCTGGGGTTGTAATGCCATCCTCAGGCCCTTCGCGAAAACCAACTAGAGCGACTGCATGTGCCTCACTTTGGCAATCGTAATGCATCTTTAAAATTACTGGAATCTTAGAGCGTAGGTAACATTTGACCGCCAATGCAAATAGCGCTGGTTCTTTATCTGGCTCGAAGTAAAGAGGCGAATATTCAAATTGCCGCAATGATTCAAGAATTTGTTCGTCTTTCAGTCCAGCAGTAGCGGGGAAGGCTCGATCCTTTACCCAATTTTTTGTTGCTGCTTCAGTTACTGCAAATGGTGTTGGTGCTCTCCCTCCGTCTAATCTCATGGTCTGTGACAGGGCTGACCAGATAGCGGTTGTAGCACATGCTCCAACGGCTTGTTCTTGTTGTTGGAATGGAACTCCAGATATTGATATTTTTAGCCCGCAGAGGTGCGCCTTGTAGGGATGTGGAGGGGTCGTATAGTAACGATCGCTTCCGAGGGACGGGAAGGTTGCAAGAATGGTCCTGCCAATAGGGGCACTGCGCAGAGGTCTGACAACCGTAAAGCCAAGATAGCCTTTAGTGAGTTCATCGCAGACCATTTCGTAGTTGCCCGAAGCTGCAGAATTTAGTTTTTGTTGAAAAAACTCATCTGTGATTGCGTCTTTGAAAAAATGGATGCGTGTAGCTTTTGGGTTTGGCGGATTAAGCGTTGTTGCGTAATACCTAGCATATTCTTCAAGAAAGTGGCGATCTACGTACGGCTTCTCAACAACAATCGTGCGCGCGCAGATATCCTTATGGGCAAGGTATATTCCTAGATAGCTTACTTGCGCTGCAATATTTTTATCGGCAGCCGGGATGGTTGCTGCTCTCTTGATCTCTTCTGTTAGTCTCTCAGGAGTGAATGGGATGCACGCGACAGACAGGCGTACCCCGCTCATCTTACGGTTCTTGCAGATTCCGATGGTGTAGGCGCAAACATGCCAGCTGAAGACTTAGCGATCTCTTGCTGAAGTTGTCTTCCTTGATCATGCGAGCGTTGAATTGTTGTGTCGTCGAGCCTGACAGTATCTCTTGGTGGAAAAGAAATTTCAACTCGACAGTTATCTTGCGTAGACATTCTCATTACCCGCTCCCCCCTCATAGCTTAGATAGTGAATTAAATAACAATTAATGTGGAATATATTTGGATCCAAGTATAGCCAATTTAGTTACATTTACAATAAAAAAAGGCAACAAAAGGCAAAAAAAGCATATAAATTCATGGCTTACCTATATGCTCAGACACAACATGTAGAGTTTTTTCAGAAAGAAACACATCTTCTTGTGTCAAGGTGCCGTCTCGGGGAGATATGCTCAGCTTTCTAGTGTTGGCGTGAGAGCTTCAGGATGATGCTGATTCACTTTAACATCTAAATCTTCCAAAGCACATAGGTCACAATAAATACACACGAATCTGATATAATCCCTTTCGTCAATATATTATGTGGAAAACTAGGGACACTCCCCGGGAAAACTAGGGACACTCCCCGGGAAAACTAGGGACACTCCCCGGGAAAACTAGGGACACTCCCCGGGTTTTCTGATTTTTCTCGGCCCTCCCGGTTTGCGGGGTCTCAAAATCGCATTCAATCGGTACTCCATGCTGTCGATGGACAAAGTTCGGGGGACACCTTACTTATCTAAACAAAAGTTAAATCCGAAAAACATTTTGCAGATTCGCCCAATGTACCCGAAGTTTTTCTTTATGCGCATCATTCATTGGCAGATCTTCTATTCCTTTTGGCCATAAACTTCGTGCTCTCTCCATGGTGTCATCAAGATGTGGTTTTATGGCTCGCCAGGGCACCCCAGCTCGCTTGGTCCATAGTTCAAAGTTGGCATAAGTGACATCGTACCATTCCTTCGTTTTTCCCAGGTTGAGTGCGTATTGCCGCTCGTTATCAATATAAACGCTTGTCGTGACAATGTCATAGGCCGGGGAAAGTCGCGGTGTGACTTGATCGGAATAGAGCAGGCTCCAGTTTTTTAGATGAGCATCGCCATTGGCGAGAAGGATATTTACCAGCAGCCGTCTGGCGAACTGTTGCGCGTCGGCCAGGCCATCGCCGGAGAAATTGTAAAGGATTTTGGCGATTTGTTCGTAGCTTGCGGAATTGTATTTTTCGTGTGGGGACTTCACCAATACTTGCGCAAAGTCTTCCATGTGAATTCGTTGGTCATCATTGCGGTCGAAGCGTTTTATTGCAAAAGCCAGTTTTTCATCAGGCAAATTGATTGGCGGCAAGTTGTCGAGCTTATCCAGTTCCACCAACCTTATTTCGGGCACGTCCACTCCTGCCATGGATGCCAATGTCATTGCCGTGAATTCATTGACCGGCACATCTTTGTGTTTGGTCGAAGGTGTCTTTATGATCCAATCACCAAGAACATCCCCTTTGGAGAGGTTGTAGCGGCCATCCTGATGCTTCATGGAGAACTTCATCTGGATGCCGGCAAGGGAGAATTTATTGTCCCGGTTGATTTTTTCGAATGGTACGGCTTTGGCGTTGCCGTGTGCAAACAAGACGTTTGCCGGAACCGCAGCTGGTTCCAGCGGCTCCGCAAGCAACGCGCCGGGTAAATCTTCCCCCAGATACGAAAACATATGAAACTCGTTATCGATATGCGTCTTTAGGCTCTGGGCGATCAGTTCTCTCAATGCCCCTTCCGGCAACAGATTGGAGAGTATGGGGTGCAATTTTTGATTGTGCGACCAAGGGGTCGCCAGCAGCTTTTCTGCGTGTGGGAATTCGGGGTGGGTAATCAGGCTCAATGTTGGACGGGTAACATCAGATTTAAATTCATCCGCAAAGTTCAAAATATTTCGGCCATCGTGGAAACCGGCCAAGTAGCCAATCAATCTTCCGTGCAACGTCAGCCTGAGGATGTTGACTTCATCGGCGCCATGATTACTCATAGATCATCCCCAAGAATGTTCTGCCAGGGATCGTCAGACAGCTTTTTCCTTTTATTCTCCTTGGCATGCTCTGCTGGATTTTGTCCTGCCGCCGGATTCGCTTCGACACTTTCAAGCATGTCGATTACAGCGTGCACCTTCTCTTTAGGAATAAGCATCAGTTCACTGTTGAGACCTTTAGCAATCAACTCCAGAGTATCCAGCCGAGGATTGCCCCTGGACTCCAGCCGTTGGTATTGCTGGCGGGATACACCGATGCGCATCATCATGTCGCTTTGCTTGAGCTTCAGCATCAGGCGTCTTTTTTTGAGCTGTTGCAGTAGGGACTCTGTCATATGTCGTCTCCTGTATTTCTTTTGATGAATACAGGAGACATATTAGCTTCTTTCTTTCAGTAAGTAAACATATATGTTGCTATTAATGAGAGTGGTAGGGGGCTCTTGTTAAAGCAACTTATATGTTGTCTGTTTGTGGGTAATTTTTCAATATAACCAATTCAAGTCTAGTCTTCTGCGTCGATATGGCTGCCCTTTGGCAGGTGCAGAAAATTAGACCTGTACCTTTTAAATAACTTTTAGTATGTTGCCAACGTTTTGTCTGATTGCTTTGACCTGCCATGATCATTAACTTTCATTTCAAATTTAAGAGGGGGGAAACAAATGAATAAATTTATCGTCCTGTTGATTGTCAGCGTATTGGGGTTGCCAAGTTTTTCGATTGCTGCACCTAACAATGATTCTGCTCCATGGGTTAATAGCGAAACATTGGCTCTTCATGGAGAATTCATTTTATCAGCCGTATCAACAGACACTGATGACTATAATAACGTTGGTTATGGCGCTCAACTGCGACTGGGAATGGAGAAAACATTTGCCGACAATATAGCGCTTGGCGGTCAACTCTATGCATTCAAGTACTTCGGCGAATTTGATACAACTTTTGAAAAAACTGCGTTGGATACCATCCGTGCAGACCGGATCTATTTGAAATGGTGGGATATTGCCGCTAGTAACGTTCACCTTTCAATCGGTCGGCGCCCTTTCTCTTCTGCTTCGCCAACGAATATCTCTAGTGGCGACAGGCAAGTCGGGATCCCTTATGGCGATTTCTCCGATTTCAATGTTGATGGTGTTGTCGTCGGATACAATTTAAGCCCTTTAACCGGTATTGCGGGGATGGATATTAGCCTGTGTTACGGCGAAGGAATTGATTCCGAGTGGGGCAATGGCACTCGCTTTAAAGATAAGAACCTTGCAGATGCTCAGCTGGGTGGGATTAAATTTGCCCTGTACCATGACGATAAGACCCTGCTTCAGTTCTCACTGTTCCGTGCCATGGACATGACTGACGGGGTCGATGGGGTCTTTGCTTATCCGGGACAGTATGCCGCTTTATTTGCTCCATCGATGTATACCGATCTACCAAAATTTTCCCCTATCAGTTTTGTACCTGGTTACAGGTCGCCCACTGTTATTGGTGATATCAACCTGGCGGCTTTTGGCTTCCGCCGTGAGGAGGATAACGGCTTCGTCTGGTTCGGCTCACTGGCCTGGACGCAACTGGTCCCCAACGGTGAAGCCGGGATGTTCGGCGGGCTGGGAACTGATGCTGTTTACGAGGCAATTCTGAGTGACGACGGCAGTGAAGTTTACATGATTCCGACCCGTGCAGAAAACGATGATACCCAAAACGGCTACGGAGTGTATATCGGTATGCAGATCCCTGTACCGATGGGCAAATTCGGCCTTGAATATAACTATGGTTCCAAGTACTGGACTCCGTTCAACCAGACTCAGGATGACATCCTCGGCAACAAGCTGGTTACCCGCGGCCATGCTGCCGAAGCTTATTATCTCTTTGAAATCAACCGGAATGCCTTTATCAAGGCGGGTGCCATCTACTACGACTTCGAGTACACAGGCAGTGGTTCTCCTGTTGGTGAGCCACAGAAGATTGATGACATCAAAAACGGCAGCGCATATTCTATGCTGCCCATCGTTGATACCGCTTGGGATACCTATGTCAAAATCATTATTGAGTTCTGAGTGGTATTGCTTTGTTCGATGATATTGGCTCAATGGCCGGGTAGCCGCGATAAGTACCAACGAGTGGCTACTCGGCAATATCAGTCCTGAGTCTCTTGTACGATTCCCCCGTTACAGTCCCGCATATTCCAAAAAAGTCACCGGAGGACTATAGATTTGTTGCTCTGCAAGTAATGTGTTGATTTCTATGGGACCAAAGTATCGTGCCTCTAAAGCGCGCCCATGCTCCATCCAGAATCCGAACTGGGGGATGACGGTGTTGTGGCGGATTGTATGATCTATGGTGAGTCCGGCCAGAACGAAAATATTGATATCACTGCCGTCGAAATGGTCAGTAATAAAAGAAGCGATGCGATGAAATTGCCGCCAGGTATTGATATTACACAAGCGGCGATGGGGGAAGGGGGCAGCAACAATTTCTGCTAAAAAGTCAAAAACCGAAACTTCGAGCATGGTTTTCGGTTCGTGGCTATCGTAATCCAGTTTTTTTCTGAACGAAAACAGGTCCGGAGTGAGCAGAGACCCTATCGGTTGCGGTTTTGTCTGTAGTGGTTTTATGAATTCCAATTCATCAATAACAATCTCCGGGTTCAACCGATAAATCTTGCCAAGAGTCCCTTCACCAAGAGCCTCTCCTTCAACCAGGCGATTGATATGAATAACAATGCGAACAGCATCACTGACAGGTTTTTCAAATAAGTACTTATAGGGGATTTCAACTGTGGTCATGGTGTCTTCACGTGAAATTTTAATCAGCTGGGTTGCCCGACGGTAGACACGCAAATAGTCATCGAGGACCCGCGCCAACATTCCGCAGCAAGGGGCATGTGGCCCGTTGATCCTTTCAATATAACCAATCCCGGCAGATTCTTCTGCGCCGATGTGGCTGCCACCAAAAATGACGATATCTTTACCATGATGAGATGCCGTTGCCAGCCGGCTCGGATCGAGCAATGCGCCAACACGACCCAGATTGAACGTTGGACAGTTGTAGACGTAGCCAAATAAAGCTTTTTTTATCGATTGACTCTCGTCTGAGCACTGCCAGATAGCAGGGAGGGTTCCTGTAAAGTCAGCCTGGTTTGTCAAGCTGCGCATCCGCCCGTAGAGCTCCATCAGATCCATAGGAGTTTGATCAAGCAAACTTTCAAGAGGAGGGGCGATCGGCATAGGATGCTCCTTTACAGTTGTCAGTGATGGGTTATTTCTTTATTTGGGGTCCTTCTTTAGCTTGAGGTTTTCCTGGCGCGTAGCGCTTAACGAGTATTTCAAATTCTCCGGTCAACTGGTTGTAATATTTAAGCTGACCGGTACTGATATTATAGTACCAGCCGTGGAGACTTAATTGTCCTTTAGAGACGCGTTCTTTGACCCAGGGGAAGGTCATCAGATTTTTCAGCGACACCAGTACGGCTTCTCTTTCACAGGCGCGGGCTTTTCTTGCCGGCGATTCATCCGGCATTTCCTGTAACACTTTGTCCCGTGCTGATGCGGCAATATTAACCCACTTACCGATAAATTCCCCGGCTTCTTCACCATTGGCAGTTGCCATCAGAGCTTCAATACCGCCGCACTCAGAGTGCCCCAGGATAATAATATCTGAAACTTCAAGGTAGCAAACGGCATATTCCAGAGAAGAGCTGACACCGTGATAGTCATCATTTTTCAGGTAGGGGGGAACCAGGTTGGCGATGTTTCTGAGGATGAACAGGTCTCCAAGATCACAATCCATCAACAACGCCGGATCAACTCTGGAATCACAGCAGCCGATCAATAACGCCTGAGGTTTTTGACCTTTAACCAGAGAGGTTGCAAGCTCCCGATTTTCACCAAAATGTTGCTGTTGAAACGCTTCCATCCCAGATAAAAATTTCGTTACGTCTGCCATCGACATCGCCTCCATTTTTTATGTGCGGGATTCTAACACAACTGACCATGGAAGCTATCTTTTCATGACGAGACTGTCAAGTCACTTATACTTAGGGTGAAATATTTTATTATTGCTAAATATTTCATGTGAACGTCAAAAGATCTGTTCTGATTCGTTCCACTATCCTTGTGGGCGGTCTTCACAAACATGGTCACGGGCATGATCGACTGCCATATCGAATGAAAGATAGATGTGTTTTTCACTGAGAATAGAGAGAATCTCCAGTCTGATCAATTTTTTCCTGATTTCGTCGCTGACGACGACGAAGGGGATAATATCGTTTGCCTTCAATTTCAAGATGATTTCACCCAGGGCAAAAAAACCGGATAGGTCTATAAAAGGAACTTTAAGACAGTTAAAAATGACAATTTTGGTCCCCAACATGGCTCCAACCTGGCCAACCAGCTGGGATGTGGATCCAAAAAAGAAGGGTCCATCGATATCAACTACGCGGATGTTGAAACTTTTTTCACCGCTGATGTTAGTACAGTTTTCAATATCCCTGACAGGAATTTCAATATCATTGACGGATGAATTGACTTGGCCCGTCATCCGAACTGTCAGGAGGACTGACGCAAGAACAACGCCCACTCCGACGGCGACAATCAGATCCACAAAAACCGTGAGAAAAAGGACTGTAAACATGACGACCAGATCGTGTTTCGGGGCTTTTTTGATGATTTTTATGAACCGGTAATCAACAATATCCAGTCCAACCTTGATCAAAATTGCTGCCAGGACAGCCATTGGGACGATCGCAGCGAACTTTCCAAGCCCAAGGAGAATTCCTAGTAAAATAAGAGCGTGTATGATCCCTGAAAGCCGTGTTGTCCCACCGGATTTTACATTGACGACTGTGCGCATGGTTGCGCCTGCTCCGGGAATGCCTCCCACAAAAGCAGTCAAGGTGTTACCAAGGCCTTGCCCGATCAGTTCGCGGTTGGAATTATGTTCGGTTTTTGTCAAAGAATCGGCAACCAATGAAGTCAGAAGGCTGTCAATGGCTCCCAGAATTGCAAGACTCATGGCGGCAGTGATAAGTATTGATGTCTGACTCAGATTAAAGCTTGGAAAACTTATGGCCGGCAATCCATTGGGGATCCTTCCGATAGTGGGTAGCTGCAATCCTGCCAGTTGAGAAAAGATGGTGACAGCCACAAGGGCCAGTAATGGGGTTGGAATGATTCTGGAAATCTTTTTGGGGGTAAAAAATACGATCAATAAGGCCAAGACGCTGGCGTAAATGGCGTCAGTTTGGAACATTGACCAGATATTGCCAAAGGAAGCCACCGCCTGCAAAGGTGATTTTTCCCCTTCAATACCAAAAAGAGGATTGATCTGCAGGAGGATGATAATAATTCCAATGCCACTCATGAACCCGGAGATCACAGGATAGGGAACGAACTTTACAAATTTCCCGACCTTCAGGACGCCCAGCAGAATTTGAAAGAGACCTGTTAACAAAACGGCCGCCATTAACATGGAAACATCGCCGTGAAAAAGAACCAGGGTTGATGCTGCAACGATCGTCATTGGTCCGGTTGGTCCGGATATCTGTACTTTTGTCCCTCCGATCAGAGAAGCAACAAATCCAAGAATGATGGCACCATAGATCCCTGCTTGTGCGCCAACCCCACTGGCAACTCCAAAAGCTAATGCCAGAGGTAAGGCGATAACACTGGCGGTGACGCCTCCAAAGATATCTCCTATTATTTTCCTGTAAGTTGCTGGTCCCATGTTTTTGTCCTTGCTTAAGCAGATGATTCTTCTGCGGGTTTCAAGAAATATTTCAACCTAATAACTTTGTTTCGATAGCAGTGACTTGTTCAAGGAGTTCTCTCCGGTTTAAATGTTTCTTAACCATGGCAATGAATTCTTTTTCCATCAGTAATCTTGTTAATCGTGTTTTCAAGATGAGTTGTTCTGTTTTGTTTGCAGCCAGAAGCAGGAGAACAATTTCTGTGTCAATGTTATCAATGGCCTTGAAATTCATCGGTTTTTCTAAAAAAGCAACAAAAAGTTGCGATTTATCGATATGGTGAGTTGCTTCCACCCCGGGAGTCATGAATGAGATCCCCTGGAGGGAAGATGAAATGATGGACTCTCTGTAGAGAATCTGTTTTTTGATATTGATGATTTCTTCCGTAGAAAGGTTCCCGACCATTCCGAGAAATTCATCAAGGATTTCATCCCTGTTTTCTCCGTGGGCCCGGTAAATGATCAAACCATTTGTCATGGCTTCAGAAATCGTGATTTTATCATTGGTCGGGACTTTATTTTTTGCACCCTTCGGGAATGCTGAACTCCATTTTTCAATTTTTTCGGAGTTGAAACGCCACTGGCCGCCAATTTTTATGGCAAATGGGATTGATTTAGAGGTGATCATTCGATAAACAGTTTTCTCAGAAACTCCCAATTTTATCGAAAGTTCTTTTACTGTCAGAAATGTTTTGTCCATAAAAGGTCCTTTTTGTCCAAAGGTGTCCACATTGTTCTTTTGTGTGGCACTTGTCAATTGAATTTAACAGGTCGTTGTCTGTTTTTTAGTGTTGCCGACAGGTAACATTCTGTTCCAGATATTTTTCATGTCTGAAGATCTTGATCCAAATAGCTTCCTTGGTGGTTTTCTGCTATGCTTCCCAAAATTTCCTGGCAAAATATCTTTTTGCTTAACCGTGATTGATAGAGAGAAAAAATGTCGAGTAGTTTTGGCCGTATCTTCAGGATTAGTACCTTTGGTGAGTCTCATTGTCCGGCAGTTGGTGTTGTCGTTGATGGAGTTCCACCACGTATGTCTTTAACCGAAGCAGATATTCAAGTGCAACTTGATCGTCGTCGACCCGGTGGTAATAAACTCGGAACGGAACGGGATGAAGCTGATCAGGTTAAAATCCTCTCCGGGGTCGAAAATGGGCTGACACTTGGCACTCCCATCGGCATGATGGTCAATAACAAGGATCAGCGCCCTGGAGATTATGGCTCCATGAACGAGATTCCACGCCCATCCCATGCTGATTACACCTATCAGATGAAATATGGAATACACGCCTCCAGCGGTGGCGGTCGTTCCAGTGCCCGGGAAACCATCGGTCGGGTTGCAGCAGGTGCGATCGCTGAAAAATATTTATTGGCAGAGCATGGAATTGAAATTGTTGCCTGGGTCAGTTCTGTGGGCCATCACGACAGCACCGCTGTTGATATGGAAACGATCAGCCGGGAGCAGGTTGATGCCAATGAAATTCGTTGCCCCGATCTTCAGACGGCTGAAAAAATGGTTGCAGAGATCACCGCTGCCCGTGAGGCGAAAGATTCCATTGGTGGCGTTGTTAGTTGTGTCTGTCGCAATCTTCCAGCAGGGTTGGGGGAGCCGGTCTTTGATCGACTTGAAGCAAAACTGGCCCATGCCATGCTCTCGCTTCCGGCGACCAAAGGTTTTGAAATCGGTTCCGGCTTTTCCGGCGCCCGTATGCATGGCTCAGCTCATAACGATCCTTTTGTCAAAAAAGGGGAGAGATTGGGGACGACAACAAATTATAGCGGTGGTGTCCAAGGGGGCATTTCGAATGGTGAATCGGTCTACTTCCGGATTGCTTTTAAGCCCCCGGCAACGATTGGTCAAGCCCAACAGACGGTTGATTACTCTGGTATCGAAACAACTCTTGAGGCGAAGGGGCGTCATGACCCTTGTGTGGTTCCTCGCGCTGTCCCCATTGTCGAAACCATGACTGCGTTGGTTCTGGCTGATCTGGTGATGCTGCAAAAAGTGCGTCTTTGATACAACCTGTTTTCTGACACAAGAAATGAGAATGTAAATAAATGATTATTGACTGGTATCCGGGTCACATGAAAAAAGCCCGGGCGCAGATTATCGAAATATTGCCCAAAATAGATCTGGTAATTGAAGTCCTCGATGCCAGACTTCCGGTCAGTAGTGCCAATCCGCTTTTGCAGAGATTGCGTGGTGACAAACCTTGCATCAAGGTTCTGAATAAAAATGACCTCGCCGATCCAACAGTGACTAAGAGGTGGGTCCAGTTTTTGGAGAAGCAACAGGGAGTTAAAGCCATTCCGATTGAAGCGACAAGCCGCCGAGATGCCGGATTAATTCCAAAACTGTGTCGTAAGCTTCTTCCTGCACGTTCACAGGCGAAGAAACCGTTAAGGGTTCTGGTCGTGGGAATTCCTAATGTTGGGAAATCAACCCTGATTAATTCCCTTGCCGGGAAAAAAATTGCCCGTGTTGGTGACAAACCTGCTATTACTACCTGCCCTCAGCAGATTGACTTGCGTAACGGGATTCTCCTCTCTGATACTCCTGGCCTGCTTTGGCCGGTGCTGGAAAATATGGCTGGAGCTGCCAGGCTTGCAGCCAGTGGTGCCATTGGTGATAACGCCTTCGATACCCTTGAGGTCGGTTTAACCACGGCTCAATATCTGGCGGAAAAATATCCGGCTCTGCTGCTGAAGCGCTACAAATTACCAGAATTACCGGAAACTCCTTTGGCAATTGTCGAAGAGATTGGGCGCCGCCGTGGTTGTCTGATTAAAGGGGGAGACGTTGATCACCACCGGGCAGCTGAGTTACTGCTACGTGAACTGAGAGCCGGGAGCATAGGGCAAATCTCCCTGGAACGACCAGAAGAAGCACCTGGAGCCTTTGAAAAAGGGAATGCCCCCTCTCCGCAGTCAGACAGGATAGCAGAATGAAAAAAGCCAAGAGTCCAATTAAAGATATATTCGTTGCTGATATTTCCTTTGAGGCAACGGAAGAAGATCTCCACAAGTTGTTCTCTGTCTGTGGAACTGTCCGATCTATTCACATGCTTACCGATCCGAAAAACGGTAACTTTAAAGGGGTCGCATTCATCCGTATGGCGACTGATGCAGAAAACAGAGAAGCTATCAATATGCTGGATGGGACCCGACTGATAGATCGTTGCATTAATGTGAGTGCTGCAAAGTCCAAAGAAGAGATGGCGGTTGTTGATGAGGTTGTGGAGCTGCCCGAAAAACGCACCCGACGAAGGAGAGTGCCCAAAGGTCGGAAGAAGGTGCGCTAAAAAAGACTCTGTATGTTTCTGGGGAAAACCCTGTGGGCATCAGCAGTTTTTTCAAAGAGTTTGATCTTTGTCCTGAGCTATAAGCTTCTGTAGAAAACATATTCCAACGGGGCCAAAGGTTGCGTGCAAGAGGAATAGCCACATGCTGCAAATAACCGTCCCCGGCAGTGGGGATCTTAAGTTCAAGGATCTGGTGCTTGATTTCAATGGGACTCTGGCCTGTGATGGTGAGTTGATTCCGGGGGTGCGGGAACGGTTGTTGCTGTTGGCAGAGTCACTGAAAATCCATATTATTACCGCAGATACTTTTGGCAGTGTCGAGCAGGAAGTGGCTGCTATCCCCTGTGAATTGGCTGTCATTTCTACAACATCTCAGGATGACGAAAAGCTTGACTATATTAAAAGCCTTGGCGTGAAAAATGTTGTCGCGGTGGGCAATGGACGCAATGATCGACTGATGTTGAAAGCAGCACAATTAAGTATGGCTATTGCACAAACAGAAGGCGCTTCAATGACTGCGGTTCTAGCTGCAGATATACTGGTGCCTGATATCCTGGTTGCTCTTGATCTGTTGCTGAAACCACAACGACTGATCGCAACACTGCGGATTTGATGGCTTGAGAAACAAGCTCTGCCATTCAAAACAGGGCTAAAGTGTGTCGTTCAAACTTGACCGAGCTGACTTTGTCGGATTTGGTCAAACCTTCAAGTAGCCGCCCCCACCCATTCAAATGTCCATGGATATTTGCGAACCTTTTTGATCTGATATTTGATATCGAAGGTAAAATGTTTTCTTAGCAAAATTGCTCAATGCCATATCTTCTAGGTTTTGATAAGTTTTAGGCCGAGTGTCTAGATAGTTGGGTATCAGAAAACTGGTAACACACAATCACCATGGCTTTCTAAATTATGGCCTCCTGGATCAATTCCTGGTGGTCATTTTTCATACAGGTCAGTGTGAATTCGCATTTGGACCAAGACAAATACCCCAATACAATGCAGGGGATTTATAAAACGTGACCTCCTTCTTTCTAACTCATGTTGTTTTGAGCCCAACTCACTAAGCCACATAGTGAAAAGGGTTTTTAACATGTATCCTGTAATCCTGTTATATCCATCTATGACAGTTGTTTATCATCAATGATCCATATACCAATCATTGTGTTGGCTTCTTTGATGTGTTTCGAAATTTTTTCTTGACAAACAATTATTTCAACGAGATAATTTATCTATGGGAAATTAATCCCACATTATGGGAAAAAGATATTGTGAAAAGTACTACTCAAGAAAATAATAAAAAGCTTTCCAAAGATGCAGAGAACCGGCAGGAAGGGTCTCAGAGTCTGTACAGGGCCATTTCTCTTATAAGAGCAGTTGCTCGAAGTGGAGATACCGGAATCCGAATGTCAGAAATAGCACAAGAAGTTGATTTGCCAACGTCAACGGTGCATCGCATCCTTTCAGTGTTTGTGTCGGAGCGTTTTCTTGAATTCAATCAATGCGAAAAAAAATATTCTCTTGGATATGAGTTGTTTGCGCTTGGTGCGAAAGCACATCGATATCAACTGCTTGATCAATATCGAGAGGCAATAAAACGAGTATCAGAAGTGACAGAAGAAACAACTTATTTAGTGACGCGTTCTGGAAATGACGCTCTCTGTGTTGACCGTGTATTAGGCTCATATCCGATACAAGTATTAACCTTTGAAGTAAATGAACTTAGGCCTCTCGGGATTGGTTCTGGGAGTCTGGCAATACTTTCATTGCTCCCAGATGAGATGATTGAAACAATTACAACAGAAAATGAAGAAAAATTTAAAAACTTTAAAGGGATGAATAAATTTGAAATAAAAAAAATAGTTAAGAAGGTACGTCAAGATGGATTCGCAATAAGTATGAAAGTTGTTAATTCAGATACCGTAGGTGTAGGTGTGGCAATACAAGACAAAAACGGAAAAGTTGTTGGTGCAATAAGTGTTGCGGGAATAGCTAGCAGGATGAAAGTTGAGAGACGGACTGAAATAGTAGACATTATTCGCTCGGAAATAAAGAGAGTCTGTAATCAAGGCTAATTCGAAAATAAAAAAATCTTGATGATCAAAAGCATATGCTTTTCATGGAAAATATAAATTTCGAAGAACTCGAAATTTAATTGACTAAATAACCAATAGGGACAATCACAACAACTAAAAGGAGAACACCATGAAAAAAATGTTTATGCTTTTTGTACTCTCACTATCTCTGATTTTGACTTCTGTAAGCTTTGCTGATGAATGGCCAAATAAAAATATAAATCTTTACATTGGCTTCGGTGCTGGTGGCACAACTGACATGAGCGCGCGACTTTTGGCTCAACTTCTTGAAGAAGATCTCGGGGTAAAAGTAGTCACCGAAAACAAGCCAGGTGGCGGTGGAGTAGTCCTTGCTTCACTCATGTCAGCGATGAAACCCGACGGCTATTCCCTTATGACCTTATCAGCAAGCCCAGTATCTATTACGCCAAACCGTCAAAAACTAACATATGACCCTTTTGCAGACATAACACTCATTGCTCAGTATGGTATTTGGAACTTTGCAGTTGCTGTTCCAGCCAATTCACCCTTTAATACCCTCAAAGAAATGATTGAGTTTGCTCGGGCAAACCCAGGAAAGGTTACATTTTCCACGTCCGGGACAGGAAATACTCAGCATTTAGTTATGGAGCAGATTAATACCTTTGAAAAAATCAAAATGATTGCTGTGCCATTTAAGTCAGGTGCAGAGGCTGCTGCGGCTGCTATGGGTGGACACGTTACCTGCATGGTGGGGGTTTCTGAATGGATCGGTCCAGTAAAGTCAGGTGATATGAAGCTTCTTGCCTCAATGGATGAAGAAAGAATGCATGACTTTCCAGATGTACCAACCCTATTGGAATTAGGCTATGATTTTTATGCGGACACTAACTTTTTAGGCATCGCAGGTCCAGGTGGAATGCCAGAGGATATTGTTAAGAAAATTGAAGCATCAATTCAAAAGGCCACTAAGGATCAGCGATTCATAGACTTAATGAGTAAATTGCATTTTCCTATTCAGTTTAAAGGCCATAAAGACTGGACTAATGTAGCCCATAGCGCAAACCGCAGAATTAAGATAGTCCTTGAGGGCCTGGGGCTTGGGATAAAAGATTAGAGCTAACAGTGTGAGGGTATATTTCTAGCCCCTAACAATAGGGGCTAGAAATATTTAATAAACCATCAAGTAAAAAACACAATACTGAGGACGATACTAATGAACACTCGTTCAGAGTTCATTTCCGGGGTTTTCTTTTTTATATTTTCTTTGATTTTGCTATTTTTCATCACGCCTTTATTCGTTGAAAGTCCAAATTGTTCCGGCATGAAAGCTTCCTTTTTCCCAAATCTGGCAAGCTCAATACTAATGGTTTCCAGCTTAGTTCTAATATTGAAATCATGGAAAAACAAAGGAAAACTGAACCTTAAAATTAAATTAGAAAACATGAAGCCGCTTTATGTGATTTTAGCTATATTTTTTCATATTATTTTATTTGAAAATTTCGGGTTTTTAATTTCGACCCCAATAGCTCTTATTGCATTGATGTTGATTATGGGCCAAAGAAAAATGAAAAATTTGTTTCTGAATGCATTTGCTGTTACAGGGCTTCTTTATGCTCTTTTTGCTTATGTCCTGAAACTAAATTTGACTTGAGGAGCTCCACGTGTTCTTAGATATTTTCTATGGGTTCGGTGAAATACTGTCGTTCGCTAATGTTTCTGCGGTTTTTTTAGGACTGTGTTTCGGTACCTTATTTGGTGCAATACCTGGGCTGACCGCGACTATGGGCATTGCTCTGGTTATCCCCTTGACATTTACTATGCCACCTATAACCGCTTTTGCCGCGCTTTTGGGCGCATACAAAGGGGGCGTCTATGGGGGCTCAATCCCAGCAATTTTGATTAACACTCCCGGTACTCCCGTTGCTGCTGTTACTACGTTTGACGGCTATCCTCTCGCCAAGATGGGAAAAGCTGGGAAGGCAATGGATGTTGCTCTTTGGTCTTCAGTAATAGCAGATATTTTGTCCACAATGTGCCTTATGTTTTTCGCTGTATCGTTAGCAAAAATTTCTTTGAAATTCGGTCCACCTGAATTTGCTGGCATTATGATTTTTGCACTTGTGCTTGTAGCGGGTGTGTCTGGAGATTCACTAGTAAAGGGAATATTGGCCGCGAGTATCGGGTTTCTTTTAGGGACTATTGGGCTAGATCCAATGTATGCAACACCAAGGTACCTCTTTGGCTATGCCACACTAATGAGTGGGATCGATTTAATGGTGCTTCTGATTGGAATGTTCGCCATCAGTGAAGTATTAATTCAAGCCGAGTCTATCAAAGAGAAAATTTCAAAGAAAGTTATTGTCAATATTGGCAGTGTTGATGATCGAGCTAGTTTTGCGGAAATTGTCCATTGTCTTCCAATCATTCTAAAGGGGACAGTACTGGGTATTCTCATTGGCGCCATTCCCGGAGTGGGTCCTACCACAACCTCTTTTCTCAATTATTCCGAGGCTCGTCGAACCTCAAAGCACCCGGAAGAGTTTGGCAAGGGTTCTATAGAAGGACTTGCAGCAGCAGAGTCTGGAAATAATGCAACTGTTGGTGGAACCTTAATTCCAACCTTGGCTCTAGGAATTCCAGGAGATGTAACAACTGCTGTTCTCTTGGGGGCATTGATGATTCATGGGCTGACCCCAGGGCCGGCGCTTTTTGTAGAAAATGCGGGTTTCGTTTATGCAATCTTTGCAAGCCTTATTTTTTCATCTCTTCTTCTTCCGATCGTTGGGAAGACAGCTATCAAAATTTTTAAGCAGATTACTAGAATTCCCAATAGCATTCTTTTTCCGACCGTTGCGATTACCTGTATTATGGGCGTTTATGGGCTAGGTAGTAGTTTCACCGATCTCAGAATGATGCTGTTCTTCGGTGTGGTGGCTTATGTTCTCAGAAAGTTTAATTACCCATTGGCTCCACTGTTAATAGGTTTTATCCTTGAACCCCTTGGCGAAAGAGCCATCAGGCAGAGCTTAGCTATTAGCCAAGGGAGCCTCGAAATTTTTTACACGCGGCCAATATGTTTATTATTTCTGGGGCTCACAATTGTGGCTTCCGTTGTTCTTGTTATCATTCAAAATAAATCTGCCAAAGTAAGTTAAGGATATATTCGTGGACACAAGAAATCTTTTCAAAATAATCGATCTACAGCATGACGAGATGATTCAAACCCTAAAGGAATTGGTTCGTATACCAAGTGTTACTGGCAATGAAAAACCCGCACAGGAATATATTGAAAATCTATATTCCGGATTAAAAATTAATCCAGAGCGCGTTTACCCAGACATTGAGAGCTTAAGAAATCATCCTGCCTTTGTTGATACCAAACGTTCCTATGATGACTGCTTTAACATTGTGGCGACCTTGCAAGGAGACCCTTCGAAAGCATCGTTAATTCTGAATGGTCATTCAGATGTTGTATCACCAGAGCCCGAGCAATCATGGCGGCGAGGACCATTTGATCCTTTTCTTGAGGGCAACCGACTTTACGGCCGTGGTGCGGGTGATATGAAGGGCGGCTTGATTGCCAATTTTTATGCTCTGAAAGCAATCCTTGATGCGGGGATGCTCCCCGGGGGAACTGTTTCTTTGCAAAGTGTGATTGATGAGGAAGCCGGTGGAGCTGGTGGAACTTTGGCTTTGCTTAACCAAGGCTATGTCGCAGATGCCCTGCTCGTAACAGAACCGCATAACTTAAATATTACAATTAGCCATGTCGGAATAATGTATTTTAAAGTCAAAGTAACTGGTCGCTCCGCTCATAGTGGGCTGGCGCATAAAGGAGTCAATGCCATTGGGAAAATGTATCCCATATATAACGCATTGGAGACTTTAGCTAGGGAGAGGGGCCTCGCCATAAAATTCCCATTGTATGAACAAGGATCCGGTCAATCTTGCCATTTGACAGTTAGCAGTATGATAGCGGGAGACTGGCCTGGGAAAGTGGCGGGACACGCAGAAATAAATTGCCGTATCAGCTTTATCCCTGGCGAGACCAAACAAGAAATTCAAAAATTGATTCATGACTTAATTTCAGAGGTCGCAAACCAGGATGAATGGCTGAAAGAAAACCTACCCGAAATAGAATGGTATGGATGGCAAAATGAGCCTTGGGAACAAGCAGAGGATCATAAGTTTATTTCAAGTCTTCGCAATGTTTATACCGAAGTCCTTGGTCAAACACCTCACCTAATTGGACGTGCTTCAGGCAATGATGCCAGATTTAGTGGGTATTTTGGTATGCCTGGGGCCTGTATTGGACCTATTGCCGAAAACATACATGGCCCTGATGAATGGGTAGATGTCGATTCGCTGAACAAACTTATCAAAGTTCTGGCCGTATTTATATTAGATTGGTGTAAATAAGTTTGAAGTAATAATCTCTGCCACAGCAAACAACCAGATGATGTTAAAAAAATCCTTGAAATAAATAAACAGTTCACGAGGATTTTGTGTCTGTTGGAGTTAAATCAAACTTTGATAATTCTGACGTGCTAAAGAAAATTGAGGAATTAGTCGTCCCTGAAAAAATTTTTGCCCAAATTTCGAGAAGCTTTAATCTTTGGAAAAAATCAGCATGTCAATTGGTTCAAGAATATATAGCTTAAAAAACGAGCAGAATGGACATATTAAGATTAAGTGCTTGTAAATATTTCTACCATTGTTTTATCCAAATTAGAAAGGAATCCCCCATGTCCAACATCGATCTGCTTACCCGTCGCAATGCCTCTGTTCCCCGAGGCGTCGCCTTAGCGACATCAATCTTTGTAGAGAAAGCCCAGAATGCAGAAATCTGGGATGTCGAAGGCAAACGCTACCTTGATTTTGCTGCCGGTATCGCCGTCTGTAATACCGGCCACCGCCACCCCAAAATTATGTCTGTTGCAAATCAGCAGAACGAGGCTTTTGTTCACACTGCATTTCAAGTTGTGCCCTACGAGCGTTATATCGCCCTGGCCGAACGCCTGAATCAATTAGCGCCAATCAGTAACGCCAAAACCATTCTCATGACTACCGGTGCCGAAGCCGTCGAGAATGCTATCAAGATCGCCCGTCATTATACTAAACGACCCGCAGTGATCTCCTTTGTCGGTGGTTTTCACGGCCGCTCCATGTTGACTATGGGCCTGACAGGTAAAGTGATCCCCTATAAGGCCGGTTTTGGACCATTTCCCGCCTCACTCTATCATGTTCCCTTTCCGATAGCGCACCATGGGGTCAGCAGTGAGGACAGCCTCCATTCCCTTGAGAAGCTTTTCAAGGCGGATGTTGAACCCAGTCAAGTTGCAGCCATCATCATTGAGCCGGTCCAAGGGGAGGGCGGCTTCAATATTGCCCCCAAAGAATTTATGCAGGCACTGAGACAACTGTGTGATCAGCATGGGATCCTCTTGATCTGTGACGAAGTTCAGACAGGGTTTGGTCGGACAGGAAAACTCTTTGCGACCGAACACTATGGAATCGAACCCGATCTGATGACCATCGCCAAATCACTGGCGGGTGGATTTCCTCTTTCCGGAGTTATTGGTCAAGCAGAGATCATGGATTCACCTGAACCTGGGGGGCTAGGGGGCACCTACGGCGGTAGCCCGATCGGGTGTGCCGCTGCTCATGCTGTCCTTGATGTTATTGCCGACGAACAGCTCTGTGCCCGCAGTGTAAAAATAGGAGCGCGGATGCTGGAACGGATTCAGCAAATGAAGGATCGCAGTGACACGACGGCTATTGGAGATGTCCGTGGACTGGGAGCTATGGTGGCCTTTGAACTGGTCAAGGAACGTGGTGGACATCGCCCCGATGCAGATAAGGTTAAACAGCTGACGGCCAAGGCTTTGCAGCATGGGTTGATCCTGCTATCCTGTGGTATTTATGGGAATACGGTTCGCCTGCTGGCACCCTTGACAATTCCAGATGAACAACTGGAAGAAGGTTTGGATATCCTGGAAACGTCTTTGGTTGAAGTGGCTTGATCTGTACGTAGATTCAGGTTCAGGTTATAAAAGATTTTTCTCCACAGGAGAATCCCAATGAGATTTGAGACCACAGATCCGGTTGCTCACCCCGAATTAATATTTTACCGCCGTTGTACCGTTGACCTGAAAAGTGGCAAACAAACATTTGCAGAAGTTCCTTGCCAAAATCTCGAAGACGTTCTGGGAGGTTTCGGCCGTTCTTTTCAGCTTCTTGCGAAACGCAAGATTTCCACGGCGTACTGTGATGAAAATCCATTGATTGTCAATACCGGTCTTTTGACCGGAAGTAGTGCTATGACAGGGCTCCGGACTTATTTCTCAAGTTACAGCCCGATAAAGGGTTCTTTAGCAGGACTTCCTGCTGCTATGTGGTCTACCGGCAGTGGAAAGTTTGGTGCAAAATTCAAGTGGAGCGGGCTTGATGAGTTAATTTTTGAGAATCGTTCTGAAAAGCCAGTCTATGTTTTGATTACTGAAACGGATAACGGGCCCCGGATAGAATTGAAACCAGGAGAGCATCTCTTAGGTCTTGGCACTCACGAAAAGATCATGCAGTTGCACCAGGAGTATGATAACGCCCACTTCGCAGCCATCGGCCAAGCCGGAGAGAACTGGCAGAATGTTTATATGGGCTCCGTTGCCCTTTCCACCGAAAATCAACTTAAATCCGGCGAAGATAAAATGCGCTTTGCCGGTCGGGGTGGCATGGGCAGCATGATGGGTTACAAAAACATCCTTGCTCTGGTGGCACAATCTAGCGATAAAAACAAACCACTGACAGCAGCAGTGAAAAAGGTGAACCTTAATGTCGTTAAAGGGGGAGGCTCTGCCCGCTTACAACCGATCAAGAGGGGCGGTGGTGGTGGAACCTGGGCTGCCTATGATGTCATGCAACCATTTCATGCTGTGCCGGTGAACAATTATCGCCCGCAAGGGAATGCTCTCCCAGAAAAACTCTTCCGCGAGAATGTCGAAATGCATTATGACATTGAATCCGCTGCTTGTTACCGCTGTGGCATTACTTGTCATAATTATATATCTGAAAAAAATGCTGAAGGTGAAAAGGGCGAATTCATTGCCAAATTTGATTACGAGCCCCTCAATCTTCTGAGTACGAACATCGGAATTAACGAAGCCGGTCAGGGGGGGAGGCTGATTCAGCTCTGTGACAATTATGGCATGGATGCAATTTCACTTGGGGTGACGGTATCCTATGTTCTCTCATATAATCAACGCCATCCGGAAAATCCATTGTTGAATGGTGCTACTTTTGGCGATTATGAAAAAATTCGTGAGTTGATCATCCAAGCCGGGGAAGGCAAAGCTCCTGAAATCGGTCAAGGATCCATGCGCTTGTCGCAAAGGACTGGTGAAACCAGCTATGCTTATCATGTCAAGGGGTTGGAATTACCGGCATATCAACCTGAAACCAATCCCGGTTATTGCTGGGCGATTGCCGGAGGGCATATGTCGATGGGAACCTATGGCATGTTGATCCGTGAAGGCAAATCTGATATTGAATCCTGGGTTAAAGCGATTACCGAAGAAAAACTTCATATCGTCGGTTTTGATTTAATTGGTCTGTGCAAGTTTTTCGACATTACTCAAGGCATCGGAACGCAGATGGTGGTTGACTGTCTGCAGAGCGATTTCAATCTGAAGATTGACCCTATTAAAATAAAAGAAGCTGTCCGTCGGTCGTTCATGCTGGCAATGTCCCTTGAATTCCGTCAAGGCTACACGAAAGAAGAGTTCTGCCTGCCGGCAGAAGTTCATGAAAACCCAAACCCCAACATCAATCTTCCCAACATTACCAACCCGGAATTCATGGCGGAGCTGAGTGAAAAAGTCTGGGCGGTGTTTGATAAAGAGATAGTTCTCAAACGAGTATTGGATGGGAAATAGAACTGACTACTTTTGAAAAACAGATAGCCCCTTCGTTTCTTGCTCTGTGGAAACTAAAGGGAGCTTAAATATTTCAGGCAGCGGTTTTTTTCATTGCTGACATTCGTCGATAAACGGTCGATACCGACACGTTGAACTTCTCAGCCAGTTCTTCCTTGCTTAACGCTTCTTCTCTGATCCATGAAGACAATGATTCCTCTTCCAGCTTCGTTAACTTCGGCTTACGGCCAAACTTTACGCCAGCCTCCATGGCTCGCATCCGTCCTTCATTGACCCGCTCGGTAATCAACTCTCGTTCAAATTCACCAATAACAGCAAGAACATGGAAGATTAACCTGACCTCCCCCCGGAAAATCGGACAAGCCAAAAGTAGAGATTTCGGGCAAAATAACTCTCAAGATCAGGAGGAATTTTGCCATGAAAAAGACGAAGTTCACAGAGGAGCAAATTGCGTTTGCGCTAAGGCAAGCCGAAACAGGAACAAAAGTCGCTGAAGTCTGCCGCAAGATGGGAATTTGCGAGGCGACCTTTTACAACTGGAAGCAGAAATACGGCGGTCTTGGCGTCAGTGAGCTACGCCGGTTAAAGCAGCTCGAGGAGGAGAATCGTCAACTTAAGAAGTTGGTTGCCGATTTAAGCCTCGACAAGCAGATGCTTCAGGACGTTTTGTCCAAAAAGTTATAAAGCCAGCCCGAAAAAAACAACTTGTCGACGAACTCGACCTGGCTTATCGCATTGGGAAAAAGCGTGCGTGTGAGATCGTTGGCCTTTGGCGAGCGGTTTACTACTACAAGTCAGTGAAGAGGGCTTGAACCTCAGGCACAAGCGCCCACGTCGTCGAGTTGCCGCAGCTCACCGAGTTGCACGACCTGAAATCTCTAGGTTAGACCAGTGCTGGTCGATGGATTTCGTATCGGATAACTTGTTTAACAGCCGCCGAATCCGGGCCTGAACTGTGGTCGATAATTTTAGTCGTGAGTGTCTTACGATCCATGTGAACCAGGGGATCAAAGGCAAAGATGTCGTTACGGTCATGGAGAAGCTTCGGCTCTTGAAGGAGCGTTGTCCAGACAGGATTCAAGTCGATAATGGCAGTGAGTTTATTTCCAAGGATTTGGACAGATGGGCATATGAGCACGGTGTGACGTTGGATTTCTCCAGGCCGGGAAAACCAACGGATAACGCGCTGATTGAATCATTCAACGGTAGTTTTCGAGACGAATGTCTAAACGCTCACTGGTTCTTATCAATTGACGATGCACGGGAAAAGGTCGAAACGTGGAGAATAGATTATAATAGCTTCAGACCACACTCATCGTTCGGAAATTTGCCCCCGGAGCAGTTCCGGAATGAGCATGTTGCAAGTCCGAAATTTCCAAGATTGGCCTGTCTGGATTCTGGATGAGGCTCATTCCCCTTTTCTGTCCTGATTGATGCAGTGCCGATCGCAAGTTGTTGATCGGCATTGTCCATTTTTGGGTCATATGCTGCAATGCCAGACATATCAGTTGATTGCATTAAATAGCATTTTCAGGCAAAATGACTAAATAATTACGTCATACGACGAAATAATTCAGTCACGAGGTGCAGGTCATGCTCGAATCACTTTTTGGGACCGTGAACAGAGAAAGAGTTTTGATCTTTTTATGCGCACGAGAAGAGGGCTATCCGCGAGAGGTGGCCAAATTTTACCGGACTGACCTCAGGGCGATTCAAAACCAGTTCGAAAAGCTGGAAACCGGTGGTGTGGTGGCCAGCCGTATGGTAGGGAATACGCGCCTGTATACATTCAACCCGCGTTACCCGTTTATCAATGAATTGAAAAATCTTCTGCAAAAAGCCTTGGATTTTTATCCTGAATCTGAACTCGAACGCTTGCTCTTGAATCGTCGTCGTCCACGCAGGAAAGGAAAACCCCTGTGAAAAAGATCGGACAAATGAGCCTTGGGGAGTTGGGTGCATTTGTCTGTAGCTATTTGCGTGACAACGGTATAGATGTCGTTTTGACCGGTGGAGCTTGCGTGTTTCTCTACACGGAAGGACAGTATGTATCCTATGACCTGGATTTTATCGAGAGACTGACGTCCAGTCGTCGTAAACTGAAAAGGGTCCTTCAGGAAATCGGATTTGAAGAGGAAAAGCGCTACTTTAAACATCCTGATACAGATTTTTTCCTGGAATTTCCGTCGGGCCCTTTGGCTATTGGCGATGAACCACCTTGGCGGCTTTCCATATTGTCTTTTGAAACCGGTGAACTTCAGGCGCTGTCACCTACGGATTGCCTCAAAGACAGACTGGCGGCTTATTATCATTGGAACGACCGACAATGTCTGAAACAGGCATTGTTAATTGCAGAAAAGAATGATGTCAATCTGGCTGAAATTGAACGCTGGTCAAAACAGGAAGGCTGCGCTGTTGAATTTAATAACTTCAGAAAACTACTGGAAATCCAATAGGGTCATATCTTAAATATTAACTATTGCTTTGGCCAATTAGGAGATGGAAGATTGATTCTAAGCACAACACCTGTCTTGATTGATGAAAACTTGATGGAGTAAAGAGTGTTGCCTAATTCAAACCTCATAAAATCTTTTTAAAAATTAAATAGTATTATGTTTCAGAAAGCTGCCATTTTGATTTATTCAAAGTGGCAGCTTTTATACTAAGCAGGCTTTTAAAAAATGTGAGTGAGACGGTGTCACACCACCTTTCTTCTACTTATTTTAAAGCTCCTTTATCAAGCTGGAAATCTCAACCATATTTTCGTGGTCCCATCCCGGCTGTCTGCTCCGACTTGTCCTCCATGAGCTTCAACGAGTTGTTTGACGATAGAGAGTCCGATGCCGGCACCGCCGTGGTCGCGAGATCGGGAACGGTCAACCCGGAAGAAGCGTTCAAAGATATATGGCAGGTCAGCGGCTGCAATTTCCGCTCCTGTATTGATAATAGAAATGTTGACCATGTTGTTATTTCTGTGAGCTGAAATAGTGATCTTCCCCTGTTCCGGGGTGTAACGTAGTGCATTTTCCAGGAGGTTGCGCAGCGCTTGTAAGAGTTTGTCGGGATCGGCAGAAAGGGTTAATTCCGGAGGATCTATCCTGACCTCCGTCTCTATTTTTTTGGCTTGCAACCGCAATTCAAACAGGGACAAAAGCTGTTTAACCAGCGTGTCGATTTGCAAATTACTGCGTTGCAAGAATGCCTGCGCAGATTCTGCTTTGGCAAGTTGCTGTAAGTCATCGACAAGGTTGACCAACCGGAGGATTTCACTTTCAAGCATGCGAAAAGTTTCAATGGATGGTGGAACAACGGCATCACTCAGACCTTCCAGGTAGCCGCGTAAGTTTGTCAGTGGCGTTCTCAACTCATGGGCAACATCTGTCACCATATTCTTACGTAACTGTTCCAGTTGCTCAAGACTGTTGGCCATCTGATTAAATGCAGCTCCCAGCTGACCGACTTCATCCCGGGAGACAACTTCTACCCGGTTGGCAAAATTCCCTGAAGCAAGCTCTTTGGAAATCCGGGTCATCTGCAACAGCGGACGCAGTACCCTTTTTGTCATCAGGTAACTGAGAAACAATGCCAGAATCATGGCGACAACAGCAGCCCAGAGGAGGTAGCGATGAACTGCTTCAATGAACATCCTGTTGCTGTCATGGGGCTCAATGGAGTAATTCTCCATCAGGTTCATGAAATAGGTCGCAGCTAAATTATCGATCGCGAGCCAGACCACCAGGATTGTTACCGCAATGACCGGAACGATATTTAACAGCAATTTCCACAGCAGGTATTTTTTCATGGAGTCGGCTCATGATCTGAAAAACAGTAGCCGAATCCGCGAACCGTTTTTATTGTGGTGGGGTTGCCGGGATCTGCTTCGATTTTTTGCCGTAACTTATTGATATGGACATCAATAACACGTTCAATGACAGCCTCTTCCTGCTCATAGAATTGTTTCAGCAGCTCTGCCCGGCTGAAAACCCGGCCAGGTGAAGTCATCAGGGTGTAGAGTAATTTATATTCCGAGGTGGTCAGGTTGATGATTTCCCGGTCCAGAGTGACCTTATGCTTTTCCGGGTCCAGTTGTAAGCGGCCAAAATTCAGAATCCTGGGGGCTGTGAAAACAGGCTGTGTGCGTCTTAAAATCGCCTTGACCCGCTCAACCAGTTCTCTTGGGCTGAAGGGCTTGACCACATAATCATCTGCCCCAAGTGAGAATCCCAGAACCCGGTCAATTTCCTCTTCTCGGGCAGTCAACATCAGGATCGGAATATTTGATTCATTCCGCAACCGGCGGCAGATTTCGAGGCCATCTATTCCTGGTAACATCAGATCCAGAATGACCAGAGCGGGCTGCTCTTTTCTGGCAGCCTGAAGGCCTTTGACGCCATCATTCTCAACCAGAGTAAAATATCCGTCCTTTTCTAGATAGGTCGCAACGAGGGTGGCAGTATTTCTATCATCTTCAATAATGAGAATTTTTCGCATGTCTTTGGCCATATCTGTCTCCCGCATCAATAAGTTTCTATCATAGCAGGATTGAGAAAACTGGAGCAAAATATAAACAGATTAAAATTAATGACAATAAATTTTATGTTTGTTACTCTTTCCAGATAACCATAGGAACATCAAAAGGAGATTGTCATGCTAAACAAATGTAAAGTTTTACCCCTGCTGGTTGTTTTTCTGCTGTTTTCTTCCACCTCTTTTGCCGATGAATTTCTCTCTTTTAAAGGTGGTTATCAACTCCTCAGCCCTGAAGGGACTATCGCTGGAACAGTGAACGGAATTGGGACGGCTCTTGACCTGGAGAGGGATCTGGATCTGGACGACAGTGAAGATCTCACTGCGGAAATTGCCCTGAAGTGGGGTAACTCACAGCTTTCATTCAATTATTTGCCCATTAGTTTTTCCGGAACGGGAACTTTGACGGTTAACGGTGAATTTAATGGTGTGCCCTTTAGTGCCAATGATACCGCAAAGACTGATCTGGACATGGATCTTTATGATATCGGCTATACCTATTACCTGCTGAACTTTGATGATCTGCCTGCCAGATTTCAATTAGGGTTGGAGTTCGCTGTCAAGGTTGCCGATGTCGACGTTATGTTTGATGCTGAAAGTTTTTCAGAACCGGAGACGGAATCAGGCACGGTGCCGATTCCAACCGTCGGTGTTCGCTCCCGCATTGCTCTGGCTGATTTTTTAGGGGTCATTGGGCGAATCGGTTATATGGAATTTGACGATAACTCCTTCCTTGATGCAGAAGCACAGATTGAATTTTCACCCGTACCAATGGTTGGACTCTACGCCGGGTATCGCTATTTTGATTTGAAAATCGATGAGGATGATGTTTTTGTTGAAACAGAATTCTCTGGTCCTTTTGCTGGATTGATGGTCCGCTTCTGAGTCCGTATTCAGCGGGATAGTGTTCAATCTAACGCTTCATCAGTAAAATAGGAAGATATTAAAGAGAGCCCATCTGTGAATTCAGGATGGGCTTTTTCTTGTCTTTTGTATGCACTTTTAGGTAATTTCAAGTTTTCAGGAATTTTGAAGTTGTAACTATTATCTATCTGGAATAAATGGAGATTGTTTATGCGTCGTAGTGACAAGGCAGTGACTGAGCAGGGAGCAATAGAAAAAATTTTACACACGGGAACAATTTGTCAATTGGCATTTTCAGATGAACCGGTTCCTTATCTTGTCACCCTGAATTATGGCTATCATGATGGTGCTCTCTACTTTCATTCAGCTCGGGAAGGGCGTAAAATTGATTTAATCAGGAAACATGGTCAGGCCGCATTTACCGTGGCCCTTGACCGAGGCTTGATCACCGGTGAAAAAGCCTGTGACTGGAGTGTCCGGTTTCAGTCGGTGGTGGGGCATGGTTCGGTCATTCTGATTGAAACTCCAGAGGAGAAGCGGCAAGCGTTAGATCTGTTTATGGCCCAATACAGCAGTGATGACTTCAGTTATCCCGATAAAATGATTCAGGCAACGGCGGTTTTTAAGCTTGAGATCAATGCAATGACGGCGAAACAATCAAGGATTGAGGCATAATGTCTTCACCCGGCTTTTTTCCACGACTGAAACAAGCTGTTATTGACCTTGTTCTTGAAGCTCTCCATGCAAGTGTGGAGTTGTTCAAAATTATTGTTCCTATCAGTATTGTCACCCGATTTTTGCAGCAATGGGGAATTGTTGATCAGTTGGGTGTGTTGCTGGGACCGATCATGGAATTGGTCGGGTTGCCGGGACAATTGGGACTGGTCTGGGCAACGGGTATGGTGACAAGTATTTATGGTGGTATGGTGGTTTTTGCTTCCGTTGCTCCCGGGTTGGAACTGTCCGTTGCCCAGGTCACCGTCCTGGGCAGTATGATTCTGGTGGCCCATGGTTTGCCGGTTGAATTGCGGATTGCTCAAAAAGCAGGAACCCGGTTTCGGGCCATGGCTTTGATCCGCATTGGTGGCGCTTTGTTGCTGGGCTGGATTCTGCACATGACTTATCAGTTGAGTGGGACTTTGCAGCAGGCGAATCATGCTCTCTGGAATCCTGAGACCGTGGCCCCGAACTGGAGTGCCTGGGCTGTTGCTGAGTTGCGGACCATGATCATGATTTTTATCATCATTCTTGGGCTCATGGCGTTTTTGCGGATTTTGAAAAAACTGGGAATCAGTGACTTGATGACACGCCTGTTAGAGCCAGTGCTCACAGTTCTTGGGATGGGGCGTGAAGCTGCTCCGATTACAATTATCGGAATGACACTCGGGCTGAGTTATGGTGGTGGACTGATTATCCGGGAAGCACAATCAGGACGTCTCAACCAGCGCGATATTTTTTCTTCAGTTGCTTTAATGGGGCTCTGCCATAGTATTTTTGAAGATACCCTGCTGTTGATGGTTCTGGGAGCTCATATTTCCGGGATTTTATGGGGACGCCTGCTGTTTTCATTGCTTGTCGTTTTCCTGCTGGCTCGTCTGATCAAGGTATTACCTGCATCTATTTTTGATCGTTATCTGATGCGGCGGGTGAAGCGTGACCTTTCAACTGCGGAGGCGCGCTGTTGTTAGTTTCAATCATTGTGGCTATGGGAAACAATCGGGTCATCGGTAACAAAGGTCAACTTCCCTGGCATCTACCGGAGGATCTGCAACGGTTTAAGCGATTAACCATGGGGCATTCCTTGATCATGGGACGGCGTACTTTTGAATCGATAGGTCGCCCGCTGCCGGGGCGACAGATGATTGTTTTAAGCCGGGACCCAGACTATAAGGTTGCAGGTTGTGATGTTGTCAGCGGGATTGAAGCAGCTTTTCAACTTGCAAGGTCAGCAGAGGAAGTGTTTATTTGTGGCGGAGCTGAAATTTACCAGCAGACCCTGTCTCTGGCAGAGCGGATCTATCTGACTAAATTGGGCGTTGATCCGGATGGTGACGCGCTTTTCCCAGAAATACCCGTTGGCGACTTTAAAGCCATTTGCATACGACAATTCAACGGGGCTCCGGCCTATCAGTTTTCTATTTTACAGCGATGTGAAAGTCGCCGGGCCCTTTCCCCAGAAACAGAAAATAAGCTCTAAAAGAGAGGCCTTATTTAAGAGATGAATATAATTGAGATCGAGAAGGAAAAGACAGCGAGTTTTGACGTCGATCCACAGCGTGGATTCACACCTTTATGTCCCAATGAGTTACCGGTTGCAGAAGGGGATGAAATAGCGGGAGAACTGAATGCTCAGGCTGCTTTTGCCCGTTTGCGCCTGGTGAGTAAAGACTGTCATCCGGTTGCGGCACCTTGGGTGGCTCAATCAGCTGCCGAAGTCATGCAACCTGTCGAGGGAAGCTATCCAAACCTGGATATCAAGTGGCCTCCTCATTGCGTGGTGGGAACAGAGGGGAATCGTCTGATTCCGGGTCTTCCGGATGAGGCTGATTATGATCTGGTTGTTGAAAAGGGCAAAGACCCTTTGATGCATCCTTACGGAGCCTGTTTTCAGGACCTGCAGGAGACGATCAGCACCGGAGCTGTTGAATGGCTGAAAAAGCAGGGAGTTGACACGTTGTTACTGGGCGGGCTGGCGACTGATTACTGCGTTAAAACAACCGGATTGCAACTTTTGCAAGCCGGGTTCAGGGTCATTCTTAACCGGGCTGCTTGTCGCGGAGTTGCCGCTGAAACCAGCCGCCAGGGTCTTGAAGAATTACGCCGGGCCGGTGCTCAATTTGTTAATTCCAGTGATGATCTGGTTTTGATATGAGCCTAAACGCTCAGGACGACCTGTTAATTGACAGTCTGCTGGATACTGATCTGTATAAGATCACGATGTTACAGGCTTTTTATCACACTTCTGAATTTCGCACTGTTGATGTTGAATGGAAATTTGCTTGCCGTGATTTGAAAGGATTCAATCTCGCCGCTTTAATCCCTGAAATCATGCGTCAACTCGAACATCTCTGTTGCCTCTCCTTTACTGATGAGGAGCTGGATTATCTGGCAACCTTTCCCTTTATCAAAGTTGATCTTATTGAGTTTTTACGGATTTTTCGGCTGGATATGCGTTTTGTGCAACTGCGTCCAGCAGGGAAAGACATTGAGCTGCGTTTTCGTGGGCCGCTGATTCACGTGACTTTATTTGAAATTTATGTCCTGGCTATTATCAGTGAATTACACACGTTTCAGCACTGTGGTGGTTTTGAGCTGGAAACGGCAGAACACATTCTGACGGGAAAAATTGCACTATTGAAACAGCAAGGTCCCATGACCGGGTTTTCCTTTGCCGATTTCGGAACCAGACGCCGAGCCAGCAAAAACAGGCAGAAACAGGTATTGCTCAGATTACAGCGAGAACTGCCGGATTATTTTTCCGGAACCAGTAACCTCCATTTTGCACGGACTCTGGGAATGATGCCTATCGGGACTATGGCACATGAATGGTTTCAAAGCTGGCAGGCGATAACCCGACTGGCCGATGCTCAAAAAGCAGCTCTTGAAGGCTGGGTGCATGAATATCGGGGGCGCTTAGGAATTGCACTGACGGATTGTTATTCCATGGATTCCTTTATCCGTGATTTTTCCGATCCTTATTTTATCAAGCTTTATGATGGTTTGCGTCATGATAGCGGTTCCCCGTTTGTGTGGGGAGAAAAAGCAATTTCCATGTACCAACGGATGGGTATCGATCCGCTGACAAAAACCCTGGTATTCAGTGATTCTTTAAACTTTCCGCGGATGCTTGAGATCTATGAATACTTTAAAGGACGGGCGCGAATGTCATTTGGTATAGGCACCAACCTGACTAACGATGTTGGGATTCCTTCCCTTGATATGGTGATCAAACTGGTTGCAGTGAACGGGAAACCCGTCGCTAAAATTTCTGATGAGCCGGGGAAGAGCATGTGTGAGGATCCGGAATATTTGCGCTATCTCGCCTCTGTTTATGAAATCAGCCAGGAATGAATCCAGATCATGAAAAAATATGATGTCATCGTCATTGGTGGTGGGCCGGCAGGTATTTTTGCTGCAGGATTTGCTGCATTATCAGGGGCTCGCGTTTTATTGCTGGAAAAAAAAAGACGCTGTGGATCCAAACTTCTCATCACCGGTAAAGGGCGCTGTAATGTGACAAACAGTGAAACTGACCCGCGCCGATTCAGTGAAGTTTTTGGCCGTAACGGAAAGGCTTTGCTGACAGCTCTTTATGCTTTTGGCGTTGATGACACCATCAATTTTTTTCAGGAACGTGGTCTGCCATTGAAAATAGAGCGGGGAGGGCGGGTTTTTCCGGAAAAGGGGAAAGCCATTGATGTCAAGAAGGTTTTGGACCGTTTTGTTGTTACTTCCGGAGTTGCATTGCGGACCTCGTGTACGGTGCAGAAAATACACTCCGAAGGGGGACTGCTGACCTCCGTTGACACCTCTGTTGGAAAGTTTGCCGCAGATCGATTTGTCATTGCGACGGGAGGCTTATCGTATCCGGAAACCGGTTGTACCGGCGATGGCTATGACTGGGCAAAGAAGCTAGATCATTCCTTGATCGTGCCGGAACCCGCATTAGTCCCGGTATTTCTGGCTGAGAACTGGACTCGGGAGCTGAGTGATTTTAATTTGAAAAATGTCCATGTGGCGGTGCAGCAGCAGGGAAAAATCATGACCGAACGGTTTGGGGAAGCATTTTTTACCGCAGGTGGAATTGGTGGCCCGATTATCCTTGATATGAGTGCAGACATTCGTGCTGCTTTAAAAAGGGGCGAGGTACAGTTGCTTCTTGATCTCAAACCGGCTGTTGAGCTTGGGCTTTTTGACAAACGTCTACAAAGAGAATTGGCTGCGCATAGTAACAAGGCTTTTCATAACTCTCTGGACAACCTGTTGCCGAAGGATATGATTCCCCTGTTTCTTCGTCTTTCCGGCATCGCTGCAGAAAAGAAATGTCATTCAGTCACCCGGACAGAACGGAACAAACTGTTGTCACTGTTTAAGGCGCTGGAGTTAACCGTGACCGGTGTTGAGGGTTTTAAGAAAGCAATTATCACTTCGGGCGGGATCCCTCTGAACGAAATTGATATGCGCACCATGTGTTCCAGAAAGGTTGCAAACCTTTATTTTGCCGGAGAAATCATTGATCTTGACGGGCCCACAGGCGGCTATAATCTACAGCTCTGCTGGTCGACAGGGTATCTGGCGGGAATCAGCGCCGCAGGATGCTGATTTTAATCAAAGAGAAAACGGCCCTGAGGAGCGGAGTAGAACTGATAGTTTGCCTTCCCTGAACTTTTAACTCTGTACATTGCCAGATCGGCATTTTTCATCATTTCCTGCTCATTTTTGGCATCCTCAGGGTAAATACTGATGCCGATGCTGGCACTGATTTCTTGCCGAAACTCACCTTTAACCAGTTCGTGCGATAAGGAATTACAGATGCGTTCAGCCATCGCTGCAATCATCTCCACGGATTCCACTTCTTCCAATAGGACGAGAAACTCATCCCCACCCATTCGGGCAACAGTATCTCCCTCCCGGACACATTTCCGGAGTCGTTTGGCAATATCAATCAGGAGTAAATCGCCGTAATCGTGTCCGAGATTGTCATTGATGATTTTCAGATGATCCAGATCGAGAAAGAACAGAGCAACCTGTCTCCCACTGCGCCGGGCTTTGCTAAGTGCCTGTTTCAATCGATCGTCAAAAAGGAGTCGATTCGGTAGATCGGTGAGGGAATCGTGATGAGCCAGATGGTGTAAGCGTTTCTCATTTTCATTGAGGAGCTCTTCAATCTGCAAACGCTCAGTGATATCACGCACGACTTCAATAATGGCATAGAGTTCACCATTGGCATCAAACAGAGGAGACGCACAAAGCTCAAGAATCCGTTTCCCCTGATCAGTCTCATGGTGGCGGATCACTGTAACCGGCAACTTAGTCTCTTTGATCTCAAGCAGAGGACAAGGATAATCGTTTCCATTACAGGGAATTTGCAACCCGTGAGAGAGCTGGTAGCAGGCCAATTGGCCATGTTCGACAGGGATACTTTGCTGTTGCCTGGCGCTTTTATTCAGTTGCAGAATCTGGTAGTCCAGAGAAATGACCATCATTGGATCGGAAACGCCATCAATGACGGATTGTAAAAAATTATTACGCTCTTCGAGCTCTTGTTCAGCCCTTTTTCTTTTGCTGATATCATGGATAATGGAATAGAGCAGGGTTCGATCCCTGGTGTGAATCGGACTTCTGTAGACCTCTACCGGTACCTTTGTTCCATCAGCCCGAGTGTGAACCCGTTCAAATTGTTGTTGATCCAGTTTTATTGCCGCAGCTAATCTGTTTTTGACTTCAGCTTCTCCAATCTGATTGATCTGCCACATTTTCATGTTTTGGAGTTGTTCCCGGCGGTATTGGTAGAATTTGCAAGCAGCGGGATTCGCATCGACAATTTCTGCGGTTTCAGGGTCAACAAGGAGCATTATCGATTGGGACTCTTCAAAAAAAATCTGGTAGTGCTGCTGCTGTCTGGATAGTTCCCGGGTTTTGATTTTCACTTGTTTCCGGGTCCAGAATGTGATGAAGAGAAGCAGGGCAAACATCCCTACAAGTGAGGAGAGTGAAGTTGTGAACCAGCGAGGGAGCAGAGCCGGATTTTTGACCCCTAGCCATTTATCAAGAAGCTGATAATAAACGGAATTTGTCGACTGTTTCCACTTATGGAGCAATTGATCGAAATCAATTTTATACTGTTGGGGAATCGTCGCTGCAAAAGCGGGCCTCACCTGAATTGGTTTGATCATGATAGGTGCGGGTAAAAGGTCGAACTTCTGGGCATTTTTCAGCCCGTAAAAGCGTCCTACCATTGCAGCATCCACAGCCCCATTATTAAGAAGGGTAAAGGCGTCCTGATACGAGTCGACTTTTACGTAATCAATTTCAATATTAAAATTCTCAGAGATCTGAAACAACCCTTGTTCACCAATCAGGTAGATATCCTGTTTTAAAACAGCAACCTTTTTTCCAGCTAATTCCAAAACTGAAGAGACATTATTGTTTCTCTGTTGATAGATCTGTCCCCAGCTACTGGTTATGACTTCATCGGCAAAATGAAAAAGGTTGGCTCGTTCTTTTGTGTAAGCGATGGCAGGCAATATATCAATATCACCTGTTGCAAGAGATTCAAGGCATTGTTGCCATTGGCAGGGGACATATTCTATCGACCAGTTTTCAGCTTTTGCAACCTGCATGAAAAGGTCTGGAAATAATCCTTCTGCTTCCCCCTGTTGATTGACACGGGTCAGTGGAGGGTTATTGTCAATTCCGATTCTGATATTGGCAGTTTCTCCCTGGGCGGGAAAAAGAAAAATGAAGCAGCCAAGAAGTAATAACCCCCAGCGCAGTATCAAAATATTTCCCCCGTGGCAGTGAGAATTAAAAGGTCCATTTCAAGACAAACGATTATTTCACAATATAGCGGTCAGAATCTATTTTTTTTGTTGCTTCAGGTTCAACAGTTCATCTTTCAGTTTATGATAGCTGACAAGGCGCTCTGAACTCAAGTTTCCCGTCTCAAGTGCTTTAGTCACAGCACAACCAGGTTCGGTTTTATGTCGGCAATCAGTGAATTTGCAATCTGCTGCCAGGGTTTCAATGTCTGAAAATGATTCTGTCAGATCATCTGTATCACCCCAGAGGTGCAGTTCCCGCATGCCGGGGTTGTCCATCAGGATCCCACCGTCAGGAAACAGGATTAGTTCGCGATGGGTCGTGGTATGGCGACCTTTTCCATCTGCCTGACTGACAGCTCCGATTTTCTGACGTTCTTCTCCTAGCATGCCATTCAAAATCGTTGATTTTCCAACGCCGGATGACCCCAACAGGGCAATGGTTTTTCCCGGTTGCATATAATTGAAGAGGATATCAAGCTGTTCAGCCTCGCGGGCCATAAACAAATGGACAGGGGCGTTTCCTGAAATGGCTTCGACCCGGGCTTTACAATTTTCGGGGTTCTCGCAGAGATCGGTTTTGTTGAGTAAAACCACCGCATCAGCACCGCTGCTGCTGACCAGAGTTAAATAACGTTCAATTCTGCGGATATTGAAATCCCGGTCCAATCCGCTGACAATAAATATCAGGTCGACGTTAGCGGCAATCACCTGCTGTTCAACCCGTTCCTGCCCTTTGGTTTTACGTCGACCGGGGAGATTACGGGAAAAAGAACTTTTCCGTTCCAGCAGAGCATGAATAATACCCCGCTGCCCGGTCTGTGGTTCAACCATGACCCAGTCACCAACAACTGGAAGGTCAACACGGCTGTCTGCTTTATGCCGGATTTTTCCGGCAAAACGGACAGTCAATTCACCTTGAAGGGTCCAGACACGGAAATAATTTTTTTCAGCGCGAATCACCTTTGCCGGTAGATATCCAGACTTCTCCCAAGGTTTCATTTTCTCTGTAAAAAAAGGGGACCAGCCCCAGTCTTCAAGGGTCATTTCTTGAACCTTCCGGTACGACTCATGGGCAGATTGAACAGGATCAGTCCACTGCCGATCAGGATTATCCCGATCAGATGATAATCCTGAAAGCGTTCTCCCAAAAACAGGATTGCCAGTAACGAGGCAAATAAGGGAACCAGATTGACATATAAGCCGGTTTGATTCGCACCAACTTCTTGGATACCTCTATTCCAACACAGATAAGCTAAAATTGATGGAAAGAAAGCAACATAAAGCAGGCTGAGAATAATCGTTTGAGATAATACCAGTGGCGGAGATTTTTGCATTTCCCAAAGATACAATGGCAGTAATAATATCACCCCGACCGCAAAGGTTACGGTTAAGAAGCTCATAGGATGAATATTGGGCCGTTTTCTCAGGAGAACAGTGTAGAGGCCATAGAGGGTGACAGCAAGCAACATAATAATATCACCAGCGACAAATTTGAGTTGCATCAACCTGTGCCAATCACCATGAGTGATGATGTAGCTGGCTCCCAGTGTACACAGGGCAATGGCGAAAATTTGCAGCTGGGAAACCCGTTCATTAAACAGTACAAAACTGATCATAATAATCACGACCGGCATCACTGACTGAGTCAGTGCGATATTAAGAGCAGTCGTTGTATGGGCAGCGGTATAAAGCAGGGTGTTAAATGACGCGATACCGAGAAAACCGAGAAAAAAGATAATTTTCCAGTCCGTAATGATATTGGGCCAATCTTTTCGGACCTGTTTCCAGGTAAAGGGAAGTAAAATAGCAAGAGCAATGACCCAGCGCCAGAAAGCCAGGGTCACGGGTGGGATCAGCTCTGCGACTCCACGGGCCAGAACTGAATTACCGGCCCATAATAATGGCGGTAATATCAGCAAGAGGGAGATAAAAGAAAATTTACGCTTCATTTAATATTTTTCCTGATTCTGGGTAAACCGCGAGAATAGCACAGGAACAGCCGTTTCGACGCGTAAAATTCTTTTTCCAAGGCTGATGGGAAGAAAGTTACAATGTTGTAGTTTTTCTAGCTCATAAGGGATGAATCCCCCTTCCGGCCCTATTGCCAGCGTTGATTTTTGAACGAGGGTGCCGGGACAGGGCGATTCAGCTCCAGGATGGGCAACATAGGCCACTGTTCCTTTACTTATGCCCGGTAGTTCATCTTCGACGAAAGGCTTGAAGCGAGGACAAAGGTGAACGTCTGGAAGAATTGTGTCGCGAGCCTGTTCCAAGCCCAATAACAGTTGTTCTTTTAGATTTTTCGGCTGCAGCAGTGGGCTGCTCCAGAAACTTTTATCAACCCGGTAGGTGTTGAACAGATAAATCTGTTTCACGCCAAGGGAGGTGACGCTCTGTAAGATTCGCTTCAACATCTTTGGTCGTGGTAACGCCAGGAGGAGCGTGATGGCAAGCGGCTCAGGTGGCTCCTGGTTCAGTTGAACATCCATGTCCAGCCATTCCGTATTCAGGCTTGAAATTTCCCCGGTTCCTGACAACCCATTAATCTCTCCAACACGCAGCTTATCGCCAATGGCGGCGCGCTGAATGTTGACGATATGTTGCAGTCGGCGTCCAGACAATCGAACCCGGGTTTGGCTTATAAAATCATCTTTGTGGAGCAGGATTAAATTCATAATGGGAAACGTAAGATAATGACAGATGCCGTCGCACTGAGAAGTCCGATAAGAAGGCTCCATAATCCATTGCGGATTAGCTTATATTTGCGGGTCAGGCGGTATTTCCCCAAGTAATAAATTTCATGAAAATAGGCATCATAGAGTTTCTCTCTATCGGTGATGGTTTCTAAAAACTGGTTTTTGAACTCACTTTCAGACAGATCACTGAAGGAGCGGAAATAAAACAGGTTGGTGTGATCGGTGACATGGAACGGTGGAATTATCGCCAACATCGAGAAAATCACTGCCAGGATACCAGAACTGGCTAACAGCAGTATGGTGATCAGTTCCAGTTTGTCATATTGAGTCAAGGTGATGGTGATGACCAGGGAAGAGACGGTCATGATCATTGATGATTTGGCATCAGCCATTTTATTCAGATCCATGTGTTTGTTTAAATTGGCCCGCAGTGCATTGCTTGCCAACAGGCGCGGGATCAAAGGTTCTTCCGGAATCGGGATGTTTGTCATCGAACGCTCTCCTCATCATTAGTTAATCGGGTAATATTATCAGATCTTTTCGGTGCAGGGCAGCGGAATCCATGATCTGTGCTAAACTTTCTTTTTCGACCCTGATCAAAATCAGATTTTTTGGTTTCTTTGACCTTTGCTGATGGGAGCGACTGATGCTGACATGTCAAATGATTGATGAAGCGGCAGTAGTTTTGAGAGGAGTTGTTCGACCGACAGAAATTATCCATTCACCCTTCTATTCAAAAATGCTGGGGGCACCTCTTTACTTCAAATGTGAAAATCATCAACATACCGGATCGTTCAAAATTCGCGGTGCTTATCATTTTCTTTCCAAGCGACCAGCGGAACAGTTGGCAAATGGGGTCGTCACTGCTTCAGTAGGAAACCACGGAAAAGGGGTTGCCAGTGCGGCTTCCCTTCTGAACTGCTCATGTCGGGTGATTATGCCCGAAGGAGTTCCTTTATCTAAAGAGTTAGCTCCGTTGCAATATGGTGCCGCAGTCGAACTGTATGGACAAACACATGAAGAGGCCGATAGTTATGCCCGGCAATTGGCGGCAAAAGATAACTTGCTTTATATCCCTGCGTTTGATCATGAATTGATTATGGCCGGACAGGGGACGATTGGTTTGGAAATTCTCCAGGAGTTGCCAACAATTGAATCTCTATTAGTGCCGATTGGAGGTGGCGGGTTGATTTCCGGGATCGCGACGGCAATCAAGGCTGTCAAACCGGGAGTCCGTATTATCGGCGTTGAAGCTGCCGGTGTTGCCAGCGCCAGTCTGGCAAGACGCAATGGGCACCCCAAAACCATCTCGACGCGCACCCATTCTTTTGCCGAGGAGGTGGCTGTCAAAAGAGTTGGGGAGCTGACTTTTACAATTATGGAACACTATGTTGATGACGTGATCACCGTTGATGAAGAATCCATTGCCAGGGCTATTGTCAGTTTGATGGAGAAAGGGAACCTGTTTGTCGAAGGAGCTGGTGCGGTTGGTCTGGCAGCATTGATTTATGGTTTCAGAAGCGTGCGTAAAGAGAGTACACTGTGTCTGCTATCCGGAGGGAATCTGGATATCCATAATATGGCGAGGGTGGTTGAGAAAGGCATGTTGGCCGAGGGGCGTTATCTGCGGTTACGTTTAGAGATGGCTGATATTCCCGGTGCTCTGGCGCACTTGACACACATCCTCAGTGAACTTCAGGCTAATATCTTTCAGGTGAACCATGATCGCCACAAGTCCTCCTTGCCACTGGGAGAGGCGGAAGTTCTGCTTGACCTGGAAACCCGTGGGGCAGAACATATCCAGGAAATATTGATGCGGTTGGAAGATGAAAGGTACCGTCCTGAGGTGATTTATTAGGGCGACTGCTATCCAGGAACGACCATTTTTTTTGCTATGCAGGAGTCATTCATGAAGAAAATAAAAATTGGGATTATTATCTGTGATCGTTACCGCAGATGTGCAGGAGGGAAATGTTTCAGGTCAGTGCGCAACAGAGAAGGGGCCTTCAGTCGCTATAAGGATATGGACGTTGACGTTGTCGGCTATACCTCCTGTGATGGTTGTCCCGGAGGAAATATTGAATACGCTGTTGAAGAAATGAAGGCAAACGGAGCGGAGGCTGTCCATCTGGCCACGGGGCTTATTGTCGGTTATCCGCCATGTCCGCACATCACTTATTTTCATGATTTTATAAAAACGAGATATGGCCTTGAAGTGGTTTATGGTACTCATCCCATCCCGCAAAAGTATCTCGATATCCACTCTCAACTGGAAACATGGAATGATCCCCGCTGGGAAGAGATTCTGCGACCGACGTTGGTTGATGAACAAATGCGCTCAGCTTATGATTAACCGGATCTGCGGATATTTGCCATCTTGAGTTGCAAGACAGTTTTGCAGCTGGGTAATCAACGTTGCCACATTGATTCCCAGGTAGATATCTGCGACCCCTTTCAGGTTTCCGGAACCTGACTCTGCCAGCGTTGCAGCTCCAGTCTCCTCCTGCATAAAATGCTTGAGGAGTGCTGCCGCAATTTGTACCAGACCTTGAACAAACTGACCTGTTTCCGATTCCCGCCCGGCACCCAGGCACAAATATTTTAGTCTCTCGTGTGCTTCCCACCAGAACCCATAATTAAAAAGATCAATGCTGTAGAGATAGTCGTCGCAATCTTGCCAGTTGTCTGTTGAAAAAGATTCAGCGGGCGACAGTTTTTCACCATAAGAGTGCCCATCTTTATCGAGAAAGGGATGAGCATTGGTGAACGGGAGGTGGCGATATGCCGGCAAAGGTCTGTCGGTGTATCGGGTGATGTCCGGTTCGATAAAATGTGATTCCATATCCAGGTCCAGCGGGAATAAAAGAGCCCCTTTTCTCTGGGGTATTAACTGGTGTTTCTTTCAATCCAACTGCCGGCTTTTTGCAGGTCGCGTCCGAAACCGCTGACGCATTCGCAACCAGAAATAAACAGGGTTGACAGTAAAAGCAGGATCATCAGTATGCGCATCATAATTTTCTCCTTGGCGACTCATAACCAGCACCCGAATATCATAACAGTGGAAAATCCCGATGTCGATTATTTCTTGTTTTTTACGCTTCCGTTGGGGTTATTCCTTTTTTATCAACTCAATTTGCCCTGAAGTCAGATCGGTGAGTTGGGTGTATAAATCAGAATAATTTTCTTCTGGTAACATGAGGAGTAAATTAATTTTTTCAGCAAATTGCTTCTCTTTTAACACAACCTCGAAGTTTGGGAGGAGACGTTCAATGTGACCTAAATACTGATAGTCAAAATGGAGAGACAATTCCACCCAATCGATTTTTTCAGTGACTTTAAGTTGCTCGAGGGCGGTCTTTACCGCAAGAGTATAGGCTTTGACCATGCCTCCTTTGCCGAGTTTTGTGCCACCGAAATACCGTGTGACAACGGCTGTTATGTCACCTAAGCCACTGTGCTGTATCGTTGTTAACATGGGTTTTCCTGCGACTCCATGTGGTTCCCCATCGTCACTGAGGCCAATGCGATCAGTGCTGCCGGGGGGGCCAATCAGGTACGCCCAGCAATTGTGCGTAGCATCGGGAAATTCCTGTTTGATGGCGGAGATAAAGGACAATGCCGCTTCGGGGGTATCCGTTGCTGCAATTGTGGTGATGAAGCGGCTGTGTTTGACTTCAATCTCACAGCGGAAACGTTCGGCAGGAATCGGGTAGCGGTTTTTTGGGGTCATTTGTTTCAGACCTTGCTGGTTTTCCTCTTTTTCAGTTTTTCTTCATGCCAGGAGCAGAAGAACAGGATAGTGACCCCGACACAAATGGCGCTGTCGGCAACATTGAACGCCGGCCAATGGTAGTTATACCAGTGGACATCAAGAAAATCGATGACTTCACCAAGGCGGATGCGGTCAATCAGATTGCCGAGTGCTCCACTGAAAATTAATCCTAAAGCCAGATGTTGCCAATGCTTTTCACTGGGAATTCTGCGGATAAACCAGAGAATTCCCAGCGCAGCAAGGACGGAGATGGTGATAAAAAAAGGTAGCCGGATAGAACTGTCAGAAAGAATACCGAAAGCTGCGCCCGGATTACGAACATAGGTCAGATGAAAAAAGTTACTGATAATTCGTTTTGATTGAGACAGTTCAAAGTTATGATCAATATAGATTTTACTCAGTTGATCGAGCAGCAGACTGCAGCTTGCAACGAGAGCAAAGATCCTGTATCTGTGCATATTAACCGGCGTCCAAAGCATCCGCACAGCGAGCACAGATCGTTGGATGTTCAGAGTTTTGACCAATGGTGGTGGCGTAATTCCAGCAACGGTCACACTTTTCTCCATCCGCAGGGAGAACCTGTAATTTCAATCCGGGAATATTTTCCGCGTCAACAGCCGCTGAAAGATTTTGACTTAACTCGACTTGTGAAACGATAAAGTAAGTTGGTAAAGATTCCAGATAGTCTGTCAACAGCTGCTGGTAACTTTCAGGAGCATCAAGTAAAATTTTCGCCTCCAGAGATTGTCCCAGCTGCTTGTCGGCCCGGGCCTTTTCCAGTTGTCTGGAAACTTCGATACGAACCTTATTCAGCTGTTCGTAACGTTCCTCCAGTTGCTCGTTGAGATAGTTGGAGTTTGCCTGTGGAAATTCTGCCAGATGAACACTTGCTTCACGTTGACCCGGCAGATCCAGCCAGATTTCCTCAGCTGTAAAGGTTAGAACCGGAGCCAGGATCCGGGTTAAAGCATCAACAATCTGAAACATGGTTGAGCGGGCGCTACGGTAGGCAATGCTTTGTTTTGGACTGGTGTAGATGCGATCTTTGAGGATATCCAGGTAAAAGGCACTCAGATCGATAGAGCAAAAATTATGCACCGCATGATAAATAACGTGGAACTCGTACTTGTCATAAGCACCGGCAACTTTTTGCAGCAGCCGATGGAGACGTGACATTGCCCAGCGATCCATTTCCAGAAGGTCTTTATCCGCAACCGTGTCGGTTTCCGGAGCAAAGCCATTGAGATTGCCGAGCAGGTAGCGGGCGGTGTTGCGGATTCGTCGGTAGGCATCGGATAAGCGCTGCAAGGTTTCCTGGCTCAGGCGAATATCGTCGCGATAGTCTGTTGCGGCAACCCACAGGCGCAGGATTTCCGCACCATATTTTTTGATAATTTCTTCTGGAGCGATGACGTTACCCATCGACTTCGACATTGGGCGGCCATCTTTATCGAGAACAAAACCGTGAGTTAAAACCGCTTTGTAAGGGGCTCGATCACGGGTGCCAACGGATTCCAGCAAGCTGGAATGGAACCAGCCTCGATGCTGATCAGAGCCTTCCAGGTACAGATCGACGGGACTGTGCAGATAATCGCGGTGCTCACAGACGGCAGCATGAGAAACCCCGGAATCAAACCAGACATCAAGGATATCCGATTCTTTGGTGAATTTATCATGTCCACAGGCAGGGCAGACTGTTCCCGGAGGCAGCAGTTCGGACGCTTCTTTTTCAAACCAGACATCGCTGCCGGTTGCTTCAAATTGATCCGCAATGTGGTGCATGATTTTACCGTCATTTAAGGCTTCACCACATTTTTCACAGTAGGCGATCGTAATCGGCACGCCCCAGCTGCGTTGGCGGCTGATACACCAGTCGGGACGAGCTTCGATCATATTGAAAATACGGTTGCGCCCCCAAGTGGGAATCCACTCGACCTTTTCGATTTCCTGTAACGCCTTTTGACGTAAATTGTTCTCCTCCATACTGATGAACCATTGCTCAGTTGCGCGGAAGATAATAGGTTTTTTACAGCGCCAGCAATGGGGATAGCTATGGCTGACCTGACTTTCGTGGAGTAGCGCCCCGACTTCAGACAACTTTTCATTCACTGCTGCGTTGGCGTCCTTGAGCTTCATTCCGCCGAACAGTTCAAGGTCCTGCCGGTAACGGCCATAATCATCTACGGGATTATAGATCTCCAAACCATACTTGAGGCCGACCAAATAGTCATCCTGACCATGACCGGGAGCCGTATGAACGCAGCCGGTTCCGGCTTCCAGAGTGACATGGTCGCCGAGCATCAAAAGGGAATGACGGTCGTAGAAGGGGTGTTTGCAATTTTTATTTTCAAACAGACCGGCTGCGAAAGTTGCTGTGATTGAATAATCTTCAATTCCAAGGGTCTGCATCACCCCTTCATACAGGCCTTCGGCCAAGACCAGATATTCACCATTGACGTCAACTGCGACATAGGTCAGCTCGGGATTCAGACAGATCCCCAGGTTTGCAGGGATTGTCCATGGCGTTGTGGTCCAGATGACGAAACTGAGGGGTTGTCCACTCAGCTCTGATAGTTCCGCCGGTAATGTATCGGTATAAGGAAATTTCACATAAATTGATGGTGAGGTGTGATTGTCATATTCGACTTCAGCTTCTGCCAGAGCAGTGACACAAGAAGAACACCAGTGGATGGGTTTTTTCCCTTTGTACAAAGAGCCCCGTTCCACCAGCCGAGCCAATTCCCGTGCGGTAGTTGCCTCATAATCGGGAGTCATGGTCAGATAGGGATCTTGCCAGTTTCCGAAAATGCCCAGACGCTGGAACTCTTCACTCTGGGTTTGCACCCAGACTTTGGCATAATCACGGCATTGACGTCGAAAATCAGCCTTGCTCATTTCCCGCTTTTTCTTGCCGAGTTTCTTATCAACCATCAGCTCAATTGGCAAACCATGGCAGTCCCATCCTGGAACATATGGGGTGAAGAATCCCTGCATCCGCCTGCTTTTAACGATAATATCTTTAAGAATTTTATTCAGGGCATGCCCCATGTGAAGATGGCCGTTGGCATAGGGAGGACCATCGTGGAGGATGAAGCTTTCCTGATCTTGATTCTTCGCTTCGAGCTGATCATTGAGATTGATCTGTTGCCAATGTTTGAGCATTTCCGGTTCCCGGTTGGGTAGGTTGGCTCGCATTGGAAAATCGGTTTTCGGCAGGTTTAAGGTATCTTTGTAGTCCATGCTCATATCTCTCCGCAGGGATTATGAAAAAAAGGTTGTCTTCGGATAAAATCAAACTCGCAAGCTAGCAAATAGAAGATTTAAGTTCAAGAGGAAAGGGTTTGATCTTGCGGGTTTTTTACCGTTAAGTGAGAGTAAACAGGTTGATATCAGGGTGGAATGAATTTAATCCTTATCGAAGTATTCTTTGACCTGTCCCGTTAGCTTGACCCAGAGTAATCCCAATCGTTCATGAGCCCAGTATTCACTGTGTTCCAGCGTCTTCCCCGTGGGAAAGGTCCACCAGCTTTTAAACGGTTTGCTGAGATGCTCCGTCGGTGCAGGGATCGGATCAAGTCCGGCGCGGTGAAACAGATCAAGGGCGCGTGGCATATGAACGGCGGTTGTGACGACAACAAGGGACGCTTCCGGAACGTTCTCGGCAATAACTTCTGCCTCTTCCATGGTATCTCTGGGACCGTTGAAAATCAAAATATCTGTCGCCGGAACCCCTAAAGCGATGGCCAGTTCCCGGAGTTTTTCCGGATAGGAAACAGGATCTTTCCCGATCCCTTTAAAACCGGTAAAAATCAATTGGCTTCCAGGATTAAGGCGATAAATGCGAATCCCTTCTGCAAGGCGGACAATGGCAGTGGAGCTGAGCTCACTGGTGACGGGCTGATCTGCAACGGACTGGTGCCAGTGCCCGAGGACGGCAATATAGTCAACCGGCGTCTGGTCTTTTTGATAGCTGGGAATCCGGGTTTCAAAGGGGGCAATGTATTGATTGCTCAGGGGAGCATAGCTGGCGACAAATAACAGCGCCGTTGCAAGCAAAACAACGATAATGCCGAGCCAACGGGTTTTACGGCGCAGAAGCAATAACAGCGCCCAGAGCAGCAGGAGCAAAGTTACCGGAACCGGCATCAGGAGGTTGCCGAGAAATTTTTTCAATAGAAACAGGTAGTGATCCATCGATAGCCACTCCAGTCTTAATGAACAACAGAATCAGACGGAACATTAACGCAGTTACTGCAATTAATCAATTCGGTTGTTTTTCCGGACAGATATCAGCACAGGGACAATTTTGGCAGAGCGGTTTTTTGCGACAGAAATCTTTACAGTGAATGACGATCAAAGCGTGGTACTCATTGTACAATTGAATATCGTCCGGCAGTTGAGACATAAAAAAATCCCTGACAAAACCATATTTTTCTTTTCCGGAAAGAATTCCCAGTCGACCAAACAAGCGATAGGTATAGGCATCAACAACAAAAGAAAGGTGTTGTCCGGCATAAAGCAAAATTGAATCAGCAGTCTCCGGACCGATCCCCTTTAAACGCAATAATTCATCCCGGACCCGGTTCAATTCCTGATCAAATAAATGGTCAAGATTTCCCTGATGGTGTTTTTGCAGGTAGCGACAAAACAGCTGCAGCCGTTCAGCTTTCTGACGGAAGAACCCGGAAGGACGAATCAGCTGCTCCAAAGCTTCCTGATCCAACTTCAGGATAGCATCATTTGTCAGGGCATTGACCCGCCGCAGGTTGACGATCGCTTTTTCAACATTGTTCCAATTGGTATTCTGGGTCAGGATCGCTCCGATAATGACTTCAAAGGGGGTGTCGGCCGGCCACCAGTTGCGGTTGCCATAGTGTGCCAGGAGCCTTTGGTAGATATCGAGAAGATTGCTCATGTTGAACCTTTCGGATTTAATTTAATTGGTGTGTAAAATTATTTAACCAAACAGTTCCGTTAACCGCTGTGCCCGGTAGGTAAAGATGGTTTCAAGCATGTTTTTGACCCAGAATTGATGAACCATCTGTCCTAGAAGGCCGAAGGGTAGTTTGTAACTGACCCGGTCAGTCATCCGTGTCTGCTTCTGGTCAACAGCCTCAATGTGATGCTCATGGTACCAGAGTCGATAGGGGCCAATTCTCTGCTCATCGACAAAATATACTCCTTCACGGATATGCTTGATTTCAGTTAACCAGCGCCAGTTGCCGAAAAGGGGAATACTGATGCGGTACTCAATGATCAGACCGTTGTACATTTTCTCCGGCAATTCACTGACGATCTGGAAATTAAGCTCAGGAGGGGTTAATTCGTTGAGGTTCGCAGGTGTCGCCATGAACTTCCAGATGTTTTCAACTGGCTGATTAAGAAGGATTTCCCGTTCAAGAAAATGCATAACAGCTCCTGAGATGAGAGAAAAAGACATTTTGGGTGTTAATTATTTCATGTTCCTATTAAAATTCAAAGCAACAGCGCGTTTTCCAGCTATATGCTGCGGGAAAGAGCGACTCCTTCACGACTGAGAGAGACATCATGTCCAAAGAGAAAATCCGTCTTGGTATCTGTCCTGGTTTTCCTGGTGCAGAGCCAGAAGTTGATGGTGATTATGACTTAGCCGGGTTTGTGGCTGAAACCGCTGACTACTGTGCAGAATATGTCATTGTTTGTCCTGACATTAAGGGGGAGGCTCCTGGCCAGGATTCGTTGCAGCGCGAGGATTTCATCATCAACACCTTCGTCCTGAAGCGTTGGCTGGACATGCTTGAGCAAGGGAAAACGCCAAGAAATCTGGTTGATTTTCACAGCCGACACAAATATCTGATCATGGCACGGAGTGTAGAAAGTTATCGCCGGATGGGGAAACTGGTGGCCCAGTCAGGGGAATTGGTGGCAGGCATTCTCTACCAGAATTATCTGGTGATGCTGCTGGGCGTTTTGGGTCTGGAAACGACACTACCGAAACATATCAACGTATTGCAACACATATTTGGCTACTTTAAGAAGCAACTCAATGCTGCTGAAAAACAGGAGGTCCTTGCGGTTTTTGAGAGCTTTCGAACTTTGCAGGAACCTCTTCGGGTCCCCATCTCTTTGCTTAAAAAATTGGCTCGCAAGTATGAGCAACCTTATTTGCTGCAACAGGTTTATCTCAATCCCTACCTCCTGGAACAGCGACAGCGCAATCATGTCTGAAATTCCAATACTGCGTCTGCGGACATTAAATAACAACGCAATCGCCAGTCAGGGACAGTATGTTCTTTACTGGATGACGGCTTTTCGTCGCCCTGCCTATAATTTTGCTTTGCAGCGGGCGGTTGAATGGGCGGAAAAACTGCAGAAACCCCTGCTGATTCTGGAAGCCCTGCGCAGCGATTATCCTTACGCCAGTGACCGCATGCACTGCTTTATTCTGCAGGGAATGGCGGATAACGCTGAACATTTTTCGACGACAGTAGCTCATTATTACCCTTTTGTTGAAACTGAAAGAGAATCAGGAAAAGGGCTGCTGCAAAAATTGGCAGAAACAGCCTGTCTGGTTGTCACCGACGACCATCCCGGTTTTTTCTATCCACAGATGTTGCAGCCTGCTGCAGAAAAAATTTCCGTCCCACTGGAGGCTGTTGACAGTAATGGCTTGCTGCCTCTGCGGGCTGCAGATCATGATTACCCAACGGCTTATGCCTTCCGGCGTTTCCTGCAAAAAGAGCTTCCGGGCCACCTGTTCAATTTTCCCTTGGCCGATCCGTTACGAACTGTAAAACTGCCGCGGTTGGAAACCGTTGCTGCAGGAATAAAAAAAACATGGCCTGCTGCCGGACCTGAATTATTGAAAGCGGAGCAGAAAGCTCTTGCCCGGCTGCCGATTGATCACAGTGTCACATCAACGTGTAAACGGGGTGGTTTCAAAGAAGCTGAGCATTATCTGCGGCGTTTTTTTGAAGAACGTTTGCCTTTTTATCCGCAGCGAAGCGAACCGGATCAGCAGGTTTCCAGTGAGCTATCACCCTATCTGCATTTCGGGCACATCTCAACACACCAGATCGTTCAACATTTATTTGCCCAGGAAAACTGGAGCATTGGTCATCTGTCCCCGGAAACCAGAGGGAAGAGAAGTGGCTGGTGGGGTCTGAGTGACGCTGCGGAGAGTTTTCTGGACGAACTGGTGACTTGGCGGGAAGTTGGTTTTAATGCTGCGCTGTTCCTCCCGGATTATAATCAGTTTGATTCCCTTCCCGGGTGGGCCAGAGAATCCCTCGCCAAGCACCGTGATGATCCGCGGATTTACATTTATAGCCTTGAACAGTTGGAACAGGCTCAGACCCATGATCCCCTTTGGAACGCAGCACAAAATCAGTTGCTTCAAGAAGGGCGGATGCAAAATTATTTACGTATGCTTTGGGGAAAGAAGATTCTTGAATGGAGTCCTGACCCTGAAACAGCTTTGGAGATGATGCTGGTTCTCAATGACAAATATGCCCTAGATGGCCGCGACCCGAATTCTATCAGTGGAATCTTCTGGTGTCTGGGGCGTTATGATCGCGCCTGGGGTCCGGAACGGCCTATTTTCGGGAAAACACGCTATATGACTTCAGAGAACACTGCTCGGAAGTTTTCTGTCAAAAAATATCTACAGCAATACACGAACAGGCAAGGTGAATTTAGTTTTTGATCGGTCCCATTGAAGGATAGGAATATGAAGAAAAAACTTGTTCTTGCCGGAGCTGGTCACGCTCATATGCTGACAATGGCCCGACTGGATTCCTTTGTTGAGGCGGGATTTGAGGTTAATGTTATTGGCTCGTCCGAGTATCATTATTATTCCGGTATGGGGCCTGGGATGCTCGGTAATGTCTATTCGCCTGAAGAGATTCGCTTTGCCTCAAAAACTGTTGCAGAGAAAATGGGGGCCACCTTTACTCAGGGGCAAGTAAAACTCATTGATCCCGTTGCTCAACGGGTGCAATTGGTTTCCGGAGACGAACATCCTTACGATGTTCTTTCCTGTAATCTGGGGAGCCAGGTATCCAGAGATCTCACGGACGGTTCACGGAAAGATGTCTTCCCGGTCAAACCCATCGAGAACCTTCTCCACGCCCGTCAGCGTATTCTGGAGCTGGGCCATGCAAAAAACATCTCTGTCGGGGTGGTTGGTGGTGGCGTTTCTGCTGTTGAGATTGCGGGCAATGTCTGGCGGCTTGGGCAGGAACCGGGAATGCATCCGATCAAAACGACCCTTTTTGCCGGTAGCCGGATTTTGCCGCACCATCCGGATGGAGTGCGCCGACTGGTTTGCTCATCGTTGCAGAAAAGGGATATTCGCATTGAAGAAGATTGCCGTGTACAGGCAATCGAAACCGGTCGGGTAGTTTCTGTCGGTGGCAGGGACTATGAACCGGATATCATTTTCGTTGCCACCGGAGTTAGCCCCAGTCCGGTTTTTAGAGAATCAGGAATTCCGACCGGTCCGGATGGCGCCATGATGGTGAATTCTTACCTGCAAAACCCAGCTCATCCTACGATCTTTGGCGGTGGAGATGGTGTTTATTTCGCTGCTTCCCCGTTGGATAAAGTTGGCGTTTACGCCGTTCGCCAGAACCCGGTGATTTACCATAATCTGTTGGCGAGTTTACGGGGCAAAGAACTCCGGTCATTTGTCCCGGGAGGTCGTTACATGCAAATTTTTAACATGGGCAACGATACGGGTATTTTCTATCGATGGCCATTTCGTTTTGGCGGGCGCAGTGCTTTTCGGCTGAAGAACTATATCGATAACCAATTTATGAAACGTTATCAGGCTGTTGAGTAGTCTTTGTGACCACTATGCTTCTGGCTGTTCTTGATGTCCTGTAGGATGATGGTCAGGATGCTTTCCCTCTGGTTGTGCCGCTTCAGAGTTCTAGAAGAACAAGGAAAGAAAAAAACCGCCTACACCGGTGGCACCGACGACCAGCCAGGGGGGCAGTTTCCAGAATGTCAGTAGTCCGAAAGCTATCAGAGCAAGGACAAAATCACCGATTGACAGAATGCCACTGCTCCAGACCGGATCGTAAAAAGCTGCCAGCAGCAGACCAACAACAGCCGCGTTAATGCCGATCAAAGCGGAGCGTATCCGTTTCTTTTTCCGCAATGTCTCCCAAAAAGGCAAAATTCCAACGACCAGGAGAAAAGATGGCAGGAAGATGGCCAACAGGCAGATCAAACCACCCGACCAGCCGTTCGGGGGCGCCTGTAGAGCAGCGCCAAGATATGCTGCAAAAGTGAACAGTGGTCCCGGCACCGCTTGGGCTGCGCCATATCCGGCAAGAAACAGATCTTTGCTGATCCAGCCCGGAGTCACGACTTCTGCTTGTAATAACGGGAGCACCACATGCCCTCCACCAAAGACCAGAGCACCTGAGCGATAAAAGCTGTCGAAAAGAGCCAGAACCTGAGAACCTTGCTGTGAAAGCAATGGAAGGGTCAAAAACAGGGTAAGAAAGAGTCCGAGGCTGAAGATTGCAACCTTCCGGTTCGGAATGGACAATTGTGTTGTCGGGCTGACAGTTTCCTTGTCGTGCAGGTAATAGCGTCCGAACAGGGCTCCAACAACCATTGCCAGAAGCTGACCGGAAATTCCTTCCCAGCTTACGGCAATCACGGCGGCCAGAAGGGCTAAAATTTTTCTGGGCCAATCCGGGCAGAGCGCTCTGGTCATTCCCCAAATGGCTTGTGCGACCACGGCAACAGCGACGACTTTAAGTCCGTGCAGCCAACCGACTTCGACGACTGTCTCCTGCAACCCGGAGATTCCGTAGGCAAATAACACCAGAGCAAAAGCTGAAGGCAGGGTAAAGCCGGTCCATGCTGCTAAGCCTCCGAATATTCCCGCTTGAGAAAGACCGATACTGATTCCCACCTGACTGCTGGCGGGCCCCGGAAGGAATTGGCACAAGGCGACTATATCCGCGTAACTCTCCTCTTTTAGACACTTTCGTCGGTTTACGAACTCTTCACGGAAATAACCAAGGTGAGCCACCGGCCCCCCGAATGAAGTCAGACCAAGTTTTAAGAAAATCAGAAATATCTGCGGCACTGTCAGTTTTTGCATAAGTATGATTTTTCCGAAACTTGTTCCCGATCTGGAGCACTTGAGTTCTCGCCGGGAGAACTTCAATTATGTTTTATAAAAGTTCCCTGTTGAAACTCGCTGAACGCCTGTTCCAATTCTTCATGAGTGTTCATAACAATGGGTCCGCCCCAGGCGATTGGTTCTTTGAGTGGCTGTCCGGAGATCAACAGAAAGCTGACTCCTTCATGACCAGCAGTGATGGTCACCTGATCTCCGCGTTCAAACAAAATCAGTGCTTTATTGCTGTGTATCTCGTCTGTATCGGTCGAAAACTGTCCGCTGCCGGCGTGAACATAGGCAAATACGGTATGCTCGTTGGGCGTTGCATGACTGAAAGTCGTATTGGCGGGAACCCTGACATCAAGGTATTCCGGTTCTATCATCACGTCGGTAACCGGCCCTGTGACATCGTCGACTCTGCCGCAGATCACCTTAATCTCAATGCCATTTTTGAGGGTCACCTTCGGGATCTGAGCTGCGGTGATATCGCGGTAACGCGGATGAATCATCTTCTTCTCTGCCGGCAAGTTAGCCCAGAGCTGAAAGCCCTCCATCTTGCCATCTTTGTTCCCTATCGGCATTTCCTGATGAATAATCCCACTGCCGGCCGTCATCCACTGCACATCTCCGGATGAAATGGTTCCCTTGTTGCCGAGGCTGTCACCATGTTCCACCTCTCCTTTAAGCACATACGTAATGGTTTCCATGCCGCGGTGCGGATGCCAGGGGAATCCCTTTTGGTAGTGCCCGGGTGTCGCCGAACGGAAATCGTCCAGTAACAGGAACGGGTCGAACAGATCTGCTTCGTTGTTGGCAAATGCTCGGTTTAAATGGACCCCGGCTCCTTCTATGACAGGAACGCTAGTCGTTATCCGTTTGATCTTTCTGCTGCTCATTGTTCCTCCTGGGCATCAATTGATTTGTTCGGCACCGGAATATATTCGTCTTCATCGGGGACTTGCGGGAAACTCCTGTTTCGCCAATCCTGCTTTGCCTGTTCGATCAGATCCTTGCGGCTGGAGACAAGGTTCCACCAGACAGTCCGCTTGCCCAGAGGTTTGCCGCCGATAATGACCAGCCGGGTATTGTCCAGGGCTTTCAGTTCAATATTTTTTGCGTCAGTGAGGACTGCCATGGAATGGACACTGATAACGGTTTGTTGCATAAGGAGGCGGCCAGAGATAACATAAACAGCTCTTTCCGCGACATGGTCCGGTACGTTGAGCGTTTCTCCGGCGGCGAGATCGACTTCAATATAAAGAGTTTGCGAATGGACCTTGACCGCTGATTTCACTCCATACGCCTCGCCGACCATAACCCGAATTTTTCTCCCCTTTGCTGCAACCACCGGTAGAGCACTCTCATCATAGTGAGTAAAAAATGGCTCACACTCCTGTTCTTCTTCCGGCAGCGCAACCCATAGTTGTAAGGCTTCCAGGACGTGTTCCTGCTGCCGCAGTTGTGGTGGAGTCCGCTCTGAATGTGAGATCCCTTTGCCGGCTGTCATCCAGTTTATCTCGTCCGGCCGGATCGCTTGAACATGACCAAGGCTGTCACGGTGCAGGATCTCTCCGGAAAAAACATAGGTCACCGTTGCCAGACCGATATGCGGATGCGGACGGACATCAATTCCTTTGCCGGGCGGAAAAATTGCCGGACCGAGATGATCGAAAAAAATAAAGGGACCAATATGTGCCAGTTTGTTGCTTGGTAAAAATCTGCGGACGCTGAATCCTCCAAGATCCTGCTCAACAGCTTCGAGAAGTAGTCTGATGGCGGAACATTGCTGTGAGCTCTGTTGACAGGACGCCGCTTTTGCTATCAGGTCGCTCATAGTTGTTTCCCCTTTCCGGAAGAATGAAATATATGAATATTCAGGCTATCAAAAGTGGAGGAGGTGATATCTCTGACTTCCTTTTGGATAAATTCACGTGGTATCTCCTTTTTTGAGGATGATAAACGCTGCTGCCAGCAAGCAGCCAATAGAAATATAATGGGACCAACTTTGCTGTAAAAAATGGAAATAGAAGGCCAGCCCCAGACAGAAGATGAGTCGACTGAGAGAGCGGAGGTTCTTCCCCATATGTGTCAGCAAGTATTGACGATCTGCTGGGGTCATGCGTACGACCAGATCTCCCTGTTCCGCCAATTCAATAACTTTACGTGCTTTGATTGCGGTTACGGGCAACTGTAAAAATTCATATTTTAACTTTTCGAGCGGCAGCCGATCTTCACCAAGAGCACGAGGCAGGGACTCTTTCAGAATGGGTAAGATGTCTTTGACGCCGTTGAAGTTTTCAATGTACTGAGTGCCGAGCCCTTCAATCAGTGAGCTAACCCGCATCACGTAAATGACATCCTGAGGTAATTTGAACGGCTGATCATGAAGAACGTCGAGGATGCCGAAAGCCAGGTCCTGCATACTGGATGAATCGAGATGCTCACTGTCGAAAATATCAAAGAGACTCTCTGCGACGCTGCTTAATGTGGCGAAATCGGAGTTCTCAGTTAAAATTCCCATTTTCCGCGTGGCACTGATCAGCAAATCGAAGTTTCTTTCGTAGGCGGCCTTAACGGCGTAAATCATTGCCTGCCGCATGTTTTTGGGAATCCGGCTGACCATGCCAAAATCGAGCAGAATCAACTGGCCATCGGGACTGACCAACAGGTTGCCAGGATGAGGATCGGCATGAAAGTAGCCCTTAACCAGCATTTGTTCCGTATAGAAGATGACCAGTTGCTGGATCAGTTGCGAGAATGTGATGTCCAATTTTTGAATAGAGGCAGCATCGTCAATCCGAATGCCCTCTTCAAAACTCATCACCAGGGCATTATCAGAGCAATGTTTCCTATAAGGAATTGGAAAGCGGATCCCTGATTCTGCATAGACCTGACTGAAATGCTCCATATTCGCCAGTTCCTGCAACATACTGACTTCCTGAAGAATGACCTGGCTGAAGGCTTGCAGCACTGATTCAATGGAATGCCGGGTCTGATCTGAAAATAATGGCCGAAAGATTTTCAGAAAAAGATTAAGCAACAGAATGTCAATTCGAACCTGAAACTGAATATTTTCACGCAATAATTTAATGGCAACACTTTTGCCGCTGTCTGCAAGTATGCCCTTGTGAACCTGCCCGATAGAGGCGCTGGCCAAGGGCTGTTCATCGAATTCCGTAAATATCTCCGGATCGGGAAAGGCTTTCTGAAATGCCCGGCGCCGATTTTTTTCACTCATTGCCGGCATGCGATCATGGAGTTGTCGTAGCGCCTGTAAATAGTTTTGATCAAAAAAATCGGCTCGGGTTGCCAAGACCTGAGCCAGTTTGAGAAAGCTGGCACCCAGTGAGCGGATGTTTTCGACCAGTGCCGTAGGGCTCAATGGTGTCCAGATCAACCAGCGCTGTCGTCGTCTGAACAACAGGAAAACTGTGACCAGAAATCTGAATACAGCATAACTGCGTTGTGGTCGACAGAAATATATGGCGGTGAAAAAACGACTGATCAAACTATTGATCCAGTTCTTTCTTCAATTTTTCCAGATCATCTTTCGTTGCCAGATTCATTTCTGCGATGATTTCCTTCAGGATGTCTTTCACCATGTCTTTAAACTGCTCCTTTTCTTTTTCCCCCCGTTGGGCCATTTCATCAAAAAAAGTCCGTGCCGTTTCCTCACTTTTTTCCTGCCAGCTTTTGATCTCTTCATTGCTGGTTTCGATTTTCTCTTTAACTGCCAGAGCTCCACCCAGAACGGCAAAAAAAAGCTGCTCGAGTTTCTTATCCATGACTTTTCTCCTTTATTTTAACGAACAGATTTGCGTTAAGAAAATATCGTATATATTGCAAATATAAGCAAATAACACTTATGTGTCGGGGAAATAAAGAATAATACTCAACACCGGAGACAGAAAGCAATGACAGGTCTCGTTATGCTGGCGTCTTTCGAGTTTTGAATGAATAAAATGCATCCTCCTTTAGACGCTGAGTACAAAGAGCTGCTACACTTGGAGAGTCTGGTTCTGATTCTTCATAAGAACCCTTAAATCTGGAAGTGATGTGGATTTAAGGTATGACAATATCACCTCAAGTGCCATCTGGATTCTTTCAACTGCGGATGCCTCCGGCGGGATTGCCGGGAAGTCTATTTTAGGAGAAACGAATGTCCCATAATAATCGAATTTCTACCCCACTTTTATTGTTATTTCCACTCTTGTTGGCTGCCTGCAGCAGTACTGGTATCGGAGCACCGACGACGCAGATGCAACCCTGTCCGTCGTCTCCAAATTGTGTTTCAACGGATGCGGCTAATGCAAAACAGCAGATTTCCCCATTTAAAATCAAGGGTTCGAAAACCGTGGCCTGGGAGGAACTGCAGCAGCAGGTCGATCAGTTGCCGAGAACACAGATTATCACTGTGACCAGTCATTACTTGCAGGCTGAATGTCGCAGTGCTCTGTTCGGCTTTGTTGATGATCTCGAATTTCTTCTCCGTGAGGAGCAGGGGACCATTGCGATTCGTTCTGCGGCCCGGACTGGCTATTCGGACTTTGGTGTCAATCGCAAGCGGATTGAAACTTTGCGTGCCGCGCTGGTCAGCAGGGGAGTTATCGAGTAATCTTAAATCAGATCATGAGGTGGAGATTGTTCTTTATTCTCCCCTCAAGTGTGTTGAAATATCCGAGCAATATCTATTTCCCGCATAAAAAATTTCAATGAGTCAGAATTGAACACTGAAAACGAAGATATGGAGAGATATATGGAAACACTGAAAATAGTTGGAATCTGTGGCAGCTTACGCAAAAATTCAACCAATCTCGGCCTGCTGCGTTACGCTCAGGAACATGCGCCGGAGGGGATGGAGATCAGGATTGCTGAACTGAAAGAAGTCCCTTTTTTTAATGCTGATCTGGAGCTGGAAGATAGGCCCTCGGCGGTTCAGACCCTCTTAAGGGATATTGAAGCAGCTGATGCTTTGCTGCTGGCTTGTCCTGAGTATAATTATTCGCTGGCTCCGGCACTGAAGAATGCCCTGGACTGGGCGTCACGAGAAAAGGATAATCGCCTTCTCGCCGGAAAACCCGCAGCAATCCTGGGCTCCGGTGGTGGACTGGGGAGTGCGCGGGCGCAGTACCATTTGCGTCAGGTCTGTGTGTATCTTGACCTGCGGGTATTAAACAAACCGGAAATTTTCTGCAATGCCTTTGCCGGTGGATTTGATCCGTCGGGCAACTTGATTGATGTCGAGCTCCAAAAACTTGTGGATTCGCAGCTGGAAGAGTTGCAGAGCTGGGCACACAAGATTCGAACCTAAATGATTTTTACCGGAAGCTTTCTTTTTCCCGTTTCAGCGTTAATCTGCCGTAGCTGTTTGATCTTTCGACTTGAATAGTTGCTGCACATCTTCAACCATCAGATAAAGGCATGGCACCAGAAACAGGGCGATCAGAGTGGCGAAAAGAATTCCGAATCCGAGAGAAATCGCCATCGGAATTAAAAAACGCGCCTGCCGTGAGGTTTCGAAGATCATCGGCATCAGCCCACAGAAAGTCGTCAGCGTGGTGAGCAGAATTGGTCGGAAGCGCAGAATCCCTGCTTCGACGACTCCTGCGAACGCGGATTTTCCCAGACGCCGTTGGCGGTTAGCGAAGTCGATCAATACCAGCGAGTCGTTAACGACAACTCCGGAGAGTGCTACCACGCCGAACATGCTCATGACACTCAGGCTGTAACCGAGCAGCAGATGTCCGATCACCGCACCAACAATCCCGAAAGGAATACTGATCATGATGATTGCCGGTTGCATATAGCTGCGGAAAGGGATCGCCAGCAATGCATAGATCATCACCAGTGCCAGTCCGAGCCCTGTGGCCAGACTGGTCATGCTCTCCGCCATATCAGCTTGTCTGCCTTCGAAACTAAAGGACAGGCCGGGATGCCGATCGGTTAACTGTGGCAGTGCCTCTGCAAGCAGGGCGCTCTTTATCTGCCCGCTTCGGCTGGCCGGGCGGACATCAGCAGTGACGCTGATAACTCGTCGTCCGTTGCGACGGTCGATACTTGTATAGGCTCGTCCGCGCTCGATATCGACGGCTTCACGCAGTGGAATTTCGATGCCGCTGGGACCGAGTAGAATCATCTCTTCCAGGTCGTACTCAGAAATGCGTTCACTTTTCGGTTTTCGCACTGTTACCGTCACCTCATTGCGACCGCGCTGTTGTTGTAACACTTCGGCGCCATCGTAGGCATTGCGAACCTGAAGAGCGACCTCTCTTGCTGTCAGGCCGAGGCTCAGACCCTCCGGGCGCATACGGAAATCAAGCTGCTGTTTACCGGGGGCGAAGCCGTCATTAATATCAGAAACCATGGCATAACCGGACAGCGTTTCGGCTAATTCCTGCCCGGCCTGTTCCAAGGTGTCGAGATCGGTGTGACTGAGCTCGACTGTGAGGGCTTTCCCCGAACCGGGTCCACCGGAATCGGATTGGAACATGATGGTTTCGAGACCACTGATTTCGCCGGTTGCTTGTCGCCACTCTTGAATAAACTGCGCCGTTGAAATAGCGCGTTTCTTCGGATCAACCAGGAAAGCTCTGATTTCCAAAGTGTGGCTACCGGAGGTCCCATTGACGGATTTTCCCAGGTCTGCAAAGGTGCCGGATACCAGCTCTTGCCCTCGGTAGCGGTCTGCCACCTGGGCGGCGCTGGCAAGTAACTGGTCCCTCACTGCCTCGGTCTGCTCAATCGGAGAACCGTAAGGCAGGGATACGCTGACTTTAGCGTAATCGGATTCGATACGTGGGAACATCGTCATCCCCATCCGCCCGCTGATGACCAGAGACGCAGTCAAAATCAGCACCGCAACCGCAACGCTCAGAGTCAGATAACGAAACCGCAGCAGGTGTTGCAAAAAAGGTGCATAGTATCGTTTGATCAAACGAGTGAAGCCGCTGCTGAAGCGTTGCTGCCAATTATGCAGGTGTCCCAGCAGACCACCATGGCGGTTTTCTTTCAAATGGGCCAGATGAGCAGGTAAAACAAACAGTGATTCGATCAGAGAAACGAGAAAAATCGTGATAACCACAACTGGAATCACCTGAAAGACTTTGCCCATGATGCCAGGAATAAAATAGAGCGGCATGAAGGCAACTACGTTGGTCAGAATGCTGAAGGTGACCGGCATAGCCACTTCACGTGCCCCGGCAATGGCGGCCTGCACCGGTGGCATTCCCTGCTGACGGAACTTGTAGACATTCTCACCGACGACTATGGCATCATCAACCACGATCCCCAGTGCGACGATAAAGGCGAACATAGAGATCATGTTGATGCTGACACCGAGCAGCGGGAGGACGATAAAGGCGCCGAGGAAAGAGATCGGAATCCCCATGGTGACCCAGAAGGCCAGTCGGGTTTCAAGAAAAAATCCCAATAGCACGAGCACAAGGGCAAGACCGAGATAGGCATTGCCGAGCAGCAGGTCGAGCCGTTGCTTGAAGACTTCTGAGCGGTCGTTAAGTGCTGTAACGTTCACACCCGGAGGAAGCTGCTGCTTCCATAATTCCACTTCGGCCAAAGCGGCATTCGCAACTTCGATTGGGGTTTGATCACCGACCCGGTAGACATCGATCATCACCGCCCGTTTACCGTTGTACTCAGCGTAACGGTCGGTTTCTTTAAAACCATCCTTGATAACGGCAATATCTTCCAGCAATAGCTGGCTGCCGTTGTTATCAGTCAGAACCGGCAGCTTGGCAAAATCACCCCCATAGTCGCGCCTTTCCTGCATCCGTAGCAAAATTTCGCCACCGCTGGTCTTGATTCCCCCCCCGGGCAATTCGATAGCCGCAGTTCTCAGCGTCTGGGCGACCTGGTCAAGGGTCAGATTGTAGGCCCGCAGTTTTTCCTGAGGAATCTCGATAGAGATTTCCAGTGGCCGGGTCCCGCTGAGTTCGACCTGAGTGATTGCCGGATTCTGTAGCAAAGTATTGCGAAAATTATCCGCCAGGGAATGTAGAACCTGTTCGCTCTGATCGCCGTAGAGCGCAAGTGCGATAACATCCCGTTTACGGCTGGCAATTGCGACGGTTGGTTCTTCGGCTTCATCCGGTAGGGTGGAGATGCGATCGACTTCGCTCTTAACATCCTGAACCAGCTTCTCCAGATCGCTGCCGTTCAGCAGGGTGATGGTGACCGTACCCCGCCCTTCATTGGCACTTGAGGTGACTTCATCAACCCCGTCGAGGCCGCTGACGGCTTCCTCGATCGCCAGAATGATGCCCTGCTCAACTTCAGCCGGACTGGCGCCACTGTAAGCAACACTCACAGTGACCTGATCGATATCGAATTCGGGAAAAACTTCCTGCTTGATCTGGCCCATGAAAAACAATCCGCCGATCAGCAATACCAGCATTAGTAGATTGGCGGCGACTGAATTCCCTGCCATCCAGGCAATGGGTCCTTTTGAGCTCTGTTGCTGCTCATTCATTGCAGTTCTCCTGCCTGATTCAGTTTCTCCGGTGCCTCCAGCCGCAGTTTCATGCCATCCACCGCAGTGCTCAGATTGCTGGTCACTAATCGGACATTTTCCGGTAGGTTGTTGCGCAGAAGCACCCGGCCACTGTTACGCCAGAGCACCTTGGCTTTTTTAATCATCAAAGTCTGCTGGGCGTCTACCAGCCAGAGTTGATTGCCATCATGGAGCGCAGAACTGGGCACATTGATAACGTCAGAAAGCGTTTTTCCCATGATTTCAACCCGGACATATTCTCCGAGCAGCAGTGGCTGGCGCCGGTCAACCGGTTCTTTCAGGTCAAGAGGGTCGTTTACTGTGACCAGAATACGCGCCATACGACCATTTTCTTCAAGATCGCCAAGGAGTTTTGACACTCTGCCCACTTTCTGTTTGTCACCGGTGGTGATCTGAACCATTGAGCCCTGATCACCGGTTTGCTGGGGAATTTCTATCCAGCGGAGACGATCAACGGGCAGTGATGCCTGGATCCAGTAACGATCAGTTCCAACCAAAGTGGCAATATTTTCGTGAGCGGAGACGTAGCTGCCCGGTTCGGCAGTTTCTGCTGTTACCAGAGCGTTGAAGGGAGCATACAGGATCGTTCGCTGCAGATTGAGTTGGGCCTGTGCCAGATCAGCTTTGGCGGCACTGTATTCTGCCTCTGCTTTGACCAGATGTGGCTGACGTAGTGCCAGTTCTCGATCCTGCTCGCTGGCAGAGTCCTTAGCATCGTACAGGTCCCACTCCTGTCTGGCAATTTCCTGATTGCCTTTTTCGATTGCCAGAGCATAGGCGGCATCGGCAACACTGCTTTCGGCCTGAGCTACAGCGAGCTGATAGTCTGTAGGCTCCAATGCCAGAAGTTTTTCTCCTTTTTTGATACGGCTGCCGAGTTCAAAGTTGTTATTGATATCGATGATCCGTCCACTGACTTCGGCCTGCAGGTTCAGCTCACTTGCTGGAATCACCGTCCCCATGGCAGTAACCGTCACCTGTTCCAATGTCGATTTCAGCGCTGCTGTTGACACCAATGGTGCCTCTTTAACCGGTTTTGTGCGGTTCGCTTTCGGTGTGCTTTTGACGATGTAAGCCCCTGCCATCAAGGCGGAGGTGAGGATCAGAAGGATGACCAGAAGAGTCAGAAGCTTTGATTTGTATCCGCTTGTTTTATTGTTTGCCGAGGTCGGTTGGTTGGTCTCGGAATGATTCATAATTGCACCTCAAGTTGCTGTACCGGTAGCTGTTCAGTCCAGTTGCCTCCTAGAACCCGATGGAGGACGACCCGGTTAGTCAATAAGTCAAGTTTTTGATTGAGTAGATCCTGCTGCAACTGTTCAACGTTTTGTAATTCAGTCAGTACCGGAAGATAGGAAATAAGTCCCTTCAGGTAGCGGTTTTTTGCAGTCGAAAGTGCTTGTTCGGCAAGATCCAGTTGGCGCTGCAGGGCCGTCATCTCTTCCTGTAATTTTTGTTCACTGATCAGCGCATCTTCGACTTCACGGATGGCAGTCAGCACAGTTAGCTGATAGTTTGCCAGCCGTTCGCTGATAATTGCCTGCTGTCGTTCGACTTCTGCAGAACGTGCGCCGCCGTCAAGAAGTGGCGCAGTCAGGTTGTTGGCGAGGTTGAGCAGCCAGTTATCGAACAGATCGCCAAAATCACCACTGGTTGTGATGGAGGCGGTCAACTTCAAAGTTGGCAGCCTATCTGCCTTAGCGATTGTCAGATCCCAATCGGCAGCTTGCAGGCGAAGTCCTGCGGCACGAATGTCGGGGCGTTGCTCCAAAAGTTCAGCCGGAAGTCCCAGCTGTGGTAACGATTGCATCTGTGGAAGTTCGAAACTGTTTAAGTTCAGCGGTTGTTGTGGGTGTTTGCCAAGCAGGACTGAAAGTTCATTGCGCAGGAGTTGTTCTTGGGCTTGATTTCTTGGAAGCTGTGTTTGCAGTGCCGCAATTGATTCTTTTTGTTGCAACAGCTCGAGAGCGGTGGCTTGTGCTTTACGAAAACGGAGATCAACCAGATCGAGATAGCTTTGCGCGGTTGCGATCTGTTCTGCCAATAATTGCTGCAGCTGTATCTGGGTGATTAACTGTAGCCAGGAATTGGTTACTTCGGCAGCCAGACTAATGGCAGCGGCGTGGAGATCTTCCCGGGTTGCCTGTTCCTCTTTCTGCTGACTGTTGACCTCTGCAGCGATTCGCCCCCAAAGATCTAGCTCAAAACTGCTGCTTAAACTCAGGGAATAATTTTCATTGTCCGAAGTGTTACCGCCGCTTCGGGTGCGATTGACAGATTGTGCAGCGTCAAAATTCAGATCAGGTTGTTGGTTGCTTTTCCTCTGTCGACTCAGTGATTGAGCCTGCACCAGTCTTGCCCAGGCCTGTCGTAATGAAAGATTGTCGTTCAGCGCTTCCTCGACCAGTCGGTCGAGATCATCTGCGGCAAAGCTCTGCCACCAGCGATCTGGTGTATCAGAATCGATCTCTGCAACTGTATAACTCTGTGGCAATTCGACGAGTTCTGCTGGTTGTAGTTGCGCCCTAAAAGGACTGCAGCCACCGATCAGCAGCAAGAATAAAAACAGAAATAGATTCTGTTTAGCTATCATCTTGTCCATTTCTTCCTCATTTTGGAACTATCGTTTAAGTCGTTTGCAATAGTACGCTTCTATCGTTGACTTTGATGTTAATTATGGAAACAGTTTTGTAAAGTTTTGTAAAGTTTGGAAGGGAGTGCTGCTGGTTTATTTTTCTATTTATGGGGGGTCTATCTGAGAAAGTAAGGTGCGCAACATTCCTGGTTTCTTAGATTTGAGCTGATTTATATGATGCATTGTGATCCGGAGATTTATCGTCACCCCCAGCTTCCCGGTCCTGTCCGCGATACTGAATGGCTTCACTGAGATGGAGAGTTTCAATGTGTTCTGCTCCCGCCAGGTCGGCAATGGGTTCTTGCCAGTTTAAGGATTCGGGTAAAACTGCGGGCTGAAAGTCCCAGTTTGTCGGTGACCTGTTCCAGCAGGGCATCTCCTTTTGCATCAAGCTTGCAGAAACGGCGAATGTGACGAGTCTGCATTTGACTGTTGGCGTGGAGATCGAGAAGGGGCCAAACGCTCATGTTGTATTTTTCGGGCACGATTGACGCGCTCACGGATGACAGCACTGCTTTCGGCCGCATTTTGATCGGTCAAATCTTTGTGCGGGACTCTGGGGACTTCGACATGGAGATCAATTCTATCGAGCAGTGGTCCGGAAAGGCGATTCCGATAGCGTTGCAGCATAGGCGGAGTGCAGGTGCAATCATGTTGAATATCACAAGAAATCCACAAGGGCAGGGGTTCATGGCAGCGACCAGCATGAAATTGGCAGGATAAGTTAAACTTAAAGCGGCCCTACTGATGCTGACCTGGCCGTCTTCAAGGGGTTGACGCAGCATCTCCAGAACATTTTTTTTGAACTCGGGAAATTCATCTAAAAATAAAATTCCTCGATGGGCTAACGAGACCTCTCCCGGGCGGGGATAACTGCCGCCGCCAATAAGCCCGGCATCGGAGATTGTGTGGTGTGGTGAACGGAACGGTCGCTGCCTGACCAAAGCGTTTTTGCGTGCTAATAAGCCTGCGACAGAATGAATTTTGGTTGCTTCGAGTGCTTCTTCAAAGGAGAAGTCAGGCAGGATTGTTTGGCAGCCGCCGTGCGAGCATGGTTTTCCCGCTGCCGGGAGGTCCAGCCATGAGAATATTGTGGGCACCGGCCCGCTGCAACTTCGAGCGCTCTCTTGACGTGCTCCTGCCCACGGACTTCAGCAAAATCATCTCCATTTGTAGAAATCTGCTGGTCAAGCAGGCTTGCGGTGGCCTGGTAGGGGGTAAAGGATTGTTCTCCGTTGATCAGCGCTACGGCTTCACCCAGATCATGTACTGGATAAACTTTTGGACCGGCGACTATCGCTCCCTCTTCAGCATTATCTGCTGGGACCAGCAAGGAATAGTCGCCCCAATCCCGAACCGATACGGCAACAGGAAGAACACCCCGAACAGGTTTGATCTGTCCATCAAGAGAGAGTTCTCCCAAGAGAATGTAGTTCTTGAGGTTGTCGGCATTGACGATACCGGTGGCACAGAGTAAGCCGATGGCAATCGGCAGATCAAAGGCGGCACCATCTTTGCGGATATCGGCAGGAGCAAGGTTGATGGTGATCCGCCGGGCGGGAAAGTCATAGCCTGAATTTTTGATGGCTGATTTAACTCGATCTTTACTTTCTTTGACTGCCCCCTCCGGAAGACCTACGGTTGAAAATTGCGGTAGTCCTTGGGCAATATCAACTTCCACTTCAACCGGATAAGCGTCAATACCAATCAGCGCCCCTGAAATAACTTTGGCCAGCATTCTTCCCCCCCCCCCCCATTTCTCTTATATTGTAGAATGTTCTCCCCCCCATCTTCTTTTACTCTGAAGAAGGGGGAGTTTCTCATTTCAAACTATGCTTGATGATCCAGGGCATCAATGTGTTTTTCAGCCATAAGTGCTGCAACGGCTCCATCACCGACGGCTGTCGATACCTGCCTGAGGATGGTGGTGCGATTATCTCCCGCAACAAAAATACCCGGAACGCTGGTTTTGGTGTCTTCACCGGCTTTAACATAGCCATCGTCTGTTAATTCAACGAGATCACTGATGAAGTCAGTTGTTGGAGTGACGCCAACCGCAACAAACATTCCCTGGATTTCAATTTTGCGGGTTTCACCGGTCAGGGTGTCTTTTAGCACAGCACCGGTGAGGCCACTGTTGTCAGATTCAAAGCTTTCAACCACAGAATTCCAGGCGATTTCAATTTTTTCGTCAGCAATGGCCCGATCTTGCAGAATCTTGGTCGCACGAAGTTGGTCACGCCGATGGACCAGAATGACTTTGCTGGCGAAACGGGTCAGAAACAATGCTTCCTCGACGGCAGTATCTCCGCCGCCAATTACGGCAATCGGTACGTCACGAAAAAAAGCACCGTCGCAGGTTGCGCAGTACGAAACCCCTTTACCAACCAGAGCTTCTTCACCCTCAACTCCCAGTTTTCTTGGAATCGCTCCTGTTGCTATAATGACAGCTTTACAGGTGATTTCTTTGCCGTCGACAATCAGGGTTTTGGTGGCACCGTTGTCGATGACCTTTTCGACGGTACCATAATCAGTTTCCAAGCCGAATTCGACACAATGCTCCTGAAAACGTGTCATCAGTTCCGGGCCGCCAATTCCACCCGGATATCCCGGCCAGTTTTCGACCAGAGTTGTTGTCATCATTTGCCCACCCATAATCATTTTTTCGAGCAACAGAGTTTTCAATCGTGCTCGAGAGGCATAGAGGCCGGCTGTCATTCCTGCTGGGCCACCTCCAACGATGATGACATCGTATTCAGCAACGCTCATCTTTTAAGCTCCTGTCTTTTGTTTAATGTGTTTAAATTTAATAGGTTCGTTGTAAAATATTTAATCAATTTTCCGACCTGTTGTTCTACAACTAAACTCTGTTTGAAGTCAAATCGCGCCATGATCTGTAATGTTCAGTGAGTTGTGTCTATTTCTTGAATTTTAAAAGGCACACAGGTACTATCAGTCGAATGAGTTAAGGGAGTTGGCATGTTGAAATTGTTGAAATATTTTTTGTGGTTGGTGGTTATTGTTGCACTGGCACTCGGTTTTGATCAGCTGATGCTTAAGCTGCCGTTTCATAGTCCGGGACTGAAACAGACACAACAATTCTACGTTGATTTTCGTACTCGACTGGTAGGGCTGATGCAGGCTGATACCCTGTCATCTTCCTCTATCGAGTCTGTAATTGGGGGAACAACAGCAGTTTCAGTGCCAACCGGGGAAAAAATAAATCGCTATCTTTATGTTGACGGCAATGGAACTTTGCAGTTTGCCGACAGCCTTCAACAGGTCCCTGCAGAGTATCGTCAGGATGCGCAAAGGCTTGCAGATTAGTTTATGATAAAGCTAAGAGAATATCTTTCCGGTGTACTGTCGAGGGATGATGACCTGGACCGTGCTTGTCATAGTATCCCAGAAGAATCTTGCAGGGAATCCTCGAGGAATTTTTCCATCAATGTTTGCAATGGCGCTGCTTCAAAACTGGCAGAGCAGATTGCGGGTCCAAACCTGATCCTTCCGTGGTTGTTTCAACTACTCGGCACACCGGTCTGGATGTTTGGTTTTCTGATGCCGATTAAGCAGAGTTTTTCCTTGCTGCCACAGATGATTGTTGCAGGACAGATCAGGCAACTGGCCAAGCGTAAATGGATTTGGGTTGGTTCAGCTGTCGTTCAGGTCCTCTGTCTGCTGCTGATGATTCCGGTCGCCCTCTGGCTGTCGCCTACGGTGGCGGGTTTGTCACTATTGGGACTCCTGATAATTTTCAGTACCGCAAGTGGTACGGCTTCGGTGGCGTTTCAGGATGTTTTAGGTAAAACTATAGACAAAGGGCACCGAGGGAAATTGCTGGCGCGCAGAGCTCTTGTCGGTGGACTGCTCACCACAGTTGCTGGTTTGTTGTTAAATCGCTACCGAGAGGCACAACAAGGGCTCACTCCGGTGCTGTTTTTGTTGTTTGCTGCCGCTGTTCTTTGGGGCTTGTCTGCCCTGTTTTTTGCTTTGATTCGTGAGTTTCCCGGCGCGGTTCAGGGGGGTCGCAACGCGATTTCAGAATCGCAGGCAGGCTTCAAGCTGTTCCATCAACATTCTGGGTTCAGGAAATTTTTAGCGGCGCGTTCGTTGTTGCTTGCTGTTGAGTTAGCAACACCGTTTTTTGTGTTACACGCCGGTCAGCTGTTGCAACTGAATATTCAGAGTGTTGGTTCTCTCATTGTCGCTGTCGGTGTCTCTCAAATCCTCAGCAGCCCTTTCTGGGGAAAAATGGCGGATCAAACCAGCAAGAAGGTTATGGCTCTCAGCTCTTTAATTGCTTTTATGGCCGCGGTGTTGGCACTTTTTCTGACAGTTGTGCCCTGGTATTCATTTCAATACGCTGGTTATCTGTTGGTCTTTGTGTTGATTGGATTGGCGGAAGCGGGAGTGAGGCTGGGTCGCAAAACTTATCTGGTCGATGCCGCTCCGGCTGATGAAAGAGCAACCTATACAGCATTCAGCAACAGTTTTGTCGGCATTCTTGCCATTGTCAGCGGTGTAACCGGTTTGATTGCTCAATGGTTGGGAGCATCGGTGATGATTTTTGCCATCGCAATCTTTATGTTATTGGGTTTTTGGGTTTGCAGGCAAATGCCTGAAGCGGACGCTATGATCAGCGGTGAATCGTCTCAAGGTGTTCCATAGACATCCGCTCTCCTGTCGTTGAGAATGTCAATCTTTTTGCGGTAACTTTCCATTTCAGAAAAATCAAGTTTTGCGACCAGTTCGATGTTTTCTTCGGCAGCAATTTGCAGAACATCTCCCAGTGGTGAAATTAATTGACTGAGACCGGTAAAATCAAGCTTACCCTGAATGCCACAACAATTAGCAGCAATCACAAAGAGCTGGTTCTCAATTGCCCGGGCACGCAGAAGAGTTTTCCAATGTTCTTGGCGAGGTTTGGGCCACTCTGCGGGAATGCAGATAATCTCTGCTCCTGCTAATGCTAATTTGCGGAATAATTCCGGAAACCGCAGGTCATAGCAGATTGCTATTCCCAGCCTGCCAATTGATGTATCGATAACCAGGCTGTGATCACCGGAACTAAGAAACCGATCCTCGTGCATGGTTGAAAATAGATGTAATTTTCGATAGCTGCCGACGATTTCACTTTTATCGATAACGTAGGCTGTGTTGTAAATACGATCATCTTCGAGTTCCGGTAGACTGCCAACAGTCACTAAATCCAGCTTCAGGCATTCCTTCTGCATTTCTTCCAATACGCGCGGAGTTTCTTTTGCCAGCTCAGTAAGATTGCGATAATCGTAACCGCAGCTCCACATTTCGGGTAATACTGCCAGCCTTGCCCCTTGCTGAGCGACCCGCTGTAGTGCTGCGGTAGCTGTGTCGAGGTTAGCGTCGATATAGCCTAAAGAAATATTGAATTGGATTGAAGCGCAGATTAAATGTTTCATTTTGTTCGTCGACTTTCCTTGGCGGCGAAATTTTATTTTATCTTACGAGACTCTATTCCAAGCCGTTCTTGACGGGATTTTCTTTACCGGTAAAAAACCGTAAAAAGAAAAAAAGAATGTCATATTTTTTATTGTTTTTCCCTGCTGTCCGTGTATACTGTGTACGATTTTTTTTAACAAATAGTACACTTTTTGGGGATAAATAGCCGCCTTAGAGATGTTTTTTATACTGACAGTTTAACTGTTTTATAAAATAATGAAAAGTATTCCTTTTCGCCCGTGAAGTTTCTAAGAGAATTGGCCGAATTTTAGTAAAAAATAGAGGACTCGGATTGATTCACAACCCTTTTTAGAAAGCGCACTAACATGATCAAAATCAGTAAAGGCTTGGACTTGCCCATTACCGGCAGTCCCGAACAGACTATCTCTGACGGCTTGGCGGTTAAGACCGTTGCAGTGCTCGGTCCGGATTATGTCGGCATGAAGCCAAGCATGAGTGTAAAGGTTGGTGATCAGGTCAAGCTTGGACAACTGCTGTTCACCGATAAGAAAACTGCAGGGGTCAAATATACCGCTCCGGGTTGTGGTGAGGTGGTTGCCATAAACCGTGGCGAGCGCCGGGCTTTGCAGTCGGTTGTTATTAAATTGAATGGATCTGATGCTGAGAGCTTTGATTCATTTTCAGGGGCGGAACTGGAGACTCTGGACCGTGAAAAGGTGGTCAGCAATCTGGTTGACTCTGGTCTCTGGCCGACTTTGAAGACCAGACCTTTCAGCAAAGTTCCTGCAATTGATAGCATTCCGCACTCAATTTTTGTTGCCGCTATGGATACCAACCCGTTGGCTGCTAAAGCAGAATTGATCATCAAGGAGGAAGAACAGGCGTTTACCGACGGCCTCAAAATTCTGACTCGCCTTACTGAGGGGAAAGTTTATGTTTGCCAAAAGCCCGGAGTTGCTCTTCCTGCTGTCAGTGGGACAAGTAAGGAGGAATTTGATGGGCCTCATCCTGCCGGGCTTGCCGGTACTCATATTCACTTTCTTGATCCGGTGAATGAGGCAAAGACTGTCTGGACGATCAATTATCAGGATGTCATAGCTTTCGGTAAGTTTTTTGTTTCTGGTCAGTTGCCCGTCGATCGAGTTATCGCTCTAGGTGGCCCCGGGGTTAAGAAGCCCCGTTTATTGCGCACGCGCATTGGAGCCTCCCTCGATGAACTGTTGGCTGGTGAGCTGAATTCCGGGGAACAACGGGTTGTTTCCGGTTCTGTTTTGGATGGTACAACTGCTGAGGGGCCAATGGCATTTCTTGGGCGTTATCATCTGCAGGTATCGGTACTGCCGGAAAAACGGGATCGTGAGTTTTTTGCCTCTCTGACTGCCGGCACTGATAAATTTTCCATCAAACGGGCATTTTTGTCCGCATTTACCGGTGGACCTTCAACCCCAATGAATACCAGTCAATACGGCAGTAAAGGGAATGTCCTTGCGATAGGGTCCTTTGAAAAAGTTCTGCCGATTGACACATTGCCCAACTTCCTGCTTCGGAGTCTGGCTGCTGGAGATACAGACCAAGCTCAGGATCTTGGGTGTCTTGAACTGGCGGAAGAGGATCTGGCGTTGTGTACCTATGTCTGTGCCGGGAAGAACGATTACGGCATTATGCTGCGCGACGCTCTTACCATCATTGAGAAAGAGGGATAACGGCTGTGAAATTACTCGATGTATTGTCCGAAGCGGTAGGTAAGTCACTCTACTCCCCCGCTGATGTAACGACAGGTTCGACCCATGTGCGTGACAGTATAAATCACAAACGGGTTATGAGTATCATTATGCTGGCATTGCTGCCCTGCATTCTGATGGCGATTTGGAACAGTGGTTTTCAGGCGAACCTCACTTTGAATCAGATGTTGGCGGCCGGGCAGATTGATGCCTTGCCGACACTGAGTGACAGTACGTCATTGTCAGCCAATATGCTTAAGGGGCTAGGGAACTTTCTCCCCATGCTGATTGTTGTCATGCTGGTTCAGGCTGTCTGGGTTGCGGTTTTTGCCTCAATGCGGAAGAAAAGTATCGGTGCCGGATTTCTGGTGACCTCAGTGCTGATCGTTCTGCTTATGCCTCCGACAGCTCCTTTATGGCAGGTTGCCATCGCAACCTCGTTTGGTGTGGTTATCGGACGTGAGATTTTTGGCGGAGTCGGAATGAACTTTTTGAATCCGGCTTTGGTTGCCTGGGTGTTTATGTCTTTGGCTTATTCCGGTTCAATATCCGGTGATGCGGTTTGGACTGCAGTAGATGGTTACGCCGGCGCGACGCCATTAGCCATGGCACTTAGTGACGGGGTTTCGAGTCTGGCAGGGCAGGGGATTTCCTGGCAGTCTGCATTTTTGGGAACAATCCCGGGATCCATGGGCGAGACATCGGCTTTGGCTTGCTTGTTTGGTGCACTAATCCTGCTGGTCTCAGGTATAGCCTCATGGCGCATTATCGCTTCCATTCTGATTGGTGTTGTCGGTCTGTCTTCTGTTCTCTGTATGTTTAATCCCGAGGCGATGAGTCCGGCCTGGCATCTGGTCCTTGGCGGGTTGGCCTTTGGTATCGTTTTTTTGGCGACCGACCATTCCGCTTCAGCCATGACAGTCAAGGGACAGTGGATCTCAGGGATATTAATTGGTTTACTCATTGTAATCGTTCGTGTTTACAACCCGACAATGCCTGAGAGTGTCGGAGTTATTCTCCTGTTCGGTAGCGTTATGGCCCCACTGATTGATCGCCTGGTCGTGAACGCACACATCAAGAAAAGGAAGTTGCGCCATGTCTAATGATTCTATTTTTAAAACATTCCTGGTTGCCTTTCTGCTCTGTGTCGTCTGTTCAATTCTGGTCTGCTTGGCGGCCATCGTGCGGATCGATAAGGAAGCTTACAATAAGCAACTTGAAATACGCAAAACGGTTCTGGCTGCTGGAGGTTTTCAACAACAGATTGATGATGGCGGCAATATTGACGAGCTTTTTACTGCCAATATGGAACTCAAGCTGGTTGATCTGGAAACAGGTGAGTATACAACAGCTGTTGACGCTGCAACTTATGACCAGAAAGAAGCAGTCAATAATCCTGAGTTGTCGGTGAAGATTCCTGCCGATCAGGATCTTGCCGGAATTGGTACGCGTGCCAAGTATGCAGCTGTTTACTTGGAAAAGAGTGGCGATATTGTCTTGCCGATTCGTGGAGCAGGGATGTGGGGCCCCATGTATGGTTATATTGCAATAGCTGCTGACGGGACAACTGTCAAAGGTTTCACCTTCTATCAGCATGCTGAGACTCCAGGTTTGGGGGCAGAGGTTGATAACCCGAAATGGAAACAGCAATGGCCTGACAAGAAGTTATATAATGATTCCGGAAAGCTTGTCCTGAAGGTTGTTAAGAAGGGGGAATACAATCCAAATGCGGCTGATGCCGTTAACACAATAGATGGTATTGCGGGGTCAACAGTCACTGGCGGCAAGGTGCATAACATCATTCGTTACTGGTTTGGAGAAAATGGTTATGCTCCCTTCCTGAATAAACTCAAAGCAAAGAGAGGCTAGTCATGGCAAAAGCAAAAGACGCGCTGCTGGATCCATTATTTAACAACAATCCGATAGCCTTGCAGATTCTTGGTATCTGTTCTGCTCTGGCAGTGACTAACAAGCTATCGACCGCTTTGACAATGACAATAGCAGTGACCCTGGTTACTTCATGTTCCAACGCGGCGATCAGTGCTATCCGCAACCATATTCCAAATAGTATCCGGATTATTGTGCAGATGACCATTATTGCCACTCTGGTTATCATTATTGATCAGATGCTCAAAGCTTACCTCTATGAAATGAGTAAGGCTTTGTCCGTTTACGTTGGTCTGATTATCACGAACTGTATCGTTATGGGGCGTGCTGAAGCCTATGCGATGAAAAATCCGGTTGGGTTGAGTTTTCTGGACGGTGTCGGCAATGGTTTGGGTTATGGGGCAGTTCTCCTGGCTGTTGGCTTTGTCCGGGAACTTTTTGGTTCTGGAAAGCTTTTTGGCGTGACTATTCTGAACACTGTTAACGATGGTGGTTGGTATGTCACTAATGGTCTGATGCTGTTAGCCCCGAGTGCCTTTTTCCTGATCGGCTTCATTATCTGGGGTTTGCGTACCTGGAAACCTGAACTTCAAGAATAGGAATAACCGTGATGTCACATTATTTTATGATTTTCTTTAATTCGGTTTTCATCGACAACATTGCCCTGACCTTCTTTTTGGGGATGTGTACCTTTATCGCTGTATCAAAAAAAGTTGATACTGCGATCATGCTGAGTGCCGCTGTTATCGTTGTTGAAGTCATTACCGTGCCGGTTAACAACCTTCTTTATGTTTTTCTGCTTAAGAAGGGAGCTTTGGCTTGGGCTGGTTATCCGAATCTCGACCTGAGTTTTCTGGGTTTGATCTGTTATATCGGCGTTATTGCCGCTATCGTACAGATCCTTGAAATGGCTCTTGATAAGTATTTTCCTGCGCTGTACAACGCTTTGGGAATCTTTCTTCCTTTGATCACCGTTAACTGTGCCATTCTTGGTGCGGCTCTGTTTATGGTTGAACGTGATTATAATGTTGTTGAAAGTACCGTGTACGGTGCTGGTGTTGGTGTCGGTTTTGGTTTGGCTATCTGTTTGTTGGCAGGTATTCGCGAAAAACTTTCATACAGCGATGTTCCCAAAGGATTACGCGGAGTTGGTGTGACGTTTATTATTGTCGGTTTAATGGCCATGTCGTTTAGGGCATTTTCAGGTCTGCAATTTTAATAGCGGTAGAATTAGAGTATTAAGGATTGGGTGAATAGTATGGAACTAGTAATTGCAGGTAGTACCATGTTCACGGGAGTCATTCTCGCGTTGGTTGCCATCATTTTGGTCGCGCGCAAGAGTTTGGTTCCCAGCGGTGAAATCCACTTTTACATTAATGATGATCCTGATAAAACCATCGATACAAAGCCTGGTGGCAAGCTTCTGGGGTCGTTAGCTGAACAGGGGATCTTCATTCCTTCAGCCTGTGGTGGTGGTGGTACATGTGGTCAATGCCATATTCAGGTTTTTGACGGTGGTGGTGATATTCTTCCTACTGAAACCGGATTTATCACAAAACGTCAGGCTCGCGAAGGGCTCCGTCTTGCTTGTCAGGTTGGTGTCAAACAAGATATGAAGCTCGGCATACCGGCAGAAATTTTTGACATCAAGAAGTGGGAATGCACGGTCAGGTCAAATGACGGTAAAGCTACATTTATTAAAGAATTAATTGTTGATCTTCCTGAGGGTGAAGATTGTGATTTCAGGGCTGGTGGTTATATTCAGATTGAAGCCCCGGCGCATGAACTCTCTTACTCTGAGTTTGATATTGAAGAGGAGTATCGCGAAGATTGGGATAAATTTGATCTCTGGCGCTACAAGTCAGTAGTTAAAGAACCTATTATGCGCGCTTATTCAATGGCCAGTTATCCTCTGGAAAAAGGGATGATCATGCTCAATGTGCGCTGTTGTCCACCACCTCCGAATGTTCCGGATGCACCCCCAGGCCAGATGTCATCATTTATCTTCAACCTTAAGCCTGGTGACAAAGTTACTATTTCCGGTCCCTACGGTGAATTCTTTGCTCGGGAAACCGATAACGAGATGGTATTCATCGGTGGTGGCGCCGGTATGGCACCGATGCGGTCGCACATTTATGATCAATTATTGCGGTTAAATTCAACCCGGAAAATGACTTACTGGTATGGAGCTCGTAGTCTGAAAGAGATGTTCTATGTCGACGAGTTGAATGAACTTCAGGACAAGTATCCGAACTTCAAGTGGTATTGTGCTCTGTCAGACCCAATGCCGGAAGACAATTGGACTGGTCCGGTAGGCTTTATCCATAACGTTCTTTATGATCTTTATATTAAAGATCATGAAGCTCCTGAAGATTGTGAATACTATATGTGTGGTCCGCCACTAATGGCTAATGCGGTTACCAACATGCTGCTGGATCAGGGTGTCGAGCGTGAAAACATCATGTTTGACGATTTTGGTCCCTGATTTAAGGGGCTAGTTGATCAGGAATAATTCTTTTGCCGGATCTTGGGAAGCCGTTGTATTCCGGTTGATATGGGAGGGCACAGATGCCGTACGGACAAGCAAAAGAGATTGTGAATGCCGCTCAGGAATTTCACCGTAGAGCGAGTGCATTTTATCAACAACTTGCGAATAAAGCCGAAGGTTCCAAAGTTAAAATGTTGCTTGATTACCTTGTGCGTCATGAAGCTCACTTGGATCGTGCTTTAGGTGATTACAAGGACGAGATTAAATCTAAAGCTTTGGATGCATGGTATCAATATGCCCAGGAGCAATGTCTGATGCAGCCATTTGATGTGAGTCAGTATCCGGCTGAAATGACTGTAGAAGATGTTATGAAGATCGGTCTCGAGATTGACGCATGTCTCGTTGCTTCATATAAAGGCATGGCTGAAACGGCGACATCTCAAGAGTGTCGTGAAATTTTTGAAAGTTTGTTGTTGATGGAAAAGCAACAAAAACACAAATTAGCTCGTGTTGCTCTCGAAATAGACGAAATGTAGATTTATTCTGTCATCAGGATTATAAAGCCGCATCTGTTGAATGATGCGGCTTTTTTTTGGAGAAGTGATGAAGCGAAGGTTCTTGATCATTGTCGTTTTATTTATCGTCACAGGTTGCATAATCTACCTGAATCAGACCAAAACTTCCGGCGATCGACTGATAACACTTGCTGGAACCACGATGGGGACCAGTTATCATATTAAACTGGCTCCAGCAGAAGATCAGAAGTTAAATGAAGCATCGATTAAGTCAAAGGTTGATGCCCGACTTGCCGGCATTGACAGTAAAATGTCGACCTATAAAGAAAATTCCGACGTCTCACATTTTAATACCTATGTAGCGGGAAGCTGGATGCCGATTTCCGCTGAAACCATGATTGTTGTCAATGCAGCTCAAGAAGTCAGCCAGCTGAGCCATGGTGCTTTTGATATCACCATTGGCAATCTGGTTAACCTGTGGGGTTTTGGCCCCACGGTAAACATTTACGAAATGCCGGATGCAAATGTAATCAAGAGCTTGCTGCCGGAGGTTGGATATAATAAACTGGAAGTCCGCTTGTCACCACCGGGGTTACGGAAAAGTAGCGATTTGGTCTACTTGGATTTATCAGCTATTGCCAAAGGGTATGCGGTTGATGCTATTGCTAAATTATTGACCGATAACAATATAGAGAACTTTCTTGTTGAGATCGGTGGCGAGATTGTTACTCATGGTCATAAGCAGCAGCAAAAACCATGGGTTGTCGGAATAGAGACACCCATCGCCGGTCAACGTAGCGTCAGGAAGAGGTTACATTTAGCTGATGTTGCTATGGCAACATCGGGTGATTATCGCAACTATTTTGAGCATGAGGGCGTACGTTATTCGCACACCATTGACCCTGCAACTGGTTATCCTATAAAACATTCATTGGTGTCGGTGACTGTGATTGATCAATCCTGTATGCGTGCAGACGCCTTAGCTACTGCGATCATGGTTATGGGACCGGATAAAGGGTTAGGGTTCGCTGAAAAACACCAACTAGCAATTTTTATGCTGGTAAAACAAGGTGACCATTTTATTGAAAAGTACAGTCGGCTTTTTGAGCCGTACCTGAATAAAGAGGAGAATTAGCTATGGAATTACTTCTTCCTGCTTTGATTATTTTTCTACTTGCATTTATCGGGCTATCTATCGGGATTATTTTTGGTCGTAAGGGGATCTCCGGAAGTTGCAGCAGCAATGAGGCTAAACTTTTGGATATCCAGTGTTTTTGTGGTCAGGATGAGAGTTGTTCTATTAGTGGCTCCGGCAGTATTTCCGTCAATGCCGTTTGTGCCGATGGTGACCTGGAAAAGTGCCGTCAGATTCAGGCAGATTTTGAAAACCGGACAAGGCGCTTATCACCTCCCAAGTAAGCCTCGATGAGTTGTGTCGAACCGTATCTGCAAAAGATTAGTGTCTCAGATAAATCCTGTGGATACTTGAGTCGGTGAGCTCCCTATATCTGCATATACCTTTCTGTTCCAGTAAATGTCCATACTGTGATTTCTTCTCTCAGGTTGGGACTCAACGACAACTGGATCGATATGTTGAACTTTTGAAGCGCAATATTGAAATTGTGTCTCAAGGCCTTGCACAGCCAGCCTCACTGAACACAATATTTTTTGGTGGCGGCACTCCTTCTCTCCTTTCAGCTCCTCAATTCGAAGATATTCTGAATCTCATCGATCGAAGTTTCAAGATTCAAAGTACGGCGGAAATTACAGTAGAGGCAAATCCCGGAACATTAAATCTGAGTAAATTAAAAGGATTTCGGCACGCTGGAGTTAATCGGTTGTCTTTGGGGATTCAATCACTCAATGATCGAAGTTTGCGATTACTTGGCCGTATCCATTCAGCATCTCTTGCCAGAGAAAGCATTGTAGCGGCGCGCACTGCAGGGTTTGATAATATTAATCTGGATCTGATGTTCGCATTGCCTGAGCAGAATATGGCGTCGTTGGAAGTTGACATATCAGCGCTGCTGGAGTTTGAACCGGAACATGTTTCTCTCTATGGCCTCTCCTTTGAAGAAGGGACGGAGTATTCAGCGCGGCAACAGTCAGGACAGTTAAAGCCGTGTGGAGAGGAGCTCTACGCTGATCAATATATGTTTTTACATCACCATCTGCTTAAGGAGGGGTATGAACATTATGAGATTTCAAATTTTGCCAAGGCTAACCGACGCTGTAATCATAATCAGGTTTATTGGCAGCGGAAAAACTGTCTGGCGATTGGGGCAGGAGCTCATGGTTTTTTAGATCAGGAATGGGGGACAAGGTGGCATATTCCTGCAGATATGTGCCTCTATGAAAAATTGTTATTGCAGGGCAATGATCCTGTAGAGATCCTGGAAAGGTATGACCATAGCGGAGCGATGAAAGAATATGTTTATCTTGCTTTGCGAACCAGTAATGGCGTTAATCTGCAAGAGTTTCATGGGAGGTTTAGAGTTGATTTTCATCAGGTATTTGCCGAAGCTATCCATAAAATGAAACGCTATCTACGGTCAAGCAATGACCACTGTTGCCTTGATATTGAAGGTTGGCTTATTTATGACCACCTGATAAGTCATTTTTTGTAGAGCAAGTAAGAAAATGAAAAAGGGTTTTTCTCTCGGAACCATAAAACTTGACAAAGAGACATGGCATTGATAATCTCGTCAATTAGCACTCACCTCTATTGAGTGCTAACATAAGTTGGATGGTAAGAATGATGAAGATTGCAGGAGTGAATTTCCATGGCTGAATCATTAAACGAACGCAGCCAAAATATTTTAGAGGCGATAGTTGAAGACTATATTGCCTCTGCTGAACCAGTTGGCAGCCGGGCAATCAGTCGTAAGCATAATTTCAATTTGTCGCCTGCGTCGGTGCGCAATGTGATGGCAGACCTGGAAGAAATGGGTTTGCTCTGCTCACCGCATACTTCGTCAGGACGGATACCTACGGGAAAAGGCTTTCAATATTATATTGATACTCTTCTTGAGGTTCGTGACCTCAATCCGAGGGAGAAACAGAATCTGCGGAACAGCTATCGCTTCAAAAATATGCGTATGGAAGATATTATGCAGGAAGTGGGTCGGGTGCTGTCGGGATTGTCTCAATATACGGGGCTGGTTATGGCACCCAAATTTATTTCGACTGTTTTTCGCCAAATCGAATTTATTCGCCTGTCACAAGGTCGATTGCTTGCAATATATGTATCTGAAACCGGGCTGGTTCAAAACAAAGTCATAGAGGCGGATCCATCTTTAACACCGCGGGACCTGGAACATATAAGCAATTATCTTAATGAAGAGCTTAACGGAATGACCATCCAGGAAGTACGCGCTAAGCTCAACGAAGAAATGCATAAAGACCGGGTTGAATATGATCAGCTGAGAAAACAGGCACTGAGTCTTTCCTGCGCTGCATTGCAGGATGAGGTTGAGGATCAGGTCTATGTTTCTGGGGCATCATTGATGTTGGGGCAACCCGAATTTTCAACTCCGGAGAAAATGAAACGCTTGATTCAGAGTTTTGAGAGTAAAAAACTTTTGATTGAGTTGCTCGATCGTGGTCAATCAGCTCAGGGAGTGCATATATTTGTTGGCAGCGACAGCAGTGATATTGACTTGCAGGGATGCAGCTTGATTACTTCGAATTTCTCCAATCAAAAAGGGGCGATAGGAACTCTCGGGGTGATTGGACCTGTGCGGATGAACTATTCTCAGGTTGTTCCGCTAGTGGACTTCACGGCGCAACTGGTCAGCCGGGTTCTCGATCGGGAAATAGAATAAATTATTATGGAAAGCAGCAAAAAATCTGTGTGCTTACATGCAGGACAAGTCACGGATTTCTTTGAAACTGTTGAGTCTAGATAAAAATGAAGGAGCACGAATAGTGGCAAAAAAAAATGAGGCTAGCGAGCCGGAATCGGAGTTGGATGCTTCTAATGACAATAAGCCTGAGGTTGTCGAAGCGGAAAATGAAAACGAAACTCTTCAAAATGAGCTGGCTAAAGCTTTAACCGAAGCCAAGGTGCATCAGGAGCAGTATCTGAGAACGTTGGCAGATATGGAGAATTTGCGCAAGCGGACACAGAGAGACAAGGAAGAATTGGCAAAGTTTGCCAATGAAAATATCCTTCGTGAAATTCTGCCGGTTATCGATAATCTTGAGCGGGCAGTAGAGCACGCTGAACAAGCTGAAAGTAATGATGGTTTGTTTGAAGGGGTGCAAATGACTTTGACCCAGTTCAGCCAGCTGTTGGACAAGTTTGGAGTAAAACCGGTTGATGCTATTGGGCAACCGTTTGATCCCGCATACCATCAGGCAATGGGGCAAATGGAATCTGACGAACACCCGGTCAACACGGTGGTGCAGCAGATGCAAAAAGGATATCAACTTAATAGTCGGTTGTTGCGACCTGCTTTTGTGATGTTGGCAAAAGCACCGGAACTCAAAGAAAATGATGATGCTGATGACTCAGCTGAAGAGCAATAATCTCTGATAAAATCTCTAAGGAGGATATAAATTATGGGTAAAATTATTGGTATTGATTTAGGAACTACAAACTCCTGCGTTGCCGTTATGGAGGGTGGCGAGCCTGTTGTTATCGCCAACTCAGAAGGCTCGCGGACAACTCCGTCGATTGTGGCTTTTACGGAAAGCGGGGAACGGCTTGTTGGTCAGCAGGCAAAGCGTCAGGCTGTTACCAATCCGGAAAATACTCTGTTTGCAATCAAGCGGTTGATCGGTCGTAAGTTCACTTCCGAAGCCGTGCAAAAAGACTTGAAGATCAGCCCTTTTAAAATTATTGAAGCAGACAATGGTGATGCATGGGTCGAAGCACGGGATAAGAAATACAGCTCGCCGGAAATATCGGCTATGGTGCTGCAGAAAATGAAGCAGACGGCTGAGGATTACCTTGGTGAAAAAGTGACCGATGCCGTTATTACTGTTCCTGCTTATTTTAATGATTCCCAGCGTCAGGCAACCAAAGATGCAGGTAAGATTGCCGGATTGAATGTTTTGCGTATCATTAACGAGCCTACTGCCGCTTCTCTGGCATATGGGCTGGATAAGAAAAATGAGATGACTATCGCCGTTTTTGACCTTGGCGGTGGGACCTTTGACGTTTCTATTCTGGATCTTGGTGATGGTGTTTTTGAAGTTAAATCGACCAATGGTGATACCTTTCTCGGTGGTGAGGATTTTGACCAACTGATCATTGATTATGTCGCTGATGAGTTTAAGAAAGATCAGGGAATTGATCTTCGCGGTGATAAAATGGCTTTACAACGCCTGAAAGAAGCGGCGGAAAAAGCTAAATGTGAACTCTCATCATCCATGGAAACAGACATAAACCTGCCATTTATTACTGCAGATCAATCGGGACCGAAACACTTGAATATCAAGTTGTCCCGTTCCAAACTGGAGAGTATTTGCAGCGGTTTGATTTCCAGACTGACCGGTCCTTGCCAAACAGCACTGAAGGACGCTGGTTTATCAGCCAATGAGATCACGGAAGTCATTCTTGTTGGTGGTATGACCCGGATGCCGGCCGTACAAGAGCGGGTTAAGGAGATCTTTGGCAGAGCGCCAAGTAAAGGGGTTAACCCCGATGAAGTTGTTGCTATTGGTGCTGCAATTCAGGGAGGCGTTCTTGCTGGTGATGTTAAAGATGTTCTCTTGCTTGATGTTACTCCTCTGTCTCTCGGGATTGAAACCTTGGGCAGTGTGATGACTAAATTGATCGAAAAAAACACCACTGTTCCCTGTAAGAAAAGTCAGGTTTTCTCCACGGCAGCAGATAACCAGCCGGCTGTTTCTGTTCATGTTCTCCAGGGTGAGAGAGAAATGGCAACCGATAACAAAACCATTGGCAACTTTGAGCTGGTTGGTATCCCGGCTGCACCGCGCGGAGTCCCTCAGATCGAGGTCACTTTCGATATCGATGCGAACGGAATTCTTCATGTTTCTGCCAAGGATCTTGGTACCGGTAAAGAACAGTCCATCCAGATTACCGCTTCCAGTGGACTCTCGGATGAAGAGATCAATAAAATGGTTCAGGATGCAGAAGCTCATGCCAGCGAGGATAAAAACAAGCGTGAGTTGGTCGAAGCCCGGAACCAGGCAGATGGTTTGGCCTACACCACAGAAAAATCCCTTGCCGAACATGGTGAAAAGCTGGATAGTGCGACCAAGAAACAAATTGAAGAAGCCTTGGCCGATCTGAAAAAAGCGATCGAAGGTGAAAATCCGGAAGAAATCAAGACAAAGAGTGAAGCCCTGGCCCAAGCTTCTCATAAGCTGGCGGAAATGATGTACGCTCAATCTCAGGGAGCTGAAGGTGAGCCTGCCGGCGAAGCAACGGATGCTCCGGCTGATGATGTTGTTGATGCAGAGTTTGAAGACGTCGACGAAAAGAAATAAATTTCCAGAACAACAGACGCCGGCAGGTTAGGAAGCCGGCGTCTGTCTTTTTAGATCAGGATAGATATTTTGGCAAAGCTAGATTACTACGCAGTTCTGGAAGTAAATAAAAATGCCAGTGGAACAGAAATAAAAAAAGCTTACCGCCGCTTGGCAATCCAGTATCACCCCGACAAAAATCCCGGGGACGCAGAAGCAGAAAGCAAGTTTAAAGAACTTACTGAAGCTTATACAATTCTCTCCGATCCTCAAAAAAGAGCAACTTATGACCAGTTCGGCCACGCTGGGGTTGATGGCTCCGGAGGATTCTCCAGTAATGGGTTTGGTGGTGCTCCTTTTGAAGATATCTTTGGCGATATCTTTGGCGATATCTTTGGTGGCGGATCGCGACGGGGAAGCCATGGTCAGCGTGGGGACGATCTTCGCTATAATCTGACTATCAGTTTTGAAGAAGCTGCTTTTGGAACCGAAAAGAACCTTCAGCTGCCACGAAAGCAGGCATGTGAAACCTGTCATGGCTCAGGGGCTCGTCCAGGGACGGAACCTCAAACCTGTTCAACTTGCCGTGGCGCAGGACAGGTTCGTTATCAACAGGGGTTTTTCACCATGACTCGACCCTGTCCGGATTGTCATGGTAAGGGAAAAATTATTGCTGATCCCTGTCCTGACTGTCGAGGGACCGGGCAGGTTAAAAGTAAACGCACTGTTGCACTCAAAGTTCCCGCTGGAGTTGAAGACGGTATCCGTTTGAAGCTGAGTGGCGAAGGTGATGCCGGTTCCCAGGGAGGACCACCGGGGGATCTGTATGTTGTCATCAGTGTTGAAGAGCATTCAATTTTTAAGCGCGACGGACAGGATGTGATTTGTGAAGTTCCGATTTCGTTTGTTCAGGCGGCTCTTGGCTGTGACCTTCAAGTTCCGACTCTGGAAGGAAAGTTGAATCTGAAGGTTCCCGCTGGAACCCAGACCGGCAAGATTTTCAAGCTTTCAGGAAAAGGGATTGTTGCTTTGCAGGGTCATCATCGTCGTGGTGATCAGCTAGTCGTTCTTAAGGTTGAGGTGCCGACAAAACTGAATTCCCGTCAGCGAGAGTTGCTTGAAGAATTTGCTAAAGAGGGTGGAGAGGATATTCATCCCCAGGGACAGAGTTTTTTTGATAAAGTGAAAGACCTATTCGACTGATATGATGTTTCCGGTGCTATGAATGATGGAGTGCGCATGATGCGGATTTTTTACCCGATTCTGGTTGCAGTGATGACTGTAACCTTGCTGTGCTCTTTTTCAGTCTCCGCTGTAAGAGCCGCAGAGGCGGGAGAGCTGAAGCAGGGGCAGGAGTTGTTCCAAGAAGGCAGGCTCAATCAGGCATTAGCTGTTTTACGCGGTTTTGTGCAGCAAAATAAGGATCCATCAGCAACGGCACCGGCCTTGATCTTGATCAGTCGGATATTATTACAACAACAACAGTATGGAGATGCAATTCTCTATCTGCAACGCATTCCTGTCATGCACAGAAGTCCTGAAGCGGATCTGCTCTTAGGGTGTAGTCTGGTTGAAACCGGCAAGTATGAACTTGGCTTGCAACAGTTACAGTTTTTACCGGGTGAAAACCTTTCTCCGGCTGATAAGGTAAAGCTATATCAGGCATTAACTGTTGCTACAATCGCTGAAAAACAGTTTCTCAGGGCCCTCTTTTATCTGCAGGAACAACTCTTCTTGACCTCAAACTCAGCAGCAATACTTGGGCAGGCGCACCGGATTCTGCAGAATCGTATTAATGATACTGATCTGTCGGAAGCTGCTTTTATGTGGCAGGGGACCGCAATTGGACAAGATGCGAGATTGCAGTTAGCGCGTCGCGCCTTGGTTCAGCAGAAAACCGAACTGGCCAAAAAACATCTGCAGACCCTTTTTGCATCCACCGTGACTTTCCCTTACTGGCAGGAAGCAGAGCAGCTGTTGCAGAGATCCAGAACTGAGACTTGGCTCAGCCGCGACAGTATTGGAGTTCTTATCCCTCTGAGTGGTCGTTATCAGTCTTATGGCGAGCTGGTTAAAAAAGGGTTGGAGCTAGCCTTACAGGAACATAACAAAACCCGACTGCCGGCGCGCTTTGTTTACCGCGACACAGCTGTTGAAGGGGTGACGTCTGCCCAGCTGGTGAGTGGTTTGACTGATGATGACAAGGTTATAGCAGTCATTGGTCCTCTTCTTGGTACTGCCGCCGGGGAGGCGGCACGACGAGCTCAGCGTGAAATGGTGCCGATGGTCTCTTTCGCGCAAACGGAAGGACTTCCTGAAATTGGCAACTTTATTTTCCGGGATACTCTGACAGCAGAACAGCAGGTTAAGAGGTTGGTTCAATATGCTTTGGGAAAAGGAGACATCTCTTTCTCAATTCTCTACCCTGAAAATCGACTGGGTGAGAAAATGACCGAACTGTTCATTGCCGAGCTGCGTGCTTCAGGGGGAGAGCTTGTTGATGTTGTCAGTTATCCGGAAGACGGCACAGACTTCAGAAAACAGATACAGAAGCTTCTTTGGGAGGATCGTGAAGTCAAGATTCCACAAACTGTAGAAGACGCGGAAAATGAGGAGGAGCAACAGGAAAAATTGGAACTGGAATACCCATTAGCACCTTTCCATGCTCTTTTTATTCCTGATTATGCTGAACAAATCAGCCAGATTGCTCCACAGCTGGTTTTTTATGGTATCAAAGATGTCACCTTGCTTGGCATCAATGGATGGAATTCTCCTGAGTTGGCAAGTCAGGCGGGCCGATTCCTTAAAGATGCTGTTTTTGTTGATGCGTTTTATCCTGGAAGCAAGAAGCCGGAAGTTCAACGCTTTATGGAACTCTATCGTCAAACTTATCAGGAAGAACCAACTATTCTTGGAGCCCAGGCTTTTGATGTTGCCACTCTTCTGCTACAGATAATCGACGATCCTGCAGTTGGCAACCGCGATGATCTACGCAGAAAACTGACCGAGGTGAAGGACTATCGGGGGGTTACGGGAACCAGTGGTTTTGACGTATATGGTGAAGCGATCAAGATGCTCTCACTGTTACAGATCAACCGTGGGCGCATTGTAGAATCAGAATAAGCCTTCTATTTCAGGGAAGAGCTGGATGGATGCATGGAAGATTATCGCGGTTTTGATCCTTCTTGCCGGACTGGCTCTGTCCACTGTTGGGATCAGGCAAGTTAACCGGGCCAAAACGCCGAACACTTGCATCGTCAATTTTGCCAAATCCCTTGGAGGGAAAAGCTCTTTTAACCTCCGGGAATCTCTTCAGAAGGACAGACATGCCGGGATTATTGGTATCACTCTCGGGGTTGTTTTTGTCTGTGCCGGATTGATCATATTGTTTCATCCGAAAAAATAGCGTATCTATTTTTATCCATAAATCTTACCGTTTGTATCTTACCCTGGGTTTTGATTGCTTCTTTGTTTTGATCCTTTAAAATGTTTTTGAGTTGGAGGAGGGCGAGTGATGAAAGAACGTAGTACGACACGTAAGAGAAAACGTCTCAAGGTTCGGTTTGGTGTTGATTACCCGAAAAGAGTTGCTTTTACAGGGGATGCTTCAGAGGGTGGATTGTATATTATCACTGGCCAACCAGAACGGCCTGGATCTAAGTTGTTGATTGAAATAAACTTGCCGGATGAAGAACAGGTGATCGTTTATGGACGGGTCCGTTGGGCCAAAAAAGTTCCACCTAATCTGATACGACTGGCCAATAAAGCTGGAATGGGAGTGCAGTTGACACAATTTGAAACAGGTAAACAGGCTCTTTGTGATTATCTGGGTACATTGCGGCACTGAGTTTTCTGATGACTTTGGGTGTGAGCAAGTCCGAATATCTTCCTGTCGTTGCTTCTGACATTGTGATGATCCATTGGGGGCACGGGGCATGGCAGGTTCAAAGTTTGTCAGAGCGGCTGACCCATTGGCTCAAGCTTGATTCTTCTTCTGTCAAAGGGCGTTCCCCTGAGGCTCTTTTCCCCGCTGCAGTGCCATCAGTCGCGACCTTGGCTGCTGATGTTATCGATCAGGGGAAGGACCTTATCGATGTAAAATTACGCCTTCTTCCTGATCAGCATGAATTTCTGGCTGATATTCAGTTTGCAGGGTTAACAGATGATTATCTGGGGCAGATCGTTCGGATCAATTTACGTAGCGAATCTGTTGCGAGCAAGAAAAACACCAGTTTTCGTAATATGGTTGGCAGCAGCCCTGCTATGCAAGAAGTGTTTCGCAAAATTCGCCTCTACGCTTCTTCCGATGCTGCAATTATTATTACTGGTGAGACGGGAGCAGGTAAAGAACTCGTTGCTCAGGCGTTACACGAGGAAAGTCAACGCCATGATAAAATCTTCGCGGCATTAAACTGTGCTGCTATCAGTGAACAGTTGCTTGAGTCAGAACTGTTTGGCCATGAACGCGGCGCATTTACAGGCGCTTTACGAGAACATCGCGGTTATTTTGAACGCGCCAATGGTGGTACTTTGTTTCTGGATGAAATTGGGGATATGCCTCTGCATACACAAACAAAACTTTTGCGGGTTCTGGAGGATGGCCGGGTGCAGCGCGTTGGTGGTGAAAAATCTCATCAGGTTGATGTTCGTTTTATTGGTGCAACAAATGTTCCCTTGGAACAAGCCGTTGCAGAAAAACGATTCCGCTCTGACCTTTATCATCGTTTGGCGGTTCTCCGTATTCACCTTCCCCCACTACGTGAGCGCCCTGAAGATATCCCCCTGCTGGCTGACGTGTTCTTGCAGCAATTTAATCTGAAGTACGGTAAGAAGATCATACGATTGACCACTGAGGCCATCCGCTTGTTACAGTCTTACCTCTGGCCGGGAAATATCCGTGAATTGCGCAATGCGATAGAACGGGTTGTCGTTGAGTCAGAGACGGAAGCAATCGGGGTCAGGGCTTTTACGGAGTGGATTGCAGAGCGACAAAAGTTTTCGAGCTCAAAGACTATTGCTTCTGCTGATGAAAATCTTCGTAATTTACCGGTGGCCATTCCCTATTCTCATCAGAATGAGGAGAGCGATGATCAAAGCTTCGCCAATTCTGTTGTGCAGGGGAAAAGAATCGACTTACCGGAGGCCCTTATCCGGCAAGCCTACCAGAAATCTGCGGGGAACTTGTCTGTCGCAGCTAAATATCTGGGTGTACACCGAGCGACATTGTATCGTCATCTCAAGCGTTTAAATCTGACCCGGCAAGACCTTTCCTGATTTTCTCTTTTCTGGCAGTTGCGACGTCGCAACTGTCGCACCTGCGACGCTTGAGGCCTTCTTTGCGACGTCGCACCTGCAAGCCAATTCAACCAATCTGACTTAATTACCTGAAAATATTACATATTCATTTTTGGCACCGCTTTTGTATTATCCCTGTTTCAGAAAATGAAACATCAATAAACCAATAAACAGGAGGAAAAAATGTTTGGATTACAATTTGTGAATGAAGTCGAGAATGTGCAACGCGAGATGGATCAACTTTTCCGTGGTCTGGGTTTTGCGCCGGCTTATGGGTCACAGCCGAAGCAGATTGAATTTCATGCGACAGAAAACGAAACTAGCCACAGCGTTAAAGCTTCGCTTCCTGGCCTGGATAGTCAGAGCCTTGAGATCAGTGTCCTTGGTCGCCGCTTAACTATTTCCGGAGAGTTTATTGTCCCTGAGATCCCGGAAGAGAGCCGCTGGCATCGTCAGGAACGGCGTAGAGGGAAGTTTGAGCAAAATATTCAGCTGTCAACAAATCTTGATATTGAAAAAATTGAAGCTGAATATGCCGATGGAATTCTCAGTATTACGTTACCAAAGTCTGTGTCGGCATTGCCTAAAAAGATCGCTGTTAAGGTGAACGAATAAAATAAATCAAAATGGAGGAGATAAATCATGAATGAAAAACAGATGGTAGCTCAAGAGAATGGTTCTGAACAAAACGTTGAACGGCTGAAATCAGTGATCAGAATGACTCCTGCAGTCGATATTTATGAAACAGCGGACGAATTGGTGCTACTGGCTGATTTACCAGGAGTTGCAACGCAAGGGCTGCAACTCGAAGTTTCCCGTGGGGTGTTAACTCTGGAAGGAGAAATTCAAGCTGCTGACAATGAAAAGCAGCGCAGCTACTATCGGCAGTTTACGCTCTCCGAGAGGATTGATGCGGACGCTGGAGATGCTGCATTGAAGGATGGAGTTCTCACCCTGCGGTTACCGAAAAGTGAGGCGGCAAAACCGCGAAAGATAAACGTTAAAACGTTACACTGATGCAGACAAAAGCCAGGGTAAATTGCCCTGGCTTTTTTACAGCGATTTGGTTTTTGAGCGCTATAATTGAAAGGTAATAATAGCGTATGAAACGTCTTCAACAGGAGTCACTATGATTGATCTGAATCGAACCACACAAAAAGTTCAGGAAGCATTACAGGAAGCGCAATCTCATGCTCTGCGTCTGAGGCACGTAGAAATTGATGGTGAGCATCTGTTGCTGGCTCTCTGTGAACAACAGGATGGTTTAGCACCGCGATTGTTGCAGAAGCTCGACATCCCTGTTGCAGATATTTTAGCAGAGCTGAATCAGAACCTGAAATCCCGTCCTCAAATGGGGGGACCTGGTGTCGATAGCAGTAAGTTATATGCCAGTCGTCGCCTTGGTCAGTTGATGCTGCAAGCAGAAACGGAAGCAAAACAACTTAAAGACGAATATGTCAGTGTCGAGCATATTTTGCTGGCCGCTGTTGCTGAAGGAGAGCGCACAGCAGTTGGTAAAATATTCAAGAATCATAAGCTTGATCGTGAAAAGCTCCTGCAAGTGTTAACAGAAGTTCGTGGTCATCAACGGGTCACGAGTCAAGATCCGGAATCAACCTATGAAGTTCTGGAAAAATATGGTCGGGATCTGGTTGAGGAAGTTAAGAAGGGGAAGCTTGATCCGGTGATTGGACGGGATGAAGAGATCCGCCGTGTCATCAGGATTTTGTCGAGAAAAACCAAGAATAATCCGGTTCTGATTGGTGAACCTGGGGTGGGTAAAACGGCCATTGTCGAGGGACTCGCCCATCGAATTGTCCGTGGTGATGTTCCCGAGGGGCTTAAAGATAAAACCGTTTTCTCCCTTGATATGTCATCTCTGGTCGCTGGGGCAAAATATCGTGGGGAATTTGAGGAGCGACTTAAAGCGGTTCTGAAAGAAGTTCATGACAGTGAGGGCCAGATTCTGCTGTTTATTGATGAGCTCCATACCATCGTCGGGACCGGTAAAGCGGAAGGGGCGATTGACGCAGGAAATATGCTCAAACCCATGTTGGCTCGTGGTGAACTGCACTGTATCGGTGCGACGACTCTTGATGAGTACCGACAATATCTGGAGAAAGATCCTGCTCTTGAGCGTCGTTTCCAGCCGGTGATGGTTGATCAGCCGGATGTTGAGGCTACCATCAGTATCCTACGTGGATTAAAAGATCGCTTTGAGGTCTATCATGGGGTGCGTATTCAGGATAATGCTTTGGTTGCGGCAGCAGAATTGAGCCACCGCTATATTGCTGACCGGTTTCTGCCTGACAAGGCGATAGATCTTGTTGATGAAGCCTGCGCAACAATCCGTACGGAAATTGATTCCATGCCGGCGGAATTGGATGCGATTACCAGACGAATGATGCAGCTCGAAATTGAAGAAGCGGCGCTCAAGAAAGAAAAAGATAAGGCCAGTCGGGAGCGGTTGACTGCCCTGCAAAAAGAATTGGCTGAATTGAAATCCAGTGAAAAGACCCTTGCGGCCCAGTGGCAACTGGAAAAGGGGGGTATCCGGGGCGCTCAATCATTGCGTGAAGAAATTGAGAAGGCCCGACTTGCCATTGCTGAGGCTGAGCGTAGCTATGATCTGAATCGCGCCGCCGAGTTGAAACATGGACGGTTGCCGGAGCTGGAAATGCAGCTTAAAGCTGAAGAAGAACAGCTGGAAAAAACGGATGATACCATCAAGTTGCTGCGTGAGGAAGTCACCGCGGAAGAGATCGCTGCTATTGTTGCAAACTGGACAGGAATTCCAGTCACGCGTCTGGTTGAAGGTGAACGAGAAAAGCTTCTTCGACTGGATGAGATTCTGCACCAGCGCGTTGTCGGTCAAGATGAGGCTGTGCAGCGTGTTGCTGATGCCGTGATTCGTGCGCGCGCAGGAATCAAAGACCCGCGTCGTCCCATTGGATCATTTATCTTTCTTGGCCCAACAGGCGTGGGGAAGACGGAATTAGCTCGGACCCTTGCGGAATCACTGTTTGATAGTGAAGATAACATGATCCGTATTGATATGTCGGAATACATGGAAAAGCATGCTGTCAGCCGTTTACTTGGAGCACCTCCCGGGTATATCGGCTATGAAGAGGGAGGGCAGTTAACCGAAGCAGTGCGCAGGCAGCCCTATGCTGTGGTCCTGTTTGATGAGATTGAAAAAGCCCATCCCGATGTTTTTAACGTTTTATTGCAAATTTTAGATGATGGCCGTGCAACTGATTCGAAAGGAAGAACCGTAAGTTTTAAGAATACCGTGATTATTATGACCTCAAATATCGGATCACAGTTTTTGATTGAAGGGATCAGCGGGGGTGAAATACCCAAAGCGGTGATGAATCAGGTTGAGCAGGCGCTACGGCAACACTTTCGACCGGAATTCCTCAATCGCGTGGACGATACGATTATTTTCAAACCTCTGCGCCTGGAAGAGATCAGGAAAATTGTTTTGTTGCTTATTGAAGAACTGGGGCAGCGGATGGCCGTAAATAACCTTGATCTGGAATTAACTCCTGAGGCTTGTGATTTTATTGCTGAAACGGCTTACGATCCGGTTTACGGAGCTCGTCCTTTGAAGCGTTTTATCCAGCGGCAATTGGAAACAAAAGTTGCACGAACCTTGATTGCGGATGAAATGCTGGAAGGGGCGCGAGTTGTGGTCGATCTGGTCGATAATGAGTTGGCTGTGACAGTTGAAAAATAAAAAAATCAATAGGGGGTTGACAAATGGCTTGTCAATTTCTGGAAATCATGTACAATATTACTAAAATAGTCATAATTAAGAAAATAACCTCAGAAGAGGAGAAATATTATGCGTATTGATGTCCTTTGTAAGCCGGATCATCCAGAAGGTTGTCATGGAACTGTAGAAAATGTTCGGGAAGCACTCGAGCAACTAGGAGTTCAAGCTGAGGTGCACCAGTTCAATGATTCACGAAAAATGATCGATAATCGAATTTATGTGGAACCGGCGTTGTTGATTGATGATCAGGTACGGATTGCGGGCCGGGTTCCGGAAGTTAGTGAAATTGTCAATTTTATAATTGAACGACCACGTTATCTACAAGAGGTGGCAAAGGTCGCTTGATTTTTTTTCAGGCTTTTTAAGCAAAATAGTTAAATAAAAAATTCAAAGAGTAATGTGTAAAGGCTCCTCTGTTAGTGCAGGAGCCTTTACTTTTGGTGTATTCTGAGGTAGATTTAATCTTCTTTTTCTAAGAGGTTTGCTGATGCCAAAAATATTACTGGTTGATGATGTCGATCTTTTTCTGGAGCTTGAGCGTTCCTATCTGGAGGGCTGTAATTACGATCTGGTGACGGCTTCATCCGGAGAAGAAGCACTTCAGCGGCTTGATAAAGTGATCCCCGATGTCCTGCTGCTGGATTACTATATGCCAGGTATAAATGGTGATGAAGTTTGTCGGTTGATTCGCCAGAAATCCCAGTGGGAAAAGTTGCCGATTCTTATGGTGACGGCAGCCGGAAAACCCGAAGAGGTGCAGCATTGTTTGGATGCCGGTTGTGATGATTATATCACTAAGCCGGTCAATAAGCAGGAACTGAGAGAAAAGGTAGAACGCTTGCTGGGGAATGTGCAACGGAGAACCTCCGAAAGGGTGGCCGTAAAATTGCCGCTGCAACTTCAAGAAAACGGTCGGTTGCATGTCGTGACTGCCAAGGATATCTCAGCAAGCGGTATTTGTTTAAAATCTCCGACTCCGTTGGTGGAAAATACAACTGTTGAGATGAAGCTGGAAGGTGCGGATGGAGTCCCTCTTTCCCTGTATGGGAAGATCAAGCGGACGTCCAAACAAGATGAAGATGGCTATGGCGTTTATTTTATCTACCCTGATCAGAAGAGTAAGCGACTTCTGGATCGACTGATTAGAGGCAAAAAAGCAGAGCAGTTACAAAAAGATGGTGTGGATGAGCGACTTAGCCATCGCTTGCAGGCTCTGGAAAATGAGTGCTCCCAGTTGCGTGCTGAACAGGATGATGCGTTACGCAGAATCGGTGAACTGGAACAGGAGAACCTCGATTTTGCCAATCAGCTGGTTCAGGTAGAAGATGTCAATAATAATTTGACGAATCTTTATATTGCTTCTTCCCGCCTCCACTCGACTTTAGATCGTGAGGAAACTCTGGGGATTATTAAAGAGGTTGTCATTAATTTTGTCGGTGCAGAAAAGTTTGCCGTATTTCTCTTTGATAAAACGACTGAAGAGCTCCATTTTGAAACGGGTGAGGGTTTTGATGGTGATGAAGTCTTTCCCGATATTCCCCTGGGTGAAGGGGTTTTAGGAAAGATAGCTGCGGACGAAGAAAACTATTTTTATGACGGACCTATTACCGAAGGCTCTGACGACCTGCATGCACCAATTGTTGCTATCCCCCTGATGATTCATGGAAAAATGATTGGGCTGTTGACTATTTATCGTCTCTTTATTCAAAAGGAACAGTTGGAATCGATCGATTATCAACTGTTTTCGATGTTGGGTGAACATGCTGCGTCAGCGTTGTTTTCTTCAACTCTTTATGGTCATTCGGAACGCAAGAGGCAAACTTATCAGGGATTTGTCGACCTGCTGCTCAAATAGGATGATCTGAGCCGTATTGCGATGCGGTTATTTTTTAATCGAACCGATTGGTTGTAATAGTCCTTGGGTTATTGCAAAATCCAGAAGTTCATCTGCTAATTGACCATCAATCTTTCCTCTCAAATGTTGAATCGTGCTCTTGACCTTGGCCCGGTTCAAAATCTGCGCAAAACTATCATCTAGTGATTCAATGAAAATTTCCCCTTGCTGACGTAAGAATATTGCAACTCCGGGGTCTGGTGACAGCTGTTTGTTTGCTTTTTCCAAAGGTTCCCCTGCAACGCGTTCCAAATCTTCCGGAGTAAAATGGAAGGATTGAATTCTGACGTCGGGATTCAATTTCCAGAGGACTTTGTTCCAGTTTTTTTTAGATGGAATGTCTTTGTTTGGAAGGCAATCATTTGCCAGTAAGGTTTCTGCACAGAAGAAATGATAGTTAATCAAGTCCGTGACGAGGTTTTGCAGTTTTGCAAGCTTATTGTCATCCAGTTGCTCGGCAACATACTGATGTTGCAGGGGCAGAATCTCTTCAGGGTACCAGCTTTCGGTATCGAGAAGTTTTTGTTCCTTAATATGTTTATGGTTGTTAAGCCACAGGCTGAACTGCTGCAGAAAGGCGCTAGGAGAGGATTTCAATGTCTTGCACAGAGGAAGAAAGAAACCGACAGCCCTGCCGCGATTATAAAAAATATCTGTTGCTGCGGCAAGAACGCTGCTTTTTCTCAAGTCTTGCTGTGAGTAGGTTGCATTTGATTGCAGCAAGTAGGGAGGGCGGCGTTCACTTTGAATTCCAAATTCCTGTTGATGGTCAAAGAGTTCTGTTCCGGGGAGAACTGCGAGGGGGAAAATATCAATTTGATTCGGTTGCTGCCGTAAAGCAAAATCGAGACTTTTTTTAAACCCGCAATGATTGTCTCCGGGAAGCCCATAGATAAGGTCAAGCCCATAGGTGATCCCGGCAATGCTCATTTGTTTTAACCGTCGCTCCATTTGTTGCGGAGAAAGGTTTCGATGCAGGGGGTTGAGTACCTGTGGTGTGGCTGATTGCAAGCCGATCTGCACCGAACAGTTGAGCTGGGAAAGAAGATCGATTGTTTCCGAATCCAGAAGATCCACTTTCGCTTCAATGTGGAAGTGGATTTGGGGAGCTTGTTCGATTAACAGTTGTAAGAGCTGTTTGCCACGTCCGGGAGGGGCATTAAATGTTGAATCAAGGACCCAGACTTGAGAGACCTGCCGTTGAGTAAACAGATGAAGTTCTTTCTTTAACCGGTCCACAGGGAAAGGGCGAACCCCTTGATGCCCTTTGGCATCATAGCAGAACGCACAATTGAACTGACAGCCTCTGGCAACTTCCCAGAGCACACCGCAGTTTTTTTCCAGAGGGAGCTGACCGGACAACCACGGGGATGCAAGAACTGAAAGGTCAGGGCATACGGTCGGCGTTGGAGCACATTGGCCGCTTTGCGCTGCGGAGAGATAGCCGGCAACGTCATCAATGACCGCCCCCTTTTCCAGTTTGTGGATTAATTGCGCAAAGGAAACCTCTCCTTCGCCACGAATGACACCATCTAAAGCCCCCTCATTAAGGACATTGTGGCTATCAGCACTTGCTTCGGGTCCCCCTGCTATCATAATTAAACCCGATTTCTCCTTCCGTAGAAGTTTTGAAATGTGGAGAATCCTGTTGCGGTTCCAGACATAGAGGGGGAATGCAATAATTGTCGGATTGAGTTCAAGTAGCTGGTTGCAGGTGGTCCTTGCGTCTTTTTCCGGAAATAAATCAATAAGCTCGGTTTGTTGTTGGACTTCAGGTGGTAAGCTGGATTTAAGGCAGCCGGCTGCCAGAGACACAGCTTGATCGGAGGCACGGACATGAAGAGTCGCTATCAGGATATGCATAGATGCTTCTTATTTTTTAAGGCTGACTTTGATGCGAGGTTTTTCACCGCTGGAATCGATGGAGAATTCAACGGGTTTGTTACCATAACGTGCCTGAATTTTTTCACGCTGGCTGGCCAGAAAATCGGCAATTTTTTCTGTACTGGGGCCGGTTCCGGGGAGGCCGCAACTTTTTCTGGCCTGGCAGAGTTCTTTCTGCAGTTGGTCGGCTTCAATTTTGGGGTCGATCGGCTGAGAGTTGCCGGGTTGTCGTTTGGATGCAGGTGAGTTCATCTTTGTGGTGTGGCGGTGATATTTCCCCTCGTCAATTAAACGCAGAATCCGGTCCCAGTATTGTCCATAAGACATCAGACGAGAAGCAATGCCCTGGTAACGAAATTTAAGATCTGTCCAGACAATATGCCGGTTTGTGAACTGGCGGATACGACGGGAAAGATTCTTGCGCTCATTGTAGGGTTCACGTTTTTCAATGCCGGCGAAATATTGCTCGTAATGAATTTCCAGCTCTTTAACTTGCTGTTGAATTTCATCCAGCTCTTGCGCTAATTGACGTCGTTCATCCATTGATCTCTCCTCTGAACATAAAACTATACGTGAGTGATGTATAAATGTAAATAATTGCATGATTTTATCGTTGTTTAAGATGGGTTGTTGCTTGACTTGGCAACTGTCATTTCGAGATAATCAAATATTTTTTAATGACCAACAATAAGGGGATTTTATATGAAAAAGGGATTAGCAGCAGTTATTTTAGCTGCAGGCAAAGGAACCAGGATGAAATCGGCCCTGCCGAAAGTCTTGCATCCCATTTGTGGCCGGCCGATGCTGTATTACCCACTTGAAGCTGCCAGAGCCTCAGGGTTTGAGCAGCTGAAAGTCGTGGTCGGCCATGGAGCGGAACAGGTGATGGAGGCCTTTGAGGATAACAATCTGACGTGGGTTAAACAGACGGATCAACTGGGAACAGGGCATGCCTTAATGTGTGCTGCAGATTCCTTGCGTGGTTATTCCGGGCCTTTACTTCTGCATTGTGGTGATGTGCCATTGTTGAAGGCCGAGACGTTGCACCAACTGCAGGATTATCACTCTCAGCATCAGGCTGCGGTGACGGTATTGACAGCGCAGATGCCGAATCCTCAGGGATATGGGCGAATCATTCGCGATGGTGAGCAGATTCTGCAGATTGTCGAAGAGAAAGATGCAAACGAAGAACAACGTCAAGTTACAGAAATCAACGCTGGAACATATCTGTTTGATACCGCTTTTGTCCTTGAAGCACTGAAAGGGCTGAAGCAGAATAATTCTCAAAAAGAATATTACCTGACCGATATTGTTGCTGCAGCTGTTGCTGAAGGCAAGAAAACTCGGGCTCTGTGTGTCGAAGATCCAACTGAAGTGATGGGAATTAACGATCGTTGCCAGTTGGCGGAGGCAGAGGTGTTGATGCGTTGGAAGATCAATGCGGATCTGATGTTTGGAGGAATCTCCATGGTTGATCCAACCACGGTTTACATCGACAATGGAGTAGAAATTGGCATCGATACGATGTTGCATCCAAATGTTCATCTGCGTGGCAAGACCACTGTTGGTAAGAACTGCATTATTGAAACAGGTGTCGTCGTTGTCGATTCCCAAATTGCGGACGGCGTCCATTTGAAAGCCGGTTCAGCGATTGAAGAGTCCCGGATTGGTCACAATTGCAAGGTGGGTCCCATGGCCCATCTACGCCCAGGCTCGGTTTTGACCGGCAATAATAAAATCGGTAATTTCGTAGAAATGAAAAAGTCAGTGCTGGGAGAAAAATCCCAGGCCAGCCACCTGACTTATATTGGAGACTCTGAGGTTGGCCAGAATGTTAACTTTGGTTGTGGAACGATTACCTGTAATTACGACGGAGTCAACAAGCACAAAACAACAGTTGAAGATGATGTCTTTGTCGGCAGCGATTGTCAGTTTGTTGCTCCAGTGACCATTGGTCGCAACAGTTTGATTGCTGCGGGAACTACGGTGACCAAGGATGTTCCCCCCGACTCATTGGCTCTGGCGCGGACTGAGCAGAAGATTATTAAAGGTTGGCGGCTGCGTAAACAGAAAAAATCCTGAAGTTCCAAGGAGAAAACTATGTGTGGAATCGTTGGTTATATCGGCAAGCAGGATGCTTCTCCAATTATTATTGAGGGGTTGCGACGGCTTGAATATCGGGGCTATGACTCGGCGGGAATTTGTACTCTCAATGGAGGGGAGCCACAAATTCGCAGGGCTGAAGGCAAGCTTATCAATCTGGAAAATATTCTTCGTGAACAACCTGCAGAAGGAATACGGGGGATTGGCCATACTCGCTGGGCAACTCATGGCCGTCCTTCAGAGATCAATGCCCATCCGCACCGAGCAGGCAATATCGTTGTTGTGCACAATGGGATTATCGAGAATTATTTAAAGCTGAAAGAACAATTGCAGGGCCTTGGACATCAGTTCTGTTCGGAGACCGACACCGAAATTATCGCTCATCTGGTAGAGGAACATTATAAGCAATGTGGCGATTTTGAGAAAGCTGTTCAGTTGGCGCTGGCGGAAGTGAAGGGAGCTTATGCGGTTGCCATCCTTTGTAATGATGAGCCGGATAAACTGATCGCAGCCAAGGTTGGAGCGCCACTGGTTGTTGGTCAGGGGCAGGGGGAGTTTTTTGTTGCATCTGATATCCCTGCGCTACTGTCGCATACCCGGGAAATGATTTTTCTGGAAGATGGTGAAATTGTGGTCTTCACCCCGGAAAAAATGTGGGTGACCGACCTTGATGGACAGCCGCTGGTCAAGCAGAGCAAAACCATCACCTGGAGTCCGCTGATGGCGGAAAAAGGTGGCTATAAACATTTTATGCTCAAAGAGATCTATGAGCAGCCCCGGGCACTGGCCGATACGATTGCCGGACGGCTTCAAAGTGAAGAGGGGGACGTCTATCTGGAAGATTTCGGCCTCAGTGAAGAACAACTTGCCGGGCTGGACAAAATTTTCATTATCGCCTGTGGAACCTCCTGGCATGCTGGTCTGGTTGGGAAGTTCTATATTGAAAAACTGGCACGATTACCGGTTGAGATCGATATCGCCAGTGAATTTCGCTATCGCGATCCGATCGTCAATGACAAAAGCCTGACGGTCCTTATCAGCCAAAGTGGTGAAACGGCAGATACTCTGGCAGGGTTGCGAGAGGCTAAAGGAAAAGGTGGAAAATCGGTCTGCATTTGTAACGTGGTTGATTCTTCCATCGCCCGTGAAAGTGACGGGGTGATTTACACCCACGCCGGGCCCGAAATCGGCGTTGCTTCAACCAAGGCTTTTACCACTCAGCTGGTGGCTCTTTATCTGCTGGCTTTGAAATTGGGACGGGCGCGTGGAACCTTGACTGCCGATGATTGTCGCCAACAGGTCGAAGCATTATTGGCGCTGCCACGTAAGCTGGAAGAAACTTTGGAACTGGATGGACAGATCGAAAAAATTGCCCGTGAATATATGAACGCACGGGATTTCCTTTATCTGGGTCGTGGCAATCAATATCCTATTGCTCTCGAAGGGGCGTTGAAACTCAAGGAGATTTCCTATATTCATGCCGAAGGCTACCCCGCCGGAGAGATGAAACATGGTCCTATCGCTTTGATCGATGAAAACCTCCCGGTTGTTGTTTTGGTTCCTTATAATGACACCTATGACAAGGTGGTCTCCAATATGGAAGAGGTTTGCGCCCGGGGAGGTAAAGTGATCGCGGTCAGTAGTGGAGAAGGTCGTGGGTTAGAGGGGAAAGTCGAGACCTTGATTCAAGTGCCGCAAACCACGGACGACCTGATGCCAATCCTGACCTCAATTCCGATGCAATTGCTTGCATATCACGTTGCTGTTCTTAAGGGGACCGATGTTGATCAGCCACGTAATTTAGCGAAAAGCGTGACGGTGGAGTAAGGTTGAACTTGTTTTTGTAAAAAAATCATTTACTTATAAAACCGCAATTTTGGCCCAATGCCAAGTTGCGGTTTTTATTTATCTACATTTGCCACAAACACATTTCTTGAGAAAGAGATTTTCACGCTTGAGCCGAGCTCAAATCCACCGAAAGGTGGTGTAACGCTACTTGTTGATTATCCGGATGGGACCCCTTGTAAAATTCGTTGTAATAACGCTGGCCACGGTGAAATTGGGATTCATGTGCTCTACGCAATCAAGCAACCAAACCGACCTGTATACACGTTCATCTCGAAACAATCTAAAGAAATATGTTCTGTTCACGCTGGAGGATGGCTGGAACGGACAACCAGCAAGTTTTTGCAGATCCCTCCTAACGCGACTTCAATTGAATTATTTTGTGAGGACTTTGTCCGTCAATACCTTGCCGAATTGGAAATCATGCCAATAGCAAATTCATTCAAGAAAAATGGGCCATCTATCCTTTAGTTTTTCTGTTGCTCTATAAGCCAGAATCTCAATATTGGGAGCTAGTTGGCTGTGTCTGGTCCTATAAACTTCATGTAGTTCAAGTTTATCTCTCTTGATTCCAGGGAAAACGATGCTTGAAACAGGTGTCGAGCCTCCAATGCCGTGTATGCGTAAGGGATACGTCTCTATTTCTCGAAGTCTATATGGGAATGATCTTCCTGGTTTCGGAGTCGGGTTGTTTGAATCTTGTTTTGTCACGTTTTGTTTGTCAGATTAGCCTTGTCTTTCCTCTTCTTCAGCAAGCGATTCAGATAATCTCAAAAATCAATGCAGGTTCAGGCAAAGGTATTGAATCAAAAGGAATATTCTCTATTGACCTGCTGTAATCCTTGTCGTACAAATTACTGTTTACCCTATTAATTGGCGTTGAAAATCAGGTTTTGGATGGGTTGATTCTCGATCTTCTGCAAATCCTGGGCTTTATGCTGTTCTGAAAAGTTTTAACCATGATGAAAAACCATTTACCGCCTATGTTTTCTTTGTACGCTCGCAAACTACGGAGACTGACCCAGCAGTTTCTCAGCCATTTTAGAATAAGCGACAATACTTTTCTCATTATCCTTGCAGTGATCGTTGGTTTGCTCGGTGGTTTGGGCAATTATCTGTTTCGTAAGACGATTGAGGTTATCCATTGGCTTGTCGTTGAACAGAGCCTGGAGTTTTTTGATATCTCTCTTGAGCATTGGTCGATACAGCGAATTCTGGTGATGTTTCTGCCGGCTATTGGAGGTTTACTGGTTATTCCCCTCTGGATTCTTTTTGGCAAAGATCTCAAGGGAGGATTTGCCGGTTTTCTGGTCAAGGTCAATCTGAAAGGGGCCAAATTACCGTTGCGACCCCTTTTCACTAAGGGCTTTGCATCGGCTGTAACCCTGGGTGCCGGGGGAAGTGCCGGGCAGGAAGGTCCGATTGCCGTGATTGGCGGCACTATCGGCAGTCAGTTTGGTAAAGTGTTTAAGATGAGTGGCGACCGGATTAAGGTTTTAGTTGCCTGCGGAGCTGCTGCCGGTGTTGCCGCGACTTTTAATGCTCCTCTTGCCGGGGTCTTTTTCGCGACAGAAATTGTTCTTCTGTCTTCCTTTGAGGTTGCCAGTTTTACGTCAATTGTTATTGCCAGTGGTATGGCAACGGTCGTCTCGAGGGCTTTATTAGGGGATGTTTCAGAAGTTGTAACTCCGCCATATGTTCTGGGCAGTTTCTGGGAGATCGGATTGTATGTTCTCCTGGGTGTGCTTATTGGTGCTTTGGCTGCCGGATTTATACATCTTCACTACAAAATCAAGGACGTCATTGATGCCATCAAAGTTCCCCGGTTAAGCAAACCGATCTTTGGCGGTCTGGCCGTGGGATTTATCGGAATCGGATTGCCACAGGTTTTCGGCAATGGCTATGAATTTGTCGGTGCGGCACTTTTTGGTCATTATACCTGGTATGTGTTGGCTTTGCTGGTGATTGCAAAAATGGCTGCGACATCAATCACTCTCGGATCAGGATTTCCCGGTGGATTGTTTGCCCCCTGTCTGTTTCTCGGGGCTGCGGCTGGGGGTGCCTACGGAGAGGTTTTAGAGCTGATTTTCCCGGCAGCGGGGCTGTCATCCGGTTCCTATGCCCTGGTTGGGATGGGAGCTTTCCTGGCTGCGGCAACTCATGCTCCGATGACGGCGATATTCCTCTTGTTCGAAATTACTGATAGTTACCAGGTTATTGTGCCGATCATGCTGGCGTGTGTTATCGGGACTTCATTTGCACGTCATTTGAAAAAAGATAGTTTGGAAACCGTTGAATTAAGCCGCCTTGGTATTGATCTCGAAGCTGGAAAAGAGCGTAATATCATGAAAAGCCTTTCCGTTGGAGAGGTCATGTCCCACAGGGTTGAAACAGTTCCTGAAAGTATGACCCTGGGCAGTTTTGCCAAATTTATTGAAAAGACCCATCACACAAATTTTCCATTGGTCGATGAATTGGGAGAACTCACCGGTATTATTTCGGTGCAGGATTTTATGGGGGTGGTGTTTGAAAGAGAGCTGATGGATCTGGTTGTTATTAAAGAATTGGCAACCAATGATGTTATTGTTGTGCATGCAGAAGAGGATCTGGATACCGCGATGCGCAGAATCGGCTATCGTAATATTGAACAACTTCCGGTCGTTGACCGTGAAACCCATCGTAAGCTGTATGGAATTATCTCTCGACGGGATATGGTGTCAGCTTATAATCGCGCTTTGATGAGTCGAACCCTGGGGGAAGAAGATGACTGATTTGTTGCATGCGTTAAATGAGCCGCAGCAGCAGGCCGTTCTTCATGAGGACGGACCGTTGCTTTTACTGGCAGGAGCCGGATCGGGAAAGACGCGTGCTCTGACCCACAGGGTTGCCTACTTGATTTGTGAGCGTGGGGTGCCTGCTTGGCAAATTATGGCTGTCACTTTCACCAATAAGGCGGCTGCGGAAATGCGCGAGCGCCTTGAGGCTTTGTTGGGACAGGGAGAGCAGCCCTGGATATCCACATTCCATTCCAGTTGTGCCCGGATTTTGCGTCAGGAAATTCACCATCTTGGCTACAGCAGAGATTTTTCCATCTACGACGATCAGGATCAGTTGCGATTACTTCGTGATCTCCTCAAAAGCAGTAAGATTTCCGAAAAAGTATTAAAACCCCGTGCCGCAGCTTCATTCATTGATCGGGCAAAAAATCAGGGTTTGTTCCCCGAATCACTGGACGATATTCGTGCTGATGAACGCCTTCTGGCGGAACTGTATGGCCAATATCAGCAGCAGTTGAAAGCAGCCAATGCGGTTGATTTTGGTGATCTGATCCTGTTGACAGTGCAGTTGTTTGAAGAACATTCAGCTGTTCGTGAACGCTGGCAGCGGCGATTTTCTCATCTTCTGATTGATGAATTTCAGGATACGAATCGGGTTCAGTATCGACTGATGCAACTGTTGATGGGACCGGACACAAACCTCTGTGTTGTCGGTGATGACGATCAATCGATCTATCGCTGGCGGGGGGCTGAAGTTGGTAATATCCTGGGATTTGATCGGGATTTTTCCGGGGCAAAAATTATTCGTCTGGAGCAGAACTATCGTTCTACCCAGACCATTCTCCAGGCCGCAGGGGGAGTCGTCGGACATAATAGTGATCGGCGGGAAAAAGAGCTTTGGACCGATAACCCTTCGGGTGATCTGATTCATATTGAAGCCTCTCCTGATGATCTTGATGAAGCGCGGTTTGTTGCAGGAGAAGTAGGCCGACTTCAGGATCAGGGGTTTGCGTTGCGTGATATTGCGGTGTTTTATCGAACGAATGCGCAATCACGAGCGCTTGAGGAAGCTCTTCGCGGAAGTCGGATTCCTTATGTAATGTTCGGGGGAATAAAGTTTTATTCGCGTCAGGAAGTTAAAGACGCTCTTTCCTATTTACGCATATTGGTCAATCCGAATGATTCTTTGGCGGCCCGAAGAATTATTAATGTCCCTGCACGGGGAATCGGCAATACGACGGTTGAACGCATCGCAGTCTTTGAAGCGGAGAGTGGCGGCTTCCTTCCCGCCTGTCGATTGGCACTGCAACGCAATGCTTTAAAAGGTGCGGCGGCCAAACGGGTCACGGATTTTTTAACTTTGATTGATGACTTTACCGTTCGCTTAGAGCGGCTTCCTTATCCACAGTTAATGGCTGAACTTATTGATGCCAGTGGTTATGGTCCGGCTTTGAAAGAGGAGGCAGAGCAGGCTTTGACCGGTGATGGCCGTCAGGAAGCAAAAGGGCGACTTGAAAATCTGCAACAACTGCTGGTGGGGATGGAAGAACATGCGGCCACCGGTGGTTCCGTTCAGGATTACCTTGAACAGATTGCCTTGATTACCGATCTTGACCAGTATGATGCATCGCAACAGCGAGTGACGTTAATGACGTTGCATTCCGCCAAAGGGTTGGAGTTCCCGGTGGTCTTTATGACGGGGATGGAGGAGGGACTGTTTCCCCATTCCCGGACCGGTGAAATGGGGGAGGAGCTCGCGGAAGAGCGGCGTCTCTGTTATGTTGGAATGACCCGGGCAATGGCAAAGCTGTATCTGTCGTATGCGCGTCGCCGGCGTGTTTATGGAACCTATCAGTTTAATCCTCCAAGCCGGTTTCTGGCTGAAATACCGCCGGAACTGTTAACCGGTTCTGAATCAGACGTTGAGATGCCGAAACGATCAACTGGTGAGCACAACCTTGCATCTTTGGCAGATCTGGTTGCCGGGGAAGAAAGCGCTCCTGTCGTTGCTGCGGAAGCGACTGTAACGCGGAAGAAAGCATCACAGGAGGAAGGTTCTGTCCCTGAAGCCGGTGGTTTGCAGTTAGGGACACGAGTGCGGCATGTCAAATTTGGAATTGGTACGGTCCGCCGTTTGGAAGGGAGCGGAGATAAGCAGAAGGTGTCCGTCTATTTTAATTCGGTCGGATCAAAAAAACTATTGTTGAAGTTTGCCGGGCTGATGCCGGTCTAAGAGTCTTATGGTCGAAAAAGAGAGACAATTCACTCTGCTGCTGGTGGATGACAATCCAACCAACGTGTTGCTGCTGGTCAAAATTATTGAGTTTGATCTGCCCGAGGTCAGGGTGTTGACAGCTTCTTCGGCAGTGGACGGTCTGGCTCTGGCGGAGCAGGAACGTATTGACGGTGCTTTTATCGACGTGCAGATGCCGCAGATGGATGGACTTGAAATGTGTCGGCAGCTACGTTTAAAACCCCGTACCGCAACGATTCCACTGGTATTGATGACGGCCCATATTGCCTCACCGGAAATGCGGGCAGAGGGGCTTGAAGTCGGAGCTTACGACTTTATTTCCCAGCCGATCAGTAACGTCGAGATGCTCGCAAGGATTAAGGTGATGCTGCGGCTGTGTCAAGATGAGCAACGTTCAGTTGCACAGAATCAGCAGTTGCAACAACAGCTCATGGACCATACCGAACGTTTACGCTGGATCAGTGGGCTCTTGATTTCCGGCAATGGCTCTCTTGCGGAAATCGATCAACAACTGTTGCACCATTTAGCTCATGAGTTGCCGGACCCTGCAAATATAGATGAAAAACAATTTTTTGAAAAACTGGTCACTGAATTTCCATTGCCCTGGCGGAAAACCCTGCTGAAGTTGTCCCTGCTGGATGGTATTCCCGTTTCACTGGGGCAAAAATTGAGTGAGATTGCAGATGTTGAAGCGGTTTTTGATTATTTGAGTCGTCATCAACTTGCATTTACGGAGAAGCTTGATGGCGACGGTTATCTGTTTCTCAGACCGGAGGTTAAAAACCTTTTGCGGGAAAGAGCAAAACAAAATCTGACTGGAGATGAACGTCAGCAGGTCTCTATTATTGCTGCTGACTGGTATAGCCAACGAAAAGATTTTGCAGCAGCACTGGGTCTGCTGATTTCTGAAAAACAGTACTCCGCTGTTTCCCAGGTATTCAGTCAGGCGGGTTTGCTTCTTCTGAATAAAAATTATCCTTCGCGCATTGCCCCTTTAGTCGAGGAAATACCATCAGATGTTGTGAAAACTTGCGGCTGGATGAGCCTGTTCAGTGGTATGAATAGTCTCCACCAGCTCTCGACTGATGGGGATGATTGGCTGGAATTGGCATATACGCATTTTCAGGATAAGGGAGATACTCGTGGGGTCCTTTTGGCGCTGACTCAACAGGTTTATCAGGCTATTTTTTTGGGCCGTTCTTTTGCCCTTGGACTCAAACGTTTAAAGCTGTTCGAAAAGTTGGCTTCTGAACAGCTGGCCGATGTTGATCCGGTTGAACGTCTCAAGATTTCTTTTGTGCTGGGGCTGGCAGAGCTCTTTTTTGCCGGGGATCTGAATGCGGTAGAAAAAATCCTGAAGACCAGTCTGGCAGAGGCACAACAACTGCAATTGCCGGAACAGCAGGTAGAATTAAATCTGCTTCGCTCTCTGCTTGCCTTGCAGCAGGGGCGATTTTTAGTTGCCCATGCTGCATTGGAGCATGCACTGTTTCTCAGTTCAGAACACGGACATCTGTTCTCTAACAGCTTTTTGCAAGTTATTGCCTGCAGTTTGCTCTATGACTCCGGCCAGTTGGATGGGCTGCAACAACAATTGAAAATGCTGTCTGATGATGGTGGTCGTGATATCCGGAAAAATACAGGGATTTCTGCCCTTTTTGGCTATGAGACGGCTAGCTTGCTGCTGGTGTATGGTGACAGACAAAAAGCATTGGAAACGGTCGACATTGCTCTGCTGGATGGACAGTCAGTCAACAACATCCAGATACAATCCCGATTGTTGCAATTCAGGGGGTGGTTGAAAGCTCTTTCCAGTCAGGACCCGTCAGCACTATCAGATCTCGAAGCCGGGCTGAAACTGCGCAGCGAAGCTGGTGGGGAGATTTATTATATTGAAAACCTGTTGATTGCAGGGATGACCTGTTTTGCTCTGGAGCAGTTTGAACAGGCCGGGCAATATTTTAACGAGGGTCTGGTTGAATCTGAAAAATATAAAGAAGAACGATTTCGCACAGGTTTGCATGCCTGGCTGGCGATCACCCGGGCACGATGCCGTGATGTTGCGGGAACAGCTGAACATATGGGGCAGTTTTTTGAATGCCTGAAACGGCGGCGTGTCCCTTTTTTCTTGGGTTTTAACCGGGAATTAATTGATGAATTGCTGCCATTGATCAGTCTGAATCAGCAACGAATCGTCCTCCAGCCTTTGTTGGAAAGGCACTTTCTTATGTCTTTGGATGAAAATAATCAACAGATTCCATTACTTCAGGTGAAGGGGCTGGGGCGATTTCAGTTAACATTGGGCCGGGAGACTTTTGAGCTGAACCAGGTGGGAGTGACATCCAGACAAATTTTTGTGCTCTTGATTATGGCTCCCAATCATAGCTTAAGTCTTGAATTCATGATGGGACGGCTATGGCCGGAAAGTCCACCAAGTAAAGCCAGGAATAGTTTTGATACGGCGCATTCCCGTTTACGTAGGACGATGGAAAAGCATTTTGGGGCAAGCATTAAACGACATTATCTCATTCTGGAAAAGGGCATGTTGTCACTGCGACATGTTCAGATTGATAGTGTCAGGTTTGTCGAAGCGATGGATTTGGCCCGCTATCACATGCAGCGGGAACATTTTTGGCAGGCAGAACATGCTCTATGGGCGATGGAGCGTTTATGGGAGGGTGAATTTCTGTCAGGTTACGATTTTGATGGCGAGGTTCCCCTGCAACGCGAAAGGTTGACACAGTTGCGGCTGGAGCAGTTGTGTCTGCTTGCCCAGTTATTGCAACGCAGACAACAGCAAGAAAAAGCGGTCAAGGTCTTGCAGAGTGGTCTATCCATCGATCCCACGCATGATGCAATCATCAGTCAGTTATTATTGCTTTATCGCCATCAGCAGGATTCTCGTGCTGTAGGGGTATTGCTGGAAAATTACCGGAAAGCTCTGCAGCATGAGGAATACGAGGCTGAAGAAATTGAGGAGCTTATAGAGGCGTTAGGCACATAGTGAATGAAGATCTGATCATTTTGTGCTTTGTATAACATCAAACGAAGGAGAATAGAAAATCATGTCAAGTTGTGAAGGTTGTAGCGATGGTTCCTGCTCAATCAACCAGCAGGGGAATCCGCAGGATGAACAGTTTCAGATGCGCCAGAGACTGGACAAGCGGATGTGTGGAGTCAAAAATAAAATTGTTGTGATGTCGGGAAAAGGTGGTGTTGGTAAAAGTACGACAGCTGTGAACCTGGCCTTGGCTCTTGTGAACCAGGGGAAAAAAGTTGGTTTGCTGGATATTGATATTCATGGGCCAAGTATTCCGAAAATGCTGGGTCTGGAGGGAGAACGTCCCAATGCAGATGATGCGGGAATTTACCCTCTGGAAGCCTCTGGCCTGAAACTGATGTCGATCGGTTTTCTCCTGGCGTCAACCAGCGAGGCGACAATCATGCGTGGACCCATGAAGCATGGAGCCATTCAGCAGTTGCTGGCGGATGTTGTCTGGGGTGATCTTGATTTTCTGTTACTTGATTGTCCTCCCGGAACAGGTGATGAGCCTTTGAGTGCAGTGCAATTGCTCGGCTCTGGTTCATCTGCGGTGGTTGTTACCACGCCACAGGATGTTGCTCTGACGGATGTCGAAAAATCAATCAGTTTCTGTCGTGAGTTGAAGTTGCCGGTGGTAGGGTTGGTAGAAAACATGAGCGGTTTTATCTGCCCTCATTGTGGGGAAAGATCAGATATTTTCAAGAGTGGTGGTGCCAGGACTCTGGCAGAAAAAACGGGAATTTCTTTGTTGGCTCAAGTTCCCTTTGAGCCTTTGGTCGTTATTGGCGGAGATGACGGCAAGCCCCATGTTCTTGGATATCCGGAATCGGCTACCAGTTTGGCATTACATCAGGTGGCTATGGCGGTGATTGAATCCAGCCTGAAATAAAGAGTTGAGGATTGCATATGAAAATCAGTCAAAAAGAAGTGGAACATGTTGCCCGGCTGGCTCGGTTATCCATTGAACCGGAAGGGCTGCAGGTTATGACCAGTCAAATGGATGCCATTCTTGGTTATGTTGAAAAACTGAACGAGCTTGATACGACTGAGATTGAACCTATGGCACATGCGGTCCCGATGTCGAATGCATTCCGGGAAGATGAAATTCAACCGGTGATCGGCATTGAACGGGCGTTGCAAAATGCTCCGGCATCCGGGGAAAACTGCTTTAAGGTTCCCAAGGTTATCGAGTGATGGTGTCGCAAAAGTCTTTTGTAGGACAAGATTTTTGCTGAGCCATCAGGTTTAAAAAAATGAAAACAATAAAAACGTCCTGCTGGTAGTTCTGGAGTATTTATGAAGTTCCAAAATTTAACAATTCAAGAGATGCGTCAAAAACTGATATCCGGCGATCTGACCTCTGTCGCTTTAACCCGTGCGTGCCTGGAGCGAATTAAAGCGACGGATAACCAGTTGAATGCCTTTATTACTGTTTGTGAGGAAGAGGCTCTGGCTGCCGCAGCGATTGCAGACCAGCAATTGGCAGCAGGAAATGGAGGGCTGTTGACCGGTATCCCCGTTGCCGTCAAAGATATTTTCAATACCCTTGATGTGCGCACGACCTGTGGCTCAAAAATTCTTGATAATTATATTTCCCCTTATGATGCGACTGCGATTACCAAATTGCGGGAACAAGGGGCGATCATTGTCGGGAAGTTGAACATGGACGAATTTGCCATGGGGAGCTCCAGTGAGAATAGTGCTGCCGGGGTTGTCTGCAACCCCTGGGATACAGAGCGGGTGCCCGGCGGATCCTCCGGTGGCAGTGCTGCTGCGGTGGCTGCCGGACAAGTGGTTGCGACTCTGGGGACCGATACCGGCGGATCGGTGCGACAACCGGCATCCCACTGTGGCGTTGTTGGTCTCAAACCAACCTATGGACGGGTGTCCCGTTATGGTGTGATTGCATTTGCTTCATCCCTGGATCAGGTTGGCCCGGTTGCGGGGAATGTCGAGGATTGCGCGATAATGCTTGGGGCGGTTGCCGGTTACGATCCCGCAGACTCAACCTCGGTTGACTGTCCGGTTCCTGATTATCTGGAGAATTTGCAGCAGGGAGTGGCGGGAAAGAAAATTGGTTTGCCCAAAGAGTATTTCATTGAAGGGTTGGATCCGGACATCAAGCAGGCCGTTGATGCGGCAATTGCGACCTACCGTCAGCTCGGGGCCGAGATTATGGAAGTGAGCCTTCCCCACACCGATTACTCAGTGGCCTGTTATTATCTGATTGCAATGGCTGAAGCCTCAAGTAATCTGGCCCGTTATGACGGTGTCCGTTTTGGTGTCCGCAAAGAGAGTGGAGACGGTCTGATCGGGATGTACCAACAGACACGTTCTGCCGGGTTTGGTGATGAAGTAAAGCGTCGGATTATGTTGGGAACCTATGCTCTTTCCTCCGGTTACTACGATGCTTATTACTTGAAGGCGCAAAAAGTGAGAACCCTGATTCGTCAGGATTTTCATAGCGTTTTTGAACAGGTTGATTTTCTCCTGACCCCGGTTGCTCCGACCCCGGCTTTCAAGATTGGTGAAAAAACCGATGATCCTCTGCAGATGTATCTGTCTGATATCTTCACAATCCCGACCAATCTGGCCGGAACCTGTGGGTTGAGTCTTCCCTGTGGTTTCAGCCGGGAGGGGTTGCCGATCGGTTTGCAGTTGATCGGTCAACCGTTTGCCGAAGCAGAGATTCTGCAAGCGGCTTATGCATTCGAACAAGCAACCGACTGGGCGAATAAGGTTCCCGCGTTATCCCGGGATTTGTAAGGGCGAATCTCGTATTCGTTCTCTCGTGAGATGAAAATGGGCGAATGTGAAGTTCGCCCCTATGGATTATTCAACAGGATCCCAAAATGAATTCAAGATATGAAGTTGTCATCGGTCTGGAAGTTCATGTCCAGCTGACAACCAAAACAAAAATCTTCTGTGGCTGTTCAACGGAATTCGGACAACAACCCAACAGTCAGACCTGTCCTGTCTGTCTCGGTCTTCCTGGGGCTCTTCCCGTTCTTAATCGCCAGGTGGTTGATGATGCTATCAAGGCGGGTCTGGCAACGAATTGTCGGATTGCTCCCCACTCCATTTTTGCGCGGAAAAACTATTTTTATCCGGATTTGCCCAAGGGGTATCAGATTTCTCAATTTGAACTGCCGATTTGTGAACATGGCTGGATGGATATCGAGACTGAAGATCTGGGCGCGAAACGGGTTGGAATCACCCGCATCCATATGGAAGAAGATGCGGGAAAACTGCTTCATAATGAGGGCAATAGTTCATCCGTTGATTTAAACCGGGCCTGTACGCCATTGCTGGAAGTTGTTTCAGAGCCTGATATGCGCAGTTCTGATGAGGCCATCGCTTATCTCAAGCAGCTGCATCAGATCGTGGTCTACCTCGGTATTTGTGATGGCAACCTTGAAGAAGGGTCTTTTCGCTGTGACGCCAATGTCTCGATCCGTCCTTGGGGACAGAAGGAGTTGGGAACCCGGTCTGAGCTGAAAAACCTGAATTCGTTCCGTTTTATCAAGCAGGCGATTGAGTATGAGGTGGAACGTCAGATTGATGTCATTGATGCCGGTGAAGAAGTAGTGCAGGAAACGCGGCTGTTTGATCCTGATGCCGGGATCAGTCGCTCAATGCGGGGCAAGGAGGAAGCCCACGATTATCGTTACTTTCCCGATCCTGATCTATTGCCGTTACAGGTTTCTGATGAATGGATTGAAAAAGTTCGCAGCAGTCTGCCTGAATTGCCTGAAGCCAAGCTGCAGCGCTATCAGGATGAAATGGGACTGCCTGCTTACGATGCCGGAGTTATTTCTGCTGAACGTCCTTTGGCCGAGTATTTTGAAGCTCTGGTTGCTCTCTATGATAAACCCAAGGTCTGCTCAAATTGGGTGATGGGTGAAGTTCTCGGAGGATTAAAAGAGCACAATTTGACGATTGGTCAGTGTCCGGTGACGCCGGCATTGCTCGCTGGAATCTTACAGCGCATTGATGACGCAACAATCTCCGGAAAAATTGCCAAGACGGTATTTGAAGAAATCTGGAAAAGCGGCAAAACTGCCGATGAAGTCATTGCGGAAAAAGGCTTGAAACAGGTGACCGATACCGGAGCGATCGAGAGTATCGTTGATGAGGTGATAGCTGCCAATCCATCCCAGGTAGCTGAATATCAGGGAGGCAAGGAAAAAATGCTGGGATTCTTTGTCGGTCAGGTGATGAAAGCCAGTAAGGGGAAGGCGAATCCGGGCATGGTTAATCAGTTGCTGAAAAAGAAATTAAAGGCATAATGCTGTTGTGAAGAGGTTCATCCTTGCGAAGTTACTTATTACCCTGCTGGAGTTTTAAAGATGTCAACTTGTCCTATTGATGACCGGGTTATTCGTCCTATTCGTTTTATTGCAGGTCAATGTCAGATGATTGATCAACGCCTGCTGCCGACGGAAGAAGTCTGGCTGACTTATAAAACCTATCAGGAAGTTGCAGAGGCCATTCGTACGATGGTGGTCCGCGGGGCTCCTGCAATTGGTGTGGCTGCAGCTATCGGAGCCTGGTTTGGTGCGCGGGATATCGAGACGGAATCGAGCTGGGAATTTTTCCAGCAGTTTGAAAAGATTTGTGCTGTCCTTGCGGCAACCCGTCCAACGGCTGTCAATCTTTTCTGGGCTCTTGAACGGATGAAACATTTTGCCCAATCCAACCTTGATCGCAGTGTTATGGAGCTGAAAATTGGTCTTGAATATGAGGCTTTAGCGATCACTCAGGAAGATGAAAAGATCAATCGACAGATGGGACAGTATGGTGAATCTTTGCTCGCTGATGGAGCCCGAGTGCTGACCCATTGTAATGCCGGAGCATTGGCAACAGCGGCCTATGGAACGGCACTTGGGGTGATCCGTGCAGCGGTTGAGGCGGGTAAAAATATTTCTGTGATAGCAGATGAAACCCGTCCTTTTCTTCAGGGGGCACGATTGACCGCCTGGGAGCTGCAAAAAGACAAGATTCCTGTAACCTTGATTTGCGACAACATGGCAGGCTATCTGATGAGCAAGGGGGATATTGACTGCGTTATTGTTGGTGCTGACCGGATCGCAGCCAATGGGGATGTTGCCAATAAAATCGGGACTTACACCGTCGCGGTGCTGGCAAAAGAGCATAATATTCCCTTTTATGTTGCTGCCCCGATTTCGACGATTGATTTAAGTCTGAATGATGGCACGCAGATCCCGATTGAAGAACGGGATGGTCGTGAAATTACTCATTTTAAAGACTTGCAATTGGCGCCGGAAGGAGTCGCTGTCTGCAATCCCGCTTTTGATGTCACTCCACATCGACTGGTGACGGCTATCATTACAGAGCACGGCATTGTCACTGGTGATTATCAAGTAGAACTTGAAAAAATCGTTAAGCGTCGTTAGAAGGTTTTCGAATGGCTCCTGACCAGAACGAGATAAAGACAAAATTAAATCTGTTAGGTGTGGATGATGAAGCTCTGATGATCTGGCTGGACAGGTTTCCCTTGCTTGAGGGTGAAAGGGCGAAAACCAATCTCCATTTAATAGACGAACACCTGCAGGACCGGAACCTTCTGGGGAAAATTCTGACACAGGCTTTAGAATCAGCCGATCCTGACAATGCTTTGAATTTTCTTGAACGGCTCTTGAACGTTGTTGCCGGGGATCAATTGATCGCTATTCTGAATGATTCCCATCGTTGTCGGCAGCTCTTGACGGTTCTTGGCGGATCTCCTTTTCTGGGAGGTATTCTCTGCCGCAAAAAGAACTATTTTGAAAATTTGTTCGTTTTCAATGAGATTGATTCCACTTGCGGTGCAACAGAAATGTTGGCCGATTTGCGCAAAGCCATTCCTGACAGCGCGGACTTTTTAGAATTGCAGATGGGATTGCGGTGCTATAAAGCTGAGCAGATTTTGCGGATCGGCAGTCGCGATCTTTGCGGATTGGCATCGCTCACAGAGGTGATGAAAGAGCTCTCTGGTCTTGCCGCTGCATGTTTACAGCGAGCCTATGAACTCTGTGGTTTACAATTGCAGAGGGAATACGGTCAGCCGTGGGAAGGGGATGGTGAAGAACAAGTTCGTATCGCGACCATGACGATTCTCGGGATGGGAAAGTTTGGTGGCGATGAATTGAATTTTTCTTCAGATATCGATCTGATCTATTGTTATTCCTCCACGAACGGTGAAACCACCGGTGGCCGTCGAGATGAAAAAATCAGCTTGCATCGTTATTTTGTCAAACTGTCGGAGTTGATAACCAAAGCATTACATGAGGTGACAAAGGATGGTTTTGTCTTTCGGGTGGATACCGGATTGCGGCCTGATGGCAACAATGGTGACCTGGCTGTTTCCATCAATGGTGCGGAGGCCTATTACGAATCATGGGGCCAGAGCTGGGAGCGGGCGGCGTTGATTAAAGCACGCCCTGTTGCAGGTGATATTGCTCTGGGAGAAGAATTGTTGCACCGGCTTAAGCCCTTTATTTACAGGCGTTATCTCGATTTTGGTATGATCGAAGACATCAAATTGATGAAGCAAAAAATTAATACCAGTTTGAGTCGTAAACAAGAAGAGGAATTCAATCTCAAGCTGGGCCGGGGAGGAATTCGAGAGATCGAATTTTTCATTCAAACCCAGCAATTGGTGAATGCCGGAACCCGACCAAAGTTGCAACAGCGTAATTCTTTGCAGATGTTGCAATTATTGCACGAAGAAGAATTGATTTCAGAAGAAGATCGGCAATCACTCAAAGACTCCTATCAATTTTTGAGAACAGTTGAACATCGTATCCAGATTGTCCAGGAACAACAGACCCATTCATTGCCGAAAAACCAGCGTGATCGAGATGTTCTGGCTCGGCGATGCGGGTTTTCAGGAGGTGAAGATTTCTTTGCTGCTCTCGAACATCAGCGGCAGAAAGTCAGTAGTATTTTTAAAGATTTATTTTATTCAGCAGAGGAAGAAGAGCAGGAGGTTCGGCCGGAGGTTGGTTTTGTTTTTGACCGTGAATCTGACCCTGATCTGGTCAAGGATCTCCTTGAAGAAAAAGGGTTTACCAATCCCGATGCAGCCTATGACAGCCTGCTGCTGTTGCGTGATGGAGAACCGGATAAACGGTTGACACGACGCGGTCGCCGTTGTCTGGAAAAGTTGGCACCACTGCTTATGGGAGAATTGCTTGATTCTCCTAACCCTGATCAGGCGCTGAATAATCTCGAGTCCTTTTTACGTGCCATTCGTGCAAGTAGTTCTTTTTACTCATTGCTGGTTGAAAATCCGGCGATTGTCAAATTGTTGGTAGCGCTGTTTGGTTCCAGCCAGCTTCTCTCAAGAATTTTTATCCAGCGACCTGAACTTCTGGACACAATGGTGTCCCGTTCCTGCGCCGTTGCCGCAAAAGATCGCAGTGAGTTGAGGGTCGATCTTGGTGAGCAAATGGCTCTGGCGGAAGACTATGAGCTGCAATTGGATGGATTGCGTCGATTCCGGAATGAAGAGTTTTTGCGTATTGCCCTGAATGATCTGGATGGCCAGATGCCGCAGGGAGAGGGGGCAAAGCAACTGTCTCTGCTTGCGGAAGTCTGTCTGGAACAAGCGTATAAAATGGCCCGGCACGAACTTGCCGGACGTTTTGGTGCTCCATTCCCCGAAGGTTCCGGTGAGAAGGAAACGGCCTTTGCTATTATCGGCATGGGCAAGTTGGGCGGGTTGGAGTTGAATTATCACTCAGATCTGGACATTATTTTTATTTATGAGGAGGAGGGGGAAACCCGACCTGTTGCGGAAACCTCTCTTGAGCGGTTTAAGAAAATCAGCAACCGTGAGTACTTTGCCAAGCTGGCACAACGAATCATTACGGTATTGACTCTGGCTACGCGCGAGGGGACGGTCTATGCAATTGACACCCGTTTGCGCCCATCGGGGAATCAAGGGCCATTAGTTTCCAGTTTTTCTGCTTTTAAGCTTTACCATCACGAGTCTGCACAACCCTGGGAACGGCAGGCAATGACCAAAGCCCGGGTCGTATGCGGCCCCGCTGAATTTTCTGAACTGTTACAGGATACGATTGCTACGCTGACTTTTGATCGCCCCTTGCCGGATAATCTGCAAAGTGAGATTTACCGTTTAAGGCAGCGCATGGAACAGGAAAGTGCTCAGGAGGGTGATGACCGCTTTAATATCAAAACCGGTCGTGGTGGAATGGTTGATGTTGAATTTGTGACCCAATATCTGCAGTTGCTGCATGCTGGAAAGATCAAGGCATTACGTACGCAGAATACGATATCTCTATTGGAATGTCTGGTAGATCATCATATTCTGCCGAAGGATGATGCGGATGTGTTAATTTCGGGATATAAGTTTTTGCGTCGGCTGGAAAACAAATTGCGACTTCTCTATGATCAGTCGATTAACGAGCTGTCTGCCCATAACCGTGGTTTCAGAAAGGCCGCTTATAGCCTGGACTATCGTGGGTCAGAAAAGAAGCGGGAACAGGTATTTCTTGGCGAGTATCAGGATTTAACCGGTAAAATTCGTAACCTTTTAGATAAATACCTTAAACCAAAAGCGGTTCTTGATGGAGGGAACTTGCTATGAAACAGAAGATATTGGTTATAGATGATGATCGTGATTTGCGCGATTTTTTACAACAGGCGTTTTCTGCTGCTGGGTTCCAGGCTGAAACGGTTGATCGTGGCGCCATTGGATTGCGAAAGTTGTTGACGGATGATTTTCAGCTGGTTCTGATTGATCTGAATATGCCTGAAATTTCCGGGCCCAATATTTGTCGGGCATTGCGTAAGCATGATAATACCAGAGATCTTCCAGTTGTGATGGTGACCTCCATTTTTCATAGCCCGGAACAGATCGCCGAAGCCAAAGAAGATTATGGTGCCGATGATTTTCTCCTCAAGCCCTTTACCGGTCAGGATTTACAAAGGCTATTAGAGCGTTTTTTCACTGCAGATGGAGAGGCAAAAAAAGATCCGACCCCGAAAATTCAGCCTCTTTTCGATTACACCATTCCTTTGCAACTGCAACAACTTTATCGTGAAAAAGCAACGGGATTACTGCACTTGCAACGGGGAGAAGCAAAAAAAATTATCTATATAAAAGATGGATACCCCATCTTTGCCCGATCCAATGTTTTAAGTGAGTGCCTGGGCAGGATGTTGGTGAAAGAAGGGGTGATTACTCAAGTTGATTGTGATCAATCGGTAGAACGAAGTACGGAATCGGGGCGTTTACAGGGGACCGTCCTGATTGAAATGGGACTGTTGACTCCTCATGAAGTTCGGGAAGCATTGATTCGACAGGTAACAAACAAGCTTCTATCTACCTTTGCCTGGAAAAATGGAACCTATCAATTTATTCCCGGGAAAGATTTTAAAAAAAATGTTACTCAAATTAAACTGACCCCGGCTGCAATAATTATGGAGGGGATTAGCCTTCACTGGGGGGGGAAACAATTAGATGATTTTCTCTATCCTTTCAACGAAGATTATTTGAAACAGTCCGGCAATCCTCTATACCGGTTTCAGGATATCCAATTGAGCAAACGGGGAGAGACCATCTTTAATAGTTGTAAAGGGGTAAAAACGCTGGGCAGTATTCTGGAACAACATCCCCTGGCGCGCCGTGAAATCCAGAAGATATTGTCGGCGCTGATCATTTCTGAAATGCTGGAACGAAGCACGACTCCGGCATCTGGTGTGATTGATGATGTTCCTGATGATGCAAGGACGGAACTCATTGACGAAAAGTTACGCCACAAAATACTGGGTGACTATAAACGCATAATGGATTCTGATTATTTTGAGGCGTTGGGACTGGGTCGACAGTGTGGCCCTGGGGACGCACGAAAAGCTTATTATCATCTGGCGAAAGAATATCATCCCGACCGGTTTCTCGGCAGCGATCTTTCAAATGAAATGCGTACCAAGATCAATGAAATGTTTCAGTATATAACCCAGGCTTATACGGTTCTAAGTGATGCCGACAGATGCTCCGAATACCTTGATGAATTGGTGAATGGACCAAAGAAATCTATTGATATCAGCCAGGTTATCGAGGCGGAAACCTGTTATCAGGAAGGCACTGCTCTGCTTAAGGTGAGGCGGTATAAAGCAGCTTCCAAGGCATTGCAGCGGGCAATTGAATTGAGTCCGGGGGAGTCAGAGTACATGACTTACTTTGCTCTGGCGTTGTTTAAGTCCGCTCCTGAACAGACGGAGGTTCAGAATCGGGCCATGGAAGTTTTGCTGACATCGCGAGAGATTAATCCCGGATTCGATCTGACTCATCTTTATCTTGGACAGGTTTACCAGGCACAGGGGAAGGAGCGGCAGGCAGAGAAGTCTTTTGAGATGGCGGTGCAAGCCAATCCTTCCTGTACCGAGGCTTTACGTGAATTACGTTTGATGAATCTACGCCGCGAACAGGCCCCCCAATCGAAGGGCATGTTTAAGAAATTTATGAAAAAGAAGGATTGATGGTATCAATCTGGCTGTAAAATAGCTAATAGACGTCATAAAGATTTGATTTCCTGCAGCTTGCTGAATCGTCTGTCAAGCAGCCATGCTGCTATTGAGCAAAGGGGTGAAAATTGAAACCTTTTTTTGAGCGTTTTTCTGGAACCGGTTATGTCTGCGCTCATCGTGGAGCACGGTCAATTGCTCCGGAGAACACCCGCCTGGCGTTTGAAAAAGCCTACTTCAGTGGTGCACACCTCTATGAAACGGATGTTCAGGCAACGGCAGATGGGGAGCTGATCCTGTTTCACGACCATACCCTTGAGCGAACAACTGATATTTCGATGCAGTCCGCATTTTCTGAACGCAGCCCTTGGCCTCTCGCAGAATTCACATATGCAGAGTTGCAATCACTGGATGCCGGTTCCTGGTTTATCGGGTCTGATCCTTTTGGAACTATTGCATCCGGAGACGTGCCCAAAGAACATTTCAGATCAATACGAGGGCAACGGATCCCTCTCTTACGGGATGCCCTGATTGATTGCCGGCACTATGATTTTCCCCTGAATCTGGAAATTAAAGATCAAACCGGAACCGCTGCCGACACCACAATTGTTTCTCAAGTTATTGAATTAATAAAGCAAACGCAGACAGAGCTCCTGGTTTTGATTTCTTCCTTTAAGCACGCTTATCTGCGCCAGGTAAAAGAACAGGATGCAACGATTGCAACAGCGGCATTAGTCGAGGGAGCTCATCCGGAATCGCTTCTTTCCTACCTTCGTGATCTTGATGTGGATGCTTATCATCCCGACCAATTGATTACGGACACTGCATTGGTTCAACAACTGACAAAAAACGGTATGAAGGTAAATCTCTGGACCGTCAATGATCTGGAGAGGGCGAACTCTTTTACTGCAGCAGGAGCAACGTTTATTTGCACGGATTGGCCGCAACGTTTGGTGGGACCACGTCAATCTTGAATTTCATTTGATTTCATGATAGAAGCACACTCCTATTCAAGGTGTCAGTAGAGACAGATCGAAAATGAATATCAATGAGCAAGATCGGCTCTTCATGCAGGCGGCCCTGGAAGAGGCGACAATTGCAGAAGGTTTAAAAGAAGTTCCGATCGGAGCTGTCGTTGTCCACGATGGTCAGATTATTGGTCGTGGACACAATTTGCGTGAAACCAGTAATGATCCGACCACTCATGCCGAGATCATTGCTATTCGGGACGCAGCCAGGAAACTTAACTCCTGGCGTTTGCTTGATTGTACTCTCTACGTGACCTTGGAACCCTGTGTTATGTGCATGGGAGCGATCATTCTTGCCCGGATTCCTTATCTGGTTTTTGGCTGCCGTGATCCCAAAGTCGGTGCTGTGGGCTCAATTTACAACCTTGCTGAGGACGAGCGTTTTAACCATCGGGTTGGGGTTCGGGAAGGAGTTCTACAACAGGAGTGCAGTTCCCAGTTGAGTCATTTTTTTAAAAGGCTACGAGAACAGAAAAAAGAACAAAAAGTTCAAAAATAATAAATACGGAGAGGTGTCCGAGAGGCCGAAGGTGACAGACTCGAAATCTGTTGTGGCGCAAGCCACCCGGGGTTCGAATCCCCGCCTCTCCGCCATAAATAACAAGGGGTTAGCTGGTTTCAGCTGACCCCTTGTTTTGTTTAAATCTGCTATTGGGTAGCATTTTGGGTAGCAAATCTTCTTTCAGCATATATCGAGTGCCAAGAACACATTCCGGTCTATTTTTAATGCCTGCATTGCATTTTGTTGCCGATTTGAAGCGATCTGGCGCTTTCGGTTCAGATATTAGTCAGGTTGTGCTGTTATCGTGAATTGTTTGCATTGGGTTGCTCTATCGTTGTTAATGAGCGCATACCGAGAGGAGGAATTGTTATGGCTGCAGAGTGGCGGTATATGCCGATATTGAAGTGGAAACAAGGGGAACAGTTGGCTCTCAGGAATCTTTCTTCTGAGCAATGGAAGGGGATATCTCCGCTTATTGAGTTGGTTGCAATTGATGTTGCGCCAGTTGGGGTGGCGCTTAGAGCGGCGCTGCCTAGTTATTTAGATAAGGCGGCGGCTAAGATGACCGGCTGTATTCCTGGGCAGGTCCCTGTTTGTGTTGATTCTTGCTACGTGTCGCCCAGTTACCCTCAACAATTGAATTTGCTGATGAGTATTTGTACTTACCTTCAAAAGAAAAGATCTGTTGACGTGGTTCCCGTAATTCATGCCGCTGAAACAGAGGCTCTGGGAACGCTGTCTGCTACCCATATTGATTTTCTTAAGGGCCTGCCGTCTGTCGTTCTTAGGCTGAAAATTGGCCAAATCGAACCATCGCAGGTTGACGCTTCCATTGAAGCTTTGGTTGCTGTGGGGGTAGTAAAGACAAATATTCACCTCCTGATTGATCAGTATTCGTTGGTGGGGCGACAACCTGTGGAATGTATGGGAATTGTGGGGCCGTACTTGAATCAAGCAGCAGGGGCAGGCTGTGGGAGTCTTACGGTTGCAGGTGGTTCGTTTCCGGTTAACCTGATGGGGATCGCGCAGGGAGTGAGTGATATCCCTCGAGTGGAATGGAAGGTTTGGGAGTTGCTCAAGGGGACAGGCAAGTATCCAGGGTTGAGGTATGCCGACTATGCGGTAACGAACCCTGAACCACCGCCTGATTTGGATCCAACCAAGATAAACATGTCCATAACAATTCGCTATGCGTCCAACGATTTTTGGCGTCTCTACAAGGGAAGGGGATTTAAGAGCGGGGTTCCAGGAGAGTACCGAAACCTCTGTGCGTTGTTAGTGATGGACCCTATTTATTCAGGAGGGACGTTTAGTTATGGTGATATGCAATATATGGCAGCTTCAGGGGGTGGGGAAAAAAACGGGAATCCTATGAGTTGGCGAAAGGAGGCAACAAACCATCACATTGTTTTAACTTCTAGATTATTATAGGGCTGGCGGCAGAGTAGGGACTTTGTTACGACGCTTTTGATTTGTTCAATGGGGAGCGCCTTAACTATGTACTCTCGTAATGTGTGTGATGATGCTTTCTTGGGGATTTCCTGGGCCTTAGCCGTTAGGACGGCAATGGCCTCGTCTTTACAGAGCAAGGAGGCGAGGCTGAAAGGTTCTTGCTGGGTGTTTGTGCGGGCTTCTCGGGCGGTAACTAACTGGATATCGCCATCTTTTCCTCTCTCGGCAACGATCAACCCCCACCACGAAGGCACTACTTCTTCCGCAAGTCGGGCATGAGATGCTGAGCAAACCAAATTGATTTGGTCAAAAACTCTATTGTATGCATGGATTTGGTTTGAAAAGCGCACAAATGTATCTTTTTCGCTTTTGATCTCATATCCAATCAAGGTCGAATCAATTACGGCAACATCAATGCGCGACCTTCCGCACTCGATTCGAAACTCTTCCTGTACCTTCGATCTGTCGGGTGCATTGACAGCAAGATAGCTCAGAAGGGATGATCTGATTTCGTGTTCTTCCATGGGGATATTATCACCTGAACTTGCATTTGAATACAACATGGCTGTAGTATGCCAGTTATGCCGAGAAAAGCAATCATAAAAAAACCGGAAGTGGCGATGGCTATTGAGCAGATCAAGCAATATTGCCAGTTTGAAAAAATTTCCTTGTTTGCCCTTTCTAAAGAGGTTGGAGTTGGTCAGCCTGCCCTTTATCGTTTTTTGAATGGTGAGAGAAAAACCATAACTGACACAGCTCAACAAGTCCTTGACTATGTGAATAGTCGACATAATTGGCATAACAACGATGCAGTTTTAATTCAGGAGGATAAAAAAAACACGAACTATAAGGTAATCGAAGATGCCGTTTTGTCATTATGGGACGGCAATCGCAATACTGCTGAACTTATTGCATCTCTTATAAGAGCGCTTAAACCTGCTCTTGATATGGCAAAAGCAGTGACCATGAACGACCAGGAACGGAGTCGATAATGACTGTAAAAAATGCAAAAACCATATATGACGCTCTGAAAGGGCTCGGGCTGACAAGGGCCCAGGTTCGAAAGCTCCTTCCTGATTGGTGGTCTCCGGAAATTGAAAAGCAGCCCGGTGGCTTGGCGGAACTCTGCCTACTGGTTAGTCGTCGACTTAACATTGAACTGACAGCTTTGATGGATGGACATATTCTAAAAAGTGACGCTGCACTTTCAATTGCCTATAAACACCGTGCTGACGCTACCGTTGAATCACTGCAGGCATCCACCTGTATATCGACCTCGCTTGCTAAGGCTGTTGTTGCGGCAATGTCTAAAGACTATTCTGCGGATCATTTTTCAGGAGCTGGAATAGCTGCTACTGCAAGAAGGATAGGCAGTGGAACCGTCAGCCTCACTTCGCTTATTGATGCTTCTTGGGCGATGGGTATTCCTGTTATCCCAGTGACAAACTTGCCAGTTGGTGTCAGGAAGATGGATGGAGCGGTGATCAAAGTCGATGGTCGGCCAGTAATTATTATTTCCAAAAAAAAATCATCCAGGGCTTGGCTCGCATTTATTGTTGCCCATGAAATTGGGCATATTGCTAGCGGACACCTTGAAATAAATGACACAATCATAGATGTCTCTCTTCAAGAGCAAGCAACTTATGCTGTGGAGTCTTCCCGCGATATGCAGGAAAGAGAAGCTGACTCTTTTGCACTATCTCTTTTAGGTGGAGATGGGGTTGATAGAGAAATATCTACTTGGCCGAGTTGGGCATCTCCTGCCGATCTTGCGGTAAGAGCTCGGAAGTCTGCCGCTGATTTGAGAGCCGAGAGCGGCCATATTATCCTTCGCTACGCTTTCGAGTCAAAGAGATGGCCTGATGCAATGGCAGCTCTTCGTTTTTTAAGTGAAGATAGTGATGCAGAGACAGTTGTTAGGGGTGGCCTGCAACGTAATCTTGATTTTGATCTTGTGGCTGAAGACTTGCGAGATCTTATATGTCAGGTAACGGGAATCCAAATACCGTAGAGAGGTAATCATGCTGTATTTGGATGTAGATGCATTGTGTAAACTAGCCCACTGGAATATCCTTCCTATGCTTCCGAAGATCACTAATTGTTCCTGGGCGGATCTTGCAACCGTTTCGTCACTCAAATACCGGGCAGCTCGATCTTTGGAGGCACCTGACGGTAGGTTATTCCATTCGGTTGCGGCGGTACAGTGCGCCTTGAGCTGTATTGAGCTGATGGGGGAAATCTCTGAGCCAAATGTTGACTTGCTTGAAGTTTTGTCTACTTCGAATCAAATTGACCCAGGTGAAGCCATACTACTTGCATTGACGGCAGCTGATCCGAATGGATACTTTTTAACAGGAGATAAGCGAGCCTTAAAAGCGGTGTCTCAGTTGGATATTGCTCCTTCTTTTGCGGGGCGAATGATTATTGTAGAGCAAATTCTGTGGAAATGCTTGCAGGTTAAGGGGCATGGGTGGCTATTGGAGAATGTTTGCCCATTTAAATCTATCGATAAGACAATATCAATAATATTGGGCAGTCGCTGCGACGCTGATGCGATGCATGTTTGCCAAGGCTTTTCGTCGTACGTCAGCCAGGTCGTGCAGTTACACAACCCGAGCCTTTTAGTTGAATATGGGCCATATGAACTTTGAATTTTATTTGTGAAGATCACGGTTGACCATCAGATCGTTATTGCCGTATCACTACCTGAGCGTAGATCTAGAACATCACGACTATAAGATTGGAGATATCTACACAAAAGACACAGATCTCTGCGCCTGAAACCAGTTAAGCCGGGCAGTAAATGGTGGCAAATTTTAAATAAGTGCTACCCATAAGTGTTTTGCGTGGTTATTTGTTGGCAATATATCTTTTTAACTATAAGTAATAATGAAATAAAGTGAAAGTTAACAGTTTATATGCTCAACAGATATCATATCTGTTGTGGCGCAAGCCACCCGGGGTTCGAATCCCCGCCTCTCCGCCATAATAAAAACAGGGGCCTGGCTATTTGCTGGGTCCCTGTTCTTATTTTTACTAACATCATATCTTTCCTGCTCACTATCATCTTCGTAGCTTTTTGGTTCGATCAAGATTAATGGTGAGGAACTATTTCGGCGTCAACCCCCAGACTCGTTTATCAGCCACCCTGTTTGGTTGGTGGAGAATTTTCGGTGTTGTCTGTGACGTCTAATTGACCCAGCGCTTGCAAAATTTCAGCAAGCATGCTCGGCGGGCCACCGGCCATATTTTCTTCTTCGGCAACCGCTCGTTCTCGTTCGTCGTACTCCCACCGTCGCAAAAGTTGAGATTTCTGCATCACGGTTAATCTCTGATCCTGCAGAATGTTCTTGGGAGAAACATATACGGTCGCTGGATCTTTCAATGCTTGGTCAAAAATTGTTAACATATCAATCCTTTACTAGCTAATTATTAGCTCTCCGATTGCACCTATTGCGGAGTTTGTCTATTTGAGAAAACGATTTACTCTGATCAACCCAGTGATTTAAACATGGACAGGATCCCTGCCAATATTGTGTAAGTACAGATTCAATCTGAACGGATACAGAAAAATGCTCCTCACAACGGATAGCTGCTACTTTATTGACTCTTCAAGCTTTTTTTTCGCGTGTCCAGCTTCTTCACTGGTTTTTTCGATGATCTCATCGATCGCTTCGCCAACTTTTTCTGCCGGTCCTTGCGGGTCGACTGTGTCCTCTACCTTTTCTTGTGCTTTTTCAACCGCTTTATCGATCTGTTCCCCAGCTTTTTCTGCTGGCCCCTGTTGTTCACATGCTGTGAGGCCGAAGGTCAGTCCGAGGGTTAAAAGAATCAAGATCATTGATGATCGTCGCATAATATCCTCCTTGTGGATAACGACCGAATTTATAGTCGCCGGTTCTGCTATGTTGTCTACTAAAGGTTAGCAGGTGCGCTTAGTGACTGTAATGGGCGAATTACTACTTTAACAGGGAGAAAAAAGATACTGGTATTAGATAGGGCGTAAAGCGAGTAACTTTTACGATGTTTCAGATGTTCTGCGCCTTGAAGTGACAGCTTCGTAATTCAGATCAGTGAGCTGTTGGTCACCACAGGCGATATTAATGACGAGAGCATTTTCATGGACTTCGCACGCAAAGGCTGAAATTTCAAGCGTATCTCCGATAATAATTTCAGGATCCTCTGTTAAAAATTCTTTTTTACCGTGATTTTTCTTTCTTTCGAATTGAAATTTACTTGATTTTCCCAAAATGGAAATTGCTCAGAGGGGGTCATTCTAACAATCTGCTATTTCTAAATCATGCTTGATCTGCTACTCTTGATGGTAGCAAAAAGCTACTGTTTTCCATTATTTGTCAAATGTTGGTTTAAAAGGAACTTTAGGGGGCTCTTGATGAGTGTATTACGAATTCTGATTGTTGCTGAATACCCGGTTGTCGAAGAGGGCCTTGATTTTTTACTGAAGGACTACGCTAATATCGAGGTCGTTACGACGGCGAGCAACGGCACTGATGGACTACAGCGGCTCCGGGAAAACAGGATTGACGTTATTGTTCAGGATCTTGCGACAACCGAACTTGGGGCTCCCGAGGCGATCCGCCTGTATCTCAGCGAGAAGCCTGAGATCGGCGTTGTCGTCTACAGTGGTCAGGAGGATGAGGTCGCCGTTTTTGAGACTCTCAAGGCGGGTGCCAGGGGTTATGTTTTGAAAAATACACCGGTCGATGAGCTGGTTGCCGCCATTCGCGAGGTTTACCAAGGTGGCTACTTTCTCAGTCCCGGTCTGAATCCGGCGATCATCAAGTTCTACCTGGAACATCGTGGGAAAGAAGAAGACCATCTGTCAGAATACCAGTTGTTGACCGATCGGGAAAAGCAAGTCTTCCGCTTGCTTGCCGACGGAAAACAGACCAGCGATATCAGCGATATCCTCTGCGTTAGTCCGAAAACCGTCGCCAAACACCGTGCCGCAGTGAAGAAGAAGCTCGCTATGAACACCACCGCGGAAATGGCCCAGTATGCTATTCGGTTGGGGGTGATCAATATCAACGCCGCCGAAAGACCGTTTCCGCTGCCGTAGTCGTTGCGGAGAATCGTTTTTTTCGTAAATTCATTCCGAAATTAGGTCCAGCCGGGGAAGACCTGGCGCAACCTTTCCACCATAAATTGTACCGAGATCGCAATCAGAATAAGCCCGAAGATTCGCGAAATCAGTTCCAGCGGCAGGGTGCCGATGAATTGTTTGACCAAGGCTCCGATCAGTAGCGCCAGCAGCAACAAGGCCAGCACGATGACCAGGGCACTTTTGGGATTGGGTTGTGCCTTTGTTTTTGTCCGGGAATCAATGCCCGATTGGCTTGTTGGTGAACAGGGACTCCTTCAATTCTTTCCCGAACACGTTATTCTGACGACGTAGCCAGTCGACCGCTTCCAGTTCCTCCATCAGTGAGCGCAGGGCACGGTGGTAGTCTCTGGTCTGTTCCGAGAGTTCGTTCACCGGTTCATGATAACTGTCAGTTGCTATCAATATCATCTTTTCATCTTCCAGGTTTCCTGATCGTTCTTCTTGCAGATCACTTATAGCGTGAGATTGCCCCTTGAATTGCCGAGCTGAAGTCCTGCCAGGCATTATCGGCGCCTTCTTTCAGATCTTCCCATGCTTCGTCGCTGCTGTGGCGTAGCTCCTGTAGTTTGTTTGCGGCCAGATCGCGTTTCAGCTTGAGATCCTCCAGAGTATCCAGATAACTCAATTTAGAAGATGCCTCTACATTTTTAGATTTTGCCTTCAGTAACTCAATCTGAGCGTTGAATTGATCGAGCTGTGCTTGCATTTTTTCTTGATAGACTTGTTTTTTGTTCATGGTCTCAGCCTTTCGTCGCTGGATTGCTTGATAGTAGACACTGATATTTACTTGTTTAGTTGTTGTGTCCCAAAGCTTTCTTCTGACAGTGCAGTCAATGGCCTCCTTCGCACTTTCAACACTGTATCGCTTACTGCAACTTTTGCATTGGAGGCGGCTTTCTCTCCTGATTCTTCGGTTACTTATGAAGATACGATCTTTGTATTGGTCCGACCTGTCTTTTTCCTTTTATTTATTAAGATATTAACAAGATGATGGTTTCAGGCAATGAGCTGTTTACTACTCCTTGGGGTAGTAAACAGCTCCATGAAGGTCTCTGAAGTATAGATTCTGTCAAGGACAATTGAGCTAGAAGTAAGCGTTAAGTGACTGATTTAGAAAATTATTTTGTTTTTGGCATGGTCCCTGTCAAGTGCTGATATTTCGTTTACGGTCAACATGAACAAAATGACGGAGCACTTGAGATACTCCAGATAATTGATTAAGCTTTTTACAACAGACAACAAAGAAAGGAGCTGGAATGTGAGCGGATTACGTAAATTGAGTGATTTAACCGGTTATGGCTTTCTGGCCCAGGATGCAGAGGTTGGACGACTTGAAGAAATTTATTTTGACGATCATTATTGGCACGCTCGTTATCTTGTCGTGAAGACTGGAAACTGGCTGCTTGGTCGCCGGGTGTTATTGGTGCCGGAGGTTATCGAGGGTATCGATGACGAAGAGAAAAATCTCTGGGTTAATCTGACTCGACAGCAGATTGAGAACGCTCCTCCGATCGATAGCGAACAGCCGGTGTCATGGACTTATCAGCAACAGTATTACCGTTATTATGATAGGGATCCTTATTGGATAACCGATTCACTGTTCAACTCCACTCCGGCAATTCCGCCTTTTGTGCAACCTGATGAAACGATCAAAAAACCAGAGAATCCTCATTTACGCAGTAGCTCTGAGGTGACAGGATACCGACTCTCAGCAGAGGATGGTGACGTTGGACATGTCGAGGATTTTATTTTCGACGAGCAGAGTTGGGCATTGCGCTACCTGGAAATTGATACCCGCAACTGGCTGCCGGGTCGTCACGTTTTAATCTCGCCCGCCTGGGTTGAGGAGGTAGACTGGGCGACACAGCAAGTGAAGGTCGCAGTATCTCGGGATCTGGTGAATAATGCTCCGGAATACGATTCTTCCAAACACATTAGCCGCGAATACCAACTGGCTCTGTACAAACATTATGGCAAAAGTTTCAGCGAGGAATGACCTGTGGGCAGTATGAGAGAATCCTCTTTCCTTTCGATTGGGGCGTCGCGATCGTCGTGGCGTAACTGGAAGAGACAAAAAACGAATCAGAGGATCATTGTGGAAAAAGGAAGTTGGCTGTTGAAGGGGCGGGGAAACATGATCCGTGGCAATGACGAGCACGCCCCGGATGACCCAATGATATCGACTGTAGCAATTGAAATGAAAGCTTCAAGGGCGATGTTAACAGCCAATGGGTAAAGGCTGTAATAAAGAATAGCGGACAGGAACTTCGAAAAATAACCGTATGGCGAACCGAAATAAACAAAAAACCTTCCATGATCCCGGCAAAAATTGCTGGCAAGTGGTTCAGGCAGAGCAAGCCGCGTTTCTGATTGATGGTGAAAGTTACTATCGGGCTGTTGCCGAGGCTTTCGAAGAGGCGCAGCATGCAATTTACATTCTCGGCTGGGATGTTGACAGCCGGGTTCGCTTGCGTCGTGACTCTGACGAGGAGGAAACTTTTGGTCAGTTGATCGACCGCCTTGCCAGGTCAAAACCAGAGTTGGAGGTATATGTTCTGGAATGGGATTTCGCTGTTTTCTACTCACTGGAGAGAGAGTTCTGGTCGTTTTTCAGCTTTGGCTGGATGACCCATAAACGAGTTCATTTCGAGCTGGATGACAGTCACCCAGCCGGTGCTTCACAGCATCAAAAAATCGTCGTAGTTGATGACCGGTTGGCTTTTGTCGGTGGTATGGATTTGGCCAGTTATCGCTGGGATACCTCGGAGCATCTTCCGGGGCACCCACAACGTTGTGATAATGGCCATGCATACGGGCCAGTCCATGATGCCCAGATGCTTGTGACCGGCGAGATCGCTCGAACTCTTGGCAACCTGGCCCGTTGGAGATGGCAACGGGCAACAGGCGAAACCTTGCCGGAGATCAGGTTGGCTGAATCGGCAGGCGATTGGCCGTTCACCTGCAAACCGGATTTTGTTGACCAGGAGTTGGCAATCCTGCGCACGCTGCCGGCTTATGCTGAAGACCCGGAAGTCCGTGAGGTCGAACAGTTTTATTTGCAAGCAATCAATCAGGCAGGCAAATATTTGTATTTAGAAAATCAGTATTTCAGTTCGCAGAAGATTGCCCTTGCCTTGGAAGAATCCTTGCTCCAGTCAGAGGGACCGGAGATCGTTCTGGTTTTGCCGCAGCGCTGCCCCGGCTGGCTGGAAGAAGAAACGATGGGCGTATTACGAAAGCAACTGCATCATCGCCTGCAGGATGCCGATCAGCATCATCGCCTGATGGTATGCTATCCAGAACGTGTGGGCTTGGAAGATGATGTTATCATTGTCCACAGTAAACTGCTGATTACCGATGACCAGATTATGACTATCGGGTCGGCAAACTTGAGCAATCGCTCGATGAGTTTTGATAGCGAATGCAACCTCTCCCTGGCTGCTGATGGCGATCCTGAACGGGCAAATATTATCTCAAGGCTCCGCGATCGCTTGTTGGCGGAGCATTTGGACTGCAATGAGCAACAGGTGGCAGAAAAGTTGCGCGAAACAGGTTCGCTGCTGGCAGTGATCGAACAACTTGGTAACGCCGAGCGGTCACTCAAGGAACTTCCTCTGGAGGGAGAACAGCCTGAATGGCAGGCGTTGCCTGGAGAATTGATTGCCGACCCGGAAAAGCCGATCGGGCTGGAGCAACTGCTAGATTATTTCGGCATCGCCGTAGAAGAGAAGTCTACTGATGAACAAATGCTCAACCGCCGCAAAGGCTGGGCCTTTTTTCTGGTTTTGCTGGGAGCATTGTTGCTGGGAGCTCTCTGGCGCTGGTCACCACTGAGTTTGTGGCTGAATGTTGAAAACCTGATGGCCGCTGCTGACTATGTACGGGAAAGTTCGCTGATGGTGCCGATTGTGCTTGTTATCTATCTACTTGGTAGCTGCCTGATGTTTCCGATTAACCTGCTGATCCTGGCCACAGCACTCAGTTTCAGTGCGCTGACAGGCTTTTTCCTTGCCCTCTGCGGTAGTGTTCTGGGGGGGCTGGCCAGTTATCTTCTGGGGCGCTGTTTGGGTAGGAATGCGGTACAGAAGCTGGCTGGTAAGAAGGTCAATCAGCTCAGTCGCAAACTGGCACGACGAGGCTGGCTGGCAGTTGCCTTAATCCGGGTGATCCCGATTGCACCTTTTACTGTTGTTAACATGGTTGCCGGTGCCAGCCATATTTCTGCTCGTTCCTTCATCCTCGGGACCTTGATCGGCATGTGTCCAGGAATCCTGGCTATCATGATTTTTGAGGAAGGTCTAGAGCGAGCTCTGACGGACCCACAGTGGCAAACGCTAAGTCTGGCGATACTGGCTTTGGCCATTGGTGTATTGGTTGTTGCCCCTTGCCAAGAAAACTTCTGATGAAAAAGAGCGAGCATGAGGATGGCTGAGAAGAAGCTGACGCTGGCTACTTGGAATATTCACATGGCGATCGGCAGCGATGGTCAGCGAAATCTGTCGCGAGTGGTGACCGTTATTCGGCAATTGCAGGCTGAAGTGGTCGGTTTGCAGGAAGTCGATAACCAACTTGAAAAAGGCCGAGATGATCTTCAGAATATGGCTGAACAGACGGGCATGCAGGTGATTGCTGGACCGATCATGCAGCGTACCCGCGGTGATTACGGCAATGCTTTGTTGACCTCATTACCGGTGCACAATGTTGAACGCTACGATCTCAGTTTCAAACGACGTGAACCACGCGGCTTACTGATTGCCGAACTCGATTGGCAGGGGAGCCCATTACAGGTCGCAGTGACTCATCTGGGATTGCGGCCCAGTGAGCGCCGTGATCAGGTTCGGCGCCTGTGCAATCATTTGGTGGAAAAGGAACGTACGCCGCTTGTGTTGATGGGAGATTTCAACGAGTGGTTTATCTGGGGCAGACCGTTACGCCAGCTGAAACGGCACTTTGGCGCAATTCGCTCACCGGCAACATTTCCATCACGCTGGCCGCTGCTGCAGCTCGACCATGTGCTGGTCAAACCATTGCAGTGCCTGGTGCGCAAAGAGGTCTACTGCGAACCGCTGGCTCGACAGGCCTCCGATCATCTGCCGCTGGTTGCCGAAGTGTGCTTTGTTGAGCCGGACGCGCCATTGAGGAGTGCTTCACGACTTTGAAGGAGGACAAGCATGACAACAAATCAAGATTACAAGATCGAAAAAGAATTGGCCAAGGCGGTCCAGAAGTCCTTGCTGGCCCATCAGGTCGATGCCGAAAAATCCAGGAAACCATGCGTTTTCTCGGGGGAATGATCGGGTCACTCTATTCTCACGAGGATCAGGATGACCGGGTCGCTGAAACCCTGGAAAATCTTCGGCAGGGAATCGAAAAAGGGTTACCGGATAAAAACTAGGCCTGGGTTGCACTGTGCCCTTTAGAGCGTTTCAGAAGTTCTTTTATGGCCGGAAAAAACAGTTTTGAATCGACTTTTGCTTTTCTCGTTAATTATGGTTTTTGATAAACAGCCACCTCCGCAACAGAGGTGGCTGTTTATCTTCTTCAATGAATACCGCCCATACAGAGGTACTTTATTTCAAGGTAATCTTCTATTCCATAGCGACTCCCCTCTCGGCCGAGTCCGGATTCTTTTATGCCTCCGAATGGCGCGGAAGCATTAGAAATCAGGCCGGTGTTAAGGCCGATAATGCCATACTCAAGTTCTTGTCCAACACGCCAGCTTCTTGCCAGGTCGCGTGTATAGAAATAGGCTGCCAGTCCAAACTCCGTATCATTCGCCATCGCAATGGCTTCCTTTTCAGACTGGAAGCGGAAAAGGGGTGCAACCGGGCCAAAGGTTTCCTCGTGGGCAATGCGCATCGAAGGCGTCACGTCGGCCAATACTGTCGGTTCAAAAAAGTTTTCGCCCAGGGCATGAGGTTTGCCACCAGTCACCAGCCGCGCTCCTTGCTGCATCGCATCATCGATATGCTGTTCAACTGTTTTTACCGCTTGGCGGTCAATCAGCGGTCCTTGCTGGGAACCTTCGGATAATCCATGGCCAATTTGCATGCGTGAAACTGCAGTCGCCAGTTTTTCTGCAAAGATGTCGTAGATGCTATCCTGTACAAGGAAGCGGTTTGTGCATACACAGGTCTGTCCGGTATTACGATATTTTGAAATGATCGCACCTTCGACCGCCGCATCCAGGTCTGCATCTTCAAAAACGATAAAGGGTGCATTTCCACCGAGTTCCATGGAAATCTTTTTGACCGTCCCGGCGCAGGCAGCGATCAGTTCCTTGCCGATTTCCGTGGATCCGGTAAAGGATAATTTCCGCACGATGGGGCTGGACGTTATCTCTTGGCCAATTGCAGCGGAAGAACCCACCACCACGTTGAGGACTCCTCGCGGAATTCCTGCACGCGCCGAAAGTTCAGCCAGGGCTAAAGCCGAACAAGGTGTAGCGCTGGCGGGCTTTAGAACCATGGTGCACCCGGCCGCAAGTGCAGGACCTGATTTACGGGTAATCATTGCGGAGGGGAAATTCCATGGTGTTATCGCGGCACAAACACCCACCGGCTCTTTTAAAACCAAAATTTTCGTATTTCTTTCCTGCTCGGGAATGATATCACCATAAATTCGTTTGGCTTCCTCGGCATACCATTCGATAAATGATGCGGCGTAGGAGATTTCCCCACGTGCTTCCTGAAGCGGTTTACCCTGTTCAAGAGTCATGAGGATCGCGAGATCTTCCTGGTTTTCCAGGATAAGCTCAAACCATCGATATAGTAATTTTGCACGCTCTTGAGCGGTTTTTTTCTTCCATGATTGCAGGGCCTTGTGGGCGGCATTAATTGCCCTCTTGGTTTCTGCGGCTCCCATTTTCGAAACGTTGGCAATGGTTTCGCCATTGGCTGGATTTGTTACTGCCAAGGTTTGTTTGTCATCGGCATCAGTCCATTGTCCATCGATGTAACACTGCTGATGAAATAGGGATGGGTCGTTCAGTATTTTCATTGTCACTGCTCCTTGATCTGCTGATATCTTCATGATTGTTATAGCGGGTCTTTCGCTGAACTGTTTTGGGACTATAAAAAGCAAAGGCAATGCCAAACAACTTGAAACCGTTGGGGTTTTTATTTAACTGGTTGAATTTTATCAATTTTTTGTTTTTGCAAGAGAGGAGGGTGGTTTTCAGGATGGGCTGCTGTCTATGCAGGAGGGTATCGTGATCTGTGGTTCTTGCAGCTGTGCAAGATCAAATGCTTCAGCGAATGCCATAGCGTTTCAATTTGCGGGTGATGGTTGACTGGTTGACATCCAGCGCTTCAGCCATGCGCGCCTGGTTGAAGTGCTTTTTAAGACCAAGAGACAAAACTTCCCTTTCGACACTCTCGATGATTTGCTGCAGGGACATCTGTTCGGGCCATTCATGGGTAAGTTCACCCTTCTTTTCCATGTTTTTGCCAGTAACGTGAGGCGGAATGTCAGGCAGATCTATGATTTCTGTTTCGCTCATCACAACCAGTCGCTCGCAAAGGTTCATCAACTCTCTGACATTGCCGGGATAATCATAGCGGAGCAAGGCCTCGGTCGCTGCCTGTGTCAGGTGTTTTTGGGTATGGGTTTGGGCACAAAAATGGTTCAGGAAGTGATGGATCATTGGCAGAATACAGTCTTTTCGTTCTCTGAGTGCGGGGAGGTGGATCGGGATAACGTTCAGGCGATAATAAAGATCATGGCGAAACTTCCGCTGTCGGATCATTTTCTCCAAATTACGGTGGGTCGCAGCTATGATACGGACGTCAACTTTCTTTGCTCCCGTCCCTCCGAGTCGCGTTAGTTCGCCATCCTCCAGAAAGTGCAGTAATTTCACTTGTGCGGAATGAGGAAGTTCCGCAATTTCATCCAGAAACAACAAGCCGCCATCGGCAATTTCGAAGTATCCGGGTTTGCTGCTTTGAGCACCGGTAAAAGCACCTTTCTCATAGCCGAATAACTCCGATTCAATCAGCGACTCCGGGATGGCACCACAATTGATTTTGATAATGGGCATGTTGGCACGATTGGAATTTTTATGGATCAGATCTGCGATAATCCCTTTACCAACTCCTGATTCACCGAGAATAAGAACTGAAGAATCCACTTTGCTGACTTTCAGTGCCTGCTGAATGGCCCTGATCATGTTGGGAGTTCTGTAGATGATTTCACGGCCTTCAAAAGCAATATTCTGCAGGTTTAACACTTGCATTTGAAATTCGTCTTTTATGGCCTTCTGCTCCTCCAGGTCTCTGCGAAGAGTGTCTATTTCAGTGACATCTTTTTCGCTGACGACGACCCAGAGCAGATTTCCGGAATTGTCATGGATCGGCGTTCCCGTAACCAGAAGTTTGCGGTCGCCTCTTTGTTGTAACAGGTTGCTGACCTCCCCACGCTTGATGACTTCCCATGCTGCCGATTGATCAATGAGTCCCTCTGCAACAAGATCTGTGACGTTTCTGCCGATCATTTCCTTTGTATCGGCCCCATAAAAGCGGGCTGAGGTTCGATTGATGCGTAATATTTCTCCTTCATGATTGCAAATGCAGAGACCGTCCGATGTTGAGTCGATAAGAGTTTCCAGCGCCAAACTCATTTCCTGCTCATTATGGAAAATATTGAGATGAGGGATTCTTTCAAGAACGCAGGCCGCGCTGGTCAACGGGGCCGTCTCGCTCAGTAAGGAGAAATGAACGATGTAATTTCTGGAGTGTAACCGTAGCGGTAATTCTGTTTTTCGTGCACCGGAAGTGAATGCTGTGGAAAGTTGGGGCCAAATGCCGGGAAAAACTTGGATGATGGATCTTCCCGGATGACAGTCAAACCATTCACGGGCCAATAGATTTGCGAGCTGAATCGTCCCTTTCGAATCAATGCTGAACATTGCCTGGTTAAAGCTGTTGATAAGGGAGACACAGTATTCGCTTTGTGCCGCGAGCAATGCTTTTCCTGAAGGAAGGGGCAGCTCATCCACCATGATCATTTATCCCGTCGTTGGAAGTTTTCTCATAGAAAATAAATTATAAGCCTATTTATGCATAGAAGCAATGATTATGCAATTTGGAAAGTTTTGTGCGTGGGAAAAAATTGGTTCTGTTCGCTTTCCTTGTTTTTTATGTTTTTTGCCAATTCTGAGGAACCCCGAGTGAAGATAATCTTTGATAACTTGTGTTGATTTCCTGAGACTTAAAGAAATCGGGGTCATTTCAATATGGAGTCGATTTTCTTGAACAGGGTATTTGCTTTTTCACTAGACCTGACTTTTTCTATTAAAACAACCTGTTTGACTTCCATCGGTCAATCCTCTATTCATGAGCGCGAAGTCTGTCGATTTTATGTGAAAACCATCATTAATTTCAGGAGTTTCAGATGAAAAAAGTGTTTCAAATGATGACTATGGTTCTGTTTTTAACCCTCTCTCTGTCCGTTCCGGCTTTTGCATATCAATATATGACTGCTGCAGAGGTCAAACAAAATATGGCTGAAAAGACTCCGATGACACTGGTCGATATTCAGGTCGAAGATGAATTTAACCAACATCATATCATTGGTGCTAAGGCGACCTATGCCTACCCGGTCAAAAGCGAGGCTGATCGCAGTAAAATGACACCCGTGATCACTCCCCTTCTCAGTAACAACGATCTGGCTGTGGTGGTATGCCCCCGAGGTGGTGGAGGTGCCAAACGTGCTTACGATCTACTGGTGAAATCCGGTGTTGCTGAAGATCGGGTTTATATTTTGAAGAAGGGTCAAGCTGAATGGCCATATCCTGAATTGCTGGATGCTGCTCACTAAAAAGCTGACTTCCCAGGAAATCACATGCGCAGAGCAATACTTGTGGTTTCCTGGGAGCCATCGTGACCATCGCAGTAAGGTTGCTATAGCTGAGGCTGCTTTTATCGTTATTTTATGGTCTTATTGTCTGTCATCACAATGAACATTTCCGGATTCTTTTCTCCCGCCTTTACTGTTTTTATCACAAATCAGATAAAGAGCCAGAGAGGCTTAACTCATAACTGCCGTCAGCAGTTTTTCTCGTGCCTAACTGCAGCAATTCTACAATCATGGGGTCTGCTGTCTCTTGTGGGCGAATCTCCATTTTCAAGTTGATTTTTGATGAGGGTAGGCTTTTCCCCAGCAGGATTCTTCCTCGGCCTGAAATAGCCAAGTCTCCCTCGGCTGCTTGAAGAGAAGTAATCTTGAAGGCGCGTCCACGTCCTGTCCCGTTAATAACGATATCACCGAGGTTGATTGCTAATTTTAAGTCACTGTTTCTGGCGATATTGATATCTTTGAGAGACAAGCTGATGAGACTGTCAGAAGTTTTTTGCAATGGAACCACGCTTGACAGCGACATCTCTGCCAGTTGACCGGTTATTGTCAATGTTTGATCTGTGAGTGACAGAGAAGCGAGGTTGAGTTCGGACGCTGCCAGATTTAAGGTTCCATCGCGATAGATATCTGCTGTGAGTGTTCCGTCAAACAACTGCATGTCCAGATGTCCGCCGGGATTCTTTGACAACAGGGAGAGCCAATGCGGAGTTATGGCCAGCGACTTGATCGGAATTGTTGGCAAAAGCGGATTTTCCGGTTGAATCTGCAAATTGGAGCCATCAATACCGAACAGGGAAATATTGATATCCCCCTGGGTCACGGAGACCTGGCCTTGGGTTTCCAGCGACGATATGATTATCTGTTTAACCTTAGCTTCAGGGAAAGAGAAAAGAATTCCTGCAAACAACCCAAGTGAAAACAGGATAAGGGTGAGCAAGATTATTTTTGATTTATTGAATAACGTTGATACGGTGTATTTCATGTTCAGTTCTTACCATAGACAGAGATTGTCATTGTGAGGTCGATTTCTGAAGAGTTGTCGAATCTTTTTTTGGACCGAAAATTTTTGATCTGCATCTGGCTTTCAGGAGCTTCAATCTCCCAGAGTAACTGTAACATCTGTTCGAGTGATAATTTTTCCAGTTTTATGTCGAGGTTATCGACACGGATATCTTCTTGAATCTGGGGTGGTTGCGGACGGATATAGCTTAATTTTTCCCGGCTGACAACATTGGATGCGAGCTCTTCAACCTTAGCCAATGGTGACAGTGAACCTCCTGTGCTCATTTTCTTTTGGGTGTTGTCCACTTGTTTTTGCAGGGACTGATACTCGGCTTGCAGGTTTCTGACTTCCTTGAGCTGGGACTGTTTGCTGGCGATCTTTTTATCCAGACGTATCAACTGCTGATGATAGGGCTGATAGATCCCATAAAAGATGATGGTTGCAAGAATGACAATTATCCCGACAAGGAGATAGAGTTTCTCACGCTTTTCCAGTTGATCGATACGATTAAGCACGTTGATATCCTAGCTAGTTTGGGACAAGGTCCAGAATGAGTCGAAAGTTGATTTTTTCACCTTTGAGTGCCATCTGCGCCTCAGCCACCTGGGCCTTTTGAATCAGTGCTGATGTCTCCAGCTGCTCTGTGACTTTGTTGATCGCATCAAATGAGGGGGCACTTCCACTGACCTTGACTTCGTTGGATCCGATCGTCAGTTCTTCGACTGCAAATGCGACGTTTTCAGTCGCATCTGAAAGGAGCTTCAGCAATGGCAGAATTTGCGGTTGGGAGCCGCCTATAAAGTTCATTTTTTCACGGAGCTGTCTGATACTGCTTTTCATCTGCAAGGGGATGTCGACGATCACAGTTTGCGTTGAAAATGTCTGCTGGAACAGCTGTGTCATCTCTTTCTGGAGGATGTCCAGCTGATTCACTCTGGTTCGATATTGAATCATAGCTGTTGTTGTGACAACCAGGGCACTGATGATGGTCAGGGCGGCGGTCAGCCACAAAGCCCTTTTAAGTTTTTGCCACTCCCCTTTTAAGGCGTATATACCACTGCGGAAGTTAAACGACTTCTGTTCTTTCGCCCCGGAGGCTCGAAAGGCGAGAGAGGTGGCGTGAAAATAAGCCGGTGGGACAATTTCACCAGCTAAGTTCAGGGCCAGTTCTTGAGCATCATAACCGATATCATTCAGGTGGGTTGCTAGTGTTTCAATGTCGCCATCGCCGACAATAAGCACCGGTAGATTCATGTCTTTATCGTGAGCTGTCAGGGTCTTTATTGCTCGCGAAATATTTTGAATATCACCTTTGGCCGCTGGCTGTATCTGTTTTGGCAGAAGCTGATAGTCTTCCAGTTGTCCTGACCGGATGAAGCTGATAAGTGTTTCCTGGGAATTGATTGTAATCAGGATGGCATCCTGGGTCTTTTGTGCAACAAGGGGCATCAGCGAAAATGGCGGCAGATCCAGTATATGCAGGGGCATTTCAGCTTCAGCCGCAGAGCTGAGAACTTTTTCGACCCTGTCTCTGGGAATTGCCGCTGCGGTCACGTGGGATAAATCCTTGGTGGATTTGTTGTTTATGATGGCGCTGGTGAGGCAATCGTCAATAGAAACCGGTATCTGTGAGCTCAAAGAGAAAGGGATCGCCGCCATTATTTTTTTGCTGTCGCGAAAGGGGAGCTCCAGCTTACGGACATAGGCTGTTTTTGCCGGTAAGGCTGCAGCGACGCGGTCACTGATGCCAAGGTGACGATCGACATGATCATACAACTCTATCAGTTGATCCGCTAATTCATCACCTTTGCTGCTATAAAAACGAACTGCTTTCAATTCGTTCTTTTCGTATTCCAAAAGAGTCAAATAACAGCTGGTGCTTCCAATGTCTAAGCCAAGAAATCGTTTTTTCATCGTATTCAGATTGTCCTTATGTAAGACAAGGATTTGCTGGTTTTGTCGAACAGGGTTTCAAGAGCACATCTTCCGTCGTTGATAACGGCTTCTGCGGTAATTTTATAAAAACTGCTTGTGGTCCCGAGAAGCCCTTGATTGGATAACGTTTTTAACAGGCTGAACTGATCTTCTGCCAGCATGGTCTGCAAGTCGTTAATTGTCTTAACCGGGTTGCCGGACCGGCTATCAGTAATAAGTTCTATACTTTGTGCACTGATGTTTGCGCTAAGAGATGTGAGGACTTGGGAGGCAGCAGTATTAATATTGATCAGCTTGGTACCGTTTGCTGATAAATACGGGCTGACAATGTTGAAAACGTCCTCAGTAAATCCTTTCACCAACAGCAGTTCTTCAAGTGACTCCATTGGACCATTTTTACATGCATAGGGCGTTTCCAGGCTCTGATAATAGATATTCTCAGCTCCGGAGACAGTCAATTCCTGACCATCTGTCTGCACTTGTTGATAAGGGGTATCTCCGGAATCAAGCCAGTCAATGACGGCAGCTGTTAATTCAGCCGGCTCATCAACCTCAAGTTCTGATAACAGTCTGTAAAAACGGTCGATAACAACTGCTTGCGGATTGTTGCCGACCACCAGGGAGTTGAGAGCGAGTTTCCCGCCTAAATCTTCTACCGCCAAAGAGATAAAACCTTCTCCCACGGGATAGTTGGCAATGCCGCTACCCCAGGATTCAGTGGGAGCATCATATTCATTCTTATCAGATGAAACTAATGTCTGCCCGGCGGTGATGCCGCCACGGGCGAGAAAATAGGCTCTGGTACTGTCCCTGAACGTTTCCGTCAGTCGCTGCTCAATCAATGTGGAATATGACAGTTCCATCAGGATCGAGGTTAACAATGTCACAATAATTAAAACAAGAAGTAACGCCATCCCCTTTTCATGCTTTTTGTTTGTCATCATCAAGATCCGGCCGCAGGGAGCTTGAATGCCGTCAAAAACGGGATTTCGCCACCCTCTTTATCGTAGGCTGTGATCATGATCTCCAGCATATCCGGAAAACCCTGGAGGCTCTGGTCCCACTTGTCCGACCAGTCACTGTCTGAAAAATACCGCACGCTTAAACTTTTAATCCCTGTTGCCATCCGCATCGCCGGGAAATCGTCAAGCCCTACGGTTCCCAGAAGAGGTTCTTCTGTGCGCATGATAACATAGCTTCCCTCTTCACTTTCATTATCTTCAACCAACTCATAACGGACAGAGGCAAATCCCTTTCCATCGATGTTTGTCGCAACGGTTGCGGTGGTACTGAGTTCAAGAAAGACTTGGCCTTTTTCATTGAATCCGCCCTTTAAGATATTTGCATCATCAAGACTATGTTTATAAATGCCATGCACTTCACGACCAATTCTGTCGAGAACCACGCGCGCCTGGTGGTAGGTCTCACTATTGAGGTCGAGCCTGTCCTTTGAGGCGCTGATGGAGGTAAAGACCCCGTATATTGATGTGATGGCAATGGTAAAAATACTGATAGCAACCAGAACCTCCACCAGGGTAAAGCCCTTGGGCTGTTCTGCAGCCGGTCTATCAAAAGATGAAAGAATCAATGGATACAATCTCATTTTTCTCTCCATCTCCCCATATGACCTCAACTGTGACCATCCGTACCGAATCCAGCGGAGTGTCTGTGAAACGGGTTTGCCATTTATATTGCTCAAACGGCTCCGCAAAGATTCCTTGGTCTGTGTCCTGAAAAACCTCCCCACCTGAGAGGGATTCCACTTCACTCAACTTATGCTGAGCCAACAGGGTTGCCTGAGTCATCCTTTGTAAGCGCTCATGGGTTGCAATGGTCCGAATATTAAGTGCCTGAAGGGATATCAGCGCAATACTGATGATGGCGATTGCGATCATCACTTCAAGCAGAGTAAATCCAGCGGCTTCGGTTCTTGTGGATCTATTGACTTTATGAGTTGATAATAACGCCATAAGTCTCTTTCACTTCAGGGGCTTGTTTGAGTGTCCGCAGGGTTAGAATTCACGATAACCGTCATAAGTTTCACAATGCCCCGTCAATGGGTTGACCACCACGGTCAGAGTTTGATTGTCTGCTCCGCGAAGATGAATCGTGGTTGCCTCAATCCATCCCGATGGCAATATTCTTACCGTCACTTCACCCTGGCTGAATGTGCCTCGTCCAGAAACGGTCATATCCATCAATTGGATATTCTGGTCCAGTTTTATCTCTTCCGGAATCCTTTCCACGCTGAAGAGGGAGCCATCCGTCTCTAAGATCATGCCCCGGTAAGTATCGTCATCCAGATTGTAAATGATGCGATGTTCCGGGATGAGAGGGCGGCTTCATTAAATAAATATTTAATCGTCCAAGACAATCTTCTGGCAGAATGTTGCAGCTCGCCTTCCCCGATATGAGAAAAACGGGGAAGGACAATGACTGAAAACAGCCCCACCAGAAAGAGAACGATGGTCAACTCCAGAAGGGTAAAGCCGGAAGACTTTTTAGAGTTCCCAGCTATTGATATCAGCATCAATCCCTTCGCCCCCCGGTTCCCCGTCGGCACCGTACGAGATGAGATCATAGTCCTTGCTGTGTGCTCCCGGTGACAGGTACAGGTAATCTCCCTCCCATGGGTCCTTGGGGACTTTTTTCAGATAACCGCCATCAGGGTACTTGGATGGAATCCGACCGCTGTCCGGGATTGTAACAAGGGCATTGAGTCCTTGCTCTGTGGAAGGGAAGAAGCCGTTATCCAGCTTGAACATCCCCAGTGATTCCTCTAAGCCTTTAATGTCGAGCTGGGCCTTGGTTATTTTCGCCTGGTCAGGACGGTCGAGAAGTTTCGGCACCACAATTGAGGCCAATATTCCCAGAATGACGACTACAACCATAATTTCAATCAGTGTAAATCCTCGTGTGTCTCTGCATCTTTTTTTCATTGAAAGCCCTTTACAGTGGTTTAGAATCCCTGGCTTGCTTCAAACAGCGGAAGCAGTATTGCCAGAACAACAAATCCAACAACTCCCCCCATGACCAGAATCAAAATCGGTTCCAGAAGGGAAAGGAGGCTGGTTATCGATAAATCGGTTTGATGATCGTATGTATCCGCCAATCGGGTCAGCATTGGCTCGAGTTGGCCACTTTTTTCTCCGGCTGCGGTCATTTGAGCGACCATTGGCGGGAAAACTCCCGATTCTTTGAGACTTTTTGCCAGTGAGCCGCCTTCCTGAACCTGCCGACGAGCATCATCGATGGCATTGCTCAATACCTTGTTGCGGAGCAGCCCTTTTGAGATATCGAGGGCTTTCAGAAGTGGTACCCCGCTTTGTAACAGGGTGCCGAGAGTCCGGGAAAACCAGGCGGTTGCAATCAGCAAATTCAAGCGTCCGAAAATCGGAATTTTAAGCAGAATACTGTCGGTCTTGTTTTTTCCTGCCGGGGTGTTGCGATAACGTTTCAATGCAATCAGTGCTGCAATGATGAGAACAAGGAAGACCATCCACCAGTTTTTGACCCCTTCACTCAACGTTATCAGAAGTTGTGTCGGCCATGGCAGGGCACGGTCCATTTCAGTGAGCATGAGGGTTATTTTGGGAACGACGAAGACAAAAAGGAACGCCAAGACGCCGGACCCAACCAGAACCATGAGAATCGGATAGGCTGTCGCGGCCTGGATGCGGGACTTGATACGTGCCTGTTCGTCAAGAAAGTCTGCAAGCTGGAGGGTAACCTGGTCCAGGGTTCCACTACTTTCACCAACCTGGATCATATTGATATAGAGACTCGGGAAGACCTGCTGGTGCCCGTTCAACGCCTCGTGCAGCGATGACCCCTGAAGAATTTTTTCCCGAATTGCCATAAGCGTGTTTCCAAGTATGGCCTGCTCCGTTTGTTCCCCGAGAGTCAGCAGCGTTTCATCGAGAGAGATTCCGGCACTTAAGAGGGTTCCCATCTGGCGTGTCATCCCTGCCAGTTCTGCTGAAGAGATTTTGCACTTGATGCCGAAAGATTTAAGCCACCCGGATGACGATGATTGCGCCAACTCATTGAGATTGGTAATGTAGATTCCCTGCTGCGAGAGTTTCTTCACAACGGCTTTACGGCCGCTTCCATCAGCCTTTCCAGAGACTTTGTGACCCTTTGCGTCGAATCCTGAATACTCAAAAAAAGGCAAGGTCAGTTCTCCTCCTGGGTCACACGAAGCACCTCTTCAAGCGTTGTCTCTCCTTGTAATGCCTTTGTCAGGCCAGCTGAGCGGAGAGTCTGCATTCCTTTTTGTTTTGCAATCTTACGGATACTTGCGGCATCTTTATTTTTCAACAGCAGATCCCTTACATCATCATCCATTTCCATTAATTCGTAAATTCCTGTCCGCCCCCAATAACCGATCTGCATACAGCGTTCACAACCACGGCCACTGAAGAACACAGGGTTGTCCGGTAACCCTTCGTCCCTTAATTCATCCAACAGTTCGGCCGGGGGAACAACTTCTTCACGACAGTGCGGACAGATTTTGCGCACCAGCCTCTGGGCCATGACACCCACGATACTGGATGCCGCCAGGAATGGCTCAACGCCCATTTCTACAAGCCGGGTGAGAGCTCCTGCGGCATCATTGGTATGCAGTGTTGAAAAGACCATATGTCCGGTCAGAGCTGATTGGATGACAATTTCTGCGGTTTCTTGGTCACGGATTTCTCCGACCATGATAATGTCAGGGTCCTGTCGTAATATCGATCTGAGACCATTGGCAAAGGTCAGATCAATTTTTGAATTGACCTGGAGCTGACCGACACCCGAGAGCTGATACTCGATCGGATCTTCAACGGTAATGATATTCTTTTCCAGGCGATCCAGACGCGTGAGCACTGAATAGAGAGTGGTTGTTTTGCCTGAACCGGTTGGCCCTGTCACCAGAAACACGCCATGGGACTTATTGATCATGTTTTCAACCCGCTGCAGCTGAGTCTCCTTGAGGCCAATCTCCTCCAAAGACAGGACGCTTGAAGCCTTGTCCAGCAAACGCAGCACGACCCGCTCGCCAAATGCCGTCGGCAGGGTTGATACCCTGACATCAATATCCTGACCTGCGATCCTGACCCTCAGGCGACCATCCTGGGGCAAGCGTTTCTCAGCAATATTCAGCTGCGACATGATTTTGATCCGTGAAACAATACCGGCATGGGCCTTGAAGGGGGGATTGTGGATATTGTAAAGGATGCCGTCAACGCGATAGCGGATCATCAATTCATTTTCAAAGGGCTCAATGTGAATATCGCTGGCACGTTCTTTATAGCCCTGGGTGATCAAGCTATTGACAAAGCGGATAATGGGAGCTTCATCTGATGTGTCCAGCAGGTCTTCCGGTTCAAAGTCCTGAACCAGATCTGTCGAGCGATCACCCTCGATTTCTTCAATGACATTGTCGGATTCACCGACCTTGCCTTCGTAGCTCTTATTGATTGCTTTGAGTATTTCCGTTGCTGAAGCCAGGCAGGGTTCAACAGCTTCTCCCGTCAATGTCCCAAGGTCGTTGAGCAGAGTTGAATCAAGCGGGTCGGACAGGGCGACCAGCAGACTGTCTTCAGTGCGTTTGATCGGGTAGAATCTTCTGTCTTTGGCGTAACCGATAGGGATGATGGAAAGGAGGTTTTCCAGTCCTGTCTGTGCCGGCAGATCTTGATAAAATTGGAGGTCCAGCTGGGTCGCCAGAGCTTGAGCCAGGATTGTATCGGAGATCACTTTTTTAGTTAATAAGATCTCCCCCAGTCGCAAACCATTTTGCTCTTGATCTCTCAGTGCTGTCTCGATATCAGTCTCAGCAACTGAGAAGTCTTGACGTAATATTTCTCCAAATTGCTGCCAATTATTATTTGTCAAAACCTGAACTCCACCACTGATACTTGCCTTGCTTGTTGTTTGAACTCATCTCGATCATTCCGAAGGATTGAAATGGTTATTCTCCTGGGAGATTTTTTGTATCGACGTCCTCTGCTTCCAACACTTGTTTAGTAAATGTTTCCTGAAGATTCTCAGGGATGAACTCTTGTGCAGAAATCTTGTTTTTAGCTGTTATTGCCAAGAGATCTTCCGGATTGTTGATAATTGTCGGGGTGATAAAGACCAACAGGTTGGTTTTCTGGTTAGTGACGCTTGTGTGCTTAAATAACCAACCTAAGCCGGGAATGTCCCCGAGAATTGGAACCTTTGATACGGTTTCCTGTGAATTGGTACCAATGAGACCTCCGAGGACGACAGTGCGTTGGCTTTGCGCGAGGATGGTGTTCTGGATCTGCCGTTTTGTCAATGTTGGTCCAACCATATCGACCTCACCGACATTTGTGGCTGCGAGATCGGTTATTTCCTGAAAAATTTCAAGTTTGACCAGATTGTCCTCTATGATCTGGGGAGTAAAGCGTAGGGTCAATGCCACATCTTTACGTTCGACAGACACGGATTGTGCAGAGATGTTGGATGTGTCGGTCAGTCGTTCCGTAATAATCGGGACATTGGAACCAACAATAATGCTTGCCTCTTTGTTGTCTGAAGTCAAAAGACGTGGGACCGAAAGAATGTTGACATCTCCGTTTTTCTCAGAAAGATCAATTAATGCCGAGATAGCCGGAACGGTGACATCTTCGCCATCGAGGCCAGTGACGGTAATCGGGTTGAAGAGTCCACCTAACAAAATGCCGTCAATGGTTTGGGAAAGCAGGCTGGGAACTCCCGAATCTGAGCCGGCCAGACTGCTTAAGTTTGCTGCACCAGTATTGAGATTGCTGGTGCCGAAAGCCATACTTTCACTGCCCAGATCAATGGCACCGGAAAGTGAGGCTCCAAGATCCCGGGTTGCTGCCATGGAGACTTCCAGAATCAACGCTTCGACGTAAACCTGTTTTCTTTTGATATCAAGACCTTTGATAATGTTTTTAAGAGCATTGTAGTCAGCATATTGGGCATTGATGATAAGAGAATTGGTTGGTTTATCTGCCGTAATTGAAACAGGGGTTGAAGAAAATGGAGTTGTATTGTCTTTTGTCCCGTTGGTTTGCGTTTTCGTTTCTGCCTTGATCCCGGTTAAAATCTGGTTGAGGGTGTCCGCCAGAGTTTCTGCATCGGCATTTTCAAGGCTGTAAATGTTGATGTTGGATTTTTCTTCTGAAAGTTCGCGATCCAGCAAGGGGAGCAAGCTTTTAATTTTCTCCAGACTCTCTTCATCCGCCAGCACGATGAGAGAGTTCGTCCGGGGATAGGGGATGATTTTGCTCTGCGTTCCTGCGGATATGGACAGATTGTTTTTTTTGGATGTTCTGGTTGAGATGGTTTTTTCCGCCAGGATTTCAGTGCAGATGGTTGCCACTTCTTTCACGTCCGCGTACTTGAGTTGAAAGGCAACCATATCTCCTGCCAGATCGGGTTGATCCAGCTGCTTCAAGATCTTCACCAGACGTTCAATGGTGGCGGCACTTTCCGTCAAAATGAGAGTGTTCGTTTTGGGATAAGCAATGATGTTCCCGGTGGCAGGCATCAATGGTGCGAGAACTGATTTTGCAACGGTGTCAACATCAAGGTAGTCGAGTCGGATCAGACGGGTAATGAACTGTTCAGAGGTGGAGCCCGAACTTGAATATCGCAGTGGCAAGTTTTCCTGTCGGGCATTTTTGACAGAAACGATTTTATTAACTTTTCCGGAAGGGACGAGAGTGTAGCCCTTCACATTAAGGACGGTCAGGAAAAGCTGATAGACTTCATCCAGAGTCATAACTTCGGGGGTGACAATGGTGACTTTTCCTTTGACGTTCTCATCAAAAAGAAAATTCTTACCCGTCAGTTCACTTATGGTCTTTATCAACTCTGTTAATTCAATATCTTTGATATCCAATGAGATACGATCGTCCGGCGGAGTTGCCGCATTGGTTTCAATAAGGACAGGGCTGACAAACAAACAGGCCAGAGCTGTCAATAAGATCAGAAAGTTTTGGATTTTCAAGGAATTCTCCTAATTCAACTCGTAAGAAAATGTCATTGCTTCGCCTTTGCGCTCGACCGCCAGATTGATCTGTCTTGCTTCCCGCAATTGCTGAAAAACCTGCAGCCCTGACTCAGGGCCATCTAAGGGGATGTTGTTAATATTAAGGATGACGTCGCCGCGCTTCAATCCTAACTTATTCAAAATAGAAGTGCGTCGAAGTCTGCGGATGATAAACCCATCGGTTTTGCCATCTGTGATCCGCGGCTGCATTTGTGCCAGACGCAATTCTGTCGAAAGATTTTCTCGGGTCGCGTCAGCCGTTCTTTGCGGGACAACCCAGTGTGTTTCTCCAATTTTTTCTATTCCACTGTCTGTCGCTGCCGATATTCCTGCGACCGTACGTGCCGTTTTCGTTTCATTCTCTTCAACAGCCATCACGTCGGTCAGGCTTTTGTCCGGCTCTCTGACCTGAATCATATTCCTGAAAATATTTTCAATGATACCGCCGTCTGGAAGCTCATCGCCTAAATGAAAGATGGTGAATTCACCCTCAGACTGCATTAAAGCCAGAGAGTCTTCACCGGCGCCGACCGTGCCGAGTAAAATACGTTTAGCTCCGGTGATTTTTCTGCTGTTTGTCACGGATTCACTTGCAGTGGCTTCGTCAGCCCCGAGGTTGATAGTGGCCGAACTGGAGCGGCTTGACGGGTCAAACAGGTTGCGTTGTAAAATCAGATTGAGATCAGAAGCAGCAAAAGCCTGCATTTTTTCAAACTTATGTGAGATAGAATTTCTTGAGTTGTTTTCTTCCCAACTCATGTTTTTATCCATCCAAGTGCCTCCCAAAAAACCACATGATAAGCCCAGAACGACAACAAGAAACAAGTTAATATGCACATAGTATTTCTGGTAAAATGTGAGCATTATTACGCGGACCTTTTTTGTCTGTTATGTTTGGGTGCGAGTGCCTTGTGACGTATAGACATAGTAACCTTTGCCTCGTGAAAGAAAGACAGCTTATCATATCAAATTACTGGGAGATAATTTTAAATGAGCTTGATCCGTTCTCCCTGTTATTTTTTAAGAAGCTATCCTCCTGGAGCATTCAGCTCAAATAAATAGCCATCGTGATTCAAAACAGTTGTTGTCGGTTTGATCTCTTCCACGGCTAGTCCCTCCTCAATCCAGTCCCCTTCATGAAGGTTTCTGCCATTGATACGAACCAGTCTTTTTTCCGGAACTGAGTTGTAAAAGTGCAGAGAGATCTTTAACGAAGGGAGTTTCTGTTGGATTTTCAGGGGAATATCTGCGTAGCTTTGCAGGCCCGGCTCGGTATCTTCTTCGACCTTTTGTTTCGCAACGGGTTGGACGACTTCTTCTGCTTCTGCTTGTGCTTTTGGCGTCACTGCCATTGTTCTGACCGGAATTGGTGGATTGATTTCTCTGATGTTGCTGACAATTCCGCCGCTGCTCTTGGCGTTCGTCCTATTATTCTGAATGCTCTCGGAACGAATCTCATCCGCAGTTTTTACAGGCGATGTCAACCTGTCCTGAACAAGGACAGGTTGATGGTCGCTTGGGACAATCGGATCATGATCCGGAGTTCCCTGACTTTTTGTCGCGGCGACCGGTTGTTCCGTTTGACCTGTTTGCATATAGCCCAACCATCCTCCCAAGAGCAGGGTTCCCAGCAGTCCGGAGATCAGCAGTAAAATTTTTAACTTTCCACCTCTTGTCTGTCGTTTTAAGATGAGGATCTGCTTTTTTACTTTTAAGTTTTCGCCACCAAAACTTTTATTTTCAGCTTTTTTCAGCGCATTGAGAATATAGGACATTAGTTAATTTCTCCTGCGTAAAGTCTTGGACCCGAGGTTTCATTGCTTCGGTTGAGTTGAATAATTGTTTGTGCCCCTAAAACTCCATCAGGAACCAGATCCGAAGTAAACTGAAAACGTTTCAATGCTCCAAGAAGTGCTCCTTCCAGCTTTTTTTCGCTTCCTGTTATCATGTAGAGTCCCTGCTGCTCCAGTGCCGTCGCTAACCAGTGGACCATCGGGGACTGCTGACCGGGGGCAAGTACCCCGGAGAACCCCGTTGGTGCTTTCCACAGAAGGAAATATTCGCCGAACCAGCGATTTTCCAGAACGTCAGTATTGAGTTCTATGTGTGTGTCATCGACAATGAAGAGAGCTTCATGGCCATCTGATCCAGCTAAAAGAACATAAAACGGGAGCCCTTGATTGTCGTAAAGAGTTAAAATTGCAGGCCTGTTCAAGCTTTGTATGCTGTCAAGGCTGCCACTTTTTTTAAGACACCTGAGGCCTTTGCTCTGTGCAAAAAGGCACGGCTCATTTCCCTGATCAGAGAAATCAAGCTGCCATAATGCTGCGAGCTCTTTAAAGCTACTATTGAAGTTGTTTCCAAATCCCAGACTCTCCGGCCAGAGGACCGGTTGTTCTTTCTTCTCTTCATTTTTCTCAGCTAACGGTGGCGACGGCGGAGGTGTCTCTATTGATGGAGAAAGTTCTGCCGGATTCAGTTCCTGTGAGGATGTTTCCTGCAGGTTTTTTGAGGAGACTTTATCTTCAGTTGTGATCAGCAAAGAACCGACAATGGATATGACGATAAGAGATGTCACTGCAAGCAACCACCATGCTTTTGAACTCTTTGACTGTAAGTCAAAGGTTTCTTTGTTGGCCTGCTTGATAATACGCCGGGTGACCTGTTCTTCCAGTTCGGTATAGGCGCCAAGCAGCGCCCGGTCACAGAGTAAGTTGATCAAACGGGGGACTCCGCCGGTCTGCTTGTAGATAAGCCGGATAGCTCCGTCGGTAAAAAGAGTCTTTTCTCCGCCGGCAATGTGAATGCGGTGGAGAACATAGATGGTTGTATCTTCTTGATTCAGCGGACCGAGGTGGTATCTGGCTGTTATCCGTTGCGATAGCTGCTTCAGTTCAGGTTTGCGGATCAGATCCCTGAGCTCTGGCTGTCCAAGCAATATAATCTGTAATAGTTTATGCCGACTGGTTTCAAGATTCGTTAAAAGGCGTAATTGCTCAAGCACATCGCTGGTCAGATTTTGTGCTTCGTCAATGACGATGACAGTCTTTTTTCCCTGTTCATTGGTTTTTAGTAAATGCTTGTTGATCAGGTCAATCAGATCTTTTTTTGAACCATTGTCAGGTCGTTTGATCAATAGTTCATCACAAACGGCTTCAAGCAGTTCCTGGGCTGTAACTTTGGGATTGATGATAAAGGCAAAGTTAATTTCCGCGGGTGCCTGCTCAAACATACATTTGCAGACGGTTGTTTTTCCCGTACCGATTTCACCGGTGAGGAGGACAAATCCACCTTCGGTTTGTAGCCCATAGAGGAGATATGCCAGAGCCTCCTGATGACTTTTGCTCATGTACAGATAACGAGGATCCGGAGCGATTGAAAATGGTTTTTCGTTGAGCCCAAAGTATTCAGCGTACAAGTGCTTTCTCCGAAAATTCAAGCAGCTTTGGTGTCATTTATGAGCAACAGCATAAGAGAAAATGATTCGTTTTTATGCCTGAGTCTTTTTCAGCATACCTTGTGTCTGGAGGAAAAAGAAGCCTCTAAATCGAAGTAGAAAACCCACACGAATAAAGTGACAAAGTTGACACAAGCGAATAACTGGTGATAGCGTGCCAAATAATTGATTTATAAAAGAGCGATCGTTCATTCTTTTTGCGCCGCATAGTAAATGACATGGCGCATTAAATCTACCGTGGATCTGTTTTTTTCTAAAAAGGATTGTCACAATGGAAAAACGCAAAATAAACCCGCAGAAAAAAATAGACCAGGTGATTTGTGCCGCCCGCAAGCTATTTGTTGAAAAGGGCTATCGTGGTGTTGCCATTCCTGAAATCGTTAAAGAATCAGGGGTCAGTGTTGGTGCTATCTATCTTCACTTCGGCAATAAAGAAAAATTAGCTGAAACTGTTTATCAGAAAACACTGCAACAGTTTATGGATCTTTTTTTAGAGCGGATTGGTGGGGCGACAAGCATTCAAGACAAGCTGAGAGCTTTTGCTGAGCTGGTTTTTGAAATCACTGAAGAAGATTCCGAAATGATGGAGTACATGCTGTCGGTGCGCAAAGAGATCCGTTCAAACATGCTTTTTCCTTTATGCTCCAGCGCTGCTTTTTTGGAAGTCCAGCGGATTATCGGCGATGGGATTGCTTCCGGCGAAATCAAGCCGGGTAACCATCTTATTGCGGCCGTTTCCTATACCGGAGTTATTCTTCGTGCCGTGGAACTCCGTATGCAGGGAGTTCTCGAACAACCCCTTCAGGACTTGTCTGATGAATTGGTTGACAATGCCTGGACAAGTATTGCAGCACAATAATCACAAAAAACTGCTGGCCTATTCCACTCTCAATCCATCCATTGGACATGAGTGTCCTGTCTGCTCTTTCCTTCGTGGTTACGATGATCAGAGGAGTGCAGGACCTACAACAGTGAGGTGTTTTTCTCTCGAACATATCTAATATCACCGCATCGTATTCTATAAACATCTGCTATTTTGAATATGTGTACAGATGTGGTATTTTTTCGCTTGGCGCGTCAATATGCTTATATTTGACTCTATGAATATCCATCCATATTGAATAAATAATTACAGCTAACCTATTAATATCATTGTTTTAATTGGATCATAAAAAAATCACTTTTCTTCTTAAATTATCTCTTGATCTCGAATTCAAATCTCTGTAATTTGGCGTATACATTTTGAGAAAGAATGGTCGCTCTTTCGTGTGTTTCGGGTTTTATACGTTACTTGACACACAGTTAAAAACAGCACGTTGCCAAAGGAGGTATTATGTTTCGAGAGGTCGAGAAAAGTTTTAGAAAGCTGAGCCTGCTGCTGCTTATGGTTGCAGTCGCATTTCTGCTCTGGGGTTGTGGCGGTGGTGGAGGAAGTAGCTACGATACTCCAACAACTTCATCTGATATTGCAGATACACCTGCAGTCGGGGGCGCTGCAACGAGCGTGCTTATTGAGCCTGCAACACTTAAAGCTTGGATAGACGATGGTGTCGTAGGGAATGAAACTGGTTATGGCGATAAAGTCGTTATTGTCGACTTCCGCTCTCCTGCCGAATCTGACCGTATTAAGGGGGCCTGTCGTCTGGAAGCTGCTGATTTGACGGCAACCCGTTTTGAAGGTGTTGGTGATGCGGCGCCTCTGGTTGCCACCGGAGCGCAGATGGATGCTGCTATTCAGCGTCTTGGCATTGATGAAAATACTACGATAGTTTTCACAACTGGTGGCTCTGCTTATCTGGCAACTCGGGCTTACTGGACTTTCCGTTACTGGGGATTCCCGAAAGAGCGGCTTAAGTTCCTTAATGGTGGTAATGCTGCTTTTGCTGCTGAGTATTCAACATCTATGACCGCTTATGATGATGCTCCTACACCAACAGCATCAACTTACAGTGTTCGTAATCTGGATAGCATCAATGATGATCTGCGTGCTTCCATCGGTGAGTTGATTGAAATCATCAAGACTGACTTGACCACTTCAACAGCAGATATCGTTTTTGATGCCCGTGGTGACAGTTATTATAATGGCACTAAAGCTACTTCAGGGCTTGTTGGTGGCGATATCGTTGTTGTTGATGGTCATCCCGAAGGTGGTCAGTATCTTTCGCAGGCTGAGTTGTTTACCGATGGTAAATTCAAAACAGCAGCAGAAATTGAAACTTTATTTACAGATAAAGGCTGGGATGCAGGTAAAAAAGTCACCGTATATTGTACTTCTGGCTATTCTGCAACCCCACTGTTCTTTGCCATCGATGCAATACTTGATGCCGATGTTCAGTTACACGATGGTTCCTGGAGTCAGACTGGCAAGTATTCCAGCAATTCAGCTGCTGGTGGCGAGCTAGGAGCTACTTCTCCTTGGGCTATCGACCGGTATTTAGATGCAGCAACCTATACTTACAATCAAGGCCTTTATCCTGGTCCTCTGAAAATAGAAACACTGGACGCTGCGTCTGCTGTTGCTCCACAGCCAGCACCTTTTACTGCCGATGTCCCCGCTGATGACAGCGATGTTGTTCAAAGTCAGGTAGAAGCTGCAGATGGTGATTATGCTGATGGTACAGGTACTGTTAGTTTTGTCGCTCCTTCAGCAACAACCGATACTCCAACGGTTCTGATCTCTCAAGCCGAACTACAGGCCATGATAGATGCTGGTCTGGTCAACAATGATGCAGATCCAGCAACTGAAAGTGTTGTGATTCTCGATGTTACTAGCTCTGCAGACTATGTTGCAAAGCGACATATCCCTGGTGCGCAACTTTGGAACTATGTCGGTCAAGCAATTGTCCGTACCGAAGGTCCTGCTCCAGCAGTCAACTTGGTTCTTGACGGTGCCAGCATGGACGCCAGAATTCAAGCGGCAGGAATCGATGAAAACACGACTATCGTTATCACATCTTCAGCAACAGCAACCTATTTCCCAAGTCGCGCTTACTTCCTGTTCCGCTACTGGGGCTTCCCCAAAGAGCGCATCAAGGTCCTGAATGGTTATAACGGTGCCTGGCCACAAGCTGAGTTGACTGTCGAAGCACCAACGATCACCCCATCGACTCTTAGCGTGGCCGATCTGGACACTGGTGCACAGCTTGATACCCGCGTTTCTCTTGCTGAACTGATGGATGCTGTCCGTGATGGTCGTGGTATTGCTGTTGACATGCGCGGCGACAAGAGCGCTACAAAATCCACTGCTGGTGTTTTCTCCTTACCTGTAGACGCACCTGTGACTGATGATTATGTTGTCTTTGAAGGAACGCCAAAAGGTGGGACCTCTTTCAGCTGGAAAAACTTCAATGTCGACTATGATGGCGGTGATTTCACCTTCGAGGATGCCGCTACGATTGAAGCTGGTCTTAATGCTGCTGGTGTAGATGGCTCTGAAGTTGCTTATTCCTACTGTCGTACCGGCTATATCGCATCCACCGGATTCTTTGTTCTTGACGCTATTCTCGACTGGCCGGTCATGACCTATGATGGCTCCTGGAGTCAATGGGGCAAGATGTCGACTGTAACAACTGACATGGGCGGTGAGTTGCCGGATGGTTCTACCTGGGCAACTGACAGTGCTACTTATATGGATGTCATCAACTACAATGAAGACCATATCAAAGTAGTAGAACCGCTTAATGCTGACGCTGATGCCTTGTTGTTGGCTCCTGCTGATGCCAATCAAGTTGAAGATGCTGATTATGAGTATCAGACAACACCACCTGCGGACTCCGGTAGTTCCAGTGATGATGCTCCAACTGCAGGCAGTGGTGATTTAGGTGGAAACTGCTAAATTAAAACAAAATCGGTTCCATACTGCGATGTTGCGGTATGGAACCTCTTAGAAAAAAGGAGATAACCGCATGACAGTATTTAAAAAAGCAGCATTGCTCTGCAGTCTCGCTGTAGCGTTCTGCCTGACAGCAAGTTCGGCTTTCGCTGGACCTATCTGGAGCTTTGGAGACGAAGATCAAGGTTTGTTGAAGCTTGATTATAAAGGCCAGTTTCAGTTCCTTAATCGTGATACCGGGGCAAGTCCTGACGGTGAAGGTGACGCAAACGAATTCAACTTCAGGAGAAATCGTATTGCTTTGATGGGCGCTTATGGCGATAACTTTGGTCTGTATGTACAGACTGAATACACAGAGGACAGAAATATCCTCCCTTACGGTGTTTCTGATGGTGGCGATGGTGATATGCAGATCCTGGATGCTGTCCTTCGCTTTAGATTGAGCAACAGCTTTAATCTCTGGGTTGGTAAATTCAAATATAATCTGACCCGCGAAAATCAGGAAGCTTGTGAAGCTCCGCTAACCTTGGACCGTTCTGTTTTTATCCGTGCACCATTCGTTTCGACTCGTGATAAGGGTGTTGCGCTCTGGGGCAACCTGTTTGAAGACAAATTTCAGTATCGCTTCGATGTCATGAACGGACGTAATGACTCAGCCTCTTCACCTGAATCCAATCCCCGCTTCTCGGGACGTGTCCATGTGTCTCTGCTCGATCCTGAAAAAAATTACGGTTACAAAGGGACCTACATGGGGCAGAAAAAAGTCCTGACTTTTGGTGCCGCTTATCAAACTGAAGCTGGCGTTGCTTATGCAGGAACGGAAGAAGTTGACTACAGTGCCTGGACTGTAGACGCATTTGCTGAGTATCCAATTGAAGATATCGGAACTTTCACCCTGTCTGCTGCCTACGTTGAATATGATCTGGATGATGCCTATAAAAATGGCTCCCCGGATGATGACGTAACTGGGTACAACGGCGAAAAGAACGGTGGTTATGTCAAGGTTGGTTATCTCTTGCCCAATATGCCATTACAATTATTTGCCAGAACTGAAGGCTGGTCTTTTTCCAAGCTTAACGATGTTTATGACCAGGAAGTCTCCCTGTACTCAGGTGGATTCAATTACTATGTCCGAGGTCAAAACCTGAAAGTAACGGTTGAATATACCGCCCTTGATTATGACAAAGATGCGACGATCGAAGACACAAATACCTTCGTTGCACAGGTTCAAGTAATGTTCTAAATCAAGTTGATTGCATTTACACCCTCCCCCCCCGGGAGCTCACTTCCCTTGGGGGGAATATTCTTTTCCTACAAATGAAAGGGGAACATGATGAAAAAAACGCTAGCACTCATTGCTGCACTTGCATTCGTTGTCAGTATTGCGGGGGTCTCATTCGCTGCTGATTTCAAAGGTGAGGTTACGAAAGTTAAGGGAAAAACAGTGACGATTGAAATTACCAAAGGTAAAGCCGCTAAATTAAAAGTGGGGACCAAGGTAGAGATTGAAGCTGACGATTCAAAAGGTGCACCTAAAAAGAGCGGCGGGAGTATGCTCCAAGGCTGCTAATTTTTACAGACTGACTGCCGGGGTCGGTTGTCAGCCGTAAATATGAATGTTCGTTGACCCCGCTGCTTGCGGCGGGGTTATTCATTTTGAGAATATCGAGGATTAAATATGAGAAAGACAAAGATCACGTTGATGGCTTTATTTGCCTGTTTCGCGACCTTTGCTCTAATTGCGACGTCATCTTTTGCCGCAGGTGTGGGTAAGGACGGAACAATTGTCGCTAAAAAAGGCAAGGCCACGACTATCGCCGAACTTGTTTCCATGTATGATTCTACCGGATGTATTGACTGCCACGAAGACATCCATGATGAATGGGCTAACTCAGCCCATGCTCGTTCAGTCTATGGAACCGGGCGGACTGCTGCAACGATGAAAACAGCATTAGAAAACGGGGTCCTGTCCTGGGCTTATTCAGGAGCAACAGAACCGGAAGATGTTGAAGTTGATCATCTTATGGGCTGTGCCAAGTGCCACTTGCCGCAGTTGGCAGATGCAACGGATGCCGTTGCCAAGGAATTTATTGCTGACATTTATGCATTGATGGACGCTTACCGCAATGATGATGAGACGAAGTTTGATGAAATGAAAGACACTCTTCTGAGTCTGAATATCAACTGCCTGGTCTGTCATAACCGTATGGCGATTACTCACAAATGGACTGATGGCTATCCTCAGGATGGTGCCGTCTATGGTTCCTATGATGGCGAGCATGAAGACGAAGCCTTTCCGCATGCCAAGGTGAGTCCCATCATGAGCGAATCAATCTTCTGTGGCCAGTGCCACGGTCTTGGTCCGAACTTTGAGCTGGACAATCCAACTCAGTGCGCTACTGCGTATGGTAGTTACCTTTGGGCTTATACTGCAGAAGGCGGCACTGAAACCTGCCAGGAATGTCACATGGAAAAAAGTGGCCTCGGCCACGATATGCAAAGCTACCGTTCAACGGTTATGTCAGATGCCGCTGTCGATTTTGAGGTTGAAGCTTACGGGGCTAAATGGCGTGATGGTCGCCTGATGACGCCGAAAGCGATTGTCAAAGTTAAAATGACCAACCGCACCGGACACGCCATCCCTGATGGCTGACCGACTCCTAACCGACTGGTTCTGTCGGTCAGTGCAGTTGACAGCGAAGGGGATGAATTGTTCAATCAGGAAAAAATCTACATGCCAATGCCGCAAAAAATGGGTCGTGGCGATGAAATGGGCCGTGGTCCTTACGAGAAAAGCGGCATCATCAATGATACCGGATTGCCTCCAGGGAAAACGGTTGAAGAACATTTTGAGATTCCATTTTATACCGAAGATATCTACGACGATAATGACCGTATCATTGAGCGGAAGTTGATGGATAACGAGCTGGAAATCAATGTTAAACTCTGGTATCTGCCGTATGGTAACAAGCAGAGTGATCCATTTATCTGGCAAGATTTTACGAAAAAAGTGACGGTAAGCGAATAACATCTATTTGCTTGCGCATTGAACATTGCTCAGCGGCTGTCGATCCCCGGTTTGTCTTTACATTGGATCGACAGCCGTATTTTTTTTGTTCCAAATTCCATCCATGCTAGAATCTAAAAAATAACATCATGAAGGCCCGTAAAGTTATTTATGAGAACAATTCCAAAACGCTATATCTTATTCCTTGCCCTACTGATCATCGTTGCAGGCTGCAGTCAGAAGCCGGGGGACGGGTCTACCTGTTCAGCCTGTCATCAGGGGCTGGAATTGGCATCAGAAACCCATCTTGAGTGTGTTTCCTGTCATGGTGGTGATCCGGATGAGCCTGAAGAAAAGGCTTCTCATCAAAGTATGTATGGTCCGAAAAATCCTGCCGATCCAAAATATTGGGACAAAACCTGTGGCAAATGTCACCCTTACCAGCTGGACCGGGTCAGAGCCAATCTGATGTACACCAACACGGGGATGATCAAAAATACTCAGGCAACCTGGGAGGGAGAAGATGGAATTCTCTATGCGACCCGTAAGGAGCAGGTTCCAAACGCAACAGGGGAGCAGATGGAACTAAAATCTGTTGTGGAGCTTGATAATCTGGCCGGTGAGCTTTATCGCAAGACCTGTTCCTTATGTCATATCGGCGTTGACTCAAATCGGGTTTGGACCGGTAGCCACGCGTCCGGCTGCGGTGCCTGCCATTTTCCGTACAATGAGAATGCAACCTATCAGGGAGATGATCTGACGGTTAAAGGGAAGTGGCCTCATTCCGCCAGTCATAAAATGGAAAACTTGCCGGATAATAGTATTTGTGTTCGCTGCCACAATCGCAGTGGCCGGATAGCTCTTTCCTACGAAGGTCGTAACGATGGCAACAATAGCCTGGTTCCGACTCGAAATGGGGAGCCCGGCCCTGATATTATCAGTGGTGTTCGTAATGTGACCCGGATTCCTCCCGATATTCATCATGAAAAGGGGATGGAATGTATTGACTGTCATACTTCGCGCGACATCATGGGTGATGGTTATGCTTATGAAAACATGTATCAGCAAACGGAAATCACCTGTGAAGATTGCCATGGTAGCGCATCCGAAGGTCCTCGGGTTGAACAGATCAATCGCGAAAATGATGAGGTTCTGCGTGAATCCGCACATTATAAAAAGCGGATGCAACAGGGCGACCGTATGGTGCTGACATCCAAGGGGCGTAAATACTCAAATGTCTTTATTGAGGATGAGAAGGTCTGGGTTCAAGGTAAACGCAGCGGTAAATTGCATGAAAGCAAGGTGATTACGGGAACTCCTGAGCACACCATCAGCGGGCATGAACGCATGGAGTGCTATTCATGCCATTCGCGGACTGTTGTACAGTGTTATGGTTGCCATACTGAATATGATCAGAGAGAGCTTGGTACCGACTATATCAAAGGCAAAAAAACTCCTGGGCAATTCAGGGAGACAGAGGATTATCGGATGCTTTATCCTTTTCCCCTGGCACTTAATCAACGCGGGAAAATTTCTACCGTGACCCCCGGCTGCCAAACTTTTGTCAGTGTGATCGATCCCCAGGGAGAAAAAATTCTCGACGAATATGTCACGATTTATAAAGGAAAGCAGCAATTACGATTTGCACCATTTTTCGGTCACAATACGGGACCAAAAGCCATCGGTTGTGGAGAATGTCATGCCAATCCGGCATTTCTTGGGTTTGGACAGCACATTGTTGAGAGTGATAATGTTGAATCAACCTTGATCTGTGAAAAATCAGAAGAGAAACCTCTGGATGGTTTCATCACCATGAAAGATGGTGAAGTGCAAGCTTTTTCAGCTATTACACGCGAGAACTCCAGACCATTTGTCACTGAAGAAATAAAAAAAATCATGGCAGTGAATTTATGTCTGGTCTGTCATAATGATCCCAAGGATCCTATTTATCAGAAAGAACTGGATTATAATGTTTTGGACAATTGTCTTAAGCGTTCTACTTCTGTTATGCAGTGAAACCTCTGGTACTGCAGAGGCTTCAAGGATGATACAGCTTGAGGGCGTTCATGCTGAGTTGGCTTGTCGTGATTGTCATGGTAGTGATCCTGCTTTGACTCCGCGACCATCTTCACTTGCCGTGCGTGCAAACGGTTGTACCGGATGCCATCAAGGTTATGATCAGATCTTTGACCAGGCTATGACGACGCGAACGGCGGAGAAGAAATTTGTTGAGCACACCTTCGCGGGAGTTGACCCGGATTTTTATGTCAACAACTGCAGCAGCTGTCATGTCTCTGATTGTCTTGACTGTCATGGCGGGGGCGGACACGGAATTGTGAGTGCGACGCAGGAAGAATGCCTCGCCTGTCACACCGGATATTTTGTGGGACGTGAATATCTGGGCTGGGCTCCACGTGAAGACCACCCTCGTTATCAGCGCGGCCCTGTCCATCTGGGAGAGCGCGCGCTGAAAATGCGACCGGACATCCACGCTGAACTGGGCATGGAATGTAAAGACTGTCATTCGATGAAAAGTCTGATTGCCGGGCAGAAAGCGGCGCAAACCTGCGAGGAATGTCATCAACCTGATCCCGGTGTCATCGAGCACAGCATTGCGGCGCATATGGATAAGTTGGAATGTTATGCCTGTCATTCGTCCTGGGCACCGCAGGAGTATGGAAATTACTATTTACGTTTTGGAAAAAGCAATCGGGAAGCGGAAAAAGCCTTTAAGACACCACGCCTTAAAGGTGAATATCTGGTCAGAACTTATCTGCGGAAACAGGATGCGCCCCCTTTGGGACTGAATGAGCGGCAACGTTATAGCCCGATACGTCCGGAATTTATAACCTATTATTCTGATCTACGCGGAGGTGAATACCCATTGGTGGAAAATCAACTGCTGGGAGCAGAGTGGAAACCTTTTTTCCCTCATACGATACGCACCGGAACCGTCATGTGTGATCATTGTCATGATGATCGTCGCCGTTACCTGCTTGAAAATGAAGAAGATCGACTCTATAGAATTGATCTGGATGGTTTGGGGCTGGTGTCGTTCTGGAATCAGCAGGGACAAACGATTCGTGATGGTTCTTTTGTCAGCTCACAGCAATTCTTGCGCATCAACAAAAAAGATTCAGCTTATACGAAAGCTTATGTAAAAAGATGGAAAAAACTGCTTGGCCAAGACGAAAAGTCCTTAAAGGAATAGCTTTAATCGGTGTTTTTGGTGGACTGGCATGGCGTTTTCTGGTGCCTTCGAAAAAAGCCCCTAAAAAAGCCCTTTTTGAGATTGATAAAAAGGATATCCCCCTACGTGGCGCACTGGTTTACAAGCGTTCCCGGGTTGTTGTTATCAGGAGCGAGACAGATATCTATGCTCTGAGTCTGGTTTGCACCCATCTTGGTTGCACGGTTAATGTGACGGCGGAAGATATGGTTTGTCCTTGTCACGGCAGCGTCTTTGACCGCGAAGGGAACGTTCTCAAAGGCCCTTCCGACAAGCCTCTGGAACGGCTGGAAGTAGAAGAACGGGGTGAAAAACTGGTGGTGCTGGTATGAAACCAAATGACGATTTCGTCAAGGAATTCATCAAACATCTGTTTCCACGGGTGGTCTTGCGTGGCAATTTACGCCTGACTTACACTTTTTGTCTGGGGGGATTAGCTTTTACCGCTTTTCTGATCTTGATGATTTCCGGTGCGTTGATGCTGTTTTATTATCAGCCGGCGACCCACGGGGCCTTTCAATCAATCCTCTATGTTGAAAACTCCGTACCCGGGGGATGGTATATTCGCAATCTTCATCGGTTGGCATCAAATGTTTTCCTTGTTCTCCTCTTTCTGCATACTTTACGTGTTCTGCTGACTGGAGCGTATCGAAAACCTCGAGAGTTGAATTGGTTGATCGGTTTTGGACTCTTATGTCTGGCTTTGTTTGAAGCCTATACCGGTTATTTGTTGCCGATGGATCAATTGGCCTTGTGGGCGACTCAAACGGGAATGAACCTTCTCGGGACCCTCCCTTTTGGTGACCTGTTCCGCAGCTTTCTTGTTCCTGACGATGTTGGTCAACCCATGTCGTTAATTCGTTTTTATGTGTTGCATATCGCTCTCATCCCTTTAAGTATGTTGGTCTTATCCATGCTGCATTTTTATCAGATTCGTAAACAAAAGGGGGTCTTGCCCTATTTATGAGTGACTATATAAAGTCTTCACCCTATTTTTTTCGCATTATCAAGATTTCCTTTGCAGCGTTAACTATTGCCCTTCTGCTTCTGGCTTTGTTTATTCCTGCGCCGCTGCAAGGGCCGGCTGATATCAGTCATGTTCCCAATCCGTCAAAATCCGCCTGGTTTTTGATGTGGACCCAGGAACTGGTCAGCTACTCCAGTTTGATGGTTTATCTGATCCTTGCCCTGGGGCTTGTGTTTATTCTGTTGCCATGGCTTCCCGTCAGTCCGCGAGCAGAGGAGGCCCGCTGGTTTGGTAAGGATCAAAAAGTAGTCAATATTATTACACTGTTAAGTTTTTTCGGAATTGTTGCTCTGACAGTGATTGCGATGTATTTCCGGGGTGAAAATTGGTCCTTCGTATTTGGATTTTAATTCTGCTGCTCAGTGTGGATCTCTGTGCTGCAGAGCCTCCGACAGCTAAAAATTATTGCCTGGAGTGCCATCCCGTTCACTATGCTGAGAGTGGCTCTTGCGTCAGTTGTCATCGCGGGTTTTCCGGCACCGCCCGCCTTAATATCGCCCATGAGGGTCTTATTCCTGCGCGCTTCTCCGTATTTACCATCGCAGCTGACCCGACAACGGCATCAGGCAAGCGGCGTTTGCAAGATTATGCCTGTCGCAGATGCCATGTCAGCGAAGAAAAAGGCAACAAACTCTCGGCCAATCTTGACTATTCTCAGTTGGAGAAGTCCCCTGATGAGTTAGAGACCGCAATTCAAACACCGGCTCTATTCATGCCCGAATTCCATTTCAATGAGCTACAAAGAGTTGGACTTATTAATGCCATTCTCTTTGGTGGAAGGCAGGTTGAAATTCCTGAGCAGGAATTCCCGCAAGTGGTTCACTTTGAGGGTGAAGAGGTTACCCGGGAGTTTCAATTTGAGAAACATTGTGGTAGCTGCCATCGTGCTTTAACGGCAAGCTTCGGGGGGTTGGGAGAGGGCCTTATCGGCCCCAACTTGTCGGGAATATTTTCTGAGTTTTATTTATTGAATTTCGGCGACGATAAACAACGCTGGTCAGTTGAGAATCTTGAGAAATGGTTGAAGAATCCACGTAAAATTCGCCCCTTTACACAGATGCCTCCGGTCGAAATAAAAAAAGAAGAGTTTGACGCTATCTGTGTGGAGTTACAACATCAGGACGATGTCAAACCTTCCTTTTAATATCACTTGATATCGGTCTAACGCTTCAGATCAATAGTCATCCATTGAATCTTCACCCCAATTCTCAAACCCCCACGATTGAAATTTGGGGATCCATGGTGACCGGGTTTTCTGAACAGCTTGTTGCATTTTTTCGCTGCTTTTGTCGAGTACAGGAGTGATCTTTTCCTGATGAGATATTTCTGCCTCAGCAGAGGTTGGTGCGGGGGTGTGACTCGTGATTGTTTCTACTGCACTTGTCTCAGTTGAATTCTCAGGAGTTGACTGTTTTTTTATTGCGACTTTGGGTTGCGAAGAGTTGGTGGTAGCAGTTGTCGGTACTTGTGTCTGATGTTCCACCACTTTGGCTGGTGTTGCAGACTTATTAACCCTGGATGGGTTGGCTGTCTGTTCCCGAATCCCTGCAAATAACTCTTTGACACCCAGCGCAAATTCTGATGGATGAGTGTTGTCTGGATAGAAATAATCTGCTGCGGCAACCAGGGTCTTTGTTTTCGGATCAGTAAACTGAATATGGAGGCTTCTCAGTCGCATCACCTTTTCGCTCTCGACTGTTAAATCTATACTGCTTTGAGTAAAGTAGCTAAATAACAGGTCCGGGGTGTGCAGGCATATCCTCAACCTGAAAACCCATGCCTTGCAGTTCTGATCTAATGGGTTGAGTTAACTTCCAGTGGTCCTGAAGGGGACTTTGAAACTCTACCACCTTGACATGAGTCCAATCGACCGTTGGCAAAATATCTACGTGAAGGCTTGAGCAGCCGGACAAAATCAACAATATTAAAAAACAAGAGGCGTTGAAGAGCTTGAAATATTTTTTCAATCATTTTTAATAGATCTCCTGTAAGCTGCAATCCGGCGAATAAATCCCTAAGGAGTTTATTTCACAATTTTTATCATAACAAAAGCACAATAAAAACACCTGAAAAGAATAGCTGTCTCTGTAAAAATAGGGATGATTGGAAGTCAGATGGACTGGCTTAACGTCATGGTTAATTTTTTGCGTATGAAGAAGAGACAGACTGCTCTTATCAAGATTTAAATGGAATTATCTATAGAACAATTATTGTTGGATATTAAGTGTCTAAATATTGACACATTATAGAAAATATATTATTGTTGACCAATATTTTTCAGGTGAGTGTCAAAAAAATCACTCTGCATTTAGAAACGGGTTTAATACATATGGCGGGAAAAAGCGGATTCGGAGGGATGATTGGGCACTCTCCACAGATGTTAGAGTTATTTGAACTCATATCATGCGTCGCCGAAGATGGTGAAAGTACGGTTTTAATTCAAGGGCAAAGTGGAACAGGTAAAGAACTGATTGCCAGGGCCATTCATGAAAAGAGTGAGCGAAAATCATCCCATTTTGTCCCCGTTAATTGCGCTGCTATTCCTGATGAATTACTGGAAAGTGAATTATTTGGTTATGTAAAAGGAGCTTTTACGGGGGCTCAACAATCTAAAATCGGTCGGGTTCAGTTCGCCGATGGCGGAACCCTGTTTCTGGATGAAATAGGGGATATGAAGCCAAGCTTGCAGGCGAAGTTGCTACGGGTGTTGCAGGAGCGCGAAGTTGAACAGGTTGGTGGTGTCAAACCGACAAAGGTTGATGTCCGCGTGATTGCAGCAACACATCAAAATCTGGAAGAACTTGTTGCTGCGGGGAATTTTCGTGAAGATCTCTATTACCGCCTCGCTGTGATTCCTTTGGTTGCGCCACCTTTGTGTGAGCGACAAGAAGATATTGCTTTGTTGGTAGAAAGCTTTATCGAACATTTCAGTCGGCGTAAGGATGATAGACGGACTACGATTGATCCTGTTGCGATGCAAAGTTTGCTTAATTACAACTGGCCAGGTAATGTCCGGGAGCTGGAAAATTTGATGCAGCGATTAGTTATTTTACATCGGGGCAAGAAAATCACTCTCAAAGAACTTCCGGAAAAGTACCGCTGTGTTGACATGCCAGATAGCGATTTTTCTGAAGAGGCAGAGGCTCCTTCGTCTTTTTCTTCTGCTCCTCCTGATGCTGAATGGTCTGAAAATGGACTGGATTTCAACGGTTTAATTAGTGAGTTTGAGGATCGATTGATTCTACAGGCACTAAGCCGGACGGGTGGGAATAAAAAAGAGGCAGCCCGTATGTTGAATTTAAAACGGACAACATTGATTGAAAAAATCAAGAAGAAAAACTTGCCGGCATAAATAGATTGCTGTTTAGCTGGCCTTTTTGAAGTGTTTCGTCACTTTATCCTGAATTTCATCTCCACTGGCAGGAATCACCAGGATATCTTTTGCCCCATATTTAACCGCCCGTAGAACTGCAGATCGGGTCCATTCTGAACCTGCAAAGATGATAGGGGGCAAAGTTTTCCCTGCTGATTGAAGTTTGATCGCGGCTGCAAACCCTTTTTCTCCTATCTGCTCCATAATCAAAAGAATTCCCAGAATATTATGCTGCTGAAAGAGACTTTTGATTTCTTCTTGAAAGGTTAATACCCGGCACTCATACTGTGCAGAAGAGAGAATTTCGATAAAGGGATCAGCATCGGTTTTCTGATCAGCAATCAAGAGGACAATTGGCGATTCGGCAGGTTTTTCTGCCGACTGAGACGTCATTGGTTTTGCAGTCTCTTCATCGGATATGGGTTGGTTTGCGGCACTGGAAGTAACAGCAGATCCCGTATTCGTCTCTGAGGACTCCGGTGGTCCTCCCCATTCGCCCGGAGCAGGTTCGTTGAAGTTTTCACCTGTGGACGAATGAGCTTGCTGCTTTGTCTGTTCTTCTGCTGCCGTAGATTGCTGAGCTGTTTCCGATGCGGGTTGTCCTTCAAGCTCAAAGACTTCAGCAGGGAAAAGAAGGAGAATCCGGTTTAATTCGTGCCCTTCCATCTCAATGGAAAAAGAGGCCAGATAGTAATCACTCTCAGGGAAAGGTTGATCTGAGGCTGTGTCAATCTTTGTCGGAACAATCGTTTGTGCATCTGTTTTGACGAAATGGAGTTTTTTGGAATAGCGCTCCAGAAATACCTGGGTCAGACTGCCTGAAAGAATGTTGGCAATTTCACCGTACGCATCTTCAACGTCACCATCAAATTGGCTGGTACTCTTCTGCTCAGCAATCTGATCTTCGGGAAGCATGATCAAGGTTCCACCCAGTACAATAGCGTCGGGAACCTGAACTATCATGAAGCCTAAACCCTCTCGATCACCTGTGACTTTCATGTTGGTCATGACCGATGGTTCGATGCAATGATTTGAGAAGAACTCAGCTTTTCTGGTCATGGTCAGCTGGACATCACTACACTTCAGAGGATGCCCGAGTAACGCTCCAATCTCTTCGCCAACCTGACCAATGATAGCGTTAAAGACGACATCGATAATCTTTTTTGTATCAGCAAAAACAGGTTTCTTGTCTGCTGGAATGGGTGACTTTTGTTCCGGTTCCGGTTCTGGTTCCGGTTCTGGTTCCGGTTCTGGCTGGCTTGGTATCGCCTGTTCCGGCGGCGATTTATCTTCCTCCGCTGGTTGTGCGGTTGATGATTCTTTGTCGACAGTTGTTTCTTCAAGATCAAAAATGGCTGCGGGGACAACTAGCTCCAGAGGACCGAGATCTATGTCGCCCATTTTCATATTGCAGCTGGTGACATGGTAATTTCCGGCAGGAAAAGGTTGCTCACTGGCGGGGTCAATTTTCGTAGGGATCAGTTCTTCGACAGTTTTTTTGATGAAGCGAAGGTTTTTGGCATATTTATCAACAAATGCCTGAGTGAATACACCCGCTACAATATTGGCAACTTCGCCAAAAGCATCATCGATTTCTCCCTCGAGTTTTTCGCTTTTGGCACTTTCTTCAATAACATCTTCCGGGAGCATGATCAGAGTGCCACCAAGGATGGCAGCGGAAGAGATCGGAAACAAAAGAAAGCAATCGCCCTGCTGATCACCTTCAACCGTCATCCGGGTCAGCGCAGTTTTTTTGCGGTTTAGATCACTGAACAGATCTTCTCTGGTGGAAACGTTGAGAGCAATGTCAGAGCAGGTCAACTCTTGACCCAGCAGGACGCCGATTTCTCCAGACAGGTTTCCCATTCCTGATTTACAGACGACGTCAACTATAGCCCGCTGATCCAAGTTAGCCTCTTTAATGCTGAAAAGTTAATTGAGATTATATTTCATCTCAATGAAAAAACGTCCTTGCTCGACCCTGAAGGGAATAATCAGCCTGTTACTTTTTGTAGAGGACGCTATGGTATACGATTTTCCTGAAATCGCCGTCGGTATCGCCAGCTCCAGGTTAATACTTTCTGCGGCGAATCGCTCTTTGATTCCGCCTGCAGTCATGTTGGCAATTTCACCCAGAGCATCTTTAACGTCGGCGTTAATCTCTTCAATGTCCATCCCCAGCATTGCTCCTGAAATTGCCAGGCCAACGTCTTCCGGACAATGAATTCCCAACATGGCTGAAAAATGACCTGTCAGTCCAATCATGGCTGAAACATGACATCCCAGATCCTGTTTTCCCTGTTCGATTGGAGCTTCAGAAGAAACATCCATAAAAATCATGGTGCTGAATATCTCTTCGGTCGTTTCTACGATTTTTTTAGCAAATTCCACTATTTTCCCTTGAATGGAGGCAGAAAGACGGATGGTCAGCTTTTTTGACTGATCTGTAGTTCCACCATGAAGGTTTGAGCGTTAAATGTGAAGGGAACTGTCACTGATTCAGAGTCTGTTAAACAATCAACGGCGTACTCCTCTCCGTAGATGGCCGATGGCATAGAAATCTGAACGTTACTTCCGCCAGGGTCAAGTATTGTCTTTATGCAGCCGCCCAGCATATTGGCAAGTTCTCCAACAGCATCACACACATCTTCGTTGATTTCTTCAACATCCATGCCCAGAAAGGCTGTGGTGATATCCTGGGCAGCCTTGTTGGGTAAGTGAATTGCTAAAAGTCCTTTCACTTCACCGGCTAGACCAATAATTCCGGAGATGCCATTAAGTAGTTTGCTGTCATCTCTCAGGAAAGGATCACCCGGATCAACATCAAGCATGAGCATACTTGAAAAAATTTCCTGGGTTGCATCGGCAATGTCTTGAGCGTACTTCATTGATGCTCCTTTAAAAAATAGAGGGGCTGAAAATATACGCCCCCTCCGGTGCTATAATCTTAACTTTGCAGGATTGTTAGAGTAGTGGTCCTAACGTTTCGTTGATCAAGTCAGGGGTGAACGGTTTTTTTATGGCCCCTACGGCACCGTAGGATTTAGCCTCGTCAATAATGTCCGCTCCGGTTTCGGTAGAAATCATGACAACCGGAATATTTTTGATTGCATCATCTTCTGATTTGGCTTTAAGAAATTCCAGTCCGGTCATGTTGGGCATATTAATATCACTCAGGACGACATCAACTTTATTTCCGGCCAGCACGTCGAGAGCTTCCTGCCCGTCACCTGCTTCAAGAATTTGATCAAAATCAATACCGGCTTGGCGAAGTGAACGAGAGACTATTTTCCGCATCGTATTTGAATCATCTACAATCAAGACTGTTTTACCCATTTTGTGTTCTCCTTTGTTGGTCAATAACTGAAATTTAATGTCTTTGGTTTTGTATTTTTACTTATCGTACAGGGCAACCAATGATGCTCCGTTAGCAAAAATCTGCAGGGCATCTTCTTCGGTTGTCATCAGTTTCCAGACAATAGTATTTGCATCAATTTCCGGCATTTCATTTTCGCCCAGTTCTGGTAATCCCATGTGATATTCCTGATCATCTGCACACAAATTAGTCAGGAATAAGCCGACTATCGTGTTGAGTAATTCATTCAGAATATCGTCCATTTGTGATGGGGTTATTTCATCATCAGCAATACCGAAAATATTGCTGGTCAGATTTTTTAGAGTGTTTCTGGACATGGCCAGACGAATTTCACCTTGAACCGGGTCATTAATTAATAAACTGTTCCATATAAGTTCATCTGCCGGGATCTCGTAGGAAGAATCAAAATGCTCCATGACTTCCATGAACGCCATATTTTCAAATGTCTGGCAGGTTGCATTAATCATTGCCTGGTAGAAGGAATTATGTTCTATCATCAAATATCTCCTTGAGAACTTTGTTTGTTATTCGTCCAGAAACTCAGCAAGAGCATCCATCATGACGGGAGGGGAGACCGGTTTGTTCAAAACTCTGTGAGCTCCAAGCTCCAGCAATTTGGCTTCTTTTGCCGGGTTCCCGGCACTGGTGATAACAATGACCGGGAGATCGCAGAGTTTCGGACTTGCTTTAAAACCCATTTTACGAGGGTCTCACCATCCATGACAGGCATATTCAGGTCGGTCAATAACAAATCAACCTCCTGAGCTTTAGCGGCGGTCAATGCTTCTTTCCCATGTTCTGCCTCAATAATTTCCGCTTCTCCCAGACCAATAATCTGTAGACAGCGCTTGATAAACATTCGGGCGGTAGCCGAGTCGTCCGCGATAATAATTCGTTTCATCAGTTTTTTTCTCCCGGGCCATTAAATGACCCTTCCAATTTTTCAAATTCTATATCGACATTCAGCATAATCGTTGCGAGTGTTTTAGGCCCGATCTTGATGTAGTCCGTGTACCTTTGGTCAAGTTTGTAGCGCATGCTATCAGACCCGGTGCCAAATCCGCCCATCATGGCAATGTTGTCACCAAGGTGAACGGCATAAACCAGAGCACGGAAATCTTCCTGTGCTTTCTCTGGTTCGTGGTGGTGAAGAATGACCTCGGCCAGCTCATCGGGAAGTTGCCATGCTTTCGCAAGTTCATAGCCGGCCTTGGTGTGGTCGAATCCAATCAGATTCTCTTCAGCATCAATATAATCCAGGCCTTCTTCATTCGTGATGAGTTCAATTGCATCAGGAACGGTTCCGTGGAGGTAGTCTGAAATAAGAGCTTTGCCGATATCATGTAGCAATCCGGCAGTAAATGCCAGTTCAGGGCTGATGTCGGCGCCGCTCTGAATGACAACTTCACGGGAAGCAATTGCTGTGCGCAGATCATGCTTCCATAAATCGCCACCGGCAGATTCATATCCCGAGAGCTCTTTTTCCAAGAGTTTGCCGGCACAATCACCAACAGCAATACCAACAACGATGCGTTCCCCCAGATAAGAAATGGCACGATCAATAGTCGTGATGTTATTGACCAATCCAAATGCAGCAGAGTTGACAATTTTAAGAACTCTTGCTGTCAGGTTGGCATCGGTTTTGACCAGTCTGATGACATCCATGAGATCGTGATCAGCCTGGGCAGCAATTTGCAGTAGTTGACTGGCACTTGCCGACAGCATGGGGACCGATTTAACAATCTTCTGCAGCTCTTCTTGGCTTATTTTTTTAGTCATTGTCGCCCTCCTAAAGCTGCCAGTTAGGTTTTCCGGGCGAGCTGAGCGTGACCTGCCCCGCTGACACAGAAATCGAAACTGTTCGACTGAAATTTTTTCCAAGATCCTCAGAAACCGCACCCATACCATAGGACCAGAGTATTTTTTTTATCGCCAGGGCATTCCGCTTGCCGATCTGAAAGGTGTCATTGGTGTCCATGACATTTGCTCCGCCACAGAGTTTGACGACCATTCTTTTGCCGCGGGGATCACAACCAAATTTAGCCATCCGTGCCAACAGTGCCGGAATTGCAGTGTCGGCAAAATAGCCGGGTTTTTCAGCCGCCTTGGCTTTGTTTATAGAAGAATCAGGTAGGGCGACATGTGCCATGCCTACGGTTCTGGTTTTTGGATCGAGTAAAATCACAGAAACGCAAGATCCGAGGGCAAAAGTTTTCACATCATCACCGGGAGTATTTGAAGCGCCGTAGTCACCTACGCCTAGCACAATTTGTCCCATTTATTTTTTCTCCGTAAGCAGGCTCAAAAGGGTTGTTGATATTTTATCAAGAGGAACCAACCGTTCTGCACCCCCTTTTTCAAAGGCGACTTTTGGCATCCCAAACACTACAGAGGATGCTTCATCCTGAGAGATACATCGGGAGCCGGATTGCTTCATGGCCAACATTCCTTCAGCCCCATCCTGACCCATTCCGGTCAACATGGCACCCACCGCATTGGCACCGACATGTTTAGCGACAGAATGCATCATCACATCGACGGAGGGACAATGACCGCTCACCTTTTCTGCACCTCCAAGGCAGATCTGGTAAAATCCCCCGGAGCGGACAACTTCCATTTGTTTTCCTCCGGGCGCAATGAGAATCAACCCCGTTCGTACACGGTCACCATGTTCGGCTTCTTTAACCTGCATTTGACAGAGTTGGTTCAGGCGATCAGAAAACATTTTGGTGAAGCCGCTTGGCATATGCTGGACAATAACGGTTCCCGGAGTATTTGCCGGAAAATTTTCAACAACGCGACGGATGGCTTCTGTGCCTCCGGTTGATGCTCCGATAGCAATGACTTTGTCGGTTGATTCTGCCAGAGCCGAAGTTGAAGCAAGACCTCTCTTGGATGAAGTAATGGGGCGTTTTCCTTTCCAGTGAGCAACATTGGCTGTCGAAGCAATTTTGACCTTGGAGCGTAACTCCATCAGCATGGCGTTTAATCCTGCAGCAACGTTACTTGTTGGCTTGGCAACAAAGTCAACGGCTCCTGCTTCCAGGGCTTCCATGGTAATTTCTTTGCCGCGTTGGGTGAGGGAACTGACCATGACAATCGGGAGCGGATATTGGGGCATCAATTTACGCAGAAAAGCAACGCCATCCATGCGGGGCATTTCAACATCTAAGGTTAAGACATCAGGATGGAGCTCGACAATTTTATCTCTGGCAATGTAGGGATCAGGAGCAGTACCAACCACTTCAATCCCCGGGTCAGCTGATAGTCCCTGGCTGAGAATATTTCTGACCAAGGCAGAATCATCGACAACAAGAACACGGACAGCTCGTGTCATCAGAGTTCTCCCTTCTGGTAAAGTGCCGGTTTTAAATAGCGGTAGCGGGTTTGACTACGACCCAGGGTTTCGGAATGACCGATGAACAGATAACCTTCGGGTTCAGTATGTTGATGATAACGACCGACCAGAGCTTCTCGTGTGGGCTGATCAAAGTAAATCATGACGTTTCGGCAGAAAATCATCTGGAAAGGTTTTTTGAAGGGGAAGGTTGTATTCATCAGATTAAAACGTCTGAACGTCACCTCATTTTTAACTTTGTCGGCAACGGCCATTTCGCCTGGCCCTGCAGGGGTAAAATATTTTCTGCGCAGTGGCTCCGGCAGTTGCATTACACGATCCGTTGCATAAGTTCCACTGCGGGCAATAGTCAAGGCCCGGTCCGAAATATCGGTGGCCAGAATACCAGCATCCCAAGACCTGTAGTCTGCTCCCAGATACTCCATCATTAACATCAGCAGAGTGTATGGTTCTTCTCCTGTTGAGCAACCGGCACACCAGATGCGCAGATCCTTGCGGTTTTGTTTTTTCAGTCTGTCAATAACTGCGGGTAATGCGGTTTCAGAAAAATAGTCAAAATGATCTTTTTCCCGGTTGAAATAAGTGTGATTAGTCGAAATTAAGTCCACGAGTTCGCTTAATCCCGCTTCAGTTTTGTCCTGATCGAGGTATTCAAAGTAAGCGGAGAATGTCGGAAGGTTTAATTTCCGCATCAATTTTTGCAATCGACCAACCAGCAGGGAACGTTTTTGCTCAGTCAGATTAATGCCAAAGCGCTGATAAATCAGATCCCTGAGTTGGGTAAATTCCGAGTCGGAAATAGCCATCAGGCTGTTTCTCTCGTTTTGTTGGGAGGTCGTTAACGTCATTGGGGCTATAAACTTCCTTCCTAGTCTTCAATGTTCTCAATCAGTTCCTGCATTTCGCCACTGAAGAGCAATTTATGGACATCGAGAAGAATTTTGACATCATTGTTGATCTTGCCCATCCCCTGAATATAGCTATCTCCATGGTTTTTACTTGTTCTGGGGGCTGGTTCGACATTTTTTTCCGGAATATCGGCGACTTCACTTACTTCATCAACCACCAGTCCCACTTCTGTGCTGTCAATATTAACGACGATAATGCAGGTGCGATCATCATAGTCCCGATTATCAATGCCAAAACGCGCACGAACATCCATGATCGGAACAACTTTACCGCGGAGATTGATAACACCACGAATAAATGCCGGCATGTCAGGAACATCGGTGATGTTCTGGATACCAATAATTTCGATAACATATTGAATTTCGATACCGTAATCTTCGCCGGCAAGATGGAAGGTCAGGTATTTATCCTTTTGAGTGTCTTCATTCTCAATATTGTTCATGGTTGTGTCTTCAGCCATGGAATCCTCCTTTAAATAGCGTTTCTGGTGTTTTCGTATTTATCTTTTTTGCTTTCTGCCGAGTCAATCAGCGTGCCGACATCAAGGATCAAGCAGACCCCGCCATCACCGAGAATCGTGCAACCGGAGACACCAGGGACGTTACCGATAAAGTCAGATAAGCCTTTAATGACAGTTTGCTGCTGACCGAGAATTTCATCGATGAAGAGGCAGAATCGCGTTTCCTGATATTCCAGAACAATGAGAATGCCCTCAGAGAGATTTTGAGAATCAGGCGTTTTTTCAAGAATGTTATGTAACCGGACAATCGGCAGGAAGTTATCCCGGACTTTTGCCAACTCGTCTCCATCCGGGGTCATTGTAATCTGATCCATTTCCGGCCGGAAAGCTTCAAGCATTGAGAGTGTTGGAACAATACAGGTGGCAGTTCCTACGCGTACGATCATTCCGTCTATAATTGCAAGTGTCAACGGAATCCGTAAAACGATTTTACTCCCCTCTCCGGGAGTACTGCTGACATCTATTTTCCCTTTAATCTTCTCAAGATTTTTCTTGACCACATCCATGCCAACACCACGGCCGGAAATATCAGTAATCTGGGCAGCAGTAGAGAAGCCAGGGGCAAAAATTAAATTATTGATCTGTTTGTCGGTCAGGTCGGAGCCATCACCTTCAATCAAGCCTTTGCTGATTGCTTTTTCCAGAATTTTTTCCTTGTTTAAGCCGCGACCGTCATCTTCTATGGTGACCCAGACTTCGCCTTCTTCATGACGCGCAGAAAGCCTGATGGTTCCTTTTTCATTTTTGCCGGCAGCTAAACGTTCATCTGGAGGTTCCAGTCCATGATCGAGCGAATTTCGCAGAAGGTGAACCAGAGGATCGGTAATAGTTTCGATGACTGTTTTGTCCATCTCAGTGTCTTCACCGATCAACATCAGGTCTACTTTTTTGCCTGCTTTTACCGAAATATCATGCACCAGTCGGATCATTCTGCGGAATAATCCCGAGACCGGGATCATCCGGATGGTCATGGCCATTTCTTGTAATTCCCGCACCAGTTTTGACATGTGCTGACCGGCTTTGCCAAAATTTTCCAGCTCCAGACCTTTCAGGTCCGGATTATGAATCAACATATTTTCAGCAATGACCAACTCGCCTATGAGGTTGATTAAACTGTCCAGTTTCCCGAGTTCAACCCTTATATCCTGCCTCTTTGCGGGAGTTTTAGTCCGGGCCGCGGGTTTGACGTTGGCCTTGGTTTGTTCAATTTTACTCTGCTGTTTTTGCAGGGCTGAATTGACTTGTTCAGTGGAAGCTGTGCCCTGTTCAACCAGAATGGCTCCAACGGGTTTTTTCTGGGTTTCCACTGCGTGGGAAATGGCTTCTTGCTGAACTCCTTCTTCAACAAGAAAATCCCCCAAAAGAGGGGCGATCAGTGTTTGCAAATCATTCAGATGGTCTTCCAGATTTTCAACAGTATCATCTTTGCCATCAGAAATGTTGTTGACCGCTTTTTGGAGAATGTCGAGTGCAGTCAGAAGTTGATCTGCTGGATTTTCAACAGCGAGTTTTGATCCGGATTTAACCCGGTCAAGAATGTTTTCCATCTGATGGCTGAGCTTCTCAATTTGTGAAAAACCGAAAAACCCGCAATTCCCTTTAAAGCTATGTATATTGCGGAATATTTCGCCGATGGAATCATTGTTTTCTGGATTTTCGCCCCAAGCGAGTAAACCCTGTTCAGTGTTTTGTAAGAGCTCATTGCCTTCCTGAACAAAACTGAGGCGCATCTCTTCGGTAATTTCCATGGCTGGAAAGTCGTCGTTAACCTGCTCAGCTTCCGGCTTTTCAGCTGTTTCTTCCATTGCCGGTTGGGGGTCTTCCTGAACCTCTTCTTCGTTTTTAGCAACCTCGATCGCTTGATGGAGCTGAGCTGATATTTCATCAGCGGGGGCGACCATTGCGTCGTCATTATAATCGCTTTCGACCATATCAAGGGCTTCTTTAGCGAAGTCGCAAGCGGCGCACAGCAGGGTCACATGGTCGGGAATCAGTTCAATTTCACCATTTCTGATCAAGTCAAGAAGATTTTCGGCTGCATGGGCGACCCTGGTCATGTGATCAAATTCCAGAAAACCAGCACTTCCTTTCATTGAATGAAACAGGCGGAAGATGGCATTGAGAATTTCAGAGTCGCTGTTTTGACCCAGCTCAATGATAGCCGGTTCAAGCTGTTCGATCATGTCGCGGCTTTCAGTTGCGAATTCCTGAATGATTTCAATCTGGTCGTCGTCGAGAGGCATACTCATCACTGATCCTCAAAAAGTTATATTTATTGTGGTTTTAATTAGTTTCACGAATAATAATTAATTATACAAAACAAATAAATAAAATTAAAGAGAAAAATGGTTAAAATAAAATTTTTTTCATGTCGGCTTCGACAATTTGAGCCCCTATGAATGTGGATATGTTCACATCCGTAGAGGCTCAAATGATCATCACTATTTATCAAAAGCTCTTATTTTAAAAATTGTCCGTAGCCGTCACGATCCTGTTTTTCAATATGACTGATCAGCCAATCTTTGAGGAAATTATAGATATCGGCAGGAGGTAAACGTTCTCCAGCTTTCAGTTTCCCAGCATAAACTCCAACCTTGTCGACGAAGTTTTTATGGATCTGCTGATGAGCTTCAAGATCTGGGTAATTATGTTTCCTCATGACGTCTTCTTCAGCGCGAAAGTGAGTGACGGTGTAGTTCACCAGTTCATCAACAATTTCAGCCAACATCATGCGATCGCCACCATCTTTCATGCATTGGAACAGCTGATTGATCAATTCAACCAAGCGTCGATGTTGCTTATCCATGAGTGCGACCCCGGTGTTATATTCATCTTTCCACTGAAATCTCTGTTCACCATTATTTTGTTGTACCGGTAGCGAAGATACGTTTCCCCACCCTGCCGTATTATTCTGCGCAGGTAAAGAAAGTTGCCCTGATGGAGTAGGGGAATCGTTTTGGTGATGCGATTCTTTCAGTTTAAAGCGGCTGAGTTGATGTTTGAGTTCTGCTGCCTGGCTGGATAGTTCTTCGCTGGTTGACGCACTTTCCTCCGCACTGGCAGTGTTTTGCTGGATGACCTGATCAATTTGCTGCATGCCGATGTTGACCTGGGATATTCCCTGAGCTTGTTCGTTACTGGAAGCAGCAATTTCTTCAATCAGATCAGAAACTTTGCTGATGGAACCAACAATTTCATCCAGGGCCTCGGCAGTGCGTTCGGCAATCTTGGTGCCATTACTGGCTTTTTGTATTGATCCTTCAATCAGTTCAGCTGTTTCTGAAGCCGCTTTTGCACTACGGGCTGCCAGATTCCGGACTTCTTCTGCAACCACGGCAAAACCTTTACCGTGTTGACCGGCACGGGCGGCTTCAACAGCTGCGTTCAGAGCTAGCAGGTTGGTCTGGAAGGCAATTTCATCGATAACTTTGATGATTTTGCCAATATCCTGTCCAGCTGCATTGATTTCAGCCATGGCATTGATCATTTCCGTCATCCGTTCACTCCCGGAATTTGCAGATTGACTGGCACTGGTCGACAACTGGTTGGCTTGTTGGGCGTTTTCGGTACTGGTGTTGGTTTGGCTGCCGATTTCATTCATAGAGCTGCTGATCTCTTCAACTGATGCGGCTGATTGTGCTGCTCCGTCAGATAAACTCTGAGCCGATTCACTGACTTGTGAACTACCGGAGTCAATTTGTTCACTCGCTGTCTGGATTTGCAGCATGATCTGGTTAAGGTCATCACCCAGTTTTTTCAAGCTTCCACGAAGTTGATCCTGATGATCGCGGGGATGAATTTCAAAAGTGAGGTCGCCGTTTGCTAAGCGTTGAAGAGCAGAAACCACTTCAGTCTGTAATGACTCTGCAAAGTTATCCATCGTTTGTGCCATTTGACCAATTTCGTCTTTGCGAGTCATATGCAGGCGGGTATCAAGGTGACCCGCTTCAAGATCTCCCAGCATTGTCATCGTTTTTTTCATCGGTGTCGTCAGGGAGCGGCTGATGAAATAGGCGAAAGCCATGCCAATGAACAGGGCAATAATACCGATTGCAACAATCCCGTTGCGGGTATTTCCGGCCGTGGCAATCATCTCTTTGTCAGAGATAATATTGTTACGGGAAATCTCTTCAAGATTTTTCAGATGTTGCTTGAGTTTTATCAACGCAGGAAATGTTTCCGTTTGATAAATTTTCTTGGCAAGGGTTTGGCCCTCAAGATTTTTTAGTGCAATTCTGTGCATAGAGCGTAGCAGGAATCGTACTTCAGCCATGGTTGGAATAATATCATTTTCATAGAGACGATATAATTCACTTCGATTCGCTGATGCCAGGGCTGTATTCATCTGTTCGACAATATGATGGAGTTTATTATGGGGAGCGACAATATCAGTCAACATTTCTGCGAATTCAGGACTAATTGTTGCAGCTTTTTTAGCTTTATCACTTTCTAAAAACTGGCCAATAGCACAACGTGTGGGATCTTGTTCTGCCATGATTTGATCATGGCCGGAAAGGATTGCATTCTGTACAGCACTGACCCAGAGGATGTTTGCTTTTTCCATGTCGTCCAAAAGGGTTGGTAACTCTGGATCCGCCGGTTTGTAAGTTTCCTTTATTTTCTTGCCGGATAAATGCATTATTTTGTGAGGTTCTTCCAGAGCAGCGAGTTCTCCTTTGATCTCTGGAAGCATCTCTTCTGCTTTGCGTCTTTGCTCACTGTGAAGCCAAGTTCCTAAGCTACAAGTTTCCGGGTCGAATTTGATTTTGAGCTCATGAATATCAGGGTTTTCTAGAAAATTTCTGATCTTCATGTTCCAGGCATCATGCTTGAGTTCTAAATGCATTAACTCACTGCGGAGTTTATTCCCGTCAGCAGCCAAGGTGCCGTTTTTGACAGTTGCAGAAAGACCAAAAGCGGCCCAAGCGACCGTTATGATAAGCAGTAGCAGAACTGAACCTGAAAGCAGTAACATTTTTGTGCCGATTTTTAAATTATCAAACATTTTTTGCCCTATTTATTGAGTTGAAAGACGTGGCCGATATATTTAAAATCATTAACATAAAATAAATTCAATGTCAAAAATCTTATTGATAATTTTAAATGTTTAAACGAAAAAAGCGGAAGGGCACCAACACCCTTCCGCTTCGTTATTTAAAGTAGAGTCAATAAATTTACCAGTTGCCACTTTCTGGTAGCTGTGATTGTGAGTTGTTGGAGAAATGTGATCCAGGTGAAGACTTTAAAACAAAGCGACCAAGCTGATGTTTGAGTTCTGCGGCCTGACTCGAAAGTTCTTCACTTGTTGCTGCGCTTTCTTCTGCACTTGCAGTATTTTGTTGGATGACTTGATCAATTTGTTGCAGTCCGATATTAACCTGGGAAATTCCCTGTGCCTGCTCACTGCTGGCGGCAGCAATTTCAGCTATCAAATCTGTCACTTTTCCGATTGAACCGACGATCTCTTCGAGAGCTTCACCGGTTCGCTCTGCAATTTCAGTCCCTTTGGTGGTTTTTTCAACCGAGCCTTCAATCAGTTCTGCGGTTTCGGAGGCCGCTTTGGCACTTCTGGCAGCCAGATTGCGTACTTCTTCGGCAACAACAGCAAATCCCTTACCGTGCTGACCGGCTCTTGCTGCTTCAACTGCGGCATTCAGAGCGAGAAGATTTGTCTGGAAAGCAATCTCATCAATGACCTTGATAATTTTACTGATGTTCTGACCTGCGATATTGATTTCACTCATGGCCCCAATCATTTCGGTCATTCGTGCACTGCCTGTATTTGCGGCATCACGTGCTGAGGCGGAAAGAAGGTTTGCCTCCTGGGCATGTTCCGCACTGGTATTTGTTTGGTCTCCAATCTCCTGTAAAGAGCTTCCAATCTCTTCGACTGATGCTGCGGATTGTGCTGCTCCATCAGAAAGAAGCTGAGCAGAATCACTGACTTGGGTACTGCCATTATCAATTTGTTGTCCGGCAACCTGGAGATCTGCAATCATTCTGTTGAGGTCTTCTCCGAGTTTTTTGATCGCATGGCGCAACGTATCATGTTTATCGTGGGGACTGACGGTGAAGGTGAGGTCCCCATTGGCGAGCTGTTGAAGTGGACCAACGACCTCCGAATTCAGGCTTTCTGCCAGATCATCCAGGGTCCGAGCAGTTTCACCCAGTTCATCCTGCTGGTTCATATTGAGGCGGTTTGTCAAATGTCCATGGCCGATGTCCGAAAGAAAACTTTTAATTTTATTGAGAGGGGTCACGATGAGTTTGCGCAACATAAAAAATAAAGTCAGGAAGGTAATAATAATACTGGTAAATCCCATCCCCAGATTACTGATCATACTCTTGCTGCTTGCTGCGGCCAGGGCTTTGTGTTGTTGCGCTTCCTCCCGATTGAGATCCGCCAGGCTGAAATCAACATAGAGAACCCCTGCCAAGCTGCCAAGTTCAGCGTCTTCATGACACTCCATGCACTTTTCTTCATACATGTGAGAGTTGGCGACAAAAAACGCTTCCTCTGACTCTTTTTCGAGGCTGACTTTCTCTTTTGAACTTGTGATGTTTATCTGTGAGGGTTTTTGTCCAAGTCTTTCTTTTTTACTTGAGTAAACGATTGTCCCTGTGGGGTCAACTAAGCCGACTTCTAAAACTCCGGGAACTGATCCGAGTCCTGTCAGGAGCTCATCAAATACATCCATTTCACCACGCTCCAGCGACCCCTCTGTTCCGATCTCCAGGCTCGAGAATATACTGCGTGCTTGTGTCAGCGCACCGGAGTGCAGAGACTTTAAAGCGTGCTCTTGTTGTTTGTGAAGCAGATTTCTGGATTGAAGTGCGGCGACCATAAAGCTGATTCCAAGAATAATACAAAGGATTAATATCAGGGCCCCCCCTATTTTACTTTGGATGCTGTTCAGTTTCATGATGACCTCTTCTCATGGGAAAGTTCATTGCTGAAAATTAATTTAAAAATGATTATGAGACAGGACTTTAGCAAAGAAGAATAAGGATGGCAACAATTTAATTTGAAAAAATTAATTTTAAAATATAGATATATTGAGAGGTGAATGGATTTATTTGGATTTTTTTCGATAATTCCGTTTTCGGGGGCGCCTAGATTGTTGTTTGCCGGTGGGAGAGTTATTTATTGCAGTACTCCAATTCTGGGCAAGTGGAATCAGTTCTGGTCTCACTTGAGACCAGAGACAAAAGAGTTCAAGAGCTTTGGGAGTGAAGGGGTGCTGTAGAAATCGTTTTTCAGCTCGGAAGCCTCGTCCGCGAGCGAGACGAAAACAGCCGATAAGCAGCTCACGAGCTTGATGACGAATCCCACTGGCAATACTAAAGTAACGACAATGAGCAGATATGATCTCGTTTGCCTGATGCAGAGCTGCAGTTATATTGTTCTTGTCTGCTGGAGAAAAACTGTCCATGAACAGTCGCAGATAGAGTGCGGCGATGGCAAAACTCTCTTCAATGGGCATCCCTGCTGCAGTTCTTTGATCAAGCTTGGCTAGCAGGGCGATTCCTTCATCTGTCCCGGGATAACCCGCCAACAGGTAGGGTAACATTCCCAGTTCCCGGCATTGTCTCAAAACGGCTCCGGAAATTTTATGGCGAAATAACTCAATAATTTCTTCGCGGATTCGTGCCGGTGCCGCTGTTGCCAGTAGGGATCTATGGTTTTCTATCGCCCTATAAATGTTTTCTTCAAGATCGAACCCCAGGCGAACAGCAAACTCAATAGCACGCAACATCCGGACAGGGTCTTCAACAAAGCGAACTTGTGGATCACCAATTACTTTTAGCCGTTTTTCTTCGAGGTCTTTCAGCCCTCCCAGGAAATCGATCACAGAAAAATCAGCAATATTATAAAATAAGGCGTTGATTGTGAAATCGCGCCGCGCAGCATCTTCTTCCGGAGAACCGAAAACATTCTGGACAAAATGAAAATGGTCTTCCTGGTTGTCAGGAAGTTCGTTTTCTTCAGGTTGGCGACGGAAGGTTGCGACTTCAATGACCTTATTACCTGCAAAGCGAATGTGCGCCAGACGAAAACGGCGACCAACAAGAAAGCAGTTACGAAACAGTTTACGGACTTGGCTGGGTGTTGCATCAGTACCAATATCAAAATCTTTTGGTTGCCGTCCAAGCAGGAGATCGCGAACACTTCCTCCAACCAGATAGGCCTTGAATCCATATCGATGCAAGCGATTGAGAACCTTAAGGGTATCGACATCAATCTGTTTTCTGGATATACAGTGCTGACTTCGGGGGACGATGATTGGATTGCTTGCGTTCATAATGACTCGAGTCAAGAGGGTTTAAATCCGCCGGACTATAGCAGGTTCTGGATAGGCAATGAAGATTTTTTCCTGTATTCTTATCTTCTTACCGAGAGGATTCTGAGTCGATGAAAGAACAATTCAACTTAGTAGTTATCCTGGGAGCGACTGCCGGCGGGAAAACCGGGTTAGCAGTGAAAGCTGCGACTCACTTATCTGGAGAGATTATTTCTGCAGACTCCCGCCAGGTTTATCGAGGGATGGATTTGGGCACGGGGAAAGATTTGCAGGAGTATGGGAACGTTCCGTACCATCTGATCGATATTGTAGAACCGGGGAGTGAATATAACGTTTTTCAGTTTCAGCAGGATTGTTTTGATTGCATTGAAGACATTTGGCAACGACAAAGACTCCCTGTCATTTGTGGTGGCACCGGAATGTATCTGGATGCAGTCCTAAGAGGTTATCGCATGGTTGCTGTTCCTGAAAACCCGTCATTGCGGAAAGAATTAGAACGCTTAAGTGATGATGATTTAAAACAAAAATTATGTCAGCTGAAGCCAGAACAGCATAATCGAACTGATCTCGAGCAACGTGATCGATTGGTTCGAGCGATAGAGATCGCCCTGGGGGAGCAGGATGTGGCAAAACAATTGCCTCCTTTACCGCAAATATCTCCTCTTGTGTTTGGGATCAAGTGGCCACGTGAAATTCTGCGAAAGAGAATTGCGATCCGATTAAATGAACGTTTTGAGGCCGGAATGATTGATGAAGTCCAGCATCTCCATGATTCCGGTGTTCCCTGGGAAAGACTTGAATTTTATGGTCTGGAATATCGTCTCATCGCTCAATACCTGCAAGGTCAATTAAATCGTAACGATATGGGGCAAAAACTGCGCAGTGCCATCGGGCAGTTTGCCAAGCGCCAGGATACTTTTTTTCGGCGAATGGAAAGAAATGGTGTGGATATCTACTGGTTAAACGGGGAAGGGGATGTTTTTGGGGAGTTGTGTGAGAAAATAGGGGATAAAATCAAGGTCACGGGGTTGTGACGCATTTCTCGCTCTTCAGGTTTCTTTCGTTCCGCTTTGCAGTCCAGAAAAGAACTCTTTGGTGATCCGACATTTTTCTTTGAAATACCGTAAATCGACATGATACTTCAGCTGCGTCATACGAGATTTGAACTTTCTGCGGGACGTAACCCGCCAGCACCATTTTTTTGCATATGAAGCCACACAAATATTTGCAAAATCGAGCGACTCTCTCCCCCTGGAAGATCGAAGGTGCCGGGAGAACTGATTTTTCAGGCGCGATTGTTATCCCGGCGTTAGCTGAAAGAGCCAGTCTCCCTGCAACTGTTGAGAGCCTTTGCCTGAACTTTGCAGCATATCTTGATCGGACACTGGTTATTATCGTGGTTAATAACCGGGCTGATATTCCTGCAGATCAGCTTACGGAAAATCAGGAGACTCTTGACTGGTTGCGCTCGGATCCGTATCCGAAACTTAATCTTGCCTGGATTGACGTCAGTTCTTCAGGGCTTGAACTTCCGGCAAAAGAGGGTGTGGGATTAGCGCGAAAAATCGGTTTTGATGCCAGCTTGCAGCTTTTGGACTGGAAAGTTGATCCACTATTGATTTCACTGGATGCCGATACTCTGGTTGATCGGAATTATCTTGCGACTATTTTTGATTATTTTGCGCTGGGGAAAAAGGGGGTCGCGGTCATTCCTTTTCGTCATAGGGTGGCACCCATTCCGGCGCAAGAACAAGCTATCAGACATTATGAACTTTACCTGCGCAGCTATCTGTTTGGTTTGCAAGTAGCTGGTTCTCCTTACGCGTATCACAGTATTGGTAGTGCTTTTGCCTGTTCAGCAGAAGCTTATGTGAGAGGCGGGGGGATGAACCGACGTTGTGGTGGAGAAGACTTTTATTTCCTCCAGCAGCTGACGAAAATCTCTGACATAAAGATGCTTCGCGGAACAGTTGTCTATCCGTCCCCCCGGTTTTCAGACCGGGTCCCTTTTGGAACGGGAAAAGCTGTCCAGACACAGGTTGAAGCAGGAATCGACCTCTTTCATTTTGTTCCTGTTCTTGGTTTTCAAATTTTGCAACGATGGCTGAAACTGATGCATCAATATCTGGATAAATCTGCTGAACAGATTATTCAGCAAGCACTGCGGATTTCGCCTGTACTCTATGAGTTTCTGGTTGAGTTGAACTTTGTTAACGTTTGGAAAAAGCTGGCAAACAATCATTCCTCACCGGAGCAGAAAATGAAGGCTTTTCATCGTTGGTTTGACGCATTGCGAACGCGACAACTGCTGATGCGCATAGATGCCGATTCAATGATGTCAACGCAACAAAATATTGCCGAACTGATGAGTTGGGGAGGGTTTCCCGGGCTAAAGGATGAGAGGGACCAGTTGCTGACGTTGGAACAATTGCAGGGAGTGGATTGGACATGAGCCACTGAGAGGGGAATAACGTCCAGTCGTTAGACCTGTTTGTTAACAGGCCTAACGATCGGGTAGAAAGACTAAAGCAGAGTGATCCAGTTATGACGATCTTCCTGTTTGCCATATTGAATCGCTGTCAACATATTGTAAAGCTCCATGGTCAGTTTTCCGGGCTTCCCATCTCCCAGTTGAACGCAGTTATTTTTGTAGCAGAAGGAGCCGACCGGGGAAATAACGACAGCGGTTCCTGCTCCAAATGCTTCCTGCAGGCGACCGTTACCGGCTCCTTCGAGGATTTCATCGACGCTTAGGGCCCGTTCTTCAATCTCGTAGCCCATTTCTTTAACCAGGGTCAACACCGAGCGGCGGGTGATACCATCCAAAACCGTGCCATGCAACGGTGAGGTGACGATTTTACCATCATAGAGGAAGAGCATGTTCATACTGCCGACCTCTTCGACAAAGCGCTTTTCCTTGGCATCCAGCCAGAGAACCTGATCATAGCCGCTTTCTGCCGCTTCTTTGGCTGCATACAAGCTGGCAGCGTAGTTGCCGCCGGTTTTAGCTTCACCGGTCCCCCCTTCAGTCGCACGGACATAAAAATCGGAGATCCAGATTTTTACCGGAGCAATGCCCCCTTTGTAATAGGGACCCACGGGACTGAGAATAACATAGCAAAGGTATTGATCAGCTGGACGGACACCAAGCATGGGTTCTGTTGCTATCATGGTGGGACGGACATAAAGGCTGGTGCCGGCACTGCGAGGGACCCAGTCCGCCTCCAGTCGAATCAGCTCCAGCATGGCATCGAGAAAGAACGTCTCATCAACTTCCGGCATGCACATCCGCTCTGCACTGCGGTTAAAGCGGGTGATGTTGTCGGCAGGGCGGAACATAGACAGGCTTCCATCAGGGCGGCGGAAAACCTTCAATCCCTCAAAAATTTCCTGGGAATAATGCAGAACCATCGCTGCCGGATCAAGTGAGATAGGTCCGTATGGCTGGATACGTGCGGAATGCCAGCCTTGTCCCTTATCATATTCCATGATCAGCATCCGGTCAGTATATTGTTTTCCAAAGACCAACTGATTTTCATCTTTAACTTTTTCTTTTGACGTGGTGACAGGTAAGATTTGTAAGTCCATAATGATTTGCTCCGGCAATAGAAATGAAGGAGATATTTTTTTATCATAGCAGCGTCTGTGCTGCAACAATATCTCTCTGCTTTGCTTGTTTCCGAGGGGCTTTTTCAGTATTGTTGGCAGCAAATAAAAATCCAGGATGAAAATTACAGGAGATAGGAGTATCTTCATCATTATTCGTGTGGAGACAGCTATAAACAATGACAAAAATTGAATTAAAGTATGGTCCTCGCGTGTTTTCCTGTTCTTTGTGTGATGCAAGAATTTTGCAATCAGAGGTTTTACCGGAACCTCCAGATGCAGAAGGGTTGATTCGGAAAGCATTGGCACACCCCATAGGGACTTCGTCGCTCGGAGAAATTCTAACGCCTGGCGAAAAGGTTGCTGTTGTTACCTCTGATATTACCCGCTACAGCGGGAGTGAAGTCTTTTTACCGATTCTGGTTGAGGAATTAAATGCCCTGGGAATTGCCGATGCTGATATTGAAATTATTATTGCACTGGGGATTCACCGCAAGCAGACAGAGGAAGAACATCGTAAAATAGTCGGTTCTTTATATGGACGAGTTGCTGTTTATGACCATGAATGTGAAGACCCGGCCGAACTGATTGACTTAGGTTTCACGGACTCCGGAATCCCGGTTCAGGTGAACCGCCGGGTGGTTGAAGCTGATCGGGTGATTGTAACCGGCACTATTGGTTTTCACTACTTTGCTGGTTTCGGCGGGGGGCGAAAAGGGTTGATTCCTGGTGTTGCCAGCCGTGAAACTTGCATGGCCAGCCATTTTGCCGTTTTCAATCCACCAGAGATCGGCGGGAAACATCCCAAGGCTGTGACCGGTGTTCTGGATGGGAACCCGGTTCACAGGAATTTGCTCCAAGCCGCCCGCCTGGTTCAACCGGACTTTTTATTAAATACGGTCCTTTCTCCCCAAAAGAAGATTTTGGGAGTATTTTGCGGGGATCTGGAACAGGCTCATCTGGCGGGCTGTGACATGGTACGAGAGCTGTTTCAGGTGGCATTGGATAAACCTTTTGACCTTGCAGTGATCTCTTGTGGTGGAGAACCCAAGGATATCAATTTTATTCAGGCACAAAAAGCACTTGATTATGGCTGTCAAGCCGTCAAAGAGGGAGGGACGATTATCTTGCTGGCCGCCTGTCGCGATGGTTTTGGACACTCTACCTTTTATGACTGGTTTCGCTATCAGGATTTAGATGAGTTTGAAGCTGCGTTGCGGGCAAACTATCAGATCAATGGGCAGACAGCTCATGCGACCCTGACCAAGGCGCGCCGTTACCGGGTTATCCTGATCAGTGAATTGACCGCTGAGCAAACGGGGAAGATGGGGATGGAAAAGGCTGTTGATCTTGATAGTGCTTTGCAGATGGTGTCGCTTGATTTAGCTAATAAAGCCAAGGTTGTGATTATCCCTGATGGCGGGATGGTGTTGCCGGTGATTGAAAAAAATGATTAACGACAGTCTCTGGTAACAAAACCGTTATCCAAATTTTAAAGTAAAGGAATTTACATGCCAACAAAAGAAGATGTCATCAAGCATGTCATCGAAACCGGCTCTTTACCCACCCTGTCAACCGTTGCGTCGACACTGATAAATATAACCGGCAAGGAAGAAACAACAATCTACGATATTTCCAAACTCATTGCTCAGGATGTTTCGCTTTCGAGCAAAATTTTGAAGGTTGTTAACTCTTCCTTCTATAATTTCCCCAACGAAGTTGGAACGATTCAGCAGGCGGTTGCGATCCTTGGAACGAATGCCGTACGAAGCTTGGTTTTATCTTTTTCATTTTTGAATATGGAACGTCCAAAGCATGGCGCAGGGTTCGATTATGGACGTTTTTGGGAGGAGTCTCTAGCAGCCGCTGTTGCTTCCAAGCTGATTATGGCCAAGGTCAGCGATAATGACCCGGAAGAGGCATTCACTGTCAGCTTGTTGCAAAATCTTGGTAAATTGATTCTTGCCTGTGCTTATCGTGAAAACTATGATCAATTATTGGAAGAGGCCGCCGGGAGCGAAAAACGTTTGTTGGAACTGGAAGATGAGCGGCTCGGTGCTAATCACGCGTATATCGGAGGTGAAGCAGCGAAACGTTGGAATTTCCCCGAGAGTTTAGCCGTTCCTATTATCTACCATCATGATCCTGACAGCTATACCGGTGATAACGCTGAACTCAAGACTGAAATCAGGGTGGTGCATCTGGCTGCTTTGCTGGCTAATATTATGTATTCCGGCAATCCCATTGATTATCATGCCCCGTTCCGTGAACGTGCGCAGAAAATGTTTAAACTTGATACGGCAAGCATTGATGAAATTCTTGAAAAAGCGAATGGAGATGTTGCCAAAGCGGCTCAATATTTTGGTTTGAATATCGAAGGAACGGCTTCTATTCCTGAGATTTTGCAGCAGGCCAATATTGAACTGAGTTTGCTCAATATGAGTTATGAGCAGATTAACCGGGAACTGGTGCAGTCGAAGATGCAGCTGGAAAAATTAACAGCTGAACTGGAAGAGAAAAATACCTATCTTGAAGAAATAGCCAATCTGGACGGTCTGACCAAAATTTATAATCATCGTTATTTCCAGGAATTTCTGGATAAAGAAATCAGCAGGACTATTCGCCAGGAGAATGAAATGAGTCTGGTGCTGGCAGATATTGATAATTTTAAAAAATTCAATGATTTCTACGGGCACCAAGCGGGTGATTATGTCTTAAAGGAGGTTGCCGGTCTGTGCAGTGGAGTCATCAGAGAGTATGATCTTATCGCTCGCTATGGGGGGGAGGAGTTTGTTTTTATCCTGCCTGAAACCAATCAGGACGATGCTTTGATTGTTGCAGAAAAAATCCGTGCTGCAATTGAACAGCACCCCTTCAGCTATGAGGGGGATGATTACCGGGTGACCAGTAGTTTTGGTGTTTCTGTTTTTGATGGAACCGGAAAGGCAATGAAAAAAACCGAGTTGATTGAGCGGGCTGATAAAGCATTATATCTGGCCAAGAAAAAAGGCCGGAACCGGGTTGAACCATTTGTGGAAAAGAGTGGTTGGTTCGGCAAATCAAAATAGACTTATTTGGTTTTATATTCGATAATAAAGGCTGAATCAGCCATCAACCCCTCAGGGAAAATTGTTAACGGAGAGACGCAAAGTTGGAGAGACGGAGAGAAAGAACACAACCTTTAATTTGGCCACCAAGACACCAAGGAAAAGTACACATGATTTTTTGGTTTTAAAACCTTAAAAACGATTTTGACTTTGGTTGTCTTGGCGAACTTGGTGCCTTGGTGGTTATCGTCAGGTTTTGACTTTTTCTCCTTCTCCGCGTCTCTCCGTTAAAGATTTTTGGTATTTGTTTAAAAAAAGGAAATGACTCATGTTTGACAAAAGTATCATCACAAAGCTCCAGCAGATCAGCGGTAAAGATCAGGTGCTAACGGATAAAGCCGACCTGATCTGTTACTCATATGACGCCACTCAGAAGCAGTATCTTCCGGATGTTGTTGTCCATCCGGGGACAGTGGCAGAAATCAGCGAAATCATGAAGTTGGCCAATGAAAATAAAATCCCGGTTTTTCCGCGTGGTGCCGGCACCGGATTTACCGGTGGCAGTGTTCCTACTGCAGGGGGAATTGTTCTTGGCCTGACACGGTTTGATAAAATTCTGGATATCGATGAAGAGAATCTTGTCGCAACCATAGAACCGGGTGTCGTTACCGAAGATTTCCAGAAAACCGTTGAGAAAGTCGGCTTGTTTTATCCTCCTGACCCCGCATCTTTGAAAGTGTCCACGATGGGCGGTAATGTTGCTGAATGCGCCGGAGGGCCGCGTTGTGTCAAATATGGGGTGACCAAAGATTATATTATCGGCCTGGAAATTGTGACCCCGACCGGTGATGTGATCAGAACTGGAGGGCCAACGATGAAGGGGGTTGTGGGTTACGACCTGACCAAGCTGATTTGTGGTAGCGAAGGAACTCTGGCAGTTATTACAAAAATTATTGTTAAATTAATTCCCAAGCCGGAAGCAAAGAAAACCATGCTGGTATTATTCGACTCAATCGATGGTGCTGCGCAGGCGGTCTCTGCCATTATTCGCGGCAAAATTATTCCGACCACCCTTGAATTTCTGGATGCGCGAACCCTTGATTGTATTCGCCAGGCGACAGATCTGGATGTTCCCGATGCGGCACGAGCGGTTTTACTGATTGAAGTGGATGGTGACCGGGAATTTCTGGACAAGCAAGTTGCCAAAGTGTCTGCTATTGTTAAGCCACTTGGCGTTGTTGAAACCAGAGTCGCTGATACTCCGGCTGAAAGTGAAGCTCTCTGGCAGATCCGCCGTTCTATCTCCGCATCGTTACGCCAGGTCAACCCGGATAAGTTTAACGAGGATATCTGTGTTCCGCGTTCAAAAGTGCCGGATATGATTCGCAAGATTGAACGGATTGCTGACCATTACCAGATTCCGATCGTCAATTATGGCCATGCAGGTGATGGCAATATCCATGTCAATATTATGGTTGACGAGAAAGTTCCCGGTGATCATGAAAAAGCTGAAAAAGCCGTCTTTGAGGTCTTTGAAGGGGCCCTTGAGCTGGGTGGAACCATGAGCGGTGAACATGGTGTCGGGATCATGAAAGCACCCTTTCTGGATATGGAACTCAAGGCCAACACTATTGATTATATGAAAACCATCAAGCGGTCTCTTGATCCGAACAATATCCTCAACCCTGGAAAAATTTTCCCAAGTGATGTTTAATTTTTTTAACGGAGAGACGCAAAGTTGGAGAGCCGGAGAGGAGAGTCAAAACCTTTAAATTAGCCACCAAGGCTCCAAGAACACCAAGGAAAATAAAAAAGCTTTTTGGGTTTTAAAACTTTAAAGATGTTTTTGACTATGGTTGACTTGGCGAACTTGGTGCCTCATATCTGATTATGGTTTTCTCTCTAGCTCTCCCTCTCAGCGTCTCTCCGTTAAAATTGTTGATAAAGGTTTAAGTATGGCCAAGCTGAAAAAATTAGAAGATTATCGTCACGAGATTGACCAATGTGTGAAATGTGGTGGATGTCGTGCTTATTGTCCCGCTTTTGGTGCTGAAAAACATGAAGGACGTGTTGCGCGTGGCAAAATTGCCCTGGCTGATTCTTTATTAAAGGGAGATGTTCACCTGGAGGAGAAGTTTCTCCTGGATATGTCCCAGTGTCTCCTGTGTGGCAGTTGCTATGCCCAGTGCCCCAACAAGGTTCATACCGAAGATATTGTTGCTGCTACGCGGCGGGAAATTGCTAATCGTAAAGGTTTGTCAACTTTCGGAAAAGGGGTTGGTACGGTCCTGAAAAATCAGGGGCTGATGAATCTTCTGGCAAAGGGCGGTGGCGCTTTTTCCAAGTTATTATTCAAAAAAATCCCCGAGCAGAGTGGTTTGCGACTCCGGTTTCCAGCTCCCTTTATCAGTTCGGATCGGACGTTGCCACCATTGACGGCAAAGCCGTTTCGGGAACGCCATCCTGAAATTATTCCCGGCGATGCAGATAAGCCGACAGTTCTTTTTTTTACCGGATGTGGCATCAACTATATGTACCCCGATTCGGGTGAAGCTTTACTCAAAGCACTCAAGTTCATTGGTGTGACAGTCATCATCCCCAGAGCTCAGGTGTGTTGTGGTCTCCCTGCGGTTTCTGCCGGCGCGGCAGAGACGGTTGAATCCCTTGCGGAAGAAAATTTGGCAGTGTTTCAACAGAACAATTACGATTATATTGTGACTGCCTGTGCATCCTGTCATTCCGGGCTTACGCAAATCTATCCGGGAATGGGAGAGGAATTCAACGAATTCAGGGATAAAGTTAAAGATATTTTTGTGTTTTTGATTGAGCAGGGGTTTGCTGAAAAACTCGAGGAACTTCCGAAGCTGAAAGATCGTGTCAAGGTGACTTATCATGACCCGTGTCACTTGCGAAATCATGGCATTACAGCTGAACCAAGAGCGATCCTAAAAGCTTTGCCCCAGGTTGATTTTGTCGAAATGGAAAATGCCGGAACCTGCTGTGGTCTGGGGGGAACGTATTCCGTGTATCACTATGATACCAGTAAAAAAATCGGTGCTAAAAAAGCAGGCTTTATCAGCGAAAGTGGTGCTGATCTCGTTGCCACCGATTGTCCCGGCTGTATTATGCAGTTGCAGGACAGTATCAACCACGCCAATGAAAAACAGCATGTCGTTCATATTCTGGATCTGGTTGCGGAAGTGTTGCCTGGATAGTTTTTTTAACGGAGAGACGCAGAGAAGGAGAGTCGGAGAGAAATCCAAAAACAGAAACTAGCCACAAAAAGCATCAAAGTCAAAAGCGTTTTTATGGGGCTAAACCCAAAAAAAAGATTTTGGTTCTCTTGGTGATCTTTGAGTAAGTTTAAGTTCAGTTTTTCCTCTCCGTCTCTCCGTTAAATTGAATTTTAGGAGTTAAGATGCCGGAACGTAAACCACAGGCCAATTATCTGTTCAGGCACCGACTGCATGAGATAATATTTGAAGCGGATACCCCAGCGGGGAAGTTGTTTGATGTTGTTCTGATCTTCAGCATTGTTCTCAGTGTCATTGTGGTTATGCTGGACAGTGTTGCGGAACTGAACATTCAATATGGACAATTCTTCCTTGTTCTTGAATGGTTTTTTACCATTATCTTTACTGTTGAGTATGCGCTACGACTCAGCTGTATTGGTCGTCCTTCCAAGTATGCTACAAGTTTTTACGGTATAGTCGACCTGTTATCGATCCTTCCCTCTTATGTCAGTTTATTGCTACCCAGCGGTAAATATTTTCTGGTAATCCGGATTCTGCGGTTGTTGCGGGTTTTTCGGGTGTTGAAACTGGTTCAGTATGTTGGCGAATCAAACTATCTTCAGCGCGCCCTTTGGGCCAGCAGGCGTAAAATATCTGTCTTTCTTCTTTCCGTTTTGCTAATGATGATCATTTTTGGTTCAGTGATGTATATTGTTGAAGGGGCTGAAAATGGTTTTACCAGCATTCCCCGTTCCATCTACTGGGCTATTGTGACGATGACAACGGTTGGTTATGGAGATATTTCACCCCAGACCAGTCTGGGGCAGGCGATTGCATCTCTGGTGATGATTCTTGGTTACGGAATTATTGCGATTCCAACCGGGATTGTGACGGCGGAATTAACTTTTAAGAAGAATATTTCAACGCAAGTCTGTCCGGAATGTAGTGCCGAAGGACATGATGTCAATGCAAAACATTGTAAATTCTGTGGTGCTGAACTGCACCCGGAAAAGATTTAACTGTTTAACGCAGAGGCGCTGAGATGGAGAGTTGGAGAGAAAAGCTAAAACCAAATGCTCGCCACTAAAGCTCTATGAATCCCAAGAGAACCAAGTTTTTTTTAGGTTTAACCCCTTAAAAAGCTTTTGACTTTGATGGTCTTGTTGAACTTGGTGTCTAGGTGGCCGTGTTTAAGATTGTGTTTTTCCTCTCCGTTAAGAAATCATTCGGGAATTTTATCCAGTTCATCCCATCTATGGTAGGTCTTTTCCAATTCTGCTTCTACCGCCTGCAGACGTTGTTGCAGGGTTGTAATCGTGGAACTATCACCCTCTTTATAAATTTCCGGATCGGCCAGTTTTTCGTGTATGTCTGCTTGTTCTGTTTCCAGAGCGTCAATCTGTTCAGGGAGCGCTTCCAGTTCTTGCTTCTCCTTGAAGCTTAATTTGCGGGCGCGTTGTTTGCGCCGAACCTGTTTCTGCTTCTCTTTTTTGGGTGCAGTCTCTGCGATTGGCTGGGTTGCCAGCCAGTCATCGTAGCCACCGATGACTTCTTCAACCTGACCTGTGCCATTAAATACAAGAGAGCTGGTTACAACGTTATTCAGAAAGCTCCGATCATGACTGACCAATAGTACCGTCCCTTTGTAGTCCAGCAACAGTTCTTCCAACAAATCCAGAGTTTCCATGTCAAGATCATTGGTCGGCTCATCCAAAATGAGCAGATTTGCCGGTTGGGTGAACAGTTTAGCCAGAAGCAGGCGGTTTTTCTCTCCACCTGATAAGACTCTGACAGGAGTGCGGGCGCGCTCCGGGGTAAAGAGAAAGTCTTGGAGATAACCATAAATATGGCGAGGGGTTCCATTGATCAGGACTTGGTCATGGTCATCAGCGATATTCTGCTTGACGCTTCGTTCTTCGTCTAATTGCTCGCGAAGTTGATCAAAATAGGCAATTTGCAGGTTTGTGCCGAAACGTAGCTTCCCGTGGCTGGGTTTTAACTCTTCAGTCAGAACTTTCAGTAAGGTGGTTTTGCCGCTCCCATTGGGGCCAATCAGACCGATCCGGTCACCGCGCATAATGCGTAAATCAAGCCCGGTGATAATGGTGTTGTCACCATATTTGAAGCCGAGATTTTCTGTTTCAAAAACCATCTGGCCGCTACGCTGCCCTGTTTCCAATTGTAACTTTACCTGGCCTGTTCTGTCCCGGCGCTGTCGGCGTTCTTCACGTAACTTCAACAGATCCCGTACTCTTCCCATATTACGGGTGCGCCGCGCCTTGATTCCTTTGCGGATCCAGACCTCTTCTTCTGCCAGCTTCTGGTCGAGTCGTGCCCAGGTTTTATCTTCGCTATTGAGAACATCCTGGCGACGCTCCAGGAAGGTAGCATAATCGCAGCGATAATCCTGCAATTGACCGCGATCCAGTTCGATAATGCGATTAGCCAGGTTGCGGGCAAAGGTTCGATCATGGCTGATAAAAATGAGTGTTTTACGCAACCGCAACAAAAAGTTTTCGAGCCAGCAGATGGCATTGATGTCAAGATGGTTAGTGGGTTCATCCAGTAATAGCATATCCGGGTTTTGTACCAAAGCTGTTGCCAGTAACGCTTTGCGTTTCTGTCCGCCGGACATCGCTTCCAGCTGCGTTTCGGGACCCATTTCCAACTGGGTTAAGGTTTGTTCAATCTGGATATCGGCTTGATGGGGGTCCAGGCCCTGTTGCTCAAGCACTTGCTGCAGGTGGTTTTCTATTTTTCCGGTCCACTGTTCTGGAAACTCCTGAGGGACGTAGGCCGTTTGGACCTTCTGGTTGCGGATAATTTCACCCACATCGGGCAGATAATCACCATTAATCAGGTGCAGCAGGGTTGATTTTCCCGCACCATTTCGACCGAGCAAACAGATTCTGTCACCCGCTTCTATATGGAGACTCGCTCTATCGAGAAGTTTAGGGCCACCAAAAGCGTGGCTGACTTGATTGAGAGAAATAATATTCATAATTAATTTGGTTAGTTTTCTGCTGAGGTGTCAGAGATCTTTAACGGAGAGGTGGAGAGTAACGCAGAGTTCGCAGAGAAAAACAGAAGGTCTTTTTTGGGGGAGGTAAAATTACAAAAAGATTTTGTTTTTCTCTGCTTCTCTCCGCCTCAGCGTTAAAGTTTTTTACTAATTCAATTCATAGATGACGACAGTTGAACGCCCTTTCTGAAGCAGGTTTTTCTGCTGAAATTTGATTGCCATGACCAGCTCGTCCTGACCATCGTTGTCAGCATCAGCCAGAGTAAAATCAGCCAGATAACCTGCTTGTGCAGATGTTTTCCACTTTTCCTGAAAGGCAAAACCATTCCAGGAAAGAGCCACAACGCGACTTTTGTTGAAATTACGGTAGCGGTTAAGAGAACGAAACCCTTCATTCTGGGCCGCAAGAATTTCTCCTGAGGGGAGAGTTAAAAGACGTTGCTGTATGTAGACCGGCTGAATAAGTTCATCTTTTGAAGTGCCGGTTTGTTTTCCGTTGTAAAAAGAGACCTCGGTTCCGCCGAAATGGTCAGCAGAGTCCCAAATTGTATCTCCCTGAGGGTTTTTCACATGGAGGTAATCACCTTCCGAGATATATGCATAAAGGGAGTCATTGTTTGTTCCCTGGAAGGGAACAAAGCTGAATAAGTTGATTCTCTCAGGAAGTGGGATTGACGTGCCCTGAATGAGCTCATTCTCTGAACGGATAACCCGGAAAGGCTGGCCAAAGAAAGGATTTTCTGAATCTCCCATTGATTGTGCAATCAGGGTGCGACCTTCCTGTGGTAAGTCAACGGTGCGAAAAAACCAAGGTATCCGGCTTATTGTTGATTGATAGCTGCCTTGCTTAAATTCAACGACTTGAGAACTGAGTTTTTTTCCAACATTAGCACTCAGATAAATTTCCGGGGTGCCGTTGCTATCAATATCTACAGTATCCAGGCTCAAGAGGTGTACGCTCTTGGCAAAATTGATGGTTGCAACAGGTACAAATTTATTGTTTGTCATTCGTAGGATCTGTAAATGATCTTCCATCGCCACAGCCGTTTCCAACTGTCCGTCGCCATCAAAGTCAGCGACAGCAACTCCGACAGGGTTCCCATCGAGATTTTGTCCTATCCAGATACCATTTTGTTGTTGCTGGTTCTGAATAATCCCTGGATTTTCAAGACGTTTATCCTTTTTACCAATGCTTATAGAGCCGGTGAGATTACTGACGGCCTGATTCAATAATGATTTATTTTTTTGAGGGGGCTCTTTTAGCTGAAAGATGTCGGGGGTTTGGGCAACGGTCGTTTGGGCCGTGAGTTGGCCATCATGATACGGATATGTTTTAAGTTCAACTCCGGCACTATTGATGATTTTTAGACTGTTATCTGCAAGAAAAAATATCAATTCAGGGTTGGTTTTGTCGCTATCACTGAGCCAGTTCAGGTGGGGCAGGGCTATTTTTAGCTCTTCAGCCAGTTTTCCGGAAGGCTGGGAAGATTCAAACCGAGTAGGCGTTTGTTCAAATCTTTTGACTCGATCACCTTTTTTGGGGGAGACTTCTGCTGATAATAATTTGACGTAAGAATATCCTGATTTGATCTGAGTAACCTGTAAATAACCTTTTGCAAGGTCGAGAGTCCCTAGTGTTTCTTTGGTGATGGGGTGGATAACTTTCTCACCGGCCATAATAAGGGTTAAAATGTCCCCGACTTGAAGATTGACCGACGCATCAAGATCAACCAGATACTCTTCACCGATGGGCATGATGATCGTGCCACTGATCGGCTCAAAGTCGGTTGTCAGTTGAACTGGTATCGCAGCCAGTGAAGAGAAGGGAAAAACGAGTAAAATAAGCAAACTTAATTTTGCGATCAATGTCATATTTGGGCCTGCCTTGTCTATTGGGATAGTCTGGTTCGACTTCATTCAAAGAATTTATACTAGCTGTTTTGCAGGTAAATAGGAAGGTTGAATTGAGGCTCTGTACGATGAATTCCAGTAAACAAAGCAGGAAAGTTACGGTTTTGCGCCAATTTAAAAAGCCCACTGCTTCAGCAGTGGGCTTTTTAATCGTGCTATTGTTATTAACTGCTAAATGATTTAGAAGTTAACAAACAGACCAACACCACCAAGGATGAAGGAACTTACGTCATCATCGAGATCCTGATCAAGGTCAACATACTCAACCTGTGCATGGATGCTGGTGTTAGACATAAGAGCGTAAGTCATGCCAACAGTGTAAAACATAGCTGAATCAAAAACACCGAAATCTTCATCTGGCTCTGCATATGTGAATGCGCCACCGAGTGCCAGTGCATCACTTACTTTTGAGTTTACATAGAGACGAGCTGCCATTACGCCTGTGCTGACTACATCGCCATCGAGAATGTCACTATCAAAGTTATTCAGAAGTGCAGTACCTAAATCAAATGGACGGTTGAAGTTATTTTGTTCATTACTCAGGCCAGTACCGATGTCCATGAAGGGGTCATAACCATTGAAGTCATTACCAAGGTAGGTGTACTGAGTTTCGTCATTTTCGTCTGTACCTTTAGCATAATAGAATTGACCACCTACGGTCATTGCTTCGGAAGCAGCAAATGCGACATCAGCAAAGAATTGGGTACCAATTGCATCGCCGCCGTAAGCATCATCACCAGTGAAGTAATCTAATTCAGCTGAAACTTTTACAGCATCAATATTCATGGTCATGTCGGCACTGAAAAGCATAACGTCTTCAAGGCCGCCATCTTTTTGACCGGCAGCAATGAAGTTAGCATTGAATGCATCAGCTTTAAGCGCATAATTTGCTGCATAAAGGTAGGCATCAGAGTCTTCGTCATTGTCGTCGTTAAGGATAAAGAATACAGAAAGAGGAATGGCTTTGAGATCAAATTTAGCACCAGTGCTCTCAGAGTTGACAACTTGAGTCAAGCCATAGCCGGCATATAATTGACCTGCACGAAGATGAAAGGCACTGAAGTCAAGGTCAAGGTGGGAGCGATCAAGCTGCCATCCAGTACGGCCATAGGGAGCATTGCTGCCCCAGCTTTGCTCAGAAAAGTCAGTCCGGAAGGTGATGCTGACGCCTTCTGCAACGGAAAGTTTACCGCCGATACGCAGACGCTGGTCAATGAAACTATTGGTGCTGTCCAAATCATGATCTTGGTACCAACCACGAACGCGCATTTGACCGCCCAGGCTGAGCATGTCTTCTGCCATAACAGGTGTTGCCATTGCTGCGATCGCCAGCAGGACGATCATAACTTTTAGAAATCTGCTCATTTCTTGTTACCTCCTTAGGTAAATGAAGATTGCCGAGTCATTCGGCGTTAGAAAACTTAGTTTACTCTGCTCAATAAACCTTTTCATTTAAAAGCAGCATTACACTGCAATTGAAATCTAAAGCAGTAATTGTGCCAAATAAAACAACATTACTTTATGTCTGTAACTGACTGAAATAAAAGCTTTTACTTTGGATTCAACCATTGCTGATACAAAAGTAAAAGAGTTGTTGTTGTTTTGTTGCAACAAATAAAGTGTTACTTCTACCACATTTTCGTTAAAATCTTCTCCATTTTTTTGAAAACCATGGTTAAAGAGTTCAACTTGCCACCGAGTAAACAGTTCAGACAAAACATCATACATCTGGTTGGCAAGAGAACAGCCTAACTCTATTTTGTTTTTTTTTGTGTTATTTTTCTGTTAGCGTTTTTGTTAAGGGCAGACAACCCAAGCTAAAGATCAGAATCCAGTGGCCATTCTCAATGGCTGAAGCAAGTATATTTTTTTGTAGATATTAGTCAATTTAAAAATAACTAATCAAGTGTAACTTACTGATTTAACGATAATATGACTTGTAGAACGTTGTTATTTTTTAGCTTTTGAAGTGTTTTTAACGGAGAGGCGCTGAGGGGAAAAGTTGGAGAGAAAGAATTAAGGTTATTTTCTCTACTTCTCTTTGTCTCTTCGTTAAAGTTTTTAATCTAATGCTTTCCAGCCTGACAGATTTCGGTCAACACACCACCCGTTGATTTCGGATGTAAGAATGCAATTAAACTGTTGTGAGCACCGTGGCGGGGGGTCTCGTCAATCAGGCGGACCCCTGCTTGTTTCATTTGTGTTAAAGCTGCGGACACGTCTTCAACTTCATACGCCATATGATGAACGCCTTCTCCTTTTTTTTCCAGAAACTTGGCAATCGGGGAGTCCTCAGTCGTTGGTTCCAGAAGCTCAATTCGGCTTTCGCCAATCTGTAAAAAAGCGACCTTGACTTTCTGTTCAACGACTTCTTCTGTCCCTTCGAAGTTCATACCGAGTTGATCGCGGTAGAAGGGGATGGAATCTTCCAGGCTTTTTACTGCGATACCTATGTGGTTAATTTTTTTAAGCATTTTAAACTCCTTTTAACGGAGAGGCGCTGAGGGGGAGAGATGGAGAGAAAATCTTATTCTCCCGGAAAATTATTCACGACTCTATGGAAACCATTTTTAATATATTGTTCACCAAAATTTACAATGAGGCCAAGTGGAATATTCGTCAAGCGAAGATACGTTAATAGCTGAGCATTGAAAACTGGGTTTAACTTTTCAACACTTTTAACTTCAACAATAATTTGTTTGCTTATAAAAAGATCAAGGAACAGAGGAGTCTTTAGGCTGTGCCCTTTATATACTATGGGGACGGATATCTGTCTTTCAGCGCCAATTTCGCGTAGTTTAAGTTCATGGGTCAAAGCTTCTTCGTAAACAAACTCGAGAAGACCTGGACCACCTAAAATTGATGAACTTCAATAGCGGCATCAAGAATCTGCCCACTCAATATATTGAGCCTATTGCTTTTCTCTGCGTACCTCTCCATCTCTCCCCCCTCTCCGTTAAAAAAATCAGTGTCTTCTGAATGCCTCCAGCAACCTTCTCGCTGCAACACTTGGAGGTGTTGTCCCCATACTGACACCGGTTTGCACCTGATTAATCATCGCTGCAACATTTTTGTCTTGTAGAAACAGGTCTTTCAGGTTGTCCATGACCATGGTCCACATCCAATCTGTTGCCTGGAGTCGACGTTTGTCGGCAAATTCATTTTCTTTTTTCATGATGGTGACAAAGTCAAGAATCATATTCCAGACCTCATCAATCCCCTCATTATAGAGAGCACTGCAGAGCAGTGCCGGGACTTGCCAGCGATTACTTTTGGGGCGGAGCAGGTGCAAGGCATTTTCGTACTGCTGCCGAGCCAGCTCGGCGCGTGGACGATTTTCCCCTTCGGCTTTGTTGATCAGGATAGCGTCGGCAATCTCCATGACCCCTTTTTTGATCCCCTGAAGTTCGTCTCCGGCATTGGCCAGCTGGAGCAAGAGGAAAAAATCGACCATGGCGGCGACGGCAATCTCTGACTGGCCGACGCCAACGGTTTCAACAATAATAATGTCGTATCCCGCTGCTTCGCAAAGAAGCATGGTTTCACGTGTTTTTCGAGCAACACCACCTAGGGTGCTGCCGGAAGGGGAAGGGCGAATAAAGGCATTCTGTTCGCGGGCAAGTTTTTCCATACGGGTTTTATCGCCGAGGATGGAACCGCCGGAGAGTTGGGATGATGGATCAACGGCAAGGATCGCTACTTTGTGCCCCTGTTGCAGCAGATGCATTCCCAGAGCTTCAATAAAGGTGCTCTTCCCCACTCCGGGAACACCTGAAATGCCAATCCGGATTGAATCACCTGAATCCAACAGCAGAGTGTCGAGTAGGGTGGTTGCATCTCTGGAGTGGTCGGAATTACGGCTCTCAATCAAGGTGATTGCTTTGGCAAGGGAGCGAATGTTGCCGGAGCGAACACCATCTGCGAGATTTTGGATATTGGACAAGATCAAACCTTACATGAGAAAAGGCCATTTAACGGAGAGACGGGGAGGTGGAGAGTCGGGCTGTGAAATCAAAAGCTTCTTCTTGATTTTAAAACCAGAATAAAGGTCTTGAACTTTCTCTCCGTCTCTCCAACTCAGCGTCTCTCCGTTAAAAAAGTTCTATTTTCCTTCAATGGCATCCAGGGTTTGATTTCCGGACGCAATAATTGAGGTTCCTGGGCCAAAAATCTTTTTGGCTCCTGCAGCAAAGAGGGCGTCGTAGTCTTGCCTGGGAATGACTCCGCCACAGACAATAACAATATCGTCCGCACCAAGTTTGTTTAACTCGGCAACCAACTGTGGTACCAGGGTTTTGTGTCCTGCTGCAAGGCTGGAAACGCCAACCACATGAACATCGTTCTCAACGGCCATTTTAGCAGCTTCTTCGGGGGTCTGGAACAGAGGGCCGACGTCGACATCAAAACCGATGTCGGCGTAAGCAGTGGCGACAACTTTAGCGCCGCGATCATGGCCATCCTGACCCATTTTGGCGACCATAATACGGGGACGGCGTCCTTCTTTGGCGGCAAAGGCCTCGACCCGTTTTTTCAGTTCGGTAAAGTCACTATCTTCACTCACAATTGATCCATAGGCTCCTGAGACAAGTTTGATTTCAGCGCGATGGCGTCCGAAGGTTTTCTCCATGGCATCAGAAATTTCTCCAACGGAGGCTCGCAAGCGGGCAGCTTTGACGCTGAGATCGAGAAGATTGCCGGTTCCGTTTTCACACGCTGCTGTCAGGGCATCAAGGGCCTGACTGCAAGCAGCTTCATCTCGTTCAGCACGCATCTTTTGTAAGCGGGCAATCTGCGATTCGCGAACAGCGTCATTATCGACATCAAGGACTTCAATATCGCTTTCTTCAGCCAGCTGATACTTATTGACACCGACAATAACATCGCGGCCACTGTCAATGGCAGCCTGTTTTTTCGCGGCTGATTCTTCGATGCGAAGTTTCGGCATTCCGGTTTCGATGGCTTTCGTCATGCCGCCGAGTGCTTCAACTTCATCCAGAATCGCTTGTGCTTCTTCGATCAGCGAATTGGTCAGGGATTCAACATAATATGAGCCACCCAGCGGATCGACAACATTACAGATTCCCGATTCTTCCTGAATGACCAGTTGGGTATTGCGGGCAATCCGGGCACTGTGATCCGTCGGCAGGGCAATGGCTTCATCAAGAGCATTAGTGTGCAATGATTGGGTACCGCCCAGAACTGCAGCCATGGCTTCCATGGTGGTGCGGATGACATTGTTGTAAGGATCCTGCTCGGTCAATGACCATCCTGAGGTTTGACAGTGGGTGCGCAACATCGAGGATTTCGGGTTTTTGGGGTTGAACTGGCTCATCATTTTCGACCACAAAAAACGCGCTGCGCGTAGCTTGGAGGCTTCCATGAAAAAGTTCATCCCAATAGCGAAGAAAAATGAGAGCCGGGGTGCAAAACTATCGACATCCAGCCCTTTATCAATGGCAGCGCGGACATATTCCAATCCATCGGCCAGAGTGAATGCCAATTCCAGGGCATTGTTGGCGCCTGCCTCCTGAATATGGTACCCGGAAATGGAAATGGAGTTAAATTTAGGCATATTCTGGCTGGTGAACTCGATGATGTCTCCAATAATCCGCATTGACGGTGTCGGTGGGTAAATATAAGTATTGCGGACCATGAACTCTTTAAGGATGTCATTCTGGATAGTGCCGGCCAGTTTTTCCTGACTGACCCCTTGTTCTTCAGCGGCAACAATATAATTGGCCAGGATTGGTAAGACTGCGCCGTTCATGGTCATGGACACTGAAACTTTATCCAGAGGGATACTATCAAAGAGAATCTTCATGTCTTCAACGGAATCGATGGCAACCCCGGCTTTACCGACATCTCCGACAACTCGGGGGTGATCAGAATCGTATCCGCGGTGGGTGGCGAGGTCAAAGGCAACCGAAAGACCCTGCTGTCCTGCCGCCAGATTACGTTTGTAAAAAGCATTTGATTCTTCTGCTGTGGAGAAACCTGCATACTGGCGCACTGTCCATGGGCGACCTGCGTACATTGTCGCCATCGGGCCGCGGACAAAGGGAGCCAGACCCGGCAGGGTGTTGACAGTCTCCAATCCTTCTGTATCCGCTGCAGTATAGAGTGGCTTTACGCTGATTCCTTCAGGGGTCTCCCACTTGAAATTGGAGAGATCATCAGTCTTTTTTTCTTTTCTGGCCTGTGCTTCCCAGTCGGCGAGGGTTTTCTTTTCGAATGAACTCATTGGCTTATTCCTTCCCTTATTGAAAATAATTTTAGCCACCCAGACGCCAAGGGCACCAAGCGGGGCAAAATCTTTTTTAAGGTTTTAAATGTCCTGGAACTTGATTGCTTTGATCTGAGTTTCTTTGGTGTCCTTAGCGCCTTGGTGGCTATAAAATATTAAACTCTTTAGCGGGTTACGACTGCCAGAACCTGGACGATTTCTCCATCCTTGGAGAGGAGTCGGTGTTTAACGGTTGAATCAAAATAAACAGCATCTCCCTGTTCCAGAGCATAACGCTCATCATCAAGAATAATTTCAGCACTGCCATTCAAAACCAGCAGAAATTCTTCCCCTTCATGATTGTATAGGGTTTCCTCGGTCGCACGTTCCGTCACTGTCAGCAGGAATGGCTCCATTTTTTTGTTTTTTTTGCGATAGGACAACGTTTCGTAAGTATAACCATGTTTTGTCCCGTCTTTTGAAATGACGCGGCTTACGATCCGGCGTTCGTTGTGGCGAACAATTTCGTAGCGGGCAGTCCCTTCCCCCTCTTCGAAAAAGAAACTCATTTTGACATCGAAGAAGCGAGCAATTTTAGATAGTGTCGCTATGGGTGGGGAGACATTATTGTTCTCAATTTGTGAAATCAGTGCCGGGGAAAACCCGGTTTCGGTAGCTACGTCCTGCAGGGTTAGTTTCCGTTGTTTCCGCAGGGTTTTGATTTTTTGACCGATATTGAATTCCATAGTGATTTCTTTGCCGGTTCGGGAAATTTAAAAAAGGGTTTGTTTCAAGTCGTATAGCTGACAGGAGCATAATTGTCAATTGCAATTATTTATTAACAATAAAAAAGCAGGACATTCTGGAGAGATTTTTGGAGGTGAAGCGTTGAGCAAGAATCCATATTTTATGCTCATTTTAACTTTATTGACGATAAAAATATGGCTTGAACAACCCGCTTATCCATTTAGTTTGGCTGAAGGTGATGTGCATGACCTATCCACACGCGTTGACCGTTTTTTAATTGCCTGATGCGATTCAGAAGAAAAATCGCTTGACAATATTCAGCCGGCGTCTATTATTGTCTTCGTTGTTAGCACTCGTTGCAACTGAGTGCTAACAGTGCAGGGCAAGGATCTTGTCGCAAGTTTGAATTTTTAGCTTCAGATCTTTTCCCCAACCTAAAGAGTTTGTAACGGCCATTGGCCCAGAATGTTGAACGTTAAAAGGAGAGCTAGAGAATGAACATCAGACCATTGCAAGATCGTATTATTGTAGAGCGCGTTGAAGAAGAGACAACAACTGCTGGTGGTATTATCATCCCTGATACTGTTTCTAAGGAAAAGCCTCAGGAAGGTAAAATTATTGCTGCGGGCAAGGGAAAAGTGACTCCGGAAGGTAAAGTTCTTCCTCTGGATGTTAAAGAAGGTGACCGGGTTTTATTTGGTAAATATGCCGGTAGCGAAATTAAAATTGACGGAATTGAATATTTGATCATGCGCGAGGACGACATCCTCGGCGTAGTGGAGTAGGCAGATTCCGCTTTTGCGCCCCGGCGGCGTTGCTGTGCTGCTCAAATGCTCACATAGCATTAAGCTATGCTGCGCTTCTGTGCTGCTCGCGCCTTGCCGGAACACAAAATCGAAACAGCTGAGCTTTAATAACTAAAAAACAAATAACGGAAAATAACGGAGGATATACGTATTATGGCAAAAGAAATTTTGTTTTCTCAAGATGCACGCGCCAAGATTCTTGTTGGTGTAAATACTTTGGCTGATGCAGTCAAAGTGACCTTAGGTCCAAAAGGACGTAATGTTGTTATTGATAAATCTTTTGGTGCGCCACTGATCACTAAAGATGGTGTGACTGTTGCCAAAGAGATCGAACTGGACGATAAGTTTGAAAACATGGGAGCTCAACTGGTCAAAGAAGTTGCTTCCAAGACTTCTGATATTGCCGGTGACGGAACTACAACTGCAACTGTTCTGGCTCAAGCCATCTACCGTGAAGGTATCAAGTTGGTGACTGCCGGACACAACCCAATGGAAATCAAGCGTGGCATTGACAAGGCCGTTGCTGTTGCCGTTGAGTCCCTGCAAGCCCTTTCCAAACCAGTTCAGGACCACAAAGAAATTGCTCAGGTCGGGACTATCTCAGCAAACAGTGATGAAACTATTGGTAACATCATTGCAGAAGCTATGGAAAAGGTCGGCAAAGAAGGGGTCATCACCGTTGAAGAAGCCAAGTCAATGGATACCTCACTTGAAACCGTTGAAGGGATGCAGTTTGACCGCGGTTACCTCTCTCCATACTTTGTGTCTGATGCCGAGCGCATGGAAGCTGCTATGGATGAGCCTTTGATCCTGATTTATGACAAGAAAATCAGCACGATGAAAGATCTGCTCCCCGTTCTTGAGCCGGTTGCCAAGCAAGGCCGTCCACTGATGATTATTGCCGAGGATATTGATGGCGAAGCGCTGGCGACTCTGGTTGTCAACAAGCTGCGTGGAACGATTAACGTCTGTGCCGTCAAAGCTCCTGGTTTTGGTGATCGTCGTAAGGCTATGCTGGAAGACATCGCTACCCTGACAGGTGGTCAGTTGATCTCTGAAGAGGTTGGCTTCAAGTTGGAGAACGCAACGATTGATATGCTTGGTACCGCCAAGCGGGTTGTTGTTGACAAGGAAAACACCACTATCATTGATGGTGCCGGTGATGAGACTGCTATCGAAGGTCGCGTCAAAACAATCCGCGCACAGATTGATGAAACCAGCAGCGACTATGATCGCGAAAAATTGCAGGAGCGCTTGGCCAAGTTGGTTGGTGGTGTTGCTGTCGTTAAAGTTGGTGCTGCAACTGAAACCGAGATGAAAGAGAAGAAAGCTCGCGTTGAAGATGCATTGCATGCGACTCGTGCAGCGGTTGAAGAAGGTATCGTCCCTGGGGGTGGTGTTGCGTTGTTGCGTTGTCTGCCTGCTCTTGCTGCTCTTGAGCTTGAAGGTGAGCAAAAATTCGGGGTGCAATTGGTTGTTCGTGCTCTTGAAGCTCCACTGCGCCAGATTGTCATTAATGCCGGTGTTGAAGGTGCTATCGTTGCTGACAAAGTTTGTAACGGTGAAGCAGCCTTCGGTTTTAATGCTGCAACAGGTGAGTACTGCGACATGATTCAGGCCGGTATTATCGATCCGACCAAGGTGACTCGTAGCGCTCTGCAAAATGCTGCTTCTGTTGCTGGTCTGATGCTGACCACTGAAGCAATGATTGCTGATAAGCCTTCTGAGGACGCAGGTGGCATGCCTCCAATGCCAGGTGGAATGGGCGGCATGGGCGGAATGGGTGGCATGGGCGGAATGATGTAACCCATACGAACTCCACTGCTTAAAAATAAAGCCCCCAGTGAAATCCTTCGCTGGGGGCTTTATTTGGTTTTTCAGGAAATTAGCGTATTAGTAGCTGTCTCGACAGCTCTCGAGGCATCGGTTTGACTCTGCGGACAAACTCTTCGGTGGCAGAGATGAAGAGGACGTCGACCTCTGCCTCATCCTTCCCTTTCCCATAGGATGCAACAATGGCTGCGGCTATTTCCAGCTCCTGCCGGGTTGGATCTCCACAAAAAAGCCCAAGCGGGCCACTGAAGTTCTGACAACGAAGTTTTATCTGCTCAGGTTTGAGCTGTTGCTGCAAGGCTTCATTGTCGGCTCGATGCCTCCCCAGGATCAGCTTTGCTGTTGCAGAAAGGCGAAACTGCCTTCCGACCTTCAGCAGTTCGACATCAGCGACCGTTGCCTTTGGGTCATGGTTGAATAGATCGCGTAATTGATTAGAAAATCCTTCCTCGGTCAGCAGGCACCCTCCACCCGATCCAGGGTAGTTATGAAGTCCCCATTCTTTGGCCAGGGCCTGCTGAGGTCTGCGGGAACGCCCTTGCAGATCGAGCAGCTGTGCACGATCAACGAGCCCCGATTCTTCCATTGAGGTAATTGGCAGAAGTTTTGCGCTTAAGGGACGTAATACTTTTTCAGGAAAACCTGATAGATTGGCAACCGATCTTAGGGCATTGGCATTCTGACTCATGGGGCGTTGACCGAGCACTTCTCCAGAAAAAAGAAAGTCAAACCCCTCTGCTAACATCCGTTTTCCGGCCAGTTGAAACATCATGGCATGGCAATCGATACAGGGGTTCATGTTGCGGCCATAGCCATATTTGGGCATCTTGACCATGTCTAAATGGATATTGCCGATGTTTTCAATAATGAGGGGATGACCAATAGTTTCTGCAGCGATCTTGGCTTTATCAGCATTAAAAAAAGGGGTAACAAAAGCTATCCCCGTGACTTCAATTCCTTGCCGCATCAGTGTCATGGCGGCCAAACTGCTGTCGAGTCCCCCGGAAATTAAACCAAGTGCTTTGCTCATCTATTTTCCTTTAGTTTTGAAAATCTGCAGGATAGTACGCATAAAGGAAGAGACAGTCATGCTTCAGACAAGAAAAAATAGTCGTGACAGGTGGGAGCTTTAATATTTGCATGGCATTAAGCCGGCAACGGGAAGATGCTGAAGAGGTCTCTTCCCGTTTTTTGCTCTGAATCGCTACTCTCAATCGTTTTATTTTTTCTTATCTTCTAGTTCTTCAACTTGACCCTCTTCAATGTCTTCATCGGAATCTTCATCGGCGTCCTTGATTCCTTTTTTGAAGTTACGCAACCCCTTGCCCAGTGCTCCGCCAACCTGAGGAATTTTCCCTGCACCAAAGACAATCATTACCAATACCAGAATAATTAATAATTCCTGTGTTCCTAATCCAAACATAACCATTCTCCCTGCGCCAAAAAGGATATCTTGAAATCAATTAGAAGCTGATAAACATACACTGGTTATCTCCAAAAAACAATCAGAGTTGTGCTGCTTTTAGCTTGACAGGTATTGCAGGGGAAAATATAAGTGAAAAAGGTTCTTTTGGAGAGGGAGGTGTTATGAACAAGGTTTTAGTTGATGTTGTCTATCTGGATGGTACGGAAAGCACAGTCAGTAACGATGTTCTTGACGTCCTCATTGCGACCGAGAAGATCATACGCTTTAAGCGTTCTGAAGGTTGGGTCGATATTGTCAGGCACAATGCCAAGTTGAGGGATTATCGCAAACGAGAAGCATACACCGGTCAAGAACGACGTGCTCCCTGGCCAAGAAAAAAATAATCTCTGTTTGCCGCTGATGTTCTGGAGCGTTTATTAACCGATTTTTTCCTGACGTTCCTGTTCCGTTTTACAATCAATGCACAGAGTTGTGACGGGTCTGGCGCGCAGTCTTTCGGTTCCGATCGGTTCTTCGCAACTTTCACAAAGTCCAAAGCTGCCGTCATTGATGCGTTCCAGAGCCTGGCGAATTTTATTAATCAGCATCCGCTCACGATCACGAATTCTTAATTCAAAATTTCGGTCTGATTCAAGTGAAGCCCTATCTGTCGGGTCCGGGAAATTCGTGTTTTCTTCGGTCATTTCAGAGACTGTTTTTCCGACATCTTTTAACAGAGACTCCAATTGTTGATTAAGCAGGCCTTTGAATTCTTCTAAAGTTTTATGATCCATAATTTATCCTTCCAAGTTCCACGTTCAAGCACCATTGCTGCTCAGAACGATCCTCTGAACTGAACATAAATAATTAAAGCCAGAACTGCAACTGCAAGCCAAGCTGAAAAAACGTCACTACATTTTTTGGGTGGTGTATCTGCAAGGCGTCTGATTTCATCGCTAACAACATTCTCCGGAACATTTTCCAACAATTGTTTCAGCAGCAATCCAAAATGGTTGTAACTGTTGGAAAGAATCATAAAGTCATTTTCACTACTCAGGCTGACAAAGGCGCGCTTGCGTAGCTGGATCGTGTCTATAGCTGTCAGCTCAGCGTAGTTTAAGCGTTTGCTGCGAAATAATTTACTGACCTCAACAGCATCTTCAGCAACATATACTTTGCGAGAAATACTTTCAGCAAAAATAATACAGACCGGCAATAAAAAAAGACTTAAAATAATTATTTTTGCTGTAGGAAGTTGCAAAAATAAGGCACTGAACAACAATATGAAACTCAGCAACACAACCAGCCCCAGTGGAAGCAAGAAGCTTTTGCGAATTGTGTAGGGTGATGATTCCATAAGGGTCTTTCCTCAGAGAAAATAAATCAGAATTTAACAGGTTTGGGTGTTTTTGCCAACTCCCGATCAGGAACTGCTGCGGGTGAAGGTGCCACTTTTTCCCCCTGTTTTTTTCAATAGACAGATTCCTTCAATCACCATCTCTTTGTCAATTGCTTTGCACATGTCGTAAACAGTTAACGCAGCTACGGAAACGGCTGTGAGAGCTTCCATCTCAATCCCTGTTTGCCCCGTTACCTTGGTGGTTGCCATGATGGTCACCTTGCCGTGTTCCGGCTCACTGTCAAAATCAATTTCCACTGCACTTAAAGGAAGCGGGTGGCAGAGGGGAATCAAAGCGGATGTCTGTTTAGCTGCCATAATTCCTGCCAGTCGGGCCACTGAAAAGACATCCCCTTTTTTTATTCGTTGTGCCAGGATCTGCTGCAGGGTTTCAGGTTGCATCCGGACTTCACTCTTGGCGACAGCAACACGTACGGTCAACGGTTTTTCGCTGACATCAACCATGATGGCCTGGCCATCCCTATCAAAATGAGTCAGTTCTTTAGCCATCTGTTGCACTCCATGTTGATGTTGTTCGACCCCGTATCAGGGGCACCCGTTGTTGTTTATTCGAAAATAACTTCCAGTGCCTCGCCGGCATGGCTGACACCAATAAGTTGAATCGAGTCGGGAGTGTCAAGGTTTTTCAGATTTCCCTCGGGTAAGACACATTGTGTGAAACCTAGTCGGGCCGCTTCTTTAACCCGTAACTCAGGTTGGGAAACCGCTCTGATTTCACCCGTGAGACCAACTTCTCCAAACAGAACCAACTGTGGATTGATCACCCGATTCAAATGGCTGGAGGCCAGTGCTGCAACGGCGGCAAGGTCGATGGCAGGTTCATCAAGGCGAACCCCACCGGCAACATTGAGAAAAATATCCTGTCCCGCCAGCGATAATTCAACTTTTTTCTCCAGAATTGCAATCAGCAGGGCGATGCGTTTGTGATCAATGCCGATAGCTGTCCGCTGCGGAGTGCCGAAGGAACTGCCGGATACCAGTGCCTGTAACTCCACCAGCAGTGGACGACTTCCTTCCAGAGAGGCAACAACGGCACTTCCTGCACTTTGCTTGGGACGTTCCGCAAGAAATAGTTCAGAAGGATTGCTGACCTCGCGGAGACCCTGCTCCTGCATCTCAAAAACACCAATTTCATTGGTTGAACCAAAGCGGTTTTTAACTGCCCGTAGAATCCTGTAGGGATGGCCCGGATCACCCTCAAAATAGAGGACTGTATCAACCATATGTTCGAGAACTCTTGGTCCGGCAATGGCGCCATCTTTGGTGACGTGGCCGACTAGAAATGTGGACAACCCATCCCCTTTAGCTTGAATCATCAATTGTCCGGTACATTCACGAACCTGACTGACACTGCCGGGAGCTGAATCAAGAGTACTGGTAAAGATTGTCTGGATGGAATCGATGACCAGAAACATGGGTTGCAGTTCCTTGATGCGCTGCTTGATCTGTTCCAAAGATGTTTCCGCCAGCAAATAAAGATGATCTGTTTTGATACCGAGACGATCAGCGCGCAGTTTGACCTGTCGAGTTGATTCTTCTGCAGTGACATAAAGAGCTGTGCCGTTTTCAGCCAGTCGGGCAAAGGCCTGTAGCAATAAAGTTGATTTTCCGATCCCGGGATCTCCGCCGACCAGAATAAGGGATCCGGGAACAACCCCGCCCCCCAAGGTGCGATCAAGCTCTTTTATACCACAATGCAAACGATCTTCTTCGCTGCTGCTGACGTCTACTAATTTCTGAGGTTTTCCGGGTTGCGGGAGGGCACGACTATGACCGGTGGCTATTGCCGGCTGCTCTTCAACGAGAGTGTTCCATTGCTGACAGTCGGGACATCTGCCCATCCATTTCGGGCTTTGGAAGCCGCAATTCTGGCAGCTGTAGATTGTTTTCTGGCGTGCCACAAAACCTCCATATGAACGGGGTTGTAAAAATAACGGCATATCCTATGCTGATCGCTATTGGACTGTCAATTGCCCTGGTGTGGTCTAAGGTTGTAACTAGTTGAAAAGATAATATTTATGATATCAGTGAAAGATGTGGATGAGCACCATAATATCCCGTCGGAAAGGGGAAGGGAGAGTGTTTTTGGGGAAAAGGTGGTATTCTTTTCTATCCTTTTATAAAATGGTTATGACTATGATTCAAAATGTCATGTTTTAATCTCTTGCTGATAAGGGAAAAGATATATGCTTTATGCTGATCTGCGGGCCGCGCTGGATGAATTTGACCTGCCGGAACAGGTGACACTGAAGAGAATCCGCAAACGTCACCGGCAACTTGTCCGAAAATATCACCCGGATAGCGGAGACGTTGCCGATAATGATAAGATCAGACGTATCAATGCAGCATATAAGGTTCTCAATGAATACCTCAGCAACTATAATTTTGATTTTTCCAAGGATGCTTTTTTGGAACAGTATCCCGAAGAGCGTCTTCGAGAGCAATTTTATGATGTGGGGTTATGGGGAGGCAAAGGATAGCTGAGGTGAGTCAACCCATCAGACCATACAGAACTTCGATTAAATAATAAAAAACTGGATGTTAACCTTTTATCTGCAATGTTGCTGTGTTTGTGATACTGGTTTTTCCCTCTCTTTAAGTTTTTAAATTTTTTTCCACTCGAAACTGTGTTAAGTTTCCAGCCTTTTGCGTCGCTCTTATAGGGATTTATCGCGTGAACTTAGATCAAACCGAAGCATTGATACAGGTCAGCCGTCCTTCTCGCTATCTCGGTGGGGAGCTTGGTAGTATCTGTAAGTTGGATTCCGGTATCGACGTGCGGATGGCACTTGCTTTCCCTGATGTCTATGAAGTCGGCATGAGTCATATCGGCTTTCCAATTCTTTATAATATCCTCAATGGACTGGATTGGGTTGCTGCTGAGCGGGTTTATTCTCCCTGGGAGGATATGGAGCAATGGTTGCGTGACCAACAGCAGCCGTTATGTTCGCTGGAAACCACACTTCCTTTAGCTGATTTTGATATTATCGGTTTCACCCTGCAGTATGAACTTAGTTACACCAATTTGCTGACCATGTTGGATCTGGCTGGAATTCCGCTGCGGCGAGAACAGCGGGATGAGAGTGCACCACTGATTGTGGTTGGAGGGCCTTGTGCTTTTAACCCTGAACCTCTGGCAGATTTTTTTGATATTGCTGTTATTGGCGATGGCGAGGAGGCGGTGGTCGAACTCGTTAAGCTGGTACGTAAAGGCAAGAGAGAAAAATGGGGTCGCAGCCAGCTACTGGAACAATTAGCGGTCAATGACGGCTTTTATATCCCTGAGTTTTTCAATGTCAGCTATCAGGCCGATGGTTGTATCGACAAAATTACCCCTCTGGTGTCCGGATATGACAAGGTCCTGCGCCGGTTTGTCAAAGATCTGGAAATCGCTCCTTTTCCGGCGCAACCGATTATCCCATTTATGCAGACGGTTCATAACCGCGTCGCTATGGAAATCACCCGTGGTTGTACCCGTGGTTGCCGGTTTTGTCAGGCTGGCTATATCTACCGTCCGGTGCGTGAACGCAGTCCCGAAACGATTAAACGTCTGATCACGGAATCGCTGCAGAATTCAGGCTATGAAGAGGTTTCCCTTCTTTCCCTGTCAAGTGGTGATTACACCTGTATAGAACCCCTGCTGCAGCAGCTGATGGATCAGTATGCTGATGACAGGGTTTCAGTCTCTCTCCCCAGCCTGCGCGTTGGTTCTTTAACGCCGGGATTGATGGAGGAGGTCAAAAAAGTTCGCAAAACCGGATTTACTCTTGCCCCTGAAGCGGGAAGTGAGCGGCTGCGGCAGCTGATCAATAAGGGGATCAGTGCGGACGATCTGCTTGATTCGACGAAAACAGCATTTCAGCTTGGCTGGCGGCTGATCAAACTTTATTTCATGATGGGGTTACCGACTGAAACCGATACTGATTTGCAGGAGTTGATGGCGCTTGCTGCGCAAGTGAAAAAAAGTGGCAAAGGGACGGGTGGAAATGATGTTAACGTTGCTGTTTCAACTTTCGTCCCCAAACCGCATACGCCGTTTCAATGGGAAGCCCAAATAGGGATAGAAGAAACGATCAGAAAACAAAGGCTCTTGCGGGATGGGTTGAGGCAGAAAAAGTTGCGGTTTAAATATCACGGTGCAGAATCGTCCTTTATGGAAGGGGTCTTTGCACGTGGCGATCGACGTTTATCTGCGGTTCTGGAACGCGCTGTAGAGCTTGGGTGTCGCTTCGATGGTTGGCGGGAATGTTTTGATTTCAGCCTCTGGCAACAAGCTTTTGTTGATTGCGGCATCGAACCATCCTGGTATCTGCGACAGCGGAAAGAGGATGAAGTGTTACCTTGGGAACATATTGATTGTGGCGTTCCGAAACGGTTCTTTTTGAATGAGCGGCATAAAGCATTTGCCGGAGTGGCAACACGTGACTGTCGAGGAGGTGTTTGCCACGGTTGTGAGGTCTGTGATTTTGAAGATCTGCGGATGCGACTGGTGACACCGGCGGAACAAAAGAGCCTTCCACGCGATGCCGATGACAAAAAACAAACAGATGACTGTGAGCAGTTGACCCGAATTCGACTCCAACTGAGTAAACTCGGTCGTGCCCGGATGGTTGCGCATCTTGAATACCTGAAAATGTTTCAGCGGGCAGTACGCCGGGCCAACTTGCCGATCCGTTTTTCCCAGGGATTTCACCCGATGCCGAAGATCTCATTTCTGGAGGCGCTGCCGATGGGTGTTTCCAGTGAGGCCGAACTCGTTGACCTGGAATTGTCAGCGTACATCCCCGTAGATGAGGTTATTAAAAGGATCAATGTTCAACTTCCAGAGGGGTTCAAAATAATTGAAGGAGGGGTTGTCCCTTGGAAGTCCCCTTCTCCTTCTGCAGCGGTGGCCTCCAGTTGCTATCGTGTTCCGCTACCGGCAACGGTCACGGATAATCTCCAACAGCGCATTGCAGATTTTCTGGCTGCTGATCAGATCCTGGTTGCGCAACTCAAAAAAGGGCGTGAAATTGAGGTGGATGTTCGATCCGGGGTTCTGGATTTATGCCAGATTGATGCAGAGCTGCAGATTGAGCTCGTCAAAGGGAGTCCGTTGCGGGTCGCTGCCTATCTGTTGGGGACAGATATTGAAACGATTCGCCGGTATGGCGTGCGAAAAACGGGCATTGTCCTGAAAAAACAGGACGCCTGATAATGAATCTATCACTTTAATAAATATAGGCTAAATAGGAGAAAATTATGACAAAGGAGTTGGTTATTAATGCCACCTCCCACGAAACCCGGGTTGCCTTGCTTGAAGGTGGTCATATTGCTGAACTTTATATTGAGCGGGATCGGCAGTTGGGGATTGTAGGGAATATCTACAAAGGCAAAGTCATTCGGGTCCTGCCCGGTATGCAGGCGGCATTTGTTGACATCGGCCTGGCGAAAGCAGCATTTCTCTATGTTGCTGATGTTATGGATGAAATGGAGCAGGTTGAAAGAACCATTGAAGGTGATGAAGAATTGCACGAACAGGAAGAGAGTACCGAGCTGTCATCTCTTCCCCCGATAGAAGATCTTCTCACTGAAGGACAGGAACTGCTGGTGCAGATTTCCAAGGAGCCGATCGGCACCAAAGGGGCACGTATCACTTCGCATATTTCTCTCCCCGGTCGCCATCTGGTTTATATGCCGACTGTCGATCACATCGGGATTTCACGGCGGATAGAGAGTGAAGAAGAACGTGAGCGGTTGCGACAGATTATTGATTCGATGCGCACCCCGGGCACAGGTTTTATCGTTCGCACGGTGTCGGAAGGCAAAAGTGAGGATGATCTTCGCCATGATATGGAGTTTCTGGTTGGACTCTGGGAAAATCTCAGCCGTGGGCTGGATGAGATCAGCGCACCCAGTCTGATTCACTCTGATCTGGATGTTACCAGCAAGGTGCTACGGGATATCCTCACGGAAGATGTGAAGAGGATTGTTGTTGATAATGTTGACGAGTACGACAAAATTGTTCGTTTTCTGCGGACCTTTATGCCTCGTTTGAATTATTGTATTGAGCTTTACAAAGGTGAAGAACCGGTCTTTGATGCTTATGGGCTTGAGGTGGAAATATCGCGTGCTCTGGGACGTAAAGTCTGGTTGAAGAGTGGTGGCTCCATCATTATTGAACAGACAGAAGCTTTGGTTGCTATTGATGTCAACACAGGACGATATGTCGGTAAACATAATTTCGAAGACACGATTCTGAAAACGAATCTGGAAGCACTCAAGGAAATTGCTTTTCAGCTGCGGTTACGCAATATCGGTGGCTTAATTATTATTGATTTCATTGATATGGATAAGGAGGCGCATCGGGAAAAGGTGCATGCCGCTTTAGAAGAAGCTTTGAAACAGGATAAAAACAAGACCAATATTCTCAAGATTTCTGAACTGGGTCTGGTTGAAATGACCCGCAAGCGGGTACGGGAAAGTATCGGTCGGACTCTTTGTGAGCCCTGTTCATATTGTGAAGGGAAGGGCTACGTTAAGGGAAAACTGACAATAATTTATGAAATCCTGCGAGAGCTGCGTCGTGAAATGGTTGACCTGCCTGCCGGACATGTGACGCTGCTGGCACATCCGGATGTTGCCGGTCTGCTGATTGACGAGGAACGTTGTGGGCTGGATGATTTGGAAAAACTCTTTGGCCGGACTGTTTCGATTAATCCCCGTCCTGGATTTCATGTCGAACAATTTGAAATTTCTGTGGGTTGAATCTGGAGGGGCGTTGCTTGCTGCGCCCCGGCAATTTGTTTACGGCAGGTAGACAACCTGTTGGAAAACGTTCTGCATGATAAACAGGCAGATGAAACTGATCAGACAGGAAAAGATGGGGGTTGTGACCCAGCTTCCTGCAATCCCGCCTACGGTGCGCCAACGGATGTTATGTCCACCCTTCAGCAATCCCATACCAACGACCGCGCCGACAATGGCCTGAGAACTGGAAACGGGAACCAGGGGGAGAGTTGGTAGTCCCAGATTTAAAAGTAAATGCTCAAGCCGTTGAGACGCAAACAGGAACAGGACCAGAGAGTGAGCCCAGACGGCAACCAGAGCCATCACCGGAGAAAGTTTGAAGATACCGCTGCCAACAGTATCCATGACGCGTTTTGAATAGGTGACAACACCGAAGGCAATGGCCACACTGCCGAGGAAAAAAAGTTGTTGTGCCGGATTGAAGTTCAGCCCACCCACAAAATTTATCTCGGTAAACGGAGAAACAGGAAGAAAGACTCCAACGACGTTGGCAATGTTATTGGCTCCCAGAGCGAATGCGCCGAATGCTCCCATGAACACCAGTCCATAGCGGGTCATTTCATCCAGCCTGAACATGTGAACTTTGAATTTGAGGATGAAAAATGTGACGATTTTATATGACAGAACGGCGATAATGCCGGATAAAATCGGGCAAGCAATCCAGGTGATGACTATTTTGGAAAGGGCGTCACTGTCGGTTGGTGATCCGGAAAAGATGTTCCAGCCGACTATCGCGCCGACAATGGCCTGCGATGTGGAGACCGGATAGCGTGCCAGAGTCATCAGATAGACACTCATGGCAGCAGAGAAGGCAACCACAAAAGCTCCGGCAACGGCATTGACCGCACCGAGTTTTCCGAGCGTCTGAGTGGCTCCGGCACCACTGACGACGGCTCCAAGAATAATGAAAATACAGCTGAGAATGGCAGCAGTCCGAAATCTGAGCATTCGTGAGCCAACAGCTGTACCAAAGACATTGGAGGCGTCATTCGCTCCCAGAGACCAGCCCAGAAACATGCCGCTTGAAAGGAAGAACAAAAACATAATGACTTTCTTAGAGTGAGCGTTTGATAACGTATATGGCCAGGCTGTCGCCCAGGTCTTCAGCCTGGTCAGCGATCTTGTCAATGCTTTTTGACAAATCGCGGAGCTGCATCTTTAAATCCAGACCTAATTCTTCATCATTGAAAATAGCTTTCTGTAAACAGGTGGTCGCTTTATCCGCCTCAGTTTCCCAGAAAGAAACCTTGTGAATGTGGTCTGTGGCTTGGGAAATATCCTTGAAATAAGCCCTGAGCGACAGGGTTGCCGATTCAACCGCCTGAATGACACAATTGACCAGGATTCTTAAATCATCGTGAAATTTGGGGGCAATGACCGGTCGCTCAATTTCCACTCTGAACATAACCCCTTTAAACCGTCCGAGGAGGGCATCCATTCTTTCAATCAATTCCAGCACATCTCCCCGAGATTCAGGAATCAGGGTTTTCCGATACAGGAGATCCTCGATGGAATGGCGTAACAGGTCTGCTTGCTTTTCTGTTTGCACAATGTGGTTAAGGTGTTCGTTAAAGGTCTCAATTTTATTAATCAGATAGGCATCAATGCCCTGGATAAAGATCAGGCCTGACTCACTGGCGAGATTCAAAAAACTGTCTATTTCTCTTTCTATTCCAGTACGATTTTTAAATATACTGACAAATGACATGAACGGCCCCTTCTGGAACAGGATTAATATGTTATTATCAAAGGATAATGAATATCCTAAGAAACACAAGAGGTTTGTTTGCCGCCCTTTGAATTGACAGCAAACCGGACCTTATCCGGTTGTTGACAAAGGGACTGAATCGGAAGTTGTTATATATTATATATAATGATCGCGATTGCACCCTGAAACGAAAAAAGTAGAATAATTAATGTTTCACTAACATTGACGATATAGTTTGCTATTCTTTGTGTGTAGGCTGTAAAAAAGAAGAACATGATATTAACCGATGTTGAATTGTTAAGGAGAGATGAGATGAAAAAAATCGTGTTGCTGGGAGTGTTGGCGCTGTTTTCTCTGGCTGGGTTTGCCCAGGCGGAAACTCTGAGTCTGTTGACCTGGAAAGGCTATGCCCCCCAGGTTCTGGTTGACAAATTTGAAAAAGAAACAGGAATTAAGGTCGAAGTGACCTATTCCAACAATGAAGAGATGATTGCAAAGTTAAGGGCAACGCGTGGAGCTGGTTTTGATCTGGCCCAACCGAGCCAGGATCGGATTTCGTCAGTTCAGGAAAAGTACAAGATTTATCAGGCTATGGATTATGCAAAAATCAATTCTGATCTGTTTATTCCTTCAATGTTGAATGCCGTTAAAAAGAATACCCTGGTAGGGGACGACTCATTTGCTGTGCCCTTCTGCTGGGGAACATCCGGTATGATTGTCAACTCGGCAAAAGCACCGGGTGCTAACAGTTGGAAAGCTCTTCTGGACAGCAAATATGAAGGCCGCGTCAGCTACCGCTTGAAGCGTCCAACCCTGATCGCCATGGGGTTTGCCCTGGGTTATGATCCCTTTGCCCTCTACTCTGATGCAGCTGCATACAAAGCGATGCTTGATAAAATTGCAGAGACTCTGATTGCCGCCAAGCCCCTGGTGAAAAACTATTGGGCCAATGGTGATGCGCTTCTCGAATCGATGCGTTCTGAAGAAGTCTTTGTTGCAATGGCCTGGGATGCCGGTGGCTGGAAGCTGCATGACGATAACGCTGCTATTGATTTTGTTGCCCCACAGGAAGGTGCGTTGGGCTGGATCGATACCTTTGCTATCCCATCAAAAGCCAAAAACCTTGATGCTGCATATAAATGGATTAACTTTATGCTCAGACCCGAAAATGCCGGCTATTTTACCACCACAGAAAAATATGGCACAGCATCTCAGGGTGCAAATGCATTTATTTCCCCTGAGGTTCGCGGTAACTTCGAGCGCACTTTCCCGCAAGCAGCGATTGACAATATCAAGTGGTACCCGCCGGTTCCGGCTAAACTGGAAAGTATGGAAGGGAAGGTTCTTGACAAGGTCAAGGCTGCTCAGTAATTTGAACGCAATGTTATGCTGTTACAGGGATGGCTTCGGCCATCCCTGTTTTACCATGCAGGCAGATTTTCATGTGCTTGCAGGTGTTTTTTGGGAAAATTCATGAATAATGATTTGTCTGTTTCCAATCTGGTAAAAAAATTCGCAGATTTCACCGCTGTAGATTCTGTCTCTTTTGATGTTCCGCAAGGGTCATTTTTTTCTATTCTCGGTCCGTCCGGCTGCGGGAAAACAACCCTGTTGAGAATGATTGCCGGGTTTGAAGAACCGACATCCGGCAGCATCATGATCCGTGGTAAGGATATGGCCGGGGTCGGTCCGAACCTGCGTCCGGTCAATCTGGTGTTTCAACATCTGGCTCTTTTTCCGATGATGAATGTTGCTGAAAATATTGCTTTCGGGCTCCGGCGGAGAAAAGTGGACAGTGTCACAATCAAAAAGAAAACCGAAGCTATTCTGGAGCGGGTCGGGTTGCCTGATTATGCAAAGCATCAGATCAGACAGCTTTCCGGAGGGCAGAAACAGCGCGTAGCCATTGCCCGGTGCCTGGTTCTGGAGCCTTCGGTTCTGCTTCTGGATGAGCCGTTGGGTGCGCTGGATCTGAAGCTGCGTGAACAGATGAAGGTTGAGTTGAAGACGCTGCAATCCAAAGTTGGGACCACGTTTGTTTATATCACTCATGATCAGTCTGAAGCACTGGTGATGTCTGATCGCGTTGTGGTGATGAACGAGGGACGATTTGAACAACTGGGGACGCCGCAGGAACTTTATAGTCAGCCTTTGACCCCTTTTGTTGCCCAGTTTGTCGGTGATAACAATCTCTGGTCGGGGGAAATCACCGAATTATCCGGAACGGATGCCATTATCCGCACCGACGAAGGGTTTATCTTTCGCAGCAGAGTGCAGGGAAATGTCATTGTCGGTCGGCGTGCCGATCTGTTTCTGCGCCCGGAGACACTTCGGATTCAACCGCCGGAAAAAGAAGGATTGAATACTTTCAACGTTACCGTGAAGACAATCCTTTTTGATGGCGCCAACAGCCGTCTGTTGACGGTGACACCAGAAGATCACGAACTGTTGGTTGCTTTGCCGCAAAATCGTAGTTTTGATCATATTCAGCCGGGGCAGACGATAGAAGTCGGCTGGCATTCCGAAGCGGGTGTCTGTTTCGCTGCGAGGGATTGATCATGGTGATTTCAAAATCTTCAAAGACGGCGCTTTGGCTGTTTCTGACCCCGGTTCTGTGTTGGTTGCTGTTGTTGATCGTTCTGCCGCATATCGATTTGTTGCTGATGAGTTTTGGCGGTGAAAATGATTATGGAGATCCGGTCTGGACGTTGCAGAACTACCGGAATTTTTTTACGGAACCGATCTACTGGAATACCTTTTTGCGCACGGCAATTTTTTCGGTTATTACGACTTTTATCACCTTCATTCTCGCCATGCCGGTCGCATTTTATATTGTCAAAGTTGTCAGACCCCGATTTCAAGGGGCGATGGTGCTGATGCTGTTGTTGCCCTTCTGGGTCAGTGAGCTGGTGCGGGTTTATGGCTGGATGATTCTTCTGCGTGAGTCAGGTGTCATTAACCATTTCCTGCTGAAGCTGGGGTTGATCGATAAGCCCGTTGAAATGCTGTATAACGATGCCACCATGATCATGGGGCTGGTCTACACCTCAATGTTGTTTATGGCGGTGCCGATTATTTCGGCAATGGAAAGTCTCGATGACAGTTTGATTGAAGCGGCGCATGATCTCGGCAGCGGTAAGCTGGTGATCTGGTACAAGATTATCCTTCCCCATTGCAAACCGGGGATAACCTCCGGCTCCATTGTTGTTTTTATGCTGGTTCTGGGGAACTATCTCACCCCGAACCTGATGGGTGGTAAGAACTCTCTGTGGTTTACCGAGCAGATTTATAATCAGTTTATCGCCAGCTTTAACTGGAATCAGGGAGCTGCCTTTGGCTTTATGCTGCTGTTGCTCAGTTCACTGATTATCTGGATTGGTCTGAAACTGTCACGCCAAAAACTCGGGGAGGTGGCATCGTGATCAGGAGCCTTCCGAATTCAAAACGCTATAGTTTTACCTATGGCACTTTCATCATCTGTTATTTTATTTTTCTATTTGCGCCGCTGTTTGTCACCTGTGTCCTGGCCTTCAATGATTCTGATTTTCCATCATTGCCCTGGTATGGTTTCAGTCTCGACTGGTTTGTGGCTGCGGGACCGGAGCGGATCGGTATTTTTAACGACAGTCAGAACCTGCGCGCCATTTTTACCAGTTTCCAGACCGCTTTCTGGGTCGCTCTCTTCAGCACCATCGTGGGAACTTGCGCCGCTTTTCTGTTTGAACAGGAGAGTTTCCCCTTTAAAAATATTCTCTATTTCCTGATGCTGGCGCCACTGGTGATTCCCGGCGTTATTCTGGGGATCTCGCTATTGCTGGCGGCGAACACTGCCGGAACTTTTGTTGAAAACAGCTTCGGGATAGACATCGCTCTGTTTCGGCCCAGTTTCTGGCTTGTGGTCATGGGGCAGTTCTCATTTATAACCACCTTTGTTGCTTTGGTTGTCTCAGCCCGGTTGCGTAAGTTTGATTCGACTTTGGAAGAAGCGGCGATGAATCTCGGGGCCACACGGCTTGAGGTGATCTGGCACATTACCCTCAAATTTTTACGTCCGGCGATCATTGGAGCAGGGGCTGTTGCGTTTTTGATGAGCTTTGAAAACTTCAACACCACGTTATTCCTCGTCGGCTCCAAACCGACTCTGCCGATCAATCTTTATCTTCAGGTCAGGGATGGCAGTACCCCCGTCATCAACGCGATCTCCCTGTTGTTGATTGTCGGAACCTTCTGTCTGGCTTTGGTCAACCTCTACTTCACGAAAGAAAAAGACTGATTCTCCCCTTTCTTTTCTGATTTCAGTTGTATTCAAGGCAAGATTTGCTATTCTCACTCATAGATAGGGGCAGGCTTGCAATATAACTTCTGGAGGATGTTATGGCACGGAAACCACGGTTACACTTTCCGGGGGCTGTTTACCACGTCACCTTGCATGGCAATGGTAATCAGCAGGTCTTTTTCGATGCAACGGACCGGACCCGGTTTCTGCTTCTGATTCAGGAAGGAATTGAGAAGTTTGGGCATAAAGTCCATGCTTATTGCCTGCTGCCGAATAAACTGCAACTGGTTATTGAAGTTGATGAAGTCCCGCTATCGCGAATCATGCAGCAACTTGGTTTTCGTTACACCCGCTGGTTTAACGACTGGCATCACCAGGCCGGGCATCTATTTCAGGGACGCTATAAAGCGATTCTGATCAATCCGGAGACATATCTGCTGAATCTGGTCAGAGAAGTTCATCTGGCTCCGGTCAGGTTGCATCTTGAAACGGATCCTATGCGCTATGGCTGGAGCAGTCATCGGGCCTATTGTGGCCGGGAAGCGGTGCTCTGGCTTAGCAGGGATCGAACCTTTCTACAGATAGAAGAGACGGGGGTCCGGGCTCTGATGAAGTTTCATGCTTACGTCAATGAAGGTTTGGAAACCACTGCGCCGATTGATTTTAACCGTGGTAGCGAAAGCGATCCCCGGATCCTTGGGGATGATGAATTTGTGCGTGGGGTTTTAAAGCTGTCACGACAGAAATATCAACCTAAAGTGAAACCGGAGAAGGTGTTGCAAATTGTTCTGGATCGCTACAAAATTACCGAAGAAGAACTGGCTGCACCCGGTAAAAATCGACACAATTCCGAAGCTCGGGCATTTCTCGCGTGGCTCTATCTGGAAACGGGATGTGGTACGATGACCGCTCTTGGTGAACGGCTTGGCCGTGATGTTTCATCTCTGAGTTCGGGGGTGCGGAGGCTACAGTTGAAGGCTAAGAAAGACGCAAAGACCGCCGACAAATATCAGAAATTGATGAATCGGGTCCGGCGCTGATGGAACCGGGTTACGCTGGATTGCCGTGTCAGTTGAGATGTTCTTCAGGTTTTGGATTGACAGGGCGGAAGTGTGCTACGGTAGACCCCTTTTGTGGCCTGAAGTCGACCAGCACCATGCCGCTGAATCGTTTTCCTTTATAAACCTCTACCCGATAGAGTTGACCGGCTTTATCGATGGAATAGCTTTTATTGAGCTGGTTTTGCCCAATTTGAAAATGCCCGTCACTTGATTGGTCCGGTTTTGCAAAACCGATGACATTGACCCGGTATCCCTTTTGATTATTGACCAGAAATTTTTTCTGCACTGGAACGATGGAACCGAAGGGAATGTCCTGAGGAACGCCATCGATCAATATTTCAACCCCCTCAATACTACGATCTAGTTCAACATACAGTGGATCTAAAAAAGCCAGCCGATTGTTACCATAGTGGAGTCGATACTGTTCTTCCGTCGGTTGTAATGTAATCAATGGATTTCTGGAACTAAAGTCAGGTTCAACTGTTTTCGCCAGGGGAAAGTGCTTAACGGATGTCCGCATATTATTCAGTTCCAGTTGAATCCGTCCCTCCGCCAGGGAAATCAGGGCATCATCTTTAATAACCTGCTTCACCCCTGCAGGTGTCAGAGGGAAATCCCGGCGGAATGTTATCCCCATTTGTTGCATAAAGCTTTCCAGGGCTTCGAGGTGATAATATGTGCGCAGGTGGACCGGGTATTTTTTGCTGGCTTCTACAGCTATCGTCGGTTTGTTGTGACTGACAGCGAAGAAAGACAATGATTTTTTTGCAGGAATGTCTTTCGTCGTGCTTGCGGTATTCATATTTTTCAATTGAAAATAATGATCTTTTGCTTGGACTTTTTTGTTGACCTGCTGGATGGCCGTTTCGGCCAGTTCCTGTAGCTGGCCAAAATGAGCCCCCGGTAACTGTTTCTGGTCGATGACACAACTCTGTCCCCAGCGGTTGGGATTGCGCTGGCTGTTAATGCGGGTTGGATGGTAAAAACCGCTACCATCGTGCAGGTTCAGAATCAGATCGACCTGCGATTCGGTAATAATCGATTTAATGCGTTTGATCGATGCATATTGTGGATCGCTCTTGGAAACAGCAGCAAACTTCAAGTTCATGTCGCCGCGTACCCGTTTGAGGATGGCTTCACTATTCAGGTTGGGAACAATCCACAGGTTTCCCTTTTCAATCCGGTAGCGGGTGACCAGCGTAGCCGCAGCGTGGAAGCCACCTGGCTCATCACCATCGACTCCGCCAATGACCAGAAGTGTCGGCCCTGATTTTAACCCGGTGTTCTGGTGAAAGCTGAAATCAACAGCCAGAAGCTGTGTCGGGATAACCAATAAAAAAAAGAGGAATAGTGGTAATCTCATAGTCGTCCAAATAACAAAAAAAGTTGGATTTATCTCTCGCTAAAGATTTAGATTTGTCTAATATATGTAAATGTAGATATTATAGTCGTCATCTGTCAACTGTTTTTATTTTGTGGAGTGGAAAAAATTTATGTCAGAATTCTCTTTACGTTCTATCGGTTCTATTAGAACCCCCTATTTTGATTCAGCTCCTTATCAGCCGGTTGATACTGATGAGCAGGAATTTTACCTGCAACTCAATTCCGAATATGTTGCCGGGCTCAAGGACCTGGATTCTTTTACCTATATTTATATCCTTTACTATATCGATCGCTTGAAAGCTGAACCGAAAATGGAGGTGGCACCTCCTTGGGCTGCGGGTCAAGAGGTTGGCTTGTTTGCCAGTCGTTCGCCGGTTCGTCCCAACCCGATTGGCCTCAGTGTGGTCAGGGTAAAAAAGATCAGCGGCAACCGGATTTATACCTCCGGGCTAGATGTTTTTGACAACACCCCGTTGCTCGATATCAAGCCCTACATCAATGATCTGGATAGTAAGTGCGACGCCAATAACGGCTGGGTTCAGAATTTTGAGAGTGATGAACACATGGCCCTGCATATTCAGGGAATTCCGCATGATTATTGATGGTGGGAAGGCTAGAAGCTTGTCCGATTGCAAGATACCGAATAGGGGATATAATGTATTTTGATTGAATGTTCTGATGAGGGGGGAAGCATGAACAAACCAATGACAGCTATAAATAAAATTACCAAGGCGCACGGATAATTATCCGTGCGCTTTTTTGTTCTGGGTTTGGAGCAGATCCGATGAAAGTTGACCCGGATATCTAGCTGCGCTGGTCCATCGATTTCGCGAATTGTCATTAATTCCTCTGTCGGAGTTTTATTTTACCATCATTTGTGTGCAGGGGCGGGAATCATTGTTGGGTAAGACTACTGGTAGCGTGGTCACCGTGGATGATGAAGGGCGAAAGTAAAATGTTGTGACTTTATCTGTCATTGTAGTGGGGTAAAACTTTTGATAAGGAGGGTATATTGGCATGGAAGATTTTTCGCCATCTGATTTAAAAACAATCCTGCACTCGAAACGGGCTAACCTGTACTACCTTGAATATTGCCGGGTGATGCAGAAAGACGGTCGCGTGCTTTATTTAACCGAAGACAAGAAAAGCCACCTCTACTTCAATATCCCCATTGCCAATACAACAGTCCTTTTATTGGGAAACGGGACTTCAATCACCCAAGCGGCGGTGCGGATGCTGGCTCAGGCCGGAGTTCTCATTGGTTTTTCCGGCGGCGGCGGAACCCCTCTTTATATGGGGACTGAAATTGAATGGTTGACGCCTCAGAGTGAATATCGCCCTACAGAATACCTGCAAGGTTGGCTCTCTTTCTGGTTTGATGATGGATTGAGATTAAAGGCGGCCAAAGAACTTCAAATTGCCCGCGTCGATTATTTGCGTAAGGTCTGGCGCAAAGATCGCGAGTTGAAAGCAGCAGGATTTGACGCTGATTGCCTTGAGATTGATGCTGCTCTGGATGCTTCTCTCAGGCAAATCAGGACAGCTACAAAAACAACTTTTTTATTGGCAGCCGAGGCCAAACTCACCAAACAGCTCTATAAACAGGCCGCTCACAATACAAGCATAAAAGATTTTACCCGCGAACGAGAGGCTACAGATAGAGCCAACTCTTTTCTCAACCACGGCAACTATCTCGCCTACGGTCTTGCCGCCAGCACCCTGTGGGTATTGGGAATACCACATAGTTTTGCGGTGATGCATGGGAAAACCCGGCGTGGAGCACTGGTATTTGATGTCGCAGATCTGGTTAAGGATGCCATCGTTCTGCCCTGGGCGTTTATCTGTGCCAAAGAGAATGCCACAAATCAGGAATTTCGCCAGCAATGCCTTCAGGCTTTTGCCGATCATAAAGTTCTGGATTATATGTTCGATCATGTGAAGAAGGTTGCTTTGCAAGGGAGAGAGCTGAATATGGAGGACTCTGCGTCATGATGGTGACCTTTGTCTCCCAATGCGAAAAGAAAGCACTAAAAAAGACCCGCCGGGTCCTTGATGCTTTTGCCGACCGTATAGGCGACAACACCTGGCAGACGGTGATTACCGAAGAGGGGCTTAATACCGTCAAAAAAATGCTGCGCCAGACCGCCAGCAAAAGCACCGCTGTTTCCTGCCACTGGATTAGAAGCCGCTCCAGAAGTCAGTTTTTGTGGGTGGTGGGGAATAAAAGTAAATTCGACCAGCGGGGAGTGGTGCCGGTGAATAGTACAGAACAAGAAGTGAACCACTATGCAGATAATCATCGATGGAAAACTTCGGATGTTATTCAATACGCTGCCGCTATAGCTGGGTTGTTTCATGATTTTGGCAAAGCCTCGGCCTTATTCCAGAAGAAACTGAATCCTGACGAAAAAACTGAAAACTTTGAACCCTACCGGCACGAATGGGTTTCTTATCGACTTTTCGAGACATTCGTTGGAAAGAAAACCGATGTGCAGTGGCTGGAAGCAATGACCGATCTTCAGAAAGAAATGTTCACGATGGGTCACTTCAGAGATGGCTTAGATGAAAATGAACCGCCTAAATTATCTAACCTTCCTCCGTTTGCACAACTCGTTGCGTGGTTGCTTGTGACACATCACAAGTTACCCCTTTATCCTGGATGGATAAAAACGTCTTCGCCAAACTTGAAAGATATTGATGAATGGCTGGATGGTAATTTCAGTGCCCTGTGGAATTCATTCAATTGTAATGACGATGACCAGAAAGAACGGATAGACGCAAATTGGAGCTTTTCTGCGCTTCCCGTAGAAAGTATGCAGTGGCGATCAAGAGCTTGCATGCTTGCTTCTGAAGCAGGTGTTCAATTGCGTTCCTGCTTCAATACAGAAACCAATTGGTTGCAAGAGCATATTTTCACTACTCATCTGTCTCGCCTCTCCCTGATGCTGGCAGATCATTTCTATTCGTCACAAAAAACAGTCACTGAAGCATGGCGCAATCCACACTATAAAGTGTATGCCAACACACAGTGGGTTGATGGCAAAAAACAACATAAACAACAACTGGACGAACACTTGATCGGTGTAGCATATCATGCAGAAAATATTGTTAAGGCCTTGCCTCGATTGAATGCCTCTCTTCTGTCATTGGAGTCTAACCCAGAACTGACTGGCAACGTTTCTAAAGAATTTAAAGGAGCCTTCGGCTGGCAGGATAGTGCACGGAAACTGGCGGAGAAAATTGGCAAAGAGACGATTGAAAAAGGTTTTTTCGGCATCAATATGGCATCAACCGGTAAGGGGAAAACCCGAGCCAATGCCAAGATTATGGCAGCATTGGGGGTGCAAAGCGGTCGTGTGCGTTTCAGCGTAGCCTTGGGGCTTCGTGTGCTAACGTTGCAAACGGGCAGAGAGTTTCAGGATGAGCTCAAGCTGTCAGATGAAGAGTTGGCCATTGCCGTTGGCGGTACTACTGTAAAGCAACTTTTCGAAAATCAGCAAGCCCGAAGGAATCCGAGAAAAGCTTCTGATGAAACTGATTCACCAGAAGAGATTGGCAGTGAATCACGGGAAGAGTTGCTTGATCCGGATTTGTATGTTCACTACAAGGGTGTGGCCGAAAAGCACAGCCTGAGCGAGTGGACAAAACAAGAAAAAGGTCTGGATGCGTTGCTTCAGGCACCCGTGCTCGTCAGTACGATAGATCATTTGATGCCTGCCACAGAAGGTACAAAAAGCGGCAAACAAATTCCTGCCACATTACGTTTATTATCCTCCGATCTGGTACTGGATGAACCTGACGATTTTGGCCTGGAAGATCTACCCGCATTGTGTCGTCTGGTGCATTGGTCGGGAATGTTGGGTAGTCGTGTATTGCTTTCAACTGCAACGATCCCACCCGCATTGGCCTACTCGCTGTTTCAGGCATATAAAGCCGGGTGGTCACAATATGCGAAAGCGAATATTGAAGGGTGGTCAGATGAAATTGCCTGCGCGTGGTTCGATGAATGGGGGTGCGATTACAGCCATCACAAGGAACTTGATACTTTCAAAAAGGCGCACGAAAAATTTGTACAGAAGCGCATCAATTATTTGCAGACACTTCCAGCAAAGCGCTGGGCCGAGATCCTCACGGTAGAACGAGAAGAAGGTAAAACCATTGCAGAAAGCATGGCTGTTGATATTCAGGCCGGGGCAATACGTCTGCATCAGGATCATTGTATTAGTCGACAAGGAAAATCACTCTCTATTGGATTGGTGCGTATGGCCAATATCAATCCACTGGTTGCAGTCGCTAAATCCCTATTAAAAAAAGACGCTCCAGCAAATAGGAGCATCCATTATTGTGTCTATCATAGCCGTTACCCTTTGGCGATACGTTCATCCATTGAAAGTAAGCTGGACAGACAGTTAAACAGAAAAACACCAGACGCCATTTGGCAAGAACCAGAAATTCAGCAAGCTTTGAAAAATTTTCCTGATGCGCAACATCATATCTTTATCGTGTTGGCATCCCCCGTAGCCGAAGTCGGTCGGGATCACGATTACGACTGGGCGATTGTTGAACCCAGTTCCATGCGTTCCATCATTCAACTTGCAGGCAGGGTATTAAGGCACCGGGAGCAGGTGCCTGCAAAACCCAATATCTTGTTGTTGAACAAAAATTATAAGGCACTTTCTAGCAAGGATGTGTGTTTTGAGCGGCCGGGGTTTGAATCGAAAAAGCTGATCATGGGTTCACATGATTTGTTTGAAGTTTTGGATGAAGAGCAATACCAACAAATCACCGCAACCCAGAGAATCACACTTCCAACAGCAGAAATATACAACCCAGGTTCAGAAAGTAAGTATAAAAATTTGGTGGGATTGGAGCACAAAGCTTTGCATGGCCGATTGTTCGATAAAAAGACAGGAGCAAGGCTATGGTGGGAAAAGCATCCACACTGGTGCGGTGAAGTTCAGCGGCAACAGCGTTTTCGTGATTCAAAAAAAAATGAAGCATATTTCCTTTGGCTGGATGATGAATATTCCAAACCGATCTGGAAATGGAAAAACGAGGGAATCTCCCCGCCAGAATTTGGAGAGCCTATAGCTAAAATTAATTCAGTTGTATTGGAAGATATCGGATCAGGTAATGATTTCTGGTTTAAACAAGATGCTTTGACGGTTTATCAGCAACTGTCCGAAGATTTTGGTTTTGAATTGGGAGAAGTTAGTCGCCGGTTTGGTGAGGTTCGACTCACGGAATATGGCAATACTGTGCAGGAATATAATTACCATTCGAGTTTGGGTATTTATCAGGATATTGGGAGCGAGAAATGAACGAAGAAATCCAGAGGCTTGAAACATGGAATGATGTGATTGTTGATTTTATCAAGGAAAGGAAAGAACAGAAAATTATTGATTTACTATCCAAAAAAGACACAAAGATAAAGCCGGATGATGAAAAACAAGCGATTAATATTCAGCTTGAGGAAGTACTGAAAAACGAAAAGATAAATGAAAAAGATATTAAAGAAATTGTCGATACTAAAAATGTAGGAAAAAATAAGATTAAAAAATTTGATTTTGTTTTAAATCAATACAAAAAGCTAATGAATCTATCGCCTGAATTGAAATCGGTGAGTGATATTTCCAGAAGATACGATGAGCGTAGAAAAATGATAGAAGATGACCATGAACCCAAATATTGGCTTGATATGTATGCTAAATATGCCAAAGGTGTAAGTTTCGCAACCCATGTAGCAAAGCTAACGCATTCTAGTATAAAAGGTGCCTCTTCATTTTTTGTTCAGCCTGACGTAGAAAATAGTGTCCCATATTTGTCAACGAGTAACCTATCAAACCCTATTATTGATAGCGCTATTGATAATGCAGCGTATACACCAGTAGTTAATTTATTAAAGTTAGAGCTTAATGGGAAATCCATTGCAACGTTATTGTCGGCGAATGACTCTTTGCCTTTTCAGAATTTAACATCTGATAAAGAGCAGCTAGGCCATTGGGTTAAAGAATTTAGTGCTGCTTTATCTGCCCCCAATCTGGCCAGTCATTCTTTAGCAAAGCAGATATACTTTCCAATATCAACGAGACCATTCAGTTATCACTTACTATGCATCCTCAACTCATCAACGATGGCGCATAGGGTCTTTGAATCTTTCTCAAAAAATAAAGACGAAGCTCAGAACAAGTTTTTTGACAAAAACAAATTTCATAAAAGCGAAGTTATTCGTTATCCGGGAAGGGCTACTCTTGCACTCACCTCAATGGATTCAGCAAAAAATGTGTCACCATTACACAGTAAAAGAGGAGGCAAGCTGCACCTCTTTCCTACTCGGCCACCAACATGGCAAACCCAACTGAAACCGCCCATTTACCGAAAATCACTGTTTGATGATTTTTACAACTCATCTATCCATGCAGAGCTTGATTACCTTCGCGACTTTCTTTTGCGATTCAAACAGTTGGATTTGAGCATCAAAGACCCCAGGCGCATGAGGCATTTGGAGCGTTGGGTGAATAATCTGATTGATGAGTTTCTGTTTTATGTTTCAACCATACAAAGCCTGCAATCTGGCTGGTCAATTCAGGAAGGGATCATGCTTAAAAGAGAGCACCAATATCTGCTTGATCCTTATCGTATGGATGAGGCATTTCAATCGGCAAGGCAAGGTGGCGATTGGCAGGCTGTGATCCGCGCAGACTTTGCCCTGTGGTTGAACCGGCAGCTGCGGAGCAAAGATAATCAGTTTACGCCACAAAAAGAACATACGCAGCTTTGGAAGAAGTTGCTGGAAGTACCGCTGCGGGAGCTGATGGAGCCAATTGAGATTGAGTTGAAACAACAAGCGAGGTGGTCCGTATGAGCCAGTATCTATTGATCAACCGTATTAAGGTGCAAGGGGCTAATGCCGTTTCAGGTTTTACCTGGGGCTTTCCAGCCATTACTCATTTTTTAGGGTTTACCCATAATTTGACTCTCAAACTTCAGAAACACTCCGTGCTTTCAGACATCCAGCTGTCGGGGTGTGCAGTGATTGCGCACCAGCACCAGGTTCATACTTATGGCTACAATCAATTTATTCAAAGTAAAAATCCGGCTTACCAATATGGCGAAGAGCCAAAAAACAAGGTGGGTTCGCCGCCTATCATCGAAGAAGGAAAAATGAACATGACAGTTTCTCTGCTTGTTGGCTGTGATGGCAATATTGGTAATCGAGAAGAGGCATTGAAGAAATGGTTGTTCAGTAGCTGTAATCGGCAACGTCTGGCCGGAGGCACTGTTCTGGATATCGGAGGGGTTGAACTATTTACCATTGATGATGGGCAAAACAACATCCTGAGAGCGCTCACCAGAAAGCTGTTGCCAGGATTTGTTTTGCAGGATCGCTCTGCATATCTCGAAAAGCATGTTAACAAATTGCAGAAGCAAAATGAGCAGGCCGAGTTGTTCGATGCATGGCTGGATTTTATCGCACTCAAGCAAACAGCCAGACCAATTTCAGAGCGAATAAACCGTCATTTGATTCAACAGGCTGAATTATCTTCGGAGAATGAAGCGTCCCGGCAATTATTAAAAACGTGGCTGGATCACCTGGAAAAACCTTATGACCAGAATTTGATTCCTGAGAAATTAAAAAGTTACTTCGGGTTCATGTCTGAAAATAGCGCGAACAGACAGCTGCTTGCTCAATGGAAAGAGTATTGTGAACCAAATGAAAAAACAGATGCGGATTGGCGATATGTTCCAAAACCGGAGCAGGGGTTTCTGGTGCCCATCATGGTCGGCTACAAGGCTATTTCTCAAATCTATAAAAATGATGAAGTCGCCAATACTCGCGATCATGAAACCGATGTCTGCTTTGTCGAAGCTGTGCACAGTATTGGGGAGTGGCAAGGCGTTCATCGCATTAGAGATGAAGCGTCATTAAAACAGTCATTGTGGCACTACGATTTTCAAAAGCACTGGTATCTGTGCAAGCAGACCTCTGCTGAGAGTAGCCCTAATGGATTCGAAATTTATCACGAAAATCCAGACGATTTTTCCTGATTTAATAACAAATGACCTAAAGGAGAGAAGAAATGATTAATTTACCTAGCATGTTGTCTTTTGAGCGCAAATTAGAAACATCGGATGGCCTGATGTTTGCCGGCAACTGGGGCGACAATGATCAGCAAGAAAAATGGAGTTCAATTTCGATTGTTAAGCGGCAAAATCGATCGACACAAAGTGCTTATGGCATTGACGATATTAAAAAAACAGCGCCTAACCCTGTATCCTCTGACAGCGATGATGCCAATCTGCCAATAGGCAAAGATACGCTTTGCGTCAGCTTCACATTGCGTGTCGTTGGTAATCTTGGCGAACCTTTTGCTTGCAATAAGCCAGATTTTGCCCGAGTCATTAAAGAGAAGGTTAAAGCGTTCAAGGTGTCGGAAGGTATCCATGATCTGGCTTTCCGCTATGCCTACAACATTGCGAATGGGCGATTTCTCTGGCGCAATCGGGTTGGCGCTGAAAAAGTATTAATACAAGTCCGGCTTCATGGAGATGAGTCTCCGCTCATCTTTAACGCCTATGATTTCTCATTGAAAGATTTTGAAACCGGCAGTAATAACGAGGATCTCAAAAGATTAGCTAATGTCATTCGTGAGGGGCTGGCCAGCGATAGAGAGAGCAGCCTTGCTTTTGTAAAAGTGGATGCCTTTGTCAAACTGGGTGATGGACAACATGTGTTTCCATCCCAGGAAATGAATATGGGCGAAAAGAAGAAAAAATTATTTCAACTTGATGGCACAGCCGCAATGCATAATGTCAAAATCGGTAATGCCATACGCACTATCGATACCTGGTACGGCGATTCAATGTTGATCAAGGCAGAGGGCAAAGGAAAAACTGAAACTGTTGATGTAGATGTCAGAGTTCCCATCGCTGTCGAGCCGTATGGCTCGGTTACCCAGCATGGTCGTGCCTATCGGCCGTCCAAAATTGATCTCTATACACTGATGCGAAGCTGGGTCAATGGTGGCGAAATTGAGAACAATCAAAAAAAATATGTGGTGGCCAACTTGATTAGAGGAGGTGTGTTTGGTGGAGACTCAGAAGGATGAAATACTTCACTGAATTAACATTGTTGCCAAGCTTGGAGATACCCCTTCATTTTATCTGGCAAAAGCTTTATCAGCAAATTCACCTTGTTTTGGCGGAGAACAAGATTGCTGAAAATTCATCAAAAGTAGGAGTCTCCTTTCCTGAATACAATGCTGATGAATTTCTTCTCGGGACAAAATTACGGTTGTTTGCTGCGGATGAACAGACGCTGAGGGCTTTGCAGTGTGAAAAATGGCTGGAACGATTACGCGATTATGTGCATGTGAACGGCATAAAACCGGTTCCAGAGAATGTAACCGAATACGCTTGTTTCAGGCATATCAAAATGAAAGGCAGCAAGGAAAAATTGGCTAGACGCAGGGCGAAACGTAAAAAAGAAACAATACAGCAGGCTCTGGCCTATTTTGCAGACTATAAAGAGCCGCAAAGCAAGCTCCCGTATATCAACATGGTTAGTCAGACAAATGGACAGCATTTCCGGCTATTCATTGAGAAGCAGTCAGTGGCGCAGCCTCAAAGTGGCTATTTCTCCTGCTATGGGTTGAGTCATACGGTCACAGTCCCGTTGTTTTGACCTAAATAAATAGAGTCATTTCTAAATAGTGTGATTTCAGTAAGTTGCGATGAGTCTGAAAATTTTGGTTATTTATGCTAAATTTTTCTAAATACTTGTTGCAACTTATTTTTTTGGTTTTATTCAACTGTTAACCGCCGAATAGGCGGCTTAGAAAGTTGCCCCAGAGAAAAAACCGGTGATCGGTGAGTTAACCGCCGAATAGGCGGCTTAGAAATATTGAAACCATCAAAGGTTGGGCTGTTCAAGGTTAACCGCCGAATAGGCGGCTTAGAAATCCATGCCAAAAGTCCGCTTGTCAGTGCCAGAGTTAACCGCCGAATAGGCGGCTTAGAAAATCCATATTCTTCGGGCGGCCAGGATACGTGTGTTAACCGCCGAATAGGCGGCTTAGAAAATTTCAATGTTGTCGCTGTTGTCGAATTTTCATGTTAACCGCCGAATAGGCGGCTTAGAAAACAAAACGCCGAGTTTTTCCGCAAGAGCAACAGTTAACCGCCGAATAGGCGGCTTAGAAAGCTCCCAGAGGGCTTCTGTGCCCCGCAGATACGTTAACCGCCGAATAGGCGGCTTAGAAAGTTGAGGCCGCCAAGCCCGCACGACACAATAGGTTAACCGCCGAATAGGCGGCTTAGAAAATTCACCACCCGCGGAACTCCACTGCTGGCCCGTTAACCGCCGAATAGGCGGCTTAGAAAAATAATCGATTCCGATCGAAACCCGGTTGAAGAGTTAACCGCCGAATAGGCGGCTTAGAAATTACTCGGAAAGCCTGGTGAGATTGGAACCGGGTTAACCGCCGAATAGGCGGCTTAGAAATTGTAAATTCAAACTATCTGCACGAAATTGCAGTTAACCGCCGAATAGGCGGCTTAGAAAGTTTTCGCAGACATGAACAACGGCATTTCTTCGTTAACCGCCGAATAGGCGGCTTAGAAATGATCCTGTTACTGATCCATCCCATTGCTCAAGTTAACCGCCGAATAGGCGGCTTAGAAATGGACCGATCATCTCGGTACCGAGCATACGGTGTTAACCGCCGAATAGGCGGCTTAGAAAAGGACGGACGGATGGCTAAGATCAAGAAACGCGTTAACCGCCGAATAGGCGGCTTAGAAATATTTCAACCCGCGCCCATGAGTTGTCAATATGTTAACCGCCGAATAGGCGGCTTAGAAAAAAAAGCTCAAGCTGGAGTCGATGTGTCTACTGTTAACCGCCGAATAGGCGGCTTAGAAATGTACAAAAACAAAATTGTCAGGGGATGAAACGTTAACCGCCGAATAGGCGGCTTAGAAATGGTTGGTCAAGGGGTGCCTGAAATGGCAAGAGTTAACCGCCGAATAGGCGGCTTAGAAAGCGGGCACAAAGCAAGCGAGCAATGTTCTTTTGTTAACCGCCGAATAGGCGGCTTAGAAATCAGAAGTTATAAAATCGTCCTTTCTTCACAATCCAAGATAATGAATGAATTGATTCCCATTGCACATTGGATATGAAATTTATTTCCAGTCGATTGAAATGTTCAGTTAGATAATCAGCCAATTTTAAAAGCAAAAATTGTATACAGTATTCACTATAAAAGAGAGAGAAAACGTCATATTTGAAAAGGGTTTTCATTTTTAATCTTTTAAAATCAATCATTTAGACCTGTTGTTTGCACTGGCGACAAAAAACATTTCAATAAAAATCTTGACAAGAATGTGTCGTTCCGCTAGAAGGTACGTGGTTTGTATACACTGTTAAAAGATGTGCGAATGCACATTTGAAAAATGGATAAAAGAGTGTCGATAGATGACACTCATCTCAGTAGGAAAATTTCCTCTGTGGAGGCATGGTAGTTATGATCGAAAGCTATATTGTTGAATATATGTATGTGTGGGTCCTTTTGATCATGGGTATTATCTGTGGTCTGGCACCGCTGATAATCTCAGCGCTTTTTGCCCCACGCCACCTGTATAACAAGACACGGGATACATACGAGTGTGGTATGGACCCCTACGGAACGGCATGGAATATCCGTTTTGATATTTCCTATTATCTCTATGCACTTATTTTCCTGGCTTTTGATGTTGACGTTCTATATCTGTTTCCTGTCGCCACGGCCTTTGACAAGGTTTCAGCGGTGCGGGGAATTTCTGAAATAATGATTTTTGTTGGTATTCTATCTCTGGCAATTGTTTATGCCTGGGTTAAGGGAGTATTTACGTGGCCGAACAGAAGAAAAGCCTGCTAAACGTCCACTCCTATTCGAAGGAGTGTGCAGAGCGCTATGACGGCGCTGATCTGCAGCAAACCAAAACTTCAGATGGACCACCCCTGATACAGATGAAGTTGTCTGATGCGATCTTCGATCTGTGTCGGGCGAACTCTCTCTGGCCCCTGACTTTTGGTCTCTCCTGCTGTGCTATCGAGATGATGTGTTGCGGTATGGCACGCTTTGATATGGCACGCTATGGAGCTGAAGTCTTTCGACCGTCTCCGCGTCAATCGGATTTGATGATTGTTGCTGGTACGGTGAATCGCAAGATGGCACCTGCGTTGGTGACATTGTATGAGCAAATGCCGGCTCCCCGCTACGTCATTGCTATGGGAAACTGTGCTGTGGCCGGTGGTCCTTTTGCGGTTGAAGCAAACTATGATGTTGTTCTGGGTGTTGATAAGCTGATTCCGGTGGATGTTTATATTCCCGGCTGTCCGCCGCGTCCGGAGGCTTTGATTGAAGGTATTCTGCAGTTGCAGGAGAAAATGACCGGCAAGCGCTTCCCGTTCCCGCAAAACAAGATGCCGGAGGGGGCGTAGAGCGATGGATATTAATACAGTTAAGAAGCAGTGGCAGGAGTTGTCAGCGGCAATTGAAGAAGTCGATTACGCTGTGAGCGGGCATGACTACAATGTGTGTTTGCAGGGCGAAAAAATCCGCGATTTTGCGACGTTGATGCTCGAGGAAGGTTTTTATCTGGTTGATTTGATGGCGGTGCATGTGGCACCGGCGATTGAGATGGTTTATCAGTTTGCACATTATGAAAGCCGCTGTCGGGTTATGGCGCGTGCTTTCGTTAATGAAAACGGTGAAATCGCAACCATCTCTGATATTTATCAGGGAGCGAATTGGCATGAGCGGGAGACACGGGACTTTCACGGTGTCGTGTTTGTTGATCATCCCTATCTCTTCCCCTTGATTCTGCCTGAAGAGGATGTCGACCTGAAGCCGCTGTTGAAACAAGAAGGGAAGCTCAAAGACGTTGATGCTGTAAGGCGTAAACCGCCAGAGCCTGCGCCTGAGCCAAAACCTAAGGTCAAGCCTGAGGCTGCAGATGCTAAACCTGAAGCCGCTAAGAGTCAGGAGCAAAGCTGATGGCCATGGATGTAGAAATTCTGGAAGACCCCAAACATCACCGTTATGTTCTGAATATGGGGCCACAGCATCCAAGTACCCATGGGGTGTTGCGGGTGTTGCTGGAACTTGAAGGTGAGTATGCGATGGAACTGTTGCCGGTACTGGGCTACGGGCATCGCTGTCACGAAAAGATTGCTGAGTTTAAACCGGCTAAATCATTTATGCCGAATACGGCACGGATGGATTATCTGGGGGCGCTGATTTACAATCATGGATTTGCGCAACTGCTTGAAAAGGCAGCCGGAATTGAAGTTCCGGAGCGGGTTGAGTATATCCGCGTTATTACCTCGGAATTGAACCGGATTCAGAGTCATCTGCTTTGGTATGGGGCGTATCTGCTGGACTTGGGAGCATTTACCCCGATCATGTACGCGTTTGATGATCGTGAGCACATCCTGGATATCCTTGAAGATGTGACGGGTTCTCGCTTGACCTATTGTTATTTCAGGGTTGGCGGGGTAAGCAAGGACATTGATGACAAATTTGTGAGCAGTACCAGGGCCTTTGTCGATCGACTTCGCAGTCGCTTTCAGATGTATGAAGACTTGGTAAACGGCAATGTTATCCTTCAGAACCGTTTGAATGGTATTGGTGACCTGACTCCACAGACCTGTGCTCGTTATGGTATTACCGGGCCGCTGTTGCGCGGAACCGGTGTTGCTTACGATATCCGCCGGGCAGAGCCTTATTCAATTTATTCACAGTTCGATTTTGAAATTCCGACGGCAACCAAGGGTGACTGTATGGCCTCTTTCCTGGTGCGTTTCCGTGAGTTGGAGCAGAGCCTGAGGATTATCGAGCAGGCTTTGGACAAGCTTCCGGAAGGCCCGATTATGGCTGCCAAGGTTCCAAAGAAGCTGAATATTCCAGCTGGTGATTATAACAGTTCGGTTGAGTCACCACGTGGTGAGCTTTCGTACTATCTTGTGTCTGATGGATCGGATGTCCCATATCGTCTCAAGGTGAGAACTCCGTCATATTCTAATTTGAGTGTTGTCCCTGAGATGTGTCAGGGGATGCTGCTTTCGGATGTCGTATCGGCCATGGGGGCTCTTGATCTAGTTATCCCCGAGATTGACAGGTAGGGTATATGGAAATTTTTAACAGTTTACTTCCGGAACTCATTCGGATGGTTGTTTGTGCCGTATGCGGAGCCGCGATTGTCTTCGGCAATGCGTTGGTGATGGGATATGCCGAGCGAAAGCTGGCAGGTCACATCATGTTGCGACCAGGACCCATGGAGGTTGGATTCCATGGTGTGTACCAATTGGTGGTTGACGGCTTGAAGCTGATGGGCAAGCAACTGGTGATCCCCAAAAATGCAGACAGGCCCCTGTTTATGCTGGCTCCACTGCTGGCATTTGCTCCAGTATTCGCCCCTCTGCTGGTGATCCCCTTTAGTGACAAGCTCCAGGGTTTTGATCTTGATATCGGGCTGCTGGTCATTTTGGCTCTTGCATCGATAAATCTTCTGGCGGTTTTGATCGGGGGCTGGTCATCAAATAATAAATATTCACTGTTTGGTGCCTTTCGAGCTGTTTCCCAGAATGTTGCCTATGAAATCCCGATGCTGCTCTCATTGCTGTCAATTATCTTCATGACGAATACGTTTAGTTTGAAGGGGGTTGTTGCTGCACAGAGTCCAGTCTGGTTTATTGTCGTTCAGCCTTTGGCATTTTTAATTTACCTGGTCGCTATCGTTGCTGAAACCAACCGGGCTCCTTTTGACTTGCCTGAGGCTGAAAGTGAGCTGACTGCCGGTTTTCATACCGAATATAGTGGTATGAGCTTCAGTCTGTTTGTGTTGGGCGAGTATGCCAACATGTTCATCGTCAGTAGCGTCGCCACGGTATTCTTTCTTGGTGGAAGTTCGGGAATTCCATTGCCGTACTTTGAATACACCGGGGTTGTCTGGTTTCTGCTAAAGGTTTATACGCTGATGTTCTTTTTGGTCTGGATTCGCTGGACCTACCCGAGAACGCGTTTCGACCAGTTGATGAACTTTTGTTGGAAATATCTGATTCCGTTCTCACTGGTTAACCTTCTTATTACTGTCGTGATGGTGAAGCTACTATGAAATCCTATTTCTCAGAGCTGTTTAAGGGAGCATGGAGCCTTATCATTGGCCTGAAGGTCACTATCAAGGCGTTATTCTCTCCGATTGTTACCTGTCAGTATCCTCGCGAAAAATTGGAGATCACTCCTAACTATCGCGGTCATATTGATCTGATCAAGTTTGCTGATACCGGCACTCATAAATGTATTTCTTGCGGCAGCTGTATGCGCGAATGTCCATCCGATTGCATTGTCGTTGAGGGTGAAAAGCGTGAAGGAGTTAAAGGCAAGGCGTTAGTCGTCTTTACTCTGAATTTCACTAAATGCAGCTTATGCGGCGCTTGCGTTGAGGTCTGCCCAACCAAGGCTCTTGAGTATTCCGACGAATATGAACTGGCCGGGTATGCACGTGAGGACTTTCACTACGATCTCTTGAAGAGAGTGGAGGAACGGGAATGATAGTTTATAAGTACCTCGCCGAAGTCCTCTTTTATGCTTTGGTGTGTTTGACATTTGCAGGGGGCATTTTGGCGGTCAGATCAAAAATGCTTATGCATGCTGTTCTGGGGCTGGCCGCGACACTGTTTGGTGTCGCTGGTCTTTACTTTCACCTGGGCAGCCCCTTTCTCGCTATGATGCAGATTCTGATTTATGTTGGCGCCGTTTGTATCATCATTGTTCTTGGAGTCATGTTGGGTAACACTCCTGATCAACTGGCGACTAAGAATCTGACAGGACGAAACCTGCCGTTGGCTTTGCTGACTTGCACTATCGGTTTTATTTCACTGTTTATAGCTGTCATCAGTCGAACAGAATTTACACCAGCAACAGAAAAAATTGGTGATATGTCGATTGCATTTGTCGGTGAAAGTCTGCTTTTGCAATATTGTCTGGCCTTTGAATTAATTTCGGTCATATTGCTAACCGCTATTATTGGTGCCATTATTCTGGCCCGTGGTGGTCGAGAGGGAAGGTCATCATGATGATCAGTGCCAATTTAAATACTTATCTGATTATTGCTGCGGTTTTGCTGTTTATCGGTGTATACGGCATGGTGCAACACCGCTCGTTGATTGGTATTTTGATTTCCAGTGAATTTATTCTAAACGGTGCAGCTTTGAACTTTATGGCATTTAACAGCTTTGTTGCTCCTAACCCTGCAGTTGGGCAAATTTTCACTCTGTTTATCATGGGAATTGCCGCAGCTGAAGCAGCGATAGCAGTCAGTATAATTATCGCGGTGTACCGTAAATATCAAAGTGAAGATCCTGAGGATCTTCAGGACATGAAGATGTGATATTGCTCCTCTGATGATTTTGTAGTTGGTAACGGCAGCCATTTCGATCTGCCAGCACGACACACCACTTGAGAAAGTACATGCAATGAACACAATTATCACCAGTAAAATTGTTATAACAATGTTGATCCCAATGATTACGGGATTGCTTGTTATGCTCACGGGCAAAAAAGAGAATCTGCGCGATAGCCTGTCGACCATCGGTGCTATTCTGACGTTTGCCTCGGTTTTGAGCTTTCTGCCAGTGATTCAGGGTGGAGATCAGCTGCAATACACCTTGTTCGAACTTTACCCGGGGATCACCGTAAAGTTGAATCTGGATCCACTGGGGGTTATTTTCGCCATGGTGGCATCGTTTCTGTGGATTCTTGCCAGCCTCTATTGTGTTGGCTATATGCGCGGTCTCGATGAGCATGCACAGACACGATTTTATGTCTGTTATGCTGTTTCTGTCGGAGCGGCGATGGGTGCAGCCTTTGCCGGTAACCTGTTCACTCTCTACCTTTTCTATGAGATTGTTTCCATCTTCACCTATCCTCTGGTTATGCACCATCAGGATGAGGAAGGTTACGCCGGAGCCAAAAAATATATTGTCTATTTGATGTTTACATCAAAGGCATTTTTGTTGCCCGCGATGGTCATTATCTACGTTCTTTGCGGGACTCTCGATTTTAATTCCGCTAGCATTGCCCAGGGGATTTTCCCTGCAGAGGCTGATCGCTTTGTGGTGGGTATCGCTTATTTGCTATGCCTTTTCGGTTTTGCAAAAGCCGGTATTATGCCCCTGCATAACTGGTTGCCCGATGCGATGGTTGCACCAACCCCGGTCAGTGCATTGTTGCATGCCGTTGTCGTTGTTAAGGTCGGTGTGTTTTCTATCTGCCGTGTCATGTTGTCTATTTTTGGTACCGATATCCTCAATGAAACCGGATTGGGGCTGTTTACGGCTTATTTTGTTTCGTTCACGATACTGACTGCATCGGTGATTGCTCTTACTAAAACCAATCTTAAAGCGCGTCTCGCTTATTCAACGGTCAGTCAGTTGTCATATATTGTTTTAGGTGTTGCTATGCTCACTCCTAATTCAATTACCGGTGGTCTGATTCATATTGCCAACCATGCTTTTGCGAAAATTACCCTGTTCTTCGCTGCCGGTTGTATTTTTGTCGCCAGCGGCAAAAAAGACATCTCAGAAATGGGAGGACTGGGGAAGCGGATGCCATGGACCATGGTGGCATTTGGTCTTGCTTCTCTCGGGATGATCGGTGCTCCTCCTGTCGGTGGATTTGTCACCAAGTGGTATTTGGCTTTAGGGACAATTGATCTCCATAACTGGATTCTTCTGTGTGTCCTGTTGACGAGTAGTTTGCTAAATGCCGGGTATTTTGTTCCTGTTGTTCTTAAGGCCTTTTTCGGCAAACCTCTGCCTGCTGATGAGGGATTAACCAGTAGTCTTGAAGGGAAGCCACTCATTATGTTCATGGTGGTTCCGCTGGTCATAACCGGTGCTATTTCGGTCCTTATTGGTGTTTACCCAACTTTGTTTCTAGATCTTATTAACCTATTGGTGAAGTCATGATTGTTAATTTTCTAACTTACTTGCGGGAAAGACCTGGCCTGCTGAAATGGTCTTTTATGGCCTATTTAGTTTTCGCTGTCGGTTTTGATTTCTTTGCAGATCGTCACCATGCACATTTCTGGGGTGACCATCTGGTTGGGTTCTGGGCAGTTTTCGGCCTCGTAGGTTGCCTGGCAATGATAGTCTTCTGCAAAGGGCTCTCACACGTATGGCTGGAGAGGGACAAGGATCATTATGACAAGTAGTATTTTTATGCATCCGGCCACCATGTTCATTGTTGGTGCGCTGCTATTGCCTTTAGCCAAAATGTTAAAAGTCCAGAAGGTCTGGTTGGTTCTGATCCCTCTGATCGCATTTATTCAGATTCAATATTTACCAGAATCTTTCGGTAAAGTTGACTGGCTTGGATTTGAGCTGCATTTTGGACGGGTAGATAGACTGACCATGGTCTTTTTACACGTCTTCACCTTAATGGCGCTGATTGGAAGCATTTTTGGCCTCCATGTTAAGGAAAGCGGCCAGCATGTTGCTGCCTGGCTGTATGTAGCTGGATCATTGGGTACAACTTTAGCGGGTGACTACCTGACGGTTTTCATCTTCTGGGAGTTGATGGCCTTTGCCTCAGTATTCCTGATCTGGTATCGCAAGCGGAAGCGGTCAATTGAGGCTGGTTACAGATATTTATTAGTCCATACCTTTGGTGGTTTGGTTCTCTTGGGAGGTATTTTCCTCCGCTATCAGAATATCGGTGATCTTACTTTTGACCTGATTTCGGTTGACCATGCAACCCTTGCCGACTATTTAATCATGATTGGTTTCATGCTTAATGCGGCTGTACCGCCAATTCATGCCTGGCTGCCTGATGCGTATCCTGAAGCAACCGTTACGGGTGCTGTTTTTATGTGCGCATTTACGACGAAAACGGCCGTTTATGTTCTTGCTCGTGGTTTCGCTGGATTTGAGACTTTAGCGATCATGGGCGCGATTATGACCTTGTATGGTGTTGCCTACGCGGTTATTGAGAACGATGCCCGGCGAATACTGGCCTATCATATTGTCAGTCAGGTCGGCTATATGGTCTGTGCAGTCGGGATTGGTACGGAAATGGCGATTAATGGTGCCAGCGCTCATGCTTACGCCCATATTCTCTATAAAGCTCTGTTGTTCATGGGGGTTGGTAGTGTTCTTGAAATGACAGGACGCTCTAAGCTCAGTGAACTGGGTGGCTTGTATAAGTATATGCCGTATTCCATGATATTTACCGTTATCGGTGGTATCGCGATCTCCGGCTTTCCTTTGACCAGTGGTTTTATCAGCAAGTCGATGATTATTACCGCAGCCGGCAATAACCATCAGCTTGTTATCATGAGTATGCTTTTGTTGGCAGCAGTTGGTACCTTCCTTTCTGTTGGTATTAAATTGCCTTATTTCGTCTTTTTCGGACCGAATGAGAGTGGCTTGAAGCCAAAAGAAGCCCACTGGAATATGCAGGTTGGTATGTTTATGGCCGCATTCATGTGTATTTTTCTTGGGTTCTATCCGGATTATCTCTATGACATGCTGCCCTATGCTGTGCATTATCATCCTTATACCAGTTACCATTTGACTGAAACATTCCATCTGCTTGGCTTTACCGGCCTTGGTTTTTACATCATGGTCAAATACCTTAAGCCTCATGATGTTTCCAACCTTGATCTCGATTGGTTCTACCGCCGAGGTGCCGTTTGGTTTATGTGGGTTGCCAACAAACCTGTCAGTGCAACAAACGAGTGGGTTAGTAATGTTTATAAAAATATCGGGTTACGCTTGACAATGGCACTTGCCCGAGCCCTTTCCTGGTTCGATTGGGAAGGAATAGACTGGGCTCTTGATGGCAGTGCCCGTGGTGTTGTTAAGGGTGGAGAGCAAGTACGACAGTTCCAGACCGGAAAGTTGCAGCATTATATCGGCGCTGCAGTGGCTCTGTTGTTCATTGTGCTTATCGTTGTAGTTCTGGTCTGACTCTGACTGCTAATTATCAGTCAGGCAATTACTCTTAGACAGTAGGAAGTCATGGAAAACTATCTAATCCTAAATACATTGAATTTTCCGATTTTATCGTTGCTGCTCATCGTGCCGGTAGTCGGAGCAATTGTGGCCATGTTTTTACGTGGTGATACAGTGCTCAAATTCTGGGCTCTTGCTGTGACTTTAATTACAGCGCTTATCTCTCTGCCATTGTGGAGCAGCTTTGATCAAGCGACCGCGAAGTATCAGTTCGTTGAGTTACGCCACTGGTTTCCGGCTCTGGATCTGGATTATGTGGTTGGGGTGGATGGCATCAGTGTTCTCCTCGTGCTTCTTACAACTCTGGTTATGCCGCTCTGTGTCCTATGTTCCTGGACCTATATCAAGACCCGCTGGAAAGAGTTTGTTATTGTCACTTTACTGATGGAAACAGCAATGATCGGTGTTTTTGTCAGTCTGAATACAGTTCTTTTCTGGATATTCTGGGAAGGGATGCTGGTCCCCATGTACCTGATCATTGCGATTTGGGGTGGTGCACGAAAAGATTACGCTTCTATCAAATTTTTCCTTTACACATTTGCAGGTAGTATTTTCCTGCTTGTTTCAATCGTCGCGATGTACATCAAAACAGGGACATTCTTTATTCCTGAGTTGATGGCGCATGAATTCAGCTTTGCATTTCAGGTCTGGATTTTCCTGGCTTGCGCTCTTGGTTTCGCTATTAAGATGCCGATGTTTCCATTCCATACCTGGTTGCCTGCAGCGCACGTTGAGGCTCCGGTTGCAGGTTCGGTCATACTTGCCAGTATTCTGCTGAAAATGGGTGGCTACGGATTTTTGCGTTTCTGTTTGCCGATGGCACCGGCCGCAACATTATATTTTGTTCCATTGCTGCTCATAATGTCGTTGATCAGCATCATTGTCGGTGGTTACCTGGCGTTGGGTCAATCCGATATAAAAAAGCTGATAGCCTATTCCTCTGTTGGTCATATGGGATTCGTCACCTTGGGAATATTTCTGCTGAATGATGCCGGAATCAAGGGTGCAATGCTGCAGATGATTAATCACGGCGTGACAACCGGAGCTCTGTTTATCCTCATTGGTATTATCTATGAACGCACTCACAGTCGTGAAATTGCTGATAATAGTAAGCTCGGTATGTTCATGCCCATCTATGTGACTTTTCTGGGCATATTTTCTCTGTCATCCCTGGCTTTCCCGGGGACAAACAGTTTTGTCGGGGAATTTCTCGTCCTCTTTGGTGCTTTTGACAAGTATCCATTGGTTGGTGCGATCTCAATCCTCGGCGCAATTCTGGCCGCGGCGTATATGCTGCGCTTGATGCAGAAAATGGTTTGGGATGACTCTGATGGTCATGCTCATCATGGGGATGATCATGGGGATGAAGGCGGACATTCTTTGTTCGATTGTAATTTTCGGGAATTTATTCAATTGGCGTTTTTAACAGTCTTTGTCTTCTGGATTGGTCTTCATCCGACGCCACTGCTTGATATGATGGATACCAGTGTCGCTCATCTTCTTCATCAAATAGATGCTGGTAGTGTGCTGCCGGAAGCGGTCCATCATGGCGAAAGTCATGCTTTGCTTGAAAATGCAGGCACTTGGATCAAGAACCTCTTTTAACTCACGAATCGGATCAACTTATGCTAAACACGGTTTTTATGCCAGAAATTGCCCTGATGTTGATGACCTTGGTTTTGTTTTTTATGACCTTGGGGAAATTTCGTACTGGTACAGTTCAGGCGGCAAGTCTGGTGATGGCAGCGGTGACCCTGGTTATCACAATTGCCAGTATCGGCACTCAGGGGCTGATGTTTTATGATGTCTATAAAATTGATGCTCTGTCTCAATTATTCAAGGTCGTCATTGTCCTGGGCTTGTTTCTTGTGTTTTACCTTGGTACTGGTTTGACCGGGATTGAAGAGAAGTTACACACTGAATACAACATGTTCATTTCCATCAGTGCTTTGGGTTTGGTGTTTCTGAGTAGTTCCGTTGAGCTGTTAACAATTTTGCTGAGCCTGGAAATCTCCTCGTATGCCTTGTATGTTGTGATTCCATTTCGGCGGGGGCAAGGACGAATTCATGTAGAAGCAGGCATTAAATATATTCTTTTTGGCGCAGCTTCAACCGGGCTGACCCTTTACGGAATGAGCTATATCTTTGGCCTGGTACACACCACTTACCTTTCCGAGCTGACGCTGAAGCTGCCAGGTTTAGTTGCAACTCAGCCTTTAGCTGTCATAGCAATTGTGCTTGTCATGACCGCCTTCTTCTACAAACTGGCCATGTTTCCGATGCACTTCTGGGCTCCTGATGTTTATCAGGGAGCAGCCAATGAGACGACCAGTTTTGTTGCGACCCTCCCCAAAGTCGGTGCCGTTCTTCTTCTTCTGCGTTTTGTCTCTGTTGCCGGTGTTGATATTACCCAGGTGACATGGGTTTTAGCTGCGATTGCTGTGATGTCAATGGTATTCGGTAACTTTAGTGCCTTAGTCCAGACTGATTTGAAGAGGTTATTGGCGTATTCAAGTATTGCCCATGCCGGTTATGTCATGATTGGAATCCTGACTGCTGATGAAATGGGAATGGCTGCCGCTATTTTCTATGTCATCGGATATTTATTAATGAACCTTGGTGCATTCTATGTCATTTACAATATAGCACCGAAAGGTGAAAATGTTACCTTTGACGATCTTAAAGGCCTGTCTCGCCGTTCACCTTTGTTGGCGTTGACTTTGCTGGTATCGGTATTTGGTATGGCTGGTGTTCCCCCAACCATCGGGTTTATGGGGAAATTCATGATATTTACCGGAGCTCTCCATAAAGGATTCTATGCATTAGTGGTCATAGCTGTTATGAATGCTGCGGTCGCTTCATACTATTATCTGAAAATGGCGCGGGCAGCGTACTGTGCTGCTGATGATGCACAGGAAGCTATTGTTTTACCTTTTAGTGCTAAAATTATGGGGACCTTTTTTATCCTCGCCATTATTTTGATAGGTGCGCTCCCGCAAAGTATTCTTGCTGCAGCAAAGGCAGCGGTTGCAACCTTGCTTTGATAAACAATTAGATATTCTGCAAACAAGCCCGCCGGTTCAAGGTGGGCTTGTTTGCGTTCAGGTTCAGAGTTTTTATTAATATACAGCTAACAGGGCATGTGATTTCTCTTGACATGGGCAGGAAAAGTCATATAGAGTCTGCGGTTGCAGCGCAATATCTGCGCTTGTGAGTTTGCTCTAAATATAGGAGAATATTAACAATGTATGCGGTGATCAAGACCGGAGGCAAACAGTACAAAGTTTCCGAAGGCGACCTGTTTAAGGTCGAAATGCTTGACGGTGCAGTGGGTGATACCATTGAACTCGATCAAGTCCTCATGGTCGGTGGCGCAGAGGTTAAACTCGGAACACCTCTCGTACCAGGTGCAAAGGTTAAGGCACAGATCGTAGCCCAGGAAAAAGACAAGAAAATACTTGTTTTTAAATCCAAGCGGCGCGGTGGCAGTCGCAAGAAGTTCGGCCACCGTCAACCTATTACCCGACTTAAAGTCGCAGCAATCGAAGCTTAAGGAGGCACTCTCATGGCTCATAAAAAAGCGGCCGGTAGTTCAAGAAACGGACGTGACAGTGCCGGTCAACGACTTGGTATTAAGCGTTTTGGCGGGGAATCTGTATCATCTGGTTCAATTCTAGTACGGCAGCGGGGTACGACTTTCCATCCCGGTGTTAATGTTGGCTGTGGTAAGGACTATACCTTGTTTGCCAAGATTGATGGTGTCGTGAAATTTGAAACCAAGGCACAAGGTCGAAAGCATATCAGCGTTTACGCTGACTGATCAATTTTGCGCTGAAAAAATTAAGAAGAACCCGGTACCGCATTGCGTCTACCGGGTTCTTTCGTTTCAGCAATGTAGAGTGGAGTAAGTTGATGAAATTTGTTGATCAGGTCAGAATCGAGGTCAAGGCGGGAGATGGGGACGTGGCTGTGTATCTTTTCTGCGTGAAAAGTTTGTGCCCAGGGGCGGTCCTGACGGTGGTGATGGTGGTGATGGCGGTAGTGTCTATTTTGTTGTCGATAGTGCGCTTTCCACGCTGCTGGACTATCGTTATCTGCACCATTGTAAAGCAAAAAATGGTGCTCCTGGTCTTGGCAAGACCAAGCACGGGAAAAATGGAGAAGACTTAGAGTTAAGAGTACCGCAAGGCACTTTAATCTATGATGATGATACCGATGAACTTCTGGCTGATCTCACCGAGATCGGAAAACAACTCCTGTTTCTCCCCGGTGGTAAGGGGGGGCGCGGGAATGCGCGGTTTGCAACGAGCACAAATCGTGCTCCCCGTCATGCTCAGCCAGGAATTGCAGGCGAGGTTAAATCATTACGTCTGGAGCTTAAATTGCTGGCCGACGTCGGATTAGTTGGCCTTCCCAATGCGGGAAAATCGACTCTGATCTCCGCGCTTTCGGCCGCTAAGCCAAAGATTGCTGATTATCCATTTACGACTCTGGTTCCCAACCTTGGCGTCGTTCCTTATGGTGGATTCAAAACGATGGTGATTGCGGATATCCCCGGTTTGATTGCCGGCGCAAGCGATGGGCAGGGATTGGGAACTCGTTTTTTACGGCATGTCGAAAGAACTGATTTGTTTCTTCATCTGGTTGACACGTCTTGCATGCAGGAAGGTGATCCTGTTGATAATTTTGAGATGATCAACGCTGAACTTAAACGTTATGATGAGTCTTTAACAGGCAAGCCGCAGTTGGTTGTTCTGACAAAGATTGATGTTCCTGAGGTGCGTGAAAAGACTCTGGAGTTGACGAAATATTTTGAATCTCTGAATTATATGGTGTTTGCTGTATCAGCGGTGACTGGGGAAGGATTGAAAGAGCTGGTAACGGCAGTTGGTGATGAGCTTGACCGATTGCGAGCTGTGTGATTTTCTTCTGTCACAGCTAATTTTCTGTCACTATTTTAATCTCGCCTTCTGAAATGAGGGGTTATGCGTAAAGCGTTGCTAGCACATGTCAAACGTGTTGTTATAAAAATCGGCAGTGGGGTTATATCAAATGCTGATGGGTTGGAAGATGCACAGGTCGCTTCAATTTCTGAAGATATTTGTCGTCTTCTAGACCAGGGGCTTGAAGTCATTCTTGTCTCCTCCGGAGCTGTAGCTGCAGGCAAAGGTCAGCTTGGAATTGTAGGTCGTCCACAGACCATCCCGCAGAAGCAGGCAGCGGCAGCTATAGGTCAGACGCGAATTATTCGGGAGTATAAAGAAACGTTCCGGAGGCTAAGTTACAATGTCGCTCAGGTTTTGTTAACTCGTGATGATTTGTCAAACCGACGGCGTTATTTGAATGCTCGCAATACGGTTATGACCCTCCTGGAATATGGCGTTACCCCCATCGTCAATGAAAATGACACCGTAGTCGTTGATGAAATCCGTTTTGGGGACAATGATAATTTATCCGCACTGGTGACGACTCTTGCCGAAGCGGACATGCTGATTATTCTTTCTGATGTCGATGGTCTTTATGATCAGGACCCCCAGGAAAATCCGCAGGCCGAATTGATTCCTGTTGTTGAAAGAGTAACTGCAGCAATCGAAGCTCTGGGTGGAAAATCAAGGGGAAATCTGGGAACGGGAGGAATGTTTACCAAGTTAAAAGCAGCAAAGCGTGCAGCCCTTAGTGGTGTCGGGACTTTGATTGTCAACGGCCGGAGTCCGGGCATCCTGACCCGGGTTTTTTCCGGAGATGAAGTCGGCACCTATTTTCTACCGGCACAATCGAAATTAACGGCAAAAAAGCACTGGATTGCATTCTCAAAAAAGCCCAAGGGAAAATTGATTGTTGATGAGGGAGGGCAGAAGGCTGTTCTGCAAGGAGGGAAAAGTTTGTTACCATCAGGAATTTGTGGTGTTGATGGTGGTTTTGAACGCGGTGATGCAGTCCGAATTTGTACCCGGGAGGGCCATGAATTTGCCAGAGGGGTAATTAGTTATTCACTGGCTGAAGTTTTGCAGATTATGGGAAAGCAATGCTCTGAGATAGAAAAAACTCTTGGTTATAAATATCGAGACGAAGTGGTGTGCAGGGACAATCTGGTTTTAGCGGCAACAGATGAAGAGGAGATTTATTGATGTCAATTGGTGAAGAAATGCTGGCACTGGCTATCGCCGCTAAGCAGGCTTCGAGACATATGGCGGTTGCATCCTCGGCAACTAAAGATGAGCTTCTGCTGAAGATGGCGGCGGCTTTGGAAGAACGGTCGGCACACATCAGGGAAGCCAATGAGAAAGATCTCAGTGCAGCTCGTGAGAATAGCATGGCTGCTGCGATGATTGATCGCCTGACTTTGACGCCTGAGCGAATTGCAGGGATGGCTGCCGGATTACGTGAAGTCGTTTCACTCCCGGATCCTGTTGGTCAAATTTCAGGCATGTGGCTTCGGCCGAATGGAATTCAGGTCGGGCGGCAGCGCATCCCGTTAGGTGTTATCGGTATCATTTATGAATCGCGCCCGAATGTAACGGCTGATGCTGCCGGGTTATGTCTGAAAAGCGGCAATGCTGTGATCCTGCGGGGTGGTTCAGAAGCCATTCATTCTAATCGGGCTATTGGAACGATTCTACAACAAGTGCTTGAGACAATGGGATTACCTCCGGCGGCACTGCAAGTTGTAACGACGAGTGACAGAGAGGCCGTGACGGAATTATTGCAGCTAGATGAGCACATTGACCTTATTATCCCGCGGGGTGGTGAAGGTCTGATCCGCTTTGTCTCTAACAATTCACGAATCCCGGTCATTAAACACTACAAGGGGGTTTGCCACACCTATGTTGATGCTGCAGCTGACTTGCAAATGGCTGAACGGATTTGTCTGAATGCCAAGGTTCAGAGGCCGGGGGTTTGCAACGCGATGGAAACACTGTTGATTCATCGTGATGTGGCGGCAACGTTTTTGCCGCAAATAGTCACCGTTATGCGTCAATCCGGGGTTGAACTCCGGGGGTGTGAAGAAGCGAGAACCATTGTTGATGACCTGATTCCTGCAACCGAAGAAGATTGGTCTGCAGAATATCTTGAATTGATTCTGGCTGTACGTATTGTTGCTGATTTTGAGCAGGCACGTCAGCATATCGAAGCTTACAGTTCACTGCATACTGAGGTTATTGTCACCAATGACTACCGAATATCACAGCAGTTTTTGCGCGAAATTAATTCCAGTGTGGTCATGGTCAATGCGTCTTCCCGCTTTTCAGACGGGAACCAGCTGGGTCTGGGGGCTGAAATTGGTATTTCTACCAGTAAGCTGCATTCTTTTGGGCCTATGGGCTTAGAGGATCTGACCACGCGTAAATTTATTGTTTTCGGGGATGGTCAAATTCGGGATTAGCGGAGTTAAGTATGCGTATAGGATTGCTTGGGGGAACCTTCAATCCCATCCATTCTGGTCATTTGCATATCGCTGAGGAAGTGCAGAAAAGCTGTCATCTTGATCAGGTTTTGTTTATTCCAACCTGTCGTCCTCCGCATAAAGATCTAGCGGCGGATATCCCTTTTGATCAGCGGTTGGAGATGGTTGATATTGCTCTGGCTGATTACCCCTGTTTTTTCAGCTGTGATATTGAAGGACGACGGGGGGGGCACAGTTATTCTGTGGAAACGCTGCAACAATTGCATGCGGAACATCCTCAGGATGAATACTTTTTTATTATGGGGATGGATTCCTTCCAGGAGCTTAGTCTGTGGAAGGATTACGCTCGCCTGTTCGATTTTGCACATATCGTTGTCACGGCCAGACCCGGGTTCGCCGGCACGATACAAGAACTCCTCCCAGTTGCTATCGCAGGTCGCTTCTGCTATGATTCCGACTCCCAAAATCTTCAATGTGAAACAGGGTTTTCATTGATTACTGTTGCTCATACCTGCAGAGATATCTCGTCCACCGATATTCGCCAAAAAATGGCGGAGGGGCACGATGTCGGGGGGCAGGTTCCGCGGGCGGTCATTGAATATATTAAGACTCATCACCTCTATTCCTAATAGAAAATAAGAAGGTAATAATTTGCAATCCATGGAAACAGCCCTTTTAGCCGTTGAATATGCACTTGATAAAAAAGCTATGAATCTCAAGTTGCTGGATGTTAGAGAACACTCGACCCTTACTGATTATCTGCTCATAGCTACGGGGCGCTCCGATCGACAAGTGCAAGCCATAGCTGAAAACATCAAAATAGAATTTAAGCATAACCATAATGTATTGCCGCTGGCGATTGAAGGGATGGACAAGGGGCGTTGGATCCTGCTTGATTATGGCGATATAATGGTTCATGTGTTTCAACAACCCGTTCGGGAATTTTACGATCTCGAGGGGCTATGGAGTGAGGCACCTGAAGTCGAATTAGGTCAGACAGCAACGCAGTGAAGTTCAAACTGGTCTGTGTCGGCAAACTGACGGAAGTCTGGCAGCGGGAAGCGGCTGAGGAGTACGCTGCGCGTGTACAACGTTATTTCCCTCTGAATATTGTCGAACTGAAAGAAGAAAAGGGAGGGCGAAAAGGAGATTCTGCAGGATTGCTGAAACGGGAAGGGGAGCGAATTCTGGAAAAGGTTCCGGCAAAGACTTTTTTAATCGCCCTTGATGAACGCGGGCGCAATCTCGGGTCGGAACCCTTTGCCGATCTTTTATCTGCAGAGATGCTCCATGGTGGACGTGATTGGTGTCTTGTTGTCGGAGGACCTTATGGTCTGGATCCGGCCGTACGTAAAAAGGCTGATTTGATTCTTTCTCTCTCAAAGATGACTTTTACCCACCAGATGGCAAGAGTGTTGTTACTTGAACAGCTTTATCGCAGCTGTACTATTATTAAAAATGAGCCCTACCACAACAGGTAGGTCGTTTATGGAGGCGGATTGTTCGATGGAAGGTAAAGAACTGGCAGAAATAAAGGCGCATCTGGTGCAGATGCGCGATGAGGTTTTGGCTGAGTCGGAACGTGCTTATGCTGCTTCTCAGTCGCTGGGTAAGGATGGTGTTCCCGATATTGGAGATATGTCATCCAACAGTTATCATCAGGAAGTGTTGATGCATCTTAGCGAGACTCAGCGATCCCGGGTGCGTGACATTGATGCTGCTTTAGAACGGATCGATAAGGGAGTTTATGGTCTTTGTATTCGCTGCGAGGAAGAGATCCCTGCACGACGGATGGAGGTGAGACCTTTCTCCCGATATTGCGTTGACTGTAAAGCTGAAGTTGAAAAATTTGGTGAGTAAATAACCCTGTGACCCGCACCGTGGGTTAGCCTGGAGATGGTCATGATTTTAATTGCTGTTCTGGTCTTAGCTTTTATCCTCTTTGCTGTTGGATTTCTATATTTCTGGGGAGTCAATCCCGGAGATATGACAATTTTTCTGACAAGTGACCTCAGTTACACTTTGCCTTCAGCAATTATGCTGATCTGCGTGTTGCTGATTGGTTTGTTGTTGGGAAATGGAATCCATTTTTTGAGTGCATTCTTTTATTCCTTCCGTAACTGGAAGGGGGGACGGCGCTTGAAAAAAGCTGAAGAGATTGGAGCTATCTATCGTAGCGGCGTTGGGCGATTGCTATCGGGGGATCTGAAACAGGCAAGGGCGTTGTTAAAGAAGGCTTTAGATCGTGATCCGCAGCGGATTGATTGTTATCTCGCTCTGGCCAGCGTTGCTTTACAGGAAGGGAACACTCAAGAGGGAGTCGATCTGCTGCAAAAGGCTCTTAAACTCGATCCTAAGGGGATCGAAGTGCTTTTCAAGCTTGCGGTGACCTATGAGGAGAATGGACGCCGTGAAGAAGCAATGGGCGTTTATAAAGAATTGCTGGATGGGGATGTCAATAACCGCAAAGCCATGCGCGCACTCCGAGACATTCAGATGGACTTAGGGAATTGGCAGGATGCTCTTGAGCTGCAGAAGAAAATAATAAAGATATCAAAGACCGGAACAAAAGCGGATCTGGAAAAACAGGTTTTACTGCAATTACGCTATGAAGTTGCGCGGAATGATCTCGAAAATGGTAAGCAGGATCAGGCCATCGAAGTTTGTCGGGATATTATTAAACGCAATGTTAAATTTACCCCTGCACGTGTAACTCTTGGTGATGCATACCGGCAGGCTGGACGAGATGCGGATGCTATCCGGGTTTATCAGGATGGCTACAAGGCATTAAAAAGAAGTGTTTTTCTGGCAAGACTGGAAGATCTCTATATTGACGCTGAGGATCCTGCTGCATTACTTGCTTTTTATCGCAGTCAGATGCAGGTTGATACGGAAGATCTTTTGCTTAAGTTATATCTCGGGCGGCTATGTTTGCGGCTGGAAATGGTTGATGAGGCGATGCAACATCTGACGGATCTGGAAACCTCAGGAGTTGAGTTCAGCAAGCTGCATTTGTTGCTGGCAGAAGCACAGCGGCGGAGAAATAATATAGAAGAAGCGGTGATTGAATACCAGAAAGCGCTGAGAATTGATGGCTATCTGTTCCTCGGGTTTGTCTGTGAAAACTGTGGAGCCAAGTCAATTGAGTGGCTGAGTCGATGTCCAGAGTGTAAAACCTGGGATTCCCTGGTCTTGCCTGAGCGCAAGCAGATTCAAGACGCTAAACTTATTGAAGAGCCTAAAATGATTCCACATGGTGCGCGGGAGAGTTGATATGGCAACAGGGCCTGTAGCATTAGTTATTCTGGATGGCTGGGGGATCAGTGAGAGCTGTGAAAATAACGCGGCTTGTCAGGCCAATACTCCGGTCTTGGATGCCCTTCGAGAGACATATCCGGTCAGCCGTTTAAGTGCTTCAGGACTGGATGTCGGGCTTCCGGATGGACAGATGGGAAATTCCGAAGTTGGCCATATGAATATTGGTGCCGGTCGGATTGTCTATCAGGATTTAAGCCGGATCAGTCTGGCTATTGAGGATGGAACTTTTTTTGAGAACCAGGCTCTTAAAAGCGTCTGTGAGCGTCTGGCGCTCTCTGGTGGGAAGCTGCATCTGCTGGGGTTGCTCTCTGACGGTGGCGTCCATTCCCACAACAGTCACCTTTACGCTCTGGTCAGGATGGCGCAGAAAAATGGTGTTAAAGATGTCTGTATCCATGCCTTTCTGGATGGTCGTGATACCCCACCTCAAAGTGCTGCTGAATATCTTAAGCAGCTGGAAAATGAGCTGAAACAAATTGGTCTTGGGCGTGTTGTCACGATTACGGGACGCTATTGGGCAATGGATAGAGATAATCGTTGGGAACGGGTTGAAAAGAGTTATCTTGCGATGACGGAAGGTGTCGGCCATTTGGCGGATTCTTCAGCTGAGGCTATTGAGGCGGCCTATGCTGCCAACCAGACCGATGAATTTGTTGAGCCTTGGGTTGTCAGTCAGGCGGGTGAAATTCTTGATGGCGATGGGATCATTTGTTTTAATTTCCGTTCTGATCGTGTTCGTGAAATAACCCGGGCTTTGACTCTTCCTGATTTTGACGGGTTTGTGCGTAACAAAATACCAAAACTTGTCGATTATGTTTGTCTCACTGAATATGACGAAACATTTGATCTGCCAATTGCATTTCCTTCTGAAGTGTATCCTGACATTCTTGCAGAAGTTGTTTCCAGGGCAGGGTTAAAACAGTTGCGGATTGCTGAGACGGAAAAATATGCCCATGTCACCTTCTTTTTTAATGGTGGTGTGGAAAAAGCCTGGCCGGGTGAAGATCGGGTTCTGGTCCCTTCGCCCAAGGATGTCAAAACTTATGATCAAAAACCGGAAATGAGTGCCGTCGGGGTGACTGATAATGTTGTCGAGCGGATCGAATCAGGTGAATACCAGCTGATTATCCTGAATTTTGCCAATTGTGACATGGTAGGCCACACTGGAGTTCTGGCTGCGGCGGTTGAGGCGGTTGAGGCGGTTGACACGTGTCTCGGAAGGGTTGTCGATTCTGTTATCCAGGCCGGTGGCCAATTATTGATCACTGCTGACCATGGAAATTGTGAGCAGATGGTTGATGTGAACGGTCATCCTCATACGGCGCATACAACCAATCTGGTTCAATGTGTTTATGTCGATCCGAAGAGGAAGGACCGACCTCTTAACGATGGTATTCTTGCTGATCTCGCTCCAACAATTCTGGAACTTCTGGAATTGAAAAAGCCGGATGCGATGACAGGAAAGTCATTGTTCGGAAGCTGAAAGCTGGTATGGGAATGGGGGGATTTCCAAAACTAAAAAAGCTTTTTTTGCTGTTCTCCAAGCAGCTGTTTCCGCCTGCGTGTCCTCTTTGTGGACACACTTTCTCCAGTAAAGATACAGACGTCCTGTGTCGCGAATGTCTGGTTGGGTTCAAGCCCATTCCAGCTGCTCATTGTCCTCTCTGTTCTCTCCCCTTTCCTGGGGTCTCCAACAGCTCACACCTTTGCAGTCGATGTGTCAGAAGGCGGCCAACCTATGTAAAGGTCTACGCTGTGGGTTTTTACGACCAGTCTTTGCGTCGGGCTATTCACCATTTTAAATTTAGTGGTAAGATCAGTCTGGATCGGTCTCTTGGTGTGCTGCTTGATCGAGCTGTTGCTCGTGATTTGTCTCTGGATCTTGTTGTTCCTGTCCCATTGCACCATAAGCGTCTCCAACAGCGGAGCTATAATCAGGCCTTGCTGCTAGCTCGGGAATTTTCCAGGAACAGGAAGCTGCCGCTGGCTGCTGACAGGCTGATTAAAATAAAAGCAACAGAATCTCAGCAGGGACTTTCTGCAAAACAAAGAGCTGAGAACCTTCACGGAGCATTTAAACTCCAAGGATCAGTTTCCGGAGCAACAGTTTTACTGATAGATGACGTTTTAACAACGGGGGCGACTGTGGAGGCTTGCAGTCAAGTGCTGCTGGCAGGAGGTGCCAAAGCCGTATTCGTAGCAGTTGTTGGGCGTGCAGCCTGAAAGCCCGACGAAGGTGAACAAAAAAGTCCCTCGAAGAATGATGAAATGATACAATAAGAAAATTTTCCAGAATGTTCTTTTGGGAGAAGTGATGAACTCAAGCCTGCATAAACTGCTTTCTGAATATCCTCTTGAAACATTGCTGCAGACTATTCCAGCCGGATTGTTTCTGGTTGACATCAACAAAACCATTATTTATTGGAACGCTGAAGCGGCAAGAATTACCGGTTACTCCGCTGAAGAGGCGGTCGGTCAACATTGTTCCTTTCTATGCGGAAAGCCCTGCAATCCTGATAGCGATCTGTTTTCAGCTTCGACTCAACAATCAAATATTGGAATCGACTGCTCTTTTCAGCATAAGGACGGCAGGACCATTTCATTGACCAAAAATGTTGATTTTTTAAGAGATAAGGATGGAAAAATTGTTGGTGGGATCGAAGCATTTGTTGATATTTCACGTCTCAAAAAGCTGGAGTCCAACCTGCGATCTGCAGTCGCGGAACGAACGCAGGAACTTGAGCTTGAAAAAACCGGATTACGGGCGGTTCTTGATGGCATGGTTGATCCTGCTTATATTTGTGATGCCAATTACAATATTTCCTTTGCCAACCGATCGATGTTAAACATTATTGGCGATATTGGTGATAAGCTTTGCTATCAGGCTATTTATAAGAAACAGGATGTATGTTCTGATTGTCCTTTGTCGGAAGTATTAATGGGGCATGTTGTTCATCAGGAAAAAACTCTGGGGGAACCGGGGCGGACCTATGAAATCGTCAATTCTCCCTATCCCCTGGCAGAAAATCCAACCCATAAATTAGGAGTGAGTCGAGATATTACCGAGAGGTTGGAGTACCGGCGTCGTTTGCAGCAGACAAATCGGGAGCTGGATGCTTTTGTTTCAACTGTTTCACATGATCTGAGGTCACCTTTAACGCCGTTGATTGGTTTTGCCGAGTTGCTGGAAGAGCGTTATGGCGATCAGTTGGATGATATCGGCCGGGATTGTATTGTTGAAATTAAACAAACAGCAGAGAAGATGAAGGACCTTCTCGAAGATCTGTTATCGCTGTCACAGGTCGGGAAGTTAGAAACACCGCAATCGTTGCTTGATGCAACCTCGCTGGCAGAAGACGTTCGCCTTGAATTGGCTGACATTATCCGTGTAACAGGAGCAAAAATAACGATTGGTAAGCTTCCAAAGGTAAAAATATCCGCACCGTTACTGACCAATCTATTCAGAAATCTTATGAATAACGCATTGAAATATGCTGTAAAAACGAATCCGTGTATCGAAGTTTCCGGGAAGAAGTATCCTGATCGAGTGCGTTATAAAGTTGTTGATCACGGGCCTGGAATTGTGTCTGAAGAGCGAGAAGGGATATTCGAACCGTTTAAGCGTGGCAGTCAGAGTAAAGGGGTTTCTGGAACAGGAATAGGATTAGCCACCGTAGCCAAGATTGCCCGAGTTTCCGGTGGCCATGCCTGGGTTGAAGAGACCCCTGGTGGCGGAGCAACCTTTATTGTTGATTTTCCAATAAATGATTGAAGTCAGGCAATCGTTTGACATTTGTAAAACAGAATTATATCCTCATCCAGCTGATGATTGGGTTATTTAATTACTTGCAAGGAGGCGTTTATGGAAAAAAACAATCGGCGTGATTTCCTTAAGAAAGCGACGACGGCTACAGCGGTTGCCGCAACCGCAACAACAATCGGGGCTCCGGCTATTGTTCGGGCTGAAAAAACCTATAACTGGAAGATGGTTACGACCTGGCCACCCCATTTCCCTCTGCTGGGGGAAGGGGCTGATAAATTGGCTGAAATGATTAAGGTGATGTCTGGTGGTCGTTTGAATATTCAGGTGTATGGTGGTGGGGAACTGGTTCCACCCCTCCAGGCTTTTGATGCTGTCAGTCAAGGAATGGTAGAAATGGGCCACGGCGCCGCTTATTATTGGGCAGGAAAATCCCCTGCAGCCCAGTTTTTTGCTGCTGTTCCCTTTGGTTTGAATGCTCAAGGGATGAACGCCTGGATTTATACCGGCGGAGGAATGGAGCTTTGGGAAGAGGTTTATGGCAAGTTTAACCTGAAACCTCTCCCCGCTGGGAATACCGGTGTGCAGATGGGTGGCTGGTTCAATCGTGAAATCAAAAGCCTTGAAGATTTCAAGGGGTTGAAAATGCGGATTCCCGGTCTGGGCGGCAAGGTTCTGGCCAAAGCAGGTGGCACAGCAGTTCTGTCGGCTGGTGGTGAGATTTATACCAATCTGGAGCGTGGAGTTATTGATGCAACGGAGTGGGTTGGCCCTTACAATGATTACAAGATGGGCTTCTATAAAGTCGCTAAATACTACTACTACCCCGGTTGGCACGAGCCGGGAACCGTGCTTGAGTCTTTTGTTAATAAGAGTGCGTATGAGGCTTTGCCAAAGGATTTACAGGAAATTGTTACGAATGCGACCATCGCTTCGAATATGTGGATGCTGTGTGAGTCTGAGACAAAGAACAATATCTATCTGGACAAGATGGTTAAAGAAGAAGGTGTTATTCTTAAAAAATTCCCGGCTGACGTTATTAAACAGCTAAGAAAATACTCTGTTGAAGTCCTGGAAGAAATTGTCGCCAATGATCCGATGAGTAAGAAGGTCTATGATAGTTTCAGTAAGTTCCAGAAACAACAGCTGGCTTGGAGCAAAATATCTGACCGGGCTTACTATGAGCTGTTTGATTGATTTTGGCTGATTCACATTAAAACAAAAAGCCTGCCTTAGTGGTGGGCTTTTTTCGTTATGGGCAATTATATTCCCGGGAGTCTCTATTATGGAATCGCTACGCCAGCTTTACCGCATTGGTACCGGCCCCTCCAGTAGTCACACGATGGCCCCACGACAAGCCGCTCTTATTTTTCTGGAGAGATATCCTGCTGCGCCACATTATCGGGTCACCCTGTTTGGGAGCCTTGCTGCAACCGGGCGTGGCCACTTGACTGATAAGGCGTTATTAGATGTTTTTCAAACGTGTGGATCCAAAGTAGAGCTGCTCTGGGTTCCTGAAGAAAAACTTCCGCTTCATCCCAACGGTATGCGTTTTGAGTCCCTTGATGATTCTGGTTCAAAATTGCATAGTTGGGAGGTTTACAGTGTCGGTGGTGGAGCCCTTCAGGATAATGACCAACTCGTCTCCCCGCCGATCATTTACCCATTAACAAACATGGCTGATATCCTTAATTTTTTGGACCGTAGTGGAGAATCTCTCTGGGAATATGTTTTGACCTATGAGGATGATAGTTTTCCGGATTTTCTTGCCGGGGTCTGGGATGTTATGTCCACAGCAATAGGGCGGGGATTAGAGCAGGTCGGGATTCTTCCAGGTGGGCTGGGTTTGGGCCGCAAAGCTCATACTTTTTATCGCAAATCCAGCTTGTATGGCGCTCATATGCAAAATAATGCCAGGGTTTGGGCTTATGCCCTTGCCGTGTCGGAAGAGAATGCCAGTGGTGGCATTATTGCGACTGCTCCCACATGTGGGGCCAGTGGCGTTCTTCCCGCTGTTTTGAGATATCTCCAGGAAACTTTGTCATGCAGTCGTGATGATATCCTGAGAGCTTTAGCGACCGCGGGGCTGGTCGGCAATCTGGTAAAGAAGAATGCTTCCATTTCCGGGGCTGAGGTCGGCTGCCAGGGCGAGATCGGCACTGCCTGTGCAATGGCGGCCGCAGCGGCAACACAACTCCATGGCGGGACCATCAAGCAGATTGAATATGCCGCTGAAATGGGGCTGGAACATCATCTTGGCCTGACCTGTGATCCCGTCAATGGCTTGGTGCAGATTCCTTGTATTGAGCGCAACGCACACGCCGCAACGCGAGCTTTAAGTTGCTGCCACTTTGCTTTGCTTTCGGGTGGAGAACACAAAATCAGTTTTGATGAAATTACATTGGTCATGAACGAAACCGGCCAGGCTCTGCCGTCATTATACCGTGAAACCTCTGTTGGTGGGATTGCCCAAGCCTATCGGCAACGTCAGCCGGATTAAATTCTATTTGGCCATATATTTCGGTAGCCAGGTCACGGTTTCAGGCCAGATAACAACAATTAAAAGACAGATCATCTGGATGACAATAAAAGGGATGATCCCCTTATAGATCTGGCTAGTCGTAATTTCCGGTGGCGCAACCCCTTTTAAATAAAACAATGAAAACCCGAAGGGAGGAGTCAGAAATGATGTCTGCAGGTTCATGGCAATCAGAATACCGATCCAGAGAAGATCGATTCCCATCTGTTGAAAAATCGGTGCAACAACCGGAACAATAATAAAGGTGATTTCAATAAAGTCGATGAAAAAACCGGCGACAAATATAACCAGCATGACAATAAGAAGAAAATGTCCCGGTTCCATTCCCGCACCCAGGATGAGATTGGTGATGTAGCGATCTCCCCCCATCCCCCGGAAAACCAGACCAAAAGCGCTTGCCCCGACAATCAGGATAAAAACCATGGATGTCAGAGTTGTTGTGCCGAGCATAACTTCGCGCAGGGTCGTCATGTTTAATTTTTTTTGCCAGATGGTCAGGAAGGTGGCGCCCATTGCACCAACTGCCGCAGCTTCGGTGGGTGAAGCGATCCCGGCAAATATTGAACCAAGAACTGCGACAATCAGGAAGAAGGGTAGAAAAAATGCCCTGAAGATTTTTTTGTACATGCCTGAATTTCTGAAATCTGCAAGCTCGCTTGCAGGCATAGCTGGTGCTGCTTCCGGGCGGATAAATGCGACTATAATAATCCAGAGAATATATAAGCTAACCAATATTATTCCCGGGACGACAGCACCAATAAACATGTCACCAATAGAGACATTCAGGACGCTGCCAAGAAGAACGAGAACAATGCTTGGGGGAATGATTTGTCCCAGTGTTCCTGCTGCGCAGATTGTTCCCGTTGTCAACTCAGGAGAATAACCACGCTTGATCATCGTTGGTAAAGATAACAGTCCCATGGTGACGACCGTTGCGCCAACAATTCCCGTAGAGGCCGCGAGGACAGCACCAACAACAATGACCGAAACAGCCAGCCCGCCACGGAGTTTCCCGAACAGCATGGCCATGGTTTCCAATAATTCTTCGGCGAGTCCTGATTTTTCAAGCATGAGCCCCATATAGACAAACAGCGGCACGGCGATGAGCACATAGTTGGTCATCGTTCCCCAGATCCGCAGGGGGAGGAGCTGGAATAGGCTCATCCCAAAAGTAAAATACCCGAAAATCAGAGAAACACCACCTAAAGTAAATGCGACCGGGAAGCCGAGCAGCAGGAGGGCAAAGACTGTGGCAAATAGAACCAGAGACATATATTCAGGCATGGTGCTGTTCCTTTATTTCTTTGCTGTTGCTGTCTTCCATGGGGCGACCGATGACGGTACAGAATGAGCGTAAAATCTGGGCAATTCCTTGAAGTAGAAGTAAACTGAATCCGACAGGAATCATTGCTTTAAGGAGGTAACGATAAGGAAGGCCTCCGGGGTCGGGGCTGGTTTCCTGAATGGCCCAACTCATGCTGATAAATCCCTTTGAAGCCCAGATCACCAATATTGAAAAAGGGATCAGAAAAATAATTCCACCGAGCATGTTGATCCAGGCTTTTCCCCGTGGAGATAACTGGGTGTAGATAACATCAACACGAACGTGATTGTCGACCTTCAGGGTATAGGCGGCTGCGAGCAGAAAGAGAACTGCAAAGATATGCCACTCCATTTCCTGAACACCAACACTGCTTTTGCGGAGAAAATAACGGGTAAAAACATCGTAGCAGACGGTCAGAACCAGGATCGTACTGAGCCAGGAAATAACATGCCCGATCTTGGTATTCAGTCCATCAATCGTACGGACGAATAGCTGGATAAGTTTCATAATGTTTCCATCAGGAGCAGAAGTATTTTAATACCATAAACAGAACGAAAAGAACGAAACCGTAATAGTCCGTCAACTTTTTTCCAGAGTCAATAATTAATCATAGTTTTCTCCGGATTAGTTGTTCTGGTTGTGTTTTTGGACAGTTTTTACCACTCATGGGTCGATGAAGACCGGTCGGAGGAGAAAACTTTGCAGAGTTGTTGAAATAGCTTTATGCTGATACCGGATGGCTTCGAGAAGGATTTTTTTATGGCACTCATATTTGAACTCCTGCAGCAGACAACGGTTATTATTGTTATCGCATATTTGTTCAGCAAATCTCCCGCAATGGGGTATTTGTCGGGAGCAAGGCTAAAGCAGCAGCAATTGCTGGTTCTTTATGTTGTTTTCTCGTTATTTTCAATCCTTGGGACCTATGCAGGATTGCCGATTCAAGGTGCCATTGCCAATACTCGAGCGATCGGCGCTGTGCTTGCCGGCTTGATTGGCGGGCCGATATTGGGGGTTGCGGTTGGACTGACAGCGGGGATACATCGTTTTTTTATCGGTGGTTTTACCGCTTTTTCCTGTGGAGTTTCAACAACAGTTGAGGGGTTAATCGGAGGGCTGGTTTATCTCTACCTGATTCGCCGTAAACAGCCGGAACAGCTATTTCATCCTTTTGTCGCCTTTTCTACAACGCTGATTGCTGAGATTCTGCAGATGGCGATCATCCTCGCTTTAGCCAGACCTTTTGCCGATGCCATGGCTTTGGTCAAGGTTATTGCCATGCCGATGATCTGTGCCAATTCTATTGGTGCCGCCCTTTTTATGAGTATGGTACGAGATCAGCGCCGGGTTCGAGATAAGGTCGGAGCCAGGTTTTCTTCAAAAGCCTTCACTGTTGCTGATCGGACTTTGGGAATTCTCAGTCGTGGTTTCTGCTCTGAAACAGCACGGGAAATGGCTGAAATTATCCGCGAGGAAACAGAGGTCGGCGCCGTTGCCATTACTGACCGTTATGAAATTCTGGCATTTTCCGGAATTGGAGATGATCATCATTATGCCGGGAATGCTGTTGTCACCAAATGGTCCCAGCAGGCGTTACATGAAAACAGGGTCGTTTTTGTCGATGGTCACGATGAGGATTTTCAATGCCCATTGGCTGAAAATTGTCCGATTGGATCTGTTCTGGTTGTTCCGCTGCAGGTCGATCAGGATGTTGTCGGGACGATCAGCCTCTATGAGCCGAAAACCAAGTTGTTTCTCAATATCAATCGCTCTTTCGGTGAAGGGCTAGCGACCCTGTATTCTCATCAGTTGCTGCGCTCCCGATTTGAAGAGCAGAAGTCGCTGTTAGTTCACTCAGAATTGAAATTGATTCAGGCACAGGTCAATCCACATTTCCTGTTCAACGCGTTAAACACAATCATGGCGGTTGTCCGTAAAGATGCTGATCAAGCTCGTGAATTGCTGATGCAGTTATCGACATTTTTCCGCACCAATTTAAAGCGAAATAAAAATATCGTGACTTTGGAGGAAGAGCTGACGCATATCAACTCGTATCTGGAAATTGAAAAAGCCCGTTTTGGTAAGCGTTTGTCCGTTTATCAGGAGGTTGATCCTGCTCTGTCTAGCTTGCTGATACCGGTTTTTACCCTGCAGCCCTTAATTGAAAATGCAATTAAACACGGCGTTGCTCATTTGCTTGATCAAGGTGAGGTCTGGGTGAGAGCGTACCGGCAGGACGGCTCTGTTGTTATTGAAGTAGAGGACAACGCCGGAAATTACAAAAATCCTGTTGATACTGAGTCTCAGGGTTTGGGGATGCGGTTAGTTGATCAACGGATAAAAAACATTTATGGCAAGGAGTTTGGTTTAACGGTTGAATGCCAGCCGCATCAGAAGACTTTGGTCCAAATTAAATTCCCACTGGACAGGGAGATAGAAAATGATTCGTGCGTTAATCATTGATGATGAGCTGCATGCACGCGAAGAACTTGAGCATCTTGTCAGGGATACAGGGGCGTTTGACATTCTTGGTTGCTGTACTAATGCCATTGATGCTTTACGACGAATTCGCACGGAAAAGCCAGAATTATTATTCCTCGATATTGAAATGCCTGCGCTTAATGGCTTTGAATTGTTGGCAATGATTGAGGATGATTTAATGCCCCATGTCGTTTTTGTGACAGCATATAATGAACATGCTTTGAAAGCCTTTGAAGAGAAAACTCTCGATTATCTGCTGAAACCGGTTTCACCGGAGCGGCTTTTGAAAACGGTTGACAAGGTCAGAGAAACAATCCGTCGTGGTGACCCACCACGGTATCAGGCGGAACCTTTGCGTCACATTCCCTGTCAATTTTCAAACCGCGTCAAATTGATATCTCCGGCAGCTGTGGATTATGTTTTTTCAGATGTTACCGGAATTCATGTTGTGACCAGTGAAGGTCCATTTTTCACCGAGTTGACACTTCGGGTTCTGGAAGAACGAACAGCATTGCTGCGTTGTCAGAAGCAGTTTTTGGTTAACCCGGAGAATATTGATGAAATTAGATTGCTGGGCCACGGCCTGGCGGAGATTAAAACCCTGCTTGGTCACACCCTACCGGTCAGTCGCCGTTATTTACGCCAGTTAAAGGGGGCATTGAAGCTTTAACCCGTAGTAACGACCACTCAGTTGCTCTATGTGACCACTCACTGACTCCCTTCTTGAATTGTTTTATAACCTTGGTACAATTTTAAAATTGATGCTGGGAATTTTTGTTCCCTATTGACAAATGACTGTAACTTGGGGTGATATGCCATATGTAACTAAAAAGGTTATAATTGTTGGTCACCGTAATTTAGTCTATCTTTGAAGGAGGAAAAGTATGAAGAAAACACTGTTTCGTATGTCTGTTTGTTTCTTGGCTGTTTTTTCGCTGCTGATGGTTGGAACGTTTGCATCTCAGGCGGAGGCGGCACCAAAATATCGCTGGAAGTTGGCCCAGACATGGGGAACAGGCTTTCCGATCTTTGGTGATGCCGTCATAAAAATGGCTGACATGGTTAAGGAAATGTCGAATGGTGAAATGGAAATTCGCATTGATTCAGCCAACAAGCACAAAGCAGCTTTTGGTGTTCTTGACATGGTGAAATTAGGACAGTATGAGATGGGTCATTCTGCTTCTTACTATTGGAAAGGTAAGGATATTAATACCATGTTTTTCAGCACCATGCCTTTCGGTATGATTGCCCCGGAACAATTTGGATGGTTCTACTATGGTGGTGGCATGGAGTTGATGAAAGAGGTTTATAACAAGCATGGTGTTTACTCTTATCTTGGTGGTAATACCAGCAACCAGATGGGCGGGTGGTTCCAGAAAGAAATCAACAGCCTTGATGATTTAAAAGGTCTGAAAATGAGGGTCCCCGGTTTTGCTGGTGAGGTTCTTTCCAAGCTTGGTGTTGTTGTTACAAATATTCCCCCGGGAGAGCTTTATACCGCACTTGATCGCGGAACAATCGATGCGCTGGAATGGGTCGGACCTTCTCTTGATCTGAATATGGGGTTCCACAAGATTGCTCCGTATTACTATACCGGGTGGCATGAGCCTGCAACCGAACTGCAGTTTCTTGTGAATCAGAAAAAATTTGATGCCCTCCCAAAACACCTGCAAAAGATTTTAGAAGTGGCTATGGAATTAGCTGCCTATGACATGTATGCTCGCTCCTATAACGACAGTGCCATAAACATGGATACGATTGATACGGAGTATCCGAACGTTAAGGTTAAGACTTTTCCAAAAGAAGTTATTGCCGCAATGAAAGTTGCAAATAAGCAATTGTTGGATGAGTACGCTGCAAAAAATCCAGAGTTTAAGAAGATCTATGATGCACAAAAGGCTTATATGAAAAAAGCTCGTCGTTGGACAGAAATTTCTGACTATGCTTATTTGAAAGATAATCTTGAATAAAGTTATCTGATTGATCAAGGGCTCCCGGCAGTTTCCGCCGGGAGCTTTCTTTTTATTTCTCTTATCTGTCGGCAGGATTATTATGCTGTTAAAAGTTGAACGAATTCTGGACCGCTTTTCCGATATTATCGGCTGGATTTCAGCTGCCCTGATGCTGGTGATGTTGGTCAATGTATTTTACGATGCAATTTTGCGTTATTTTTTCCGTACGGGCTCTATTGCCATGCAGGAGCTTGAATGGCACATTTTTTCAGTCGTTTTTCTCTTCGGGATATCCTATGCCTTAAAAGAAGAAGGACATGTGCGGGTTGATGTCTTGTATGATGGCTTCAGTCCCAAGTTAAAAGCCATTATTAATATCGTCGGCACTTTTATTTTTCTGATCCCACTGGCTTATTTGATTATTAGCGGGTCGATCTGGTTTGTCCACGAATCCTATACGATGGGCGAGATCAGCGGTGACCCAGGGGGGTTGACACACACATATCTGATCAAGTCTGTGATTCCGCTCTCTTTTATTTTATTGATTGTATCGGCATTGGGCTTTGTCGTTCGAAATATCCGTATGTATCGTGGCCAGGTATTTCCTTCGCAAGATAAAATTGAAGATAATATTCTTTGATTTTTAAGTTCGTAAAATAAATAGCGATAATGAATAGAAAGAAGCTGTTGTTATGATTGGTTTAATAATGTTTGTTGTCTGCCTGGGATTGCTGTTGCTTGGTTTCCCGGTTGCATTTACTTTTGGGGGAGCTGCTGTTGTTTTTGGACTGATTGCTGAGGGACAGAGCATGTTTGCCATGATGCCTCACCGCATCTGGTCGGTTATGAACAACACGATTCTGATGGCAATTCCACTATTCATTTTTATGGGAATCATTCTCCAGAAATCCAAGTTGGCTGAACGACTTCTTGAATCCATGGGGTTTCTCTTTGGTGAAATGCGTGGTGGTGTCGCTATTTCGACAATTCTGGTTGGAGCGTTATTGGCAGCCTCTACGGGAGTGGTTGGTGCCAGTGTTGTTGCTATGGGTGTTATCTCTCTGCCGGTTATGCTGAAATATAACTACGATAAAAAATTAGCGACCGGGGCAATCTGTGCCGCGGGTACTCTTGGGCAGATTATTCCACCTTCAATCATTCTGATCATTCTTGGGGATGTTTTTCAGGTGCCGGTTGGTGACTTGTTTATGGCGGCTTTTTGGCCCGGAGTCTCTTTGGTTCTGTTTTATGTCATTTATATTGCGATTCTGACCTATTTTAAAAAAGATCTGGCTCCTCCGATTCATTTGGATGGAAAGGAATTTGGAACTAAAAAACAACAGGTTGGCAGAGCTCTTCGAGCTATTATTCCCCCTCTGACCTTGATTGTTCTGGTGCTTGGTTCCATTCTGTTCGGTATTGCGACGCCAACCGAATCTTCTGCTGTCGGTGGTATTGGTGCTGTCATCCTGGCGGGAATGTATCGGCAATTATCGGTGAAAATGGTTTGGAACAGTGCTCTGGAAACCGTCAAGATTACGGCAATGGTTTTTGCTATTTTGGTTGGCGCCACTGCTTTTTCTATGGTTTTTACCTACACCGGTGGTGATTATCTGGTAGAAGACTTTATGATGGGACTTCCTGCTGGGAAATGGGGCTTCCTTATTCTGTCCATGCTGGTGATCATGGTTCTCGGGTTTTTCATTGATTTTGTTGAAATTTCCTACATCATTGTGCCGATCCTGGCACCGATTGCCGCCAATTTGGGGATCAATCCGGTCTGGTATGCAATCCTTGTGGCGATGAACCTGCAAACATCCTTCTTGACTCCACCTTTTGGTTTCAGTCTCTTTTATTTGAAAGGGGTTTCTCCTCCTGAGGTGAAGACGACAGAGATCTATAAGGGGGTTGTTCCTTTTATTGCCATCCAGGTTTTTGTGTTGGTGATTTTAATTGCTTTCCCCGGGTTCTTCGGAATAAGCAGCATATATTGATAGAGTAACTTTTTTGGAGAGATAAAAGAAAAGGCCGTACTGTTGCAGTACGGCCTTTTACTGTTTGATCCTTGGGATCTGCGGAGTGATTCTGACGCTATCTATGCCTCAGTCGGAATGGGGATAAAAACCCGCTTTGCCAGTTCCTGATCAATCATCATCAAACCTCGACCATCTTCCTGAACTCTTTTTAATTTTGCTATAATATGGCTGGCATTTGCTTCTTCTTCCACCTGTTCAGTTACAAACCATTGGAGAAAAATTTGTGCCGCATGGTTTTTTTCCTGTTGTGCCAGATCCATCAGGTCGTTGATTCTAGAGGTGACGATCTGTTCATGCCTGAGTGCTTCTTCAAATACGTGCAGAGGTGAACTGTAATCGTTATGCGGTGTTTCCATTGACTGCATCATAACGCGACCCCCTGTTTCGCAGACAAATTGAAACATTTTTTCGGCGTGGGACATCTCTTCCTGAAATTGAATATCCATCCAGTTCGCCATGCCGGGGAGATCCTCGGATTCAAAGTATGCCTGCATTGCTTTGTAGATAAAAGCTGAGTAGTACTCATACTGGATTTGATCATTAATTGCGTCGACAAGTTTTTGAGTCAGCATTTTATATCTCCTTTAGTCATTAATTTCGTGATTAAAATTTAACTATTGTAGTAAGAGTTAAACGATCTTGTAAAGTAAAATGCAATCATCAAGCCGCAGAGTGGAATCGTGCTGCTATCTGCTTATAAGTTTAACAAGCACGCTTGACAGTTGCCAACCTGTTTTGCATAGGCTATTCTCCACAAGTTAAAGTAAAAAATTGCAATTTATGGATAAATGATGAAAATACTGACAGCTGAATTTATTAAAAGTGCAACCCGACCCGGGAATTACCCCCCTGATGAGCTGCCTGAAATTGCTTTTGCCGGTCGGAGTAATGTCGGTAAAAGTTCGTTGATCAATGTTCTGGTTAACAGGAAAAGTCTAGTCAGGACGTCAGCCACGCCGGGACGAACGCAATTGATCAATTTTTTCAATATTAACGATAAATTCTCTCTGGTTGATTTACCCGGGTATGGTTTTGCGAAAGTCCCTCTGGCGGTTAAAAAGTCCTGGGGGCCAATGATCCGAACTTATCTTGAGATTCGTGAATCGTTACGGGGAGTGATTTTTATTTTTGATGTTCGCAGAATTCCACGAGAGGAAGATCTGCGGATGTTGGATTGGCTGGAGGAGTTTGCGGTACCGACGATTCCGGTTATTACCAAAATCGATAAAATCAAACGATCTCAATTGGAAAAGCAGATTAAACCTATTGTTGCAGAAACCGGACTGCCACGTGATGCATTTACTTTGTTTTCAGCGACGACACGAGATGGGAGTGATGAAATCTGGGAACGAATTGAGACTGCTCTGGAAAACGAGAATTTATCGAGAGGCGAGGAGCAATGAAAGCAACCCGGTTACATTTACTGCGCCACGGACAGGTGGAAGGGTTTGAAGAGAAACGCTACAATGGTCAAAATGATGTCCATCTGACGGCTCATGGTCGGCAACAATCAGCTGCTTTTGCGGGAAGATTACAACATCTCTCTCTGGGGGGGATTTATTCGAGTGATCTTTATCGTTGTCGGGTGGCCGCTGATCAAATTGCTTTGTTACAAAAGGTTCAACCTGTTTATATGGAAGAACTGCGCGAATTGCATATTGGCGACTGGCAGGGGCGGACCTGGAAACAATTGCAGCAGGCTGACCCTGAATTATGGCAAGCACGACTGGATGATATCGTTCATGTCGCTCCTCCATCCGGAGAGAGCTTATTGCAGATGGCAGAAAGGGTGCGGCCGGTTGTCAGAAAGATTATCGCCGCCCATATCGGGGAAGAGATTGTTCTTGTCGCTCACGGAGGAGTTAATCGGGTTATTTTGCTTGATGCGATTGGCGCTCCTCTGGAGTCCTTGTTCCATATTGAACAAGACTTTGGCTGTCAAAATATTATTGATTTTTATGCTGATGGGGCTGCGGTTGTGAAAAAGCTAAACAACTAGTACCCGTTGTTTTTTCGATCAGATCAGATATTTGAGATGTGGGATTGTCCAAAATGGAGGAAGTAATGAAATCAATTCATGTTATCGGTGCTGGAATCGCAGGGCATGAGGGGTTTACACCGCAGGCGCTTGAACTGATTAATCAGAGTGAGCTTCTTTTTGGAGCGCAGCGTTTACTTGAATTGTTTCCGGATTTTCCAGGAGAAGTTTTTGCTATTGATGACGGGAATCTTTCTGAGATGGTGGCTCGTCTGCAGAACTGCGAACAGCGTGTTGTTGTTCTGGCTTCAGGGGATCCCCTGTTCTTTGGCCTGGGACGCTATTTGCTGCGCAACCTTGCCGATGAACTGATTGAATTTTTACCCAATGTCACTTCGGTTCAATATGCCTTTGCCAAAATTCGTGAACCTTGGGATGATTCTGTTTTTATCTCAGTTCATGGTCGTGTTTTAAAAGATGTTGTCGATCGTATTGTCTCTAATGACAAAGCTGCCATCTTGACCGATGGGACCAATACTCCCGGGATGATCGGCAGAGAGTTACTGAGTCGTAACCGGAGCGGTTATAAAGCTTATCTATGTGAGAATTTAGGAACCACAACGGAAAAAATCCGGGTGACCAACGTTAAGGGACTTCTGGAACTGGACGTTTCACCTCTCAATGTTTTGATTCTCATCAGGGAGTATGAAGATGAGATCCAGGGGCATATTCCTACCTTCGGTATTCCGGATGAAGAGTTTGTCAGTATCAAGCAGCTGATCACCAAAGAAGAAGTCAGGGTAGTGACCTTGGCAAAATTGAAGCTTCGGCACGATATGTGTCTGTGGGACATCGGTGCCGGCTCCGGATCAATCTGTGTTGAGGCGGACCATCTCCTGTCACACGGCCGGATTTTTGCTATTGAGCGTAACAGCGAATACCGCCGGTTTATCAAAGAAAACCTACAGAAGTTCAACACTCGCAATGTCACTTTAATCGAAGGTGATGCTCCTGACTGTCTGGAAGAATTACCCGATCCTGATCGTGTTTTTATCGGTGGGAGTGGAGGTCGGCTCTGGGAAATATTGGATACAGTGGATCAACGCCTTGCTGTCGGGGGCCGGATTGTCTTGAATGCCAGTACTTTAGATACGCTGACGTCTGCAAACGAATACTTTGGCAATGCCGGATATCAGGTTGAGGTCGTTACGGTCAATATTGCCAGAACTCGTCCGCATTCGAATTACAAACTGTTTGAAGCCTATGATCCTGTTTATATATTGACTGCTGTGAAGTAAAACTTCCTGATAAGCAACACCCCCGTGGCGAGCCACGGGGGTGTTGCTTTTTCTGATATGAAAACAAGATGTTGGACACTGCTGAGTTGAAAAAGGTTGTCGTTGCGCTGTTTCGCAGTTTTAATCCTCTATTGTTGAACCATTATCGTTGGATGTGATAGTGTCCCGCCTTTCGGTTCTTTTTCTTATTTTTTGGACAGGCTATGTTATTGCTGGGAACGCTGGTTAATATTGGTGCTGTTATCATCGGTTGTCTGATCGGTCGTTGGAGTGGCCGTTTTTTGTCGCCGCAAATGCGGCAGACTCTGATGTTTGGGCTTGGGCTCGCGGTTCTGTTGATTGGTTTACAGCTGGCGCTCAAGAGCCAGCAAGTAATGATCGTTATCGGTAGCTTGATTCTGGGGGGGCTGATTGGAGAATTGCTGGGAATTGAGAGGCGCCTGGAAGCTTTTGGGCTGGGGTTGCAAAAACGGTTTTCCGGAATGGGGTCAGTTGCCGAAGGTTTCGTGACTTCCAGCCTGTTGTTCTGCGTTGGGGCGATGGCCATTATGGGAGCTCTACAGGATGGACTGGGTGGCAAACCAACAATTCTCTATGCCAAGTCGGCCCTTGACGGTGTTGCCGCTGTTGCGTTGACCTCAACTCTTGGTATCGGAGTTGTTTTTTCTATTGTTCCTCTGTTTCTTTACCAGGGAAGTATCACCCTGGTTGCGGAACTGGCCAAAACAATTCTGACCGAACCTGTGATTACGGAGATGAATGCTGTTGGCGGTTTGCTGATCGTTGCCATTTCATTGGACTTGATGGGCATAAAACGTTTGCCGGTCGGGAACCTGCTCCCGGCAATTTTTGTAGCGATTGGTCTTCTCTGGGGATTCGGACTGGCCTGATTAGAGATATCTGCTTTGCTACTGTAATAATTTTTGAATCGTTTTTTGCAGTTCGCTGAGCATGTATGGCTTTTTCAGAAACCCGGCCAGCCCTTTGCCCACGAATTTCTGTGAGACTTCCTGTTCATTATAACCACTGCAGATAATGACTTTGACCTGAGGATCAATTCTTCTGAATTCCCGGAAAGCTTCTTCCCCATCCATGTTTGGCATGGTCAGATCCATCAAAACAAAACGAATGTCCTGGTGTTGCTGTTTGAACACTTCCAGTGCTTCGATTCCATCTCTTGCGGTGACAACTTCAAAACCGAACTCATGTAACATTTCCTGACTGATTGTGAGAACAGCCTCTTCATCATCAATGAGAAGAACCAACCCATGATCGTTTAAGGGAGCGCTTTCAGGTTCAATTTTTTGTTTTGTTGCGGCTAGAGTTGATGCTGGGAAAAGGACTTTTAAGGTACTGCCTTTGCCAACTTCAGTATAGATTTTAATCGCGCCTTTATGCCCACGAATGATTCCCAGAACTGCTGCCATGCCAAGTCCGCGACCGGTAAATTTGGTGGTATAAAAAGGTTCAAAGATACGATCGACCATGTCATCAGTCATGCCACATCCCGTATCTGCAACTTCAATAAAAGCGTATTCGCCGCCTTCTAAATTTTCGTCAAGCCAGGTGCTTTGTAGATAGTTGCGATCGCATTCCATGACCCCGGTCGAAATTGCAATAACACCACTGTTGTCACCAATGGCATCTGAAGCGTTGATCACGAGGTTCATAACGATCTGGCGTACCTGGGTCACGTCAGCTTCAATGTTGGGAATGTCCGGATTCAGGTCATAGCGTAAGCTCGCTTTCTTGCTGCTGGAAATTGAGAGGATCTGTTGCATTTCTTCAATAATCCGGGAAAGATTCAGAGATTCGACAACAAACTTTCCTTTTCCTGAATAGGCAAGCATTTGATTGGATAGATCTGCTGCTTTGCTGGTGGCCAGTTTAATCTGTTTTAGATTGACCATGGCTGCTGAGGTTGGACTCAGGCGGCGTTGTGCCAGATCACAATTACCAATGACAGCCATCAATATATTATTAAAATCATGGGCAATTCCTCCGGCAAGAACTCCGAGGCTTTCCAGCTTTTGCACCTGCAGCATTTGCATTTCCAGATTTTTCTGTTTTTCTTGCAGTTTTAACCGTTCGGAAATATCTCTTGTGATTGATAAAACACAGGCTTCGTTATTAATATTAATGATGCGTGCAGACATCGATCCCTTAATAATTCTGCCATTTTTATCTTTAAAGTCGGCTTCTAGGGCATTCATCTTGCCTTTTTCCCTGAGAGCCTGAACCATGCGGTCCCGATCTTCTGCATGACACCAGATACCAAGATCAGCAGAATGGGAGCAGTGGCCGACAATCTCGCTGTAGGACCAACCGATAATATCGACAAAGGCATCGTTTACATCAAGATAGAGACCGTCTTCCATCCGTGTCAGGGCAATGGCATCCGGACTGAGTTTGAAAATCTGGGAAAATTTTTCTTCAGAAATACGTAGCGCTTCATCTGCTTGTTTACGCTCCGTGATGTTGCGGAAAAAACTGTGAAAGGTGCCATCCGGAAGCATGCGACTGTTCATTTCTATGGGTACGGTGGCGCCGTCTTTGCGGCTGAGAAGCCGTTCAGTTCTGACAATTTCCCCCTGTTTGAGAAGGTCGTATCTGAGTGGGTTTTTAAGCAGTTCCTCCTCACTGAAAAACTGACTTAAATTCATGTCAACCAGTTCCGTATAGCTGTAGCCACTGAGGAATGCCGCTCTTTGGTTGGCGCCAATGATGTTTCCGGAAGGATCACCCATGAGGATTGCATCAGCTGCAAATTCAACTAAAGCTTCATAAAGATCTGAGGTGTTTTTAACGGTTTGTAGTGATTGTTGCAGTTGATGATTTTCTGTTTTCAGGATGGAAATCTGTTGCTGTAAAGATTCGAGTGATTGTGGTTCTCCCCTCATGAGTCATCCCCTATGTGGTCTGCAGAGAACATCTAAAAAATATCCTGATTTAAAGTTTAACCGCTAAATCGTGTAAAAACAACTTTTTAGAAGACAGTCATCCTATTTGATCCGTTGACAAAAGAGCCCGGTCACAATAAGAATCAAACCAATGAAGGTTGCAGGAAGGATTTTTTCACCAAGGAGAAAATAGATAAAGATGAGGGAAAGGAACGGTGAGAGAAAAATAAGGTTGCTGATTCTGGCGGTACTGGTTGTCAGTTTCATTGCCATCAGCCAGAAAACAAAACAGATGCCCATTTCAAATGTTCCGACGTAGGCTGCACCTAACAGCCCGCCGAGAGGTGGCACTCTCAATTCTGTCGTGAGGAGATAATAGCTGAGGACAAAAGGGAAACTGCACAGGAAGTTAACAAATAATCCTACGACGGGGTCACGTTTATCACGAGTATTTAATATCCAGTAAAGGGCCCAGACAATGGTGCTGATGAGTGCCAGAGCAACCCCGAACGGGTCAGTAAACTGGAGGCTGAATGGTTTTCCTTCCGTTGAAATAACAATGACACCGCAGTAGCTGATGACAAGAGCCAGCCACTGCTGCCATCCGATTTTTTGTTTTAACAAAGGAACAGCTAATAATGACAGGGTAATAGCCCAAGTGTAATTCAGAGGTTGCGCTTGTTGTGCCGGCAGCAGATCATAGGCTTTGAAGAGAATGAGGTAGTAGAGAAACGGGCTGAGAAGTCCAAGGAGAACAGAGAGGAGGTATTCTTTTCGACTGCATTGGAATACCAGGTGAAATCTCCCTTGATAACGTAGAATTGCCCCGAGGAGCAAGGTTGAGAAAGATCCTGAATAGAGGAGTAATTCTATGGGGCTGAAATGTTGGAGCGATAATTTAAATGCTGTCGCTACCGTTGACCAGAGCAGGACGGCACTGAGGCCGTAAAGAATCGCCTTCGATTGATTTGTCACTCTCCCACCTTATAAGTTTTATTGCGACCTTTTATCACCAGCACAACCAACCCCGCAAAGATCAGACAGATGCCTGAAAAAGCTTGAGTATTCAGCTGTTCGCCCAGCACCAGAATTCCCAGGGTTGCTGCTGTCATTGGTTCTGTCAGAGACAGTGTGACAGCGCTCGCTACTTGAACTGACTGTAACCCTCGGGCAAAAAGCCAGTAGGAAAGGGCCATGGTGGCTAACCCGAGGTGGAGAATGACGCTAATGGCCCGGGGTTGCAGGAGCCAGTCAAAATCGATACTGAAAAGAGCTGGAGAGAGGAAAAGTGCTCCGAGGAAGACGACAACAGCCATGATTGCGTTGGGGGCGTGTTTTTCCAGTAATCCTTTAATCATCAGGGTATAGGCTGCATAGGAAAGTCCGGCTCCCAGAGCGAGCAGAACACCAAGAGGATCAACTGCTATATCTCCGCCACTGAAACTGAGGAGTGAACAGCCGCTAACGGCCAGAATTGTTGCCAGCAGCCAGCGTTTTCCCAAGCGTTCACGACGGAAAAATAACCCGAGCAGGCCTCCGGCGATTGGTGCACTGCCGATACCGACAATGGTGCCGACGGCAACTCCGGTTTTGGCGACGGCAGCGAAAAAACAGAGTTGGTAGCTAGCCATAAAAGCTGCTGCAATAATAACGGGTACAGGTTTCCAGTCGCTAAATTTTCCGAGTTCTTTCCTTTTTATTGCCAGATATAAAAGGGCTATGCCACCAATCAACAGACGTAGAGCGCCAATGACTTTTGGATCAAATCCGGCTGGAGCAAATGCCTGGGCTGTTCCTGTGGTTCCCCAAAGAAGTGCGGCACCAATAATAAACCAATGCCCTGCGGGGGCGCTATTAAGTTGTGACGTTTGATTGCTCATCTGTTCAGGAATTCTTTCTGCAAGAGATTTTTTTCAATTGTAACGTGAGTGGGCGTTGTAGTGATGCTACTGCCAATAACCGACCAGTAACGTAAGCGAGGGTCGCAGCAACAATTCCCGGAAGCGGGAAGTATAGCATTGCGAGGAGTAAAACTAAAAAAATTCCAAAAGCTTCAATGGCAGTGGCAATGGAAATTGGATTGGTGATTCTGGTGATAATAAGAATTGAGCGTTGAAAGCAGATTAATACCGTCAATGCTGGAAAGATTGCCATGATCTGTAGTGGTAAAGCAGCAAAAGTTGTGAGCATATCGCTCAGTCCGGAAAGGTTATGGAACCAAAATCTGCTCAAAGGGGTGAATGCAATCAGAAATAAAGATGCTGAGGCTGATATTCCCAGAGCAACAGCGAAATTTCTGACTTTATGATAATTGTTTTGATCTTCGCCCACCAGAGCAATGGCGACTTCCTGATAGGAGAGGCCAATTGCACGAAAAATAAATGTCAGTCCATAAATAACCGGCATAACCGCCAGGGATTCTAATGCATCGCGACTTTTACCCAGGAAAAATGTGACCAGAGGATGAATTGATAACCCGATAATGGGGGTCAGAGCCAAAGGGAGGTAGTAATTCCAGATCTCTCGATAGTTTAAGTGTTGCTGTGCTGTTGATTCCATCTGGAGGATGTCATCAATAGCATGCCGTGCCAGATAACGAGCCAGCAATGCTTCAGCAACGACTCCTCCTGATAAGGATATTGCACCGATAATTGCTCCTGGGAGGGAACTATAAAAATACAGGAATAAGGCGCTGCCTGCCATAGTCCCAAGACGGATCAGGGTAGAAACGGCAACCCTTTTGGTCTGATGTCCGGCAATAAGAACTCCTTGATAAAAACGTCGAATGCCGATTGCTCCAGGCCAGGGGAGAAGGCAGAACAATGCCGTATGGGTCAGGATGGCAACTTCAGTCGGCAGTCCAATCAGCTTGATCAGGACGCTGTTGAAAAATGGTGGGAGCAGAAAAATTCCCAACAACAGGGTCACCAGAAAACTCAGAAAAAGTGAAAAATTGCGGAGTTGTCGGTAACTTTTTTGATCGCGGCACAGGGCAGTACTTGCACTCATCAGCATGATGATCGGCGATTCGGCGATCAATGCAAAAGCATAAGCAACTCCATATGCAGCCAGATTTATTTTCTCTTCTGCCAACCGGGCGATAATAGCAGCGAGAAACGGACCCTCTACAGCCATCATCAGCCATGTTGCAGCGAGGGGGAGCCAGAATAGAAAAATTTTCCCATAGCTGAGTTCTGTGGCGTTTTTTTGCATGAAAATAGTTTTCCAGAGTCAGAAAAAAGGTCATTAACCGCCGACAGTTGCCGGCAAGTCATGGGCCAGGAAACAATCGATGGCACATTGCAGGTCTGTCTTATCCGGCTCATCTAAATTGTCAGCCAGATAATTTTGCCCCAGTTTCCGGTATTTGTGGGTAGCAGTAGCATGATAGGGAAGCAGACTGATAGTTTTTTTTTCACCGGCGAGACCGGCAATAAAGGTGGCTGTTGCTGAAAGGTTTTTCTGGTCGCTGTTGACCCCTTGGATCAGGGGAATCCGGATCTGAATATTGGCTCCGGTTTCAGCGAGGGCGATAAGATTGGCAAGAATCAATTCATTGTTGACTCCTGTGTATGCCTTGTGTTTGTCGGTGTCCATCAGTTTCAGGTCGTAAAGAAACAGATCCGTACGTTTGGCGATCTCAAGTAGGGTTTCCTGTTTGACAAAGCCACAGGTGTCAACGGTGCGGTGAATCTGGTTGTTGCCACAACGATCAAGAATCTCCCGCAGATAATCAGGATGAAGGAGTGGCTCTCCTCCCGAAAATGTGACTCCACCACCGGATTGGTCGAAGAGGTGACGTTCTTTTTCGATGATTTGCAGCAGCTCTGGAACGGTTTTGTGATAGCCCGAAATTTCCATTGCCAGGGTTGGGCAGACCTCGGCACATCGACCGGTTAAATCACAACGCTGCGGATCAGTAACAATGCCATCCGAGGTTAATCTACAGGCGTGATTGGGACAAACATTAATACATTCGCCGCAGAGAATACACTTCGTTCTTGTGTACAGTTTTTGTGGTTGCAGGGAAATGCTTTCCGGGTTGTGGCACCACAGACAGGAGAGGGGGCAGCCTTTGAAAAATATGGCGATGCGGATGCCTGGTCCGTCGTTAATGGCGTAGCGTTTAATATCGAAGATCAAAGGTTGTTGCATAATGGGTATAACCTGAAAATCTATGTTAGCCACCAAGGCGCCAAGGACACCAAGAAAGTCTTTTTAACGCAGAGACGGAGAGAAAAACTGAGAACCTCTTTGGTTTTAAAATCCTAAAAATCGTTTTGACTTTCTTTGCACCTCTGTGTCTCTGCGGTAAAGTATTTTGTTCCAGCTCTTTTTGGTGCTCTTGGTGTCTATAAAGTGTTTCTCAAAGGGCTTCGTTTTCTGTTCGTTCAATGACTTCTTGCTGTAGGTCGGCGTTCATATCGTTGAAATAATCACTGTATCCCGCCATTCGTACCAATAGATCTTTGTAATCTTCGGGTTTCTCCTGTGCAGCATAAAGCGTTGCGGTATCAACGATATTAAACTGGATATGATGTCCACCGAGGGTGAAATAGCTGCGCACCAATTGACCCAGTTTGGCAATATCTTCATCTCGTTTCAGTAAGCTGGGGAGAAAACGTTGATTGAGCAGGGTTCCTCCCGACATGGTGTGGTCAAGCTTGGTTAGTGAGCGGATCACTGCCGACGGACCGTGGGTATCAGCCCCATGTGAAGGCGAAGTCCCATCTGAAATTGATTTTCCAGCGAACCGACCGTTTGGTGTTGCCCCCATCACCTTGCCGAAATAGATGTGGCAGGTTGTTGAGAGCATATTCAAATGGAATGTCTCACCTTTAATATTGGGTTTTCCATCAATGGCTGCCAGAAGATCCTGATAGACTTGCAGGGCAATGTTGTCAGCATAATCATCATCATTACCAAAAAATGGTGTCTTGTTCAGGATTGTCTGGCGGAGAAATTCTTCGCCGACAAAGTCTTTGCTGACAGCAGCCAGAAGGTGTTCCATACTGAAGGTCTGATCTTCAAAAACATGCTTTTTCAAAGTTGCCAGACTGTCGGTGACGGTTCCCAAACCTGTACATTGGATGTAATTGGTGTTGTAGCGTGGCCCGGCATCATAATAATCCTTTCCTTTGCTGATGCAGTCTTCAATGACGACGGAAAGGAAAGGAGCCGGGGCATATTTAGCAAACATTCTGTCAATGTAGTTGCTGACCCGTATTTTGGTATCGATAATAAAGTTCAACTGCTGGAGAAACGCACGGTATAGTTCAGTATAACTTACAAATGCCAGGGGATCGCCCGTCCGGATTCCGGCCACCTTTCCAGTCACCGGGTCGATTCCGTTATTCAAAGTAATTTCCAGGATTTTTGGAACATTGAGATAACCGGTTAAAACATAGGCTTCTTTACCAAAAGCACCAACTTCAATACAGCCACTACAACCTCCTTCGCGGGCATCCTGAAGCGATTTTCCCTGCCGCATCAGTTCAACGATATAGGTGTCCGGGTTGAAAATGGAAGGATAACCATGTCCCTGCCGAATGACCTTACAGGCGGCATTTAAAAACCGGTCTGGAGTCTTGCTGCTGATATGGACTGAATTTCCAGGTTGCAGAATGTGAAGTTCTTCCACCACTTCAAGCATGATATATGAAACTTCACTGACACCATCTTTGCCATCGCTGGTAATTCCGCCAATGTTAATGTTGGTGAAATCGTTATAGGTGCCGCTTTCTCGCGCAGTAATACCAACCTTGGGGGGTGCCGGATGGTTATTGACTTTGATCCAGAAGCAGCAGAGCAACTCTTTGGCCTGCTCCCGGGTCAGCGTTCCTGCTGCGATTTCAGCTTCGTAGAACGGTGCCAGATGTTGATCAAAATGCCCCGGATTCATCGCATCCCAGCCATTGAGTTCGGTAATCGTTCCCAGGTGAACAAACCAGTACATCTGGATAGCTTCGCGGAAAGTCCGGGGAGCATTTGCCGGGACCCAACGGCAGACTTCTGCTATCTCTTTCAGTTCTTTAATGCGTTGTGGATTCTGCTCTGTTTTGGCCATTTTTTCAGCGAGTTCTGCATGGCGCTCAGCAAAGACAATGGCCGCATCGCAGGAAATATCCATGCCTTTCAGCTCTTCTGCTTTATCGGTCGCCTCCGGATCGTTCAGGTAGTCAAGACCTGCTATTTCAGCTGCAATCTGTTTTTTGAAATCAAGCATCCCGGTGCGATAAATTTTCCCGTCAAGAGCAGTGTGACCAGGAGCTCGCTGCTCCATGAATTCGGTAAACAATCCGGCTTCATAAGCGGCCTGCCATTCTTTCGGGACATGGCTGAAGATTCTTTCGCGAATCGTCTTTCCCTGCCAATAAGGGATAACCTCTCTGGCATATGTTTCGATGTCCGCATCGCTGATGGTGTAGCGTTGCTGATCGCGAGTATTGAGGACCTGGAAATCTTCTACGCTGTGGCAGGTCAGCTCTGGAAACGTCGGCACTGCTTTTGGTTGAGGACCACGTTCACCAACAATCAGTTCATCATCCCCGAGATAGAGAGTCTTTCGTTGACAATGGTCGAAGAAGTTCAGCGCCCGGAGAATGGGGATAGAATACTTCCCGTAGTTTTCTTTATAGAAGGCGGTTTCATGAAGAGCGCGTTCGATAGAGAGGGTATGTTCTGTATTCACGCTCAGTTTGCGGAGGCGTTGGATGCGCGGGTTCATCCCCGGATCTGTTCCGTTGCTTGTTCCCGGGTAAAAATTCCCTTCACATGCGGGACCGCGTTCAGGGATTGTACTGGTCGAGTTGTTATCCTTCATGATTTTCCCCTTAATGCCTTATTTGTCGACGTCATAGTTTACTCTTTCCGATATTCAAGACGCAAGCTTCTCACCGGAGGTATTTGAACCCGTGAAAGGTCAGGCAGATAGAAGAGAGCAGATTATTGGCTGTGTCGGTTGCAGGATTTTTTGACCGCAAACCAGTTGATCAACAGAATCAGGGCTAAGCCGACGATACCGCCAATTACTGAAGTTCCATTTGAGCCTCCTTCTCTGAAGGCATCCATGAGGAATACTCCAAAAAAACAGGCCGCAATCACCATCTCCGCTTTTGGTGCCCAGATAGCTTGAGTGCGCCATGCCCAACTGAGGATATAGATATTGAACAACCCATATCCACCAGCGACATAAGAGAATGTTTTCAGCCATTGAGAAGCTTCGCTGCTGAAGTTAACGGTCACAGCATAAAAGACAAACAGAAAAGAGGTGATCACGCTGAACAATGCAAATCCGTAAAGGAGAAATTTTTCCTGTGTTTTCATTCTCTGACCCTGTATTTGAATGGATGAAACCTGATTGAAGAAAGATTAGCAAAAAAATTGCTGAAAAGCCATTGGAGGTTGAAGGAGGACTAAACCGTCAAATTATAAGTGACTACAGAATCTTGATATATCGAACAATGGTGCTTTAATTTTTACAGGAGGTCTGATGCGATTTATTCACTATAATATCTGTTATGCGACGGGTCCGAAGGTGCATGATTCGATGCGGTCTTCAGGCAGGAATTTGGCGCGGATATCGGCGTTTCTGCGTGAGCTGGAACCTGATCTGGTGGGTCTGATCGAGGTTGATCACGGTTCGTATCGCACTGGTGGGAAAAACCAGGCAGAACTTTTGGCGGATGCACTGGGGCACTATCAATCTCATTCGATCAAATACGCTGAAGGGTCCTTCTGGCGATATGTCCCGGTGTTGAGGAACCAGGGGAATGCATTTTTGACTCGAGGCCGGATCCGTAATGAAACCTTTCATTTTTTTGAAAGTGGCATGAAACGACTGGTCATTGAATTGGAGCTTGAGCACCTTGTCGTCTATTTGGTGCATCTTGCTCTTGGTTCCCGGGTACGACATCGGCAGCTGGGGGAATTGTATGATCTGGTGAAAACAACCCAAAAACCTTGCCTGGTGACCGGTGATTTTAATGCTCTTTGGGGTGAGCATGAAATCAACCTGTTTCTGGCTGCCACTGGACTGCAAAATGCCAACAGTGAAGGCTTGCCGACTTATCCGAGTCATAATCCGCGTCGACACCTGGATTTTATTCTTCACAGTCAAGAGATTGACGTGCAGGATTTTAAGGTGCTACCGGTGCAGTTTTCGGATCATCTGCCGCTGGTGATTGATTTTGACGTCAGAGTTGAAACGGATTTACGCAAAATTTCTCGACCATCCCACTGTTATTGCTATCCCCATATGGAAAAGGGCCTGATTGCGGTTGGTCGCAACTAAAGCTCGGGGTTGTGTTCTTTGATTATCTTTTGCTCAGAACGATATATTGCATCCGTTAAGTTTCAGCAGTTCTAAGATGCTGCTCAATAGCGAGCCCGTTTTTCTGAAAGACACCCTTGTCCTTGATAGTATATATAGGACTGAATTTTGTGACTCATTTTTAATAAGCCAAAACCAGTAAGAAAATGAGGAGGGTAAGTTTTCAAAAAACTCGCAGGTTTGCTTGCAATACTTTTGTTTCAGCCGAGCGATCTCTGTTGCAAAATTTTGCTGTGCTGATTGTGGCTTGTGCAGGAGAGTCAATTTGTGAACACAAAGGTATTTCTACATATCATTATCCTGTTTCTTGCCAATATTTTCAGCTAATTCCCTCATATAAATACCATTCAGGGGGGCTATTTAAGTTCTGCAACCTTATTGCAAATATAATTGGCAATGGGGATTGCTGATGTTGCTGCTGGTGAAGGTGCGTTTCCAACGATCAGGCTACGCCTACCTTCGATAAACAGAAAATCATCCAAGTTTGTTCCATCGGAGCACAATGCCTGTGCCCGAACCCCGGCAGGATAGGGATGGAGGTCGCTAAGAGTGACATTGGGGCAGTATTTTTGTACAAGCTTTAGATACCCTGGTCGATAGAGGGAGTTTTTCAACTCACAGAGTGTCGGCTTGAAATATTTTAGAACCAGCTTGTAAAGGCCTGGATAGAGAAGCATTTCTGCGAGATCAGTCAGGTTGACTTTGAATCGTGAATATCCCTCACGGGCTGTTGCTAAGGTCGCGTTGGGACCAACAGTCAGGGATCCGTCACTCATCGGTGTCAGGTGAATGCCTAGAAAAGGGAGTTCTGGATTGGGGATCGGATAAATTGGATGGCTGACAAGATTGTTTTTCTCAACCGGAAGCTGAAAATATTCTCCACGAAAAGGAAGGATTTTGAAGTCTGGTTTTTGGCCAATCATTTTCACAATCCGGTCAGAGTAGAGTCCTGCACAACTAACTAAAAAATTCCCGAAAAAGTTCCCCCTGCTGGTTGTAATTTCAACATGATGCTCTTCTTTGATCGCAACAACTTTACACCCAGTATGAATCTCTCCCCCTGCTGAGATTATCTGGTCTGCCAGTTTGTATGAAATACGGACGTAATCAACAACTCCCGTGTCGGGAACAAAGGTCGCGCCAATTCCAACAACATTGGGTTCAATTTCCTGGAGTTGATTTTTATCGAGGATTTCAGTCTTAATTCCATTTTTGGTACAGCGCTCAAGTAGCTTGTGCATTCGCTCAAGTTCAAGTTCATCCGTTGCAACCAGAAGTTTTCCGGTATTTTTGAACGGGATATTGTGCTCACTACAAAACTCTTTGGTCAGTTGGTTTCCTTCTTTGCAAAATTTTGCCTTGAGACTTCCCGGTGAATAGTAAACACCAGCATGGATAATACCGCTGTTGTGCCCTGTCTGGTGGGCAGACAGGTACTGTTCCTTTTCTAATACTGCAAGACTGAAACCTGGGAATTGTTGTTGTAGTTGACGGGCAGTTGCCAGCCCGACAATTCCTCCACCAATAACAATAAAATCGTATGTTTTCATCACACTTCCGTTCTTTTGGAACTACTAGGTTGCGCTCTTTAATGAAATCTTAAACCCGTTTATCCGATTTCTATTTCAGTTTGATTTTTTTCTCATCCTCTCTTGGGTAGGTTTGTATTTTTATTTCTGCTGCATAGCCAGAGAGATATTCAAAGCAACTCTCCTGCTTGATGCGAAAAGGGTTGTCGTGGCCAGGGACGACAATTTCTGCAATTTCTTTGATAGTCTTATAATTTTCAACAGCAAGTTCGCTGCTGAAGAAAGCAGGAGGTGATATGTTCTTGTCAAATTCCCATAAATTTTTGACTGCATCACCTGCAAAAAGAACCCGACCGTCTTTAGCCAGGAGACCTGAAGTCCCTGGTGTGTGACCTGGAAGACTGATGGCGTTGAGGCCATTAACAATTTCTTCACCATCACGGTAAGGAGTCAAGTGTGCTTTCATATGCCGAATCATAACGTCTGGAACGTAGGGATCTTCACAGTCGATGAATTCACGGTTAAGAACATAATCAAGATCCCTTTCAGAAACCCAGATTTTTGCTTGAGGGAATAACTCTGCATTTAAGAAATGATCAAAATGCAGGTGAGACACGAAAAGAATGTCTATCTGGTCGGGCTTGAGATTATGTTCTGCAAGAGAATCTACCAGCTGCTTGCGGTCTCCATAAGATCCAGTATCGAAAAGAATATTGTGATCTTTTTGTTTGATCAGAGCAACAGTTCCCCACCCAAGGGCTCCTCGTAGAGAAGATACCGGGACTCCGGGAAGTAAGATCGAAAAATCAAGCATTTGCTATTTTCCTTTATCGTCATCGGTCGTCAGAATGAATGGCTCCACCGCTTTTTGGAATTAGAACCATTTCAACTATTAATGAGGAAGTTACCTGAAGCCTTTTGTTTGCTGCCTGAAAAAAGAGAGGTTAATTTCAGGCAGCAAATCATTTAATATTCTAATAATTGATCAATTTCCAACTGTCTTTTCGTATTGGCTCTGCTTTCAAAAAGACTACACCCGGCAAAGGCAATTCCTCCAGCAATATAACCCCAAAGGACGTTATATATGCCGAGGGGAAATGGCCAGACAAGCCAGGTCAGCAAAGCTACGATCCCTGCCGTAATCAAGCTGGCATAAGCTGCTAGTTTGCCGGCATGGCGCCAGAAAAGAATGCCAAATGCTGGAAACAAATAGCTTGAAATACAAACAGCCGTTCCTGCCGTTGAAATCGGGATAATCAGTCCCGGTCTGGTCAGGGCAATAATCAGGACAACGGCACCCATCATAATAACAATCAGTCGTGCCATCAGGGTTTCTTTTGCTGGTGTCAGCTTGAGATTGAAGGGATTAATAATTAAATCTTTAAGGAAAAGAGATGAGGCTGTTAGTAGTTGGCTGTTTAAGGTTGATGTGCCTGCTGCAAAAGCACCACCAATGACAAGCGCGGCTACTCCAGGTGAGAGATACTTATTGGCAAACAAAATCGTCATGGCATCAGTTTCTTTGCCTGTTACTCCCGGCAAAAGAATGACACAGCAGATCCCAATGATGAAGACTGGTATGGTTTGGGCAAAACCACTCAGAACTGATGAAATCATACTGACCTTGGCAATTGTTTTTGGATCTTTGGCCATCATAAGACGCTGAAACATATGCGGTAGAAAAACTGAAAGCCCCCAAGTCAGAACAAATCCGAGCCATTTCCCTATACCAAGAGTGCCTGGAATCAGTAGTTTTGTATGGTTAGCATTCAAGGTCGAAAACATTTCGCCGGCACCACCTACCAACATCAAAGCATAGACAGCCATGCCGATCAGGACTGTCAGAAAAAAAAGACCTTGTAATGTATCCGTCCAGACAACAGATTTAAGTCCTGCTAAAGAAATAATCAGAACCATAAAGATGAAGGTTATGGTAACGCCCATAGCAAAAGATATTTGACCATTAGTGAAAGTCTCTATAACGATACCACCTCCCATAAGCTGTACCGCTATGTAGGGAATCAAAGCCATTATGCCGAAGACTGCTGCTAAAACCCCCAGTCCTTTTGTATCGTAGTAATCATTTATCAGCTCAGAATAAGTAATGTATTTGAACTTTTTACCCAGCAACCAGACTTTGGTTCCGATAAACCATACCAGCAGTGGCCAGAGCAGGTTCCACATCATCATCATGGAAATAAAAGTAATGCCCATTCGATAGTTTCCGCCGACAGCTCCCAAAAAAGTCCAAAGGCTAGCATAGGTCGCAATTGATGTTCCGGTGAGAACAAGAGTCCCGAGAGCACGTCCACCCATATAGTAGTCTTCGGCTGTTCCCGCACTTTTACGATAACCCATAAAACCGATTCCCATAACAATAAGCATGTAACTGCCGATAACTATGATGAGCCAGGCCATTGATGACATTAGTTCCTCCTCTTTTAAAGTAAAAAAATAGAGATAGATGGTAATGGTTTATTGTATGACAGATATCTACTCATTATTTGTTTATAGATCCGAGCGTATCGGTTTCTTTATTGTTATTAGTCCTCCCGAATAAGATTTTCGACCTTTAGATCGAAGTATGGTGAAAGCAATTTGACTGACAGAAGAGTATTCAAAACACCCCATATCCCCATGACCAACATATAGGTCACTGAAAATGGTACGCCGAGGATAATTGGTTCAACTGTTGCTCCCAAAATTCCTGCCCCTTGCAACGAAAACATGATCAGCCAAACAAGAATAAGAGCGAACATCAGGTTACGCTTTCTACGGTAGGTATTCATCCTGCTTCTCCTTTGAAGTTTATGGTCTGTGGTCTGTGGTCAGACCACTAGATGTATACTGAATAAACAGTTGTGAAGTCAAGTGAGAATTTAATCTGATTACCTAGGAAGCGATAACAATAGAGGTTAGGGGGTGTTTATATCCAGATTGACATGCAACAGTTGCTGTCGGGCATATGCTAAATGCTGTTTCATTGCAGTAGATGCTTTTTCTTTATCTCTCTGCTGAATAGCCTCTACTATGGCTTCATGTTGTTCTATCAGAGAGTCATGCATATTTGGAATTGTGTACATTTGAGTGTATATCTCAGATGTCAGTTGCTGGAACCAGGCAGAAAAAGTATTGATTACGTGAACAAGGAGAATATTGTGGGTCGCAAGTGAAATCAATTTGTGAAAATTAAGATTTTGCTCATATCCGAGGGCACCTGAATATCCGGCTGCTTTCATATTATCAAGACATTTCTGCAAACCTTCAAGCTGCCCTTCTGTCGCTCTTTCAGCAGCTGTTGCTGCGGCCCAAGATTCAAGAACAGAACGGATCTCCATTAAGTCGAGGATGCTGTTGGAATTTTTAAAAAAAGCTTCAAAAACAGGATTGAGTCCAGCTTCAACTGCTGATAGGACATATGTCCCTTCTCCATGTCGCTGTTCAACAAGTCCCGCACATTCAAGTTTGAGAATTGCTTCGCGAACAGAAGACCGACTAACATTCAGCAACGCAGATAGTTCTCTTTCAGATTTTAGCTTTTCATCCGGTTCAAGCGCACCTGTTTCTATCATCGCCCGAATCTGTTCATAGACCTGTACACTAATTTTTTTTTGGTTGATACGCTTAAATTCTTTAGGCATTTAAGTGCTGTCCTGTGCGATGTAGTTTTGCATGACACCTCATTTTCTGTGGAGGGAAAGCTTACTACAAATGAATTTAAAAAAAAAGATAACTCGTCCTGTCATGTTTTCTGTCTTGATCTCCGGAAAAATTATTATATGGTTTCATTCCATATGCATCGATCTTTTTTTGCCGAACTACTGAGATGTTATCCCACTTTTAAACTGTATGTTTCGGTTGAAAATATGGATAACAGAAGTCAGGCGCTTATCATGATTTTGTTTCTGTATGATTATTGCCAAGGCAGATTGACCTTTCATAAAAAGTAACAATAGATTTATTAACTCTCCCTCGGATTTAAATAAAGCCTTTGGGCTTCCTCCTCAGGATTTGTGGGTCTGCATGTGTAAAAAATAGAATATTACGTGTCTTATTATTGGGTCGGGAAGGGCTGTAGCGCAAGGATTCATTTCTTATGTTACGGTATGTCGGCCCTCTCAAAATAATTCCCAAGAAGACTCCATAGGCACTGAATGTTTTTGATCGTTACTGCGTTTGTTTTTTCACCTATGAAGTCTTCGGAGGCTTTAGTTTTAAGGCGAAACTCACTATGGGAAAAGTTTTATGGTTCCAGAACCTGAAAATACCTCGATGTGTCGAAGTCAGGCATTGAAAAATTATTGGGATTTGCGTAAAAAATCACTACTGGAATGCATAGCTGAGGGTTATTGACCCAAAACCATGGTGTTTCGGTTGGTGCTCATATTCACGGGTCCGGTGGGTTCGGACTAAACTTAAGGAAAGGCGACGGTACCTCGCAGTTATTCCTGTTGACAGGTCCGCGACGAGTGGCTTTTTATCCACGTGATGACTGTTGCGAAATGTGCTGCCATCGAGAAAAATATCCCTTAATACCGCTCGCCCATTGACGGCAGTAAACAGGTAAATACTGAAGTTGCGATCCAGGGTACTCCATGTGCTGCCCGCCGGTCGAATCAGTGATACGGCAAAATTCCGGGGAATGTTCCAACCTGCGCGTATTTCTACTCCGGCGTTGAGATAGGTCATCACATTGCCCAGAGCAATCCCGGTATGGCTTATGGCGTCAGCCCCAAGGCGGCGTTGTGGGCTCGGGTGATACAGCCATTTACGTTCAAAGGCTAAAGTTACGCCAAGCTCATCTTTCAATTGATGATCCCAGCCATTGGGCCGTTGGAGTCCACGAATCCGATGAATAAATTTCTGTGCGTCTTCAGCTAAAGATGACGGGCCAACAATGCCGATTTGTATCTCGGCTGTATCCATTTGACTCCAACTTAGCCCATCATCACTTTTGCGATGGTATGCCATGGCAAGGTAGCTGTACCCGGCATAGGGGCGATCTTCTTCAATTAAATCGTAACGGCTGATATCTCGTGGGGTGAAAATACTTTGTCCAAATGCCAGTTCTACTTTGTGACCGGTTTCAGCGGGCGCATTTTTGATCAGCGGGAGGGTGTGAAACAAGTCTAACGCCATGCGTGATATTTGGGTGGTTCGATTCTGTGGCGCCTGGGGTGAAAGGTCGGGAGAAATGATGGAATATTTTATGCCATTGGTGTAATCGCTGTCGGTGCCGATAAACAGGTCATTTTCAAAATAGAGACTGTGTGTCCAAAGATTCTCTGTGCTATGGGCATGTGAGCGGTAGTCCGAGCAGGAATAGCACAATCAGCGAGCGGAGCATGGAGTTTTCCTAGCGAATCCGAATGAGTGAATGGTTGTTTTCTGGTTTTTCGGGTGAAATACTGCCATATCTCTGGAGATTGTCCAGGGGGATCTGCATTGAAAGCATGCCAATGGAAGTCACTGCTAATAATGCCAAAAAAGCGAGTCCCATACCGATGCGTTTGCCCGGAGTGACAGTGTAGTAGCGAGATTTCTCCGCTGCGGATTGTTTGGATGAAGAATAAATCTGCAAGCTGCCCATGATAATAATCAGACCAACAATTGGTGACCAGGTGTAATAAAATAAAGCAATGGCCCCAATGAGCCCAACAATCCACAATTTGGGGCTGATGACGCCGATGATCCGGCCACCGTCCAGAGGAGAGATGGGTAACAGGTTAAATAGGTTGAGTAAGAAACCTGACATTGCCAGGGCGTACCAGAAGGGATTTCCGGTTAACAAGCCGATTACGGCACAAATGATGGCTCCAACCGTGCCCAGGAATGGTCCGCCATAGGCCATGACGGCTTCGGCGAAAGCATTTTTTGGCATCTGTTTCATGCCTATAACAGCTCCCATGAAGGGGATGAACATTGGTGCTGTCGCTTTGATGCCCATCATCCGGAGAGCTGCAACATGTCCCATTTCGTGGATAAACAACAACGCGACGAACCCGGCCGCGAATGACCAACCCCAGAACATGGCATAAGCCCAGATACTGACCAGCATGGTGATGAAGGTTTTGAATTTGCCGATCTGCAGGATTATTCCCAGGTATTTGAGTTTGCTGAACAGATAAAGCAAAAGTAGTCCGATAGGGCCAAATTTCCGTAACAGCCCCTTTTTTTGTGGTGGAGAATCAGTCGCGGGTTCATGGCCGCGGATGGTGGAATTTTCCGAGTCTGGTTGGTCGTCATTCATTTTTTGATCCAAAGGATAATTCTTTCTGATGAGGTTTTTTATCAGCATAGAGTATTTTGGATCAAGTTGCCAATAGCAACGATCTTGAGGTCGTAAAAATCAAAAGATTGCGCTGAGTAAAAAATTTAATTAGATCTCTAGAATTAAATTTAAGGTTTTGGGCTTATATTTTTACTAACAGTGTTTTCTCTTCATATCCTTATGATTCTACGTATTATTTTTCTTGACTTATTGTTTTGATGGGATGTAAATAGAACATTATTATATTTATATTGGTTGATTTTTTAATTAATGGGACTTTTATTTCCTTGTGCGGGTGCTTGAATTATAGAGATATCAGATCGAAGGGGAAAATGATTTTTTTTCGTATTCAATTGTTGCTTGTGACAGTTTTATTTTTTTCAGTGGCCTCGTTGCCGGCTGCAGATGATCTGGATCGTTTTGATGAAGAGGTTCGGCAGTGGGCTGTCGAATGCCGTACTGATATTGTGACTCAATTTGATTTGCTGTTGACATCAGGGCAATTGAGTGTGCCGCAGTTGTTCGATACTTTTTACATCCCAATTCCTAACACCGATCCACAAAAATTCAGAACTCAATACGACAACCTTTCTGATGGTGTGGTGAGACCGATCATCGATAAAATTCTTGGTTTTGACGAGCGGCTGGTTTTTGTGGTCATCGTAGATCGTAACGGTTATCTACCGACGCATAACTCTCGTTATTCAAGGCCATTGACCGACAATCCCGACGAAAATACCAAGTGGAATAGAACAAAAAGGATGTTTAATGATCGTACTGGTCTGGCTGCTGCGCGCAATCAAAAACCATATTTGTTGCAACGCTACAGCCGAGATACGGGAGAAACCATGGGTGATTTGTCGGTACCAATAATGATTCAAAACCGTCACTGGGGTGCAGTGCGGATTGGTTATAAAAAAGATTAGTCATTGATTGCCGACGAAAAGGAGAATCTTTGTGTTTTCTAAAATTAGTGTCAAGGTTGCGATTCTGGTTACTCTTGTTCTGTCAGTTGTGGTTGTGGCTGGGAGCTACTATATCATTAAACAGCAAAGCGACAGTCTCGAAGCACAGTTGCTTGAGCGAGGTAAAATTGAATCGATTCTTGGGGCTAAGCTGATCGGGCGGGTGATCGAGGAGGCGATTGATAATGGTGTTTTCAGTGTCAACGATGCTTTCGACACCGATTATGTCCTGATTCCTGGTTTTGAGCCCGCAAAATACCATACCAAATATGATTTCTATCTGGATAAGGCCATCTTGTCATTGCAGGATGAATTTCTCAAAGATGACTCTGTTGTTTTTGCTGTGACGGTTGACATCAATGGTTATCTGCCGACCCATAATACTCGTTATCAACAGCCCATCACCGGTGATCAAAAAAGGGATTTGATTGGTAATCGAACCAAGCGAATTTTTAATGATGAAATTGGTATACAGGCTGCCCACAATACCGTCCCTGCTTTTCAGCAAGTTTATCATCGTGATACCGGAGTAACTATGTGGGATATTTCCACCCCGATTCATGTCAAGGGAAAACATTGGGGTGGATTCCGGATTGGCTTCTCTTTGGGCAAGATTGAAGAAGCCAAGCAGGCATTACAATCCAAACTAATCGGGATTATGGCTGGTATTCTGGTTGTTTCTCTGCTGATCATTTTTATTGTTGTCGACAGAGCTTTGAAACCACTGACCCATTTTACCCGGGTAGCATCAGAACTGGCTGATGGAAACGTTGAAAATAAGATTGAAGTCAAAGGAAACGATGAGATTGCTCAGTTGGCAGATGTTCTTGAGCGGTTGCGGGTTAGTCTGAAAACCGCAATGGCGAGGTTGAACAAAAAAGTTTGATCAGGTTTTATTCCGGCTTGCGTTGAGCTAATCAATGGGGTGAGGGGAAAAAGCAGCTGACAGCAAATCTGCCAGCTGCTTTTTTATCGTTTTCAATGAAGAAGGGAACAGGCGAACATTCTTGTCAGGCAGGATGTCAGCAGAGGCAACCTTGTTTCGATCAAAAAAGATTCAGTTACTTCTTGGAATTTGGTTGTTTCCATTATCTGCCCTGTTAAAGTTGTGTCGCTGGCATTAGTGTTGTCGGCGTGATATTTCTACCGTCGATTCTCTTCCCATCCGCTTGTCAAATATATTACTATCCTCAAGTTTTTTACCTGTTTCTGGAAACGGAGAAATCTATAAGTGGATTCGTTTGCCCTGCGTTCCGTTGCCTTTGTCATTGCAACCCTCTTTTTTACGGTCATTTCCAGACGTGCGCTGCGTAATCCGCGTTCTCATGGTTTTTACCGATATTTTGCCTTTGTCGGGATCGCCGGTCTGGTGCTGTACAACCAGCCGGTCTGGTTTGATCAGCCGTTTTCAGGGCTGCACTGTTTGTCCTGGCTGATGTTGGGCACTTCTGTTGCTTTGGTTGTTTATGGCGTGGGGCTTCTGAGGTGCTTTGGGGGACGAAGTCGACGTCAATCCTCACCGGAAAATTTATCTTTTGAAAATACCCAACATCTGGTTGTTGATGGTTTGTATCGATATATTCGTCACCCGATGTATGCTTCGTTGTTGCTGCTCGCATGGGGAGCATTTCTGAAACGAATGGATCTGTTGACGGTTTTTGCTGTCGGAATGGTTTCGGTCGCTCTGATATTCACTGCAAAGGTTGAAGAAACCGAGAATGTCACATTTTGGGGATCCGAGTATCTGGCATATAAAAAACGTTCGAAAATGTTTATCCCTTTTATTTTCTAACCGTTCTGTTTCTCCGTAAACAGCCAGCCATACTGATTTAAATCAATTCGTCCTTTCTGGTTGAATTGAAGTCCTTCGGCTTCAAGTAAATCCCGTTGCAGAATATTTCCTTCTCCATCAAGGCGCGGACTGATTTTCCCCTGACTGTTAATTACCCGCTGCCAGGGAACGTTATGACCCGGCGGTAGTGCCGCCATTGCAAAACCAACTGTTCGCGCTGTACAACCGATTTGCCGGGCTATCTGACCGTAGGTGGAGACGTAACCTGATGGTATTTTTCCCACCAGAGCATAAATTGATGAGTACAGGGGGCTGAATGGTTTTTCCGGCATCTGCATGTCCTTCTGAGACAGGAATTGATATCGGCAGATAGATTGTGAATATTTTTTCTGGAAAGATTGCCACAGTCAGAAATTGTACAGAAACTGCAACTAAAATCAACGGAGATATTAATGTTGTCAGCAGGAATTTGAGGGGAATTGAATTGCGATACGTAAAGCGGAAGAGTTTAGAACTCTACCAAGTTAGAGCTCTCGCGGCTTATTTCCTCCCGTAAAACGGTTCAATAGCATTTTTTGTGCTTCTGTTTACTTTCCTAAAAACTATGCTAATTTTTAGAGTAGGTCTGTAACTTATTCATTTTTATTGTTAATTTTACCTAAGGCGAGGCTATTTAGACTGCTATATCGGTTAACAGCAACTGTGAAAGGTAAAGAAAGGAGGGTAGCAATAAACAATATGGGGATCATCAAACCATCGGATATCATCAAATGAGAAGTTGTCGGCACAAAATTTATTTTCAAAGACTTTGAAGAAAGGGAGGTTTATCTGTTATGAGACAACTTTTTTATTGGGTAGTAACCTTGCTTGTATTGTTTGCTCTGGTAACTATCAGTGGATGCAGTGACAATGATCACAGTAGCAACACTAGCAGCAGCACGGAAACTCTTATTTTGGGAACATTGTCGAGTAGTGCAGGAGTGACGACTTTCCGTCAAACAGTCACTATGGAAGATTCTGATAGTTACGAGTATTTTCCGGGGCAACCAAATACTTGGGACATCGACGATGATTTTTCTCTGGATGATGGTGGCGATGACCAATTTGATGGAGTTATGGACCTATCTGTCGGTGGAGAGTCTTTCTCCGGTCAGTCTTACAGCGACTTGAGCTTTTATACACCTTCATTCAATTCGACCAACGGTGTCAAAGTAGCTGCCGTTGTAGAAGAGGTTATGCAAAATTATAATAATAATGGGCCTGTTCCGGCAATCAATGGGGATTACTCCGCATATCTCAACGATGTCTATGATGGTCGTTTATCCCAGACGGTTGACCTGAGCTGGGCAACATCACCTCTCTCTCTTATCTGGAGTTTAAATTTCTACATTGATGGTGGCGATTTCGATATGGATGCTCCGTATATCCGTGTCGTCATTCGTGATCCCGTCGATGGAGCTATTCTTGAAAGCGTGGAAACTTACATCGGAAGTGGATCGGGGACCTACAACGTAACTCTTGATAATTCTTATATTGGAGAGACTATCGTTGTCTCATTTGAAATTAGCAGTAGTGGGTATGGCCCTAACCTGATTGACGATGTATCACTTACAGACGGTGCAGCTGTTGAATATATTGACAATGGCGATTTTGAAACTGGTGATTTGACTGGGTGGGATGTAAACGATCCCGATGAACTGCAGAATTTCACAAGTGCCGGAGAGGATATAGCCGGGCTGACTGTAACTCGCTCTTTTTACACAGTCCCCGATAAGCTCTGGGGGCGGTGGGTTGATACTTTTACCAACAATACTTCTGAAGCTATTACAACAACAATAGATTATGATGCCAACCTCGGTTCTGACTCAGCTGGCATTCTTTATCTGACACCAGGTACCGATGGGTATTCGTTGACTGGGTGGGATGGTTATGCTCAAGAAGATCCTCCCGATGCGAGTAGTTCAGGTAATGACCGTGATTTTGCTTTTGTTTTTGGTAATGTAGATACAGTTGACTTCGTTACAGCAACAGCACTTGACAATGGGAATGGCGATGGGAGTGATAGTATTACCCATTCCTATTCTATTACTGTCAATCCGGGGGAGATGCTCGCAATCGTTAATTTTGTTGTCATGAATGGTGTTGATACTGGTGAGTCTGCTACTTATGTTACTGCGAGAGCCACTGCTATTGATGCTGAGGCTCTGGATATTGTTAATAATTTCTGGGATGACGTCCAGTACCGAAATGGAATGACTCAGGAACAAATTGATGCAATTATAAATTTTTAGGTATCGATTGTTAAAGCCAGTAAAATAAAAGAGTATTATGAATATAATAGGGGAGGTTTATGCTTCCCCTATTATATTGCTTTAAGAAAGCTCATCTGTTGTTATGTTTAACTAAAAATATCTATCATTATCAAATTACAACTATTCTCATTCATACTTCTCCGCCCTTTAGGGTTGAATTGAAGTTCTTCTGATCACGTAATTCCCGCTGTAGAATGTTCCTTTCTCCGCCAAGATGTGAACTTTTTTCGTCGCATATGCATGTCCTTCTGAGACAGGGATTGATATCGGCAGATAGATTGTGAATATTTTTTCTGGAAAGATTGCCACAGTCAGAAATTGTACAGAAACTGCAACTAAAATCAACGGAGATATTAATGTTTTCAGCAGGAATTTGAGGGGAATTGAATTGCGATACGTAACGCCGATGAAAATTATTTGTTTTTTGCTGTGGTGGCTATTTTGGTCATCGGGACAAATCCATGCAGCTCAACCCATGTTGCCGAAGATCTATGCGGGACAGGTGGATATTTCTGGCTGGCTGATGAGTGAAAAGCTTGATGGGATACGCGGATACTGGGATGGTCAGAAGCTGTTGTCAAAAAATGGTCATCGCCTGAATCCACCATTTGAATTTGTTCGTGATCTGCCAACATTTCCCCTTGAGGGAGAAATCTGGGGAGGACGCAATACCTTTGAGCGAACGACGTCTATTGTGAAGCGAAAGCAACCACATCCTGGATGGCTATCTCTCAAGTTTGCCATTTTTGATGTTCCTGATGCTCCGGGAGGATTTACCCAACGGATTCGCATTGCCCAGGATTGGCTTGCAGAAAATCCTTCAGCTTATATGTTTGTTATTCCACAGATTGTCGTTGATGATAATGATCATCTGCAGCGGGAATTGCAGCGTATCGAACATCTGAGTGGGGAGGGATTGATCGTTCGCAATCCTCATGCTGCTTATACCGCAGGGCGCAGTATGGAAATCCTCAAAGTAAAAAGCTATCAGGACGCTGAAGCAACTGTTATCGGGCATCTTCCTGGTAAAGGTAGAAATACCGGGCGTCTTGGTGCTTTACTGGTCGCCCTGGACGACGGGACTCAGTTTAAAATCGGCACAGGGTTCAGTGATGATGTCCGTCAGAATCCGCCGCCCGTGGGGGCGGTTATTACTTTCAAGTTTTACGGGAAGTATCAATCAGGTATCCCTAAATTCCCGTCATTTGTGCGGCTAAGGACAGATCAGGGGTTATAGAATTATTTGAGTTCTTCCCCACTTAATCTGCCACTCCGGCGGCCTGCCATCACGTTTCAAACGATTCCGTTCTCACGCTCTTGCTGTGTCTCAGTGAGACATGAGCACAGGGACGGTCATATATTTGAGAATATGACGACCTGTATCGCCCAAAGTCTGATAGCCACGACGCGATTGGGATGTTGCGCCCATGACGAGCAAATCTGCACCGAAATCAGTGCAACCATTCAATAGCATATCTCCAACACTGAGCGAACCACTGAGCTGCTTCTCACAGGATAGCGGCAGTTGATAACGAGCCATATGAGTGCAGATGTCGGCTTTATGGGACAGATATGATTCATCGCCATCTCGGCCTTGAACGGTGATCACCTTTACTTTGCGTCCTGTGCGCAGGACCGGCATGGAATCATGCAGCGCTCGGGAGGATTCCGGTCCACCACGCCATGCCATCAAGATGCGTTTGAATTCATGTTTGAAATCTCCCACATAAGGGACAATCAGAACCGGGCGACCAGAGCCAAGAATTGCTTTTTCAGGCAGATCATTAGGGGTAGCACGATCCGGGGCTTCTTCATCGGTCTGACTGATGACCAGCAGATCGCGGTAGTGAGCGTGGATGTTTAAAGCCGTCGGAACGTTCAGTTCACTTTTTTGACTGTCGACACAAATCCAGTCGGATGTGAGCCCGGCAGCATCAACAGCCTCATTAAAGAGCTGCTCTGCTTTATCGGCAAGCTCCTGTCTGCTCGGCTGGTTCACAGCAAAATGGGGGTGGGGGATGATGTAGATACCAGTGAGTTGCGCTTGTTGTTGCTTGGCCAGTTCAACAGCAACCTCAAGTCGGGATACACAAGTCGGGCGATGGTCAATATGAACGAGGATGTCTTTAAGATTCATTCTCTTCCTCATAACTGAATTATTTTAAAAGAAGGTAGGGACAGACCTTTGTGCCTGTCCTACGCTGACATTAACTTTTCTTGCCCAGATAGGCTTCCTGAATCTTTTCAGAAGCTAATAATTCTGCGGAGGTTCCCGACAGGACAATTTTTCCGACATCAAGGACGTAACCCCGGTCGGCAAGTTTCAAAGCTGCTTTGGCATTTTGTTCGACCAGTAAGACCGTTACTCCCTTGCTGGCAATAATCTTGATTTGCTCAAAGATTGCTTTGACCAGGATCGGAGCAATACCAAGAGATGGTTCATCAAGGAGGAGCATTTCAGGATCACTCATCAGTGAACGGCCAATGGCAAGCATCTGTTGTTCACCACCTGAAAGGGTTCCCGCCAGTTGTTTACGTCGTTCTTTCAGACGTGGAAAGAGTTGATATACCCATGCCAGAGTCTCCGCATTCATTTTGCTTTTTACAAAAGCACCCAACATCAGGTTCTCTTCGACGGTAAGAATACCGAAGACCCGGCGTCCTTCCGGAGATTGGCTGATTCCCAGCTTGACAATTTTATGTGCCGGAAGCTGAGTCAGTTCCTCTCCTTTGAATTTGATTGACCCTGATTTCGCCTTGAGAAGCTGGCTGATGGTGCGCATTGTGGTTGTTTTTCCTGCTCCATTAGCACCCAGAATAGTGACGATCTCACCTTTGTGGACTTCAAGCGAAATTCCTTTAATCGCGGCGATGCTGCCGTAGGACACCTCAAGGTCTTTTATTTCAAACAGGGCATCGTTACTCATCGTCATCCTCACTTCCCAGGTACGCCTCTATGACCGCCGGATTTTTCTGAATTTCGGCGGGAGTTCCTTCAGCTATTTTTTTGCCGAAGTTAATAACGGTCAGGTAATCTGTGACCTCCATGACCATATCCATATCGTGTTCAATCAGCAACACTGTGACTCCTCTGTCGCGGATTTTATAGATGGTCTCCAGCAAGCCCAGAGTCTCTTTATCATTGAGTCCGGCTGCGGGTTCATCCAGAATCAGCAGTGTGGGTTCAACTGCCATTGCACGAGCCATTTCGACTCGGCGCTGAATACCGTAGGGGAGTGACCCTGTCGGGACAGCCGCAAATTCACTCAACCCGAAGAATTCAAGCTGCTCTTCAACTCTGCACCAGTTATCCAGCTCATCCCGTTTTGAGGCCGGGGTGTGTAGGATACCGTGCCGCAACCCTTGTTTACTTTTGATATGCCGGCCGCTCATGATGTTTTCAGCAACGGACATCTGGCTGAATAAGCGGATTGTTTGGAAGGTGCGTACGATACCGCGATCGACTATCTGGTAGGGGGTCATGCCACGGATTTCTTCGCCGCGCCAGTTGACCGAACCTTCTTCAGATTTATAAATACCGGTGATGCAGTTAAAAACAGTTGTTTTCCCTGCACCATTAGGGCCAATGACACCGTAAATCTGACCCTCTTCAACCTTCATACTGAGGTCATCAACAGCTGTCAGTCCACCGAAGCGTTTAGTGACATTCGTCAGGATCAGCTCATTATGCGCCATGGTTCGATTCCTTGATCAAAAACTTGGGGATTTTTCCAAAAGTGGCCGGCCAGATTCCGCGTGGACGCAGGATCATTGCCAAAACCATTGCGAATCCAAAGATGAAAAAGCGCCAAGTGGCAAATTCCCTGAATATTTCAGGAAGGACAAACATAATAAAGACTCCAATCAGAATCCCCGGAATCGAAGATCCACCTACCAGAACAATACTGAAGAAAAGAACCGATTGGATAAATTCAAAGGCTTCCGGGCTGACGGCAGAATATTGAGCCGCGAAAACCGTTCCCGCCAATCCGGCGATTCCCGCTCCCAGAGCAAATGCAAAAATTTTATAAACCCGGGTATTGATACCGATGCTTTCAGCGGCAAGTTGATCTTCACGCAAGTAGTGAAGAGCGCGTCCTGTCTTGCTCTTTTCCAGATTTCGCATAATTCCCAGAGTGAGCAGTAATACGGCAAAGGCAAAGTAATAAACCGATATCTGGTCTGTCAGCTGTTTACCGAACAGGCTTATCGAATCAAGGCCAAAGATGCCGTTGGGTCCACCGGTGACACCGCCAAGATTGTTTTGGACAACCTGTACGAAGACAATATTAAAGCCGATGGTGACAACCAGCAGGTAGTCGCCTCGTAGATGGATAATGGGCCCTGACAGGATAATGCCGAACAGTGCCGGGAGAATGATGGCGACAGGAATTGTTGCCAGAATCGGCCAGCCGAACTGGGAGTTGAGAATTGCGGTAATATAGGCTCCCATACCAAAAAACAGCGCCTGTCCCATATTGAACATTCCCGCTTTACCAAGAATAATGTCCTGCGACAAGGCAACAACAGTAAAGATTAAAAAGGTGATAGCAACCGCCTGCCAGCGCGAATTCAACAGGTTTGGTAGAATCGCCATAATGATGATGAAGGCCGGAAAGCCTAAACGTTCTAAATTTTTCATCAGACTTTCTCCGCGACCCGCTCACCGAGAAGTCCGGTGGGGCGGACGATCAGGATCAGGATCAAAAGGATGAAGGTAAAAGCATCAGCCCAGGTACTGGAAATGTAGCCGGCTATAAAAGCTTGGAAGAGTCCGAGAAGCATACCTCCAAGCATGGCGCCGGGGATATTGCCGATACCGCCAAGGATTGCGGCAATAAAAGCATAAAGTCCATATTGCCAGCCCATGTTAAAGGTAATGCCACGATAATAAAGACCGATAAACAGACCACCAACGGCTCCCAGGGATGAGCCGATAATAAAAATCAGAGCAATAATATTATTAACGTTCACTCCCATCAGTCTGGCAGCATCCTGGTCGATAGCACTGGCTCGTATTGCCGCACCCATTCGGGTTTTCTCAACAAAAAGATAGAGGGCGACCATCAGGATAAGCGAAATCACGAGGATGAGAACCTGAATCATGCTGATAACAACGCCACCCATATCCCAGTAAACTTGTGGAACCAGTTCCGGGAAAATTCTCATCTGTGGTCCCCAGATCAGCATAATGCCGTTCTGGATGACCAGACTGGCACCTAGGGCAGAGACGACAGCGGAAAGGCGAGGGGCCTCACGAAGCGGTCGATAGGCAAGCCGCTCGAGCATGATGCCGACACAAGCCATGGCAATTGCAGCTAGAAGAAAAATGGCAATCACCGCGATGAAAGAGGTCGCCTGTCCCAGCACTTGAGTATAGATTGTCAGCCCGACAAATGCTGAAGCTGCAACCATGTCGCCATGGGCGAAGTTGATCAACTTCATTACCCCATAGACCATGGTGTAGCCAAGTGCCACCAGGGCAAACATACTGCCGATGGTCAGGCCGTTTGCCAACTGTTGCAGAAAAATATCCATGGAAACTTGCTCCTGTCATTTGGATAGGATCGTAAAAACTTAGCTTGTGGTACTTCTGGTTTGATATTTTTGCAAAATCATTGTTTGTCCCATCCTTCACATGTCAGAGAAGGAGGATGAATTTCCCTCTCTCACATCTGAAGGATAGAAAATGGGGGCAAAATGCAACACAGGCACTTTTCTGCCCCCATTTGGTTCTACTGAAGTTTAGACGTTGTTATTGAGCGTGGACAACTTTGTAGCTGTTGTCAGCTTGAATTTCAAAGGTCATGTAGCTGCTGCCAATGCGGTTACCGTCTTTGGCAAACTGCAATGGACCGGTGATGCCGGGAAGAGGCTTATCCATGCTCATCAGGAAGTCAGCAACTTTTTTATTATCAAAGCTTTTGGTCTGCTCCATACCGTAGATAATGGCACGCATACCATCAGCATTCATCAGGGTCCAGATGGATGGTGGCAGTTTGCCGTAGGTTGCTTTGTAATTTTTCAGGAAATCTTTGGCAACATCATAGGGGAGCATTTCCGGAGTTGGAACATTGATGATGAAAGCGCCTTTAGCTGCAGAACCGGCCAGTTTGGCAAAATCCGGGTTATCGTTGGCATCGCCACCGATGAAGTCGGCTTTGATCCCAAGGGCAACCTGTTGAGCGCGCAGTTGACCGCCATCGCTGTAATACCCGGCGAAGAAGATAACATCAGGTCTCTTTGACTTGATGTTGGTCAGAACCGGAGTGAAGTTCTGGGAATCAGCTTTGATTTTTGCATAAGTGACAACATTGCCACCTGCTTTTTTAGTTTCAGCAACGACGGCTTCAGCCAGTCCTGTTGCGTAACTTGAAAAGTCAGAGACAATAGCAATGTTTTTGTACGCTTTAACATTAACCATGTAGTTAGCGGCAAACACAGCTTCAGCACTATTCGGGAAGGAGTTACGCAGGAAAGTCCAGTAGCCATGTTCGGTCAGACCATCAGCCGTTCCATCGGATGTCTGCAGAACGCCTGCATTGAAATAAGTTTTTTGAGCGGCTTCAGCACAGGTCGAAGTATAAGAGCCGATAACCATGGCAACACCTTTGTTGACCAGGTCTTTTGCGCAGATAGCAGCAGCCATTGCTGTTCCTTGATCATCGCAGGGGATGACTTCAATCTGTCTTCCCATAACGCCACCTTCGGCATTAATTTGTGCGGCAAGCAGGCGAACGGAATCTTCAATGCCTTGACCTTCGTTGGCATAACTTCCTGTAATTGGTGCCTGTACGCCAACCTTAAGGGTTTCAGCCCATGAGAGGCCGGCCATCAGGGCGACAGCGCTGAGTGTTAAGAGAATGTTGCGGAATGTTCTTTTCATGTGTTCCTCCTCGTTGTTGGTTAAAAACAATGTTATATGCAAGATTACCTTCACGTCTTTGACTGGTCAATGGGATTGGCCATGAAAGACGATATTTCACTAAAATAACAGAAACGAACTGTCAATGCTTGTTTAAACCAAACATTTGTTTCAATGCATGCTGAGCAATCATCGGGTTTTCTTTGAGGCGGCGTTTTGAATAGGGGAGCCAGTCTTCACCGTAAGGGACATAAATACGTAACCTGTGCCCGGCAGCAAGGATGATCTGACGCAATTCTTCATCAACACCCAGTAACATTTGAAATTCATATTGATCCGGTTTGAGACCCATTTGGCGAATCAGATTCATGGCTTCAAAAATCAGAAGTTCATCATGGGTGGCAATACCAACATAAGCGCCCTGTTTGAAAAGTTGTTCAAGGCAGACAATATAGTTCCGATTGATTGCTTGCGGGTGCTTCCATGCATCCATCCGGGATTCAATATAGATCCCTTTGCAGAGACGGTAGTTTTGATAGCCGTCGCCCAGATTAACAACATCCTGCGGGGTGCGGCGCAAATAACCCTGAAATGCGGTCCCGACATGACCCGGAAATTCTTCTCGTAATCTACGGAAAAAGTCGAAGGTATCATCCGTGACCGGAACATCTTCGATATCAATGCGAATGAAGTTATTGAGTGATTTGGCCTCGGCAACCAGCTCACGAATAATTTCGAAGGATTGCTCTTTATCGAGTAAAAGACCCATTTGTGTCGGTTTAATCGACAGGTTGGCATCCAGTTTTTCTCGATCAATAGTACGCAGGATGTTCAGGCCGTCATTTTTAAAGTTGATGGCTTGATCCATACTGGTGATGAACTCACCGAGAATGTCAATTGTTGTCATCATCCCCTGCTGATTCAGATCTTTTGTGACCTGAACTGCATCTGCCAGAGTTGGTCCTGCGATATATCCTTTGGCAAAGTGGCTGACGATTGGTTTTGGAACATGCATAATGGTTTTTGATACAGCATAGTTAAAAAATGACATCGTTTTGTCCTGCCGGTCAATGTGGTTCAATGATAAAAGACCCCGCCTGACACCTTTGCCGGGCGGGGTCGCTCAATTTATTCTGCATCCAGAAATGGATATTCAAAACTTTGTGGTGGCACGAAATTTTCTTTGATTGCACGAACTGAAGCCCAGCGCATCAGATTTTGTTTGCTCCCTGCTTTATCGTTTGTCCCTGAAGCCCGTCCGCCACCAAAAGGTTGCTGGCCGACAACGGCTCCTGTTGGTTTATCATTGATGTAGAAGTTGCCGGAGGCATTTTCCAATTTGCCGAGAGCCAGGTTGACTGCCAGACGGTCTTGGGCGAAGACAGCTCCGGTCAAACTGTAGGGAGATGTTTGATCGCAGAGTTCCAGCGTCGCTTCGTAGTCCGCATCCTTGTAGCAATACATGGTCATTACCGGACCAAAGATCTCTTCTTCCATGGTTTTAAAGTGCGGGTCGGTTGTGGTGATAACTGTTGGCTCAACAAAGAAACCTTTACTGTCGTCATAGTGGCCGCCGATAACGATTTCTGCGTTGTCGGCTGCAGCTGCATAGTCGATATATTGAGTAATGGTACTGAAAGCGGCTTTGTCGATGACGGCATTAACAAAATTGCCAAAATCAGCGACATCTCCCATTTTGATGCGATCCATCTGAGCTTTTATTTCTTCCATAACCGGAGCCCAAAGGGTTTCAGGGATATAGGCCCGGGATGCCGCTGAACACTTTTGCCCTTGATATTCAAATGCCCCACGGACAATACCGGTTGCGAGAGCTTTAACATCGGCAGAGGAATGGGCGAAGATAAAGTCTTTACCGCCGGTTTCACCAACGATACGTGGATAGGTTTTATATTTATTCGCGGCAATATTATTTCCGATTTGTTTCCACATGCTCTGGAATACTGCTGTGCTGCCGGTGAAATGGATCCCGTTGAAATCAGGGCTGTCAAGGCAGACATTGCCGACATCACTACCGGAACCGGGAACGAAATTGATAACGCCATCAGGTAAACCGGCTTCCTGGAGCAGTTTCATGAAATGATAAGGGGCATAGACCGCTGATGATGCCGGTTTCCATACGACAGTGTTCCCCATAATGGCCGGTGCGGTTGGCAGATTTCCGGCAATGGCGGTAAAATTAAAAGGAGCGACGGCAAAAACAAAACCTTCCAGTGGACGATGTTGAACATAGTTCCAGATAGGTGAAGGCGAATGTAGTGGTTGGTCGGAATAAACTTCTTGAGCGAAATAAACGTTGAAACGGAGAAAATCAATCAGTTCACAGGCGGCATCAATCTCTGCCTGAAAAGGATTTTTGCTAATGTTCAGCATTGTGGCAGCGTTGATAAGAAAACGGTAGGGGCCGGCCAGCAAGTCAGCGGCTTTCAAAAAAATAGCTGCTCGCTCTTCCCAACGCAGGCTTTGCCAGACGGGTTTGGCAGCCATGGCAGCATCAATCGCCATCTGTACTTCTTTCGGGCCTGCTTTGTGACTCGTCCCAAGTTGTATTGTATGGTCATGAGGGCAGGCTATTTTAGCCGTATTCCCGGTGCGAATTTCTTTTCCCCCAATGATAAGCGGAATCTCAATCTGTTTTGCTTTCAGCTCTTCCAGGCTTGCTTTAAGTTTCTGACGTTCTGGTGACCCGGGGGCATATGAAAGAACGGGTTCATTTTGTGGAAAAGGTATTTTGATCTCAGCATTATTCAAAACAGACATTGAAATTCTCCTTTTTTGTAGGTGGACTATTGATAGATCCACTTATAGCAATGAAAGTGCCAAACTCTGTTTTGAAGACTAGAACGTTTGTGTGACCAATTTTAACTATCTGTTATTTAATAGAAAATATATTTATTTGATAGTTTTAAGAGATGTTTGTCGCGATGTTAAAGGCAGGGGAAAATATTTTTTTATGCAATTGTGCATAGGCGGGGTGGGAGTTCAACTCAAGCCATGCTTTTTGAGTTTTCTGGCTATGGTTGACTGGTTGACTTTGAGTGCCGCAGCGATTTCGGTTTGGTTCTTGTATTGTTTAAGGGTTTCTTCCAGCAGTTGTTTTTCTACCTGGTCAAGGGCTTGTTGTAAGGACACTCCGGGGGTGATCTGGTGGGACGAAAACTGGTTGCCCGGGGGGGTAAATGAAATCTGACTCGGCAGGTCAGGAAGGTCGATGAGTTCTGTGTCTGACATGACCACCAGGCGTTCACAAATATTCATCAACTCACGGACATTGCCTGGGTAGGAATAGTTTGCCAGAGCGTCTAGTGCTGCTCGCGTCAAACGTTTTCGTGTCGCTGTCTGGGCACTGAATTTATCAATATAGTGCTTGATGAGCGGTAGAATACAGTCGTTTCGCTCGCGGACAGCGGGAATGGGGATGGGAATAACATTCAGGCGATAATAAAGGTCGAGACGAAATTTACCAAGCTTGACCATTTCTCCCAGGTCCTGATGTGTTGCTGCGATGATACGAACGTCGACGGTGCGGTCTTTTGTGCTGCCTAATCGGGAAATTTGACCATCTTCAAGGAAGTGCAGCAGTTTGACTTGTGAGGGAAGGGGAAGCTCAGCTATTTCATCAAGAAATAAAGTACCACCGTCGGCCAATTCAAAGTGACCGGGTTTGCCACTGGTTTGAGCTCCGGTAAAGGCCCCCTTTTCGTAACCAAAGAGCTCCGCTTCAATAAGAGATTCGGGGATTGATCCGCAGTTGATTTTGATGAGCGGTTGTCCCGCCCTTTGTGAATTTTTGTGAATAAGGTCGGCAAGCAACCCTTTACCAACGCCTGATTCACCCAATAGCAGAACCGAAGAAGTGGCTTGTGCAACTTTGATTGATTGCTGCAGAGCCCGGATCATTGTCGGGCTTCGAGCAATAATTGACTGTGATTCCAACTCAACTTGTTGCATTGCCAGCATTTGATCCCGGAGGCTGTCTTTGAGGGCCTGTTGTTTCTCCAGCTCATGTTGTAGATTGTCGATCTCGGTAATATCGCGTTCGCTGACCACGATTCTGATCAATTCATTCTGTTTGCCAAAAACGGGAGTTGCAATCGAAATCAGTTTATGACCGTTTTTATTCTGTAGCAGGCTGACACGTTTTTTACTGATACTTGCCTCAAGTGCTGCTGAGCGGTCTATAAAACCTGTTTCAATTAATTCACGCATGTTGCGCCCGACGATTTTTGTGGCAGGGAGATTGTGGATTTTTTCTGACGCCGGATTCATCCGGATGACGTTGGCGTTGGCATCACAGACAAAAAGGCCGTCAGATGATGAATCGATGATGGTATCCAGTTGCCGTGACAGGGTTTGGACCGAAGGGAGTCCCTGTGCCATTGTATCGAGCTGGATGCTATCGACAAGAATACAGGCTGCACTGGTGATGTGGCCATTTTCTACAATTGGATTGATGCTGACGAGATACTCCCGATCGGAAATCTGCAGAGGAATTTCACAGCTTGTCTCTGAACCCTGTAAAATGGTCAGAACCGGCAACCAGAAGTCCGGAAGCTCTGCCTTCAGAGAAGTTCCCAGGGGGATGTTCAGTTGCTCCTGTGCCAGTTTACTGATGAGAGTTACGGTTCCTTTGGGGTCAACGATCAGCATGACCCGTGCGGTTGCATCGGCAAGGGCTTGTAATTGGGGGGAGGGTGAGTGAGTTTGCATTAGTCTATTATGCATATATGCATTAAATATGCAATAAAGAATAGTTCTGCTGGGATGCTGCTATTCCGTTCTTTCCAATTATAACGTTTCCCAGAATTCAGCGGCTTCTTTCCAGCGGAAGGCTTCATCCATATCTTGTGGAACACCTTTACCGGTTGAATACATAACTCCGAGACAGTATTGAGCTTTAGTGTGTCCCTGATCTGCTGCTTTCGTGAGCCATTTCTTTCCTTCGAGAGAGTCCCTTTTGACCCCCTTACCGTTCAGATGCATAATTCCCAAATTATACTGGGCATCAGCGCTCCCTGCATTGGCTGCTTCCAGCCACCAGTGATAGGCGAGTTGAAGGTCTTGAGCGGTGCCGATCCCTTTAATGAAGTGATGACCTAACATCACTTGTGCACGTTGGTGTCCACGAGTCGCTGCTTGTTTTAGCAGAACCACGGCTGAAGTGGGGTCGCGTACCTCTTCATTGCCGGCACTGAGAAGTTTTCCCAGATTGTAGATGGCATCCAGGTAGTTTTGTTGCGCTGCTTTCTGTAACCAGAATCGGGCTTCCGTATAGCTTTGCAGAACACCAGTGCCCCTGAGGTACATCATCCCCAAATGGTATTGTGCCGTCGGCAGGCCCTGATCTGCAGATTGGCGCAACCATTGCCGTGCTTTTGAATAATTCTTTTTGACGCCTTTCCCAACCAGATACATGTGTCCCAAGGTGAACTGTACTTTAGGGTTACCTTGCTCGGCCGCCATGCCCCACCAGCGTCTAGCTTCGAGAAAATCTTTAGGGACTCCATGGCCTTTGGCATACATCAGCCCGAGGTTATATTGTGCATCGGAAAAGTTTTGATCAGCCGCTTTGCGGAACCAGTGAAGGGCTTGATCGTAGTCTGCTGCAACTCCACGACCTTTGATGTAGTTTTGACCGAGAATATTTTGCGCCCTTGAATAGCCAAGTTCAGCTGCTTGTTGATAGTATTTTGCCGCTTCCGCCGGGTTTTCTGTTGTCCCTGTCCCTTTATCATACATCCGGCCGAGCATGAAAATGGCTTTGGCGTGGCGATGTTGAGCCGCGAGGCGAAACCATTTAAGTGCTTCGGAAAAAGATTTCTCGACACCTTTTCCCTGAAAGTAATTCATTCCCAACTGATAATGTGATTGTGCCATGTCTGTCATGCGGCCCCCCTGACGGACGGTAAGTTAAATTTAATGACTCATTATACACAAAAAGGTTTTGGGGGGAGAGAAAAAATGTAATAAATATTGACATAATATGATTAAAATGATCAAATCATTTGTCAGAGTAAAATAAACAGCAACGAAAGGTTGACCAATGAGCGGATATCGAAAGCAGGAGATTCTTCTTGAAACTGGTACCAACGAGATGGAAATCATTGAATTTTATCTTGGGGGCCAGCCTTTTGGCATCAATGTGCATAAGTTGAAGGAAATTATTACTTTTGATCAGGAAGCCTTGACAGTTATTCCCGGCAGCGGTCCTGGAATGCTTGGTACGCTGTTGCTGCGTGGTGCTACGATTCCCCTGATTGATTTGAAGTCACATATTGGCCAACAGGAAGAGGAGTCTCAGGGGGATATCCGGAAAGTCGTTCTGGTCTGTGAGTTTAATGATCGTGTCAATGGTTTTAAGGTGGACGGTGTGAACCAGATTCACCGGGTTTCCTGGGAAGATGTTCAACCGATGGCCAACTTTATTGATCAGTACCGACCGAGATTTACTGGAAGTGTCAATATTGAGGGACGGGAAATTCTTATTGTTGACCTGGAGCATATCGTCGCTGAATTTGACCCGGAAGCAAATCTTGACTATGAAGCAAATCTCCACGCTGATGAGATGCAGGAAAAACTGCCGCACACAAGAGAGTTGATGAAACTGGTGATGGCAGAAGATTCAGCTCTGATTCGTAACGGCATTGAAAAAGTTCTCAAAAGTTCCCATTACACTGATTTGACTGTTTTTGTCGATGGCCAGCAATGTTATGACCATATCCTGAAAATTAAACAGCGTGTTATTGATGGAGAGCCTTTGAGTGGTCTTTTGAACTTGTTGATCTCCGATATTGAAATGCCGAAAATGGACGGTTTGACGTTGTGCAAAAAAATTAAAGATGATCCGCTGCTGCGGGACATGAAGGTGGTTATGTTTTCTTCGTTGATCAATGAGCAGATGGCTGCAAAATGTGAGCAAGTGGGGGCCGATGGCTATGCGACAAAACCTCAGATCCCTTATCTTGTTGAAATGATGGATAAATTTCTTGAGATTGATAGTTAAGAACAGGCCGAATGAAAATCCCAGGACCAAAGAAAAATCTTTGCCCCTGGGTGGCGAGAAAATCTGAGTTAGCCAATATTTTTTTCCAACCTTTGACAGACCTTTTCTGCATCACGCTGCGCTGTTTTTATTTGCGCAGGTGACATCTTGTTTTCTAATGATAGAAGTGCCTTTTTCGCATCTTGATGCCCTTTTTCGGCCGGAAGGCTTAACCAGATATAGGCTTTAATGTGATCTTTTGGAACCCCTCTGCCCAGAGCGTACATTCCACCGAGATTGTATTGAGCATCGGTGTAGCCTTGTTCAACCGCTTTGTTCCACCATTTGACCGCCTCGGTATCGTTTTGAACAACTCCGTAGCCAAAAACATATAGAACCCCAAGATTGTACTGGGCGGCTGCATTTCCTTGTTCCGCGGCCAGGGTCCACCAATGGCGAGCTTCATCGTAGTCCTGAGGAATTTCCTTTCCGTTGATGTACATGCTGCCCAGATTATACTGGGCATCAATATCTCCTTGTTCGGCTGCTAATTTGTACCAGTGGACGGCAGCAAACGGATCGCATTCAACCCCTTCACCCTTAGCATACATAAATCCAAGGTTGTGCTGGGCATCAACATGTCCCTGTTCCGCTGCCATGCGACACCACTTGGCTGCCTGAACCGGATCTCGCTCGATGCCCTGACCAAAAGCGTACATGGCTGCCAAGTTGAATTGCGCGTCCGCATTTCCCTGTTGAGCCGCCAGCCGATACCATTTGATGGCTTCCTGCTCATTCTGTTCTACCCCTTCTCCCGAAGCAAACATCATTCCCAGGGTGTATTGGGCTTCAATATGGTTCTGTGCCGCAGCCTTTTGACACCACATTTGTGCTTTGTTGTGATCTGCAACGATTCCATGGCCGAATGCCAGCATGACGCCAAGGCTATATTGTGCATCGGCATCCCCTTGATCAGCCGCTTTCTGATACCAGGAGATCGCTTTGGTGTCATCTTGCTGAACACCGTTGCCCTGTTCATAGAGGTATCCCAAAGCCAGTTGTGCCCGAATATGTCCCTGTGCTGCTGCTTTGCTGTACCAATGTGCCGCTTCAGTATAATTCTGGGCGGTCCCATCGCCACATTCGCACATGTAGCCATAATTAAACTGGGCATCAGGATTTCCCTGTTCCGCTGCCAATTGATAGCGTGTTTCAGCAATAAAGTCTTTGTTGTTCATGATCCCTCCAGATCAAAGTCCGTATTTTTGATGTGAACAGCGTAAAGTAAGGTAGCAGAAGGATAAACAGTCTGCAAATGTTCACCTGAGATTGTCGTTCATGGATGAGAGGGGCTATAAAATTGAACAACAGGTCTCAGAAATAAGAGTTGAGAATACAGAACCCCGGCTGATTGGAAATTTTATGGATCAGGGTTTCAGGGGCGATGGGATGGCTGAGATAGAACCCTTGTACCACATCACAGTCGTTCTCCTGTAGATAGATCATCTCTTCTTTCCGCTCGACCCCTTCGGCAACAACTTTGACCCCGATACTATGTCCCAAGGCGATAATTGCTTTGGTGATGGCGGCATCGTCAGGGTGGGTCGTGATATTCTGAATGAAGGATTTGTCAATTTTCAGCCGGTCAATGGGAAAGGTTCGTAAATAGCTCAAAGAGCTGTAGCCGGTACCGAAATCGTCAATCGCCAGAGTGACTCCCATCTCTTTGAGTTGATTGAGAATCTGTTGAGCTTTTTCAACGTTCTCCATCAGGATACTTTCGGTGATTTCAAGCTCCAGATCCTTGGCGGGTAATCCGGTTTTGGCCAGGATATCTTTTATATAGAAAATCAGGTTTGGATCCTGAAATTGTTTGGTTGAGAGATTGACTGCAACGCACAAAGGGATGTTGCAGCGCTGTTGTATCTCTCGTGTCTGTTGACATGCTTTCGCCAGGACCCATTGACCGATTGAGAGGATCAGTCCGGTTTCTTCTGCCAGTGGGATGAACTGGGCGGGTGATATCTTGCCAAAATCTGCATGTTGCCAGCGAAGTAGAGCTTCCGTTCCTGTTATCCGGCCTTCATGCAGATCCATCTGTGGTTGATAGTCGAGGTAGAATTCGTTCCTTTCCAACCCTTTTCTCAGATCATTCGCCAGCAGCAATTGCTCCAGAGCTTTGGAATTCATTTCCGATGAGTAAAACCGATAGGTGTTGCGGCCGCTTTCCTTCGCCTGGTACATGGCGGTGTCCGCATTTTTCAGAAGCGTATCAGGATCGGCACCATCTTCCGGATAGAGGCTGATTCCGACACTGGTAGACGAGGAGACCTCTTTTCCTTTGAGAACTGTTGAGTGGGCCAATGCTTCCAGGATTTTACAGGCGATCATTGATGCACTGTTACGGTTTGCTATATCGTCGACCAGAACGACAAATTCATCACCGCCAAGACGACAGACGGTGTCGCAATCTCTGAGGACGCTACGGAGTCGTTTGGCGACCACGTTAAGCAATTGATCCCCGGTATCGTGACCAAGGGTATCGTTGATACGTTTAAAATGGTCAATATCAAGAAAAAACAGGGCTATTTTTCTATCGCTGCGCTTTGCATAGGCGGTCATCTGACACAGGCGGTCCAGCATCAGAACGCGATTTGGCAGCCCGGTTAAGCTGTCGTAATAGGCTAGCTTTTCTATGTGTTTCTCATCTGCTTTACGCTGGGTGATATCTTCGAAAATCGTGGCAAAATTGCCCGGAGAGGTTTTTGTCGCGGATACGTTGAATGTCATGCCCTGTTCACTGAAATCAAACTCAAAGCTGGTCGAAGCTCCACTTTCGGTTACATGATTGAAAATATCAAGGAAGGCGACCTTACCGTTTTCCCTGGGGTAGATTGTACTCCCTTTTTGGCCGATGATCTGGTGGCGTTGCAGACCAAGAATATTTTCATAAGCCGGGTTGACGTCAATGACTTCATAGTCACTGGCATTGCCATTTTCATCATAGTTCATACGAAACTGGGCAACCCCTTCCTGCATGGTCGAATAAAGGGTGCGGTAGCGTTCTTCACTTTCACGCAGTTTTTTTTCGGCTTCCTTGTGTTCAGAGATGTCAATAAAGCTTTCCACCAAATGTTCTTTGCCGTTGAACACAATCTTTGTGGCTGTTTTTAGTATCGGAATTTCCCGACCATCCGTAGTCAGTAGCGTGCGTTCTGATTTATCAATTTCCTGCTGTTCATCGGTGATTGGACAGCGGCCCTGAACTGCGGGGCAGACAAAATTATGGCAAACTTTTCCCAGCAATCTGCTGCGCGAATAGCCGGTCATTTCTGCAACCGATTGATTGGCATAGACAATCTCGTGGGTTTGCGGATCAATCAATAAGATACCGGCTTGGGCACTGTTTAAAATTTTATCAAGACGGTTTTCAGCTTCACGCAGAGCCTGTTCGTTATGCTTTCGCTCGGTGATATCCGAGTAGACAAGAATAATATGGGAAATCGCATTGTCCTTGTTTTTAATCGGTGTGCCGACGACGTGATAGTAACGTTCATTGATGATCGTTTCTGAATTTTTCTGGGTTTCTCCGGTGTTAAGGACTCTCTCAAAAATACAATCTGCGGGGACAGGATCGGAATGACAGATGATATTATTGCAACAACAGCCCAAAGGTATTTTCTCTTTGGGGAAAAACAGTTCGCAACTACTGCGATTAAAAGATGTCATTTGTCTGTCTGTGTTCACCACCATAATGCTGGCACCGGCCGAGTCGAATATCGCCTGAAGTTCGCCCATCGCAAAGCTCAGATCTTCGTTGGTTTCGTTCAGGTGTTCAATGACCTGGGCAAAAGAATCACCGACAATGCCGATTGGATCGACACTGATCAGGGTTTCATTGTCCAGCTCTTCGGGCTTGAGCGGTAAGGTCCCTATAACAGTGAGCAATTGATCTGTTTTTTCACGAATATAACTGTGCAATTCACGCTCTCGCTGTTTCAGGTTGTTGTTCTCAACGCGGAGCTGGGCGATGTTTTCCTGTAATTCATCAGAAGGGAGTGTTGGCTCGAGATATTGTGCTGATGAAGATGTGGATTTCAATTCAATACTCATATCCTAAAGTCTCATTTTCGCAGTCATTTTTGCTATGGAAATTTTATAATATTTCTTCTTGTCTTCCACTTCAATCTGATAGCCCATATTGCTGACCGCATCACAGATACGGTTGGTTGAATCGTGATTATCCGTCAAAATGTTCAACTGTAGATGGCCGCTACGGAGTTGTTCTTTGTGTCTGTTCACTTCCCGTAACGCTGTCAACAAAGAAGAGGGGCAGATCTGCCCACAAACATCAATTTCTACAGTTCCATCTATATGTTCCATCATCGTTTGGTTTCCTTCTCTACTGTTTTACAACATAGCGTGTAAATACAAGAGTTCCGACCCAGGCGCCGGGGAGTAGCCCCAGGGTAAACAAGATGCTTTGCAGGGAGAGTAACGGCAGCCCACCCAGCAGGTGCCAGATATTGCAGGCGGGGGACATCCGTGCCGCAAGCCCCATAATAACTCCGCCGATGAAGGCAGACAGCAGTTGTCGCTGAGGAATGGCGAAGCGTATGCTGAATTTTCCCATGCTGATAGCAGAGAGACCCGAACCGATGACAATTCCTGCAATCAGCGGAAATTGGACCAGTGCCAGACCATCCCAGGAGGGACCTGCTCCAGCCTTGAGGGTTTGGCCACTGAGAGGCAAGAAATATTCAAATCCGCGTCCCTGAAAGTAACCGAGTGCAGCAACATGCTCAGGGATCAGTAGTTGTTCAAAGAATGCACCGGCTTTGGCATAACTGGTGGTAATTCCGATGGGCATGCCAAGCAGAGCAAAAGACACCAGCCCGATGATTGCCAACAGCAGCGCTGCAGTTCTGGGTTGCAGATAACCTTTGATGCGGTTCGGTCGTAGCAGCATCCCTTGTGTTTGCCACCGATAAAGTAAAATTCCAGCGGCCGTCAGCAGGATTCCGATAACCAGCGTCGGTGGTAGCTTCAATAGTTGGGGCAGGGTGGCTGCATCACCCAGCCGGGTTGTGACCGTCAGTTGTTTCCAGAAGGGATGAAATTCTCCGTACAGAACACTACCGATTAGTAATCCACCCAAAGCACATGCTGCGGGCAAGCTTCCGCTCCCAAGTTTGTACAAAGTCCCAACGACGCAGCCGCCGGCCAGAACCATACCGGTGCCGAATATGATTCCCCCGAAAAGATTGGTCAGAGATGGTAAGCCGAAGAGAGATGAGGGGAGGTTATAGTTTAAAGTGCCAACAAGACGGGCCGCTTCAAAGAGCAACATACTGAAGGCAATGAGCAGAAACAGGCTGCGTAGCAATGGACTGTTACGAAATAAAAACAGGTCGCGAAACATACCGGCAATGCAGAAATCAGAACGATGCATAACAATTCCGCTAACCAGTCCGAGAAATGCTGAAAGCGCAATGATGATAGCCTGATCTTTCATTTCTCCTCATTTTCAGTGGGCAATTTTTAGAAGTTGAGTAAAGATTCAACAGTATAACATTGTTAATTTAAAATTAAAAACATTTTATTTTGCTGCTGATTTTTATCGGTCCATCTTACTCAAATTCGGATAACCCATCGGTTTGTTTCTTTGGGAGGTATATAAATGTCGGTGCGGATCAGAGGAGAAGGCAATAAAAAAGGGACCTGCAATTCATGCAGATCCCTTTGAATTTTTTTGGTTGCGGGAGAGGGATTTGAACCCCCGACCTTCGGGTTATGAGCCCGACGAGCTACCAGACTGCTCCATCCCGCGACAACGGTTGCAGACCATAACGGACTTAGAGGGTTAGGTCAACCTGTTTTTCTCTTTTTTTACATCCCCTTGTCTCAGCGTGGCCATTGGTGTAGTTTCCACCCTTATTTCCAAATGGCTCTATTGTAGAATCATCAGTTGCCGGAGTGGAAAATCCTCAGACGAGTTAAACAGGTATTGGAACAACAGATGCAGGAAACAATTGAGCTTGAGAAAGCTTTAGAACAACGTCGTAACGGGGCTTTGATAATCGATGTCAGAACACCGGCGGAGTTTGCCGAGTCGACAATTCCCGGTGCGATGAATGTTCCCATCTTCAGCAACGAAGAGCGGGTGCAGATTGGTACCCTGTTTAAACAGAAGGGGAAAATGGCTGCGCGCAAGCTTGGAGTTGAAATTGTCGCGCCTAAAATTCCTGCTTTGCTGGAGCGGATTGAAGATTTCCGTTGCGGACATTCCGGGCCGGTCATTGTTTTTTGTTGGCGGGGGGGAATGCGTTCATTGGCGATGACGTCATTTATGAATCTTGCAGGGATTCCTGCCCGTCAGCTTCTTGGGGGACATAAAGGGTTTCGTCGCAAGGTTCTTGATTTCTTTGAACAACAGGAGTGGCCGCCGATTTTTGTCCTGCGCGGGCTGACCGGAGTTGGGAAAACCAGGATATTGGATCGGCTGCAGCAAATGGATTATCCGGTTATTGATCTGGAAGGGTTGGCGAACCACCGTGGGAGTGCTTTTGGGGCCCTGGGTTTGGAACCACAACCCTCACAGAAACAGTTTGATGCGTTGTTGTGGGATCGTTTGAGCCAATTACAGGATAGCCCTTACCTGGTGACAGAGGGAGAAAGTCTGCATATTGGCCGTTTGATGGTACCGAAATCATTTCATCAGGCGATGCAGATCCAGACCAGTGTCTGGATTAAAGCTTCGCTGGATATCCGCACACGAATCATTCTTGAAGATTATCCTGCTCTTGATCAATTGCGAGAGCAGTTTGAACGGCCTATCAACGCCTTGAAGGAGCGTCTGGGGAACAAGCTTGTCGGTGAGTTCCTGGAATTGTTAAATTCCGGGCAGTGGGATAAACTGGTGCGTGAACTGATGGTTCGCTACTATGATCCGCTCTATATGCACACCTTGCCTGAGAGAAGGATCGAAATTGAGCTGGATACAATGGCTTCTGTAACTGAAAAGGTTGCTGTTGCACTTGATAAACTTATTGAGGATAAGGATGATTTATCATGAAAATAACGGTTAAAAAAGGAAAGGCTCTGGAACAGAAAACAGCTTGTCTGGTTCTGGGAGTTTTTGAAGGAAAATATAAGGACGAAGCTTTGATAGGGCTTGATCAGCAGCTTGATGGGGTTTTGAGTCGTGCCACCAAAAGCAAGGAGTTCGTGGGTGGCAAGGGTTCGTTTCTCCTCTTGCATGGTGGCAAGCAGACGGTTGCTGAACGGATATTACTGGTTGGACTGGGAAAAGAATCAGCCTTTACGCTGCGTTCCCTGCGGCAAGTCAGTAGCAGCACAGCAAAGTTCCTGGCGGAGAAACAATTGGGATCCTTTGTTCTCGGTTTTCCGCAGGTGGAGATCAAAAAAACGGCTTTTGTGTCAAGGGTTGAGGCTATTACAGAAGGTGTTCTCTTGGCGGATTATCGCTACGATCGCTATTTACCTAAGAAACAGGCAGAAAAGTCGGCTGTCTTGGATCATGTCACTTTGCTGATCTCTGACAGCGAGAGTCCTGCAATAGCAAAAACAGCTGTTGCAACGGCGCAAGCGATTGGAGCCGGGGTCTGTTTTGCCCGCGATCTTGTCAATGCTCCCGGAAATCTGAAATCGCCGGAATACATGGCAATGCAGGCTGTTGCTATGGCTGAACAGGTGGGGATCACAGCAAAATTGTTAAACCGTCGGGAATTAGAGCGGCAAGGTTTTGGTGCCATGCTTGGTGTTGCTCAGGGGAGCGTGTACGAACCCTATCTGATTATTTTGGAATATCAGGGAGGAAACGCAGAGACGAAACCGGTTGCACTGGTTGGTAAAGGAGTCACCTTTGATGCTGGAGGCATTTCTCTGAAACCGGCGGAAAAGATGGACGAGATGAAGATGGATATGGGCGGTGCGGCTGCAGTTCTCGGGACCATCATGACGGCTGCAAAAATGAAGTTGCCGATCAACCTGGTTGCCGTGGTTCCTGCCGTAGAGAATATGCCCTCCGGGACCGCAATTCGACCTGGTGATATCCTCACTTCTTTGTCGGGTAAAACCATTGAAGTTCTGAATACCGATGCTGAAGGTCGACTTATTCTAGCTGATGCGCTGACTTATGTCGGACGTTATGAGCCCCGCGTTGTTATCGATGTTGCGACTTTGACAGGAGCGGTTATCGTGGGGCTTGGAAACTATGCTGCTGGTGTTTTAGGCAATCACAATGGGCTGATCCAACACTTGATTAAAGCCGGAGAGGCCAGTGGTGAAAGACTCTGGCAGCTGCCACTCTGGGAAGAATACACGGAATTGATAAAAAGTGATTTTGCCGACGTGAAAAATACCGGTGGTCGTGCGGCTGGAACCATTACCGCTGCAGCTTTTCTACAGGAGTTTGCTGATGACTACTGCTGGGCTCATCTCGACATCGCCGGAATGGCTTGGGAAGGAAACGGCAGGGCCGGTCAACCTAAAGGAGGGACCGGTTTTGGTGTGCGGGTCCTGGTTGAATATCTGCGTGGAATCTGAGCGGGGCAATGCATTCGCAATCGGTCCCCGTGCCATTTGATCGATTCCCCTTGTTACCTCAGTCAAGGGGAATCGGATCTATTTCCTTTTTTTAAATGCAAACTGCGGCAACAGGGTGCGTTTAACCATGGGGGGAAGATAATTGCCGGTGACGTAGCGCATATCCTCGATGGTGTAGAATGCCTGCGGGTTGTATTTTTTGATGATGGCAATAATCTTCGCCAGGTTCTTCCTTTTGACAACGCTGAAAATAACTTTCACCGGCCCGGTTTCCCCCTGAGCGTCAATACTGGTGACGCCATATCCTGAATCCCAGAGTACGTGCACCAGTTCATTCGCTTCTTTCCGGGTTATAACCCGGATCAGCAAATTTCCCAGAGCAATCCTTTCTTCCAGCAGGATACCAACGTAATTTCCTGAAGCAAATCCAAGGGCAAAAGCAATATATGTTTGCCATGAGGTGAGGTTCTGCATGACTTGAGCTACAGCCAGAAGCCAGATGAGCGATTCAAAAAAACCAAGCAATGCAGCGAGTCCCTTCAACCCCTTGGCAACAAAAATAATCCGTAATGTGCCGATGGAGACATCCAGAATTCTGGCCAGAAAAACCAGGACAGGAAGGATGATGAGGGCATATGTTGTGCTATTGTTTAAGAAGTCCATTTTTTTTACTCGCTTCATGAAGACGTTGAAGTCATTTCAGGGCGGATGGTTATAGGCTTCCACCCGTGAAAAAGACAAGTAAAATTTAACAGCATATGGTGCTGCGATCTCTTTAAAAATTAGCATACAAGTTATTTTTAGATTCAGCAAAAATAAACAGTGCAAAAAAATCAAAAAGTCATATATAAGTCGCGAACAGAACCAAATCACAGATTTCATTGTTTTTTCAATATTAAGGATAAGATTTAAATGGATAAATTACTTGTCGGGTGGCGTGAGTGGGTTGCTCTTCCCGGGTTGAATATCAATAAGATTAAAGCGAAAATTGATACTGGCGCACGAACCTCCGCACTGCATGCTTTTTTTGTTGAACCCTTTGATGAGAATGGCCAAAAGATGGTTCGTTTTGGTGTCCACCCAGTTCAGAAAAGGCTTGATATCGAAATTATTTGTCAATGCCCGATTAAAGATTATCGGCAAGTCAGGGATTCCGGTGGGCATCAGGAGTTGCGTTACGTCATTGAAACTCCACTCAAATTGGGTGAACGTGTCTGGCCGGTTGAAATGACTCTGACCAACCGTGACAATATGAAATTCAGGATGTTGCTTGGCCGAACAGCCATGCGTGGAATGGCTGTTTTTTCCCGACCAGTCTTACTTGTTTGGAAGGCCTGATTCAAAATTTGGAATGAAAGAGGGATCATTATGAAAATTGCAATCTTATCTCGAAACCCCAATCTCTATTCAACGCGCCGTATGGTTGAGGCAGGAACGGAACTGGGGCACGAAGTGAAAGTCATTGATCCGCTCCGTTGTTACATGACCATTGCCAGCCAGCGGCCGACGATTCACTATAAAGGGGAAGAATTGTCCGGGTTTGATGCTCTCATTCCGCGGATAGGAGCTTCGATAACCTTTTACGGGACAGCTGTCGCTCGTCAGTTTGAGATGATGGGAGTTTATAATGTCAATGAATCCGTGGCTATCAGTCGCTCGCGCGACAAGTTGCGCAGTTTGCAGCTCCTGGCTCGTAAGGGAGTTGGCCTGCCGGTGACCGGTTTCGCCCATTCGACTCAATATACCAACGATTTGATTGATCAGGTTGGTGGGGCTCCACTGGTGATTAAACTTCTGGAAGGGACTCAGGGGATCGGTGTGGTTCTGGCGGAGACGAGAAAAGCCGGTGAAAGTGTCATTGAGGCATTTCGTGGTCTGGATGCAAATATTCTGGTTCAGGAGTTTATCAAGGAAGCTGATGGTGCCGATATCCGCTGTCTGGTGGTTGGCGATAAAGTTGTTGCGGCAATGAAACGCCAGGGAAAAGAAGGTGAATTCCGATCAAATCTGCATCGTGGCGGCAATGCAAGCATTGCCCGTTTGACTCCTGAGGAACGTTTAACCGCAGCCCGTGCTGCAAAAATTATGGGCCTGAATGTTGCCGGTGTAGATCTGTTGCGCTCCAATCATGGGCCGGTGGTGATGGAAGTCAACTCCTCTCCAGGGCTGGAAGGGATTGAAACAGCAACAGGAAAAGATGTCGCCGGAATGATTATCCGGTTTATCGAAAAGCAGGCAAAGCCTGGAAATACGCGGACTCGGGGGCGGGGATGAAACGCGCTATCCCCTTTGAATTTGGTGGCTTGACCATAAATCCCGGTGAGCGGGCGACCGTTGAATTGCCCATGGCGCGTCTGTATACCAGCAATGAAATGACTCTCCCGGTTCAGGTTGTTCATGGGCGTCGTCACGGACCTACACTTTTTGTCAGCGCAGCCGTACACGGTGATGAAATCAACGGCGTTGAAATTATACGCCGGTTGTTGGCCAGTCGGGCCATGAAAGATATGCGTGGAACGCTGTTGGCAATTCCCGTAGCCAACCCCTTCGGATTTATTCAGCGAGCTCGCTATCTGCCCGACCGCCGTGATCTTAACCGTTCTTTTCCCGGATCGTTAAAAGGCTCATTGGCAGGCAGGATTGCCCACCTGTTTATGACAGAAATTGCCGGTCGCTGTGATTTTGGGATCGATCTGCATACGGGCTCCAATTTCCGCAGTAATTTACCTCAAATCCGTGCCTGTCTGGATGACCCGAAAACGATCGAACTGGCCTCGGCTTTTGGAGCTCCGATTGTTGTCCCTTCTGAATTGCGCGAGGGTTCCCTGCGGGAGGCGGTTGCTGCCCTTGGGAAACCTGTTCTGGTGTTTGAAGGGGGAGAAGCACTTTATTTTAACGAGTCTGTCATCAAAACCGGTATGCAGGGTGTTATCAGGTTGATGCGTCATACGGGGATGCTGCCGGCAAGTAAAAGGGCGAAACACAGGGAATCCATCATTACTAACAAAACCAGCTGGGTTCGGGCGGGCATGAGCGGAATCTTTTCCCGTAAGGTCCAGTTAGGTGATCTGGTGAAGAGAAGGAGTCTGCTCGGTACGCTGAGCGACCCTCTTGGCGACGAGCAGGAAGATATTCATGCTCCCTATACCGGTGTGGTTATCGGTCAATTGAATATTCCGCTGGCTCACGAAGGAGATGCTTTGATTCATTTAGCGAGGGTGCCTGACGCGGATGAAGCAGAAGAGGCTCTGGATGAGTATACGTCATCATTGACCGACGAGGATTTTGGCCTGGAGCGCTGATATCCTGTTGCTGAAGTTTTTCTTAGTCAGTAAATTCTAAAGAGGAATAATCTTCTATGAAATTGTTTATTGACCCCCTGCAAACAGTCACTTCTCTGTTTCGAAGTCCCGCTAAAAAAATCGGTTTAGCTCCGGGTTCATTAATTCATGTCGGCGAGCAAAAGATGGAGCGTCCGGTCTTTTCGTATCTTGACTATTCGGAAGACTTTTTCAGCAGTGAAATCGATGTCAGCCTGGATGCCTGTCTTCAGCTGAAGGAGCGTTCCAGTGTCAGTTGGATCAATCTGGACGGGGTCCATGACATTTCTCAGGTTGAAGCTTTTGGCCAGGCTTTTGATCTTCATCCATTGACGCTGGAAGATATTCTGAATACGACCCATCCGCCGAAATTTGAAGAGTTTGAGGACTCTGCTCTGATTATTCTGAAGATGTTCTTTTTTGATGAGCAGACCCATCAGATTCAGGCAGAGCAAATCAGTATGGTTCTGACCGCAGAAAATGTGTTGACCTTCCAGGAGCAGTCGGGCGACGTTTTTAACGAGGTCAGGTTACGGTTGGAGCGGAAAAGTGGTCGGATTCGCCAACGTGGGCCCGATTATCTTGCCTACGCCCTTCTTGATTCAATCGTTGATAGTTATTTTCATGTTCTTGAAAAAATAGGTGAACGACTCGACTATCTGGAGACGGAATTGATCAGTCGGCCAACCCAGGAATTGTTGCAACAGGTTCACCAGCTCAAAGGTCAACTGATTTATTTACGGAGAGGTATCTGGCCCCTGCGTGAATTGATCGGCAACCTGATGCATAGTGAATCACCACTCATTGCAGATTCTACGAGTATTTTTCTACGTGATCTTTACGATCATGGCCTGCAAGCTCTCGATACGGTAGAAAACTTTCGCGATACGGCCTCTGGGTTGGTGGATTTATACGTTTCGAGTGTCAGCCAGCGAATGAATGAAGTGATGCAGATTCTGACGATTATGGCTTCGATATTTATTCCTCTGACGTTTATCGCCGGTATTTACGGAATGAATTTTGAACTGATGCCGGAGTTGAAATGGCGTTACGGTTATCCGCTGGCTTTGGGAGTTATGGCGGTTTGTGGTGTTGGAATGCTCTGGTTTTTTAAGAGGAAAAAATGGTTTTAAGATATTTGTTTGGCCTTTTTTTGTGCTTGTGTCTGGCTTGTTCTTCGACCGTTTGGAGTGCTGATGTCACTTCAACAGAAGCCGTTGCCGGTGAAGCTGGAACTTCATCTTCCGCTTTTCCCGGGTTAGGTGAGCTCGGGCCACGTTTCAATGCGTTGGCGGATTTTGTGGCCAAATCGGAGCTCCGGTTGCAGGGATTAGAGGATGTCTCCAAAATAAATGATGTGTTGGCCGAAGTTTCTGCAGCGTTTCAAACGATATCTGAAGAGATACAACCGCTTGGATCACCGGATGATTGGTATGTTGATCGTTTGACTCAATACCTCAATCAGTTCAATCAAATGCGACAGGATCTGGATGCCCTGCAGGAGAAAGTGACCTTACGCCAGCAAGAGGTGGAGGACATTCGGACAAAGGCGGCAAAAGATCAGGAATTTTGGGATGCATGGGGGGAAGTTCTTAAAAAGCAAGGGGTCAATCTCCCGCACCAGACTTTACAGCAAGTTAAAAAAACATTAGCACAGCTCGACATCTCTTTGAAAAAAACGACATCTTCGCTACTACAGTTACAAGAGAAAATCGGAGAACTTTACCGCCAAGTCACCGTGTCCGGTGACAGTTTGAGTCTGGCACTGGGGAAATTACGTAAAGCAACCTTTCGTAAAAATGCCCATTCTTTCGGTTCCGCAAAGTTTTATCGTCAGTTCACTCCGGACCTTCAAAGTCAGGTGAGAGATGGATTGCTGACCGCACTCAAATTCAACCGGTCTTATTTGGGCGAAAATGGTTGGCTTTTGGGATTGATGGGCGCCGTATTTGTTATTGTTGTCGGTTTTTTACGTCACTATCAAAGGAAACTGCAAGAAACGGAAGAATGGCATTTTATTATTCGGCATTCTTGGGCTGCGGCAAGTTTTTTCGCCATTATTACTTTTTGGTTCTGGTTTCCTGCTCCGCCACCAATATTCCGTTTTGTCTTTTTACTCTTGGCGGCAATTTCTGCGACTTCTCTAGCGATACCTCTTTTGGAGAATCGTCGCCAGGCCTGGGTTTTGTCTCTGGCCGCATTGGTGATTTTTCTGACTTCGGCTTTTCGCTTGATCGATCTTCCTCAACCTCTGTTTCGAATTTATATCGCTCTTCTGGCAACGATATTTATTCCTCTTCTGATTCAGCAGATTCTTTTCTCTAAGAGGACTCGGCATCAAGGGGAAGGTCGACTGTTCAGAGCTTTGATGCGTTTGATAGTGATCGTTCTGGCAATCAGTCTCATCGGACAGATTGCCGGATATATGAACTTCTCAACCTGGTTAATACAGGCAACCTTTGAAACTGGAATGGTGCTGCTGTTTGCAAAAATGGCAGTTATGCTGATCAGTGGTGGGATTGAATTGGCTAACGGTTTGCTGGTTCAGTCAGGTCGGCGATTTTTCCGGGAATTTGGAGAAGAGCTTGCGTTACGGTTGAAAAGATTGCTGAAGTTTTTGATTTACGGTTTCTTGATTTTCTATCTGCTCCCTGTCTGGCGGCTTTTTGCAACCATGAACAGTGGGTGGAATTATTTCAGTCAATGGACTCTGACATTTGGTAACTTTCATCTGTCGATGCAAATGCTGGTATCGGCTGTCATTGCTTTTTATCTTTCATTGCAGGTGTCCTGGGTTTTGCAGGGGATCAGCGAGGCAGAGGTTCTAACCCGTCATGACGTCGATCGTGGGGTTCGTGATGCGGTTAAGAAACTGATTCACTATGGTGTTGTTCTGGTTGGTTTTCTGGTTGCTCTCAGCTTGCTGGGTCTGAGTTTGCAGCACTTTGTTGTTGTCCTTGGTGCTTTCGGCGTCGGTATTGGTTTTGGGTTGCAGGATATTGTCAATAATTTTTTATCGGGTTTGATCCTGTTGTTTGAGCGTCCAATCAAGGTGGGAGACGGGGTTTTGATTGATGGTGAATACGGCACGGTCAATCACATCGGCTTGAGATCCACCGTTGTCAAAAATCTGGATGAAGCGGAGCTGATTGTCCCCAATTCGCAGATGATTTCACAGAAAGTAACAAATTGGACTCTGACGAACCGGCGGGTCCGGATTGTTCTTTCTGTCGGGGTGGCTTATGGTAGTGATCTGGAAAAAGTTCTGGCAATTTTGACCGAAGTCAGCGCTGAACATCCGTTGGTTCTCAAAGAGCCGAAACCTTCTCCTCTCTTTGTTCAATTTGGTGACAGTTCTCTTGATTTTGAACTGCGTGTCTGGATCAGTAATGTTGATAACCGGCCAGACGTTAAAAATGAACTTCTGCTGGCAATTGATCGCCGTTTCCGAGAAGAAGAAGTCGAGATTCCGTTTCCACAACAGGACCTGCATTTGCGCTCGGTCACTCCCGGGATCTTCCCCTCTTCGGAGAGAGAATGAAATCGTTTTTATTGTTGCTGGCGGATGAAATTCTGTGCGCCTTAAACCTGCAAATTAGCAGGGCTTACGTTGCTTGACATGCACTGGAAACTGTTGCTAGATTGCTGTATTCATTTCGAAAAATTGTTTATAATCGGTCTTAAAATATTCCTGTCTCGATATGGACAGGCTGGAGATATCTAGATGCGCTTTTCTGATTCACCCCTGGAAACCGACCTGCCGAAAGGCGTGCGGGATTTTTTGCCACTGAAAGCTGCCAAGGTTGAGTATTTACAGCAACGTTTGCAACAGGTTTATAGTTCCTGGGGGTTTCGTCCTGTTATTACGCCACAACTTGAGTTTCTGGATGTTCTGGAGCGGGGGCTGGGTGACGGACTACGTGAACGAACCTTTCGCTTTGATGATCGTCAAAGTGGACGTTTGCTGGCTTTTCCTCCCGACATGACACCACAGATCGCGCGCATTGCCGCAACGCGCATGAGTGAACTGCCACTGCCGTTGAGGCTTTGCTACAGTGGTCGGGTTTTGCGCCATACGGAGCAGCAGGCAGGTAAAGATCGGGATATTTTTCAGTCAGGGGTTGAACTGATTGGTCTTGACAGTCCTGAAGCTGATGCGGAAATGATTGCTATGGCGGTTGAATCTCTGGCTGCTGTCGGAGCGGAAAACTTTACGATCGATATTGGTCAGGTTGAATTTTTCCGCGGAGTCATGGAGGGTTTGCCGCTGGATGCACGTCTGGCTGAAGATGTTGCAGAGGCAATATTACGCAAAGATAGTTCTGAGCTGGGGATATTACTGCAGAAAAGCGGACTGAAAGATAGCTCCTGTGAAGAGATTTTTGCTTTACCACGACTCTACGGCGGCCGCGAGGTCTTGGACAGGGCAGAGCAATCGGTCAGCAATCAACGTTCCCGTAAGGCGTTGGACGGCTTATCCCAGGTCTTGGATGTCTTGGATGTCTATGGCGTTCTGGATCATGTCACTATTGATCTCGGTGAACTACGAGGACTGAATTATCATACCGGGATTACTTTCCAAGGGTTTCTCTCAGGCGTTGGACAAACTGTCTGTAGTGGCGGTCGCTACAATAATCTCACAGAAAAATATGCTTTTTCCGCCCCGGCAACCGGCTTTACTTTTAGTTTGTTGCATCTGCTGTTTGCCTTGGATAAAGTGTTGGATGAACGGGTTGTTCCAAGCTGTGATCTGTTGATTTTTTCGACCGGCAAAAACTTGCGGGTTGCCCAGGCTTTAGCTTGTCAGTTCCGCAGCCAGGGGTATTCAGTGACAAGGGATATCCTTGACCGCACTCGAGAAGATGCCCTTAATTATGCCCAGCAGATGAACTATCGCTACATGGCTGTTGTCGCAGGGGAAGGGCAGGATGTCGAAATGATTTCACTGGTGGATGGAGAACAGAAACAGGTTTCGTGGGAACAGTTAGACCAGCAGCACTTTGTACTGTAATCATCTTTAATCGTTGGCAACATCAGGTTGTCGGCATAACAGGAGCATAGTAAAAACATGGCCAACGTAATCGTTGTAGGGGCCCAATGGGGCGATGAAGGTAAAGGGAAAGTTGTCGATATTTATACCGAGCATGCTCAGGAGGTCGTGCGCTATCAGGGTGGGAATAATGCTGGACATACTCTGGTTATCGGTGATGAGAAAACTGTTCTACACTTGATTCCATCCGGGATTTTACATGCAGGCAAGCGTTGTATCATTGGCAGCGGTGTGGTGCTTGACCCCAAAGTCTTTCTGGAAGAGATTGATGGCTTGAGAAAAAAAGGATATCTGAAGGATGACAGCCAGTTGATGGTGGATGGCGCTGTCAATCTGATTATGCCCTACCACATCAAGATCGATATCGCTCGAGAGCAGAAGTCCGGTGCCAAGAAAATCGGAACAACCGGCCGGGGGATCGGGCCGACTTACGAAGATAAGGTCGGCCGCCGAGGGATTCGTTTTGCCGACCTGCTGAAGCCGGAAACCTTTAAACGTAAATTGCACGAAGTTCTGCCGGAGAAGAATTTTTACCTTGAAAACTTTCTGGGTGAAAAACCTTTATCTGAAGAAGAAATCGTTGAAGAATACCTTGGCTACGCTGAGCGTTTACGTGGCTATTTGGGCCATGGATCGATGATCCTGGATCGGGCGATCAAAGCCGGTCACAATGTTCTTTTCGAAGGGGCACAAGGCAGTCTGTTGGATATTGATCATGGGACTTATCCTTATGTGACATCATCTTCTACCATTGCAGGTGGAGCTTGTACCGGAGCAGGTATCGGACCACATTTGATTCATGAGGTCATTGGTATTTCCAAGGCTTATGTCACCCGGGTTGGAGAAGGGCCATTTCCAACGGAGTTGCATGATGAAATGGGAGATCAACTGCGGACTGCCGGTAGTGAGTTTGGTGCTACAACAGGGCGTCCACGCCGTTGCGGGTGGCTGGATATTGTTGCTCTGCGCGAAGCTGTGCGGACTAATGGTTTAACCGGTATCGCCCTGACAAAAATGGATGTTCTCAGTGAACTGGAAACCGTGAAAGTTTGTACCGCTTACCGTTATAAAGAAGAACTGCTGGAAGATTTCCCGCAGGACTTTGATGTGCTGAAAGAGTGTACTCCTGTTTATGAAGAAGTTCCCGGTTGGCAAAAAGATATCTGTTCCCTGAGTGATTATGATGAATTGCCTGAGCAAGTGCAAAAATATGTTCATAAAATTGAAGCCTGGGCTGGTTGTCCAGTGGTGATGGTTTCGGTCGGGCCACGTCGGGATCAGACTCTTTTGCGCAGCAATCCATTTAGTGCAAAAGGCTGAAAAAAGGGTTGACGCGCTGAAATGATTCACGTATAAAGTCCCCTCGTTGTTTGGGCCGGTAGCTCAGTTGGCAGAGCATCTGACTTTTAATCAGATGGTCGTGGGTTCGATTCCCCCCCGGCTCACCATTTACAAGTAGCATCCTGCGGATTCAATTTCCGCAGGGACTTAGCAGTTTTAAGTCCCTATCGTCTAGCCTGGCCCAGGACACCGCCCTTTCACGGCGGCGACGGGGGTTCGAATCCCCCTGGGGACGCCAAAATAGAAAAAGCCCTTCCGCGTAAGCGGGAGGGCTTTTTCTATTTTCACTGTTTTAAGGGGATTTGAAGCGAAGCGAGCGCTGACTGAATGTCAGAAAAGCGGCCAGGAATGGCCGCGTCAGCGAGCGGAGGGGAGCCGACGCAGGCTTGAACGTGATGTTTAAGCCGTAGTGGGCGAATCCCCCTGGGGACGCCACATTGAGAGCGCCTCTTTCGAGTAATCGGAAGGGGCGTTTTGGGGTGGTTGCCTGTAAGTTTTATCGACAAACTCTCGAATTAAGGTTCAAGTTTGGGTGAAATTCTGTCGTTTTTTTTAACATAAATTATAACTTTTATGGTTTTGTATCGACAAGTTGTCAATATACTTACATGATTTGCCGGGCATTTTTTTTGCATTGTTTTGATATTGTCCATTAAGATTTAGAACAATGTTGATATGTGGAGAAAGGAGTAATTTATGAAATTTTTTGTTGCTGCAACTTCTCTTATAATGGCTTTGTTTTTTGTCCCGCAAAGTGTTTTTGCCCTGCCGGCTTCTCCATCGGACTTATGGGATATTAATACTGGTAGCGTTGTAACAGACTACAGTGCCGTAATCACCGGCGCTAGCTTTTGGAGTTCGTCTATTGACCGCATGTTTGGAGCGGTCATAGCCGAAACTGCTGAACCATCCAGTACATTATTTACGGATTCTCCTGTGGGGGATAGACATTGGGTCGAATGGCAGACACCAGCGGCGATCACGCTAAGAAGCTTTAACCTTGTTGCCGCTCATGACAATTCCGACGATAACAGAGATATTACTTGGCGTGGTTTTACCGATTTCTATCTGTATACAGGAGACGGGTCGTCATGGACGGAAATTTACCACTATGAGACCGACCAGGATGGAGACCTTCGTTATGGCGGCGGCGTGACTTATACCGACCCTGACTACCTCGAACTTGCTGTAGATGTAGCCCCTGTTTTGTCACAGAATTTCCGTGCCGAGTTTATTTACGGCCCTGAATATGTATTGACGGGATCGCGGATCGTAGAACTTGACGGTTATGATACCTTCCTTGATGGGACAACCGGGGAAGATCCGGGACCTGGACCCGACCCCGTCCCCGAACCTTCCACTTTCCTTCTCCTCGGCAGTGGTCTGGCAGGATTGGCTTGGTATGGGAGGAAGCGGAAGAAAGTGTAATGCTATAAAGGATTTGTCACATTATAAAAAGCCTCTTTCGAGTCATCGGAGGAGGCTTTTTCTTTTTGGGTTGGCTGTAGGTTGGTTTATTGAAGGCGTATTGTTTCTGTTGTTTGTTTTTCTATATGGGGATTCTTTATCTTTTTTTTGGTCGATACCAAAGAAAAAGATGGCCGATTTATTCGTCATAAAACCGATCAAATTTCATTCTGTTTTAACCGTTCAGAAATCAGGAAATAACTGTTGAAAAGAGATTTTCATCTCTATCACTTAAATATGGTCATGGTCATTTTTGTCTCACATCTTTTTAAATAACCAGTCAAAAGCTAGTGATTCTTGAGTGTTAAAACCACTGGAGCGAAAAGATGTGTTGCTCAAATCCGGAATCAATCGTAAAATAAGTCATTCATCTATAATGGAATTCAATACTTACAAGGGGACAAGAGACCTGAAAGATAGGGGCTCTTGTCATTGAGGCTTATGGAGTTTGTCATTCTATCTGTGAGGAGGATATCTCCAGAGGCGATTGGTTTTACCAACTATTAGCAGTCCAAAGACGAGACGAAATTACAACCTAATGTCAGATCATTTTTTCTGCAGGAATAACCTTAAAAATTTTGGGTTAATAGCGGGCCTGACAATTCTTGGCTTTGCTGGAAATTACTTCAGCATTCCTGTGGCCTTTGGCGTCTCCTTCATTTTTGGCAGTATTTTCAGTCTTGTTGCCGTCACTCTTTTCGGACCCTGGATCGGTATCGGGGTTTCTCTTGTTGCTTCAAGTTATACTTGGTTTCTCTGGAACCATCCTTTTGCAATTGTAACTTTCTGCATAGAAATTATCTACACCAGTATCGCCTTGCGTCGTGGGCATAAAAATATTCTGCTGATCGTCAGCTGTTACTGGTTATTTATTGGCATCCCATTGGTTGTCCTGTTCTATGGTGGCGTTTTGCAGATGGATTATTCAGCAACTCTGATCATCATGCTGAAGCAAGGATTGAACGGAATATTCAATGCCCTTGTCGCGAGTTTGATTCTTTCCTATTCGCCAATTTACCGCTGGGCCGGAAAACTTCATCTCGCTCCTTCGATCAGTTACCAATCCATATTGTTTCATCTCTGTAGCGCAATCCTCATGCTGGCGCTGTTGGGCTTTATTCTGCTTTCATGCTATCGGGAGGTCAGCACTTCCAAGGCGGAAATAGTTCTTGATCTGCAACATGAAGGTTTAAATGTTGCTGGAAAAATAGAGACATTTCTCGACACACATATCAAGATTGCCGCCGCAGCCGCTGATCTTGGTAAAGGCTTTCCCCTGGAGCCCTCTGACTACCTGCAGAAAGAACTCCTTCAACTCAACAAATTGTCTGACGCTTTTTGTAATTTGTATCTCGCAGATGCTTCTGCTACGACGGTTGCGTTTAATCCGCCGGTCAATAAAAAAGGTGAATCGACGATCGGTCTTAATTTCGCGGATCGGGACTACTTTCAGCAATTGCGAAAAGAACTGAAGCCGGTGGTGTCCGAAGTTTTTACTGCCCGGGGGGGTGTCTTTAAACCGATTTTCAGTATCAGCGTTCCGATGATCACGGACGGGAAATTGGCAGGATATGCCCTGGGAGCTGTTAATCTGGACATAATGAGGCAATTCTTGACCAATCAGCCTCGTCGGGGCAGCTTTATATATACCATTGTTGACAAGAATGGTTCTATCATTGTCAGTACCAGTAAAAACAACAGAACCCTGGAGAAAAAAACTGACAGACTCACCGGAATAACCTCCAAAGTGTCCGATCATGTTAATCTGTGGTTCCCCGGTGTTGAAAACAATACCAGCATCATGTCTGTTTGGAATGGTGCTTTTTATATCAGCGAGACATTACTTGCACCAAGCGGTTGGACACTGTATGTGGAATATCCGGTTGCGGAATTGCAGGAACAATTATACCAAACAACCATTCTGGAGCTGAAATTTGTAGCGATATTATTCATCTTGTCACTTTTGTTTGCCCACTATGTCAGTCGGAAATTTTCCGAAGGTCCTAATCAACTTGCCGCATTGACAAAAGGATTGCCTGCCAAATTGCAGAATAAGGAGGATGTGACCTGGCCGGAAAGCAATATTAAGGAAGTACGTGATCTGACTTTGAACTTCAAGCAGACATCGGCTGCATTTCAGCAGCTCATTGATGAAATTACGAACATCAATTCCACTTTGGAAGATCGCATCAAGGAGCGCACAAAAGAGCTGCAGGACAGTGAAGCACAGTATGTTCAGCTCTTCTTTGAGATGATGAGCGGTCTCGTTGTTGCGGATGTTCTGTTTGATGAAACCGGTTCACCTTGTAATTTTAAACTTATTCATGCGAATCCCGCAGCTGAGAAATTGACCGGGATAAGTTTTCAGGGTTTATTGGAAAACACAGGTCGGGACATTCCTCATAGCTGGTCGAAGGAACAGCTGCAGCAATTCTTTCAGGTCGCCGTGACGGGTCGGTCGATACCGTATTCTCATTACAATAAAAAGCTGGGGAAGCATTTTGAAGGGCGGGTTTTCTCACCCCGACAAGGACAGTTTGCTCTGCTGTTCAATGATGTTTCGGATCGGAAAAAGGGCGAAAAAATACTGCTTCAGTCCATGCACGAGGCCGAGGCTATCGCTCTCGCCAAAACCAGATTTTTGTCGACTGTGGCTCATGAATTTCGAACACCTCTGGGATTACTGACAGTCAGTAAGGGAATTCTGGAAAACTATTCCGAGCGCCTGACGCCGGAACAACTCGCGGAACAGAAAGCTCAGGTCAGTGATGCCTTGAATCAGCTTTCGAGCCTGGTTGACTCTGTGTTGACGTTTAATCGCCTTGAAAAAATTGAGACATTGGAAAAAACTGCTGCGCTTGATGTTCGGAAAGTCTGCGAGAATGTTGCTGCCACTGTTATGACTTTATTCGGGAACCAACGTGATTTCAAACTTGAGCTGGCAGATGATTGCGGCACTCCGAACCTTAATGAAGAACTCCTTCGGCAGATTATCGAAAATCTTCTGACCAATGCTTTTCGCTATACTCCCCCCGAAGGAAAAATAGGGTTTAAGCTCTACCGGAAAGATGACGTCTTGCATATTGAAGTCAGTGATTCCGGAATCGGGATTCCCAAGGAGGACCGGACTCGTATATTTGAGCCCTTTTATCGTGGTAGCAATATTGGGCAGCAGCACGGTATAGGTCTCGGTTTATCCATTGTGCGGGAGGCGGTGGAAAAAATGGGGGCAACGATTTCGCTGGATAATACGGTCAGCCAGGGCACAATCATACATGTTGATATCCCAGTTGATATGACGCGAGCTAATGAAAGTTAGAGCTTATGACATCAATTCTCATTATTGAAGACGACAATTCATTTCGCAACTCCATGAAGCTGGTTCTGGAACTGGAAGGGTTTGAGTGCACGACTGTCTCCGATGGCCGACAGGGTCTCGTGAGTATGCGTGAAAATCGTCCAGATATTATTTTATGTGACATTTTGATGAGTGACATGGATGGGCACGCGGTTTTGCAAGCGACTAAGGACGATCCTGATCTGGCGGATATTCCGTTTATTTTTGTCACCGCTCTGGGAGACCGGTCAGATGTCCGTCTGGGAATGTCTTCAGGAGCCGATGATTATTTGACCAAGCCGTTTACTGATGAAGAATTGGTTGCCGCCGTTGTCGGACGTTTACACCGATATGCGATGATTCAGATGCGGCATTCTTATCCGACTTTCCAGAAAGAACTCACGATTCTGCAGAAAAATATCACCCAACGTGAACGCGAAATCCTGCTGTTGGTCGGGCGTGGAATTACCTCCAAGGAAATAGCAGATAAACTCTATATTTCCATTAAGACTGTGCAGGCCCATCGGGCCAACCTGATGAAAAAGCTGAATGCTGTAAATGCAGCGCATCTCTCTCGCTGGGCTGTCATCGCTGAATTATTACCATCTTGATGCCATTGACCTCTTTTAACGACCAACCCATCCGATTTTAATTCCGACATTATAAATTTATTTATTTTTTCTGTTCCAGGGATCACTCCGTATCCGGTTTTACTCTTGAAATCACCTCGCTGTTTCAAATCAGAAAAAAGTAAAAAAGATAAATTTTGTTAAATTAGGTATTTCTCCCTATATAAAGAAAAGTTTAATTGTGAGATCCTAATATCTAATTTGGTCATAATTCAATCCATACCGTTTTTTATCTGTATCAGGTTGCAATGTGGTGAAGGGTTGAATCAGACAAGGCTGAACATCATTTGGCCCAAAGGAGCTTTTGAAATGACAGAAGTTGCTGAATTAGACCGGGAAGATATCCAGATTCATCAGGACAGCATGGAAGGAATGTACCTGACTTTTGAGCTGGCAAACGAAGGTTATGGTTTGGAGATCCGTTATGTCATTGAGATTATCGGAATCCAGACGGTCATTAAGATTCCGGACATGCCTGAGCATGTGATCGGAGTTCTCAACTTACGCGGTAAAGTTATTCCGGTGATTGATGTGAGGATGCGGTTTCATCTGCCGACACGGGAATACGATGACCGCACCTGCATCATTGTCGTCAATGTAAACAACAATTCGGTCGGTCTGGTGGTCGATAACGTGAGTGAAGTCGTTGATATCCCGGAGGTAGAGATTGAACCACCACCCTCTGTCGGCAGAGGCAGCAATCCGTATATTCAATATCTTGGAAAGATTGCTGGAGAGGTCAAAATTCTTCTGGATGTCAACGAACTGATCGATGATGACGTCCCCGGCAAAAAGATTTCAGAACCGGAGGCGGTTTAGCGTTCTCTGAAAATCATGTTGTCGGTGATGAGATAAAAAAGTTTAAGAACGGAAAATTTATCAAGGAATGGGAGAGGGACTCTGAGTTGTCATTTCGATTTAGTTTCCACAACGAAAAGGAGCGTGTAAATGTTTGATAATCTTAAAATCGGTAAAAAAATGCTGCTGCTTTCCGGAACCATTCTGTGCCTGTTGCTGGTTGTCCTGACCGTTGGAATCTACGGTTTGTTTAACACGATTAACAGCGGTCAAAAGGTGGCCGAAGGCGAACTACTCAAAGCTAACCTGGCGGAACTCGAAATCGCGCATCAGAACTGGGCAGGTCAGATCGCAACTTTCCTGAACGATGACAGTGTCAATGAGCTCAATATTCAGACGGATCCTCATAAATGCAGTTTTGGTCAATGGTATTACGGTGAGGGACGACAAAAAGCAGAGCAGATGCTGCCGGGACTTCACGAGAATCTTCTGGCGATTGAGAAACCCCATGCGGCCCTGCATGCCTCGGCCAAAGCGATCCAAGCCGCTTATCGTTCCGCCGATCCCTATCTGCCGCAATTTTTAACGGAAAAAGAGCTGGACCACATGGGCTGGGCCTATAAAATCCAACAGGCCATTATTGCAAGAGATAACGGTGTCAATGTCGAATTTGATCATACCAAATGCTCGCTGGGGCAATTTCTTTATGGCGAAGAGGGGCGTAGGGCTGTGGAGATGGTTCCTGAGTTAGGGGCTATCTTTGCAGCAATCAAGGGCCCGCATGAACAACTTCATAGCCAGGGGGAGAGACTCAGCAATATTCTAAAGGCCGGCAACTATACCCAGGCCGCTGGATATTTTGCAGCAGAGGTAACTCCAACACTCGAGGAAGTGGGGGAGTTGCTCCAGAAAGCAAAACAGAATGCTGTCGCTGCACTTAAGGGACAACAAGAAGCGGAGCTGATTTTCAGTACGGAAACACAACAGAATCTTCAGGGGGTACAGAAAGAACTGTCAGCAATGAGAGAGAAGGTTTCCGGGCATGCAGACACTTTAATTTACGAGAATAATAGCTCAGTGAAGACCCAGACGGTGACGGTCATTTCTTTTGGTGTTATCGCTCTCATCCTTGGTTCCCTGATCTCAGTTCTGATCAGCCGCTCCCTGACCGGTCCGATGCGTAAAACGGTCGATATGCTGGAAGAACTGGAGAAAGGTCATATTGATAAGCGTCTGCAGCTGAATAGAAAAGATGAGATTGGCCAGATGGCTGAATCAATGGACCGTTTTGCCGATTCATTACAGAATGAAGTGGTTGATTCCCTGCAAAAGCTGGCTGACGGCAACCTGACTTTCCAGGTGACACCCAGAGACAGTCAGGACCTCCTGCGTGGCAGCCTGGAAAAGTTAGGCAATGATCTGAATAGTGTCATGGCGCAAATTCTGGTGGCAGGAGAAGAGATTGCGTCAGCTTCAGGACAGGTTGCAGACTCAAGCCAGGTCTTGTCTCAGGGCGCAACTGAGTCGGCGGCTTCATTGGAAGAAATTTCCGCATCGCTCAATCAAACATCATCACAGGCAACCCAGAATGCTGAGAATGCAACGCAGGCCAATAGTATATCAATTGACACCAAGCAGGCGGCTGAAAAAGGCAGTACACAAATGAAGCAGATGGTTTCAGCAATGGCTGAAATCAATGAGGCTGGTCAGAATATCTCCAAAATCATCAAGACGATCGATGAAATTGCCTTCCAGACTAACCTGCTTGCGCTGAATGCTGCGGTAGAAGCCGCCCGCGCCGGACAACATGGCAAGGGTTTTGCTGTGGTTGCTGAAGAAGTTCGAAATTTGGCGGCCCGCAGTGCCAAGGCCGCAGCAGAAACGGCTGAGTTGATTGAAGGGTCGGTGGTAAAAACGGCCAGCGGCAGCGCAATCGCCGAGCAGACGGCAGCAGCGCTGGTGGAGATTGTCACCGGAGTCGGCAAAGCGAGTGATCTGGTCGCTGAAATAGCGGCAGCCAGTCATGAGCAGGCTCAGGGAGTGGCTGAGATCAACCAGGGGATCAGTCAGATCGATACCGTGACCCAGCAGAATACGGCCAGTGCCGAAGAGAGTGCTGCGACTGCCGAAGAAATGTCAGGTCAGGCGGCCCAATTACGGCACATGCTGCAGCGGTTCACATTAAAGGAAAAACATCACCATGTAAGCAACAATGTTGCACCCAGCCAACATGTTGCGCCCAGCCGGCCAACGGAAGTGAAGAAGTCTGCAACAGGCGGATCAATTGGTTGGGGTGGTGCAACCCCGATTGCAGCCAAGACTGAAATCTATCTGGATGATCAGGAATTTGGCAAGTTCTAGGCTGAAAGAAACGTTAAAACCAAAGTCATGAGTGTTGGATGGTGAAGGTTTATCATTCGGGACCAATAACCATAAGGAATTTTCTGGGAAAAGTTATGAAACAAAAGCTCATTTTACTCTTACTTTTTATTTTTCAGGCCATTGCCGTTAATGCAACTGCGCAGGATCAATTATTAATCGAAGGAACCGGTGATAATCAGCAACTGCTACGGGTCTTGGCGAGAGCATTTGAAGCAGAAACTCCCGGCAGCAAAATTATCATTCCTGACAGTATTGGATCATCAGGTGGTGTTCGAGCGCTTGTAAAAGGAAAATGCGATATGGCCCGGCTTGCCCGACTGTTAAAAGAAAAAGAAACAACCATGGCAGACGATTTAGTTTCCCGGGAATTTGCTTTGTCACCCGTTCTTTTCGTCGCTAATTTAACAGATTCCTGTGTTGACAGTCTCAGTTATGAACAGATCACAGACATTTTTTCCGGGAAAATAAACAACTGGTCGCAGTTGGGAAAATGCCAATCGCACGAGATCTATCTGGCTATGCGTGAAGTCGGCGATTCATCAAGAAATGTTTTAGAACAAAACATCCCGGGATTAAGCGAAATTAGAGAACCGGTCGGGAAAGTTATTTATTCGACTCCGGAAACCAGGCAGATTATCGAGGAATATCCATTTACCTTCAGTTTTCTGCCCAAAACAGCCATATCATCAAAGATGACCGTATTTGCCCTGAATGGAATCGTGGCAAATGAAAAAAACATCCAAAAAAATGAATACCCTCTCGTATCACCCTATAGCTTGGTCTGGAGAGGAGAACCTTCCGGTCTTGGGCAAAAATTCCTTGATTTTGTTTTCAGTGCCAAAGGAGCGGAGATTATACGAACGATGGGAGCGGTTCCTGTGAGTGGAAATTAATAAGAAAGTAGACGTTTAAGTTATGCGATGCTCAATTAAACGAAAATTTCTCCTTGGCCAAACCATAGCTATTGTGGCGAGTGTTGTGTTGCTCGGCAGCAGTTTCTTTTATGCGATTTATATCAATTTTCGGAGTATCCAGGATGATAATCTGACAGTCGTTGCAGAAAGCTTGGCGGAACACCTGACCCTTTGTCTTAAGGGTAAAATTGAATTGATGGAGAGAATTGACACTCACGAATATCATAAAAACTATCGTGATCCTGTTTTGCTTAAAGAGTTAGCTGAATTGCATCAAAGCATGCCGGTTTTAAGTTGGGTCAGTCGGGAAGGCAAGGAAGAAGTCAAAGTTGTTGATGGCCAGATGTCTGCAGAATTATCCAGCTTTAGCGAAGCTCCATGGCTCAAGAGGCTTCTTGAAAACCCCAATCATGTCATCATTAACGGTCCACTCATCTCTCCCGAGCTTGAAAAAACGTCAATTGAGTTTTTAATTGCCCGATTTAAGTATTTTGGTGATGAGTTTATGGGAATTCTGCGCGGGGCGATCAGCTTTACAGATTTAACTGAAATGGAAACAGCAAGGAAGAAAGTCTGGGAAGATGGTTATTACAGCGTTGTCGACGGCAATGGTAAAGTCTTTTTCTCAACGGGACCACAAAACATTGTCGGACAACAGTTGTCATCCGTATTCTCCTTTGGCTCATCCAATTTCAGCAAAGCGACTATTGATGATATTGAAACTCTCAATTTCTGGTCTCCCGTTCATTTGACCGGCTGGAAGATTGTCGTTACCGTTCCTTTTACTGAAGTCACAAGCATACCAAACAAAATAGCTTTGCTCTCTGTGGCGGTTGCTTTTCTGTCTATTTTGCTGGGAATTGCGATAGCATCCTACTTGGCCACACCCATTGTTGAAGATATCCACGCGATTCAAGAACATGCGTCAGACGTCGCTTCCGGCCGTTTAGATCAAAGATTGTCTGTCAGCTCCGCAGAAGAACTGAAAGCCCTCGGGGAATCCATTAACTGGATGACCGCAAATATTGCACGGCATCACTCGGAATTAACGGAGTCAAAAAATCAGGCTCTGACTCTGGCTGCCGAAGCTGATGCGGCAAGCCGGACCAAATCACAATTTTTAGCCAATATGAGTCATGAAATCCGCACCCCGATGAACGGTGTATTGGGAATGGCTGAGATGACACTTGAAACCGATCTGACCACTGAACAACGTCAGGCGATCGAAACCATTCGGACTTCAGGGGAAGCTCTGTTGTCGATTATCAACGACATTCTTGATTTCTCTAAAATTGAAGCCGGTAAACTGGAAATTGAATCTATCAACTTTAATCTCACCGCTTTGGTTGAGGATGTGTGCCAGTTGCTGGCTCAACAGGCTCACTCCAAAGGATTGGAGCTGATTGTCGATATTGCCGAGGATGTTCCCACAAATGTTACGTCTGATCCGAGCCGAATCCGGCAAGTTCTTACGAATATTCTGGGCAATGCGATCAAGTTTACCAAGTCCGGTGAAGTGATCGTCTCAATCCGGACGTTGCAAACGACAGAATCCGATTCGCTTGTATCTTTCAAAGTTATGGATACCGGTGTGGGGATGAGTGAAGATATACAAAAAAATCTGTTTCAACCTTTCACTCAAGCGGATGGATCAACGACCCGAAAGTTTGGCGGTACAGGATTGGGATTGGCTATTTCCAAACATTTGACCACCATGATGGGGGGCAAGATCGGTTGCCAGAGTCATGAAGGAAAGGGCTCTGAATTTTGGTTCACTTTGCCGCTTAAAAAATCTACCGGCACTTATATCGTCGCAAAAACTCCAGCCGACGCTTTATCCGGATATCGCGCTTTGGTGATCGACGATAATGAGACCAACCGTAAGCTCCTGGGGCAGCAGTTGAGCAGTTGGAATGTCGACCAGCAAACTGCTGATAACGGTATTGAAGGCCTCACCTTGTTGCATCAGGCAATCGAAGACGGCAAACCTTTCGACTTGGTCATTCTGGATATGCACATGCCCAATATGGACGGGTTAGAAGTGGCTCGGTTGATCAAGAAAGACAAAAACCTGCGAGATACCAAACTTGTGATGCTCACGTCAGTCGGCATTCGTGGTGATGCGATGCTGGCGAAGCAGGTCGGTATCAAGGTTTATCTAACAAAGCCTGTAAGACAGATCGATCTCTATAATACTCTGGCGACTCTTGTAAAGGAGGAAACAACGGCAGATGATGGTCTCATTACTCAGTATAATCTGGAAAAAGATTATACTCGATTCAATGCCAAAGTTTTGCTGGCAGAAGACAATCTGGTGAATCAGCAGGTGGCCAAAGGAGTGTTGCGCAAACTCGGTTGCCAGGTCGAACTGGCTATCGACGGGACTCAAGCGGCTTCGCTGGCTGAAACCAATAAATACGACATCATTTTCATGGATTGCCAGATGCCGCGCATGGATGGCTACGAAGCAACGGAAGTCATTCGTCGCCAGGAACAAAGCCGGGGCAGCGGCCGCACTCCAATTATTGCCCTGACTGCCAATGCTCTAAGCGGAGACCGGGAAAAGTGTTTGATGGCCGGAATGGATGACTATATCAGTAAACCATTCAGCCAAAAGAGGATTGCTGACATCCTCGAACAAAGACTGCCGAAAGAGTTGCTGCAACGGGACAATATCGAGCCCCTGAGACATAAAGTATCTACCGTTTTAGAGGATGCTCATCCACAGGATGATCTTATTGATTATGCTGCTCTGGACGTGATTCGAGGACTGCAAACTGATGACAGCCCGGATCTTCTGACCCAGATCATCGATCTCTTTCTGAATGAGACTCCGGACCAGATTACCCAACTGCAGAAAGCTTTTGACAGTCATGACGCTTCAACGATGCGCCATATTGCTCACAGCCTGAAATCGAGTAGCGCCAATCTGGGAGCGATGCCACTGGCGAAGTTGTTCAAAGAACTGGAAGAAAAAGCCCGGCGCAATTCACTGATGGGTGCAAGCGAAATTATTGAAAGGATCAGAAACTTATTTGATAAAGTCGCGACGCAGCTTAAGCGGGAAAAGGCCATATGAATACTAACGAAACAAATCTCAACGCTCCCTTGATACTGATTGTTGATGATGAAATAGCATCACGTTTGCTGATGTGTGCCAGTCTGAAAAAAGCAGGATTTCGCGTTGCTGAAGCAGAAGATGGTTTGATGGCGGTTAAAGAGTTTGAAAGCCTGCAACCGGATGCAGTCTTACTTGATGTTATGATGCCCAAGCTTGATGGTTTTGATACCTGTCGTGCCATTCGCAAATTGAAAGGAGGAGAAAACACTCCGATTCTTATGGTGACCGGCTTGGACGATATTGAAGCAATCAATAAAGCTTTTAATTCAGGAGCAACTGACTTTATCACAAAGCCTATCAATTGGACTGTCCTCAATTTTCGGATCAAATACATGTTGCGAGCCAGTGATGCCTTTTATGATGTCATCAACAAACAAAAACAAATTCAAAAGCTGGCATTTTTTGACCATTTAACCGGGTTGGCTAACCGTTCCATGTTTAAGGACACTTTAGAGATTGCCCTGGCTGAAAGTGCCAAGGAAGAATCGCAATTGGCCGTCTTATTCATGGACCTTGATCGTTTTAAAACAATCAATGACACCTTGGGCCATCATGTCGGAGATTATTTACTCAAAGGCGTTGCTGAGCGAATCAGCTATTGTATCCGTGAAGCAGATGTTTTCAGCCGTTTGAGCCATAGAAATACCAAGCATTACGTATCGAGGCTGGGAGGTGATGAATTCACCATCATGCTTCCAAGGCTTAAAAATCCGGAAGATGCCGGTCTGGTTGCTCGACGGATTAAGGAAAGGTTGGCAGATCCTTTTGTAATCGACAATACGGAGATTTATATATCGACGAGTATCGGGATCAGCATCTTTCCCCTCGATGGAACCGATGCGGAAGTGTTAATGAAGCATGCTGATCTGGCCATGTACCATGCCAAAGAGAAAGGCAAAAATAATTTCCAGTTTTATAAGAAGGCGCTGAACGTAAAAGCGCGTGAACGTCTGGATTTCGAAAATACCGTCCGTAAAGCCGTCAAACAAGAACAATTTGAACTTTACTATCAACCTCAGATTGATTTAAATACCGGTTCCATTATCGGGGCTGAAGCGCTAACCCGTTGGAATCACCCGCAACATGGGGCGATCTCCCCGGCAAAATTCATCCCGGCAATCGAGGAACTGGGACTCATTGTCCCATTCACGGACTGGGTTATTCGTCAAGTCGGAAAGGATCGATTCGCTATGGCTGATCTCGGGGTTGAGGTTGAGCGTATTGCCATCAATATTTCCAGCAAGCAGTTCACTCAGCAAAAAATTCCACAAAAAATTAATGACGCTCTACAACCATTTGGTTTAAATCCCCAGTTTCTTGAACTGGAACTGACAGAGTCAGTATTGGCACATCAGGATAAGGAAACCCTTGCGATTTTAAGTCAAATCAAAGAGATGGGGATGTCTATTTCGGTGGATGATTTTGGAACCGGATACTCTTCCATGGTTTATCTGAAAAGCTTGCCGATTGATGTTGTCAAAATTGATCGTTTTTTTATCAAGGATCTCCTCGTAAGCCGTAAGGATGCTGCCATCGTTAAAGCTATTATTTCCATGGCTCACAGCATGGAAATGAAAGTTATTGCTGAAGGCATTGAAAAGCATGAGCAGTATGAGGTCCTCAAGACAATGGGTTGTGATTATGGTCAAGGCTTTCTTTTCAGTGCCGCAATAACCCAGGATGAATTTTCAAAAACAATTTATAACAATGAGATCTTGATGAAGAAAAAGGTGTGCTGATTTCCCAGTAAGGGAACCCAACGGTGAACACTTTGATCTCTTTATTCAACGGCAGGTTTCGAGATGAATCTCTGAAGACTTCAGTGGATCTCTTTCCATTCCATTATCCCGGCTCGAGAAAAGCGATAAACCTTTTCTGTTAATTCCCTGATTTCTTCCTCTGATTCCGGAGGAGGGAAATTGAATCTTTCCAGAACCGCCCTCCCTATTTCCTGCTGAATGCACAGCATGATGGTCATATTAGCCAGGGTCCCAACTTCACGGTCTTCGGGGGGACGATTGATCATGATAGCAATAATGTGGACCAGCTCACCGCGAACCTTTGTGAATACGAGATCGACCAACTGATTCAAGGCAATACTGGGGTGAATAATTTCCCGGGTCACTAACTTGGAAAGATAAGGATGAGCCGGTCGTCGAATGAGGGTTAATCGCAAAAAATAAAAGATCCACTCTTTCAGTGCCGGCTCCGGATCTGCAAATTGTTGAAAATTGGGAGGTGGGTCTTGATTCACCATCTCTCTGTGGGGGGCGATCAGTGCTTCTCGATAGAGTTGCTCTTTGTCACCAAAGTAATACGTGACGGCTCCGAGATTGACCTTCGCTGTCTGGCAAATTTCTCTCAGATTTGCACCTTTAAATCCATATTCTGCAAAAGCTTGCCCAGCAGCAGTCAACAATCTGGAACGGGTTTCAAGCGCATCACGCCGCTTGGGGAGAGTTCTTCGCTTGGTTCTGTTTTTGGTGACCTGTGGCATGAAACTTCCCTTATGCATATGTTTGACTTTGGCCCTGAGTCATTGTATTCTTTTTAAGTTATACATTTGTATAAGTTACAGCGTTTGAACGCTGGAGTAAACTATGAAGTTCATTCTCTTTCTTCGCGTTGCTGAAATTTTCATTTCCGGCGCTCGGAAATCCGCACAACTGACAGAAGAAATCTACTTCTCAGGCCAGAAAGTTGTTGTGCCGGTCATTGATTCCCAGCTTGAATTTGTTTCAATAGAAAAAACTCTGATGTCTGATGCTTTCCCGTCAAAACGTCTTGGAGCAAACTGCTCTCGGCTATCGGGTCCATAGTGGCGGGTGGAAAGTTTTGAATCGTGATAGCTCTGGTGCAGGAAGCATTATTGTCCGCACTGAAAACTTCATTGACAAAGGTTTACAACAATGAAAAAGAAAATATTGACTCCTGTGGTCATCATCGTTGTTATTGCTTCTGTGGCTTGGGGAACTTGGGAATGGTTGGGATCTCAAAAGGACCCCGGTTCCGCTTTAACCCTATATGGAAATATCGAAATCCGCGATGCAAGGTTGGCTTTTACAGAGCAGGAAATCGTTTCCGAAGTGACCGTGAATGAAGGGGATACGGTGGTTGCCGGCCAGGTGTTGGCGCGACTGAAATCGCAACGCCTTCACGATCAATTAAAGGAAGCCCAGGCTCAGCTGGAGGCCCAATCCCAGATTGTCCACCGGCTTGTAAACGGTACCCGCGCCCAGGAAATCAGGCAGTTTAGAGCAGAGTTGGAGGCCGCCGGAGTCCGGTTAAAAAATGCCGAAAAAAATGCCCGGCGGTTAGAAAGTACAGCCGCAAGTGGAGCCAGCAGTCAGCAGGTTCTCGATGACGCACACGCGGCAGTTGAGATAGAGCGAGCTCAGCTCAATGTCCGCCGACAGGCCTATAATCTTGCCGTTGAAGGGCCACGTTCAGAGGATATTGCAGAAGCCCGGGCGCGTCTGGAGGCCAACCGTGCTCACCTGGCCTATCTCAATACCCGTTTGGAAGAGACAGTTCTCAAGTCACCATCAGCAGGTATTATCCAGAGCCGAATCCTCGAACCGGGCGAAATGGCCGGACCGACCCGACCGGCATTTGTGCTTGCCCTTACGGATCCCAAGTGGGTTCGTGCCTATGTCTCCGAGCCTGATTTAGGTCGGGTAAAAGAAGGGGTAAACACAAAGGTGTCCAGTGATTCCTGGCCGGATAAAAAGTTTTCCGGTCAGGTCGGCTTTATCTCTTCAATTGCGGAATTTACTCCTAAAAGCGTGGAGACCACTGATCTGCGCACCAAACTGGTCTATGAAGTCCGTATCTGGGTAGATGACCCGAATAACCAGCTGCGCCTGGGAATGCCGGTCACGGTCGAGTTTGAGACCGAAACAGCAACACCGGCATCACGACTGGATAGCACCCGAAAGACTGCTGCACATTGATGTTCTTCTGTATGAAAAGGTAAAAGATGGGCACTCAAAAAGCCAATGATCTTCTTCTTCAGGCAACGCAGCTGACAAAGAATTTTACCCCCAAGGGACAATCAGAAGTGATGGCGCTCCATGATCTTTCACTTGAAGTGCGCCAGGGAGAGGTTGTCGGGGTGGTCGGACCAGACGGCGCAGGGAAGACCACGCTGCTACGACTCACCGCAGGTCTTTTGCTCCCCAGTTCCGGAACGATCAGTGTTTTGGGTTTTGATTGTGGTTTGGAGGCTATCGAAATCCAGAGCCGGGTGGGCTATATGCCTCAGCAGTTTGGCCTTTATCAGGATTTAACGGTTCAGGAAAATCTGGACTTTTATGCTGATCTGCAGGGCGTCCCGGGGCGTGAACGGGGAGAACGCTTTAAAAAGCTTTTGCATCTGACCGGATTGGCTCCGTTTACAGAACGTCGGGCAGGAAAACTCTCCGGAGGGATGAAGCAAAAACTCGGGTTATCCTGCGCTCTGATCAAGTCCCCGGAGATGTTGCTGCTTGATGAGCCGACCGTCGGGGTTGATCCGGTCTCACGACGTGATCTGTGGCAAATCGTTTATCAGATGGTGGCAGAAGAGAATATCGGCGTGCTGGTTGCGACGTCTTACCTTGACGAGGCTGAACGATGTCATCGCGTCATGGTGCTCCATCAGGGGCGTATGCTTGATCAGGGTGATCCGGGTTCCTTTCGGGAAAAATTACGGACGCGGGTTTACACCCTGGCTCCACGCAATGCTCGGGAAGCGCGTTCTCTGCAGTCGCTACTGGCCTCCAAAGGAGAGGTTCTTGATGCGACCATTCATTCCGGCGAGGTTCGCTGTGTGCTGCGTGAAGGTGCGCAGATTGAATCTCTGATTGCTGCAGAGAATCATTCCCGGGTTCGATCCAGCGAACCAAGCTTTGAAGATGCTTTCATGGCAATGGTACCTCGCCCTGAGGATTCCAGTCCTTTGGTTGATGTCTCTGCAGGGAATCATGGACCCGTTGGTCATGCCGATGAAGTGGTCGTGAAAGCCCGGAATCTGCGGAAAACTTTTGGTGATTTTGAAGCAGTCAAAGGAATCAACTTTGAAGTCCGTCGCGGAGAAATTTTCGGCCTTCTTGGGCCCAATGGTGCCGGAAAGAGTACGACCTTTCGGATGCTCTGCGGCCTCTCCAGTGTCACTGCCGGCGAGGTTAATGTCGCCGGACAGGATTTGCGGCGTTCACGCTCACGGGCACGTTCACGCTTGGGATATATGGCGCAAATTTTTTCCCTGTATCGTCAGTTGAGCGTGAAAGCCAATCTGCAGTTCTATGGCCAGGCTTATGGGCTTTTTGGCCGGCATCTCCGGGAGCGCATCGCATGGGCTTTGAACGAATTTGATCTACAAGAGCGTCAAAATGCGAAGGCGGGCGACCTTCCTGGAGGTTATCGACAACGGCTTGCCATGGCCGCAGCACTGTTGCATGAACCTGCCATTCTTTTCCTTGATGAACCGACCTCCGGAACCGATCCCTTGGCTCGCCGTGAATTCTGGTTGCGCATCAACGGATTTGCCCGTAAGGGGGTGACTGTGGTCGTGACCACCCATTTTATGGAAGAAGCTGAATATTGCGACCATTTACTGGTCATGTCTCAAGGCACGACCCTGGCTCAGGGGACTCCTGAAGACATCCGTGGACTGGCCAGGACTGATGCCAATCAGAATCCAACCATCGCAGACGCTTTTATCGCTTTGGCTGAAAAGGAGTCTGCTCAGGAATGGAGTCCGGTATGACTTCTAAAGGACTTTTCCGGATGCGGATGAGGGGTTTTATCCGTAAAGAAATTTTCCAGATTCAGCGTGATCCGAGTAGCATTCTGTTGGCGCTGGTCATGCCTGTCATGCTGCTTTTTCTGTTTGGTTACGGCGTCTCTCTGAATCCAACCCAGATTCCCGTTGCTCTTGTCGTGGCAGATCAAACTCCAATGGCCCGAGATCTGGCTGCTCGTTTTGAGCTGTCTCCCTACTTTAAGACGGTATATGTCCGCTCCCCGCAAGAGGCTGAGACGTTGATGCAGGAAGGGGAGGTTGCTGGGTTTGTGAATTTACAGAACAATCTCAGTGCCAGCCTCTATCATGGAAATGATTCTTCTGTGCAGATGATTGTGAATGGAATCGACGCAAATCACGCCCAACTCATTCAGGGGTATGTGGCCGGAGCTCTGCAGAAATGGAGTGAAATTCGACAGGCCCGAGGCGAACAGGGGGCAACGTCAGGGGCCGTCGTGCGTTCGCAATTACGTTTCAACGAAGCGGGAGAAAGCCGAAATTATATTGTCCCCGGTCTTATTGCCGTGATCATGACTCTGATTGGGACTCTGCTCACTGCGCTGGTGATTGCGCGGGAATGGGAACGCGGGACCATGGAGGCAATTCTGGTGACTCCTCTACGCGTCGGAGAATTGTTACTTGGTAAAATTCTGCCCTACTTTGGGCTCGGGATGCTGGGGATGCTGTTGTCTGTTGTCGGAGGGGTGTGGATATTTAATGTCCCCTTCCGTGGATCTTTGTTTTTACTGGTTTTACTCAGTGCGATTTTCCTGTTTGCATCAATGGGTTTTGGTCTGGCGATCTCAGCAGCCGTTCGGGTTCAGTTTGTCGCGGCTCAGATCGCCGTCATTGCCGGTTTTTTGCCGGCGTTTTTTCTCTCCGGACTCCTTTTTGACCTCGACAGTACTCCAGCGTTTATTCAACTCATCAGCCACGCAGTTGCAGCGCGTTATTTTGTTGAGATCAGTCATACGCTGTTTCTGGCGGGCAATATCGGTTCGGTGCTGTGGCCGGCGGGTTTGGCCCTGACTCTCATGGCGATTCTGTTTCTGGGAGTGGCACGAAGAAAATTGAGCAAACGATTGGAATAAAACATGAGAATTCTAAGACGAATATTTGCTCTCATTATCAAAGAATTCCGAACAATTCTGAGTGATCCTAAAAGTCGCGTGGTTGTTATCGGGCCCCCGCTGATTCAATTTTTTGTTTTCGGTTATGCCGCAACCTTCGATGTCAACCATGTGCGTTATGCGGTCCTTGATCAGGCGCATACGGTCGAGTCGCGCCAACTGTTGGCCAAATTTTCAGGCTCTGACGGTTTTCGACTGGTGGAGACCTTGACAGCGGTCAATGAAATCGATCCCGCCATAGACTCTCAAAAGGTGCGGATGGTTCTTTATATCCCTTCAGATTTCAGCAGAAAACTGGCGGCAGGGGAGGCTGCTCCTGTTCAGGTGATCGTTGATGGCCGTAATTCCAATGTCGCTTTAGTTGCGCTGGATTATGCCAACAGCATTGTTGCCCGCTTCAATCGGGAGCAGAATGTTTTTCCACCGGACGACGGGGACTTTTCAGCTCGCCTGGATTTACAGGAGCGCGCCTGGTTCAATGCCAATCTTTTGAGCCGCTGGTACATCGTTGCACCCCTTGGGGGAACAATCAGTATGGTCGTGGTTATGATTCTCACCAGCTTGTCGGTTGCCCGGGAAAGAGAATTCGGCACTTTTGATCAATTGTTGGTCTCACCTTTTACTCCCGGTGAGATCCTGGTTGCCAAATCGGTGCCGGGGATTGTCTTCGGAATTCTCGATTCACTGTTACTTGCGGCAGCCAGCGTTGGTTGGTATGGGGTTCCGTTTCGTGGGAGTATTGTTGCGCTGATCCTGATCATAGCGCTGTTCATGGTGTCAATTGTTGGCGTCGGTTTGTTGATTTCCTCCATTTCCACCACGATGCAGCAGGCTTTGCTGGGATCATTTGTTTTTATCATGCCTGCCGTCATTCTTTCCGGGTTTACCACTCCTGTTGAAAATATGCCTCATTGGTTGCAACTGGGCACTCTGGCAAATCCATTGCGCTATGTTGTCAGGGCTTTGCGACAAATCTTTCTTGAAGGCGCTGGAACGTTAGATATCTGGCCTGAAGTGTGGCCGCTTGTCATTATTGCCGCCATATCTCTGCCACCTGCTGCATGGTTGTTTCGCCACCGTATTGACTGAAAAATTCTCTAGAGCTTGCTTTAAACACATCTTTTTGGGCCCATGGAAAAGATGTGTTTTACCTTGGTGTAAATTCGTTTACGATTGAAAATATTGAGGTATTTTTATTTGATATCTTGAGTGGCAACCGTTAGTGTAACCGACAGGGTTTAAATTTCTGACAAGTCCATCTGAGAGAACCATTTTTTTAAATGGAAATCTCCAATACCTACGGAGGATATCAATGAGAATGACCAGATTAATGGGTGTGTTTACTCTTGCTGCGCTGCTCGCTTGCAGCTCATTTGTTCACGCAGAAACGCGGGTTACGTATAAATCGGCCAAGACCAGCTCATCCTATTACCAGATGGCGGTCCAGATTGCTGAAGCGATCAAGTTAGGAACAAAAGGTGAGATTATTGCGACCGTTGAAGAAAGTCAGGGGTCGGTTCAGAATGTCAAAGAGGTTATGGTGCGTACCGGAAACTATGTTTTTACAACCCCTCCGGCGTTGATCAGACTGGCTCAACAAAGCAAGGGGAAATTTGCATCAGACAACCCTGCCAAGTATATGAATGTGCGCTCTCTGTTTCCGATTCCTTCTTTGACCATGCATTTTGTTGTGCGGGCGGACAGCGGAATCAAAACATTTGAGGAGCTGGACGGCAAGAGGATGTTAATCGGCAAAGGGTCATTCGGTGCCAGAGAAGCGGCTAAATATTTCACTCTCTTTGGCCTGGATGGCAAGGTTAAATTGGCTAATGCTGAATTAGGAAGTGCTGTTCAAGCTTTAAAAAATCGCCAGATTGATGGTTTTGCAACTTCAGGATCATACCCGGCGCCCAATGTTGTTGAAGCGGCCGCTGGAATTGGCGTCAATCTGATCTCCCTTTCTTCTGAGCAGATCAATCTGACCAAGCGGACAGAGTTATTGATTCCGGCAGGAACCTACCCCGGTGTTGATTACCCGGTTACGACGACGTCATTGCCGGTCGTCGCTTATGCCACCACCGATATGACTGATGAGATTGCCTATCAGTTGACCAAAGCTTTTTGGCAACAAAAAGAGAAGATGGCTCAAAACAATGCGTGGTGGGGTGGTGTTTCCACGGCTATGCTTGCTAACGTTTATGGAAAACTGCATCCTGGCGCGTTACGTTATTATCAGGAAATGGGCGTAGAGATTCCTGCTGCATTGCGCTAACGATTTACCCTTACGGTTTAAGAAAATATTATGACAGATACAACTTCGGCTGTACCAAAACGGTGGTTATGGTTTGCCCTCGGCGGGATTTCAATTTGTTTTCATCTTTATCTGGTTTTTAGCGGTATGGTTCCACATATGATCAGCAGGCCTATTCATTTGGCTCTGGCTGCTCCCTGGACTTTGATCTTTGTGGCAAAAAACACTCGAGCGCGTTGGGTTGGTGGCTTTTTGACTGCGGCTGCAATCGCTTGCTGTGGTTATATTATCCTGCATGAAGAACGACTTTCTGATCAATACGGTGCGCTTCAGGGGCCTCTCCAGCTGGTTATCGCTGTGACCTTGCTTCTGGTTGTGCTGGAGATGGCAAGACGCAGTATCAGCTGGCCGCTGCCTTCCGTTGCTCTGTTGGCCTTGACTTACGGATTGTTAGGAAAATTTATCCCGGGTGAATTTGGTTATCCCGGCTTGCCGGTCAGAAGTTTTCTGGGGACCCTGACGATTGCAGAGGGAGGATTGTGGGGCCAGCTTACAGGTGTTTCGGTTTCAATTGTCTCCATCTTTGTCATCATGGGGGCGGTGCTCAATGCCGGTGAGGCAGGGCAGGGGTTTATGAACCTTGCAACCTCTGTCGCTGGTCGGCTCAAGGGGGGAGCTGCGAAGGTTTCGGTGTTGTCATCAGCTCTGTTTGGTTCTATTTCCGGTTCGGCATCAGCGAATGTTGCCTCAACAGGGGCCATCACGTTGCCTGCCATGGTTAAGCTCGGTTATCCCAGATCACTTGCCGGAGCCGTCGAAGCCGTCGCGTCTTCCGGGGGGCAGATTATGCCCCCGCTGATGGGAGCAGGTGCTTTTGTGATGGTCGAGCTCACCGGAGTTCCTTACAACGATATTATGGGGGCGGCTCTTCTTCCCGCCATCCTCTATTTTATGACGGTGTGGGCCGGTATCAACGCTTTTTCTCTACGATATGACCTGAAAGGAGTAGCTCAAGAGAATCTTCCCAATCGAAGAGTGGTTTTTACCACGGCAATGTTTTTTGTTGTTCCCTTTGCCATTCTTCTGGAGCGCATGTTTATCGGCGGTTACACTCCGCAGTATGCGGCTTGTGTTGCCATTCTTGCCGCTTTTTTGCTCCTGTTTGTCGATGTCAATTTCAACTTTTCCCTGTCCCGGTCATGGCAGCGACTGCAAGATGTTGCTATCAACAGTGGTAAACAGATTTCGACTATTGCGGCTATTATTATCTGTGCCAGCATCGTTATTGGGGTTCTGGGACAGACGGGTCTCGGCGTTAAAATTACTTCCTTGATTTTATCTGGTGCCGGACATTCGCTCTGGCCTGCGCTGCTTCTTACGGGGATTGCGTGCATGGTTCTGGGGATGGAAGTGCCGACAACTGCGGCTTATGTGATCTGTGTCTCAGTTGCCGGGCCAGCTTTGCAGGAACTGGGATTGGATCCTCTGGTTGCGCATCTTTTTGTTTTCTGGTTCGCTCTGCTGTCAACCATTACTCCTCCAGTGTGTGGAGCCGTTTTTATTGCCGCGGGGATGGTCGATGAAAATTGGCTTAAAATCGCTGGCAGTGCTATGGCTTTGGGTATAGGATTGTATTTGATCCCCTTGGGCATGGTCGCTAATCCGTCTTTGGTCAAACTGTTTGATACCCCTTTTCCTGCATTCATTGTTTTTGTGAAGATGGGGGTAAGTCTTGCGGCGTTATCATTTGGTCTTATTTCTCCTAAGCCTTTGGTCGTCCGTATCGCTTTGTTCGCGGTTGGTCTTGTTGGAATCTTTATTTAAGGGGGATGTTCTGGTCCGGCCTTTGTCTGTTCGTTTGTCAAATCACAAAATGTTGCTACAGGGATTGAATTTGATTTAAAGATTTACACGTCATGACTGAATAGGGGGTTTTTCTGGTGATTGAAGCTTTAAATGGAGAAAGTCGGGAGTTTTTCCAGGCGATCGTCAATCATTCTGAAGAAGGTATTTCCCTTGCAGATATTCATGGGAAATATGTCTTTGTTAATGATTCTTTTTGTTCAATGACCGGCTATGACAGCTCAGAATTAATAAAGATGCATGTCCGAGACCTGGTGCCGCCTCATGTTGAAATAACTTTATTTCCTAAAATCGTCAATGGTCAATCAGGAACCAGAGAAGTGGAGTTGCTTAAGAAGGATGGCTCGCTGTTCTGGTCTGAAATCAAAGCCTGCCCTGTAATAATAAAGGGTCAAGATTTCATTCTTGGCACTGTGCGCAATATTACAGAGCGCAAAGAAAACGATATCAAACTTGGTGAAAGTGAAGAAAAATTCAGGATTGCCTTTAAGACCAGCCCGGATGCAGTTAATCTCAATCGGCTGAGTGATGGTGTTTATATCGATATCAATGAGAGCTTTACCAGGCTCATGGGATATAGAATAGAGGAAATCATTGGCAAATCCTCCCTTGAACTGAATATCTGGAAAAACAAAAAAGATAGAGATGAGCTTGTCAGGCAGCTTTCTAACGCCGGCTTTGTAGAAAATCTAAAAGCGAAATTCATTGCTAAAGACGGGACCATAAAAACAGGTTTGATGTCGGCCCGTATCGTTGAAATTTCTGGGGAAAAACTCATTCTTTCCATCACTCGGGATTTGACTGAACTCAAACAGGCTGAGGAGATTCTGGCACTGATGGGGTTTGCCATGGATCACATCAGTGAAGCTGTTTATCTGGTCGATAAAACCGGGAGACTCAAATACGTCAACGATGAGTCATGCCGAGCTCTGGGGTATGCCAGAGAAGAGCTGATTGGTATGAGTGCACCGAAAATCAAACCTGAGTTTCCTGAGGAACAATGGTCCGGGCACTGGCAGGAATTGGAAGAAAAAAGATCTTTTAAATTCAGGACGCTTCATCGCCGCAAGAACGGAAAAACCTTCCCTGTGGAAATCACAGCAAATTATTTCGAATATGACAACATTGGCTATAACCTGGCGCTTGCGAGAGACATTACAGAGATCGTTCGCATTGAAAGGGAGCGTACCAAGCTGGAGGAGCAAATGGTGCAAACCCAAAAGCTCGAAAGTCTTGGAGTCCTTGCCGGAGGAATTGCGCACGACTTCAATAATCTCCTTGCCGCAATAATGGGTCATGCCGAGTTGACCAAGAGGCGCTTACCTCCTGAGTCAGCTGCTATTGAAAATTTGCAACAGATTGAGCAAGCCGCAGAGAGAGCCGCAGATTTGGCAAAACAAATGCTGGCTTATTCAGGTAAAGGAAAGTTTGTCATTGAAGCTCTCAACGTGAACAGTTTGCTTGAAGAAATGCTTCATATGCTCCAGGTGTCTATCTCCAAGAATGTTGTTCTGCGACTTAATCCTTACCCCTCCTTACCGACAATAAATGCAGATGCAACGCAGATTCGTCAGATTGTTATGAATCTGGTCATCAATGCTTCAGAAGCTATTGGGGGAAAAAGCGGCATTATTTCGATTTCGACCGGTTGTATGGATTGTGACGAACAATATTTGAAAAATGTCTGGTTGGAGGAAAATCTGTCCAACGGGCTTTATGTTTATCTGGAGGTTGCTGATACCGGCTGTGGAATGAGCAAAACGACTCTTTCAAAACTGTTTGATCCATTTTTCACTACAAAGTTTACTGGGCGGGGGCTCGGCATGTCAGCCGTTCTGGGAATTGTTCGTGGCCATAAAGGTGCACTTAAAGTCTACAGTGAACTTGGTAAAGGAACGACATTTAAAGTTTTACTTCCGGCGGACAATAAACCTGTCCATATTTTTAATGGTGATTCACTTGTCGATCCCTGGGTTGGTTCAGGAAAAGTCCTGTTGGTTGATGATGAGGAAACTGTGCGAGGAATTGGTGTAGAAATGCTAAAAGAGCTCGGATTCAATCCACTGACGGCCAATGACGGAAAGGATGCGCTTGAAGTTTTCAAGAAGAATGCAGAGATTTCACTTGTTATCCTTGACTTAACCATGCCCCGAATGGGGGGAGAAGAGTGCTTTAGAGAGCTTAAGCGCCTCAAGCCTGATATCAGAGTTATTGTCTCCAGCGGTTACAATGAATACGAGGTTTCACAGAAGTTTATCGGTAAGGGCATTTCAGGTTTTGTGCAGAAGCCATATAAATTTTCTGTTCTTCAGGAAGCTATAAAGAAGCTGTCTTCGTGATGAGGCATGGTTCCGAATGTAACGGGACACTGATTTTCAGCACGCTAAAAACTTTCTCATGATCCATTCTCTCTGCGACTTCGGCTGTGTTGATTTCGTCCAGAAACTGCCGGTAAGGAAGATCGTATGCCTGCCCCGGGGCCAGAGATCATTGGCGCACCCTTCGATGTGACAAGTATGTCCCGGACGGTTTTCACCCTCTCTCGCCCTGTCTATAATTATCCTTATTTTCGGGACAGTCTGTTCCTTTTTAGTTTGTTTATCTCACATGAAAAGGACAGTAAGGTCAGTCTATCAGTATGGATTGAGGCAATGTTGTTCCCCCAATCCATTTCTATAGATAAACCTTGATGAAAGGATAACAACATGAGATCTCTCATTCTCACCCTTATCGTTGGCATGTTTTTCAGTTCTTCGAGTTTTGCGGCAACGACCCATTGGAATATTGACCCTGATCATTCTGTGGCCGGTTTCAAAATCAAGCACATGATGATATCGGATGTCAGCGGCAGTTTTAATGATGTTCAGGGAACAGTGATCATCAATGAAGATGATATGACTCTCTCAACTGCTGCTGTGACAATCACTGCAGCCAGTATTGATACCGGTATCCAGAAACGGGACAATCATCTGAAAAGCGCAGATTTCTTTGATGTCACCAACTACCCTGCTTTGATCTTCACTTCCAAGCAGGTTAAAGATGTCTCCGGTGACGGGTTTACTCTGGTTGGTGATCTGACAATCCATGGGGTTACAAAAGAGGTTGAATTGTCGGTAACGGAACTGACTGCTGAGATCAAAGATCCTTGGGGAAACATTCGTAAAGCCGCCAAAGCAACTACAAAAATTAACCGCAAAGACTTTGGACTGACCTGGAACGCAGCTTTGGAAGCAGGCGGTGTTCTGGTTGGGGATGAAGTCAGGATTGAGCTTGATGTCCAATTTATTAAACAGGCGAGTTAAAAGCAGTACAATTTATCATTGGCTGTAAATTAAAACCCGGAGTCCTCGCTGCAAGACGAGGACTCCGGTGACAATCCGGACCGTAAAAGCCCGTTTTTTCTCCGACTACCATCCGGCAATATTGATATTATTCCTGCAATAACGTCACGTCAATCTGATAGACAGTTGTTGTGCCGCTGACTTCATTGCCGACGATGAGCAGCGGATGATCGTTCGGGCTGTCTTCTGCAGCTACAAAGGACAGTCCTTCCGGTCCCAGATCACCGACGGCAGCGGTGTAGCCTTCAGATATGTCGATGCTGACATCACGGTTATTAATATATTGGACATAAGTCGGCGCGTACGGGTTGGAGACATCATAAACCATAATTCCCCCCATTCGCTCAAGGGCGATAAAGGCGTAAGTATGGCCATTGATTATCCCTACGGTCACTCCTTCCGGTTCCGGCCCCTTGTTGTCACTGCGGTCGTCACCGGTATTTTCGGCATTATCGTTGTTAAAGTCTTCACCATAAATCTGTGCCGTGATGCGCTCGAAATCGCTACCGGAATCAAAGACCTGAATGCCGGTTTCTGCATCCCAGATTGAGAAGGAACGGGCTCCGTAAGCATAGAGCTTTTCGAAATCTGCGCCGCCATTCATCAATTGGGTCGTAAAATAGGAAAACTTCAGGCGGCGTAACTCATCATCTTCGCCAAAACCACCGTTGGTTTCGAGTCCGCTATCGAGTGTTACATTGTCAGAATCGTAATAATCTTTTGCCGAAAATTCATCGACACAAATTTCATCTTCAGGAGAAAAGAAATATCCGGCGGTCTCGCAACCGGCTTGGTCGACAATCGGATTGAGCCAATCTTCTCGCGAATCACCCTCGTTGGCGGTAATCAGATAGTCCTTGCCGTTGTGGTTGAAGCTGGCGATGGAATCCGGCATATAGATACCCATGACTGGCCAGTTACCGATATTGACACCATCTTTCTGGCTGGGATCCAGTTCGTTGCCGGGAATCGAATGGTCTTTGAATCCCAGGCCGATGATTTTGTCGACTTGACTATTGACGAGATCAATGACAGCCACGGCGTTGTTTTCCTGTAAGACGACATAGGCTTTGGTGTTATCAGAACCCAAGGCGATATATTCAGGTTCGAGGCTCTGGGCGACCGTAGCGTTATAGCCATCAAGGATCATTTTGGCCGTGGGCAATTCCGCGTTGCGTGATTCGGCGGCGTTAAAATCTGTGAAGCCGACTGTGGTGATGCTGTAATCAAAGGTATTGATGATGCTGATGCTACCTTCGGGATCGATAGTGTATCCTTCGTTCGGTTCTCCTTCGTTGGCGACAATAACCTTGGCGCCATCATCGGTAAAAATGAGCATATCCGGCAGGGCTCCGACTTCAACGGCATTCACGTAATCCAAAGTCTCAGTGTTAACAAACACCACCCAGCCATTATCGGTTTTGGGGGTGGACTCAACAGCGATAGCAGCCAGGTCGTCGTAGACGGCAATACTATTGGCGGCACCCACTACTGTGGTATCTGCAACCTTATCATCAGCCACCAGCATGGCTGCGAGATCAATATTTTGAACCGGATCCGCTCCGTCAAGAGCAGCCAGAGTCGCGGCGTCAAAGACATCAACCTGTCCTGAATTTGCATTGACCGTCAGAATGTTCTGGTTGCTTGCGTCAAAAGTCACAATCTCAGCAGCGCTCTCGTCAAATGCCTGTGAAGCCGTACTCGCGAGATGACTCAGAGTGATGACTTGCCCGGCTCCATCCAGCCCATCTGCGCCGTCATCTCCATCATCAGCGCAGCCTGACAGCAAGATCAGACAGCCGCTCAGGATTAGAGTTGGTAGCAGGAACATCTTTTTTTTCTGCATTTTTTCCTCCATCAATTAGCGTTATATGTTTAATTTTCTAATTCAAAAGAAATTTTATGAGCAAAGGATAAGGATTGTGTCAGGATTTGATATGGCGGGGTGGGAAAATCTGCGATAGGAATGAACTCGGAATGTTATCAAAACGTCTCCAAAGTTCTGTTGTGCTCTGATGCGATAAAATGTTGTGAAATTTGACAAAATGATTATTACTGGCACCTTAAGATGCTTGGTGATAACGAAATTTCAGAGTTTGAAGATGAAATCAGTGCTCTCAAATCCTCTTCGAAGCGTTCTCAGGATCGGGTCGTGAGTCGCGTTTCCTGCACCAGGCACTCTTGTAACAATTCTCTTTTGGAACTTTCAATTTCGCTGAATGCAACAGCAAATCCCCCGTCGATCAAGCGGCAGACGTTCCCATCCAGATCAAAATCCACGGTTTCCGATTTTTTATTTGCAAGAGAGAGTTGGGTTTGAATCATCTGCCCCGGTGAAATTTCTGTCTCGTCTGTCCTGATCGCACAGCCACCAATAGAAATATCGACCAGTTGACCTTCTGATGAGATTGAATCGGTTTTGAACTCAATACTTTTGTTGATAATTTGGAAGCGAAGGCCGGCTCTTTTTACGGCTGCGTCCAGTTTGTCTTCAGCCTCTTCAAGAGTGTTGACATACATGGGGCTGTAACTCTGAATCTGAGACGTCAGATTTAAAATCTGTTTAAAAACCAGATTTTTGGGATTAATGACACGAATGACTTCCTGAAGGCCCTGGTTGGCAATGTAGTGCATAATTTTGCGAAAAGTCGGGACTGCAGCCAGGTGGAAAATTCGGCAATGGGTGAGGTCGGTGACCATGCTGAACCCGGGTTTCAAATCTGCGACGCCAAAACGCACATCGGTAAAAAACTTTTCCAGATCAGTTTTGGAAATATTCCCTGAGATGGTGCAGTAGATGCGGTTGCGTGACATATCGACGCGAACTTTTAAATTATTTTCGGTTTTGGCCATTGCCCCCCCACTTTTTCGTCTTCTGGATTATAAAGTCACCTATTTTGGTGTGTTATTCTACCGATGTTGAATTTCTGTGGCAATCTTTATGTGTCATTTTGAAAAGAATAGGTGCAGGTGATGGCGGGGATGGGGCGGTACCGGGGCCAAGTCAACCCTTGGCTCCTATTCCGTTTTATTTGAAGGGAAAGAATTCCTGACGAACCAAATCGGCAACCGGATGATTTTACTGTTACGGGTTGCCGTTTGGTTCGCTTTTGAACATCGTAAACGAAAGGTTTTTATTCTCTTTAAAAGTGGTCAGTGGCCTTATCTTGATGGCAGGCAAGACATTCCATTTTACCGCGTGTATTCTGCATATCACTGACTTTACCGTGGCAACTACGGCAGTTTTGAACCGATTCAGGCAGCGGATAGGCAGCAACAAATTCGCCATTAAAATCCCGGTTCAATGCTGTCACCAGATATCTGGCGACAGAGGCATCGACCAGTGCACAGCGTTCTTTCCGTTCTTCAGCAAAAGCCTGGTATCCGGATTCCTTGCACCAGTTGGTCACCGAAGCATGGCATAACGGTGAGTTAGCGATGGTGCGAACGATTTCGACATCAGGGAACCGGCGTTGGGCAGGAAAATGGTCGGGCAGTTTTTCATAGGTGTAATAAGCATAAATATCATTAACCACCGCATTAGGATTCTCTGCGATCAAGGTTGCTACCATCGCGGCACCATTCAGCGCCCCACACAATGTGGCCCAGCCCAGTACACCGCCGAGTCCGTACAAAGAAGCCATCGAAGGAAATGCATGATAGGGGCCACCAATTTCCTCACGCAAGGTATCTACAACTGCAGCTGTCACACCGTACATGCACTCACCGGCCCAATAGTTGTGGTATGCACGCTGAGCGACCTCGTCTGGATCCAGCTCTGCATAAGGCCAACGGACACGCATGGCATGTCCTTCATGAATCTGTGCCGGGCCGTAATAGGGAGACTCCGGAATTTCGTTAGTCGCCTCCTCTTTGGCAGCAAGCACATTTGAAGCGTTTATGCTGAAGGCTCCAGTTGTTAACCCCAATACTTTAATCGCGGTCCGTCTGTCCATACCTTTCTCCTCTCTTTAATGTGACTCTTTCAATGACATAACCTTTCACGAAATAATTAACATATGTATACAAGGAGGTTATTGAAAAATCCAATAGATAATATCGATAAAAACGAATCATCGGATAAAAGGAGTAAATAGGTGATTGCTTTTGTCGAGAATTAGGGAGATTAACCTGAGTGATTGGTAACGACTGAATCAATAAGTCATTCTACAGCAGGTTCTGGAGGAAGGCTTCATGTTGGTTCAAAGGGAAAGCGACAAATTATGACTGATAGCTTTTTTATTATGCTTACTATTTATTCCCGGCTTTCTTCCGGAGCTTCGTTACGAGCACCTTTACCTGAGTGTTGCAGGAATAACCAGACCACTGGCGGTAAAGTGAGACAAAAGGCGTAACAGAGGATCAGAAACGTCTGTTGAACTCCCAAATTATCGGCTATCCTGCCGATCAGTGGTCCTGTACAGATAAAGGCGAAGCGAAAACAGAGCGACTGCAGAGAAAGAATTCCGGCGCGGTTGGCCGAAGGGATCTCCTGTTGTGCATGATTCAGCAGCATCGGTCCGCGTAGCCCGCGCATACTGGTGAGCAAATAATAAAAGACAAAGCCCCAGAGCCCGCCATTCAAACCCAATCCCAGATAACCGGCAACAATCAATAGGCTGAACAGGATCACCATGCGACCGTCACCCAGTTTGAGATGGAAGCGATGGCTGGCCAGGGCAAACAGGGCAACGCTCAGGTTGGCGATAGCCCAGATTGGCCCGAACCAGGTGACCGGGACGCCGCTATCCTGCATGTAGGGCTGAATCAGCCAGACCGGATAGAAAGATGAGAGCCCAAGCACCAGATTGAGAAGGATGGTGTAGCGGAGTCGTTTGTTTTCCAAAAGGGCGTAACGGGTGGATTGCCATGCTTCTGACAGATGGCTGGCCGGCGCTTTTGTTGTTCGTTGCGGCTCAATCAGGGTTCTGGTCAGAAAAAAGATCAGGACCCAGACCGCTGTCTGGATCAGGAACGGCAGCAGTGGAGTCATCGCGTAGAGGACTCCGGCAAACACCGCTCCGCTGGCTTCACCAATCTGTCCGGCGCCGTTCATTCGTCCCTGGTGGCTGGCATAGTGTTGCTCGTCGTCAGTTCCCTTGAGACTTTCGAACAGCAGAGCGCTATCCGATCCGCTGATGAAAGACATGGAGATACCGAGGATGATTTCCGCGATCAGAACTCCGGTAAAGGAATCGGCGACGGTGTAGAGGCCCCAGCCGACTATGCCGAGCAGGGCCGCGTAATTCAGGGCCTTACGGTAGCCGATCCGGTCGCTGATATAACCCGAAGGGTATTCCATGATCACCATGGCCACGGCGAAGATCCCCTGCAACAGCAGAATCTGAGTCAAACTCAACCCGATCTTGTCCTTCCAGAACAGGGTGATGATCGCCATCGGGAACAGGCTCATCTGCAGAAACGAGAAGGCGTATAGTTTTTTTATGTTTCTTTGCGGGGAGCTCATGAACGGTCGCATCACCTGTCAGGGGTTCGGGTTTGTTGAAGCATCTCTTCCGTTCGATCGCCGGTGGTGTGCTGATCACGGAACTGATTGGTGTACATGCGCTGGTAAGTGCCGCCACGAGCGAGAAGGGTTTTATGGGTGCCCTGCTCGATTACCCGACCTTTGTCGATGACGATGATCTGGTCGGCGTGGGCGATGGTTGAGAGGCGGTGGGCGATAACAAAGCTGGTTCGCCCCTTCATGAGCTGGTTAAGGGCTTTCTGGATCTCGATCTCGGTCCGTGTGTCGACCGAGCTGGTGGCTTCGTCAAGGATCAAAATAGCCGGATCGGCGAGAATTGCCCGGGCAATGGTGACGAGCTGGCGTTGTCCTTCGGAAAGGTTGCTGCCGCGCTCTGAAAGGAGCGTGTCGTATCCCTGTGGCAGGCGGCGGATAAAGCCGTCTGCATGAGCCAGACGTGCCGCTTCGAAGACCTCTTCGTCGCCGGCGTCGAGACGGCCATAGCGGATGTTCTCCAGCACTGATTCGCTGAACAGAAATGACTGCTGCAGGACGACACCAAGCTGCCGTCGCAAGCTGTCGCGGGAGACGTTGCGGATGTCGTGGTCATCAATGCGGATTGTGCCATCCTGTTGTTCGTAAAAACGTGAGAGCAGGTTGACAAGGGTGGTTTTTCCGGCACCGGTGTGGCCAACCAGGGCAATACGTTCACCAGGACTTGCGTGGAGGCAGATATCTGTCAAAACGGGGGTGCCGGGAATATAGGAAAAGTGCAAGTGGTCGAACTCGACCTTTCCGGCGACGCGCGGAAGCTCTTTTCCCGTTGCTTCTTCCGGTTCGACGGGCGTGTCGAGAAGTTGAAAAATCCGTTCAGCACCGGCCAGGGCTGCCTGGACCTGGTTGTAGAGGTTGCCCAGTTGGCGAAGCGGCTCAGCGAAGCGTCGCGAGTAGGTGATAAAGGCGGCGATGGTGCCGATGGTCACCAGTCCCTTGATGGCCAGCCAGCCTCCGAGTCCGCAGAGCACAGCAATGTTCAGATTCGAGAGGATGCCCATCATCGGCATTATCAGCAGTGCCAGGGTCATTGCCTTGACGCCGACTGTGCGAACCTCCTGATTGGCTGCATCAAAACGTTCCAGCACGGCTTTCTCCTGACCGAAGGCAAGAACGACGCGCTGACCGCTGTAGGTCTCTTCAAGCACTGCGTTAAGGGTTCCGAGCCGTGTCTGGTAGTCGCGGAAGGCCGTGCGGGTCAGCCGTCCGACGATGCCGACCAGGCCGATCATCAGTGGAAAAACAAGCATCGATCCGAGGGCCAGCCAGGGACTGAGGATGAAAATGATGCCGAGAATTCCGATCAGGGTCAGGATTCCGGTGAAGAGCTGGGCCGCATTATCGGTCAGCACCCGGCTGATGGCATCCATATCGTTGGTCAGGCGGCTCATCAATTCTCCTTGCTGACGGGTATCGAAAAAGCTTAAGGGCAGGTTCTGAAGGCGTTCGAAGAGGGCAGCGCGCAGATTGCGCATTGCCTTCTGGGCGATACCGGCAAGGAGCACTCCCTGGATCAGTTGAGCGACTGACGAGAGAGCGTAGGCCGCGAGCATCAACAGACTCATGCGTGCCAGCTTGGTCAGGTCGCGACCGACCAATTGATCAATCGCTTCTCCCATCAGATAGGGACCGGCTAAAGCCAGAGCCGTGCCGAGGGCGGCGATCAGAGCGACAAGAATGATGGCGCTACGCTGAGGGCGCAGGTATTCCATTAACCGGCGCAGTGCTCCATGGACATCCCGGGCTCGCTCAATTTTCTGCCCCCCTGGGCCACGACCGCCCGGACCTCGCCCGCCTGGTCCGGGGAGACCGCTCATCCGCACTTGGGAGGTTTGCTGCCGGCGATGATCAGTCATGGCTTCCCCCTTTTGCCGTTGGCGGTTCACCAAGCTGGGAGCGGTAAATGTCGCGGTAAACCTCACTCTCCTGTAGCAACTGCTGATGGTTGCCGATGGCGCTGACGCGTCCTTGTTCCAGAACCACGATCTTGTCGGCGAGGAGAACAGTGCTGATGCGCTGGGCAACGATGATTCGGGTAATGGCACTGTGTGAGGCGGTGATCAGTGCATCCAGAGCATCTTGCAGTTTGATCTCGGTTTCAATGTCAAGGGCGCTGGTCGAGTCATCGAGAATCAGCACCTGGGGATTCACCAGCAGCGCCCGGGCGATGGAGATCCGCTGGCGTTGACCGCCGGAGAGAGTCACTCCGCGCTGGCCGACCAATGTTGCATAGCCGTCGGAGAACGCTTCAATGAAGGTGTCTGCCTGAGCTGCTTTGGCAGCTGCGCGCACTTCCTCGTCATCGGCTTCTCTGCGGCCGTAGCGGATGTTGTCGGCAATACTGCTGGAAAAGAGGATTGCCTCCTGAAGGGCTATGCCGATGTGTGAGCGTAGTTCGGCAGGATCGAGGTCGCGCACGTCGATACCATCGAAGGTAATCTGCCCGGCGCTGACATCATAGAAACGGGGTAAAAGGTGAATCAGCGTTGACTTACCTGATCCGGTGGCACCGACAATGGCGACCGTCTCCCCCGGTTCAACGACGAAGGAAATATCGGTCAATACCGGTTCGGAGTTCTCTCCCGGATAGCGAAAGGAGACCTTCTTAAAAGCGATCCGTCCCTGTGGCCGGTCGAGGTGAACGGCATGGGCTGGGAGCGTCTGAGTTTCGGCATCAAGGACTTCAAGAATACGTCGTGCCGAGGCATCCGCCGCAGAGACTGGCCCGAGCATGGCGCTGAGCATGAGGATCGGAAAGAGGGCAAAGGAGAGATAGTTGATTGCTGCGACTACCTCGCCAACCGTCATTTCACCGCTGATTGCTGAAGTGCCGCCAAGCCAGACCGCGGCAACCACAGCCAGATTAAGGACCAGCAGCATAAACGGTGAGAAAACCGCCATCAGTCTGGCAACGTTGATGGTTCCGGACATCAACTCTTCATTGGCGTCACCGAAACGCTCCACCTCATGGTTGCTGCGGACAAAAGCCTTGACCACCCGTATTCCCGCCAAGTTCTCCTGAAGCACAATATTGAGTCGGTCAAGCAGCTGTTGAACATGCAGGAACATTGGCTGGGCCTTGCGACCGAAGAGCCAGACCAGCAGGATAATAAGCGGGACAAAGATCAGCATGATCAGAGCAAGTTGTGGGCTGGTGATAACCAACATGACAATCGCGCCGAGGGCCCAGATCGGAGCCCGGGTGAGAATACGCAGCGACAACATAACAATAAATTGTACCGCGTTGACGTCACTGGTTGAGCGAACGATGAGTTTGCCGGTTTGCAGGGTGTCGAGGTTGGCAAAGGAAAAGGACTGGGTCTTGCGGACCAGGGCGCTCCGCAGGTCAGCACCGAAGGACATGGCAACTCGCACTGAGAGATAATTATTGGCGATGGCGAAGCAAGCGGAGAGGAGTGCCGCTCCGGCCATGAGCAGAGCGGTGGTGATCACGATGTGGAGGTCATTAGCACCGATCCCCTGGTCAATGATGCGTTGTGTCAGATGGGGGATGAGCAGGTCGGCAGCGACCATGGCAATAAGAAGCAGCAGGGCGACCACCGAGGGAAAGCGATAAGGATGTAAAAAACCATAAAGGCGGCGCAAGGACTTCATTTCTTTTGCCCCTTACTGGTCTCCGGCGCTTGCGGAGGACAACATGGTTCTTCTGCTGTTGCTGCGAGATAATCGTGGACTTTCAACAGTGTTTTTTTGAAATCTTTCTGCTCCTGCACTGTCAGTGCTGAAGAGAGTTCATGGTCCAACTCCCGGAACAGAGCACGGAGCTCTTCGTGTAAGTTCCTCGCTTTTTCGGTCATGTAAACTCTGACGACCCGCTGGTCTGCATCTTCCCGGCGTCGTGTCACCCAGCCGTCACGTTCCATACGTTGCAAAGTGTTGCTCGCTGTGGGTGGCTGAATATGCAGAGCGCGGGCCAGTTCTAACTGGGGGAGACCGTCGTTGCGCCAGAGCTGAGAAAGAATCATCCCCTGGGCGTGGTGCAGGCCGATGCCGGCCAACTTGGTGCTCCGGCGTCGACCGACGAGTCGGCTGACATGAGCCAGTACCTGGCCGAGGGTTTGATTTTGAGGAGCCTCCGATAGATTCGCCATGATATTCTCCATATAGTTAGCTGACAAACGATTAGCATGCTAACTATAGGCCGAGTTCATATTACTGTCAAGACCATGCGGAGTTATCAAGTTGATTAATCCTTGGATGTGGTGTTGCTGCTCGAACAAAGAAGCTTATACAAGACAATAGAGTACCAGTTTTATTTTTACATCCAGGTCAAAATGTCCTATGTTATTCAGGTCTTTATATGATGTGTTCGGGGGAAACCATGGAGATGATTGAGGGGAAATATTCAACAGATGAATGACCGTCCGTGTTGGTGTGTGCCAACTGGGCGGTTTTTTTGTTGAAAGTGCTCTCAAATCGAGATTGATTTCTTCAGTGAATGCAGTGTTTGTTGTTTTTTTAGTAAAAGTGCAATCGGTTAAGTCGTGACAATCGTAGAAAAATTCAATTTAAAGAGTCTTGAAACCGTATGGTTTTACGGTTATTTAACTGTCTAATTTTAGTTATATCCCATGGAGGGAACTATGGAAACAATAGCGATCATTCTCGTCATATCGTTCGTCGGATTGGCGGCGCTGCATTTGTATTGGGCGCTCGGTGGAAAGTTCGGAATGTCAGCAGCCCTCCCTGAGATAGATGGAGCACCAGTCTTCACGCCTGGAGCAGCAGCAACGATTGCGGTTGCATTCGTGCTCGCTGGCTTCGCCCTAATTGCGCTCGTCCTCGGGTTCGGGGCCAGTTACGCCGCGGCGCTCACTCCTTATGCTGTCCTTCTCGGCTTCGCAGTCGGAGGCGTACTCGTCCTGCGGGCGGTTGGCGAGTTCAAGTATGTTGGTTTCTTCAAGCGTGTGAAGGGCTCGAAGTTCGCAACGTATGACAGCTGGCTGTTTTCGCCTTTCTGCCTGTTAGCTGGCGGGGCATTTTTAGCACTGGCGGCAGACAGGATATAACCCTTATCAGGCCCCCGGCCGTCAAGAGTAAAGAATAGCGATCAAGTAAGAGAATCACCTTTTCTTACCTCAGATGTCCCGGAAACTTTTTCTTTTTCGACGCCACCTTTGCCTGAATATCGATTTTGTCCATGACTGAGTACGAGTTATCGTTTATTTGCAGCATATCGCAATTGGATAATGTATGTAGTTGTATGTACAATTTGTTTGTGGTAGTCTGTTTCCATGTTCGAAGAATGTTTATACTTTAACAGCAATGCTCTCGCACGTGCGGTCACCCGGATTTGGACGGAGGCTTACAAACCATTTGGGCTTTCTCCGCCGCATGCGTTTCTGTTACGTGTCGTTCTCGCCAGGCCGGGGCTGATGCCGCGCGAACTGGCACTGGAGCTGGCTCTTTCACGTTCAACAGTGACCCGTTTTCTCGACAGTCTGGAAAAGCGCGGCTTCATTGCTCGGGAAATGACAGCCGTGGACGGCAGGGAAGTTCACGTTTTTCCGACTGAGACGGCAAAAGGACTCCATTGCGAACTTGATGCGACCGGGAAAAAGTTGTCCCAGCGCATGGCTGATATTATCGGGTGGGAGGATTTGTCTCTGACGGTGTCGAATTTGAGACAAATGAGAGAGTTCATAGAGGGCTGATTTTTTTTAATAAAGTAGTTGTATCTGCAATCACTTTATTGTCGTCGATCTTAACCACAAACAGAGGAGAGTATGATGCCGTATATCAACATCCGTGTAGGCAGCCGCTTGAACAGTCTTCAGAAGAGCAATATTCAGAACAGAACGACAGATCTTATGAACAGGGTCATGGGAAAGCGCCGTGAAGTGACGGTGGTCCATATCGATGAATCGGTTCCAGCCCTCTGGGCTGTTGACGGGAAAGGACTCAAAGAGGAGGCCCCTGTTGCCGTTTATGTCGATATCAAGGTGACTCAGGGGACCAATTCAGCGGAAGAAAAGGCACAGATGATTGCCAGGACAGTGACCATGTTGAAAGAAGAGATCGGTGCTATTCAGGAAGCTTGCTATGTGTTGATCAACGATATCCCGGCAAACTCATGGGGCTACGATGGGATATCGCAGGCCGAACGGGCTGACAAACGATTGAAGGATTAAAACGTCGTCCTTTGCCTCTATTGCCTGATTGCTGTCCCTCAGGATGAAACAGTCTTGGCAAGGGCGATCGGCGAAGCTCACAGGCGTTATACGTGCCGGATCAATTTTCGTGAAAACTGGCGCGGCCATCTATGGCAGGAACGTTTTGCCTCCTTTCCCATAGATGAGCCTTATTTACTGGCGGCTGCCCGCTATGTTGAAATGAACCCGGTTGAGAAACCGGCCGACTATTGTTGGAGCAGTGCCCGTGCTCACCTGACGGGGCAGGATGATGACCTGATCAAAGTTGCTCCTTTTCTTGATCTGGTTCCTGACTGGCACGGGGTTCTGCAACTGACACAGCCAGAGGAGGTTGACCTGTTCCACCGTCACGAACGAACGGGTCGTCCTTTGGCGGGTGATGGTTTTGTGGCCAACCTGGAGCGCTTGATGCAGCGGACATTAAGCCCGCAGAAGCCGGGGTCGAAGAAAAAGAAATCATAGTTATATATACTGTTCCCGGAATTAGTCCGGAATTACTGTTTTTGTTTTTGCGACAACTCAACATAATTATTTTTGGGCAATCAACATGGCAAATTGAAAACGTTTATGGGCAATATCAACAGTTTTGAAGCCTGTTTTGTTCAGTATTTCTATTTGATCAAAAAGTTTTAACGGTTTATCTTTCTCTCTGTGCAACGGAAGCCACTTCTCGTCAATTTCACTTTCCAGGAGGCTTTGCAACATGAATTGCCTCCACAGCATCATGTAGACGTCTTGTAATCGGTCTGACTCTCCCTTAAAAATATCAACAGAAAGATATTGTCCACCGGGTTTTAATGCACCATAGATCTTGCGATATGCTCCAAGACGATCTGCAGTTGTTTGGATATTGTGCATTACCATGACAGAGGTGATCGCATCAAATTGTTCTTGTGGATCAAATTTTTCAATCGAAGTTTCTACATAGTTATGTTGATTTCCTAGTTTGTTTCTTGCAATCTCCAGCATTTGCGGAGAGGTATCGAGGCAGGTTAGTTGTAAAGAAGGATTCTGTTGTCGCAGCTTTAAAGCTGTATTTCCTGTTCCACAGCCAATATCCAAAACCTTGGCCGCAGCGCCAATGAAATTCGGCAACAAATTTTGAAATACTTCATAATCAGGGACCAGTTTTTTTATGAATTCATCGTAGTTTTCGGCTTGTCTGTCATAAGATTTAGTTACGTTTGTCATAATTTAAATCCCGAAAATTGAGCAGAAGACCTTTGCAAATGAAGGCTGATTGTACCAGATATTGCACTGATTCAGTTATCTGATAACATTCCGTCAATGGAAAATATGGAGCCCTCTCAAGTGTGACAGATTCATGCCCAGGTAAAAATACTTGTTTCCCGCGGCACTCATTTAAGTTAAAAGAGGTGTTGAATTTTACTCAGCACTTTTTTCGTATGACTTCCCTCAGTTTATCTGGTCCATATCATGGTTGTTACTGATTCACTATTTCTCTTAACCTTCATCCTGACTCTTGTTGCGATCCTTTTTCTGGCCTCCGGACGACGGACGAAAGCGACAAACAGTGGTGAATTTTCCTTAGGTGGCAGGCAGGGAGGGGCTTGGCATGTCTTTGGTGCTATCACCGGCACTCTGGTTGGTGGAGCTTCGACGGTAGGAACCGCTCAGTTAGCTTTTCTTTATGGTTTCTCTGCCTGGTGGTTTACGCTGGGAGCCGGTTTGGCCTGTCTTTTTCTTGGTCTTTTCCTGGCTGTGCCATTGCGTAGAAGTCAGGTTGAGACAATCCCGGAGTTTATCGCCCGTTATCACGGTCCCAGAGCACGTTTGCTCTCGAGTCTGTTTGCTGCACTCGGGATGTTTATTCAAATTGTTGCTCAACTGTTGGCTTGTGGCGCTGTTTTAGCGGTCCTCTTCGATCTTTCCTTATTATCCAGTGCGATGATTTCAGCCTTGCTGGTTATTCTCTTTACTCTCAGCGGTGGTATGAAGTCAGCCGGTTTAACGGGAATGATTAAAATGGCGTTGATTTACTTGACCATGATCATTGCCGGTGTGTTGGCCTACCATCAATCCGGTGGTTGGGGCGGGTTAAAAGAATCGTTCCCCGATTTCCCATGGTTCAGCCTGTTTGGTTATGGCGTCAAAAAAGGGGTCTCGGATCTAGTGTCCATGCTGGTTGGAGTGATTTCCACGCAAACCTATCTACAGGCTGTATTTTCAGCGAGAAATGGCGCTGCAGCTCGAGGTGGCGCGTTGCTGAGTGCGGTTCTGATTCCTCCTCTCGGAATTTTCGGAATCTTCGTCGGCCTTTATATGCGCCAAGCTTATCCTGAGATCGAGAGTGCTTTGGCGCTACCGACGTTTATATCGATGAATTTTCCTTCCCCGCTTGCAGGTGTCGCTTTTGCAACTTTACTGATTGCTGCTGTCGGAACAGCTGCCGGACTGGCACTCGGCGTTGCGACAACGTTGAAGGTTGATACCCTGCAGCGCTGGATGGCTGGTCAACGGAACGAGCTGCTGCTGTTTCGATTGTTGACCGTCGGGATTGTCGCAACTGCATTTGTTTTATTGTTGTTCAACCTGGGAACAGCAATTATGGATTGGAGCTTTCTGTCGATGGGATTACGCGGGGCAACGTTTTGTTTTCCTTTGTTGTTCGCTATTTTCCTGTCTCGTATCTCTTTGCCCAAAGCCGGTCTGGTTTCGATTATCTGTGCCCCTGTCAGTGTGGTTGTGACAGGCCTGTTAAATATCGAAATTTTGCCGCCACTCTATATCGGCTTGAGTCTTTCGCTGTTGATTTTTCTGGGGGGTCTAGTTATCAGATTGATGCGAGGAGACTCTAGCTGACGATCTTCCAGCGACAGATCCGTTGTTCCATCCGGTCGAGGAGCATGTAGAGGATAAAGCCTAAAATGGCCATGGAAAAAATCCCTGTGTACAGAGAGATATAGTCTGATTGACCCCATGAATCCATGATGATGTAGCCTAACCCTTTTGAGGTCGCAAAAGATTCGACGAAGAACAGAATGGCAACGGCGGTGCCGATGGAGATCCGCATGGCGGTCAGGATTCTTGGTAATGTCGCCGGCAGAACCAGATGGCGATAGATTTGAAATGGCGTCGCACCAAGGGTTTTCATGGAATAAAAATAGTTCTGATGGATGTTTTTCGCACCGTCTCGGGTTGTCACCAGCACCTGAAAGAAGACGATCAAAGCAATCAAAAATATCTTTGAAAACTCGCCGATGCCAAACAGGATAATGACTAGTGGCAGCAGGACAACATGGGGAATGGGATAGAGCAGATAGATGAAAGGGGAGACCCGTTTTCGCCATGAAGGTTCCGCGCCAACGACAAGGCCCAGGGGCACTGCGGCGGCAAAAGCGAGGAATATCCCCAATACCGCCCGCAGGGCACTGATGAGGAAATCATCGACCAGGCGACCATCAGCGATTTTCCCCAGGACATCGACAAGCACCTCCCAGGGTTGCGGCAGGGCCATGGAATTGAGCAGCAGTGCGACAGCCTCCCAGATCAGGAACAGAATAATAGCGGCAAGAGTGATGTCACGTTTTCTCCCCATTGTCATCCTCCCTGAGAAGATTACGCAGCATATTACAGCGCTTATAGAAGTGTTCCTGGCCGCGGTAAGAGAGGTCTCCGGCCTGAGGGTTGTCGACAATCTGTAGAACTCTGGCGGGCCGTTCGCTGAGGACGACAATGGTATTGCCGAGGAAAACGGCTTCTTCAATAGAGTGGGTAACGATAACCGAGGTCATCTGCTTTTTTTTATGAATCTGCAAAAAGAGGTTTTGCAACCGTTCTCTGGTTAAAGCATCCAGAGAAGACAGAGGCTCGTCCATTAGCAGGATTTCGGGTTCAATCGCCAGAGAGCGGGCTAAAGCGACCCGCTGCTGCATCCCTCCTGAGAGCTGCGAGGGAAAGTAATCGTCAAACCCCGTCAGTCCCATCTCTTCTATCAATACCGCGACCTTCTCTGCAATCTTCTCTTTGTTCATCTTGCGCAGGATTAATCCCAGACCGATATTCTGCACGACTGTTTTCCAGGGGAAAAGGCCATAGTTTTGCAGCATTGTCCCGCAGCGGGGATCCCCATCAATGACAATGGTTCCGGTGTCAGGCTGCCTGAGACCGGCGAGCAGAAAGAGAAGCGAAGATTTGCCGCAACCGGACGGCCCGATGATGGCACAGGTACTGTGTGGTTTTATCGCAAAGGAAATATTGTTCAGGATCTCTTTTTTCTCATTCTCCGTTCCGTAGGAGAGGTTCACTGAACGGATATCAATCATCATGTGATTGGGCACTCATAAAATCCTGGGACACCATTTTTTCATAGGCGATCTCGTCGGCCAACCCTTTTGCCGCCAGCCATGAGATAATCGGTTGGTACAGATCGATGCTGAAGGGTTCGGGGTCAGGGTAAACAGGAATGGGGTAGTCGGCAGCCATAAAGGCAGGGATACGACCTTTTTCCAGAAACAGGGGGCGAAATTTTTCAGGAGAAGCGTTGATGCTTTTGACCGCATCCCTATAAGCTTTAAAGAATTTTTGTACCGCCATTTTTTTCTGGGTCAGAACTTCGGAGCGAAAGATAATAACCGTCTGGGAGAGGCTTTGTTGCGCATCGCTGTCTTTCAAAAGCGCATGAGCTCCTTTCGCTACAGCAATGGACGCCAACGGTTCCGGAAGGGTTGCCGCTGCTACAGAATTTGAAAGCAGCATCTGCATCCGGATCGGCATTTTTTTGACTTCTATTTTATTGATGTCGTCGGGACTGAACCCCTCATTTTCCAGGAGCTTATCGGTGACGTATTCAATAATGGTGGAATTGGAAACAGCAATCTCAACCCCTTTAAGCTGTTCAACTGTTGTAAGGTCCGACTTCGGTGCGGCAAGGATAACAAAAACACCCTCGGCGGGAGTTTTCCCCAGTCCGAGAGAGGTTATTTTCAACCTGCCGGTTCCTTTATCAAATAGAATCGCTCCAACGGGGTCGCTGATGGCCCCGTCAATCGCACCAACAGCAAGGGCGGAATCCCTCTCCAGAGCACTGAGAAATGGGATCAATTCAACATTCACACCTTGTTGCTGATAATAGTTCTCCTGTTTGGCAACCCAGAAAGGGATCGAATCTTCAATGAGCAACAGACCGATTTTTAACTGTTCGGCTGCTGCGACGGGGAGGGATAGCAACAAGGCCACTATCAACAGTAGAAGTATTTTCATCATATTTCACCTGCTGGATTATAAAAAGCGCAGTATCATCCGGGCTCACGGTGCCTGTAAACGGATAATAATGGCGCCCACAAAGACTGCCTATGTAACCATCTCTACACTTATTTTTCAAATTGAAAAATAACACTTCAGATTTGCTTTTCGCAAAATTCTTTTGCCAAAATCGCCAATTTGCGATCAATTCCCCAGCGATAGCCGCCAATACCACCGTCTCCGCGCAAGACCCGGTGGCAGGGGATCAGATAGCTGATCGGGTTGTTGCCAATGGCGGTTCCGACAGCACGGCCGGCGCTTGGCTGACCCAGTTTTTCGGCCAGATAGCCATAGGATGTGATGCAACCGGGAGGAATTTTCAGGAGGGCCTGCCAGACTTTGAGTTGGAAATTGGTTCCCTGGAGGAGTAACAGAAGTGGTTTGTTGTCTGGAGATTGATCCCGGTTGAAGACCTGTTGGATCACCGCTTCCGTTTTGACTCTATCTTCTTTTAACAGGGCCTTTGGCCAGGACTTTTGGAGTCTTTGTCCTGCCGATTGGTCTGCGGGGGAATCAATAAATTCGAGGCGGCAAATTCCACGTTCGGTGATGGCTATGAAGCATTGACCAAAAGGAGTCGGGTGGACAGCATAGTCAATGTGTAAATCAACCCCGCCCGATTTATATTCTCCCGGGGTGACTGCTTCAACATTAACCAGTAAATCATGAAGACGTCCCGGACCGCTGAGGCCAACATGAAAACTCGTATCCAGGATTGACGTTGATTGTTGTAATAATTGTTTGGCATGTTCTGTAGTCAGATGTTGCAGAAAGCGTTTAGGGCTGACACCGGCGAAACGGCGAAATAATCGTTGGAAATGATAAGGACTTAATCCCAACTGTGCAGCAATCCTGTCAAGGGATGGTTGTTCTGGTGCGGCTTCTCTGAGAAAATGTATAGCCTGGGCGATGCGTTGATAATCATCCGGCATAAGAAAACTCCTTGGGTATTTGAGGTGAAATTACCACTGGTTGCTGAATAGACCAACCCGATTCTTGCTATTTTTCCTCGGCAGAAAAAAGATAAGCAGCAGGCTCTGTTTGTGTTGCGTTCCGGAGCAAATTTTCTACTTGCAAATTTGTGATAATTTAAGGTATTAACACCAACTACGTAACACCTGCGGATTCATTTTCCGCAGGGACTTAAGATATTAAGTCCCTATCGTCTAGCCTGGCCCAGGACACCGCCCTTTCACGGCGGCGACGGGGGTTCGAATCCCCCTGGGGACGCCAAAATAGAAAAAGCCCTTCCGTGTAAGCGGGAGGGCTTTTTCTATTTTCACTATTTTAAGGGGATTCGAAGTGAAGCGAGCGCTGACTGAATGTCAGAAAAACGGCCAGGAATGGCCGCGTCAGCGAGCGGAAGGGAGCCGACGCAGGAAGGAACGTGAAGCGACTGACGAAGTGGGCGAATCTCCCTGCACCTGAAAGGTCCAGGGCCCATATGCTTTTGTTTTGTCTGTTTGCATTTGGTGTTTTTAGAAATTATGTTACTCTGCTCGGCAATTTAAGGATATTATTGATGAACTCACAAGAAATAATAGTCGAAATTTTTTCTGATGGAGCTTGTTCCGGCAATCCCGGGCCCGGCGGCTATGGGACAATCCTACGGCAAGGGGCGCATGAGAAAGAACTTTCGGGGTATGCTGCAGAGACAACCAATAATCGCATGGAGATGCTTGGAGCCATTGTCGGTCTGGAGGCGTTGAAGCGGCCCTGTCGTGTTTGCTTGACGACAGATTCTCAGTATCTGGTCAAAGGGATGACCGAATGGGTCGAAGGGTGGCAACGAAAAGGCTGGAAAAACTCTAAAAAAGAAGACGTTGCAAATCGTGATCTTTGGGAACGACTGCTGTTGCTTGCAGAAAAACATCAAATTGACTGGGTTTGGGTCAAAGGACATGCTGGACATCGTGAAAATGAGCGTTGTGATGAATTGGCGCGTTTGGAAATCCTGAATGCTTCTGATACCATCTAATGGTTTTTTTCCAGGAAAGGAAGACGTTATGACGATTGAAAAGAGAATCGAACAATTTTTTGCTTCTCCGGTTTTTGGTATCGTTGGTGCTTCAGCCAATCGGGATAAATATGGGAATAAGGTGTTGCGCTGCTATCAGCAGAATAAATTACAAGCGATTCCCGTCAATCCGACAGAGACAGAAATTGAAGGATTAGCCTGTGTGACTTCGGTTGCGTCTCTTCCTGACGATGTCCAGAGCCTTTCAATCATTACCCCTCCGAAAATAACGGAAAAAGTTGTTGAACAGGCTGCCGCTCACGGTATTAAGAACATCTGGATGCAGATCGGGTCCGAAAGCCCTGCAGCAATACAGTATTGTGAAGAACAGGGGCTGAATGTGATAGCCGATGGCAGCTGCGTGCTGGTTGTTCTCGGTTATCATGATCATTGAAGTCGAAGCTTTGCAAATCAATGTAATCGCAGGGAATCATAGCTACTAATCAAGAGGCAGGTGCGAGTCAGATGAGTATGTTCATGGATTTTGAGTCCATTACCAAGAGTATGGGAGAATTGCCTGCATCGCCAATTGTTGCAACCAAATTGTTGGAATTGCTTCGTAAACCTGATTTGAAAATCAAGGAACTGGCTAATGCTGTTTCTCTTGATCCGGTCATTTCTGCACGCCTGCTGAGGATTGCCAACTCTGCTTTTTATCAACTGGTTAAACAGGTCAATACCGTTGATCGGGCAATCATTGTTGTCGGTGAAGATGTTCTCAAAAACCTTGCTCTCGAATATAGTTTACGCTCAACCAGTAAAACCTTTGGGGTTATGGAACGTAAAATGTGGGAGCATTCGATAGGATGTGCGGTTGCCTGCAGAATGTTGGCAGGTCGTCTGACAGATCTTGACAAGGACATGGCCTATCTTGCTGGGCTGCAACACCACATTGGTAAAGTCGTGATGGTGAATCGTGACAAGAAACTTTATAAAGAAGTACTTCAGGCAGTTGAATCCGGAAAGGGACAGCTGCGTGATGTTGAGCGGGGTTTGTTTGCCTATTCCCATGAGGTTGTTGGTGCGGCGCTGCTTGATTATTGGAACTACCCCAAGATGATTGTTGAAGCGACTCTGCACCACCATGCTTTTGACAAACTGCGCTCTGAAAAACCGGAAGTTTTTAAACTTTGCGCTGTTCTTAACCTTGCGAGTGATTTCTGCCACCGTTTCGGGATAGGCTTTTCTGAAGAAACAGATGTTGACTTAACTCTCAGTCGGGGGGCTTTAGCTCTTGAAGCCAATCCGATGATTGTTGAGGAACTGACAGAGATATTTTATCCTGCATTCATCAAAGAACGGAACCTGTTTCTTTCCTGATTTTTCTTCAAAGGTGTTGTGGTTCAGGGAGTCGGCCTATGTGTAAAAAAATTTTTGTGGCTGCAACCGGTCAGCATTGCGGCAAAACGACAACCAGTTTGTCTTTGCTTCATCTGGCGCGTAGAAAATATAGCCGTGTTGGCTTTATTAAGCCTTTTGGGCCCAAGAGAACGAACTATTTAGGGCAATTTGTTGATATTGATGTTGCTCTGATCGCCCATGTCTATGGTATGGAAAATCAGCTCCCGCTGATGTCTCCGGTCGTTCTCGATGCCTATACCACTCGCAATGTTCTTGAGGGGAAAATTGATCCTGAAGACTATTTACAACAGATTTGCCGGGCAACGGAAAAACTGGAAAAGCAGTGCGATTTTCTGATTATTGAAGGAGCCGGGCATACGGGGGTTGGCTCAGTTGTGGGACTGAATAATGCGCAGCTGGCACAACAGCTTGATGCTCCGGTCTTGATAGTGGCCGGTGGAGGCGTTGGCAATGTTATCGATGCGTTGCAGTTGAATCTGGCACTATTTCGTGAAACTGGTGCAGAAGTGCGGATGATTCTGCCGAATAAACTTATCAGGAGCAAGCGTGAGAACACGCTGAAGTATCTGGAGCTTGCTTTTAAGGATACTGCTATTCAGGTTGTCGGCGGGTTTAATTATTCTCCTATTCTGGCTGATCCGACCTTGAGATATCTTTCCGAGCTGTTGCAGATCGAACTTCAGGGTGATCTGAACCAGGCCAGCAGAATCGTGCACCACGTCCAGCTTGGTGCCGCTTCGACTCAGCGGATCATTGACATGTTGCATGAGTCGACCCTGCTGATTGTCCCCAGCAGTCGGGTTGAGTTGCTGGTGATGCTGTCAACACTTTATCGTCTTCCCGAATACCAGCCTAAAATTGCCGGACTCGTCATCAATGGTGTTGTCCCGATCTCAGAGATTGTGCAACGGGTTATTGATGATGCAAAAATACCGTATATGCGGACTGACGCCACGACAGCCGGAATCTATACGAAAATCCAGGAGGATGTTGCAAAAATAGGGGCGGAGGATGAAGAAAAAATTGCTCTGGTGCAACAATTGGCTGAGAGTGATCTCGATTTTGAATTAATTGATTCGTTATTTTAGACCCGAATCACGGTCTTCTTGATCCATGACAGGATAAATATTTTTATGGGTTTTCTGAAAAAGATTTTTGGTGGTGGCAATTCCATCGACGGACTGCGTAAGGCTGTTGCGCAACAACGGTATGTTGATGCCAGGTATCTCGCTGAACAGCTGTCAGGGCAGGTTTTGGAACCAGATGAGGCCGCTGAAGTTGAAGAATTGCGCATGGCAGCAGGAGATGGACTCGCCAGACTTAATCTCGATGAAGCTTTAGGGCTCCAATCCAGCGGAGATTTCTCCCGGGCAATGGAACATTTGCAGTTGGCACAGGAACAGGTGTGTAGTTCCGGACTACGTGAGGACATTGAACAAGCCATTTCAGCAAAGCCTCTGGAACCGGAGATTGATGCTGCAGAGCCCGACCGCGCAACGTCTTGTGCTGCTTGTGCGACCCCGTCGACCAGAGTCATTGCTGATGAGGACGCCTGGTTTGGTGATGCAGAAAGTCAGTTAGAACTCGTTCTCGCCTCTTATCCTGCGGCATTAGCTCCCCGTTACGGTTCCAAAGGAGAAGCGTTTAAAGATGCTTTCTTGCTGTCACATGCCGGTCAAGATGATCAAGCTTTACCGCTGTGGCTACAGGTGGACGTAGCGGATCAGGATGACCTCTATTGGTTTGAACTTGGAGCTCTTTATGCCAGAAAAGGAGAACTGACACAGGCACGATCTATGCTTGAATCAGCATTGGAACAAAATCCTGAATTGCTTCTGGCGATTGAGGCATTAGTTCCCGTTCTGGTGGCGACCGGAGATTATTCTCTGGCAGAAGACAGGTTGCAAAAGTTTTTACAGCACGGCATAGATTCGTCTTTCTGTTACGCACAGTTAACCCACCTCTATGTTCAACAGCAGCAGCTTCCAGTCGCAGCAGACTACGCACGCAAAGCTCTTGATGCCGGCAACGCTGATACCCGTTTTATGCTGTTGGCAGCATCCGTTCTAGAGCAGGTTGGAGCATTGGCGGATGCAGAAAAGGTGTTGAAGATGTTACCGACCTCCGGTTGCCGTGGGGGTGTCAGCTTGCCTTTAGCTGAATTCTGGCTGCGTCATAATCGAGAACTGAGTCATATTCTGGATACTTTTAATGCTGCTTGTCGTGAGGAACCGGATAATCCGCGCTGGCAATTCAGAGTCGCACAGACTTATCTCGCCAGAAACTGGGTCAAAGATGGATTAAAACTATTGCGCAAGGTGGTCGATGATCCCCGTCTGGAAGCAGATCTGACTGTGGAGGCGAAGAAGTTGCTGGAGAAATATCATGGCTGAACTTAACGAGCTGAAAGCATATCTGGAGACCCACAACATTGACGTGTGGGAGTACGTCGAGCCCACAACAACTGCTATGGCTGCAGCGAATGCCGTTGGTTGCAGCGTTGCGGAGATTGCTAAAACCCTTCTCTTTGTTGTTGGTGGAAAGCCGGTTATTGTTGTGACTTGTGGTGATATGAAAGTAAAAAGCTCTCATCTCAAGAAAATTTCTGGTTTGACCGGGAAAGTAAAACTACCAAAAACAGATGAAGTCTTGAATTATACCGGATATGCTCCTGGTGGAGTTTGTCCATTTTTACTACCGGCAGATCTGCCCATTTTCCTTGACCAGTCTTTGCAGCGCTTCCCTGTTGTGTATGCTGCGGCTGGAAATAACCATTCTGCTGTGCCTGTTTCCGTCGCTCAGCTGGAACAATTGACCGGTGGCCGTTTAGCTGCACTCTGTGAGTCTATCCCTGAAGAAAACGGATAAAACATCATTTTAGACTTTTATTAGTTTTCTTGAATTTTTCTTCTCACTTGTTATAATGCCTTTCTGTCAGAAGTTTACCTGCAAAGTTTGCAGGTCTTCTGGTTTGTTTTATCCGGGTATTCAAGAGGAGCTTCCCGCGATGGTTGGGGATACTGCCAGGCAGTTAGATGACAACTATAAAAATACTTGGGGATTTGCACAGCTCCTTGAACATATTGATATTGGAATCCTAGTTCTGGATTTAAATCGGCAAGCCATTGACTATTGCAATGCTGCATTTTTTGAGGTGTTGCAGGATGAAAAACTTTGCCGTGACTATCAGGGGTTATATGATCTTTTTGTCAAGAATATAGAAGCGTTAGACGATTTTGAACTTGCTGGTCGTGTTGCTCACCAGGTCACCTACCAAGGGCGTTTGTTTGGCCATTCCGTATATAAGGCAGCATCTAACTATCGCTGTGTTTTTATCCGGGACATTACAGAGAAAAGTCGCCTTGAAGCAATTGCTCAAGCAGTCAATGCGATGGATAATATTGGCTTTATATTCTCCGGAATTCGACACGAAATCGGCAATCCGTTAAATTCTTTAAAAATGGCTTTGAGTGTCCTGAAACAGAGCTCGGAAACAACATCTCCAAAGGTGCTGAGAGAATATGTAGAGCGTGGTCTTGCTGATATTGGGCGGATGGAATATCTGTTGAAGTCATTGAAAGCATTTACCATGTACGACAGTGTTGAACTCAAAGATCTCCACCTGGTTGAATTTATGGGCAAGTTTATCTCATTAATTGAACGCGACTTTAACTCTTATGGGATTCGGATAAAAACTGAAATTCCTCTGGATCTTCCCTGGGTAAGAATCGATGAGAGAGCGCTACATCAGTCATTGCTCAATGTTTTTAATAATGCAGCTGATGCTCTTAAGGGGCAAAAAGTCCCGGAAATCAGCATTCACACTGAAGTCCGCGATCAGTTAATGTGGTTGAAAATTGTCGATAACGGCTGTGGTGTTTTTCCTGAACAGTTGAAGCATCTCTTTCAGCCGTTTAACACAAATAAAGAGAACGGGAATGGATTAGGTTTAGTCATAACGCGAAAATTGCTGGCAATGATGGATAGTGATATTGATATTGTCAGTCAGCCAGGTTCCGGCACTCAGGTGACAATCAGGTTGCCAATTGTAACGGTGGGAAGCAAGGGCGCTTCACCGGCAGAAGCCCTTTAACCCGAAACAGGTCAAATTGTGAAAAAAATACTCATTGTTGATGATGAAAAATCGTTTCTTCTTTCCCTGAAAGATGGTTTGAGCGTTCACAAGGATAAATTTCAAATTGTGACCGCTGAAAATGGTCGGGAAGCTATAGATGTGTTGCGTGCTACGCCCATCGACCTCTTGGTTACGGATCTGAAGTTACCGGTTATGAATGGTTTTGAGTTGCTTGCCTGGACCAGTCGTCATCAGCCGCAGTTGCCGGTGATTGTCATGTCGGCTTTCGGGACTCCGGAGATCGAAGCTCGCTTGGCAAAGATGGATACGTTGCAATTTTTAGATAAACCTCTCGATATTCAGATGCTTGAGGAAGGAATCTTTAATGGGTTAAATGCCGGGGGGAAAAGTTTTATCCGTGGGATTACTCTGGCGACGTTTCTGCAGTTGATGAAAGTGGAAAAGAAGAATTGTACCCTTAAGGTTTTGAATTCCAAACAATCAGCTTATTTATATGTCAGTCGGGGAGAGCTGATTGATGCCGAACTGGGGGATAAAACCGGACTGGAAGCGGCATTGGAAATTGTGGGTTGGAGTGATGCCGAGATTGAAATGGACGGTATTTGCCGACGTCAGAATGACGTTATTCAGCTTCCGATGGAGCATTTGCTGATAGAGGCTTTCAAGCGAAAAGATGAAGCTGCTGAATTCGAGAAATCTGACCTGCTGGATGTTGATAAACGGGTCGATGGTTTTTTGGATGGGTTGTCTTCTGGGGAAAAAAATGTTGAAAGTCCTGAAAATGGGATCTCTAAGGCATTGGGGAAAGTTTTAACCCGCTTGGTTTCGGTGCCGGAATATTTGATTTTTGATGAGCACAAGGTGCTTGTGGGCAAAAGTCCTAAAACCTCTTCACTGGATGAGGTTGATCCGACAATTTTTGATGCTTTTCTCACTGACCTTGCGGAGGATTTTAATTTTGGTCCTTACCGCTTTATTACTTTTAATGGTGCAAACCGCTATCGTTATCTGTTGTTTCATAGCCAGAAATTCTGTGTCCTGGCAAAATTAAAGCCCGGGGTCCAGTCGCAGCAAGTCATTAAAGAGGTCGAAGGTTCCATCAATCGTTATATGAATGGATAAGATGAGAGCCGGGGCACCCTTCGGGAGAGGACAAGGGAATGATACACTTAATTGATGAGCTCAAAGTAATTCCAGGGGTTATAGGTGCATGTATCGTCAGCTCCAAAGACGGTCTGAAGGTGGGGAATCTTCCCTCCATTTTTAAGGCAGAACGCTTGAGTGCGGTTGGTCGGCATCTGTTGAAGCTCTACTCTGCCGGGCGTCTGAGTTTTGACGATTTAACGGATCTTACCTTGAATTATGATGAGTCAGTTGTCGTTGCCCGGGAATTGGAAAAAGGGACTCTCGTTTTTGCTATCTGCGATCCGACCTTCAATCAGAATCTTTTGACAATGTCACTTAACCTGCTGCATGAAGAATATAAGCTCGGGAATTTTTCTGAAGCAACCGCCCCAGCTGGTACAAATGACACTACGGAGTCAGCAGCATCAGAGTCAGCGGCAGAAAAGAAAGTGAGTGTTGCATTACAGGAGCTTTTTGCAGAGATGAAAGGTGCTCTTGGGAAAATTCTGGGGCCGATGGCGGGTTTTGTCTTTGATGAAGTTGTTGAAGAATGGATGAAGCAGGGGGCCCCCGAGTTTGCTCGCATCGATAGTTTGATTGAACAGGTCAATCAGGAAATTTCAGAGCAGTCTAAGATTGATAGCTACCACGAACTCATTGACCCTCTGCTCAAAGGTTTTCAGAAAGGTTAGATGTCTATGGCTACAGCAATTGATTTTGTCGAGAGGGTTCATCAGGTAGATGGTGTTGCCGGATGCGTTCTGGTGAAAGATGATGGTAAGCTCCTGGGAAATACTTTGGATGACTCAGAAGTCTATTCTACTTTGCTGCAGGTTACATCAGGAATCTCTGGTGATATTATGAGCAATGTCGGGTTCAGCTATTGTCGTTATATCTGCTTTAATCGGCACAATATGCAGAATTTCTATGTATTCCCTATCGATAATTATTTGCTGGGAGTTGTTCAGGAAGCTAATTGCTCAGTTTCTCCTATGCTGGACAGGGTTTATCAGCTTGTCGGCAGGGTTTCCACCGGTGGCCCGGGGAATATGTCCTGATTGTTTGTTAGGTTACGAGGATGATTGATTTATTAAGACAGCGTAGAAGTGTCCGCAAGTTTAAACAACAACCCATCGAAGATGAAAAACTGACCCAGTTAAGCGAAGCGTTATTACGTGCTCCAACTTCAAGAAATCAGCAGCCCTGTGAGTTTGTTCTGGTTGATAATCCTGACACCTTGATCAAGTTATCTGCTGCAAAACCACATGGAGCCTCTTTTTTTACTTCCGCCCCCTTAGCTGTCGTAATTGCTGCCAATCCAGAGATTTCAGATGTTTGGATTGAGGATAGCGCTATCGCAGCTATTGTCGTCCAATTGGCTGCAGAAGAGCTTGGGCTGAAAAGTTGTTGGGCACAACTTCGTTTGCGTCCCCACGATGAACTCAACAGGGCATCTGACTTTGTTCGCCAACTGGTTGGCCTTCCGGTAGGAATGGAAGTCGCAATGGTCATTGCCATTGGTTACCCGGCAGAAGAAACTTCTGCGCATCCGCGCGATTCTTTACGAGATGAAAAAATTCATCATAATAAGTTTTCTTGATTCAAGAAGAGTATTTACTTTAGACAGGAGAAATAATGTCAGCTGTAGCAGCAGGTAAAAAAGTTAAGATTCATTATACGGGAACCTTTGATGATGGTGAAGTCTTTGATACATCACGTGAGGCGGAACCTCTGGAATTTGAAGTCGGTACGGGGCAGGTGATCCCCGGTTTTGATAATGCGGTTATAGGAATGAAAGTGGGTGAACAAAAGCAGGTACGATTGCCTGAAGAAGAGGCTTATGGGCCTTATAATCAGGAAATGGTTTTTGATGCTGATCCAAGCCAATTTGAAGAAGGCTTAACCCCGGAAATAGGACAACAGTTTCAAACAGAGCTGGAAGATGGAACTCCACTTTTATTGACAGTAAAATCAGCAAAAGATGGGAAGATTGTTCTCGATGCGAATCACCCGATGGCAGGGAAAGCTCTTAATTTTGATCTGGAGGTCGTTGAGATCAATTAGACTGTAGGGACTCGATCTATAAGGACAAAAACCACAGGGTTGTTAATTCTCTGTGGTTTTTTATGCTGTGAAAATGGTAGAGAAACAGAGAAAAATTATCCATATTGATATGGATGCCTTTTATGCATCGGTCGAACAGCGGGATCATCCTCAGTTGCGTGGTCAGCCTGTCGTTGTGGGAGGTAACCCCGATAGCCGTGGTGTCGTTGCAACCTGTTCCTACGAAGCACGTCGCTTTGGTATCCATTCGGCGATGTCCTGTGCCCGAGCTTATCGTCTTTGTCCCCAGGCCGTGTTTGTCCGACCCCGCTTTGATGCTTATCAAAGAGTTTCTCAACAAATCAGAGAAATTTTTTTCAGCTACACTGACCTTGTTGAACCCCTGTCTCTGGATGAAGCCTATCTGGATGTCACCACCAATAAAGCCAAGATGCAATCGGCCACCTGGGTGGCACAAAATATCTGTAAAGAAATCAGGCAACAGACTCATCTGACTGCTTCTGCCGGAGTCTCCTATAATAAATTTCTCGCCAAAATAGCTTCAGATGTAAAGAAACCCGCCGGGTTGACCGTTGTGACTCCGGAACAGGCCGAATCATTTATTGAGCAACTGCCGATTCGCCGGTTTCATGGCGTTGGGCGAGTGACAGAGAAGAAAATGAAGGCATTGGGAATACACACAGGCGCTGACTTGCGCCGACATTCTCTGGTTGAGCTGAACAAAAACTTTGGCAAAGCCGGACAATACTATTTCAACATTGCCCGAGGTATTGACCTGCGACCCGTGGTGCCAAACAGAATCCGCAAATCAATAGGAAAAGAAACAACCCTTGGGGAAGATATTACCGATATCAGCCAAATGCTGACGATTATCGGGGATTTATCCCAGCGGGTGGGTGCTTTACTGGAGAGGAAGCAAACCAGTGGTATGACTCTGACCTTGAAAGTGAAGTACGCAGACTTTCAGACTGTAACCCGAAGTTTCAGCCACGAAAAAGCGATTGAAACAGCGGAGGATATCTTGAAAATAGCAGAAAGTTTGCTGCAGAAAACCGATGCCGGGAACCGGGCAGTAAGGTTGTTGGGGGTGACTGTTTCGCATCTGACAACTGATATTGTCGCTGTTGAATCGCAGCAGATGGATTTGCCTTTTGGTTCTCTCACGCAAATTGAATTATAACGATTCTGAAAAAGAAGATCGCTCCGATTGTGGTGGAGGTTGTATAACCCATCAATAGACGGTGCATAAATCGGGGAAGGGCAGTTTTACGGGGCCGCAGAAAGAGGTGAAAATGATTGGAGATAAGAGCCCAAGCATAGCAATTAGAGTCGGTTTCCGATGAATGAGAGTTTTGTCAGATGTTCAACAAAATTATCACAATCATCATTTGTAGGAAATTTTGTTGCGTTCGTCTCCGCGGGCAACTACGTGGTGCAGTAGGGTAGGGAAAGAAAATAGGATCTGATGTCGAAAAACATTACAAATTGAAACATTATCAATGCAGTAGTTTCTAACTACTTGACAGGATACACTTTATTTCTTTGGCATAAATTATGCTTCTGTTTTTGGTTAAGTTTGGAAATAATAGATAAAATTATTCAACGCAACGACCTAGGAGGTAAATTATGTTGAAAAGAAGCTTGTTGGCAATTGTGGTTTCTTTCTTTTTTGTTGGGACAGCACTGGCTGCACCGATGACGTGGACTGATACGATTGATACTAATGCCTACGTTGGTTGGTATGGTTCAACCTCGTATACCCACGATATCAAAGACGAAGGGTTTACACCATTAGAAGATTTTGTGTCCAGCTATAGTCTAACAATTGGATTGTTTGATGATAAAGATAGCTGGGAATTCCCTTTCGAAACTGTTGTTTTTGACCTCCCTGGCCTTATCTCAGATGAAGTGCATACGTATAATTTAAGTTATGTTAATGAAAATATTGGCATGTCAATTGCGGGTATTGCTCAATTGAATTTGTTTGGGACGCTTGATGTTACTTTGTCATCAAATTGGGGTGATTTCTATCTTGATTATTCAACATTGACAGCTAATGGCTTTGATAATGCTCCAGTACCTGAGCCAAGCACTTTACTTCTTCTTGGTGCTGGTGTTGCTGGCCTGGCATTCTACAGACGTAAGAAAAACGCATAAAAAACTACAGCAAACAATCGTATCACAAAGCGGGCTACTTCTAGTAGCCCGCTTTTTTTATCTCAATGCCAAACCCCAAGCTCCTAAAACCAAGAAGACAGATAGAAGAGCCGTTCCTTTATTGATTGCTCCCCATGGTTGTTCACCTCTTTGTGTTAAATATTCCGACGCCAGTCCCAACCCGATCCCCGATAAAAAACCAAACAAATGCGCCCCGATGTCGGTGTTCTCGCCACTGGCCCCCAATAACGCCAATAACCCAAGACCTGCTGCAATCGGTAGGGGCCAGCTGCGGCGATGGTTGCCGCGAAAATGGAGCATATTGATGGTGGCCAGCAGGCCAACAGCACCAAAGACGGCTGTCGATGCGCCAATGGAACGGTGATTCTGGGATTGAACCAGCGCATTCAGGAAGTTTCCAAGACTCCCGGCGCAGAGAACCAGAAACCAGGCACGTCCGGAACCCAGTAATCGGCACAGGTGGACCATGAAAATACCACCCAGAGTGATGTTGCTGAACAGGTGGAGGAACCCGGAATGTAAGGTTAGTGCCGTGATCAGGCGCCACCACTCGCCATTCAGAATCTTTCCCGCATGGGCATTGCCCAGTTCAAACCAATGGACAGGGTTGTGCCCAAACAGGTTGATCTGATGCTGGGTGACGTTGTGAAAAATCGCCAGAAGAATTAGAATCCAGATTGTTGATGCGGTATTCTCATGCAGCTTCCGTTCGATCGGTGGTGGGGGTGGCCAGTTCTGGTTTTCTTTTTCGTACTGAATCAGTTCCTGACAGGCTCTTTGATAGTGATCGACGGGAACCAGGAGTTGATAGCTGCGCTCAATCTGTTCACTGCGACAGGGAATCTGCCGTGCTTGCAGCACCAGAGTCCAGTTTCTCAGTTGACGCTTTGATATGGATTGTTCAGCCAAGCCATTTTTTAGACGTGATGGAATTGGAACCCAGTCCAGCTGTTCAATCTCGATGTGTTTTTCTTTATCCATAGGTTTTATCATTACAGATAATGTCTTCGAACGGTAGCGTCAAAATATGCTATTAGCCACGGATCCACACTGACAGAGACGGACGTAAAGCGTATAAGCATAAAAAGCATAGTTGGTTCTCTTGATCTTGATTTTCTTTGTGGTCTTTGTGGCTCCGTGAGAAATATTATTCTGACCTTGTTCCGCTTTTGTCCGTGTGGGTCGGTGGCGAGATTTATTATTAATCGCTGGAATTTTAATATGACTGTTAAGCAATATGCTGATGAATTTGACCTTTGGCAGCGGATAGAAGCCGCTGTTGGAGAAATCTCCTTAAAAGGTTCTACAAGTACCCTTCTTGAAAAGATTGCAGCGATCCCAATTAAAAAAAGTCATGCAACCCGAAGATTGGGGGCTTATGTTTCACAAGGAGGTGAACCTGTCTGTATCCGTCTGCAGTTTGCTCAGGAAACTGAAAATTTGCAGCAAACTTTTCTCCATGAAGTCGCCCATGCCTGTGACCATCTCAGTCGCAAGAAGAATTCGCCATATCAGCAGGCACATGGCCCATCCTGGAAGTCCTGGGCCAGCGCTCTGGGAATTTCACCTGAACGTTGTGGAGAAAGCGCAGCGGTCAAAGATCTTCATCAGCAACGGTTGAAGCTGGTAGCTGTGTGCCGGAAATGTGGCGCAGAATTCCATCGTGTCAGACGTTTGAATCGAAATAGAAAATATATCCATCAGCAATGTGGTGGAAGATTGAAAACAATATAGATTCATGAAATATATTATTTAATAATATGTGAACATTATGATTTTATGAACATCTTTGCTTTTAAAGAGACAGCTGATGTGTTTTTAGCTTAATAGTCTCTGGTGTTTATTTTACAAAACTTAACCCTATAAAGATTCAGTATTTGATATGTTCGATGAAAATATTACAGCTAAAGGAGCTTGGACATCATGAATATGCGCAAGATTACGTCACTGACGGCTTTGATTTCATTTGTGCTGCTGATGGTCACCAGCGTCATTCTCTATATTGTTCCTTCTGGTCGGGTCGCATACTGGGCAGGGTACAAATTGTGGTCGCTAACCAAAGAAGACTGGGGCGCTGTTCATATTAACCTTGGGGTTCTTTTATTGGTCTCGATTCTGTTGCATACCTATTATAATTGGCAGCCGATGATCAGTTATATGAAAAACAAATCGAAACAACTGCGAATCTTTACTCCTGATTTCAATATTTCTTTGATTGTGACTCTGGTGGTATTTTTCGGAACGTTAGCAGGGGTCCCTCCTATGAGTTCGATTATCAACTTTGGAGCTGCAATAACCGATAAAGCGAATCTTTACTATGGTGAACCCCCTTACGGCCACGCCGAGTTATCGCCACTGGCAGATTTTACGTATAAAATTAAGGTTGATCTGGCCGAAAGCATATCATTGCTGAAACAGGCCGGGATCACCGTTGACTCGGAAACACAAACAATGCAGGACATTGCTGCTGCGAATGGAATTTCACCACAACAGATTTATGAAATAATGAAACCAGAAGGTAAGGGAACAACGACTGAAATGCCTGAAGAGGCTCCAGGTGGTACAGGCAATCGTACCTTGGCACAAATATGTGAGATGTACCAATTGAATCAGAAGCTTATTGTTCAGGGGCTGGCGCGAAAAAGCATAACAGCTGAACCGCAGCAATCCATGAAAGAGATTGCCGCGGTTAATCATCTTGACCCGCATACCATTTACGCAGAAATCTATGTGTTGTCAAAGAAGTGATTCTTAACGAAGAGATGTCGGGTTCACAGAGGTCGAAGAGAACATCTTTGTAACCGGACGTCGGTCACCAAGACGCTTAAAAGAGGGCGATTCTTCTGGTTTAATATCGAGATCATTTCCGGTTTTGTTCTTCTTTATCTCTTTCCACCCTTGCGTTGGAGCTCGTGACTTTAAGGATAGAGGCGCGCCAGAAACTCGGCACTGCAGGCCGGTTTATCTTCTCCTTCGATCTCAATTGTCATCAGATAACAGATTTGCACCGCATTTTTGACTTCTTCTCCGGATTTGATTGTTGTCCTCGCCCGAATGTTCGCTCCGACTTTGACGGGTGCAGGAAAACGGACCCGATTTAACCCGTAATTGACCCGGTATTTCATCCCCGGATAATTGTTCTGAAAAAAATCAGGATGATTACTTTCGGTCAGGTAAGGGAGAAGAGACAGAGTCAGATATCCATGGGCGATTGTTGAACCATAGGGAGACTCTTTTTCGGCCCGTTCGGGATCGATATGGATCCATTGTTGGTCACCTGTTACGGCAGCGAACTGATCAATCCTTTGTTGGTCAATGTTTAACCAGGGGCCAACATGAACTTCTTGACCCAATTTGGGTTGTAAAAAATTCAGGAACTGCTTGATTTGCTTGGCTGTATTCATAAGTTAAAGTCCTTTTATGACATCCAGAACCTGTTGTGGATGGTCTGCAGCTTTTCTGACCTTGGGCCAGTGTTTGAGAACGGTACCATCGGCGGCAATGAGAACCGTTGAGCGGATACAACCGACACTGATTTTTCCGCAGGTTTTCTTTTCCCCCCATGCATCGTAATCCTGCAACATGACCGTATCAGGGTCGGAGAGAAGGGTGAAGGGCAGGTTGAACTTCTTGATGAATTTATCGTGTGATGCCAGGCTGTCTTTGCTGATTCCAAGCAGGTTGATATCTTTCTTCTGCAACTCGGAGAACATCTCTCCAAAGGCGCATGATTCTTTAGTGCAACCAGGAGTATTGTCTTTAGGGTAAAAGTAAACAATCAACATTTTTCCCCGGTAATCCTGCAAGGTATGATCTTTGCCATCACTGCCGGAAAGATTGAAATCTGGGGCTGGTTGTCCTTCTTTAATGGCCATTGTTTTCTCCTCTACTGTGGGTTCGGGGATTCCAGAAGTGTGTTGAGTTTCTGCAATTTTTTTTGCACGGCTTCATCAACCTGTTCAGGACCAAACATCCAGCTAAGCTGTCCAAGCATCAATGTGACATCGGCCAGTTCATCAATAACAACCTGCTCACTGACCTTGCCGCGGCGAAAATGTTTCAGCGCTATAATCAATTCAGCACACTCTTCTACCATTTGGTCATACTGGGCATCAGTGCCCCATTTATCTAAAGTTGCTTGATAGAGTTGTTCCATTTGTATTGATATCCTTTGTTCTGTTGAAGAGCCTGGCATGGAGCTAAAAAGGCTGCCGGATCGGCAGCCTTTTTGAGAGGAATGAATAAAAATCAGATTGTGTCCGGATGCTTTTTTTGTAGAAACAGAGCCAGTTTTTCTTCAACAAGAGTCAAATGTTTTAACATCCACTCCCGTGCCCGTTCCGGATCGCGAGCTTCAATCGCTTCAAGAATTTCACGATGATGATTCAGGAGGAGCTCAATGTATCCTTCTTTGCTGTAAAATTCACCTAACGCAACCATAATAGTTGTCTGGAAAAGTTTTTGTATTGTGTTAAGAACGTGAATTTGCAGGGTATTATGTGTTGCTGCTGTAATGGTCAGGTGAAACTGGAAGTCAATTTCTGGATCCCAGCCACCATGTTCTGATTGCTCTTCCATGATGGTAAAGAGCTCGCGTAATCGGTCTAATTCCGGCTTTTCAGCACGTTTCGCGGCGAGATAAGCGGACCAGGTTTCCAGACCGATACGAACTTCCGTTAGCGCATGCAGCATCCTAGGATCTCGTCGTTCAACCATATTAGCCAGTGGGTCAGCCATCGTCACATCTGCAAGTGATCTTACGTAGGTGCCGCCACCCTGACGTGATTCGAGAAATCCAATCGCTTCAAGAACCATGATGGCTTCTCTGACGGACGGGCGACTGACTCCCAGAAAAGTTGCCAGTTCACGTTCTGACGGGATACGCTGTCCCGGGCCCAGATCACCTCTAGAAATCAACTCTTTAATCTGTTCAACAATTTCTTCAGAAAGTTTCTTGGGACGGATCGGTTTGAAAACTGTGGTCATAATGGTCTCCAGCTTTTTTGGTAAGACCTTTTATCATGGCGGTGGATTTAAGACAAGACGAGAGAATACAAAGAAACGAAAAAACAACTTTATCTGGTGTGATATGGAGATTTGTAAAGGAGTCTGTTTTTGCGAAGATGCTGTTTGGATTATTCTTTTGTCTTGTGGGTACGGCGGAAGAGTTTAAACCAGTTTTGAAATTCTTTCTCTTCTGTTTCCATTTCAAAAGCATTAATCAGGCCGCGTGCAATCGATACAGAGACCGCTCGATTGCGTAGATTGAAGGAGTCTCCAATTTTCTCGCTCTGGAACTGTTCCTGATCAATCCCCAATTTGTTGTAGAGGGAATTCAGGCGACTTTGAACCCCTCGACGTGACAGATAGCGGCGCTGAGCTATTAAATTGTCTGTTAATCCCAGAGATATGTCGAGTAGAGCCTCATATTCAATATCGGATAATGCTGTTAAGCTGTGCCCGGCCCGACCTTGAACTTTCCGTACTTCCGGGGCGATCCAACATTGTTCATCCCGCAGCACAGTGCGGATGGCAGAACTGATCCGTTCTCTGGGACTTGATTTCAGAATATAGCCGTAAACAGTTTCAGGAGGCACAATTTTGACCAGGGCACGAACATACATTTCATCTTTGAATTGGCTCCAGAAAACAATGCGTGCTTGCGGCTGTTGCTCCCAAAGTTTCTGGGCAAAATCGATACCATTCATTTCCGGCATTTGAATGTCGCTGATAACCAGAGGATTGTTGCGCGATAAGCCTATTTCAAGTGCGGTGTGACCATTGGGCGCTCGTGTGATATTGACAGGTTCTTTCCATTCGCTGAGGAGTTGTTTAAGAAATTCAAAATCTTTTGGATTATCTTCAGCTATTAGAATATCCAGAGGTTGCATGTTATATCTCCTGAACTAGTGGCAGAGGGAATGTTGAAAATTCCAGCGCAAAATGCGGTGTTTGATCCGTGACATGATACTATACTTCACAAGGCAGGGTGAGTTCAAAGCGGGTGCCACTGGAAAAACGCGAAGGTTTCCAATCAACTGCGGCAGAAATTGCGCGTGCTCTTTCACGGATGTTGTTTAATCCACGACCACTATTGGAATGGTTTTGATTCAGGATCCCCTTGCCATTGTCCTCAACTGACAAGACAAGAGTCTTTTCGCGCATCTCCAGGTTAACTTCATAGCGTGTCGCAGCCGCGTGCTTAATGACATTTTGAATTGCTTCTATTGCAATCCTGTAGAGAGTCAGTTGTCTGACCCGACCAAGGTCGAGCTCGTTGACTACCGGATCAATGTAGAGATGGTATTCAGGAAGTTCGTCTGAGGAACAATGTTGTTCCAGGTGGGCTTCAAGAGCAGCTCCAAGGCCAAGAATATCAAGGGTTTGTGGATGGAGGTTGTTCATGATATCCCGCAGGTTAGTGATTGCTCGTTCAAGATCCTGTTCCAGACTTTTAGTTTTCTCATGTACAGCCGGATCGACCTGATCTTCTCCCAGATTTTGTAGCCCACGCAATATGGTAGAAAGATCAGACAGGGATTGATCGTGCAGATCCATAGCGATCCGGCGCCGTTCTTCTTCAGCACCTTCGAGGAGCTTTTCTGTTCCGACGACTTGGACCAATCGTTGTGTCATACGGTTAATTGAGATTGCCAGAGTATCCAGTTCGTCACGGATGCGATCCGGGGCCGGGGGAATTTCCAGCTTTCCATCAGCAATCCTTGCCGCGTTTTTAGAGAGTGATTGCACTCGATTGAGAATGCGGCGGCTAAAGTAACCAGAGATGAACAATCCTAACAGGATCGCCAGGATCAGAACTGACATGGATACAGTTGCTGTTCTTTCTACCAGTTGGTTGATGTCCTGTTCTTGTGAAATGCGTGCCTGGTTACGATAAATTTGGGTGATATTTGAAAGTGTGGACAGTTCTGCTCTGAACCGGGCGAAAGATTCAGCTGTCTTCTCAATTTCAGGGCTATCTGCAGGATTCAGATTCTCAGCTAGTTCGAGCAGCGAAGATACATGACCAGACCCGACAAGGGGCCCGAAGGGTTTAATGCGGCTGATTGAAGCCAGCATCCGCTCGTATAGATCAGCGACCAGAGCCATTTCTTCAGGGGCTGCCATGCCGGTATGTTGCATCGTTCGCAACAGGACATGCAGCCTTCTGGCTGCCATATCCGCTTCAGCCACAGCAATAAAAGTTGTTCCGATAGCTTTGGCTTCCTGACGTTTGAATGAAAAGCTCCAGTAAGTATACTGCATGAAAATAAGCAGCAGGATCAGTAGGGCAAGAATTGTTGCCGGAGCTAGGAGAACTTGTTGTTTTACGGTTATGCGCATGCGTTCAGATTAACACTGATAATTGGGCTTTACACTGTGCAGATACGCAATTTCTCATTTTTTACGCCGCAGATGGCGAAAAGCCGTATCAGCCATATCCACCATTCCTTCGATTGTCTTCCTGTAAAATCGTCGAATCGGAACATCATTGACGCGCAGTTCACCGTTAAGTCGTTCCATTTGTATTTTATCCCCTGCCTTCAAATTTTGGAGAGGCTCTGCTATTTCAGGGTCAACACCAATGAGAAAACGGTATTTTTTCCCATTAAATTTTTTGGAGAAGAGCAATAGACTTTTTTCTTCTGCACCAGAGCGGTAATCGTGTTTAGACGTTTTAGCGACTAATTTGACGCTACACTTGTTTTCTTTTCCTAATATTGTCTCCAGGTTGATGTTTGCAGGTTTTAATGTTCCCAGGGGCGGTTTTGGTATGGATCGATAGGGGCTTATTTTTCGATGTTGTAAATGTTCTTCCGTTTCAAGAAGGATGACCACATTATTATTGATAGGCCCACCGATTGAATGGGAAATGGCAGCCTTGAAATCACCATTTTTTAATAGCTGGTGGTTTTCAACGATTTGAATCATGCCGGTGGCTCCGAGAGGATGCCCACGTCCTTTAAGTCCTCCGGTTAAATTGGTCGGAAAACGACCATTGGGGCCGGTGATATCGTCATCAAGCAAAGCGTCGAGCAGGTTATCACGGGAAACGACTCCGAGATCAGCAAGATTGATCGGTCCAAAACCATTAAAGGGGTCATGCATATTGATATGAACGGAACCTTCAAGCTCGGCAAGATTTTTAAGGCCGGCCATGCCCAAAACCTGGCTGAGAGCAATAATAGTGGCGGGAAAACTGGTGAGAGTCAAGCGATCAGCAATGGTCGGAATATCTGTTCCGGAGCCGACACCGGAAACACGGATATCACTTTTTTGGGTCGAAAGAAGGCAGGCCGCAATACCATCTGACATAGGACAAAAATCGTAATAGTGAAGTGGGTCGTAGTAGAGGTAGTTTTTGCCGCTGCTGATGCCTGAAAAATATTCATGTACTGGGAGAGGGTAGTTGAGGTGCGCATCAGGGTTCAGGGCTGAAAAGCGATGTGCTCGCTCAGTCAGTCTTGCAGAATAATTGGTCCATTCCTCTTTATTAAGCTGAAATTCCTGCATGAGAGCCTGAGCAACAAGGGCTCCGCAAGCAGGCATTGTCAAGCCATATTCAGCTTCTTCCCTGTCAATAACCCCCGCAACTATTTTCGTGGCGTCTGTTGTTGAGACGTCGCTCATTTTCTGGATGCCTATGGCCAGAACCTGATTGTGCTGTCCTGATGCCACTTCCAGATAGGCAGCTTCAAATGCGCTGGCTCCGGAGGAGGATGCCGTATCAACTAGAAGCGATTTTGCTCCGCTGATCCCCAGTCGCCCGCTGACTTTGGCGGCAAGATTATCAACACCGGAAAAGGCAAAAGGGTTCTGACTGCCAACGATGACACAATCAATTTTGTCCTTATGAATCGCTCCTTTATCCAGCAATAGCTGCAGACTGTCTACGAGCTCAAAAAAACTCAATTTCTGACGGTGCCGTCCATTGTATTTACCAACAGGCAGCATAAAAGAATCACTGAGATAAACAGGCCGTGGACGAAATGACATGCACTGTACCCTCCTTGTGTTTTTCAACAGAGTATATCAGGAGATAACAGGATAAACAGGACGAGGTTTAAAAAATTATGGGAGGAAAGAACAACAGCTGAAAAATAAAAAAGCCCCAAAGACCTGGAGGGGGGGTAGGTCTTCGGGGCACGAAGCTTCCAAGGAGGCTTCTTGGCTCTTAAGATACATGGTTCAATGGCAAAAGTGAACCCCAAAAATACAAGGGCATTTGTAAAAATTCCATCCTGTTATTTTTTTTTACAAATGTTTTTTAGCCATCAGCTGGAACGACGCTTTCAGGGCTCAGTTGTCGGGGGAAAATAACAGTAAAGCTGCTACCTTGACCCGGTGATGAGTTGACTTGAACCGACCCGTGATGAGCTTCAACAATCCATTTGACAATCGCCAGGCCGAGGCCTGAGCCACCATCATTACGGTTTCTGGTTTTGTCGATCCGGTAAAAACGGTCAAAAATCGCTTCAAGATGTTCGCTGTCCATGCCGATACCTGTATCGGTAATCGTTGTGACAACATTTTTTCCGTCCAAACTCAGGGTGATGGAAACACGACCATTGTCAGGCGTATATTTTATTGCATTTGTCAGGAGATTTAAGAAGACCTGGCGCAAACGTAAGTTGTCGGCTTTCAGAAATATCAGCTCTTGGGGACAATTCAGTTCTACTTTGATGTTTTTGGCTGTCGCCAGAAGCTGGGCCTGATGGTGGAGTTCAATAATCAGTTCATTCAGCAGAAGAGGTTCCATTTTTAATGGAATTTCTCCCAGATCTCCTTTTGACAAGAGCAGTAGATCCTCTATCAAATAGCTCATCCGACTGATCTCTTCGAGGTTTGACTCCAGAACTTGACGCAGGAGTTTGGGGTCTCTCCCATTTCTGAGGGCAAGCTCAGTCTCGCCGCGAAGAATTGTCAAAGGTGTGCGCAATTCATGGGTAACGTCCGCAGTAAATTGGCGGGCTCTGCGGAGGCAATCGGCTCTCCGTGTCATCATGGTGTTATAACTGAAGGCTAAATCCTGAATTTCCGGTTCAGCCGCTGTTGTGACTGTAAATGGTGGTGGATTAACTTCCGCGTCGGCCTGATCCATCAGTTTCGTCAGTTTTTTGATTGCCGCTGTCTTTGCTTTTTTCATCCCCTGCTGTAAAACAGCAAAAGCAAGCAGAATAAACAGGCCTACGATGATGAGTATCAGGGCTGATGAGCTCGCTTGTTTTTTTATTCCTGTCAATTCATGGTTAATGACCAGGAAAAGAGGAGAGGCCCCCTGTATGTTGATGGGATATGTTAGTGATCGAGAAGGTCCATGGGAAGTCGAAACAGTTTTCAGTGTCATCGATTCTTCCGGATGAATCTTCATGCTCAAGGACGTGTTTTTGTCGGAAGCGAACTCTTCGGTGAGACAGAGTTGTTCGCCTTGAGGAGAATAAACGGATAGACTCGAGTTGCCCCCTGATAATGAGGAAAATTCAGCCAGATTTTCGCAAAGAAATGCCTGAGCCGAATTGTCCCCGGGCACCTTATTGTAAAAAAAGTTTACACTCTGTGCCGTTGCCAGTAATTGCCTGTCAACTCGGTCGAGAAGTTGCTGCTGGTGCGTTGTATGCCAAAAAAAACCGCCTCCACTCAAAATAACTGCTAGAAAAAGCAAGTTCCAAGGAGGGAGGCGATTTTTAAAAAGGGTGTTACGCGACAATTAATCAGACTCCTTAAGGACATATCCAACGCCACGAACAGTGTGGATCAGTTTTTTGTCAAAGTTGCGATCAATTTTCTTTCTCAGATAATTGACGTAAACATCAATAATGTTGGTGAAAGAGTCGAAAGTATAATCCCAGACATGCTCAGCAATCATGGTTCTGGTAAGCACCTGGTTCGGGCTGCGCATGAAGTATTCCAGAAGTGCGTATTCTTTTGAGGTCAGATCGATTTCTTTATTGTCACGCCAGACATTGTGCCCCACAGGATCCAGGCGCAGGTCAGCAAAATAAAGCTCTGCTCCACGGTCTTGAGATCCCCGGCGGATAAGAGCCCTGACACGAGCAATTAATTCAGCAAAGGCGAAAGGCTTGGTGAGATAGTCGTCACTTCCAATATCGAGACCGGAAACGATATCTTCAACGGTATCCTTTGCCGTCAGGCATAAAATTGGTGTTGAAATACTCTTTTCACGGAGTTCTTTGATTGCGCTTAAGCCATCTTTCTTGGGTAGCATCACATCCATAAGAATCAGATCATAGGGGGAGTCGACAGCCATCTGCATGCCATCTTCACCATCATAAGCAACATCAACTGTAAACTCTTCTTCTTCCAGCCCTCTTTTTATAAAACTGGCAACCTTTTTTTCGTCTTCAACAACTAAGATGCGCATTGTGTGTCTCCTTTGTACTTTTTCGCCGGTTGTGTTGAGTCCCGACAGTCATCATAATGTTTTATTTAAAAGCTTTTATTCTACATTTGATCCAATGCAGAAAAACTAGTCTTGCCCAGAAGGCTTCAATTGTTCTCATCTTCGGGGCTATTACTAGCGATATCTCATGAAAATTTAAGCAACTTTATCAGAGACAAGCACTGCGTGCAAGGATAATAATAATTTTTCTTTAATTATTTTTTTCTGGAGAAGCATGGGAATATTTTTTGTGTTTTCAGCAGTCTTCTTCTTGATTATTTGTTGCATTTAAGTGATAGCTTCTGTTAATTATTAAATATGGAAAATGAATGGATTGTCATTGAAATTCAGGTTAAGGGTGAATATGTTGATTTCATCAGTACTGTTCTAAGCGAACATGGTTGCTCCGGAACAGTTGTTGAGGACGTCTCTCTGGATACCTTTGTTGTTCCTGACAACGATTTGGACCCCGTGGCAATCTATGTTCTCAAGGCTTATTTTCAGGTGGTTTCCGACCCTAAGAAGCTGCTATCGGATTTGGTGTCTGCTTTCAATGACATCCCGGCACTTAAGAATCAGGATATAGAGATTCAGTTGGGAGGGCCGGTTCGCATGGAGGACTGGTCTGAAGACTGGAAGCAGAATTTTTCAGCGTTCCATATTGGGGATAAGCTGGTTATCCATCCCAGTTGGGAAGACTATGTGCCGGCTGGAGACGAAGTTGTTCTGGAGATTGACCCTGGAATGGCTTTTGGGACGGGAACCCATGCAACCACCAAACTTTGCCTGGAAAAGATAGCGGAATTGCTGAGTTGTCCTGATTCTCCACCGACAATGCTTGATGTTGGAACCGGTTCGGGAATTTTGGCGTTAGGGGCTGCTGCTTTAGGATGCTCGCAGATTGTTGCAAATGATATTGATCCCGTTGCCTGTGCCGTTGCTCTTGAGAATATCAAAAAGAATAATTATTCTCAAAAAATAGAAGTAAGCGAACTTTCATTGGAAGAACTGTCATCACAATTTGATTTAATCGTTGCCAATATACTGGCAGAAGAGAATATCCGTCTGAAGTTGTCTTTTCTGGATCATTTGCGTCCTGGCGGCTGGTTGATATTATCCGGAATTTTAACTGAAAAAGAGGAGCTGGTTCGTAAGGCTTATGCGGAACTTCCTTTGCAATTTACTCCCAGTGCTTATCAGGATGAATGGGTGTGCCTGGCTGGGCAGAGGATGATTTAGATATTGACGATGCGTTGTTTTTATCTGCCGGAACCAGATTTGTGCTGTGGAGCCGTTCTTCCTTTGCCGAAAGAGTTACAAAAACATCTGCACACTGTTCTGCGTTTAAATCCAGGCGATAAGGTGCAGTTTTTTAATGGTTTCGGTCAGCTTGCTACGGCAATTTTAAGCGCGAACTCTGCCGTTGAAGTTTTACAGGTAGAGCTTTGTCCTGCTCCTTTGTGCTCTTTGGTCTTGATTCAGGGGTTGCCAAAAGGAGATAAGCTGGAGTTGGTTCTCCAAAAGGGGACGGAACTCGGGATCAATGAATTTTATCTGACCTCCATGGAGCGGAGTGTTGGGTCTTTGAAGTCTGACCGGCGGCAAAAGCGCCTGGACCGCTGGCTAAAAATAGTTCAGGAGGCTGCCAGGCAATGTCGGCAATACCATTTGCCTCAGCTTATTGCTGACATGCCATTGGCCAACGCGTTATCAACGGTGGATGCAGATTTGAAGCTGTTGCTCTGGGAGGAAAGTGATGTTCCTCTGCGGCAGGTCTTACCTCCGTCTCGACCTCAAAGGATTGCGGTTTTAGTCGGCCCTGAGGGTGGTATCAGTCCGCGGGAAGCCGAACAAGCAAAGAAAAAAGGGTTTCAATCCGTAAGTCTCGGGCCCAGGATTCTGCGAACTGAGACAGCAGGACTTGCGATAATGTCTATTTTACAATATCTTTATGGGGATTTGGCTTCAGGCCAGCATGGTTTAAACGACTATGAATAAAAGAAAGGAAAAGTCATGAGATGTCCCAAGTGTGGCTACAACAGTTTCGACCATCTGGATAGCTGCAAAAAATGCGGCAAAGATTTGGTTGAATTCAAACAGAGCTTTGGCATTAAAAGTGTCCTGTTCCCAGGACAAATGAGTGCTTCTGATGTTGCTGAAGAGCCTGAGTTTGACAGTGTTATTGCTGATGCTGCTGTGACGGCTGCAACCGGAGCGGCAACTGTGGCAGAGGATTCTCAGAATATTGAACCTGTAGCCGATGGAACCGATGGCGATGACTTCGGTTTTGACTTTATGGGAGATAGCGCGGAGGATGACGATCTTTCTTTCGATGAGCTGTTTGAAGAGGCTCCGGAAGATGAAGATATCGAGGAGACAATTGAGGCTCCTAAAGAAAATGCTGCTGCCTCAGCGACTGAGACCGAGGATGATTTTTCTTTTGACCTGCCTGATGAAGATGCTGAGCTTGAGGATGATTTTGGTTTTGATCCAATGGACGAAGCAAGCGATCCTGTCGAAGACAAGGAATTTTCATTCGATGATGAACCTGCTGATTCAGGGGCGAAGGAGGACCCTCCGCGCCCTTTTGACTCACCGGAGTCTCCACAAAGTGTGGGGGCTCCGGAGTCTGTTGTAAAAACATCTGAAAAACGTTCTTCTTCGATTATTCCTGCAGCAGCAGAGCCTGATGCTGACATTGAGGAGAAGACTGTTACTTTGGAATCCGAGGCTTCCGAGGAAATATTTATTCTGGAAGCCGACGAGAATGTTCCCCCAGCTCCCTCTTTTGAAGAAAAATTTGATCAGGAAAATTCTCAGCGTGATGATGAGGAGATTGTGGGAACTTCTGCCTCTCCGGCATTCCCCCCCCATGCATTAGCAGATGAGGTTTTCCCTGAAGCGGCAGCAGCTTTTTCTCCCGACGACGCAGGGCATTCCTCTGTAATTCATCCACCATTAGGGCCCAGTATTGGTGCATTTATCTTTGATGTGATCATTCTGATTGTTGTTGGCATCAGTTTTGTTGTGGCTGCAGAAGCGGCCATATCTACAGAAAAAGTTCGCTTGATTCCTTCTCTGGAAACCATGATTGATCTTTCAGTTCCTTACTTTCTGGTCCTTTTTTTTCTGGCTTTTGGTTATTTTACCTTGTTCCATTTTCTGGCAGGACAAACGCCTGGGAAAATGTTGGTTGGCCTGCGTGTTGAAGCGACTGATGGAGAACCTTTGGTTTTTTCCCAGGCGTTTTTACGGAGTGTTGGTGGATTGCTGCAATTAATTCCTGTAGGCCTGGGCTATTTACTGATTTTTACCAGTTCTGAACGCAGGGGGTGGAATGATCGACTGGCCGGTACCCGGGTTGTTGCTTTGCGCGATTTACCTGTGAAGGATTGATTGTTCTCAACTTTCCAACCGCAATTTAGTGAAACTTTGTAAGTCAGGACATTTTAAATAGTCATTATTTTTCAACTCCCACCCTATTGTTGAAGTGACAGTCGGGCCATAATCATGCCCTGGGTAGATTTGAGTCTCTTCCGGTAATTTTTTCAATCGCTGTAAGCTTTCATAGAGCGCTACAACATCACTTCCGGGAAGGTCTGCGCGACCGCAGCGGCTGACAAACAGGGTATCCCCTGTAACGAGATGGTGGTCTGATCTGAACACCACGGACCCTGGCGTATGTCCCGGAGTGTGCATGACTTCAATGTTCCCTTTCCCGAGAGCAAGTTTTGCACCTTCTGAAAGTAGGATGTCGGCATTCGGCATATCAGCCGGGTGGGCTGCTAATTCGGCTCCTGTGGCGTCTAAAATAACACCATTACCTGAAATATGATCTGCATGTCCGTGAGTATTGAGTAAAAATTCTAACTTGATGTTGCGTTTATTTATCTCATCCAAGAGCAATTCAGGGCGCATTGACGGATCAACTGCTGCTCCCCGCAAAGTTTCCTGGCAGTAAATCAGATAAGAAAAGTTGTTCATCTCACTGGCGTGAATCTGGATGATTTTTAAAGCGGTATTCTTCAAAAAGGTCTCCTCGGTGATATTTGTTATGGTAACTAATTCTATTGAGTCCATCACTTCTACTGAATTATAGTACCGGTGGATCTTTTATAACAACCGCTTCCGGGGAGAAAATATGAAGTTTACAAAAATGCACGGCGCTGGAAATGATTACGTCTATGTTAATGGTTTTGAGGAACAGGTCGAAGACCCGGAAACATTGGCACGACAGGTGAGTCACCGTCAGTTCGGCATTGGTGCTGACGGGTTAATTCTAATTCTTCCGTCAGAGGTTGCTGACGTGCGTATGCGCATGTTCAATCTGGATGGCAGTGAAGGTGAGATGTGCGGTAATGGTATTCGTTGTGTTGCTAAATATGCCTACGATCACGGGTTGGTTGAGAAATTGGAGATCTGTGTAGAAACAGCCAGCGGTCTTCGCTCATTAATTATGAGCACAGGACCTTCAGGGCTGGTGGACCGAGTTCAGGTCAACATGGGTGCTCCCGGATTGCGACGGGGCGATATTTCCATGGTTGGTCCCGCCTCGGAGCAAGCCGTTTCAATCTCTCTGCCCGTTGATAAGCACCAGTATGAGGTCACCTGTGTCTCCATGGGGAATCCTCATGCCGTTATTTTCGTTGACGATGTTGAACAGTTTCCTGTTGCTGAGATTGGCCGGTTGATTGAAAAACATTCCTGGTTTCCTGAACGAATCAATGTTGAATTTGTTCAAGTTCTCAGCGCTACAGAGGTGATACAGAGAACTTGGGAGCGCGGCTCTGGAGAAACCCTCGCCTGTGGGACAGGGGCTTCGGCCGTTACGGTTGCAGGTGTTTTGACTGGTCGCACAGAGAGGAAGATTCTTAATCATCTCCGTGGCGGTGATCTGGAATTGGAATGGCTGGAGGATGGGCCGGTGATGATGACTGGACCCGCAGTTGAAGTCTTCAGCGGGAAATATGATCCGAAGTAGAGGGGCGGCAATGAAAGCGGTTTTGTTTGATCTGGATAATACTCTGTATCCCGCTGAACGAGATATATTTTCATTGATCGATGTGCGTATCAACCGCTATATGAAGGAGGTCGTTGCTATTGATCCTGTCGAGGTTGATGGCTTGCGGCGGCGTTACTGGGAAGATTACGGCGCAACTTTGCAAGGATTAATTCGACATCACGGAGTAGATCCTGAAGATTATCTGGACTATGTACATGCGGTCGATGTCAGTACGAAGCTTTCCTTTGATTACGAGTTGCAGCAAACATTACATGATCTCCGCTTGCCAAGTTATGTTTTTACCAATGGCTCACGCTGCCATGTTGATCGTGTGGTGACGGCTCTTGGGTTAGATGGTTTGTTTGCTGGTATTTTTGATATTCGTATTGCTGCCTACCAACCCAAGCCGAATCCTGACCCTTATCAGCAGGTTCTGGATGAACTGACATTATCCGGGGATCAGTGCATTATGGTAGAAGATCAGCTGCAAAATTTGAAGATGGCAAAAGAATTCGGGATGAAAACGGTTCTCGTTGGGGCAGGGTGCGCTGTTGTTCCGGAGAGCAGTTATGTCGACGCCCAGATTGACCGACCAGCAGATATCGGTCAAATTATCGATGAGTGGCTGGAGGCGGTCTGAAGTGCGTGCCGTTATCCAAAGAGTCAGTCGGGCTGGAGTCGTTGTTGAAGATGTCCGGATTGCAGCAATTGGGACTGGCCTGCTCGTGCTTCTGGGAGTGGAAAAAGGGGATGACAAGCAGGCGGCAGAATACCTTGCGGAAAAAACGGCTGGACTGAGAATATTCGAAGATTCCGGGGGTAAGATGAATCTTTCTGTTCTGGATTGTGCCGGCGAGGTGTTGGTTGTTTCGCAATTTACTTTACTGGCAGATTGTCGTAAAGGTCGTCGGCCCGGTTTTTCTGCAGCAGCACTGCCGGAAATAGCAGAGCCTCTTTGTGCCTGTTATGCCGAACAACTGAAGCTTCGGGGAGTCAAGGTGCAAACGGGTCAATTTCAGGCAGATATGGCCGTCGATCTGGTCAATGATGGGCCTGTCACTATTCTTCTTGATAGTCGCCGGAACTTTTAAAAAGATGTGGATTGAAACGGTTTAGTCATCTGTTGAGTAGCTAAAAAATTTCTTCGCAGGCTGGAATGGCAGATGAGGTAAGCACAGCAGGCTTTTAAAGGCCCGCTGTGCTTCAGTGAACTTATAAAGCTTTTTGCAGCAATGCTTCGATTTGTTTTTTAGGTACGGCGCCAACCAACTGGTCAACAATTTCTCCATCTTTAAACAGGATCATGGTTGGAATGCCACGGACACCATATTTCCCAGGTGCAGCTGGGTTTTCATCGACATTGACTTTGCCGATTTTAATTTTACCATCAAATTCATCAGCGAGCTGATCCAAGACCGGTGCGATCGCTTTACAAGGAGCACACCAGGTTGCCCAGAAATCAACCAGAACCGGGGTTTCTGATTTTAAAACATCAGCATCAAACTGTGCATCTGTGAATGTGGAAACTTTATCACTAGCCATTATTTTCTCCTTTTACTTATTTGGGCTGTCATTAAGACATGTTGTCAAGAAAATGTTCAATTCTTCAATATATACAAGTTTACGGGAAAATCAAGATGTAATCGGTTTATCTCTGCCGCTTGACAGTCGTGGAATGGCTCCATATCATGCCGTGAGGCCGGGATAAATATTTTTGATGGGGATAAAAATGAACCAGAGAATATCTGCTGCATGTCAGCAGACCGTTGGATTGCTTGAACAATTCTGTCGAGATCAGGATAATGAATTGACTCTTCTGGCAAAGCGGCTTGCCGCTCTCTTTGCTGAGGGTGGACATCTTTTGATTGCCGGGAATGGGGTATTGCAGCCGGTGGCTCAACAATTAGCGAGTCAATTTGCTTTCCGCCTCAGTTTTGATCGCCCGGTTCTTCCTGCAATCTGTCTTGGCAGTGACATGATTCTCAATAACCGGATGTTGGCTGCGGAAGAATATGAGCAGCATCTGGTGCGCCATTATCGTGCTATCGCTTCTGAGCAGCATATGCTCCTGTTGTATAATGATGGCTCTGATGCGAGAGCACTCAAGAGTTTGTGTGATGAGGTTGTGGAGAATGAGCAAGGAATTGCATTGATTTCATATGATTGTTTAAAAGACCCGCTGAAGAATGTCGATATCGATATCTGCCTCAATTTGTCAACGGACTCGATTCCAAGGCAACTTGAAATATCTCAATTTGTCGGGCATATATTGTGTGAACTTGTTGAGGCTGAGCTTTTCGGTCGGTGATCAATCATGTTTTCTGAAATGAAAAAAATAGAAAAAAGTTGACTGAAATGCTCGTGAAAAATACAATCCTGCCGTTTGGCGAAGCTTTGCACCATTCAGGTGATGAACAATCAGAAGGGCTGCTATGGGAACAATGAACCTGCTATTCGGCACTACAACCCTAATATATCTGCTTGCAAGTGTTTTTTACCTCGTTGCTATGGTGGGTAAGCGACCCCAGGCAGGCCGCATTGGTCGGTGGCTGCTGCTGGCTGGTGTTATTATTCATGCCGCATGTTTTGGAGTGCGACATTCAACAGCCGGGGGAACTCCCGTTACCAGTTTGCATGAATCTTTTGCCTTTTTTGCCTGGTGTCTGGTTTTACTTTTTTTGTTGCTGGATCTCCGGTTTCATTTGTCAGTGATGGGGGCCTTCGCAGCGCCATTGGCTTTTCTGCTCATGATTGCCAGTGCTTTAAGTCCAAACGTGGTTGTTCAGTTGAACCCGGTTTTGAAAAGTTGGCTTTTCCCCGTGCATATTATCTTTGCTTTTTTGGGAAATGCTGCTTTTTCACTTTCCTTTGGGGCGGGAGTTATGTACCTGATTCAAAACCGGATGTTGAAAAGTAAGCGATTCAACGGGATTTACAAGTTATTGCCCTCATTGGATGTTCTGGATAAAGTGAATTATACCTGTCTGAGCGTCGGTTTCCCGTTGATGACTTTAGGGATTATCAGTGGTGCTTTCTGGGCTAATACGGCTTGGGGGACATACTGGAGCTGGGACCCAAAGGAAACATGGGCATTGATTACCTGGTTTCTGTATGCGGCACTCTTACACGGACGGTTGACAATTGGTTGGCGTGGACGCAAGGCAGCAATTTTCTCTATCATAGCGTTTATGTTTCTGTTGTTTACTTTCCTTGGGGTCAATTTGTTACTTGGTGGTTATCACACCTTTGAGGCTTTTGCCGTTCTTTGATGAAAGTCTGAAAAGCAAAAATATATGAATATAGTTATCGTGGGGTTAAGTCATAAAACAGCTCCAGTTGAAATAAGAGAGAAAGTTGCTTTTTCCCCGGCTGAAATGGAAAATCCTCTGAGACAGGTTTTAGCCCTTCCGTCTGTTTCCGAAGCTGTGATTGTTTCAACCTGTAACCGTGTTGAGCTCTATGTCATCAGTCGACAATCTGATGCTGCAATTATTGAATTGAAACAGTTTTTGGCTGATTTTCATGACTTGAAACCTGAAACTCTGAGCCCCCACCTGTATGATTTCTCCGGGACTGAGGCGATTCTGCATGTACTGCGGGTTGCTTCCAGCCTTGATTCCATGATGATTGGTGAGCCGCAGATCCTGGGGCAGATCAAAACAGCTTACGGCTATGCCTGTGAGTATAAGACGGTTGGCTTAATCCTGAACCGTTTTCTGCATAAAGCTTTTTCTGTGGCCAAACGAGTCCGTAGTGAAACTGCAATTGCCAGCAATGCGGTTTCAATTTCTTTTGCTGCCGTTGAGCTTGCCCGTAAAATTTTTGACTCCCTTGATAATAAGACTGTTATGCTGATCGGTGCCGGTGAAATGTGTGAACTGGCCGCCAAACATTTTATCAATAATGGGGTCTCCAAGGTTCTGGTCACAAATCGCACTTTCAGCCGGGCAGAAAAACTGGCCGAAGAGTTTAATGGGACTGCTGTCAGCTTTGATAATTTTCAGGAACAACTCCATCGGGTTGATATTGTTCTCTCATCGACCGGTGCCCCTGATTATGTTCTCAGTGCAAAAAAACTCAAAGAGGTCTGTAAGGAGAGGCGCTATAAACCCATGTTCCTGATTGATATCGCGGTACCGCGTGATATTGATCCTGCTGCCAACAAGTTAGACAGTATCTACCTGTACGATGTCGATGATTTACAGGGTGTTGTGCAGGCAAATTTGAAGGAACGGCAGAAAGAAGCAGCCAAGGCGGAACTTATTATCAACGAGGAGGTTGGACAATTCCAAAGCTGGCTGGCAACCCTGGAAGTGAAACCGACAATCGTTGCTCTGCGCCGGAAAATGGAGCAGGTGCGCCAGACGGAAATGGAAAAGACTCTCTCAAATCTGAATGCTTTAAATGACAAAGAGCGCAAAGCGATTGAATCAATGACCAGCGCTATTATTAATAAAATTCTGCATCATCCCACTCAAGTTCTGAAGCAGACAAGCTCTGGGGATGATAGCAGCCTGTATCTTGATGCGGTCCGAACATTGTTCGATCTGCCTGATACTGAACAGCGGAAATCAAACCCCGATAAATAAGATTATTCATGTCCATATCAAAGGAGAAATTATGTCCACTGGCACCTTGAGAATCGGAACTCGCGCAAGTGCTTTAGCCCTCTGGCAGGCTAACTGGGTTAAAGATGAACTGGAAAAACGCTATCCCGGCCTGGAGGTGACACTGACTAAAATTAAAACTCAGGGAGATAAAATCCTGGATGTTCCTCTGGCAATGGTAGGTGGGAAGGGGCTGTTTGTCAAAGAGATTCAGGAAGCAATGCTGCGCCACGAAGTCGATATTGCAGTGCATTCGATGAAGGATGTTCCGACCTTTTTTCCTGATGGGACAGGGTTGCGCTGTATCACTGAACGGGCAGATCCACGTGATATTGTTGTGTTGAGAGAAGGGTGTAACAGCTTTGCAGATATCAGCCGGAATGGTCGCATCGGGACCTCTTCATTGCGACGTAAAGCACAACTTCTGAATCTGCGTCCTGACCTGGAAATGGTTGATATTCGTGGGAATGTGCAAACTCGGATCGGCAAGTTGGAAGAGGACGATCTGGATGCCGTTGTGTTGGCAGCTGCGGGAATGCACCGGCTTGGGTTCTCTGCGCAGATTGGCGAGTATCTGGAGCCTGAGATGTGTCTTCCTGCCATCGGGCAGGGTGCTTTAGGGTTGGAAAGTCGCATTGATGATGATGAGACCAATCAATTGATCGACTTTTTTAATCATCTGCCGACATCCTATGCTGTTACGGCGGAACGAGCCGTGCTGTCAACTCTTGAAGGGGGATGCCAGGTTCCGATTGCCGCTTTTGGAACAGTGACTGGTGATCAGTTGAAACTGACCGGACTTGTGTCGGATGTTCTTGGCCGCAAGATGTTGAAAGAAACCATGACCTGCCATGTTGACGAGGCGTTTGCAACCGGTGTTGCGTTAGCAAAAGAACTTTTGGCTCAAGGCGCTGCAGAGATTCTCAACGAGGTCTACGGTTGTGAAACCTTCAATACGGATGGGGATTGATTTTGGCTTCAAGGTTGCCCTTGGCGGGAAGACGTTTTTTAGTGACGCGACCTCAAGCTCAAGCAGCGGACTTTATCGCATTGCTGGAACAACAGGGAGCTTCGGCCGTCTGCATTCCAACAATTGAGATTGTTCCCCCGGAGAGTTGGGCTCCATTTGATTTTGTTATGCGGGATCTGGATGATTTCGATATCCTGATTCTGACTTCAGTTAATGGCGTTGCCGCATTTTTTGAGCGATTGCTCGAGAACAATCAGTACTATGGTGTATTGACGGAAATGTTGATTGTCGCCGTAGGTCCTAAAACCGCTGCCGCAATTGAAGAAAATCACATTCATCCGGATATTATCCCTGCTGATCACCGCGCTGAAGGTATCGTTGCAGAGCTCTTGAAACACGGAGTTGAAGGGAAAAAGGTTCTCTATCCAAGGGCAGAAATCGCTCGTCCCCTGATTATCGAGGCACTTCAGAATGCGGGTGCCGAGGTTAGTGCGCCTGTTGCTTACCGGACGATCATGCCGGAAGAGAGCAAAGAAGACATCCGTCATCTGCTTGATAGCGGCGCTATTGACGCTGTCTGTTTCAGTTCCTCTTCAACTTTTGCCAACCTGTACGCCATGCTCGGTGAAGATTTGAAGACATTGCAGGGGGAAACCAAATTTTTTTCTATTGGACCACAAACGTCCGAGACTATTCGTGATCATGGTTTTGACGTTGATCTGGAGCCGGAACAGTGGACGCTGAATGCGTTAGTTGCTGCGATGGTTGAATATTATGCGGAATAAATAATAAACAGGAGTCACTTATGTATTTCCCCAATTACCGTCCCCGTCGTTTGCGCCGGAATGACAATATTCGCCGTATGGTGCGTGAAACCCACCTGCGGGTCGATGATCTGATTTATCCCATGTTCAGCGCGTTTGGTGAGAACATCAAAAAAGAGATTGGCTCAATGCCGGGAATCTATCAGCAATCGATTGATAATATTGTCATTGAAGCAAAAGAGGTTTTTGACTTGGGAATCCCTGCCGTTGTTCTGTTTGGTATCCCTGAAACAAAGGACGCCGTTGGTAGTGATGCCTATTGCGCTACGGGAATTATTCAAAATACCATTCGTGCCATCAAGGCGGAGGTCCCCGGGCTTACTGTGATTACCGATGTCTGTATGTGTGAATATACGGATCATGGCCATTGCGGAGTCATCAAAGATGGTGATGTTGACAATGATTCAACCCTGGACCTTTTGGCTGCGGAGGCCCTGTCTCATGCCCAGGCCGGGGCTGATATCGTTGCTCCTTCAGATATGATGGATGGTCGGGTTGCTGCGATTCGTGATATTCTCGATGAAAATGGCTTTGAACATATTCCCGTCATGAGTTATGCGGTCAAATATGCCAGTGCTTATTATGGGCCGTTTCGTGAAGCGGCAGAGAGCACCCCGGAATTTGGTGACCGGCGCAGCTACCAGATGGACCCTGCGAACCGCTTGGAAGCATTACGCGAAGCCAATCAGGATGTTGCCGAGTCCGCAGATTTCCTTATGGTTAAGCCTGCATTGGCCTATCTGGATGTGCTGAGGGAATTGAAGGATAATTTTGACTTGCCACTGGTCGCTTACAATGTTTCTGGTGAGTACAGCATGGTTAAAGCTGCTGCTGAAAAGGACTGGATCGATGGTGACCGGGTGATGATGGAAACTCTGCTTGGGATGAAGCGCGCCGGAGCAGATCTGATTATCACCTATCATGCTAAAGAGGCCGCAAAGTTGTTGCGCAGCTGAATTTTTAACTGCATATGAATGGAGTCAAGGGGCTGTCAGGAATTGATGGCCCTTTGTGTATTTTTGCATGCCTGAATACTACACTGATACTTTAGCCAACGGCGTTCGCCTGGTCACAGTTCCCATGCCTCATTTGCATTCCGCTGAATTGGTCTGCTCTATGTCTGTGGGAGGGCGTTGCGAACCAACAGAGCTTGCCGGCATCTCCCATTTTCTGGAACACATGATTTTTCGGGGAACAGCCGAGTATGCGACCAGTATTGATCTGGAACGCGCTTTTGAGGCGATAGGTGGTTCTGTTAACGCTTCGACCGACATGGAGACCACTTGCTTTCATTCTCAGCTTCATCCCGATTTTCTGGCTGAGGGAGTGGCTTTATTTGCTTCAATGTTAAGACGACCGAGATTTAATGACATCGACATCGAACGGCGCATTATTCTGGAAGAAGCCCGTGAGGATTTTAACGAGGATGGAGTTCAGATCAATCATGATAACCTGATGGTGAATCTTCTGTGGCCGGAACATCCGTTGGGAGAATCACTCATCGGTTCGACAGAAACATTGCACACAATCGATCGGGCTAAACTCGAGGCTTATTACCGGTCCTGGTACATTCCTGAAAATCTGGTGATATGTGCCTGTGGTCCGATTGCAAGAGAGACTTTTCGGCAGAGTGTAGCAAATGAATTTGGCGACTGGCCAGCGAGAAAAAGTCTGCCGATTTTGCCTGCCCCTGAGAAAATGGATGAAGAGCCACAGAGTCTCTGGGTTCAGGACTCTGATTCGCAGATCAGTTTGCAGCTGGCATTTCGTTTGCCCGGAAGAAAGGATGAGCGGACTCTTGCTGTACGCATGTTGCGACGAATCTTATCCTGGGGCGGTGGTGCGCGACTCTCTGTCCGGTTGCGTGAAGAATTGGGGTTGACCTATTCGGTTGAAGCAAACTGTTCATTTCTGGATGACACGGGCTATATGGCCATTGATTTATCCGTTTCTCCGGAAAATTTACAACCTGCGGTCATTGAGCTGTTTAAGATTCTGGTGGAATTGCGTAACCGGCCGATTCCAGCTGACGAATTGAGTGCTGTCACCAGAAGTTACCTCTTTGATCTTGAATTCTCCCGCGATCAGAGTGAAGCGATGGCTGTTCGCTATGGCTGGGGGCTACAGACTGATTATATTCGTACTTTGCAACAGGATTGTCACGAGTTGCAGCAATTAACACCGGCAGCCCTGCAAAAAGTTGCTAAAGAAATGTTTTGCAGCACGCGGATGAAACTGGTTGTCGTCGGCCCTTGGACTGAAGTTGATCGCCGTAAGATTGATTATTTGTTACAGCACTCAGGCTTGTAATTTCCCTTCTTATTTTTTCTTCAAAATCATTATATTTTGAAATATGAAAAGTTGAGTTAAATCAATATGTTATGATTTTCTCTTGTTTTTGTTCGTTTTTTTAATATTTGTCCTGTATTTTCCTGAAACAATCAAGCTTCTTTCGATTGTTGTTTTTCTTTTATATTACAGTGTGTTAGCAGTCTTTTGTTGTTTTTGTGTTTTTTCCATGTTTTACCTTTAGCAAAAATTTATTAGTAAATAAAAACGCGATGGATTATATAACTTATTGAATATTAAGAGGTTTTGTCGATATTCACCTTGCTGCGAAGGAAAATTTAGTCAATAATAAAGATCTGTAATTCTAGGATTAGATCACAAAAGGCATTTCACGCACATGGAGGAAACATTGCCGGGGGGTATCGAAGGGACTTTAAATATATTTTCTGAGCAGGATGTCATGGACCTGCTTTGTATGCCTCAAGTATTAATTGATTTGATAGAGACTTGCCTGAGCGGTGGTGATCAACAGTCTCTGGCTGATATTATTCTTCAGGATGCGGCCTTGGCAGCAAGAATTATCCTTGCCGCCAGCAAGTCCGGATCGGAACCCCTTGATCCTCTTGAGCCCGTATCTTCAGCAGTTCAACGGCTTGGCGTTGCAATGATAACCGGTGTTGCTCTGCAATCAGCCCGACAAATTGTCCAGCATGACTTTACCCCTCAAGAATTATCTTTTCAGTATGGCCTGTGGTTTTCGTCCCGGGTTTCCGGAATCGTTGCACGTTGTCTGGCGCCTTCAGTTAATTATCCTTATATTGAAGAAGCTCAGCTGAGCGGATTACTACAAAACCTTGGCATTTACGCTCTGTTTATTAAAGAAGGTCGTGATTATATTGGTTTGGATGTTCATCCTTGGAGCAGTGCAATGCAATGCCATCTGGAGGAAGCTCATTACCAGATTGATCATCTCCAGATTGCAGATAAATTGATCGAGCCTTGGAAACTTGACTCTTTTTTAGTGGATACTATCCGTTTTCTGCATGCGGATCTTTCTCAAATTGAAGGGAATCATCCGTTGCTCAAAATTGCTCGCATGACACAGCAATTTTGCCAGAGCCCTCAGCAATTGACGGCAGAAACGGAAGCCCTGGCAGAGCGTTTGTTTGGGTTTACCAAAAGTGAAATTGATTATCTCTTCGAATGGGCGGGGGGATTGTATCCCCGCTTTGGAGCCTTTTTACATAGCCCGGGAAAACTTCAAACGGAACTGTCCGCATCCCTTGATCGTCTGACGGAGCTGTCTTTTGTCCTTGCGGATCAGGAGGTGGCTCGTTCCCGCCTTGGTCTTGGCGAGAAACCGAAAGAACTCGTCCGGATCGCGCGACAACTGTATCTCGAAAATAGCCCGGCGAACGAGGCCATTTTCTTTTTATTGGACCAGCAGCATTTTCAACTGACTGGAATTCTGAGCGAGGGACAGGCCAGACTGATCGGCGAATTGAAGATTTCAATGGAGCCGAAATCTAGCCTGCCCGCTTTGGCGCTACATAGCGGAAAGACGACGAATTCTTTTCAGCCTATCCAGCCGTTGACAGTGAATGACCATGTGCTGATAAGGTTGTCCGAAGGGCAAGGGATCAGTTGCCACCCCTTTCTCTTGAATGGTCGTGCTCTGGGAGTTGTCGTGCTTGGTATTGATTCAACCCAGGATTTACAACGATTACAATCTTTGCAGATCAAAATGTTCGGTCAGGTTATCAGTGATGCTTTGATGAAGACATCTGTGGATGTTCAGGATTATGTGAATGAGGGAAGTAGTTTGTTGCGCCGAGTCAGCCATGAGGTTAAGAATCCATTGACAATCATTGGTAACTATAGTGAAGTTTTGCATCACTCACTGGTCAATAACAAAAATCAGGACCTGACCGAGGCCATTAAAAAAGAAGTTCGCAGGATTGACGAAATTCTGAATTATTATCTGAATCGACAGGAAATTCCGGGGTTTCCTGAGCCCAGTATTGATCTCAACCAACTTATTCTGGACATAGGGGATGCTATGGATGACACGGTGTTGAAACCGCGTCAGGTTGAAATCAGATTTGATCTGCAAAAAGATCTGGAAGATGTGGCGACGAATCCGGTTCTGGTGAAGCAAATCCTGGTGAATCTTATCAAGAACGCAGCCGAAGCTTCCAGCGCCAATGGTGTGGTGAAGCTTATGACCCGTCGCGGTTATTCATCGGATCACGGAAAACATGTTGAAATAATAATTCAGGACAATGGCTCAGGAATTTCTCCTGAATTACAGGAAAAGCTTTTTCAACCGGTTATCAGCACCAAAGGGCCTTCTCATGCTGGGGTTGGTTTGAGTATTGTTAAGGGGATGGTGGACGATATCTGTGGTAGAATCAGTTGTCATAGCTCATTAGGCTCTGGAACAAGCTTCCACCTGCAGATTCCTTGCAGGGTTATTTGTCCGGTTAAATCTTAGGGGTTTTTGTGCAAAGTAAAAAACTTGAAAATACGTTAAATGCTGAGAAAGTCGAGCAATCACAGATCCTGATTGTTGATGATCAGCTGTCTTTACTTCTGAGCTTACAAGCTTTGTTGCGAATTAATGGTTATCAGGTTGAATTGGCGAGAACAGGCAGCGAGGCGATCACAAAGTTACAGGATAATAAATACGAGCTGTTGCTCCTTGATTTGCAAATGCCCGGTATTGATGGGCTCGAGGTTCTTGAATTTGTACGGGAAGCAAAGTTGGACCTTGAAACGATCGTCGTCAGTGGTGATACCTCTTTTCCTTCGATCAAGGAATCTATGCGGCTTGGTGCCTATGATTTTATTCGTAAACCCTACAATCCGGAAGAGTTGCTGGAAACGGTCAGGCGGGGAGTCGAACATTATCATCGCGAGAGAGAATCTCTGACAGCCAGCCAATCATTGAGTGAATCGGAACAGTTCCATCGCTATATTGTGAACAGCTCTCCTGATTTTATTTACATGCTTGATACCGAGGGCGTCTTCACTTATGTCAACGATATGGTCGAAGATCTGCTTGGGTATAAGCGGAATGAATTACTCGGCAAGCACTTCTCTTCTATCATTCATCCTCATAATGCTGCTGAATGCCATCATTTTTTCAGAGAACAACGTGCTGGGGACCGAGCCACTAGAAGTGCTGAGATGCGTCTTCTTGTCAATCAGTCAAGTGACCTTGTCAAATCTTTCGACAACTATGAGTTGATCATTGAATTAAATGCGACCGGGGTATATGAAAATGATGACACGGGGAAAAGGGTATTTATTGGCACTCTGGGAAGTGCCAGAGATATCTCTGCGCGTAAACGTTCAGAAGAGCATATCAGTTTTCAGGCCTATCATGATTTATTGACTCAGCTTCCCAATCGTATTTTATTTGATGACAGATTGAATCAGGCGCTTGCTCATGCAAGGCGAAACAGGCAGAAATTCGCGATCCTGTTTATGGATCTGGATCGTTTTAAGCTCATTAACGATACTCTCGGGCATGCCATGGGGGACCTGGTTTTACAGCGGGTTTCCGAGCGGATTCTTGACTATCTGCGGGCAGAAGATACCCTTGCCCGGTTTGGTGGTGATGAGTTCTGTCTGCTGTTGCCGGACATCCCCCATAAAGAGAGTGTTGCTTCAGTTGCAGAAAAAATACTCAAAGCGGTGCGTCAGCCTTTCAGTATTAACAATCATGAGCTCTACCTGAGTATGTGTGTCGGGATTGCAATCTATCCTGCAGCAGGGGAAACAGGTGAAACCTTGCTGCGGAGTGCTGATATGGCGATGTATCACGTGAAAGAAAACGGTAAAGATGGATACTGTTTCTATAGCGATAGCATGAAGAGTGATTCTCATTTTCTGACGCCGGAACATGACTTGTCTTCCGCAATAGAAAAGAGACAATTCCAGGTATTTTTTCAGCCTAAAGTTGATCCGGGTAACCATGAAATTGTTGGGATGGAGGCTCTGTTGCGCTGGCAGCATCCTGAACGAGGTCTTCTTTACCCCGAAGATTTTCTTGCTGCCGCAGAGTCTTCAAAATTGATGGTGACTCTCGGAATCTGGGTTTTGCGTACTGTTTGTGAAGAGATGGTTCGCTGGCAACAACAAGGGATTCCTCCGGTTAAAGTATCGTTGAATGTTTCTCTTATTCAACTGAAAGAGGATGATTTTGCAGAACATTTCATTCAGATATTGCAGGAATTCAATCTTTCGTCCGCTTTGTTTACAATAGAAATAACCGAACGGGGATTAAATAACGGAGAGACTGAAGTTGTAAAACAACTGCGAATATTAAGAGATTTTGGGGTGTCAGTAACGATAGACGATTTTGGCCGCGGTCATTCATCTCTCAGTTACCTGCAGAACTTACCTGTCAATACTCTAAAGATCGATCGATCTTTTGTCCGGGAAATTGAAGAAAATCCGGATCGAACCTGCATTGCAGATGGTATTGCAATGATGGCCAAGGGCCTAAAATTGAATGTGGTTGGTTCAGGAGTCGAAAACCTTTTCCAACTTGATTACTTACGAAATCTGGGTTGCCACGAAGTGCAAGGTTATCTCTACAGTGCAGCAATTTCAGCTCAAGAGGCCATGGCTTTGCTCCAGAATTGTCCGGCTGAAGGTCCTCACTTTACCCTGCCACATTAAAATCAGCTCTTTTTAGAAAATAACAGACGAGAAGCTATCTCCTATGTTATGACAGTTTTTACAATCAGAATCTTACTCATTTCATTGAAAACAGGAGTCGTCACATGCAGCAGAGTGAATATGTTGGCTTGGAAGATCAATATGGAGCCCATAATTATAAACCACTTGATGTTGTGCTAACGCGAGGTAAAGGGGTCTGGGTCTGGGACGTCGATGGCAATAAATATCTCGATTGCCTGGCTGCGTATTCAGCAGTCAACCAGGGCCACTGCCACCCTGAAATTATGCAGGCAATGGTGAAGCAGGCTGAAAAGTTGACTTTGACGTCACGGGCTTTTCGCAATGATCAGTTGGGACCTTTTTATAAAGAACTTTGTGAGATGACCAATTCACATAAGGTTCTGCCGATGAACAGCGGTGCTGAAGCTGTGGAGACAGCTATTAAAACAGTACGCAAGTGGGGATACACGGTGAAGGGGGTGCCAGAGGACAAGGCGGAAATCATTGTCTGTGATAATAATTTTCATGGTCGTACCATCAGTATTGTCAGCTTCAGTACTGATGATAATGCCCGCGCAGGGTTTGGTCCTTTTACGCCGGGATTTAAAAGTGTTCCCTTTGGTGATGCTGCTGCTTTTGAAGCGGCAATAACCGAAAATACGGTAGCTTTTCTGGTGGAACCCATCCAGGGCGAAGCAGGAGTGATGATTCCACCTGAGGGTTACCTTAAAAAGGCCAGGGAGATTTGTGACCGCCACAACGTTATCCTGATTCTGGACGAAATCCAGACCGGCTTGGGACGTACCGGAAAGTTATTGACCGAAGAATACGAAGGAATTGAGGCTGACTTGACCATTATTGGTAAAGCCCTCTCAGGAGGCTTTTATCCGGTGTCTGCTGTGTTATCAAATACTGAGGTTATGGATGTTCTCCAACCGGGTGAACATGGTAGCACCTTTGGTGGTAATCCGCTGGCGTGTGCAGTTTCTCGAGCGGCTCTGAAGGTCCTGTTTGAAGAAAAATTAATCGAAAATTCTTATGAGCAGGGGAAATATTTCCTGAATGAATTAAAAAAAATCTCGCATCCTCACATCAAGGAGGTGCGTGGTCGTGGACTCATGCTTGCGATTGAATTCCATCCTGAAGTCGGTGGTGCGCGCGCCTACTGTTATAAGTTGAAAGAGCAGGGAGTTCTGGCGAAAGATACCCATGAGAACATCATCCGTTTTGCTCCTCCACTGGTCATCAAGCGCGAAGAAGTGGATCAGATTCTGAGTGCGATTCGTCAGGTTCTTTCTGCCTCCTGACGGTCGTTTTTACGGGAATACTGATTTTTGAAGCTCTATTTTATTTTTCTCAAACAGCCCTCAATCTATAGATCGGGGGCTGTTTGAGTTGTGTCCGGCGTGAAAGACAGAGAAAAATTCAAGGGTGCCTCTTATGTATAAATATTTGTTTGGTCCAGTCCCTTCAAGGCGGCTGGGGATGTCTCTGGGGGTTGATTTAGTTCCCAAAAAGGTGTGTTCGCTTGATTGTGTTTATTGCGAAGTCGGCAAGACAACAAAGTTAACTCTCGAAAGACAAGAGTATGTGTCCTACGAACGAATCGTAGAAGAATTATCCAGCTACTTTAAGAATAATCCTGATCCTGATTATATTACTTTTTCCGGCTCAGGAGAGCCGACATTGAATGTCCGGATCGGGGATGTGATTGCTTTTATTAAACAAATCAAGCCCCATATCCCTATCGCGGTTTTAACCAATGGGACGTTACTTTATGATCAGCAAGTTCGAACTGAGCTGATATCTGCTGATGTTGTTCTCCCTTCTCTGGATGCAGCGACAGAAGCGGTCTTTAAAAAAATAAATCGTCCACCCGAGACGCTGACATTGGAGCGGTATTTACAGGGATTGATAGAATTCAGAAAAGAATTTTCAGGAAAGATCTGGCTGGAAATCCTCATTCTCCCTAATTACAACGATAGTGAGGAAGAATTACTGGAGTTAAGAAAGATCATTCAACAGATTCGGCCAGACTCAGTGCAAATTAATACTTTGGACAGACCCGGAACGGAAACCGACATTCATGGGGCGACCAAGGCCGAACTCCGCAGAGTTCTTGATCTCTTACAGCTGGATAATACGGAAATTATTGCTGCTGCTCCACAAAGAAAAAACATCAAATCCTACCGTAGTGATGCAGAAACAGCGATTCTGGAAACGATTGCCAGAAGGCCTTGTACCCTTGAAGATCTGGTGCAGATTTTGGGCATGCATAGAAGTGAAATCAATAAATATCTTGATGTGTTAGACTCCGAAGGGAAGGTTGAAGCTATTCAGCAGGCGCGAGGGTTTTTTTATAAAAAGAATGAGAACTTTAATGATTTAAGCGGATAGCTTTGAAGACGCATAACCATTGTCGGAAAAATTGTGGTAGGATTGTCTGAAACCTGCATGAGTCAATAAGGCATTTTTTTATCATGATATAAACAGCCACTGAATCTATCATTTTTCAGGAAACGATGAGCAGAGAGATCAATATGGATGCATTGAGAACACATTTTGACACCATAGTTATCGGCAGTGGCCCTGGTGGTGAAGGGGCTTCGATCCAGCTGGCTAAGGCTGGTAAATCTGTGGCTGTTGTTGAAAAGAACTGTCAGGTCGGGGGTGGGTGCACCCATTCCGGGACAATTCCGAGCAAAGCCTTAATCGAAATGGTCAGGCAGGCAACTGAAATTAGGAGTAGTCGCCTGTTTGATCGCGGATCTCAACATTTAAAGATCACGTCTGCAGAACTTCTTGACGGTGTCATGGATGTGGTTGATCGCCAGGTTCGTGAACGTGAAGGGTTTTACGAGCGCAATGGCGTGAAGGTTATTGAGGGGCACGCTCGCTTTATTGATCCGCACAGTATTGAAATTTCCGATGGACTGGGTATTTCTCGTCTTTTTACCGCCGATCATTTTGTGATTGCGACAGGTTCTCATCCCTATCGTCCTGATGATATCGACTTCAACAATCCACGCATCGTTGATAGTGATACCGTTCTGCAAATAAGTCATCTGCCGACGACGGTTACCGTTTACGGTGCCGGCGTTATTGGTTGCGAATACGCCTCGGCATTTAAAGATATTGGCGTTAAGGTCAATCTGGTTAACACCCGAGAACGCCTGCTGGAGTTTCTGGACGAAGAGATCAGTAATGCCCTGAGCTATCATATGCGTGATGAAAAAGGGGTTCTGGTCCGCCAGAATGAAGAGTATGAACGGGTCGAAGTGAACGCAGATGCTGTTGTGCTGCATCTGAAAACGGGCAAGATTATTAAATCTGAAATGTTGCTGTGGGCGAATGGGCGTAGCGGAAATTCAGCAGGAATGGGCCTTGAAGATATTGGTATTGAGGTCGACCATCGGGGCAATATTGCCGTGAATGAGGCCTATCAGTCGGTTGTTCCCCATATCTATGCTGTTGGCGACATTGTCGGTTTCCCGAATCTGGCGAGCGCGGCCTATGATCAAGGGCGTTTTGCAGGGACTCATATTGCTGAAGGGAACTGCGAAGAACGACTGGTTAAGGATATCCCTACGGGGATCTATACGTCGCCGGAAATCAGTTGTCTTGGTCGCACTGAGCAGGAGCTGACTGAACAGCGCGTCCCCTATGAAGTGGGCCACTCTTTTTTCCGCCATCTGGCTCGTGGTCAAATTACGAATCACAAGGTCGGCATGCTCAAACTGCTTTTTCACCGGGAAACCCTGGAAATTCTTGGTATCCATTGTTTTGGGCATAATGCGGCAGAGATTCTTCACATCGGGCAGGCAATCATGTCTCAACCGAAGCCGTATAATAACGTCAAATATTTTATCAATACGACTTTCAACTACCCGACGATGGCCGAAGCTTATCGTGTTGCAGCTCTGAATGGATACAACCGTCTTTAATCTGGGAAGAGGTTGGAAGAGAAGCTGTTCTCGTTGCTTGTGAAATGTATCCTTATGTCCTCAGTTCTAAACGCGGGTTTCGGCGCCTTTGCTGAAACGTGTCAGCAGAAGGGCCATCGGAATAGAACCGACTGCAAACAGAGTACAGATCTGATAGGTGAGCTCCAGGCCAATCGCGTCACCTAAAAACCCCAGGGCAAAAACCAGAACCGAACTCACCCCAAAATTTATAAACATGTACATGCTGTTCATAAATGTCGGCATGTTTGAATTGGTATCTTGAATACTGGCCATGAGAACTGGACCTGAGGCAAAGAGAAACAAACCTAAAATGCTCAACAGAATAATATTCTGTGTGAATATAAACAGCGCCATGGCTGTGACAGAACCAATGCTGGAGATCACCAGAGTATTTTTGCGTCCGATTCTATCGGAAATATTCCCCGCACAGAATGTTCCGACAACACCAAAAAACTGCAGGACCGATAAGGATATACCGGCAAACCATAATGATGCTCCCTGGCCGGTTAAGTAGACCGGTAGATAAAGAGTCAGCGCACTTTTCATTGCCGCCTGAAAGCAAAGAAATCCGGCAATAACAGTGAGAAACGGCCAGTATTGATGAAGTAATTTGCGGGTATCACCCTTCTCCTTGGTTTTTTGTGCGCTTCTGTTCACGTCAATATTTTTCAGCTTTATGTAAAGCACAAGAGAGGCGATGAGTCCAAGGGGGATCAGCCGGTATATCTCTTCAAGGCTCCAGACTGACACAGCTGAAATAACCAGCAATGGGCCGAGGGTTCTGGCGAGTTCACCACCGACCATGAAAAAACTCATTCCTAGTCCAACTTTGTTGCCGGAAGCTTCCTTAACGATGACCGGAGAGGGAACATGAAACAGGGCTGCGGAAATTCCAGCGACAAAAAGAAGGATGAATAACATCGTAAATGAATTGGCGAGACCTATGAGTCCCATGCTGATAGCCGTTATTGCGGGAGTCAGGATGACGAAATATTTGATCCCTGTTTTTTCGGCCAACAAGCCCATAAATGGATTGAACAGAGCTGGAATTCTGCGAATAATATCAAGAAAGGCGGTCATTGACAGAGACATGCCCAGTTTGTCAATCAACAGTGGCAACAGCGGTGCCAGAAAGGCAGAAAATGTGTCGTGGGCAAGGTGGGCCAAGGATAAAACAATAACTTCCGGTTTTTTAAATTCTGTATTGGGTTTCACTGTTTCTTCCATTCGGCAGTCATTCAGGAGTGGGGTTATTTGGCAGCGCTATATATACATTTTTGCTGTGGCATAAAGCAATCGCGTTTCATTATTTATTGGGATGTCATGTGGTGATATTCATTCAGAACTGCGACGTTCATGTTGATCAACTGACTATTTGTAAACCTGTGATATGTGGTAAAGTACCTCTGTCATTTGGCATTTTTATGGTTGGACCAGCCCGTACCGGAAAAAACGATGAAACTTACTAAAATTTTATGCCTTGTGTTGCTTCTTTTCGGGGTTGCTTTTCCCTCTTTTGCGCAGGAGCAAGCATTACCTCTCGAAAAGGTGTCACTGCAGCTTGACTGGAAGTTTCAGTTTGAATTTGCAGGTTTCATCGCTGCGGTTGAGAAGGGTTTCTATCGCGCCGCCGGTCTTGATGTGACTCTCCATGAATACAAGGCGGGCCTTGATACGGTGGAGAAGGTTCTCAATCAGCAGGCCAATTACGGAATTCACAACGCCAGTCTGGTCATCGCTGACGGCAAGATACAGCCGATTGTTTTGCTTGCGACCTATTTTCAGCGTTCTCCTCTGATTTTTGTCACCTCGCCACAGATCCATAATCCCAGGGAACTCACTGGTAAAACTATTATGGGGACCAAGGATGAGTTCAAGTACAGCACTCTGGCCCTGATGCTTGACCATTTCAACATCAACGCAACCAATAGTGATATTGTTGAACACTCCTTCAATATCGACGGCTTTGTCGAAGGTAAAGTTGATGCTTTAAGTGCCTTTCTCTCCAACCAGATTTTTGATCTTGAGCAGAAGGGCATCAAGTACAGTATTATTGATCCGTTTGATTACGGCTTCTATATGAGCGCGGTCAATCTGTTTACTTCTCAGAAAGAGGCCCTTCAACATCCAGAGAGAACCCGACGTTTTATTGAAGCAAGCAACAAGGGGTGGGAGTATGCCCTGACCCATACGGATGAAATGGTTGCATTGATTCAACGTAAATATGCACCACAGAGGAGTCTTGAAGCTCTCAAATATGAAGCGGGTGTCGTTGAAAGGATGTTTCTGCGTGATTTTTATCCGATCGGTGCGGTCAATATCGAACTGACGACACGCACCTACAAGCAGTTGCTGGAACGAGGCATGCTTGATCAGGATCAGAAGCCGGGCCCGTACCTGTTTGAAGATTTTCTCAAAGCGCACCATCTAGGTCTTGAGTTTACCCGGGAAGAGCAAAAATATCTGCAGGAAAAAAAAGAGATCACCTATTGCGTCGATCCGGAATGGATGCCGTTTGAAAGTGTTGAAAAGGGAAAACATATCGGTATTGCTGCGGACTATTTCTCTTTTTTCCAGACGAAGCTACCGATTCCTTTAAGCCTGATTCCCACATCATCCTGGGAGCAGTCGCTACAATTTGCCAGAGAGAGAAAGTGCGATGTTGTCAGTCTTGCGGCGAGTACACCGGAACGGCTTCACTATATGGATTTTACTTCGCCGTATGTGACCTGGCCGGTTGTTCTGGCGACGCGAACCGAAGAGTTTTTTATCGACGATATCGAAAATATTCTGCACAAAAAAATCGGAATCGTCAAAGACTACGCTATTGCAGAGAAGCTCAGAACTTTGTACCCGGACGCCAATATTGTTGATGTCAAATCGATTACTGATGGACTGGAGCGGGTGGAAAGCGGTGAACTTTATGGTTATATCGATAGCCTGATGGTCATTGCAGATTCCGTACAGAAATATTTTACCGGAGTGATCAAGGTTTCAGGACGGCTGAAGGAGGATGTCAAACTGGCGGTTGGAACAAGAAATGACGAGCCGCTGCTCAACAGTGTTTTTGATAAACTGGTCCTTTCGGTTCCACCGGAGAAACAGCAGGGGATCTATAACTCCTGGGTTTCTGTAAAGGAGGACAGGGGATTTGACTACGGCCTGTTCTGGAAAGCCATCATTGCCCTGAGTTTTGCTGCCGGTGCTTTTGCCGTTCATAATTTTCAATTACGTAAATACAATCGGTTGTTGCAGGATCTTTCCATCACCGATAGTCTGACTGGTTTGAACAACCGCTTAAAATTGGACGAGGAACTCGCAGCAAGAGAGCGACTTTTTCAGCGCTACGACACCGATTGTGGTGTCATTCTCCTCGATATAGACCACTTTAAGGGGATCAATGACCGCCATGGGCATCTGGTTGGCGATAAAGTTCTCGTGGCGTTTGCAGCTATCCTGAAACAGAATATCCGGGCAACGGATGTTCTCGGTCGTTGGGGTGGAGAAGAATTCCTTATAATTGCGCCAAATACCAATATTGTCGCCTGTCAGCATCAGGCTGAAAAGCTGCTTGAAGTGATTCGCAATGCGAATTTCGGCACCGATGATACCGTGACCGCCAGTTTCGGTGTTTGTTCCTTTGCTTCCGGTCGCTCCTTAAAAGAGACTCTTGCCCGCGCTGACCGTGCCCTTTACAAGGCCAAAAACAGCGGGCGCAACAGGGTTGAGTCCATAGTCTCCGATCTTTGAAGATAACCTTTTCAGGATAAAAACTCTGGTTCCTGAATGACCGGAGACCACATAGAAATCAGCAGAGAGACGTTTTTATCTAATCGGGGGTTGCTTCGCCAAGTAACTCACTCAGATGTAAAACCGGTTGGGACATCTCAGCTTCACGCAATCCCCAGGCTAATTGCAGGTGGCAGCCCGGATTAGAAGTGATCAGAACCTCCGCATCCGTATCTGCAATATTATTGAGCTTGCGGTCGAGAATTTTCTGACTCTCCTCGGTAAATTTCAAACTGAATGTTGCGGCGGAACCGCAGCACCAATTCGCTTCTTTCATCTCCCGGAATTCTATTCCGGGAATCACCTGTATAACATCACGGGGCTGTTTGCTGATTCCCTGAGCATGACAGAGGTGGCAAGGCTCATGATAGGTGACGACTTTGTTGACCGGTTTCAGGTCTTCAGTGCGGATTCCAACGTCAATAAGAAATTCGCTGATGTCTTTTATCTTGCTATGGAAAATCTGTAACCGTGAATGGTCTTCACGCTCAGCAAGGAGCTCCTCATACTCTTTCAAGGCTGCACCACAACCGGCACAGTCTGTGACAATGGCGTCAACATCCAGATCCATAAACAGATCAAGGTTGTGCTGAGCCAGCTGCCGAGTTGTCTCACGATCCCCTTCAGTCATATGGGGTGCTCCACAACATTTCTGTGCCTTGGGGGTGATGACATCAAACCCCTGATGGTTAAGAACCCGTACTGTCTGACGGGAAACTTCGGCATACATCAGGGTCATGACACAGCCGAGAAAAAAGGCGACTGTACCGCGTTTTTCCCCTTTAGCCGGGCTGAGTTGAGGGATGCTTTGGCGCAGGGGTTGTCGAAGTTCCGGCATCATTCCCTCAGCTTTGTCGATCCACTTAGGCCCAAGTTTGAGCAACTTGCTGTGGCGGACCAGCCATTGGATTCCCAGTTGCTGATAGAGGCGGGCAGGGAGCATTGATGTTTCCAGTAAATCTGGATTAGGCAACATCTTTTTCAGGACAAAATCACGGAATCCGGCCTGCCATTTTGGCAAAGGTTGTTGCTGACTGACCTGAGCGCGGCACATTTCCATAAGGCTGCCTGCCTGGACTCCCGATGGGCAGGCTGTGGTGCATGCACGGCAATCAAGACAGAAGAAAGCCTCTTCCTTCATCGCCTGATTGAATTCCATCTTGCCTTCGCCAACAGCACGAGCTAACGCGACACGGCCGCGTGGACTGGATCGTTCTCGTCCGGTCAAAGAAAATGTAGGACAGGTAGGGAGGCAGAATCCGCAACGCATACACTGCAGGATATCTTCATATTCAGGGGCATCATCAGCGGTGAAATTTCCCAGTTTTTCCGGCTTTGCCATTTCAGGACTCCTGGTCGTCAAAAAATATTTTGCCGGGATTCAGCACGCCATCCGGATCAAAAGCTTTCTTGATCCGCTTCATGACAGCAACTCCCCCGGGGCCAACCTGACGGGCCAGATACTCTTTTTTCGCAATACCGATACCATGTTCCCCTGAAACTGTGCCGCCCCACTCTAGGACTTTGGTGTAAAGGTCGTCAAAGAAAGCATGGGCTCGTTTCATTTGATCCGTGTCACGTTCGTCGCAAAGAACAGTTGGGTGCAGGTTGCCATCTCCGGCATGGCCGAAGGTGCCGACGATCAGGTCGTATTTTGCTGCCAATCGTTCAATTTCGGCAAATGTCTGAGCCATGCAGGAACGGGGTACGGTTGCATCTTCCATAAGGGTTGAAGGAGAAACCCGAGCCATAGCAGAAAGAGCCATGCGCCTTGCTGTGGCCAGATCCAGAGCTTCCTCCTTATTTGCCGCAATATGAATTTCGGTGGCTTTGACCTGTTTCAGGACCTTTTGTACTCCGGCACTCTCCTCTGCAACGACAGCAGGGTGACCATCAACCTCGATCAATAATAGTGCCGCTGTTTCGCGGGGCAGCCCGATTTTGACATAATCTTCAACGCAGTTGATGGTTGTTTTGTCCATGATTTCCATCGTCGAGGGGATGATTTTCGCCGCGATAATTTCGGATACAGCTTTGCCTGCTGTTTCAATGTTGTCAAAATAAGCCAGCATTGTCTGGTTTGTCTGCGGTGGAGGGATCAGTCGAAATGTGATCTCGGTGATGATAGCGAGAGTTCCTTCACTGCTGATCAACAGGTCCTTGAACGAATAGCCGGCAACATCTTTGACACTTTTTCCGCCGGTGGTAATGATGCTGCCATCCGGCAAGACACACTTTAGCGCCATAACGTAGTCACCGGTGACTCCATATTTGAGGCAGCGTAAACCACCGGCATCTTCCATAACATTGCCGCCGATGGTTGAAATTTTCTGGGATGCCGGATCCGGAGGATAAAAGAGCCCCCTGGCCAGAACAGCGTTGGCAAGATCAAGAGTGATCACACCTGCTTGTGCTGTGACCGTGAGATTTTCCTCGTCGATCTCCAGGATATTATCCATCCGGTTCAGGCACAGAACCATCCCCCCTTTAGCCGGAATGCTGCCACCGGATAAACCGCTGCCACTACCGCGGGGGGTGATGGGTAGGCTCGCAGCACGAGCAATTTGCAGTGCAGCCTGAACGTCTTCCGTACTGGTGGGATAGACAACAACATCAGGAGTGTGATGGAGCCCGGGAGTCGCATCATAACCGAGGACAAGAAGGTCCTCGGTCTCATTGACAACGTTGTCTTTTCCCAGTTTGTCGATGAGTTGTTGAATGACGGTTTTTGAAATCATATTTTCCTTCTATAGAATGAATCCGGTTTTAACTGAAACCTGTCTGAATCCCGTCTAAAATCCTTCTTCGTGGAATCCTTCAGGGATGCGCACGACCAATACCGGTATTGCCGAACTATGCAGCACCTTGCGTGTTGTTGTCCCCAGTATCGCATCTGCGAGTGCCGTGTGCCGGTGTGCGCCCATGATAATCAGGTCGGGATTGATGTCTTTGGCGACCTCCAGAATGGTTTGTGCCGGTGCCCCTTCTTCGATGCGAATGTCAATGAGTCGTTTTAAGCATTGCTCGTCATTTCCGCATTCTTTGGTGCAGAGTTGATTGATCCGCTCCCGAAGTTTTTCTCTTGAGCTTTCCTGCGCCTGTTTATGAATTTCCTCTCTTTGCTCCGCCGGCATGTAAGGAGCGAGAAGGTTCTGGGCAAACTCAGATAGAGTCTCAACAACTGAGACGGCAACGATCTCAGCGTCATGTTTTTTGGCCATTGTCAAAGCATAGCGAAACACATGCGGGGCTCCTGCACCCATTCCAGTGGCATAAAGAATTTTTTTAATATTGGGAAGCATATTTTGTTTCCTTTCCGGACGTTAACGACCAAAGAAAAGATCCGGCAGATAAGTAATAATCTGCGGAAAGAATATCATCGTTGCCAGCGCACAAATCTGAATCATAACAAAAGGTAGAATGCCCCGATAAACATCGCCCATACTGTACTCCGGTGGCGCCACCCCCTTGAAGTAAAACAGTGAATAGCCGAATGGAGGGGTCAGGAATGATGTTTGCAGATTGATACAAATCATCATGGCAAACCAGAGGGGATTAAATTCCAGGTCCATTGCGATCGGAGTGAAAATCGGGACGACAACCAGCAGGATTGCTGCCCAGTCAATGAACATTCCCATAAAGAAAACGACAGCCATCATAATGGCAAAAACAACGTAGGGACTGACATCCATTCCCAATAAGACATCAGCAACGACATCTCCGCCACCCATGCTCAGAAAAACAACAGAAAAGAATTTCCCGCCGATGAACAGAGCCATGATCATGGCTGTTGTTCGCGCAGTAGAAACACAAGCATCAGTGATGACTTTCCAGTTTAGTTTTCGGGTCACAAGGGCGAGCACAAGTGCTCCTACACAGCCTAAAGCTGCAGCTTCTGTCGGTGTGGCGATCCCAGCCAAAATGGTTCCCATGACGGTGAGAATCAAGCCGAACGGAGGGACAAAGTTTTTCATCGTCATGGAAAACTTTTGTAGAGCACTTGCAGTACGGTCTTCTGCCGGTATTGGTGGTCCAAGCTTGGGATTAAGGTAGCAGCGTATGCCGACGTAGAGCAGGTACATACAGGATAACAGCAAGCCCGGGAAGATCGCTGCCGCAAACAGGTTGCCGACGGAGGTTTCTTTTTGACCTGTTAAACCACCATAAACAACGAGCATAATTGATGGAGGGATCAAGATGCCCAGGGTGCCTGATGAACAGATGATACCGGCTGAGAGGGCTTTGTCGTAGCCGCGCCGCAATAACGCCGGACCGGCCATCAGGCCCATAGCCACAACGGACGCTCCAACGATTCCGGTTGTTGCAGCAAAGACTGTTGAAACGACGATAACCGCCATCCCCAGGCCTCCGCGCAGCCCACCAAGGACAGTATATAAGGCATCAAAAAGACCTTCAGAGACCTTGGAACGATCAAGAATTTGGGCCATAAAAATAAACAGTGGAATGGCAACCAAAGTGTAATTAAGGAAGATTCCCCAGGCATTGTTGGCAAACAGACCCAGCAGGGCAGGCAGGTTAAAGCCGTTGTCAACTAAGCCGTAAAAAGTTGCAACTGCGGCAAGGGTGATTGCCAGGGGATGACCCATGGCGATAGAGGCCATCAGGGTCAGGAACATAAGTATGGTTAAAACTTCTACGCTCATCGGTCTTTTTTCTCCATGCGTGAAGGTGGTTAATGTGGCTCTTTCAGGGAACGAATATCCTGAATCAATTTAGCAACCCCTTGCAGTAAGAAAAGGATAAAGCCAATTGCCATGAGCGTTTTCAGAGGATAAATGGGGGGAGCCCAGGAGCTTGAGGCATGTTCCCATTGTTGCCACGAGTTTGCAGCGAGAATGCACATGTAATAGGTCAATAGACCGATGGTTGGAATAAACAGGGCAGCATTCGTAAAAATTCTAAGAATTGTTCGAGGCCTGCTGGCTAAACGTGATTCAAAAACGTCTATAGCAACGTGAGTATTGTGTTTATGGGCATAAGCCAAAGCGAAGCAAAAATGGATTCCGTAGAGAAACACGGTCAGTTCAAAAGCCCAGGATGTCGGGGCGTTGAATCCATAGCGCATCATGACTTCCCAAACGACCACACCTATTAATGGCAGTACCAGGAAAGCAGCGTAAAAACCAATTTTTTCGTTGAGAGTATCTATGGCTTTATCAATCATAATTATAAAACCTACTTTTAAGAGTTGGACTGATTGTTTGTTTCACGAATAATGGAGCGGGAGCCATACGGCTCCCGCAAAGTTTAAATTATTGTTTGTGCTTGCCTTCGATAAATTGCTCGTAAGGCCAAGGTGTGATTCCACCACGCTCTTCACGCCAGTCAGCAAAATCTTTTTTGAACTCGTCTTGGGAATCAAGAATTTTCTTTACATCGGGGTACTTTGCTTTCAGGCTTTCGAGATATTCATGTGAAGCTTTAGCAAATCCATTAATGGCTTCTTCATCCATGCGAATGAATTCAACCTTTTCCTTGAACATTTTTACGGCTTGGGCATTCAAGTTTTCAGCCCACGCGGTTGACCATTGTTGTGTCTCTGTTGCAGCAATTTTGACGATCCACTGGAGATCTGCCGGCAATTTGTTCCAGGAATCCTGGTTGATAAAAAAGGCACTCTGGCAAGAAGGTTGATGGACGCCGGGTTCGATGACATATTTGGTGACGTCGTCAAAGCCCATTGGGTAGTTCATGGCTGGAACACTAAACTCCGCAGCATCGATGACACCACGCTCAAGGGCGAGGTAAACCTCACCACCAGGAAGAGGTGTAACGCTAGCGCCAAGGTTTGTCAGAATATCCATGTACCAACCCGCTGTTCTGACACGCATTCCCTTGAAGTCTTCCATGGTGCTGGCTTTTTTGTTGGAGAATAAACCAAGCTCCTGACCGACATTGCCTCCGGGCAGAGCATAAAGATTGAAACGACCGTAGATTTCCTGCATCATTTCCAACCCGCCACGCTCAAAAAGCCAGATATTATATCCTTCAGTATCAAGTCCCATAGGAACGGAAGCAAATGCGACAAAAGCTTCATTCTTGCCTTTCCAGTAGCCTGGCCAGTCATGGCCGATGTCTGCCTGACCTTTGCTTACGGCATCAAAACTTTCCATGGCACCGACAAGTTCACCGGCAGAAAAGAGTTTGATATCGAGACGACCGCCGGAGGCGAGCTTTACAGAATCGGCAAAATGTTGAGCAACATCATAAAATAAAAGGCCTTTTGACCATGGCATAACCATTTTCCATTTAAATTTTTCTGTCGATGGCTTGATGGTACGCAGTTCTTTTTTGACTTCAGCACGACGATCATCAGCACCAAATTTTTCACGTTTTGCAGCAAAGGCATTGGGTGCCAGAGCCAGGGTCAGGATTAGAGCTAAACCGATAAATAATTTTAATTTCCTCATTCGTTCCTCCGTGGTCAACGTTGTTAAAAATTGCTAGATGGATAGTCCACTAGCCATGAAAATTATAAACACACACGTCCATTTATGTTGTTTAAATGGTATGACCATTTAGCGCAACAGGTTAGACGGTGAAAGTTTTGCTGTCAAGTAAATAAAACATTGTTATCACTTTTCCTTCGGGTTTAAGTTTGTGCCCTTGATTGCTTTTAATTTTCTGGCGGTACTGGCTTGACTGATTCCGAGCGCCGCTGCAATTCTTCGCGTGGTTCGATATTTTTCCTGCGCCTGCAGGAGTATTTCTTTCTCTCGTTCAGCGAGGATCTCTTTGAGTCCAAGTCCCTTTGGAATCATGTTTTCCATGCCTGGTATCTGAACTTTCTCCCAACTGATAAAATCCCCTGGAGTGGTCACAATACTGCGCTCAACAACGTTTTCCAGTTCGCGGATATTGCCTTTCCACGGCATGCTGACCAGTTGGTTGATCAGACTTTCGGAAAATTTTTTGTAGCTCTGGTATTTCCGGTTATATTTTTCCGTGAAGTGTTGAATCAGAGTTGGAATGTCCTCTCTGCGTTCCCGGAGAGGGGGGATAGCTATTGGAACAACATTCAGGCGATAAAAAAGATCTTCACGAAATTTCCCCTCACTGACGAGTTTGACCAGGTCCTTGTTGGTTGCTGCAATCAGGCGAATATCGGTTCTTTGTGCTTCGCGACCGCCAACCCGGTAAAACTCTTTGTCCTGAATGACACCGAGAAGTTTCGATTGCAGATGCAGAGGGAGTTCGGATATTTCATCGAGGAAGACCGTGCCACCTTTGGCCATTTCCAGTAAACCTGCTTTACCTTTATGGTCCGCACCGGTAAATGCGCCCCCTTCATAACCAAAAAGTTCTGATTCTATTAAGGTTTCGGGAATCGCAGCACAATTGATTTTCATCAATACTTTTTGCTTACGTTCGCTTGAACGGTGAATGGTTTGGGCGAGAAGGCTTTTTCCAACTCCGGATTCACCTGTGAGGAGTATGGTTGAATCTGTTTCTGCAACCCGTAGAGCCAGATCAATGACCGATGACATTTTTTCGCTGCACGTGATGAAATCATCATCACTCAAGAGCTGACTTCTTGCTGTGTCAGCATCAATCTGTTGGTTGTAGTGGACGACGGTAAGATCCCATATCGTGTTGATAATATATTCAATCTCACCCTGATTGTTGAAAATGGGACGTCCTTTAACCAGGAATTTACGGTTGGTACTGGTAGAATAAGTTGCTGTGACCGGACATTTACGTTCCAGCACTAACAGGCTGGCTGATCCGGAGAAATAATTATCCTTGCCGACTAAGTCATAGAGACTTCGACCTGCCAACTCTTCATTGCTAAACCCTGACATTTCTTCGAAGGTTTTGTTGACCCCAATGGTGACACCCTTGCCGTCAGCGACATAAATGCCGTTGTAGAGGTTGTCGAAGACTATTTCCAGGAGTTTTTTATCCATAATTTCCGTACTCTTTGATGTTTCTCAGCCTCCTTGACTCACAAAAAAAGCAAGGAGGCTGAGAATACTCTTAACTGGCTGACCAACCGCAGTCGATTGTCAGGGCGGTGCCAGTCATGCAACGGGCCGAGTCAGAACAAAGATAGACAACAGCATCACCAAGTTCTGAAGGTTCAACCATTTGTTTTATTGCCTGTTTTTTTAGCAGTACTTTTTCAAGAACTTCTTCTCGGCTGATTCCGTGGGTTTTTGCCTGATCCTCAATTTGGCCGTCAACCAGAGGGGTTCGAACGTATCCCGGACAAATACTGTTCACGGTAATTCCCAGTGGTGCTCCTTCCAGAGCTGCTGTTTTGGTGAGGCCCATCATTCCGTGTTTAGCGGAAACATAAGCCGACTTGAATTCTGAAGCACGAAGCCCGTGAACCGAGTTCAGATTAATTATGCGACCCCAGTGGTTTTGTTTCATGGATGGCCAGAAGTACTTACTGAGCAGGAAAGGAGCGGTCAGCATTAAATTGATGATGAATTCCCATTTTTCTTCCGGAAAGTCCTCAATCGGTGCGACATGTTGAATTCCTGCATTGTTAACGAGAATGTCACAGCGACCGAATTCTTTGAGCACGGCATCTGCCAAGGCGCGACACCCCTGTTTTGTGCTTAGGTCAGCTTTGATGAACTTTCCATCTATTAGTTCGGCTTCGCGGGTTCCTGCTTCTTCATTGACGTCCGCCAGGACAACTTTGTCACCATTGGCAGCCAATGCTTTGGCAACAGCCAGACCGATACCACTTGCAGCACCAGTGACGACCGCAATACGACTAGACATAAAATTCCTCCTATTAATGATTTGATTATTTAAGATCGTCGGCAACGTTAAATGGACAGCCCGTTTTTTCCTTGATTGTCTCCAGGGTTGATCCCGGAGCCAGTTCGGTCAGGGTCAAACCTTTTTCTGCATCAACTTCGAAAACAGCAAGGTCGGTGACAATCATGTCGACCACATTTTTACCTGTCAGCGGCAAAGTACATTGTTCCATCAACTTAGAACTTCCGTCTTTGGCACAGTGATCCATCATGATGATGATTTTTTTTACACCGGAGACCAGATCCATCGCCCCGCCCGGCCCTTTAATCATTGAACCGGGAATCATCCAGTTGGCCAGATCACCGAATTGGGAGACCTGCATTGCGCCAAGAACAGAAAGGTCAATGTGACCGCCACGGACCATGGCAAAGGACTCCGAACTGTCAAAAAATGCGGCACCTGGCAGCCAGGTGATGGTTTGCTTGCCGGCATTGATCAGATCGGCATCCACACTGTCTTCTGTCGGGAAGGGCCCGACACCAAGCAGGCCATTTTCAGCATGCAGTGTGACGGTGATCTCTTCCGGAATATAGTTTGCGACCAGTGTTGGCATGCCGATCCCAAGATTGGCATACATGCCGTTTTTGAATTCCTTGCTGATCCTTTTCGCTTGCCATTCACGAGCTTCTGTAAACCCTTTCAGGGTTAATTTCCCGGATATGGTCCGCTGCTCAATCGGTTTTTCAAAGTTTTCACGAAACCACGATCCGGTCAATATAGTTTCCGGGTATGTGGATCTGGTGAGGGTCAAGTTCCCCGATTTCAACAATCTCTTCGACCTCAGCGACAGTTATGCGGCCGGCTTTTGCGCAAGCGGCATTAAAGTTGTTGGCCGTGAAACGGAAGATCAGGTTGCCAGCTTTGTCTGCTTTCCAGGCTTTGACCAGTGCGAGATCAGTGGTGATGCTTTCTTCGAGGACATATTCTTTGTCGTTGAAAGTTTGCGTTGGTTTGTTTTCTGCCAGCAGAGTGCCGAATCCAGTGCGGGTGAAAAAAGCCGGGATACCCGCACCACCAGCGCGCAGTTTCTCTGCCAGCGTTCCCTGTGGCGTCAACTCCAGCTCCAATTCCCCATCAAGAAATTGCTTTTCGAAGATGGCGTTTTCACCGACATAGGAAGAAATCATTTTTTTGATCTGCTTGGTTTGCAGCAATAGTCCAAGCCCGAACTCGTCAACACCGGCATTGTTGCTGACTGCGGTCAATCCTTTGGCACCGCTGTCACGTAATGCGGTAATCAAGTTCTCCGGAATGCCACAGAGACCAAAGCCTCCTGCTGCAATGGTCATGTTGTCTTGGGTCAGCCCTTCGAGGGCTTTGGCTGGATCTGTGAAAATAGGTTTCATTGTTTTCTCCTGTGTCGTGATTTAAACAAGCTCAAAAATGGCGGCAACAGCTTCTCCACCACCAATGCAGAGGGTTGCAAGCCCATATTTTTCGTTACGTACTTTCATCTCGCGCAATAAGGTGGCCACTAATCGACCGCCGCTGGCTCCGATCGGGTGACCAATCGATACTGCACCACCATTGACATTAACCTTGTCCGGGTCGAGACCGAGCTCTTTTATGGCGACGAGAGGGACTGATGAAAACGCCTCATTGATTTCAAACAGGCCGATGTCGCTGAGTTGTAATCCGGCTTTAGTGCAACATTTTTGAATGGCACCGACTGGTGCTTCAGCAAATAGTTCCGGATGGATGCTGTTGGTGCTGGTGGCAATTATCTTTGCTATCGGGGTGAGGTTATGTTTGCTGACGGCTTCGCCACTGGCCAGGAGGGCCAGTCCGGCACCGTCATTAATGGATGAAGCATTGCCGGCTGTGATTGTGCCGTTTTTGCGAAATGCCGGGCGTAGTCCGGAAAGTTTTTCAATGTTGCCACGCTGGGGCTCCTCATCTTCACTAAAGAGAACTTCGCCTTTGCGGGTTTTAATGCTGACGGGAACAATTTCATCGACGAAAGTACCGTTTTTAAGTGCATTCTGGGAGAGCTGGTAAGAGCGGGCGGCATATTTGTCCTGGTCTTCCCGTGTGACGCCGTGGTTTTCGACCCAGTCTTCAGTGATATCTCCCATGTGTCTTTGAGAATAAGGGTCAAGCAGCCCATCTTCAATAATCAAATCGACCATTTCGCCATTCCCCAAGCGTTGTCCAAAACGTGATTTTGGTACCGCGTAGGGGGCTTTGGACATGTTTTCCATTCCCCCCGCAATCGCAATATGAGTATCACCCAGACGAATTGAATCAGCTGCAAGCATGATGGCTTTCAGGCCGCTGCCACAGACTTTATTGATTGTCATTGCGTGCGTGGTGTCCGGGATTCCTGCTTTGCGCATTGCCTGCCTGGCGGGAGCTTGAGCTGATCCCCCCTGAAGGACCTGGCCGATAATGACTTCATCAACCTGCTCCTTTGGTATGGGGCTGCGTTGAATGAGTTCACTGATAACCTGGGATGCAAAATCAGGTGCCGAGATGTCTGTGAGTGCGCCACCGAATGCCCCGAAGGGGGTGCGGAGTGCTGAAACGATAAAAACATTTTCCATCATAGAAGGTCTCCTGTTGTGAGAAAAAATTGATACGGCTCATTAATAGCAAGGACTGTTCCAGATTATAAAAACGTTTTATAATTGAAGGATTAGCAGTTTTTCTTGCTGTTCTGAGAATCGTTAATTTGACCCTAAAATGAATCAAATCAAAGGTTGATGCTTATAATTATTTGAAATAAAAAGAAATTATATTGATTCATTATTGTATCAAAACACATAAAAATGAATCAATATTTGTCTCATTATCAATTGGCAGATAAAATCTTTTTATGAATTGACATTTGAAATATGGACATGTAGGGTAAATGGTAATACCAATTTACTGGAAATTGGAGGAGCTATGTCGCCCGTTCAACTTTTAGATCAATTCACTCAGGCCGCTATTAATGTTGGAGCAGAAGTTGTCCCGGTTGGCTCTGTTGCTAGTGCTGCTGAATATATTTCAGGAAAAATAGAGGGGTCGCTGCTGGTTCCTTCTTTTTCGACTGCGGGGCGGTTTAAGTTAAAAGCAGCTCTGAAAAAAGCGGGAATCGCTATTGAAGTGAATAATTTCCGTGCCGTTGCTGCTCAGGTTGAGGCTGGAATTACCGGTGTCAATTTTGCTATTGCCGATACGGGAACTCTGGTTCTGGAAAGTACTTCGGAAGATATTCGACTGGCAACGACCTTGCCGCCAAAGCAGTTTGCTCTCCTCGATCCGAAAAAAATTGTTGCTGATGGCCTGGAAGCTGTGAATCCTTTGCGCCAATTGCATCAACGTGATTCTCGTAATTATGTTGCTTATGTGACGGGACCAAGCCGTACTGCAGATATCGAAAGGGTGTTGACGATTGGCGTGCATGGACCGAAAGAATTGTTCATCCTGCTGGTGCCGGGACTCTCTGATGATTTGCTCGAAATGTAAATGAAAAGCATCAAGGCACTAAGGGCATTAAAAAACATTTATCGGAAAGACGCTGAGAGTGGAGAGAACGTCTTTATTAGGTTTGAAAAATGACATATATGCCTCTCCCGCTCTCCTTCTCCCCGTCTCCCACTTGGACATTGTTTTCCTGCTTCTGTGATGAATAGAATTCTCAAAAGGGTAGATTGATGAGTAAACAGCGCAGTAAAGACTATCGCAGACGTATTGACAACGCCTTGGCAACACCAAAATTGCAGGAGGCCCTCCACCAGTTCGGAGATGCTTTTTTGCTTTCCCGGGAAAAAGCTTTCTCTGGTCATGACTTCGAAGAGCTCCGTGGCAATATTGCAACGATGAAAACAGGGGTGCGGGAAAACCATGCGCAGTTGCTGCAACAATTCATAGCTAACGCTGAAGAGGCAGGTGCTATTGTCTATCAGGCCAAAACCGCAGAGGATGCTAATCGTTATATTGCTGATCTGGCAAAGAATAAAGGGGCGAAGCTGGCTGTCAAAAGCAAGAGTATGGTGAGTGAAGAGACCCACCTGAGTGCTGCATTGGAGCAGGCAGGGACCCGGGCATTGGAAACCGACCTAGGCGAATGGATTGTACAGCTTGCGGGGCAGCGACCCAGTCATATGGTGATGCCGGCAATTCATATGTTCAAGGAAGAGGTTGCGGAACTGTTCAGTAAAGAGACAGGAAATCAGGAACCGGCTGAAATTGAACATCTGGTTGAGGTTGCCCGCAACCAATTACGGCAGAGCTATCTGGATGCTGAAATTGGTATTACAGGGGCGAATATTGCTGTTGCCGAAACGGGCGGCATAGCTTTGGTGACCAATGAAGGAAATGCCCGGCTGGCTTCAACTTTGCCTAAGATCCATGTGGCTCTGGTGGGGATTGAAAAGCTGGTGCCGACCCTGGAGGATGCCGCTAAGATTATTCAGATTCTGCCAAAAAACGCCACGGGCCAATTACTGACATCCTATGTGACCTGGATTCGTGGTGCCGTTCCCTGTGATGGTGAAGAGAAGGAGCTGCATATTGTTCTGCTTGATAACGGGCGCAGTGCCTTGGCCGAGTCGCCTCAATGTCGTGATGCCCTGAATTGTATCCGTTGTGGAGCCTGTGCCAATGTTTGTCCTGTATATCAAACGGTTGGTGGCCATGTTTTTGGTCATGTTTATATCGGCGCTATCGGAATTATTCTGACCGCTTTTTATCATGGCTTGGACCATGCCGCCGAATTGGTCAAAGCTTGTATTGGTTGCCGCTCTTGTGTTGCCGTTTGTCCCAGTCAGATTGATCTGGAGGAGATTATTCTTCACCTGCGTGAAACTGTTGGTGATGAAGAGGGAATCGGTACCGGGAAAGCTCTGGTTTTCCGCAAGGTGATGCAGAATCGCAAGCTTTTCCACTCTTTGATCAAGGCCGCAAGTTTATTGCAAAAGCCGGTGACCCGGGGAGAAAAAACGATTCGGCATCTACCTTTATTTTTCTCGCCTCTGACCGAATGGCGAACTCTTCCCGCTGTTGCCGATAAAGCGTTACGTGAAACTTTTAACCAGAAAAAACAAATCGTCAATAAACCGCGCTATCGTGTTGCCTTGTTTGGTGGTTGTGCGAATGATTTCCTCTATCCTGAACTCGGACTCGACCTTATCGAGGTTATGAATGCTCTGGATGTTGAGGTTTTCTATCCCCAGGAACAGAATTGTTGCGGTATCCCCGCTATTTATTCCGGTGAAAAAGAGACCGCTGTTGAGTTGGCGAAGCAGAATATTCAAGCGCTGCTGGCGGATCGTCCTGATTATGTTCTCACCACCTGCCCGACCTGTGCTATGGCCCTGAAGCATAACTTTGTTGAGCACCTTAAAGATAATCCGGCCTGGGCTGATCGTGCCGAGCATTTGTCGGGGATTACTGTCGATGCCGCGAGCTTTGTGTTGAATCAATTGGATGGCGCTGAACTCTTTGCCGGTTTAGCGGAAAATGAAAAAATCACTTACCATGATTCCTGTCATCTGAAACGCGGTGTCGGTGTCTGGAAGGAACCACGATCACTGCTTGAGACATCAGGATATGCGTTGGTGGAAATGGATCATGCTGATCGTTGTTGCGGGTTTGGCGGTTCCTATTCCTTGACCAGCCATCCGGATATTTCCAAAAAAATTCTTCAGGATAAGGTCCGTGATATTCAAGGTTCAGGTGCAACTTGTGTGGTGATGGATTGTCCCGGTTGCATGATGCAGATTCGTGGTGGCCTGGAAAAATCCGACGTGCCGGTACGGGCTCAGCATACAATTGAGCTGTTGGCCGAAGCGTTGAGAAACAAGAAGAATTCATAACAAGCAATTTTCCCACGTGCGACTCTCTCTCCACGTGATTTGCCCCGCCAAGGCCTCCTCCTTGGCGGGGATTTTTTATTCCTAGGCTGTTTGCCGTGATAGAAAGCTTGATTAAAATTGCGGTTCACCATAAAAAGAAGAAGTCTTTTTTTGTGGGAAAGTTTGGAAATGGGCTGTGAGTATTGAGAAGAGGGTGTGATGAAAAATAAAATCAGCTTTCTAAAATCAATCCGCCTGTGGGGAATTTTATTTCTCATTGCTCTGGCTGGAATTCTGATCATTATCGATGTGTCCAGAAGTTATCGTGATGTAAAACTGCAAACAGAACAGGTCCGTGTCGATTATTTGGAGCAACAGAGACAGTTGATTAAATGGGAGGTTGATCGTGTTGTCAAGTTGATCAACTTTGAGACGGAACACGTGATTCAAATAGAGCAGGATAGAATTAAAGAGCGAGTTTATGAGGCATATGCGATTGCTGAGAACTTATATGAGCAACACAAATCAAGCAAAGATAACGAAACAATTCGTAAGATAATTATAGATGCAATCCGGCCGATCCGTTTTGATCAGGGGCGAGGGTATTATTTTATGACGGGGCTGAACGGCGTTTCTCAGCTTATGACGGATTCTCCTGCAACTGAAGGAAAAAATATTCTGGATTTTCAGGATTCACGGGGGAAATTTGTTGTCCGGGATCTGGTCAACATTGCGACCCGTAACGGTGAAGGTTTTAGTCGTTATTATTGGAGAAAGCCTGATCAGCAGGAGGGTGATTTTTTAAAATACTCTTTTGTCAAAAAATTTGAGCCGTTGGACTGTTTTATTGGAACCGGAGTTTATCTGGATGCAATTGAAGATTCAATGCAGAAGATTATTTCTAAATACGTTGATAATCACCGCTTTGGACCCAATCGACTGGGGTATGTTTTTATTCTGGATTTATTGAATATCCAGGGAGGAGACAGGTTTGCCATCATGTATGCCAATCCGAATCGCCCTGACCTGGTAGGACAATACGTGTCCGATAAATTGCCGGATGCCAAAGGGAAAGTGTTCCGTCAGGAGTTCTTGCGTGGACTGCGCGAACATGGTGAGTGCTATGTCGATTACTGGTATAAAAAATTCTCTAACCTTAAACCCAGTCCCAAAACCAGTTTTTTTAAGCTGACCGAGGATGGTCGTTTTATCGTTGCTGCCGGGGTTTATCTGGATGATGTTGAAGAGAAAATCGTCACAATACAGACGACCTTAAATGATGAAATATGGTCCAATGTGCGACTTTATCTCTTTGCTGTAACAATGATTATTTTGTGCTTTGTTCTTCTGTGGAATTGGCTGAGCCAGAGACTTAGAAATGATTTTCTCTTGTTTGCTGAGTTTTTTAACGGCGCAGCTGATTCCTCTGCAGCGATCAACCGGAAGCTGGTGAAATTTGTCGAATTAGATCAACTGGCCGAATACGCCAATCAGATGCTTGATGATAAAGATGCGGCAGAAAAAGCGTTGGTGGCCGAGCGAGAACAATTGCTGGTGACATTATATTCGATTGTTGATGGCGTTATTACGACTGCTACCGATGGCCGCATCGAGTTGATGAATCATGTCGCTGAAAGTTTGACGGGCTGGAAACAGTCTGATGCGACCGGCAAGCCGTTAAGTGAGGTTTTTTGTTTTAAGTCTGAGAGTCCGCTTTCAACTTCTGAGCAAAGAGCTTTATTGATTGCCAAAGATGGTCAGGAATATCAGATTTTAGTCGGGAGCGCTCCCCTTCGTGGAGCAGAGGGAGTGGTTCGTGGACAAGTGATTGTTTTTCGTGATGAAACAGAACGACTCAAAACAGAGGAGGAACTCTTTAAAGCCAGGAAACTGGAATCGGTAGGATTGCTGGCAGGCGGTATCGCTCATGATTTTAATAATATCCTGGCGGGATTGTTTGGAAATATTGAGTTGGCAAAAAGAAAAATACCTGAAGGTCATGCCGCTTACTCATATTTACAGGTTGCGAATCAGGCTTTGGAAAGAGCAACGAACCTGACGAAACAATTATTGACTTTTGCCAAGGGAGGCGAGCCGTTACTGGAAGCTGTCAGTGTTGAGCAGGTGATAGATGCTGTGGTGCAGTTCAATCTGAGTGGCAGCCAGGTGAAGGCGGAGTTTGTTTTTCCGGAAGATTTATGGCCAGTTAACGCCGACAAGGGGCAATTTGGGCAAATTTTTGCGAACCTTACGATTAATGCCAAACACGCGATGCCAATGGGAGGAACGCTGCATATTTCGGCCGAGAATATTTCTTTGTCAGCGGACAAGCCTTCCAGAATGGTGCCCGGTGATTATGTTAAATTGTTGGTACGGGATGAAGGTATAGGGATGACTGCTGAAGTTCTGGATAAAATATTTGATCCCTACTTCAGCACCAAACAAACAGGAAGCGGTCTTGGCTTGGCAACTGTACGGAGTATTGTCAAAAAACATAAGGGCAGCATTTTTGTCATTTCGGAGCCTGGAAGGGGAACAAGCTTTACCCTTTATCTCCCTGCAGAAAAAACGGACTGTAATAGCGTGATCAGCGCTGCAACACAGAACGTGGATTCGACAATCTCAGCAGGAAGGGTTCTGGTTGTTGATGATGAAGATATTATCCAAAAGGTTCTTGTGGACATGTTAATACTCAATGGTTACAGCGTCGATACCGCAGATGAAGGTCGAACAGGTAAGGACAAATACCTGGCAGCAAGACATAGTGGTCAGCCTTATGATCTGGTGATTATGGATCTGACAATTCCTGGGGGGATGGGTGGCAAAGAAGCTGCTGAGGAAATTCTCAAAGTTGACCCTCATGCCCGGATTATTGCTTCCAGTGGTTATTCAACGGATCCAATCATGGCGAAGTATTGGGATTATGGGTTTAAGGGCCGGCTATTGAAGCCATTTCGGTTAGATGATTTAACCAATGAAATTTCCCGGATTCAGAATCAATAAACAGAAAGGATAGATTGTGAGCTCTTTACATGTTGTTTGTCCCCACTGTACAGCTGTGAATCGCATCCCTGAGGAGCGTTTGACCGCTGGTCCTAAATGTGGGAAGTGTGGCCGGCTATTATTTGCCGGTAAGCCGATTGATCTGTCACAAGCGAACTTTCAGAAACATCTACAGAAAAATGAAATCCCTTTTCTGGTTGATTTCTGGGCCCCCTGGTGTGGGCCCTGCAAAATGATGGGACCGGCTTTCGCGGAGGCGGCAACCCAGCTGGAACCACGTTTGCGTCTGGGCAAGGTGAATACCGAGGTGGAACAGAACCTTGGGGCAGAACTGAACATTCGTTCAATCCCAACGATGGTTCTCTTCCTGAATGGTGTGGAAAAAGCGCGCCAATCAGGAGCAATGAACAGTGCTGGAATCATTCAGTGGGTTCAGGGTCACTTACGGTGAAAAGTTTATTCCCGAATGGATAATAAGACTGAACAAGGTGGACAATACACATGGAAGAGGTGGTGTTATGAAAATAAGGGGTATGCTCATAGGATTGTTGCTGCTATTGCCATTAGCAGCCGTAGCGGAAGAGGTGGATGTCAAAGTTGTCAGATACGGAGCCAATCTGTATGAAATTGTCGGGCATGACTGGTTTCTCAAAACAGAATACTGCTTCGAAGGTGCCGAGCAGGCTGATATCTTATTGAAACTGGATGAGAGCGGTAACCGGATGCAATTTAAAAAGAGTGGCAATAGCTGTGATATCCAATCGGTTTATGGTCTTAGTCAACTGCAGCCCGGAGAATACGAGTTTACCGTCAGCCGGGATGATGAAGGGTGGTATGGCATAGATGGGCAAGATTTTGCTTTTAAAACCACCGGTTGTTACAGTTTAGCTGAAAATGTTGCAGCAAAAATCACAATGTACGAAGAAGGTAAGGGACATCTGGTTCTTCTTTCAGAAGATGAAGAATGCCAGATTGAAGGGGTGTACGGTAAGGTTGAGTTGAAGATAGAGTCAGAGTAGATATTCGCAGGATTTCATTGCCCTTGAGAAAAAATGTCCGTTTTCCCATCGGAAACTGTATTTGTGCCCATCCGGAAACTCCGGATGGGCACAAATTTGAAAAGAGTTATCTGGTTCGGGCGTATTTTGGATTTTTGAGTGGATCGCCTTTATAGCCGAGCGCTTTCCAGTCGAGACGACCGTTATTGCCGTGACAGTCGAGACAACCGAGGGCTTCTTCCTTTGGTGTGACCATATGGTTGATTCGCCAATACATCTTTGTCGGCGCAAATCCGTATTCGCCGCTGTACTCAAGGCCATTTGCCTTCATTCCGGCTCTGGTTGCCTTGTCCCAGTCGAAGGTCTTCCAGTAGGCCTCCTGATCACCTTTCCCACCAAAAACTTTCGGTGTAATCAGGTACTTGTTTTTAACATCATAGATCTGTTTTCCCGTATGTGATTTGAAAGGATAGATCTTGGCCTTCTTGTCTTTGCGGTTGCCCAGCGGATAACTCAGCAGTGTGGTCTCCTCGGGATTGATTTTATCGCCCAACTGATAGGCGTCGGCGGAACCATTATACCAGGCATATTCGGGAACGATATTTTTGCCCCAGGTAAACGTTCCTTTTTTCTTGGCATAAGTTGGTTTGCCGTATTTATCATTTTCCCCTTTGATGTTTTGGCCGGACGTCGACCAGTCCCAGTCGATCTTGGTTGGAACTTCCTTGGCAAAGGTTGGAATATGACAGGTCTGACAGGCGACGGTATCGGTGTGCATGTCGAGAGCCCATTCACCGTGAACATCATCACCGTGGCAGCCTGTGCAACCGATGGGCTGTTCTCCTTTTGGGGAGACAACCATGGCATGACCGAGGATGTTGTGGTTCTGAGTCTCATGGCAGTCGGCGCAAGTAAAATTATTGCCGTCACTCGCCATGTGAACATCCAGGATTCTGTCCGGGAAATCCAGGCTTGAATCGAGATCACCATGTTTGACCGCGTCGCCGCCGCCGCCGAAGAAATGGCAGCTGCCGCAGGACTGGCGTGAACTTTTGCCGACGTTACGGGCGACAAAGGTCAGGTCGACTTCTTCGGCGGGCATTCCGGCTCCGGTCGGAATTTTCTTATAGGTTCCGGTGGTGTCATGACACACCAGGCAATCAATATTGGCTGTGTTGTTGAAGTCGAAACTGTCATCTTCCCAACCGTAACCGATATGGCAACTGGTGCAGCGGGGTTCGTTGGAACGGACTGAGACACAGAAGTTGTTAACAGAATTGATTTTTCCACGTTTGACTTTCTTACCATTTATGGTTTGTTCGGCATCCCAGGTCCAGTGACTGGTTTTCATGATATGACCGGCAACGTCCTCATGACATTCCAGACAAATTTTGGTCGCTTCCGGTCCACTATTGATTGGTCCTTCAATGAAAGCGTGGTCCTCTGCAACAGCAAACGATGCGCAAAGTAAAACGGCCGTGATGGCGATTACGGCTCTTATTCTTTCTGTTTTCATCCTGTGTCCTCTCTTTGATTGGTTGATAAAGGGCAGTTGAACTGGTCAAGTGCCACGAGTGGTCGGTAGAAAATAATCAGTCAGCTGAAAATTGGATTGCTTGGTTCATGTTTAATAGAAACTACTGTGAAATGTGTGGATATTATATAAGTAAAATAGATAAGTCCAATTTGTATTATAAATACTGCTGTGGATGGTTATCCATAAAATAAATTGTGACTGTGAAGGTATACAGATTAGAATGGCACTGGTTTAAGTGAGGATTCCGGAGACATGTCCGTGTTTCCTGTCTCTGGAACACGGATTGACAGTTCACAAGGTCGCGGGGTTGTCGCTCCCCAAACATGTTTATGGCATCATGCAAAGGTGTCTAAGCGAGAGGGATGATATCCTGTCCATGCAGCTCTTGTCCTATTGCGCCGGAGCGTCCCGTGCAGGAATAAATTGCCCGGTCCCCGCAGGACTGATGTCGATGAAGGAAAAGGAAGAGAATGGCAAGTCGTTGTGATCGGAACCTTTTATTGCGTTATCGGAAAGAGCGGCAAAAAAATGTTCTGGCGAAACCGGGCCAAAACGCATTTGTGTTGATTCTGGACCAGTTGAAACCGGGCTTTAATGTTCCGAAAATTTTCCGCAGTGCCGAAGCCTTCGGTGCGGCAGCAGTTCACTTGGTCAACATCGGCCCATTTGACCCTGCACCCGCAAAAGGGTCGTTCCGCAAGGTTCCAGCCGTGTTCCATGAGACCTTTGCTTCCTGTCATCAGGTCTTACGGACAGAAGGCTATCAATTTTTTCTCCTGTCTCCAGATGCTGAAAAGAGCTTGTGTCAGATCCGGTTCCCGGAGAAGAGTGCTTTCATCCTTGGACATGAGGAATTTGGTTTCAGCTTTGATAGCGGGGAATATGATGATTTTGAAGCTCTGAGTATTCCCCAGTTTGGCTCAGTGCAAAGTTTGAATGTCAGTATCGCAACTTCCGTTGTTATGTACGAGTACATCCGTCAGCACACCTGATTTTAGCCGGATGGTTTCTGATCTCATCTGGGAATGACATACAGTAAAATGGCAAAAAAATGGAGACAGCTTCCTGCCATGACAAACAGGTGCCAGATAGCATGACTGTATGGCAGTTTTTTCCACGCATAAAAAACCACGCCACCGGTATACATCAGTCCCCCGAGAACTAATAACTCCATCCCTCCTTTGTCGAGAACTGCAATCATTGGTTTGATGGCGATAACAACAATCCAGCTCATTGCCAGGTACAGACCCAGAGAAATTCCCGGTCGTCTGCCAAAGGATGTGGCCTTCAGAATAATTCCCACCAGGGCGATTCCCCAGATGGATCCAAATAGCGACCAGCCCCAGGGTCCACGTAAATTGACCAGAGTGAACGGAGTGTAGGTTCCGGCAATCAACAGGTAAATTGCCGAATGGTCAATCTGACGGAGAATTCCTTTGATATTTGCCAGAGGAATACTGTGGTAGAGGGTTGATGCAACATAGAGAAGAATCATACTGGCACCAAAGATGCTGCAACTGGTGATGTGCCAGGCATTGCCATGGAGGCTGGCAAAACCAACCAATACGGCCAACCCGACAATTGAAAGTAAAGCTCCAATGCCGTGAGTGACACTGTTTGCGATTTCTTCGCCAACGGTATAATGGGATGTTTCAGACCATTCAGCCATATTTCTTGCTCCTGCAATATTTTATGCTTATTGTCATTGTCATGATGAAATCGATTATGCCATGAACGTAAAGGTAAAGGTTGGTGAGGGGGCTGGTTTTACGAAACTATTACCTGATTTTTGCCTGGAGGAGAGAAACAACGAAAGATAACAAAAAAAGTTATATTTTATTGTTGACAATGTTTATGTATTTGGTTATAAATGAACCATCAACGAATTGTTGTGGCAGGCGAGGAGTTGATAATTAAAAAAAATACCTTTCGAGAAACCTCTCAAAATGTTGTCCCGCGATCCCCCTCCTGGTCGCGGGGCTTTTTTTGTTCTATATCCATAATCCCTCCAGAGGTATACTGATTATTTATGACTCATGTCCTTTGTTTCTGTTTTTGGATGAACTCTTTTTATGGATGCAAAAAACCGTAATTATTACGCTTTTCTTTGGCATGCAACCTTTTATGCCCTAACGGCAACTTTTACCGAAATTAATACCGTGTTGCCTTCACTGGTTGTCAAAGTTGGAGGCGGAACGATTCAAATTGGTTTCTTGACAGCGATTATGGTGGGCACACCGATTGCCGGTCAGCTGTTTTTTGCCAGTTACCTTCATCTGCAACCACGTAAGCGTGGTTTTCTGCTCCTGGGGGTCGGTTTGCGGATTTCGGCTCTTGCGAGTGTTGCTCTGGTGTTACTTGTTGCCGAATCTTTTACCTCCGCATCGTTAATTACGATAGTTTTTATCTTGATGTTTATTTTTTCTCTTTCCGGAACCTTTTCGGGAGTTTCTTATACCGACATTCTCGGAAAATCATTAGCAGTCGAACAACGCAATCGTTTTTTTGTCAGTCGGCAGATCTTAACAAGTGTGGCATTTTTGATCTCAGCCCCGGTTTCACGCTGGGTTTTGGGATATTCTTCTTATCCCTACAATTATGTTTATATGTTTGGACTTGCAGCCGGATTGCTGTTTATCGCTTTTTGGGGATTCTGGGCAATAGATGAACCTGAAGTGCAACCATCGCGTGAAAGACATTCTTTTTTGCAGGTATTGCAGGCAATCCCCCGGCATTTACATGATAATCCGTCATTGCGGCGGTATATCTTTCTCATCAATCTGACTGGGTTTGGTTTGACATTGATGCCTTTTTACGTTGCTTATGCCAGTCAGCACTATGGGTTAACGGGGGAGCAGATCGGCAATTATTTGATGGTACAGATTGCCGGCATGATTTTGTCGAATCTTGTCTGGGGCCAGTACGTTAAAAAATTCGGTTTTCGTGGCGTTGTGCAGGGGTGTATTGGTTGTGGAGCCCTGTTACCTCTCCTGGTTTTGGTTCTTTCGGGAATGCCACTACCGGTTTTTTTGGCCGTGTTTTTTCTGATGGGGGTTGCTATCTCTGCCAGAAAAATTGCTTTTGAGGGCCTTCTTATTGAAATTACAACAAACACAAATCGTGCTCTGTATAAAGGAATCGTTGGTGCCACCAGCCTGACAACAGCACTATTTCCACTTGTCGCCGGAGGTTTGATTCTGTGGATCGGCTACTCTCCTGTTTTTTTGCTGGTTTCAATTCTCGTTGCAAGTGCCTGGTTTACAGTTGCCGGAATTATTCCTGAATCTGATGTTTAAGCTGACCTGTTTCGTTGTTTGTGCTATATGGGCAAAGATATGAATCTAAAATCTTATCCAAAGACATACATCGCTTATGTATAAAGATTATTTTGGCCTCAAAGAAGATCCTTTCTCTATAGCTCCTGATCCCCAGTTTCTTTACATGAGTGCGCGCCATCGTGAGGCACTGGCACATCTGATTTACGGGATGAAGTCAGACAGCGGTTTTGTTTTGCTCACGGGTGAAGTGGGAACAGGGAAAACAACGGTGTGTCGATGCTTATTGGGGCAGGTCCCGGAGAATTCAGAAATTGCTTTCATTCTGAATCCGAAGTTAAGCGTCATGGAATTATTGGCGACCATTTGTGATGAACTGGCAATAGTTTACCCGAAAGAGAATTCAAGCGTTAAAATTTTTATCGACCTGATTAACATCTATCTTCTTGATGCTCACAGCCAGGAAAAACAGATCGTATTGATCATTGATGAGGCTCAGAATTTAAGTGTTGATGTGCTGGAGCAGATTCGGCTGTTGACCAATCTGGAAACAGATAAACGTAAATTGTTGCAAGTTATCATGCTTGGCCAACCCGAACTTAATCATATGTTGGAACAGCAGGAGCTACGACAATTGGCTCAACGTGTGACGGCCCGTTATCATCTCGAGCCATTATCAAAAAATGAAATAGATGCTTACTTAAATCATCGTCTGGCAATTGCCGGGGTAGAGAGACCACTTTTTCCTCCAGCGACAGTTGCTAAACTTTACAAGTTGACTGAAGGGGTGCCACGATTGATTAATCTTCTTTGTGATCGTGCTCTCCTCGGAGCGTACGTCAGGGGGGTGAATATTGTCAGTCCTGCGCTGCTGAAAGAGGCTGCCGGCGAGGTTTTTGGGAAAAACAGGGGGAAAAAGTTGACCGGGGATCATCTCTGGCAGTGGCTTCTGGTTGGCGTATTGAGTTTGATTTTAGGTGCCGGGGTTTATTTTCTGGTATTACTGACTCGGCAATCTTCCTCTGTCAACACTGCAGAAATCCAGGATATTTTGACTCCGGTTAAACCTGCTGGAATTGAATCAGAGAAATAGAAATGATGGAGTAACACAGGATGTCGTTTATTCTTGAAGCGTTAAAAAAATCAGAAAATAAACGCAGGGGAAAAAGCGAGAGGCGATCGACGCGTTCAATTCATGAACCGACTCCGCAAAACAGGGCTGGATCCCGTTTCCGTTTTTTGGGGATCACGTTTGTTCTGTTCATGAATGCCGTATTGCTATTCTGGTTCTTGGGTCCCTGGAGACAGCCCGGACCGGAAATCTCAGAAACTTTAATTACTGATTCCCGTCAGCTTAAAAATAATATCAACGAATCTGATTCAGTGCAGATGAGTCCGTCTGAATTACAAAGCAATTCTGCGCCCTTTGATCCTGTTTCGGATAACCAGACACAAAAGAGTCAGGGACAAGTGAAATCTGCAGCACTTCCCGTTCCGCGCAGCGAAAAGCAAGTTTATCATTTCAGCCAACTTCCGGTTGCGATTCAAAAGCGGATACCAGAATTGCGCATGTCGCTACATGCTTTTAATCGCAGTGATGCCACTGCGAGCATGGTGCAACTGAATGATAGAATGATGCGTGAAAAGGACATGGTCACTGCTGATATCAGCCTCGAACGGATAACGTCTGACGGCGTCATTTTACGTTATGACGGGTATCGTTTTCTGGTACCAAGACGGAGTAATTGAAAGTGTGTTTTATTTAATGACATTTGGATAATTTTTGTGTAAAGTTGAGTGAAAGGGGGCATTTTACGATCCGATTTTATTTTTAAAAGGCAACCTGATTCATGCAGCGTTATCCTTCTTTATTATTTTATATCCCTTTTCTTCTTTTTCTTATCTGTTTTGCCCCTTCAGCTGAATCAAATTCTGACATATCCGAAGCCCTTAATCTTTCCGCTGCTGAAATGGCCTGGATAAAGAAACATCCCGTTGTCCGCGTTGCTCCTGATCCTGATTTCCCGCCGCTGGAATTTATTGATAAACAGGGCAATTATAAAGGGATAGCTGCCGATTTTGTCCACCTGCTGGAAAAAAAATTACCGCTGAAATTTGAAATTGTTTCTCTTGAAAACTGGAATGAAGTTATCAGGCAGGCCAAAACACGACAGATAGATATGTTTGGTGCTGCTGTTCCGACTCCGGAACGCTTGGAATATATGCGTTTTACCAAGCCCTTTGTCGAGTTTCCGGCTGTTGTTCTTGCCCGAGATTCTGCCGATGATTTTCCTGTGTTGTCAGAATTGAAAGGTAAAAGAGTTGCGGTTGTGTCTAACTATGCTGATCATGAATACATGATGAGAACGTTTCCGGACATCCCACTGGATGTTATGCCTGATATTTCCTCGGGATTAAGGCAACTTTCATTTGGAAAAGTTGATGCGATGGTTCTTAATCTTGCTTCAGCGTCCTACTATATTCAAAAAGACGGGATCAGTAATCTTAAAGTTACCCAGGATACCGATTTTGTTTTTGACCTTTCTTTTGCCGGGCGTAGTGACTGGCCGTTATTGATCTCAATTCTTGAAAAAGGGATGGCACAAATCACAGCAGAAGAAAAAAAAGAGATTCTCAATGCATGGATCTCTCTGGGTGAGAAAGGATGGAAGCCATCACCGTTGTTTGTCGCCATAACCACCGCAGCTGTTTTGCTGTTGTTTGTTTTTATTGTCTTGCAATGGAATCGACAGTTGAAGCGGCAAGTGCTGGAGAGAACTGTTGATCTGGAAACCGAGTTCGGGGAGCGGATTCAGGCAGAAAGGGAAAAAGAAGTGCTGCAGCTCCAGGTCCATCGCGCTAAAAAGATGGAGGCTGTCGGATTGTTGGCTGGAGGAGTTGCTCATGACTTGAACAATATTCTGGCGGGTGCTGTTGGTTATTCTGACTTGTTGCTGCGAAAAGTTCCGGCTGACAGTTCTATCCGAAAGTATTTACAGGAAATCCACGAGTCCGGTCGCCGAGCCGCTGCTGTTGTTGCGGATTTGCTGACCCTGTCGCGAGATGCTGCTACCGATCGTCAGGTTGCGAACTTGAACCGTATTGTCGATGAACATATGAATTCTGCAGAGCAGAAGATCCTCGCGGAGCGGTTTGAAAATATTGAGTTTGAGGTTGATCTGGAACCGGATCTTTGGAACATTTGCTGCTCTGAGACTCATGTCAAGAAAAGCCTTATGAATCTTGTCCTTAATGCGGCAGAAGCGACTCAGACGGGAATGGTTATTATTAAAACAGCCAACAAGATCATGGATAAATCAATAAAAAGCGATGTTAAGACCACAAATGAGTGGGTTTTGTTGTCGGTTACGGATTCAGGCCCTGGAATCTCGCCAGAGGATCTTGAACATATTTTTGAACCCTTTTATACCAAAAAGAAATTTGGACATAGCGGTACCGGGTTGGGATTAGCCGTGGTCTGGAACACCATTCAGGAGCATCAGGGATTCATTGAGGTTGAGCACCCTGAGGTCGGGAGCAGCTTTGTCCTCTATCTTCCGGCGACAAAAAGTGCGGTTTTCAATAAAGCTGAACAACTGGGGGATGCAGAGTTAAAAGGAAACAATGAGCATATTCTGGTCGTTGATGATGACGAAAATATCCGAACGATGGCCACCAAGTTTTTGAAAACTCTTGGCTATCAGGTTTCTGTTGTCTCCAACGGTGAAAAAGCTGTCGAGTTTTTGCAAACGTGCAAGGTCGATTTACTCTTGTTGGATATGCTGATGGAGCCGGGGATCAATGGTTACCAGACTTATCAGCAGATCAAGGCTATTTGTCCTGAACAGAAAGCGTTGATTGCCAGTGGCTTCTCCGAGAGCATTGAAGTCAAAAAAGCTCAGAAACTTGGTGCTGGAGCTTATATCAAAAAGCCCTATACCTTGCAGGAACTCGGTCTTGCCATCAAAAAGGAATTGCTGCGTTAGGGTTTTGATCCTCTGATTCAGCAGCCTCCGGTTTTCCTCCTATTCTTAATTGAGCGTATTGTCCTTCGCTTTCGTCCTAAACCGCTTTATGAAACCACTGCCGGATGTCCTCAAGCTGTGCCTGATACTGCGGATAGCTCTGTTGCAACTCCTTTGTGCAGGCGGACAAACTCTCCGCATGGTATTGCACGCCGGGCAATGCTGCGGAAAAATGCTCCAGCGGTAGCGGATCAAGCATATCTGTGTACACACCGGCCTGCTGAATCGTTCCGTTTTTGACGTCCAGGAGAAATTCAACGCCGCCCCAGTCAAAACGTTCATCCAGAGAGTGAGTAAAGGGAGGGGTTTTGCCGAAGTTCCAATCCCAGCTGCTTTGCATGGCGAACTTTTCTTTGAAATCAGGCAAATCCGCAAAGTGTTCCGGTGAAATGAATTCCGGTTCAACGTCAACCTGATAATAATCCCGGTAAGCCTGGCTGAGAGCATCGCCAACGGTCTGGTGGCTGATTGCGCTCACCAGCGTGGACAGATTCACAACCCGCGATTTCACCGAAGTCACGCCCTTGGCCTGCAATTTTTTGGGATCGGGATTGAGGTAATCGGCCAGACGATTCAAATCTGCGTTCAGCAGCAGGGTGCCGTGGTGGAAGCCCCGGTCGATGTTCTCTTTATAGGCCGAGCCTGAGAACTTGCGCTGACCGGTTTCATCCTCGATCACCAGATCGTTGCGACCGTTTGCTTTGCCATGGATTCCCAGGGTCTTTAAAGCATTGAGGACGATTGAGGTGGATACACTTTTGTCGTACTCGGATTTTCCGGCCATAAAGGTAAAACAGCTGTTTCCCAGGTCGTGGAAGACCGCTCCGCCACCGGTCTGGCGCCGGGACAGTTTGACCCCGTCCCGCTCCATGCGTTCAGTATTGCATTCGCGCCACGGGTTTTGCGCTCGACCGATGACAACCGTGTCCATATTCTGCCATAAAAACAAAACACGTTGATCGGCAGGCATGGAACGGAAAATGATATCTTCAACAGTGAGGTTGAACCAGGGATCGTTTGATTCGGAGATAAGGATTCGGGTTTTGGTCATTTTAAACTCGCAGTAAAGAGTAGGGATCAAGTTGCTCACCGCATTATATCCATATTTGATTGTACTGGTAACCGGGGGTGGAAATTTTTAATCGGATGCTGGGTTTGAACTGCAAAGAGGGGTTTATTTGTTGTCCCGGTTCAGCTCCTGAATCCTTTTTTCCAAATCATGCCTGTTTTGTTTGAGCAGGGGCAGTTCGGCCCGGATTGCCTTGATCTTCTTTCTGGCTATTAAATTATGACTGCGAAGCTCCATTTGTAGAGATTCAATTTCCTCCAAAATCTTTTGTTCCTTGTATTTTCCATAATATCTGCTTCTGTCGTACCTTTTTAATTCCCTGTTCAGCCGGCCAACTTTTTGATTATAAGTCTGTTCCATGGCTGTTATGGATTCAACCATGTTAGCGATTTCTTTTTCTTTTATGGAAATTTGACTGTCAAGGACTTCATAATTGAATTTGAGCGTTATGAAGTCACGTTTTTCCTGAACAACATCCGGGGTTTCATCCGCTCTGGTTTGAGAGATCGGCTTGTCTGCAAATTCAAAAACCGACATTTCTTCGCTGCTTGTACTGCAAGGGCTGTCGGAATAGATGGTTTTTCCGTCGACGGTACAGGAATAGATCGCAGGTTCGGACGTGCCTGCCAGGAATACGAGGAGAGAGATTGTCAGTGACACTGTTTTTATCATTGTTGATTTTGCTCTTTTTTGAACAGGTCAACGGTCCGCTGCAGACATGTGTGTGCAGCGTTTTTACCATCATATGCTGTTGTTTCAGCACAAATCAAATGACAGTAGATTGTGCCGTTGTTCAGATACTTCTATTTGCAGGGTTTTCGGATAAACACCATTCCGCCTGTAAAGGCAACGGCCTCTTGCTCAATTTCTGGAAGGTCTGAGCTTCCAGTTGATTTGTTTGCCGGCAAAAAAAGGAATGATGGGTCGACCGTTGGGCAGGATGATCTGTTCCGGTACCGTCCAGGATTCTCGGATCAGAGTAACTGTTTCCCGGTTGTGGGGCAGCTGGTAAAAGTCGGCTCCGTGTCGGCAGGCGAAGCCTTCCAGTTTGTCCAGCGCATCGGCTTCGTCAAAGAACTGGGCGTAAAGTTCCAGTGCCGACCAGGCGCTGTAGCAACCGGCACAGCCGCAAGCATTTTCTTTTTTCACCTGTTCATGGGGGGCTGAATCACTGCCGAGGAAGAATTTTGGTGAGCCGCTGGTTGCAACCTCCCGCAGAGCCTGTTGGTGGGTTTTACGTTTCAGGATCGGCAAGCAGTAGTTATGCGGCTGGACACCGCCGACCAGGAGGTCATTTCTGTTAAGCAGCAGATGCTGCGGCGTAATCGTCGCCGCAACATTCGCTCCGCAGGACTGGACGAACTGCGTCGCCTCAGTGGTGGTGATGTGTTCGGCCACCACCTTTAAATCCGGATAACGTTTCACGATCTGCGCCAGCTGGGTGGCGACAAAGACCTTCTCCCGATCAAAGATATCGATTTCGGCTTGTGTCACTTCACCATGAACAAGCAGCAACATTCGTCGCTCGGACATCTCCTCCAGAGCCGGAAAGATTTTCTCCAGAGCGGTCACTCCCGAATCGGAATTGGTTGTTGCTCCGGCCGGATAAAGCTTTGCCGCGACCACTCCGGCCGATTTCGCCACTCGGATCATCTCCGGCGTGGTCCGGTCGGTCAGGTAGATGGTCATCAGCGGTTGCAATTGCCGGCTTTGTGGGATTTCAGCGACAATTCTTTCCCGGTATGCTGTCGCCATCTCCGCTGTTGTAACCGGCGGAACCAGGTTCGGCATGGCTATGGCGCGTCGGAAGCAACGTGCTGTCGCGGCGACGGTTTCCGGCAGCATATCGTTATCGCGAAAATGGACATGAAAATCATCGGGAGCCAGTATCGTCAGCTGATCATTCATCTGGAAATCCTCGGGCAGGAGAAAGGTCACATTGATTTATCAAGTATTTCTTGTTTCAGACGCTTATTATTCTTTTTCAGGTTGTTGTTCATGTCAAGATATTGCTCAAATTGTTTACAGCGGAGCGTTATTGCTGCGGCGAAAACTCCCTTGCAGTAACGTTTCCATTCTACCCCGGACTGGTCGTTTGTGTGCCAGATAGATGCTCAGTGGGGCTGACTGTATTCCAGTTTTGATACGGCCCTGAAATAGAAGTCACTGGCAATTGTTTTTTTGAATTTTGTTACGTTAATGTCAGCTGAGAATTTATCGGCAGGTTATTTGCCGGCGGTTAATTGTCCAGGACTTCACGAACTTTTTTAGTCAATTTATGAATTGAAAATGGCTTCATCAACAGTTGCTCATTGACGAATTGCTGTTTTGCTTGGTTGTGTGTTTCTTTTGGATATCCTGACATATAAAGAGTTTTTATGCCGGGCCGACTTTTTTGCAAAGCGTTATGCAGTTCCAGACTTGTCATGTTGGGCATGACCATATCGCTGAGTAAAAGATGGATTGTTCCGTTGTATTCTTTTGCTATGTCTAAGGCTTTGGCAGGATCTTGAGAGAATAACACGGTATAACCTGCCTCCTGTAACATGGATGTTGAAATCTCGAGCAAGTCAGCTTCATCTTCAACAATCAGTATCGTTTCAGTTCCAGGAATAATTTCTTCCTCATCATCGCCGGAGGATTCTTTTTTTATGGTGTGCGCTACTGGGAAATAGAGATTAAAAGTTGTTCCTTCGCTGATGACACTTTCGGCTGTGATATAGCCTCTATTCTGTTTGACCAGACCGAAAACCATGGCCAGACCCAGGCCGGTCCCTTGTCCCGTTTGCTTTGTGGTAAAAAACGGATCAAAGATTTTCTTCTGAACTTCAGGAGTCATGCCGCAACCGTTGTCACGGACAATCAGTTGCACATAATCCCCCGGTTGAGCCCCTGCATTGTATTTACAGAAAGTTTCATCCATCACACTGTAGCTGGTGGACACGGAGATAATCCCCGTGTTCTTTATCGCATCACGGGCATTGATCACCAGATTTGTCAAAATCTGATCCAGATGGCTGGGATCGATCTTAATCAGAATATTTTCGGTTTCTGCTTGCCAGGCTAAATCAATATTTTCGCCCACAAGTCGCTGAAGCATTTTCAATGTTTCTCCGATGACCTCATTTATATTGAGCACCCGAGGCTGGCTCGGTTGTTTGCGGGCAAATCCGAGCAGTTGCTGAGTCAGTTTCGAAGAACGTAGAGCCGCTTTTTTGATGTTTTGCAGCCGCTGCGATAAAGGATCATCTGCTTGAGCCTTTCTCAGGGCAAGTTCAGTCTGACCGATAATAATTGCCAGCATATTGTTAAAGTCATGAGCAATACCACCAGCCAGTTGACCGACGGCTTCCAGCTTTTGCGATTGTCGGTATTGTTCCTCGGTCGATAGTTGGTCTGTGATATCCCTCTTGGCGGCTATATAATTGACAGTTTCTCCAGCGGAATTCAGGATCGGGCTGATGTTCACATCTTCGATGAGCAAACTGCCATTCTTCTTTTTATTGACGAACCGTCCTTTCCAGGTTTGTTTGTTGAGCAGAGTCTGCCACATCTCTGTATAGAGGTCCTCATCCGTCTGCCCGCTTTGCAGAATACGGGGGTTTTGGCCCAAAGCTTTCTCACGGGTATATCCGGTGACTTCCGTAAATGCCGGGTTGACGTAAACAATGTTGGCATCCAGGTCGGTAATGACGATGGTTTCACCGGTTTGTTCAACCGCTGCCGCCAGTCGCCGAAGTTGCTCCTCGGCTTCATGTAGCATGCTCAGATCGATATTGATGCAGAATATCTCTTTATGTCCTGCTTCCGAAATATGCATGACGTGTGACGAAAAAACCGGAACGTCATTTCCTTCTTTATCACACAGAGTCGATTCTCCAGAAGGGATGGCCTCTTCTTTTTTCAGCCAGTTCTGAATGGATTGAATCATATCATCACGCATATGAGCTGGAATAATCAGATTCTCCAGTTTGCAACCCAGGGCTTCTTCGCTTGAATATCCATAGACGGCTGTACTGGAACTATTCCAGTAAACAATACGGCGTTCCTCGTCATACCCCTGGACAGGAATATGCTCGAGCCGGTCAAGGAGGGTGCGAAATTTTTCTTCATTGGCCTGTAATTCCTGTTCGGCCTTTTTGCGTCCAGTAATATCCCGACCGATAACGACCAACGCTTTACGGCTGCCATCAGGATAAAACAGCGGGTGTTTAATCACCTCATAAACCCGATTGTCTCCTTCGGGAGTGGTAATCACCTCTTCGACAATAGAGATTTTTCCGGACTCCCAGGCTTTTGCGTCCGTAGCTTCACACATCAGGAGAGAATTTGTATAAAAAGGACTGTATGACGCCAGCTCAGCACCGGTTTTGCCCTGGTAATCGACTCCGGTGAGTTGGAAGAGTTCCAGGTCGGATTGATTTGCCAGCAACCAGCGTCCGTGGCCATCTTTAAAGCGGATGATGTCTGGCGTGGAATTCAGCAACGTGCGTTGCAATTCTTCTGTTCTTGTCAGGGTTTCTTCCGCCTGTTTCCGCTCGGTGATATCTTTGACCAAAACGACAACGCCCACCGGTTTTCCTTGATCGTCACTAAAGGGGGAATACTCGACCATGGTATAGCGGCGACCAGATCCGGCATATTCGAACCAGGCTTCGTAGGCAACCTTCTCACCCTGTAAGGCTCTATCAATTTTCGGTTTTATGATGGTGCGGAAGGTCTCTTCACCATTCACTTCCGCCACGGAATGGCCAATGATATTTTTACATTCTTTGGCGTGATAGCGACAATAAGCGGGGTTGACCGATTGGTAAATGTAATTGTTATCAACGAATGACAATAATTCTGAAACCGAGGCAAGAATTTGCTCGTTGATCCGCAACTCATCATTTTTTTGTTTGAGTTCAGCCTCAAACTGCTTGCGAGCGGTGATGTCGGTCAGACTGCAATGGTAGTGCTTCAGATAGTTCCGTTCATCATAATGCGGAATGGCTGAGAAGAGCGTAGGGGTCTGGTGTTTTTGAACCGTTATGGTCAGCTCTCGCGGAACGTATGGCTGTTCCTGTGAAGCCAGCCAGCGATTCAAACCGGCTTTGTCTGATTTGGATAAATAGGCACTAAAATCGAGTTTTTGTCTGCTGTCGACTCCAAATAACAACCGCCCAAAATTGTTTATGTTGGAAATGGTGCCGTCAGATTCCATAGTGAAGTAGCAAACCGGAGCATTGTTGTAGAGATTAAGGTATTTATCTTTTGTCCGTTGCAGTTTTTGTTTGGCAAAGAAATTTGATACAGAGGTGGCGTAGAGGCTGGCAAAAGATTTTACACACTCGATATCAGCTTCAGTATAGTCGCTTTGCTTGTTTGCCAAAGCGATCATACCGATTTTTTCATCATGAAGTATACAGGGGACGCCTAGAAAGCGGCGAATCGGCAAGTGGCCGGGTGGAGTGCCGACACTAGCGGGATGATTCATGGGATCGTTAGCGACGACGACCTGGTTGGTATCGAGCGCAAGTCCTCCTAACCCGCCGGGTTTTTCGAAAGTCAGGGTTTTACCTTCCACCATGCTTAAGGGGAAGATTTCTTTTGTCAGGGTGGGGGCGATTAAGAAACCACTATCAGGATCGATATAACCGACAAAACCAAATTCACTTCCCGTAAACTGCAGACACTGCGTCATTGTGGCATCCGATAACTCATCAAGGTCTCGTGTGTCGACACATTTTTGAAAAGCCGTGGACAGGGCCGTCAGGGAAATCATGGTTGAACCCTGCTCCAACTCCTCCTGTTGATGCTCCAGTTTAACCGGATGTCGGGAGAGATGATCGGCGAATGTTTGTGCCATGAATTCGGCTGTTTCAATCAGATCTTGTGGAAAATCGGTCTGCTGATCGTTTCCAGCAATCAACAATCCCTCTAACCTGCCGGAACGACTTGAGATCAAGGGTAGATAGACAGCAGCTTCAATAGCGGCATGTAATTCCAGATCGGTACGGGCATATGTGTTTTGTGAAGGAAAGTGACAGACATGAATCTGTTTGTGCCTTTTGTATGCTTCAAAAGCAGCAACCTTACCTAATTTTCCGGCTTTAAGAATGTTGTTGCTGGCTTCCGGAATACCATAACTCAGGCGAACGACCAATTTGCCGTCCAGCGCAGCATCGGGAATACAAACCGCAATTTTAGAGAAACCAAGCTTTGAAAAAAATTGCAGGGAAACATGACAAAGGTCAATGCGTTTAAGACAAACGTCTAATGTCTGTGTATAGTCTGTTATCAGCGAATGATTGATGCTCATGTCCAATGCCATTTAGAGTTGTTTTCGACTCATCGTTGAACACCATGGGTATTCGCCGACCTAACGAACCCCTCGGACAATCAGTATATAGTGTTATAGTTTTTTGTCCATCCGGCAAATCACCTGTGATCTGAAATATTTATCCCTCGAAATGATTGACTTGACTTTTTTTTCGTCGCAGTCGGAAAAAACGACTCTATTGAGTAAACGGTTGTTCTTTCTCCTCCTCTTCAAAGTTGGGTGGAATGATTCTTATGCCCAGACCATTTAGGCAGATCGTCGCACACATCCGCAACCCGCATGCCATAGAAAAGGTGGCAGGTCGGTTTGAATGAATCCGGCACCTCGTTATGCGGTCCAAAATCAAACAGGGCGGGAAAGGCCAGCCACATTCTGCGACCTTCATCAGCGATCGGAGTGCCACATCGGCTGCAACTGATCTTGCAGGGCAGGATGCGTTCATTGCGATCTTGCTCGCTGTTGTAAAAGTGCAGAAGATCCAGACCGGAAGTGAATCTCACATGCCGCTTGTGGAAGATGGCGGCCCACTGCATGGGAGCGCCGTGCAGTGTTTGGCATGTCCGACAGTGACAGATTTTAGCGTCCACGGGATCGGCACTCACTTCGTAGTGCACGCTGCCGCAAAAACATGCGGCTCTATATTTCGGAATAAATGTTAAATCATCAATGGACGCATATTGGGGCCCGAAGCAATTTTTGTTAGACACCATTTTCAATCCTTTTGGAATGTCCAGGATTTTCTCATAAAGGAAGATTCTGGAACTATGATGAGGATGGTTCCTGTTTATGTCTTGTGGTGCACTTACCATTTAAATTCATCCTTAAAATATCACTAGATAATACGAGTTTAACATGCATTGCGTTAATGGAACGGCTCCGGATGTTCGGAAAATGCTTTTTGAGCTGAGATTTATTCCCTTTTTTGTTTAGTAATTTACTGTGGTCAGCCAGGAGGTAACATCTTTACCTTTTGTTTGAAGAGGTGGAAGTAGGCTCTAATGATTACAGTCTCTTAGCAGTAGTTTTCGGCGTTTCTTCCGATTGGTTATTATTTGTTTCCGCTTATTCTTTAGGTATTAAATATACCCAATTTCTACCAGAAGTTTTCGTATTGAATTATTCATTGTTAATGATTGATTATATAGATAATTATTTCTAATAAAATAAAATACATTATTTTTATTTTACGGGGAGGGATTGAAACCAGCAGGAATGGTCGAGATTTTGATCCGGAATAGAGTCTTAGCAAAAAACTGTGTGGCTTTCATAAGGAGAGCGGGAAACATAAAACACATGCGAATCACAACCAATGGAAGAGAGGGAAAACGACATGTTTAAAAACATAAAAATCGGAACAAAATTGGGAATCGGTTTCGGAACACTCCTGCTGCTGCTTGCAGGAACTGCGTTGTTGGGGCTTGTACGTCTGGCAGATATCGTTGATTCGATGAATACAATTACCCAAGATCGTTTCCCCAAAACCGTTTGGAGCAACGATCTCGTCAATGCCGCTAATGATAGTCGCGCCGCGATCCGTAATCTGCTGTTGACGAATAACGGGAAAGAAAGCAAGACGCTCGTCGATAGGATCAATCAGAATCGTGTAACGATGCGGGATCTGACAGAAAAACTGGACAAAACGATTAGAAGTGAAAAAGGACAAGCGTTACTAAAAGATTTGGTCAAGACGAGGAAAGCCTACAATGTGGTTACAGAGAAGGTAATGGCGCTGGGTCTGGACAACAAAAATGCCGAAGGATACATGTTGCTGACAGGGGAAGTCCGGGTATTGCAGAACGAGTACTTTGGTGCTGTCAACGAGTTGATCAAGTATCAAACCCAACTGGTCGAAGAAGGAGCGATTGAAGCGACTGCGATCTATAACAGCGCCCGAATGTTGATGATCGTCTTTTCCGTAAGTGCTGCGATTATCGGTATCGGTATGGCGATTTTTATCACCCGTAGTATCACTGTCCCGGTCAGAAAAGGCGTGCAGCTGGCGGAAGAGATTGCCAAGGGTAATTTCAGCCTGCGGTTGAACTCACATAGCCGTGATGAAATCGGTCAATTGAGCAATGCGCTCGATACCATGTCTGACGGTCTTCAGAAGACGGCGAACCTGGCCGATCAAATTGCTGCAGGCAATCTGGATGTTGAAGTCCGGCTGGCTTCTGACAAAGATCAATTGGGCCAAGCGCTGGTCAAAATGACGACCAACCTGAATGAGGTGCTTGGCGAGATTCGAAACGGCAGCGAGGAAATCGCCTCGGCATCAGGTCAGGTCGCGGATTCCAGTCAATCCCTGTCGCAAGGAGCGACGGAACAGGCCGCTTCGCTGGAAGAAATTTCCGCCTCATTGAATCAGACCTCCGCGCAGACAACGTTGAACGCGGAGAATTCCGCCCAGGCCAATAACTTGTCGGTTGAAACTCGAACCGCGGCAGAACAGGGCAGCGCCCAGATGCAACAGATGGTTTCGGCCATGGCCGAGATCAATGAAGCGGGGCAAAACATTTCCAAGATCATCAAGACTATCGACGAAATAGCCTTCCAGACCAACTTGTTGGCTCTAAACGCCGCGGTTGAAGCTGCCAGAGCCGGACAACACGGCAAAGGTTTTGCCGTGGTTGCGGAAGAGGTGCGAAATCTCGCCGCCCGTAGCGCTAAAGCTGCCGCGGAGACCGCTGAGCTGATTGAAGGTTCAGTGGCCAAGACGGAAAACGGCAGTCAGATCGCGGAACACACGGCAGAGGCTCTGCAGGAGATTGTCATTGGCGTGGGGAGGGTTTCAGATCTTGTGGCTGAGATTGCAGCCGCGAGCAGCGAACAGGCGCAGGGGATTGCAGAGATCAACCAGGGCATCACCCAAATTGATACAGTGACCCAGCAGAACACCGCCAATGCCGAGGAAAGTGCAGCGGCCTCGGAGGAGATGTCGGCCCAGGCCGAACAGTTACGCCAGATGTTGTTGCGATTTACTCTGCGCCAGGGATCGCAGACCCGATCCCCTCATTTCGTGGGGAAAAGCAAAACAGAAGCTAGCGATCATACTGTTATGGCGAGGGATGAGACCAGGTTGTTATCCGGACAAGCTCAAATAGCCTTGGATGACTCCGATTTCGGTAAGTATTAATAAATGAAGATTTTATGTGTCAGGAACAGGAGTCAATAGCTATGAATCAGCCAAACGCAAAAGTTGCAGAAGAAGGGTTTGAACGCTTTGAAAAAAATCAGGGTGAGCTTTATTTGACCTTTCATCTCTATGATGAGGAATATGCACTTCCTATCACCGAAGTCATTGAGATCATTGGGGTTCAAAGTATCACCAAAATTCCCGATATGCCTGATTGCATCTCCGGGATCATCAACCTGCGAGGCCGGGTGATTCCGGTGATGGACGTACGCCTGCGTTTTAACCTTCCCCACCAAGAGTATAACGAACGCACCTGCGTGATCGTAGTGGAGATTAACAAGCAAACCATAGGTCTGGTTGTTGATCAGGTCAACGAAGTGATCGAAATTTCACCGAGCCAGATTGAACCACCGCCACAATGCGGGCAGGAGAGTGATTTTATTGCCGGCATCGGCAAGGTTGAGAATGATGTCAAAATCATTCTCGATGTTCAATCTCTGACCGACTTCGGCGACATGCGCCTAGATACCCCGATAACTAATTGAATTTTGACAAACGAGAGGGAATCGCTTGGAATGAAACGATTTTATGCTGGGGTGATGCATCCCCAAATAGCTATTTGGCTATGGCCCATTTTGTCGATGGGGTTGCTTTTGGTCTTGGCGGTTTTTTATAACCGGGCGTTTTGTGGTGGCCCCCTTCTGGATATGAAAGGCTACCTCATTCCTGCTATTTACGGTTCGACACTGGGATTGGCGAGCGCTGCTTGGTATCGTCGTTCCATGTTTCTTTTCAGGGAGAGCCAAAAAAGGGGCTTAGGGTATAAAAAATTAAACCGGCGCTATGAATTAATCCTTCAGGGAACGAATGAGGGAATATATGAGATAGACTGTTATGGGAAATGCCTTTTTATCAATCATGCCGCCTTAAAAATTCTGGGATATCAAGAAGTTGAAATTCTGGGAAAGAATATACATGATTTGATACATAACCATGAACGCTGGGGAGAATCATACATGAACTCACCCTGTCTTTTTCTTGAGGTTATAAAAAAACGTAGTGAAGCAAGCTTTTACGATGAAATTATGATCAGGAAAGATGGAACTCGTTTAATCGCCGAGATAAGAGCCTATCCCGTCTTTGATAAAGAAGGCGATTTTATTGTTGTCATATTTCATGATGCCACGAATGAGAAACAACTGCAGCAACGTATACATCATATGGCAAACTTCGATGAATTAACTGGATTGGTCAGCCGAAGTTCTTTCGAAAAAAATTTGCAGTCAATGATTAGAGATGCTCATGAAAACAATAAATCGCATGCACTTTTGTATATCGACATTGATCAGTTCAAAATTGTAAACGACATTGCAGGTCACGTAGCTGGTGATATTCTACTGCAAAAATTCAGCTCCCACTTGATAAAATTCATTCGTCAAGCTGATGTCCTTGGACGTCTGGGTGGAGATGAATTCGGATTGATTCTGAATAATTTAAAACTGGAAGATCTCTATCTATATATTACCAAGTTACAAGAACATGTCGGATCGTTTCTGTTTGAATGGGATGAAGACAGCTTCAAAGTCGGTCTCAGTATTGGTATCTGTCTTCTTGATAAGCAAATCTTGAATGCAACACAAGCTTTGAAAAGGGCGGACCAGGCCTGCTGCCTTTCAAAAGAATCCGGGCGAAATCAATACCTTGTTTTTAATTCGGATGACCCGGATTTCTGTACCATGAATAAGCATATGGGTTGGGTTGCTCAGATTAATAAAGCCTTGAACGAAAATCGATTTTTTCTTAGACGACAATCGATAGAAAGGTTGTCCAACAGGAAAAAAAATCTGGATCGATTTGAGATCCTATTGTCGATGAGAGACCACACTGGGGAAGTCCTGCCTCCAGGGAATTTTTTACCTGCCGCTGAGCGTTACAATCTGATGCCCTTGATAGATTCAATGGTGGTGCAGAAGTCTTTCGAATGGATGGATGATAATTCAGAAAAAATAGAGTCCCTTGATTTTTTGTCGATAAACTTGTCAGGGGACAGCATTTCGGACGAAAACTTTCGCCAATATCTTCAATCCGAGCTAGAAAAACGCCACGCTATTGCCCATAAGATTTGTTTTGAGATCACAGAAACAGTTGCCATTCAGAAAATGCACAAGGTTGTTGAGTTCTTAAGAAACATGCGAAGACTTGGATGCCGGTTTGCCCTGGATGATTTTGGTAGCGGAATGGCCTCATTTGCCTATTTGAAGTACTTGCCGGTCAATTTTGTGAAAATCGATGGTAGCTTCATTCGGGATATAAAAAATAATCCCCTATCCAGAGAGATTGTCGAGTCCATGCATCGTATTGCCAGAGTGATGAGGATCTCTACGATCGCTGAGCATGCAGAGGATGAGGAAACGGTTGCAATATTAAGACAAATTGGGATCGATTTTGTACAGGGGTACGTTATTGATAAACCCAGTCCTCTCAGTGAAACATTCCATGTTGAATAATGAAAATGAATGAGAGATTGCCCATTGTGGAAAAACATAAAGAAGAACTTCTGAAACGCAGTGAAGAGCGGCTTGCCTTAGCGACTTTAGTGGGTAATTTGGGACTGTGGGATTGGAATATAGAAACGGACGAGGTCTTTTATAACGATATCTATTTCTCTATGCTGGGGTATTCTTCAGAACCATTTCCGTTTACAACCGAAACCTGGAAAATTCTGGTCTATCCTGAAGATCAGGAATTTCTTTTCAATTCAATTCAGACAGCTCTCACACAGAAGAACTCAAGCTGGCGTATCGAATTTCGTATGAAGCATGCATCAAGGGGGTATCGATGGATTCGCTGTCAAGGTCAAGTGGTTGAGTATTCTGAAAAAGGTCTTCCATTGAGGGCGGTGGGAATTCATCAGGATGTTACTCAACAAAAGAGAACCGAAAAGGAGTTACTGGAAAACGAAAGAAAATATCGGTCTCTTTTTGACAATATGAGTAGTGGTGTTGTTATTCATAATGTTGTTGATGGTGGCAATGAGTTTATTATTGAGGAAGTGAATCGTTCTTTTTTGCAGGTGACGAGGAAAAGCCGAGAGGAAATATTAGGTCGAAAAAACAGAGAGGTTTTTCCAGGCTTAAATGAAACGATATATAAAACCTATGCAAAGGTTTATGAAAAAGGCATGGCAATGGATGTAAAATCATTCAACTATAAAGATGATTTATTGAATCTATGGGCTGATGTCCATATATTTAAATTATTTTCAGGTGAAATTGTTTCTATATTTAATGATTTTACCGGAAGAAAAAAAATAGAAGATGCTTTGGAGAATGAAAAAAAAAGGTTTGAAAATATAATTAATCTCTCAAATGATTTATTTTTTCTTTTAGATGAAGATGGAAAAGTTATTTATAACAATATTAAGGTTGAAAAAATAACAAAATATACTTCATTTGAACTTAAAAAAATGGATATAAAATCAATTTTATTTAATTTTCAAACAGGGAAAATTTTTTCTGCGAAGGGTTTGTTAAATAAGGGGTGTGTAGTTACAAATATCGTTAATATAATTCATAAAAATGGGGAAATGACCCCTCTTGAAATGCAATGTAAGAGGATGCCTGATGGAACTATTCAGTGCTTTTGTCGGGACATCACTCGGCGTAAAAAGTTTGAAAGTGCTTTGCTTCGACAGCAAAAGGATCTTGAGGAAAAGCAGGAACAGCTCAAGGAAATGAATACGGCCTTAAAGGTGCTGATAAGGCAGTCCCGCCAAGAGAAAAATGAATTAAAAGAGAATCTTACCATTAATTTTTTAGGTTTGATTGAGCCTTATTTTAAGCAGTTAAAAAAGACGAACCTTTCCGGTCGACAACTCGGCTCTATCAAAGTGATAGAGGAGATATTGGAAGATTTAACCTCTCCATTTATGTGTTCTTCCACTGCCATGAACCTTAAGCTGAGTCCAGCTGAATTTAAAATTGCCAACTTGATAAAACAGGGGATGACTTCAAAAGAGATCGCTGGTGAACTGAATTGTTCTCCGCAGACGATTGATAAACATCGCAGTAATATAAGGAAAAAAATAGGGGTGAAAAACAAGGGTATAAGTCTTAGGGATATTTTGCTACAGAACATAAAATAAGAGGGATTGCTTTGACGATTTCTTGATTTATCCGTTTTGGGTATTTGGCATAGCTATATCATCGTTTATAACATCCGCAGAATGATTTTCCATGAATTCAGATTTTGCTGTACTTTGGACGGATTAATGTCCTCGCTTTTACTGCCAAGTAAAAACAATATCGATAATCTTTCCAACCATATTTCCGAAAAGCTGGCAGGGTTGATGGGGCAATATGGCATTTCTGCCGCTCCGGAAACTATCCGTTACGACAATAGCGGGACAATGATTTTGCCGGATGACTACGCCTACGCGGAAGAATTCAGCCAGATGTTGGAAGACAACCCAGCTCTGGAACGGGAAATGCGCGCGGTTAATGCTTTGTCATCACATTACGCGGGGATGCAAGAATCACAGGCTTTCCATCAGGAGTACCAGAATGCTTCACTGGCAGAGCAGAATGCCATAGTCGCCAAGTATTCATATCTGTTCACCGATTCGCGTTCAGCCGCAGATATTGCCTTGAAATTTACACCTGAGGGGGCTTTAACGATCAGTGTGGATGGAGAGCATTTGGCCTGATTTTGCTCGAGCCCGGATATTGATTCAGATTCAATAATCCTCAGTGCTCCTGAAAGACGCCTGATTTTTAGCCTATAGTTCCATCAGGGGCGGTATCAATATCGTTATTCCACCTTAAGCTTGCGCATGACACGTCGCAACAGCGCCGGTGAGATCCGGTGCAACAGCAGACCGATGCGTTCTTTTCCGCCTGGAAAGACCTCGGCACGACCTTTGACCATGGCAGCAACAATCTGTTCGGCACAGTTTTCGGCGGAAATGGCTGCAGCCTGTTCCGGATCCATCTTGCCGTGGAGTGTGCCATCGCCACGCAGGGCGTTGCGCGACACATCAGTATTGACAAAACCGGGCGAAGCAACCAATACCCGAATACCGGCAGCGTGAACCTCAGCGCTCAGAGAGTCCATAAACCCCTGCAACGCATGCTTAGCCGCGGCATAGCCGGAACGTTGCGGAGAGGCAAACTTGCCCATCAGGCTGCTGACCGCAACAATCTGTCCCGCACCGCGTTCAATCATGCCCGGCAGAACTTTCCTGGTCAGGTCGACTGCCGCCATGAAATTGACTTCGAGCAGATGCCGGTAAACCTCCATCCGAGTTTCAAGTACCGGGGAACGCTGGGTCATTCCGGCGTTGTTGATTAGGATATCCACAACACGGGGGATGTTCTGTAAACGGTTCCAGGCTGCATCGATCGAATTTGGATCGACGAGATCTAAGTCCAGGCAAAAATGGTCATCGGGGCTATGGCAACTCTGGCGGATGGCTTCCAACTTGTCTACGGAGCGCGCTGAAAGAATCAGCTTGGCCCCTTTTGCAGCTAATATATGCGCTAATGCGGCTCCAATACCCGAGGAAGCGCCGGTAATCCAGACTGTCTTTCCGGTGAAGTTATTCATGGTCGTTCCGTCTTCTTTCTGGAGGCATGTTTTTGTCGATTGATAGTGAGTCTTCTGTTGGAACCATGTCTTTTCGTTTGTTGTTTTTCCATCGAGTGAACAATTTTACCACCTATCAGCAAAAGCCCATAGGTGTAAATCAACGATCTCTGTTGGCATGAATTGCGGATGCCATCATTAGCGTTCCCATGAAAATAACCGTCAGTCGTGATAAAAAAATCACCTATACCTGTGGCGAGGGAAGGTAAGAGATGGTGGGCTTGTTTTGGAAAGTTTTTCTTGCCCGGACATGCTCAACATGTTACCAGAACAGGATTTTTTCAAGCGAGGAGAACTATGATTCATCTGACTGATATAACCAAGCAGCACGGTAACCGGGTGTTGTTCAAAAATGCCGGATTTCAGATTCTTCCCGGGAGCCGAACGGGTTTGGTTGGCCCGAATGGTGCGGGTAAATCGACGATATTTCGGTTGATTACCGGTGAAGAAAGTCTGGATAGCGGGGAAATTTCCTGTGCGAAAAAAACTGTCATTGGTTATTTCTCTCAGGATGTCGGTGATATGTCCGGTCGGAGTGCTTTGGAAGAGGTCATCGCCGCTTCTGAGGTTACAGTCGCTCTTGGTGAACAGATTCGTCACATGGAAGCACAGATGTGTGATCCGTTGGATGATGATGAAATGGCGCAGTTACTGGAGCGCTATGGAGATATTCAGCAGGAATTTGAACACCGTGGCGGTTATGATCTGGAATCCCGGGCACAAGCTGTTTTGACCGGTCTCGGGATCGGGCCGGAGGATTATGCTCGTCCGGTTGAGAGTTTCAGCGGTGGCTGGAAGATGCGGATTGCCTTGGCCCGTATTTTAACTCTGAATCCTGATGTCCTGCTGCTTGATGAGCCGACCAACCACCTTGATGTCGAGTCGATTGTATGGCTGGAAAACTGGTTGGTGGATGACTATCAAGGAGCCCTGGTGATGACCAGCCACGACCGGGATTTTATGAATCGTCTGGTAGAAAAAATCGTTGAGGTCGGTAACGGGATGATTACCAGTTATGCCGGGAATTACGATTTCTATTTGCGTGAGCGGGAGGTACGGCGTGAGCAGCTGATTGCGAGTCATAAGCGGCAACAGGAAATGCTTGCGAAAGAAGAGGAGTTTATTGCCAAGTTTGCAGCCCGGGCGTCCCATGCCGCACAGGTTCAATCGCGGGTGAAGAAACTGGAGAAGATTGAAAGAATTGAACTGCCGCCTGAACAGAAAACCGTCAGGTTTGAATTTTCCGCTCCCCCACGTAGCGGCGATGATGTTATCGCGATGCAGTCCCTTGGGAAGACCTGGACGCAGGATGGTGAAGCTGAAAAGCCGGTATTTTCAGGAATCTCGGGTATGGTGACCCGTGGCGACAAAATTGCTGTGGTCGGGATCAATGGTGCAGGGAAGTCGACCTTTCTGAAAACCCTTTCCGGGTTAACTGATCCGACTGAGGGAACCGTGACCATTGGTGCCAACATCTTTTCCGGTTATTTCAGCCAACATTCGATGGAAGTGCTGAATCCCCAGAGAACCGTTTTTGAAACGGTGCAGGATGCTTTGCCGCAGCAAACGGTCGGGGTGCTCCGTAATCTTTGTGCGGCATTCCTGTTTCAGGGAGATGATGTCGACAAGCGGGTTGATAAGCTTTCCGGAGGAGAGAAATCACGATTGGTTCTGGCAACGTTGCTGGGGCGACCTCTCAACCTTCTGATTCTGGATGAACCTACCAATCACCTGGATATCCAGTCACGCGAAGTTCTTCTGCAGGCATTGAAAGGTTTTGCCGGGACTTTGCTGCTGGTCAGTCATGATCGCCATTTCCTCCGTTCGTTGGTTGATCGGGTATTTGAGATTGACCATGGAGAAATGATCCCTTATGAAGGGGGATATGAATATTATCTGCAGAAGTCCGGGCGTGACCACAAAACGGTATGACCGATTTTTTTGCTGTTCTTGTCATCGGGAGCAATTGTCTTTAATCTATTTTAAGTATTGTCACAAGCCATACTGGTATTTGATGACTGCTGATGTTTGTATGGTTTTGCTGCCGGTACTTTTGGGTCGTTTGATTTTTCCGCTGGCCTTGTTGATTGCTTCCATAGCGCTTTGATCCAAGAGTTTATTGCCTGACGAATCCAATATCTGGACATTTGAAAATAGACCGTTGCGTGAAATCGAAAATCCGACTTTTACATTACCTATCCAATTGGAATAACCGGCAGTTGCAGTCGCTTTTTTGTTCTTTTCAATTTCTTCTCTGATTGTTTGAAGATAACGCCGTAAGATAGCCTTGGCTTGGTTGAGCGAATAAGCACTATTCTTTTTTTGGGGGGTGACGGCCTTGCTTGCAATCGCCTCATTGAGAAGTTTTTTGATCTCGTCGATCTCACTGGTCGTGTATTGATGGGCCTTGATTTTTTGTCCGATCGGGCTGAACTCAATGGGAATACGAACTTCTTCTCCTTTTGAAGTCAAGGTGCTCTCAGCTTCTGATCCAAGAATCCCTGATTCGCCCTGTAGTAGAGTGAAATGAAAGATACATGAAATAATCAGTGAAACCAGCAAGATGTTATTAAAACTTTGGGATTCAGGGTTCATCACGTTTAATGTCGGTAGCAATAACAAGATTGTCGAAGTTTGTTTTGCGAACACTGTCCATGACCGAAACAAAAGCATTCACTGAGGCTGCTTGGTGCGCTTTCAGAATAACCAAAGGTTGATTTTGGTCCTGCTTTTTTGCCGCAAGGAGAAGTCCCTCCAGTTGCTCTCTTTCAATCTTCAAACTGTTGAATAACAGCTCATCGTTTTTTGTGATGACAATTTCCCAGTGTTCTGAGGGCAGGGTCTCAGCTGTGTTTGCCTCTGGAAGATCAAGCACGATCCCACGGGAGACATTGGCTGTCAGTATAAAAAAAATCAACAGAATGAAAATCACATCAACCAGCGGTGTGATGTTGAAACCGATAGTGTCAACCGGACTTTTCTCAGTGAAGTTGATCATCTCGCGTCCATCCTGTTTCTGGAATGATGATTCAGAATTGCAATCAGTGAATTTCCGGTGGATTGCATGTGATGTGCAATCATTGCAATGTTGCGGTTTAGATAATGGTATGCCAGCACAGTCGGGATTGCCACGCTCATGCCTGCAGCTGTGGTCAGCAGGGCTGTCCAGATACCGCCGGCCAGGAGGCCCGGATCCGCAGCCCCTTGCATATCGGACACTTTAGAAAAAACCTCAATCATCCCAAAAACAGTTCCCAGAAGGCCCATGAGTGGAACAACAGCGCCAATGGCTGATAGGATGCTGAGTCGCGTCCTCAGTTGAAAAAGGAGTTCATCACCAGCCATGATGGCAGCCTTCTCCTGATGAACTTCATTCTCTACGCTCAAAATAGCCAAGAGTATTTTTTTAAAAGATGACTGTTCGCTACCAATAATTTTAAGTGCTTCAGTAATTTTTCCTGCTTCACTCAATCGAAATACTTCATCAATTTTGGTTTGATCAGGGCGCGGTGTTTTCCAGAAAACCACGTAAAATCGTTCGATGATGACAGCAAATGAGATGACTGAACAAAGCAGAATCGGATACATCATGAATCCACCTTTTTCGAACAATTCCATCATATCTATACCTCGTGTGTTGATTGATTTTCAGCGCCCTGAGTTTTCGAGTTGTTGAGCTAAAGTTATTCCCGATGATGAGAAAGAGACCGGACAATCAGGATGCAATAAAAATCGAAACGCCATAGTGCTTGCCTATTGTATTGTTTTAAAGGTTTGTGTCTGTCAATTAGTTTCCGAAAAGGTCAAGGTGGAGCAGCTTTGCCCCACCTTTTACCAGCTTCTGCGTTACAAAGAGGATGTTGCCCTACATTTAATACTCAACTTTGCCACTCTTAGGTCCTTTCCAATCAAATGAAACAATTTTTCCATTTTTCCAGGCGATATCAAAGGTTCTCACTGTGCCGGCAGCCGTTTCAGATTTCTCACAACTATCAACGGTCACTTCGGCGGTATAAAGAATGGTTTCACCCTTTTTTTCCGTATTTGTAATTTTCGAGGCTCCGAGATCGCAGGCTTGCAAAGATTCAGGAACGACTTCCGGCGCTGCAGAATACTTGTTCACAACAGCTGCTATCTTTTCTTTCGAACTCAGGGCACCCATAAATTCTTTCATTTCCGGGGTCACAGAGTTACTGCATCCGGCTAAAAAAACACATATGGCTAGACTAATTAATATTTTTCTCATCCTGTTTCTCCTGTCGATTGTTTTTAATCTGCATAATTTATAGTGTCAGGCTTGTTGCTTCATTGTTTAACTTGCTGTTATTGCTAAAAGTGGCTCTGCACTTTTTTCAATTTCTTCGCCAATGAAAACCAGAAAATTGTCCTCTGTGAGTTCCTCAGTTGTCAGGGTCAGGCTATGGGATCCGGGGACATATTGATAATAGTAGCGGTCTTCGTTGTCGGTGAATTGCATGATCCCTTTAATTCTGAGGACTTTCTTTGACAAGGTTGCCGCTTTTTCAAGGAATTGATCTTTATCCAGTGGTGATTGCAATTTGACCAGAATGCTGGAGATATTCTGCTTGGAATGAGTATGGTGATGCATTGTCTCTACACGATTGAGGCTGTCTGTCAGCTGGACATTTCCGGTCAGGTTGACACCATAAAGTTGCGGAGCTGAAAAGTCACCATGATTGCCCTGATGAATCGCTGCAAGAGGATTAAGGGCTTGAATCTCTGCTGTCAGCGTTTTCAGGTCAGCGGCTGGAATATCATCGGACTTGTTTATCAGAATTACGTCTGCGAGGATAACCTGTTCTCTGGCAACACCGTATTTCTCCAAAACAGCAAAACCCTGTGTGGCATCAATGACAGTTGTGATCGAGCAGAAGTCGAGTTGGTCTTCCAGTTCCGATATTTCACCGAGAAAGTTGGCTGGATTTGCCAGTCCGGTGGTTTCAACAACGACAAAGTCTGGTTGAAAACCGGAAATGATTTCCGACAGTGCCAGTTTCAGGCTTCCCGCCAGGGTGCAACAGATACATCCTTCATCCATTTCAGTAACGGCATAATGTTGCCCGATCAGATGGGTATCCAGGCTTTTGGCTCCAATTTCATTTTGAACGATGGCGACAAATGCGTTGCGTTCAGCCTGATACTCGATGAAATGATTCAGGAAGCTGGTTTTTCCTGAACCCAAAAATCCGGTTAAAATAATTAATTTTGGGTGCTCAGTGATGCCCATGGTATTTTTATCAACACTGAATCGGGCTCCGGGGACCTCAGCCTGCCACCAGTTTTCCTCTGCATATTCAAGTGGTTTGGGGGCGGGTGAATGCCACAGGATGTCGGTCTGATAACGACCACCAAGTTGCACCTGGGAAGAATTTGCTCCCCAGGTCAGTGCGAAATTGATTAACTTGATTTCTGAACGCCGCTGTCGTTCCAGTTTCTGCTGCTGGTGATAGATGTAGTGATGGCCGCTTTGATAACTGCGCCTCAGGTTTTCTGGTCCGTTTTTAAAGCAGAAACTGAATGATGTGGCAATGATCCTGAAAAAGTCGAGGGCAAGAGAGAATGCAGCCAGGTCCTGGTCCACCTCGCCGGGCGCAATAACCTGCTCCTGCCGGTTGTCTTTTGTGATGGTCACACCATCGGCACTGATCAGGATCAGTTGCTCTGTTGCCTCAAGTGAAAGTTCGACGGCACTGTTTTCAGAATTGTATGTGATCTTGAGTTGGCCGATATGGAAGAGGGCTTTCAGGGTGTCATGGGTTGTAAATTCGCGGATATGTTGCAGGTAGTCTGGCTGCAGGGCTTCAATGCAGGCAGCTACAGAGAATGACTCCAGCCATTCTTCCTCAGGGTCAGGGAAATAATACAGGCTAAATGTGGCATGGCCCCGACCGCGTTGTTGTGTTGTTCCGACAAGACTGAGTCCAAAGACACCAGCGTGTTCAGCGATTTTAATGCTGAAACCGTTATTCGGGCACTCTTTTACACCTCGCCAACCGAGACGTTGCCTGACTCCTGGAATGAAATTAGAACGTAACAGGATGACGGGCAACAGTTTCATGGCAACCTGTTGCGCATCAGCAAGTACGGCTGGTGGCAGAATTGTGCTCAGTCTTTTTATCATATTTTTGCCCCCATAATCCTGTCGCCTATCGTTGGGCTGCCCGTCAAGGTCAGCCCAACGTTTCACTTGAAGTCTACTTTGTAACCAATTAGCCGAATGTTATGACATCCCCATTGCCTAAATAAGCTTTGTCTTTAGAGCGGAATCGAGATGTCCCTTCAATCACCGGATAACCTTGCCTGATAAATTTCTTGGCACACAGAATACCCGTACAATGGTTACAGCCGATGCGATCAAAGTCGTAGTTGCGCAAGGAAATGACCAGATCGTCATACTTCGGATCCCAGTCATCGAACGGCGAGATGTGTAATCCGCCATAGATGCCGTGGAAATTATCGTTTTCGTATTTGATCTCTTTGTATGCGGTTTCAGCAAAATGGATAATGCCCTGATGGCAGCAACCGGTGACGCTGACCAGCCCCTTGCCGGCAACATTGAAGTACATGGATTGTTCACCGTAAACCCGACAGATGATGGGGATATCAAAAACATAGGTTGCCATGCCGGGGATGTGTGGATTCAACCCTATCGGGACGGTGACAACTTTGCCCGTGTGGCCACAATCCTTGATGTACTGCAAACCTTCCGAATAAAATCCCTCAGGGATATAAAGAGTGATCGTCGGGTCATATTTGAGCGTGACCGGCAGGCCCCAGAAATGATCGAAGTGTTCGTGAGAGATGAACAGCGCTTCAATCTCACGGTTGAGCAACATCTTGTCGATCCCTTCACGTTTGAAGCATTCGTGGGTCCAGGCGTAACTCCAGCCTGTATCGAGCAGGAATTTGCGCTTTTTCCCGGACATCTCTTCCACTTCGACCAGTGCAGCAAAACCACCGGCATTTTCCGGGCTAACACAATTTTTGACGCAGATGTCCCAGGCCTCATCGACTTTGTCAGGCAGGAGATGCTTGATCTTAGCCATGCCTTCCTGATAGCTACCTTTTCCCAGCCCCTTGCCGTTGCCGAAAGGTGGCCAGTTGTAATCGTACTGGTTGACCAGCAAGCCACCAGCACCTTTGATATCACTCATCAGAATGGAATTTTCAAACCAGCTGGTTTCGCTGATATTGGTGACCTTGACACTTTTACAGACGCCAATATCGGTCATCTTCCGGACTGTGTCCGGAAAGTTCTTTTTCCTAAGAGGTGAATAGGAGTAAACACCCATGGCACCAAGCATTCCAAGGCCGATACCAGTTGTCGCTCCTTTAAGAAAATCACGACGTTTGACTTTATCAGACATAATTTAACCTCCTGTGCTGCGGCTATTTGATCAGATCGATCGACTGGTAGAAATATGGTAGAGCCCAAACGGTGACAAAGAAGAAAACAACACCCATCACCGCACCTGCTCCGAGACCGAGGCCAAACTTTGGAGTCGGCTTGATCTCTTCGATCTGCTCCTGGTGAGCACTGTGCTCAGCCGCGAGTTCTTCTGCTGTCTTCGGCACCATCTTCCAGCCCGGCCAGTTATCCATAAACCAGTGTTGAACCAGCATCAGGTTGACCAGCCAGATCATCGGAATCATAGGGAACTGTTGGGGGTGTGAAATCCCTTTCTGGGTTCCAAGGAACAGATGTGATGTTCTGTAGTAGACAATGTAGAGCAGGATACTGGCAACAATGGTGATCAGGGTGCGGATGGTCACGTTGACAGGCATGCTGAATTTGCGTGGCCAGTTGCCAAAATAGAAGTTCAGGAACAGAGCCGGTACGAGCATGAAAATGGCCATCTCGCCGACATGGAGCCAACGCCAGTCAGGAGCATCGGCACGTCTGGTGCCACGAATCGCTTCACCGAAGGTCAATTCCTGGGCAAAATAGAAGAAGAAATGCATTGCCAGGGCGATAGCAATAATACCGAAAAAACAGGTAAAACGGCGACCCCAGTCGTTTTTGATCAAATTGAAGGGGTAGCGTTCCCAGATAGTTTCGACCAACCAGACGACAACGGTACAGCACATGATCCAGCTGACATGGAAGTTGCCCGAGACTGTGTCAGCAAACTGCTCCCAGTAAGGGGGCGCGATAGAGGTGAAATATTGCCATGGATCATAAAGAATCCCCATGTGTGGGTGCATGGTGACAAAATAGACCAGGGTCGAGAGAAAGAAGGTGAACATCAGAATCGAAAACCCTTTGGCGGGTTGCTTCATCTTCTGCCAGGGAGCTTCTTCGAAGGCCACAACCCAGGCCGGTGAGAGCCAGGAGGCGATTGCAGCAAACATAAGAATTGCTAAGGCAGCATATTCTATGGCGAAGAAACTGGTGATGCCAGGGAGTTTTTCAAGTTGCTCAGGGTTAAAATATGCAAGGCCATAGTTACCGAGGAAGCCTTCAAAGAAACCTTTAATCAGCAGCAGCAGGATGCCGACGGAAACCAGCGTTAAAACTGCTCCTTTGTAGAGCGGATGAGCGTTATCGAGCCAGCTTCTTTTGAAGGGCCAGTAGTTAAAGACGTAAACCATCCAGATCATCATGATCAGCCACCAGCGACAGTACATGTAACCGACATAAGGGGTATACATGCGCATGTAGCCTCGGGGATCCTGGAAGATCCACCAGGTGGCATAAAATACGGCGAACAGTACGGCAATACTGATCAGGGCCGGTAGCGGTCCTGACCATCTTTTCACCAGCTTGCGTTCTTCAAGGAATCCCTCACCATACTTTTCCATTGTTTCCTCCTTACAGCGTGTATTCCCCTCCGTGATATCGATTTTGTCCTGTCCTGTTTCAGGTTTTGAAAGGTTGTAGTCTCTCTGCGATGGCTGCCAGAACTGCTTCTTTGTCTTCCGGGTCCAAGCCCATATTTTTTGCCTCCTCGGCCAACAGTTCCGGGGACAAGTCAGCTTCAAAAGGGTACGGAGCGGTTTTTTGCTTCTCTTCCTGAAAGGGAATAATGTCTCGTATCAGCTCTGCTGAAGCGCATGCTGTTTGAATTAAGGCTTTTTGGAAGAATTGTTTTCTGCTCATGGTTTTTTCCATGAATGCCTCCTCTACCGTCACGCAAGTTCTCGTCTGGCAGCTTCAACTGTTTGTGGAATAGGAATTTTTTTGAGATCAGAAAAAGCAACACAGGTGTTAATGATTTTCATCTTGGTGGCGTTTATGGACTCCTGAATATTTTTATTTTTTATGGCGTTGAATATCAGGACGTAATCCGCAAAGAGTTTTTTTTGCTGTGTTTCTTCAAAGGAAAAAAAACCGGGAAACATCAAAGAAGAACTGGCACAGAAAGATGAAACAACTTCTTCAATGATCTGGTTTTCAGTGCTTGCCGCAATAATCTGGAAAAAATATCGTGCCTGTTCTTTGAATTGACCGATATCGTGGCTGAAGATGGCGCGACTGAGATTGACAGTACAACCTTCAAGCTCTGCGAGGGCGGAGTCGGATATGTTGACAGCAGCAATAGAAATAACTCCGGGGAGAAAAAGGTAGGCTGCCTCAAATCGGGACATAATTCTTTCATAGGATTCTTCGTTCGCATGGTGCCCGGAATTGTTCATCAGCTGTGTGGATTGCAGATAATAGCCGCTGCCTCGTTTCGAGATGATTAACCCTTTTGACTCGATTCGCCTCAGCGCAACTCTCAAGGTGTTTCTACTAACCTTCAATTCAGCTGCCAGCGTCCGTTCCGTTGGCAGACGATCACCGATGGCCCAGGTGTTTGCCTGAATTTTTTTCAAGAGCAGGTTTTCAAGCCATTCTTCTTTGTTTGCATGATTTTTGCTTATTGGTAGTTCCAATGCGTCCATATTCTATTCCATATATATTTTTGTTTAATTGTATGTTTTTGTTTTATATCCACTTATTGCTTGGCTTAACTATAGTATCTTTTTTGTTAAAGTCAATAAGAGATAATTTTTTCATGATTGGTAGAACCAATTTGACGGTTTCTGTCTTTTAGGCTAAGGGTGTGTTTTCAACTAAGCTTATTCTGTTTCTGAGAAAACCTGGAGAAGAATGACTATGCTCAGTGTCTGGGGTTGATGTGGGGTAAGGTGGCCATGAGATAAGAGGCTGACTGATTTGATAAGAAACGATGTCGAATGCGAGAATCTGTCTCTTTGTGGAGTGCTGTCAGATTATAATTATGTATTTTTTGTTCGGTGAGATGACGGCGCAGATTTTGAGCCGGATATCCGACTTGCCACGTTGTGTTCCACCTGTGGCAGCAAAGCCATGCCGGTCAGAGTTTTAAAAAGGCGGAAAATTCCCCAGAGAAAGGCAATCGGCAGAATCACCGTGTTGAGGAGAAAGACCACGAGCAAGTCCAAAAAATTGTCGATCATCCTGGTGCTTCGCTCTGCCATCCATGTCTGGATCTTCCCAAAATCGAGAATTTGCTCGGCCTGTTTGAAGCGCAAGGTGAATTGTTGCCACCAGCTTTTATCTGCGGAAGAGTCTGGGGCGGTGTCAACCTTCTGGAGTTCGGCGTTGCTCTCTGCGATGGAGCTGCTGGCGGTGGTGTAGCTATCGGCGAGAAAATATTCATAGGTTGTCTGGTTGAGTGCAGCGGTGAGTGGTACGGCAAAACGGACGACGATGGCGAGGAAGAGCAGACGTTTACCCAGAGAGGCAAGATCAATACGAACCCAGAATCTCAGCCAGAGTCCTGCCAACCACAGCAGCAATCCCAGGCTGCCGAGGAGTTCAATTCCCATCCAGGGGCTGATCTCGATCAGAAAACGTTGCACACCGAGGGAGGTGAGGGCGACCAGCATAACCCAGGAGAAGCGCTCTACCATGTCATTGAGCGGATCCAGAATTTGGCCGAAAGCCAGGTTCAAACCAACTCCTGCGGGAGAAACAGCCACTTCTGATTCCTGAATAACCGAGATGATGCCGTTCGTCACCCGTGCCAGAGCAAAACTGGCCAGTGCCCGTGTCAGAGACTCTTCCACCTGTGCTGTTGCTGTTTGATCAATGCGTGTGAATAATGGGTTTTCAAGAACAGCTGATCGCAGTGGGGCCAGAACGATGACCGCTAACAGGACGATCAGGATCAGGCTGGTCAGAATTTTACGCCGGTCATTCAACATGGTTTCAGCCCTTCATGCTGCTCAGGTGACCCCAAACTTTTTTAATGTCTCGGCCGGGGCTTGATCAAAATGGGAAAATTCCATGGTAAAACTTCCTTGCCCTTTAGTCGCACTGCGGAGTTCAGTCATATAGCCGAACATCTCCAGCAAAGGCACCGTGGCGCGGATAAGGTCCTGTCCCGGGCGAGATGTGATCCCCTCGACCTGTCCCCGTTTTTGATTCAGGCTACTCATAACTCGACCGGTATAATCAGATGGGGAAACCAATTCGAGAGCCATAACCGGTTCCAGAAGCGTCGGTTTGCCATTTTGCAGTGCCAGGGTCATGGCTCTGTTGATGGCTGCTGAAATTCCTAGGTCAGTGGTTTTGTTACTGCTGTAAGGAGCTTCTATCAGGCTCAGTTGCAGGTCCGTCAGCGGGTAACCGGCAAGCTGTCCGGATTGGCAGGCAGTTGTTAATTTTTCTCTGATCAATTTGGCGAGCTCTGGGGGCCAATCGTCAAGCAGCTGCTCCGGGATGTCAATATCGATCCCGCTTTTTCGTGCTGTTGGATTTATTCTGATCTTCACTTCACCCTGATGGATTTTTCCGTCAATTTCCCGCTCAAAAACTTCACGTTGTTCCGTTGCACAGCGGACAGTTTCTCGATAAACAACCTGTGGCCGTCCGGTCTGGGTCGCGACTCCAAAATCAGCTTTCAGCCTCTGGACAACAACTTCCAGATGCAATTCTCCCATTCCTGTTAACAGTGTCTGACCGGTTTCCGGATCTTCCGTGACGTGAAATGTCGGGTCTTCCCACTGAAGTTTTTCCAATGCCAGAGGGAGTTTGTCCCGGTCATCAACTGTTTTGGCTTCTATTGCCAGTGATACGACGGGTTCCGGATATTCAAGACCAGCGAGTTGCAGGGGGACATCAGGGTGACTGATGGTATCTCCGGTCAGAACATTTTTTAACCCTGTCGCGGTAATAATGTCGCCGGCAATTGCCATATTTATTCTTTCGCGTTTGTGTGCATGCATACGAAACAGGCGGGCAACTTTTTCGGTCTCCAGGGTCCGGCTGTTGTAGACAACATCTCCCGGTTTGAGATGACCGGAGTAGAGGCGCAGATAGCTCAGTTTTCGACCTTCATCGGAAATAACCTTGAAGGCCAGAGCACACAGGTCCGCTTTCGGGTCGGTGATGACTTGACACTGCTCTTGTTTATCGATCCGGATCGCTGTTGATGCCGGTATTTCAAGGGGAGAGGGGAGCAGGGCGCAGATCATGTCGAGTAATGGTTGAATCCCTTTATTGCGAAGAGCCGACCCCAGCATCACCGGATAAATATCACAGTTGATCACCCCTTTGCGCAAGGCAGGGAGAATCCTTTCCGCTGCAATCGGGGTTCCATTGAGAAAATCATCAAGGATAGAGTCGTCAAAATCAGCTGCGGCCTCAACAATTTTATCCCGTTGCTGTTGTGCGGTTGCTCTTAATTCTTCCGGAATTTCACCTGTAACCAGAGTTTTTCCCTGATCATCTTCTGCAAATAAAATCGTTGTTTCCCCTATGAGATCAATTACCCCATAGAAACTCTCTTCACTCCCTAGCGGCAGCTGCAGCAACAGTGGCGTGGCGTCAAGTTTTTTAACCATAGATTCCAGCACCTGCTGATAGTCGGAACCGATACGATCCATTTTGTTGATCAGGCAAATCCGGGGGACGTTATAACGGCTGGCCTGTCGCCAGACTGATTCGCTCTGAGGTTGAACTCCTTCGACGGCGCTGAAAATGGCAACCGCACCGTCCAGCGCTCGCAGGGAGCGTTCGACTTCAATGGTAAAATCAATGTGACCAGGGGTATCGATCAGGTTGAAAGTGTAGTTGTTCCAGTGGCAAGTTGTGGCGGTTGCAGTAATGGTGATACCGCGTTCCTGCTCCTGTTCCATCCAGTCCATGACCGCTAATCCATCGTGAACTTCTCCCATTTTATGGATTTCACCCGCGTAAAACAGAATGCGTTCAGATACGGTTGTTTTGCCCGCATCAATATGGGAGATGATGCCGAAGTTGCGGACGTTATGAAGGTCTGAGTTTGCCATGAGATATCCTTCCTGGAGACTAAAACACCCCAGCTCTGAGTTTGTGCAGGTGTTCCTCTGAGAGCTGGTTCAGGGCGAAATATTCACGTTCTAATTCTTCTATATAAAAATGATCCAAGCCACTATTGGCAAGAAAATCATTGCGTAACTCAACGTTGTTGTTGGCGATAATTTCCGGGAACAGTTGTCGCAGATAGATAGCTTCTTTTTTGATATCATGGATCACGGTTTGAAACATCTGGGGATCAAGCGGTTTGCTGATGATGCCGCGTATCAGCAGCTCGTCGTTTAATTCACGGTAGAGTTCATCCTGTTCAGAATTGGTATGATAGCGCGAGTAACGGATCCGGATGTGGTCTTTAGCATGACTCAGGACGATATTGTAAAGCTTTTCCCTGGCGTCGATAACTTTTAATTCAGCTGTCAGCCTCTTGATTGTTGCAACTCCGGCAGCAACTTCTTCCAACCCTTTTCTGAGACAAACCAGTTTCTGTCGACCAAATCGACCCAGATAGTGATTCAGGATAATGTCTTCAAAGAATAGTTTGTCAAAGAGTCCTTTGACCAGATTGTTGAATTTCTGCCGACTGTCCAGCAGGTTCTGAAGAAGCTCTTCCGTCGGGCGGTAACTTTCCATGAATGCAACCTGGCTGATGTTTGTTGCCGTACTGTCATAGCGATCAAAAAAGGTGATGATCGTGGAAAAATCTTCCAGCAATGATAGCGGCGCTCCATCACGGATTTGTTCATCAAAAAGCTGTCCGGTTTCCAGCAGGAGTTTTTCAAAGCTGTGATCATGGTTGCGACGGGCATGTTGTTTGGCAAATAACAACTGGATTGTGTCTCTCCGACTGATTCCCTGACGCAGCAGCAGGTCATGAAGAATGTCTCTGGCAATGGCCGTGTATTCAGGTTCATGGATGGTGCTTCTGACTTCTGCTTTTAATTTTTTATCGAGTGCTGATAGCAGGGATGTCGGAATTTCATTCCGCAGCGCAAGGGCCTTCAGTCGGGTCAGGCGGGCATGTTGCTGACGGCTGATATCTCCCTGCTGGTAGCATTCCACCAGAACCTTTTTGTAATCATCAATAATCTGGTAGTTATCACGATGCTGATACATGACATCAATACAGATGCGTTCCCGCTGGTAAGGGTCCAGCCCCAGATTGTCTGCAAGATCCTGCAGAACCGCGTGGGTATTTTTTGAAATCGAACGATTGCGATAATAAAGAGTCTGAAATTCTTGTTGAAAATGACGATGGTTGGTCTCGGATAATCGCAACAGGTAAACAGAGCAGTTTTCCGGCAGCTGAGATAAAAGTTGCTCTGCCAGTTTGGAGTCATCCTGGCGATTCAAGTTGGGAATTCGTTTGAGGGTTTTTCCCAGATGGCGAAGGATTTGTTCCTGGATCTGACGATGTGTTTTTTCTTTCAGGCCGTTGACGAAAAAGAAATAGTTGTCTATGGCATGGCCCTTAAGAAAAATATCTTCATAACTCTGCTCGCTACGGTTCAGTTCGTTGATTTCAAGATGACCGGTTTCATTGTACCCGGCTCCAAGGAGCATCAGGCGGTTGAAGATTCCTTCTTTACTCAGGTCAGAGACTGGTTGGTCGACACCAAACATGTACTCGCAAAATGTTCCCCCGGTCCCTGTCTGCTGCACTCCTGTTGGACTGAGGATGATTTCACTTCCGGGAGCGAAAAAGCGGAGGTTACGATCTGCAGCCTGGAAGAAATGATGGTGAGCAGTCCGGCAACCTGCAGCGGTTGCGAAATATTCAATTTTGTCGTTAATCTTTCCGTGTAAACGTAATTCTGTGTTCATAATATTTTTTTATTTCATTTTATTGATTCAGCAGGAAAGTTGAAATATTGACCATCATGAGCCAGATTAATACCGACCGGGAGTTCTCGATCATGGATGCTGTGATCAACCTCATGACTGAGATGGGTCAGCAGGGTTTGTTTTGCATTGATTTTTTGGGCCATTTCGATTGCCTGTGGAATATTGAAGTGGGTATTGTGTGGAGTAAATCGGAGTCCATCCAGAATCAATAATTCCAACCCTTGTAACAGCTCCAGAGAGCTCGGCGGGATAGCGTTGCAGTCGGTCAGGTAGGCAATGGGGCCACAGCGGTAACCGAAAGCCTGGATATGCCCATGTTGCATCGGGATGGGAATCATTTTCAGGCCAAACAGCTCAATTGCCTGACTCATTGGGCGGAGTTCCAGTCGCGGGATATAACTGACCGGCTCTGAATGGTTAAAAATATAGCTGAAATTATTTCTGATTGTTGCCAGGGTCTGCTTTGATCCGTAGAGTGGAATCGGTATTTTTGAGCGGATGTTGAAGCCGCGCAGATCGTCGATTCCGTGAACATGGTCAGCGTGACAGTGGGTATAGAAAACAGCATCAATATGGCGAATATCTTCGCGTAGCACCTGTTGTCGCAGATCAGTTGAGGTATCGATCAGAATGTTGTATTTTCCATAACTGAGAAGAGCACTACAGCGGGTGCGTTGGTTATAGGGATGATCGGAAAGGCAGACCGGACAACGGCAGCCAATCACCGGAATACCGGTGCTGGTCCCCGAACCGAGAACGGTTATTTTGAGAGTCTCTACCTGCATTCTGATTTCATCCGGAAAGTATGAAAGCTTCAAGTGATGAGGTAAAGTAGCATTTTAATTGAGCTGTAGACAACAATTGTTTGGAAATTCCGACAGGCTGAAGCGGCCTGTAAGAAGGATCTATGACAGAAAAAAATCGTTTTGAAATCAATAAACTCTGTCGTCGATGTATTCGGCAATGTAAACAGCCGGGCAGCATTGTCATGCTCGACTGTCCCCGGTTTCAGCCGCGTCCGTTTAAGTCGGAAGAGTTGAAGTTCAAACAGCTGGATTTGTTTGACAAGAAGTAGATGGTTGCACCTGTAACGGGCCGAAACAACATCGGGTGGGAACGGCCTGACTTAACTGTTCTGATCAAGAAATTCCTGCAACAATGGAATATATTTTTCCGGTTCGACCAGGAATGAATCGTGGCCATAATCGGAATCAATGAGATGATAATTGACGGTTTTGTTCAGCCGTTGCAACTCCGTCACCAGCTCTTCCGTTTGTTGTGGGGGATAAAGCCAATCAGAGGTGAATGCAAACCAGAGTGATGGGCACTTGATCTGCTCCAGTGCTTCACTTAAAGAATCAAAGTTCCAGGCAACGTCATAGAGATCGAGGGCCTTGGCCAGATAAAGAAAGGAGTTGGGATCAAACTGATCGACGAAGTTCTGACCGTTGTAATCCAGGTAGCGTTCAACCTCAAACTTACCGAAAAAATCAAACATGCCGTCGCGGACTGAAAAGCGACGATTAAATTTTAACAGCATTGAGGCATCTGATAAAAAGGAAATATGTCCGACGGCTCGCGCAAGCGAGAAGCCGTCAGCCGGAGGATGCTCTGTCTGATAATTACCTTTTTTCCAGAGTGGATCATTGAAGATGGCCTGTCGTGCCAGGGCATTCAGGGCAATCGCCATTGGTGAGGTCTTGCCGGTTCCAGCAATAGGAACAATAGAGCGGACCATTTCCGGATAGTGAATAGCCCATTCAATCGCCTGCATTGCCCCCATGGAGCCACCAACAATTGCTGCCAGTGATGTAATCCCGAGGTGATCAAGCAATAATTTTTGGGCGCGAACCATATCGCGAACCATGAGGACGGGAAAACTCAGGCGGTATGGTTTCTGGGTGCGGGGATTGATGCTGGTCGGGCCGGTTGAGCCTTTGCAGGAACCGATAGTATTGCTGGAAAGAACAAAGTAACGATTGGTATCGAGGACTTTTCCCGGACCGATCATGTTATCCCACCAGCCGGGTTTACGATCTTCTTCCGAGTGGCGTCCGGCTGCGTGAGCATTGCCGGTCCAGGCGTGGGTGACCAGGATGACATTCGATGCGTCTGCGTTGAGTTCGCCGTAAGTTTCATAGGCGAGAGTCAGGGGGCCGAGCAAGCGACCACTTTCAAGCTGGAGCTCGACATCGAATTCTGCATATTTTGTGATAACAATGCCAACGCTGTTATTCAAGCTGCATCCCCTGCTGCAATGGCTGATAAAGAAAGGCCCTTTCCTGCTTCAGGAAAGGGCCTTTTGGATACAGTTATCAATCGTATCTCAGGCACAGTCCCCATCTGTCCCTGACTCAAAATGTGTGCAGGGCAGGAATTGGCACCAACCTTTTCTTATCAAGAAATGTCGGTTGCCGTGGCTTCAAAGGGCCTTCTCCCTCCACCACTCTGGATAAAGACGTTGTTCTTTTTCTATTGGAGGCTGACTCTAGCCTACCCGTAAGAGGTTTGTCAATTGCTCTACCATCCCAGTTGCCTCTCATTTTCCTGATTTGCTTAAAAAAAAAGCAGTTATGGCTATTTATTAAGCATAATCAGATGCACATTTAATTTAGAAGGCGATAAAGAGGCGTCTCCAGGTAACGGCATATCTATTGAATAGCTAAGCCGGGTTTAGAGTTAACAATGACGTTAGACTCTGATATGTCTGCCAAGGAGGCCGGATTGATGGAATCTTCACTTTTATCATTGCAGCACGGAGGAGATGTTCTTTTTCTCCTTCTGGGTGCCATCATGGTTTTTGCCATGCATGCAGGATTTGCCTTTTTAGAGGTTGGTACCGTTCGTGAAAAAAATCAGGTTAATGCTTTTGTCAAAATTATCTCTGACTGGTCTGTCTCTTGTGTTGTCTATTTTCTGATTGGCTATCCCATCTCTTACGGGATCCATTTTTTCGTCTCCGCTACCGGATTGTTAGGAGATAACCAGGGGTATGAGCTGGTTCGATTCTTCTTCCTGCTTTGTTTTGCCGCCTGTATCCCTGCAATTATCTCAGGTGGAATTGCGGAGCGGGCCAAGTTCTGGCCACAAGTTATTGCCGGAGGGATCTTTGCCGGGATTTCCTACCCTATTTTCGAGTCTTTGATCTGGGGACAAAACAGTGCCGGGCTGCAGAATTTTTTTGAAAAGACTTTCGGGGCACAATTTCATGATTTTGCCGGAAGTGTGGTGGTGCATTCTATTGGTGGCTGGTTAGCTTTGCCCGCGGTTCTTATCCTTGGTCCGCGAATGGGACGTTTTGTCCGGGGGAAAAGCCGGGCGATTCCCATCAGCAATATCCCCTTTCTGGCATTAGGAAGTTGGATTCTTGCTGTTGGCTGGTTTGGTTTTAATGTGATGAGTGCCCAGTCCTTACAGGGGATTTCAGGGTTAGTCGCGGTAAACTCTTTATTAGCCATGGTCGGTGGAGTGTTGTTTGCCTTGGTTGCCAGTCGAAATGATCCGGGATTTGTCCACAACGGTGCACTTGCTGGATTGATTGCTATTTGTGCAGGGTCTGATTTGATGCATCCGATAGGTGCTTTTTTTGTTGGCGGGATTGGTTCACTTATTTTTGTCTACGGATTTCAATTTGAACAGGAAAAATTAAAGATTGACGATGTTCTGGGAGTGTGGCCCTTGCATGGTGTCGTTGGCTCCTGGGGTGGAATTGCAGCGGGTATTTTTGGTACCAGTGCGTTGGGAGGGCTGGGAGGAGTGTCTTTCATGACTCAGCTGGCCGGGACTCTTTTGGCGGTTATTTATGCTTTGAGTACGAGCTATGTTGTTTATACCGTTATTGATAAAATCAGTGGTTTCCGTCTGGATGAGGATCAGGAATTCGCCGGTGCGGATTTAACAGTTCATCATATTAATGCTTATCCGGAAGAGAATCTTAAATAGAATTAATTTTCTTCGGCATTTGACGCCTACTGATCCCATAGTAAAATTAATGACAGGAAACGGTTATATTACAGAAGGCGGTGGCAGCCTTCTGCTTTGCCTTGAAGTCCTAATCCCTCCTGGACTTCAAGGTTTTTTTATCTGCTGTCGGACGCAAAAAAGGGGCAGCCGGTCATTCCTGAGTCCCTTTAGAAATTTATTTTATCTCGTTTAAGAGATTTGACTTTTCGTTTGATTTTTCAGGATTTCTATCTTTTCTTTTTCCTTGCAAACAAGATCGGCAATTGTGAATTTGTTGAGAATTTCGGACATTTTCAACTGGGTCAATTGCCAGACTTCGTGAGCAGCACAATACCCATCACGATGACAGAAGTCAGCATCAATAAGGCAGTGGTTTAATTTTAACTGCCCTTCTTCAGCTTGAAGGATGTCAAGCATCGTAATTTCACCGGGATCTTTGGCCAATAAAAAACCTCCACCAACTCCCCTCTGGGAACTGACAATGCCGGCTTTGATCAAAGGTTGCAGAATTTTTGTCAAGAAGGCGGGAGTGACCTCTTGAGTGCGACAGATATCCTTCTTTAATACGATGTCATTTGTTGGCTGTTGAGCCAGATAAAGAACCGTTCTTACCGCATATTCTGTCGCTCTTGTTATAACCACTTTTTACCTCCTAAAGATAACCATGTAGGTGATGAATACACCGAAGCAGAATCATTGTCAATGCCCTCTTTTATTGTGGTCGCACAATCTGATGGCTTGACAGTTCATTTTCCCAGCGGCATCATCTGCCGATATGGACAATTTATTGCGAATTAATCACAGTTCACAACCTGTTGTTGGCCGTTTTGCTCCGAGCCCGACCGGTCCCTTGCATTTTGGAACTCTTTTGGCTGCGTTAGGGAGTTATTTGCTGGCAAAAGCTTCTGGTGGGAGCTGGTTGCTTCGTATTGAGGATCTTGACCCTCCACGGGTGGTTGCTGGAGCCGCTGAAGATATCATTCGACTTATGGAGCAACTGGGTTTTGAATGGGATGGTGTTGTTCTTTACCAGAGCCAGCGTTATGAGCGATATCTGCAGGTTCTGGAGCAGTTGCGCAATCAGGGTCGGGTTTTTGATTGTTGTTGTTCGCGGCGTGAAATTCTCGCGAGCGCTCCCCATTCGGGGGAGGAGGCTCCTGTTTACCCGGGGACTTGCAGGAATGGCATCCGTAGAGACCGGGTTGAACGCTCAGTGCGATTACGTGTGAGCAATGAAAGCATTGTTTTTCAAGATGGAATTTTCGGGACGCAACAACAGAACCTGGAAGCAGAGGTCGGAGATTTTATTCTGCACCGGGCCGATGGTCTGTTTGCCTATCAGCTGGCCGTGGTTGTTGATGATATTGATACCGGAGTCACGCAGGTCGTTCGCGGGGCAGATTTGCTTTCATCAACTCCTCGTCAGATCTATCTTTATAACTGTCTCAATGCTGCTGTTCCGGAGTACTTTCATTTGCCTCTGGCGATTGGTGATAATGGGAAAAAACTGAGTAAGCGGCATGGCCAGATTGGTTCGGTTACCAGGGAGAATGGCGTGACCATGCTTTGGCGGGCGCTGGAATTTTTAGGACAGTCTCCCCCGAACGGATTACTTTGTCTGTCTGCCGGAGAATTACTGCGCTGGGGGGTGGAAAATTTTCATCCTGATCTGATCCCCAAGAGAAATAGTAGGATAAGTTTTTCTGAGAGCTAAGCTTTCATCCCGTGTGTTCTTCTGCTACCCTTATTTGGCGAAGGGCGTAAGACCATCTAATTGAAAAGAATTCAGGAGGTTTGAGATGAAAAGAATATTGTTCGCCGGTTTGTTGATTATCTTTCTTGCGGGATGTGGTAGCGGTACGTTTCAGGTGCCAAAACAGGAATACCAGACTCGCGTTCAGGTTTTAGGGGTTTTGCCCTTGCTGGTTGACACGAATAGTACTTTGAATTATCCGCAAAGGGATAATCTGTTTGAAATCCTGGCACGTTCGGCGAATGGAAAACATGAATATCTTGTCGAAGCTCTGAAGGAGAAAAAGGGATATTTTGATGTGCGTTCCCTTGCGGTCAGTCCTGAGTTGACAGCTCTCTCTCTTTTGAGTGCAGGGAGCTCTCATGATGAATTCGGGTGGCCGCTGGGTTACGCATTTGATGCGGCAACTGTTGCTGAAATTGCACGACAGAATGTTCTTGACGCTGTCCTTGTCGTGGTTTTCTCTGGTGAGCAGATTGAAGAAACAAGGCGTTCCCGGACCAAGTTGGAAACATTAACGACCCAGTTCAGTGATGTCAGAGCAACTGCAGCCGTGATTGATCGCAATGGCCAGGTTCTCTGGGAGCTGGTGGGACCGGAGAGTTTTCAGGCTCTGCTGCTTCAGTATGCAGACTTTGACGAAGCGTATTATAATAAAACCGACCTTGTACGCGTTAAAAATATCACTCTGTCCGGAGTGGAAAGAGTTCTGGATGAAACCCCGGATAAGGATGGGGTGACCCCTTTGCCACGCATGTATAAAAACTTATTTGCGGAAATTGCTTCAGGAATCAGCCCCAATTTATTTGATTCTTTGCGTTAAAATTGTTCGACTATTTAAAATAATTTATGCTTCAAGGTTGACATGAGAGGATAAAGCGGGTAAAAGCGACTTTAGTGAAAATATAAAAGCGCCTACCCGCTCTATTTCCTGCTGATGACAGGTTGAAAAATATAATTCCTCAAAATAAATTCTGATAAAAACCATTCATATATAAAGTTGCTACCGGAAAAAGAGTTTTAAGTTAACGAAAATATTATGCCTGCCCCAAATTCAACCGGTATCTAGATGGGTACGATACATATTTCCGTATGGGAATCCAGTTATTTTGATCATTGTTAATTTAAATTGTTGCGTCCATTTCTATACCTGCAGAGGTCAGGACAACTTTCTGCATATGCCCTGGGATAAAGGGCTGGAGAACCTTCTATGAACCTGAAAGACTTGAAAAAGACAAAAATAGCTGAGCTGATTGCCCTGGGTAAAGAGCTCAAACTGGATGAGATTGGTGGTATGCGTCGGCAGGATCTGATCTATTCAATCCTGAAGGCGACCGCTGCTCAGAAAAAAGCTATTTTTGGTGAAGGAGTACTGGAGATTCTGCCCGATGGCTTTGGTTTCCTGCGAGCGCCGGATGCCAACTACTTGCCGGGGCCGGATGATATTTATATCTCCCCCTCCCAGATCAGACGCTTTGCTTTACGTACCGGTGACACTGTTGCCGGACAGATCAGACCGCCAAAAGAAGGGGAGCGTTATTTTGCTCTGCTCAAGGTGGCAGAGGTTAACTTTGAAGATCCGGCAAAAATGCGGGACAAAACCTTTTTTGACAATTTAACTCCATTATTTCCGGATGAGCGGCTGGTTCTGGAAACGACCTCTGAAAATCAGGCGACCCGGGTGATTGATCTGGCAGCTCCGATCGGCAAAGGGCAGAGAGGGATTATTGTTGCACCACCTCGGACGGGTAAAACCGTTCTGCTTCAGAATATCGCCAATGCGATTTCAGTGAACCATCCGGAAGTCTACCTGATTGTTCTTTTGATTGATGAGCGCCCCGAAGAAGTGACCGATATGCTCCGTAACGTCAATGGTGAAGTCATTTCGTCAACCTTTGACGAACCGGCTAATCGTCACGTCCAGGTTGCTGAAATGGTTATTGAGAAGGCGCGTCGTCTGGTGGAGCATAAGCGCGATGTTGTGATTTTACTTGATTCTCTGACCCGCCTTGCTCGTGCTTACAATACAATTGTGCCTTCTAGTGGCAAGATTCTTTCCGGTGGTGTTGATGCCCATGCGTTACATAAGCCTAAGCGTTTCTTTGGAGCGGCCCGAAATATTGAAGAAGGGGGGAGTTTGACGATTATCGCAACCGCCCTGATCGATACAGGCAGCAAGATGGATGAGGTTATTTTTGAGGAATTCAAGGGGACCGGTAACATGGAGCTCCACCTTGATCGACGTTTGGCTGATAAAAGAACTTATCCTGCGATGGATATCAATCGTTCCGGAACCCGGAAAGAAGATTTGTTGCTGGACGCTGCTCAGTTGCAACGTATATGGCTGTTGCGCCGGGTTCTGTCATCAATGAATACGGTTGACAGTATGGAATTTCTGCTGGAAAAGATGGCGGAAACAAAGACAAACGAGGAATTTTTGGATTCGATGAACCAATAAATGGCGTCGCAAGAATGACGATCTGCTATGTGGTAGCATTTTTCAAGATCTTGACATCCGTGTGTATGTCTTCGTCCTTGAAAAACACCGCGCCTTGCAGGGCGCAATTTTTGCTTGGCTACTGTATTTTCAGAAAAGCACGGTTTTAACTGGATGATTTTGCTTGCCCAAAACAGGTGAAAGTGCTATTTAATCAGTTTGTTTGAAATTAATATATAGGTCTGTACATAAGCCAGACCGCTAAGGAGATAATGAAAATGAAAGAAGGTATCCATCCTAAGTATGAAGCCTGTTCCGTCCGCTGTGATTGCGGGAACACTTTTGAAACCAGTTCAACTCTTGGTAAAGAGATTCACACGGAAATCTGTTCTGCGTGCCATCCGTTCTACACGGGTAAACAGAAGCTGATTGATACCGCTGGTCGGATCGAGCGCTTCCGTAAAAAGTACGCCCAGAAATAATCGGGTAGAATTCAATAAAGCGGCCCGATGGGGCCGCTTTTTTTTTGCTCAATATACGAAAGATCCCTATGTTTGCAAATTTGGAAGATGTTGTCGATCGTTTCCGGGAAGTTGAAGGACTCCTTTCGGATCCCGCTGTTATCTCTGACCAGAAGCGTTATCGTGAGCTTGCAAAAGAACATGCTGATTTATCTGAAGTTGTCAGCGTTTACGGGCAATATCGGCAGGTCTGTAGCGATATTGAAGGGAATCGGGAGTTGTTGCAGGACAATGACCCTGAAATGAAAGAGCTTGCCAAGGCCGAGCTTCCCGAGTTGGAAAAGCAGCAAGCTGAGTTGGAAGAGCAATTGCGGCTGTTGTTGATTCCTAAAGATCCGAACGACGAAAAAAATATTATCCTGGAAATTCGTGCTGGAACCGGTGGTGATGAGGCGGCACTGTTTGCTGCTGACCTGTTTCGTATGTACACCCGTTATGCAGACCGCAACCGCTGGAAAGTTGAAATGATGAATACCTCGGAAACTGACGGAGGTGGTTTCAAAGAGGTTGTTGCCCTGATCAGTGGTGAGCGGGTTTACTCAAGGTTGAAGTTTGAGAGTGGGACGCATCGAGTCCAACGGGTTCCGGATACCGAAACCCAGGGGCGCATTCATACCTCTGCCTGTACTGTTGCTGTTCTTCCTGAAGTTGAGGATGTCGACATAGAGATCAACCCCGCCGATCTGCGAATTGATCTCTATCGTGCGTCCGGAGCCGGTGGTCAGCATGTTAATAAAACCGAATCGGCAGTGCGGCTGACCCATATCCCGACGGGCGTTGTGGTGTCTTGTCAGGACGGAAAATCACAGCATAAGAATAAAGCACAAGCCCTTAAAGTTCTTAAGTCCCGGATTTTTGACCAAATGCAGGCTGAGCAGCAAGCCGAAATGGCAGCTGATCGGAAAACTCAGGTTGGAAGCGGTGATCGCAGTGAGCGTATCCGTACCTATAACTATCCTCAAGGACGCTGTACGGATCACCGTATTGGATTGACACTCTATAAACTTGACGCAATCATGCAAGGGGACGTTGATGAAATTATCGATGCTTTGATTACTGATCAGCAAGCATCTCAGATGAGTCAACAAGAGGGCTGATGTTTCGTGCTGTTTGCTTATCCGTCAAATTCATTTTTTGCCGTGGCTGATGTGATGTTGATTCAGCATCGTGTTGGCTATGCTCGTATGACTGTGCTCTGGCGGCATTAAATATGATGCGAAATTCCTTAAAACATAAGCCGGAGCAAAGGGGAAGCGAAACCTGGAGTCTGCTTCGGCTTCTCCGTTGGATGACAGACTATTTCAGCGAAAAAGGGATCGATAATCCACGTCTGGATGCAGAGCTGTTGTTGGCACGTACGCTGAAACTTGATCGGGTTGGCCTGTATCTCAACTATGATCGTCCTTTGCTTGCGGCAGAACTGGATCTGATCCGGCCATTGGTGAAGCGGCGTGGACAGCGGGAACCGCTACAATATCTGCTTGGATCGACAGAGTTCTGGTCCCTCGAATTTGTTGTCAGTCCAGCGGTTCTGATTCCCCGGGCCGATACTGAAATTCTGGTGGAAGAGGCTCTCAGCCGTGCCGGAGCAGAAGGTCAATTACTGGATGTCGGAACAGGAAGCGGTGCGATTGCGATCAGCCTGGCAACGGAGCTTTCTGCCTGGCAGATGACCGGCCTGGATATCTGCCCGCAGGCTTTGGATATTGCGCAGAAAAATGTGGAGAAGCATCAGCTGGATAAAAGGGTTCAACTGCTCCAGGGAGATCTTGCCGAGCTTCCCCGGCAGCACTATGATCTGATCGTTTCCAACCCCCCCTATATCTCTTCTCAGGAGTGGGATAGCTTGATGCCGGAAGTTCGGTGTTTTGAGCCGCGGTTGGCTTTGTTGGCAGAGCAAGACGGTTTGGATTGTTATCAGAAGCTGGTGAATCAGGCGCGGAGCCGATTGGTGTCCAAGGGATGGCTTCTGGTCGAAATTGGCTATCAGCAGTCTGCAGCAGTCAGAAGCCTCTTTGCCGCTGCAGGATTTAAGGACATCTTTGTCCGCGAAGATTATTCCGGTCAACCACGTGTTGTTGGTGGCTGTTTACACTGAGAAAGCAGGTTTTTTTTGGAAAAAATAGTGATCAAAGGCGGCATTCCCCTGAGTGGGGAAGTTCAGGTGAGTGGAGCTAAAAATTCGGCACTTCCTTTACTGTTTGCAACTTTGCTGGCTGACGGTATCAGTGAAGTCGGTAACGTTCCCAATCTGCGGGATATCAATACTGCAAGCAAATTACTCAGGGAACTCGGAGCCGAAGTTTCAATGCGGGACAATTGCTGCTTTGTCAATACCGGCAAGGTCCAGAGTATTGAAGCTTCTTATGACCTGGTTAAAACCATGCGTGCTTCGGTCTTGGTCCTTGGCCCCTTATTGGCGCGTTTCGGGCAGGCTCGGGTCAGTCTTCCCGGGGGTTGCGCTATTGGTGCACGGCCGATCAACCTGCATTTAAAAGGGTTGGAAGCACTTGGGGCCAAGATTGAACTGGATCACGGTTATGTTGAGGCACGTGCTGATAAACTGCGTGGTGCAAAAATTTCATTCGATATGCCGACTGTGGGTGGAACTGAAAATCTGCTGATGGCTGCGGCGCTGGCTGAAGGTGAAACCGTTCTTGAAAATGCTGCGCGTGAACCGGAAATTGTTCAGCTGGCAGCAGCTCTGAATGGCATGGGAGCGCAAATAGAGGGTGCCGGAACAGCAATTATTCATATCCAGGGCGTCAGGCAGCTAGAGCCGCTTCACTGTCAGGTGATTCCTGATCGGATAGAGGCCGGCACGTTTATGATTGCTGCGGCAATCACAGGAGGAAATGTTCTGGTTCGTGGTGCCGTGAGAGCGGATCAGGAAGCATTGATCAGCAAGTTGATTGAAGCAGGGGTGCAGATCCTTCCGGAAGCCGATGGATTAAGAGTGATCGGTCCTCCAAAATTGTCTTCAGTTGATATCCGTACCAGCGTGTTTCCTGGATTCCCAACTGATATGCAAGCTCAGTTCATGGCATTGATGATCAAGGCGGCCGGATCGAGTCGAATTTCTGAGACGGTCTTTGAAAACCGTTTTATGCATGTCTGTGAATTGCAACGGATGGGGGCGGATATCCAGATTGAAGGGCACAGTGCAATTATTCGCGGGATTGATCAAATGACCGGTGCGCCGGTGATGGCGACAGATCTTCGCGCCAGTGCTTCTTTGATTCTGGCGGGTCTTGCTGCTGATAATACGACGGAGGTTTCCAGAATCTATCATCTTGACCGTGGTTATGAGAAGATTGAGGAGAAACTGGCGGCACTTGGTGCCAGGATCAGGCGGGAACAGGAATAATCCTGGCGTTGTTGTAAATGGGTTACGTTTTCCGGACGAAATTCCGTTGTGCCCTCTTATAGTTATTTGCTGAATAAAAAGGTCTGAATAATGAGTGATTGGATTACCTTCGCCCTGCCTAAAGGGCGGATCATGCAGGATTCAATGGAGTTATTTGCTCAAATCGGAATTACTTGCCCGGAGATGAGTGAAAAAAGCCGAAAACTGGTTTTTGAGAACGCAGAGCATAAATTTCGTTTCATGGCTGTCCGCGCCACAGATGTACCCACCTATGTCGAGTATGGTTGTGCAGATATCGGTGTCGTCGGCAAAGATACTTTGTTGGAACAGGGGAAGAATCTCTATGAACCCCTTGATCTCAAATTCGGGTATTGCCGACTGGTTGTCGCCGAACCCAAAGCGTTGTTGAAATCAGATAACCCTCTGAACTGGTCAAACATCCGGGTTGCGACCAAGTACCCCAATATTACCGAGAAATATTTTGCCGCTAAAGGGATTCAGGTTGAACTGATCAAACTTTACGGTTCCATTGAGTTAGCGCCATTGGTGGGATTGTCGGAGCGGATTGTTGATCTGGTTTCAACCGGTGGCACACTTAAAGCCAATAATATGGTTGAAGTTGAAACCATTGCCGAAGTCACCAGCCGGTTGATTGTTAATCGTGCCAGTTTGAAAACCAAGCATGAACGCATCAGCAAAATTATCGATGGCTTGGAGACGGTTATTGGTGATGAGGTTAAAATATCTCTCTAAGTTGTGGAGTCCCGTATGATGAGAATTTTAAAGTTTAGTGATCCTGATTTCCCCGCTGAGCTGCAACGGATAGAACAGCGCGCGGATGAGGTTCCTGATTCTGTTGAGGAAACCGTCAAGGCTATTATTGCTGATGTCAGACAGCGTGGTGATGTTGCGCTGTTTGAACTGAGTGCCAAATTTGACCGGATTGATCTGACGGCCGAGACGATCGAAGTCAGCGCCGCTGAAATGGACACGGCCTTGGCTGCGGTCAGTTCTGAATCATTGGCGGCGTTGCAGCTGGCAGCAGACCGGATTGCAGCCTATCACGCAAAACAGAAGCAGGAAACCTGGCTGTCAACCGACGAGAATGATGTTCTCCTCGGGCAGATGGTGCGGCCACTGGATCGGGTTGGAATCTATGTTCCCGGCGGGAAAGCGGCTTATCCTTCTTCGGTGTTGATGAATGCGGTTCCCGCCAAAGTCGCCGGAGTGGCTGAAGTGATCATGGTGGTTCCGATGCCGGGTGGTGACGTGAATCCCCATGTTTTAGCTGCGGCAAAAATTGCCGGGGTTGATCGCATTTTCAAACTTGGCGGTGCGCAGGCCGTTGCAGCGTTGGCTTACGGGACAGAATCTATACCCAGGGTCGACAAGATTACCGGCCCGGGAAATATTTACGTTGCGATCGCAAAAAAACTGGTTTTCGGACAGGTTGATATCGATATGATCGCCGGACCGAGTGAGATTCTGGTGATTAACGATGGTAGCGGTGATGCTGCCTACATTGCTGCAGACTTATTGTCCCAAGCTGAGCACGATGAATTAGCTTCGGCGATTCTTGTGACCAGTTCTGAAGCGATGGCGGTTGCCGTTCAGGACGAAGTTGAAAAACAATTACAACAGCTCAGCCGGGAAACCATTGCACGGCAATCCATTGATGATTTCGGAGCGATTATTCTTGCCGAAGATTTGCCTGAAGCGATTGAGTTTTCGAATCGGATTGCTCCCGAACATCTTGAACTTGCGGTTGATAACCCTTTTGCAATCTTATCTGCAATTCGGCATGCCGGTGCAATATTTATGGGCCACCACACACCGGAAGCTGCCGGGGATTATCTGGCCGGGCCGAATCATACTCTGCCGACCGGCGGGACAGCACGTTTCTTTTCGCCGTTATCTCTGGATGATTTTGTTAAAAAGTCGAGTATCCTTTCATTTTCAGAAGATGGATTGCAGCGGCTGGGTAAAGATATTATCCAGATTGCTGAATTGGAAGGGCTGGAGGCACACGCCAAGTCTGTCTCTATCCGTTTGAAGAAATAACTCTGAGAGGTGAACCTCTGCGTTCGCCCGGGCAGAAAGAGGTTTGCCACCACAGGAGAAATGATATGTCCCGTACAGCAAAAATCAGCCGTGAAACCAAAGAGACCAATATCAGTATCGAACTGAATCTCGATGGTTCAGGTCAGCACCATATTGAAAGCCCGGTTCCTTTTTTCAACCATATGCTTTCTGCCGTCGCGCGGCACGGCTTTTTCGATCTGACTGTTATGGCCAGCGGTGATACTGAAATTGATGCTCACCATACGGTTGAGGATCTGGGTATTGTTCTTGGGGAAGCGTTCAAGAAAGCACTGGGAGACAAGTCCGGAGTGCGTCGTTTTGGTCGCTCGACCATGCCCATGCATGAAGCTTTGTCTTCAGTCGTTATCGATTTTTCCGGCAGACCCTTTCTGGTTTTCAATGTTGATCTGCCAAAGGCTAAGGTTGGTGACTTTGATACCGAACTGGTGGCGGAGTTTTTTGTCGCCTTCTGTAACCATTCGGGAGCCAATATCCATGTGAATCTGGCCTATGGTGACAATCTGCACCATATCATCGAGGGGATTTTTAAGGCTTTTGGCCGCGCTCTGGATGAGGCAACCGGTCTCGACCCCCGGATTCATGGGGTGTTGTCGACAAAAGGGAGTTTGGAGTAGCATAAATCTCTTCTGGGACATGTCTTTGTTGCGTGTCCCCGGAATACGGGTTAATGACCCAAAAGAAAAGGTCGTGGGGTAGCGACCCCATCCGCCGCCTGACTCTTTTGTTGTGCCACAAAAGAGTCAGCAGAAAAGGGCACCCGAGCTCCTTGCCCACTATAGCCTGTGGCCATAGCGGGTTCCCTCCGTTCCGCAGCTGTTTTGAGGAGCGGCAAAAACTCGGGCTGGATCACTCAAACATTTGTCGCTCTCATTCTCAAATCAGCTGCTCTACTCTGGCTGCGTTACACGGGAACGGGAGAAGATAGATACTTTTATCGGAGTAGAAGACGTATATGATTAATATTATTGACTACGAGATGGGCAACTTGCGTAGCGTTGAAAAGGCTTTTGAGAGCCTTGGATTCGAGGTGCGTGTGAGTGCTGATCCAAACGATATAAAAACATCAGACAAGGTTGTTTTGCCTGGAGTCGGAGCGTTCCGGGACTGTATCCATCATTTTCGTGATGGCGGTTTTGTCAAGCCATTGCTGGCACATATTGATGCCGGAAAGCCCATGCTGGGCATCTGTGTCGGTATGCAGATGCTGTTTGATGAAAGTGAAGAGTTCGGCCGTCACCAGGGATTGGGATTGATTCCGGGGAAGGTCGTGCGTTTTCCCTCCGGAATGGTGGAGAATGGTGAGCGCCTCAAGGTGCCGCACATGGGGTGGAACAACATCAACATTCAGCAACCATCACCCCTTTTTAAAGGCACTGAAGATCAAAGCTTCGTCTATTTTGTTCATTCCTACTATTGTGAAGCCGAAAATAAGAGCGATATTGCTGCGAGTTGTCGTTATGGCGACGTTGAGTTCTGTGCTTCTCTCTGGCGCGATAACATTATGGCAACCCAGTTTCACCCTGAAAAAAGTCAGACGATTGGACTGAACATTTTTAAAAATTTTGGAGAACTATAAAGGTGATTATTCTACCTGCAATCGATCTTAAAGAGGGACACTGTGTTCGCCTGGAACAGGGTCTGATGGACAAAGACACGGTTTACAATGATGATCCCGCCGCCCAGGCTCTTCTCTGGCAGAAACAAGGGGGAGAATTCCTTCATATTGTTGATCTTGATGGGGCTTTTGCCGGGGTGCCGAAAAATAAAGCGGCAATCCGGTCTATTGTCAAGGCCATTGATATCCCGTCTGAGTTGGGTGGCGGTATCCGCGATCTTGAAACCATCGAGGCCTATCTGGATTTGGGAATAACGCGGGTGATTCTCGGCACGATTGCCAAAGAGAATCCCGGACTGGTCAAGGAAGCCTGCCGCAAATTCCCAGGACAAATCGTTGTTGGCATCGATGCCAAAGATGGTCTGGTGGCGGTACGTGGCTGGGCTGATGTGACCGAGAAAAAAGCCACTGAGATGGCCAGGGAGATGGAAGGTTTCGGGGTTGAAGCGATCATTTATACCGATATCTCCCGTGACGGTATGATGCAGGGACCAAATATCGAGGCAACCCGCGCTTTGGCGGAAGCGATCAGCATTCCGGTGATTGCTTCCGGTGGTTTGTCAACTCTGGACGATATCCGTAGGTTGCTCAAGATTGAGTCTTCCGGGGTGACCGGGGTGATTACCGGGAAAGCGATCTACTCTGGAGCTATTAATTTGCGACAAGCTGTGGCTCTGACAAAAGGGGGATGCTTATGTTGACCAAACGGATTATCCCCTGTCTCGATGTTAAAGACGGTCGCGTCGTCAAAGGGGTGAACTTTGTCGGCTTGCGTGATGCCGGAGATCCGGTTGAAGCCGCAGAAGCCTATAGCGATCAGGGTGCTGATGAACTGACTTTTCTGGACATCACTGCCAGTAGCGATAACCGGGGGATTATTCTTGATGTTGTTGCCAAGACGGCCGAGCGTGTGTTTATGCCGTTAACTGTTGGTGGCGGTGTTCGTGAAATTGCTGATATTCGCAACCTGCTCAATGCCGGGGCAGATAAGGTTTCGATTAACACTGCGGCGGTGCAAAATCCCGAATTTGTCCGCAAGGCAGCAGAGCGTTTTGGCAGTCAGTGTATTGTTGTTGCGATTGATGCTCGCCGGGTCCCTTTTTCTGAGCCTCTGGCGTGGGAGGTTTACACCCATGGTGGTCGTAAAGAAACTGGAATCGATGCTATTGCATGGGCACAGCAGATGGAACGCCTGGGCTGTGGTGAAATTCTCCTGACGTCGATGGATTGTGACGGCACTAAAGATGGTTATGATATTGCCCTTACTCGCGCGGTCAGTGATGCCGTTGAAATCCCGGTGATTGCTTCCGGTGGTGTCGGCAATCTGGAGCATATCCGTGAAGGACTTGTTGAAGGGGGAGCCAGTGCTGCTCTGGCAGCATCCATCTTCCATTTCAAAGAGTACACCATCGCTGAATGTAAAGAATATCTGCAGGAAAGTGGCGTTGCAGCCAGAATTTAATTCACTACAGGACGATGATCATGTCTGAAAAAAACAGCAACAATGAGCAGGATATTCTTGACGCAGTCTACCAGATTGTTCAGCAGCGGAAGCAGATGGCTGACGGGGAAAAATCTTACGTTAAATCTTTATTTGATAAAGGTTTGGATAAAATTCTCAGTAAAATTGGTGAAGAGGCGACAGAAACGGCTGTTGCCGGCAAAGGGGGTAATCGGGAAGAGATTGTTTACGAAGCGGCTGATCTGTTTTTTCATGTGCTGGTATTGCTGGGATATTACGATTTACCACCGGAAAAGGTATATGCTGAGTTGCGCCGTCGCTTTGGAGTGTCGGGGATTGAAGAAAAAGCGAGTCGTGAGAAGTAAAGTTTTTGACTGCCTGATGAAAATTTGATTTTTGAATATGGAGATTTAAAATGCTTAGGATCCAGACAGATCATGTGACCGTAGAAATTGAACTCAATTCACATTTCTATTTAAAAAGAGGTGACGCAGAAGATGATAGTATCCGGGTGGCGTGGAACGACCTGGAAGATTCTGCTGCTGCCAACCTCAAGCAGTTTGCTGAAATGATAGAAGGAACCTTGGAGGGGATGATTCCCAAGGCAGAATAAAGAATAGCCGCAAAGATAGTTAAAAGGCCGTTCCAGAAGGAGCGGCCTTTGTTTTTTGCAAATAAAGTTGTGATTTTTTCTGCTGAGTGTCAGTCGGAGTTTTGTTTATCAGCAGTTAGATGCAATCTGCAATGAAAGCAGCGTCTGACCGGGCGGAACAGGAAGCCGTTCATGTGAAAGCAGTTTCCACATTGGGGACATCTCACCAGAGCAAGCAAGGCTACGGTGATAATCAGAAAGAAAATCCAGACGAGAAAGACAATACCGACAGCTTGATTAGGCTGAGTGGATCGAAGTGCAACGAGCATAGCTGGTAAGTAAGCCATAATTGTGATCCAGAAATACCAGCGCCGCCGGCGGATTTTCCGGAGACCGGACTTCAATTCTTGAGGGCTGACCTCTTCTATTTCATCCATTATGACCTCCCGGGAATCTATCAATAATCCATAATCGTGGTTAGAGACTACTTGGTTTACGTGCTCAGAGCAATTAACTATTTTTTCTTTGCGTATTTTGCTTCAGGAGGTTCTGCCTCTGCAGCCCTTTTGTCGGCATTGATGTGAAGTGCACAGTGCAGGCAGCGCCGGAAGGGAAGAAAGGTTGGTCCATGGGTATGGAAGTACTCACCGCATCGAGGACAGCGAACAATACAGGCGAAAACAACAGCAATGATGAGCAAAATAATCCAGACAATAAAAACAAACGTGGCCCGGGATCGATAATTAGGGGAATCAAGGGCGATCATCATTGCCGGGAGGTAGACGAGAATAACAATCCAGAGAAACCAGCGCCGCTTGCGGATTTTTTTTAAGCTTTCCCGGTATTCAACCGGATCTACTGGTTTGTGTTCATTCATCTTCGGTCATCTCGCAGAAGCTGTATTGTGAAGGTGAGATACTACTTATTTTGCCTCGAGAGATCAATGCCGAAGCTGTTGCCGTGGGCTCAGGTTTATTTTTCACAACTCCTTCTGGTTGTGCATAAATAAAATATTTACCCGAATAAAAATATATACAATTTATATTATTGCTTAATCTCTTTAGATTTTAGTCACTTAAGTCGTTCACTCCTTTCCCTGTCGGCTTTTCTCTTCGTGAAGTTGTATATCTCTTTCATACAGAAGAATTTTTCACCAAGCTCAGATATTTTTAAAAAAGAATAGATTTAATCCTTTTATTTCAGCATGTTGCCGTGTTTTGAAATTTATTTTCCAAAGTTGGCACGGACACTGCTTTATATCTGGTCATAAGCGAAACAAAACAGTTAATCAAACATAGAGATGGAGGATGTCATGAAAAACACTTTACGCAATACCTTAATCGCCCTGATCACTTTTTCTTCTTCTGCTTTTGCTGCAGGTAGCACCAGTGCAAGCGGCGGTGGTTTACTCCTCTCTTTGTTTATCGGCTTCTTTGCTCTGATCATCGTCTGCCAACTGGTACCGGCAACCATCATGCTGGTCGGAACCCTCAGGGGATTGTTTGGACGCGATCGTAAGGAAGTGACAACTCACTAAGACTTCAAGCGAAACAAAAATATATCAACGAAACTCAACACAACAATTTAAAAGGAGACCATCATGAAAGCTATTATCACAACATTGAGCCTGATCCTCTTCGCTGTTCCTGCTTTTGCTGTCGACACAACCCAGACCTATAACAGCGGTATTCTTGTTCTTCTGTTTGTCGGTTTCTGTGCGTTGCTGATCATTGCCCAACTGGTTCCCGCTGTATTGACTCTGTTCGGCATGACCAAAGCTGCTGTTCAAGGATCACGCAAGACTGCTTCAGCTAAAAACTAAGAATAAAAAATCCTCCGCTTCACAAAAAAGGGCAGCCAATCGGCTGCCCTTTTTATGTGTGTATCAGCGTCCCAGAGAAACCGGCATATCTTCCGGATAGGTCACTTGATAGCCATAATTAATCTGCTGTTCCCCTTGTGGTGGAATTGTCAGGGTCCAGACCAGCTGATCTTTCTCCCGAACCGGCAGCGGTGGAGTGAATAGTTCTTTCAGCTCTATTTTCTCGTGTCCGGAATGGGGGTATGAATCTTCCACCTTCAGGTCAATCGCAAAGCTTTTATGATTTGCAAAGCTGACTTCCCAGTTCCAGCTATAGGTTTCTTTTCTGGCGAGGAGCCCTTTTTCTCCTGCAACATGGTCGGTTTTAACATCGACGGCAATTCCCGGATCGCTGCCAAAACTGATGCTGACATCTTTTTTCTCATACAGGGAAAAATTCCTCTGGCCGACATGGACTCCATCGACTTGAATTGAAGCGGTTCCGGTTGGCAGGGGAAGAAAATTGTCGCTGAGATCCAGATTGGCTTGCAGAAATACCTGCTCGGATAATAATGGTCGTGCCAGATAGGTGAAATCTGCGTTCCAGAAACCCTCTCGGATTTTAATCCGCGACTCCTGACCCGAAGCAATGTTCACTTGTCCCAGATCGTAGCTGTCGAACAGTTGACCTGCAACTCTCTCCGGCATCGGCGGAGCTGCCATTTCTGAAGCGACATCCATGGCCATTTCTTGTGGCATCGCCATGGACAAGGTCTTCATGGCGTTCCGTGCTCTGAGTATTTGTTGTTCGTGGATATTCCAAATTCTTATCTGTGGCGGGGTCAGGGTAAAAATCGGTTCAGCAGTGGCAATTGTCAGATTAACACCGGTCCAGTCAATTCCTGTCTGCTGGGTGATTTTAGCGGTCCAGCTCCAGTGAATTTTTTTCTGACCGGGGCTGGCATTCAAGCTGTAACTTGATTGCCAGCCGGCGCGGCGGATGCGGTAGGAATAACTCAATTCCAGATCAGCTGTGGTTGATTGGGATAGTCTGACCTTAACCTGCCAGTTGCGTTGATTATCACCGGTTTTTTGCTGTAACTGCTTGTGTGCTTCGTCGAGTTGCCGTTGCAATTCAGTTTTCTGTTGTCGCAGCAGGGTCGATTCCTGCAACAGGGTGATGCTTTCATCACGAATGATTGATCCCATCTCTCGCGCATCTGCAAGGGTCTTAACGGGGAGATCCTGCTGATTTTTCCAATAATCAAGAGCCAGTGTGCGTGACTGGATCTGGTCATCAATCTCTCTGATTTCTCTTTCAAGGCGAGAAATCAGCGCTTCCAATTCTTTAAAATCAGAAGCGTCAGGAAGCACGGATGTCAATTCAATTCCGCTGATTTTCTGCTCTGGTGCCTGAAGCAGTGTGAGTTTCAAGGATTCCGGGATGGCCACATATGGCAGGAGCAGCGTTGCAGAGCTTGTCCCCTTTGGAATGATGGCCTGCTCAGAAACCGTCGCCCCTGCAGGGTAGAGAACAACTGCTGTGGGTTTTGCAAAGACATTGGATTGCAATAGTGAAAAGGAGAGTAAGAAAACTAGAAACAGATATTTCATGGATACCTCTTTTCCGTGTTCGATAAAGTTATGATATTCTCAGTGTACGACTTAAATGATCACTATAAAGATATTGGAGAAAAATATGCAGAGAAAATTATCTTTCATCTGGCTGATTGTTCTGATTTTGCTATCAGGTTGTGCTGTGAATCCCGTTACCGGAAAAAATGAATTAGCTCTGGTGCCGGAAGCAACGGAAATCAATATCGGCAACGAGCAATATCTTCCTAGCCGACAGATGCAGGGGGGAGATTATAATGTTTCTCCGCAGGTTGTTACTTATGTCAAGAGTGTGGGGCAACGCCTGGCAGCGGTGAGTGATCGCCAACTTCCCTATGAATTTAATGTGATCAACGATTCAACTCCCAATGCCTGGGCGCTACCGGGCGGGAAGATCGTGATCAACCGGGGATTGCTGGTTGAGCTTGAAAGTGAAGCTGAGCTTGCTGCGGTGTTGGGTCACGAAATTGTCCACGCGGCTGCGCGTCATGGAGCTAAAGGGATGGAGCGGGGAATGATGCTGCAGGGGGCAGTCATGGCGGCGGGGATTGCTTCGCAAAACAGTGAATTTTCTCAACTGGCAATCGGTGGTGCCGGGATCGCAGCACAGTTGATCACGCAGAGATATAGTCGCGATGCTGAACGTGAGGCCGATTTCTATGGGATGAAATACATGTCCAAAGCGGGTTACGATCCCCGTGCAGCGATAAAATTACAGGAAACATTTGTCCGCCTGTCTGAGGGTGGTGATGCTAATTGGCTTAGTGGTTTATTTGCCAGCCATCCCCCGTCTCAGGAACGCGTGGCTGCTAACCGGGTGACGGCGGCAAATCTGGCTCAGGGGGGAGAGATTGGCCGTGATCGTTATCAGCAAGCCATTGCGCCATTATTGCGTGATCAGGCGGCATATCAAGCTTTCGACCAGGGGCGCAAGGCTTTGAGTGAAGGGAATACCGAACGTGCTCTGAGTCTGGCGAATCAAGCATTGCAGATGCAACCACGCGAGGCTTTGTTCCATTCGTTGCGTGGAGATGTTCGCTTAAAACAGCAACGTTATCGTGATGCGATTACCAACTATGACCGGGCGGTGCAGTATAATCGCCAATATTTCCATTACTATCTGCAACGTGGATTGGCACACTTGCAACTGCATGAAAAAGTTCAAGGTGAAGCCGATTTGAAGAAGAGTGTCGATTTGCTTCCGACTGCCCCGGCCATGAATGCTTTAGGTGAACTCTCTTTGGATGGCGGCGATATTACGGCAGCAAAAAACTATTTTTCTGCCGCTGCAGGTTCCAATTCCGAAGCGGGAAAGGCCGCAAATATTGCATTTGTTCGACTCGATTTGCCTGACAATCCGGGCAAGTACCTGCAACTCAGGTTAGGGCGTGATCATGGCAACTATCTTCTGGTGCAGATTGGCAATGGAACGCAACAAACCGTTAGCCATATCGGCTTTGTTGTGCAATTCAAGGATGCTCAGGGTCGTGTTCGCAATGTGCAATCGCAATTTCCCGGTCGTCTTCAACCGGGGGAGAAGAAGGTCGTAGCCACCGGAATCGGTCCTTTTACCAGTTTGGAGCAGGTTCGGGGGCAGGTTGTTCAAGCACGGGTAGTTGATTAGATATAAGCATGACGGCTAGTAAGCCAGGACCTCTTTCAGGTTTATGGGCTTGATAGGGGGACGCCCCCCGCTCGCCTTGCACGAATTTCGAGAAAAGGAAAAAAATGAAAGGCTACGTTCAGGTTTATACGGGTGACGGCAAGGGAAAGACCACGGCTGCTTTCGGACTTGCTTTACGGGCTGCCGGAGCTGGTCTTAACGTCTATATTGCTCAATTTGTGAAGGGGATGCTATACAGTGAACTGAATTCTCTCTCCGATCTGCCGAAAATCACCCTGAAACAGTATGGACGAGATTGCTTTATCGAGAAAAGCCCTGATGGTGAGGATATCCGTGCGGCGCAAGAGGGTTTGCAGGATGTCGGAGAGAAGATGTTTTCGGGTGAATACCAGATGATCATTCTTGATGAAGCCAACATCGCGACCTATTACCATCTTTTCAGTGTGGATGACCTGTTGGATTTTATCCGGGGAAAACCGGATGGAGTCGAACTTGTTATCACCGGAAGAAAGGCTGATCCGAGAATTATTGAAGCCGCCGATCTGGTGACGGAGATGAAAGAGATCAAGCACTACTATCAACATGGCGTAGAAGCCAGAGAGGGAATTGAAAAATAATGTTTTTAGTTGATAAACCCTATGTTTCAGATTTTTTTAAACAGACGGTCGTGGAAAACGATATTCCTGTTGTGACAACTGAGTCAGCCAGTCAGCTGGACCTTTTGGCCGCGACGAAACTGATCAGCGAATCCTGTGCCCGGGACATGGTGCGGGAGAGAAAAGATATCTCCATCTATACGACGTCCGAAAATGCAATCGGCTGGATAGCTGAGAACTTGTCTTTTACTGAGTTGCCTGAAAAGATTGAATTATTTAAGGATAAGTTGAAGTTCCGACAGCTGACGAAAGCTCTCTTTCCGGATTTTTTCTTTCTTGGGACCCGTATCAATGAATTGAAAAATATTCAATTTGATCAATTGCCACTGCCATTTATCATCAAGCCGAGTATTGGTTTTATGAGTATGGGAGTCTACAAGGTTGCTGATGAAAATGAGTGGAATTCTGCCATTGCTTCCATTACTGCAGAGATAGATCGGGTTAAGGGCCTTTATCCCGATTCCGTTCTGAATACAAGCTCATTTATTATCGAGCAGTGTATCAACGGTGAAGAATTTGCTGTTGATGTTTATTACAATGCTGCCGGGGAGGCCGTGGTTTTAGGGATTCTGAAACATGTTTTTTCTTCGGATGCTGATGTCAGTGACAGGGTTTATCTTTCATCAAAAGATATTATTGAACAGAACCTGTCTGAATTTACTGAGTTTGCCGGGAAAATCGGCCGTTTGGCCGGAGTGAAAAACTTTCCGGTCCATATCGAATTGAGACGGGATAGCGATGGCACAATTCTTCCGATCGAGGTCAATCCGATGCGCTTTGGTGGCTGGTGTACGACGGCCGACATCTCTTTCCTGGCCTATGGTTTTAATCCCTATCTGTACTACTACGAACAAAAAAAACCGGACTGGTCGCAGCTTCTTCAGGGGAAAGAGGGGAAGCTCTACAGTGTCGTTGTTCTGGATAACTCCAGCGGCTATGAGATTGATGCGATTGCATCTTTTGACTATGATCAATTGCTGACAAAATTTAAACAGCCATTGGAACTCAGGAAAATTGATTTTCAGCAATATCCGGTTTTTGGTTTTCTGTTTACAGAGACTGAGGAACAGGATTTTTCCGAACTCCAGGATATTCTGAAATCGGATTTGAGAGAATTTATCACCTTAAAATGAAGGGGTGCTGCATGCCACAGCCGCTAGATTTTCAATATCCAGAACGTGTTCGTCTTGCCCAGACACCGACGCCATTACAGAAAATGGAACGTTTAAGTGACCGGTTTGGTGTCGATATTTATTTTAAGCGGGATGATTATACCGGAACTGAACTTTCCGGAAACAAAATACGGAAGCTGGAATTTCTTCTCCATCGGGCTTTACAGATGGGTGTGGATACTGTGATTACCTGTGGTGGGGCGCAATCGAATCATTGCCGGGCAACAGCTTTTGCGGCAAAGCGTCTTGGGTTGAAAACGGTTCTGTTGCTGCGGACTCCAGATCCTGAAAAGCCGCCGGCAACGGAGGCCAATATTCTGCTCGATTATCTCGCTGATGCGACAATTATCTGGATTACTCCGGAACAGTATCAACAGCGGTATCAATATTTTGCGTGGCAGGCGGAGCAACTTGTTGCTGCGGGCGCTTGTCCTTATATTATCCCCGAAGGCGGGTCGAATGCCCTTGGCGCCTGGGGGTACGTGGCCACAGTTGAAGAACTGGTCAATGATGTCAATTTGCTGGGAGGCTCTGGAGCTGAATCAACAACAGTTATTTCTGCCGTAGGATCCGGTGGAACAACAGCGGGGTTGGTGTTAGGGAATAAACTTCTTTCTGCTGACTTCCGCATTGTTGGTGTTAATGTTTGCAATGATCAGGATTATTTTCAGAAAGTTATCGGTGATATTGTGGATGACTTTCAAAAAAATTATCTGTCGCAGCCTGTTGTATCGTCCGCTGATATTGAGATTCTCGATGGTTATGTCGGCAGGGGGTATGCTTTGTCTCAGCCGCAGGAACTTGAAGCCATCAGGGATCTGGCTCGTCTGGAGGGCGTGGTTCTTGATCCGGTTTATACCGGAAAAGCCTACTATGCAATGATTTCCGAATTAGAGAAAAATCCTGAATGTTTTGGTTCCCGGATTGTTTTTCTGCATACGGGCGGGCTTTTTGGTTTGTTTTCAATCACTGAACAGATGGCAGAGCTGCTGTGATTTCATTTGTTCGTGAGTCGATGAATCTGTACAGATAAAAAATATATCTGTAGTCATTTTTTATATACACCTTGATATTTTTATAAAATCATTAAATATCAAGGTGTTATAATTTCTGTCTTCCCGCTTTTCTTATCTTTAGCCCTTCCGGGTGTATGTCTTCCATATACTGTTTTTTTCTTTCTTTAAAATAAAAAAAGAAGCTGTGAGCTTTTATTTATCAATGAAATAAGGCGTTTAAGCGATTTGTGAATTTATTTTTTCAAAGTTGGCACGGACTCTGCTTTGTATCTGGTCATAAGCGCAACAAAACAGTCAATCAAACATCGAGATGGAGGATGTCATGAAAAACACTTTACGCAATACCTTAATCGCCCTGATCACTTTTTCTTCTTCTGCTTTTGCTGCAGGTAGCACCAGTGCAAGCGGCGGTGGTTTACTCCTCTCTTTGTTTATCGGCTTCTTTGCTCTGATCATCGTCTGCCAACTGGTACCGGCAACCATCATGCTGGTCGGAACCCTCAGGGGATTGTTTGGGCGCGATCGTAAAGAAGTGACAACTCACTAAGACTTTAAGCGAAACACAAATATATCAACGAAATTCAACACAACAATTTAAAAGGAGACCACCATGAAAGCTATTATCACAACATTGAGCCTGATCCTCTTCGCTGTTCCTGCTTTTGCTGTCGACACAACCCAGACCTATAACAGCGGTATTCTTGTTCTTCTGTTTGTCGGTTTCTGTGCGTTACTGATCATTGCCCAACTGGTTCCCGCTGTATTGGCCCTGTTCGGTATGACCAAAGAAGCAGCCAAGCAAAGTGGTCGGAAAACTGTTTCTGCTAAGAACTAAAACAAAATAATCCTCCGCTTCACAAGAAGGGCAGCCAATCGGCTGCCTTTTTTTCGTTGTCGTCATGGAAAGCGATATTGATTTTACCTGGTGGGGCCAAATTTTTATTTGTAGGGTTCTTTCTCTAATTGTTGGTGGTATATTCGTGCACCGACCACTTATGAATGACATCATGACAGGTAATTATGAACCCACAACTTTCTGGAATTCTTTTTGGCTTTGCTGCGTTTGTCACCTGGGGCTTTTTGCCTGTTTACTGGAAACAGCTCCATGACGTTATGCCTTTTGAAATTATCTGCCACCGGATTATCTGGTCTTGTTTATTTCTTTGCTTGATCATCAGTTTTCAGAAAAGGTGGCCGGAAGTCAGGCAGATAACTCGTGAATCCTCAAACCTGATAAAATTGTGTTGCAGTGGAACCCTGATTGGTTTCAATTGGTTTATCTATATTTGGGCCGTCAATACGGAGCACGTTATCGAGACCAGTCTTGGCTATTATATCAATCCGATGGTTAATGTTTTGATTGGTTTTCTGTTGCTGGGTGAAAAGTTCAACCGTTTGCAGCTCATGGCAATTCTCTGCGCACTCGCCGGTGTCAGTTATTCATTGTGTGCCTATGGTGATTTACCTCTTTTTGCACTGACTTTGGCCTTTAGTTTTGCCTTTTATGGTTATGCGCGAAAAAAAATCAAAGTTGCTCCGATTCCCGGTTTGTTGGTTGAGACTAGTGTATTGATTGTTCCGGCGTTGGGCTATCTTGTTTATCGACAGTTTTTTTTTGGCAGCCTCTTCTTTGTCGATCTCCACGTAACCTTCTGGCTTATTGGTTCAGGTATCGCCACCAGCTTACCATTGCTCTGGTTTGCTTCTGCGGCCCGAACGTTGAAACTTTCGACAATTGGAATTTTGCAGTATTTAGCACCGACAATCGCCTTTGCTTTGGGGGTTTTTATCTACAGGGAGCCGTTTGATTGGCATAGCGCCATAACGTTTATGTTGATCTGGCTGGGAGTATTCATCTACTGTGCTGACTCTATTGTTCGCACCCGTAGAGTTTAGCAGACCATACTATTGAGAATCATCTGCAGTTTTTAAGTTGTTCAATCCGCCAGGGGATCTTCTCCTTCCTGCCAGCTGGCCAGATATCTTTCCAACAGATGAAAATCCTCCCCTTTATGTTCGGTCAGAGTGACGTACATATGCTCTTTGGGAATATTCCAGGTTGTGTGTAAAAGATCCATAAACCCGAGAGTCAAAGTTCTACGTTGCTGCATGGTCCGACCTTCGCGGATATCTGCATTGACAACCGCAATCCCCTTTTCTGGTTCTTTCACCCTACCGATGGATAAATTGTGCGTTCCAAATTCACGGATGGTAATACTGATATGGTCAGTGCCGGTATCCATTACCTCGGAAAACAGCTGCCGTATGGTTTCCGCAAAGACAACTTTATCCGTGTCTGCCAGACTTTGATTGATTTCAAACTGTAGGTGGGGCATGGGACCTCCAGAAAGTAATTTTGCTGTTCTGTGTGAGTCGCAAAAGTTCTGTCTGAAAAGTATAACAGCCAATCCTCACTCTTGTCTGCGATCTGATAAATAAAATATTTGCTGCCATTTTTTTATATACACCCGAATAATGGCAATAAGTCTTATAATATCAAGAGGTTATGTTTTTTAAGGTTTGTCTTTGTCTTTGTTGCAATAGCCTTGATGTATGTCTTTTATATACAAAATATCTCCCTTTTTAGCTCAGGAAACACTGAGTCCATATCTTATTATTCTTGTATAAACAGTATGTTACCTTGTTGTCCTCGGTATTTTTATGGACTTGGCACGAACTGTGCTTTTATTTGAGGGCAAGAGACGAAATAAAAATAAAATTCTACATAGATGGAGGACATCATGAAAAACACATTACGCAATACTTTGATCGCTCTGGTTACTTTTTCTGGTTCTGCTTTTGCCGCCGGCAGCAGTAGCGCAGGAGAGGGGAGTCTGTTACTCTCTTTGTTCATTGGTTTTTTCGCCTTGATCGTTGTTTTTCAACTGGTCCCGGCTGTCATCATGTTTATTGGCATGATTAAGGGCCTGGCTGGTAAGAGCAGCAAGGAAGTTAAATCTTCACACTGATTTCGGGTCGGAATCCAAGGAAAGGTGGCAATTATGAATGGTCTATTAATAGCAAATAAAAATCAGGAATCCCGAGATCAGCTAGCGAGTCTTTTTGATCAAAGTGAGTATCAGGTTGTCAAGGCTGATGCGGTAGCTAACGCTCTCGAAGGTATCATTAACAAAGACATCCAAGTGGTTGTTATCGATGGTCACTACGATGAGCAGAATATTGTCAAGCTGATCCCATTGTTGAAAAAATGTAACCGTAATATTTCAATTATTCTGGTTTCAGATGAAATGCCGATTGATCTGGAACGTCGGATTCGTAAAGAAGGTATTTTTTACCATGCTTTGAAAACAGCTGGTGAGGATAATGGTGAAGAAATCCGTCAGGCTGTCAGTTATGCATTTAAAAAATATGCAGAAAATACAACCATTCAGGCTGCTACCAGGAGAAAGGAGAAGGCTATGTTTCCAATCAAATCAATGCTGTCAACGATCGCAATTACGCTGATGCTCGTTACTCCTGCTTTTGCTGTTGATACCGCCCAAACCTACAGCAGTGGTATTCTGGTTATGCTGTTGGTCGGTTTCTGCGGCCTCCTTATTGTCGCGCAACTTGTTCCAGCGGTATTGGTCCTCTTTGGTCTGACCAAGGCAGCTGTTCAGGGGGCTTCTGAAAAAAACAAGCATCAGGTGTGAAATAGACTCTATCGTTTTTCTCCAGTGAATAAAAAGGCATCCATCAGGGTGCCTTTTTGTGTTTTCATCTAAGCGTTTTTGAAACGACATATTTATTTGTGGCCACTGATATGGTATTTATGCTTCTTTGAAAATTTCAATGGAGATGACCGATGACAATTCAGTCCTGGTTGATGTACCTGCTCTTGGTTCTGGTTGCCGCTTCAACACCAGGCCCCGCAGTTTTGTTTATTATGACCAACACCACTTTGCATGGATGGAAAAAAGCAATCTTTGCAGCTCTGGGTAATATTTCCGGACTGTTGATTATGGGTATTATTGCCGTAACTGGCTTAGGCGCATTGCTCAATACCTCTGAACTGGTCTTTAATCTGGTTAAATATGCTGGAGCCGCTTATCTCGTTTATCTGGGGATAAAAATGTTTTGTCAGCAGGGGATTGATCTGAATCAGCTGCAGGGGCATTTTCATCCGGATGTGAAATCGGCAAAAAAGATTTTTATCCAGGCGCTGGGAGTGGCTTTGAGTAATCCAAAGGCGATTGTCTTCTTGACTGCGTTGCTGCCTCAGTTTATGCATGTTGAGCAGCCCATTGTGCCGCAATTTTTTATTTTGATTGCTACTCTCATGTTCTTCTCGTTTGCTTTCCTTATGTTTTATGCTCTGTTGGCCCACAAAGCTAAATTCTGGCTGCTTAAACCACAGCGAATGAAAACATTCAGTCGGGTCAGCGGCTCAATTTTTGTAGGTTTTGGCGCCCTTTTAGCGGCGTCTTCACATCGGTAAAGGATAAATGACGTGACAACTCAATTAATTCGCCCTGCCAGCCCGGAGCTTGATGCCATTCTTGGTCATACTTTTCCAGTCCTTGATGATGGTTTTGTCCGTGTCGTTGATTATATGGGCAACGATACCTCGATCGTGCAGGCCGCCAGGGTCTCTTATGGAGACGGTACCAAAAAAGTTTCCCAGGATCGTGCTCTGATTCGCTACCTGCTCCGCAACTACCATACGACTCCATTTGAAATGTGCAGTCTTAAACTCCACGTGCGAGTGCCGATGGATACTTGGCGGCAGTGGATTCGCCATCGCACTGCCAGTGTCAATGAATACAGTACTCGCTATTCCATCGCAATCGATGGTGCTCAGATGACAGGGGTGGATCAATGGCGTCGGCAGGCCCAGGATAACAAGCAGGGGAGTGCAGGGTACTTTGAGCAAAGCGTAGGCAGTGACCTTTCTGCTGCTGAGCAGGATCTGCATCGTTTATCTAAGGAGATCTACAATAACCGTCTAGATCGTGGTGTTGCCAGGGAGCAGGCGCGGAAAGATCTTCCGTTGAGTACTTATACCGAGGCTTTCTGGCAGATGGATTTGCATAACTTGTTTCACTTCCTGGCACTACGAATGGATTCTCATGCGCAATTGGAAATTCGTCGCTATGCTGAAACGATTGGTGAGCAAATTGTCAGTCGCTGGGTTCCACAGGCTTGGGAAGCGTTCAAGGACTACCGTTTTAATCGCATGACCTTGTCGCAACAGGATCAGGAATTATTGGCTTTGCTGGCGGGTCAAAAAAATCAGGCTGCTGATGATTGGTGTAAAAAAAGTGGTTGGGTTAAAGATAAAGACGGACAATTGGTGTTGTCACGTGAGGCCATGGAATTTGCTGATAAGCTGGCGAGATTGGGAATGGTGCCACCCTGGGAGAAATAGCCTTTCCATGGTTATCAAGGCAGCAAGGTTGATGGCCGCTATCCACGATGTTGTTGGGTAGCGGCCATCATTATTTTGAGGATATGGCTCCCCGATCTTACTTGGCGATTGTTCCCTGAACGCCTTCAATAAAGAAATTCATGCTCAGTAATTCTTTATCTCCATAAGTTTTTCCGGCAGCCAGAACAATTTCTCCTGCTTGATTCTTGATAGGTCCGGTGAAAACCTGAGTTTTATGTTCCATGAGAGCTTGCTGTTTCTCAGCGACAAGAGCTTGAACTTTTTGTGGAACCTTGTCACTCAGGGGAGCCAATTTGACCACACCGGTCTCCATGCCCCACCAGATTTCTTCCGGTTTCCATGTCCCATTATGGACTTCTGTGGCAAAATACTTATACAAAACACCCCAGTCCCAGATGGGAGCAGTTAAAAAAGCTTCCGGGGCGAACTGCCGCATGTCGGAGTCATTCCCGATGGCAAATTTCCCTCTCTCTTCAGCTGCCTGCAATGTTGCCGGAGTATCCTGATGCATGGACAGGACGTCTGCGCCGACATCCAGCAATGAGTCTGCAGCATCTTTTTCCAAGCCTGGATTGAACCATGTCTGCGTCCAGACGACTTTGACCGTTGCTTCCGGGTTGACTTCACGAACGCCCAGGGTAAAGGCATTGATTCCCCTGATAACCTCGGGAATGGGATAGGCGGCGACATAGCCAATAATGTTTGACTTCGTCATGGATCCGGCAACGATACCGGAAAGGTACTTGCCCTGATAAAAACGGCCAAAATAGTTGCCCATGTTCTCAGTCGTTTTGTAACCGGAACAATGCTCAAAAGCGATGTCCTTAAACCTGCCGGCCACTTCAACTGTTGGATCCATGAAGCCGAAACTTGTGGTGAAAATAAGGTTATAACCTTTATTGGCGAGACCCGTGATCACTCGGGTTGCGTCAGCACCTTCGGGAACGGATTCAATAAAGGTGGTTTTTGTCACGAAGGGAAGTTTTTCCATTTCGATACGTCCCTGATCGTGGGCATAGGTCCAGCCGCCGTCACCCACAGGCCCCACATAGATAAAGGCAGCTTTTATATCTTTTGCATAAACATTCGCAGAAAACGCGAGTGAAAACAGGACCAGAAGCAACCACATGATTCTTTTCATCGTTATTTTTCCTCCTCAAAAATGAATTTATAGAAGCATAACAATATACATAAAAAATAAAATTCAGTCGTTAATTTTCAACAACTGTGTCTCTTTATATTGAGTAAAATATCAGGTTAATGCAACTGCAGCGAGGTATCCTTTTTGTGTGGCTGCATAGATATCTGCCGGCTCATCCGCATCGCCGACAATCTGCACGGATTTACCGGCGGTTTGAAGCTGGGTGTAAAGATCGTTTTCAGGATTCATCCCGGCCGCAACTATAACGGTATCAAATGGAGCCCACTCACCATCGTTTCCCTGATGTTTGTATTTGACATGCTCCGGGGTGAATTCCATCAAGGTTGTATTGGCAGAAATAAGCAGGTTTTTTTTCTGCTCTAAGCGTTTAAGCATCAGTTTCTTTGTAATCATTTCCATATCGTTGGCAATCGTGTCGGTTCTTTTGGTGATGACAACATCGTAGCCTTCATCAGCCAGAATCTCAGCCGCTTCAATACCAATCATTCCTGCTCCGATAATCAGAATCCGTTTTCCTTGAAGCGGTTTGGTCTTGGCAAAAAATTCCAGGCTGGTCATTGAATATTGATCAGCAAGCCCCTTAATCTCGGGAATTCTTTGTCGGGATCCGGTTGCCACAATAAAATGATCAAAGTCATCGATTGAAGTTGCGTTAACCGTGGTTTGCAGTTTGATCTCCACGGCATGTTTTTCCGTCTGTTTAATCAAACTGCTCAGGGGTCTGAGCATGGAATCCTTGTGGGGAGCTTTATAAGCCATTTCAAACTGTCCCCCAAGGCAGTCATTTTTTTCATACAGTGTCGCTTTATGACCCATCATTGCCAGTTGGGTGGCGGCAGCCATTCCCGCTGGCCCACCCCCGATGACCGCTACTTTTTTGGCAGTTTTTGCCTGCAGCGGTTGTTTGTCAATTCGGGGATTCACAATGCATCCGATCCCGCTGCCGTTTTTAACATTGGCAAGGCATCCTTGCAGACAGTAGCCGCAATAAGTAATGTCATCTGTTTGCTGCTGTAAGACTTTGTTGACAAAGTTGGGATCAGCAATAAGCGGTCTGCCGAGAGAGATACAATCTGCCAGATTCTCCCGCTCATAGGTGTCAAGTTTGTCGATATCTCCCATCCGTCCAGCGACAATCAATGGCAGAGTTGTCTGCTTCCGAATGGCCTGAACAACATCCTGCTGTTTTTGTTCCGGCAATGCCATGTGGCTGTAGTACCAGGGGGGAGTGTCACAGGCATTGCCAAGTCCGCAGTGAATGGCATCAAATCCGTATTGTTGTGCCAGTTGCAGGATGACTCCGTTTTCTTCCGGTCCAAATCCGTGTTCCATAAAATCACTGCCGGATATTCTGACCAGCACTGTTAGAGTCTTTTTTTCTTCTCGGACAATGTCAAAAACCTCTTTGAGGAAGAGACTTCTGTCCTGGCCATAAGCATCATCACGCAGATTGGTCCGTGGAGAAAGAAACTGCTGGATCAGATATCCATGACCCGCCTGGATTTCAATCGCATCAAATCCCGCAGCAATTGCCGTCCGGATGGCTTGCCGGTAACCGTTGAGAATGTCTTTTATTGCAGCCATCGGAAGGGCCCCTGGTGTTTGTCCTGTGGCCGGGCAGCTCACAGCAGAAGGTGCTACAGTGGGCATTCCTGTTGCTTTGGGATTGGCCGCACGACCGGCATGGTTGATGTTCAAGCAGGCCAGGGTGTTATTGCCGTGTAACGTTGAAACAATCTTTTCCAGATTTTTCTGACTGTCCGGCAGGTGTACAGTCAGTTGTTTCGGGTGTTCTTTGCCTGATTGGCTGACGGCAACTGGTTCCAGAATAATCATCGCCATGCCGCCTTTGGAAAGATTGTCATAATAAACCAGGTGTCGGGGAGTAACTTCGCCTTGAGGGTTACCATAGGCACTTTTTACCGGAGCCATGATAAATCTGTTTTTCAGCTTCAGTTGACCAAGTGTAAATGCTTCTGAAAATTTCATCTTGACCTCCTTGAGGTGTTATTTTTCTGGGAATTATAGAGAAAATTGAATATCTCAAAAGACATATATTCCTGTATACCCCTGCTCCTTGTAGCTGTCAAATGTAATCAGCATAAATTTCAGTAGAATAGTTTTCGGGCATAGCAATACGAATGGGGGTTGTTTGGGAGAGAAGCTTCGACGGGCCATAAAATGGTTGTTGCTGGTGGTAAGTTAATCATGCTGTTATCAGCATTCCATGATTATGAGGGAAATGTATGATATCCGGCTAGGACATAGGTTCATCGGATGGTGAAAATTGTTATCCTTTTTCAGCAGGCGTATGATGGGCACAAATACATAATAACTTTGTTAGGTGAAAGAGATGAACATCGACAGACTTGACCATTTAGTATTAACCGTAAAAGACATCGAATTAACAGTGAACTTCTATGTATCTGTTCTTGGAATGGAAAAAGAAGAATTTGGAGCGGGGAGAGTTGCGCTGAAATATGGAATTCAAAAAATCAACTTGCACCAAGCAGGTAAAGAGTTCGAACCAAAAGCACAAAAACCAACACCCGGTTCAGCAGACTTGTGTTTCATCACTGAGATTCCCTTAAACGAAGCAATGAACCATGTTCGCAATCAAGGCATTGAAATCATTGAAGGACCTGTCGCTCGTACTGGAGCTGCAGGACCAATCAACTCATTCTACTTTCGTGATCCAGACTTGAATTTAATCGAAGTTTCGACCTATTGAAAATCATCTGGCACGCGAATCAACCAGACGGAAAATACGTCTGTGCTAAATTAAAAAGAAAAACCTGAAATTGCGGTGGTCGGCGAGTCGTTCGTTGCTGCCGGTTATCATGGACTGTTTGGCTTCATAAAATAAGGATCATTTTATTTTGACTGAGATGAAGAAAAGAATTGGAATCGTTGGTGGGTTAAGCCCTGAATCAACAGTAAGCTACTATCTGTATATCACACGGAATTACGCCGAAAGATACGGAAATTATGATTACCCTGAAATTATAATATATAGCGTGAATCTAGAAAATTACCACAAATGGCGGAGTATAGACCGATGGGATCTTATTGTTGATGATCTTGTGTCTTGCTTTCGAAAATTAAAGAACGCTGGTGCAGACTTTGGTCTAATTGCAACGAATACTATGCATAAGGTATTTAAGCAAGTTGCAGATATGGTTGATTTGCCTTTAATCAATATTATAGATGAAACAGCACTCAAAGCCGGAGAATTAGGACTAAACACACTGGGTCTCCTTGGCACAAGATACACAATGAGTGATGGTTTCTATCAAGAAAGATTATCGAAGTTCGATATTAATGCCTTAGTTCCAAACTCTGATCAGCAAGAAGTGGTTCATAAAATAATCGTTGAGGAATTAGTAAAGGGTCAATTTTTAGAGAAGTCAAAAAATAGATATATTGAAATCATTCATGACTTAATTTCAAGAGGTGCTCAGGGTATCATTTTAGGGTGCACAGAGATTCCATTGCTGATTAAAAAAGAAGACATAGAAATTCAACTTCTTGATACAGCTATAATTCATTCCGAAGCGGCCCTTAAAGCTTCTGTAAATTTAAATACCTAAGCCAACAAGGGCATCAAGAGAGCCGGCAAAAAGCTGCTGCGGGGTTCCGTCGGGTGAACCCAATCGTTATCGGAGGACAATCTAAGATGCATATTCGTTCTGCGCGAATGACTGATGCGGAAAAAATTGCTGCAACACATAGGTCCTCCATTCAGGAGTTGTGTTCTGAATTTTATACCAGGCACGATATCGATGGTTGGATAGAGATGATTACTCCCGGTATCTATGAGAGCGCCATCAAAGAAAAAATCATGATCGTTGCCGAGGAAAAAGAAAACATTCTCGGGCTTGGAATTTTAGATTTGGAACATCGTGAAATAGGGGCGATTTATATTCACCCTAAGATGAAAGGGACAGGGCTTGGGGGTTGTTTGCTGTCAGACTTGGAGGACAAGGCTTTAAATGACAATGCCGAACGATTGACCTTGTGTTCAACGATCAACGCTCTTGGCTTCTATCAACATCACGGTTACGTCTGTGAAGGCAAGGAATTTCATGAACTCCCCAATAGTGTAAGGCTCAAATGCATTCGGATGAATAAAACTCTATTAAAAAGATAAACGGTAGAGGTGGTGAAATTGAAGTGTTATTGAGGTCAATGGACTTTTCGGGTGGGGATGACTGGGATGAAGGTGGTGCCGAGAAAAAGGATAACGCTGCTAATGGAGCCGACATAAAAAACGCGTGGTTGACTCGTCGTGTTATCGGTAAGTTCATGTGAATTATAATTACGAACCGTCTCGTTTTTATATTCCCGACTCACTGGTTCAATCTTACGCCGATGATGAAAGCCTATCTCAATGATGTCTGGGGCAGTGTTGGCCCGGATTGTGGTAAGGGAAAGAAATGCTGTTAGTCACAACGGCTGTGGGTGGCAGTTCAACTTACGGGGCATCAGGCAGAATCGGAGTTGAACTTAGAGGTGTGTTTACTCCCTATGAAAGCTAGCGCATTACATGCCGGCATGACCTATTTAACGGCATTGATATTTCAAGCAATCTCAGCATTGAAATTGCCCAATATCAGCAGGAGTTGATTAATCGTCTGCAAAGATGATGAGGGCGAGCGGGAGTCTTGCATGGCCATAAACTTTAACAAATCTCTCAAATTCGTTTTGGCCACAAAAAAACGTGGTTTTCACAGAGTTTGCTAACGCTCGTTGTTTAGTGGGGAGTGGAGAGCTTTTCCAATAAGCAGTTATGGTGACCAAATTTGAATTTTAAACGTGGAAACGAGCCATAAGGAGTGACAGTGACAAAAGAAATGGTTTATGTCATAGGCGCCGGGGGAATTGGAATGCCGCTCGCGGCTTTTTTGGCGCATAGCGGAGCTCCCGTAACTGCTGTTCGGACAAGCGCTGAAAATATAGAGCCTCAAATGATTGATGTCGTCATTGATCTTGGGGAAGGAAGGACCCAGGCTGTGTGTGTAAGCACCGCCTCATTGTCGAAAATCAACGGGACTGATGGTGGTATGATTGTCGTGACTGCTAAAGCGACTGCGAACCGAAGCATTGCTCCGGAATTATTTCGCCGATTCGGTGACCTGGCGCTTGTGGTGCTACAGAACGGGATTGATGTTGAAGCGCCATTTATTGAAGCAGGCTTCCAAAAGGTCTATCGATGCATCGTCTATGCAACAGGGCAACGAGTCAACAAATCCACATATCGCTTTCGCGAAGTCGCTCCGTCACCGATTGGTGTGGTCCATGGCGATGGAGAGGACGCGATCGCTATAGCCAAGGCTCTTTCCACATCGAATTTCCGCTTTAGAACATCGAAGCAGGTTGAGCGGGATGTCTGGAAGAAAGCCATACTTAACGCAGCGTTTAATTCCATCTGTCCACTCATGAACATTGATAACGGCGTGTTTAGTCGTGAAGAGGATGTTGCCCGGATTGCAAAAAACGTTCTTGAGGAAGGGAGCGAAGTCGCACGACGCATTGGTATTGATCTCGAGGTTGAAGAATTGATGGAACAACTATTGCGAATCAGTCGTCTCTCGGATGGGCAGCTCATATCGACGCTGCAAGATCTCAACAGCGGAAAAGAGACGGAAATCAACTATCTGAATCTTGCGATCAGCCGGGTTGGCACGGCTTTAGAACCGCCAATCGATCCGAAGACCACAAGAATTCTTGGCGAATTGGTGCTAGCGAGATCCAGAATCGGGCGAGCCGTATCTTTGAGATAGTTTTAAGCAACATGACATGACTTTTCCACCGGATTGAAAAAACATGTGCTTACTAAATAAGCGTTTGGCCTTGTAACTGAAATCGAGAACGGGGGGGCATTTTTTGCGCAAGCTGTTGGCGTAGCAACAGGACTTGGTGTCAGATGATTTCAGGAAAAGAAAAAAGCCGAATGAGGTTATTTTTATGCCTTTTTATGCCATAGGAATCAGCCTGTTATTTGCTTTTATCATTCCGACAATACAGTGGCTTGTTGGCAGCATAGGTTTAATTTCAACATACGCTGAAATCGTAACCAGTATTGTTATTATCACAGGATCATATCTCTGCTATTTAAAAACAAAAACATTTTCGTTTTTACCTTCATTGTGGGCATGGAAACTATTTTGTTTGCTTGGTAGTCTGATCACTCTGTCTTAAACGCAAACAGGGCAACCATTTGGCTGCCCTGTTTGCGTTTTTTGTTATGAATTTATTATGAATGAAATTTACAGTCTTAACGAATTGGGATGATGCCCTTCAAATTCGGGCTGAACCGTATGACAGACAGTGCAATCATTCCCTATGGGACGGTCATTGCCTTGATATTGCAACGGTTGGATACTGTCACGATTGGCTCCCAGTTTATTCAGGGTTGCCGGATAGACAGCATGGGTGCTGCCATGACAGGCTTCGCACATCATGGCTTCCATCTGGTCGTGGCGGTTTCGATATAATCCGTCTGCTCCCTCTGTCCAGGTATTAAAGGCATCAACTGTACTCCCCATTTCGAAATCTTCATGGCAATTCAGACAGTCAGGTTCGTTAATCCAGGGGGTGCGGGGATTAATATCGGCAACGGAATCAACTGTTCGTGCCCGCAGGTTTTCCATCAGACGTGCAGCCCCTTTCTTGCCGGCTTCCAGTTCACCTTTCAGTAAGCTCAGAGAGTGATCTTCCATGGTCCCATGGCAATTTGTGCAATCCATGAACTCTGAATGGTGACTGCGGAAACATTGGGTCGGTCCGTCAGGACGTGATGGGTGACAGGCAACGCAGGCCTGCATTCCTTCACGGTCGGTGAGGAAGTTAGCATGCCAGCCATGAATGGCTGCCGGGAAGTTCAGCAGTTCTGGATTGCCTTTGGTTCCCAATACCGGATCAGCATGACAGGACTGACAGAGCATCGGTTCACCATTCTTTGCTCTTTCCACCAGGTTAGTCCCACTGTTTTTGTCATGGGCGGCAAGAACATCAAGACTGGTTTCATCGGTAAATCCTGCAACTCCGGCAACTTTCCAACCACCGCCATGGCAATTTTTACATCCCATTTCAGTGGATGTCGGAGCGACCGTTTTGGTGGTCATGAGTACTTTTCCGGTCTCCTTGTCCTTGGCAGTGATCGTAAAGATTGGATAGGGGTTAAAACTGCCATCAGCAGGATAGGGAACAACCGGAAGAAATGGCGCCGTAAAGGCACGATGATCTTCTTCAAGTTTCATGACCCCGGACACCTTTAAGCCCCCGATACCAACACCCGGAGCCAGGTTTGCACCAAGCAATTTGTCAGCAAATTCCCAGAAACGAACCTGATTTTCAGGGTATTCAAATCCTTCCTGGACCTGGTAACTGATCTCGACACCCTCGGTGATAATCTCCGGAGAATCACCACGCTTTACCAGCTGAGCATAGATATCGTTGGCGGGTGGTAGCAGAATCCAGAATGGATCACTATCGGAGACACAATGCATGCCGAGATTATTCCAGGCCAGTAACACGTACTCATCTGTTTCTTTGTTGAATGGGGGGATGGTGACAGGCAATTCTTTCGCTTCGACGACCGGATTTCCCATGTTGAGGTCATCGACCTGATTCAGGCTGCTGACAATATAGTTAGCCAGGGCCCAACGTTCTTCACGGGTTCCCATAAAATTGGGCATGTACTGATTCAGCTTTCCAAGCCCATCCAGTTTTGAGTCCATACCAAAGACACTATCGTATTTTTTAACCAGAGGTTTTATGTCGTTGAGCACACCATCGATTGAATGGCAAGCACTGCACTGGAATTTGAACAGATCATGGCCTACCGCTAGAAGGTTCGCGTCGGTCACCTGCTGATGCTCAGTCCATTTTGCTGAAGGTAGAAAACCGGCTTTCTGTACATCTGGCACATCTTTGACATAGACCTGATTTGCGTACATATGATTATAAATAATATAGGGGTGTCTTCCTGCCTCTCGGACAAATTCGAAAGCCCCAAAATAGACCAGAGCAATACCAACAATGACGAAACTGAGAACCCGCTGGAAACTGTTAGGGAGACGAATGACCATGACCATGGAAACGATAAACAGAATCGCCATTGTCCAGGCTAACAGGATGAAGTAATCAGTTGTCACCGGGGACTTTTCCAGGATATTCGTAATTGCCGGTTCCGGGATTGCTTTCAGATACCACCAGCCGCCAACGATCATCAGGACAAAGGGGATGCCGGCCCAGGCGGCACAGGTGCGCATAATTTTTTGCCGCAGAACTTCATTTTTAACAAAGGCTGCGGTAATAAAGCCGAACACTCCACAGAGAGTGAGCGAAATACCGGTGCGGAAGACCAATGAAGGCCAGAAGCTGGGGTTGAAAAACCCAGACCAGAAGTTTTGATTTTCAAGCCAAGCTCCTGGAGTTAACATATAGCCGATGATGCCATTGATCAAAAAGAGAGACATCCAGGCACTGATGAAATAAATCCAACCGATGATGATATGGTTCTTGCGATTCATCTTGCCAAAAGTATAAAAATAAATGAACAGAGAGATGATTTCGGTGAGGAAGAAGACCCATTCTGCAGCCCAGCCGAAAACAAAGGTATGAATCAGGACAGAAGTTGCTGCCGGGTTCAGGAGGGCGATGGTCCACCAGATTCCGACTCCGGTGAGTCCACCAAAGACCATTGAAACCAACAGAAAAAATTTACTGTGTTTTTTGACGTAATCGAGCAATCCGGAGTCATTGTCTCTGTAAGCTCTTTTTTCCAGCATAATCAAATAAAGTCCACCGCCAACAGCAAAGTGTGCGACCAGAACGTGAACGATTGCGACAAGAGCAATCAGAAACCCGCCACCATAAGTTGTTAAATTCCAGACTGGATAATTCATTTTGTAACCTCCTTGCGGCAGCCAAAGGCAAGTTTAAGCATGTATCCAATCAGGATGAGCCCGACAGCAAAGACAACCAGAAAGAAAATCAGTGGTGAATACTGGGGCTCAACAACCAGGTCAGACAGCTGAAAATAGGGTTCCAGATAAGCAATGCGGACCAGATCACGCATGAAGACCATCGCAGCGACTGTCGCCAGGGTGATCACAGACGCGATAACGACTTGTTTTTTATAACCGGTATAAAGTGCGGCAAATCCGAGAATAATTCCAAATAGCAATAAAATTGTACCGTAACTGCTGCCACCCATGAACACCATCATCACGTTTTTGGGTAACGCAAGAAGAAACCAGAATCCAATAATAATTTGAACTGCTGTGGCATAAGTAAAATAGGTCATGCCCTGATTAATCAGAAACTCGCGATTAACGGTACTTTTAGTGAAGCGGAAATGACCGATAAGGGAGAGAAACAATCCGGCAACAGCAACGGATCCAACGACAAAATGGAGGTAACGGGGGTACAATGTCACATCACTGAGATTAAGGAGGGAGCCTTCACTGTTGTTGAAATAAGCTTGCCATTTTTCCGGTTGTAGCATCAGAGTCATATTGTTGCTGAAAAGAAAGGCGACAAACAGCAAAATAAAAACGGCAAATTCCAGCATGAATATCCGCGGATTTCCTAAGGCCTCAAACTTAAAGTCATAGATGTATGCGCCGTAATAGGCCAGGATCAGTAAACCGAAAATGGAGAACCACCAGACAGCCATGAGAATCGAACTGCTGTAAAAAAACTGGCCGTAAAGAACTTGAACAAACAGCAGCGGAGCAACCCCCATGTTAACCGCGAAAGCGATTGTGTAGGGCCACTTATAACCGAACTCTTTACCCAGAAGGGTATTCTGTTGATCGCCGCGCAAAGCACTGAACAGGGCAATGATACCGCCACCTAGCATGGCATTCATCACCAGAATGTGCAGCAGGAAGGTCAGCATCAGCAGGACATAGAACCAGCCCCAGGGCGCGGAAATGGCGTCAGGTGTGGGAATCAGTGTGGCAGGATTCATCGATTCTTCTCCAAAGTTTTGGCTGAAAATGGGTTTTTATACCGAAAGCAGAAAGCGGTGTCATTCCTTATTTGAGAAAACAGCATCAGAAATTTAACACAATGATTGGAGAGATAACAATATATATAGCCCCAAAAAGGGGCAAACTTAGCTTCTTGTTGTTGACTCATGACTCTGTTATCGTGGATAAGAAATGCCGATAATTCAATCTTAGGGAGACATTTTATGAAAATTACTTCGTTAGATCAGGTTGCTTCCATGCCAATGCAGATGGAAGGAGCAGTAGGTGTTGCCAAACAGGTTCCTCTGGGAAAAGAGCATGGGGCTCCTAACTTTTCTTTTCGGGTTTTCACTATCAGCCCCGGGGGAAATACCCCTTACCATATTCATGATGCCGAACATTTGAATTATATTCTTCAGGGAGAGGGTGTTCTGGTCGATCAGGAAGGCCATCAGCATCCTGTAAAAGGGGGAGATTTTTCCATGGTCCTTCCGAATGAAAAGCATCAGTATCGCAACACTTCAACGACTGAGGAATTCAAGTTTATTTGTGCGGTTCCTTCTGCCTATGAATAACCAGTGTTTTTCGAGTGGCTCAATCCCAGGTATTTGAGCCACTCGTTATTGCATCCTGCCTGTTTTTTGCTCCAGCCATTATTTGATTTTCCTTTCCTCCGTTTTTTTGCAAATTTGCAAAAACGGTCCTGTTCTATTTCAAAAATGCAAAATCCTGTTCTTTTCCCAATAAAACAGAAAATGTTTTTCCCGTAGATGCTCTAAAACAAGGCTTTTTTACGTAAAACATGGTTTCATTCTCTTCTTAATATTACTTTTTTGGTCAGATATTGGCTTTTGCATTTTTGCGAAATAAGCATTTTTGAGACAATTTACGCTTCTTTTTAACTAGCTGTAATTGCAGGAAAAATATTTTTAAAAGTTGGTATGCGGTTTGCGATAAGGGGGAGTCATGCACGTTTTAGAGTAAAGGAGGAGACCATGGCAATCTGTCCATATTTTGACCAGAATGAAAAATTTTGTGATGTCGGTGAAGATTACATTTCGCCATATGATGTTGTTGCTATGTCGCATTTTTGTTCTTCCCGTTATCGGGAATGTGAAAAATTCGAGAGTTTGGCCAAAAGTCATCCTGAAGTTTTGGAAAAGACAGATTCCCTGATTTCTCCTCTGAAAGAATCGGTTTTGGTGTCCCCGGTTTCGCAAGTTGTTTCAAAAGATGTTCAGCCTCACGTGAACTCCACTCCCCTGAAAATTAAATTTAAGAATAAGTGGCCTTTGTCCCATCGTCTGAAACACATGATGTCGAGTTGTGATTCTAATCAATTTAATTCCGCATATGCTGGAGAAGCTTCTTCTTTAACTGCGGAGCTGCCAACGAAGGAGAGAAAATCTATGCAACCACAAACAATCAAAAACCGCGGCCTCCAGGTCGTACTGGCCGGAACAGGAATCAACTTAGCCTTGGGCATTCTTTACACCTGGAGTATTTTTAAGAGTGCCATCGTTGATTCAATCGCTGCGGGCGGACCTGGTGCTTTTACCTGGGATGCTGCCAGTATTAATGACCCCTATGCTGTTGCCTGCCTCGCGTTTGCTGCGGCGATGATTCTTGCCGGTAAGTGCCAGGATAAGTTTGGTCCGAAAGTAACTTGTGCCATAGGTGGTCTTCTGGTTGGTGCCGGTTTTGTCTGGATTTCCCAGACGACGAACTATTGGGCATGGGTTGTTGGTTTCGGCATGCTGGCCGGAACCGGAATCGGTTTTGGTTATTCAGCGGCAACACCTCCGGCACTGAAGTGGTTTTCTCCTGCAAAGACCGGGATGATTGCCGGGATCGTTGTTTCCGGATTCGGTCTTGCCTCTGTCTATATTGCTCCGTTGGCGAAGTATCTGCTGGCTGAAGTTGGCCTGCAACAATCAATGATGTACTTCGGGATTGCTTTCGCTGTAGTCGTTACTGGGCTTGGCATGCTTGTATCAAATCCTCCAGAAGGTTTTGTTGCTGATCCAAACGCTGCCAAGACAGTTTCCAAGGCTGCTGCAACGGTTGCAGATCTGAAGCCTTCCCAACTTTTTACCAACGCTAAGTTCTATACCCTCTGGTTGTGTTTCTTCATCGGTTCCGGTGCCGGTCTTATGGTCATCGGTAGTGCGAAAGGTTTAGCCAAAGCGTCCATGGGGGAAATGGCTTTCCTGGTTGTGGTTATCATGTCAGTTGGTAATGCTGCCGGTCGTCTGATCGCTGGTGTGGTCTCAGATAAAATCGGTCGTGCGACAACCTTGTGTATCATGCTTGTTTTCCAGGCCAGCATGATGTTTGCAGCGATTCCTGTCTTGGGCAATGATGGTAGCAGCCCGATCCTGGTTGCGCTTCTGGTAACTGCAATGGTCTTCAACTATGGCACCAACTTGTCACTGTTCCCATCCTTTGCTAAAGACTACTGGGGTATGAAGCACTTTGGTATGAACTATGGCATGCTGTTCTCAGCCTGGGGTGTTGGCGCTTTTGTCCTGGTCCGCGTTTCCGAGATGTTAAAAGTCAAAACCGGCAGCATGGATTCATCATTTATTGTTGCAGGTGTTCTGCTCCTGGTTGGCGCAATGATGTCAATGTCTTTAAGAGCAAAGAAAGCTGCAGCACCAGCAACTGCAACCGAACCGATTTTTGCAGAAGAAGAGGATTTGGTTCTACAGAAAGTTCAAGATTAATTAATTGTTGGAGGTGTTAACTGTAAGGGGCTTGTTGAATACAAGACCCTTACAGTGTCTCTATGTTATGGAGCCTGGTATGATCGACTACTATTCTACTGAGCAAAAACATGTGCCCCGTTTAGGCTTGCTGGCTTTGGCATTTAGCCTGATGGCTTATGTCTTTTGTATGTCAGGGAGGTTTGAATCTTCGGCAACCTTGATAGGTGTTATTCTACTGGTCACAGGCTCTATTCAAATCCTGATCGGAGTGCGTAGCCAACGACAGGGGCACCCTTACGCTGCAGCAACATTGCTCCCTTTCGGGATGTTCTGGTTGTCAATGATCGGGTACGAAATTTTCCCCAAAATAGGCATTGGTCTTCCCCCTAACGGGATAGCGATGTTTTCATATCTGAGTATCTGGACACTGTTTGTGGCGATACTTTTTCTCCGGAGTTTCCGACAACGTCTGGCGATGCAGAACCTTTATGGAACGCTGATGATTTGTCTGATGTCTTTATCGTTAGACCAGATGAGGGATGATACGGTCTTTCTCGCTATCGGCTGTATATTCGGACTTATTTCAGCTTTTGTTGCTATCTATATGGCTTTACTGGCTTTTCCCGAGTAGATGGGATGGGCTTAAGTGCTTGGCAATTGTGAAGTAATCGTATAAAATAGAACAACGTTCTTTTTATTGTTGGTGCAAGAGAGGGTCTCTTTCTTTCGAGGCAGGTAAGATGAAGTTAAGTCAACAGATGACATTTTTGGGATTAGCGGCGGTAACTTACTACGCTGTGTTGTTGGCAGCAGGTATTGTCAGCGCTGAAATGTTGCCTCAATTTCTGGTCTCTGCCATTATTTTCCTGTTGTCCGGACGCTTGATACGAAATGGCGCCCGAAAACGTGCGCGGGAAGAGGCTGATAAAGATACCCAAAAAGAGACGCGTCCGGAACCTGACTGGGCATTGCGTACTCAAATTCTTAACTGGGGGATGACTATTCTGATCCTTTGTGCTCTGGGCCTTTGGATCGTAAAACCGGTCGGGGTTTCGTTTCTCGAATTCCTCAACCTGTTGGGGCCTTTGGGGCATGAAGCCAATTGGAGTTTGGTTTCTGAAGTTCCTTCCCCTTAGGCAAAGGGGGAGACTGTTCCCGATTGTTTGACAGTCCTCCCTCTTCTGTCCTCTCATTTCAAATCTACAAAACATCCTGCTTGCGTAAACCGTATTTCTTCAATTTACGGTAAATCGTTGCCATATTCATACTTGCTTTTTTTGCTGCCTCTTCAATGTTCCCATCAACGGAACTCAATAACTGTCGCAGATAGTCGATTTCAAAGTGGGCAAGGGCCTTATTGTAATCATCGCTATCGGCTAAAGTTCCATCCGTTTCAATAAACTGCGCCAGAGTTGTAATGCTGATCTGTGTTTCTGTTTCAATGGTGATGCAAGCTTCAATAACATTTTTCAGTTGGCGGATATTGCCGGGCCAGGAATATTCAATTGCGGCCTGTTGAGCTTCGGGGGAGAGGCCGGTGATGTTGGTTTTAAACTTTTTATTCTGTTCCACAATAAAATGTGCGGCTAAAAGAGGGATGTCCGGTCTGCGCTGACGAAGCGGTGGTAAATGCAGGTTGATGACGTTCAGCCGATAGAAAAGATCTTCCCGGAAGGTTCCTTTTTCTATCTCTTTTTCCAGATCGGAATTTGTTGCTGAAATCAATCTGACATCGACTTTGGTTGCGGTTGTATCGCCAATCCGTCTGAATTCCTGCTCTTGGAGAACCCGCAGCAATGTTTTTTGGATATTGAGGGGCAGGTTGCCGATTTCATCCAGGAAAAGAGTCCCCCCGTCAGCAGCTTTCAGGAGCCCTTCTTTGTCGGCATCTGCTCCGGTGAAAGCCCCTTTTTTGTGGCCAAAAAGCTCACTTTCCATGACCGAATCAGGTATGGCCCCACAATTGATGGCGATGAAAGCACGCTCTTTGCGTGGGGAATTGTAGTGGATGGCTTGAGCGATCAACTCTTTTCCCGTTCCCGATTCGCCACTGATTAAAACCGATGTGTCGCGAACGGACACTTTTTCAACTTTGTCGAGCAAATTGTTGCAGGCCCGTCGAAGCGCCAATAATATTGTCAAAATTGAATTTTCCATTGAGTTCCTGACGCAGTTTTTGATTTTCTGTTTTTAACTGGTTGTGGCCTCAACGCATTGCGTACCCTGAAGAGTAATTCGTCGGGCTCAAAAGGTTTTGTCAGCATATCGTATGCCCCTTTGCGCAGGGCCTGGATGGACATTTCGACGGTGGCAAAAGCAGTGATGACAATCACCGGAATATCGGCTTCAATCTCCTTGATTTTCTGTAAAACCTCCAACCCGTTGATGCCCGGCATTTTGATATCGCTGATCACCAGATCCCAGATATTCGGTCGAAATAATTCGATAGCTTCCAGGGGATTGTTAAAGGTGCGAACGGCATGGCCTTCGTCCATCAACACTGCTGCCATCATCCGGCAGAGACCATCTTCATCATCAATAATCATTATTTTTTTAGCTGACATAGCAAGCCTTTAAGCTGATGTGAATTTAATATTCCTCGCGGGTTAACGGCAAGCGAATGACGACTGTGGTTCCCTTGCCAATCTCCGAATCAATGAAAATTTCACCTTGATGCATTTCGATAATTTGTTTCGTGATGGCCAGCCCCAATCCTGTCCCTTTGGTTTTGGTGGTGAAGAAAGGTTCAAAGATCTTTTCCTGATTCTCTTCAGAAATGCCCTCACCGTCATCTGAAAATTCAATCCGCACATATTGATCGTTCTCCAGACTGGTTGAGACCCTGATTTCTCCCCCTTCCGCAGATGCTGAAGCTGCATTGAGAAGCAGGTTGATCGTCACCTGTCGAAGTTGATCCATGTCGGCTGAGATTTTGGGAATATCATTACTGAAGTTTTCGATGACATTGATTTTGAACAGGTCCGAGTGATTGCCGGCAAAATCAATAATCTGACTGAGTAAACGGTTTATTTCCGTCGGTTCAAGTATGGGTCTTGGCGTGCGTGAATAGCTCAGGAGATTTTGCACTATCTTCTTGCAGCGCTTGCTTTCGCGTTTGATTTCGTGAATAAAGGCGTAATTGGGATCATCCTGATCCACCTTCTTTTCCAGATGTCCCGCATAGCCAAGGATAACCCCGAGGGGGTTGTTGATTTCATGGGCAACTCCCGAGGACAGAACGCCAAGGGATGCCATTTTCCCGTGCTGGGCAAGGGTGGCTTCAAGCTCCTGGTTTTTTTTCAGAATTCGCGTCATTCGGTTGAAAGCCAGGGCCAATTCTCCAATCTCGTCATGACTGTTAACGGGCACCTGCTCATCAAAGCGGCCCTGTTTGACTTTGCGGATCACGGTTATCATTTTATGAATCGGGTCGGTCATCACTTTAGAGGCAAGAAACAGCAAAAACGTTGCGATAATTCCTATCAGTATCGGCAGGAGTAATACATACCAGGCAATTCGCCACTTAAGATTGTTGGCTTCCTGATAAAATTCATCTTCATAACTGCCGACAGCCAATGATCCAGTCCCAGGGTTGGAAGTAACGATAGCGGACGATTTTCATTCGTGCTTTTTTGTCGCCTTTGTTCAACCACGGGTAGCGGATCCAGCCCTCTTTTTTTTCTGCCATTTCGGCAATAAATCTGTGCCCGGTGGTGTCTTGTTCGGAAATGAGATTCTGACCCTCAGCATCAGGATGAATGGTCATCACTCCATCACTCGACATACAATAGACGTATCCGGTTTTGCCGACTTTTTTGCTTTTGATTTGCTGTGACAGGGTTGTCAGAGCTTTTTTTTCAAATTCCGGATCATCATATGTTTCATCCAGATATCCCCCCGCAGCAACGATCCAGTCCCACTTTGGACAGTATCTGAACGCTACAATTTTATTGCGGGGATGTTTGTCGCCCAGTTTTTCATTACGCCAGGGGTAGATAGTATAGAGGACTTCTCCCGGTTCGGAATTCAGTGCCCGCTCAGTGAGCTCACGGATAAAAAAACGTCCATTTTTATCCTGTTCATCAATGATATTTTCTCCTTCACGGGTAGGATGAACCGTGAGTTCTCCCTTGCTGGTGAGAGCAAAGAGATAACCGCTACTTCCGATACCGACGTCTTTAAAGCTGTTTCTTGATGATTGCTGGGATTCTTCTAGGCTGATGTTGCCGAGTTCATATTGGTGCTGTTGCTCATTGATCAGAGTGTAAGCCAGATCAACAAGGGTTTTCATTTCCTGGCGAACCGTCTTTTTTTTGTCTTCACGATAAACTTCAAATTGACGGTGATGGCCGTCAAGAAGATCAAGAGTGAAGCTGGCCATATGGTCAAGGTCGGCTTTGCTGGCATCAATTATCCCTCTGTAGGCCTGGGTGGTGGCAATATAGCCGATTGTTCCACCAAGAAGAAAAATGGGAATTACCAGTAATGGCAAAATGATCACCAACATTTTCCACCGGATTTTCAGGTTGTTAAAAAATGTGAAAGGATTGCGGCTCATGCTTCCTCGCAAGGTTATTTATAGTCGGGATTTTCCCTTTTGAGCTAGTTTTATAACGAAGTTATAAATGATGTGAGAGTTTATATCATGTCTTGGGCGGAGGTAAAAGAGTTCATCTGTCTCAAAAGTGCTGCACAAGAGCGACTGGGGACTGGTATCGGCATATCTAGTGTTTAAGGAGCGACAGATTTCTTGTTAAGCTGTTGTTGATGCTGTAGTGCTTCACTTTCCTATGATCTTCTGCGAGTCATCCTGATTCAATGTTGATGCGTTTTCTGCCTGGAAATAACAGCTTGGGGCGGATTTTCGATGAAATCTCTACTGTACTTTTTTCAACCTCAGCGAGTATATTTATCGGGTATGAATAACCACCCGACAAGACCTCTTTGATTGGATTGAGCCTGTGGTTGCAAGTATTTTTGACTATCTCCGCGACAGTATCAATGATTATCTCAAGCTGTTTCATCAGCAGCTTCTTGCGGATAGTTTTTCCGTGCAGAATCTTTTTCAGAAGCAGGATATCATCCTCCTGTTTCATGCCCCACGCCACTATTCTGGAACGGCTTCTGGACAATGAAGGTTGTCCTTCCCTAGAGACGTTTCGCCATCAGTTTAAAACAGAAGTTGAGAGTTTTAACGGTGTATTAATGCGTTGTCAGTCCAACGGTCTGGGATTTGCTATTGGAATTCATTTTTTTGCAGCAGCGAATCGTGCTTTTATCCAGTTGCTGACGCTACTGGTTTTTGATGACACAACTAAGATCAAACTCCTGTCACTGTTCACCTCTCAGGTGGGTATGATTGACACGGTTCTGGTGGAGAGTTTCGAAAGGATGCATAAAGATGTCTCTCTAACATCCCTGGAGAGACAAAATCTGAAGTTGATCGGGGAAAAAAGCACTTATAAAAAACATTTTCGAAGGCACCTCCAATCTCGTTTTAATCACAGATAACGATGGAAAGATTGTTGAGGCTAACCCCGAGGCAAACATATTTTTTTCGCAGCAGGAACTGGTTGGGTGTTTTTGTGGTGCCCCCCTCGGCTTAGCGGGGACAAGTCCTGGCCCAACTGCTTCGTGATTATCCTCCCAATCAGTCACATGAAATTTCTCTGCAAGTCAATAATGCTAAGCAATACTTCAATCTCCAGATTAAGCCTCTGGAGAGTACGCTTGCTGTCAGCAATGCTGTGCTGTTGATTTTAAGTGATATTACTTGCATGGTCGATCAACCGTCAGCTTCTTGAGCAGCGTATCCTTGATCGAACTAAGGCTCTGGCCAAATCAGAAAAATTACTGGGCGCGATTTTTCATGCGGTAGGTAAAGGGATCGTTCTGATTGATACCGAAGGTGAAATCGTCAAAGCAAATCAACAGGGGAGTGAAATCTACGGTATTCCTCTTGAGGTGTTGATTGGTACGCCAATATGTGACTTGACCGATTCAGCAGGCTGTATCGCCTTGGAAAACGCAAAACAACAGTTGTTTGAAGGACAACAGATCAGCGCCGAGATTAACAGTATCTATGTCGATGGGAAAACGTTTCCAAGTTACTTTACGATGACGCGAATGGATCTTGAAGGAGAAACCTTCTGGCCTATTATTGTCCGGGACATTACAGAGGAGAAAGTTCTCAACAACAAGCTTTGGGAAGAGAAGCGGCATGCCGAAGAGATGAATGTGACGTTGCGGAATGTTTTGAAGTCCATTGAAGAGGACCGTAAAGAGGCAGAAAAACATCTATCTGCACGCATTCGCACTTCGATCCTTCCTGGAATCAAGAAGATACAGAATGAAACGCAAGCTGATATTCGTGAGAGTTACTTGACTTTGTTAAAAGATCAGTTGCTTTCATTGACGAGCGGCTTTGATGCAGAAATAGATGGTGATCTATTGAAGCTGACGAAATCGGAATTAAAAATCTGTCAGTTCATCAAAGCGGGATTGTCTGGCAAAGAAATCTGCGAATCAATGAATTTGTCATTTGAAACAATCCAGACACACCGTAAAAATATTCGTAAAAAACTTTGCTTGAGGGGTAAATCCCAGAGTTTACACCAGTTTCTTGCCAGCAGAAATTGCGATTTCTGATGGTTAACAGCGTATGTGAGTGAGAATTATGCTAAGTGATCAGCAACAATGGCACGAAGAATATGATGTTGTCGTCATCGGTTCCGGCTTTGCCGGACTGGCCGCTGCTATTGAAGCGAAACAGGCTGGGAGCAGTGTCATTGTGCTCGAGAAGATGCCCATTCCCGGTGGCAATTCAGCTATAAGTGGGGGGTTACTTGCCGTTGCGGGTTCACCACTACAGGAATCTGAAAGTATCAACGATACCCCCGAGTTAATGTTCGCCGATATGATGAAGGCGGGAATGGGAATCAATCATCCTGCTTTGGCGCGAATTGTCTGTGAAGGTTCCCTTGAAACCTTACGTTGGACTCTGAGTCTTGGAGTTGAATATAAGAAAAATATCAATCACCTTGGAGGACACTCTGTGCCACGCACATACAATACGGCCTGTGGTACCGGTTCAGGGATTGTGCAACCTCTTTTGACCAAATGCCGAGAATTAGGCATTCCGATTCAGCTGAAAACAAAATTCCGACATTTTATTCAGGGTGAGGATCGTCGAATCGAGGGTGTCAATGTCCTCCTGGACAGTTTGGTTGGTCATGATAATGCCGGCACTCCCGCCGCTATCCGTGCCTGCAAGTCGGTTGTTCTAGCCTGTGGCGGTTTCGGGAATGACGTTAAGTTTCGTTTGCTTCAGGATCCGCGCCTGACAGATGTCGTTGACACAACCAACCAGCGCGGTGCAACTGCTGAAGGATTAGTTGCTGCTCTTCAAATTAATGCTATTCCCATTCACCTGTCATGGATTCAGCTGGGCCCATGGGCTTCTTTTGATGAAAAAGGCTGGGGAGTTGGTTCCATTTTTACCATGCTGGCAGGGTTTCCCTACGGAATTATGGTCGATGCAAAAACCGGAAGACGTTTTGTCAATGAAATGTCAGATCGTCGTCTGCGCACCGATGCAATGCTTTTCAATGATCGTATCCCTGTGGCGATTGTTGATAGTCAGGGGGTTCAATACGCGACGACACTTGAAAAATGTCTTAAACGGGGCGTTGTTCAGAAGTTCAATACGTTGGAAGAACTGGCAACCTTTAACTCGATCCCACGGGTTGAGCTGAAAGAAACGCTTGAACGCTACCGCCTGTCTTTGGTTCACGGACGCGATATTGAGTTTGGAAAGCCCCTTTCTCAGGATTTAAAACCAATTGAAACCCCGCCTTTCTATTCAATTCGTTTGCTACCAAAGGTGCATCACTGTATGGGGGGGGTGCAAATCAATGAGCAGGCTCAGGTGATATCCTTTCCTGATTATGAACCTATTCCTGGTCTCTATGCGGCTGGAGAGGTGACGGGCGGAGTTCATGGTGCCAGCCGCCTGGGAAGTAATGCTATTGTTGATTGTCTTGTGTTTGGGCGTATAGCAGGGAAATCTGCAGCGCAAAGCTGAATCGTTTTTACCGAACTTCTACTGTAGCTCTGAGCGGGTATTTCTGTCAGCGTACAGATTTATACCGACAACACGAGTACTGAACAGCCTTCTTTTTTTTGCCGATCTATTGTTATTTTTTCATGATTCTAATTGTTTGAGCCATCGCCGCAGATGTTTTCTGTTCGTTTCGGGTAAGAGAAAATACCCGATAATACCCCGATAGTTGCCCTACAGAGATTTCATCCAAACCGATATCTTTCTCTACAAAGAGAACAGCCGAAATATGTTTTCGAAAGCTCACTCGGGAGCAATTCCACCATAGGAGGTAAGGATGAAGAAAGCGAAGGAGCATCAGGAAGGAAGAAGGAAGTTTTTGGTCGGTATGGGCGTTGCCAGCGTCGCTGCGACTGCCACACTTGCCAGTCCAATGTTGTCTTCTGCAGGACAATGCAGTGGCGTTAAGTGGGATCAGGAGCATGAAGTGGTTATTATCGGCTCTGGTTTTGCAGGTCTTGCTGCTGCAATTCAGGCGAAAAAACTGGGCGCAAAAGATGTTGTCATTTATGACAAGATGGCTTTCTTTGGTGGTAACTCAGCGGTCAATGGTGGTTTGTTTGGTGTTCCAGAATCGCCTCTGCAGAAAAAAGAAGGCGTCAAAGATTCTCCTGAAATTATGGTTAATGACCAGCTAAAATCAGGTCGTGGTGTGGCAGATAGTGAATTGCTGACACATATCGCCAAAAGAGCTAAAGAAGCTTTGCAAATGACTCTCGATGCTGGTGTTGAATTTTTTCCGTATCTGCAACAGTTGGGTGGCCATTCAGTCCCTAGAACCTATCAGACAACCGTTGCTTGTGGCGCCGGCATCACCCAACCTCTGATCAAAGAATGTCACAGACTTGGTGTGCGCCTTGTTAACAGAGCAAAATTTGAAAGTTTGATCTTTGATGATAAAGGCAGAGTTGAAGGTGCCGTTATCCGTGAGGGTTATTACTTTGGACGTGATAAAGAAGGATCTCCGATCAATGTTCGCTCTAAATATGGTGTTTTGATCGCTACGGGCGGTTTCGCCCGCAATGTTGGTCTGCGTTCAGCACAAGATCCTACCTTAACCGCAGAAGTGGGCTCAACGAATGTCGCGCATGCCACAGGTGAAGGTCTCTTGGAGCTGTTTGATGTCGGTGCTGTGCCAGTTCATATGGCATATATTCAAACTGGACCATGGGCGTCTCCAGATGAGGATGGTTTTGGTTACGTTTCTAACTACTCTATTTACAATTTTGCCCATTCTATCTCGGTATTCCCTAAAACCGGAAAACGCTTTATGAATGAGATTGCAGACCGGAAGACCCGTGCAGATGCTGAACTCATGTGTCGTGACGATAATGGCAAGCCAATGCCGCCTGTGACTATCACGAGTTATGAACACGCCAAAGAACATCCGACCATGAAAAAGGTTCTCAAGTATGGTGTTGGTTGGAAGTTCGATACTGTTGAAGAGTTAGCCAAGCACTTCGATATTCCAGTCAAGGCTCTTAAGAAACAGATTGAAGAATACAACGGCTATGTCAAATCGGGTGTTGATGAGCAATTTGGTAAGCCGATGAAGAAGGCTAAAGGTAAATATCTGAAAGCACCATTTGTGACGGTACGTAATTGGCCGAAAGTCCATTATTGTCAAGGTGGCGCTAAAATTGATGTTCAGGCCCGTGTTATCGATTCAGCAACCTGGAAACCCATTCCTGGCCCTCTATGCTGCCGGAGAAGTTGCAGGTGGTATTCACGGTGTCAGCCGACTGGGAAGTTGTTCGATTCCTGACTGCATGGTCATGGGAATGACTGCGGTTGAAACTATGATGAAGGCCTAAATAGTTACCATCCGGAAACTCCAGATGGTAACGCGTAGGTTTTCAGATTGGAAACGAGCAATTTTTCGTTGTGGCAAGGAAATCAAGGGATTGTGCGGAGGCGTAGTACTTTACGCCGCACAAGCAAGCCCGTAGATTGACGCCGCCACGACGGAAAAGGGCCGTTTCCGGATGAAAACTAAATAGAGTCGATAAGGAGAAAATATGATGTCATATACTAAAGGGTTAATGTTCGCTGTGCTGCTCGTCTTTATTGCCTGTACGGTTCAGGCTTCGGAGACACTTAAGCAGTATGATGGGATTCAAGGCAGAAGCTATCATGCCGATCTTTATGACGGTAGGTCCTGTGATTCCTGCCACGACAGCAAAAAACCAATGAACTTTCCGGCAGATGATGCCTGCCTTTCTTGTCATGATCTTGATGAGTTGGTCAAAGAAACTGCTCGCCCTGAGGGTGAAGAAAAGCAGAACCCACACAACAACTTGCACTATGGGAAAGATGTTCCCTGTATGGAATGTCACGGTGAGCACGAATCACGTAAGCCCCTGTGCCAGGGATGCCATTCGTTTCATTATGATAAATTCAAGGAATAGTTAGCCCACACAGAGACCGCAATCGTATAGAAACTTGTATGATTGCGGTTTTTTGTTTTTCAGCTGTAAGTGAAGGAGAGAAATGATGTTCGGACTTGGAACGCAGGAGCTGTTGATTGTTATGGTGCTGGTCATGATTGTTTTCGGTGCGGGGAAGCTGCCACAAGTCGGCTCCTCCCTTGGTAAGGGAATCCGTAATTTCAAGCAGGGTGTCAATGAAACCGACGAAGAGGCTCTCTAGCCTGAGGTGACGCTGGTTGATATCGAGTGCTGCGTCAAGAGCTAATCGGTCCTTGTGCTGAGAGTTCGCTGTCCACCGCTGTGCCGGTTTGCCCTGCTCCGATGTCCTGTTTCTTTTCTGTCAGAAATGGTTTAAGTAAATCAATGGGCATCGGGAACAGGATGGTTGAGTTTTTTTCGGCGGCAATCTCGGTCATGGTCTGCAAAAACCGCAGTTGCAATGCTCCCGATTGCGAGGCGATCTGTTTTGCTGCTTTAGCGAGGTTCGCTGATGCCTCGAATTCTCCGGTTGCATGGATGACTTTTGCACGTCTTTCCCGTTCCGATTCTGCTTGTCTGGCCATAGCCCTCTGCATCTCGGTGGGTAAATCGACGTGTTTGATTTCGACATTAGAGATTTTTACTCCCCAAGGGTCGGTCTGACGGTCGAGAATCTCTTGCAGGTTATGATTGATTTTATCGCGTTGTCCCAGAAGATCATCAAGTTCAACTTGCCCTAATACGCTGCGTAGAGATGTTTGAGCCAGTTGGCTGGTTGCATAGAGATAGTTGTCTACCTCTATCAGAGCTTTTTCCGGTTGTATGACCCGGAAATAGAGAACCGCGTTGACTTTGACGGAGACATTGTCGCGGGTAATGATGTCCTGTGGCGGAACATCCATAGCGATGGTGCGCATGTTAATCTTCTTCATCTGATCAATGATGGGAATGATGAACTTCAGTCCCGGGCCTTTGACTCCTGAAAAACGGCCAAGACGAAAGACGACTCCGCGCTCGTATTCAAGCAGAATCCGGATTGCAGAAGCGATGATCAGAATGATGAATGCCAATGCGATGATCCAGAAAAATCCAAAACCTAATCCAAACATGATTAAACCTCCTCGGGTTCAATAGCTTCAACTTGTAACTTAAGACCATCCATGACTTTTATGATTTGAATTTTGGTTCCTGCCGGTAACGGTTGAATGCTACAGGCTTGCCAGTATTCACCATGGACAAAAACAATCCCGCTGCTGTTGATGGGATCAATCGCTATGCCGATTTCTCCGATCATCCCTTCCTGTCCTGATGTCACCGGACGTCGCTGAGTTCGGATGACCATTCCGGTGGCGAGAAGGAAAAAACCGGCACTGACTGTAACAGTCGCAGCAATAAGGGCCCGGGAAATCTGCAGGTAAGGGTCACTGCTGTCGACTAGCATTAAAGATCCCAGAGTCATGGCTATGATGCCTCCAATGGCCAGCATTCCGTAGGAGACCACCTTGATTTCAAGAATGAACAGAACGATGGCCAGGATGATCAGTAAAACACCGACATAGTTAATCGGCAGGGATGAAAAAGCAAACAGTGCCAGCAGGATGGCAATGGCACCAATGGCCCCGGGAAGGATGACTCCCGGCTGAGAAATTTCAAAAAATATCCCAATGATACCCAGCATCATTAACAGGTAGGCAATATTCGGGTTGCTGAGGGTATTGAGAATCTTTTGCCGCCAATTCATGTCGATCTGTTGCAGGGTCATTCCTTGAGTTGTGAAAACCAATATTTTTCCGTCGCGGATATACTTGTAGTTATTTAATTTTGTCAGGAGATGGTCCGTGTTATCTGCAATCAGGTCGATAACTGATAGTTCGAAGGCCTCCTCTGCAGAAATTGAGACACTTTCCCGCACAGCCTGTTCGGCCCAATCCTGGTTGCGACCGCGCTTTTGTGCCAGGCCTCTGGCATAGGCAGCGGCATCATTTTCCACTTTCTCCATCATGGTGCTGTCAGCTTGTTTTCCCGGGCCAATTGCAACCGGGTGGGCCGCACCAATATTGGTGCCCGGGGCCATGACCGCAAAATCGGCGGCAAGGGCAATGAGGGCTCCAGCCGATGCTGCACGTGCTCCTGCCGGTGCGATATAAACGATGACCGGGATCGTTGAATTTAATTCTGCCTGGATAATCTCCCGCATCGCCGAATCGAGACCACCGGGGGTGTCAATCTGAATGAGTATGGCCGGCTCCGCTTGCTGGTTGGCGATTGCAATCTGTTGTGAAATAAATGCAGCAGTGACCGGATTGATGGAGGCGGCAATATGCAGATGGCGAATCTCTTTCTGTGCAGCGCTACCGGAGTGCCCCGGAGGCCCTATTATCAGGAAAACAGCCGTAAGAATGGAGAAGACAAGTTTACACATATCTCTATCTTAGCGTTGATTTGTGCGCTGTCAATTTCATCATGATCGTTACTGAATTCAAAAATAAGTAAAAAATCTAAAGAAGTTGTTGCTTTGTGGCGATGAAACAAATAAACTACCAGATTATTTTAAATGGGTCCCACCTGAAGGTGTCGGGAATAACTGAGTTTTTTGAAATCAAATATTTTGCAGCGGGTGCCGGAATTCTCTGGGCACCCTCTTTGTATTTAAAGTGCCGGGGTGAAATACTGGTAAGCTTTCTTTTTCACAGGTGAATCTATGAATCTCAAAGAACAACTTATGCAGGACATGAAGGAGGCGATGAAAGCCAAACAGTCTGATCGCCTTGGAACGATTCGTCAGTTGCGCAGTGCCATCAAAAATAAAGAGATTGAGGCTCGGCAAGAGCTTGATGATAATGGCATTCTCGGCGTGATCAGTACGGCAGTGAAACAGCGCCGTGAAGCCGCACAGATGTACAGCGATAATGGTCGCCCCGAGTTGGCAGCTAAAGAGGATGCTGAACTGGCGGTTTTGCAGCAGTACCTTCCTGCACAGTTAAGTGAAGCCGAGGTTCGCGATATTGTGGCTGCAGTGATTGCAGAAACCGGCGCAACATCAATGAAAGATATGGGCAAGGTGATGCCGCAGGTTATGGCAAAAACTAAAGGCTTTGCCGATGGTAAAATTGTCAATCAGCTGGTGCGGGAACTTCTGGCGGGATAGTGGTGGGGTGATCCTTGGGACTGATTGATATTGTCATTTTAGCGATTCTCTGTTTCTTCCTTTTAAAAGGTATATTCAGGGGGTTACTGAAGGAAGTTTGCTCGTTGCTCGGTCTGGTTCTGGGTGGGGTATTTGCTTTTACTTTCCACTTGCCACTTGCGCAACTGCTTCAGGATTCTTTCAACTTACCTGCTCAATTGTGTGTCTGGGGTTCATTTCTTGCTATTTTTCTGCTTCTGGTTTTCCTTTTTGCTGTTATCGGTTTTGTTCTCAACCGTTTTGTCAAACTGATCTTTCTGGGGGGATTTAATCGTTTAGCCGGTGCCATGTTTGGAATTATTCAAGGGGTTGTTATTTTATCCATGATTGTTCTTGCGCTTAACTCATCAGCCGCTCCTGAAGTTGTCAGGAGTAAAATCCGGACATCGCAGTTGGCGCCACCGTTTGCCGCCTTGGGAGCGTCAATTTTTTCCGGAAGCCGAAGTTTGATTGGGCGATAGCCAGGCCATGATCTGTCATGATGCGGCAATGCAAAGGCTTGAGTATCCCCGTTTAAAGGGACTCCTGGCTGGCCAGACTCAGTCGGAGCCGGGCCGTTTGCTTGCAGAACAATTAAGCCCATTGTCCGATCAGGCCGATATTGAAACAGCCCTGACTGAGGTGGATGAAGCGGTTCTGTGGCTTAACGATGGTCAGATGCCATCCCTTGGTGGTTGTTGGGATTTGCGCGGGGTGCTGGGGCTGATTAAAGCCGAGGGCAGTCTGGTAGCAACTGAGGACCTTCTGAAAGTTTCTCAGTCGTTGCGAGTTATGGAGGATTGTCGCTTCTGGTTTAAAGCGCAAAGTCAAAAGCTTTTTTTATCGACGTTGGCTCTTGAAATCAAGCCCCTCACTGAGTTGCAACGTCGTTTACGTGACTCGATTGGGTCGCGCGGCGAACTGCTGGATAGTGCCTCATTTGTCTTAGGTGACCTGCGTTATCAGATTCGCCAGACACGCAGCCGCATTAAACAGCAGTTGGACCAGCTGTTGACGGGAGATCATTCTGCCGGGTTGTTTCAGGAACGCCTGATAACAATTCGTAACAATCGCTATGTTGTGCCGCTAAAAAGTGATTGCCGTGGGCAGCTGAAGGGTTTTGTTCAGGATGAATCGGCCAGCGGACAAACCCTTTATCTGGAACCTTCGCAAGTTCTTGAGGGAAATAATCGCCTGCAGCAATTGGCCCGTGAAGAGCAGCGGGAAGAGCGGCGTATTTTACTTGAACTGGCAGGTTTGGTTCGCCGGGATACGGCTGTTCTGCAGACTAATCAGCAAGCACTGGCCAGGATTGACCTCCGCTTTGCAGCAGGGCGGTTGTCACGTCATTATCAGGGATGTCGGCCGGAGTTGGTCAGTGATTCGATAGTAGAACTGAAACAAGCTCGTCATCCTTTATTGATGGAGGTTGAGGGTCGCTTTGACCTTGCTGCTGCTGTTGAAATTGATGTGTTGTTGGGGGCTGAATGCCGGGCTCTTGTCATCAGTGGTCCGAATACGGGAGGGAAGTCGGTTGCCCTGAAAACATTGGGCTTGTTGCTGTTGATGGTGCGATCAGGATTGCATATCCCCTGTCATCCTGATAGTCGCTTGCATCTTTATCAGCGCCTGTATGTTGATATCGGCGATGAACAAAGTATTTCACAGAATTTGTCAACTTTTTCAGGACACTTGCTGAAAATGCGGGATATTCTGGAACAGGCAGATTCTGAAACTCTGGTTCTGCTTGATGAGGCGGGGACGGGAACGGATCCTGCGGAGGGAGCTGCTCTGGTACAGGCTGTCCTTGACCAGCTTTGCCGCCAGGGAGCCAAGACGCTTCTGACCACTCATCTTGGGCAGTTGAAACATTTTGCTCACGGTCAGCCCGCAATTGAAAATGCGGCGGTAGAATTCGACCCCGAAACCCTGGCTCCGACGTATCGACTTCGTTATGGAATACCCGGGGCGAGTAGCGCCCTGACAACAGCTAAGCGTTTAGGTTTGCCTCAACATGTTCTTCAGCGTGCAATTCAGTATCTGGGGCAGGAAGAGCATGACCATAGTGCGCTGTTATCAAAGTTGAATAGCAGGCAACAAGAGCTGGATCAGGAACTCGCTCTGGCTCGGCGTTTGAAGGTTGAGGCTGACTCAGCCCAGCAGTTGCGCAAGCAGCAATTACAACAACTTAAGGAGAAAAAAAGAGAAATTCTTGCTCGGGCGACCCGGCAAGCTGATGATTTGATTGCTGCAACTGAATCGCGAATGAAGATCTTGCGAAAAAGAAAACCCGGATCGGTGTCGCCGCAACAGGCCATTGATGAAAAACAGCAGCTTTCTGCAGCAAGGGATGAACTCTCTCCATTTAAACCGCAACCAAAGCGCTCAGGAGTTGTTCCTGTGAAGTTGGCGGTCGGAGAGCTGGTGTTGATTTCTGCCTTGAGAGTTGAAGCGCAGGTTGAACGTATGCAAGGGACGAAAATTGATTTACTGGTCGGAGGCAAGCGAATGCGTCAGCCTCTTGAGGCTCTGGAGCAGTTCAGCCCCCGTCGCTTTGTTACGATATCCAATGATGGTGGTCATGTCTCACGGAAAATGGTGGATCGGCAGATCGGCACGCAAATCAAACTGATTGGACAGCGGGTCGATGAAGCACTGGCCCAGCTGGGACGCTTCATTGATGATGCAACGTTAAATAATTTGCAGCAGGTTGAAATTATTCATGGTTCAGGAGAAGGGATCCTGCGCCGTGCTGTACGGGAATATCTGGCTGGTGAGGCCGGGGTGACAGCTTTTTATGCGGCGCCGATAGCTCAGGGTGGGGATAATATAACCATCGTTGAATTGAGAGAATAGCCAATGTCCGGGCAAATTTCAGAGAGTAAAATCAATGAAATTCGTGAGCGAACCGATATTGTTGAATTGATTTCTCAATATGTCAGTTTGAAACACTCCGGGGCGAATCACACGGGGCTTTGTCCTTTTCATTCGGAAAAAACTCCATCGTTCAGCGTGAATTCCGCCCGGCAGTTTTTCCATTGCTTCGGTTGCGGCGTTGGTGGCGATGTTTTTTCTTTTCTGATGAAAACTGAAGGGCTGGTTTTCCCTGATGCAGTGAGATTGCTGGCAGAACGAGCCGGGGTCGAATTGGAAGAGCATATTCCGACACCGGAAGAAGAGCAGCGGGAACGTCAGCGAGAACGACTCTATCGGGTCAATGAGGTGGCCGCAGCCTATTTTCACCAGTTGCTGATGGAACATCCGTCCGGTGAGCCCGCGCGACAGTATATGAAACTTCGTGGCTATGGGCGTAAAGCCTCAGGAGAATACCAGATAGGCTATGCTCTAGATTCCTGGGATGGGCTGAGAACCCACTTAGAAGAACAGGGGCTTGCAGCTGATGATGCCCGCATCTTGGGATTGTTACGGCCGGGTAAACAGGATCGTGGTGATTACGATCTGTTCCGGGGGAGGCTGATTTTTCCGGTTTATGATTTATCGGGTCGGATTGTCGCTTTTGCCGGCCGGGTTCTGGACGATAGTAAGCCTAAATATATTAATTCACCGGAATCGCCTGTTTATCATAAAGGGCGGATTTTGTTTGGCCTGTATCAGGCGCGGCAAGCCATGCGACAGTGTGGAGAGGTCCTTTTGGTTGAAGGATACTTTGATCAGCTGGCATTGTATCGAGCAGGATTTCCTCAGGTTGTGGCGACCTGTGGGACGGCACTGACCTCGGATCATGCGCAACTTCTGAAGCGTTATGTTCAGCGGGTTGTGCTGTTGTTTGATCAGGATGCTGCAGGAAAAAAAGCGACTTTTAAAGCGATGACTGTGTTGCAGGAGGAGGGAATTCCTGCCGCGGTGATTGAGTTACCAAAAGGTGAGGATCCTGATTCTTTTATTCAAATGGCCGGCAAGGATGCTTTTCGGGCTCGACTTGAAAAAGCGCGTTCAGCTATGGATCTTTTTATGGAAGATGTTCTTACCGAAGCCGGCAATGGTATCGAGCAGAAGGTTAGAGCCGCCGAACAGATTGTGGAACAGATTTCAAAACTGAGTAGTGAGCTGGAACAGGACCTTTATTTGAAAGAACTGGCTCAGCGTAGCGGTATTGACCTGGAACAGTTGAAGCAGGTGAATAGAAGGATTGTTGGACGGGTTCAACAACACAAGAATACCTTCTCAGCACCTCCGGTAGAGAGTTATCCTCTTCCCGAACCTCCTTTGCCGGAAGAACGACATGAACAGCATTTACAGCCGGCCAAGGAAAGTGGGTCAATGCCGGATTGGAGTCGTTCCGAAGAAACGTTGTTGTGTCTTTTGCTGCAGAATCATGTCAGCCATAAAAAAATATTGATGGCGGGAGGACTTGCTCTTTTTAATCATCAGGAAGCCCGGGATGTGGCTGAGATCCTTTTGGAAAAATCAACTGATTCCGGTCTGGACCTGGCGACTCTTGCTGATGAGCTTGCCCCTGATAAAGTGCGTTTACTGACGGCTTTATCGCTCCTGGATAAAGGGCAGTTTGATGAGGGTGTCGATGAGGTTTTTTCCGGCTGTCTGGAAGGGTTACAGAGGGAGCTGAAAAAACGGCAACGGCAGGAATCGATAGATAAATTGCGTAAGCTTGAACAGGGTGGCGATACCGGCACCATGAAAGATGCAAATAATTTGCTCAAACAGTTTAAAAATTTGAAGTAGCGGTTACACTTACTAGAATATAGAAGTCTGCATATTTTCAGACGGCAGAGGAGATTAGGGACTAATGGCAAAAAAAATAAACCCGGATGAGATCCAACAATTAATTGACATGGGGAAGGAAAAAGGTTTTCTGACCTATGATGAGGTTAATGACATGTTGCCTGCTAACATGGTGTCTTCTGAACAACTAGAAGATGTGATGGGGATGTTTGGTGAGATGGATATAGAAATTGTTGAGTCTGAAAGTAAAGCATCAACGTCTAAAGATGACGATCATGATAGTGATGAAGATGAGCGTGAGGTCGAACTTGAAGCTGGTACTCTTGGTAGAACCAGTGACCCGGTGCGTATGTACCTGCGGGAAATGGGGCAGGTTGCTCTGTTGACGCGAGAAGGTGAAGTTGAGATTGCCAAACGTATCGAAGAGGGTGAAGCGCAGGTCACAAAAGTGGTGATGCGTACTCCCATTGCTGCCCAGGCGGTTATGCAATTGCTTGCAAAACTGGAGAAAGAGCAGATCAGAGTTTCAGATATTACGCGTGATTATGATGAAGAAGAGGGTGGCGAAGCCGAAGGAAAACAGCGTAAACGGCTACTTGAGGCGTATGAAAAGCTCCGCTCTGTTGAGCAGCGACTGCGAGAGGTTCAGGATGCTTTACAGGGCTCCGTCAGTAAAAAGAAACGTCTGGAGCTGGAAGAGCAGGAGGCTGCAGAGCGGAAACAACTGGTCAAGCTGTTGCGTGAAATTCGGTTGAAGGATTTTCAGGTTGCGAAAATTGTTGACCGTCTTAAAGATATGGGCAATCAAGTTAAAAAAGGAAAAGCCGAGATTGCTGATTGTGAGGGGAAGATTAATCGTCCTTACACTGAAATCAGCAGTTATTTGACCCGTATGCGGCAGAGCGACGAAGATGCACACGCCGTTGCTGATGAGCTGGATGTCGCCGGTGATGTCCTTCTTTCCGTAGAAAAGCGTTTGCTGGCTGCCGAAAGAAAATTCAAGCGGGTCACTGAAGAATCAGGGTTTGAACCTGGTGAATTGCTGGAGTATTTGAAGAAAGTTTATAAAGGAGAATGGATTGCCAAAAAAGCAAAGGCCGAACTGGTTGAAGCCAATCTCCGCTTAGTTGTTTCTATCGCAAAGAAATATACCAACCGTGGACTTCAATTTCTTGATCTGATTCAGGAGGGAAATATTGGCCTGATGAAAGCGGTTGATAAGTTTGAATATCGCCGTGGTTATAAATTCTCGACTTATGCCACCTGGTGGATTCGTCAGGCAATTACCCGTGCCATTGCTGATCAGGCCCGAACAATCAGAATTCCGGTACACATGATCGAGACGATTAACAAGCTGATAAGAACCACCCGTCAGTTGGTTCAGGAATGTGGACGTGAGCCGACCCCGGAAGAAATTGCTGATCGGATGGACCTTCCTCTTGATAAGGTCCGCAGGGTTTTGAAAATTGCCAAAGAACCAATCAGTCTGGAGACACCCATCGGTGAAGAGGAAGATTCCTCTCTTGGTGATTTTATTGAGGATAAGGGGGTTGTTTCACCTTTGGAAGCCGTTTTGAAAGGGAATCTTTCCGACCAGACATCGCGTGTCCTGGGCTCTTTGACGCCGCGGGAAGAAAAAGTTTTGCGGATGCGTTTTGGTATTGGTGAAAAGTCTGATCACACCCTTGAGGAAGTTGGTCAGGACTTTAATGTTACTCGTGAGCGGATTCGGCAGATTGAAGCAAAGGCGTTGAGAAAATTGCGACATCCCAGTCGTGCAAAACGGTTAAGGGGATTTGCATCAACTGAAAGTTGATAATGTCACTGCGAAGAGAATTTTGTACGGATATTTTAAGGGAAAAGGATTCTTTTTCTTGACAGGTGGTCGTTTTATTCATTATCCTAATCTTTTGTGCGCAGGGCCCATAGCTCAGTTGGTTAGAGCCGCCGGCTCATAACCGGCTGGTCCGAGGTTCGAGTCCTCGTGGGCCCACCAGATTAACCCTAGCGGTAGTTACGCTACATACTTTATTAGGCCGTAGAGATTGAACGGAGACAGTCTTTTAACAACGTTGACGCTGCCGGATATTGAATCCCGGGGAGGCGTAAAGATTGCGTCACAGTTGGCAAGTATAGGGAAACCGATAATTAGAGAGTGCACCGAGAAACCGGTGCACTCTTTCTTTTTGTGGGGGTGTTTTTATGGCTAAACAGAAAACAGCCTGTCTAGCTGATATTATTGGTCTTCTCAATCGTCTTTGTCCTCCTGATTTAGCAGAGGATTGGGATAATGTCGGGTTGCAGGTTGGTGATCCGAAAGCAAAAATCGAGAAAATTCTGGTCTGTCTGGACGCTGAAGACATTGCCATTGAAGAAGCGGGTAGAAGAGGCGCACAGCTTGTCATATCTCACCATCCTTTGATTTTTAAACCCCTTAAACGATTAAGTCCCATAGATATGACGGGGAGGGTTCTTTTTCGGGCGATCAAGCAGGATATTGCTGTCGTCAGTGCTCATACTAATCTGGACCGTGCTGCAGACGGACTGAATGACTGGTTGGCCGAACGACTCGGAGTCACAGAAGTGCTTCCTCTTGAAGCTCCCCTGTCCGGCAATTTCTACAAACTTGTTGTGTATGTTCCTCGTGGACATGAGGATGAAGTTCGGGATGCCATCTTAGCTTCCGGAGCTGGACGAATTGGTGCTTATGACCGTGTGTCGTTCAGTAGCCAGGGGGTGGGTACTTTTCGTGGGGATCAGGACACAAACGCTTTTATCGGGAATCCAGGTGAGCTTGTTGCGACAGATGAAGTGCGGCTGGAAACCATCGTTTCAGCTGCGCTTTTAAGTAAGGCTGTTTCCCGAATGCTGAAAGCTCACCCCTATGAAGAGGTGGCATATGACCTAATTCCATTGGCAAATGAACGTTCAGATGTCGGATTGGGGCGTATTGGCCAATTGGATGAAGCTGTTTCGTTCCAGCAATTTGCAGAACAGGTTAAAGAGGCGTTAGGTATTTCTTCTTTGAAAATAGTTGGTGATTTAGGTCGGAAGATAAGCCGGGTAGCGGTTTGTGGTGGCACCGGGATGTCAATGTTTTCCGCTGCTTTAAGACAAGGTGCGGATTGTTTGGTCACCGGTGATGTCAAGTTTCATGAAGCACAAAGGGCAAAAGCTGAAGGTGTTGCGTTGCTTGATGCCGGGCATTTTGCTACGGAACACATTATGGTGATGGAACTGTCTAAACGTTTACGGAACATTCTATCCCAACAGAATTTTGCCATTGAGGTAATAGAAATGACAGCGGAAAGAGACCCTTTAGTTTTTTTCTGACTGTCACAACATGGACTGGAAAATGGAGGTTTTAACGTGAAAAACAAAATGAACTTGCTGAAAGATCTGCAGGAGATTGATCAGGAGATCAGCTCTATCGAGGCAACCCGACAAGGTTACCGAGATGAATTGAATGCCTTTGAAGCTGACGCCACCAGGGTTCAGGGGATGCTCGATCAGTTGACGGATGAAGTTGCTCTTTTGCAACAGGCAGAGGCTGAATTGCAGCAAGGTTTGCTGAAGGAGCGCGACAATGTCGGTCGGGTAGAAGCGCGGTTGCCCGAGATTCAAACCCAGAAAGAATATGTTGCTGTTCTGAAAGAAATAGACATTGCCAAAAAAGCTAACAAGGATGTCGAAGAACAGATGCTGACCAAGCAGCAGGAAGTTGCTGTGCTTGAAGCGGATCTCAAGGAAAAGCAAGAAGAACTGGCCGCCATTCGGGAAAAATCAGAAGCTCGAGGCGCTGAATTGGCGAAATCTCTGGAAGAATCTGAGGAAATCCTGCTTAAACGGACGCAAACTCGAGAATCTGTTGCCGCCGAACTTCCTGTTAGCCTCTTGCGTAAGTACCATACTCTATTTAAACGCAGAGGCGGACTTGCTCTGGCTTTGGCAAGCAATGGAGCCTGTCTCGGGTGTCATATGCAGCTGCCACCACAGCAATACAATAAGTTGCTAAAAATAGAAGAAATACAAACCTGTCCCCACTGTAACAGGATTCTTTACGTAGAACTGGAAAATTGATATTCAGGAGTTATTCAAGTATCAATTTGGTCAAAGAAGGACAGGTGATCGCCGTCTGTCGTAGCTTCAGCTACGCTTGAGGGAGGAAAGTCCGGGCTCCAAAGGACAGGATGGTTCCTAACGGGAACCGGGGGTAACCCCAGGGAAAGTGCCACAGAGAGGAGACCGTCTCATTGAGTCCACAGGGCTAAATGCAGATAAGGGTGAAAGGGTGAGGTAAGAGCTCACCAGTTCTGGCGGTGACGTCAGAAGCTCGGTAAACCCCATCCGGAGCAAGGTCGAATAGGGGAACGTTTGAGGGCGGTCCGCTCGAAGTTCCCGGGTCTGGCTGCTTGAGACCGTTGGCAACGACGGTCCTAGATGAATGATTACCGTCCTGCTGCAGGTAACTTCAGCAGGAAACAGAACCCGGCTTACGGACTTCTTTGGCCACTTTTTTTGCGGCAGTATGATATTATCATGCTGCCGCATTTTTCTTGGCAGGGGAATGAACTGAATTTATCAGGAGGAATCTGATATGCCATTACGTTTTGATCGCTGCAATGGTGAGATAGATGAACTTATTGATCAGCTGATGCGTAAAACCGGGGTTCATCATCCGGATATGATCAGGGAGATGATTCTGGGGGCTCTGAAGTCCGGCCAGGAAAATGATTATCTTGCCGATCAGAAGCTGATGCGAACCACAATGAAGGAGATGCGTTATACCAATAAGGTTTTTTCTCCCTATCGAAATCGGAGGAAGGTTACAATTTTTGGAAGTGCCAGAACTCCTTCTGATGCAGCAATATATAAGACCTGTGTAGAGTTTTCCCGGATGCTGGTAGAGCGAAACTATATGGTCATAACCGGCGGCGGCCCAGGGATTATGCGTGCTGGCAATGAGGGGGCAGGGGCTGCAAATTCCTTCGCAGTTAATATCCGTCTGCCATTTGAGCAGGATACCAATCCGGTGATGGACAAAGATGAAAAAGTGATCACCTATAAATATTTCTTTAACCGTAAGGTTGCTTTTCTTAAGGAAGCGGATGCCGTTGTCATGTTTCCTGGAGGGTTTGGGACTCTGGATGAAACTATGGAAATCATGACTTTAATCCAGACCGGGAAAAATCCCCCCATTCCACTGGTGATGATCGATGATGACGATGGATATTGGGAAGATTGGCTCGATTTTCTCAAAGAAAGCTTGTTTAAAAGAGGATTGATTTCCGGTGAAGATTTTGGTTTGTTCTCAATAACTCGTAACCCGGTTGAAGCTGTTCAGGTGATCGATGATTTTTACAAGAATTATCATTCATTACGGTTTGTTAGAAGCAGGATGATTATTCGTCTTAATAAGGCGCTTGATTCGGATCATCTCAATATACTGACAAATGAATTCAGTGCCATTTTGATTCCTGGAGGAAAAATGAGTTTGTGTTCTCACTTACCCGAGGAACATGATCAGCCTGATTTGAAGCACTTGCCACGATTAACAGTCGACTTTAACCGACGTAGCTATGGCTTATTGAAGTCATTTATCCGCAGAATTAATTCCTTTTAGAAAGTTTAAAATGTCTATTGATAAAAATCTTCCTATCAGTCGGGTGACGGCTCATCTTCCGCGGCGAGATTTGCGTAAAATGCTACGACTGGTGCGTTTACTTTTTCGTATGAGTCAGTCCGTTGTATATCGCAACGAAGTGTTTCCTGAACTCCCGGACGTGGCTCGTTTCGATCCCGGCCACGCGGCGTTGATGATGGGATATGATTTTCACCTCACGAGCAATGGACCACGTCTGATTGAGGTGAACACGAATGCCGGTGGTGCCTATCTTTCCTGGCTTAGTGAACAGCAGGCAGAACAGTCTTCAGCTGTTTATCTTTCACACCGCTTTGAACAGAGACTTTTGAACAGTTTTCTGCAGGAATGGCATGACTTTTCAGGTGGCGATCAGTCGTTGCGGAGGGTTGTCATTATCGATGAAGATCTGGAAAAGCAGGCTCTTTTTCCTGAAATGGAGGCATGCAAAAGTTGGTTGTGCCGGCACGACATTGACGCTCATATTGCCACGCCGGATGAGCTGCAGCTGCAATCCGACGGGGTCTATTTCCGTGGTGACAGAGTTGATTTGATCTATAATCGCCACTGCGACTTTTTCCTTGAAACCGGACAGATGCTACGGTTGAAACAGGCATATCTTGCCGGCCATGTTTGTCTTTCACCCAATCCCTTTGCCTACGGGTTGCTGGCTGATAAGCGGCGCATGACTCTCTGGTCTGATCCGGGGTTTCTGGATAAGCTGAGTTTACCAGGTGGAGATAAGGCGTTGCTGCTTGAGATTATTCCACAAAGTTTTCTATTATCCGGTCTGAATCCGGATGATACCTGGGCGCAGCGTAAAACATTAATTTTTAAGCCTGTCACTATGTTTGCTGGCCGTGGGGTGCTTTTGGGGAAGGGAATTACTAGAAAACGTTTTTCATCTCTGGATCCGGAAACCACCCTGGTTCAGCAGTTGGTGACACCATCGGTTGAAACGTCCACAAATGGACAGGAATTTAAACTGGATATCCGTCTTTTTGTGTATCGAAATCACTTAATAGGTGTAGGGGCAAGGTTGTATCGGGGCCAGGTTACGAATATGAAAACAGAAGGAGGTGGGTTTGCCCCTGTTAAAATTATTTAGTTTCCGCTGTCTTCATTCGCTTATATTGTTTTGATTCAGAATGATTCCAACAATCTTTTAACGCATGTATCAATTTTGCACAGTTAATATTCTGACAATATCCCGGCTGATGTTTTCTGCAGCCTCTTTTGCTTCATCCAAAGATCTTATAAATAATACAAAATCATGAACCTGACCCTTATAATGTCGGTGGATGACAGAGGTGCCTGCACTTTTGAGACGTGTTCCATAGGTGATTGCCTCTGTCGCCAGAGCATCAAGTTCAGCGGTGATAATCGTAGCCGGGGGAAGTCCCGAGAGGCTATCAGCCAAAAGTGGAGAGACCAGAGGATTGCCGGCATCATGTGAATCTTGCAGGTAATAGCTACTGAACGTGCGGCTGTTTTCTACTGTTAATAAATTGTCATTGATGCCATTGATTTTGTCTTCATGTTCTGTCTGCAGATCAAGCAACGGACAGATCAGGACTTGGTAAATCGGGCTGAAATCTTCCCTTTCGAGAGCCAGTAGGCAAATACTTGCTGCCAGATTCCCGCCGGCACTGTCACCGGCAATGATCAGTTGATCTGCTCTGATATTGAGAGCGACATCATTTTCCTGAATCCAGAGTGCGATTTGATAGCATTCTTCTAAAGCGTAGGGGAATTTGTGTTCAGGAGCCAGGCCATAGTCGACACTGATCAGGACAGTCTTTGCAGAGTTGGAGATCATTCGACAAATATTATCCGAAGTTTCAGGGCTGCCGATACTGAAGCCACCGCCGTGCATGTAGAGAACGACCGGAAATGGGCCGCTACCTGGTGGGTTGTAGATTCGAACTTTGGTTGTTCCCAGGGCCGTAGCCGCTGTAACGTTGTCAATATGTCCGGGAAAAGGAACTTTAGCCGATCTTGAGGATCGAGCACTTTCCAGTCTTCGTGCCTCACTAATATCTTCAAGAGGCAGCGGTTTGGCATTGAGGAAGGCTTTGATGAACTTGGATTTTTCCATATTAATCAGAAGATCGCCGTGATCGCAGGTAATGAACGGAATACCAGAGAAGCATCATTGCGGCGATCACCGGCAATACGGGAATAAACAGGCCGGTCGACTGTGCCATCAATACTGCGGCAACGAGTGCTACGACCGCGACCGGTAGATAGCGATTGAACCGTTTCTCTTGTCGCGCTCCTGAACCGGACAACGCAAGCAGATTATCGTTGATGGCGTAGCGTTTGGAAACATTAACAAAAAAGGCCACCATAATCCAATCCGAAAGTCCGAAAACCGGGACCAGATCTGTAGCCCCGGGATATGCCAATTTGATCAGAGCCATATCAATGAGAGGTGGTGGCCCCACAGGTGTACGGTAATACTGCTCAATCTTCTGGGCAAAATTGGCTGTTGGCCCAAGCCACCAACTGAACAGATCAGCCAGGGTCATAGCAATACAAATCGGGACAACCTCCCAGAATCTATTGACAAAACGGGCGAGTGCAACACCAATAAGGGTTCCGATTAAAAGTAGCAAGCCTGACTTGATTCCGCTCAGTAGCAGTTGCCATGTTCCGATTAGCGAAATCTGGTTGATCAACCAGAGAATCAGAACCATGACGCTGAACCAGAAAAAATAAAAGCTGCGGGTACGCTTTTCCTGCTGCATCAACAGGGCAGGTTGTAACAGCTGTGCAGCAGAGTAAAGCTGCAGAACAATAAATCCGGCTGGCAACCAGGGAATTTCCGGATTCATTCGTTGGCCGACTGACAAGAAGATCACAAGAGCTAAACCCCAGATCATATGGCAGCAAAACAGGACTGCTATCATGTGTTGGTTGTGTTTGCTAAAAGCTGTGATCTGCTGGAAAGACATGGGGCCTATGACACCTTTTTGAAGGAAAGATTGAAAGGGGAGTTATGCTCTCATGATCCTGACAGGTGGGTATTTATACGTGACAGCCATATGCAGGAAAGAGCTCGTTCTTGATAAGATTTTTCCTGAAATCGGTACCATCTTTATCAACCTCCCGCTTTTTTGACTTTCCAACCTTTCTCCTGGAGTAAATTCAGAAGCAAGTCACGATGATCACCTTGAATTTCAATGACTCCGTTTTTAATTGTCCCACCAGTACCACATTTCTGTTTCAGGGATTTTGCTAATACTTTGAGTTCATCACCCTCTAACGGTATGCCGGTCACCAGAGTGACCCCTTTTCCCTTGCGCCCTTTCGTTTCCCGTTGAATCCGGATAATTCCATCATCTTTAGTCCGATTCGGCAGTTTGTTGTCGCAGCGGCATTTTTGTAACAGTTGCCCACATTTGCGGCAGGTTGGTCCTATTTCATCAGAATAAACAAGTCGACTATTTGAATTTGACATGAAACTCTCTTTACTTAAAAAGGGCGGGCTTTACAGCTATTGATTAAGACTTTTCCTGAATTGGCACTCGACGCAGATTTTTTTCAGTTCATAGAGCCCAGACTCAGGAGACAGAATCGAAACAGTTATTATGTGTTGATTGCAGGTAATTTTGAAGCATTCGCTGCAAACGATTCCTTCTCCGACAGTGGAGCAAAAGTCACAAACATGACACATCCAGGCACTTTGTTCTTCCGACATTCTGACCTCATTAAAATTATTGTGAGCAACATCATAACCAACTGAGTGTATTTCATCCAGATTTCTTTTTGTTGATTATTATTGTGAAAGTGACTGTGCCTGAATTCATGTCGATGGGTCGAGAGGTAGGCGCCCAAATCATGTGATAAGCGGGGCCGATGACTTTTTATACAAAAAAACATCATATTTATATTGACAGAAGATTATAATTAATTTATTTTTACTTTAAGGGGTTGTTGATCTTTTAACTAGGGAAAAACTCTTTCTGAAGCTGTCGTTATTGAACGAGCATGTCTTTGAGTCCATGCTGGTCTTTTCTCGCATAGGAAGCATAGGGAAAACAATGAAAAACCTTAAATTAGCGTACAAAATTTTAGCTCTTAGCCTCATCATCATCATTGCGTTTACCATCACTATCAGCTTTTTGTATTTACAAACCAGAGACAAACTCTTTACCGCACGAAAAAATCTGGTAAAGGAGGTTGTGACTTCCGGTTGGGGCGTTGTTAATCACTACGTAACGCTTGCCGAGAGTGGAGAGATGACGACTGAGGAAGCTCAGCTTGCAGCAAAAGAGTCTATCCGTGCGACGCGCTATGATGGCGATAATTATTTTTTCATTTTAGATCGTAACGCTGTGGTGCTTATGCATCCGCTCAGCCCCGATTTGGAGGGGCAAAGTCTTATAAATAAAGAGGATTCTTCAGGGGTCCGGATGTTTGCCGAGATGGCAAATCTGGCGGTCAGGGACGGTGAAGGAATAGTCAACTATGAGTGGGCAAAAACAGGTTCCAGTGGGCCGGTTGGAAAAATATCATTTGTCAAACTGGTACCGGAATGGGGCTGGGTTCTCGGCAGCGGTGCTTATGTTGATGACATTCATGCGGAACTGAACGCAGTTCTTTATCAAGTATTATTTGCCCTGATTGTCACCATCGCCATTGTGCTGGCCTTGGTATACTTCATTTCTCGTGGAATCACCCAACCGCTTGGTAAGACCGTGGAAGTGATCCAATATCTTCGCGCTGGTGATTTTTCCAAACGTTTGCAGATGGCCCGATCCGATGAGATTGGTCATCTTGCAGAGGCTCTTGATTCCATGTCGGATAGTTTGAAAGCTAACGCTGATGTGGCTGAAGAGATTGCTGACGGTAATCTTGATGTTCATGTCACTTTGGCATCAGACACCGATCAACTGGGTCTTTCTCTTCAGAAAATGGCCAGCAATCTCAATGATCTTCTGTCTCAGATTCAGGGAGCTGGGGAGCAAATCAATTCTGCGAGCAGTCAGGTTGCTGACTCGAGTCAGAGCCTTTCACAGGGAGCGACAGAAACAGCAGCCGCACTGGAAGAAATCAGCAGTTCCATGGGTGAGATGGGCTCACAGACCTCCAAGAGTGCAGAAAACGCCAATCAGGCCAATCAGCTTGCAGCCGAAGCAAGTAGTGCTGCAGCAAAAGGTGGCCAGCAGATGAGTGGCATGGTTGCAGCCATGGCTGAAATCAACGAAGCAGGGCAGAACATTAGTAAAATTATTAAAGTTATCGATGAAATTGCCTTCCAGACAAACTTGCTGGCTCTCAATGCCGCTGTTGAGGCGGCTCGTGCCGGACAGCATGGTAAAGGATTTGCGGTTGTTGCTGAAGAGGTTCGTAATCTTGCCGCTCGCAGTGCCAAAGCTGCCAGCGAGACAGCAATGTTGATAGAAGGTTCGGTGGAGAAAACTCAAAATGGTACCAGGATTGCCGAACAGACTTCTTCTGCACTACAGGAAATCGTTAGCTCGATTACTGAAGTGACGGATCTCGTCGGAGAGATTGCTGCAGCAAGTAATGAACAGGCTCAGGGGATTACCCAGGTCAACCAAGGGCTTGGTCAGGTTGATCAAGCGGTTCAGGGGAACACCGCGACTTCCGAAGAAACTGCAGCTGCAGCAGAAGAGCTTTCAAGTCAGGCAGAGCATTTAAAGCACATGATCAGCCGTTTTAAGCTTGCAAAAACACATATGATGCAGCCTTCAGCCCCGCAAATAAAGACGCCTGCAGCTAGCGCACAAGGAATCGGTTGGAGCGGGATGTCCGACCAAACTTCAACGCCCAATATTAGTCTTGATGACAGTGATTTCGGGAAATATTGATCATCGCAGAACTTTGAAGTTTTTTAGTTGGAAAAGGTAATGGCTTGCCGGCTATGGGGATTCATTCTAAAGGCAGTACGGCCGGTTTGTTTTAATTCGATTGAATGATTTTTGAAAAAAATATAATCCAGAGAAAAATAATTCTGAACCTTAAATGTGACAACAGTAAAGCAGTTGAGGCTGGCAAGCTGAAACGAAGTTGTTTAAGATGGATTTGTAGAGGAAAATCTTTCTTGAAGCACACTTTTTTATGCAAAGTCTTATGCTGGTCAGTCCTCAGTGGTTGCAAGATAATTTAAGTAACCCGGAAATTCAGGTGATAGAAAATACCTGGAATGAAGGTTCCTATCAAAAGGCCCACATTGCAGGAGCTGTTTGTTCCCCAGGCAATCCCTATCTGAAGAGATATGATGACAATGGTGTGAAAACTCAGCATGTTATGAGGGCTGAAGACTTCTTAACTTTTTGTTATGACCTGGGCCTCAAACGCCATAAACATTATGTCATTTATGACGATCATTATGGTCTTTTTGCCGCACGTTTCTGGTGTGTCTGCCGTTATTTCGGTGTCCGTAACATCAGTATCCTTAACGGTAGCTGGAGAGGTTGGTTAGAGCAGAATCGACCTGTTTCCAGCCTGCTGAAATCTCTGGAGCCTGGAACCGACATCGTTTTAAATCCCCATGAAAATCATTTTATTGGCTGGAAAGAACTGAAAGAGATGTACCGGAGTCCCAAGATTCAAATTTGGGATACCCGGCGAACAGGGGAGTATGATGGCACTGAAGAGACAGAGAATCAGCGACGGGGGCACATCCCGGGAGCTGTCCACCTTTCCTGGTCTGATTTGTTGACTGACGTGATCAGTGAGGGCGCTCCGCGCTTTCTTAAATCAAATGACGAACTTGAAAGGATATTGTCGGATCTGGGGCTTCGGCGCGACAAAATGATAGTGACTTATTGCCAATCCGGTATCCGCGCAGCCTTTTGTATTTTTATTTTGGAAATGCTTGGTTACCCGTATCACCGGCTTTATGATGCATCAATGGGTGAATGGACCAGCATCGCAGAAACACCTCTGACTCTGTGAATCAAACTGAAAGCAGTGCCCTGGAATAATCTGCCAAGCAAGGCCGACATCTGGTCCAGGCTTTGACTTTTCGTCAGTCTCATGTCTTTGTGTCTATTCCCGACAGATTGTCACAGCCTTGACAAAACAGCAGAATAAAGCTTGAAAGAGCTAAGCCAACATTACAGCCATTTCAAATCAGCCACAGGTCATTCTCAGAGTTCTGTTATACATCGTCCCCTCCCCCTAGCACGCCCATTTATTTTCTTACCGCAAGAATCGGGTGGCAAGCAGCAAAGCCGCCTCCTATACTGTATCCAAATCAAGCAAAAACAAGGGATAAATATGAAAACAGTAAATACTAAAATGGGTGCTCTTGAATGGCTGCTGTTGCTGATTCTATCGGTTCTTTGGGGCGGGTCATTCTTTTTTGTCGGGGTTGCTGTTAAAGCCCTTCCTCCTTTGATTATTGTAACTCTGCGGGTCAGCCTGGCGGCAATAGCCCTGAACTTGATTGTTCGAGCGACCGGTTTGCGGATGCCAACGGAATGGCACTATTGGAAAGCCTTTTTCGGCATGGGTTTGTTGAACAATGTCATTCCATTTTGCCTGATTGTATGGGGGCAGACACATATTGCCAGTGGGCTGGCTTCGATCTTTAACGCCACCACACCATTGTTCACAGTCCTTGTTGCGCACGCCTTCACCAAGGACGAAAAAATCAGTGTTGGGCGGATGGGCGGTATTCTGATCGGCTTTACAGGTGTTGCTGTGATCATCGGACTGGACAGCTTGGGTGGATTAGGGACCGACACCCTGGCGCAATTAGCGGTGCTCAATGCAGCTCTTTCTTACGCCTTTGCAGGAGTTTATGGCCGGCGCTTCAAAAGCATGGGAACGGCACCGCTTGTGACAGCAAGCGGGCAAGTGACGGCATCAACCATTCTGTTGACACCTCTGGCTCTTTTTGTGGACCAACCCTGGTCGTTAGCCATGCCCGGACTGGAAGTATGGGTTGCGATCTCTGGATTGGCATTGGTATCGACGGCTCTGGCTTATATTATCTACTTTCATATTCTTGCTACGGCAGGTGCGACCAATCTCTTGCTGGTTACTTTTCTGATACCTGTCAGTGCGATCCTGCTTGGTGCCGTATTTCTCAATGAGCAGGTGGTTGGCAAGGACTTGGCTGGAATGGGTCTCATCGGTTGTGGATTAGTTGCGATTGATGGGCGATGCTTTTCATTTCTCAAGAGAAAAATATTGCCGACAGGCGCTGTTTCATAGAGAGTCAATTAGCACCAGCTGCCATTTTTATTGTCTCAGCTATGGTAAAATTAATGGAAAGTTGGTTCCCGGGAGACTGAAACCAGCACAGGGACTTATGTTGCAATTACAAAAAACTGGACTTAAAAAAGTATAACAGATTAGGCATGGTGCCCCTGGAATATGTCAGAGTATGCCGTTAACATGTAGATGCAACGTTTATACACATATTGTCCTCCACTGCGGTTTGCCTTTGATGATGGCGTTGTGCAATAAAGGATAAAAGGAAATGATGACCCGGATTATTATTGCTGCGATCATTATCTTTTGTTGTGCAACGGAAGCCGTTGAAGAGACCTCTCAGGATGGATCGATCGCCATCCTGAAGCTTATTAAAGAAAGAAATTACAGTGATTTCTTTCAACATTGATACTCGGAGTGGCACAAAGTTGAAACCGAAGGTGTGTAACCTGAAGAGGCGATTAAGATGTTATCCGTTAAGTGGGAACAAAATGACTGAAAATGGAAAATTGATTTTTTTCTGTGGGAAAATGGGTGCTGGTAAAACGATAAAATCAAGAAAAGTCGCTCATGCTCAGAATGCTGTGCTTATTTCTGAAGATGAATGGTTGGAATCACTATATCCTGGAGAAATTAAAAAAATCTCTGACTATCTGAAATTCTCCCGTCGGTTAAAGCCACTGTTAACACGACATGTTCAAAATATTTTACGCATAGGAACTGATGTGGTTATGGATTTTCCCGCCAATACAGTTTCTCAGCGAAAATGGTTCAAAGCTTTGTATTCTGAAATCAATGCTCCTCATGAACTGATTTATCTGCATGTCAGTAACGAAATTTGCCTTAACCAGATCGCACAAAGGCGCATTGAACAGCCAGAAAGAGCGCTATTTGATACTGAAGAAGTTTTTTATCATGTAACAAATTTCTTTGAAGAACCAAGGGCAGATGAAGGCTTTAATATCAAGCGAATTGATCGGAACGTATAACCTCTGTTTGAACGGTGATCGCAAAATGAAATTCATTGTGGAAAATTTCTAAAAAAAACATGCGGATGGAAACAACAGTGTTCTTCTCAAAAAGAAAAACCAAACTGTGCTGTCCTAAGCCGAACCGTTGGGTTGCCGGCAATGTAGAACCACAGTTTAAGTATGAATAAAAAGGATTGTAATGGACACGGATTCATATCTGCATAGCCTTTTGGTGACCAATCCGTTGAGAGAGCCAACCCTTCGCGCAGCGATTGAGACATTGTACCTTCCTTTTGGCAGCAGCGGATTAGATGCGGGGTGTGGCATTGGTCTTCAATGTTTGCTGTTGTCTGCTGCAGTAGGAAGTCCTGGGCATGTCACTGGGTTGGATATCTCCCCGAAGTTCCTGAATCGTGGTGAAGAGATTGTCAAAGAGGAGGGGCTGTCAGGGCGGATTTCCTTTCAGGAAGGAGATGTTGGCTCTATTCCTTTCGACGATCGAACTTTTGACTGGGCATGGAGTGCCGACTGCGTTGGATATGGTCCTTGGGAACCGCTACCGTTATTAAAAGAGTTGTCACGTGTTGTGAAGCCTGGAGGTATTGTCGCGATCTCTGGCTGGTCTTCGGAAAACATGCTTCCTGGATATCCTCGGTTGGAGGCCCGTCTGAGGGCGACATCGGGTGGCATTGCTCCATTTGTGCATGGAAAGAATCCAGACACACATTTCCTGCGCGCTCTCGGCTGGTTTCGGGAGATAGGGTTGGAGGAACCTACCGCAAAAGTTTTTGCTGGGAGTTTCTATGCCCCCCTCAGTCCAGAAATACGCACTGCCTTGGAGGAGCTTTTTGATATGCGCTGGTCAGATGCAGAGAACGAGTTGTCTTCCGACGATCAGATAGAATACCAGCGCTTATGCCATCCGGATTCACACGATTTTATTCTGAATCTACCCGATTATTATGGGTTTTTTACTCATACACTCTTCTGGGGGAAAATTGCCCGCTAAATTTTCCGGCAGTAAGAATGACTCTCAACAAATCAACTCGTCACTTTTGAGACGTTTTTTCTGTGCTGATCAGCAAATCCTTTTCAACATCTGTGGAGACGTTTTCTTTCCTTTTGCTCCTCACTGTTTGATACAAATTTTCATAGAGCTGAGCAGAATTTCCCCAGCTGAAGTCCAGGCCCATTCCCCTCTTGACCACAGTTCTCCAGCGTTTCCGGTCTGAATAGAGTTCCAGCGCCCGATCGATTGCTTGCAACAGTTCCCACGGCTCAGAATTTTCAAAAACAAAACCATATCCTGCTTTGGGATTTTCATTGATATCGATGACGGTATCGGCCAAGCCACCGGTGCGGCGCACAACAGGTAACGCACCGTAGGTTAATGCAATCATCTGGGTGAGACCACAGGGTTCGAAACGACTTGGAACCAGGAGCAAGTCCGCAGCAGCGTAGATCCGGTGTGAAAGGGTTTCGTCAAAAGTGAGATTGATCGAAACCTGACCGGGATGAAGACCTTGTTGTTCCTTCCAGAATTGCATCTGCTTTTGGCTGCCTGAACCTAATAAAACAAACTGAACATGCCGATTCAGCAGTGGCCTCCAGTTGGCTTCAATCAGGTCGATCCCCTTTTGTTGATCGAGGCGGCTGACAACAGCAATGATCGGTGCATCTTCGGTGTTTTCAAGCCCCAGTTCTTTTTGCAGGGCGGTTTTACATAACTCCTTACCGTTTAAGTTTTTGGATGAATACTGGTGTGCCAGATATCCATCTGTCTCCGGATTCCAGGTCCGCAGATCCAGGCCATTGATAATCCCCGAAAGATCTTCACGCCGGTCTCTCAGGAGGCCGTCAAAGCCTTGTCCCTGCTCTGGTTCTTGTATCTCATGGCAATAGGTTGGAGATACCGTGTTAATCAGATCCGCAAAGTTGATACCCCCTTTGAGAATCGATAACCGTCCATAGTATTCCAAGGCAGCGGATGAACCCAATTCCGAGGGAAGATCCAGAGTCTTTAAGATGTCAGTAGAAAACATCCCCTGATAAGCAAGGTTGTGAATTGTCAGCAGGGTAGAGGTCTGGGAGTAAAACGGCTGCTGTGCATAGCTGGTTTTTAATAACGCTGGAATAAGTCCACTTTGCCAGTCATGGATATGGATGATGTCGGGCTTGAATTCGATAACTTTTGCCGTTTCAAGAACCGCTTTTGCAAAAAAACCAAAGCGTAAACTGTTATCCGGATAATCACCTGCTGTCGTTCCATAGAGACCTTCTCGGTCAAAAAACTCAGGAGTATCGATGAACCAGTAAGGCACACCATCGTATACCGCCTGTTTCAGACTTCCGCGAAAAGCTTTGCCTTGCAGAGTAATTTCAATACTTTTGTTGCTTTTGACCTGAGGAATCTTGACCTGAGCTGTTTCCCGATAATAAGGGATAACCACTTGGACATCGTGACCCCGCTGCCGTAATGCCCGCGGTAACGATCCCACCACATCGGCCAGACCACCGGTTTTCGCAAAAGGCGTGGCTTCCGAGGCGACAAAAAGTATCTTTTCCCCCTTATTTTTCGGCGCCGGAATGATCTTTTCTGTGATTTTTCCTGTCTCGAGGTGCTGTAAAAGTTCATCGACTTTGTAGTTGACCTGCTTGGCCAGCTGACGGACTCTTCTGAGTTGTTTGAGAAGCTGGAGAATTCTTTCTTGAGCTGTCTGGCGGTCACTCTCGGATATTGAACTACAGATGAAAAGTTCAAACTGCAACATGATCAGGCAGAGGGCTGCAAGTTTTTCCTGTTCCACCCAGTCGATGTGATCATAGTAATGGCAAGACAGCAGGGTTCTGAATTGCCTGTGGTTGAAGAATTTATCCAGCAGCTGGAAAATCTGTTGATCATCGACAGCATTGGGTCTGGTTAATATGTCTGAAAGAATTAAAAAATCAGCCTTTTGCAGGGATGATCCGGGGAAAATAGTCTGCACCAGAATTTCGAGAATGTATTCCGCAGGCATTGAGGCGACGCTCTCTATCTGGTAACAGGAAAAGAGTTTCTCTGTGAGCTGCGCAAACTCAGGTTCAGTCCGTTTGGAACAGGACAGCTCAAGGAGTGTATGTGCCAGATCCCAGCTATGCTCGATCAGGATGGCGTCGTGGTCAAGAAACAGATTCTGTCGGCCGGTATCACCGTAACGATCCCAGAGTGTCTGCCAGCGCCCATCTTGATCTGCAAGACTCCTGAAGTCTGTCAACACCCGATAACTGTAAGGCGGAAGATGAAAAACCCCTCCGGAACGGAGTTGTTCAACGGGTTGAAGAAACTGCATGCCACCACTGATGCTGGTCATCAACACAAAGTCATGACTGACATCGATACCGCAGGCATGAAGATAGCTGACACCATTTTTGTCGGCCATCTGGACGGGTTGACTGATCTTCCCGGAAATCTGTTTTTGTGAATTGTTGCAGAGAATCAGAACGGTTTGTTCTGCTAACCTGTTGCTATAGGCGAGAACATCTTCTTCAATTCCATAAGTCGATGTGAAATCATAGAGTTGAAACATGTCAGCACCACTGAACAGTGCCCGTTTGCGCAGGAGGGGGAAAATGTGCTGTTCATGCCGCTCAATTAACGGCAGATTGGCTTGTTCCTGCCGGCGTGGCGCCAGATATTCCATGCCGTATTTTTCGTGAAACCCCTCGATCTGGCCATGGCCAAACATCGGTAGTCCCGGCATTGTCGCCAGGAGCGCTGCAACACAGAAATATTTATCGCCATCGCCAAACTGTTCAACGGCGGGCTCTTCATCCGGATTGCTCATGAAATTAACAAAGCGCTGGAGTATTGCCGGATCGAATGCGAGAATATTTTTCAATGTTTCCCGATATTTGCCATTCTCTTCCTTTTTCAGCATATTCATAAACGCACTGTTGTAGACCCTGTGCATTCCCAGAGTGCGGACGAAGTAACCTTCCATCAGCCAGAAGGCCTCAGCGACGAGCAGCGTGTCTGGAGCTTCAACACGAATACGATCGACCAGTTCACGCCAGAATTCGGTGGGGAAGTGGCGATTGAACTCCTCTGCACTCATGGCATGATCACTACGGGACGGAACTCCGGCGCCACCGCCCGGCAGCGGGTACCAGAGGCGTTGAAAATGTTTTTTTGCCAAGGTCATGGCGGCATCGAAACGGATGATCCGGAAGCGTTTTGCAACATCGATGATCAGGCGGATCATGGCTTCACGCACATCCGGCATCAGGTAGTTCAGTTGAGCGGTATCATTCCACGGCAGGTGAGTGCCATCATTTCCATGGTAGATAAAGCGGACTTCACCCGTTTGCCGGTGCTGATAACGACACACAACTGCAGCTTCACTGTGATCGAAGTAACCATCCTCAATTTGCATTGAGTAGGCGGGATCTTCGCTCAAATCGACACCACTGAAACGGTACCCGGGATAAGGAGGATGGGGCAGTTGAATAAACCAGTCCGGATGTTCGCGCAATAAAGCGGACTCTATCCCGGTGTGATTGGTCACAACATCACAGGCCAGATCCAGACCGCGGTTGCGGCAACGCCGGCGTAAATTTTCCAGGGCACTGTCACCACCGAGATCAGCCGCAATCCGATAATCATTTATAGCGTAGGCTGATGCAGCGACCTGCAATTGTCCACTCAGGTTTTTGATTTTTAAGGACGCTTTTGAACGTTCCCAGATGCCGATCAACCAGAGACTGGTAAAACCATAGCTGGTGAGTTGATCCAGTTCTTCATCCGGGATTTGATCCAGCCGATGAATCGGGCGCTGATATTTACGCGAAAGTTGTTCCAGCCAGACATAGGTTGATTTCGCCAGTAACACCGTCCGTGGCATCCAGTCATGGTCAATGGTGAAATCGGCATATTCTTCATCCATAAATGCTGCTGGGTTCAGCGGTGTTGTTTCCGGTTCCCCCGGAAATCCGGGTTGGAAACCTTCCTGCTCATAGTGTTTAAAAGCAGTGGAAATCCGGTCCAGCAAAGTTTTCGGCAGGATGTCTGCCCAGGTCCGGCGTAAAATGGTTAATTGTTGTTGCAGAGTTTTTCCTTGGCGGATTGAGTCCAAAAGGCGTGCCAGTAATGTCTGTGGTTGCGCCCTGAAGTCATCTTCCGTTTGCGGCATCTCCCGGTCGATGAATTCCAGTTGACGACGATAATGACAGATATCGTTTAATCGTTGTTCTTCCGCAGCGAATAATTCACGTGCGGGTTGCAATGCTGGATTTTGATTCTGGACATACAGAAGAACCAGTTCCAAAAATAATTCTTTGGTCTGCTTTGTATTCTCCAACAAAGAAATCAGATCCGCAGAATCAATGTGTTTTAACTCAACCTCGGGGACGGGGAAATATCCCAAAAACTGCTGAAACAGGTTGTTGACATCTGTCAACTCGAGAGTTTTGTCGGCAAAGCTAAGTTGATTTTTCTGTAGCTGAAATCCCCGTCTGTTGAGGAAGTCATTAGCAACGTGGCGCAGAACTTCATTTAATGTTGCCCAAAGTTCCATTTCCGCTGCCGTAAACGGGGCCGTTGTTTTTGACCGCAGATGATCTGCCAGCAAATGGCGAAAATAGGTGCGTTGCGGTCGGGGGGCTTGTGAAAATTGTGGCGTCAGCTGCGCTTCATCCCACGCTTTTCGTCCGCACTGAAGGCCAAGGGGATAGTATTTTTGTAAGAAATCAGCTTCCATGTTTCACCGCTGCGTTGATATCTGCCCGGCGTAGAAAATCAGCCGCTTCTTCTGGTGCCGTTGGGTTGATATGAAATCCTGAACCCCATTCAAAGCCGGTCATTCTGGTCAATTTCGGAGCCAGCTCAATATGCCAATGGTAGCTGAAGGGTAACATCGCCCAATAATCAGGTCTGCCCCAGCGAGAATGCACCGGGGGGGCGCTGTGAAGAATTAAAGAGTAGGGCGGATCTCTTAAAACGGTTCTGATCCGTTGTAGAGCATCGCGTAAAACGGACGCCAGTAATTTTAACTGTTGGTCTGTTTGAGCGGCAAAATCATGCTTATGCTCTACCGGGGTAATCATTAATTCAAAGGGAAAGCGCGAGGCATAAGGGGCATAAACAAGAAAGGTCCCGTCGTCATTGACAATGCGTTCTTTTTGTTTTCGTTCCTGCCTGATCAAATCACAGACCAGACACCGTTCTTTGCGCTGGAAATGCTCACGGCAGGAATTCAGTTCTGTTGCCACCAGTGGTGGTATCAGTGGAACGGCAATGAGCTGAGAATGAGAATGGCGAATATGGGTAGCCGTTCCAACCCGGCAGTTTTTGAAAATAAAGATATAGCGAAAGCGGCTATCATTACGCAGATCCAGCATCCGTGCCCGGTAGGCTTTCAGAACTTCAGTAATCTGTTCAAGACTTAAGTCTGCCAGTTGGGTTTCATGATCAGGCGTTTCAATAATAAGTTCGTGGGCACCAATGCCGTTCATGCGGTCATAAAGTCCTTCCGCCCGATTATCCAGCTCTCCTTCGATTCCAAGAGCGGGGATTTTGTTCGGAATGACTCTGACTTGCCAGCCCGGATGGTTCCGGGGACTCCCTCCCGGGCGGTGAGAATAAATTTCCGCAGGTGTTTTGCTTTCGTTTCCGGGGCAAAAAGGGCAGAAGTCCGCTGAGGGGATTTCATGCTGCTGCCAGAAATCCTGAGGTCGCCGACCTTGTCCCAGAGACATAATCGTCCAGTTATCTTTTAATGGATCCCAACGTAGTTCCGACAATGATTTTATCCTTTCAGGGTGAGAACTTTTCAGCAGGTCAGTAACACAACAATGAGAGGTTTAAACCAGCCAATTTTCTTCATCCAGAACCGCTCCACGGTAACAGAAGCTGGCACTTCCTTCTGTGGGCCAACGTCCATTTTCACGTTTATCCTTATAAATATGGCAACTCAATCCTACCATGTCTCCGGGATGCAGTTGTAGTGTGTTCAGGGGGATTGCCATTTCCAGGACCTGATCATTTGCTGCGGCTCCTGATGCCAAAAGTTTTCCATCGCAGTAAATATCGAGGGCATGACTGTTGAGCTTATAGCGGACATGAAAAAGCTCCTTAATCATAAGACGGATCTCAAAGGTTCCTTTTTGAGATCCAAGGCGCCTGATCATCTCAATTTGGTCAATGCGAAAATAGAGATTTTCCGAATCATAGCCGTAGAGAAGCTTCTGTAAGCTCTCACGGCTTGCATACATGGCGCCACCTACAGATAATTCGATACAGCCTGCGGCTAACCATTCAAAATAATCCCCGACAAGACCATCAATATCTGGAGAGAAACAAGCTGTTGGTTCAAATCCTGCGGCTTTGACGGCAACAGGTTTGATGGAGTTTAATAAATGGGTCGGAGGAGACAGTCTTTGCAGTTGATATAACCCTTCAAGGTGGCGGCGAAACAACTGATCAAAAATGTCAGCCTGGGCTGAGGAATGCTCATCACCATACCACCAGAACCAATCGCTGCCTTCAGCTCGAAGGAGTTCACGAACCAGATCAGTGAGAGGTTCATCCGGATGATCAAGGGCGTGATGGATTTCATCGGTCAGAGTATCCTGACGGGCCTGGTGCAGCAGTTCCCATGCGAGATTTTCTTCGGAATGACCAACCCAGGTGGTAAAATCGGAGCGAATCCATGATCCGGCGGCCAACCGGTCCAGAGAGACGGGTTGGCTATGAGAGAGAGCATCCTGGATCGTTGCCATTTGCAACTCAGGGGCCAGCTCTAAAGATTGGTAGAATTCCCGTAAGAAAGGATAACCATTATCCGGATAGCGTTCCCAGCAGTTTTCACCATCCAAAATAATTGCGACGGTTCCGCCGGGGGCCGATTGAGCAATATTTTGCAGACGTTTCAACAGATCATTGACCGCCTCTTTGCTGTCCCAGCCGGCGTAAAGGAAACCTATTCGGTCGGAAAGTTCACGGTCGCGGAACAGCAAAGGAAGTCCGCCGTATTCATAAGGTTGATAAAGCTTGCTGCGATTGGCAAGTCCGCCTTCGAGACTACGGGCTAGAATGTCCTCATCCGTCGCGCCCCAAAGAGCCCCTTCTTCTGCCATGATTGCCACTGCTGCTTCACTGACGCCACCTTCTGCAGGCCACATACCACGATGGCGTTGACCGAAAATTCGCTCGGCTGTTTTTAATCCTTCACGGACCTGCAAGCGGGCATCTTCGGGGTAGCGAAATTCGGCAGCCGGCAAAGGCAGACCCGGACTGGGTTGCTGCGCAGTATGAAGATCACAGAGGAGCGGTAAAATAGGATGAGCGTAAGGGGTCACGGAAATCTCTATCTGGCCACTTTCTTCCAACTGACGATGAAATTGAAGGACGCGGTTGACTTCCTCTTGGCAGCATCTCAGTAATTGCTGTTTCTGCTCTTCCCGAAAATGTGTCCCTTGCTGCAAAAGTTTGGCAATCAAAGGGGATTTTTTCCGCAGATGATAACCTGTCCAGGCCAGAAGGAACCAGACCTGTAAATCCAGCAGGTCTTGCTCATTAAAGCTCAGGGCGTCTGGCCGCGTTCCTTTACCACGTTGACGAAAGAGCTCATGGTAACGGTTATGGGCAAGAATCTGAGTTTCTTCATTGACCGAAAAAAAATGTTCCACCATGAACTGACGCTCAGCATCAGAGAGTTCTTCGGGCTTGCGGGAAAGGATTTCAAGCCAGCGATCATGATCTTCACCATTGGCATAACGCTCTAACTGTTCAAGCAGAGAAGGAACCAGGTTGACGGTGACCCGTGCGTCCGTCTCAACAATGGTTTCCAACATTTCACCATAATCTTTCAGTCCATGAAGCCAGGTCCAGGGGAGCAGGGTTTGTCTACTGATCGGGTCACGATAATCGGGTTGATGCATATGCCAGAGAATACAAACTTTGAGAGGCTTTATATTTTTATGAACCGCGGCACGAGCTGCCATTCGTTTTCCTTTTTCTGTTCTGGTTATAGCTATTGTTTCAGTCACTGATGAATTTCGCTAAACTTGAAAGTACCATTATAGACTGAATGGGACAGTGGCGTCCTGATTTTTTATCAAAATGACGTTTTAGATTTATCCGTCTTGAAGAAGTCACTTGCCCTGTCGCCCGGCAACTGGCATAGTCCCGGCCATGCAGAAAAAGGCTTTCAATCTCTACTCTACTTACCTGAAGCAAAGTTTTGGTGGAAGAGTCCATAAAATTTCCATTGATGCCGGTTTTGGTTGCCCGAACCGCAAAGGTGGTCGCAATGCTCATGGCTGTGTTTTCTGTGATCCCGGAGGATCCGGATCTGTGGGTATTGAGCGGAGCGAACCGATTGCTACGCAGATAGAAAACGCCAAAGAGATAATGCGAAGAAAATATCGGGCCAAATGGTTTATCGCTTACTTTCAACCCTTTACCAATACCTTTGCCCCTGTCCCCCGGTTGCGGGATTGTTATGACCAGGCTTTAGCGGTGGAAGATGTTGTTGGCCTGGCGGTTGGGACCAGACCGGATTGTGTTCCCGAACCGGTTATGGATCTGCTGGGAGAATATCAGCAGAAAACCGATTTCTGGCTGGAACTGGGGCTTCAGAGCATCCATAATCGAACTCTTGATGATTTGCAGAGAGGGCATGATTATGCCTGCTTTCTCGATGCTTATCAACGCGCAAAGCAGAGAAATATACGGATTTGTGTTCACGTGATCCTCGGCTTGCCCGGTGAAAGTCATGCCGATATTATGGCAACTGCTGCTGAGATGGCGCGGCTGAATGTGGACGGGATAAAGATTCATTTGCTGCATATTCTTGAGGGCACGACTCTGGGTGAATTTTATAAACAGGGTCAGATCCAAATGTTGACAATGGATGAGTACGTTGAATTGGCTGTCGATTTTATCGAGCGGTTGTCACCACATACGCTTATTCACCGACTCACGGGTGATGGCCCTCGTGAGACCCTCCTTGCCCCTCTCTGGTCCCTGAATAAGTGGGAAGTTTTGAATGCCATTGATGCTGAGTTTGAGCGACGTGGTTCTCAGCAGGGAGAAAAATATGAAAGTTAAAGAAATGGGAAAAATGGCGTACGCTCCGCAGTGGCGGAGATAAGCCTGCATTATAACGGTTCAGGATTGAACCGAGGAGGACGCCTCTATTTCTGAACTGTTTTGCAGCGGGGTTGCCCCACTCCAGGAAATCAGCATTAACGATGCCCAGACAAGACTGATCAGGATAATAGCCAAACGAAACATAAAATAACCCTTTAATGTAAGCGCGATGGGGCGCAATTTAGCAGAAGAAAGCTGCTGAATCAACAACTGATAGCAGAGTATAAAGATAATATGTTCGATCTCAACAGTCTCAATCCGGAACAACGTGCAGCCGTCATTCATAAAAAAGGTTCATTGCTCCTTTTAGCTGGAGCCGGATCCGGGAAAACCCGGGTTATTACCTGCCGTATCGCCCATTTGCTGCAGCAGGGAATTCCTGCTGAGCAGATTCTTGCCGTCACATTTACCAACAAAGCTGCCCGGGAGATGCGTGAGCGAGTCCGGGAGATGGTCGGTCAGACGGCTGCCAAAGGAATGGTGATAGCGACATTTCACTCTCTTTGTGTTCGCATCCTCAAAGCCCATATCGATCGTCTTGGATTCAAGAAGAATTTTTCTATCTATGCTGCTGCTGATCAGCAGCGCTTGATAAAGGATCTGCTGCGGGAATTGAGTTCAGAGAGCAGTTCTGCCGATGCCGACCAGGTTCTCTGGCGCATCAGTAGTGCAAAGAATCACCTGATCTCTTCCGACAACTACATGGCAAGTGATAAAGACCCCGTCTCTGCATTGGTTGCCACGGTCTATCCGCGATACCAGAAAGCTCTGAAAGCTTTCAATGCCGTTGATTTTGATGATTTGCTGATGTTTACGGTGCAATTATTTGAAGATCATCCTGATCTGCTCAAACGCTATTGTGAGCGCTTTCAGTATCAGATGGTGGATGAATATCAGGACACCAATCCGGTTCAATATCGATTGTTGAAACTCCTGGCAAGTGATCACGGTAATCTGTGTGTGGTCGGTGATGATGATCAATCCATTTATGCTTTTCGTGGCGCTGATGTTGCTAATATTCTTGATTTTGAAAGTGATTTCCCCGGCACTAAAGTGATCAAGCTGGAACAGAATTATCGTTCCACCGGCAACATCCTTGCAGCCGCCAACGCGGTCATCAAGAATAATTTAAAGCGTAAAGAAAAAGCATTGTGGACTGCGTCCGGGGGAGGGTCAAAAATTGAATATCTTCTTTGTGAGGATAGTGAGGATGAAGCGCGTCAGGTGATGGAACGAATTCATGCTGAAAAGTATCGTGATAAGCTCAACTATGGAGATTTTGCAATTCTTTACCGGACCAACAGTCAGTCACGTGCTTTTGAAGAACAGCTTCGTTATGAAAATATTCCTTATGTTCTGATTGGTGGGCAGCAGTTTTTTGACCGCAAGGAAATCAAGGATGTTATTGCTTACCTTAAGGTTATCCAGAATCCGGCTGACGAAGTGAATCTGTTGCGAATCCTGAATTATCCCAAGAGGGGGATTGGCGCAGGTAGCATTGATCGTATTATTCGCAATTCCGCAGACCAGGGGATTTCGCTCTGGAAGGTACTGAATCAGGTTGAGCAGATGGCGGAAATAAAAGATCGGACTGCTACCGCCTGCAAGGACTTTACGGATCTGATTAAATGCTATCAGAAGCGCTTCAAACAACCTCTGCGGCTGCTCGAAACCCTGCAGGAGCTTTTTACTGAACTGAAGTTTGCTGATGATATTTATCGTCAGGAAAAAGACCCTCGGGTCGCCAGGCGCAGAGTAGAAAATCAGGAAGAGTTGCTGAACAGCATGTCTGTCTATCTGGATCGAACAGCAGATCCTGATCTTGACGGATTTTTAGAGAGAATATCTTTATTTGATGACGACGCTCCTGGAAAAAATGACAAAGAGAGCAAGCTTGCTCTTGATGCTGTGACCCTGATGAGTTTACATTCAAGTAAAGGACTGGAATTTCCGGTGGTGTTTTTAACCGGGCTGGAAGAAGGGTTCCTTCCCCATAAAAAATCCATCTACGAAACCTTTGATATTGATGAAGAGCGGAGGCTTTGCTATGTCGGGATAACCCGGGCACAGCGTCAGCTGTTCTTTTTTGGGGCTCGGCAACGGCGCAAGTACGGCAAACTGGAACAGCGTGAACCCAGCCGGTTTCTCAATGAAATTCCGGAAGAGTTGCTGCAGAAGTCGATCGGGCAACCGCAAAAAAATAGTACACCGGAAGATGAAGCGGCAAGTGCCAGTAGTTTTTTTGCTAACATCGGTCAGATGTTTGGTGACTGATTATTCTTAAAACAATGAAAAACACATAAAGGAGATAAATTGATGTCAATGATTACCGCTAGATTTCCCGGTGGGGCTATGGTAAATGCACATTTTGAAGGTTTTGAGGTTGCGACTGATCAACCTGAAGATAATGGTGGAACGAATTCAGCTCCTGAACCTTACATGTTGTTTCTCTCTTCCATAGTGACTTGCGCCGGATTTTATGTTCAGAAGTTTTGTCAACAGCGGGAGTTGTCTACAGAAGGAATGACAATGACCCTCGATATTGAACGCCATCCGGAGAGCCGTCGGCTGGAAAAAGTTAAAATGGCGATTCAGCTTCCTGAAGCTTTTCCCGATAAGTATCGAAAAGCTGTCATCCGTGCTGCCGGAATGTGTTCAGTAAAGAAAGCAATAGCGGATCCACCGGAATTTGAGGTCATTACGGAATAGATAGAGCTGCGATATCGGATCAGGTCCAACCTCGTTTTCAAGGATTGTAATGGCTGCAAGTAAAAAACATTTGGAAAAGAAAATTCTCCAGCTGGAGAAGGAAAATCAAAGCCTCCGGGAGCTCAATGAAAAACTGAACCGGATACAGGTCAGTTATGAAAAGATCCTGGGTGAGAATAACTCCAGCCTGCTCCGATCTGATATGGCGTGCATGCAGCTGGAACAAATTTTTTCCGCTTACACCGATCCAATGTGGGTTCTCCGTGAGGATGGCCGCATTATAAGAGTCAATGGTGCCATGCTGGAAATGCTCGACAAGTCTGAAGATGAGGTCCTTGGAAAAACCTGTGTGAATTTTCTGCGACATGATCTATGCAGGAACACAACCTGCCCGTTAAAAAGTCGTAACAATGCCAACACCAATGAAGTGGATATTTATTTGTCAGGGGGGCCATCGGAAGATAGTCATTATCTGCTGACGACCGCTCCGCTTATCATGATCGATGGCAGTGCTGGTATCGTTGCCCAGTTTAAAGACATCACCAGCCGTAAAAAAACTGAGAAAGAGCTTGAACAAGCGAATATCGCACTGGAAAAGATAGCTCTCATTGATGGCCTGACTCAAATTGCCAATCGACGTTGTTTTGATGATACCCTGGCTAAAGAATGGTTACGCCTCAAGCGGACCGGTCAACCTATCAGTCTTCTTCTTGGTGATCTTGACGACTTCAAGAAATTTAATGATCATTATGGTCATCAAGCCGGTGATGATTGCCTGCGAGAGGTTGGTGCCGCATTAGCTGAATCTGTTCTGCGTCCTGCAGATCTGGTCGCTCGTTACGGAGGGGAAGAGTTTGTTTTATTGCTTCCTGAGGTTGCATCCGCTGGTGCGGTGAAGGTTGCGGAGCGGGTCCTTGAAGCGATACAGGCGCTGCAAATTCCCCACCAGACTTCAGGGGTGAGCAGTACTGTTTCCATCAGTCTTGGAGTGGCAACTCTAATTCCAAGTGAGAATCAACAGCCTGATGCTTTGATTTCTCTGGCTGATGGGGCCCTTTATCGTGCCAAAGAGCAGGGGCGAAATAGAGTTCTTGTCGCCCGGAATTGACGCCTTTGCAAAGATTTCTTCTAAAGGCAGAACCGGATATTTTCAGCTTATTTAGACCCAATAATCCTTGAGTGATCCCCATTTCTCAATTCTGCATGTGAAGTTCCGATGGTTGCTTCTGAGGCATAAAGTGCTATGCTTTTGTCTGCACGTTTATTTTTATAACCTGTTAAATAACGCAATATTTTCACATCACATCTGGACTTTGCCACAATCTGACGTTCCAGGATAGTGATTTACTAAAACCTGTCAAGGAGGAAGAAATGCCGGAATTTGGTCACCCTTTCAGTGTTCTCAAGCAGGATCGCTTGCTGACCCACTCAGAGTTAGTTCGTGCTATACGCTTTATGGTTTCTGCTGAATACGAAGCGATCCAGCTTTATCAACAGCTTGCAGAATCAACGGATAATGTCCTGGCCCAAAAGGTTCTCATCGATATCGCCGATGAAGAAAAAGTTCATGCCGGGGAATTTTTACGTCTTTTGAAAGAACTTGATCCTGAAGAAGAAAAATTTTATCAGGAGGGAGCCCAGGAAGTTGAAGAAGAGTTTCTGGGAATGACATCGGAAAACAACAACGGAGTCGCACCCTCTTCAGGAGGACAAGGATTGGGAATCGGCAGTTTAAAAAAATAGGCAATTTTAGAGGAGAAATATATTTATGGACTTACTACGCAGAGAACTTGCTCCCATCAGTCCAAAAGGCTGGGATGAAATCGATTCGATGGCAAAAGAAACTTTGGTTGCTACTTTGTCCGGGCGGAAATATATAGATATTGATGGCCCCCATGGAATTGGCCACGCTTGCGTAACTCTTGGGCGTTTGTCTCTTCCTAAGACGCAAAAAGGTGAGAAGGTTGGTTACGGATTGCATCAGGTTTTGCCGCTTGTTGAAGCACGGGTGAACTTCACTCTGGAGACATGGGAACTGGACAACATCGAACGTGGCGCCAAGGATTTGCAACTGGATTCCTTGGTAGGCGCTTGCCGTGAACTGGCCATGTTTGAAGAAAGAGCCATTTATAGTGGCTTCAAGCCGGGTATGATTGTCGGTTTACTGGATGCGGTAAAAGGGAAAGAACTGTCGTTTTCCCTTGAAATGGACGCTCTGGTGGATGCCATTTCTGAGGGACAGACGCAGATGTTGAAAGATGGCGTTGAAGGTCCTGCAAACCTGATTGTTTCAGCTGATATCTGGAAGTTTCTTGCCCGGACAACTCCTGGTGGAACATTGCGTTCTATTGTCGAAAGACAGATTTCAGGGCAGGTCATATATTCGGAATTGGTCAAGGATGCCTTGCTTGTTGCTAATCGAAGTGGCGATCTTGAATTGACCATCGGCCAGGATTTTGCTATTGGATATCACAGTCATACCGCAACAGAAATCAACTTCTTTGCGACAGAGTCTTTCACTTTTCGGGTCATTGCTCCTGAAGCAGTTATTGGTTTCAAACTGAAATAAGCTGAATATTTTAGCCCCGTATTTTACTCAAACCCCGCAATTTTTTGCGGGGTTTTTTTTGTTTTAAAAACACAATTATTTTCTTCTTTTACCTGTTCCTTATTTCCATGTGATTGACTCGAATATTCTGTCGGTTCAATAAAATCAAAAAACACACTAAATAATGAGGCTTTAAGCTGTGTTCTTTGGTATGCTGTAGAGGTGAAATTATTTTTGACATGAGAGGAAAAGGAGCTGGACATGAAACGGATTAAGATCTTGGGATTTTGGGGCATTGTCATCACGATGCTTGTGCTGTTTTCATCAATCGCTACAGCCGAGTTTGCCGCTGTGGACAAAGAACAATATCCCTACGCTCCATCGTTGATTCAATGGGAAAAATCTGCAGCTGAATTTACAGACCCTGAGACCTGCGGTGAATGTCATCCACAACAATATGATGAATGGCGAGGGTCAATGCATTCCCTGGCTTTTCAGGATCCGATCTACCAGGGGGAATTAGTTCTGGCCATTGAGGCCGTGGGGCATGATGTCGCGAGACAATGTGAGGGCTGTCATTCTGCCGCTGCGGTTGTGACCGGGGAAGTCAAAGGAGCGGGTTTGACGGGACTGAGTCCACTGGCAATGGCAGGAGTTTCCTGTGACATCTGCCATTCCATCAAAGGGCATACCCATTGGCAGACTCCAACCCACCAACCGGAAAATGGATCAATGGTTCTTTCTCCCGGAAAAGAAGTCGATGGTGAAGCGGTTCTGACAAAGTTCGGTCCTCTGCCTGCTGAAGATGGTTGTGGTGACGGATTTCATGAATGTGTTGAATCGCCTTTACATCAACAAACAGAACTGTGTGGTTCTTGTCATCAGATCACCCATTATGAAAAGCATACCCCTCTGGAAATGACATATTCAGAGTGGAAGAATAGTACTTATGCAGCAAAAGGGATCAATTGCCAGGATTGCCATATGGTTGAACTGGAGACTTTTAAGCGTTCAGCAGACACCTTTCAGAAGCCGGTTCGGGGTGAATATCACCACTATTTTAACGGTGCCAACTTTTTGCTGTACGCACTCACTGAGATGGCAGCCAAGAAATCCGGCGACGAAGAACTGGCAGCAAGTTCCCGGCAGAAATATGAAATGGCTGTAGGACGATTGCAGGCCGCTGCAACGTTAGATGTCAGCCCGGTGTATCGGGATGGAAAGTTGGCCGAAGTGGTGGTTCGGATCAATAATGAGCGAGCTGGACATTATTTGCCCACATCACTGACAAATATCCGGCAAATGTGGCTTGAAGTGACAGCCAGTGATGCTTCCGGAAAGACAATCATGAGCAGTGGGCAGGTCGATTCGAAGGGTAAATTGCCTGCTGAAGCCAGACGTTTCAACTCTGATGGTATGGGGGACAATATGCATTTCGCCATTGATCCATGGTCGATTGTGAGTTTTTCCAAACATGATACCATCCCTCCAAAAGGATATCGTGAAGCTCATTATGGTTTGACTGGCAATGGTAACGATCCGATTACTGTAAATGTTAAACTTCGTTTTCGGCAGGCCAATCAGAAGGTTGCCGAAAAACTGCTCAGCCATGTGCCTGATGATATGCATCTTGACGTGATCTACGGCATCAAAGAAGTGCCGCCGGTACCGATTATTGATATGGTTGATAAAACAATCACCATTAATCCGGAAGGATAACAAGAATCTCTGCAATCCGATGGGATTGACCCGCCGGGGAGTCAGGTGTTTGTTCGCATCGTTAATCCCACAGCCAATAAGATAAGCAGTCCACCCGAACAGCTGGTGGACTGCTTCCGCGGGTATTCAAATCAGAGGATAGCATCTGGAATGTGCAACTGATCCTCTGCTTCATCGTTTTCAGCCGGAGCTGGTTTTACTCGAGGAACATACCAACCCAGAGGCCCTTGAAGAAGTGGCTGGCATTGATTCCCAGAACCCGGCTGTCATATCCACCTTCCTGTGCCACCAGAGTTGGAAGATGTAGTTCTCCCAGAAGTTTGCCATTGGCGAAGAAATCGTTCCCATTAAGGCTCCAGGTTCCCGTTGGATCACCCTTGGCTGTGTCCAGACCGAGGGCAATGATCAAAAAATCGGCTTGAATTTTTTAATACGCTGTCGTGCCTGAACCAAAACCTTGCGATAGCCGACTCCGTTCAGATCCTCCTGAAGAGGGGTGTTCTGGTTGTATTTAAGGCCTTCACTCTCGCCGAATTCGAAACATATTGATAGTCCTCGGTGGAACCGGTTAACAGCCCACAACTTGTTGCCATTCCAACATCTCCGCTGTTTTGGAAGGTTCGGCATTGGTGTAATGATAGGTATCTCCAAGATAATTTTTCAGAACGACATCGCTACCGAGCTGCTGTAGATAGTCTGGAAGTAAAGGAATCTTGCCACCACCACCGGGGGCATCAATGACGTAGGTTGGTACCGCCATTCCCGAGGTATAACCACGCAAAGCGCGCATGATTTCCAGACCTTCTTCAACGCTGGTGCGGAAATGATCCGTTCCCTGCACCTGGTCGGCTTGGTAGATGTAGTAGGGACGAACACGGATGGCCAACAGGCGCTGCATTAATCGGCACATAACCAACGGGTCATCATTGACTCCGCGCATCAGGACGGTTTGGTTCCCTAGGGGGATACCGACGTTGGCTAACCGGGCACAGGCCTTCGCTGCCTGTACGGTGATTTCGTCAGGATGATTGAAGTGGGTGTTGATGTAAAGAGGATGGTAGTGTTTCAAGACCCGCACCAAACTCGGAGTGATCCTTTGCGGCAGAACCACCGGAATTCTGGAACCGATGCGGATAATCTCCAGGTGCGGGATTTCTCTGAGACGACCGAGAATATTGTCAAGGCGGGCATCACTAAGCAACAGTGGATCTCCGCCGGAAAGAATGACATCACGGATTTCACAATGCTTGCGGATATAGTCAATTCCGGCGTTGATACTTTCCTCGTTGATTGCCATGTCGGCACAACCAACCTTCCGTTTGCGGGTACAAAAACGGCAGTACATGGCGCAGGTTGAGCTGATCAGAAAGAGGACACGATCGGGGTAACGATGCACCAGATTGGGAACCGGGCTTTGGTTCTCTTCGTTGAGAGGGTCAACATGGCAGACCCGATCCTGTAACTCCATCTCGTCGGGTACGGCCTGTTTCCAGATCGGGTCGCCCATTGTCTGGATCAAGCTCAGATAGTAAGGGTTGATGCGCATCGGATAACGTTCAGACACTGCAAGTAAGGGAGCAGGGTCAATGCCGAAACGAGCCGCTATCGCCGTTGGCTCCGTCAAGCTGTTTTGTAATAGTTTCTGCCAGGTTTCCATAACTGATCTCCGCGTCAGGAAAAGCGTTTGATATAGGTGATCCGGTCGTCTCCCGGACTGTAGAAATCGGCGATGACCGATTCTTTCCGGTAGCCGGACTTTTCGTAAAAATTACGGGTCTTGAGGTATGACCTTTGGGAAGATGTCTCCAGGCAGATCATGCGTGCTCCCTGATGCTGCATATCGAGTTCGGCAGCTTCCATTAATTGCCGCCCGAACCCTTCACCATGGAACTTTGGATCAGTGGCGATCCAATAGATGTCAAAATTACCGTCGGTCAGCGGCACGGGGCCATATAGAATGTATCCCGCTGGACGATCTTCATTATCTGCGACCAGCACCTGGTAATCCTGTTGATCCGGCTGGTCAAGAACGATCTGTAGCAATTCAAGGGCGCACTCGACCTCAGCAGGGGTAAAGGCTTCCATCTTCTTGAGGCGGTTAAGAATTCCCTTCAAATCTCTCAAATCATCAGATTGCAGTTTGCGCATGGGGTCGTTCCTTTCGTTTACTGACACCTTCCAGTATCTGTTCAATAAGTTGGGCGTAGGCCAAACCGGCGGCTCCGGCCGCTCGGGCCAGTCCTGCATCTGTAGAGATGTCGGGATTAGCGTTGACCTCAAGAATATAGGGAGTTTGATTGCGCAGACGGATATCAATCCGGGCGTAGTCACGGCAGCCAAATAATTTGAAAGCAAGCAGACTAACTTTACTGACAAGCTGGGTTTCTGCTTCTGTAAGCTTTGCCGGACAGACAGGGATGGTTCCTTTGTAGGCGCTACTCTGGGGCGACCATTTACTGTCAAAACAGACGATTTTTCGCGACAAACTTGATGCAAAGGTGATCTCAGCCGCAGGAAGTACAGTTAAGTCTTTACTCCCGAGGATGGCGACATTGAGTTCTCTTCCCTCAATGAATTCTTCAATCAGGGCCGGTTGACGATAGGCTTCATGAATATAACGAACCCGCTGTCTGAGTTGCAGCAGAGTATCAATCACACTGGCGGTTTCGATTCCCTGGGATGCATCTTCGTAGGGAGGCTTGACGATCAGTGGGTAGTTCATTCCCGTGGTGTCGGGACGTTCATTTCCGAGCTCTGCCAGGCAGAATGGCGGTGTTGGCAGCCCCTGTTGAATTAACAGGGATTTGGTGCGCAATTTATCCTGGGTCAGGCCCAGACAAAGTGGCGGAGAACCGCTGAATGGTATGCGCAGAAGTTCAAACATCCCGGCAACATTCATCTCTAAGCGGGCATTTCCCCAGAAACCCTCGCAGAGGTTGAAAGCAAGGTCTGGAGAAAAACGTTCCAATCTGCGGAGAAAATCCATCAGCTTGTCGGCTAATGGTATCAGCTCCGGCTCATGACCAAGTTGCTGAAGTGCCTTTACGACCGCCTTGGCTTGATCGTGGGAGCCATTATCGGCGATCCGGTCACGGCTTTCTCCATGTACGGAATATTCAGGAGTCTGGTTATAACAAACAGCGATGCGCATCGTTTTTCTCCACCAGGTCGAGCCGCTCACAGGCGGCATTGACGACACTGAGAATCATCTCCGGGTAGCTTAATCCTGCTGCACGGGCAGCTTTGGGGAAGCAGCTGTTCTGCTCCGGCCGGGGCAGAACCCCAGGAAGTGGATTAACTTCGATGATCTGTGGGTGTCCACTGGCATCAAGCCGCACATCAACGCGGCACCAGTCGCGACAACCCAGGTGGATAAACGCCTTGCGACAGAGGTCTTCAATTTTCCGTTGCAGGAGTGGCTCAAGTTGCGCCGGGCAATGGAAAATCTGCAAAGGGGCGATTTCGGTATCCCAAAGCCATTTGGCTTCATAGGAATAGATCGGGTTTGCCCCTGCGGGAAGGGTCGACAGGTCAATCTCGACAATTGGAAGAACTTGTACTGCTGTGCCGTTACCAATAAGAGCAACGGTAAATTCACGACCACAGAGGAATTCTTCCACCAGAGCCGGTTGTTGATAGCCGGACCAAACGCTGTCAAGTTGTATCTGCAGTTCCATTGCATTGTGAACTAATGATTTGTCTGTGATTCCTTTGCTCGATCCTTCCAGTGTTGGTTTTACCAGCACTGGAAAGTTGAAATGGACCGGAAGATCTGACGCATGGCGGAGCTGCACGAATGCTGGATTTGGGATCTGATGAAACGTCAGGATTTCTTTAGTCCTGAGTTTATCGAGACAAATGCCGAGGGTGACTGGATCACTTCCGGTATAGGGGATTTGTAACATCTCCAGCATTGCCGGAATCTGTGACTCGCGACTGCCACCATACAGACCTTCCGCCATATTAAAAACCAGGTCAGGGCGTAATGCGCGGAATTTTGCAAATGCATCCAGATCGGCATTGACAAGTGAAACCTGATGCTCTTGTCCTAGAGCTTCGGCGACAGCCTGAATGGTCTCGATATCATCCCATTCGGCATAGAGATCTTGCGGTGTGTGTTGTGTGTTGAGTTGTTTCAGAGAGGGAGGTTGGTCGTCCTCCTCAGCGACACTCTGATTGAAAGAGAGTACAATATGCATGGTCAACCCCTTAGAAAATATAAGCCACTGCTACTGAAAAACCTCAAAATCTGAGGAGACATAGTATGCGTCTGAAAAGCTTGGCGGCTGTGGCTAAAAAGGGGTCTCTTTTGTCGCTGGGTCGTTGCGCTCTTCTGACTAAAATGTCAATTTTAGCGAAGCTATACTCTCAATTTTTTATTTCGTCAATATAAAAAATAGAGGCATGACCATTTTTTAGGAAATGGTTATTTATTGTTTAAAATCAGGTAGATAGAGCATAGATATTGCTTCTGTCCGGAGCCGAAAATATAATCCGTGAACCGTTGGAATGAGATCTTGAGTCTCCATGTAAGTGTCAGAGCTTTTCAAGGACCAGGGATGCGAAACTGAGGACAAAAAAGAATCCGCACATATCCGTTACCGTCGTTAGCAACGGGCTCGAAACCAGCGCCGGATCAAGCTTTGCCCGCTTCAGCAACAGAGGAATCAGCCCGCCAAGGGAAACGGCGACAATGGTGTTGACGGCTAAAGCACCACCGACCACAAGTCCTAAAAACGCATTTCCTTTCCAGACATAGGCGACGCCACCCAATAGAATTCCGAGAGCTAAACCATTCAAAATCCCGAGGCTGGCTTCTTTTGCCAGAACCCGTAGCAGTTCTGTCGGGCGCACCAAACCCAGTGAAAGCTCTCGCATACTGACTGCGACAGCCTGATTGCCGGAACAGCCGCTCATATCGCTGACCATGGGTAAAAAAACGGCCAAGGCAATAACAGCAGCCAAAGTGTCCTGATAGATGGCTATAACACTGGCCGCGATAATGTTCAGAACAATATTCAAGGACAGCCAGGATAGCCGTCGTCCGGAGCGGGCCAGCAGAGGCATGGAGCGAAACTCCTCACCGCCGACAATCCCTGAAAAGCCGAGAAACTGGTCTGTACTCTGGTTGTTTTTTTCTTCTTCGACCGCCTCCGGAAGAACAATGCCCAGAAGCTGCGAGTGGTCGTCAACAACCGGGGCTCCGAACAGATTATGTTCTTCAAAAAAGTTGTGCAGTTCTTCGAGGGAGTCATTGACGTTGACCCGGTAGGGGTTGTTGATCATCAGGGTGGCAAGTTTTGTCGTCCGCTTCGGAAACAACAGATCGCGCATCCGCAGAACCCCTTGAAGATGATTATTATCATCTGTGACATAGAGGTATTGGACATCGTATTCCGCATATTTTTCACGATTGGTCTGCAGCTCTTCAAGAACGTCCTGAACGGTCTGCTCGCTTTGAAAGTCCAGAAATTCTGATATCATCAAGCCACCGGCGGTATCATCTTCGTAGGCGAGGAACTGCCGGGCTTCTTCTGCCTCTTCCGGAGTCATTTGATCGATAATTGCGTGAGCGTCTGCCTTGTCCAGTTCGCCGAGGATGTCAGCAACATGATCGCTGTCCAGCTCTTCAAGAATAGCTGCCGCATGTTCCGGTTCCAGTTCCTCAATCAGGTCCGCGCCCTGAGTATCGGAAATGTCTTCAATAACATCAGCTGCATCCTCGGGATTGAGCAGTGTTAATAACCGGGTTTGCTCCTCGGAATTCAACCGGGAAACAGCCAATGCTGTATCGGCAGGAGTTATACTGTCCAGAAAGGCGACAATCTGTTGCGGATCATCTGTATTGATTTGGGTTGAAAGTTCTTCCCAGGGTTTTTCCAGTTCTTTTTCCTGCTCAAGGGGTTCCATAGGGATGTCCTTATGTCTCCGGTTTGTCGATCCTGTCATCAAAGCTCAAATATTCTGGTTTGCTTGAGTGTATATGAATGCCGGTGATGAATAGATTAGGGATTCAGATTCAAAATCACAGCTTATAGGCTGTTTTTTGAAAAATACAAGGAAAAAGCTTAATGGTTATTTCCCTTTTCCGGAATCACGAATCTCTGCAAATAGCTCTTTAGTCCGCTATGAAAGAATCTTCTTGTCCATAGATGCTTTGGATGTTGTCATCGTGCTATAATTCTCTTCAGTGACTTTTATAACTTTTGCTTTTCAAAGGAGAAGAGGACAATACAATGTACAGCCCGAACGAAACTTATACTGACAGCACCCCGATAGCTATAAGCAACACTTTTTTCCGTAAAGTTTACCTCTGGATGACGGCAGGCTTAGCCCTGACAGCTCTGGCTTCTTATATGATGCTTTCCAGCCCGGCAGCGCAACAGATGATCTTTGGCAACAAGATGGTTTTTTACGGACTGATCTTTGCCGAACTGGGGCTGGTCATTGCCATGTCGGCCGCTATTAACCGGATCAGCGCGGCAACCGCGACGCTTATGTTCCTGGGATATTCAGCCCTGAATGGAGTTACTTTTGCGGCAATTTTCCTCCTTTATACAAACAGCTCTATTGCCAGTGCCTTTTTTGTTACAGCGGGGACTTTTGGTGCGATGAGTGTCTACGGTTACGCGACGAAACGTGATCTGACCGGTCTTGGCAGCTTTCTGTTTATGGGGCTGGTTGGAATCATCATCGCGTCTGTCGTGAATATATTTCTTCAAAGTGAGATGATTTACTGGGTTACCAGTTATATTGGTGTTTTTGTTTTCGTCGGTTTAACGGCCTATGATACGCAGAAAATTAAACTGATCGGACAGGCTGGATTTGCCAGCGAAGAAGCTCGACATAAGGCGGCCATTCTGGGAGCTCTGCGGCTTTATCTCGATTTTATCAACCTGTTTCTGATGTTGCTGCGGATCATGGGGAATCGACGTTAAATATCTTAGTAATCAATAAATAGTGTGGAGACAATAATAATATCAGCACCCTCTGCCCCTGAACTTAAACGTTCAGGGGTATTTTTTTGCGTAAGGAAAAGTGAGTCATCAAGCATTTGCCCCATTTCGGCGTTGTTATCCTGATTTTTTTGTAGATGTTTACATCGAAGTCATTTCCTGCTTTATCGCACCTCAGAATTAGTAAATTTCTCCTCAAGTGGTAAAATATAAGGGAGAAAATGCATCATAAATTTTTTCTTGAAGGGTGCTCTATGCTGAATAACATTGAGATCGCAGGGCGAATCAAGCCCAGACCAATTGGCCAGATTGCAGATCAATTAGGTATTGATAAGTCTGATCTTCTCCCTTATGGACGGGAAATGGCCAAGGTGCATACTCACGCTTTGCAGCGACCAGGATGCAGGAAAGGGCGTTTAGTTCTGATCTCAGCGACGACTCCAACAGTTGCCGGTGAAGGGAAAACAACGACCACAATCGGTCTGGGCCAGGCGTTTGCTAAATTGGGGGAATCGGTCTGCCTGGCATTGCGGGAACCTTCGCTTGGTCCCTGTCTGGGAATGAAAGGAGGGGCGACCGGAGGGGGGTATAGCCAGATTATTCCGGGTGATCGGATCAACCTGCACTTCACTGGCGATTTTCATGCGGTCACCAGTGCCAATAATCTTCTTTCAGCGGTGATCGATAATCATATCTATCATGGTAATGCATTGAATATTGATCCGCGCCGGATTCTCTGGCGACGGGTGATGGATATGAACGACCGCAGCTTGCGGCATATTGTTCTGGGTTTGGGAGGGAAGCAACAGGGGATCCCTCGTGAGGGGGGATTTGATATCACCGCAGCTTCTGAGGTGATGGCGATGCTTTGTCTGGCATCAAACCTGGATGATTTTCGCCGACGCCTTGAAAAAACTTTGGTGGCCTTTACTTATGATGGAGAACCTGTTTTTGCTGAACAGTTGCAGGTGACCGGCGCCATGCTTGCCCTGCTTCGTGATGCCATTCACCCCAATCTGGTTCAGAGTTTGGAAGGAGTGCCGACGTTCGTCCATGGTGGCCCTTTTGCCAATATTGCTCATGGTTGCAACAGTCTGATTGCCACCAGAATGGCTCAAAAGTATGCCGACTGGGCAATTACGGAAGCCGGGTTTGGTTTTGATCTCGGGGCCGAAAAGTTTTTTGATATCAAGTGTCGCGTGGGTGGTTTAGATCCGCTGGCCGTGGTGTTGGTGACCACAACCCGGGCGTTGAAACTGCACGGAGGGAAATCTGCAGATAATCTGGGTGGAAAAGACCTGCCGGCGTTACGCAAAGGATTGGATAATCTCGATAAACACATTGAGAATGTCCGCAAGTTTAATAAACAGCCGGTAGTCTCTCTGAATCTCTTTTCAGGTGATGATAGCGACGAGCTGGACTTGATTAAAAACCACTGTCTCAAGTTAAACACCTCGTTTGCATTTTGTGACCATTATGCCACCGGTGGAGAGGGAGCCATTGAACTGGCTAAACAGGTGATGCAGGTTGCGCGTCAGAGTCGGCCTTATGCCCCTCTTTACCCTCTTGATCTTCCGGTAGAAGAAAAAATAAGGATTGTCAGCCGCGAGATGTATGGCGCAGATGATGTTGCCTTTACCAAACAGGCGGCCAAAGACCTGCTCCAGATTCGCCAACTTGGTTTTGCAAATCTGCCGGTGTGCATTGCCAAAGCTCCCGGTTCGCTTGCAGATGATCCTCATTTATTGGGGCGACCACGTCATTTTGACATCACTGTCCGTGGGGTTCAAATTAATTCAGGAGCAGGTTTTCTGGTGGTTTTTACCGGCGATATTTTGCGTATGCCGGGATTACCGAAACGGCCTGCTGCTGAACGTTGGCAGTTGCAGCAGGATGGGTCTATTGGTGGTTTGGAATAGGCTCTAACCTTCAATGAAACAGAGAGCAATTCGAGGAGGCTCAACAATGTATGATGTCATCATTATCGGTGGGGGAGTTGTGGGCTGTGCTCTTGCGCGAGAGCTGTCTCGCTATAATCTGCAACTGGCACTGCTTGAAAAGGAGGTGGAAGTTGGTTTCGGCACAAGTAAAACTAACTCGGGGATTATTCATTCAGGACATCACTCGCCGGATGCCACGCTTAAAAGCCGATTCGAATGGGCCGGTAACCAGATGTGGGATGACCTTGCCCGGGATCTAAAGTTCGGTTTTAAGCGGATTGGTGAATTGCTCATAGCGCAGCGCCCCGAGGATTTAAAATTTCAGGAGAATCTTAAGCGTCAGGGAGAATTGCGAGGAGTAACAGGTCTTGAACTCTGGGGACAGAAACGGCTGCAAAAAGAAGAACCCAACCTCAGCCACGACATTCTTCAAGCTCTCCATGCACCAACTGCAGCGGTTATTAATCCTTATGAGGCGTGCTTCGGATTGATTGAATCTGCTCGCCAAAACGGAGTTGAGCTCTTTTGTTCTCATCCGGTCATGAGCATCAAAAAAAATGGAGAGGGGTTCTCTGTCCATACGCCGCAACAAAATTTCCAGAGTCGTATTGTTCTCAATGTTGCCGGGGTGTTTGCGGACAAGATCGCAGCAATGGTCAATGCCGATAATTTTAAAATATTCCCCCGCAAGGGTGAAGAATATATGTTGGATCGTCGGCTGCAGGGGATTGTGACTCACCTGATTTTCCCAACCCCTTCAGCGACCAGCAAGGGGGTGTTGATTATCCCGACTGTTGATGGCCCGATTATGGTCGGTCCAACCGCAGAAGATGTCAATGATCGGGAAGATTTCTCAACCAGCTTTGCCGGGGCGTCTAAAGTCTTTGCATCGGTGCGTAAATATTGTCCGGCGATTTCTGAACGTGACACCATTACTGAGTTTGCAGGGCTGAGGGCGGTCGCTGATACCAATGATTTTATTATCGAACCCTCATCGGTGGCTGGTTTCTATAATATTGCCGGAATCCAGTCACCCGGCCTGACTGCGGCTCCAGCCATTGCCACCTATGTAACTGATATGCTCCGTGCCGATGGTTTGGCTCTGGTGAAAAAAGATTACTGGAAGGCAGATATTGACGGGCCACCCCGTTTCTCACGGATGACACCAGCAGAGCAGAAAGCCGCAATTCTGAAAGATCCGAGGTATGGGAGAATCGTCTGTCGTTGTGAATCGGTGACTGAAGCGGAGGTGCTCTATGCAATTCAACATGGTGCCCGTACCCTTGACGGGGTGAAGTTCAGGGTGCGGGCCGGAATGGGACGTTGTCAGGGGGGATTCTGTACGACCAGAATTATGGACATTCTGTCGCAGACCCTGGGAATTCCGTTGACGGAAATAACCAAACGGGGTCGGGGATCAGAAGTTTGTATCCCACGGCACGATAATATCGCAGCAGGGGATGGTGTATGAATAGTCCACTGAAAAAACAGTATGATGTGGTGATCGTCGGTGGTGGCCCCGCCGGATTAGCGGCAGCTTTGAGTGCCCGGAAGTCCGGAGCAGGGGATATCCTTATTATTGAGCGGGAAGTTGAAGCCGGTGGTATTCTCAACCAATGCATCCACAGTGGTTTTGGTCTGCACCATTTCAAGGAGGAATTGACGGGTCCTGAATACGCTGAACGCTTTATTGGCAGCGTCCTCTCCGAGAACGTCACTGTCTTGACTAACTCATATGTGATTGATATCAGTCCTGCCTTGCAAGTGGAGATTATCAGTGGTCAATGCGGCTATTTGAGTCTGCAGGCGAGGGCTGTTGTTTTGGCCATGGGGTGTCGTGAGCGGACGCGAGGGGCAATCCGTACCCCTGGATTCAGGCCTGCCGGGGTCATGACTGCAGGCTTGGCACAAAAACTGGTGAATATGAAAGGTCTTCTTCCCGGGCGGCGGATTGCGATTCTTGGTTCCGGTGATATCGGTCTGATCATGGCGCGTCGTTTGGCTTTAGAGGGATGTGATGTCGTTGGCGTCTATGAATTTTCTCCCTACTCCAGTGGTCTGACCCGCAATGTGGTTCAATGTCTCGATGATTTTGATATCCCTCTTCACCTCTCTGCAACTGTCGCGTTTATTCATGGGCGTGATCGTGTTGACTACTTGACAATTGCGCCGGTGATCAATCAGAGCACTCCTGATCTCAGTCGATCCTGGGATGTTGATTGCGATACGCTCCTCCTTTCTATTGGTCTGATTCCGGAAAACGAACTTTCAACCAAGCTCAGATTGCATATGGATGCAGCGACCGGTGGCCCGCAGGTGAGCAGCACTCTGGAAACGTCTCTGCCGGGGGTCTTTGCTTGCGGCAACGTATTGCATGTCCATGACATTGTCGATTTTGTTTCGGAAGAATCTCTTCGGGCGGGGCAATTTGCGGCTGAACTGGCTATGGGAAAACGTCGTCCCGGTGACAATATTGCTTTACAGAAGGGGGCTAATATTGCTTCCTGTGTTCCTCACAGTCTTTCCCCTGACCGTGAGCAGGTTATCTACCTTCGAGTCAAACAGCCGATGAAAAATTGCACTCTAACCCTCGGCGATCGTTATGAGAAAAAATTTCGTATGCTGATTCCCGCAGAAATGATCCGACTGACCCTTGCTCCTGAGGTTCTTGACCACTACTTCGGCGATAATCTGAAAATCGAAGTTCACCCGCAGGAGGTTGAATAAATGGAAGAGAAGAAAACTCTGACCTGTATTGGTTGCCCGCTGAGTTGCCCATTGCAGTTGACCATTATTGATGGTGAAATTCAGGAAATTACCGGATATAGCTGTAAAAGAGGTGAAGATTATGCGCGTCAGGAATACACGGCCCCGAGAAGGATGGTGAGTACGACCATTGCTTGTACTTCGGGATTGTGGCCACGATTACCGGTTAAAACAGCTGCTGCGGTCCCCAAGGATAAAGTCATGGCTGTCGTTGAAAGATTGCACTGTCTCGAAATTTCAGCTCCGGTTCAGGTCGGTCAAGTTATTCTGGATGATGTTGCTGAAACCGGCATTGCGGTGATTGCAACCCGCAGTCTGCCTCTGCAGGAAACAGGACCGGCGTTGTAGTGACATGTCTGGTTATCGCAGGTCGTCCAGGGTCAGAATAGACTCGATATCCCGACGGTCTGATTTGTTGATGATGACAGCTGCTCCCACCATATTTGCCTCTGCTTGAGAGAGGATCTCTTCAATTGCTTTCAGGGTTGAGCCTTTGGCGAAAAAATCATCAATAAATAAAATGTTATCTTGCGGGTGGAGAACCTCTTTGGAAACATAAAGGGTGGTTGATTCCTGTTTGGTAAAGGAGTAGCTGGCCGCAGCATAATACTCCGGCATGGTGATAGGGCGTTTTTTCTTGGCATAGATAAATGGCACTTTTAGTTTCAGGGCGACAGCCTGGGCAAGCATGATGCCACTGGTTTCAGCTGTGAGGATCTTTGCGACCTGCAAATGGGCAAAGCGGGCGGCAAGATCATCCCCCAGTTGATGAATCAGAACCGGATCCACCATGTGATTAAGGAACTGGTCAACCTTTATGATCTCACCGTTAATCTCACCATCCAGTCGGATGCGTTCCAGTAACAGATTTGCTGCGCTCATTTGCGATCCTCCCGGTCGTATGGAAGGCCCAGACCTTCCGGTTGCTGACTGGCTCCCTTTTGCAACCGTAATGTGGAAATGACCAGAACAAGGATGGTGAAAAAGTAAGGAAGCATCTGTAAAATATGGGCGCTGATAGTTGTTCCCATGGCCTGGAAGCGCAGTTGCATTGCGGTGATTCCGCCAAACAGATAGGCTCCCACCAACGCTTTTTGACTTGACCATCCGGCAAAAATAACGAGCGCCACTGCAATCCAGCCACGACCTGCACTCATGTTTTCAATCCACATTGGGGTACTGGCCAGACTCAGGTAAGCGCCGCCGATACCAACCAATCCGGAACCGACAGTCACGGCAAAGAAACGGTATTTGCTGACGGAAAATCCGCAGGTATCCGCCGCGGCAGGATTTTCACCGACACTGCGAACTCCCAATCCCCACCGGGTGCGGTAAAAGAAAAACCAGATTGCAAATACCAGCAGGAAGCTGAAATAGATCAAAATATCCTGATTGAAAAAAGGCTTTCCGATAATGGGGATCCGGCTGAGTCCGGGAATGGCAAGTCGTTTAAATCCGATGATCGTTTGTCCGACCATCTCTTTGCCAAAAAGTGCTGTTATGCCAATCCCGAACATGGTCAGGGCCAAACCGCAGACAATTTGATTGCCGCGTAACTGAACGGTAATAAACGCATGGACGCTCCCGGCAATAAAAGTTGCACAGAAAGCGGCTAAAACTCCAACCAACAAAGAGCCGCTGAGATAGGTTCCGGAAAAACCAGCCAGTGCTCCGATTAACATCAGCCCTTCAATCCCAAGATTAATGATCCCGGCGCGTTCATTGATAATCGCGCCAAGGGTGGCAAACAGGATAGGGGTGCCGGCACGGACAGTTGCATCAAGTAATATTTCAAGCATTGACGACTCCCTTAACCCGTTTGATGCGATAAATGATGAAGAAATCAGATGCCAACAGGAAGAACAGGATCAGCCCCTGGAAAGCGTAAACAAACGCAACAGGGAGCTGCCATAAGAGTTGCAGGCTGTCACCACCAACGAGAAGAACGCCCATCAGAAAAGAGACAATAACGACCCCGATGGCGCTGCGTTTAGCGAGCCAGGCGATAATGATTGCCGTATATCCGTAGCCGGGAGAAATCCCGTGCTGGAGACGATGCTGAAGTCCGGCAACCTCGCTGAAACCGGCAATTCCGGCAATCGCACCACTGAGAAAGAGGACGAAAAAAATGGCAATACCGGTGTTCATGCCGGCATATTGAGCGGCTTTCTGATTGCTGCCGATAACTTTGATCTCATACCCCCAGACGGTTCTTTCTATGAACAGGTAGAGAATCAGAGCACAGAACAGGGCAAGGAAAAAACCGCTATGCATGCGGGTATTGAAATACTCGGCAAAACGAGCGGCATCACCAAATTGCGCTGTCAAAGGAAAGTTGAATCCTTTGGGATCTTTCCACGGGCCATAGATCAGGTAATCGACCCAGAGAATAGCGATATAATTCATCAGCAAGGTGACGATAACTTCATTGACCTGCCAACGAGCTCGTAAAAAACCTGCAACTCCAGCCCACAGCCCCCCACAGAAGAATGCAGCAAGAAACATCGCTGTCATCATCAGCCAATGATTTTGAATGCCGGAAAATAGAGCAACCCAGGTTGCCCCCATGGCACCGACGTAAATTTGTCCTTCAGCACCGATATTCCAGATCTGCATGCGAAAAGCGAGGCTGACTCCCAGCCCGGCAAAAATCAAGGGCGTCGTTTTGACGAGGGTTTCTGATAGCCCATAGAGTGAGCCAAGGGATTCTATGATGATTTCCCGGTACGCTGCTAATGGGCTTACACCGCTGGCGAGCAGCAAAAAACCGGCGACAAAAAGGGCAACAGCAATAGAGGCAATGGGGGCGCTGAAACGGAGCAAAGTAGAAGAAATTTCGCGGCGCTCAATGACCAGCTTCATGTTGTCTCTCCCGGGGTTTCACCACTCATCATCAGGCCGATCTCTTCTCGCGTGGTTTTCCGTGGATCGACATAACCGATCAACTTGCCACGAAACATAACGGCTATTCTATCGCTGAGTTTCAGCAATTCATCCAGATCTTCAGCAATCAAAATGGTGCTCATGCCGCGATGAGCACCATCGGCGATCACTTTATGTACGTATTCAGCGCTACCGATATCAAGGCCGCGTGTCGGGTAAAGGGCAACCAGAACGGAAGGGTGTTCGGAAAGTTCACGGGCAATAATGACTTTCTGAATATTTCCACCGGACAGGTAACGGACAGGGGTGCCGTCAGGGCCTGTTTTGATGGCAAACTGGGCAATCTTTTCTGCTGCATTACGACGGATAGCCCGTTTGTTCTGGAAAATCCAGTTTCTGAATAAGCCACTTTTAAAGCTTTTCATAATCAGGTTGTCATCAATACTCATGTCCGGTGCAATGCCGATAGTTTTGCGGTCTTCAGGGATATGAGCAATTCCGGCAATATAAGAATATCTGGCGTTACTGTTGGTAATATCCTCATCCCCGGCCATGATTCGGCCCTGGCTGGTGTTTTTCAGCCCGGTCAAAACTTCAGCTAAAGCTTTCTGGCCATTGCCTGCAACTCCGGCAATACCAAGAATTTCTCCTTTTTTTAACCGGAGGCTGAAACTGTCAAGATCGGACAGGCCCCGATCATTACGAACTGACAGCCCCTGGATATCAAGAACGATCTGGTCTGACATTTGTAATGTTTTCTGCCACTGGGGGATTTTGTCTTTGCCGATCATCAGCGAAGCCAGTCTTGATTCATCGAAATCACCCCGGATCAGAGTTTCCAGGCTGCAACCCTTTTTAAGGATGGTGACGCGGTCAGAAATTTCCATGACTTCGCGCATTTTATGAGAAATAAAAATGATGCTTTTCCCCTGATTCTTTAATCGCCTTAAAACAGCAAAGAGTCGATCAGCTTCTTGGGGAGTGAGGACAGCGGTTGGCTCATCCAGAATGAGCAGCTGGCAGTCACGCATCAAGAGTTTGATTAATTCAATCCATTGCTGTGCCCCTATGGAGAGTTTCCAGACAGGGGTGTCCAGATCGAGATCCAGGTCAAACTCATCAATTAATGTCTGGATCTTCTCCTTGTATTTTTTGCGGTTGAAAAAATTGGGAACTTTTTCCAGAGCGAGAAGGATATTTTCGAAAACGGAATGGGCCGGCACGAGCATGAAATGCTGATGGACCATGCCGATGCCATAAGCAAGGGAGTCACGTGGACTGGTGAAATGAACTTGTTTTTCTGCAATGCTGATCTGTCCCCGGTCAGGGTGATAGAGCCCGGTCAAAACATTCATCAGCGTACTTTTCCCAGCTCCATTTTCACCCAGCAGTGTATGGATCTCCGCGCGCGCAACCGAGAAAGAAACATCGTCCAGGGCGACAACACCGGGAAATGTTTTGCGGATATTTTGGATCTGTAAAAAATCAGTCATATCTGATGCTTTTGCAGAGAGTCACGAAATAAAAAAGGCACGCGGGAGGCGTGCCTTTAAGGGGGTTGTTTGTTTATTTGGAAATCGTACCCTGAACGCCCTGAACAAAATAGTTCATGCCGAGGAGTTCACCGTCCGTGGGAGTATGGCCTGCAGCAATCACTTCTTTTCCGCTTTGATCTTTAATCGGGCCGGAGAAGGGATGGAGAGAACCTGCTTTAATAGCCTCGGCTTTTTCATTGACCAGGGACTGGACCTCAGTGGGAACCTTGGCACTGAAATCAGCCAAACGAACCAAGTCGTCCTTCATCCCTGACCAGATCTGTTCGGATTTCCAGGTTCCATTGTGAACCTCTTCCGCCAGTTTGGTGTAGAGAGCTCCCCAGTTCCAGATCGGAGCTGTCAGAAAGGCATTGGGAGCAAAGCTGCGCATATCTGAATTGTAGCCGATAACGTAAGCGCCACGAGCTTCTGCTGCCTGCATCGTGGCCGGGGCGTCTTGATGCATGGCTAAGACATCTGCGCCAACATCCAGGAGACTGTCAGCCGCATCCCGTTCGACACCTGGATCAAACCAGGTTTGCGTCCAGACAACTTTGACTTCTGCTTTTGGATTAACACTTTGCACCCCCAGAGTGAAGGCATTAATTCCGCGGATAACTTCCGGAATCGGAAACGCTGCGACATAACCGACGGCGTTGGTTTTGGTCATTTTCCCGGCAACGATTCCAGAGAGGTAGCGGGGCTCATACATCCGACCAAAATAGGTGCCGACATTTTCTGCGGTTTTAAATCCGGAGCAATGCATAAAAACAACATCTTTATTGCGCTTGGCAACATCAATGGTTGCATCCATGTAGCCAAAACTGGTGGTAAAGATGAGATTGTGCCCTTTGCGGACCAGACCATTGATAACGCGGGCGGATTCTGCCCCTTCAGGGACAGTCTCGATAAAAGTTGACGGCTGAACATAAGAGAGTTTTTCCATCTCCTGACGTCCCTGGTCATGGGCATAGGTCCAGCCTGCATCGCCTACAGGTCCAACATAAACAAAACCAGCTTTGATTTCTTTTGCCGGAGTCACAGCGAAAGAATTACCACTAAAACACAGTGCCAGAGTGACCAGCAGAAGCAGAGTAGCCTTTTTCATCAAATCAACCTCACTTTGTCAGGGGGAAATAAATTTAAAAAGAACCTTTTAGACCAGACCCGTGGGAGTGTCAAGAAATCCCCGCAGGTACAGGACCAGAAAAAATGAATCTACAGTTTACTGTCAATATTGTTACGCAGCCAGCTCGCATCCCACCATTCGATGGGTTGTACTGGAACGCCGGCGACAAAAACACCAAGGTGGAGATGGTCTCCCCCCGCCATTCCTGTTGTCCCACTTCGACCAATGACCTGTCCACGAGTTAATATGTCTCCCGGTGTAACATTGAGCTGACTCATGTGCGCATAGAGAGACTGCAATCCCAGTCCATGATCAATAAGGACGCAGAGGCCATAGATTCCCATATAATCAGCCCAGAGAACTTCTCCTGCATTTTCTGCAACGATTTCTGTCTGAGCAATTGAAGCAAGATCTTGTCCGTGGTGAACCTGTTTGTCGATTTCTTTGCCATTGTAATAATAGGTGCGGTGATCGGCAAACTGAGCCAGGCTTGCGGCTTGTGGTTGTCTCATAAAAGCGCCATTCCAGAGTGGTGTTGGTGACGTCTGGGTACTGAGCTCAGCTATTTTTTCTCTGTTTTGTTGACGAACTTGCCGATTAATATAAAGAAAAACATCCAGAGGGTTCTCAATATCAGGGGCTAAAGTTTCAAATTCCGGCGCTTTCTGGGAAAGAAATTTGTCGGAGATATTGATTTTACGCTGCCGGAATTTTTTATTATTAGCACGATAATACATTCCCAGTTGACGCTCATTTCCCGCCAGGTCACGGGCAACGATTCTGGGAACAAAATCGCTTTCTTTCACATTGTAAGGATAGGCAAACAAGCACGCATAGTTCCCCGACTCCTGTTGATATGCCGGGAAAAAATAATCAGCAAATTGAACTCCGGCAGAGACAACTTTTTCATTCAGGCTGAAGGTGGCCAAGCCGCTGCCGCCTTTGGTGAAATTATGAGCTTTGCTGAGGAGCGAAATGATCGGCGCCCGAGAATCATAGGTCAGGGTGAATTGCTGATTGATCGTGTTGCCTTTGCCAAAATGGTAAATTGACTGGTCTGTTGAGGTCACGTCAATCCGTAGCTCTCCTTCCTGCAGTTTCAATGCAGATAGGTCCAGGTCCAGATCAGCAACAGCGGTTTGGGGTGAAAAAGCGCGTTTCAGGAGGGGAAGCTGGTTGCTCCCCTGGATGACGACCACTTCGACACTTTTGATCCCCATCCCCTCATCGTTGAGAGACAAAAGGATCTTTGTATTTTTGGAAACAGGACCGTTTCCCGGGGTTAAGCTTAACAATGGGGGTTTGGTGTCACGAAAATAAAAGATTCCGGCCGCTACCAGGCCAATAACGACAAGTAACACGAACAGTTTTTTAATTGATTTCAAGATAAAACCTTTTAGCTGATAATTATAGTTTGGAAAAGATGTCAGGCAATGACCTTTATGAAACGAAGCTTTTCACAAAAAACTTCACTTATTCTTCTTTGTTGCCCCTCCGTTTGTCAAGAGGGGCAACAAGAGAAATCAAGCATGGATGGCTTCCTGATTAACCGCCAAAGCTGCTTCTTTGAGTGTTTCGGCGAGAGTTGGATGTGCATGACAGGTCACAGCGAGATCGTGAATACTTCCGCCAAAAGAAAGAACGGTTGCGGCTTCAGCTATTAATTCCGATGCCTGTGGGCCGACAATGTGGATTCCGAGAATGCGACCACTGTCAGGAGTTGCCAGAACCTTTATAAAACCTTCACTCATACCCGTACAAAGTGCTCGACCGCTGGCAGCAAAGAAAAACTTACCTGCTTTATAGGGAATTTCCGCTGCTTTTAATTCCTCTTCATTTTGCCCGACTGAGGAAACTTCGGGCCAGGTGTAGGTCACTGCCGGGATGATTTGGTAGTTGATGGAAGATTTTTGTCCAGCCAGTCTTTCAGCGAAAACCACCCCTTCCTCGCTCGCTTTATGTGCCAGCATCGGCCCTGGAACCAGATCACCGATAGCATAGATTCCCGGAACTGCGGTTTGGTAATTTTCATCAACCTCCAGTTGTCCCTGCTTGTTTGTTGTTAATCCAACGACGTCAAGTCCGAGACCTTCAGTGTGAGCACGTCGTCCTGTGGCGACAAGAACTTTGTCGCAGGTGACCTGCTGCTCTCCCTTGTCAGTTGTCAGGCTTGCAACAATACCGTTTTTAGTTGTTTCAATTTTGTCCAGCCGGGTTTTAAGGAGGATGTTCAGTCCCTGTTTTTTCAGACTGCGTTGCAATGTCTGAGCAACTTGCGGGTCAGCTTGAGGGACGATCTGCGGGAGCATTTCCACAACCGTAACTTCGGAACCCAGCCTGCTCCAGACAGAACCCAGTTCCAGACCGATCACGCCACCACCGACGACCAGTAACCGCTTTGGTACTTCGGTCAAGCTGAGTGCATCACGGGCATTAATCGTCGTTTCTCCATTGAAGGGGAGGTGGGGAAGTTCAATCGCTTCGCTGCCCGTTGCCAGGAGAAGCGCTTTCGCTGATAGTTCCAGAGGTCCGTTTTCGCCTGAAACTTTAACTTTATGTATGGAATCACGAGCAGGTAATAACTCTGCCTGACCGGTAAATGAGTCGATTTTATTTTTTTTAAATAATCCGGCAATTCCCCCCGTAAGTTTTTTGACAATATTTTCTTTACGGGACATCATTTTTGGCAGATCCAGTCGGGCTCCGGTGACTTCAATCCCGTGCTCTGCCAGTTCGTGATCAATCCGGGCAAAATGCTCACTTGATTCAAGCAATGCCTTGCTGGGAATACAGCCTTCGTTCAGGCAGACTCCTCCCAGAGTTGAACGCTTTTCGACGACAGCAACGGAAAACCCGAGTTGCGCCGCACGAATGGCAGCAACGTAGCCACCAGGGCCGGCACCAATGACGATCAGATCATATATTTGTTCAGACATTTGCTCTCCTTTGAGTTCAAATTTTCAACAACAGGGTTTCCGGGTTGTCAATGTAGTTTTTGACTTGTTTGAGAAAGCCGACGGCCTGTTGGCCATCAATAATCCGGTGGTCATAGCTGAGGGCGATATTCATCATGGGACGAATGACAATTTCTCCTTCGACAACGACTGCCCGTTCTTGAATGCCATGCATTCCGAGAATGCCGCACTGGGGTGGATTCAAGAGTGGTGTGGAGAGAACGGAACCATAAACTCCACCGTTGCTGACAGTAAACGTTCCTCCCTGAAGTTCATCGAGAGTCAATTTGCCGTTGCCGGCCCGTTCAGCAAGGTCTCGGATGGTCTTTTCGACACCGGCAAAATCCAGCTTGTCAGCATCGCGGATGACCGGGACAACCAGGCCGCGCTTACTTCCTACTGCGACGCCGATATCGTAATAGTTATGATAGATAATGTCGTTTCCATCAATACTCGCGTTGATTTCCGGGGCATCTTTTAATGCTTCGGCACAGGCTTTGACGAAGAAAGACATGAAGCCAAGACCGACATCGTGCTTAGCCTGAAAGATTTCTTTGTAGCGGCGGCGTAGCTCTATCACCCGGCTCATGTCGATTTCATTAAAGGTCGTCAGCATGGCTGTTTCTTGTTTCGCACGTAAAAGATGCTCAGCCATTTTTTTGCGAAATTGTGACATGGCTACCCGCGTGATTCGTTCAGCTGCTTCAGCTGGAGCTGTTGGCTCAATGGCGGGTGCGGCCGGAGATGCTGCCGGAGTGGTTTGTTTTTCTTCTGCTTTTGCCGCCGGAATGTCATCAACAAGAACTCTGCCATCACGACCGCTTCCCTTCAATGTCGCAGGATCAATCCCCCTTTCAGCGGCAATTTTGGGGACGGCTGGATTCATCGGTGCATCTGCCGGTGTGACCGCCGGTGCAACGTCTGCTGTCGTTTCCTTTGTCGTCTCTGTTTTTTCTGCAGCCTCAGGCGCGGCAGCTGTCTCATCAATTTTGCCGATCACAGCACCAATCTTTATGGTTTCCCCTTCTTCAACGAGAATAGTCAGTGTTCCGGACGCTTCAGCATTCAGTTCAACATTGACTTTTTCCGTTTCCAGTTCCATGAGCAAATCATCTTTGTTGACATACTCACCATCTTTTTTGAACCATTCACCGATTTCCGCTTCAACAATTGACTCACCTACCTGGGGTACTATGATATCCATGTTTAATCCTCATCTGTGGTTGCAAAGGCTTTATCCAAAATTTGCTGCTGCTCAATTTTATGGAGTCGGTTGGAACCAACTGCGGTGCTGGCCGAGCGCTTACGACCAATATATCTCGGTTCCCGGCCGATCAGATCACGCAATTGAGGACGCAGATAATCCCAAGCCCCAGCGTTGGCAATTTCTTCCTGAACCCAGCAATAATCAACCGATTTTTTGTACGGTTTGAGAATTTTTTTCCAGGAGTTCTCTATGGAGTGGGTAAATTTGTTCAACTCTGACAAGAGCAACATCGTTGTGATTGCCATCCTGACGCTGCTGCAGCAGATCATAATAGATCTTTCCGGCACAAAGAATCACTCGCCGACATTGCTTGGGACTCAGGTCATCAGCCAGAATTTCCTGGAAATGTCCGCCTGCTAAATCCGCCAGACTTGAAACGCAAGCGGGATGACGCAACAGAGCTTTAGGGGTAAACAGAATCAGCGGACAGCGGTGGCGGGTGCGAACCTGACGGCGCAACAAATGAAATAATTGTCCCGGGGTACTGGCATTGACAATTTGCATATTGTTATTGGCGCAAAGCTGCAGATACCTTTCCATTCGGGCACTGGAATGTTCGGGTCCCTGACCTTCATAGCCATGAGGTAAAAACATGGTAATACCGCATGGGCGATCCCACTTGGCCTGGCTGCTGGCAATAAACTGATCAATAATCACCTGAGCGCCGTTGGCAAAATCACCAAACTGTGCTTCCCAAATTGTCAGGTCGTCAGGTGTCTCTACTGCATATCCGTAGTCAAACCCCAAGACGGCCATTTCAGAAAGCATGCTGTTGAATACGTCAAAGCGACATCCTGCCAGCGCGGCAATATCCGCCAGAGGAGTATATTCCTTGGCCGTGGTTGTGTCATAGAGAGTTGCATGACGATGATTGAAGGTGCCGCGCCGGGAATCCTGTCCTGAGAGACGAATAGAGGTGCCTTCATGAACCAGGCTCGCCATAGCCAGAGACTCAGCAGTTCCCCAATCGATTTTTGTTCCTTCAGCGACAGATTTACGGCGCTTTTTAAGGAGTGAAGTAATTTTCCGGTGGGGGGTAAAACTTTCCGGGGACTGTGGTTAATGAGGCGCTCAACTGCTGAAGTGTCTCCTGGTTAACAGCTGTTTCGACCGGTTCAAAGCTGAATTCCCGAGAAATGTGGGCCCATTGCTTCATGAACTCTTCATGGAGTGGACAGACTTCATTGCTGAGAGCATCTTCCAGATTCTGGTCAATCTCACTTTCAATCGCTTCCAGCTCTTCCGTTGAAAACCCCTCAAGAAGCAGTTGGGTTTTATAGATTTCAGCCGTTAATGGATGATTGCGGATTTTTTCGTACATCAGGGGTTGGGTGAAAAAGGGTTCGTCTCCCTCGTTGTGTCCATGCCTGCGATAGCAGATGACCTCAATAACGACATCCTTACGAAACTTCTGACGAAATTCGATGGCCATGGTCGCAGCCTGAATCAGCGCTTCAGGGTCGTCACCATGGACATGGAAGATCGGCGCCATCAACATTTTGGCAATATCGGTAGAATAACAGGTCGAACGCGCATCGACCGGCATCGTTGTAAATCCAATCTGATTGTTGATGACCACATGCAACGTACCACCGGTCTTGTATCCGGCCAGTTGCGAAAGGTTGAGGGTTTCAGCCACAACTCCCTGACCTGCAAATGCCGCATCTCCGTGAATCAGTAGCGGCATGACCAGTTGCCCGCCATCTCCCTCGATGCGGTCCTGGCGCGCGCGACATTTTCCTTCGACAACAGGATTGACTGCCTCCAGGTGACTTGGGTTCGAAGCGAGAGACAGATGCACGCAGCCATCAGTAAAGCAACGGTCGGTTGAATAGCCTTTATGATATTTGACGTCCCCCTCACCGACAATTTGGCACCCAGCATTGTCGGCAAACTCTGCAAAGAGGTTTGCCAGAGGTTTTTTGAAAATATTGACCAGAACATTGAGCCGTCCCCGGTGTGACATGCCGATCACAACATGCTGCAAAGAAAGTTCGGCGGCTTTTTCAATGAGATGATCCAGGAGTGGAATCGTTGACTCCGCACCCTCCAGAGAAAATCTTTTCTGGCCGACAAATTTACGGTGCAGGAAGGATTCAAACTTGGTGGCTTGAAGCAGCATCTTGATGGTTGCAAGCTTTTTTTCGCGGCTTATATTCGTGCGTAGCCGGGATTCTTCAGCTTTTTGCTGGAGCCACTTTCGCTCCTCAAGGATTGGAAGATGCATAAATTCCAAACCGAGAGAATGACAATAGGTCTGCTCAAGAACATCTATAATCTCTTTGAGGGGGGCTTCAGGAAGAATAAAATTTTTGGTCGCAAAGGTGCGTTGCAGGTCTTTCTCTTCCAACCCGAATTCAGAAATCTGCAGCTGGGGATGATCAAGTGAACAGGGAGTCAAAGGATCAACGCACGCATAAAGATGACCAATGTCGCGATAGCGGTGGATCATTGTCTGTACTGCAGCAGGCTTGTGATCCAGAGCCGGAGAAACCTGATTGTCTATTCCCAGTTCAAAACCTTGAAAAAATGATCGCCACTCGTCGGATAGCTGGGTGGGATTATCTTTAAAAATCTGATACTGAGACTCTATCCACTCCGGACTGACATTGTTGTTAACACTCATTTTTTAGCTCACAATTCATGGATATTTTATGGTTAGTTTTCAACGGGGGGCCTAAAAAACACATAAGAGTATAAAGCAGTCGTCAGTTTGCCGCAATAAAGACAGTAAAATAATGGAAACATAGGTAAATTTTTTATTTTAATTAAAGAGACTAAATAAAGTGTTGACCGATTTATTATTTCCTGCTATTTTAGTAGGAAATAATAAATCGGCGAAAGGAGCAGAAAATGGCAATGGAAGTTTCCGGCTCTATGAGCATCGCAGCTCAAGCGATGTCAACGAATAAAACGCAAGCAGGGTTTGATGTTCTCACCAAGTCTTTGGAGAAAACGGAACAAATGCAAGTGGGGGAACAACAACGTCTGCAAATAGCTGAACAGACAGGTAAAGGAAGCAGGCTCGACGTTAAAGCCTGATCTGTAACATAACAGATGGATCGAGAGACAGATTCCAAAAGAACCTGTCTCTCGATAACCCCACCTATCCCCCCTGTACTTGCTCTCGTCATTGTTATTTGAATTCCCATAGAGCGCACGATTTCGGGGGGATTCAATCCGGTATAAGCGTTCAAAATTTTTTTCCAGGCTAGAGTCGTTGACAGCTGGTGCAGTGTCGTTGAAATGTATTGCGGTCCTTTGAGGCTTGCTAAGCAACTCGATCTTAAGGTTCCCCCCCCCGGATCAATATATTTTAAAGAAATATCCTTTTCTCCCGGCAGGTTCTTTTATGTTCCCATGCCATCCAGGCTACTGGGGCGGCCCTCTGCATTCAGATGGACAAAAGTTACTGAAATGCTGAAAACTTCTTTTTCCTGTGGAGCTCCCGGAGCGTCGGCAAACACAACAACACTGTAGGTGACTGATGTTCTGCCCTGCTTAACTTTATCGGTGTGAAACCGTAAAATAGAACCATTTTCAACACGATGTTTAAAACGACAGGCATCCATGCCAACAGTTACGAGATTGCGACCGGAATATTCCCTGGATGCAGCCATCCAGGCATTTTCATCGACCCATTTCAGCATAACTCCGCCAAACAGATAACCATGATGATTTAAATGCTCCGGGCGAACGATAGTAAAGTTATCCATGTCAGTCCTTTCTGCCGGCATCATACTGTTCTTCCGCATGATAAGAAGATCGAACCAATGGTCCTGCTTCAACGTGGGAGAACCCCAGGGCAAGACCTTTTTCGGCATAGCCGGCGAATTCTTCCGGAGTCACGTAACGTTGTACCGGAAAATGGTTGCGTGTTGGAGCCAGGTACTGGCCCAAGGTCAACAACCGGCAATGGTGCTTCCGAAGATCAGCCATGACCTGAAGAACTTCTTCCTCAGTTTCCCCCATTCCCAGCATCAGCCCCGATTTGGTCATCACTTCCGGGTCATATTGATAAGCTTCTGCAAGGAGAGACAAACTGCGCTGGTATTCAGCCTCCGGCCTTACCTGGGGATAAAGTCGGGGAACCGTTTCAATATTATGACCAAGGATATCCGGCTTTTCTGCAAGAATGCTTGTCAGGGCGTCCCAGTTTCCCTGGAGGTCGGAAATTAGCAACTCAATTCGACATGTGCTGGTCAACTTGCGGATCTCTTTGATCAAATCGACAAATTGGTTTGCGCCACCATCGACCAGATCGTCACGGGTCACCGTGGTGATGACTGCATGCTTGAGGTTCAACTCATAAATCGCTTTGGCTATCTTGGCAGGTTCTTCAGCATCTGGAAAGCTGGGATGTCCACTGCCAACATTGCAAAAGTGGCAGTGACGACTACAGATCGTGCCGAGAATCATAAAAGTTGCTGTCCCTTGGCTCCAGCACTCCCCCTGATTTGGACAGGCCGCACTCCGACAGACAGAATTAAGACCGTTGAGGCGATGGTAACGATCAATCCTGGTATAGTTTTCACCGGCGGGAAATTTGACTTTAAGCCAATCGGGTTTGCGAATATGGTTTTTTTCCATCTTGCTCTTTCCCTCTTCGTCTTTTAAACATTATGGGAAAACTGAACCTTGACCGTGCTGATAAATAATTCTGTTTAAATAAAAACAGGGCTCGACTGTTGAGTAACAATCGAGCCCTGAGATTGATTAAGAAGCAACTGGAATTAAGCTGGTTCAAAGTCTGATTTAGCAACACCACAGAGTGGACAGACCCAATCTTCCGGAATATCTGCAAAGCTGGTTCCTGCCTCAATACCGTTATCAGGATCACCTATAGCTGGATCGTAAATATAACCACAGACAATACATACATATTTTTGCATCTGAACCTCCTTCGTTTTAAAAGTTAAATGAATGCGCTGGAACTTATCAGTTTTAACCGATCATTACAATACTCATTGCACTGTTGAATATGAATTTTTTTGCGGTCTGTCCATGCCGAAATTTTAATCAATCATCTTCAGAAGTGCCGCCACAGTTTTTTCAATACCCTCTGCCGCTTCACTGATATTACCGGCAAGCATATAGGCGGGAGAGGTGATTATTTTGTTTTTTTCGTCAATAACAAACTCTCTGACCGGACACGACATGTGGGTTGCTCCCATGGACGTCAGGGCTTCTGCGGTATCTTTATCGGTACCAATCGTGACCTGGGGGGCCAGTTTATTGTCACCGAGAACCTTGGCCACAAGAGCCGGTGCAATACAAACTGCCGCCAATGGTTTTTTCGCAGTGACGACTTCTTTGATGACCCGGGCCACTTCAGGATGAACGTCACAATCGGGACCCTTGAAAGCAAAGTCACAGAGATTCTTTGCCGCTCCGAAACCGCCGGGAATGAACAGAGCGTCCAGGTCTGTGGTGTCAACTTTGGCGATATCCTGGATCTCACCGCGCACAATCCTGGCAGACTCTTCCAGAACGTTGCGACTAGCTCCCTCGGCTGGTTCACCAGTCAAATGATTAATGACTGTCTGTTCCATGTTGGGAGCCATGCTGACAACGTCTGCCCCAGCACGGTTAAGAGCCAGTAGAGAAATGACGGCTTCATGGATTTCACTGCCGTCGTAAACACCGCACCCGGAAAGAATAACACCTACTTTTGCCATGGAATAACCTCCTGATTAATAATGGATGTTGTTAGCAGACCATCTTAAAGAAATTCAGTAGAAAGTTTAGCAGAACAATTTTCTTTTGTGTTTATAATCTTTTAGTTTCGGGGATAAAGGACGGCAATTCCATGAGCAATCTCTGTTCCCAAGGCCCTGAGCCGGTGTGGTTCATTTGAGTCCCAATAGACAGAATCGCCTGGATTGAGAATATAGGTTTCATTGCCATGCTTCAGTTCTACCTGTCCTTCTAAAATATAAAAAAATTCCTCTCCGGCGTGACTGACAGGCTGCGATTGATCGGTTTGGGCCGGATCGAATTCCACCAGAAAGGGTTCCATATGTTTATGTTTTTTTCCATAAGCCAGAGAATGATAAAAATAAGGCTGAGGGGAGCCGCCGTGACTGGGACGGCGGTACATACGCTCAGCATCATCGGATCGAACAACCAGGCACTTCTGGGTATTATCTTCTTCTTCAAAAAAAGTTTGCAGCGGTACTCTGAGACCTTTGGCGACCCGCAACAGGGTTGCCAGGGGAGGGATGACCTGGTCGTTTTCAACCTGAGACAATAGCGGCTTTGAGAGTTCCGTCGTGTCAGAAAGATCCTGCAAGGTCATTCGCCGCTTTTGTCGCAGCTCCCGAATTTTCTGACCGATTTGCAACTCCTTGACTTCAGTTCTGAATTCGTTCATTGCTAGCCTTTTATGACAGTGTTTTACTAAACTTTTAGCGTCCATTGGCTTCTCAGTCAAGTGTTCATAACGTTGTTGCGATTGGACGCTTATTTAATCTCTGTGGTAAAAGTACTTTTTGCTATTTGGGAGATAGGGGTGAATATGTCGAATCTGAGACCGGAAAACAGGATCAAAGCAGTCCTGTTTGATCTTGATGGAACCTTGCTTCGCGCCCAGATGCGGGAGTTTATTCCCCGCTATCTACGGGCACTGTCTGCATATTGTACTGACATTGTTGCGCCTGAAAAATTTGAAAAAACATTACTTGAAATTATCCGTGATCTTATCCATACGGAAGGTGATGGATTGAGAACAAATGAAGAGCGGGTTTACTCTAAAATGCAAAGGGATCTTGCCATTCCTGAATCGAGAATGCGTGAAAGTTTAGCTCTTTTTGAGCAAAATGATTTGAACGGCTTGCAGCATTTTATTCACCCTATTCCGCTGGCTAAACAGATTGTCAGGAATTGTCATGAGGCTGGAGTTCCACTGGTGCTGGCGACAAATCCTGTCTTTCCGATGTTCATGATCAGGGCACGTGTGCAGTGGGCTGAATTAGAGGAGGATTCGTTTGCTTTTATGACGAGTTATGAAAACAGTTACTATTGTAAGCCGCAATCGGGGTATTTTGAAGGCATTGCCGCTCAGCTTAATGTTGCACCGGAAAATTGCCTGATGGTCGGGAACGATATCAATCACGACCTGGCTGCCGTAGCGACAGGAATGAAGACCTATCTGGTTGATACCTGGCTGATTGATCGGGACGGTCCCGAGTGGCCATGTGCAAATCGTGGGGATCATAGCTCCCTGCAAAAATTTTTGCGGGCGGAATTGAATTGTTGAACGGGATGTTGATGTCGTTTGGACTGAGAAAATTGTCGTGAAGCAGAAAGGATTGTCTGGTGAGTAAAATAGCTGAAGAAATTATCTATCGTGGCCGGATCCTGGACCTGGCCCGTGAAGTTCATCTTATGCCCGATAGCAGCGAGTCACGCTTTGAAATTATAAAACATCCCGGCGGGGCGGCAGCATTGCCGATTCTGGATGATGGACGGTTATTGTTGATCCGTCAGTTCCGTCCAGCTGCGGAGGATTATATTTATGAAATTCCGGCCGGGCGGTTGGAAATCGGGGAAAATCCTTCGGGATGCGTCGAACGGGAACTGGAAGAGGAAATAGGCTATCGGCCGCAACAGCTTGAATCCTTGGGCTTTGTGTACAGTAGTGTCGGATTCTGTACCGAAAAAATTTTTCTTTTTATGGCAACACAACTGCAACAAACACAGACAGCTCTGGAACCGGATGAATTTATCGAGCCATGGGCCATTCATCTGGATAAAGCGTTGGAAATGATTTCAGATGGAACGATAACAGATGCAAAAACCCAGATTGCGCTATTGCGTTATGCTCTGAAAATAAGGGAGAACGCATAGCATGTCACAGTTTGATACTTATCCTGCTCCAGTTGATCTTCCTTTTAACCGCGCTTGTCTGGATGATAATTTCCGCCTTGAAACTCCGGATCAGGACCCGGGAGGAGCGGGCGTCTGGTTGCTCTTGCAAGGGGGGGGAGTCTTAACTCTCGACAGCAAAGAGGGGCAAAAATTGCCGGAAGGAAATTCACCCATTCCGGAAACATCGGAACGTCCTCTCTACATCGGTCAATGGCAGGGGCGTCCTTGCCGGTTGTTGCGTATTGACGATGGTGTAGAATTGCCTTGTCAGCTCCAACAGCATTCATTGCGGGCCTCGCCTACTAAAGTGCCGATTCCCATACTGTCTCTGGCCGGTCTCGGACAGATGATTCTCCATTGGGAAGAAAGCAGTCGGCATTGTGGACATTGCGGCGCAGAGACGGTGAGATTACCGGGACAGTGGGGGAAAGAGTGTCCCTCCTGCCATAATCATCATTTTCCCAGAATTCATCCTTGCGTGATCGGCCTGGTTGTCAAAGGGGATGAAATTCTCCTGGCCCGAAAAGGGGAATGGGCTGATGGACGCTACAGTCTTGTTGCGGGATTTGTCGAGTTTGGTGAATGTCTGGAAGAGGCGATGGCCAGGGAAACGATTGAAGAGACAAATATCCAGATCAAAAATATTCGTTATATAGGAAGTCAATCCTGGCCTTTTCCCAGCCAGTTGATGTGTGGATTTATTGCTGATTATGCCGGGGGCGAGATTGTCCTGAACGACAAAGAACTGGCTGATGCCAAATGGTGCAGGCTGGACCAGCTGCCGACTCTTCCGCCAAACCGCAGTATTGCCCGCCATCTGATTGATCGCGCCGGGGAATTTTTACGCTAGTAACAGACTCTTGAGAATCCTCATCAGCGAATGAAAGAGAGTTTTAATGATGAAATATATCGGCGCCCACGTTAGTGCCTCAGGAGGGGTGTTTAATGCACCACTTAATGCCGTTGAGATTGGTGCAACAGCCTTTGCTTTGTTCACAAAAAATCAGAAGCAGTGGAAGAGTTCAGCGCTGACCGAAGAAGCTATCGCGAAATTTAAACAGAATTGTCAGCAATGTCATTTCAATCCGGAGCAGATTCTTCCCCACGACAGCTATCTGATCAATCTGGGTCACCCTGAAACAGATAAATTGAAGAAATCACGGCAAGCATTTATTGATGAGTTACAACGCTGCCGACAATTAGGGCTGATCTATCTCAACTTTCATCCCGGCTCTCATTTAAAGCAACTTGATGAAACTGACTGTTTGAGCCGGATTGCTGAATCAATCAACCTGGCGTTGCAACAGACTAATGGTGTCACTGCGGTTATTGAAAATACTGCAGGGCAGGGAAGCAATCTTGGCTATCGTTTTGAGCATCTGGCCCAGCTCATCGAACAGGTGGATGATAAGGAGCGTGTCGGTGTCTGTCTGGATACTTGTCATACTTTCGTTTCCGGCTATGATCTCCGTGGATTGGAGGCCTGTGAGAAAACTTTTGCTGAATTTGAGCAGGTTGTAGGCTTCGAATATTTGAAAGGGATGCACCTTAACGATAGTAAAACCCTCTATGGCAGTCGTGTTGATCGCCATGCCCCTCTCGGTGCCGGAGAGATCGGCTGGGATTGTTTCAAATATATTCTGGCAGATGACCGTTTTGACGCCATCCCACTGATTCTGGAGACAACACAACCGGAGTTGTGGCCGCAGGAGATTGCAGAGTTAAAGCGATTTGCCGGGTTATCCAGCTGATCAGTTGTGGTTGTTATGAGCTTTCTCCCTTTATTCTTTCGATAGAGGATTCTATGAAAATTATTGATTCTGTTGCCGGAGTATTTTGTCATCAGGGTTGTGTCTTTGCTGTTCGCCGCCAATCGTATCTTTACGCCTTTCCCGGTTATGAGTCTTTTCCGGGAGGGAAAATTGATCGTGAGGATAGCAACCGGCAGCATTCTTCGCCCTTTCTTTGTGATCTTGAGGGTCGATCTATGCATGCGCTGGTTCGGGAGATTCGTGAAGAGCTCAGCTATGATCTCCCTGCCGGAATCTCTTCGGGGCAAGTGACCGCAGTAAAATATCTTGCCACCGCTTTGGCTCCGGCAACCGCCCCGATTCGTTTCCGGCTGCATTTTTTCCGTATTGATCTGCAGGCACGACCTCAATTTGACGTTGACTCAGGAGAGATTGCTGCCGGTTCCTGGAAAAGACCGGAAGAATTGCTCGACAGTTTCAGTCGGGGGGATGCTTTAATGGTTCCACCTTTACGATGGGTCTTGGAACGGTTACAACGGAATCCAGACGGCTACAATTTCGGGGATTTGTCGCCGCAGCCCGATGAGAATTCATATGTTCCCCGGTTCGAACTGTTGAGTGGTCTGACCATGCTTCCTGTTCCCTCCAACACGTTTCCACCCGAAAAACGGACGAACGCTTTTTTGCTTGGAGACGAAGGGGCTCCAAAGCTTCTGGTTGATCCCTCGCCGGAATCTCCGCAGGTTTTAGAACGATTATTGCGAACCCTGAAAGGCGATACCCTGAAGGCAATATTTTTGACCCACCATCATCATGATCACCATGAATACGCTCCTGATTTGGCAAAGCACTTAGATGTGCCGATTTGGATGAGTACAGATACTTTGAGCCGAATTCAGCAGAAACAGGGGAATGACTATTTTTCTGAAGTTTGTGTGGAGACCCGACAGGCCGGGGATTGTGTGACCACTTGGAAAGGTGAGGAGGTTCGGGTCCATTCTGTTCCCGGCCATGACGCAGGGCAACTTGCCCTTGTTCCCGAATCGTTGCGCTGGTTTCTGGTTGGCGATCTCATCCAGAGTGTCGGGACGGTGGTCATTGCTTCTCCAGAGGGTGATATGGCGACCTATTACCGGACGTTGAAGGAAATTATTGCACTTGATCCTGCCGTTATTGTTCCGTCGCACGGAATGCCGATGCGGAGTACTTTCAAAATACAGTCGACATTGCAACATCGCTATCAACGGGAAAGCGCCATCCAGAGTCTGCACACGAGCGGCAAAACAGAAATCGAAATACTCAATACCATTTATCAGGGGTTGGAAAAACGACTGTTTCCCTTTGCCATGGAGAATATTAAATCCCATCTGGTCAAATTGCGCCAGGAGGGGAGGATTTGACTACAGCGATCAACGAGACCGTTTCAAGCGCCCGCAGTCTTTCTTTTCCCAAGATCTTTGGCCAACGAGAAAAAGCCAGCTTTTTCAAATCTCATTTCACTCTCATTTCCCTGAGAACGATGCAATTGAAATGATCAGTTTTTCCTGATCCTTTTCCACTGGAAAGCTCTGGATAGAACGACGGGCAGGTCCGTCAATTGTTTCACCATGACAACCGAAGGTTGAATGATTGAGACTGCAACACTGCACTGTGTTTGTTCCAGGTACGGGATCCAGGCGACGATGGCCTATGTGGGTGCATCTGTTGTGGTACGCCCGATATTCTCCGTCTTCACTATTGACCACGAGGATTCGAAGTGGAAGACTGCCTCCTTCTAAGCGTAAGGCGCCGCCTGAAATTTGTAATTCAGGCGCTCTTTGAAGATCTATGAACAGTTGACCATTCTCATAATTCCAGCAATTCGCCGCAGCCGGTTCTTGAGTGGCCGGAGATCCCAGGATTCTTTGGAAAAAGCTTCTTTTGACCCGTCTTTTAGACATCTATGTCTCCACTTGATTGTCCGTATTTTGTTCCTTGGTCTCCGAGGAGATCGGGACGATTGATTGACAAATTATAAACACGATAGCTGAAATATTAGCAAATGCATTTGGGAAAGATTTGTACTTTTAGAGAGCCTGTCGTTTGTTCTCGGGGTCGCTGAACAGGTCGGAGCAAAAATACTGCAACGTCTTCAAGATCAATCAGAACAATTTGTGAGTATGGCTAGGAGACCACGGCTGTTATCGTGCCCGCCATCAGTTAAAATTTATTTTGTGTATATGCACAAATAATTCTTGACAGGGAAGACACGTGAGGCTAATGTTGTTATGTGCATATGCACAAAGTGGTTGCAGTTATCGAAGACAGAACTCTGTCCTCCTGCAGCAGGTATAAATCAACCAACAACTCAATTATTTTAAAGGAGGCAATTATGCCAGGAAGAGATGGAACAGGACCGCAAGGTCAGGGTGCAATGACCGGAAGAGGTTTGGGTGTTGCTGATCAAGGTCAAGGGGCACGACTGGGAAATGGTCAGGGGCTCGGACGGGGACAAGGTCAGAGATTCGGGTTAGGTCAGAACCAGAATCCGGATAATTCACAGGGACGTGGTTTCGGTGCCGGATGTGGTAACGGGTTTGCTGCGGGCCGTGGGCAAGGTCTGGGGCGCGGTAGAGGCAGAGGCCGACGCTGATCATCCCACGGGGGCAGGCGATTTGCCTGCCCCATTGTTATATTCACATCAGACAAATACAAGGTCGTCATGACTGGAGAAAAACGAATATGTTAATTGCAATAACTGCGCAGGAAAATTCCCTGCAAGCTGAAATCGATCCAAGATTCGGTAGAGCTGCTTACTACATGATTATCAATACTGAGACCGGCGAGGTTACCGGCCACAACAACAGTGACGGCATCAATGCTTCGAATGGCGCTGGAACCGGAGCAGCACAGACATTATCTGAATATGGCGTTGAAGCTCTTTATACCGGGAAAGTGGGTCCAAAAGCGGCAGACGTGTTGAATCAGGCCAATATTCCTTATTTTGAAAATATTTCGGGAACTGTTCAGAACGTGCTTGACCAGATACAAAATGGCAATATCCTGACGAATAACACTGCGAACCATGATGCACCGGTTGAGAGTCAGGAAACAATAAATCAAAACTCAACTGTTGCTCCACAATGTTCCGGAGCTTTACCCGCAACGGGACGGGGAATGGGGCTAGGACGCGGTCAGGGGATGGGGAAAGGTCGTGGACAAGGAATGGGCTCAGGCCGTGGCGCCGGTCGTGGTCAGGGCCGTGGGGGATGCCGCCGGTAGGAATTTATCTGGAGGGTAGATTGAACGGATGGAGTTCTATTATACTGAGCTCTTTTGTTCTCTTGATCGCCCCATCAGAAAAAGTCCTGGGGCAGAGAGCCAGTCTTTTACCGTTTTAGAATTAATTTAACAATGGAGCTACGCATACTATGATTATTGCCGTTACCGCTAAAGAAGCATCCCTGCAATCCGAAGTCGATCCTAGATTCGGCCGGGCCGCATATTTTTTAATCGCAAACAGTGCAACGGGTGAAGTCTATGCTCACGATAACACCGAGGGTATTGAATCTGACAACGGTGCCGGAACGGGGGCGTCGCAACAACTGGCAGAATACAGAGTGGATGTCCTCTATACCGGCCATGTTGGTCCCAAAGCTGCCGAAGTTCTGGACAAAGCAAAAATTGTCTACCATGAAAATACAACGGGAACTGTTGAAGAAGTTTTATCCCGCATTCCTCAAGAACTTTCCCCGCAAGAAGAAGCCCCGGAAGAAACCGTTTCCGCTCCGGAAAATGGCGCAATACGGCTGGCAATCCCGGCAGATTCAGATGCTGGCCTGGAAGCACAGCGTTCGGGACATTTCGGGAAATGTGCTTATTACACTTTGATTGATATTAAAGATAATCAGGTTCAGCAGGTTGTCGCTATGCAAAATGGCGGTCATGTTCAGGGGGGGTGTTCCGTACCGGTGATATTGTTGAATGCCAACCACGTCAATAAGTTGATTGTTGCCGGAATTGGGGGACGTCCGCTGCAGGGATTTCGCGAAACCGGGATTGAGGTGTATGCCGGAATCGGTCAGACAGTGCAGGAATCGGTTGATTTATTCCTCAATGACCAACTGTCGCCGATCAGTAATGATCAGGTTTGCGGTGGAGGAGCGTAGTGATTATCTCTGTTGTCAGCGGCAAAGGTGGTGCTGGAAAAACCACCCTTGCTGCATCAATCGCAGAGGTTTTTTCTGCTGAATTTTATGATCTGGATGTTGATGCTCCTAATGCAGAATATTTTCTCCAGCCGGAACTGTCTAAAACAACTCCGGTCAACCAACCCGTCCCGGTATTTTCAGAAGAGCTTTGTGACGGCTGTGGTCTCTGTACCAAAGCATGTCGTTTTCATGCCCTCTACAAGATTCTGAAGACGGTCTATTTAACGGAACCTCTTTGTCATGGTTGTGGTCTCTGTGAGAAAGTTTGCCCGCAACAAGCCATCAGTTATCAGGAAACCTCAGTAGGAGATATCCGCTCCGGCTACTCTTCGAGAATCAAGAATATGGTCCATATCGGTGATCTGAAGATCGGTTCAACGCGTGGGACTTATCTGATCAGCGAAATGGTGAAGAAGATAGACGCAGAAAAGCTCTCTGTTATTGACGGGCCTCCGGGAAATTCCTGTGCCGCAGTTGCAGCCATAAAACCGGCGGATCTGGTTGTTCTGGTTGTTGAGCCGACACCGTTTGGTTTTCATGATATGCAGCAGACGGAACAAATTGTGCAGCAGATGGGCAAGAACTACCTCATCATCGCTAATAAAGCGATGGATTCAGAAAGTGTCGAGCAGTTTTTCCGGGATAAATCTAAAAAAACGGCATTGATCGTTCCTCTGGATGACCGATATCACAAAGCAAATCTCCAGGGTGAAATTCTTAGTCAGCAGTTCAGTGACATCCATAACGGACTGCATGCAGCAATTAGTCGGGAGCTGGAAAAACTATGACTCGTCAGATCGCCATCCTCAGCGGCAAGGGGGGAGCTGGAAAGACCTCCATTACCGCTTCAATTATCAAAATGATGGATTCCGTTGTTGCCGTCGATGCAGATGTCAATGCTTCCAATTTGCCAATTCTTCTCCCTTATGTTTCTCAATCAAGCAATGCCTATTATGGGATGGATATTGCCAGGGTTGATCATGATCAATGTACTCGCTGTGGCCTCTGCCAGTCGACCTGTCAGTTTGATGCCATCAGTCAAAATGAAGATGGTACCATTGTCATTGATTCCGATTGTGAAGGTTGTGCTGCCTGTGCCTATGTCTGCCCGGTTAATGCCATCAGTATGGCAGAACGTAAGGGGGGCGATTGGTATGTCAGCTCTATTCGTAACGGTTTCCTGGTCCATGCGGATTTAATTCCAGGCGAAGATAATAGTGGAAAATTGATTACCAAGGTTCGGGGAGAAGCATCAACTATTGCAAAAGAGAAGAATATTGCCTACATTGTTATCGACGGTCCGCCGGGAACCAGTTGTCAGGCAATTTCATCAATCACTGGAGTTGATCTGGTTCTGGCAGTTGTCGAAGAAAGCCTTTCCGGGCTATCTGATTATCGCCGGTTGGCGGAACTGGTACAGAAATTTTCTATCCCCCATTATGTCCTGCTTAATAAGGCAGGATTCAGTTCAGAGGTTGAAAATAAAATAATTCAAACTGCTGATGAATTTGATGGGAAAATAATCGCTCAAATTCCCTTTGACCACAAAATTCCACAAGCACTGCAAAACCTGGAATCACTGGCGGATATGGAAGATTATAAAAAGATTATTGCTGAACTCCTTGAAGAGATGAAATTAACCTTGGAAGACTAATCCCCCACAATCTACAAAGGATCTGGACGATGAAGGCTGTAAAAATTACCGATGGAATTTATTGTTTACCTGTGAATCTGGAAAGCTACCAGCTGTTTGAAGGTATGTGGCCGATGCCTAATGGAATTTCAATCAATTCCTATATTGTTCAAGGTGATAAAACTGCCATAATTGATTTGGTGGAAGATACTGATGGCAAGCCGGCAGAATTAGAAGCGGAAATCCATTCCATCCCCCTGGATCCAAAAAATATTGACTATATGGTTATCAATCATATGGAGCCGGACCACACAAGCTGGTTGCCTGAATTTTACAGGAAAAATCCTCAGCTGCAATTTTATCTGACCGGGAAAGCTGCAGGGCTATTGAAATCGTTCTGTGGTATTGAAGATAATGTTCATATTGTCAAAGACGGCGATACTCTGGACCTAGGGCAAGGTAAGGTTCTCAGTTTTCATGAGACCCCCAATATCCATTGGCCCGAAACAATGATGACCTTTGAGCAAAGCAGCGGGACGCTGTTCTCCTGTGATGCTTTTGGTTCTTACGGCAAGCTGGAAAAAGTTTTTTTTGATGACCGTCTTTCCACCGAACAGCACACTTTTTTCAGCAATGAAGCACTGCGCTATTTTGCCAATATCGTCGCCAGCTTTTCGCCTTTTGTGCTCAAAGGGATTAATAAACTGAGTTCTTTGGATATCAAGGTGATTGCTCCGTCGCACGGGATTGTCTGGCGGGAAAACCCCAAGCAGATCATCGATTCCTATTCCCGTTTTGCAGAATATATGGTTGGCCCAGCCGAAGCTGAGGTGACTGTGATCTGGTCAAGTATGTATGGCAACACCGAAAAGCTGGTCAATAATGTTGTTCAGGGGGTTCGAAAAGAAGGATTGCCGGTGCATGTCCACCGTGTCCCCGATGAGCACGTTGGGATTGTTCTGGCTTCTGCCTGGAGGTCAGCGGGGCTTATCCTTGGAATGCCGACTTACGAATATGAAATGTTCCCACCTATGGCCTGGGTGCTCGACATGTTCCGGCGGAAAAAAGTTCAGAACAAGAAAGTTCTCCGCTTCGGCTCGGCTGGCTGGTCCGGCGGTGCCCAGCGTGAACTGGATAAGTTGACCGAGAAACTGAAATGGGAATTTATTGATCCCATTGAGTGGATGGGAGCGCCAACGGATCATGAACTGGATCTGGCTTTGACCCAGGGGCAAGCTCTGGCCAGACAGGTCAAGGAATTCTGCTCCAAGTAGGGAAATTTGCTTGTGGCTTCCGGTTCATAGTGGAATGCAAGCTCATATCTATACTGGATTTGTTGAAGCTGTTTTGATAAAACAGTGGAATATGGTTTGTATGAGACTTCGTTGCTCTTAGAGGGGAAAGTGGAAAGAAAAACTTACAGATAACATTCGAAAACCGCCAAACTGGGATTAAACTGGTTGGCGGTTTTTTTGTTTTAGCGCTGAATGTTAGCGAGGGACATGACCAACAGAGGGGCAAAAGAGCTTGTTTCCACACCTTTCGGCACTGTTTTGCAACTCATCTGCTGGAAGCGGACTATGACATCCGAACCATCCAGGAGCTTTTAGGTCATAAGGACACCAGCACCGCCATGATTTACACGCACGTACTGAATAAGGGAGGAAAAGAAGTATTAAGTCCGATGGATGGACTTTGAACCGGCTTAGACGGGTCTTTCTATACCGGGGGAGGTAAAGGCCAAAGTGATTAGAACATGTTGAAGTATAAGGGAAAGATAGATTTATCGGTACTTGAGCCGGCAATTATATACAGCTCTGAGTTTCTATGTTTACAGGTATATACAGACCTGTCCATTTATAGTTAACTGTATGAAACAGAGAGAGATCTTCGGATGGATATAAATCAACTCGTTAATGACGCTAGCGAAAAAGACGTCAAGTCCGCACTATCATATTTTCTCCAAAGTTACATGACTCCAGCTTTTGGCGCTTTACCTAAAAACGAAGTCGAGCTAATCGTACTGAATGTGCTCGAAAAATTGAAAGCAATAGATGAAGAACCGGAATTGTATGAGTTTGTATCAAAACTGAAGGTAACCCGTTCCAAGGCGCGTGGCTTGATCTATGATCGAGAGCTTAGGAGATCTTCTGAAGAAGAACTAGATAATAAAGTAAAAAGCCTATTAAAGAGACCGCTAATTCAAAAGAATGGTGACCTATATGTTCTAGAGGTGGAAAACCCTTTAGTTTCAGATCACCTAAGATCAAAAGTGCAAAAATTAGGCTATGTCTCTGATGGATCATTTTCACCAAGCATTATTAAGCTGGGTCTTGATGCTATCACTGCGCTTATAGAGTCGTATTTATCCACTAAAGAAAAAGAAGATATCAAAGCTGCGTTGGTAGCTGCCGGTGCGCCGGACACGTCTTTCAAAGGCATCCTAAAGGCTACTTTCAAGAAGGTCGCCAGTAAATTAGCATCGGATACTGGAGAAGCCTTGATGGACAAAGCATCTGATTTTATCTCTCCAATAATAGATGCAGGTATTGAACTAATTACAGCAAAGGCTGACGAGCTTTTTGAAGAAGATGAGGAGTAAAACGGTTAACAAGGCGCTCAAGTAAGGACGCGCTAACGCGCGCCGCTTAGCTTGGCGTTATACATCTATGAAATGGATATTCAAAATAGGCGAGATCTCCAACGGGGCTTATGAGTGTATCGGCAAGCGTGATACAGGAAATATTGTCTCACTTACTTGTGGTGAAGATGAGGTCTATCGCGTTTATCAGCAGGCATACGAGCTGGAGCTAGAAATGGGTACCTTACCAGGTGAAGCTCTTTTCCAGATTGTCTCTAGTGCAAAACACTTATGGAGTACAGAATATAATGATGCTTCCTTCGGATCTTGGTTGGTAGAGGATAGGGAAACCAATGATCGTTTCATCTATGATGGCAAAGATTTCTATTTTGCTGCTTACCTAGGTAGGATTGACCCAGTATGGGAGGGTGCTATCAGCGATTTAGATGCGAATGCAGCTAAAGTTTTTCAATTGCTGATTTAATTCGATGTATAGCAAATCATTAAAGCCGACCGCTTACGCATGTCACGCCATTTGCAGGAAAAGCAAATAGCGCGCCACGCTACGGCGGCTTAATTCCACCGTTAGAAGGAAAAAATATGAAGGAAGTCATAGAAGAGCTACTGTACGAACAAGAGAGCCATACTCTAGACTTCAAGTCCGAGCAGTATAAATTTATTGGTGCAGAGCCACATGAAAAATGCGAATTACTCAAAGACATATTAGCCTTTGCGAACGCATGGCGACGCACAGATGCTTACATACTAATTGGCGTAAAAGAAAACAGTGGTGGTCGTGCTGAAATTGTTGGAATTCAAGAAAGCATTGACGATGCCCAATTGCAGCAATTTGTGAATCAAAAAGTTCAAAGACCAATTAACTTTTCATATCATTCAATTGACTTTGAAAATAAAAACATCGCTGTTATTAAAATTGGACCGCAGGAGCGGCCAATTTACCTTAAAAATAATTACGGAAGACTAAAAAAAGATACTATTTACATAAAAAGAGGCTCATCTACTGACATCGCATCACCTGATGAAATTTCTAAAATGGGCTCAGCAGCAGCCGAACCTTATAGCAGAGAACCAAATTTAATTTTTGGCTTTGCCGATCTTAAGAACAGGAAAACGTTAGGGAATGAAATCGAGGCAGAAACTAAAATAATAAATATTACAGACGAATCATCAATTCCCGACTACGGAACCTCAGGTTCTGGCATATACGCCACGCGACTCAGTGACTACAGTAAAAACAAAGACTACTATCGTGAACTTGCTGAATTTGCGAAGCAGAAAAACTATTTCTATCCTTTGTCTTTTTCGCTCTACAATGAATCTAATATTGTTTCTTCAGGCATAAATATCGAACTGTTCATAAAGAACAACGATAACATATTGACAATTTACGAAGAAAAAGACTTGCAAGACTTACCATCCTCTGACGGGCTATTTTTAAGGAGTAACATCAATACAATAATAAAAAGCAGTCAATCAACTACGAGTCTTAAGCGGGTCGGCTCTGATTATCATGCTGAATTCTTTATTGAAAAAGCACAGCCAAAACAGACAATATTTTACGAAGACTACTTATATATTGGTTCAACGGACAGCACAAATGTCAAAATCGATTTCACAATCTACAGTGACAACCTTTCCAACCCATTAACAGGGGAACTACAGTTAAACCTTAATACTGAAACTAAATCTATTAGTTATCGCAATATACCAAGGTTAAACAAATAATTCTTCTAACACTTATCAGGCCCCCGGCCGTTAAGAGTAAAGATAGCCATTAACGCAAAAGATGACTTTTCGTTCTTTGACAAGCGACTGATCAACTACGAATCATCCGGTTTCTGACTTGGGCTTCTTAACTGGCTGCAGATTTCGAATTCTGCTCCAAACATTTATCGAGGCTCTTGAGTGCGAAGGGCTGGGCATCTGTGACCAAACTGCCTTCGCTACCTGGAAACACTTGCGTACCCTTGTGCCGTCCCATTCAAAAAAGCTTGGTCCTGTCACTATCACCGACCATAGTTAGTGCCGGGCTCGGGGAAGGAGCAGAATCAGTTGCTGACCCCATTGGATCATCGCGCATTTGTTTGTGAGGGCGGGACAGCCCCCCAATCAAAAACAACTGGCTGACGGGAGTTGGCAACTTATGCCGATCGACTTTGGGTTTTTATGCCCCAGAACAAAGTCGATATTTTCGATCGGCCAGCTAGTATCAGAAGAAGATGAACTCGCTGCCGACGACAAGACGTTCGCGATAAGGTTTGATCAGGCGTAAGAAAGATTTTGGTTTGGTGGATATATTCTTGTGAACCACAACCTCACCGACAGAATTGAGAGACCAGACATCCATGGATCACTATTCAGGTCGATTCCGCTATAATAAATTGTGCTGGCTCCTTTGTTTGAGGGTTGTGTCACTTCTTAAGGTTTCCCCAGTGGTGCAGTTTTCAGGGGGGCGGCATTTGCATGAAAATAGTTTCTTGGTATCTTTGTATCTTTGTGATTTTAATAATGGTTCGAGGAAATAGAGGATGAAGATGCAGGAAGCATTGTTATATCAAAAATTGGATGATGGTAAGGTTCGCTGCCGGCTTTGTGCCCATTATTGTGTGATTGCCAGAGGTCAGAAAGGGCTCTGCCAGGTACGCGAAAATCAGGATGGCAAACTTTACTCTCTGGTTTATGGTCGCACTATCAGTCAGGGTGTTGACCCTATTGAGAAAAAGCCCTTGTATCATTTTTACCCCGGCAGTCGGACTTTTTCCATTGCGACACCGGGATGTAACTTCCGTTGTGACTGGTGTCAGAACTGGGAGATTTCACAGGTGCCCCGGCCGCAACATTTTATGACAGGAAAAGAGTTATCCCCGGATGATGTCGTCGCCGCTGCCCGGACGTCTGCTTGCCGTTCAATTGCTTATACCTACACAGAACCGACAATTTTCTTTGAATACAGCTATGATACAGCTCGTCTGGCACGGGAAGCCGGGATCGCCAACCTGTACGTCAGCAATGGCTATATGTCGTCAGAAATGCTGGATTTGTTTCATCCCTGGCTGGATGCCGCCAATATCGATCTTAAAGCTTTTCGGGATGCAACCTATCGAAAATATGTGGGTGCCGGATTACAGCCGGTCCTTGATAGTCTGAAAAGACTTTCCAGTGCAGGAGTCTGGCTTGAAGTGACGACGCTGGTGATTCCCGGTATCAATGATGATCCGAAGGAATTGGAGGATATTGCAATGTTTATTGCTGAAGAGCTCGGAACCGATACTCCCTGGCATGTCAGCCGGTTTTTCCCACAGTATAAAATGGAGCAGATTCCCCCGACACCGCCGGAGGTTTTGCAGCAGGCGGTTGAAATCGGGCAGAAGAAGGGGCTTAAATACGTTTATATGGGGAATGTCGGCGGAGAAATGAACACAAATTGCCCTGCTTGCGGTGCTTTGCTGATTCGTCGTAGTCGTTTTGAGGTGAGTTGTCAGGTGGACAGGAAGGGGTGCTGCCCCGGTTGTGGTGAACATATTGCCGGCGTTGGGGTTGCCGGAGGGTAACCAGTTACTGATTTTTTAAATGTTCCAGGTAGTCTGCCCACTCTAAGGGCAGCAGGTTTTTTTTCTGATTGTTGCACTCCTTACAGGCAGGAACGCAGTTGCCTTTAGTCGATCGTCCTCCTCTGGCAACTGGAACAACGTGGTCAAGGGTCAATTCTTTGGGGAGGACAGATCGTCCGCAGTAATGGCAGATCCCTTTGGCAATCCGGTTTTTCCACCAGTTCTGTTTGCGCAATTCTCGCGCTTTCTGCCGTTCCCTGCGGACCTGTTCTTCATCAACTTCAATTTCCCAGTCCATCTTATCTCCTCGGTTTCGGGCAGATTATTGCACAATTTGCTGATTTATGCGATCTTGTCAAATTGTTTTTCATCGAAAAAATATCGGAATGGAAGATATAACATATGAAAATCCTTATTGTTGGCTCTGGTCAGGTCGGCTATTTTTTGTGCGACCGCCTGTCACGTGAAGGGCATGAAGTGACCCTGGTTGATCAGGATGAAGCTGTTGTTGAACGGGCTCAGGATCGTTTGAATGTTCTTGGTGTTGTCGGCAACGGGGCAAGCGCAGAGATTTTGGTGCAAGCCGGTATTAACGATGTCGATATCTTTATTGCCGTGACCAATATGGATGAGGTGAATATTCTTGCCTGTTTGTTGGCGCGCGAGTATCAGGTTAAAATTCTTGTTGCACGAACCAAGAATATTGAGTACACCAGCCACAAAGCGGTTCTTTCAAAAGAAAAACTCGGGATTGATCTGCTGATCAACCCGGAAGATGCCGTTGCCGAAGAACTTTCCAAACTAGCTTGTAATTCCAAAGCATTTGATGTCGCTGAATTTGCCGATGGCCAGATCCTGTTTCAGGGTTACAGGATCGAAGCAGAAAGCCCTCTGTGTGATTTAACTTTGACAGAGCTGGGTGAATTGCGAGGGATGTATCGTTTCCTTGTTGTCGCTATTAGTCGAGGCAGTGCCACGATTATCCCGCGGGGAGATGACATGATCCAGGCAGGTGATCGGATCTACATCTTTGCCCCGCAGCAGGAGCTGCCATCCATAAATTATCTATTGCAATCGGAACGATCAGAAGAAAAATCGAATCGCAGGGTCTTTGTTCTTGGTGGCGGGAGGATCGGTTTACAGGTCGCCCAGAATATGGAAAAGCTCCATTTTCAGATCAAGTTAATCGAGAAAGATGAGGACCGCTGTTATAAGTTGGCTGAGCAGTTAAATAAGACTGTTGTTATCAATGCTGAAGGGTTGGATGTCCAGACTCTGGTTGATGAAGGGTTGACGGATGCTGATGTTTTCATCGCCGTCACTGAAAACGATCAGACGAATATTCTCACCTGCTTGTTGGCGCGACAACATAATGTTCGGCGGACTCTCGCACTGGTGAGTCAACCGGAGTTGATCGGGCTGGCTTCTGATCTTGGTATTGACGCCTGTATTTCTCCCCGCCTGGCAGCGGCGGGGGCCATTCTGAAATTTGTGCGACGGGGTGATATTATCTCCCTGACTGCCGTTGAGGGCAGCAATTCCGAAGTTTTAGAACTGGAAATTGGCAAAGACAGTGGCCTGCTGGCAACTCCCTTGAGTGGGTTACATTTTCCCCGTGGAGCTATTATCGGAGCTATTGTCCGGGGTGATAACTATGAGATTCCAACAGGTGACAGTACCCTAGAAGCTGGGGATCGCGTCGTTGTTTTCACTCTTCCGGAAGCGTTGCAGAAGGTTGAAAGGTTTTTTGCCTGAATGAATCTTATTCTGACATTACGCATTCTGGGAGCGCTGCTTCTCTTTCTTGGTGGATCGCTTTTTGCCCCGCTGCCTTTTTCCTGGTACTACGGGGATGGCGTCTGGTCGGCATTTCTCGCTTCTGCGATGATCTGTTTTATTATTGGCGGCCTGCTGTTCCGTTTTTGTAAGAGTCCAAAAGAGCTGACGGTTCGTGAAGGATTTGCTGTTGTAACTTTTGGCTGGACTGTTTTTGCTGTTTTTGGCGCACTTCCCTATCTGCTTTCCGGAGCTATTGCTTCTCCCCTCGATGCCATTTTTGAAACGATGAGTGGATTTACCACGACCGGTTCTACCATTCTGACAGAAATTGAAGCCATGCCGCAGAGTTTATTGTTCTGGCGTGCTTTGACCCATTGGCTTGGTGGCATGGGGATTATTGTTCTTTCTCTGGCAATTTTACCGATGCTGGGTGTCGGAGGTATGCAGTTGTTTAAGGCGGAGGTTCCCGGCCCCACAGCTGACCGTCTGAAACCACGTATTCAGGATACGGCTAAAATGCTCTGGGGTGTTTATGTGCTGTTAACTGCAGTTGAAACCCTGTTGTTGATGTTCGGGGGAATGAGTTTTTTTGATGCGCTTTGCCATTCTTTCGCAACTTTAGCCACAGGTGGTTTTTCGACCAAGAACAATTCTTTAGCTGCTTACGACAGCAGTTATATTGATGGTGTGGTCACCCTGTTTATGATTCTGGCCGGGATTAACTTCGCTCTTCACTTTCAGATATTACGCGGTAAAGCCAAAGAATTTTTCCAGAGTGAGGAGTTGCGTGTCTATCTCGGTATTATTCTGGCGGCAACAGTCATTATCATGTCATTCAATTGGTCCTCAGGGATTTATCGACACTTTGGTGAGAATTTGCGTTACTCCATTTTTCAGGTGTCTTCAATAATGACGACGACCGGGTTTGGAACCGCTGATTTTGAATTGTGGCCGGTTGTGGCTCAGTATATTTTATTACTGTTGATGTTTATTGGTGGTTGCGCCGGTTCAACGGGTGGTGGCATGAAGGTTGCCCGGATTTTATTGCTGTTTAAGCATGCTCAGGTTCAGGTGTTCCGATTGATTCACCCCAGGGCAATCAGGTTGGTAAAGCTTGGAAATCGTCCCGTTGATAAAGAAGTTCTGCAAGCGATACTTGGTTTTTTTGCTCTTTTTATTGGAGTATTTGTGGTCGGATCACTTCTTGTCGCTGCAAGTGGTATGGATCTTATCTCTGCCGGTTCTGCTGTTGTCGCTTGTCTCGCCAATATTGGTCCCGGCCTTGGTTCTGTCGGGCCGGTTGATAATTTTTCCCATGTTCCCGGTTTCGGTAAAATGGTTCTGGTGATCTGTATGTTAATGGGGCGGCTCGAACTGTTTACTGTTCTGGTCCTGTTTTTCCCGTCCTTCTGGCGCAAATAGAAGGGCTTAAAGTCGAAAGCCCCCATCATCCAAATTTTGAATGATGGGGGCTTCCCCCCTCCGGAACCTGTTGAAACGAACAGGTTGAATAACCTGAATTTTGTTGAAGTATACAGATAACTTCTGACAAAAATCTGAATTGTCGATTCAGAAACAGTAAAAAATTCACAATTCCATATAAATTATTCCCCTAATTTCAAAAAACTTATTTGTCGCCCTGTCACCCCGTTATCACGGCGGTGGGAAAAAAATAGTTCCGGATGACAGCAGGTGCACTCCTTGGATGTTTCTATGTTTTGCACTTGCAGTTGCGATTGTTCCAGCTGTAATTGGCAGCTGAGGGGGATGTCTAACTGCCAGTGTCCCAGGCTGGTTTCTTTAGAAATTTCTTTCCAGAATCCGCTTCCCTGCCTGAAAGCGTCACGAACCGGGCGATCAACTTCGTAAGAGTGAGCGCCAATTCCGGGCCCAATTGCGGCCTGAAGTTCTTCAGCCGGACAGTTAAAATGTGTCTGGATTGTCTGTATGACTTTTGCAATCAAGCCATTTGCAGCACCTCGCCAGCCAACATGGATTGCTGCAATGATTTTCATTTTTTCGTGCCAGATCAGCAATGGAAAACAATCTGCGGTTAAGATGCCAATCATGATTTCAGACTGATTGGTGATAATGGCATCTACTTCTACACCTAAAAAATGGCTCAGGTCCGGGTTGTTTTCGTCAATCAGAAGGATGTCATCTCCGTGGACCTGTTTCACCGTCAGCAGTTGATGGGGGGCCAGGCCGAAAGCCCGGATGAACGAAGCGCGATTGCTTTCCACATTTGTCGGATGATCAGCAGTGCCGAATCCCATATTCAGAGAGTTAAATGGGGGGCGACTGACCCCACCATTGCGTGTGCTGAAACCGGCGACCAGCCCAGCTGGTAGATTTGTTGGCTGTAGGTATGAGATTTTACCTTTGCGGACAAGCTTCATTAAAGACTCCGTTGTTGATGGCGTGATAAAAACATTGATTAAGACTCAATCTGTTAAACATCAAGGAATTTATCAAAAAGTTCAGGCTACTGAATGATTCTGTCTAAGTAATTGATGATATTGGCAAGAGTTTCCGGCATTTCGCTGGAAAATTCCATATATTTCTCACTTCTTGGATGAATAAATCCAAGTTTCTGGGCGTGGAGGGCTTGACCTGGCAGTTGATCTATTAATTGTCGTAATTGTGTGTCCTTGATGGCCGCTTTTCTGGATTTGCTTCCATAGAGTGGGTCGCCAACCAGTGGACAATTTCTTTCTGCAAAGTGAACCCTGATCTGATGAGTCCGTCCTGTTTCAAGCTTTAATTCAAGGAGGCTTAAACGGTCGACATGATACTCTTTAAGGGTTTTCCAGTGAGTGACGGCTCGTTTCCCGTTTTTGGCTTTGCCGCTCATTTTTTTTCTTTGAGTCGGATGTCTCCCAATGGGCTGGTCTATAGATCCTGAAGATTTTTCCGGGAAGCCATGAATCAATGCCAGATAACGTCTATTGATGGAGTGGTCTTTGAACTGGGCTGCAAGATGGCGATGACTTTGATCATTTTTTGTCGCAACGATGATTCCAGAGGTATCTTTATCAATCCGGTGAACGATGCCGGGGCGTAATTCACCGCCGATTCCGGCCAGATCTTTACAATGATATAGCAATGCATTAACAAGAGTCCCATGGAAATGTCCTGCTGCCGGATGCACAACCATTCCTGCCGGCTTGTTAATGACGATTAAATCCTGATCTTCGTAGAGAACTTGCAGGGGAATATTTTCAGGAAGGGCTTTGATCGGTTCCGGTTCAGGAAGTGTGACCTGAATGAATTCACCACCCTTTAATTTATTGCTGGATTTTGTAAGAGCTCCATTTAACGTGATTTTTCCGCTATCAATCAGCTTTTTCAGCTGCGAACGGCTGATATCCGGAAAGCATTCAGACAGAAAAGTATCCAGCCGCTCAGCAGAACGGTCTTCCGGAAAGAATAGCTGCTGGCTTGATTCCATTTACCAAATCTGACTTTCAATCTTTCCTGCCTGCTTGATCATGACATCAACAATTGCACGTTCGTACAGCTGCTCACGATTTTTCATTTCAGGGGAGACTCTTGTAAAGAAGTGTTCCCGCCCTTCTTCCAATTCTTCATCCATCAGCTCAAAAATACTATCGCTTTTAATTCCCTCTGAGACTTTGTCCTGATTGTACAGGGCAATATCAGAGACAATTGCACGAGCTAAACGAAATGCAAGATCCGGATTTTCTACCATTCTGGCCATAGAGTCAGCCTCCAACTCGCTGAAAATTTATTGATTCACTTTTATTATGGATTTAAGTTTATTAATTTTTGTTCAATATAGCAAGCACTAATCTGGTTTTCTATGTTCTGGGAGAAATATTACTGGGCATTAATAAAAGTTTATGTTAATCTGTGCATTCTTATTGTTGGATTGAATAAGGAAATGTAAATGAAACCTAATTCTTAATGGAAAAACAAATGTCTACAAAGTTTCAAGATATTAATTTCGATCTGGATCGCTTGTCGACTATGCCTTTGATTGCCATTCAGATGATGCAATTGATGAATTCGTCAGAAGCGCCTGCAGAGGCGATGGCGAAGGTTGTCGCAAAAGATCCTGCTGTTTCTGCGCGGGTTTTGAAAATAGCGAATTCTTCCTTTTATAGTATGTCCAGACAGGTGACGAGTTTGTCTACTGCCATCAAGGCCATGTTATCCTGGGAGAACGAACTCTTAAAAGTCTGGTGATGGCTGCCAGTTTACGCGGGATGTATGAGTCTTACGGCAAGATAGAGCAGATGCTCTGGGAGGACTCTATGGTTTGTGCTCTTGGCTCCCAGTATTTGGCGCGTAAATTGGGGTTGGCTGATCCTGAGGAAGCTTTTATGGCAGGTTTATTCAGGCATATCGGGTTAACTGTTTTGAAAAATCAGGAAAGCAGCGCCGCAGATTTTATTGTCAAGGCGTTGACGTCTGCCAGTCAAACTATGGCAGAAGAAGAGAAAGTGATGTTTGGGGCGACCCATGCAGAAATTGGAGCTGCCGTACTCGAGCATTGGAAACTTTCGGAGACTCTTTCTGAAGTGGCCTTGCATCATTCCGATGTTAACTTTTCCGCAGAGATTGATAAAAGCATCATTAATATGACCTGTGTGGTGAATATAGCGGGGCAATTGCCTGGTTATTTCGGGATTTTTGATCAACTCAGGGAGCTGAATCTTGAGCATTCTCCCGGTCGCAAGTTGCTGGATCTTGATCTGAAGACAATTGAAGAAATTATTTTTGAGTTTCAGAGTGTTTTTGAAGAAAATCGTGAAGAGTTTCTTTCTTAAGGCCTTTTATGGATAAAACATTGCAGGATTTTGTCGATCAATTGGGTACTCAGGTTGACACGGTACTATTGTTAAAGGCTGTTGAGCAGAGTCCGGCAACAATTTTTATCACTGATTCCGTGGGGCGTATTATTTATGTCAATTCAAAATTTGTAGAAGTGACCGGCTATGCAAAAAATGAGGTGCTCGGCAGAGATGCACGGATACTGAAGGGGATGGGTCGCTCCTCTGGGCATAAGGAAATGTGGAGTGAAATCTCGTCAGGACGGCAATGGAAAGGCGACTTCCATAATAAAAAGAAGAACGGTGAATATTTCTGGGTGCGGGCAACAATTTCCCCGATTATGGATCATGAAGGCAAAATCACGAATTTTCTGGGAATGAATGAAGATATCACCGATCGCAAGCAGGTTGAAGAAGCATTGGAACAGTCCGTTGCTGAATCGGTGCAAATGGCAACGAGTCTGGAGTTTCTCAATGCTGAATTGAAATCCACCCAATCCCAGATGCTGCAACGGGAAAAAATGGCGTCAATCGGGCAGCTGGCGGCAGGTGTTGCTCATGAAATCAATAATCCTATTGGCTTTGTTTCCAGTAACCTGCGCAGTCTGGATAAATATTTCAAGAAGTTGACGGATTATTTGGTGCTATTGGAAAAAAATATCCAGGATAAAGTTCCTGAAACCTGGCAGGAAATAAAGCCCGAGAGAAAGAAGCTGAAAATTGATTTTATGCTGGAAGATAGTGAGGATCTGATAACGGAATCTCTCGATGGGTCTGAACGGGTGCGGAAAATTGTCCAGAATCTGAAAACTTTTTCGCGGGTTGATCAGGCGGAAGAACAATGGGTTGATTTGAACACGTGTCTGGAAAATACAATCGGCATTGTCTGGAATGAGATCAAGTACAAATCTAAACTCGAAAAGGATTTGGGAGATCTTCCGGACCTTAATTGTAATCCGCAGGAATTGTCGCAGGTTTTTACCAATATTTTGATCAACGCGGCACAGGCGATTGAGAAAGATGGTCTGATTAAAGTACGGAGCCGGCATGAAGAAGAGTCCATTATTATCACCATTGAGGATAATGGCAGTGGTATTGCCGAGGAGCACCTGGAAAGAATCTTTGAACCGTTTTTCACAACCAAAGCTGTTGGTGAAGGGACGGGGCTAGGTATGAGTATCAGCTATGAAATTATAAAAAAGCATGGGGGGAATATCCATATCGAATCTGACCTGGGAAAGGGATCAATTTTCACCATCCTTTTACCCCTGCATCCTGAAGAGCAATCGCTGTGAAATTAAGAACCAAGGTGATGATCATTCTGGTTGTAACAGTCCTCGTTGCGATGGGTGGCAGTGGGCTGTTCTTTTTTCAGAAATTCAGGACAGCTTATCGTAATTCTCTTTTTCAGGCGATTGATGCTGTTGCAACAAATAATGCAGAATCTTTAAGTAACTATCTGAGCCAACAATACGTGATTGCCCAGCATGTTGGCGAACTGATCCCATTGGAAGCAGTGAAGCTTAATAATTCTCTCATCCTGACGGATTATTTTGCCTATCATATGAACGATTTCAATTTTTTTAATAATGGCTATTTTTTTCTGGATGCGACAGGAGTTCTGACCTTTGACTATCCTGTTCACTCTGACCTGTATGGAAAGGACTTCTCTTTTCGCCCATACTTTAAACAAACGATGATGACGGGGAAAGGGGTCATATGCGAGCCGTATCGATCAGATCGAAGTGGTAAGGGCGTCTTGACCATTACGGCTCCTATACGTTCAAAGCATGGGGAACTTTTGGGCATTGTGGGCAGTTCAACCCGGTTGGAGGACGATCAGATTCTCCGGAAAATCAGATACAGAAAAATCGGGGAAACAGGCTATAGCTATGTGTTCAACACCAATCGGCTAATGATTCTGCATCCTGATGGTGGACGAATGTTAACCCGTGATATTCCGGTTGGGGCCAATAAAATGTTTGATGCTGCAATTGAGGGGTTTGAAGGGATAACTGAGACGACCAACTCCAGAGGAGACAGAATGCTGGTTGCTTTTCGGCATGTTTCGGGGAGTAACTGGATTGCTGCAACCCAACTTCCTGTTAAAGAGGCATTTGCAAGCCAGGAAAAAAACCAACGAATCTTTGTCCTGTTCATTTTAGGCAGCAGCTTGTTTGCTGCCGTCATTGGTGCTTTTTTTGTTCATCGGGGTACGCTTGACCTGGCGACTCTGGAGGCGGTGACGTCTGATCTGGCGCTTCCGGATAAGCAGGGCGGAGCTTTTGATATTGAAGCTCAGAGTGACAAATTGAAACCCTTGTCCAACCACCCCGAATTTGGCGCTCTGACCAATACAATCAGTCAGCTCTACAGCAAACTTGGACGTTCTCTGGCCGAAACGCAACAGATGGCTGAGGATTTGGATTCAGCCTACCAACAACTGAAATCAACGCAGTCGCAAATTTTACAACAGGAAAAAATGGCCTCAGTTGGGCAACTTGCTGCCGGTGTCGCGCATGAAATCAACAACCCGGTGGGTTTTATATCAAGTAACCTCTCGACGCTGAAACGTTATCAGGAAAAGCAGTCAAATTATTTAGGTCAGCTGGAAAGTTGGTTGCAGGAGGTCGGTTCTTCCGAAGTTTTGGATCAGCACCAAAAATTAAGGAAAGAACAAAAAATCAGCTATCTCCTTGAAGATATTGTTGATCTTATTGATGAATCAAGAGATGGGGCGGTTCGGGTCAAAGATATTGTTCAGAATTTGAAAAGTTTTTCCCGGGTTGATCAGACTAAATTTACTCAGGCTGATATCAATGACTGCCTGGAAAGTACTTTGGCGATTGCCATGAACGAGATCAAGTATAAAGCCAGTGTTGAAAAAGATTTTGGTGAGATTCCACTGATTTCCTGCTATCCGCAGCAATTGAATCAGGTTTTTTTGAATATTCTGGTCAATGCTGCACAAGCAATTGAAGAAAAAGGGGTGATCGGGATCAGAACCCGGCATGAAGATAATCTCGTGAAAATTACGATCAGCGATAATGGTTCCGGTATCCCTGAAAGTATTAAAGAGAAAATTTTCGAGCCATTCTTTACTACGAAAGAGGTCGGTAAAGGTACGGGCCTGGGTATGAGCATCTCGTACGATATTATTAAAGAACATAAAGGACAGATAAAAGTCGATAGCGAACTCGGGCAAGGGACGACTTTTACGATAGAATTACCTCTTGATCTGGAGGAATAGAGCTCATGTTGGAAAAGATAAAAATCCTCTGTGTTGATGATGAACAAAATGTCCTCAAAGCGCTCAGACGCCTATTTATGGATGAAGAGAGCTATGAACTCTTTGTTGCTGAATCCGGTGCAGAGGGTCTGGATATCCTTGAGGAGGAGGGGGATATCCGGATGGTGGTTTCTGATTATCGAATGCCGGAAATGACTGGGGTCGAATTTTTGCGGCAAGTTTATGAGAAATGGCCTGAAACAATGCGGATTGTTTTGTCTGGGTATGCTGATACTGCAGCGGTGGTTGAGGCTATTAATGAAGGACAAATCTATAAATTTATTCCAAAACCCTGGAATGATGAAGATTTATTGTCGACTATCTCAGCAGCTTTAGATTATCAGGCATTGCAATGGGAGAATAAAAAGTTAAGTGCTGAATTACAGAAAAAAAACTTTCAGTTGCGTGAAGTGAATGAGAATTTGGAAGAGCAGGTCATCAAACGGACCGAAGCACTAGATATCCGCAATCGGATATTGCAGGTATCCCAAGGAGTCTTGGATGTGCTTCCTGTTGTTGTTTTTGGTATCGATCCCGAAAATTTAATCGTGCATTGTAATGAATTTGCTCGGGAATTATTTCCTCACGGTGGAATGGGTCCCCTGGGGCATGATCGGGAAGACGTGTTTCCGGATGAGATAAATGCATTAATTGATCGACTTGAGCATGAACCTTTACCGAAAGCGGCGATTGCAGTGCATCACCAAAAGTTTCGTGGTGAAGTCAGGCGTTTACATGATACCGAGTTACAGGGCATGGTTCTGGTGTTGATCCCGGAATCTTGATTTCTACGAAGTTCAGATTGCCAGAAGGATGGTTTTATGAATGACCAAGAGTTCTCAGCCAGTGAAGTTAAGATCTTGCTGGTCGATGATGAAGTCAATATTACCAAGTCGTTACGGCGTTTATTGATGGATGTTGATCAGTATGATATTCACATTGCCAACTCAGGTCAGGACGCATTAGATATATTGGCGGATGAAACTGATGTTGGAGTGATTATCTCCGATCAGCGAATGCCGGAGATGACAGGTGTTGAGTTTTTAAAGAAAGCTCGTGGCTTGGCGCCCGATGCCGTACGTATTCTCTTAACAGGTTATGCCGATATAGAGGCTTCAATTGCCGCTATCAATGATGGTGCGGTTTTCCGTTATCTTACAAAACCCTGGGAAGATGACAGCTTGCTTCGGGCGGTAGCTGAAGCTGCTCGTAACTATCTGCTGGTTTCCGAAAATAAACGTCTGAATGCAATGGTTCTGAAGCAAAAGGAGGAGCTTGAGCAGTGGAATCAACGATTGAAACAGCGGGTATTGGATCAGACAGCACAAATCCGTGAAAAGAATGTCGATCTTGCTACGAGCAATGCTCAGCTGAGAAACAGTTTTGATGAAACGATTGAAACTCTGACCGGGGTGCTTGAAATGCGCGATAGAAGAGCCCCTGGACACAGTCGCAATGTTGCTGAACTCGTTACGGTTATGGCGGAAAAGTTGGGACGGCCAGAGGATGAGAAAGGGCTGTTACGTTCGGCCGGATTGCTGCATGATATCGGAAAAATTGGGATGACTGATGCACTGTTGTGCAAGCCGATCTCAGAGTTGAATGAAAAGGACCGGCAAGCCTATGAAAACCATGTCATCCGCGGGCAGGCAGCAATTGATATGATCCCGGCCCTACGCGATATTGGCGTGATGATCCGTCATCATCATGAACGCTACGATGGCTTGGGTTTTCCTGATCAGCTCAAGGGGGATGATATTCCTTTTGGTGCGCGACTGATTTGTGCCGCAGATATGTTCGAACGAAAACTTATTCAATTCCCTGAGTCTGATTCTCTCGTTTCTGCTTTGAAGGAACTGGAAGGAGAATGGGGGAAGTCGCTTGATCCAAAGTTGAGGATTGCCCTGAATCGGGGGGCTAAGGAAGTGTATAGCAATCTGAATATTTCTGTTGAAGTTTTAGAGGCGAAAGTGGCTCCAAACGATTTGGAAGTTGGCATGCAACTTAAAAATGATTTGTATACAGGAACAGGGGTTCTTCTCTTGAAAAAGGGGATCATCTTTGATGAGCTGAAAATTAAGGCGGTTCAGCGCTCTTTTATGATCGATCCTTTTGACCGGGATATTGAAGTTTTGCTAAAACAGACTGACTTGGATTCATAGGGGGTTTCTGATGTTGGAAAAAGAAGGTAGTGCTATAGGGAAGAGGATTCTTTTTGTAGATGATGAGGAGTGTCTTGCCTTGTTGGGGGCTGAATTGCTAGGTGATTGCGGTTATTCAGTGACCTGTGAGTTTAATGGGGAGCTGGCATTACAGAAGTTTCAGCAGCAGGAGGGTGGTTTCGACCTTGTTGTCACTGATGAATCCATGCCTGGGATGAGCGGGATTAAGCTGGCGCAGTCTATCTTCAAAATCTCTCCATCCACACCCGTTATCCTTTGTTCAGGCCATATGTTGACAATGAAAGAGGAGGGGATGGAGACGACAAATATTGTCGCGGTATTAAAAAAAACAGACGTGTGTCGCCTCTTGCCGGAAACAATGGAAAAATTTCTCTGTAGCTGAAATCTCTTGAACTGACGTTGCCGGAATCAATGAGGTGTCATTCAGGCCATAGTGCGTTATTTTGCCGGGAAGATTTTTGCAACAGAGCTGTGGTCTCAACTTAGATCATGTATGTTGCAATCATTAACAGGACAACAAAGGCAATAATGATGATTGACAGAAGGGAAATCCCCTTGACAGGTTTTTCTTCTGCTTCTATTTGCGGTTCAATCTGACCAACTACGGGAAAACGTTCCACGACCGTTTTCACATGTGGAGCCGACTTTAATTCCGCAGTCAAATCTTGTCCTGCCTGATGTTTCTCTTCATGGATTCCCTCCTGCCAGAGAGGGCTGTTGCTGACATCATAGATTATGCCGTTGATTGCTACATATGCAGGATGCCCATCACGACCATCAAATTGAGCCAGTTCTGAAAGTGTCATTTCTTCCTCCGGGCGAGGTGATATTGCTGATCATAAATTCAAACTTTAAAGTATGTTTGACCGTTCAGTTGGGCAGAAAATTGGTTCAAAATCTGTTGCCGTTCCTTAACGTCGATTCTTTTTTGTTTGACGGCTAACTCTACTTTATCCCGAAATCCCTTATAAAATAAGGCTGGATTGTACTCCAGCATATTCAGGACCTCAGAAATTGTATCGCCTGACTGTTCTTTTGTGACATCAAAACCACCTTCATTGTTGATGCGAATGCTGATGACGTTGGTATATCCGAAGAGGTTATGGAGGTCACCCAGGGTTTCCTGGTAGGCTCCCATCAAAAAGGCCCCGAGAATATAATCTTCTCCTGTTTTCAGCGTATGTAAAGGCAGAGTTTGACTCTCTCCACCAGCCAGGATAAAGCGATCAAGCTTGCCGTCACAGTCACAGGTCAGATCTGATATGGTGGCGTTTCTCTCGGGGAATTCATCGAGGCGGTGAACCGGCATGATTGGGAACATTTGCCCGATTGCCCAAGTGTCAGGCAGGGATTGAAAGACACTGAAATTTCCGTAATAAATATCTGCCAGGTTCTGCTTTAAGGAAGACAATGTGAGAGGAATTTTGTCCAGTTGGTCCAATCTTTTTGACAGCGTCTGGGCAATTGCTAGAAATAGATTTTCTGCCATAGCCCGCTCTCGCAAGGTGATGACCCCGCTTCTGAACAGATCTCTGATGTTATCCCTGTTGGAAAGTGCTTTGGTATAGCCTTCACTGAGGTCAATTGTTTCTGCGTTCTGATAAAGGTTGTATTGACTGGTCACGAGAGGATGACTCTGATCTGGCTGCCGGTCAGGCAGCTCATTTGCTACATAAGAGACAACATTGAGGATTTCGAACAATAAAATTGAAGTATGAGCAACCGTTGCTCGCCCCGATTCAGTGATGATAACAGGATGATCAATCTCAAGTGGTGCAAGAGTCTTTTTTATTGTTTCAACAAGACAATCACAGTAATCGGCCAAATTGTAGTTGCGAGAATGGCTGTGGAGTGATTGATTACCGATATAATCGACCGCGAGTCCGCCGCCAAGATCCAGGTACTTCAGGGGAACATTTTCTGCCGCCAGATCAGCATAAAAACGGCTGGCTTCACGAACGGCAATGCGAATTTCCTCAATATCCGGTATTTGAGACCCGAGGTGACAATGCAGTAGCTGCAGACAGTCAAGCATTTTGACCTGGCGTAACTGATCAACTGTTGCAATCAACTGAGCGGTGCTCAGCCCGAAACTACTTCGATCACCGCTTGTTTCAGTCCAAAGTCCCCCCACTTTGGAGGATATTTTAATCCTCAGCCCGATCAGAGGTTTAATTCCAAGCTTCCGGCTTCGCTCAATGATCAGGGGCAGTTCGCTCGGGGATTCAATCACGAAGAAGCATTGGTGTCCCAGTTTGTTTGCCCACAGCCCTAAATCAATAAATTCCCTGTCTTTACTGCCGTTGCAGATTAACAGACCATTGTCATTAAGGTTGGCCAGGCAAAGCAACAGTTCTGCTTTGCTTCCAGCTTCCAGACCGTGACCATAGTCTGCTCCAAAACGACTGATTTCTTCAATGACGGTACATTGCTGATTGACTTTAACAGGAAATACTCCTCGATAACTGCCCCGATAGTCAGCCTTTGTAATTGCTTGCTGAAAAGTTTCATTGATCTCGGCAACGCGGGCATCCAGAAGATTCTCGATTCTTAAGAGCAGGGGGAGTTCATGATCGCGATCACGTGCCGCCTGGATAATATCGATAATCGGAACCGTAACATCACCCGTATCAAAAGGAATCGTAGCGGTTATTTCACCTTTTTCAGAGATGGAAAACCGTCCTTTTCCCCAGCCGTCAATTCCATAGAGTGCTGCAGAGTCGGCGACTTTCCAGCTTTTTTTCTGTTGTGTTTTCATTCGGCAATGTTGTCCCGGGCAAAGGTCGGAAGCATGAAGGCTCCACGGTGAAGATCTTCATTGTAGTAGCGGGTTTTGAATTTTCGATTCTTGGCTCGATCATGATCGAAATCTCTGGTTGGATGATATGTTTTGCTTGAAAATGCAAAGCTCCAGAAGCCACTTGGATAAGTTGGGATGAAAGCCTGATACATCTCTACAATGGGAAAAACAGCTCGTAAATTCCGATACATATCCTTTTGAATTTCGGCATGATAAAAGGGTGATTCGCTCTGAGCGATCATGATCCCATCGTCTTTTAACGCAGCAAAAACAAGATGGTAGAAATTTTCTTCAAAAAGACCCACTGCCGGACCAATCGGGTCGGTAGAGTCTACCAGGATGATATCAAATTCCTTTTGATGATCACGGATATAGGCGAGTCCGTCATCCACATGTAATTTGACCCTTGGGTTGGTGCCGTCAATTTCGGATGCCATAGAGGGGAGGAGTTCGATAGATTTTTCGATCACCAAACCGTCAATTTCACAGAGAACAGCAAGTTCAACTTCGGGATGTTTCATGATTTCCCGGATGCTGCCGCCATCACCACCGCCGATCACGAGAACTTTTTTGGGATTGGGATGGGTGAACAGCGCGGGGTGGGTAATCATGTCGTGGTATATGAATTCATCTCGCTCAGTGACCATGACTAATCCGTCAAGAAGCATCATCCGGCCAAATTCCAGAGTCTCTATAATATCCAATTTTTGATATTGACTTTGGCCTGAAAACAGGGTTTTGGTTGCTTTCATGGTGATGCCAACATTGTCACTGTGTTTTTCGGTGTACCAGAGCTCCATAAATTGTTTCCTTTTAAGGCGGCAAAGCAAATAAATTATCCTGCAATTTCTTTTCTGCTGATGAATTTTTTACCCTGCTGTGCTAAACAAATCAAGTGTGATGGTGTGACGACCACACTTTTTTACAAATAAGATCAGATTTCATTCCTTACAATAGTGATAAAGGGGTAAATAATGACAAATGCTCATAAAATAGGATTTATTGGTGGTGGTAATATGGCGGAAGCCATGATCAAAGGTTTACTGTCGGGGGGCTTTCCGGCTGAAAAGATTATGGCCTCAGAACCAAGTGAGCTCCGTCGTGAGCATCTTATTGAATCCTTCGGAATTAAATTGGCGGATGATAACCTCACTCTGATGGAAGAGTGTGACATTGTCGTTTTATCAATCAAACCGCAAATTGTGGTTGAGGTCCTTGAAGAGGTTGCTGGTGTTTACAGTAATGATAAGCTGATTATTTCGATCCTCGCTGGAGTGACAACGACGGCGATTGAAAAATTCTTTCAAGGAGCCCCTCGGGTAGTCCGGGTGATGCCGAATACACCGGCTTTGGTGGGAGAAGCAGCCAGCGCTATCTGTCGTGGACACTATGCCAGCCAGGACGATCTTGTTGTCGTTAAGCAACTCTTTGAGTCGGTCGGTAAAGTGCAGCTCATTGATGAACGGCAGATGGATGCAGCAACAGGGCTGTCCGGTTCCGGGCCTGCCTATATCTATACGGTTATTGAGGCATTGGCTGACGGAGGAGTGCGTGAAGGGTTAAGACGCGATATTGCTCATGCGTTGGCAGTTCAAACAGTTGTTGGTGCTGCATTGATGGTGCGAGAAACAGGAGAGCATCCAGCTATTTTACGTGATCAGGTTTGTTCTCCCGGCGGGACCGCTATCGCCGGTATCAGCACCCTGGAAAAAAACGGGCTACGCACGACTCTGATGGAAGCCGTTTCCGCATCAGCTGCGCGTTCCCGGGAGTTAGGCGACAGTTAATTGTTTATCTGCTGCTTTTATGAGCTTTCTTGGGTGAAACGGCTTCTTTATGATTGATCAATTCTGGACTTTTTTTATTGCCATTACATTGTTGACATTATTTCCCGGTGTCGATTCTCTGTTGGTTGTCAGAAATACTTCCCGAGGTGGCTGGAAAGATGGAATTGCTACCAGCACCGGGATTTGTTCCGGTCTATTTGTTCACGCTATGGTCTCTGCTTTAGGGATTTCGGCTCTCCTGTTGCAATCAGCTATTGCCTTCAATGGTCTTAAATTGATTGGTGGCGGCTATTTGCTGTGGTTGGGGTGTTGCAGTTTATGGCATGCCGTACGCAGGAAAAAGATGGATGTGCTGGAATGGCAACCGACAATTCCCCGCAAGTTTCAACTGTCACGATCCTTGCGGGAAGGGTTTGTTTGTAATGTCTTTAACCCTAAAACACTTCTATTCTATATGGCTTTTCTGCCCCAGTTTATTGATCCAAGTCGTTCAGCAATATTACAATCTTTGTTTATGGCGATGGTCCATTTTTGTATTGCAATGGTCTACCAGGGAATACTGGCAATATTGGTCTGCCAGATTAGCGATTGGTTTAAGAATCATTCGTTAGGTCGCCTGCTGGAGGGTTTGGCCGGAGCCATTCTGATTTCTTTCGGGCTGCGAATCTTTTGGGAAAGACGGATATGAGTTTGGCTTATACGTTTATGATCTGGGATTCCTAGTGCTAAAATTACCTTTTCATTACGGTTGGCTTATCGTCATCACCGGTACCCTGACGTTGTTTTCCTGCCTTGGCTTGGCACGTTTTGCTTTTGGCATGTTACTTCCCAATATGCGCGACGGGCTTGGTCTGGCCTATGATCAGATGGGCTATTTGGGAACCGGGAACTTTGCCGGCTATCTTTTTTCGGTCGCTATCACTCCGACAGTCTTGAAAATTTTTCGTCCGCGAATCACTATCAGTACTGCTTTGCTGCTGATCGCTATTTCCCTGGTGGGGATGTCTCAGTCCGATACTTTCCTGCAATTGTTGATACTTTATGCCCTGACGGGGGTTGGTAGTGGTTTGGCAAATATCTCTACCATGGTTCTTATTGCCCACTGGTTCCGACGTGAAAAGCGTGGTTTGGCCGCAGGATTGATGGTTTTTGGAAATGGTGTTGGCATTATCTTTTCCGGGTTGATGATTCCACTCCTCAATCAGAATTACGCCGCTCATGGCTGGCGTGTCAGTTGGTTGCTGTTGGCCGGCATTACGATACTTATCAGTATTCTTGCTGCATTTCTGGTCAGGAATAATCCTGAATCTCTCGGTTTGGAACCTGTGGGTTCTAAAATCCCATTTTCTGAGAAGGAGCTGTGCTCTTCCGGCACCACCCACAATGGCCGGGTTCTTGTTTCTCTCGGGCTGCTTTATATGGCTTTTGGTGCGACCTATATGGTCTATGGAACATTTGTTGTTACCAGTATGGTTGAAGAATACGGGTTCAGCGAGGTGGTTGCAGGTCGGTTCTGGTCTTGGGTCGGTTTTTTCAGCCTGTTTTCCGGAATTATCTTTGGAACCCTTTCAGATCGGATTGGCCGTAAAAGTGGACTGATCGCTGTTTTTTCTGTTCAAACCCTTGCGTACCTTCTGGCAGGTTCAGGTTCGGTCCCCTTGGCCTTATTACTGTCGGTTTTTTTGTATGGAATTGCGGTGTGGGCGATACCGGCGATCATGACGGCTGCAGTCGGCGACTATCTGGGAGTGACCAGAGCTGCTGCCGGATTTTCCTTCATCACGTTCTTTTTTGCAGCCGGTCAAACGATTGGACCGGCTTTTGCCGGGCTGATGGCTGAACATTATGGGAGCTTTTCCCCCGCATTTCTGTTGTCGGCCCTGGTGACGGCAGTCGCGATATTGTTTGCGTTGAGCTTACCGCAACCCTCAGGACATTAGCCTGCAAGTCAGAGCAGTTTTCCTCGGCTGGTAAAATAGCGTTGATAGGGGTTGAAGGTTTTTCGGTGTTGATGGATCGCGATAATAACGATATTGATGATGCTGGCAATTGGGACCCCGATAATCATCCCTAATATCCCGTAGAGTTTCCCGCCCATAACAATAGCCAAAATAACCCAGAGAGGGTGAAGGTTGGAAACCTTGGAAATGAGGATCGGGATGAGAATGAAATTATCGATGATAATCTGGGCAATAAGCAGATAAACACAAAGAATCCACCAGAACTGTCCTCCCATCCCAAGGTCAACCAGAGCTATGACCACTCCGGGAATCATGCCGAGGATCGGTCCGATATAGGGGATTAAATTGCTGACACCTGCAATGATTGCCAGAGCTGATGCGTAGCGGATATCGGTCAGTGACAGCCCCATCCATACAACGATCCCGATAATCAGTGCTTCCAGTATTCTTCCACGAATAAAATGAGATAGCTGCCAACTGACATTTGCATAAATATCAAGAACCATTTCAAAATAACGGTTTGGCGCCAAAGAAATCAGCCCCCGAACAATTCTGCGGCTATCTCGTAAGAAAAAGAAAGAGAATAAAGGAACAAGCAGTAGGAGACTCCCAATACGCATGGCTGAGCGCGGAGTTTCTTTAAGGATAATCCCCAAAAATGACTGTGATGCTGAACTTATGCGCTCGGCAATATTATAATGGATAATAAAGGGAAAATGTTCCTGGGCAACCGTTAATAAACTATTCAGGTATTCTATAGCTCGCTCAATATAACGTGGAAAGTCTGCTTTGAGGGCTTGAGCCATTCCTTTCCAGTTGGGTGGCCCAATAATGAACAGAAGGAGGAAAATGAGTGCAAATATCAACAGGTAGACAATGAAAATACTTAAAGTCCGATTGATTTTGTTACCTTCAAAAAAATAGACAACCGGATCAAGAAGAAAGAGACAATCAGTGAAATCAACAGGGGCAAAAAGAGCCCGGATGTTGCTGTTTTCAGCAAGACCGTAATTGTCGATGCGGATGAGTAAATTGCAATTCCAGACGCGATGGCTGTCGTTAATATCAGGTATAGAACTGCAACCTGGGCGCGGCTCATATTGTTTTGACTAAGCATCTGTTTGCTGCTCTCGATTATTCAGCAATTGTTTATTTAATTCTTCAAGTTGCATGCTGCATTGGAGTAAGCGGTCACAAACCACCCGGTTTAATCCCAACATGATTTTTGCAGATGGAGCAGGGTGACGACGCACGGCTTCCAACATGTCCGAACGGAATAAACCAACTAATACCGTTGGTTCTGTGGTCCTGGCTGAGGCACAGCGTGGACGCGACGCCGTCAAGGCGACTTCACCGAAAAAATCTCCTGTTTTCAGAATAGCTTGTTCTGTCTCCTGACCTTGTTCGTCTAATTGTAAATTTGAACTTGTCCTGAGCGAATGGAGTACATCCCGGAGCCGATATCCCCCTCGTGAAAGACCGTTTCATCTCCCTCGTAGTTCCGCACATGGACGATATTTTCAAGGAAAGGCCAATTCGCGTTTGTCCAGCATTTTAAACATGGGCATGCTGCTGAGAAAATAGGCCAGACTCTGTTCGTAGCCGCTACGGCGAAAGATATTGTCCCAGAATGGATTCACGCCTTATTCCTTCATTTAAGTGGAGAGTATAACTTAATCAATCATAACGGTTTGCTATTATAGCAATAAGTTCAGTAAGTACCAGACAAAAAGGGATTGATATAAACAGGCCTTTATTTAGTTGTCCTTCTTGAACTATTCTACAGCTATGATTTCCATTGATTTAAAAAAATATCCCATTGGCTCCCGGGCGTCTATCAGATGTTTAGTAAAGACGATGAGGTTCTTTATGTCGGAAAGGCCAAACTATTGCGCAATCGTTTGCGCAGTTATTTTTCAGCTCGTGGTGATGGTCGCTTGCATATTCCCCTCCTGATGGAAAAGGTGCAGAGGATTGAGGTGATTATTACCGATACGGAAAAAGAGGCTTTGCTACTTGAGAACACTCTGATAAAGAAATATCGTCCGCACTACAATATTGATTTACGTGATGATAAGACCTATGTCTCTGTCAGGATTGACCTCAACGACCCCTTTCCCATGATGCAGGTGGTGCGACAGGTAAAGAATGATGGTGCTCACTACTTTGGACCATACTCCTCGGCTTCAGCTATTCGGGAAACACTCAAGGAAATTTATCGCATTTTCCTTTGCGGCATTCTTCTATTGCGCGTTGTCGTAAACGGGGTCGCCCTTGTCTATTTCATCAAATTGGGCAATGCAGTGCCCTTGTCATGGGAAGATCAGTCAAGGCGATTATCGCAAACTGGTTAGAAGGGGTGATTCAACTGCTGGAAGGGAGAGAGTCGGAAGTCATTGCCCAGTTACAGCAGCGGATGGGGAGTTGCTGCAGAAGAAATGCGTTTTGAGGATGCAGCACGGTTACGTGACCAGATTAATGCCATTGAGAAGAGCATCGAAAAACAAAAAGTTACTGAATATGGAGGTGGCAATCAAGATGTGATCGGGTTGCATGAGGATGGTGGCGAGGTTGAGGTAACGTTGCTTTTTGTCCGTCACGGGAGATTGATTGGCCGACGGAGCTATCCTCTTGAATGGAAACTGGATTTGCCGGAATTGCTCAGTAGTTTTTTACAGGAATACTACTCTCGGCAGGTTATTCTCCCGATCAACTGTTACTCCCTTTTTCCTTAGAGAGCGCTGAACTTCTAGGTGAATGGCTGAGTGAAAAGCGGGGCAAAAAAGTGCGATTGCTGGCGCCGCAACGTGGTGAAAAAAAACGTCTCTGTCAAATGGCACAACGAAACGCCGCAGAATCATACCGTCAGAGAGGTCAACGAAAGCAAGCTCGTGAAGGGTTGCTTGAAGAATTGCGAGTCAAATTTCATCTCCCTTGTCTGCCGGCACGGATTGAGTGTTACGATATTTCAAATGTTCAGGGAAATCAATCGGTTGGTAGTATGGTTGTCTTGCTTCATGGTGAGCCTGCCAAAGCAGAATATCGGCGTTTCAAAATTAAAACAGTCGAAGGAGCGGATGATTATGCATCTTTGCTGGAGGTCTTAAGACGACGCTTGTCGCGGGGCGTTAAGGAAGGCGTTCTCCCTGACATGATTTTAATCGATGGAGGTAAAGGGCAGCTGGGAGTGTTAACCATGGTGCTGGATGAATTTAATTTGCAGAGCAGCATTGGAGCTGTCGGCATTGCTAAAAGCCGGGTGATGGCCAATGTCCGGGGTAAGGCCGTTGAACGTAGTGAAGAACGGTTTTTCCTTCCGGGACGGAAAAATCCGGTGAGCTTCCGGCATGGATCGGCGAGTTTATTTCTATTACAAAGATTGCGTGACGAGGCCCACCGTTTTGCCATTACTTACCATCGCAAGTTACGGAATAAAGCCAGCTTGCGCTCTTCGTTGGAAGATATTCCCGGTGTAGGACCCAGTCGTCGCAAGGCATTATTGAAACATTTTGGAAGTCTGAAAAAAATCCGTTCTGCTTCACTGGAGCAATTACAGCAGATGCCCGGGATGCCTGCAGGGTTAGCAGAGACGATTTTTCGGGTTTTACAGGAGAAATGATCAGACCTTCATCTCTTACCTTTTCAAAAACTCTAGCTGTTATTTCAATATAAAAGCCCTGAGCTCTTCTTCCGAACTTTCCAACCTGGGCTCTTTGCGGTAAAAGATTTTCTTGTTGTCACGATGAACATTTTTACAATAAAGGCCCGTCTATCAAATGATAAACGGGCCTTTATCTCACTCTTTATGCAGATTTTCAGAATTTGCCAAATTCATCATCGTCCAGAGCAATCGTTTGTTGTGGCTTTTGGGGCGCTGGTTGTCCCCAGCTGCTATTCGGCTTTTTCTGAATTGCTGGTCGAGATAACGGTACAGGATTTTCAAATTGCTGACTTTGTCCTCTTAATTTAAAACCCTTCAGCATGTTGAGGAGTTCAGCGGCCTGACTGGATAACTCTTCAGCGGCTGCGGCACTTTCTTCTGCTGTCGCTGTATTCTGCTGGATGGCTTGATCAATCTGCCCCAGCCCTTCGTTGATCTGCCCAATCCCCTCGGCTTGTTCGTTTGAAGCTGCAGCAATCTCTTCAGCTAATACGGAAACCTTTAACACACTGCCATATACGGATTCCAGAGATTCAGCCGTCTGATTGGCAATCAGCTCGCCATTCTTGGTTTTTTGTACGGAACCTTCAATCAGTTCAGCAGTCTCTGAGGCGGCTTTAGCGCTACGGGCCGCGAGGTTTCGGACCTCTTCTGCGACAACAGCGAATCCTTTACCATGTTGCCCAGCGCGAGCCGCCTCAACGGCAGCATTGAGTGCGAGCAGGTTGGTCTGAAAGGCGATCTCGTCAATAACTTTAATTATTTTGTTGATGCTTTGTCCTGCTTCACTGATCTCACCCATTGCAGAAACCATCTGTCCCATTCTTGTTTTGCCCTCTTCCGTGGCCAGTTTTGCTTCACTTGAAAGGTCATTCACCTGGCTGGCATTATCTGCATTGAGTTTTGTCTGGCTCGACATTTCATTGAGAGAGCTGGAAATTTCTTCCAGTGATGCTGCTGATTCTGTTGCCCCCTCTGAAAGAGTTTGACTTGAATCAGCTATTTGTTCACTGGCAGATGTGATTTGTTCGCCGGCTCTTTGTATTTGTTGCATTGTTGCATTAAGATTGTCACTGACTTTTTTTAATGCCATGCGGGTTCCGTCGTTGTCATCTCTCGGAACAGGATTAAAGGTGATATCACCGGCAGCGAGGCGATTTAAGGTGGGTAAGAGAACGGTTTCAAAATTGTTGTTCAAATTATCCATCGCTTCCCCAAGGTGACCGATCTCATCTTTTCTTTGCAAATCAAGACGAATTTGGTAGTGCCCCTTTTCAATTTCGTCGATCATGTGGACGGTTTTCTTTATTGGCTGTGACAGAGAGCGTGCTAGAATATATGCCGTTGCGATAGAAACTGAAATCACCAATAAAATCATTGTCAATATTGAATAAAATATTGTGTTGATTTTACTTTCCAAGTCATCCATATAAACGCCACAACCGACAATCCAGTTCCAGTTCTTGGTTCTCTTGACAAACGATAACTTTGGCTGCGGTTTTGTCTTGCCTGGTTTTTCCCACATGTAATTGACAAAGCCCGATCCTGTTTGTTCCGTCTCTTTAACCATTTCAACGAATAGATGTTTTCCGGTTGGGTCGGCCGACCGGGACAAGTCGTTTCCGTCGAGTGCCGGTTTGATCGGGTGCATGATCATTCTGGGTTGAGTGTCATTGATCCAGAAGTAGAGTTTACCTTGTTCAAGGCGTAAGTTTTTAATTGTTTCTTTGGCGTTGTTTTGAGCTTGTTCAACTGTGAGTATTCCTTCGCTTGCGAGTTGACTGTTATGATCAATAATGCCCACGGCGGTTTCAACCGCTGCTTTGAGCTTTAATTCGGCTGTCTTGAAAATTTGGTTTCGATAGCCTATATAAACCCAACTGATTGCGAGAATAAAAATAAAGATAATCAGCGTGATGACCAGATAAATTTTTGTGCTGATTTTAAAATTTCCAAAAGACATAGGTGAACCCCTTACACATTAACTAAGTTGATTTTGTTCTCAAGAGCATTCTCGTAAGGACTACGGAGTATTGACCTTGGTGAAAATTAATTTGACCTTCCTATTTTGAATTAATTAAGTTTAATTGTCAATATGTAATCTCGGTTCATTGTTTTTAAGGCAAAAAAAAACCTCTGGAAATCTCCAGAGGTTTTTTAATAGAGGCAGTGAAAATTGTTACTCGATATTCACCTCGGCATTTTCCATGATCAGATTATATTTGTAGCCGTAGCCGAAGTCTTTATCGAGAGTCAGTGGACCGCTGGCAACAACAGTGTCTCCAACTTTGACTTGCACTCCACTTGTGACCGTCAGATCATTTGTTCCAGACGCTTGATCACCGCTACCATCCTGGAGATGAATCCAGTTGGTTCCCATGATTTGGGGACTGAATTTGACGACTTTGCCCCTCAAAGTCACGGTTTTTTCAGACAAATCAGCTTTCCCGGCATAGATTTCACCAATTGTCAGTCCGCCATCAGCTTTTTGAATCGCAGTCAAATCTACTTCAGGGGGAGCTGTATTGGCATTGATCGGCGGGTGACCTTCTGGCATCTGCATGCTGGCAGGAGAGGCTGCTGATCCCATGCCCGAAGCGCCGACGTTGGGGTTGCTGGCATTCAAAACCGCTTCTACGAAGTAGACGACATCAAAATCACGATCCAATGTCTGGCTATGGTAGTTATGCATTGCCATGCCTTCGGGAACCATAACTTCATCACCGACACTGACAGCGAATTCTGGAGCAGCAGCCCAGATTTTTTCTGTACCGTCATCGACATAAACGTAGGTATAGCCGGCTGCATTCATAGTTTCAACGACAGTTCCAGCTGTTTGTCCTGGTGCTTCTGACGCTGCAGAAGTTGGAGTGGCTGCTGCTGAGGGATTTTCTGCTGGTGCCGGATTTTCTGTTGCTGTGGATTGAACGGGTTCGTTCTTGCTGCAGGCAATCAGCGGTGAAAACAGAAATAAGACAATGAATAAGATGTTCAGTTTTTTCACTTTTAGTCCTCCATGCGGGTTTTCCAGAAAAGATTCTTGATCTTTTTTCTACAGGATTAATATTGCAAAAAATAGCATGGCTTTTTAAGTTCAGACAAGTGGATTACTGCTCAGGCTGCATTTCTGCGGGAATGCACAGATTGCGTCCGTACAAATGGGACATATCTTTTAGGCGCTTGATGATGTCTGCGGAGAGCGCCTCGGAGTTGTAACGCCATTGCCAGTTTCCTGTTGCTGTTCCCGGGATATTCATACGACTTGATTCTGGAAGGGAAAGAATATCCTGCAGGGGAATGATAGCCAGGAGAGCTGTGCTTGATAGAGCTGTTTCAATCAGTGTCCATGGCATTTTATCACAGGGGTTCTGGAGAAAATCACGGACCCGTTGCTGGGCTGCTTCATCAAGGCCCTGCCACCAGCCAAGGGTGGTGTTATTATCATGGGTCCCAGGGTAGATGACGGCGTTTGCGTCGATATTTGCCGGCAAATAAGGGTTGTCCATATCAGAATCAAAAGCAAACTGGAGAATTATCATCCCTGGAAAGCCAAATTGATCTCTCAATTTTATCACATCCGGTGTGAGAATTCCGAGGTCTTCTGCAATAAGCGGCAATGTGCTCCCGAATTCTTGCTGTAATAGCTTAAATAATTGCTTGCCGGGGATGTCGATCCAGGAACCGTTTTCAGCTGTTGTTTCAGCTGCTGGAATGGCCCAGCAAGAGGAAAAACCGCGAAAGTGATCGATGCGTAACAGGTCGAACAGCTCCAGATTCCAACGAAACCGTTTTAGCCACCATGAAAAGTTGTCTTCTGACATCTTTTCCCAGCGATAAAGTGGGTTTCCCCAGCGCTGACCCGTACTGCTGAAGTAGTCGGGTGGAACTCCAGCAACCAATGAAGCCCGATCTTCATCATCCAGATAAAACAGTTCACGGTTCCTCCAGACATCAACAGAGTCTTCAGCAACAAAAATGGGTAAATCTCCAAAAATTTTGATTCCTTTAGCGTTGGCGTACTGCTTTAATGTCAGCCATTGCTCAAAAAAAACAAATTGAAAATATTTTTGCCGGCTGATGTTTTCCTGAAGTTTGTCCGCCCATTCGTGCATGGCATCGGGCTGTCTCTGTCTGATGCTCTGAGGCCATTGTTGCCAGTTCTGGTCCTGGAAATGTTCACGTAAAGATTCAAACAAAGCATAATCATCAAGCCAATCACGCTGATTGGTACAGAACAGTTCAAAGCTGGTTTTCCGGGAGAGAGACCCGCGCAGGGTGAAATTCTTATGTGCCAATTGCAGAACGGGTCGCTGCAAGCGAGACGCAGCGGAAAAATCAGCAATATCGACTGATGGAAAAGGGGGAGGTAGATCAGACTTGCGTAAATCGCCGGCTTCAGTCAGTAAATTGAGATTGATCAGTAAAGGATTGCCGGCAAAAGCTGAAAAATTGCTATAGGGACAGTTGCCGTAGCCGATTGGGCCCAGAGGCAGCAACTGCCAGGTTGATTGTCCTGCCGCTACGAGAGAGTCAACAAAACGATAAGCTTCTGGGCCAAGTGAGCCTATGGCCTGTTCTCCTGGAAGTGATGTCGGGTGGAGTAAGACCCCGCTCTGGCGTTGCGTAAGCATGTCAGTTCCAATAATTTATATGAGCCACCAAGACTCTGGAAGTTGCAAGAAGTCCTTTGCGGCAAGACGTTAAAGAACGAAGTTCAGAATCTTCTGTCTGGAATGACAAAGCATAACATAAGATTGAGATTATGAAATTCTGTTTTCCGGCATTGGAGTTTTAAGTCTTCCTGGCGTTCTTGGTGTCTTGGTGGCTAACTTTAATGTTTATGGGCAGATAAGCCGTCCTGCTTGACATTGAACTTCGACCATCTCAAACATGTTGGTTGTTCGACCGACCTGTAACTGATCTTTTTTCTGATAGAAGTCCAGGCACAGTCCACAACTGGCGATATCAACACCACGGGACACCAGTGTTTGTAGAGCTTCAAGAACGTCAGAGCCTTCTGTGGTGAGGTCAATACCACTGTTGACGAAAAGAATGATATCAGGAAGTGGATCCATTTCCAGTAGCGTTGTCAGGAAATTTCGCATCAGGACACGGCCAAATTCATCGTCACCATTTCCCATCCTGTTGCTACCACAATAAATAACCGTTTTTCCTGAAACTCCGACTGCAGATTCTGTTTCACTCGGTGTTGTTGTTTCAGTTTCCCCCTCGGCAGGTGTTAATTTGAGTCGGAAATTGGTCCCCACAGCTTCAGCAGACGCCTGGTAGTTCATTTTTTCAGCCAGGCGGGAGACATTGTCTCGACCGGCCTGATCGCCGACCAGAACTTCCAGAGCTTGTCCTGGATTGGCAAGGATCTGTTTACGAGTCTCAACAACCGGATAAGGGCATTGATGTTGGCTGTAGTCAAGTTTAATCATGGTATTTCCTCCTGTAAGTTTAAATGAGTATCAAGATTATAATATCTACCAGATAAAGTACAATGGGAAGATCATGGCTAATGACCGCTTAAGCCAATAAGAATAATTTCTAGATCGATAAGAAATGCTTATTTATCAAAGGGTTTTAGATATTTATAGCACTATATTATGTATTAAATATCATTTGGCCGTGTGGGAATTATTTTGATGGCTTTTTATATCGTAGAAGACAGTAATGAATTGAAATTAAAGGGAGTTTTTCCATATCACATATATTTATGTGGGTATAAGAAACACTATATATATAATTATTCGAAATATTGGTTAAAAATGACTTGAAAACAATAAATAGAGGTGTTAGTAGACATATCGTCGTCGATCGTTCTTATCAGTGGGGCACAGACTGAGTGCCGTAATTAAACATTAACCAAGGAGATAAAAATGAACTGGAAAGCTTTTTTGATGATTGGATTAATTTTGACTGCATTCACTGCAACAAGTGCTTTAGCTGTCGAAGGTGGCAACGCACGAAAAGGGAAGCACCTCTTTAAAAAGAGCTGTAAGAGCTGTCATGGCTCTGGTGGTGAAGGCGGTGAATTGACCCCAATGTCAAAGACCATGTCACAGTGGGATCGCTTTTTCAAAAAGAAAACAGAAGATCATCCCGGTGATGTTTTTAAAACAATTTCAGACAAAGATAAGAAAGATATCAATCAGTTTTTGCATGACAGCGCTGCTGATTCACCAGCTCCTGCTACGTGTGGCTAAGTAATAAAGAATTACAAGAGCAACAAACCATAGGAGGTAACACTGTATGAATCGTTTTATTGTTCTACTGCTAGCCATATTACTGACACTCCCTGCCGTGTCTTTTGCCGCTCCGACGATTGAAGAGCTGCAGAAGCAAATCGCTGATATCGTCGAAGAACTGGACGATCTCAATGATCGCCTTGATAAGCCGGAGCGGCATTCTGCTCTGGACAGAATCAGCTTTTCAGGTGATCTTCGCACGACTGCTGATTCGATCCATTATCAGGATGTGACATTTAATCCTGGGATCAAGGTCGACTACTCAGACTTTTTTGGTCAACTTTATGCCCAAAATTTCGGAACCATTGATATGGGTGTTGGCGCAGATGGCATCCCCATGACAGCTGATGACACAGGTGGATTGCCACAATTAATGGGAGAATATTTCGGTTTCCTAAATGGTGGTCCAGCCCCTACTACTGATCCGGCAACCATTTTCGGAGCGGATTCAGGCGCTTTTCAAACGTTTTTCAGCCAATTACAAAGTTTGCCGCAAGAGCAGCAACTTAAAATTCTTGGCGCGATGTTTGCCGGGGGGGTTGGCACTTACCCTATGGCAGCAGCAGCGCAAAAATCTAATATCAACAACGATATCATGTACACAACCCGTCTTCGTCTCAACATGAAAGCGGATATTGCCAGAAACATGAACTTTGCTGGTCGTCTCAATATGTACAAAGCCTGGGGGGATTCCTCCGGTTCCCGAGTGTTTGACTCCTGGGATGCTTTTGCCATGGACGGGACCAGCAGTGGTAAACCTTCTGGTGATACTTTGCATGTGGAGCGGGCATTTTTTAACTGGAAAGATATTGCCGGTAGTGATTTTTACTTCTCTGTTGGGCGCCGTCCTTCAACCTACGGCCCTCCTTCCAACTATCGTGAAAATGAGCTGCGTGGTGGTACCCCATCGGGACATCTGGTTAACTTCAACTTTGATGGTTTCACCCTTGGCTATCATTTAAGTGAAATCACCGGGATTGAAGGTCAATCAGTCCGTTTTTGCTATGGTCAGGGCTTTGAATCTGAATATGGCAACGGTTCTTTGTTCAACGGTGACATTACCTCAAATCTTGAAGATACCCACTTAGGTGGCTTCAATATCGATGTCTTCAACGACGGCAAGACCCTGGTTCAGGCAACCTTGTTCCGTGCTCAGGATGTCGTTGATGGTTTTACTGGTGTTTTTGCTTTCCCAACCCAGTTTGCTGAGCTGTTTGCAGGTACCCTGTATACAGATATGCAAAAATTCCAAAACATGAACTTTAACGTACGTTATACCCCAAGCACCGTTATTGGTAACATCAATCTGGTAGCTCTGGGATTTACCCGCGAAGAAGATAATGGCATTAACTGGTTTGGTTCTTTCGGCATGACCCAGCTTGAGTCAAATGGTAATGCTGGTATGTTCGGTGGTATGGGCAACGATGCTGTTTTTGAAGCGCAACTCAGTGACGATGGTTCAGAAATCTATATGGTGCCAGCTCGCGCAGAAGATGATGACACTCAGGAAGGTTACGGGGTTTATGTCGGTATCCAGGTTCCGGCTCCTATGGGTAAGTTTGGTCTGGAGTATAACTATGGATCCAAATACTGGACACCGTTCACCCAGGCTCAGGATGATCTCATTGGCAGTAAACTGTCGACCCGCGGTCATGTTGGCGAGGTTTACTATATCTTTGATATCAACCCACGGGCCTTTATCAAAATTGGCGGACTCTATTATGACTATGAATATACCGGTAGTGGCTCTCCGGTAGGTAAGCCGGTCAAGGTGTCGGATGTTCAGGATGGCGTTGCTTATTCCTTGCTGCCGGTTATCGATACCGCTTGGGATGCATATGCCAAGATAACAATGCAGTTCTAAGGTCAATTTCTCGCTGTTACAAGACAAAGGGAGAGATCTCAGGATCTCTCCCTTTCCTTGACCATGAAACATCCAATAGCTTGTATATCTAATTAATAAGATAAAGGTGGATTCGATGAAAAAGATTTTTTTATGTGTTTCAGCGGCTCTGTTGTTGGCAACAACAGCTTATGCGACAGATCACGGCGAATTTATTGAAGGGCCCTTTGCAGACGCTTCTGAGGTGACAAAAACCTGCCTTGAATGTCATGAGGATGCTGCAATAGATTTCATGCAGACGCCTCACTGGACCTGGACACGTAAACAGGTTGTCGACGGTAAAGAGATGGATCTGGGCAAGATCAATGTCATGAATAATTTCTGTACCTCAATATCAAGTAATCATGTTCACTGTAGTGAGTGCCATGCCGGATATGGCTGGGCAGAGGAAGAATATGATTTCACAGATAAGAGTAAGGTTGACTGTCTTGTTTGCCATGACGGCACCGGGACTTATCATAAAGATGGCGATAACTCCGGCTGGCCGACTGAGCACGTAAACCTGGAGGCCGTGGCTAAAGGAGTTGCTTTACCGGTGCGTCAAAACTGTAATTCATGTCACGCTTTAGGTGGTGGTGGTAATAATGCTAAGCATGGTGATATCAGCTTAGTTCTTGATTATCCTGATCGTTCTATTGATGTCCATATGGATGCTGATGGTAATGATTTCCAGTGCCAGACTTGTCATGAAACTGATGATCACTATATTTCCGGAGCTAATCTCCAGACCGCGACTGATGGTTTTAATGCGATAAGTTGCGAACAATGTCATGAAGCAGATCCCCATGCGGAATCCCGCCTGAATGATCATGCTAAACGCGTTGCCTGTCAGACCTGTCATATCCCTGTTTACGCAAAAGAAGATCCTACCCAGATGGATTGGGATTGGTCAACAGCAGGTAAAGACGAAGTCCCGGAAGGGGCCGACGGAAAAATAGTACGGTATGCAAAATCAACCGGAACTCAGACTTGGAAAACCGATATGGAGCCAACCTATCACTGGTTTAATGGTAAGGCTGGAATCACTTTAATCGGCGATAAAATTGATCCCAATGTTCCAACCCGGATGGCGTATCCTCTTGGCGATATCAACGATAAAACAGCTAAGATTCACCCGTTTAAAGTGCACACTGGTAAGCAGATATACGATACCAAAAACATGTATTTCATCACTAATCATATTTATGGAGAAGATGGTTTTTGGGAGACTGCTGACTGGCAACGTTCTGCAAAGATAGGTATGGAGGCAAGTGGGCTTCCTTATAGTGGTGAGTACGGATTTGCTCCAACTGAAATGTACTGGAGGATTGATCACATGGTTGCACCGGCTGATCAGGCCCTTGGGTGTCTCGATTGCCACGGTGACAACGGTCGTATGGACTGGGCTGCTCTAGGCTACAAAGGTGATCCGATTGACGGAAAATAAGATCTGAATTTTAGTTCCAGATCTCTTCAGCGGGGCAGATTTAATTCTGTCCCGCTTTTTTTATTGGTGAAAATCTTTGTAACGACTGAGATGCCGAGAACAGCTAGGTAGAGCAATTCATTTGGTAGAGAGATTCTGAGAGCGAATAGCTCTGAGAAAAAAACAACGCTTGGTTTGCGCTTAAAGCCAGATAAAGATCTTGATCTTTACCGGTTTGATTCTCTCAGCACCTCTCCGCCTCAGCGTTAATGATTTTGTTTTCTGGGTGTCCTTGGCGTCTTGGTGGTTAACAATTCGTGCAAAAAAAAGCCCGGCTGTTTCCAGCCAGGCTAAAGAACATTTCAAAGATTTACGTAAATTCTAGAAATTCCAACCAAATCCTACGTAACCGTAGTAAGCGGTTCCATCCTCATCACCATAGACATACTCTTCACCCATATCGAAGATATCATAGGTGAAAGAAGCTCTCGTGTAGAATGCTTCGGTGAAATTGTAGGTACCACCTGCTGTGAGTTGATACTGCTCGTAAGAGAGATCAGAGTAGGAGTCTATCAGGTTGTTTTGAATCCAAGTGTCATAATTGTAACCAGTTGTGGAAAGAGCTGCACGCTCTGTGAATTTCCAATCCCAGGTATCTTCAGCTTTATTGTAAGTGAATCCTGCATTAAGTAGCAGTTTTTCTGTGGCTTGATAGTTAACATCAAGAGAAAGTGTATGAACGTCTGATTCATACTCGGCAATGCTGCAATACGAGCCAAACTGGCTCGATGAAACACTGTTCGCTCAGCCATGGTACCAGCCGACGCAGATCCGATTCTCTGTGTCTTGTTTGTTGAAGGTATAGGACATCGTCAGATTGATTTTGTCACTTGGTGCATAATAGAAAGAGATCCCTGGAACATAGCTGTCCTGTTTGTACTCTACGGAATCATTTTCTTCCATGCGGACCCGGGCAAAAATGGTCGCAGCCATATTGGCTGTAGGAGCCCATGTTGAAGATAATTTAATTTCATGGACGTTTTCAGGGTCGGTAGAGGTTGTCAGCATGCGGTTCGGATAGACACTGTTCCAGTAGAAAACAACACCAGTACCATCCCCATTGTCAGTATTGCCTGGATCACCTATAAAGTCAGTAGTCGTTCCTATGGCAAGACCTGAGTAAATTGAGCTGATGTATTCTTCAGATTGCAGTATGCCGGTGTGAGCACCATTCAGAGGATCAGTAATGTCCTGATATTGGTAACTGATTCTGCCGGAGAGTTGCTTGCTGAAACGTGATTTGAGGGAAAGCTTGAATGTGTTGGTTTCCGTGTCATTAAGCTCTTCTTCTTGACGATCAATTTCCTCATACTCATAGCCAAGGCGCAGAGTTGTCCCTTTTGCAAGACGATAAACACCATCAATGCCAAATTCAGTGACATCGCGGGCTTCAGAGGATTCGTATTCAACTTCACCGGTTACCGTATCGTATCCTTCGACACCAACATTGGTTGCACCAATTAATTCTGTGAATGTCAGCGTATAGTCTGACGTATCCACTTCATAAGCACCACCACGAACGGATAGACGCAGGCCTCCGATTTTTGTTGCTCCTTTGAGGAAAAAAGACTCAAATTCGCTGGTCAATGTGTCTGTATCTATTGAATAAATTCCGTCTTCACCATCTTTGTCGGATTCAACTTCAGCGTTGACGTAGGCTGCCGTGACAGAAGAGCTGCTGTCAATATCCACACGTGCCTTCAGATGATGCATATCCTTTTTGGAATCGGGAGTGACTCTGTAGGATTGTGACCCTGAGTAGAGCAACTGATCAGCATCAGGAATGCCCCCATGAGTGCCTCCGGAACTGAGGTAGTTGTAAGTTGGATCAGCACCGTTTTCGGTGAATTCGCGATGGAGATAATCGTATTCAACTGTCACCAGGCCAAATTTGCCGGTTGCTCCCAAAGTAAAATCTTCGGTGCGTTCATCGATTTCATTTGCATTAGCTTGAACGTGACACTGGTTACATTTACTTGCCGTGATCGCTTGTTCCTGCCCTTGGCGAGTTTCAATTCGCATTCCGGCGTGGAATTCGATATTCGGCAGTGCCGGCAGGTGCAAGCTCGCTTGAGCTTCAGTTTCGCGGCGGGTAACAATGTAATCGTTGTCCATTTCTTGAGCATAACGCTCATTGGCTTCCGAGATCGTATCAGCGCCGAGCTGTCCCACTGTAGCATCTGTTGTGACTCGAGGCTGGTTGCCGGCAACATCATCGCGCATTGTCGCGCCGAGATGCAACAGATTGTCGTGATCCTTCCAATGCTCTAGAACTTGATGATCAAATCCAAACTTGAAGATCCGACTGGCGTCAAAGTCAAGATTGATTTCCTGATCACGTGGGCCCATGATCTCAGCATCTAACCCGAAACTAGATCCTTCATTGATTGACTCCAGAGACAGGCTCGGTGCAAAACTGAAGCCGTTCTCTGATCTCGTGTTTACATATTCGTTGACGCGTGCAGGACTGTCGTCGGTATCCATGCCGGAAATGCCGATCTCAATATGGCCGCTGGTTGCTGTTTCTGCAGCGCTTGCCATGGTTGTGGTCGTCATTAAGGTCAGGATCGACAGTAATGCAAGCAGCCAGATATGGCGTAGCTTCATCTTAATCCTCCTAATGTTAACGGGTCAGACCGCCACCTGTGAGCGGTTGAGACGGTGAATCACTGCCGTGAACGACTGCGTGGCAGGTCGTACACTTGGTACCGAATGACATCTGAAAGCCTTCTGTACCATGTGGGTTTGCAGCCTCTGTGGCTGAAAGAACGCTGTCATCACCATCGTCATAGGAACTTGCTTGTCTCAGAAGATGGAAGTGACCTTCATGGCATTGAAGACACAAGAAAGGTTCATTCTGAACCAGCAGGTTGTTGGCAACTGAACCATGTGGATCGTGGCAGATCGTACAGTCGTCTTCAACCGGGGCATGACCGAAGATAAAAGGACCCTGATAGCGTGAATGGCAGTCGAGGCAAAGGTCGTTGGTACGCTCGTGGGTATTCAGCTCCCCATGCGGATTGTGGCAGTCGCCGCAGCTCATCTTGCCTTCTTTAATCGGGTGATGAGACGGGAAGTTGGATTTTGCCTGCATTTCCTGGTGGCAGGAGTAGCAGAGCTCAGGGTCATCTTGTTTCAGACTTGCTTTGGCGTGATTTTCACCGTGGATGCTGTGACAGTCCGTACAGCTGAGATCAGCAAGGGCATGCTCGCTGTGAGTCCAGTCCATCAGGCTGCCGTCAGTATGGCAAGAAGCGCAAATAGCACCGACTTCTTCAGCTGCCAGTTCTGCCGGACGGAGAATTGAATCGGGATCTCCTTCAGCGTCAACGTGCAGGCTGCCGGGACCGTGGCAGGATTCGCAGCCTTTTTCCGCACCCATCATTTCAAAATCTGCCAAACGACCATGGATCGTTTTGGCAAAACCTTCACCACCTGTACTGGCTGGGAAGTCTTCGCCGGCCATGTCGTCATGGCACTCGAGACAGGTGTCCTGTCCCACATAGCTGGCACCATCAACTTGCGGCATGCTAAGCATTTTCTCCCGGATTGCTCCTGTGGCACATGCGGCCAGGAACATCACCAGAAGAAGGACACTTATCAGCCTGCCGGTTTTAATGCCGGTTGACTTGAATAACATGTTACCTCCTTTTAAGTTCTCAAAATGAGAGTTGAGCGACTTGTCCATTTTTTGCTCATTAATTAATGTGTCCCACAGATATAAGTACCCTCCTTTCTTGTGGGGAAATATTCAACTTATTGAATATATGGTATTTTTTACACTGCATACTACACTGCATAAGAATTCAGTTGAAGTTAATCATTGTGATGGGTATATTAGCAGCAATAATAAGGTAAGTTCTTGATATGTAGATAAATATATGTATCTATGGGCATTAGAAGTATTAATGGGGTTTATTCCTGATATTCGAATGGTTATATGGATATAAGATATCTTAAAACATTAGTTACGGTGGTCGAGGTCGGCAGTTTTTCAAAAGCGGCGAGAGCTTTACATTTGACGCAATCTGCGGTGTCTCAGCGGATTAAGTTTCTTGAAGACGCCTACGACTATAGTTTGTTTGATCGTTCTGCGGCGACTTTGACCCTGACGTCTTCCGGAGAAATGGTTCTGGAAAGTGCCCGGCAGATTCTTGGTATTCAAGATTCGCTGATGGGGAGGCTAAGGCGAATAAAAGAGCGTCCCAGAGTTTCTCTCTGTTGCACGCCGACATTCGGGACGGTTTATTTGCCGGGAGTCCTTAACCGTTTTATGCTGGAAAGCGGTTCTCCTGTTGATTTGAAATTTCTTCTTCACAGTCCGGATCAGGCTCTTGAAGGGATACAGAATAAAGAGTTCGACCTTGCGATTGTTGAACATTGTGTTGGAGACAATTTAAGCCGATTTCAGACTTACTCCTTGCCCCGGGACGAGCTGGTGTTTGTCAGTTCTCCTAAATTAAATCTGCCGTCACCGGAGTTGGATATCGAGGCGTTACTGGATTTGTGTCTGCTTGCCCGTAAGGAAGGGTGTAGCTCGCGACAATTGGTCACGCGGGGTCTGGAGGAGCGGGGGCGAAGTCTGGATGATTTTTCCGGCGTGATTACTTCTGATGATCTGCGCCTGACATGTCAAACCGTCCTTTCAGGTGGTGGAATCTCTTTTATGTCAAAAAGTCTGGTTTGCGAATATCTGAAAACCGGTCAAATGGTTGAGCATTATGTCAAAGGTTTTCCACATGCCCGTTGCCGTACGGTCATTATTGAAAAGGGGCGAGAAGATGAGCCGCTCCTGCGGTCTTTCGCCCGCTGTATATTCAATGTTATGGAGGTCTCTTCGCCCATTTGAAAAAGGCAGGCTGCAGTCACCAAGCTTGATGGGGGGAACGGTTTTTTCTTCGACCTTCAGTCGCTCTCGCTATTCTCCGGTTCTTTTCAGTTGCACAACCGTCTCAATATGGGCTGTCTGCGGAAACATGTCGACCGGTTGCAGTTGCTTGATCCGGTAATTGTTTGCAGTTAACGTTTTCAAATCGCGGGAGAGGCTGTCCGGGTCACAGGAAACGTAAATCATTTGTTCCGGCTGGAGTTGGAGCAGAATTTCCAGCAGCTCAGGGGAACATCCTTTGCGTGGTGGGTTGACTGTGATCAAAGTGGGGGGCTTCTGCCCGGAACGTTTTTGTAATTCTTCAGCTGCATCTCCAGCAAAAAAATGACAGTTGCGAAGATCATTCAGATGGCTGTTTTCTGTCGCATTACGTACTGCACCGGCAAATGATTCAATCCCTTCAACTTGCCCGGCATCTTTAGCCAGGTGGAGGGCAATGCCACCAATTCCGCAATATAGGTCAATGGCCGTATCCTGTTGACCCAATTGGGCCCACTGCCGAACCAAGGCATAAATCCGCGCAGCCTGAACGGTATTAATCTGAAAAAAAGCTTCTGGGGCAATACGAAGACGGATGTCGCCGATTGTTTCAATCAAATCAGGGAGCCCTTGCAGCTTCATTGTTCGCTCTCCTAATATAACATTGCCACTTGAACTATTAATGTTCTGATGGACGCCAATGACTTCTGGAACTTTCCTCATCAACCATTTTGCCAGCTTCGGAAGTTGTTGGAGGTCTCGGAAATTGCAGACAAATGTCACCAGAGCTTTGCCACTGTAAGGGCTAACGCGGACGATCAGGTAGCGTAGCAGGCCACGTTGATGTCTGGAATTATAGACGGAGATGTTTTGCCGCTGCACTTCATCACGAACGACAGCTGCAATTTTATTAATGAGAGGGCTATGAACCGGGCATTCAGGGCAATCGATGACATCATGAGTTCCCCGTTTATATAAACCGATGAACACCTTTTCTCTATTCCGGGAGAAGGCCAGTTTGGCACTGGCTCGGTAGCCAAATGGCGGATCAGAAGGCAATACTGCCGGAACCTGGATGTTCTCCAATAGCCCCTGTTGACGCAGGGCTTCGGCAACCCGCTGTTGTTTAAACAGAAGCTGATCGCTGTACTTCATGCTTATCAGGGGACAGCCAAGACAGTCTTGCTCCAGCTTACAGGCAACATTTGTGGTACGTTGCTGTGAATTCCGTAAAATCCGGCGGAGGCGTGTAAAAATGTGGGTTCTTCCGGTATGTTCAACCTCGGCTATGACAGTTTCCCCTGGAAAGGCCCCTTGGACTACGGCAATTTTATTTTCATACGGAGCCAGACCTATGCCATCACGATCCAGCGAGTCGATGGTTAACTTCAGCGTTTCTTGCTGCTGTTTTTTGCTGATTGATTTCTTTTTCTCTGTTTTTTTCATGCCGAGGTCCATTTCAGGGATTAGCTTTAAAGGGCTGGCAGAGTACTCCTAGTTTCTAGTTGCTGTCAATTTTTGCAAAGCTTGCCTCGGGTTCGCAACTTAGATAGACTGCGCCTCGCAAATCAGCTATCAAATGATTCACCAAATCCATGACTCAAACAAAGGCTGACTGCCACCAAGAATGAAAGAGGTTTTTTTCTGTAACGCAGAGGCGCAAAGGGGGAGAGTCGGAGAGAATATCTATTTTAAGGTTTAAAACCAAAAAGCCTTTCTCTGCAATCTCAGCGTCTCTCCGTTAAGGTAATTTTTGGGGGTGGTTAATTTTTTATCGAGGAGTTAAACCCGTGCGACATAAAACCCGTCAACTTAAATTGGGCAAACTTTCCATCGGTGGTGACGCCCCCATCAGCGTTCAGTCGATGTGCAATACAGATACCCGCAATGTTGCAGCAACGCTGGCACAGATAGAAGCTTTGCAGTCGGCCAAATGTGAAATTATCCGGTGCGCGGTTCCTGATCAGGACGCGGCAGAAGCCCTTGGTGCAATCAAGCGGGGCTGTCAGATGCCACTGATTGCAGATATCCATTTTGACTACAAGCTGGCGATGACTGCGGTGACAAATGGGGTTGATGGGTTGCGTTTGAATCCTGGCAACATTGGTGAACGTTGGAAGGTTGAAGAGGTTGTCAGGATTTGTGAGGAACGCCAGGTGCCGATTCGTATCGGGGTTAATGCGGGATCACTGGAGCGGGAATTGTTGCAGAAATACGGGCATCCAACAGCTGGTGCAATGGTTGAAAGTGCGCTGGGACACATCCGCATCCTTGAAGACCTGAATTATCAAAATATCAAGGTGAGCCTGAAAGCATCTGATATCGCCAGAACGGTGGAGGCTTATCGGGCTTTGGCTGCTCAGGTTGATTACCCTCTTCATATCGGGGTGACAGAGGCCGGCACAACCTGGAGTGGTACGATTAAAAGTGCCATAGGTCTCGGAACTCTTCTGTACGACGGGATTGGCGATACCTTGAGGGTTTCACTGACAGGAGACCCCGTTGAAGAAGTTCGCGTCGGTTGGGAAATCCTCAAAAGTTTGAGGTTGCGGGAAAATGGTCCTATATTTGTCAGCTGTCCGACGTGTGGGCGCTGCCAGATTGATCTTATCGAAATTGCAGAAGAGGTTGAGCTGCGGTTGCATGATCTCCCTCAACCTCTCACCATTGCAGTGATGGGCTGTGTGGTCAACGGCCCCGGCGAAGCTCGAGAAGCGGATCTGGGGATCGCTGGTGGTTTGGGGCAGGGCATTCTTTTTCGCCATGGTGAGGTTGTACGTAGGGTGCCGCAGGAAGATCTGGCTGATGCCCTGGTTGAAGAAGCCTGGAAACTGGCTGAAGAAAAGCGCTCTTTGGAATAAAACGTCTGCGCCTGAACAAAGGCCCGATATATCTTGAGGCTTGCTTCGCAAGAGCTTGCATTTCTGTATAGTTCAGGCTAATTTCTAATACTTTATCACTTTATCTAATCACGACAGATGAACAGGAAAATTTTATGCGTTATTCCCAATACCTTTTGCCGACCTTAAAAGAAACTCCAGCAGATGCGGAAGTGATCAGTCATCAGTTGATGCTGCGTGCGGGAATGATCCGTAAAGCAGCTGCTGGTATCTACAGCTATTTGCCTTTTGGCCTTCGCTCTTTGCGTAAAATGGAACAGATTATTCGAGAAGAGATGAACCGTGCCGGAGCCATTGAATGCTTGATGCCCATGGCGAATCCCGCTGAATTATGGCAGGAGTCAGGCCGCTGGGAGAAATACGGCAAGGAATTATTGCGATTTAAAGACCGTAAGTCTGCCGACTTCTGTATGGGGCCGACCCATGAAGAGGTTATCACTGATATCATCCGGAATACGGTTAATTCCTATAAACAACTCCCTCTGAATCTCTACCAGATTCAGACCAAATTTCGCGATGAAATTCGTCCTCGCTTTGGGCTGATGCGCGGTCGCGAATTTATCATGAAAGATGCCTACTCTTTTGATCTGGAAGATGCCGGTGCCGATACTTCTTATAAAAAGATGTATCAGGCCTACCGGAATATTTTTAACCGTTGTGGGTTGAAATATCGCTCTGTTGAGGCGGATAGCGGGGCAATCGGTGGGAACTTTTCCCATGAGTTTATGGTTCTGGCTGAATCGGGAGAAGATGGCATCGTTTCATGTGACAGTTGTCAATATGCTGCCAATGTTGAAAAGGCTGAATTGATTTATGCCGGCCTGGAAACACCTCTGGCAACTCAGGAGTTGCGGAAGGTTGATACCCCGGGGCAGAAGACGATTGAACAGGTCGCTGATTTCCTTAAGTCAAGTCCACAACAGTTGGTGAAAACGTTGATTGTTCAGACTTCCGATGATGAAGTGCTGGCAGTTCTGCTGCGTGGTGATCGTGAATTGAACACCATTAAGCTGGCTAATTTTCTTGATGTTGATTGGGTTTTGTTGGCCGAAGAGGATGTTGTCAAGCAGGTGACGGGAGCGCCAATTGGTTTTGCCGGTCCCATCGGGTTGACAATCCGGATTATAGCTGATGCGGAAGTTAAAGGCATCGGCGACTTTGTCGTTGGCGGTAATGCGGTTGACGTTCATTTTGTCGGTGTCAATCTGGACCGTGATTTCGAGGTTAACGAATTTGTCGATATTCGCCAGGCTGTCGCCGGAGATCCTTGTCCTCGTTGTAATGGCGGTAAATTCGAAAGCTGGCGCGGAATTGAAGTTGGTCACATTTTCAAGTTGGGGACCAAGTACTCTGAGGCCATGAATGCTACGGTTCTTGATGCTCAGGGGAAAGCACAACCTTTGGTGATGGGTTGCTATGGAATTGGTGCCGGTCGGACTGTTGCCGCGGCAATTGAGCAAAATCATGATGAGAATGGAATGATGTTGCCGATGCCGCTAGCGCCATTCCAGGTGATGGTGACACTTTTGAACCCCAAGGATGACGATGTCCGTGGGGCCGCAGAAGCTCTTTATCAACAACTGCTTGATCTTGATGTGGAGGTTCTTCTGGATGATCGTGACGAGCGTCCTGGGATCAAATTTAAGGATGCTGACTTGCTTGGGATTCCGCTTCGGGTCACGGTTGGTGCCCGGAATTTAAAAGAGGGGAATGTTGAGCTGAAAGTGAGAAGTAGTGGTGCTATGTCGATGGTTTCTCTCGATGATATTGCCTTGCAGTTGCAGCATCTGGTTACTGAAGGACTGACGTTTAAGCTGGAAGAGTAATGGCAAATCAGTATTTTACGATCGATCATGCTGGTTTTTTGAAATTACCTCCGGAGGTTTATCGACCGTTGGGAGACCAGCCTTTGGCTGTTATCTCTGCTTCTTCTGCACATTTACTGCTCGGGCGTCCTGAGGCAGAAGGAAAGGTCCTGATTTCCGGAGTGCTGGAGGAAGGTGCTGTTACAGACCTGCTCTCTTATTTTAACATGTTTCGTAAAACCGGCATCCTGACTATTCAGCTGGATGGTGGCTTAAAATGCCTCTATTTTCAGCAGGGAGAAATTGTTTTTGCTACCAGCTCTTTTGCAAGTGAAGATTTGGGAGAGGTGTTATTTTCGCTTGGGAAGATTGAAAAACAAGCGTTGCAGGAATTGCGTTCACTGGTCAATAAGAATACCCCTCTTGGTAAGTTGCTGGTTGAGCGCGGTATTGTTGCTCCCAAGGATCTCTGGTTAGCTGCACGCAGCCAGGTGGAATATATTATTTACACTCTTTTTTCAGCCAATTCCGGTGGTTTTTATTTTCAATCCCAGCCTATTGAGCAAGAGCAGATTCTCCGTTTGTCGATGAGCACCCAGAATATCATTATGGAGGGGTTACGCAGGCTGGATGAAAAAGCTCTGTTTATGCGCAAAATTATTTCCCTCCAGTATTATCCTCAGGAAACGGGTAAGGAAGCATCTGATCTGAGTCAGACTGAGGCCCGGTTGATGAATGCTGCTCAGAGTGGACAACGAAACGCTCAGGATTTGTTTCGTCAGGTTGGGTTGCGTGAATTTGATGGGATGAGAATCCTGTTTGGCTTGATTGAAAGACGTTTGATCCGGATGGAAGAGACTCCAACGACAGAAATTGAAGGTGTCCTGGGGCAAATTCTGGCAGCGTATAACAGTTTATTCAAAGTTATCTTTGTTCGGGTCCTTAAGGTGAGCCCACAGTTCCCTCAGGAAGTCGCCCAATCTTTGCGTGATTTACCACAACCCTATTCATTTGTTTTAAGAGATGTTGAGTTGCAGGAAGACGGCACTCTTGATGGCCATCGGATTGTTGAGAATCTGGTTGGTCTTGAAGAGGGAGACAAGAAAAAGTTGCTGGCAGATTCACTCTGCGAAGTTGCTTTTACGGAAACGATGGCTTTGCGGCGGGATCTGGATGCCGAGCAGGCCAGACCATTGATAGCCCGGGTACAGGAAGTCACGACTAAAATTCGGGAGATGATCGGGAGAAGTGAATGAAGCAAGAGGCTAGGAAACGTCTTATTTTTGCACTGGATGTTGATGATTTTACTGCAGCTGAGGAATGGGTAAAAAAACTGCATGAAAACGTCGGCCTGTTCAAAATCGGGAAACAACTGTTTACCCGTTGTGGTCCTGAAGTTGTGAGGATGGTTCAAGATTATGGCGGAGATGTTTTTCTTGATCTGAAATATCATGATATTCCCAATACCGTTGCAAAGGCGGGAGTTGAGGCCTGCAAACTTGGGGTCAGGATTTTCAACGTTCATGCTCTTGGTGGTGAAGAGATGATGCGAAAAACGGTTGCAGAAGTTGATGCATATTGTGCAGAAAGTGGCAGTGAAAGGCCGATGCTGCTGGCTGTGACAATTCTTACGTCATCAACTGAACAGACCCTGCGTGGAGTCGGGATCGACCGCCCTGTGGAAGAAATGGTTGTGCTTCTGGCTCAGCTGACAAAAGCAGCTGGATTTGACGGTGTTGTTGCTTCTCCGAAGGAAGCTGAAATGATCAGGGCAGCTTGCGGTCCTGATTTCGCAATTATTACCCCTGGCGTCCGTCCTCTTTTTTCGACTATGGATGACCAGAAAAGAGTGACCACTCCAGCAGAGGCCATTGCGGCGGGAGCGACTGCTCTGGTGATTGGTCGCCCGATTTCTGCCGCTGCAGATCCCTTGGAGGCAGCGGGGAAAATTTTACTTGAAATTGAGGACGCATTGGCAAGCTGATGGCTGACTATCTTTACGGAATCAATCCGGTCTCCGAAGCTTTTCAGGGGGAGGGACGCAAGCCGCTTGCTCTTCTGGTTGTAAGGGGTGAACGGAATGACCGTCTGAATGATCTGGTTGATCAGGCAAAGCAGCGAGAGCTGAAGGTGACATTCTTTGAGCGCCGTGAACTTGATAGGCTCGCTGGACATAGTCATCATCAGGGTGTTCTGTTGAGTCTTATGCCTTACCGTTATTCAAGTTTTGATGATCTTTTTCAGTGTTGGCGGGATAGTGGCCGCCCAGCATTTTTTCTTTTGCTTGATGGTGTGACCGATCCTCACAATTTTGGAGCGATTTTGCGCAGTGCCGAGGTGGCTGGATGTCATGGTGTCATTGTTGCCAAGGATCGTTCTTGTCCTGTGACCTCTGTGGTTGAAAAAACTGCGGCCGGTTCCCTCTCTCACTTGCTTCTTTGTCAGGTAACGAACCTGTCGCGTGCCATTGATGATTTAAAGAAAGCAGGCATTTGGTGTTATGGGTTGGCTGGAGATGAGGGAGCTCAAGATATTTACTCTGTAAATTTGAAAGGGGATTTGGCTCTGGTTGTTGGCAGTGAGGGGAAAGGGATGCGTCCAAATGTCCGCAATCATTGCGATGGATTGTTGTCGATTCCGATGTTGGGGCAAGTTGGTTCTTTGAATGCTTCAGTCGCTGCTGGTATCGCCTTGTTTGAGGTCGTTCGCCAGAACCGTTGTGAGTAGCGGAGATTGATCCCTTCTGGGAACGAGTGTGATGTTGTTATGAACTTACTTAAAATAATCCTTGAACAAGAAGTCTATCCTGCCTTGGGTTGTACCGAGCCAACAGCTGTGGCTTATGTGGCCAGCATTGCTTCCAGTAAATTAAGGCGCCCTCTTGAGCGTATTGAGATCAGCGTCGATCCTGGTGTTTATAAGAATGGCTTGGCGGTGACAGTGCCGAATACTAATGGTGAAAAAGGTAATTTAATAGCAGGAGTTCTTGGCGCTTTGATTCGTCAGCCCGAACGGAAAATGCAAATTCTGGACGGCGGATCTGCTGAGCTTATTGAGCGGGCAAAAGAGCTTATTCGTGCAAAAAGGGGAACAATTACCTGTGATGCTGAGCAGCGGGGTTTACATATTGAGGTTGTGGTTGCGGATGACACCTCTGTTGTCAAAGCTGTCGTGACAGGAAATCATACGAATTTGGTTTTGTTGGAAAAAGATGGTGAGGTTATCTTTAGTGCTGCCCCCTCTGAAGACGTATTGAATAAGTTTGACTATAAAAAAATGCTTAAGGGAATGAGAATTGCTGATCTGGCCGATCTGGCTGCACAGCTTGATGAGGATGATTATGCTTACCTCCTGGAGGGAGTTCGTTATAATCAGAAGATGTCGGATCAAGGGCTGGAGATTAAAAAAGTTGGATATTATCTTGCTGATTTAAAGGCAAAAGGGTATCTCCAGGATGATGTTTTTTCATCCAGCAAAATTTTAACTGCTTCTGCGGCAGACGGTCGAATGGATGGTCTTAATCTCCCTGTTATGTCAAGTGGTGGGAGCGGCAATCAAGGTATCGTTGCTATTCTCGTCCCTTATAATGTTGGCCTCTGGTTTAAAATTGATGAACGAAGGATTGTCGAAAGTATCGCCCTCTCACATCTTGTGAATAGCTATATTAAGTGCTATACAGGAAGTCTGTCACCCATCTGTGGGTGTTCTATCGCTGCAGGTGTTGGGGCTGCAGTTGCTATTGTCTATCAGCAGGCAGGTAAAAACATTGATCAGATGACCCTTGCTGTCAATAACCTGATCAGTGATCTTGGGGGGATGCTTTGTGATGGTGCTAAGGGGGGATGTGCGCTCAAGGTGGTCAGCTCCACTGATTCTGCAATCCGTTCAGCCTATATGGCTTTGAATAACCATGGGATCACATCAATTGAGGGTTTTATCGGTCGGACTGCTGAAGAGACAATTCAGAATTTAAGCCGTATTAGTGATGTGGGCATGGCTGGAGTTGACGCAACTATGATTCAGATTATGCAAGAAAAAAACAAGTAATTTTTCTCTTGCATTCCAATATTTCTTGGGTTATAAATCCCGTCTTGTGCTGGCGTAGCTCAATTGGCAGAGCACCTCACTTGTAATGAGGATGTTGGGGGTTCAATTCCTCTCGCCAGCTCCAGTTATTTCGATTGGGTTTGCCCGTTGAAATTTTAAATAGAAAACCGGTTCCCCTGGAGGGGTTCCCGAGTGGCCAAAGGGATCAGACTGTAAATCTGACGTCGTAGACTTCGGAGGTTCGAATCCTCCCCCCTCCACCATATTTGTCGGCTTACCGGATTAAGCTAGGCTGCTGTACGCCAGGAGGCTGTTATGCCGAAGGAACTGGGGCAGTGGCTGTGTAGAGTCCTTGAACACACATTTGTGCGCTAGAGCTTGGGCGGGAGTAGCTCAGCTGGCTAGAGCATCAGCCTTCCAAGCTGAGGGTCGCGGGTTCGAATCCCGTTTCCCGCTCCATTTAGCTCTGCGCGAAAAAAAGGACGTTTGTGCCCACATAGCTCAGTCGGTAGAGCGCATCCTTGGTAAGGATGAGGTCACCAGTTCAAATCTGGTTGTGGGCTCCATCTTTTTTGCTCTGGGGTGTGAGAGAAGGTTCTGTAGGTATTTAAATTCTGGTTGTTTTACATCAACAAACAATAAACGATAGACGTTAAAGACAACACAAAGGGAGGTTTATTATGTCCAAGGAAAAGTACGAAAGGACAAAGCCGCACGTCAACATTGGAACCATCGGTCATGTTGACCACGGCAAAACAACACTGACGGCAGCCATCACCAGCGTCCTCGCTGCAAAGATGGGTAGTGGTGAAATTAAGGCATTTGATCAGATTGACAACGCACCGGAAGAGCGCGAGCGCGGTATTACCATCGCCACAGCTCACGTCGAGTACGAGACAGAAGCCCGTCATTATGCTCACGTTGACTGCCCGGGTCATGCCGACTACGTTAAAAACATGATCACTGGAGCTGCTCAGATGGATGGAGCAATCCTGGTTGTTTCCGCAGCTGACGGTCCCATGCCCCAGACCCGCGAGCATATCCTCCTGGCCCGCCAAGTTGGTGTTCCTGCCATGGTTGTGTTTTTGAATAAAGCCGACATGGTTGATGACGAAGAACTGCTGGAGTTGGTCGAAATGGAAATTCGTGAACTGCTCTCCAGCTACGACTTCCCTGGAGACGATATTCCCGTTATTGCCGGCTCTGCCCTTGCCGCCCTCGAAGGCCGCGATGATGAAATCGGCAAAGATAAAGTCCTGGAGCTGATGGATGCCGTTGACAGCTACATTCCCGAGCCTGAGCGTGCCGTTGATCGTCCATTCCTGATGCCGGTAGAAGATGTTTTCTCCATCTCCGGTCGTGGAACCGTAGCAACCGGACGTGTTGAGCGCGGGATTATCAAGGTTCAGGAAGAAGTAGAAATCGTCGGTATGAAAGACACCACCAAGACCGTCGTAACCGGCGTTGAAATGTTCCGTAAGCTTCTTGATCAAGGTCAAGCTGGCGATAACTGCGGTATCCTGCTCCGTGGCGTCAAGCGTGACGACATTGAGCGTGGTCAAGTTCTCGCTAAGCCCGGAAGCATCACCCCTCACACAAAATTCAAGGCAGAAGCCTATATCCTCACCAAAGAAGAAGGTGGTCGTCATACCCCATTCTTTAAAGGGTATCGTCCTCAATTCTATTTCCGCACCACAGACGTGACCGGGGTTGTAGAATTGCCAGAAGGTGTTGAGATGGTTATGCCGGGTGACAATATTGCGATGACAGCAGAATTGATCACACCGATAGCTATGGATAAAGAACTGCGCTTTGCAATCCGCGAAGGAGGCCGCACCGTCGGCGCCGGAGTGGTTAGTGAAGTTGTTGAGTAATTAGCAGAAACTTTTAGTGAGATACGCCCTCTCGGTTTTGGTCGAGAGGGTCTTATGAGGTAAGCGCTATGCGTGACATTGTCACTCTTGCTTGTACTGAGTGCAAGCAGCGGAACTACACCACAACAAAGAATAAGCGGAACACTCCGGATAAACTGGAGTTTAATAAATACTGTCGCTTCTGTCGCAAGCATACTCCCCATAAAGAAACAAAGTAAGGTGGGTGGACAGACAGGCAGGAATATTTAGGCCAGTAGCTCTAACGGCTAGAGCACCGGACTCCAAATCCGGGTGTTGGGGGTTCGAATCCCTCCTGGCCTGCCAAAAATGCGAATAGTCCCCTAGCGAGGCCAGTAGATTAATGATTGCGAAATTAAACGAGTTTTTTGCCAACGTCAAAGTAGAAATCAAAAAGGTTACTTGGCCGTCGAAAAAAGATACTTATGCTTCGACGACAGTTGTGATTGTGTTGGTTTTAATCTGCGCGGTCTTCCTTGGTGGTGTTGATATGATTCTTTCGCGTCTTATCCGTCTGATCCTCGGTTGAGGAGAAAAAGGATTTTACCATGGAAATGAAATGGTACGGCGTGCATACCTACTCAGGGTATGAAAATAAAGTCAAGCTTAGCTTGGAAGAGCGAATTCGCTCTGCTGGTGTTGAGGATCTTTTTGGCGAAGTTCTCATTCCTTCAGAGGCTGTCGTAGAAATGCGCAAGGGTGAGCGTAAGACCTCGATGCGTAAATTCTTTCCCGGGTATATTCTGGTGCGGATGGTTTTGACTGACGAAACTTGGCATGTTGTCACTGGCACGGCCAAGGTTACAGGGTTTGTTGGCGGTGGGCAGAAACCGCCAGTGATTTCTGATGCTGAGGTTGCGAAAATTACAAATCGGATGGAAGAGGGGGTTGAGAAGCCGAAACCGAAAGTTGAGTTTGAGATTGGTGAGACCGTTCGTGTTGTGGACGGACCTTTTCTTAATTTCACAGGAATGATCGAGGATGTTCGCCCAGATCGGGGAACCTTGAAGGTCATGGTCAGTATTTTCGGTCGGGTTACTCCCGTTGAGTTAGAGTTTATACAGGTTGAAAAAACCAGCTGAGCTGGATTACGTTTCGTTAGTTTAAGGAGTCAGTCATGGCCAAAAAGATTGTTGGGCAAATTAAGTTGCAAATTCCAGCTGGAAAGGCAAATCCATCACCACCGGTTGGCCCTGCACTTGGGCAGCATGGTGTTAATATCATGGAGTTTTGCAAGAATTTCAATGCAAAAACACAAGATCAGGATGGCTTGATTATCCCTGTAGTTATTACTGTTTTTGCAGATCGTTCCTTCTCGTATATCACCAAGACGCCGCCGGCTGCCGTATTACTGTTGCGTGCAGCAAAGTTGAAAAAAGGTTCCGGCGTCCCGAATAAAGAGAAGGTCGGTAAGGTCACCAAGGATCAGGTTCTCGAAATAGCTCGCCTGAAAATGCCTGACCTCAATGCTTTCTCAGAAGAGGCTGCTATGCGGATTATTGAAGGTACTGCTCGCAGCATGGGAATTGAAGTCGCCTGATACGGCGAGTAGTGGAGATAGAAGATGGCAACAGGTAAAAATATCAAAAAAGCTAAAGAGATGGTCGATCGTTCCCGGCTTTATGAGATCGATGACGCCCTTGAGATTCTTAAGAAGGGGTCTTTTGCAAAATTCGATGAAACGGTCGAAGTGAGTGTTAAGCTCGGTGTTGACCCCCGTAAAGCCGATCAGATGATTCGTGGCGCAGTCGTGTTGCCAAATGGTCTGGGCAAGGATGTTCGGGTTCTCGTTTTCGCAAAAGGTGAGAAAGCGCAAGAGGCAGAAGCGGCTGGAGCGGACTTTGTCGGCTCTGATGACCTTGCTGAAAAAATTCAAGGTGGTTGGTTCGATTTTGATACGGCAATTGCCTCTCCTGATATGATGGGTGTTGTTGGTAAGATTGGCCGGGTATTGGGACCACGAGGTTTGATGCCTAACCCCAAAGTTGGTACTGTAACCATGGACTTGGCTCGGGCTGTTCAGGAGGCAAAATCAGGTAAAGTGGAATACCGTGTCGAAAAGGCCGGAATTATTCATGCCCCCGTTGGTAAGGTTTCTTTTGATGCGCAAAAACTTAAAGAAAATATTCTTTTACTGGTTGATGTTTTAGTTAAGGCAAAGCCATCAACAGCGAAGGGAACTTACCTGAAGAAGATATCGCTTTCCAGTACGATGGGCGCAGGTATTAATCTCGATATTTCACAGCTGCAGACCTTATTTAAATAGTTTTTTGATTTACAGGCTCAGAGTCAAAGACAGCAGGTATGCAACGCATTTAATGGCATGACCACCTGCCGAGGCCGTCGGGTGCTGTGACGACAAAGTCGTCTCTCCCCCTCAACTTGACTTGAGCGGGATTATTATATCCCAATATCTTAATGAAAGGAGGAGAGAGGATGAATAGAACAGAGAAAGAACAAATTGTTCAAGAGCTTGCTCAGCGGTTAGCTGAAACTCCCGCAACTTTTCTTGCGGATTACCGTGGTATTAATGTTGAGCAGGCGACCCAGCTTCGGCGTGAGTTGACGCAGGTTGGTGTTGAATACCGAGTTGTTAAAAACAACTTGCTGAAGCTTGCAGCCCAAGGAACTCCATCTGAGGGACTACAGACCTATTGCTCCGGTCCTACATCTATAGCGTTATCAGGTGATGATCCGGTTGCTCCAGCAAAAATTCTAAGTAAATTCGCTAAGGAAGTTGATGCCTTTGAGCTTAAGGCCGGTGTTCTTAGTGGTAAACTTATGTCTGTTGCTGAAATCGGTGCATTGGCAGCTCTACCGAGTCGCGAAGAGTTGCTGGCAAAAGCATTGAGCTCTATGAATGCTCCGGTCACCAACTTTGTTGGGACTATGGCTGCTATTCCACGCTCATTAGTTCAGGTGCTGAATGCAATCGGTCAAAATAAAGCTGCATAATAAATAACAACAACGATTAAGATATAAACATAAATTTCGGAGGAAAAAATGGCTGCAATTACTAAAGAGCAAGTTGTAGAATTTATTGAGAATATGACTGTCCTGGAAATGTCAGAATTTGTAAAAGAGCTGGAAGAAAAGTTCGGCGTTTCTGCTGCTGCACCGGTTGCTGTTGCTGCTGCACCTGCGGCTGATGCTGCTGGTGGTGCTGAAGAGAAGACTGAGTTTGATGTTATTCTCGCCAGCTTTGGTGACAAAAAGATTAATGTTATTAAAGCGGTCCGCGCTATTACCGGCCTTGGCTTGAAAGAAGCGAAAGAACTTGTTGATGGTGCTCCCGGTACTGTTAAGGAAGGTGCTTCTAAAGATGAGGCTGAAGAAGTCAAGAAGCAACTGGAAGAAGCTGGTGCCACAGTGGAGCTGAAATAACCAGTTCTTTCCATTAATTTGTTTTTAGCCAAGGCCGTCTTGTGCGGCCTTGGCTATTGTCGTTGTCAGCCTCGGTATCTTGCCGGGGTGGATCTGTCTTTAGATCCAAAGTGGTGTCTAGTGAGTCATATAGGGCTCGTATCCTGATCCCAAAGGAGAAATCATGGCGTATTCGTTTGCGAATAACCCGCTTCTAAGGAAGCACTTCGCAAAGGTTACGAATATCATCGATATTCCAAACCTCATTGATATTCAAAAAACTTCTTATACTCGTTTTTTACAGGCCAATCTCCCTTCATCTGAGCGTAAACAGAGCGGGCTTGAGGCCGTGTTTCGTTCCGTATTTCCGATCCATGATTTTAGTGACACTTGCTCGATGGAATATGTGTCATATGGATTGGGGACCCCTAAGTATGATGTTGGCGAGTGTCATCAGCGAGGGATGACCTATGCTGCCCCCATAAAGGTCAAGGTGCGACTCGTGACCTGGGATGTTGATAAAGACGCTGGTACTCAGTCTATTCGAGATATTAAAGAGCAGGAAGTTTATTTTGGTGAAATTCCATTGATGACGGAAAATGGTACTTTTATCATTAATGGAACTGAAAGGGTTATTGTCAGTCAGCTTCATCGTTCTCCTGGCGTCTTCTTTTCTCATGATAAGGGGAAAACGCACTCAAGCGGTAAAGTTCTTTTTAGCGCACGGGTGATACCTTATCGTGGTTCCTGGTTGGATTTTGATTTTGATCACAAGGATCTGCTTTGGGTTCGTATTGACCGTCGCCGTAAATTGCCGGCAACAGTTTTATTGAAAGCCTTAGGATATACAACAGAAGAGCTCCTTAGATATTATTATGATCTTGAGGAGATTTCCTGGGATGGTAAGGGCTATTCAAAAAAAGTGAACTTTGAGCTTCTGGCTGGTAAGCGAGCCAGTTCAGATGTTCTCTCGGGCAGCGGTGAGGTTCTTGTTAAGGCGAATCGCAAGTTTACCCGTGCAGCAATTCGCAAGCTTAATGAGGAGGGGATTGAATCAATCCCGGTTACAGCAGAAGATCTTGTCGGCCAGGTTGTCGTTAGTGATATTGTTGACGAGGCGACGGGTGAAGTGATCCTTGAGTGTAACGGCGAACTGTCTGAGTCCAAACTCGAGGAGCTTAGAGAGAAGGGGATCAACAATTTCACCACATTGTTTATTGATCATCTCTATGTAGGCTCTTATATCAGCGACACATTACGGGTCGATAAAGTTGAGACCGCTGATGACGCTATTATTGAAATTTTCCGTCGGCTTCGTCCTGGTGACCCTCCAACAATCAGAACGGCGACGACTCTTTTTGAAAGTTTGTTTTTTAATGCCGACCGCTATGATATTTCAGCGGTGGGGCGTTTAAAGCTTAACCATAAACTTGGTGTTGAGAGTCCAATTGATCTCGCAACTTTGACAAAAGACGACATTCTCAAGGTTGTTCATTATCTTGTTGACCTGCGCAATGGCAAAGGTTCTATTGATGATATTGACCATCTGGGGAATCGTCGCGTCAGAGCTGTTGGCGAGCTCTTGGAGAACCAGTACCGGGTGGGTCTGGTACGGATGGAAAGAGCTATCAAAGAGCGGATGAGCTTGCAGGATGTTGATAGCTTGATGCCTCATGATTTAATCAATTCCAAACCTGTTTCAGCTGTGGTCAAGGAGTTTTTTGGCTCATCTCAATTGTCACAATTTATGGATCAAACCAACCCCCTGTCCGAGGTAACGCACAAGCGACGCTTGTCGGCACTTGGCCCCGGTGGCTTGACTCGTGAGCGGGCTGGATTTGAGGTTCGAGATGTTCATCCGACTCATTATGGCCGGGTTTGTCCGATTGAGACGCCTGAAGGGCCGAATATCGGCTTGATTGCTTCTTTGTCGACTTATGCTCGGATCAACGAATATGGCTTTGTTGAGACGCCGTACCGGATCGTTAAAGATGGCCAGGTCACAACTGAGATCAAATATTTTTCAGCTCTTGAAGAAGAGGGACATGCAATTGCCCAGGCAAATGCTCCAATTGACGACAATGGTGTGTTTGTTAATGAGCTGGTTAATGTGCGGCAAACGGGTGAGTTCTTGCTTTTACCGCCTGATCAGATTGATCTGATGGATGTGTCTCCCAAGCAAATTGTTTCTGTTGCGGCTGCGCTGATTCCATTTCTTGAAAATGATGATGCTAACCGGGCTCTGATGGGTTCGAATATGCAACGTCAAGCGGTTCCCCTGTTGCGAACAGATGCTCCGCTTGTTGGTACCGGCATGGAACGAATTGTTGCTCATGATTCCGGGAATTCTGTTGTTGCCCGTCATGATGGTGTTGTTGAAAGCGTCGATGCTGATCGAGTCGTTATTCAGATTGATGAAACTGCGATTGATGAAACCGGGACTGGTGTTGATATTTACAACCTCCACAAATTCAGTCGTTCAAACCAGAATACTTGTATTAACCAAAAACCAATCGTTAAGATCGGTGACCGGGTGAAGTGTGGCGATGTCATAGCGGATGGCCCTTCAACACAGTGGGGTGAGCTTGCTTTGGGGCAGAACGTGCTGGTCGCATTTATGCCGTGGCATGGTTACAACTTTGAGGATTCAATCCTGATTTCAGAGAAATTAGTTCAGGATGACCGTTATACATCAATCCATATTGAAGAGTTTGAGTGCGTTGCCCGTGATACAAAATTGGGCAAAGAAGAGATTACGGACGATATTCCTAACCTTGGTGAAGATGCTTTGAGCGACTTGGATGAGTCCGGAATTATACGTATTGGAGCAAGTGTCAAGCCTGGTGATATCCTTGTTGGGAAAATTACCCCGAAAGGGGAAACGCAACTATCTCCTGAAGAAAAGCTGTTACGAGCTATTTTTGGAGAAAAAGCTGGGGATGTCAGGGATACCTCATTGCGGGTGCCCCCAGGTGAAGAAGGCGTTGTTATTGGTGCTCGGGTTTTTTCTCGCAAAGGGTTTGATAAAGATGCCCGGACCGAACAAATTGAAGCGCGTGAAATTGAGAAGCTTCTTAAAGACCGGGAAGATGAGATCCGGATACTGAGAAAATCAACGCGTAACAAAATTCGCTCGCTGCTTCTTGGTTTAACAGCAGCAGTCGCAATCGAGGATGGAGAAGGACAGGTCCTGCTTCCAAATCGTCGTAAAATTTCAGCAGAAGCGTTTGATCAGGTACCGTTTGATCGCATTCAGGAGATATCCGTATCCGGTGGTGGCGATGTTGAGGATAAGATCAGCAGCTTGCTGAATCGCCTGGCTGAGCGCGAGCAGTTAATTACCGCTGTTTTTGATGATAAAATCGATAAATGTAAGCGTGGTGATGACCTGCCTCCAGGTGTTATCAAGATGGTCAAGGTTTATATCGCCATTAAGCGTAAGTTGCAGGTCGGCGATAAGATGGCCGGCCGACATGGTAATAAGGGCGTTTTGTCACGTATTCTTCCGCAGGAAGATATGCCCTATATGGAAGATGGAACTCCGGTTGAGATTGTTCTTAACCCACTGGGTGTTCCTTCACGTATGAATGTTGGCCAGATTCTTGAGACTCACCTAGGATTAGCCGCGCGTGGCTTAGGTAACCAAATCAGAAAAGTGATGGAAGAGCAATATAGTGAAGATGCTCTTAAGCAGCAGATAAAAAAAGCGTATAGCGACCCAGAGCTTGACGGTTTTATCGACGGACTGAATGAAGAAGACCTGAAGGTGTTGGCTCGGCGCTTGTTCATGGGGGTGCCGATGGCTTCCCCTGTTTTTGAAGGTGTGAGTGAGAAGTCGATCAAGAATGAAGTGGAGCGGGCCGGATTCGACTCAAGTGGTCAAATGACTTTGTATGATGGTCAAACCGGGGAGGCTTTTAAGGAAAAAGTTACCGTTGGAATTATGTATATCCTGAAGCTCCATCACTTGGTTGATGATAAAATTCACGCACGTTCGATAGGTCCCTACAGCCTCGTTACTCAGCAGCCACTTGGTGGTAAAGCGCAGTTTGGTGGTCAGCGACTTGGTGAGATGGAAGTTTGGGCCATGGAAGCTTATGGTGCTGCTCATGCATTGCAGGAATTCCTAACGGTAAAATCAGATGATGTTGCCGGTCGAACCCGGATGTACGAAGCAATTGTTAAGGGGAAACATACCCTTGAGGCCGGCCTTCCAGAGTCTTTTAATGTCCTGATTAAAGAGCTTCAGGCTCTATGTCTTGATGTTGACTTGCTGGAAGAGGGTTGAGTCCATACCGGACTGGTAAGCGTTAGCTTGTAAGTGTTTAGAAACTAAGGCACTCATCCTACGAGGAGAATGCGTTTTGGAAGATATTTTTAGTCTCTTTGAACGTCCGAAAGATCCATTGAGTTTTAACTCTATTCAGTTATCACTGGCATCACCGGAAAGAATTCGTGAGCGTTCTTTTGGCGAAGTAAAAAAACCTGAAACAATCAACTACCGCACTTTCAAGCCGGAGCGGGATGGTCTTTTCTGTGCCAAAATTTTTGGTCCAACCAAGGACTATGAGTGTAACTGCGGCAAATATAAGCGGATGAAACACCGTGGCATTGTGTGTGAAAAATGTGGCGTAGAAGTCATCCCAAGTAAGGTGCGACGCGAGCGGTTAGGCCATATTGATCTTGCCTGCCCTGTTGCTCATATCTGGTTCCTCAAGTCTTTGCCTTCAAGAATAGGCGCACTGCTGGATATGACACTCAAAGATTTAGAGAAGGTTCTCTATTTTGAGGCTTATGTTGTTCTTGATCCGGGGGAGACGTCTTTAACTAAAGGCCAGCTTCTTGCCGAAGATCAATACAGTGATGCCATGGACGAATTTGCCGGTCAGTTTGTTGCCGGGATGGGCGCAGAAGCTGTTCGTGAATTGTTGTCTGAAATTGATCTTGTGGAGGTTGGAGATCAGTTGCGGATTGAAATGAAGGAAGCGACAAGTGAAGCCAAGCGTAAAAAGGTTTCCAAACGCCTCAAGGTTATAAATTCGTTCCGGCAAAGTGGTAATCAGCCTGAATGGATGATCTTGGAGACTGTTCCTGTCCTTCCTCCGGAGTTGCGGCCATTGGTACCTCTGGATGGCGGTCGCTTTGCAACTTCTGACCTTAATGATCTCTATCGTCGGGTTATTAACCGAAATAATCGACTCAAGAGATTGATGGAGCTGCGGGCTCCTGAGGTCATTATCCGCAACGAAAAGAGAATGTTGCAGGAAGCTGTTGATGCTCTCTTTGATAACGGACGACGTGGACGGGCAATTACTGGTCCGAGCAAGCGGCCTCTGAAATCTCTGTCTGACATGCTCAAAGGCAAGGGCGGTCGATTCCGTCAGAACCTGCTTGGGAAGCGTGTCGACTATTCAGGCCGTTCGGTTATTGTTGTCGGCCCTGAGTTGAAATTACATCAATGTGGTTTACCAAAGAAAATGGCTCTAGAGCTGTTTAAGCCTTTTATTTATCAAAAACTTGATGAGAGAGGGCTTTCTGGAACCGTTAAGGCCGCCAAAAAAATGGTGGAAAAAGAAAAGTCTGAAGTGTGGGATGTTCTGGAAGAAGTGATTAAAGAGCACCCGGTTATGCTTAACCGTGCTCCAACGCTTCACCGCCTAGGCATTCAGGCGTTTGAGCCTGTGTTGATCGAGGGTAAGGCGATTCAGTTGCACCCGTTGGTCTGTACCGCTTTCAATGCTGACTTTGACGGTGACCAGATGGCTGTTCATTTGCCTCTATCAATCGAAAGTCAGATTGAGGCAAGGGTGCTGATGATGTCGACGAATAATATCCTTTCCCCCGCAAGTGGAAAGCCGATTATCGTCCCATCTCAGGACATGGTTCTTGGTTTGTACTATATGACTAAAGAGCGCCCGTTTGTTGCCGGTACCGGAAAAATGTTTGCATCGAGGGATGAAGTTCGCATGGCCTATGATGCAGGTATGGCTGATCTCCAAGCTGCTATTAAAGTCAGGATGTCACCAGCTAAGGGCGCTCCTGTTACCATTGTTGAAACAACAGTTGGCCGGATTTTGCTGCGTGAAGTTGTCCCGGATTCTATTGACTTCAAACACGTCAATAAAGTTATGGGTAAAAAGCAGGTCGCTGATTTGATCGACATCAGTTTCCGCTATGCCGGTAACAAAGAGACGGTCATCCTTGCTGATAAGATCAAAGAAACCGGTTTCCGTTATTCCAGCCTCGCCGGCGTTTCAATCTGCCTGGATGACATGGTCATACCGGAAAGTAAAGAGGCGCGGATTAAGGTTTCTGCCAATGAGGTGAAGGACATTCAGCAGCAATATACTGAGGGTCTGATAACTGATGGTGAGCGCTATAATAAAGTTATCGATATTTGGGCCAAGTGTACCGAAGATATTGCCGGAACCATGCTCGGCAATATTGCTGTTGACAAGATAAAATCCGATGATGGCAAAGAGGTTGAGGTCTCATCATTTAATGCAATTCACATGATGGCTGATTCCGGTGCCCGGGGTAGTGCACAACAGATCCGACAATTGGCTGGTATGCGCGGATTGATGGCTAAACCTGATGGCTCTATTATCGAGACCCCGATCACGGCTAACTTCCGTGAGGGTTTAACGGTTCTGCAATACTTTATTTCGACTCACGGCGCTCGTAAAGGTCTGGCGGATACCGCACTTAAAACGGCAAACTCCGGTTATTTGACGCGACGCCTTGTTGATGTTGCGCAGGATGCCATCATTATAGAGCAGGATTGTGACACTCTTGATGGTATTGAGGTTTCAACTTTGACCGAGGGTGGAGAGATTATTGAGCGTCTTGGTGATCGAATCCTGGGCCGGGTTGCTTTGGATGATATTATTGACCCTGTAACCGATAAGCTTTTAGTTGAAGCTAATCAGCTGATAGATGAAGAGCTTGTGGCTGTCATTGAAGAGGCTGGTATCGAGAGAGTTAAGATCCGTTCAGTGTTAACCTGTAAAAGTAAGCGCGGTATCTGCGCTTATTGTTATGGACGCGACTTGGGTCGGGGGCACTTAGTCAACCTTGGTGAGGCTGTGGGTGTTATTGCAGCGCAATCTATCGGTGAGCCTGGAACCCAGTTGACAATGCGGACCTTTCATATCGGGGGTACGGCTTCGCGACGTGCGGAACAAACTGCACTTGAAGCACGTTTCGATGGTTCTCTGAAATTTATCAACTTAACGACAGTTGATGACGATAAGAATTTCCCAGTGGTTATGAACCGGAAAGGTGAGATTGCGGTTGTTGATGATACCGGCCGTGAGCGGGAACGCTATGGTGTGGTTTATGGCGCTCGTCTGAATTTCCAAGAAGGTGGGAAGGTCAAAAGTGGAGAAATATTAGCTGAATGGGACCCCTACACTGTCCCTATTATTACTGAAGTTGGTGGTATTGTTCACTTTGGTGATATCGCTGAAGGGATAACTATGGAAGAGCAGGTTGACGAAGTCACTGGTCTTTCACGAAAGGTTGTCACTGAGGCTAAGACAGCTGATAAACGCCCACGGATTACCCTTAAAGGGGAAGATGGGAAGACCGTAAAACTGCCAAATGGAACCCAGGCGCGTTACATGTTACCCATCGGAGCCAATATTTTTGTGGAAGAAGGAGCGACTCTCCATGCAGGATCTATCCTGGCTAAAATCCCTCGAGAGACGACCAAAACCAAAGATATTACCGGTGGTTTGCCTCGGGTTGCAGAATTGTTTGAAGCCCGTAAGCCAAAAGAGCTTGCCGTCATTTCCGAGATAGATGGTGTCGTTTCATACGGGAAAGACTCTAAAGGGAAGCGCAAAATCATCGTGACGCCTGATATCGGTGACCCGGCTGAATATTTAATTCCAAAAGGTAAGCACATCTCTGTTCATGAGGGAGATGTTATCCATGCAGGTGAAGAGCTTGTTGATGGATCAAGCAATCCACATGATATCCTCCGCGTTCTTGGCAGCAAGGAGCTTTCAAAGTATCTTGTTGATGAGGTCCAAGAGGTTTACCGTCTACAAGGCGTAAAGATTAACGATAAGCATATTGAAACAATTGTTCGTCAGATGTTGCGTAAAGTTCAGATAAACGATGTTGGTGATACGAACTTTCTGATTGATGACCAAATAGATCGTTGGGTTTTTGAAGCTGAAAATGATCGTGTTATGGCTGAAGGTGGCCAGCCTGCTATTGGTGAAACAATTATGCTGGGGATAACAAAGGCATCTCTGTCCACTGAATCATTTATCTCTGCAGCATCATTCCAGGAAACAACCAAGGTGTTGACTCAGGCGTCGATTCAAGGAAAGACAGATTCGCTGCGTGGCCTTAAGGAGAACGTTATTATGGGTCGTTTGATCCCGGCAGGAACCGGGGTTGGTAAATACCGCTCAGCTGAATTGATGCTTCCGGAGCCGGAAATAAAACTAGAAGCTCCAATCGTTATTGATGAGTCTGAAACTGAGGTGTTTGAAGAAACCGATTAATGTTACGTGACAGTAAAAAACATATGTCTAGAGCTCAGTAAAGACTAATCTTTGGTTGGTAAAAAAGAGCTTGACAAAGGTATAGTCGATTGATAATCTCTGCGGGTTTTTCCCCACAGAAAAGTCAGTCGAAATTGGCTGAAACAATGATAAAAAATTTGGAGAATTTAGATGCCGACAATTAACCAGTTAATCCGCAACGGGCGTAAAAAAAAGGTCGTGAAGTCGACTGCGCCTGCGCTTAAGTCTTGCCCGCAGAGGCGTGGAGTCTGTACGCGTGTTTATACGACTACTCCAAAGAAGCCGAACTCTGCGTTGCGGAAAGTTGCTCGTGTTCGTTTGACGAACGGTATTGTTGTGACCTCTTACATCCCAGGTGTGGGGCACAACCTACAAGAGCACTCCGTTGTTTTGATTCGAGGTGGTCGGGTTAAGGATTTGCCGGGTGTGCGGTATCATATTGTGCGCGGTACGCTTGACTTGGCTGGAGTTAAAGAACGTAAGCAGGGTCGTTCCAAGTATGGCGCTAAGCGCCCTAAGTAATTTTATAGTCAGAGAAAGAGGACGTTATGCCAAGGAGAAGAGAGGTCCCTAAGCGGATCATTCTGCCCGATCCTAAATATGGGGATCAGCTCGTAGCCAAGTTTGTGAACAATGTCATGGTTGATGGTAAAAAAAGCACTGCCGAGCAAATTGTTTATGGTGCTTTTGATCTGGTTGCTGAGCGGTCCGGTAATGATCCCTTGGAAGTTTTTAAGGCGGCTATGGAGAATGTCCGACCGGTTCTGGAAGTTAAGTCTCGCCGTGTAGGTGGTTCTACTTATCAGGTGCCTATTGAGGTTAGTCCTTCTCGCCGTACGGCATTGGCAATGCGTTGGATTGCGACCTATGCAAAAGGACGTAGTGAGAAGACAATGCGTGAGCGTCTTGCTGGAGAGTTTTTGGATGCGGCAAATAATCGTGGCACTGCAGTTAAGAAGCGTGAAGATACACACCGTATGGCAGAAGCTAATAAAGCTTTCGCCCATTATCGCTGGTAGTTCAGTTTAGGAGTGGTTTGTGGCTCGTAAAGTTTCATTAAATAAAACTCGCAATATTGGCATTATGGCTCATATTGATGCTGGTAAGACGACGACTACCGAGCGTATCCTCTATTATACTGGGGTTTCGCATAAGATCGGTGAGGTTCATGATGGTGCTGCCACTATGGACTGGATGGAGCAAGAGCAGGAGCGGGGTATAACGATTACTTCAGCTGCAACAACCTGCTTTTGGAGGGATCATCGGGTTAATATTATTGATACTCCCGGTCACGTCGATTTTACTATTGAGGTCGAGCGCTCTTTGAAGGTGTTGGATGGTGCCGTTGCGGTGTTTTGTTCTGTCGGGGGCGTTGAACCTCAGTCTGAAACCGTTTGGCGTCAAGCTGATAAGTATGGTGTTCCAAGGATAGCATTTATTAATAAAATGGATCGCACTGGTGCGGATTTTTCCCACGGTGTGGAGATGATACGGGATCGCTTAGGTGCAAACCCACTACCGCTTCAACTGCCGATCGGTGCTGAAGAGGATTTTCGCGGGCTGGTTGATCTGGTCACTATGCAAGCTATCGTCTGGGATGATGAGTCGATGGGTGCCAAGTTTGAGGTTGTCGATATCCCTGCCGATATGGTAGATGATGTGGCTGCTGCTCGCGAAGCGTTGCTGGAAGAAATTTCTTCGAATGATGACGTGTTGATGGAGAAATATCTGGGCGGTGAGGAGTTGACTCTTGATGAGATAAAGTTGGCCATCAGGAAGGGAACTCACAATATAGATTTTTGTCCGGTGCTCTGTGGGAGTGCATTTAAAAATAAAGGTGTGCAGACGCTTCTTGATGCGGTGATTGATTATATGCCGTCGCCTCTTGATGTTGAGCCGATCAAGGGTGTGCATCCTGATACGGGAGAAGAGTTGGTCCGCCCGGCTGATGATGATGCCCCCTTTGCTGCATTGGCGTTTAAGATTATGACTGACCCGTTTGTCGGTCAGTTGAGCTTTTTCCGTGTTTATTCCGGCATTGCTGAATCAGGTACGACTGTTCTGAACTCCACTAAGGGGAGAAAAGAACGTTTTGGCCGTCTGCTTAAGATGCATGCTAATAAGCGTGAAGAGATTAAGCAGGTTTACTCTGGTGACATTGCTGCTGCTGTCGGTCTCAAGGGGACGACAACAGGGGATACTCTTTGCGATATTCAACAGCCGTCACTTCTGGAGACAATGGAATTTCCTGAGCCAGTAATTCATCTTTCGGTCGAGCCAAAAACCAAGGCTGACCAGGAAAAGATGGGCGTTGCTCTTGGCAAGCTCTTGTCAGAAGATCCGTCTTTGGGCGTCAGGACTGATGAGGAGACTGGTCAAACTATTCTGTCTGGAATGGGTGAGTTGCACCTTGAAGTCATTGTTGACAGGATGAAGCGGGAATTTAAGGTTGAATGTAATGTGGGAGCGCCTCAGGTTGCTTACCGTGAATCCATTACTAAGACTGTGGAAATTCAAGGAAAGTTTGTGCGCCAGTCAGGAGGCCGTGGTCAGTATGGTGATTGCTGGTTGAGACTAGAGCCTGGTGAGCCTGGTAAGGGGTTCGAATTTGTTGACGCAATCAAGGGTGGAGTTATTCCCCGTGAGTATATACCAGCTGTAGGCAAGGGGGCTGAGGAGGCTGCCCAGAATGGCGTCTTGGCTGGCTTTCCGATCGTTGATGTCAAAGTTACCGTTTACGATGGTTCGTATCATGATGTTGACTCCAATGAAATGGCTTTTAAAATTGCCGGCTCCATGGGGTTCAAGGATGGGGCTAAAAAAGCAGCTCCTGCATTGTTGGAACCTATTATGGCTGTTGAGGTTGTTGTTCCCGAGGAGTATATGGGTGACGTTATCGGGGATTTAAACAGTCGCCGCGGTCGTATTATGGGTATGGATGCTCGTGGAGGCGCGCAGGTCGTTGAGTCTCATGTGCCGCTTTCGAGTATGTTCGGATATGCGACTGATTTGCGTAGTGCAACACAAGGTCGTGCTACTTATTCGATGGTTTTTGATCACTATGATCAGGCGCCTAAGGCAATTAGTGAAGAAATTATCGCCAAGGTCAACGGTTAGGCCGAGGATAGGAGTTAGATATGTCCAAGGAAAAGTACGAAAGGACAAAGCCGCACGTCAACATTGGAACCATCGGTCATGTTGACCATGGCAAAACAACACTGACGGCAGCCATCACCAGCGTCCTCGCTGCAAAGATGGGTAGCGGAGAGGTCAAGGCATTTGATCAGATTGACAACGCACCGGAAGAGCGCGAGCGCGGTATTACCATCGCCACAGCTCACGTCGAGTACGAGACAGAAGCCCGTCATTATGCTCACGTTGACTGCCCGGGTCATGCCGACTACGTTAAAAACATGATCACTGGAGCTGCTCAGATGGATGGAGCAATCCTGGTTGTTTCCGCAGCTGACGGTCCCATGCCCCAGACCCGCGAGCATATCCTCCTGGCCCGCCAAGTTGGTGTTCCTGCCATGGTTGTGTTTTTGAATAAAGCCGACATGGTTGATGACGAAGAACTGCTGGAGTTGGTCGAAATGGAAATTCGTGAACTGCTCTCCAGCTACGACTTCCCTGGAGACGATATTCCCGTTATTGCTGGCTCTGCCCTTGCCGCCCTCGAAGGCCGCGATGATGAAATCGGCAAAGATAAAGTCCTGGAGCTGATGGATGCCGTTGACAGCTACATTCCCGAGCCGGAGCGTGCCGTTGATCGTCCATTCCTGATGCCGGTAGAAGATGTTTTCTCCATCTCCGGTCGTGGAACCGTAGCAACCGGACGTGTTGAGCGCGGGATTATCAAGGTTCAGGAAGAAGTAGAAATCGTCGGTATGAAAGACACCACCAAGACCGTCGTAACTGGCGTTGAAATGTTCCGTAAGCTTCTTGATCAAGGTCAAGCTGGCGATAACTGCGGTATCCTGCTCCGTGGCGTCAAGCGTGACGACATTGAGCGTGGTCAAGTTCTCGCTAAGCCGGGAAGCATCACCCCTCACACAAAATTCAAGGCAGAAGCCTATATCCTCACCAAAGAAGAAGGTGGTCGTCATACCCCATTCTTCAAAGGGTATCGTCCTCAATTCTATTTCCGCACCACAGACGTGACCGGGGTTGTAGAATTGCCAGAAGGTGTTGAGATGGTTATGCCGGGTGACAATATTGCGATGACAGCAGAATTGATCACACCGATAGCTATGGATAAAGAACTGCGCTTTGCAATCCGCGAAGGAGGCCGCACCGTCGGCGCCGGAGTGGTTAGTGAAGTTATCGAGTAATATGAGGTATTAATTGATGTCTACTCAAAAGATAAGAATTCGTCTTAAGGCTTATGACCATAGCTTATTGGATTTAGCTGTTGCTGAAATAGTTGATACCACAAAGCGTACCGGTTCCCGTTTGGTTGGGCCTATTCCGCTTCCAACTGTAATCAACAAATACTGCGTTTTGCGTGGACCACATGTTGATAAGAAAAGTCGTGAGCAGTTTGAAATCAGGACACATAAACGGCTTCTCGATATCATGGAACCAACACAGCAAACAGTTGATGCTTTGATGAAGCTAGATCTTTCAGCGGGCGTAGATGTAGAAATCAAGCTCTAGGCGAACTTTATAGCGATTTAAGGGCACGGTAATGACCAACGGATTATTAGGAAAAAAAATAGGCATGAGTCAGATTTTTGCGGCTGACGGCCAGCGCATTCCAGTGACGGTTCTGGAAGTAGGCCCCTGCACAGTGCTGCAGAAAAAAACGACCGCTGGGGATGGATATGAGGCGGCTCAGCTCGGGTTTCAGGCCAAGGCATCACAGCGCGTGAATAAGCCTGAAATGGGGCACTTCAAGAAAACCGGTAAAGGTGCGTTTTCATTTATTCGCGAGTTTAAGCTTTTAGGGGATTGTGCGGTTGGAGATCAAGTGTCTTGCGATTTGTTCAGCCCTGGTGACAGGGTCGATATTACGGGCACCAGTAAGGGTAAGGGGTTTCAGGGGGTAATGAAGCGCTGGGGTTTTTCCGGCGGACGAGCCACCCATGGATCGATGTTTAAGCGGAGACCCGGTGCTATTGGTCAATCTGCCTGGCCAGCTAAGGTTATCAAGGGCAAGAAAATGCCTGGTCAGTTGGGTAATGTTCGCGTGACAACACAGAACCTTATTGTTGTTGATGTTCGCCCTGAGCAAAATCTTGTTTTTGTGCGTGGTGCCGTTCCCGGGTCAAAGAATGGTTTGATTGAAATCCGCAAAGGGATTAAATCTTAGGCTCTACGGATTTAGGAGTAGATAAATGGCAACTGTATCAATCTATAGTCAGGAAAATAAACAGGTTGGTGAACGACAACTCGCTGATGCTGTATTTAATACTGAAGTTAAAGAATATCTTTTGCACGACATGGTGAGATATCAACTTGCGTCCAGACGTCAAGGGACTGCGGCCAGTAAAAATCGGAGTGCCGTTGCTGGTGGTGGAAAGAAGCCTTACCGTCAAAAAGGTACGGGTAATGCTCGCCAGGGAACAACCCGTGCGCCGCATTTTGTTGGGGGGGGTGCCGCTTTTGGTCCCTCTCCTCGATCGTATTCATTTAAGCTTAATCGGAAGGTTAAGAAGGCCGCGTTGTGTAGTGCACTTTCCGCACGTTTTCAGGCTGAGAAGTTAGTCGTTGTAGATGGCCTTGCGATGGATAAAATCAGCACCAAGTCGTTTTCACAGATGGTAAAACGTTTTGAACTTGATGGAGCGTTATTTATAATTGATCAACCTGATTCTATGGTTGAACTTTCTGCTCGAAACCTGCATAATGTCAAGATTTTGCGAGCTGACGGTGTGAATGTCTATGATATTCTCAAATACCCTTATCTCGTTTTGACTGACGCTGCTGTGACAGAGATAGAGGGAGCTTTGGAAAAATGAAACCTTTGTATGAAGTTATACGCAAGCCGTTAATCTCTGAAAAGGCTAACTTTCTGAAGGAGACTTCTCGTGTTGTGGCCTTTGAGGTGGGGCGAGATGCTAATAAGATCGAGATTAAGCAGGCGGTTGAAAAAGCTTTTGATGTGAAAGTTGAAGCTGTTAATACTATTCAGCTGCGCGGCAAGGTAAAGCGAGTTGGGGCTAATCTAGGTCAACGCAGCAATTGGAAAAAGGCGTATGTGACTCTTGAAGAGGGTCAGAATATAGATTTTTATGGTGTGTAAGGCTGCGAGCTTTGCTGGTATGGAGTAGTTAATATGGGTATCAAGAAGTATAATCCAACCTCAGATGGTCGGCGTCATATGACCTCTTCGACATTTGAGGAGATCACTAAAAGTAAACCAGAAAAGTCATTGCTGGCTCCGCTGAAGCGTTCTGGGGGGCGTAATAACTCTGGACGTATTACTAAGCGTCATACGGGTGGTGGACATAAGCGGCAGTATCGTGTTGTCGATTTTCGTCGGGATAAATTGGAAGTACCTGCACGTGTTGCTGCGATTGAATACGATCCTAACCGGAGTGCGCGAATAGCGTTGTTATTTTATGTCGACGGAGAAAAGCGCTACATACTGGCTCCCAATGGTTTGAATGTCGGAGATCAGGTTGTTGCCAGCGATTCAGCTGATATTCAGCCGGGCAATACTATGGCGATACGCTCTATTCCTCTGGGCACCTGGGTTCATAACGTTGAATTGAAAGTTGGGAAAGGTGGCCAGCTGGCTCGAAGTGCCGGTGCTTATGCCATGATAGCTGCAAAAGAAGGTCGCTATGCTCAGTTGCGTTTGCCATCGGGTGAAGTTCGGTTGGTGATGCAGGAGTGTCGAGCTACCGTAGGTCAGGTTGGTAATCTTGATTTTGAGAAGGTTAAAATCGGTAAAGCTGGCCGAAACCGCTGGTTAGGTAAAAGGCCTCAATCTCGCGGCGTCGCCATGAACCCGGTTGATCATCCTCATGGTGGTGGTGAAGGGAAGAGCTCTGGTGGTCGGCATCCAGTAACCCCATGGGGTGTCCCTACGAAGGGTTATAAGACTCGGACTAATAGACGAACTGATAAATTTATCGTACGTCGTAGGAATAAAAAGTAAATTAAGCCTTTAGGAGAAACTCGTGGCAAGATCAATAAAAAAAGGGCCATATATTCAAGAAAGCCTGTTGCGTAATGTGAATCTTGAAGGGGAAACAAGTCGAAATAAGGTTATTAAGACTTGGTCTCGTCGGTCAACTATTATTCCTGAGTTTGTGGGTATGACTTTCGCCGTGCATAACGGCAAAAAATTCATTCCGGTTTTTGTCAGTGAAAATATGGTTGGTCATAAGTTGGGTGAATTTGCTCCGACCCGGACCTATTATGGGCACGGAAGTGATAAGAAGAGTAAAGTCAGATAAATAATAGTTTCTGACAGGAGTACCAAGAGATGGAATCACAAGCCAAATTAAGAAATGTGCGGCTCTCGCCACGCAAGGCCAGACTCGTTGTTGATATGGTGCGGGGTAAGGGGATTCAGGATGCAATGAATATATTGCAAGTTTCTCCACAAAAAACCGCTCCCATTTTGTCTAAACTGTTGAAGTCTGCTGTTGCTAATGCCGAGCAGGGTGGGGTATCTGATGTTGACCAGCTGTTTGTTAAAACAGTTATGGTTGATCAAGGTCCTACTCTCAAGAGGTTTATGCCCCGTGCTCAGGGTCGTGCCAGTCGAATTCGTAAGCCAACCAGCCACATAACTGTGGTTCTGGACGTTAAGTAAGTCGAGGAGGTGTCCCTTTGGGCCAGAAAGTTCATCCGATAGGTTTTCGTTTGGGTATTAACCGGACGTGGGAGTCTCGCTGGTATGCGGATTCTGATTATGCTGAAAAATTACATGCAGATTTAAAGCTGCGTAATTTTATTAAAAAGCGTCTTTATCATGCTGGGATTTCTAAAATTGAGCTGGAACGTGCTGCAAGCAAGGTGAAAATCAATATCTATGCTGCTCGTCCTGGGATCATTATTGGAAAAAAAGGTTCTGAAGTCGAGGTTTTGAAAAAAGATCTTGCGAAGATTACCGATGATGAGTGCTTTATTAATATTCAGGAGGTTCGCAAGCCTGAGGTTGACGCTCAGTTGGTAGCGGAAAATGTGGTTTTGCAGCTTGAACGACGGGTTGCTTTCCGTCGCGCCATGAAGCGTAGCGTAAGTATGGCTCTGAAGTTTGGAGCAAAAGGCATAAAGATTAATTGTGCTGGGCGACTTGGTGGTGCCGAAATGAGTCGTACTGAATGGTATCGTGAAGGGCGCGTACCTTTGCATACCTTGCGTGCTGATATTGATTATGGGTTTGCAGAGGCTAAGACAACCTATGGGATTATTGGTGTAAAGGTGCTCATCTTTAAGGGTGAAGTGCTAGGGAAAGAGAAAGCCCAGCCAACTGGCTGATCAGGAGTAGTTTGTCATGTTAATGCCTAAAAAAGTTAAGCGTAGAAAGCAGTTTACAGGGCGGATGACCGGTCAGGCATCACGTGGTACAGATGTAAACTTTGGTGACTTTGGTTTGCAGGCCTTGGAGTGTACTTGGCTTACAGCGCGTCAAATTGAAGCAGCTCGGCGTGCTATGACTCGTTATATTAAGCGGGGCGGGAAAATATGGATTCGTTCATTTCCTCATAAGCCTTTGACGAGTAAGCCAGCTGAAACCCGGATGGGTAAGGGTAAGGGTTCTCCAGAAAAGTGGGTCGCTGTGGTTAAACCTGGACATATCATGTATGAGATGCAGGGTGTTACAGAGGAAGTAGCTCGAGAAGCTTTTCGTCTCGGAGCCAGTAAGCTACCCATAAAAACAAGGTTTATTAAGAGAGAGGTTGGCGATGAAAATTGATGAAATCAAAGATCTCAGTGTTGAAGAGTTGAAAACTAAGACACAGGAATTGCAGCAGGAACTGTTTAATCTGAGGTTCCAGTTACATACTGGTCACCTGGAAAATTCAGCGAGGGTGTCTCAGGTCCGTAAAGATGTCGCCCGGGCGAAAACTATACTTTCAGGCAAGCTGAATGCTTAGTGTGTGTGAGGAAAAATGAGCGAAGAACGAGGTAGCAGAAGAACCCGTGTCGGTATTGTTGTTAGCGACAAGATGGACAAGACGGTTGTTGTTCAGGTTGACGATCTGGTCAAACACAGCGTCTACAAGAAATTCATCAAGCGCAAGGTAAGCTGTAAAGCTCATGATGAGGCTAATGGCTGCTCTATTGGTGATAAGGTCCTTATTGTTGAATCAAGACCATTGTCAAAGGGTAAGCGCTGGCGCGTTCGACAGGTTTTGGAAAAAGCCGTTATCGCGTAGGAGAGTTTAGTATGATTCAAATGCAAACCATGCTTAGTGTGGCTGATAACTCAGGGGCAAAAAAACTTTGTTGTATTAAAGTCCCTGGTGGGTCAAAGCGAAAGTACGCCGGCATAGGCGATATTATTATTTGTAGCGTTAAGGAAGCATTGCCGAACTCAAAAGTAAAAAAGGGTGATGTTGTACGCGCGGTTATTGTTCGTACTGCCAAGGAAGTGCCACGTTCTGATGGTTCTTTTGTCCGTTTTGACGGTAATTCTGCTGTGGTTGTAGGAACTGGTAACGAACCTCTGGGAACACGTATTTTTGGTCCTGTTGCCAGGGAATTACGGGCAAAGCAGTTCATGAAGATTGTTTCGCTGGCTCCTGAAGTTTTATAAAATTTAGATAGTTGGAGTATCAAAACGATGTCTATTGTTAAATTACATGTCAAAAAAAATGACATGGTAGAAATAATTGCCGGGAAAGAGCGTGGTAAAACCGGGAAGGTTTTGCGCGTTTTACCAGGCAAGGGACGCGTTGTTGTTGAAGGCCTAAACGTTATTAAGCGCCATACTCGCCCTAATCAACTCAATCCGGAAGGTGGAATTGTTGAGAAGGAAGCGCCGTTGAGTATTTCTAACGTTATGCTGATTTGTGGTTCATGTTCTCAGGCAACTCGTACAGGTGTGCGATTGCTCGAAGATGGCAGCAAGACTCGTTATTGCAAGAAGTGTAACGAGAGTGTCGATAAATAAACGGAGAGTTTGATGGCCAGGTTAAAGCAGGCATATATTCAGGAGCAGGTACCTGCTCTGATGAAGGAATTTCAGTACAAGACTGTGATGGAAGTTCCTCGGATTGAAAAAATTGTGCTCAACATGGGGCTTGGGGAAGCTATTCAGAATCCCAAACTTCTTGAATCTGCTGTTGATGAGTTAGCACGTATCAGCGGACAGAAGGCAATTATTACCAAGTCTAAAAAATCAATAGCGGGGTTTAAGCTTCGCGAAGATATGTCGATAGGTGCATGCGTGACCTTGCGCCAAGACAGGGCTTGGGAGTTTCTTGATCGTCTGGTCAATGTTGCTCTGCCTCGTGTTCGTGATTTTAAGGGTATTTCTCCCAAGGCCTTTGATGGCCGTGGCAACTATACCTTGGGAATTCGTGAGCAGTTGATATTTCCGGAGATTGATCTTGACAAGATCGCCCAGGTTTCTGGTTTGAATATTACCATTGTAACAACGGCTAAAACTGACGAGGAAGGTCGAGCACTTTTGACTGGACTTGGCATGCCGTTCAGAAAATAAAGCTGAAGAGCGGAGGATATTGTGGCGAAGAAATCAATGATTGCCAAAACAAAACGGCCTAAAAAGTTTGCGGTTCGTGAGTATAATCGCTGCCCGATATGTGGCCGTCCGCGCGCTTATTATCGCAAGTTTGATATGTGCAGAATATGTCTGCGGAAACTGGCATCCGAAGGTAAAGTGCCTGGTGTTGTCAAGTCCAGCTGGTAGCAGCAAGAAGGAGATTTACCCATGTCTATGACTGATCCGATGGCAGATTTATTGACCCGCATTCGTAATGCAGGTATGGCTGGCCATGCAAAATTGGATTTGCCGTCGAGTAATGTTAAGGTCGCGGTAGCAACCGTTTTAAAAGATCTTGGTTATATTAAGAACTTAAAAGTTATTAGTGATAACAAGCAGGGAACTCTGCGGATTTATCTGAAGTACGATGATAATCAGCAGCCGATCATCCATGAGATTAAGCGTATTTCCACTCCAGGACGACGTGTGTACGTAAGCAAGGATGATATTCCACGGGTAAAGAACGGCCTTGGTGCATCGATTTTGTCGACATCCAAAGGAGTTCTTGATGACGTTTCTGCTCGCCAAGCTCAAGTGGGTGGCGAAGTTGTATGTACCGTTTGGTAATAGCAGAACAAGGAGCTTCATAAAATGTCACGTATCGGTAAATTACCAGTTGTTATTCCGGCGGGTGTAAAAATTTCACTTAATGGCAATCAGATGGTTGTCACGGGCCCTAAAGGCACTTTGACCCAAGATTTGCATGAGAGAATGACTATCGCTGTTGAAACTGATCAGATCAATGTTACCAGGCCTTCTGATAGTAAGCAGGACTCTGCTTTGCATGGTTTGACCAGGGCTCTGATCAACAATATGGTTGTTGGTGTCACAGTTGGATTTAAAAAAGATTTAGAAATCAATGGTGTCGGCTACCGTGCTGAAATCAGTGGTAAAGTTCTGACTTTGTCTCTTGGGTATTCTCATCCCGTTGTTTATGAGTTGCCTGATGGCATAAGTGTTGAGATTGAGAAGCAGACAAAGCTTTCAGTTATGGGCATTGATAAGCAGCTTGTCGGTTCTGCTGCAGCCAAGATTCGTTCATACCGCAAGCCTGAACCTTATAAAGGCAAGGGTATTAAGTATGCTGATGAACATATTTTGCGTAAAGCTGGAAAAACCGGTAAGTAAGAAGAACTTCAGTAAGGAGCAAAATCGTGGATGTATCCCAAAAAAGACGTGTTTCTAGATTAAAACGTCAGGCCCGGGTTAGAAAAAAAATAAAAGGGACCACTGAAAGTCCGAGGCTTTCAGTTTTTCGGAGCGCAAAGCATATCTATGCTCAGATCATTGAAGATGTGACCGGAACAACATTGGTTGCAGCTTCAACTCTTGGTAAGGATGTCGAGTTAAGTAATGGTGGGAACTTGCAGGCTGCAAAGGCTGTTGGTACTGAAATTGCTAAAAAAGCTCTTGATAAGAATATCACTAATGTCGTTTTCGACCGTAACGGTTTCCTGTACCAAGGCCGCATCCAAGCAGTTGCTGATGCTGCCCGGGAAGCTGGGTTGAAGCTCTAGAGGAGAATGTTTGTGCTGCACATTGACCCCAATGAATTAGAATTGACCGACCGAGTCATTCACATTAACCGCAACTCCAAAGTTGTTAAAGGCGGGCGTCGTTTTAGCTTTTCAGCTCTTGTTATCGTTGGTGATGGCAGCGGACATGTGGGCTATGGTCTGGGTAAAGCTAAAGAGGTACCTGAGGCTATTCGCAAGGGTGTAGAACAGGCTAAAAAAAGCTTGATTAAGGTGCCTATTCAGGATGGTCGGACCATCCCATACGACGTTATTGGGAAATATGGAGCAGGACGGGTGCTCTTGAAGCCTGCTTCTGCTGGTACAGGTGTTATTGCCGGTGGTGCTGTACGCCCAATATTGGAAGCAGTTGGGATTGGAAATATTTTGACTAAATGTTTGGGTTCAAACAATCCTCATAATGTGGTCAAAGCAACGATGAGTGCTCTCAAAATGCTCAAAAGCCCTGAAGACATTAATGCCCGTCGAGGGATCGTCAAGGGTTAAGAGTTTTTGGATTTAGGAGAACAATATAATGGCGACAGAAGTAAAGGTCACCCTCAAGAAAAGCCCGATTGGTCGTAAAGCTTATTTTGCTAAAGTGCTTAAGGGTCTTGGATTAACACGTCTTCAGAAGACGGTAATTTTGCCGGATACACCTGAGATACGTGGCATGATTCGTAAAGTTGAGCATATGGTTGCGATTGAAGATTGACAACACGCAGAGGATAGTAAGATGGATTTAAGCAATTTAAAACCGGCCTCCGGTTCAACAAAAAATAGAAAACGCATTGGTCGCGGTCCTGGTTCCGGAACCGGAAAGACTTCCGGAAAGGGGCATAAAGGGCAAAATGCACGCAGTGGTGGAGGGGTAAAGCCTGGTTTTGAAGGTGGACAAATGCCTCTGCAGCGAAGGATTCCAAAGCGAGGTTTTGTCTCTAGAAATAAAAAAATCTACAATTTAATTAATTTGCGAGATCTCGAAACTTTTGAAGCCGGTACCGTTGTTGACTTGGAGCTTTATGGAAAGTCAGGGCTTGTGGTTGGACTCAAGGATGGAGTTAAAATCTTGGCCGATGGCGATTTGACAAAAGCGCTCACTGTTTATGCTCATAAGTTCAGTAAGTCTGCTGTCGCTAAGATTGAAGCTGCAGGCGGTAAGGTTGAGGTTCTTTAGGTTATGTCTACGCTGCAGAATATTTTAGCTATCCCAGAGCTGCGGCGGAGGATTCTCTTCACCTTAGCTATGCTTGCTGTTTATAGGGTTGGATGTCATGTGCCGACTCCAGGTATTGACGCTCATGTTTTAGCTAAGTTTTTTGAAGGCACTGAAGGTACTTTACTTGGACTGGTAAGTTCTTTTACCGGTGGTGCTTTACAGCAAATGGCTGTATTCGCTCTAGGTATAATGCCGTATATCAGCGCATCGATAATCCTACAGCTTCTTACGGTTGTTTTTGAGCCGATTGAAAAATTATCCAAAGATGGTGAACAAGGGCGTAAAAAAATAACAGAATATACCCGCTACGGGACGATCGTATTGGCGGTTATTCAGGGTACAGGTATTGCTGTAGGTTTGCAGTCGATGTTGGGACCTGCTGGTGAGCCAGTCGTTCCTAATCCTGGAATCGGATTTATTCTGATGACGGTCATCACTTTGACAGCAGGTACTGCATTTATTATGTGGCTTGGAGAGCAGATTACGGAGCGCGGTATTGGCAATGGTATTTCTCTGATTATTTTTGCGGGCATTGTTGCCGGTATGCCGTCAGCTATCGTTAATTCGATTCGTTTAGTTCAAACTGGTGCCATGACTCCAACGATAGTCGTTTTTATTCTGGCGCTGATGCTGGTAACGGTAGGTGCTATCGTATTTATGGAAAGAGCGCAGCGACGCGTACCGATTCATTATGCAAAACGAGTCGTTGGCATGCGGAATATGGGCGGGCAAGCCAGTCATCTTCCTTTGAAGATAAATATGAGTGGTGTTATCCCCCCAATATTTGCAAGTTCGATTATGATGTTCCCGGCAACAATAGCTAATTTTATTGATGCCCCGTGGGTAAAGACGATGTCGGCATATTTGTCGCCATCTCATTGGGTTTATAACCTTTTTTATGTTGCTTTTATTGTGTTCTTTTGCTACTTCTACACGGCTATAACGTTTAATCCCGTCAATGTGGCTGATAACATAAAAAACCAGGGTGGCTTTGTCCCTGGGATACGTCCCGGCAAAGAAACTGCTGATTATTTAGATATGGTTTTGAGTCGCTTGACATTTGTCGGTGCAATTTATATTTCACTGGTTTGCGTTTTGCCTACTCTTTTGATCAGTCAATTGAATACCCCTTTCTTTTTTGGTGGTACTTCTCTTTTGATTGTTGTCGGGGTGGGAATGGATACCGCATCACAAATTGAAGCTCATTTGATCTCAAGATCTTATGAAGGTTTTATGAAAGGTGTGACTCTAAAGGGTCGGCACGGCTAGGACGTTTTTAGATGAAAATTATTTTACTTGGACCTCCTGGCGCTGGAAAAGGTACTCAAGCTGCAATGCTTGTCGAGCGTTATGGAATACCGCAGATTTCGACAGGTGATATGCTGCGTTTAGCCGTGACAGCAAAAAGTCCGATGGGCGTCAAGGCTAAGGAGTATATGGATGCTGGCAATTTGGTTCCAGACGAGGTTGTCGTCGGGATAGTGCGTGAGCGGTTGCAGGAAGACGATTGCGCGGCAGGGTTTATCCTTGACGGATTCCCTCGGACCATATTGCAGGCAGATGCGTTAAATGAAGTGCTTAGTGATCTGCATAAGCAACTTGATGCTGTCATCTCTTTACAGGTTGAAATTGAGTCATTGGTTGTTCGTTTGACTGGCCGACGGTCTTGCTTGAATTGTGGTAAGGGTTTTCATCTTCAGTATGACCCGCCAGCAGCTGATGGTTCCTGTACCGTGTGTGGTGGAGAATTGATGCAGCGTGATGATGATTGTGAAGAGACAATACGCAATCGGATGGAAGTCTATCAACAGCAAACGGCTCCGCTTGAAGATTACTATAGGAAGCAGGATTTGTTGACAGTTGTTGATGGTATGGCGGAGATTCCCGTAGTTCAGGAGACGATTGTTACTGCTCTGCAGGGCTGCTGATTTGATTGTTATTAAATCTCAAGATGAAATCACAACCATGCGAAAAGCTGGTCGTCATGTTGCTGAGATTTTGCAGATTTTGCGTGAAAAAATTCGGCCTGGAGTGACAACTCTATTCCTTAATGGGATTGCCGAGAGTGAGTGTAAAAAAAGAAATGCACGACCAGCCTTCAAGGGCTACGGTGGATTTCCTTTTACGATTTGTGCATCACCAAATAATAAGGTTGTTCACGGCTTTGCTGATAGTGTTCCGCTTCGTCAAGGTGATATCGTCAGCATTGATTTTGGTTTGATTATAGACGGGTTTTATGGCGATTCTGCAATCACTGTTCCTGTTGGTAACGTGGATGAAGAGATAGAAAAGCTACTGCGAGTCACTCAGGCTTCTTTGATGGCAGGAATTGCGGCTGCTAATTCTGGCCAGCATCTTTCTGATATTTCGCATGCAGTTCAAACAAAAGTTGAACAGAACGACTTTAGTGTCGTCAGGGATTTTGTTGGTCATGGGATAGGTCGGCGGTTGCACGAAGAGCCTCAGGTCCCTAACTATGGAGAAGCTGGTCATGGGATCGTGCTCAAAGAAGGCATGACAATCGCAATAGAGCCGATGGTAAATGTCGGTCAGCCAGGAGTTAAGGTCTTGGATGATGGTTGGACTGCGGTAACCATTGATAGTAGCTGGTCGGCACATTTTGAGCATACGATTGCAATTACTGAGAATGGTCCGGAAATACTGACCTGTCTCGGAAACATTTAACACTAAGATATGTCTGTCACGGGTGACAGGTGAATTTGATAGGAAAAGGATCTCACAATGAAGGTTAGAGCTTCGGTTAAGAAGATCTGTGATAAATGCAAGGTTATTAAACGAAAAGGTGTTATCAGGATCATTTGCGAGAATCCCAAACACAAGCAAAGACAGGGATAACGCCCTAGGAGGAAAAATTGGCACGTATTGCTGGAGTCGATTTACCGCGTAATAAACGCATCGAAGTGGCCATGACCTATATTTTTGGGATCGGGCGCACTACGTCTCAAAATATATTATCACAGGCCGGCGTTGATTTTAATGCTCGCACTGATGATTTGACCGAATCTGAGCTTGTTAAGATTCGTGAGCTGGTCGATAAGGATTGCCGTGTGGAAGGTGATTTGCGTCGAGAACTCACAATGAATATCAAGCGTTTGATGGATCTTGGCTGTTACCGTGGTTTAAGACATCGTAAGGGCTTGCCTGTGCGTGGTCAAAACACAAAAAATAATTCACGGACTCGCAAGGGGCCGAAGAAGACTGTTGCCGGTAAGAAGAAATAAGCGGAGTTATCATGGCTAAATCAGGTAAAAAAGTCGTTCGTAAAAAAGTTGAGAAAAAGAATATCGCTAGAGGTGTGGTTCATATTCAATCCACTTTTAATAATACCATCGTCACAATTTGTGACCCGGTTGGTAATGTGGTTGCATGGTCTACTTCTGGTGCTAAGGGATTTAAGGGGTCTCGTAAGAGTACACCTTTTGCAGCGCAAATTGCAGCTGAAGATGCAGCAACCAAGGCGATGGAACACGGTATGCGATCGGTTGAAGCCTATGTGAAAGGTCCTGGTAGTGGTCGTGAATCAGCTCTGCGAGCGCTTTCATTGGCTGGTTTGACAGTAACCATGATTAAGGACGTAACCCCAATTCCGCATAATGGTTGTCGTCCACCCAAGCGTCGTCGCGTATAAGCATCGAGGAGGAAGAAGTTGTCTAGATACTCTGGTCCAGTCTGCCGTCAATGCAGAAGAGAAAATGCCAAGCTGTTTCTAAAGGGAGACAGGTGTTACACTGATAAATGTGCTTTGGAGCGTCGTAATTATGCTCCGGGACAGCATGGTCAACGCCGTACTAAAGTTTCTGATTATGGTACACAGCTGCGTGAAAAACAAAAAGTCAAGCGTACATATGGTCTGCAGGAAAAACAATTTAGACTTTATTTTTCCAAAGCAGATCGAATGAAAGGTGTCACCGGCGAGAATCTTCTGATTCTGCTTGAGAGAAGACTGGATAGTGCTATTTATCGTCTTGGTTTTTCAGCTTCCAGGGCTCAGGCCAGAACTTTGGTTCGCCATGGACATTTTCAGGTCAATGGTCAGAAGGTGAATATCCCCTCGTATTTGGTTCGCCCCAATGATGTTGTTACGTTACGCGAGAAAAGTCGTGAAGTGACATGTATCAACGAGTCTTTGGACAGTGTAATGCGACGTGGTTTGCCCTCTTGGGTAGAGCTTGAGCGTGACACTTTCAAGGGGACCATAAAAACGTTGCCTGTTAGAAGTGAGTTAACTAACCCAGAGTTCCAAGAACAACTGATAGTTGAGCTTTATTCTAAGTAATTGATCATCTCATCAGGATCTCTTGAGAGGGAGTAAGAATACATGTACAAAAACTGGAGAGATTTGATCAAACCGATGCGTTTGGAAGCAACAGAATTAACCGACAGCTATGGTAAATTCGTTGCAGAACCATTTGAGCGTGGTTTTGGTACAACTCTTGGTAATTCATTGCGTCGTATTCTCTTGTCATCGCTACAGGGGGCGGCAATAACTTCTGTGCGAATTAAAAATGTTCAGCATGAATTTTCAAGTGTTGTCGGTGTTACAGAAGATGTGACCGATATCATCCTGAACTTAAAAGGTGTGAAAGTTCGTCTTCATGATGGCCACGATGATCGCAATATTCGGATTGTTCAAAAAGGCACAGGTGTTGTCAAGGCTGGTGATATCATTACAGACCAGAATGTTGAGATACTCAACCCCGATCATCATATTGCAACCTGTGGTGACGAAACAGATCTTGAGATCGATATGACTGTTGCTATGGGCAAGGGCTACGTTTTTGCTGAAAAAAATCGTGATGATAACGCGCCAGTGGGAACAATCCCTATTGATGCAATATTTTCACCGATTACTAAAGTGAACTATACCGTTTCCAATGCCCGTGTCGAGCAAATAACGGACTATGATAAATTGACGCTGGAGGTTTCAACGGACGGTAGTGTTAAGCCTGAAGATGCAATCGCCTATGCTGCAAAGATCTATAAAGAACAATTGCAGATCTTTATCAATTTTGATGAAACAGAAGAACCGGTGTTAGAAGAAGATAATAGTGATAAACACAAGATCAACGAAAACCTTTATCGTTCAGTTGAAGAGTTGGAGTTGTCGGTTCGAAGTGCAAACTGTCTTAAAAATGCACAGATTAATCTCATTGGTGAGTTGGTCCAAAAATCTGAAGCAGAAATGTTAAAAACTCAGAATTTTGGCAGGAAGTCTCTCAATGAAATAAAAGACATTCTGGCTGAGATGGGGTTGGGTCTTGGCGTAAAGTTAGACAGTTTTCCAGATCCTGATTATTTGAAATTGATTCAAAAGGGTCATGACGACGAATAGTCTCCCTTAGATAGGTTTTTAGAAAGGAACAAAAGCAATGCGCCACAATAAATCTGGCAGACGTCTTGGTCGCAAACCGGATCATCGCCAGCATATGATGCGAAATATGGTCACTTCTTTCTTTGAAAATGAGAAAATAACCACAACTGTGACTCGTGCTAAGGAGTTACGCAAGGTTGTGGATAAAATGATTTCCTTAGGAAAGCGTGGGGATTTGCATGCTCGGCGACAAGCCTTGCAAACAATTTCAGACCAGAAGGTTGTTGCAAAGCTGTTTGAAATGATTGCGCCAAGGTTTTCTGGTCGTCCAGGCGGTTATACACGCATTATTCGGCTTGAGAATCGCCAGGGTGATAATGCACCTATGGCTATCATTGAGTTGGTCGAAGAAGGCTTTGCGGCTGCGGCGGATTCATCTGCTGCTGATCAGCAAGAATCAGAGGCAGAGACCGTTTAAGATTTTTTTATAGGTCGGTTTTATCAGGGGGGCAGAGATATCAATCTTTGCCCCCCTGTTTTTGTTTTAAGGTTGCGATTTGATTGACTCAGTCAGGGCTGAATGTTAATTTTCTTTCGATTCTAACTCTTTTTTAAATCACTGGGTGACATTATGCACGAGCAAAAAATGCAGGTTTTACAAGGCACTGTCAGTAAATTACTGCGGCGCAATGCAACCACGAACCTAAAAAAAGCTCTTGGTAAGATTCACCCGGCTGATATCGCTCATCTTTTTCGTTATTTTGATATTCACGAACAAAAGACACTTCTTGAATTAACCCCTGAATTAGACCGTGTTGCTGATGTTTTAGCAGAATTAGAACCGGAATCCTGGCCGCAGATTGCTGAACTTCTTGATCGAGACTACCTCATCTCTATTGTTCATGAAATGGCGGATGATGACAGTGCTGTATTTATAAGAAGTCTCCCTGAAGACCTCGCTGAACATATTCTGACTGAATTACATGATGATCAATCAGAAGATGTTGAACATCTGCTTGGCTATGATGAGGAAACGGCTGGTAGTATCATGTCAACAGATGTCTTTTCTCTTGATCAGGATATCAGTGTGCGCCATGCGATAGAATCACTTCAGGATTCTGAAGATTATGAAATGGTCTTTTATGTTTATGTCACTGATGAGCATAATCACCTTGTTGGGGTTTTATCTTTAAGGCAGTTGCTGACGGTTCCTCCAAGCACCAAACTTGCTGATATCATGTCGACTAATGTTATGCGGGTCAGGGCGGATATGGATCAAGAGGAGGTTGCACAACTTGTTGCCAAATATAATATTTTAGCTATTCCCGTTGTCGATGACCAAGGTAAATTGTTGGGATTGATCACAGTCGATGATGTTATCGATGTTATGCGTGATGAAGCAACGGAAGATATTCTAAGGATGGCGGGGACCAGTGAAGAAGAGCTTCTTCTCGGCTATAAATCTTTTCAGATCGCTCGTTTACGCCTTCCCTGGTTATTGACAACCCTTATTGGCGGGGTCATAACCGGAACCTTGATGTGGTACTATCGGGCAACCTTAGAGCAGGTTATTATGCTGATCTCTTTTATTCCGGTGATTACCGGGATGGGGGGGAATGTTGGTGGTCAGACTTCAACAATTTTAGTGCGTGGATTTGCTACAGGACGAATTGATTTCTCTATGATTCGACAGGTTTTTCTTAAAGAATTACGGGTGGGTTTAATCATGGGATTGGCATGTGGTTCTGTTATCGCCGTAGTGGCTTCAATCTGGCATAAGAACTTATTTTTGGGGATGGTCGTTGGAGTTGCAATGGTGACAGCAATTACTGTTGCTGCTTGTATGGGGGTTGTTGTGACAGCTTTTTTTAAAAAAATTGGGGTTGATCCTGCGATTGCTTCAAGCCCATTTGTGCAGACAGTCAATGACATCACTGGGATTATGATCTATTTTAGTACTGCAACCCTGTTTCTTTCCTACCTGACATAATATTGAAATTGTTGATAAGAATGGTAGAATACGCCAGTTGGAGGTGCATAGGTGCGCCGTCTCATCCTCTTGTCTTAAGCTATTAATCTTATGATTTCTCATTTACAAAGCTGCGAGGCTCTGGTTTTACGCCATACAAATTATGGAGAATCAGATGTTATCCTGTCTCTTTTTATATCCGACTATGGTTTACAAAAAGGGTTTGCCAAGTCAGCTCGAAAGAGTCGAAAGCGATTTTCTGCGGTATTAGACCCTTTTACTCAGGCAATTTTTCAATGGAAACCGGGACGAGGTCATTTCTGGTGGTTGCAGGACGCTGAACTCCTTACTTCTCGGATCGGATTGCGGGCTGATTTACAACGTCTTGCTCTTGCGAGTTACGGAGTCGAATTAGTAGAATTGATGTTGGATGAGGGACAACCGCATCCTGCTGTTTTTGAATTACTTTGTTGCTTTCTTGATTTTCTGGAACGCGGAGGCGATATTTTTAGCGCAAAGCTATTGTTTGAATTGCGTTTGATTTATCTCCTTGGGTATATGCCTCATCTCCTTCATTGTAGTGAGTGCCTGAAGATTTTTGATGGCGAATTAATCCGCTTTGATGCTATTCGAGGTGGAAGTCTTTGTCTTTCATGTGCTGGGTCTGCTGGTCTCGCGGTTGGCTTAGGAACGGTTGGATCTTTAGCCCGCTCATTAAATGTAGGGCATAAGCAATTTGATGGGTTCTCCTTTGGTCAAAAAACCCTTCAGGAGGCGAATTTGATTCTCCAGCAGGTTTTACAGCAAGTGTTGCCCCGAGAGCCAAAATCAATGCAGTTTCTCTCCTGAAGATACCTGATTGCAAATCTTGACAACTTTAGAGGCGGGAGCTAAACTCGCGGCTCCTTTTCACATCAGCTACTCCATTACTTTATCATGGATTTTTGTTTTACGGAGGTACCGTGACTTTTCAGAATTTAATTCTTTCGCTACAGAACTACTGGGCAAAGCAAGGTTGCATTATTCAGCAGCCGTATGATATCGAAACAGGCGCGGGTACGTTTAACCCCGCAACGTTTTTACGAGCGCTGGGACCAGAGCCTTGGAATGTTGCTTATGTCGAACCATCGCGTCGTCCTACCGATGGCCGTTATGGTGAAAATCCAAACCGGTTACAGCACTACTATCAGTTCCAGGTTTTGTTAAAACCATCACCTCAGAATATTCAGGATCTTTATCTTGATTCTCTCAAAAGTTTTGGTGTCGATCCTCTCGCTCATGATATCAGGTTTGTTGAAGATGACTGGGAATCTCCGACCTTAGGCGCCTGGGGGTTGGGCTGGGAAGTTTGGCTGGATGGAATGGAAATTACTCAATTCACCTATTTTCAACAGTGTGGAGGTTTTGAACTCAAACCCATCCCCGGTGAAATTACCTACGGAATTGAGCGTATTGCCATGTATCTGCAGGGTGTTGATAACGTTTATGACCTTGAGTGGGTCAACGGCATCAAATATGGGGATATTCATCATCAGACTGAAGTTCAGTTCTCTCATTATAACTTTGAGGAAGCTGATACGGATATGCTTTTTCACCTGTTTGATATGTATGAAAAAGAATCTCTCCAACTAGTTGCAAAAGATCTTGTTTTTCCTGCATATGATTTTGTTTTGAAATGTTCTCATGCTTTTAATTTGCTGGATGCCAGAAGTGCAATTTCAGTGACGGAACGGGCGAGTTATATTGGCAGGGTTCGACAAATGTCGAAACTTTGTGCAGCAGCTTATATTGACCAGCGAGAAAAGCTTGGCCATCCATTGTTGAAAAAGTGATCTATATAATAATTACGACTGAACTGACCAATACCTAATTAACTGGAGTGATACATGTCTGCAGAACTGTTTCTCGAACTGGGGACTGAAGAAATCCCAGCCGGATTTATTGCATCGGCTTTACAGGATATTCAGGAGTTACTCAGCCAAGAGCTGGAACGTGCGCGCATCTCTTATGGTGAAATATCCACCTTTGCTACACCACGAAGATTAGCGGTGTCGATCAAGGACGTTGCCCGTTTGCAGCAACGTCAGGAGTTGGAAGTGACAGGACCTCCTGCTCGTATCGCTTATGATGATTCTGGAAAACCGACTAAAGCTGCTGAGGGGTTTGCCCGGACTAATGGTGTTTCAGTTGATGAATTACAGATCATTGAGACGGCAAAAGGGGAGTATTTATTTATTTCCAAGGTGATTGAAGGTGGTGAGACAAAAATCGAGTTACAACAGATTTTACCTCGTGTCATCAGCAAAATATCTTTTAAGAAGTCAATGCGATGGAAGGATCTCGATATCCGCTTTGTCAGACCGTTGCATTGGATTGTCGCCGTTTTTGCGGGAGAGATCGTTCCTTTTACTTTTGGAGATCTGCAAAGCGGAGATCGCTCCAGAGGGCATCGTTTTATGGCGCCGGAAGAATTTTCCGTCAAAGATGCCGCTGAATATCTCTTCAAGGCTGAGCAGCATCATGTTCTTCCTGAAGTTGCCAAGCGTCGTCAGTTGATAACGGAACAGCTTGCTGTCTTAGCCCAGACCCTGGGGGGGATGATCAACCCGGATGATGAACTCCTTGATGAGGTCAGTTTTCTTGTTGAAACACCGCAGGCTTTGGCTGGGACTATTGACGATGAGTTTCTGCAGTTGCCTCCTGAACTTTTGATTGCCAGTATGCGTGAGCATCAGCGCTATTTTACTTTGGTCGATGCTAAAGGGAAATTATTACCCCACTTTATTACTGTTGCCAATACCCATGCTAAAGATCCGCGTGTCGTTGTTGCCGGAAACGAGAGGGTTTTGAGGGCTCGTTTGTCTGATGCAATGTTTTTCTGGAAAGAGGATCAGAAAAACAAACTGGAGACGCGTCTTGAGTTGCTGAAAAAGGTTGTTTATCAAGCAAAATTGGGAACCAGCTTTGAAAAAATTGAAAGATTTACTGAGTTAGCGACCGGATTAGCCCAGCGACTTGCTCCGCAAACAGTTGTGCTGACAAAACGTGCTGCGATTTTAGCTAAATGTGACCTTGAAACTGGAATGGTTTATGAATTCCCTGAATTGCAGGGAATTATGGGGCGTGAATACGCATTGCTGGAGGGCGAGGATCCACGTGTTGCAACGGCAATTTATGAACACTATCTGCCAACTCAGGCCGGTGGGGAATTGCCGAGTGATGATATCGGTTCTTTTATTTCTCTTGCCGATAAAATAGACACTATTTGCGGTTGCTTTAGTGTTGGTTTAATCCCAACTGGAACCGCAGATCCCTATGCCTTGCGGCGTAATGCAATAGGGATTCTGGCGATTATTCTGGATAGAGGTTACTCTATTTCGATTCCTGATTTAGTTGCTGAGAGTGTTGAGCTGTTAGAACCAAAACGTCAGCGTAGCGCGAGTGAGATCGTCGCTGATGTTGTGGAGTTTATCCGTTTGCGCTTTGTCAATATGCTGTCGGGAGAAAGCTATCCTGCTGACGTGATTGATGCGGTTCTCAGTGCTTCTTTTGATGACCCAATTGACGCGCTTAAGAGGATTGAAGCACTGTCCAAACTTAAACAAAAAGATGATTTTGACCCTCTGGCAGTTGCATTTAAGCGGGTTGGGAATATCATTAAAGGAGGGCTGGCTCAACCGGTAGACAAAGACCTGTTAGCCGAGGACAGTGAGAAGGCGCTTTTTGCTGATCTCGAAAAAGTTCAAGCTGAGGTTGATAAATATATTGTTGCACATGATTATGATCAGGCACTGGTCTTGATTGCGGGGTTACGTCAGCCCGTCGATGCTTTTTTTGATAATGTCATGGTGATGGTAGAGGATGAGGCGGTTAAGAGTAATCGACTTGCTTTACTGACTGGTATCGCTGGTTTGTTCAAGGGAATTGCTGATTTCCGTCGGATTTCCTGATTTTATAAATTGTTTTGATCCCGTATGAGAAGGAGCAGCAAAATGTCTAAATTTGTATATGCCTTTGGTGTCGGTGAGGCTGACGGTGATGGATCAATGAAAGAGCTTTTGGGGGGCAAAGGTGCCAACCTGGCAGAGATGACTTCAATCGGCCTGCCGGTTCCTCCTGGGTTTACCCTGACCACGGAAGTTTGTACCGCCTATTATGAAAATAACCGGACTTACCCCGATAGTTTGTACAAGGAAGTTGAGCAGGCGTTAAAGTCTCTTGAGCAACGGATGGATAAAGTTTTCGGCGGTAGTGAAAATCCGCTGTTGGTGTCAGTTCGTTCAGGAGCACGTGCTTCAATGCCGGGAATGATGGATACGGTTTTGAATCTGGGCTTGAATGACAAGACTATCCAGGGTGTTATCCTGCAGAGTAATGACCCTCGTTTTGCTTATGATTCTTATCGGCGTTTTATCCAGATGTATGCCAATGTCGTTAAAGGCATGAATGGTGAAGTATTCGCTAAGATCCTGGTGGAGAAGAAAGAGGAAAAGGGGGTTGAGCTGGATACTGAGCTTGAGGCTGAGGATCTGCAACAATTGGTTAAAGCGTTTAAGGCAAGTTATAAAGATCACTTAAATGAAGACTTTCCAGAAGATCCAATGCAACAACTCTGGGAGGCTATCGGTGCCGTTTTTGGTTCTTGGATGACACCGCGTGCAGTGACCTACCGTAAGCTGCATGCAATTCCCAGTGACTGGGGAACGGCTGTGAATGTCCAGGGAATGGTTTTTGGTAATATGGGCGATGATTGCGCCACTGGTGTTGCTTTTACCCGCGACCCGGCTACCGGAGAAAACTATTTTTATGGAGAATATCTCGTCAATGCTCAAGGGGAAGATGTTGTTGCTGGAATCAGAACTCCGCAGCCGATCAATTTAGCCAAACATAAAGAAGGTGATCTTCCTGCGATGGAAGAAGTTATGCCGGAGAGTTATGCTCAGCTGGTCAAAATTCGCGAAGTCCTGGAAAAACACTACAAAGATATGCAAGATATTGAGTTTACGATTGAAAAAAATAAACTTTATATGTTGCAGACCAGGACCGGTAAACGGACAGCTCAAGCTGCTATTCGTGTTGCTGTTGATATGGTGGCAGAAGGGTTAATTACAGAAAAAGAAGCTGTTCTCCGGGTTGAACCCGAGCAACTAGATCAGCTATTGCATCCTTCACTGGACCCTCATGCTGAAAGACAGGTGATTGCAAAAGGGCTTCCAGCGTCCCCGGGCGCTGCCAGTGGTCAGGTGGTTTTTACTGCAGATGAAGCCGAAGAACAAACTCGGTTGAAGAAAAAAGTTATTCTGGTTCGGATTGAAACTAGTCCGGAAGATATCCATGGAATGAACGCTGCCCAGGGCATTTTAACGGCCCGTGGTGGGATGACCTCCCATGCTGCTGTTGTTGCACGTGGTATGGGAAAATGTTGCGTATCAGGTTGTGGAGAAGTCAAAATTGATTATGAAAAACAACAATTAAAAACGAAAACAGGGGAAATAATCAAGCGGGGCGATTACATCACATTAGATGGCTCTGCTGGTGAAGTTATGCTTGGTGTTGTCCCAAAAGTAGAGCCTGAAGTGAGTGGTAATTTTGCAGTTTTTATGGGGTGGGCAGATAAACTTCGTCGTCTCAAGGTGCGTACCAATGCCGATACTCCTCATGATTCCAAGGTGGCTCGAGACTTTGGTGCTGAGGGTATCGGCTTATGCCGGACTGAGCATATGTTTTTTGAAGGAGACCGAATCCAGGCTGTACGCGAAATGATTCTTGCAGAAAACGTTGCTGGACGTAAATTGGCTCTTGAAAAGATTTTACCGATGCAAAAAGGTGATTTTATTGGTCTTTTTCGCGAAATGAAAGGGCTACCTGTCACTATTCGTCTGCTTGATCCACCTTTGCATGAATTTTTGCCTCAAAACGATGATGACATTTCAGAATTGGCTAACGTTGTCGGTATCCGGTTTTCAGAAGTCAAGGAACATGTCGCGAATCTGCATGAATTTAATCCCATGCTTGGGCATCGTGGTTGTCGCTTAGGAATTACCTATCCTGAGGTTTATGATATGCAGGTGCGGGCAATTATGGAAGCGGCCTGTGAATTGGTTAAGAATGAGGGCTTTACGATTATTCCTGAGATCATGATTCCGTTGATCAGTCATGTCAATGAGTTGAAAATCTTGCGTGCTAATGCTGTTCGGGTGGCAGATGAAGTTTGTGCTGCCTATGGGATTAAAATCGATTATTTGATTGGCACAATGATTGAGCTTCCACGGGCTGCTCTGACAGCAGATGCTATTGCCAGTGAAGCTGAATTTTTCTCTTTTGGGACCAATGATTTAACTCAGACAACGTATGGCCTATCGCGTGACGATGCCGGTCATTTCTTGCCGGACTATATTGAGCGAGGTGTTCTGAAGAAAGACCCCTTTGTTGCTTTGGATCAGCGTGGAGTCGGCGAACTTGTAAAGATCGGTTTTGAAAGGGGGCGTAGTACCCGCCCTGATCTGAAGGTCGGGATTTGTGGCGAACATGGTGGTGAACCATCCAGCGTTGCTTTTTGCCATGATCTTGGCTTGGATTATGTTTCGTGCTCCCCATATCGGGTGCCGATAGCTCGTCTGGCTGCAGCACATGCTGCTTTGAAGGACACGTAGCTGCATAAATAAAAAGCCCTGTTAGAAACTAACAGGGCTTTTTGATTTCATTCATCTCCCCCTTTGACTCCGTACTTGTTGATGAAGTTGATCAACTGATTCTTTTCAATCGGCTTGCTATAATAGAATCCCTGCGCAATACAGGATCCTTGATCTAATAAGTATTGGTGCTGCGCCGGAGTCTCGACACCCTCAGCAATAAAATCAAGCTGCAGCCCCTTTGAGACATTGATGATGGCTGGAATTATTGTATCATGCATATTCTCTGTGGTAATTTTCTGCATGAATGATCGATCCAGTTTCAGGGTATTTAAAGGAAGATGATTCAGATAACTCAGGGAAGAGTAACCAGTCCCAAAATCATCAATGGCAATCTTTATTCCTGTATCAGTTAATTTCACGATGTTTGCCAGGGTTCTGTTCAGGTTCTGTACCAGAATGTTTTCCGTAATTTCAAGCTCAATCTCTTTGGGGTTTACCTTGTAGTCGTGCAGGGTTTCAATAACATATTCGGCAAAGTTATCCATTGCCAGCTCCACTGCGGAGATGTTGATACAAACTTGTACCTGAAGCCCCTTATTATTCCATGAATGGATATCTTGGCAGACTTTTTTAAGGACGATCTCTCCGATATCAATGATCAGCGATGTTTCCTCGGCAATATCGATAAATTTACCCGGAGGGATAAGTGTTTTTTCTGGAGAAATGATCCTTACCAGGGCTTCCGCGGCATGGATTTTTCCTGAAGTTAAATCCATCTGCGGTTGATATAGAACGAGAAACCGGTCTCTTTTGATTGCTTCTCGCACGAAATTTTCGACAAACACGGTATGGCTGTGTTTGTTTTTTAGTTTTTTACTGTAAAGGCAGTGTCTGCTTCTTGTTTTTGTCTTGGCACTGCATACGGCGGTATCAGCATTTTTAATCAATTCTTCTCGTGTTTCACCATGGTCAGGATAAACAGCAATACCAACACTTAAAGTGATATGAATTTCATGGCCGTCTTTTTTGAAGGGGAGAGCCGTTTCATTGGTAATCTTATTTGCAGCGGCAATAGCATCGTCAGCAGAGTCTATATCCGGCAGGAGGAGGATGAATTCGTCACTGCCAAGCCTGGATAGAATGTCTTCTTCACGAGTACACCTTCTCAGGGTCTCCGCAAGGTTTCGTAGCAGTTCATCGCCAATATTCTGTCCGTAGCTGTCATTAATCAACTTGAAGCGATTGATGTCAATAAATAGAAGAGCAAATTGAGTGCCGTTTTTATTTGAATGAGATATGAGGGAGGACAGGTGATCATTCAATAATGATCTGTTCGGGAGCCCGGTCAGAAGATCATGGTTGTGCTGAAACCGAATAATTTCTTCGGCTTTTTTTCGTTCTGAAACATCACGTGCAACACCATAGGTTCCAATAAAGTTTTCTTTTCTTATGTTGCTTCTGCCCAGTTTATACCCACCTGAAATCTTTTTCTCTATATTGATTGCGCGGATTTCAACATGCAGAAGTGCCCCTTTTGTTTTACAGCGTAGCCGTATCTCCTGGCTTTTGGTGTTTTTAGGGAACTTTTTATCATTAAAGAAAAGGTTTGCTCTGTCGAGATCATTGGGATGAATGATCTCCTGATAATGTTTGCCGATAATTTCTTTTCTGCTGTAACCAAGCAATTTTATCGTGTTCCTGTTAACAAATACAAAGTAACCATTTCGATCCAGCATATACAAGAGATCAGGAGAATTGTGGACGATGAACCGGTGAAGGGCTTCGGACTCTTCCAACATCTCCACCATTTCTTTATTGTCCTGTTCCAGGTGGATCTTCTCGAGAACATTTCTGATTGAGAATAATAATTCGTCAGTAGAGTACGGTTTTCTGATAAAGTCTTTTGCGCCGTTTTTAAGGACAGTAATCGCTTTTTTTATCTCAGATTCACCACTGACAATGATGACGCTTGTTTCAATGTTGTTCTTATTGATGTGTTCAAGGACTTTTTCGCCATCCATATCCGGCATATTGAGATCTAAAAGAGTCAGCTCGTAATGATTTTTCTTTAGTTCCTCAATTGCAGCATACCCGCCAGCAACAGAATGTGTGCTCATTCCATTCAGCGAAAGGACCCCCTGTAGGCTTTTTGCCATCGCCAAATCATCATCAACAATCAGTATTTTTGTATTTTCTGTTGTTGAATGGTTGTTTGGAGCTTTTTTGAAATGACCAATATCCATCATTTCAGTTCGATCTCACTCTCTTTTTGTTTACGAGGGATAAGAAGTTTAAATTCTGTTCCCTGCTCCCTATTAGAATAGCAGGAGATATTTCCCGAAAGTTCTTTAACTAATGTATTCACAATGGTTAGACCCAATCCCGAATGCCCTTCTTTGGTGCTGATGACTGGTTTGAACAGATTCTTCAATATCTCAGGGTCAATGCCTGGGCCATTGTCTTTAATTGTTATCTCAACATATTGTTTGCCGTTTTGATAAACATTGTCTCTGGTGGTGATTGTTATTGTGCCACCATGCTGCATCGCTTCGACGCCATTTTTAATAATGTTTATCAGTATTTGCTTTAGCTTGTCTTGTGGACAGCAGAGAACGGGTATCTGTTTGTCCAGGTGCAAGGTTGATTGGATCTGGGTGGTTTTGTAGAGCGAACTGTTAAACAGTATATCCAGTTCCGTAAGCAGTTTATTAATATCGACGGTTTTGTCTTTTTCTTTGGTTGGAACATCAGGATCTTTAGCACGCAGGAGAATGTTGCCAACGCGTTCAATTTCTTCGCTGATAAAGGCAAGTTCTTCTTGTGCTGAATGATCACTATCGATTTTTTTCCCCAACATGTAGAGATAATTATTGATAATTGTCAGTGGATTACTGACTTCATGTGCAACTTTTTTAAAATCAACAAGAGGCATTCCTGGAGGTTGTGATTCACTTTGGATCAGAGCAAAGTATTTTTTGGCGATTTCACTGCTGATTAATTTTAATAGTGCTGACTTGTTTCTCAGATTGAGCCATTCATGCTCTGAGACTCCAAGGGCCAGGACCCCAATTCCCTTACCATCATGGTGAACAGGTAAAAAATATGAGGCTTCTGATTCCAACAATCTTATCACCTGTTGATCAGCGATTGAGCAACGGGCAGATGAAGAAATAATGCCTTTTTTGTCTATAAGTGCTTTGACTAAAAGACTATTTTTATCCCCAATTTTGAATTCTATTTCTGCCAGCTGTTTGATGTCCAGATCGTTGATAGCAGAGAGGGTCTGTTGATCTTCCTCGATTTTAAAATAGAAGAGTCGGCTCAGATTAAAGATCGTATTGAAGTTGATTCTGATCTCTTTAGTGAATTCAAGCAACTCAGTTTTTTCACTTTTACCGATGGTATTGCTTATGGTAATATCTTGAATTTTTTGAGCCAGTTTTGTTCTGTTTCTCTCATCCTCAGATGCATCAACAGCTTCTATCTCGTCTTCTTCAGTATAGAATCGACCACTAAAACCAAGATCAGAGACCATCTTTTCGCTGTTCCTTGTCGCCACAGCGAGGCAATCAAGGATGGAATCTTCCGTTAAGTCAAAAAGCAGACCGGCTTTTTCTCTAAAAAGAGAGTTGTGGCGTGCACTATTTTTTGAACTGAGAGGACCGGCAACCGCGAGAATTTTTAATAGAGTCGGGGAGCTGAAAAGTTCATCAGCTGGTGCGTGCTGAAATTGAATGGCATCGGCAAGAAAAGAATCCAACTTCCAACTTTGAACTAAGGCGGCACCGAGTTCACAATGTTCAACCCCTATTGTTTCGATTTCCAAGCGCTGAAACTCTTCTGTTTCTTTATAATAGCGCTCTAAAAGCGGGGTATATTCTTCTTCACGATTTAAAATCAGCAAGAGCATGCCAACTTGATGAAGGAGTCCGGAAAGAAAAGCCTCACCAGGCTTTTCATAGCCCACAAGCTTGGCAATTCTCTCTGCGAGGTTGGCACAATTCAATGCCCTTAGCCAGATAAGTTGAACATGTTTGTTGAAATCTTTGGTGAAATTAGCAAAAAATTGCTGAATAGCACAGGTTGTTATGATGTTCCTGACATTCGTCATCCCCAGGACAATCAACATTCTACGAAGATCAGTTATTTCGTTCCATTGACGATAAGCCGGGGAATTTGCAACTTGCAATATTTTTGCCGTGAGGCTGATGTCTTTTTTGATCGCGGCAGAGAACATTTCAAAATTAGCATTGTCATTGTGACAGAGATCCAACAACTCAACCAAAAGGCTTGGTTCTGAAGGCAGGCTTTCAACGGAATAACTTTTATCTCTCAGATAGAGACACTGCATATCTATTGTATCCCTTTCTTTATCATGGACACTGGATGGCCTGAGAAAATGATCTTAATGGAGGAGTCGGGTGAACTCAACACCATAAGAACTTGCCATTTTACTCCAAAAAAAACATAAAATAAATAATTTTAATTATTTGTTTCACTTCAATTATTGCTCTTGCTGTGACTCCAGCAGTTTTTTGATTTCTGCAGCCTTCGTTGGATCAAGACGACCTGAATTCTGACCGATTTCTGTTGTCAATTTCCCCATCAGCTGGTAGAGCTGTAACAGTTCAGAAGGCATGTTTGTCAGGGCTTTCATGTGGGCAGAAACAGTACCAATATCACCACGGACTATCGGACCACTCAAGCCTTGCTCAGGGCCAAGATCCTTTACATTATCGAATGAGGTTTGTACCAGAGGTAATAGCGTTGGAAGAGCCTTATCGGGAGGAATTCCGCAGCTGACCAGCAGATCACGGGCAACCGCAAGCAAGGTCACAAGGTAGTTTGAAGCAATACTGGCCGCCGCGTGATAAAGGGGCTTCTTTTTATGGTCAAGGGTCAAAGGATAGCCACCAATTGCGTCGACCAACTGATGTGCTAAAGCCAAAGCCTGTGAGCTTTCAGTTTCAATGGCACATGGGCACAGCTGCAGCATTTCGAATGCTTTTTGTCTGTCGGCAAAAGGGAGCAGGGGGTGGAGTGATAACAGCATTGCAGGTGATTTTTCCTGGCGCATAATTTCAGCGGAATGGAGACCACTGAAATGAATAAGCGTTGTCTGATCAGAGAGCAGGCAAGAGGTTTGTAGTTTCGATGCGATCATTTGAATATGGTCATCAGGGACTGCCAGCAGGATGATCTGTGCTGTGGCTGCCTCTTTAAGCTGTTCTGAAACCAGATTTTTTTCACAGCCAATATAGGCGCACGCTTTCTCTCCCCTCTCGCGGCTACGACTGATAATGGTTCTCAGCGGATATCCAGCCAAGTGGAGGCGCTTGCTGACTGCACAACCAACCCGACCGGGACCTATGAGAGCGATGCTTTGCTTCATGCAACCGAAACCTGTAATGATCCAAGTTGCTCGATGTTTCCTTCAAGCTTGTCTCCGGAGACGATTTTACTGACCCCCGCTGGAGTCCCTGTCAGAATAATATCTCCAGCTTCCAATGTGTAGAAGTCTGAGACTTCTGCAATAATCTTTTCAACCGGCCGCATCATCTGATTGGTATTCCCTTGTTGGCGGACCTCTCCATTAACTTTCAGTTGCAGCTCGAGATTGTTTGGATCTGTAATCTTTTCAGCGGAAGTGAAGTTGGATATCGGGCAGGAAGTATCGAATCCTTTGGCGATCTCCCATGGTAATCCTCTGGTTTTTTGTTCGCTCTGAATGTCTCGAAGGGTCAAGTCAAGAGCGACACCGTACCCGGCCAAGTATGACAGGGCATTTTCTTCCTTGATGTTTTTCCCTTTCTTTCCTATCAATAATGCCAGCTCAAGTTCATGATGACAATCGTTGGAGTACGTGGGGATTTTAATTAAACCACCATCCGCGATCATACTGCAGGGAGGTTTACAGAAAATCACAGCCCGATCAGGAATTTTACTGCCGAGTTCGCGGATATGGTCTAGATAGTTTTGTCCCAGACAGACAATCTTGCCGACAGTATAGAACTCTTTTGTCCCTTTTAACTGAACTTGATGCATATTTTTACCTCCCGGATTTTTTGATGATAATATTTTTTTCTGATTCAGAGCAGCAAGATAGCGGCTTTTGTCTATTAAATGCAAGTGGTGTTGTTGTTCGTTGAGGGTATTTTTCTATGTTAGAATGGATCCTGACGAGAATTGATGGTGAGGAAAGTTAATGTTCTATTTTAATTACGAAGAACCGGTATTCAGGCCTCCTTCTGAGGCCCGATCTTTGATTATGCAAATCACAATAGGTTGTAGCCATAATCAATGTAAATTTTGCGGCATGTACAAAATGAAGGCATTTCGGATTCGGAATGTCGCCGACATTGCTATGGAGATTGAGTCGATTCCACTGGGACATCGAAACTATTACAAGCGGATTTTCCTTGCAGATGGAGATGCTCTGGTTTATCCGCAGCAAAAACTGATAGCCATTCTTGATCTCTTGAACGAAAAATTCCCGAATTTGAATCGTATCGGAATTTACGCTTCCCCTCAAAGTCTGACGACTAAAAATGTGGAAGAATTGCAGCAATTGAAATCTAGAAAACTGCGCATTCTTTATTTTGGACTTGAGAGTGGCGATGCGTTAACGCTGGAAGCAATTAACAAAGGGTATCATCCTGAGAAGATGCTGGAACTTTGCCGCAAGGCGCAAACGGCTGGTTTGAAATTGTCAATCACGGCAATACTTGGTTTGGCCGGTCGAGTTCGCAGCCATGAGCATGCTATTGCCACGGCTGAGTGGATCAACCGACTTTCACCGGAGTATTTCTCATTGCTGACGATGTTTCAACGCCACAATGATGCTTATTTTGAGCAGATTGAGCCATTGAATAATGGTGGAATTCTTGAAGAAGCACTGACAATCGTAAAGAATTTGCGACCACAGAAAACAATTTTACGCTCAAACCATGTGTCAAATATTCTGAATTTGGCTGGAAGTTATCCTAAAGACAGAGATCGCATTATTGTACAAACGGAATCGGCATTGGCCGAAGCACGTTCACACCCCGATTGGTTTGCGATGGTGCCTGATTATGGGGAGACTCTTTTTTGAATTTTATTTTCTGATGAAGTGATTGTTTTTCGGGGTGATAGAGAGTTCGGCAAAGAACAAAGCCGGCAGTACGAAATGGCTTTGTTCTTTGCCTTGTCTGTTATTTGCGCTGAAACGTTTTTTCTGCAAATGAATATTTAAAATGCATGTGATCTGTATAGGTCTCTTCCAGAATTGCGACAACATCCTCAGTAAAGACGAGTTCTTCGTCTGTAGGAATGACGAAAACTTTGACCGGTGAATCATCCGTTGTGATTGTGTTTTCCGTTTTTCGGGTCATCGTCTTACGATTTTTTTCCTTATCGAGTTTAATGCCGATATGTTCCAGATTTTCAAGTGCCTTTTCGCGAATCAGCCAACCCATTTCTCCGACTCCTGCAGTAAAGACGACGGCGTCAAGTCGACCCAGGATTGCACAGTAGGACCCGATATATTTCTTTAATCTGTATCCTTCAATTTCCAATGCAAGGGCACAGCGTTCATTTCCTGTCTCAGCTGCGTCGATAACGTCCCGGCGGTCGATAAATTCACCTGTTATCCCCAGGACTCCTGACTTTTTATTCAGAATGCTGTCGATTTCTTTGGGGGAAAGATTCTCACGCTCCATAATAAATGCCGGAATTGCCGGATCGATATCTCCACAGCGGGTGCCCATAACGGCACCTTCAAGGGGGGTCAGTCCCATTGATGTGTCAATCGATACTCCCTCCTTGATAGCTGTGTGCGAGACTCCATTACCGATATGCATGGTAATCAGATTACAATCTTGTGGTTCTTTATTCAGAAGAGCCGCAGCTCTTTTAGAGACATAAAGATGGCTGGTTCCATGGAAGCCATAACGGCGTACCCCATATTTCTGATACCATTCATGGGGGACGGGATAAATATATGCATACTCCGGCATCGACTGATGAAAGGCAGTATCGAAAATAGCAATATGAGGGACTTCGGGTAAATTAACCTGAGCCGCTTCAATTCCGGCAATATTCGGGGGATTATGGAGTGGAGCAAGATGTTGAACTTCTTTGATGGCAGCGAGCACAGTCTCGTCTATCCGCACCGATTTTGTGAATTTTTCTCCTCCATGAACAACCCGATGACCAACGGCTGAGATACTGGTTATGTTTTCAAGAACCCCGTGAGTTTTATCAGTAAGAATTTTGACAATCAGATGAACGGCTGTTTTGTGATCAGGACATTCATATTCTTCCCGGTAGGTATCACGACCGGGGACTTCATGGATAATGTAAGAATCACCAATGGTGACACGTTCGACCATTCCCTTGGCAACGACCTCTTTTTTCTGCCAGTCAAAAAGCTGATATTTTACCGATGAACTACCACAGTTCAGTGCCAGAATATCCATTTCACATCTCCTTTGTATTAAATTTATATTGTATGGTTCGTTATTATAAATCTGGGACTAAACCCTTTTGACGTCAGAGTTTATTTAGGGAATTAATCAACAAACTAGCCTAAATAGATGTTTTCTGGCAAGGGTTTTTCTGCTCTGGACAGGGGATTGAATATCTGATAAAAGACAGAACAACGCATCCGATAGTCGGGTGGCCATCTCATATTATTTAGGAGGAAAAACCTATGGCTCATGTAATTTCAGAAGATTGTATCGCTTGTGGTGCTTGCCTGCCAACTTGCCCTGTTGAAGCAATCAGCGAAGGTGATATCTACAGTATTGATGCTGATGTTTGTACTGATTGTGGTGCTTGTGTTGAATCTTGTCCGGTAGATGCTATTGCTCAACTGTAACCAGCACTGATCAACAGAAAATTAAAGCGGTGACTGTCTTGGATGGTTGCCGTTTTTTTTTGTGGAAATTATTGAGCAGGAAAGTCGACAGTTTATTCAGTGGCAGGCTTGGATGATGTGACTATAACGCTGAATTCAGAGAGGTTTTTGGGGAGATCTTTAAATACAATATCAAAGGGAATGGCTTGTTGGCTTGCAACGTTCATATTGCTGAGCTCATTGCCAAACTGGTTTCCCATCATCTTTTCCAGCTCCTGGAAGGACAAGGATTGAATTTTTTCATCGTCAATCGGGTTGCCGCAAAAAACTGTTTTTTGCAATAGCGGTTTACCGTTCTGGTCAAAAATAACCCCCTTGACCTGTATGACCGCACGAGCTTCCGAAAACCCATTGACTGCTTTTCCTCGGATCAGGAAAAATTCACCATCATGTTCGTTCTGGATGAATTTTCCCTCTAATTGTTCGAGAGTAATCTGGCCGGTTTGCACCGGCCGATTATTTTGTTGTCCAAAAAACTGTTGAATCGTCTGATTGAGTTGATCTGTTCCATTGATATAGACAAACACTCCGCCTACAATTAAAATTCCCAGAATAAGAAGCAGGAGTATTCTGATGATACTGGAGGCTGCTCCACTTTTTTTCACCGGAGCTGTTTGAGGTGGAAATTCTGGTTCTGCCGGAGCCTCAGGAGTTGCTTGTTTCTCATCGGTGAAATCTTTGTCTGTCACCTGCTCGGAAGCTGCTTCCTCATCTCGGGCTGCTGTAAATATCTTTTCAATCGTGCTGACTGGTTCCTCGGTCTCTTCCGAAAAGGAGAAATTTTCTTCGGTATCGCCAGCTGATGAGAAGGAAAAAGATTCTTCACTTGTTGTATTGGAATCAAGTTCCTGAAATTTATCGTAGTTGAATTCATCCTCAGCAGCGGTTGTTTCTTCGGGAATTCCTTCAGCAGGGAAGAACTCTTCTTCCAGAGGTTTCTCAGCAAGAAAAACATGTTTACATCGAGCACAGCGAACCTTTGCTCCTCCGTCCGGGATGCGGTCGGAATCAAGTTTAAATTTGGTCGAACACTCGGGACAGGTAATGATCATCTGGCGTTCTCCTTTATCAGGGCATTCAATCGGTGAAATTGCAACTCTGCTAATGTATCTAAATTTGCTGATAGCGTCTATTTATAGTTTGGTTCCAAGCTCTGCCAAGCGGAGATCAGGCCTCTTCAACGATGTAGATATCTGGTAGGTTTCGGTATTTTTCGTCGTGGTCAAGGCCATAACCGATAATGAAACCATCTTCCATACTTATGCCAATATAGTCTGCCTGGATGTCCACTTCACGGCGGGCGCTTTTATCAATCAGCGTACAGATCTTTAAAGATCGAGGCTTCTGGAGTAGGAGTTTGTTATAGAGACATTCCAGCGTATAGCCGCTGTCAACAATATCCTCAACGATAATGACATGGCGGTCACGGATCGGCATTTCCAGTTCTTTCCTGAACTCAATGATCCCCGATGTCTGGGTCCCTGATCCATAGCTGGCTAATCTGACAAAATCAACGACCGATGGCGACTCAATTTCTCTGATCAGGTCAGCGATAAATAAAAAGGAGCCTTTCAAGACCCCCACCAGCATAATTTCCTCATCACCAAAATCTTGACTGATTTCCCGGCCAAGACGTTTAATCTCAGCTGCTATTCTTTCGCGCGAAAAAAGAATCTTGCGGTTTTGTTCCACCATATTATTTATTATCCCATCAATTGTTTAATTTGACAGCAACCTAACAGGAAAAAAGGAGTTCTGTCAATTGCAACTGATGGTTGTAGCGGTGTTTTAGCGATAGAAAATATGCTATGATTCAGCATCCTTAGAAAAAAACCAGCAAGAAGAGAGGCTTTCTATGTGGGCGTATTGGGTATTGTTTCTGTTACTGTTTTCATCAACCTCTGCTTTTGCGACACCAGCACTCGTTGTCGAGCATCTGGAATATGATTTTGGTGAGGTTATCCAGGGTGCTGAAGTCTCTCATACCTTTCGTTTTCATAATGCCGGTGACCAAATCCTGAACATCAGTCAGTTGCGTAGTTCTTGTGGTTGTACCGCCGCAATGCTGACAACGCGCAAACTGGCACCGGGGGCTATTGGAGAACTGCAGTTGACATTTGCTTCGCAGGGATTTCGTGGCGAAGTAGAAAAAATGGTGACTTTTGAAACGGACGATCCTCGTCATGCCGCGGTGACCTTTCATTTGCGTGGAAAAGTGAAGGCGGAATTGCTGTTACAGCCAGAGAGAATCAATTGGGGAGTCGTAACGAAAGGGGCTGGATTACATGCTGAGATTGATATTGTTAACCGTTCCACTCAAACGATCACGTTGCAACCCCCCGAAATAACGGCTGCTGGAATCACAGCTGAGATGTCACACTTAACCATTGTTTCCGGAGAGCAGGCTCGATTGGCCATTACGGCCAGGTTCCCCGAAGGTAAAAAACGACTGGCCGGCTATGTTATCATCAACACCAACTTCCCTTCTCTTCCCCAAATAAGAGTTCCGGTTTCTGCGCGTCTGGCTCATCAATAAGAGACTAAGGTTTTACGCCATGATTTTTGAATAGTGGTTAGTACGGCAGTTTCCAGAGGAAAATTCTACAAGGAGGTGAATTCAATGAAAGAAGGATTGAAAGCAGGTTTAGAGAGTACCTTGACGTTCACAGTGCCCCAGGAAAAAACAGTGCCCCATCTTTATCCCGAAGCCGATTGTTTTCAGACCATGCCGGATGTGTTTGCGACCGGCTTTATGGTTGGTTTTATGGAGTGGGCTTGCATGGAAGCGATCAAGCCTTTTCTGGAACCGGATGAACGAACCGTGGGGACGATGATCAACGTGACTCACGAAGCTGCAACACCCGTTGGCATGGAAGTTTCTGCAACCGTTCGCTGTGTTGAGTTCGATGGGAAGAAGTCTGTTTGGGATGTCGTTGCCCGTGATGAAGTCGATGTGATTGGGCGAGGTACTCACGAACGGTTTTTGATTAACTCTGAGAAATTCATGCAAAGACTGAAAGCTAAAGAAACAAAAGCAAAATCTTAGAAGGGGGGGGGCGGATGTTTGCAGATATTGATCTCTCAACCGTCAAGATCTTTGATGGACATATGCACATCATTGATAAAAGATTTCCGTTGGTAGAAAACGATGGCTTTTTGCCTGATGAATTTACAACGATTGATTATCTCGCAAGGGCCAAGACGTTCACTCTTGTTGGTGGGGCAGTGGTTTCAGGATCTTTTCAATGTTTCGATCAGACTTATCTGCTTGATGCCCTGGATAAATTGGGACCATCCTTTGTTGGCGTTACCCAGCTACCGGTGACAGTCACGGATCAGGAGCTAATCCGATTGGCTGAAGCCGGAGTTCGGGCCGTACGGTTTAACGTCAAACGTGGAGGTTCAGAGGAGTTGGCACATCTTGAAGAAATGGCCGTGCGTGTCCATGAATTGGTGAACTGGCATGTGGAGCTTTATATTGATTCTTCCAACTTGGGTCAATTGGAAAACAGATTGATAGCGCTCCCTGCTGTGTGCATCGATCATCTGGGATTGTCAAAAAAGGGGTTTTCTTCTTTGCTGCGGCTTGTCGAGAAGGGGGTAAAAGTTAAATGCACAGGATTTGGTCGTGTTGATTTTGATGTCAAGCAAGCTCTGAAGGATATCTACAGTGCCAATCCGGCAGCGTTGATTTTTGGAACCGATCAACCATCGACACGTGCTCCAAGACCATATTCGGACGGTGATATCTTAATGGTCATAGATGCCTTGGGAGATTGTGCCAATCAAGTTTTATCGGAAAATGCTCTGCAGTTTTATGCCCCTAAAAAGCGCTGAGAGTTCACGTGGTTAAAGAATGGTTGGTCTTATTTTTCCTCCTGGCCTGTTCCATTGTTTTCGACTGGGAACTTATGGCTGAATTGCAACAATCGTCTGCTGTTTTGTTGCTTGACAGTGCCGGGAGTAATGGAAAATTTTCACTTCTGTGATCTGCTCAAAGCATGCAGGAAAGGAAGTTTTCGATGCTCAACAGACAAAGGTATTGAAATTAATTGAAAAGTTCCTGAATAGCCTTCTGCAACTCTGAGAGTTGGTAAGGTTTTTTTAGGAAGCCGGCCATGCCTTTGCCCATAAATTTTTGGGCCACATCCTGCTCGTTATAGCCACTGCTCATAATGACCTTGATTGATGGATTGATCCGGCGTAATTCGCGATAGGCATCCTCTCCGTCCATATGGGGCATGGTGAGATCCATCAAAACAAAAAGGATTTTATCTTGATGGGTTTCGTAAACCTTCAAAGCTTCACGACCATCAGCCGCCGTCAGGACCTCAAGGCCAAAAGTTTCAAGCATGTTTTTGCCCAGACTGCGCATGGCCTCTTCATCATCAACGAGAAGGACCGTTCCTGAAATATCGAAATTTTCTATCGTTCCGACATTATCATACAGGACTGCCGGCAAATCCGAAGCTGGGAAAAGAACTTTCATCGTTGTTCCTTTTCCGACTTCACTGTAAATCTTGATGGCTCCTTTGTGGCCGCGCACAATCCCAAGAACAGAAGACATTCCTAACCCACGACCTGTAAACTTGGTCGTAAAAAACGGGTCAAAAATCTTTGCAATGTTTATCTTGCTGATTCCACAACCGGTATCAGCAACTTCAAGGTACACGTACATCCCCTCAGGGAGGTTTTCATCCAGCCAGACCTCGCTTAGATAATTGCGATCACAATCCATGCAACCGGTTGAAATTGCAATGACACCACTCTTATCACCAATAGCGTCCGATGCATTAATGACAAGGTTCATAATGATCTGGCGCATCTGGGTTGCATCAGCATTGATACTGGGCAGGAGGTTATTCAGATCGTACCGTAGAACGGCCTTTTTGGAAATGGAGACAGACAGCATGTGTTCCATTTCTTCGATCAGATGGGACAAATCGATGGGTTCGACGACAAATTTGCCACGACCTGAATAGGCAAGCATCTGGTTGGCCAGATCAGCGGCTTTTCGTGCGGATTTCTTAACCTGGTCAAGATGTTCCATGGCAGGAGCATCTTTAGACAACTTTCCTGTGGCCAAATCACTGTGACCAAGAATGACCATCAGGATGTTATTCAAATCGTGTGCAATCCCACCGGCCAGGACTCCAAGGCTTTCCAGCTTTTGAGCATGAAGCATCTGTTGTTCCAGTTGCTCCTCACGTTTCTGCATTTTTTTACGCTCAGTGATATCACGTGCCGTTGAAAGAATATATTTTTTGCCTTGCCAATCAATCTGCGTAGTTTTGACATCGACTGGAAATGCTTCACCTGATTTTCTGATGTGGAGCGTTTCAAAGGACGTCCATCTGTTTTTTTCAATATCCCCGATTATCCCATTATCAGTCATGCGTTGAATCTCAGTGGCCGGTATAATATCCGACACAGTCAAGAGCAGAAATTCTTCACGGCTATAACCATAATTTTCTATGGCACGCTTGTTCACCTCAGCAAAGCAGGAAAATTTTTCTGGATGTTTTTCATGCAGGAAGATGGCATCGCTCTGATTGTCCATTAAGATTCGGTATTTTTCTTCGCTGGATCGAAGATCGGTTTCTGCTTTTTGACGAGCAGAAACTTCTTCTCTGAGTTCCTCAACTGAAACCGTTAGTCGGCGACGTTGTTTGTCAAGTGTTTTCGTCAGGATCCGTTTACGGATAAAAAGCTGAATCATCACGGCCAGCAAGCTGTTGACGATTATCAGGATAAGACCAAAAAATAAACCCAGCCGGTAGAAGTGGTGATAGATATACCCGGTATCAATGACGAGATTAAGAGTGGCTTTCCCAGTATAAGAATAGGGGATATCTATGGAAATTGTGTCCAAATATTTGGAGCTGGATGCCGAATGGTATTCACCGAGCACGAATCCATTGTCCATGGTCAGCGAAATTTCGGCAATATGCTCTGTTTGCTGAGCTCCCCAAGTCTGAATAAGAGAGGAAGCGGAGGTATAATTTTTAGCCTGAAGTTTTTCTTGCAGGACGTGGTAGAGAAATTGGAGATCCTGCTCGCTCTTCGCTTTCATCTCGAGTGTTTGAGATTGACGAATATCACTGACGGCAAACCAGGCGAAGGCAACTTGAATCAGACAAATGAGGACAAACCCGGCCCAATATCTGGTATATATTGTCCTTGAATCAACAGAAGTCATTCCGTTAAGCCTTTTTGCTTGAGTTCCGCCAGAATGGCTCGTAATGAGTTATAGTCTGAATCTTCGATATGGTTGAATTGAGTGATGGTCGGTTTAATCGCGTGCATAATGCTTAAGCCTAAGCTGGAATTGTTAAGATCTAAAAAGGCTTGTCTGGTTTTTTTTAGGATTTTTTCAGGAAGATCTGCCCGGGCAATAAACAAATGTTCCGCAACCTCCGGGGTAACAGCCAGCTTTTTTAATCCTTTTTCCTGGTACTCATAAAATATATTCTCCTTCACTGCTCCAGCAACAAAATCTCCAGAGAGCACAGCCAATGCCACATTTTCGTGGGTTTTCAAAAATTGGTAGCGATGCTGGGTAATAATGGCAGGATTTTCGTGTAGGATCACATAGCTGGGGAGAATAAAGCCCATGGTGGAATGCGGCTCTACAAAGGCAATCTCCCCTGTGGTCAAGTCCAATAAGCTTTCGAGAGAGCTGTCAGACCTGGCAAAGATAATTCCCGCAAAGGTGGCTTTTCCTTCCACTTCCTGCACAGCTATCAGTTTTTTCTGTCCATATTGAGCTGTCAGCTGGACATAACCAACGGGACCAATATAGGCGATGTCAATTTGGTTCTGTCCTACGGTATCAATGTGCTCTTGATAATTTGTTCCGACACGCAATTCAACTTTGTGCCCTAATTTTTTAGTCAGGTAGTTGGTCAGAGGGGTGAATTGCTGTTTGAGAATGGAGATGCTTTGGAAAGGGTGGACCCCAAGGGTCAGGGGCTCTTGTCCGCAGGCAGGGGAAACAAAAAAAGCAATGAAGACCCATAAAGACAAAAACAATTTAGTCTGCTTATTGATCATGAATCCCCTCATTTTGCCACGATAATTGTTGGTAAATTACTATAGATAGGTGTCTCTGTAAAGATTCCTCTTTTAATGGTACCGATTCATAGTGATTTCCGGTGTCCTATTGCACGTTCCAATATTCTGGAGATTTTTCAGCAAGCTTCTGTTGCCGTTTTAGGTTTTAAAAAACGTCCGGTCTTGGTTGGTATCCTGCACGGTGTAATCCGGGGCTTGTGTATCGTTTGATGAGGCTGTGCCAGAGATGTTCAGGAAACACAAAAAAAGGGCTGGCTTGAAATTTCCTAGATTGGCCTGTCTGGATTCGTAGTGAAGCTCAGTACAGATCGAAAATTTATGGTTATGCTGATAGCATTGTGGGGAATATTAATTATACTTTTCTCCTGTGGCACATAATATAGTGAATAAAAAAATGGAGACCGCATTGGGAAACTACCAAAACCTATTGGGCATAGCCAAGAGATCGACCACCCTTGCGGGTGAATACCTCATGAGTGGGTTTAGGACTAGCCCAGAACTAACTTCCTTTCTGGGAGATAAAACTCGAAGCGGGATGTTTACGGAGTTTGATAAAGGTTCAAACGAAATATTGATCACAAATCTTGCCGAAGGTTTTTTTGAAGAAATGAATGATGCGAAAGTTTTCATTTGTTCTGAAGAAACTGGTTTTTCAGTAGTTGAAAGAAAGAAAAAAACTGCGATTGATTATCATCAATCCGTAAGTTCATGTGCTATAGGGGAAAATGACTACACATGGGTCATCGATCCTATTTGCGGGTCAATACCTTTTGCCAGAGGAATCGCCGATTTTATCGTTGCCGTTTCGCTAATGAAGGGTGGCGAGACGGTTTTAGGGGTTGTTTATGACCCAGTCCAAGAAGAACAGTTTTTTGCAATAAATGGAGAAGGGGCATATTTGAATAACCAATTAATAGCTCCTTCAAATATTTCCTCTATTGAAGATGCCTACCTATCTATTGAGCACAAAATTTTCAGATTAGCCCCAACAAGTGATTTACAGAAACTGTCGAGTTTAATTCGGAGACTTCGAGTCGCCGGGACATGTGGTCTGGAATTGGCCTATATAGCCTGCGGAAGACTTGATGGACTTATCAAATTAGATCAACCCCTATATGATTATTCCGCTGGGGTAATAATTCTCTTGGAAGCACTTAAAAGAAAAGCAGGAATTACACAACTTGATGGGGTTACTAGAATATATCCCCATTTAAGCCTTGATAAGAATACAAGTTTTGTTGCGTCAAATGGGCTTGTCCACTCGGCAATTTCATGCATAACAAAGCAATGGCTTTTTGATTGCCGGACAGGAGTTAAGAATTGAACATTGTTGCAGAAATACTCGGAAATGGGTTTAGTGATAAATACGATGATAATGTGTTTTGGTTTGCGAAGAGGGTTGTGAGTTGTAAATCAACTATAAACGTATATGTGGATGAGGATCTTTTGGTAGGCTTTTCAGGTCAATATGATGATCACCGTATACTACCAATCGGATTGTTTCATAATAAAATTATTTCTAAGTGTGGAGAAGGCATCTGCGAAAATGATATTGATATTGAAAATGTATTAGTGTCGAGCGGTAGTATTTTGTGGATCAATGATTTAATCATAGTAAAGCGTCGTACCGATGACGCACCATATGACCCCGGAGCATGGACAACTGCGGCAGGGAGATGTGATTTCTCTATTTATGAAACTGGCGTAAAAGAGACCAAAGAGGAAATTGAAATAACGGATAAAGTTACGAAAGAGATCCTATGCCCTGAGGTCTTTCAAGATTATTCCAATCAAGGGATAAAGTACTTTAGTTGTGCCGAAAAAGTTCACGATCATTATGATTTAAAGGTTTCTACCGTTAATACTTATTTCAGGGATAGAATAATAGAAACAAAAAAAATGTGGCACTGGTATGACCGTGAAAACAACACTCTAGAGTTCCGGATTCCTTTAGTTGGTTTCATTGACGCAGAAGTTGAATATAATAATGCAGAATATGACACAGAAGCAAGGGCGGCAAGCTTTTCGTGGCTAAAAACTCAAAAAGTAGTGCCTGTACTGAAACAGGTACTGTCTACGTTTGGGGGGAGATAATGGCAAAAGATACATCGCTTATATATTTGACAGGACTTTCAATCGATAAGAAAAGCATGAACGATACCTATCGATATGTTAATGGGGACCCACGGTATTCTGCATTTCAAAAAATCATAGAAGAAGAACTGCAAAAATTATCTGGACCACAATCTATTTATGAATTATTGGAGGGCCTTTCTGAGCACAAAACGTTATTGAGGATAGCAGATTTGTTTGGCGTATCCTCTCAATATATTATTGAATTCTCAGGGAGAATGTTAGGGGATATAGGCACATTAATTGCGGAAGGAGTAACATTACTAGATGGAGAAAGTTTTAGATCTTTGACCATTAAATACCAGCTACTGATAGAAAAAAGAGCTGTGAAAGCAGCTGGGGCAAATAAGGATGATGAATTCTTCGCCTCGGCCATTATGGCATTAATCTTAAAGACATTGATAAGTGTTCAAGAGAATAAGAGTAAGTCTTTGTCGTCAAAAACTGCCTTTGATTTAACAAGTCTTGATTGTTTCAATTTATTCACTTCACATCAATCCGACTGCCGTGGCCTAATCCCACTTGTTTCAGTTGTTGAGCAGTTGTCTAAAAAAGGCGGAGTGGGATGGTTGTTTTCAGATTACCCCTACTACAAAAATATGTTTTTAAGGGGTGTGAATATAAAAATAGATTGTAAGAAGCTAAAAAAAAGAGTGAATGCGGTTGAAAAAAATATTCGCGGAGCTTTTCTCCATCATTATCTTCTGGCTAATCTTTCTAACTACCTTAATAATAAGGATAAAAAGAAAATATTTGAAGGGATAACAGAAGCAAAATATATTAAAGGTAAACTGGATTTGCTTGGAAAAATTTCTCAGGATAGGAATTTATTTGGAGTGGCACTCCTCAGCGATATCCTATATCGGCTGAGGGAGCTAAAGGGGGATCAACTCCAGATAAAAGTAGAAAGTCGAAACCCAGAAAACTCGGATGAAATTATTGATAAAGATAACTTTAATTTTGTAACCGAGTTACTTTTAATTTCTGGTTGCCCTAGCGAGACAAGGCTCACGGGGGTCAATGAAGATTTTGATGTTTCTGTTGAATGTAGTATTCAAGAAGATTTCAAAAATAATTTTGCAGGATTTTTTATTGCTGATGCAGATAGCCATTCTCTCAATATCCACATACCGGTTAATTTAGTTTTATCCGTCCCTCTTCAACTAAATAAAGAAAAAAAAGGTTTTAACTGTAACTACAAATTACTTTTCCCTAAAGAGATATATGGGAACCCACCTATGGATAGTGTTATTGATGTTTTGAGTGTTGGGGGAGTTGAGCATAATAGACCTTTATTGCGATTGCTAAATGCTGCAAGATATCAGGGGAGATTTCTTGAAAAAAGTAAAAAGTTTAAGTCTTTTGCGACATATTATCCTAGAACCATTGGTTTTACAGATAATAGATTTGACTTTGAATGGTACCTACATCAAAAGAGTATAGATTCTTCCAGAACACCCGTTCTGTTAAACATCAATAATTTTGTTGGTCTTGCATCAAGTCAAATTATAAAAAATTATAGAAATTATTGGAATCTAGTGGATGAAAAAGGTAATAAATCATATGAAGAATACGAGCAAGATCTAAATAAAGAGCATGCACTTGTAATTTCTACAATGCTGTTTTTAGGTGACCAGCTAGATTTCAATTGGCATGACCCTGAGAAGCTCTCTCTGGATAAAAGCAAATATAGACTAAACGTACGTTCTCTTATCGGATTAAGCGCTAGGGCTTCTTCATTTGCAATGCTCAGCGAAGCGCTTAGTCTTAACGATAAAAAGGATGCTATGAATGTACCATCAGCACAGCTCTTTAAATATGAACCAAAGCCCGCTATAAAAAGTTGGGGCAGTGATTTAGAGAATAAGCTCTATGAAATCACTGGTGGAATTAACCCCTATCTTTTTATTATGAACGCTTTTTCTCCTGATGGAGAAAGTGTAAAGCTGTCTAGGATGGGCAAGTTGTTGACCGATCACCACTAAATCCCACCAAAGGCGTAAACTATGAAAAACGATGAGCGGTGGGTTTTAATTCAAATTTGGCAGTATTTTCCACTGGACTAACGTCTTTCCTGCTCGGACCCATCACAGAGTCCTTCCCCCCCCCATACCGGAACCAGAATTTACCATGAGAAATCAACGCAGGAAGAGGGATTCTGGTCGGCATCAGAATACTACTTTGACCGGAGACAAGCCGGTGGCACAAAAAAACGCCAACCTTAAAAGGCTAGCGTTATTTTTGTTTTGGTCGGAGCGAGAGGATTCGAACCTCCGACATCTTGGTCCCAAACCAAGCGCGCTACCAGGCTGCGCTACGCTCCGACGGACGAAATAGGTACCATGCTGAAAATAGAAAATCAATCTTTTTTTATCATTTTCCACAGCTCTTTTAACCTTCGGCAAATCTGCTAGGCTTACAGTGAGGGAGATCTCCTGTGTCTAACGAAAATTTCAAAGAATTTTATCAACTGGATCTTTCTGCTCTTGCAGAAAAGTTAAAGACGTCTTCTTCTGGATTGAGCCGTGGTTTTGCCGCAGAGCGGCTTCAGGAAGTGGGTTTCAACCAACTGCGAGAAGAGCGCAAACGTTCTGTGTGGCAGATGGCCTATGAACAGTATCGCAATCCCATGATTATTCTTTTGTTGATTGCTGCATTCATTTCATGGCTGCTTGGTGAGCTTAAAGATACCTTTGTGATTTTGATGATTGTTCTTCTCAATGGCTTGATCGGTTTTATCCAGGAGTACCGTGCTGAAAAAGCATTGTCCGCTTTAAAACAGTTGGCAGCACCATTTGCAACGGTCCGTCGTGGTGGACAATTTCAACAGATTTCTGCTGCTGAGCTGGTGCCGGGAGATCTTTTGTCTTTGGATTCAGGAGCTATTGTTCCTGCTGATTTGCGGTTGAATGAGGTCCATGCGTTAAAAGTCGATGAATCACCGTTAACCGGTGAATCAATTGCCATTGAAAAAACTGCTGAGACTTTGGATCAGGCGGGTTTGCCTTTGAGTGACCGGCGTAATATGGCTTACCGTGGTACCCGGGTGACTTATGGCCATGGAGTGGTTTTGTGACTGCCACCGGGATGAATACCGAAATAGGTAAGATTGCCCACCTTCTCGATACGACTGAAAAGATCAAAACCCCGCTGCAAAAACGTCTTGCCCGGGTAGGGCGTAATCTTGCTCTGGTGACTCTGGTTCTCTGTGGCATCGTTTTTATTGCCGGACTGTTGCGTGGTGAAGACACCATGGTGATGTTTTTGACCGCGGTCAGCCTGGTTGTTGCTGCAGTTCCCGAAGCTCTTCCAGCTGTTGTGACGATCTCTCTGGCTCTGGGAGCCCGGAAGCTGGTACAGCAGAACAGCCTGATACGTCGGTTGCCGGCGGTGGAAACACTGGGGTCGACGACTTATATTTGCAGTGATAAAACCGGAACATTGACACTCAATCAGATGACGGTCGAAGCACTTTTTAATGCTGAATTTGAGAGAGTGGATAGTTCTCTTCCAGACAGGGACGATCCGCTTCTGCTTGCGCTGGCCTTGAACAACGATATCAGAATCAGTGAAAATGGAGATCCTTTTGGCGATCCTACTGAACTGGCACTTTATCTGAAAGTGCGTCAGCTTGGATACGATCCGCAACAGCTTAAGGAGCAATACCCGCGGATAGCAGAAATTCCATTCAGCTCTGAGCGCCAAGCGATGAGCACGCTGCATCGAACCCCGTCAGGCGATGTTCTGCTGTTCTGTAAGGGGAGCTTTGAAGCGGTCTCTGACCGCTGTCAGAAATTTAATCGTTTAGCGGCTGAATCTTGCGTTACGACAATGGCGGGTGATGGCTTACGTATACTCGCTTTTGCCTGGTCTCGATTTAAAAAGGGTCCAAAGGACCTTCAGGCATTGGAGATGGAGAAAGATCTCCATTTTATTGGTCTGAGTGGTGCCCTCGATCCCCCCAGGGAAGAAAGTGCCGTCGCTGTCCGGCAATGTCGGGAAGCCGGGATTACGCCAGTGATGATTACCGGAGATCATCCTCTGACGGCAGCACGGATTGCTGCGCGAATCGGAATTGTGGGCTCCACTGCCGCTCGTGTGATCAGCGGCTCAGAACTGGCAACGTTGTCGCATGATCAACTGGTTGAATTGGTTGCTGATGTCAGAGTCTACGCTCGAGTCGCTCCGGAACAGAAACTCCGAATCGTTGCTGCATTACAGGAGCGAGGCGAGTCCGTCGCCATGACCGGGGATGGTGTTAATGATGCCCCAGCACTGAAGAGGGCTGAAATCGGGATTGCGATGGGGGTCACTGGGACCGATGTCGCAAAAGAAGCGGCGGAAATGGTGCTGCTGGACGACAATTTTGCCACTATTGTCAGGGCGGTGCGGGAAGGCCGAGTGGTTTATGCAAATCTGCGTAAATTTTTTAAATATATTCTGGCCTGCAATGCCGGTGAAATCTGGACGATTGTTTTAGCTCCGTTTCTAGGATTGCCATTGCCGCTGTTGCCGATCCATATCCTCTGGATCAATCTGATGACCGATGGCGCTCCCGGGTTGGCATTAGCCATCGAACCTGCTGAAAAAGGAATTATGAGACAACCACCCATTCCTCCCGATGAAAGTTTATTTGCCCGGGGCATGTGGCAGCAAATTCTCTGGATCGGTTTACTGATGGCGGGCAGTTGTTTATTGACTCAGAAAATTGCCATTGTGCTGGGGTGGCATTGGCAGACGATGGTTTTTACCGTACTCTGTTATAGTCAGTTATTTAATTCTCTGGCTCTTCGCTCTGAAAGACAATCACTTTTCAGCCAGGGATTGGTGTCGAACCGGTTATTGCTGTTGACGGTCGTGGTCAGTGTTGCAGTCCAGCTGGGAATCATATATGTTCCCGCATTGCAAATATTGTTTCGTACGCAGGCCCTTGGTGCTGCGGAGTTGATGTTTTGTTTTGCCATGGCAACGATTGTTTTTGCTGCTGTTGAAATGGAAAAGTGGTTATTGCGTCGTCATTGGCTTAGATATTAACAATACTTTTATTACGTGGGGATGCTTTATGTATCCCAACAGTCAGGATAGATTATGAACACACAAAAAATGTTTCCCGGTCAGTCAATTCACGGCTTTATCGTTGAGCAGGTTGATTCTCTTCCCGCGATTAATGCGACCATGATCCGTTTGCAGCATCAGGTCACTGGTGCCCGTTTTATGCATCTGGACCGGGATGATGATAACCATCTGTTCGCGGTGGGATTTCGGACTCCCCCTGATGATTCTACCGGGGTTGCTCATATTCTGGAGCATACGGCTCTGTGTGGATCGGAACGGTTTCCGGTGCGTGATCCGTTTTTTTCAATGCTCAAGCGCAGTCTTAACAGCTTTATGAATGCAATGACTGCCAGTGACTGGACACTCTATCCCTTTTCCAGTATGAACCGCAAAGACTTCCATAACCTGCTGGATATCTATCTGGATGCGGCTTTTTTCCCCCGTTTGACAGAGCGTGATTTCAGTCAGGAAGGGCATCGCCTTGAATATGCGATCGGCGATGATCCGTCGTCACCATTGGAATATAAGGGGGTTGTTTACAATGAGATGAAAGGGGCAATGTCCGACCCTTCCTCATTGTTGTCGCGGCGAATGGATAAGCACCTCTACCCGACGACAACCTATCGGCATAATTCCGGTGGTGAACCTGAAGATATTCCTGATTTGAGCTGGCAGCAATTACGTGATTTCCATGCCCGCTATTATCATCCAAGTAATTCCTGGTTTTTCAGCTCAGGAAATCTTGATTTGTCTGAACTGCTGGCCATCGTTGAAGACCGGGTCCTGAAAAAATTTGAACGCCTTGATCTGGATAGTGAAGTCCCGGTTGAGCAACGATTGGAAACGCCGGTAACGGTGACGGAAAAATATCCTCTGGATGCAGGCGACGTTCTGGAAAAACGCTCGATGGTTGAGGTGGCCTGGCTCGATAGTGATATTAACGACAGTTTTGAACGGTTGGCAATGTCTCTGCTTTCAGCTCTGCTGCTGGGAAATTCTGCTGCACCTCTTTATAAGGCGCTGTTGGACTCCGGCCTCGGTGCGAATCTGGCTCCGGGAACCGGTTATCATGATGACATCCGCACGACTTACTTCGCTGCCGGATTACAAGGGACCGATCCTGAGCATGCCCAGGCCATCGAAAAGCTGATTTTGGAAACTCTTGAACAGGTTGCTGAAGAGGGGTTCAGCCGGGAGCGGATTGATGCCGCGATCCACCGGCTTGAGTTTTCCAACCGTGAAGTGACGGGTGATAATTATCCCTATTCATTGCTGTTGTTGATGCGGTTGATTGGTCCCTGGATCCATGGTGGTGACCCTGTGGCAGCCCTGAAGTTTGAAGACAATCTGGGAAAAATTCAGCAGAAAATTGAAACAGAGCCATTTTTTGAAAATTTGATTCGTGACCGGCTTCTCAACAATCAACATCGGGTCACGCTGTTGTTGCAACCTGATACTGATCTTGGTCCCCGACAGGATGCCGCGACCCGGACTAAACTGGATAAAATTGAGAAACAGCTCAGTGAGACGGAAAAGCAGCAATTGGTGGAACGGGCCAAAGAATTACAAACAGCACAGGAAGAGGAGGAAGACCTCTCTTGTTTGCCGACTTTAGAGTTAAGCGATATCCCTGCGAATGAGGTTGCTGTGCCGGTTGAACAACAGCTGGAAGGAGAGGTTGAAACCTTCTGGTTTGCTCAGCCCACCAACGGTATTGGTGTTGTTGCTCTCAACTTTGGACTTGAAGGCTTAACGGCAGAACAGTGCAAATATCTTCCGGTTTTTAGTAGTTTACTGACCCAGATCGGTGCCGGTAAACGGGATTATTTGCAGATGGCTGAAGCAATGGAAGCGGTCACCGGTGGTATTTCAGCTCGGACTTCATTGCTTGATGATCCACAAGATCCCGATAAATTCACAGCAAGTTTTGAGCTGAAAGGGAAGGCGCTGGTTCGGAATTGTCAACCATTGTTCGATTTGCTGCAAGAGATGTTACTGAGCCCGGATTTCAGTAATTTACACCGGATTCAGACTGTATTGAATCAAATTCAGGTTTCCCTTGAAAATTCAGTTCCCCAGTCAGGCCATACTTATGCTGCAAGGGCTGCGGCAGCCTCTCTTTCTTTAGCGGGCTGGCAGCGGGAACAGTGGTCCGGGATCTCTCAAGTTGCCCTGATTCGTGAGCTGGCGGCTAAACCGGTCGAGGATCTGGGTGAGCTGGCAACTCTGCTGGCAGGGATAGCAAAGCAGTTATTTACCCAGAATCAGTTACAAACAGCGGTGACGGTTGAAGCGGAGAATTTTACACCGTTTAAAGTGGCTCTGCGGCAACTGATTGGACAGATCCCCGCTGGGTCTTCTCAGGGAAATACCGTTGTTGAAGAGTTTACCCCTGAGCCTTCAGCGCAGGGATTGCTCTGGTCTATCCCGGTTAATTATGTCACCCGGGTGTTCAGCACTGTTTCTTATACACACCCTGATAGTGCGGCCTTGACGGTTCTGGCAAAATTGCTGCGGGCTGAATTCCTCCATCGTGAAATCCGTGAAAAAGGAGGTGCCTATGGAGGTCTGGCCGGATACAATCCTGAGGCAGGGCAATTCAGCATGCTTTCTTACCGTGATCCCCACCTGGTGCGGACTTTACAGGTTTATGAACAGGCCATCGACTGGGCTGTTGCCGGAGAGTTTTCTCCTGATTCCATTAAAGAATCTATTCTGGCTGTTTTTGGTGACCTGGATAAGCCCCACTCTCCCGCAGGAGCCGGGGCTGATGAGTTTGCCAATATCCGCCAGGGAATGACGCTGGAAATGCGCAACCATATGCGACGACAGCTTTTGGCTGTTGATGCTGCCGCATTACAGCGGGTTGCTGAAAAATATCTTAAAAAAGGTCACAGCTCCGTAGCTGTATTGGCCGGTGAAGCGTCATTGCAGCAGGCGAATGAACAGCTGGAGCAGCCACTTGAGTTACGTAAAATCTGATTTTTTTCCGTAGGGGCGGTCCCCCGTGGCCGCCACCCGGAATCTGATGCGAAAATCTGGACAGGTACAGGGGCCGTTTCCTACCAATTGATGGGTCGATTTGAAAATGCCAATACAACAATATTTTGCCACGGCTGCTCTTGGTTTAGAGCCTTTGCTGGTCACTGAGCTGGAGAATCTTGGGGCGGTTGAAGTCAAGCAGGAACGCGCTGGGGTGAGGTTCTCCGGTGATCTTGAGATGGCCTACAAGGCCTGTCTCTGGTCCCGTCTGGCCAGCCGTATTCTTTTACCTCTTGCCCGTTTTGAAGCTCTGGACCCGGATCAGCTCTATAATGAAGTCCTGAAAATTGATTGGTCTGAGCATCTGTCGGAGACAAATACTCTGGCTGTCGATTGTACTCTGGTCAGTTCGAAAATCAACCATACCCGCTATGGGGCTTTGCGGGTCAAAGATGCGATTGTTGATCAGTTTCGCTCTCGTTGTGGTGAACGTCCTTCCGTTTCGGTGGAACGCCCAGATGTGCGACTTAATTTGCATGTCTATAAAGATCAGGCAACTCTAAGCCTTGATCTCTCCGGGGATAGTTTACATCGGCGTGGTTACCGGATTGACGGCGTCCATGCGCCGCTGAAAGAGAATCTGGCTGCGGCGATCCTGATTCGTGCAGGGTGGCCGGATATCTGTGCTGCTGGTGGCGGATTGGTTGACCCCTTATGTGGTTCGGGGACGCTCCCTCTTGAAGCAGGACTGATAGCAACTGCTACCGCTCCGGGGCTGTTGCGAACCTACTTTGGTTTTTTCGGCTGGAAGCAACACGATGTCGCTCTCTGGGATACTTTAGTTGCGGCCGCGCGGCAACAACAGGCGCTTGGACTGGAAAAAAGGTTGGCCCCCATTGTTGGTTACGATAGTGATAATAGGGCGATCAAGGCTGCCTGGCAGCATGCTCAGAATGCAGGATTGGATAAAGTCATCCACTTTGAGAGAAGAACGTTGCGAGAATTTACGGCGCCGACTGGAATCTCCACGGGTTTGCTGGTTGCGAACCCTCCCTATGGCGAACGCCTTGGCGTCGCCAGTGAATTGCCGGAATTTTATAATCTTCTCGGTGAAAAAATGGCAGGACAATGCCCCGGATGGAAAGCGGCAGTGATAACTTCAAGTCCACAGCTCGGTCGCAGTATCGGGTTGCGGGCAGGGAAAATCAATGTTCTTTATAATGGTGCGTTGAAATGTCAGCTGTTACAGTTTCAGCTGGGTGATGACAATCATTGGCAATCTCTGGAGGAGGGGGCCGGAAAGGCGGTCAAGAAAACCCTTTCGCCTGGAGCTGAAATGTTTGCCAATCGATTGCGTAAAAACCTTAAGAAACTGAAAAAATGGGCGAATCGTGAAGGATTGGATTGTTATCGGCTTTACGATGCTGACCTTCCTGAATATGCCGTTGCTGTCGATCTTTATGGTGACGAAGTCCATTTGCAGGAGTACCGGGCCCCTAAAGACATTGATGAGGCCAAGACCGCAGAGCGTTTGCGTGACGTTCAGGATGCAGTTCCTCTGGTTCTGGATCTGCCCCCGGATAAGATTCACTTGAAAGTGCGGCAGCAGCAGAAAGGGAATTGGCAATACGAAAAGCAGGCGCGCCGGGGGGTGTTGAAAGAGGTTCAGGAGGGGAATTGCACGTTTCTGGTGAATTTGACCGATTATCTCGATACCGGTTTATTTCTTGATCATCGTTTAACTCGACAGCTGATCCAGAAAATGGCGGGTGGTTGTCGTTTTCTCAACCTTTTTGCCTATACCGGTGCTGCGACGGTTCATGCCCTTATGGGTGGGGCCATCACAACGACCACTGTAGATATGTCCAAGACATACCTGGCCTGGGCGGAAAAAAATATAGCGTTGAATCATTTTGATCCTGCTGATGAAGAGATCATTCAGGCGGATTGTCTCTCCTGGCTTGAGACGGCAAAGGGGCCGTATGACCTGATCTTTCTTGATCCCCCGACATTTTCCAATTCCAAGGGGATGGATACCACCTTTGACGTGCAACGGGATCACCCTGACATGTTACAAAAGACAGCTCGTCTGTTGGCCCCGGATGGAGCTATCATTTTCTCTAATAATTTGCGTAAGTTCAGCATGGATCGAGATGCCTTGTCTGGTCTGGATATTGAGGATATCAGTGCAAAGACGATCCCTGCTGATTTTGAACGCAACCCGAGGATTCATAATTGCTGGTTGATCAAGCGACAGTGAATGGAAATCCTGGGGATGATTCTCCATTCGACGTCTTCGTTCCGGTGGGGAACGGTTGGGCAGGATCAACATGATAAACTTGAAACCGAATGCTGTTCAGGACGATGCTATGTTTGAACTTGATCCGCGCTTGCGGCAGGACACGATTGATTGCGGCAGTTTTTCTCTCTGTCGACTGTTGTTGATGAATGATTGTCGTTATCCCTGGTTTATTCTGGTTCCGCAGCGTGAAAATCTGCGGGAAATCCATCATATGGAGGAGGTTGATCGGCAGCAACTCTGGGTTGAGTCAGTGCAGCTTGCTTTTTGGATGGAGCGTTTTTTCACCTTTGATAAACTCAATGTTGCGGCGCTGGGAAATATTGTCAGTCAATTGCATTTACACCATGTCGGGAGGACAATAAACGATACTGCGTGGCCCGGACCGGTGTGGGGGCATCAGCCTGCGATTCCTTATTCTGAGCAGGAAGTGAAAAGATTGCAGCAGGCAGTTCTGGTTGCTTTTGCTGATATGTTGAGGCGGGGGTAAACCGATCCGGGTGCACTGAAACTGAAAATACTGTAAAATGACAGAGAATCGTGACAGGAAGTTGTTCAAGTCTGGAGGACAGTTATGAACAGAGTTTCGTTGTTGTTAAAAATGGTATTTGTTGGATTCTTTATTTTTATTGTGGCTGGCTGTTCGGTGACAACCCGTGAAGTCGGGTCGGATGAAAAGGTTATTTATGATGAGGGATATCACTTTTCGGACAAAAAGGCGATTGTCGATGACATGGTGGCATCACTGTTGTCCAAATATCCTTTATTGCGAGCAACGGATCGTCCGGTTTTAATTGTTTACGGCATAGCGAATCGGACGACAGAGCACATCAGTACCAGTGCTATGACGGATGATATCCGGCAGGCGTTGTTGAATTCAGGCCGTGTCCGTTTTGTGAATAAAGCTCAACGCTCCAATATTGAACGGGAAACCAGCTATCAGTATGGTGGTAGCGTTGCTGCTGAAACCCGAATCCAGAAAGCGCGTCAGGTTGGTGCAAAATACATGTTGACGGGGACATTGCGTTCCATCGAAAAAAAACAACCGCGGCAGTTCCGGCTGAAAAAGAAAACTCTCATGTACTATAGTTTGAATATGGAATTGACGGATATTCAGACCGGACTGATTGAGTGGGCTGACAGTACCGAAGTGATTCGCGAGGCATCGAAGCCTTTTATCGGCTGGTAATCAGACCGGCACCCCGTCATGTTATCTTCCCGACTGGCCGGGTTCGGTTTTTTCCCCCGACCCGGCTGCCGTTATCTTCTCCTGATTCTTCTCTTGTTCTTCCTGAGTGGTTGTGCAAACAGGCTGAACCAGGCCAGTCGTTCCTATTATGCCGGTCATGAACAGCAGGCTCTGGATCTTCTGGAGAAGGGGGATCGCTCTGGTGATCGCAATCAGCTTCTTTTCTTGCTGGAAAGGGGGACGGTATTGCACCAGATGGGAAAATACCGTCAAAGCATCACCCAACTCCTCGAAGCTGCGCAGTTGATTGATCAGTTTGAATTTGTCCGAATCAGTGAACAAGCTGGGTCTCTGGTTACGAACGAGTGGTTGACGCGTTATAAAGGGGAATACAGCGAACGCCTCTGGGTCCATAGTTATCTGATGATGAACTACCTCTTACTGGGTGCATATGATGATGCTCTGGTTGAAGCAAAACAGGCTTTAATGCGTTTGCAGGAATATCCTGAGGCTCTGAATAGCGATTATTTTACCCGCGCTTTGATTGCTTTATGTTTTGCCACCCTGGGTGAGGATAATGATGCCTATCTGGTTTATCGGAAATTGGCTGATGACTTGCCCAATCCCGCACCTGTAGCGGCGGATATTGTGAGCCACGCGGGACGTTTGGGGATGGTTGATGAAGTAGAGAAATACCGATCATTTATCCCCGGGACCGTTTCTCCGGAGGAGTCAGAGCTGGTTTTATTTGTTGCCAATGGCCGGATTCCTTTGAAACAAGCCGGAAACGTAGTCCTGCCGCCATCAATCCGGTTTGCCTTCCCTTACTATTCTGCTGTAAAGACTCCTCCGCTCGGGATCAATAATGTCTGGCCTCATCAGTGGCGCTATTTGCCGTTGATCTCAACGGATCTGGGAGGTGTTGCCCGGAAAGCATTAGATGCCCGAAAAACCCGTATCATTGCTAAGGAAAGCCTCCGGGTTGCGACCAAGGAAGCCATTGCTCAGTCAGTTGGGAATAAAAATGATGTTGCAGCTGAAGCTCTTGTCCGGGTTGCTTTGTTTCTGCTCGAAGAACCTGATACCCGCTCTTGGCAAACGTTACCGGGACGTTTAACCCTCGTGCGGATTCCGTTGCCTGCTGGTCATCATAAACTGCAATTAGAATTTGAATCGGCGGGTTTTAATCGTTGGCATGTCGTCGATTTACCGGATATTCAACTGCGTCAGGGGCAGCGCGTATTTTATTCTCTCCGCTTGTCAGATACCGATCAGTTTAAATAAATTTCTTTAAGGCCCACACATTATTTGTTATTCTCTTTTCGCTCTACGGGATTGTTCCCACCTTGCAAGTTGTTTCAGGTATAGCTCTTAGTTGATGATTGCGGTTTGAAATGTAAGGAAGAGGGAGTCTTTATCTATGAAGCATATCAGCTTGAAAAGACGTCTGCTGTTTGGTTCTCTTCTTATCTGTACCGTCATCACATTCTCTATTTCTATCTACCAGATCAGTCGTTTGCAGCAGCGAGAACAGAATCTTCTCGAACAGCAGATTTCAAGTTTTGAAAAAAGTGCCATGGCGAGTATCCGCGAAGCTCTTTGGAATTATGACTGGTCCATGGTTGAAACGATTGCCGGCAGTCAAGTCAATCAGCTTCTGACCTATATTGAAATCTGCGATTTTGACAGGGTGGATTGCAAACAAGCCGGCATCAGATCGCAGGGGCCTTATCAGGAATATTTTCGGGTGATCGAATATCGAACATCCTCTCTGGGTGAAGACATCAAGGTCGGGACTGCCTACCTCCAGTTAAATCATCAGCCTTTCAAACTATTGTTCAGTCAGTATATTTTTCCGGAATTCTTAGCGAATGGGCTGGGTGTTTTTGGTGTCGCCATCAGTATTTTCCTGTTATTTCATTTAGGAGCTATCAGACGACTTGTAACTGTTGCCAACTATACCCAGAATATTGATTTGACGGACATGGAGAAAATCCAACCCCTGGTTTTTGGAAAAAAACTTTCATCCAAGGATGAAGTTGATCTTCTCGCCGAGTCAATAAATGGTCTTATCCTCAGGGTGAAGGATGAATTCACCTGCCGGAAAAAACTCGAACAACAGCTCAATCAGGCGCAAAAAATGGAAGCTCTTGGGGCTCTGGCAGGAGGAATTGCCCACGATTTCAACAACATTCTTGCTGCTATCCTTGGCTATGTTCAACTTTGTTACAATGATGAAGAAAAGGGTTCTCAGACCCATAGACGGCTTGAGCAGGTGATGGTTGCCGGTGAGCGGGCCAAGAATCTTATTTCACAAATTTTAATTTTCAGTCGTAAGGCTGAAACCTATACCCAAAAAATTTGTCTCGCAGACATTGTGGATGAAGCGCTTGATCTGGTTCAGGCTTCGCTGCCGGCCAACGTAACAATAGAAACTGATCTGGACGAAAATCTCTGGATGGTTGGAGACAGTGATCAAATTCATCAGACACTGTTGAATCTTGTTACAAACTCCATATATGAATTGACTGGAAAAGGTGGAATGATAAAAATTTCACTGCGATCTTGCCGGTTAAAGTCGCGACAAGCTGAAATTTTAGGTCTTGACGAGGGAAACTACCTTTGCCTGGTTTTCTGTGACAGTGGTTCTGGTGTTCCGGTAGAAATACGGGATCGAATTTTTGATCCGTTTTTTACTACGAAAGAAACCGGCAAGGGGACAGGAATGGGGTTGGCTGTTGTCCATGGAATTGTGCAAGGCCATGGCGGTAGAATTATCCTGGACCCGGAGGTTGGAGAAGGAAATTGTTTTACCCTCTATTTTCCACAAAAAGAGGGAGGGGAAAAAATAACTCATTCAACTGCAAATGACACAACAGCTCTGTTGGGCGGGAACGAGCATATTTTGCTGGTTGATGATGAATCTATCGTTCTGAGAATGGGGCAGGATATGTTGCAGTCACTCGGATATCAGGTCAGTGTCGCAGCGGACCCGGTTGACGCGTTGCAGCTACTGCTTGAAACCGACAGTATAGACCTACTGGTGACGGATTATAATATGCCCGGGATGACAGGTGTCGATCTGGCAAGGGCATTGAAACAGGAAAAAATAAATATACCTGTTATTCTTTACAGCGGTAACTCAGATTTTCTGGATGATTCGGTCCTTCAGGACGGGGTTGTTGACAGGTTGCTGCAAAAACCGTTCAGAATTGAAGATCTTTCTCTGTTGGTGCGTGAGGTTATGGAGGGGTAGTGGGAGTATCGTGTCGTGCTGATGCGATTGACAGTAAACTTCCTTTGCTCTGGAACATTGATGAAGAAAATTATCTACTTATTGATCATCTTTACTTTCTTTTCTGGTTGGAGCTTTGCGCAACCGTCTCTTCTGGTCATGACTGAAGACCTTCCCCCTTTCAATTTCAGCGATCATGGTGAGGTTGTTGGCATTTCAACTGAAATTGTCAGGCACATTTTTAAACAAGCGGGTGTTTCTATGGATCCGGAAGATATTCAATTATATCCGTGGACGCGTGCTTATCATAAGATTCAAAATTCTCCCGGAACGGCTTTATTCAGTATGGCAAGGACGGAAAAACGGGAAAATCTGTTTTGCTGGGTTGGTCCATTGCTGGATGTCACTATCGGGATTATTGCCAAAAAAAACGATCATATCACAATTAATTCTATTGCTGATCTGGAAAGATATCGAATCGGTTCGGTGCGTGATGGCGCACCGGAGCAATTGTTGATCAAACGCGGCGTTCCCCAGAAAAGCCTTGAGAGACTTGCTTTTCCGGAACCGAATATCAAAAAGTTGCAGGCTGGGCGTATTGATTTATTTGTTTTTAATGTCCAGACAACACGATATCTGATGCTTCGACTCGGGATAAATCCGGATGAGTATGAGACTGTTTTTGTGCTGAAGAATCTCGAGCTCTATCTGGCTTTACATCGTCAAACGGATCATCAGCTGGTGCAGAGTCTGCAGAAGAGTCTGGACAAAATGAAAATTCCTGATGCTGATGGCCTGTCTTTGTTTGATCGCATCGTTGGAAAATATCTGTTTGTACCGGATAAAAATGGGGATCGTATTTGAATCGCGTGGGTTTGTTTCTCCTGATTTGATCATGGGGCGGAATTGGTTTCTCCCCATGATCAAATACAGGTGGGCAATAAATCTCTACTGTCGGGTCAGAGAACGGTATCTGATTCTGTGAGGTTGATCTGCCGCTTTACCGAGTCGGCGTTTACGATCTTCCTCATATTCCGAATAGTTGCCATTAAACCAGACGACCTGAGAATCACCCTCAAAAGCCAGGATATGGGTGGCAATCCGATCCAGGAACCAGCGATCATGACTGATAACAACTGCACAGCCACCGAAGTTCTCCAGCCCTTCTTCCAATGCCCTTAAGGTGTTGACATCCAAGTCATTGGTTGGCTCATCAAGAAGCAATACATTCGCTTCTTCGCGCAGCATTTTTGCCAGGTGGACCCGGTTGCGTTCACCTCCTGACAACACCTTGATTTTCTTCTGTTGGTCGGATCCGGAAAAATTAAAACGTGCGACGTAGGCACGGGAGTTCACAGATTGACCACCAATTTGTATCGTTTCCTGAGCATTGGTGACTTCCTCCCATATGGTCTTATCAGCATCCAATGCACGCCCCTGATCAACATATCCCAGTTGAACGGTTTCGCCGACTTTGAAATCACCACGGTCCGGTTTTTCTTGATGGGTGATCATATTAAACAGAGTTGATTTTCCTGCACCGTTGGGGCCGATGACACCGACAATCCCCCCGGCAGGCAGACTGAAGCTGAGATTGTCGATCAGTAACCGCTCCCCAAAACCTTTGCTGACCCCTTGGGCCTCAACAACAATCCCACCAAGACGAGGACCGGGGGGGATATAAAGTTCAAGGGTTTTTTCTTTTTCCAGTCCGGCATTGCTAAGGAGTTGCTCGTAAGATTTGATCCGTGCTTGGGCTTTTGTGTGGCGTCCTTTCGGTGACATTCTGATCCACTCAAGTTCGTGTTGTAATGTCTGTTGCCGTTTGCTTTCAGTTTTTTCTTCCTTACGCAACCGTTCCTGTTTTTGCTCCAGCCAGCTGGAATAGTTTCCTTTCCATGGGATGCCTTGACCACGGTCCAGCTCCAGGATCCATCCGGCAACATTATCGAGAAAGTAGCGATCATGGGTCACTGCGATGACTGTTCCCGGATAGCGTTGCAGATGTTGTTCGAGCCAGGCGACCGTTTCAGCATCCAGATGATTCGTTGGTTCGTCAAGCAGGAGGATGTCAGGTTTTTGTAATAATAGACGGCACAGGGCTACGCGACGTTTTTCACCGCCGGAGAGTGTCTGGATCAGGGTTTCCGGTGGCGGGCAGCGTAGCGCCTCTTCGGCAAGTTCCAGTCGGGAGTCCAGTTCCCAGGCATCAGCAGCATCCAGTTTGTCCTGGACTTCAGCCTGCCGTGTGAGAAGCTTGTCCATGTCGCAGTCAGGATCAGCAAAAGAGTTATTGATCTCTTCAAATTCTGCAAGCAGGTCAACGATTTCCTGCACCCCCTCTTTGACGGTTTCGCGTACGGTTTTCTTGTCATCCAACTGTGGTTCCTGCTCAAGATAGCCAACGCTATATCCTTCAGATAATACCGCTTCACCATTAAATTCCTTGTCAACTCCTGCCATGATTCGCAGCAATGTTGACTTTCCTGAGCCATTTAGTCCGAGAACCCCAATTTTTGCACCATAGAAATAAGAGAGGGAAATATCTTTGATGATTGGCTGCTTGTTGTAGCTTTTACTGACGCGCATCATTGAATAGATGATTTTTTTTGTGTCTTCACTCATAAATGGTTATTCCTTTTAATTTTTTATCTGTATCTGTCACGGGCTATTGGATGTCATTGTTCAAAACTGGGGAATTTGCGACTGTATAGCATTCGCTCATGATGATGTATAGTTGCTGGGTTCGTTTTTTTTATCCAGCTCACTGAGAACCTGAAGAAAGCTATAGGTTAATTGCGGGTGGAGTTTATTTCCGGCAAGATCAAGCATGATTGAGATGATCTGATCTATTTCCAGAGAGTCTTCATAGGCTCGATGTGTTCTCATCGCGTCGTAAGTATCTGAAATTGCAGTCATGTGGGAACATATGTGTTGCTGCCAGGGAGTTGTTGTTTTTGGATAGCCGGTATTGTCATAACGCATGTGATGCTCAAAAGCCGTGACAACAGCCAAACGGGGGACTCCCGGTGTGTTAAGCAGGTACTCTGCGCCCAGGCGTGGGTGCTGTTGCATAATCTCCCATTCTTCTGCATTCAGCTTCCCTGTTTTACTAAGGATTTCCGGGGAAATGAACATCTTGCCGACATCGTGCAACATGGCCGCAATACCGATATCATTCAGAAGCTGTCCTTCAATTCCAAGAACTTTTGCCTGTGCCAGGTTCAGCATACAAATGTTGGTTGAGTGGGTATAAGTGTATTCATCCATTGACCGCAATGGTGCAATCGCCATAAAAGCGTCACTTTGAGTGTTGAACGCATGAACAAAGCCATTGACGATTTCATTGATACCCGCAATTTCCAACTTTTTTTTCGTTCGTACTGTCTGATAAAGATCCATAAAACGGTCGGCTTCATAGTTTGCAATTTCTTCTAACTGAAATTCCGTTGTCCGGTTGAAATCATGGTTTTTATAGCGAATTTCAACCTGGCCAAAATGGATATTTTCACTGCTTTTGATGTCAATCTGTTTTTCTGGCGATTTGCTGAGAATATTGATCAGGCCGAGGAGTTCTTCGGCATAGACTCCTGCTTCTATTTGCACATAACTGATCCCGTTTCTGGAGAGGGATTCGAGTAGCCGGTCAATAGCCAGATTCTTTGAAACAGGCTTGTTGTCAAAGATCAGCAGGCCATCAATGACTTTCAAGGTGACATCATTATGGACATTGAAGAGTTGCTGGAGTTCATTCAATGCCTGTTTATTCAAGCGCAAAACTTGTCGGTGTTCAGGATGATAAAGGGCGGCATTGGCCGCAGCCGTCGTCAGCAGCCTGATCAGTTTTTGCAGGTGGTCTTCTTGGGAGCTGCTCATCTCTCACTCCTTGTAAACTCTTGCCGTTTTTTCAGCGCTTGCCCGGCCAGTTGCTTATGTTTTCCCGATTGGAGCTCCTGAAGGAGTCTTGCTGCGGAATTGCCGGGGAAAAGTGCTAAATTCTGGAAAATTTCGGCATACAGATGTTTCATTCTGCGTGAGGTCAGCAAGCTCTGTCTATGCAATAACCGTCTGAAGACAGGGAGACTTTCATTGTTGCCGATACGAGTCAATGTGCGAATTGTCTGCTTTTTTAACTCAAGATCTGTTTCATTTTCAGGACCATCGACAAGGTTTTTATGCAGGATTGAGAGGACATGAGGGTCCTGGCTGAGATCAGCTATGTGCACGGCTGAACAACGGGCATCAGGGTCGTCACTGCGAAGTTCTTTCAAGAGTTGTCGATTTGCCGTTGCCGGATTACAGTTAAAAAGGATACGTATCACTTCAATACGGACTTTGGGGTGTGGGTGCTCAGCAAGGTGGTGGATGGCTTTTATGGTTTTCGGATCAAGATTTTCACCTAAAATAATTAGAAGGTTGCGAACCAGATACCAGCGGTTATCTTTGAGTGATCGCACAATGACCTTTTGCGCTTCCCCGCCGATTCCTTTCAGGATTTGCATCCAGAGCTGGCGTTCAGACCACTTTGGTGCCAGTCCTAAATATTCAATGACCGGCTCAGTGTATGGTTCCCCAACGGAAATAATATAATCTGCTATTTGCTGATGTTTTTCTTCGCCCCAAAGATCAACGCCATCCAGAACTTCTGCCATAAATGTTGATTGAGCGTGATGTGATAAAACAATTTCATTGAAAATACCGGCTGAAGAGTTGCCACTGTAAAGGTACTGAGACCAGCGGGTGTGAATGTCGCGCAAGAGTTTAAAGTTGCCTGTGTCAAGAAAATAGCGAGAAAGGTCGAGGAGGTTTTGCTGGATGGCTTTTTCCTGTTCAGAGTCAAGTTGCTGATGTAACACTTCAAAAATAATGGCTGCGCAGTTGATTTCTACTGATTGATTTTCAATCTGGGTCTTCAGCTTTTGCTTTTCGTCTTCAGGGATACTTCCCGCAACTTTATCACTGAGGATATTATATAGCGCGGCTTGATAGTTGTCAGGCATGTATAAATCCTGTCGTTCTTCACTAAACAGAACATCTAGCCGGGCACGCACAATATCTTCAGAAGGGGGAACTGATTTTGTTTTTATCTTGTGTTGACCTTCCTGATTGGGGGCCGTTGCCAGGTTATTGATCAAGCCAAATAGTCGGGAAGATAGATTCAGTTCCTGACGGTTTTTTCCAACAATTGTGTTTTGCAGGAGATGTGAGGGAATTTTTTGCAGTAATCCCGAAGCCGCATGGTGATGTCGATCAAGTGCAGGAAAAGCACTATTGAGAAATAACTGTTGGGCTTCCGGAGTTAATTGTTCGAGAAGAGAAACAAGCTTTGTATCGTTCTTTGTTTGTAATGATGAATCTTGATTTTGTTGCAGGCTGTTTTCGACGAAAAGATTGATCGAATATGATGATTGATCACGTTCAAGTTGAGTCCCCGTTAATTTTTGGTTGAAAATTTCTGCTATGGAGTTGATGTCGACGGTGTCCCCAAAATCGAGAATACCGTTATGCAAACCATGAATAAAATTTTCCCATAATTGCCCTTCTGCAGTGGCGTCAATTTCATTGAAATTCTGATTTGCCTGAAATGCATCATAGTTAATTGGAACCACTGAGATATGTTCGATCTGTTGTTGCTCGATGAGCTTGTCGAAACCTCCGAATGACTCTATGGTTTTGCGGTCAGAGCGAAGCAACTGGTTGAAGCGAATCAGTTCTGGGCTGTTTAAGCCCTTTTTAAAGCTGATCGACGCAATCCCTATTGATGAAAAAAAGTGGGCAAATTGTTGATTGCTGAGATCTTCCTTATCCAGCCAATGTTGTTCAAAATAGAGAGCTTCAGGAGAAATTCCCAGGGTGATTGTGGTGTCAGTCTGAAATAGTTCATCGAGAATCTTCAGGGTATTGTCGACGCTTGCTGTAATCTGAGGGTGTTCCGGAGGGTAGAGGGACAATTTTCTGCGGGAAATATTCAATTCATGCAGAAAAGCCGACAGAAGTGGCTTATCCTGATTTTCTGCTGCCGGATGGTTGCTTGGTTGGCTGGACACTGTTCCCTCGCGATATTATGATTGATAGCAATATTGACTGAGTATAGCAGGCTTTGAAAAAAAATGGAGGGTGTCAGGAGCAGATGACATGAGCTCATAGTTGCATTTGTCTGTTTATGGTGATAAATTCCGCGACGTGAAAATAAATTATATTCCAGCGAATATCTGCGTATGAGCTCCAGTAAACATTTTGATGTTGCTGATGTAACTCTGGCCGCTCAATTGTTTGGTCAGCAGAATAAGCATCTAAAATTAATAGAGAAAAAACTGGGCATTCGCCTTGGTAGCCAGGGAACTGTCATTCACCTTTCTGGTGAAGCCGCACAGGTTCACATTGGTTACCGTCTCCTCGAAGAACTCTCTCTCCTGATGCAAAAAGGGATGCCGCTATATCCCAGTGATATTGATTATGCGATCAGAATTCTTTCTTCTGATTCGACGATATCTCTGAAAGATATTTTTTGTGATACGGTCTTTGTTTCAGCTCGTAATAAATATATCTCTCCCAAGAGCCTGGCGCAAAAAAGTTATATTGATAACATTCGCGCAAACCATGTTGTTTTCGGGGTTGGTCCTGCTGGAACGGGAAAGACTTATCTGGCAATGGCTATGGGGGTTGCGGCTTTAACGCGCAAAGAGGTCAGTCGAATCCTGCTGGTTCGCCCAGCTGTTGAGGCTGGTGAGAAATTGGGATTTCTTCCCGGGGATCTGGCCGAAAAGGTGAACCCATATCTGCGGCCGCTTTATGATGCCCTCTACGATATGCTTGAGCATGAGAAGGTTCAAACTTTACTTGATTCCGGCGTCGTGGAGGTCGCTCCATTGGCGTTTATGCGTGGACGAACTCTCAATGATGCTTTTGTTATCCTGGATGAGGCGCAAAACACGACCGCTGAACAGATGAAGATGTTTCTGACTCGTCTTGGTTTTGGTAGCCAGGCGGTCATTACCGGCGATGTGACTCAGATTGACTTGCCTCATGACAAGCAGTCAGGATTGTTGCATGCCATTGCGGTTCTGAGTCGTGTTTCCGGAATCGCATTTACTCACTTCAGTGATGTGGACGTGGTTCGTCATCCAATTGTTCAGGCGATTGTCAGGGCTTATCAACAGGCTGACAGGAAGAATTAACCCTCAGAATGGCCGGAGTTGATCGTTCTGGTGATATCGAGGATGTATGACCAAAGAAGAAAAAGATAAATCGCTGCATAATCGCACCTCTATTTTGAGTGGTGGAGTGCAGGGACTTCGCAACAGGCAACAACCTCGGCTGGGGGGGTGGCTCCTTGTATTTGTTGCTGCTTTGTTGACTCTGATTATCGTCCCGAAAGGGGGGTTAATCCCTGATTATTACTCTCCGGGTGATATTGCCACGCGTAATATCAAATCCCCTCGTGATCTCCTGGTTGAAGACACTCCTTTGACCCAGGCAAAACGGGATGAAGCTGAAAAAAAGGCCCCTTTTGTTTATGGCCTGGACAGCACTGCAGGGGAGCAGGCCGTTGCCAGGATTCGCCAGGGGCTTGGCTTGTTGGTTCAGTTGCAGGAGGATGTGGAAACCTTAAAGTCGGAAGAGTTTCAATTACAGCTGGAATCAAACTTTGGGATTCCGCTTGACGGTGACGAAATCCTCCCATTATTCAACTTAGCTCTTAATCATAATATTGCTGCCTTAACCGGAGATCTGTTAACGCCGATTTTCCAACGTCCTGTCGTTGCTAATTTTCAGGCCTTTGAGGGAGACAGGGCGCGCGGTATTCTGGTTGTTGATACGGGGGGGGGCGAGGAAGTTGCCCCGAAAATACTGGAGCGTGTCATCGGGTTAAACGAAGCCTTGCTCCAGGTCAAAAGTGAGCTGGGGTTGATTCCCGGGATAACTGCGCCGCAAGAAGAGACTTTATTTAAATTGGTACAGCAACAATTGCGACCCAATCTGGTGTTTGATCAGATAAAGACAAAGCAGGGGCAGGTCGCAGCTCGTGAACAGATTGCACCTGTTTTCTTTCAGGTCAAAAAGGGGGAGATGGTTGTTCGGGAAGGGGAGCGGATTACGACCGACCAAATTCTCAAGTTACAAGAGATCAGAAGGTCTGGACGTGATAACCGCAGTTTGCAAATGGCTGCCGGTTTATTGATCTGTTCCCTGCTCTTGATTTATGTCGGTTTCTATTTTACTCAAAGCAATATCAGTAAATTTCGTCCTGATTCACGTGATCTATTGTTTTTGACGACCGTATTTCTGTTCCTGTTTCTGATGATAAAAGTCTCTATTTTTGTTGTGGCAGGAATGGAAAATACCTTTTCTTATTTCGAGTCCTCTGTCTATTTTTATGCGGTTCCCTTTGCTCTTGGAGCTATGCTGGTCAGGATTGTTCTCAATTCCGAAACCGCCCTTCTGTTTGCTGTCTGTAGCTCAATGTTGGTGGGGGTTTTGTTCGGCAACAGCCTGCTGATGGCTCTTTATGTTCTGGTCGGAAGTCTTGTCGGCTCGCACGGTGTTCGTCATTGTCAACAACGGACGACTCTTTATCGAGCCGGGTTGTGGATTGGTTTAAGCAATATGGCTTTGCTTGTAGGAATCCACTTTTTAAGCGGGCGCAGCTTTGAGTTATCTTTGCTTTGGAAGCTGGGCTTTGGATTCTTTGGCGGGTTGGTGAATGCTGTCGTTGTTAATGGAACGGTGCCACTGGCAGAATATCTTTTCAAATATACGACCGATATAAAATTGCTGGAATTGGCGAATATGAACGCGCCAATTTTGAGACAGCTGATGATCGAAGCTCCAGGCACATATCATCACTCCATTCTGGTCGGAAATCTTGGCGAAGCGGCGGCTGAAGCTATCAATGCTAACCCACTGCTTACCAGGGTTTCCGCTTATTATCATGATATTGGCAAGATCAAGAAACCCCTTTACTTTATCGAAAATTCCGGGGGGCAGAGAAACAAGCACGATAAATTATCGCCATCCATGAGTGCTCTGATCCTGACTTCCCATGTGAAAGATGGGGTTGATCTGGCCAAGGAACATAAACTGGGATCGGAGTTGATAGAGATTATTCAGCAACATCACGGGACAACCTTAATCAAGTTTTTTTATGACCGGGCGAAAAGTCAGGCTGATCCCGGAGTGCAGCAAATCGACGAGCGCGACTATCGCTATCACGGTCCGAAACCACAATCCCGGGAAGCGGCACTGATTATGTTGGCAGATGCTGTTGAAGCGGCGAGTCGAACCCTGTCTGATCCCACTCCTGCAAGAATTCAGGGAATGGTGCAGAAGTTGATTAATAATATTTTTATTGATGGTCAATTGAATGAATGTGACTTGACTCTGAAGGACTTGAATTTAATTGCTAAAAGTTTTAATCGTATTTTGGCGGGATCGTTTCATCAGCGTGTGGATTATCCTGAGCCGGTGCATATCGTTCGGGAAGAGAGTGATGTAGAAGAAAAAACTCCCGTTAAGGAAAAGGCGAAAATTAAAAGTGCGAATCCAGATCGAAAACCGCCAAAGACAACACAAGATCCTGAAGCGGCCACTGCGGAAGGTAGCTCAGAAGATCTTAAGCGTCTCGGGATGTCCTGAGGCAGAGCTGTCGATCCTGATCCTCGACAATGCTGGTATTCAGGAAATTAATCACAAATATTTACAGCGTGATCGACCGACAAATGTCATTTCTTTTGCGATGCAGGAGGGTGAAGGGGCTGGCTTGTCACCACTGCTGCTCGGTGACGTCGTTATTTCAGCAGAGAGGGCCGGGGCCGATGCTGCTGAAAGCGATATCCCCTTTGAGCATGAACTCTGGTTCCTTCTGCTGCATGGCATTCTCCATCTGTTAGGCTACGATCATGAGCGGGGGACGGCTGCAGAGGCGGAGCAGATGGAAGCGAAGGAAACTGAAATTTTTGCTTTATTGATACAAGAATTTTCTGCATAGCTGTTTTTAAAATTTATTACAGAAGAGGAGAACTAAAAAGAAGTGGACACCGATCATGAGCAGGGATCAGCCAGCTGGTTAAAGCGTTTGGGACGCAGGTTGAGCTATCGGCCCCAGGCCAATAGTGAAGAAGAATTGCAGGAGTTGATAGATGCTTCTGAGCAGCAAGGGATTATAGATGAGGAGGAGGGGGACATGCTCCAGTCCATTCTGGAGCTGGATGAAACGATTGTTCGTGAGATTATGATTCCACGCACAACGATGGTGTGTGTTGACGCTGAAGCTCCTTTCAGTAACGTACTTAAGGCTATCCTGAATTCAGGTCATTCCCGGATTCCTGTTTATAAAAATAATATCGATAATATTATCGGCCTGGTTTACGCCAAGGACCTGCTCCGCTATTGGGGACGCCCTATTGATACGATCACCCTTGATGAAATTATGCGTCCGCCCTATCTGGTTCCTGAGTCAAAAAAGGTCAGTGTTCTGCTGAAGGAATTTCAGAAGTCCTGTATTCATATTGCCATCGTTATTGATGAATATGGTGGAACTTCCGGTCTGGTGACCATTGAAGATCTTATTGAGGAAATTGTTGGAGAGATTCAGGACGAATATGACCGGGAGGAAGAATGGCTGTTAGAACAGCCTGATGGTACTTTGCTGGTTGATGGTCGGCTGAGTATTGAAGAGTTCGAAGAGTATTTTGACGTGGAAGTGGCCCGGGAGAAATTTGATACAGTGGGTGGCTATGTCGTGGAGCATCATGGCAGGGTCCCTAACGTTGGTGAACGGATCAAGGTTGGGGACTTTGATATGCGGGTAGAGCAGGGTGATCAGCGTGCTATTCGGCAGCTGCAAATTTTCCCCCTTGCTGTGGATCATGTCCAGCAGGATGAGTAGTGATGCGCTTTAGAAAAATTGATCCGACTTTAATTGTTGCAGCTGTTTCAGGTGTGTTGCTTGCTGCAGCTTTTCCCCGGCCGGATTATTTCTTCCTTGCGTGGGTGGCATTGGTTCCCCTTTTGCTGGTGATGCGCCGTCGCCCTTTTGCCACTGGTTTTACCGCTGGAATTGTCTTTTTTGCCACAGTTCTTTATTGGCTCAATTTCGTCATGATAACCTATGGAAGGTTACAGCCTCTCTTCGCTTTTCTGGCGTACCTGTTTCTGGTTGTTTATCTTGCCGTTTACTTTGGGATGGCTTCCTGGGCTTCTTGTCGCCTTGAAGCCGTTTTCAAACTCCCCTATCTGATCACCTTACCTCCTCTCTGGGTTGCTCTTGAATACCTTCGAGGTGTGCTGCTTACAGGATTCCCCTGGGCGATTATCGGCTATTCTCAGCAGAATTTTTCTCCGGCAATCCAAAGCTGTGATGTGACCGGAGTCTACGGGGTCAGCCTGATGCTGATCATTGTGAACTGTGCTGTTGCCGGAGTGATAGCCGCTCCTAAAAGACGATCTGCTTGGTTGGGAGTCGTGATAACGGTATGTATTTCTATCAGTCATTTCGGTTATGGAGTTTGGAGACAATCACAGCCTCTGGAACAACGAGCTGAACAATTGCGGGTTTCTCTTATCCAGGGGAATATTGATCAGATGCAGAAATGGGACCCTGATAACAGGCAGGCCAGTGTTGACCGTTATCAGCATCTGTCGCTTCTGGCACGCGAAGCTGATCCTCAACTGGTGATCTGGCCGGAGGCAGCAACGCCATTTTTCTTGCAGGATCAATCGAATCTTGCGGAACACGTCAGGAAGTTGCCACAGAAATTAAACGCCTATCTGCTTGTTGGTAGTCCTGCCTACGAGAAGCTGTCACCAGACACCTATCAATATTTCAACAGTGCCTATCTTTTTTCCCCTTCGGGAGTGGAATTGGGGCGTTCGGATAAGCAACATCTGGTCCCCTTCGGTGAATATGTCCCTTTGGGAAAGTTTCTGGGGTTTATTGACAAGCTGGTTGTTGGAGTGGGTGATTTTTCGTCTGGACAGGTCCGGCCCCTGCCGCTTGGTGAGCATTCACTGGGAGTTCTGATTTGCTACGAAGCCATTTTCCCACAGCTGGCGCGCAATTATATTCGGAAAGGGAGCGACCTGTTGGTTAATCTCACCAATGATGCCTGGTTTGGGCGCTCTTCTGCCCCCTACCAGCTTTTGGCAATGACCCGATTCCGGGCTATTGAAAATCGCATCTGGATTGCCAGGGCTGCAAACACGGGGGTGTCTGCATTGATTTCCCCTGCAGGCAAGGTCGTTTTATCTGGACCTATTTTTGAAAAAGTTCAATTAACGGGTAACGTTGGTTTGGGTGCTGAAGAAACAGTTTATACGAGATTTGGAGATTTGTTTGCATTTGTTTGCATGACGATAAGTGGTGTTTTTCTGGTTGCGTTGGTGCTGGCAGGGAAATATAAATAGTTTTTAAAGCGCTTTGTGAAAGGTTTTTATTGTGAAAGCTACAGCAATTATTCCTGCCCGATATGGGTCGACACGGTTTCTTGGAAAGCCACTGGCATTGATAAACGGTACTCCGATGATTCAGCATGTGTGTCAGCGGGTTGCCAAGGCGGAGATGGTTGACCAGGTTATCGTCGCAACGGATGATGTCCGTATTGTTGCTGCTGTTGAGGGTTTTGGTGGTCAGGTGATGTTGACTGAGACAGACCATCCAACTGGGACTGATCGTTTAGCAGAAGTCGCAGCAAACCTGGATTCAGAGTTGATTGTTAACGTTCAAGGGGACGAACCGCTTATAGATCCAAGAATGGTTGACCAGGCGATTGCGCCGCTGTTAAAAGACGGACGGATTTTAATGGGAACCCTTGCCGGTAAAATAGATCGACTTGAAGATTTTTATAGTTCTGATGTGGTTAAGGTGGTTAAAGGTCAGGATGGTATGGCTCTTTATTTTTCACGTGCGCCGATCCCCTGTCCACGTGACTTGAATTCCGGACAACTTGCTGATGAATTGCCGCGGTTAGGTTTACTGCGTCATATCGGCCTGTATGTGTATCGTCGGGAGCTGTTGCTGGATTATCCCTCCTGGCCAAAAACACCGCTTGAAAGTCTTGAGAACCTGGAGCAGTTGCGTGCTCTTGAGCGAGGAATTCGATTGTACGTGGCTGAGACTGAGTTCAGTTGCCATGGGGTTGATACCCCGGCAGACCTTGAACGTGTTTCTTCTCTTATGTCTGCAGAAATAAACAATTAAAACAGGATCTTATTCTCTTTGGTGAATATGGATGGTTTTTTGCATGAACAGGGTTTCTTTCGCCTATGTTTCTGTGTAGAATCGTTTTTTTGTGAATGAAGACTGCTGATTACTTTTGCAGCTGTAAGGTCATCTATTTAATAAAGGACGGAAAAAGTAAATGAAGACAAAGTTTCTCTTTGTAACTGGTGGAGTTGTTTCATCTCTTGGTAAGGGATTGTCAGCTGCGTCGATAGGGGCTCTAATGGAAGCCCGTGGCTTAAAAGTTTCTATGCAGAAAATGGATCCCTATATCAATGTTGATCCCGGCACCATGAGTCCTTTTCAGCATGGTGAGGTTTTTGTGACTGATGATGGGGCTGAAACCGACCTGGATCTGGGGCATTATGAACGCTACACTTCGGCGAAACTGTCACGAAAATCAAATTTTACCACGGGTCAGGTTTATGATTCCGTCATTCGTCAAGAGCGCCGTGGTGATTATCTTGGCGGCACAGTGCAGGTTATTCCTCATATCACCAATGAAATTAAAAAGAAAATTCTTAATAACGCCAACGGTGTCGATATTGCGATAGTTGAAGTTGGTGGAACTGTCGGAGATATTGAGTCTCTCCCTTTTCTTGAGGCCATTCGTCAATTCCGTGCCGATCGCGGCCGTGAGAATGTTCTTTATATTCACCTGACTCTGGTCCCTTATATTGCTACTGCCGGGGAATTGAAGACAAAGCCAACACAGCACAGCGTCAAAGATCTCCGTGAGATTGGGATTCAGCCGGACATCCTTTTATGTCGCTGCGATCGTGAAATTCCCAGAGATATGAAGGAAAAGATTGCACTGTTCTGCAATGTGCCGGAGGATGCCGTTATCACGGCTCGAGATGTTGAAAGCATCTATGAAGTTCCTGCCGCTTTTTATGCTCAGGGACTGGATGAGCGTATTGTCGATTATTTGAATATCTGGACCAAGGCTCCTGACCTGTCAGTTTGGGAACGGATCGTTGAACGGGTCAAGCATCCGGCGAGTAAAACAACCATTGCTATTGTCGGGAAGTACGTTGGGTTGACTGAGAGCTACAAATCTTTGTCCGAAGCTCTGACCCACGGCGGCATTGCAAATGATTGCCAGGTGAATTTGAAGTATGTGGATTCTGAAACACTGGAACGCCACGGTATTCAAAATTCTTTTGATGACGTCGATGGTATCCTTGTCCCTGGCGGTTTTGGAGAGCGGGGGAGTGAAGGGAAGATAGCCGCAATCCAATATGCCCGGGAAAATAGCGTCCCATTCTTCGGCATCTGTCTGGGCTTGCAAATGGCAGCGGTAGAGTTTGCCCGTCATGTTTGTAAGATCAAAGACGCCCATTCCTCTGAATTTCATGAGGATGCTGAAAATCTGGTTATCCATATCATGGAAGGGCAGAAAAAGGTTAAAGGAAAAGGGGGCACTATGAGGCTGGGTGCCTATCCTTGTGATCTGGAGGAAGGCTCTCTGGCGCGCAGAATTTATGGGAAAGATCATCTGCTTGAACGACATCGGCATCGGTTTGAATTCAACAACGACTACATCGAAAAATTGAAAGCCGGGGGAATGATTTTTTCCGGGGTGAATCCGGAATTGAATCTGGTTGAAATTGCAGAGCTGGCGGATCATCCCTGGTTCCTTGGCTGCCAATTCCATCCTGAATTTAAATCACGTCCGATGGAACCCCATCCACTGTTTGAATCTTTTGTCGGTGCATGCTTAAAGCAGCACCAGGAGGAATAAATGCGACAGGTTAAGGTTGGTCCCGTCTCCTTTGGTGGCTCTAAACAGTTGGTTTTGATCGCTGGGCCATGTGCTATTGAAGATGAAGATCTTACTTTGAGGATAGCTGAAGGACTGAAGCAAACGACCCATGATCTTGGATGTGAGTTAATCTTCAAAGCTTCTTACGACAAAGCAAACCGAACCTCAGTCACTTCTTTCCGTGGTCTTGGGGTAGAGCGGGGGCTAAGGGTTCTGGAGCGGGTCAGCAGAGAATTTGAATTGCCTATTATTTCTGATGTCCACGATGTCAGTCAGGTTGCAGCTGCAGCAGATGTTTTGGATATTCTCCAGATTCCGGCTTTTTTGAGTCGCCAGACTGACTTGTTGGTTGCTGCCGGGCAAACGGGGAAGCCGATCAACTTGAAAAAAGGGCAATTTCTGGCTCCATGGGATATCGAGCATGGTGTGAGTAAGATTGCTTCAACTGGAAATGAAAATATTTTATTGACAGAGCGTGGTGTTTCTTTTGGGTATAACAACCTCGTTGTTGATATGCGCTCTCTGGTGATCATGCGTGAGATGGGCTATCCTGTGATCTTTGATGCCACTCATTCTGTGCAATTGCCGGGCGGTGCCGGCGGTTCCTCCTCGGGGCAACGCCAGTATGTTGGTGCTTTGTCTCGTGCAGCAGCAGCAACCGGTATTGATGGCCTGTTCTGGGAAGTTCACGAAGATCCCGACCGAGCCTTGTGTGATGGTGCCAACTCCTTACCGCTGGGGCAGGTCAAAATGCTGCTGCAACAAATTTTGGAATTTGACGCTGTTTTTAAACAGGCTGAGCCGGGGAGAGATTGCTGATGATTGAAACTGCAAAGCAAGTTTTGCGGATTGAGGCAGATGCTATTCTGGCTCTGCAAGAACGGATTGATGGCTCTTTTTCGAAAGCAGTCAAAATGGTTCTCGACTGCCAGGGAAAAGTAGTGGTAACCGGGATGGGAAAGTCCGGGTTGATTTGTCAAAAAATTGCCGCAACCATGGCGTCCACTGGAACCCCGACATTTTTTCTCCATCCAGCTGAAGGCATCCATGGCGACCTCGGGATGTTATCAAAAGGGGATGTGGTAATTGCGGCCTCCTATTCTGGTGAAACTGAGGAGGTTTGCCGGATTCTTCCGGTGATCAAAAGAATGGGATTGCCGTTAATTGCAATCTCTGGAAACCCTCAAAGTACTTTGGCGATTGCCGGAGATGCACATCTTGATATCAGCGTGGCTGAAGAAGCTTGTCCTCTGGGATTAGCGCCGACAGCGAGCACGACAGCGACTCTTGCCATGGGGGATGCCCTGGCTGTTGCTTTGCTGGACGAACGTGGGTTTAAAGCTGAAGATTTTGCCCTTTTTCACCCCGGAGGAGCTCTCGGTAAAAAGCTACTTTTAAGGGTTGAAGATCTGATGCACGTTGGTGATGAAATTCCGTTGGTACAACCGAACACGCTGTTGCGTGAAGCCTTGTTTGAAATTACCAGTAAAAAATTGGGCGTCACTGGCGTTGTCGACGATCAGGGGGCTTTGGCCGGCGTTTTTACTGATGGTGATTTACGCAGGATAATGGAGCTGGGGCTGGAAAGTTTACAAAAACCGATCCATCAGGTGATGTCAACGTCGCCGAAACGTATTTTGCGTCGTAATCTCGCAGCAAAAGCATTGCAGGTCATGGAAGCACATTCGATTACTTCGCTATTTGTTTTTGCCGATGAAGAGGGAATGGTCCCGGTTGGTATTGTCCATCTTCACGATCTGCTTAAGTCCGGGGTCGTGTGATGCAGGAACAATTGGCTAAAATTAAGCTCTTGCTGCTTGATGTCGATGGTGTTCTTACCGATGGCCGGATTATCTATGACTGTCTTGGTAACGAGCTAAAATCTTTTGACGTCAAAGATGGTCATGGGTTAAAAATGCTCCAGCGTGCAGGAATCAGGATTGGTATTATCACCGGGCGTTCATCTGCTGTTGTCGCCCGACGAGCTGAAGAGCTGGGGATAGAAATTCTCTATCAGGGAGCTTTGCAAAAGCTTGAGCCTTATGGGGAAATTCTTTCTATCCTTGATCTCACAGATGATCAGGTGGCCTATGTTGGTGATGATATCGTTGATTTACCAATTTTAAACCGGGTTGGATTCAGTGCAACAGTCGCTGATGCTGTGCCGGATGTTTTGCCCTTGGTTGACTATGTGGCGTCACGGCCTGGTGGTCGTGGGGCCGTCAGGGAAATTTGTGACCTGCTGCTGCGGGCTTCAGGCCAGTGGGATGAACTGACAAAGCGTTATTTTACTCAGAATTAGTAGAAAACGGGTGTTTAATTTGCGGCGCTTACTGGCTCTTTTAATCGTTGTTTCCATTATTGCGCTGACAGCAGTTATTTACCGACACTTGCAACAACAAGGGCCAAAAGAGATTCTCAGTATGTTGCCGGAGGACATTGATCTGGCTTTGGAAAATCTCCACTATACTCAGAATGAGGAAGGGCAGCGACGTTGGACTCTTGACGCCGACAAAGCTGAATATCAGCGTGACAGCAGTTTGGCAAAGCTTGATGCTGTTAAATTGCTCTTCTACAGTACGGAAGAGTTCGGAGATATTAATCTGAGGGCTGATCAAGGGCAACTCGATCAAGAAAAACGGCAGGTTGATGTCTGGGGGAATGTGATCTTAGAAACAAAGCGGGGTGAGCAACTTTTTACCGAGCGGTTGCATTATGATGACCAGGCGCGGCAGTTGAACACCGAGGATTCCATCAGGTTTCTTTCTCCGCAGATGGAATTGACGGGTGTGGGATTGCAGATTGATATTGATCTCGGGCGCATGCTGGTTAAGGATAACGTTTGGATGAAGTTGTACCCTGTTAACAGCGAGAAGAAATAAATGACGTTCCGATGGTTTTTATTCGTTTTTCTTACTATTGTACAATGTTCCGTGCCGCAGGTTTTTGCCGCTGAGGTCGATGGTGAACTGGACCGGAATCAGCCTATCGTTGTTACAGCACAACAACTGGAGGTCCTGCAACAACAACGGCAGTCGGTTTTTACTGGAGAGGTTGTTGCCAAGCAAGGTGACATGACTCTTTATGCTGAAAAGTTGATCATTATTTTTCAGCAAGATCAGGATCAGGTCGAACGTATGGATGCCGTGGGTGGCGTTCGAGTCATTCAGTTGGATCGGGTTGCAACAGCTGAAAAAGCCGTATTTCGACAGGCGGAAGAAACGTTGGTGCTGGTTGGAAGTGCAGAGGTTACGCAGGGAAATAATACGGTGACAGGAGATGAAATCACCGTCTTTTTAAAAGAAAACAGAACTGTGATTAAAAGTTCTGAAAAAAACCGGGTTAAAGCGACTATTGTTCCTGAAAAGAGTCAGGAGCAACAGTGAGCAGAGTTCTTAGCGCAACCAAACTGCATAAGGCATATGCTGGTCGCGAAGTCGTTTCGGGTGTAAGCCTGGAGGTTCAGTCTGGCCAGGTGATTGGTCTTTTGGGCCCCAATGGAGCAGGAAAAACAACCAGTTTCTACATGGTTGTAGGTCTCGCAAAACCCGATTCCGGAGCTGTTTTTCTGGACGAGCAAGAGATTACGGGACTGCCGATGTATCAGCGGGCGCGATCCGGAATTTCTTATTTGCCTCAGGAAGCATCTGTTTTTCGTAAGTTAACTGTGGCGGAAAATCTTCTGGCAATTATTGAAACTCTGACTCTGACCCGCGGTGAGCGGCAGCAACGTCTGGAAGAATTGCTTGATGATCTGCATATTAAGCACATTCGTGATTCAAAAGGGTACGCTCTCTCTGGAGGAGAGCGACGTCGGGTAGAAATTGCCCGCTCTCTGGTCCTTGATCCTGCTTTTTTACTGCTGGATGAACCTTTTGCAGGCATTGATCCGATAGCAGTCATTGATATTCAGAATATTATTTCCCAGCTTAAAGAACGGGGTATCGGGATTCTGATCTCTGATCATAATGTTCGGGAAACGCTTGGTGTTTGTGATCGAGCCTATATTTTGAATCAAGGAAAATTGCTTGAATTCGGAACTCCGGAAGAGATTGCAGCGAGTCCGATTGCAAGAGAAATATATCTGGGAGAAAAGTTCAGACTCTAGTCGCTCTAAACGGCGAGGATTGAATCTCGCATTAACTGAAAATTGGTGGGACGTGACCCGCCTGTGGAATAATTAATATTATGGCTCTTGATCTTCGACTTCAAGTTAAACTCAGTCAACAACTGGTGATGACTCCCCAGCTGCAACAGGCAATTAAATTATTGCAACTGTCACGGATGGAGCTGGTTGATGTAGTGACTGAAGAATTAGCTGAAAACCCATTGCTTGAAGAGGGTGTGGAGACGAAAGAAGAACATGAGGAAGGTGTCGCCAACCTTGAAGGGGAAGATATTCATCTGGCGGAATCGAGTCCGGAACAGGAAGTTAAGGCCGACTCAGAAGGGATGAATGATATTGACTGGCAGACCTATCTTGAAGGTTACAGTCTCAATAGTAGTGATAGCCGCAATAGTTATGAAGATCATGAAGAGCGCCCTTCTTATGAAAGTTTGTTAACACGGCACAGCAGCCTTAATGACCATTTGATGTGGCAGCTTGGCCTGTCTTCTTTTTCTGAAGAAGAGCGTTTAGCAGCTGCTGAAATTATCGGCAACCTGGATGACGTCGGCTATCTGCATGCAAGTCTTGAGGAAATGGCCCTTGCATCGGGTCGTGATGTGGAAATATTTGAATCTGCTTGCAAGCGGGTGCAGCAATTTGATCCGGCGGGGGTTGCGTGTCGTAATCTCCAGGAATGTCTGCTTCTGCAACTTGATCGGCTGGAGTTGTCGGATTCATTAGCTGCGACGATCTTACGTGATTTTATCGGTGAGCTGGAAGGACGAAAATATCCGGTCATTGCCAAAGCTTTAAAGGTTTCCCTCGACGATGTTCTGGCGGCTGCAAAAATGATCTCCGGCTTGGATCCTCGGCCGGGAAGGGCCTATAATGAAGAGGATGTCCACTATATTTCTCCCGATATTTATGTGCATAAAGTGGGGGATGACTATGTTGTGACGCAGAATGATGATGGTCTGCCGAATTTGAGGATTAATTCTTTTTACCGTAACGCTTTAACGGACTCCAAGGCTGTCGATAAGAAAGCAGGAGAATATATTCAGGACAAGATGCGCAGTGCAGTCTGGCTGATTAAAAGTATTCATCAGCGGCAGCGCACCATTTATAAAGTCACGAAAAGTATTGTGAAGTTCCAGAGAGATTTTTTCGATCATGGGATTGAGTATTTGAAACCACTGGTTCTGCGTGATGTCGCTGATGATATTGAAATGCATGAGTCTACAGTGAGTCGGGTGACAACGAATAAATATGTGCAGACTCCCCAGGGGTTGTTTGAGTTGAAATATTTCTTTAACAGCGGAATTAATACTTCTGACGGAGATTCCATCGCTTCGGAAAGCGTCAAAAGTCGTATCAAAGAGATTATTGCTGAAGAGAACCCCAAAAAACCGTATTCAGATCAGAAAATAGTCCATCTTTTAGCAGAGCGAGATATCAATATCGCCCGTCGCACGGTGACCAAATATCGGGAAATGCTTGGTCTGGGCTCGTCTACTGAACGGAAAAGACTGTTTTGATTTTTCCATGAAGCAGAGATGTTTCATGGGCGAATTTGCGTTATAATCAGACTAACCCAGATTTCATTCCGAAATCTGTTGAAACAAGGAGGTTGCCCTATGCAAATTGCCGTTACCTTCCGTCACATGGAGAGCAGTGATGCCATTCGCAACTATGTGGAAGAAAAACTGGCTCGGGTTAAAAAGTACATTGATGAACCCATTGATGCTCAGGTGGTCCTGTCGGTGCAAAAAAAGATAAATCACCGCGCAGAAGTGACTATGGTCGCTAAAGGGCTGACCATGAAGAGCACTGAAAGTACAGAAGATATGTATGCTGCCATTGATCTGATGGTTGATAAAATTGAACGGCAGCTGAAACGCTATAAAGATAAGTTAAAGAAACACAAAGGAGATGTTGGCACTCAACGCCGGCTCGAAAAGACGGTTTTCGCAGCACCGAGCGTTGATGAGGGAAATGGCAGCCCGGAGATTATTCGGAGTCACTCATTTTCCGTAAAGCCAATGTCGGTAGAAGAGGCGGTCATGCAGATGGATCTTCTGGATAAAGACTTTCTTGCTTTTACCGATGATAATTCTGAAGAAATGAATGTTGTTTATCGTCGTAAAGATGGAAATTATGGCTTAATCGTTCCGCAAGGAAGTTAAGTATTTGTGAGACGGGTCTTTTTCGCAAAACGAAAAAGGCCCGTAGTTTTTTTGCTGTCCAGATAAGATTGTGATTATGAAAATATCAGAGCTTCTTGATCCAAAGGCTATTGTTGCCGACCTTCAGGCTAAAGACAAACCGAAAGCGCTTATTGAGCTGACCGACTCGTTAATCTCATGTGAGCCTTCGTTGAACCGGGATGATGTTATTACCGTCCTTCAGGAACGGGAAAGGCTTGGTAGCACAGGGATTGGTGACGGTGTCGCAATCCCTCATGGTAAATTGGCCGGAATCCCTGAACTGAAATTAGTTTTTGGCCGCAGTCATTCCGGGGTTGATTTCGATTCGATGGACGGCCAACCGGCGTACCTGTTTTTTCTGTTGATTGCTCCCGAAGAATCGGTGGGAATTCACCTGAAGACACTGGCCAGGATCTCAAAACTCTTGAAAGATGCTGCCGTCAGAAAGAAACTTCTGGAAGCTTCTGACCAAAAGGCTATCTATCAGGTCATTCTTGATGAAGAAGGATAAACCTGATTCCAGAGACCGGTACCGGCTCGATGGTGATCAGCTTTTAATGTTATGACAAAGCTTACAATCCAGGAAATTCTTGATGAAAAAGAGGCGGGGCTTGACCTTGAACTGTTGTCAGGTGCCGCAGGATTGTCGAAGACCGTTTCCGTTCCGCGAATTCAGAAACCCGGTCTCGCTTTAGCCGGTTACACCGATAGCTTACATCCTGACCGCGTTCAGATTATTGGCTCGACGGAGTTGAGTTTTCTGAAAATGATGCCCCAGGAGAAAGCTATTGAAGTTCTGCATAACCTTTGCAGCAATAATCTTTCTTGCCTGATTGTCACTAAAAATCAACAAGTCCCGGATTATCTTATTGAGCATTCTGAGAAAGGGGGGACTCCCCTTTTACGTACCAGGCACCTCAGTTCCAATTTTATTGCACTGTTGACTCGTTTTCTTGAAGAGCGGTTGCTTCCGACCTCAACCCTGCACGGGGTTTTGGTTGATGTCCTTGGCCTTGGAGTTTTGCTTCAGGGGAAAAGTGGTGTCGGCAAAAGTGAATGTGCTCTAGAGTTGATTTTACGCGGTCATCGTCTGGTGGCTGATGATATTATCAAGGTAAGATTTAAGCTCCCTGCGGTCATTTTTGGGGAAGGGATGGATCTCCTTCATTACCATATGGAAATCCGGGGTTTGGGAATTCTTAATATTAAACATCTTTTTGGCGTTGCAGCCATCAGAGAACGTAAAAAAATAGATCTGGTGGTTGAATTGGTTAAGTGGGACGATGGGAAAGAATATGATCGTCTGGGAGTCGATGAGAAAACCTTTAGCATCCATGGGGTCGAATTGCCTTTTGTCCGGATACCCGTCGCACCAGGAAGGAATATCAGTACCATTGTTGAGGTGGCGGCGCGAAATCAGCTTTTGAAAGAGATGGGTTATCATAGTGCGCGGGAGTTTCAGGAGCTTTTGGAAAAACGCATGGCTGCCGCTGCTCATCTTCACTCTCACTCCATCATAGGAGAAGATCTGGAATGAGTCGGCGACTGTTGATCATTACAGGTTTGTCCGGCTCAGGGAAGAGCACTGCAGCCCGCGTCGTTGAAGATCAGGGTTTTTTTGTTGTCGACAATTTGCCTTTGGTGATGTTGCCGGATTTTATGCAACGTGTTGGCGAAGGTCTGAATGCAAACGCTGATGTTGCAGTCGTTATTGATGTTCGGAATCGGGGGTTTCTGACAGATTATGAGAAAATTTTTGAACAGTTAGAGAAGGATGGATATAAACTGGATATTCTGTTTTTTGAAGCAGCAGATTCGGTATTACAGCGGCGTTATTCAGAAACCCGCCGAGCACATCCGCTGGCTGAATCAAAAACTGTTCAGAATGGAATAGATCGGGAGCGAGAACAGGTCCGTATGCTGCGGAACTGTGCAACCCAAATCATCGACAGTAGTAACCTGAATTCTCGGCAACTGCGAGACCTGATGCTGGCCTTCCTTGGGGAAAAGCACCGGTCACAACTGATCGTTAACCTTGAATCTTTCGGCTATCGCTATGGTTTGCCACCTGCCGCAGATCTGGTTTTTGATGTTCGTTTTTTACCTAATCCTTACTATATAGAGGAATTAAAGCCGCTGACAGGCTTGGATCCTCAGTTGCGTCAGTATGTTCTTTCACAACCGGCTTGTCGTGATTTCCGTCAGTATCTTGATCCTCTGCTTGGTTTTTTGTTACCCCATTACCGTGACGAAGGAAAAAGCTATTTAACCGTTGCCATTGGTTGTACCGGAGGGAGACATAGAAGCGTATCAATAGTTGAGGACCTCTATAGAAGCTTTCCTGCTCCGGAGGTTGTCCTGCAACTGAATCATCGTGATATTGATAAAGGGTAGAAGATGATTGGTATAGTGCTTGTCACCCATGCTGGGTTGGCGGATGAACTCCTGCATGCCGCAGAAATGATACTCGGCCCGATCAAGGATATTGCTGCTGTCAGTATCAGCCGCGATATGGGAATAGAAACTGCCAAGGAAAAACTTGAGGATGCTTTGACGTTGGTGAGTCAAAATAATACCGGTGTGATTATTCTGACGGACTTGTTTGGTGGGACTCCCACAAATATCAGCGCTGAATTTCTTCAGCAAGGTGAGGTAGAAATTCTGACGGGGGTCAATTTGCCAATGTTGCTTAAAGGTGTCAGCTCACGCCATAATCAAGATTTGGACGGACTGACTGTCCTTCTCAAAGATTATTCTCAAAATGCAATTATGCGTCCTGCTGAACTGCTGCGTTCGGTTCGATAAATCAATTTCCTGGAGAATTGATGAAACTTGTACTGGCTCGCATTGATAACCGTTTGATTCATGGTCAGGTTTTGGAAGCCTGGGTTCCTTTTGTCAGGGCTGACTGTATTGTTGTTGCCAATGATGATATTGCCCAAAACCCCTTAAAAAAAATGATGATGCAGGTGTCAGTTCCCAGCCAGATTCGAGTTGAAATCGGTACTGTTGCAGAGTCTGTTGCCTTGTTGAAATCTTCCCGGCTTGATCGCTGTAGAGTTCTTTTGTTGTTCGGAACGACGGCTGATGCCGTCTGTGCTTATCGTGAGGGATTAGACTTAGATCGTCTGAATCTTGGTAATTTGCAGGCAGACAAAGGGAAAGCAAGATTCAGCTGTACCTTGTTTTTAAATTCGACTGATTTGGATGATCTGGAACTTCTGGATCAGGCCGGCATCAAGATTACATCTCGTTGTATCCCTGCTGATAGTGAGCGTTCCTGGCGTAAGCTGATTCCTGTTTGCAAGGGGAAAATGTAATGGTTTTCAGCTTGTCCATAGGCGCTTTGGTCTCTTTAATCTGTGGCCTGGATCGTGTCGCGATTCTACAGGTTATGATTTCCAGACCAATCGTTGCCGCGCCTCTGACTGCTTTTTTCCTCGGTGAGCCTCTGGTCGGCTTGCAGATTGGAGTCATGGTCGAGCTGTTATGGTTGGCCAGATTGCCGGTTGGGGCCGCAGTTCCTCCTGATGATACTCAGGTTGCCATTTCCACAAGTGTTTTGGCAATTATTATGGGCAAGACATTAAACACTTCAGAACCCGAGCTAATCCTCCTTTGTTTGCTGATTGCTATTCCGCTTGGCAAAGTTGGTCAATATTTTGATCACTATGCCAGGCAATACAATGTTCAATTGACAAAAAAAGTGGATTCAGCTCTCGGGCGGGGGGCATTGCTGGGAGCTGAATTACAACATTTGCGAGGACTGGGTAGTTTTTCTCTTGCGGCGATAGGAACCTACACGATCATTTTGCTGGGTGGGTTGTTAGCGATCCCTTTTCTCTGGCCTCTTCTGCATCAACCCTTGAGCTTCTCATCGGATTGGATTCAGCTGGCCCTGCCTCTGGTTGGTGTTGCTGTCATTTTGGGGACGATTAATGTCAGCAGAGCCCTGACTCTTTTCTGCGCCTCCTTCTGTATGGCTTTTTTGCTGATGTGGCTGGTGTAGAGATGGCGATCCCCAGAAAGACACGTTTCTATATCTGGTTTCGGTTGCTTTTGTTGCAGGCCAGTTGGAATTTTGAAAGGTTGCAGGGAATTGGTTTTTTCTATTCTCTTTTGCCGGGATTGCGGACGCTCTATCGAGGAGAAAAATTACTGGCCGTCAGTCGCCGGTATGCCGGTTATTTTAATACCCATGTTTATCTTGCTCCTATGGTCGCAGGTGCCGTTCTAAAGTTAGAAGAAGAACGAGCTCTGGGGGATGTTGATTCAACTCTGGAAGTTGATGATTTTAAGGAAATGGTTGCAGCGCCCTATGCGGCGATTGGCGATGCTCTTTTCTGGGGAGGTTTACGGCCGTTGGCCGCAGGAATTGCCCTTTTCTTTGCAGTGAAAGGGATTCTTTGGGCTCCTCTGGTTTTCCTTCTGTTGTACAATATTTTGCCGACCTGGTTTCGAACTGTTTTTTTTGTTCGCGGCTATCGCCAAGGGATAAAATCTGTTGAGTTTATCCAAAAACACAGGTTGCCTGATTGGGCTATCCATACGAAAGAGGCCGCAGTCGTTGTGCTTGGCGGTCTGAGTGCTTTTATGGTTTTTTCTCACTTTAATCAGGTTCATTTTCCGACCTGGCTGGGGATGATAACTCTCATACCGATGGTTATATTGGTACTCGTGGCACGAAAAGGTTTCTCTACACTGCTTTTAGTTTTTTTAACTGTGGGGAGCATTTTTCTGATCGGTTTGTTTGGGACTGATATGGTTTATTTGTTGAAATCCTGGGGGATAAAATAGTTATGCAAAATCAAAGCTTCACAATAAAAAATCGACTTGGATTACATGCCAGGGCAGCAGCTCAATTCGTACAGACAGCCAATAAGTTCAGTTCTGAGGTCGCTTTGGTCAAAGATGGTGTTGAGGTAAACGGTAAGAGTATCATGGGGATTTTGCTTCTTGCCGCACCACAGGGAACAGATATTTCCGTGACGGTTGATGGTGTAGATGAAGAGCAGGCAATGAAAATTATTGCAGAATTGATCGAGGATGGTTTTGGGGAAGATTAAACTAGCCATAGATACGTACCTTGTTGGAATCGGAGTTTCTCCGGGGATTGCTATCGGAAAAGTTAATCTGATAGATCAGCGCCCTCTGGTAGATCAGTCTTTAATCGCGATTTCTGAGGTGGATGCTGAAATATCACGTTTTCAGAAAGCGGTTGATCGGGGTCGGGAACAGCTGCAGAAAATAAAAAAAACGGTTTCGAAGCAGCCTCATTTACGTGAACATCTATATATTCTTGATACCCATTTGCTCATCCTTGAAGATGAAATGTTGGTCGAGGGCACTAAAAAAGAGATCCGTGCTCAGGTTAATGCTGAGGGTGCGTTGACACGAGTGTTGGAGCAACTGCGAGCCCTGTTTGACAATATTGATGACGAGTATTTACGTGAAAGACGTTCTGATGTTGATGCTGTTGGAGACCGTCTGCTGCGGATATTGAGCGGAGTCAGTGAGCGGAACATCGGCAATATCGGGAGTAAATCTCTTGTGGTTGCCCATGACTTGTCCCCGGCTGAAACGATGCAGATGGATCGTTCCAACGTTCTTGGATTTATAACTGATAAAGGTGGTCGTACCTCCCACACGGCCATTCTTGCGCGTTCATTGGACATTCCTGCTGTTGTCGGTCTGGAATCCGTGACATCAATGGTGGCTGATGAGATGCCGGTTATTATTGATGGTTCTTCCGGCGTCGTTATTCTCAAGCCTTCAGAAGAGACTCTCAAGGAATATCAGGAACGTAAGCAGTCTTATGATTATCTGGAGCAAGACCTTGAGAAATATCGGGATCTGCCATCCGTCACCACGGATCAGGTTCGCGTCCCTTTGCGCGGCAATCTTGAGATTGCCAGTGATGTTATCCAGATAAAAAAACATGCAGCTGAAGGAATAGGACTCTATCGAACTGAATTCCTCTATCTTGGTCGTAGTGAACCCCCTGATGAGGACGAACAATATCAATCCTATTGTGAGATTCTTAAACAGGCAAACGGTGAGTCCGTGACCATAAGAACGCTTGATATCGGCGGGGATAAATTTGTTCCTGAGCTTAATCTGGAGGATGAAGCCAATCCGGCAATGGGGTTGCGGGCCATTCGCTTTTCTCTGCATGAAGAGCGACTGTTTAAAGTTCAGTTGCGAGCAATATTAAGAGCTTCCAGTTGTGGCCATGTGCGGGTTTTGTTTCCAATGATCAGTGGTGTTGCTGAAATCAGGGCATGCAAAAAAATGATCAGTGATATCCAGGCCCAACTAGACGAAGAGGGGATTCCCTATGATCCCGATCTTGCCATTGGTATTATGATTGAAACGCCTTCAGCGGTGATGATTTCTTCCCTGTTGGCACAAGAAGTTGATTTCTTTTCGGTGGGAACCAATGATCTGATTCAGTATTTTCTTGCTGTAGATCGTGGAAATGAGCACGTCGCTTATCTTTATGATCCCTTACACCCTGCTATTTTACGAGCTTTGAAAATGACTTGCGATGCTGCCGATGAAGCTGGGATTGAGGTTTGTATCTGTGGTGAGATGGCGGGTGAATCGCTTTATGCTCTCGTCCTCGTTGGTTTGGGGTTTCATGAACTGTCTATGAATCCTGCCTGTGTTCCAAGGGTCAAGCGGGTTTTACGTCAAGTTTCCAAGCATGATGGCGAAGATCTGGTCAAACAATTATTATCGTTGTCGACAAGTAAAGAAGTCTCTACAATTATTGAGCAAGAAATGCGTAAACGGTTGCCTGTTCTTTTTTCGCAACCTCCAATTTAATAAATAACAAAGGAAAACTGAAAGGGTAGTGAGATATGGCGATGACCGACTTTTTATTTACTTCTGAATCCGTAGGAGAGGGGCATCCTGATAAGGTGGCGGATCAGATTTCTGACGCTGTTCTGGATGCAATTCTGGAACAGGATCCCAAAGCTCGAGTAGCCTGTGAAACATTGGTAACAACCGGTATGGCTGTGATAGCAGGGGAAATAACGACAACAGCTTATGCCGATTTGCCGGCCATTGTTCGGCAAACCATTAAAGACATCGGCTACAACGATTCGGCTATTGGCTTTGATTATAAAACCTGTGCGGTACTGACCTCGATTGACCAGCAATCTCCCGATATCTCTCAAGGGGTCAGTGAAGGTGAGGGCCTTTTTGTCGAACAGGGTGCTGGTGATCAGGGGTTGATGTTTGGCTTTGCCTGTGATGAAACCCCTGAACTTATGCCAATGCCGATAACTCTGGCCCATAAGTTAACGCAAAAACTGGCTGAAGTTCGTAAAAGCAATTTACTCGATTTTTTGCGTCCAGACAGTAAATCCCAGGTCTCAATACAGTATATTGATGACCAGCCTACACGCATTGATACGGTTGTTATTTCAACTCAACACAGCCCCGATGTTTCGTACGAGGATCTGAAAGATGCTGTGATTGAAGAAGTGATCAAACCTCTTCTGCCGGCCAATCTTCTGGATAACAACACCCGTTACCTTATCAATCCAACGGGCCGTTTTGTTGTCGGTGGCCCGATGGGTGATTGTGGTTTGACGGGACGTAAAATTATTGTTGATACTTATGGTGGCCAAGGATCTCACGGTGGTGGAGCCTTTAGCGGCAAGGATCCGTCTAAGGTTGATCGCAGTGCCTCCTATATGGCGCGTTATATTGCGAAGAATATTGTTGCTGCCGGGTTGGCGAGCAAATGCGAAGTTCAACTGGCCTATGCGATTGGTGTTGCTGACCCGGTTTCGGTGATGATCAACGCTTTTGGTACCGGAAAGGTCTCATCGAATAAAATTGCAGAAATTGTTCGGGATGAATTTGATATGCGGCCTGCTGCTATCATCAAACAGCTTGACCTTCTGCGACCAATTTACCGGCAAACAGCAGCCTATGGTCATTTTGGGCGGGAATTGCCCGGATTTACCTGGGAAGTCACAGATCGCGTTGATTCACTTCGCTCTCGAGCCGGACTCTGAGCGGCTATTGAAATGACAGAAAAATGAGAATAAACGAACAAGGGCAAGCTATTAGGAGCTTGCCCTTGTTCGTTCATGAGGTTTAATCACGAAAACGTTTTGAAATTTCCTGATACTGATCAATCCGCCGATCTCGGAAAAAAGGCCAGATCTGTCTGACTTTTTCACTCTGGTCCAGATTGATATTGACACATAAAACCTCTTCACTGTCTGCACTTGCCTGAGCGAGTATTTCTCCCTGACATCCTGCAACAAAGCTGTTCCCCCAGAAATTTATTCCCGCCGTAGTTTGAGTTGGATCGGCTTCATAGCCAACCCGATTGACCGCAATGGTTGGTATCCCATTGGCTATTGCGTGCCCCTGTTGTACCGTTATCCAGGCAGCCGTCTGGCGTTTTTGTTCTTCTTGACTATCTCTTTGGTCGTGCCCGATGGCGGTGGGATAGATCAGTACTTCTGCTCCCGCAAGAGCCATGAGTCGAGCCGCTTCAGGGTACCATTGATCCCAGCAGACCAAGACGCCCAGTTTTCCCAGCGAAGTTTGGATGGGCGTGAAGCCCAAATCTCCGGGGGTAAAATAGAACTTTTCATTATAACCCGGATCATCGGGGATATGCATTTTCCGATAAGTTCCTGCAATTGTTCCGTCTTTCTCAAGAACAACCGCAGTATTGTGGTACAATCCCGCGGCACGTTTTTCAAACAGTGAAATAACCAGAACGATTTCTAGTTCTTTTGCCAACAGACCAAAGCTTTGGGTTCTTGTTCCCGGAATAGTTACTGCCAGGTCAAAATTAGTCACATCTTCTGTTTGACAAAAATACCGACTGCAATGTAATTCCTGCAAGATGATCAGCTGAGCTCCTTGGGATGCTGCCAGTCTGATTTTCTCGCAGCTTCTGCTGATATTTTCCTCTTGATCAGCTGTACAGCTTTGTTGCACTAAGGCGGTTTTTAAAAGCCTCACGACAGAACTCCCTGAGGTAGTTGCATGGTTACACAGTGAAGAGAACCATGTTGTTTGATTAAAGGACGGCAGTCAACACCAATAATTTCTCGATCCGGGAAAGCTTTGCTGACAGTTTCTATAGCCAGATTGTCCGCCGGATCATTATAGGTCGGAACCAGCACTGCTTTGTTGACAATCAAGAAGTTTGCATAGGATGCCGGCAAGCGCTCACCATCATTATAGGAGGCCCGAGGCCAGGGAAGCGGGATGAGCCGATAGGGGGCTCCTTTTTTGGTTTTGAAGCTTTGAAGCTGTTGCTCCATTTTCTTCAGTTCTGAATAATGTTCGTCCTCTTTGTCGTTACAATGAACGTAAAGAATTGTGTCATCCGGGCACAATCGAGCCAGGGTGTCGATGTGTGAATCCGTATCATCTCCAGCTAACCAGCCGTGGTCGAGCCAGAGAAAGTGATCACTTCCGAATTGTTGTGAAAAGAATGATTCAAGGGCTTGTTTGTCCATGTGCTGATTGCGGTTGGGATTAAGAAGGCAGGCGGATGTGGTGAGGATGGTCCCACAACCATCGGCTTCAATGCTGCCTCCTTCCAGAACCAAATCAATAGATGTTTTCGGGGTTTGTCTGAAAATCCCCGTATTGTGTAATTGCTGCGTAACCTGATTATCTTTGTCAGCGGGAAATTTCAGTCCCCAGCCGTTGAAAGTAAAATCAAGAAAGAGAGGTCTGTTATTGGAGTAAAGGGTGAATGGTCCGAAGTCACGTATCCAGGTGTCGTTGGTGTTAATTTGAACGTGAACAAGACGAGAGCAGTCAAATTCCGATTTTTTCAGGGCATCTCGAACAATTTGTTGATCCGGTGAGATCACAATAACGATTTCAAATCGACTGATCTGGCGTATGAGCTCAGTATAGACTTTTGTCACCTGATCGAGAATGGGGTGCCAATCCGTCTGTTCATGGGGCCAGGCCAGAAGAACAGCATCTTGCGGTTCCCATTCGGCAGGGAGGCGTAGTGTCGTTGAATCACTCATCTTTGATCCGGCCCCATAAACGACTTATTCTGTGTCCGTTGCTTCCTGGACTGATACTTTTTCGATGATAACGGCCTCTTTTGGAACATCCTGGTGATGTCCGCTATTTCCAGTGTCGACTTTTGCAATTTCATCCACGACGTCCATTCCTTGAATCACTTGTCCAAAAACGGCATAGCCATAACTATTGGGAGTCTTTCCCTGGTGATTGAGAAAATCGTTGTCGGCTAAGTTGATAAAAAACTGACTGCTGGCGCTGTCAACAATTTGAGTCCGTGCCATGGCAAGAGATCCCCGGAGATTTTTTAACCCGTTGTCAGCTTCGTTTTTAATTTCACTGTTGGTTTTTTTCTGTCCCATTTCAGGGGTAAATCCTCCCCCCTGGATCATAAAGTTTGGGATAACCCGGTGAAAAATGGTTTTTTCATAGAAGTTGTCACGAACGTAGCTGAGGAAGTTTGCAGTACTGATCGGGGCTTTTTCAGCATTTAATTCAATAATAATATTCCCTTTGTTGGTTTGCATTTCCACAATTGGCTGCGTGCTCATATTCGGCTCCTCTGGTAAATTAATGGTGATGACAATATCCATTCGATATTTGATCTCAGGACTTTTATGATGGATGTAGATACCATATTTTTTCGAACGATGGATATGAAATATCAGGGGGGGGATATTTGTTTTATATGGGTTGCCAGGAGTTTATCATCTTCAACCGAGGGTCTGGCCTGATTTGAGAAGTTCCATAAATGTCTCATTTGGCACTGGTTTGCTGAAAAGATAGCCTTGAAACAAGGGACAACCTTTTTCTTCCAAAAATTTGAGCTCAAACTCGGTTTCCACTCCTTCAGCGATGACTTTGAGATCCAGGTGAGCGGCCATGGAGATGATCGTGTCTACAATCGCAGCATCATTGCTGTCTGTTTCGATATCGCGAACAAAAGACTGGTCGATTTTCAGAATGTCCAGAGGCATTTTTTTCAAGTAAGTTAAGGATGAATAACCTGTTCCGAAATCGTCAATGGAGAGTTCAATCCCCATCATTTTTAGCGCCTCCATCTTTTCAATGGTGTCTAAAATATTATCAATGACCATTCCTTCAGTTAATTCAAGACCGAGTTGTGCTGGGTTGGCGCCGGTTTTGTCAAGAATGTTTTGGACCTGACTGACAAAATTGGGCTGACGGAACTGGCGTGGGCTGACATTGACTGCCAGGTGGTTGACAACCAACCCCTGATCGCTCCACATTTTTAAATGTTCGCAGGCCGTCTGCAAAACCCATTCACCAATCGGCAAAATAAGCCCTGTTGCTTCGGCAATCGGGATAAAGGTTGCGGGAGAGACAAACCCCTTCTCCGGATGTTGCCACCGCGCAAGAGTTTCCGCACCGAGGATTGTTCCTTGATTATTGACCTGTGGTTGGAAATTAAGGGAAAACTCCCCTCGATCCAATGCGTGACGCAATTCCTTCTCAATAGCAAGGCGGTTGTCTGCTGCTGACTGCATGCTTGGCAGGAAAAATCTTATCGTGTCGCGACCGTCATCCTTGGCCCGGTACATTGCCGTATCGGCATAGCGGAGAATGTCATCTCCCGTTTCTTGAATGTTTTGCACGGAAGGGAACATGGCAACACCGATGCTCGGGGTAATATGGAGTTCATGCCCGTCAATAATGTTTTTTTCTGCAATTTTAAGTTTTATGTGTTCAGCTTTCTGTTGTGCAAGTGCTGCTGCATTGGTTGGATCTTTACCGAGATCAGATAGAAGCATGACAAATTCATCGCCACCAAGCCTCGAAACTGTATCATCGCTTCGTAAGTCTTGAAGGAGTTGTTTGGAAACAGCTTGTAACAATGCGTCACCAACGGGGTGCCCCAAGGAGTCATTAATGTTTTTGAATCGATCCAAATCAAGAAATAGCATAGCGCCATAATGGCCGTAACGTCGCGCACGAGAGATGTTTTGTTCCAGTCGATCCAGAAGCAGACGACGGTTGGGTAACTCGGTCAGGGCATCATAAAAAGCTAAATGTTCAATTCTGGCTTCAGCCAGCTTGCGATCTGTGACGTCACGCAAAGTCGCACAAAGTTTATCTCCTGTTTGGTCTGTGCCGACCTGATAGCTGGCGTTGAGGGAGCAGGGGATAAGCGTTGCATCCTTGTCCTGTAGGTGGAGCTCGTAGTCAAAAATTTTATTTTCGATTCTCAATCGTTCGAACAGCCTTTCCCGGTCTTTTAAACTGGGAAATAATTGTTCAATGTTGCGATTAATAATCTCTTCGCGACGGTATTGGGATATGTGGGAAATCGATGGGCTGATTTCCGTTATAATTCCATCCAGGCGAATTTCCAGGTACACATCCTGTAAATTATCAAAAATGAGCCGATATTTTTGTTCGCTGTTTTTAAGCTTCACATTTGATTGATTAAGGTCTTTAACCGCTTTTTGTAGAGCATGTGTCCGTTTGGTGACTTCTTCTTCCAGATGCTCCTGATAAATACGGTTTTCAACGATAAGGCGGGAGCGTTCCAGAGCCTGATTAATGGCGTGGAGCAGTACCGGCATGTCTTGTATCGGTTTGAGGAGATAGTTCCATGCGCCGCAGCGAATGGCCTCTATGGCATCATCAATGATGCCTGTTCCTGAGACGACAATAATGGGGGTGTCAGGAGAGTCTTTTTTGATTTTTTCAATAACCTCAAGACCATCAACTTCAGGCATTCGCAGGTCGCAGAGAACCAGATCCGGATGTTCTTGAGCAAAAATTTCCAGACCTTCCCGGCCATTTTTTGCTTCAATAACCTGATAATCGTAATCTTCCAAAAACATTCGAAAGCCGTCTCGAATGTTTTCTTCATCATCAATCGTCAGTATTGTTGGGCTCTTACGTGGCTTCATTTGTTAGGTCCCTGGCCAGGTTATTTTTATGAAATAGTCCAATGGCGTGATTAGGATGTTAACGCCCCGACTGTTTTTTCAGTTTCCGATCGGAGGAATTCATTTTCTTCCTCGGTGAGATAGAATTTTTCACGGTACCCATCAGCAATTCTTCGAGGATAAGTTTCTCCATTTGAGCCATAATTAAATTGGTAGCTCAGAAGGTTGGCAACATGAGCAGCAGCAATGACATCTTTGTCCATTGGCGTTGTCTGAGGTTGATGGTGCCACAAAATGGCATTGACGATAAATGGGGGGAAGGCCCACCATTCGGCGAGAAATCCACCAAGTTCAGCATGTTGAGTGCCATAAACCTCAATTTCAGCTTCCTGTAAGGGACATTTTCTGGTGTTGGCAAGGGTGATGGCTTTCTCAAACTGGGCCGGGAAGAAGCTTGCCGTTGCCAATTTTCCCAGGTCATGCAGAAGTCCGGCCACAAAGGCACGATCCTGTTGATTACTGTCTGTGGGGAAAATTGACTTAATAAGAAGTCTTGAAAGAACCGCCGTTGCCATCGAATGGGTTTTGAGTTTATTAAAGTCGAACCCTTCTATATTGGGAAGTGTCTGCGCTATAGCCTGAATGACAGCCTCTGAAAGAATAAGATTTTCAACGATATCAGTCCCTAGAACAATGATTGCTTTTTTGATTGTATCGACCAGAAAGCGTTGCCCAAAGAGGGCTGAATTGGCCCAGTGTAATAGTGCCCCGCTAATGGCGATGTCCTGGCTGATGAAATCGGCCATTTTTTCTATGTTAACTTCATCACCTACAATGCAGGAACGAATGTTGGAATAACTTTCCGGGAGGGCCGGTAAGAGCGATGTTGAATTAATCAGAGCCTGAAACTCCGGGCTTTGTTTTTTTTGCAATGAGCTTTGACGTAGCGCACTACGGATGATCTCTTTGAACTCCTGATCGACCCATGGCTTTGGGATGATTTGTTGTGGATATCCTTCTGCCAGGGTCTTAATAATATTATCCTGCTGACTATAACCGCTGATGACGAGGCGGACAACAGAAGGATACTGTTTATAGACTTTTGCCAGAAGTTGAAAACCATTCATCTCTGATGTTTGCGCGTCAGAAACGATGAGATCAATCGGCTGATTTTCCAGTAAAGCCATTGCTTCAGAGGCACTGGTGACAAATTGACAATCCCACTCTTCATCGCGCAGCAACTGTCGCAACAGCTCAAGAGTGCTTTGCTCTTTATCGATAAAAAGAATTTTGGGGCCAACTTGCTTCATGCAATAAGTTTCATCCTGATATGGTTTTTACATTGAAAAGAATTAATAAGTTAAAGCTTTCATTTTTCTCATTGTGTCACAAAAAAATATATTTGTTAACTATTTTTTATCTTTGTTTCGTCCCGTTACCGGGAGAATTGAGAGCGCTCTTCGTTGTGTGGTTGAAATCTCTCATTCTTCGAGTATACATCAGCTGGAAATTGAGAGAGGTCTTTGTGGAAAGGGGATCTACAATAAGTTGATTTGGATGGTTTTTATAATCAGGGATAAAAGCAGTCACGAAATGGTAGCTTTGCCAATGTTGATGCTGTTTTTTTTTGTTAGAACCTGCGTTGTTTTTTTCTTGAAAATTTGCCCATAATCCAGCCCAGAAGAAGGACTCCACCGCCGGCAAGAAACCATTGAATCATATTGGAACGATGAAAATTTTGGTTTTCTTCACGTAAAAGTAGAAGTTCGCTATTCAGTAGACGGTTTTCTTCAATCAACCTGTCATTTTCTGTGCTCAGGTTCAGAACGTTATCGGATTTACTCAATAGGGTTTTGTATTCAAGACTCACCCTTTCTTGTTCTTTACGAGACTGGGTTAATTGTTGAGATAGATCTGTTATCTGCTGTTTATAGGTGTTTATGTCATTGACACTTGTTTGCAGGCTTTGTTGTCCGGATTGCATTTTCTGCTGTAGCGTTTCTATTTCATTTTTTAACTGCGTAATCTGAATGTTTTTAGGAACAGCTTTGCTGACGTAGTGGCGTTGGATATAGCCTTCTGTCCCTTTTGGGGTGATAACCTTAACGTGGGTCTTGTCTTCTTCCAGAATTTCTACTGGGGTTGCTGTCGGCAACGTTTCCAGAACTTTGTATTCGTTTCCTTTGCCACTTCGGACTGTCACTATGAGTTGGTCGGAAATATAACCTGTTTCTGCATAAGCCGAAGAGGTTATAATCACGAGCAATAATGGACCAAGAATATAGTTCAGGAAATTTTTCATTTCACGCTCTCTTAAAATCCGGTTTGTTTGACCTGCTGTCTGTGGATAGTACAGGCATAAAAGTGCAAATTCAAGACCTGGGAAATATTTTTTAGTTCAGACCCGTTAATGGTTCTATCCGAGGGTAAATTTGAGATAAAAAAACATGCTGACAGCAGAGGCAATCAGACTTAAAACCAGAGTTGCATGGATATGGTCTTTTTTGCGTCTGAGCCTTTTGCTGTTAAGAAAAATTCCGACGATGCTTGCAGAAAAGCTTAAAAGAAGCATGCCGCCAATATAGCCGATCATACTCTTATCCCAAGCCGGACTTAATCTTTGAACTCCATAGAAATGATCAAGAAAATTCATTCGTTTTGGTTTGGCTAAGGCAACAAGACAAACGGCAATAAATAAAGAGGCGACAGCAATTCCATTTGACCAGGCAAGGAGCCTGAGTATGAGGTCCGGTCGCTTGCGTCGGTTGCTTAACCTCAAACTCATTGTTCACTCTCCCTTTGATATGTGTGGGACTGTTAGTTGATATTTGTTTGTGTTATTATAGCTTGAATTACAAACAGAACGGAAAAAATAAATTAATGGAAAAGTCAGACACCAGTAGTGGGAATAAAACCAAAGTCTGTGAAAAGACAAAAGAGCAGGTTGAAACACCCCCACTTTTTAAAGTTTTGATGCATAACGATGATTACACAACTATGGAGTTTGTCGTAGAGGTTTTACGTGAAGTTTTCTGTAAACCGGCGAATGAGGCGGAAAAAATCATGTTAACTATTCACTTTCAAGGTGTCGGTTATTGTGGAACATTCCCCTATGCGATAGCGGAAACCAAAGCTAGTCGGGCTCGTTTAAAAGCTCGCAAAGCAGGATTTCCTCTGCGATGCACTCTTGAGGAGGCCTGAGAACCGGTGGCAGAAATGTTTAAACAAGATGTCCAGATTGCATTTACTTTGGCTGTTCGTGAAGCGCAACGACGGAGACATGAATATCTGACGACAGAGCATGTCCTTTATGCGTTGCTGTTTGAAGGTGCCGGTCAGCAGATTTTGACCTCCTGCGGTGGCGATATTGATGAATTAAAAAAAGAGCTGGAAAAATTCTTTGATGAGCATCTCGAGTCTCTTCCTGCGGAGACTGAAAATGTGGGTGCTGAAGATGTGCCGCGGCAGACATTGGCCTTGCAGAGGATGTTGCAGAGAACAGTTTTGCACATGCAAGCTTCACAGCAAGAAGCGGTGGGGGTTGGTGATCTTCTTGCGGCCATATTAGAAGAAGAAAACTCTCATGCTTGCTTTTTTCTACAACAACAAGGGATTGAGAGAGTTGATTTGCTTGATCGAATCTCCCATGGTGATATAACCGGCAGTGCTGATGAAAACCCAAAACAGCAGCCGACAGATCCTTCCCCCGGTGAACGGAGCAAACCAAAGCAACAGCCTGCAGACCCACTCAAATCTTTTACAATCGATCTCATTGCAAGGGCAAAAGAGGGCAAGATTGACCCTTTGATCGGTCGTACTGAAGAACTGGAAAGGACGATTCTGATTCTTTGTCGCCGCCGCAAAAATAATCCTATTTTTGTCGGTGAGCCTGGAGTCGGAAAGACGGCTATGGCTGAAGGACTGGCTCTTCGGGTTGCCGACGGAGACGTTCCCGACCTGCTCAAAAATGCTGAATTATTTACCTTGGATATGGGGGCATTGCTGGCTGGGACGAAATTCCGTGGTGATTTTGAAGAACGACTCAAAGCGATTGTCAGTGCTTTGCAGAAACGTGATCAGGCCATCCTTTTTATTGATGAAATTCACACGATTGTCGGGGCAGGTGCAACCAGTGGAGGATCTCTGGATGCGTCCAACATCCTCAAGCCGGCACTAGGATCTGGTGAACTACGTTGTATCGGATCGACGACCTATGAAGAATACCGCAATCTGTTTGATAAAGATCGTGCTCTATCCCGCCGGTTTCAAAGGATCGATCTGCATGAACCGACCAGTGATGAAACGGTTGAAATTCTTAAAGGCTTGTCTCCTCACTATGAACAACATCACAAGGCTCATTACACCGAAGAAGCGTTGGAGTCTGCAGTGCAGCTTGCTGTAAAACATTTGCCGCAGCGGCACCTGCCGGATAAGGCCATTGATGTCCTTGATGAGGCTGGGGCACAACATCGCCTGGATGGATATCCTAAACGGTCCATAGGAATTAATGAAATTGAGCGGGTTGTCGCGCGCATGGCTCGGGTTCCGATTCGAACGATTGCAGGCAGCGATCGTCACCGGCTGCGTTATCTTGAACGAGATCTTAAGCGGATGGTTTTTGGACAGAATCCGGCTATTGAATGCCTGGTCAGGTCGATTCATCGCTCCCGGGCCGGGTTGGGTCATCCGGATAAGCCTGTCGGCTCTCTTCTCTTTACCGGTCCGACAGGGGTGGGGAAAACCGAAGTTGCGAAACAATTGGCTTTGCAGCTGGGAGTGAAGTTTTTACGTTTTGACATGAGTGAATATATGGAGAAGCACTCTGTTTCACGATTGATCGGTTCTCCTCCGGGCTATGTCGGTTTTGATCAGGGTGGGTTATTGACCGAAGAAGTGGGGAAAAACCCTTGGTCAGTGCTACTTCTTGATGAAATTGAAAAAGCGCACCCGGATTTATTTAATATTCTGTTGCAGGTCATGGATCACGGGATTTTGACTGATAACAATGGCAAAGAGGTTGACTTTCGTAATGTCATTCTCATTATGACCAGTAACGTTGGTGGCCGGGATATGAATATTGTCCCCATTGGTTTCGGGAGCCGTAGTGGTGAAGCTCCTAAAAACCTCATAGAAAAAGTTTTTTCACCCGAGTTTCGCAATCGTCTTGATGCCATTATCAATTTTGCGCCTCTTGAAGAAAAGGTCATGTTGAAAGTTGTTGATAAATTTTTAACCGAGTTATCGACTCAATTGTCAGCACAGAATGTCAGCATAAAGGTTTCCAGCGCGGCACGACGACAGCTCGGTCGTCAGGGGTATGATCCGTTGTTTGGCGCAAGGCCGCTTGCGCGTTTAATTCAGGCAGAGTTGAGTGACCCCCTGTCGGAAAAAATACTATTCGGCGATTTACGCAGTGGTGGCAAGGTTCGGGTTGGGTATCAGTCCGGTAAATTTACATTTCGATTTGATTAATGTCTTGCTTTCAACTCGGTGATGAACTCTGGTTCCCCCCAGTTGATGCTGCCGAGGATTGCGGATTACTAGCTGTTGGCGGTGATCTGTCCCCGGAACGTTTGCTGCTGGCTTATAGCTTGGGAATTTTCCCCTGGTATAATCCCGGAGAAGCAATTCTCTGGTGGTCACCGGATCCACGCTGTGTTCTTTTTCCGGAAAATCTGCATATCTCCCGTTCCCTGAAACGTTTTATCCGCAATACATCCTATCGGGTCAGTTTTGATGAAAATTTTCCCGGAGTTATTTACTGGTGTCGCAGACTTCGCGCTGGTCTTGATGGTCGTGGGACCTGGATTACTCTGGAAATGAAAAAGGCCTATACCCGCTTACATGAACTTGGCTTTGCCCATTCGGTTGAATGCTGGGATGATGATCAACTTATTGGAGGCTTGTACGGGGTCTGTATTGGTCGGTGTTTCTTTGGTGAGTCAATGTTCAGTCGGAGCAAGAATGCTTCAAAAGTTGTTTTAATCCATTTAATGGCGTATCTACAACAAAAGGGGTTTGAATTGCTTGATTGCCAGCAGACGACTGACCATCTTCTCAGTATGGGAGCTCAGGAAGTTTCCCGACAAGAATTTCAGCAATATTTACAGCGAGCAAACGTTCCCCCTTATGGTCCTTTTGTCAGTCAGTTTTGAATTTGACGGCACCATAAAATCCACTCACGATTATACTGGAAGAGTGTCTGCTGTGCTGATAGCTAAGTGACTTTCGTGTTAGCGAAAGCTTCAACTTTGTGAGAACAGGATCTTGTCATGACGAAGAATGCGATGAATGAAATCTCTCCACGAAGAGGCGGGAAGCTGCTTCTGGAATTACTTGAAAGTGAAGGGGTGGAATATGTTTTTGGTAATCCCGGGACCACGGAGTTGCCTTTTATTGATGCCCTGATAGACAGTAAAAAAATTAAATATATATGGGGATTGCAGGAGGCAAGTGTTGTTGCGATGGCCGATGGTTATGCCCAGGCTTCGGGCCGTCCGGGATTTGTCAATTTACATACAGCAGGCGGTCTGGGACATGGTCTTGGCAACCTGTTGAATGCCAAGGTCTCTGGCACTCCATTGGTTGTGACTGCAGGGCAACAGGATTCGCGGCACTCCATCACGGATCCACTTTTATTTGGGGATTTGACCCAGATTGCCACTCCAGCGGTAAAGTGGGCACAGGAAGTTCACTCGGCGGCACAGCTTCCAATTCTGATTAGACGGGCTTTTGAAGATTGTGCTGCGGCCCAGTCGGGTCCGGTTTTCCTGTCCCTGCCCATGGACGTCATGGAGGAAATGACCTCCGTTCCTATTCCGCCACGTTCGAATGTCGATCGACGTCCGGTAGCCGGATCGCTTGATTTACTGGCTGATGAGCTTGCAGCCATCAAGCCCGGACGGATTGCCATTATTGCCGGAGATGAGATATCAAACCATGATGCAACGCCGGAAGTTGTCGCTCTGGCAGAAATGCTGGGCGCACCGGTTTTTGGGTCCTCCTGGCCGGCGCATCTCCCTTATCCGACCAATCATTCTTTGTGGGCTGGAAACTTGCCGACCAAGGCAACCGAAATTCATGCCGCTGTTAATGACTTTGATTGTATTTTTGCTCTTGGAGGAAAATCCTTTATCACGATTCTCTACTCTGAAGGGTCTGCTTTGCCGGAACAGTGTGAGCTTTTTCAGCTATCTGTTGATGGTCGAGATCTGGGTCGCAGTTATCCGACCAAATTATCGGTGGTTGGGGATATTCAAAAATCATTGAAGGTTTTGAATCCATTATTGTCGGAAAAACTGGCCTCTCAAGCGACGGTTTTTTCCGGTTTACTTGAGGATGCCAGGCAGCAACAGCGAAAACGGCATGAGCAGTTGTTGCTGGAGACGACTCAATTGAGTTCGCTGGAATATATCCATCCGCTTATTGCGGCTCAGGAAATGGCGCGGGGAATTGGTTCGGACACGGCGATCGTTGATGAAGCGGTTGTCACGGCGGTTCATTTGCGTAAATTTTTAAACCGGAATACTGTGCGACGATATTCTTTTTTACGTGGTGGCGCTCTGGGTTGGGGGATGCCCGCAGCAATTGGTTATTCGCTGGGCTTAGGGCGTGAACCCGTTGTTTGCCTGGTTGGAGATGGGGCCGCGCTCTATTCACCGCAAGCAATGTGGACGGCAGCGCATGAAAAACTTCCGATCACATTTGTTGTGGTGAATAACCGTGAGTACAATGTGTTGAAAAACTTCATGCGGTCGCAGCCGCACTTTACTTCAGCGCGAGAAAATAAATTTATTGCCATGGATATTGTTGATCCGGTTATTGACTATCTTGCTCTGGCAAAGTCAATGGGGATTCCGGCGAAGAGAATTGAGCGGGCCAGTGATATTGCCGCGGCGATTCAGACCGGAATTGCAACCGGACGACCGAATCTCATAGAAATATTAGTGAAAGAATAAGCATCCAGCCTGTTTATCGGACTTGAGCGGATAAACAGGCTGGATGAAATGCGTTAGTGAACCAGGTCATCCGAATTGACTTTATCCAGAATACCTTCTGAACAAGCGACGATCAGGTTGTTAGCCGGAAAGAATGACTGGTATGGCTGTGCCGAATAGCTGAAGTTAGCCATATCGACAACGGTCAGCTTACTCTGAATGGCGAGAGTGATAATATCGATCTTGTCGGCAACCGGGTTGCCACTGACAACTTGCGCGCCCAGAACTCTCAAGGTTTTTCGGTCGGCGACAAGCTTCATTTTCACCGGTTTTGCTTCCGGCATAATGGGGAAGGTCGTGGTTAATTCAGAATGGCAGGTGACAACATCATACTTCTTTTTGGCAGCCTCTTCGCTCAATCCTGTTCCCCCAATAAATAAATTACCGGCTTTGGTTGCTGCGCCATTGAAAAAACCGGAATATTCCCGGTTTGCACCGAGCATGTTTTTGGCTAAAAGTCTCGCCATCGGGACAGCATTCGTTGCCAGTTTTCCTTCTGTCAATTCACCGGTAATGCCACTGACAAATTGTGCACAGTCTCCAACTGAGTAGACATCCGGAATATTTGTCTGCATCTTACTGTCGACAACAATGCCCAGTTTCCCAATTTCCAATGGGGAATCTTTGAATATTCTTACTTTGGGACGCATTCCTACGGCAAAAACTACGATCCCATGAGAGTTGTCTTCATCTGTCAGGTCAATAACTTCCCCGGTGTCCAGAACAATTTTTTCTGCTTGTTGGTTGCCGATAATCTTTTCTGTTTTGCTGCCTAAATGCAATTTCAGACCGGCATTTTTTAATTCTGCTTCTGCATCAACCGACATCTCAGGATCAAGGAGGTTAGGGAGCACGGTTTTCGCCATGTCGACTAAATGACATTCCAACCCGGAATTATTCAAGGCCAGGGCAAGTTCAACCCCAATTGCACCCGCACCGACAACAACGGCTTTTTTGAGTTTTTTAGTTCTAACTGCTTCATTTAAACATTTGAGATCATCTTCGGATTTGAAAACAAACACACCTTCGAAATCGATCCCTTCGATAGGTGGTAAGAATGGCACTGAACCGGTAGCAATAACCAGTTTGTCATAACCGAAAGACTGGGCCTGTTCCGTCAATACGGTTTTAGCCTCAAAATCGACACTTGCCACTTTATCACGAATTAAATCCGCACCAGACTCAGTGACGATACTGTCCTGCTTAAAGGTTTTTTCCAAAGCAACAACTTTTTCAATGGCATAGGGCATGGCACAATAAATCATAGAATAGTCTTCAGGCCGAATGACGCCGACTTTCTTGATCTTCCCTAAAATTTTGGCAATTGTAATTGCAGCAGGGCCACCACCGATAATTAATACATCATACGTTTTCACTTCGCTTTCCTCCTGAATTTTGTTGTCTACCTTTTCTGCATGTATGCAAGGTAACAGAATCGAGATTCTCTTTGTTTTGTGCAATGGCACATTATATGGATAGGCGTTTGAATGTCAACAGCTATGTTTTGAATTTAATATATATTGATGCTGATATCTAATGAGGCCGGAATTATTATTACGGTTGACTTTTGTTTTCAGTAAATGTCTAATGTCGACATTTAGTTGCCGGGAGAAAATTTTCGTTATGAAAATTATAAAAAAAACATATAAAGATCAGGTTGTTGACTATGTTTATCGACTGTTGTCTGAGGGGGGGCTGAACCCGGGTGATCAGCTAAAGGAAACTCTTCTAGCCGAACAGATGGGGATTAGCAGGGCACCCATTCGTGAGGCGATGAAAGAGTTGATCATGAATGGTCTGATTGAATACCGACCTCAGGTGGGGAACTTTGTTCCTGTTCTCTCAGCCAAGCAGATCATTGATAGTTATACGACGCGAGGCGTTCTGGAGGGGTATGCGGTGATGGAGTCATGTCAGAAAATTCCTCCTCAAGAGATTGATCGTCTAGACCATTTTCTCGATCAGATGGAGGATTATGCCCGACAGGGTATTCATAAAATGGTTGTCGAGACCGGAGGTGAATTTCACGATCTATTAATGAGTCAGTGCGATAATGTTCAGTTAGTTGAATATACAGATCGGCTCAGTCTTAAGTTACATGTTTTATTTTATAAAAACTGGAGCAAACTTTACAGTCCTGTTGAAATTGGTCAGCGTCACAGGAAAATTCTGAACAGTGTCAAGTTGCAGGATTTGGCCCTAATAGAGACGGTTATTCGGCAACACTATGCTGAAACCGGGACCAAGATCGCTGCTCTTCAATAAGACAGATACTACAAGCATGATTTACGTTCCTAAAAGAGAAAGGTATGGAGGTCCAGGATGGTTAACGGGCAGCACGAAGTGAACTTAAACCTCAATGTTCGGGGTTTGCCGGTTTCGGCAACCCTGGGGATCAATGAAAAAAGCAATCAATTGCTTGCGGATGGCAAAAAAATTTATAAGCTCGGTTTGGGGCAGTCCCCCTTTCCTGTTCCGGAATCTATTGTCCGTGAGCTGCAGAATAATGCTCACCAAAAAGATTATCTCCCCGTTCGAGGATTACAAGCGTTACGGGATGCTGTGGCTAAATATTATAGGCGGACTCAAGACCTTGCTTTTCTGGGAGAGAATATTCTTATCGGCCCTGGATCAAAAGAACTGATGTTTATTTTGCAGCTGGTTTATTACGGTGATCTGGTGATACCAACACCCAGTTGGGTTTCTTATGCGCCTCAGGCCCATATTGTTGGTCGCCATGTTCACTGGTTGCGGACCTCAGCAGCAAACAAGTGGTTGCTGACCCCGGAAGAACTGGAAAAACACTGTCAAGGTGATCCTTCAAAGCCGAGGATTGTGATTCTCAACTATCCCAATAATCCCACCGGCTGTTCATACTCTGAGCAACAGTTACAGGACCTTGCTGTTGTCGCTCGAAAATACCATATCATTATGCTCTCTGATGAAATCTATGGGGAACTTAATTTCTCTGGCGCTCATCGCTCAATTGCCTGTCATTATCCTGAGGGAACAATCATCGCCAGTGGTTTGAGTAAGTGGGCCGGAGCAGGCGGGTGGCGTCTTGGGACTTTTGCTTTTCCAGCCGAATTGAAATGGCTGCTGGACGCTATGGCGGTCGTAGCCAGTGAAACTTTTACTGCGACCAGTGCTCCGATTCAATATGCTGCGGTCAAGGCTTTCCAGGGTGGCTCCTGTCTGGAAGGTTATCTGCTGCAGTCGAGACGGATCCTTAAATCCTTGAGTGACCGGATCTGGAAACAGCTGCAGAGTGCAGGTGTATCAGTTGCACAACCTGATGGGGCTTTCTATATGTTTCCTGATTTTGAACCGCTGCGAGAACGATTGTCCGATCGTGGGATTCACAATGGCGAGGAACTTTGTGACCGGTTGTTACAGGAGACCGGGGTGGCAATTCTCCCCGGAAACTGTTTCGGCCGACCTCAGGAAGAACTGACGGCGCGACTTGCATTTGTTGATTTTGATGGCGCTAAAGTCCTTGCTGCAGCAGAACAGGTCCCCGCTGATCAGGCTCTGGATGATGAGTTTCTGAATCAATATTGTGGGAAAGTTATCACCGCCATCCAATTGGTCTGTGATTGGTTGAAGTAAGTCTTGATAAACGAAAAGGTCAGGGGCTATCTCTGACCTTTTCATGCAAATACCTCATCGATTTTTCTTCGATTTTTCCCTTTAGACAGGTTTTCAATTCTTGACAGATTAATTCTCTTACCCTAGCTTTACTGAAAATATTTTCGATTTTATAAATGCCTGTTGTTATGATTCAAACTCTTTTCAAGGAGAACATTATATGCCTGTCAAGTTTCAACAGATGCCTGATAGTGATGGTTACTTCGGAGAATACGGTGGCCAGATTATTCCGCCGGAACTCAAAGCCATTATGGATGAGATTAACGAAGCTTACGAGCAAGTTAGCAAAACAGAAGCATTTCAAAAAGAGTTGCGTGACCTCTATGCAGACTATGTTGGCCGGCCCAGTCCGATCTTTTTTGCCAGACGTTTAACCGAGTTGCAGGGTGGGGCACGGATTTTTCTGAAGCGAGAGGACCTGAACCATACCGGTGCACATAAAATCAATCATTGCCTGGGAGAGGCTCTGCTTGCAAAGCATATGGGGAAAACCAAAGTGCTGGCTGAAACAGGTGCCGGTCAGCATGGTGTCGCTTTGGCTACCGCCTGCGCGTTAATCGGTATCGAATGTGAGATTCATATGGGGGAGATCGATATCAAGAAAGAACATCCCAATGTCACTAAAATGAAAATTCTGGGGTGTAAACTGGTTCCCGTCACTCGGGGAACAAAAACTTTGAAAGATGCTGTTGACAGTGCTTTTGATGAATACCTGAGAGACCCTGTTAATTTTTTCTATGCTATCGGTTCGGTGGTCGGGCCGCACCCTTTTCCCAAAATGGTGCGTGATTTTCAGTCAATTGTCGGCATTGAAGCGCGACAACAGTTTCTGGCCAAAGAGGGTTGTCTTCCTGATTATCTGACGGCCTGTGTGGGCGGGGGATCAAATGCCATCGGTTTGTTTACGGCTTTTCTGAATGATGAAGCTGTTAAAATAATTGGTGTGGAAGCGGCAGGCAAAGGGTTGGACACTCCTGACCACGCGGCAACCCTGACATTGGGGAGTAAAGGCGCTCTTCATGGTTTTGAGTGTTATAATTTGCAGGATAAAGAAGGTTTGCCACTTCCTGTCTATTCCATTGCCTCCGGACTGGATTATCCCGGTGTCGGTCCGCAACATTGTTATCTGAAAGATATTGAGAGGGTTCGGTATGAGAGCGTCGATGACAAGGAGTGTCTGGATGCTTTTATGAAGCTTTCTCGGCTGGAAGGGATTATACCCGCTTTGGAGAGTGCTCACGCGGTTGCCTACGCCATGAAATTAGCGAAAGAGCTGCCGGAAGAAAAAACAATCCTGGTAAACTTGTCAGGTCGTGGTGATAAAGATGCTGATTTTGTTGCAGAGTATCTGTCCCTTTGAGATAAATCCGGGGATTTGTTTTTGAAACGTTTCCCCGGAATTTCATTGAGAGGTGAGCTATGAAAGCGGCTTTTATTGTTTTTGACCAGATGACAGCATTAGATTTTATCGGTTTTTATGACCCTTTGACACGTCTTAAATCAATGGATTTTATGCCAAAATTTCATTGGCAGATCTGCTCGTTCTGTGAGGATGTCTCTGATATCCAGGATCTCCGTTTTAATCCGGATTCATTTAAGCAACCCCTAGGAGATTTTGATCTTCTTGTTGTTCCCGGTGGCTATGGCAGTCGTTCTCTGCAGCATAATGAAGAGTTCATAGCCTGGATAAAAACTGCAGCGCCGGTTCCATTGAAGGCTTCCGTATGTACTGGTTCTCTTCTGTTGGGAGCCGCAGGTTTTCTAAAAGGAAAACGGGCAACAACCCATCCCAATGCCTACGAAGAGTTGAAACGGTACTGTGGGGAGGTGAGCCACCAGCGGGTGGTTGATGCAGGTGATATTGTCACCGCCAGGGGAGTGACGTCTTCCATTGATCTTGGTCTCTACCTTGTCGAGCGGATTTCCGGGAAAGACAGTCGTAATGAGATAGCGAAACAGATGGATTATCCCTACGGTTTCTGAAGGTTGTAACGTAGATTTTTGTAGTCTTGATTCTCGGTTAATGCTTGTCTCAGATGGCCTTGATGACCATTAAGGTGATATCATCGTCCCGAGAACGCTCTCCCCGAAAACTGTTCAATGTGGCGATAAATTCATCAGCAATGGCTTCGGCACCGGCTTCAGCATGACGGATTAACAGCTCACGAACCCTTTCAGTTCCAAACATTTCTTCTTCCATGTTGCGGGTTTCCCAGATTCCATCAGTCCCAACCAGTAAAACATCTCCAGGCATGAATTCTATCGGTGCCGCAATCTCGTAGGGAGCGTTTTCAATAATTCCGAGGGGAATTCCTGAACTGTTGAGTTCTTCCATCGGTCCTTCGGCGCGGTAAAGAAACATCGGAGCATGACCCGCTGAGATCCAGCGTAAAGATCGTTTGGCGGGATCAAGAACGCCATAAAACAGGGTCATGAAATATGCTTCAGCGGTATCCCGGCACAGTTGATTATTGAGTTCGTTTGTGAGTGCGACAAGTTGCGTCTTATAACGATTGACCAGCGAGTGAAGAGCTGCCCGGGTTGTTGCCATCACCAGAGCCGGACCTATCCCGTGACCGGAAACATCCCCCACTGCAAGTCCCAGGTGTTTCTGAGAGGAAATGTTCAGTTCAATGAAGTCAAAATAGTCCCCACCGGTTCCATCGCAGTAAAGGCTTCTGCCGGCCAGATCAAAATTGGGGCAAGCCGGTGCTGAATTTGGTAATAGCTGCTGTTGGATTTCTTTGGCCAGAGTTAGGGATTGAATCATCTGGTCCCGCTCTTTCAACCTGTCTCCCATTCCATTAAAAGTGTTGCCGAGTTCTTCTAACTCATCACCGGTATGGATATTAACTGTGGCATCAAAGTTGCCGGCTGAAAGCTGATTTGCAGCGGTGGCCAGTTGCATGATTGGCAGGGTCACCTTTCGTGAACGACTTATTGCCAAAAGGATGGCAATCACGATAACAACAATGGTCAGGGCGGCACTGATTGTCAGACTCTGTGCTATTTGTTGGTTGGCATATTGTTCAGCATTGACTGCTTGAGCAATAATATGTTGATAGGGAACAATGACCAGTGGAAATGGCTCATTTTGATTCCGCGGGCCATAAGCCCAGAGAGCTTCCTTTCCTTGGACCGTGATTTTTCTGACGGCAGAGTTTCCGTCAATCCAATCTTGCAAAAGAGGTTGTAATTGCGGCTCACTGACATCCAGATATTCATGTTGAACCGGCATTCGCCAATTTAAAGAATGTTCCTCATTGTGGTTGCGAAGGAGGATTTGCAGCCTTTTGCCTGGATCCGGCTCTTCTGCGTGGTAAACAAGAACCATGCTCTCTGCATCTCTTTTCCATTGTTCCGGAATTTTCCAATCGCTAAAGAATTGCCGATAATCGATATCCAGAGCCGTGACTCCTGCGAATTTGTTATCAGCAGTATAGATGGGTTTTGCCAGAGTAAGAATCAGGGTTCCAGTGGTCAAATCTGTGACAATTTCTTGTGTCTGGTCCCCTTTTTCTGCTGCATTTTTATACCATTGGCGTTGCCGGGGATCATAGTCCGCGGGATACCCCCCTTTGCCTGGATAGCTGGAATGAATTCCTGATTCCAACGCCGTATATTGCCAGAGAAATAGATTCGGTTGAATCTCATGGAGGGCTTTGTAAACCTCAGGCATGCTGCTCATGCGGTTAAGCTCACCGCTCACTTCATGCGCCTGTTTTTCTCCAGCCAGAAAAATCACCTGCTGAGAATAGGAGACCGGGATGGGAACCAGTTCTCCCTCCTCGGATAAACGCTGATGTTTTGGTGTTGAAATCAGGTCTTTGGGCTGCGTCTGCCCGGAAGCATAATCGGCAGAAAAAAAGATGGGTTGCGGGTCTTCAAGAGGGGGAGCGGACAGCCTCCATGCAACCGCTTCAGCTTGATTCTGTAAAGCCAGTAAGGCTATCGCTTTATCCCGCTTGAGAATCAGACCATAATCATCGACCAGCGAATGGAGAAGAGTCTCTGCGTCGTTATTCAGCAGGGTGCGGGTATCGTTCGTAAGTTTGTTTCCAAAATGGAGCATTGAAGCACGTTGCAGCACAAAGCTGAGCCCAAGCGGCAACAAGGTGACCAACAGGAGTAGAATCAAAAACTTGGTACGAAATTTCATAGCGACTCTATCTCTGCAATGCAGCAAGACGATTCTCGTGTGCTGTTGTCATAGTATAGCAGTTTTCCTGGGGAAGAGATGATTGCAAGCCGTTCTTACTCTTTCAGCCAGGTCAGTATAGCAGTCTGTTCTTTGGGCCATTGTTCGCCGAGGCGTAATTCCAGGAAAGTTTTCAGCAGGCTGTTGAACATTTGCTCACCTTCTTCGATGACGGCAATTTTTGTGAAGAATGCTGCCTCTGCTTCGGCCTGAGGGTCGTCATTGGGGTCTTTTTCCGGGCGGATCATGGGGGTGCGAAAACTCCCGAATTGAAAACGTTCACCCTTGAGCGTAAGCTTCCAGCCATCATCTTCATTTTGTTGTAAATGTATGGTTGCTTCCTCGATTTGTTTTCCCTGCTGCAGAGCGGCTCGAACCTCCAGATAATGATCCTGCGGACCTGCAACGACAATTTTTTGTAGTCCCTCCTGGCCGCCGCCAATCAACACCAAACGGTTGTCCAAAAAAGCGGTAAACGGTTGTTTGTCCAGCAGCGGCCCAGATGCTGTTACCTGATAGCGGGAGTCGGAATTCAGGGTGCGATAGAAGAGCCATTGTAGAAAATCGGTTCCCAGCCAGCGATTGGCTTCAATCTGCTCGAGAATATTCTCCGTCTGAGATTTGTTGGCCTGCTGTAAAGAATCCCGTAATTGCTCTGGAAGAATTTTTACTGCTCTCGCCAGGGGGTGAAAGATTTGCAGCCGAAGACCGGGAAAGGTTTGATGGAACAGGCCTTGAAAACTGTCAATCGTGTTCTGACCAAGGGAACAAAAACGGAGGAGTTGCTGGTCGGTATCCCATATCACATCATAAAAAGACGGAGTCGGCAGGGTGCGGGCGAGGAGTGAAGATCTCGCTTGATCGCGAATTTGTTCTTTTTCACTTTTAGGGACGTATTTCAGTGTTGGTTGTTGTTCAAGAAATTTTTCGCAGAGCCGGATTATTTCGCGTTTCAGAAGGGCGGCAGGGATGCGACGGCGGTCTTGGCGTAAACTGAAGCATAGATAGTGGTCGCGCCAACAACTATGCAAGGAGCTGAATTCACTGCTATCGTAATCATCAAACTGAACCCAGCCTGTTGACAGTTCATCAGCGGATTGCTCGATTGAACGGAATCCTTCTGCGGCGAGTTTGTCCGCACATTCCTGAAATTTGTTTTCGGGATTAAGTGTGCCTGTCACTTGAAAATAACAAATACTGGCGGATGTGGCCAGAAAGCCCATATGTTCTCCTTTATCGGCGGTGATGGTTCAGAATGGTGTCTGCTTATTTGCGGTGGAAATAATAAAAATAACCACGGCATCCTTTTCGGTAGGTTTGGTTGTGCTCAGCCAGCTGGAGGAGCAACTGGTTCAGGGTTGCTTTATCAAAGTATCCTTGTTCAATAAAATAGTGCCCCATTTGCTGTTGCCGGCTCTGCTGGTGAAATAGAAGAGTGCGGACCTGTAACGGGCTGAGGAAGCCAAGTTGTTCTGCGCGTTCACCAAACTTAAGGATGCCGTTACGGTAGTTGATTATCTCCTGGATATTACTCTCATTCAACCAGCCCCAGCGTCGGGCTATTTCGCCCAGTGCCGGTCGTTGTCGTCTTTGCCAGGTAACGGCTGAGATCACCGCATGAAATGGGACTAAACCTGAGTAATAGAGGAAGAGACCAAATTGTAATGGTCGTGCTGGTAGTGAACTCCGCCGTGTTTGTCGATCAAACGGATCATTGCGGCGATATCTTGTTTGCGTACCGGGTGAATAAGTGCGGGAAAAGTTTCCAGTTGCAAAGTGTTGGCGTTGTTTCAGATAGGTTAAAACCGTTTGGTGTGCTTGGTTTAAATCCTGAAAAAGACGGTGTTGTTTTGTTCTTGTCGTGGTCGCAGAATTTGCAAAATGGTCAGGATGAGTCGTTTTGGCTTTTCTCCTGTAAGCGGAGCGCACTCCTGCCGGTTGTAAATAAGACAGAAAGTCTCTATTCAGCTGGAGGCCGGAACCGAATAAGGTCCGACAAGCATGGAAAACTTCTGTTTCTGTCACTTGCTGCATTGGGTGTTTCCTGACGGATGTAGATGGCACAATGTTGATTGTATGACTTGGTTTTTATAGCCTAGAATATTGCTGGTGACAAGAGAGAGTTGCCGGGCAGAATAAAAAGTTAAAGTTTTCCGGTGGTCGATCTTTACCGTCACCTGCAAGGGATTTCGTTTCTCCACAAAGGTGACTTTTCTGGGGCACTTTGCTTCAATCTTTTACACTGGACGTTCTGTTTTTTGAGCTGATGAAGGTGTCAATTCGTTGTTGATCTTCGCTGAGAATATTAATGAAACGTAGACCAACAGTGACAGCTGTTTCCTCTTGCATGCAAACCCAGACGATCTCGGCAATGGCGCATACAGGAGGTTTTCCATCTTCCAGGTTGATGAGAACCAGACAGAGTTCCCCTTGATCTGCCGGTGGTTTGATGGAGAACCGCATTCCCCCTGAACTGATATTGACCCGACACGATTTAAATCCCTCATAGACGAGAGGAGCCTCCGGGCTATGGAGGACTTTGATGTTTTTGTCCCATATCTCGCGCATGGTGTGGAGGGTTTTTGCTGCCCGGCTGAAGCGGATACCGAGCTGACAATCGAAACGTTTACTGATTCGTCTTTGGAACATTTCCAGGTCTGAATTGAGCTTGATGGTAAACTTGTTTTCGTCAATTTTCTGTTCAAAACGGCCTGTAGCACGTATCCCTAACCCCATCGCTTCAGAAGTGATTTCAAAAGAAAATCCTTCACTAAAGGGATATTTTTCGACTGCATCTGTCCCATAGGGTAGCGTAAGAAGGAGGGAGTCTTCATCCAGAGAAACAACACGGACAGACATTAACTCTGTTCGTTCACTATTTTCTGAATCGTTCAAGACTTTAAGCAGCAATTGTTGATCTGTTTTGAAGTAGCGTTGGTAGTTCATTTTACGTTCCCCGCCTCAGTTATAAAAAACAAGCCAATTTTCTATACTATATTTTTTAACAGATAAGAACAAACCAATAATTGTATCATGAAAGAAATAAATATATATTGCTGCAGAAAGTTAAAAATCTTAATACCTTAACCTTTTTCTGTACTTTTTCTACATGGAGTTTTGATGCCAATATCAACAGATCACTATTTTGCGGTGACCACGCCGGGGTTGGAGGCTGTCTGTGCCGGGGAACTGACTCAGCTTGGAATTCAACCTGTAAAAATGATTCGTGGCGGGGTTGAATTCGCGGGAGGGCTTCATGAACTCTATCTTGCCAATTTATGGTTACGTAGCGCGACCCGGATTTTAGTCCGCCTGGGGGAGGTTACCGCGCGCGATTTTCCAACTCTTTTTCAACGATTGTCCCGTCTCCCTTGGGGCCGCTTTATCAAACCCGGATCGTCCTGTGATATTCGGGCTGTAAGCCACGGATCCCGATTAAACCATACTGGTCGGATTGCTGCGGCTTGTGAAGATGCTATGGCCAAATCCCTCGGTGAGAGAAACGGATCCGCGGGTTTCGTGCAGAAGGTTTTTGTCAGAATGAATGATAATCGCTGCGAGGTTTCTGTGGACAGCTCCGGAGATCTTCTGCACCGACGTGGCTATCGTCATGCTCGTGTCGCTGCACCATTGCGGGAAACTCTCGCTGCGGGGTGTTTGCTGGCCTGTGGTTATGACGGCTCATTGCCACTGTCTGATGCGATGACCGGATCTGGAACTTTTGCTATTGAGGCTGCTTTGATTGCACTGCATCGAGCGCCGGGCAAGGAGCGGAATTTTGCCTTTATGAACTGGCCAAAATTTCGTCCGGGATTATGGCAGCAGTTGCTGGTAGAGGCACAGAGAGGGGAAAAAGAGACTCTGCCTGCCCCCATTTTTGCTGTTGATAATAATCCGAAAGCGATTAAAGCTGCGCAGATAAATATTGAGTCAATTGGTTTGCAAGGGTTGATAGAGCTTTCTTGCGGGCAGATGCAGCAACTCTATCCATCGACCCCAACAGGGCTTATGATCTGTAATCCTCCGTATGGAGAAAGACTTGGTAAAAATGCAAGTTTGAAAGCTTTCTATCATGATTTGGGCCGGCTTTACGGAACCGTTTTTGCGGCTTGGGACGGGGCGGTTATCTGTCCGGAGTCAGGGTTGATTCAATCGACCAATCTCTCTTTCAGCCCATTACTGCGCTTTACAAATGGAGGAATAAAGGTCTCTTTGTTGAAAAAAACTTGACTTCATTTGGGTCAAAAGGTATATGTTCCAGCTCTTGTGGAGGTGACTCTGCAAAGATGGTCAAGAAAGTGGGGTGATTGTTCGTGGAAATCACAGTCATCGATGGTAACGTCGAAAAAGCGATTAAAGTTCTCAAGCGTAAGTTACAGCAGGAAGGACTTTTCCGTGAAATGAAGCAACGTAAATTTTACGAAAAGCCAAGTATTAAACGTAAACGCAAAGAGAAAGAAGCACAACGCCGTTTGCGTAAGAAGCAACGTGCAATGAAGCGGTTTAACTAAACAGCTTCTGTTTTTATATTGACAAAAAACCGGCGTCTGGGAAGATGTCGGTTTTTTGTTTTTTAGATGCAGTTTTGTGACGGATAGGAGAGCCTCTTTTTGATCATTTCTATCCGCCGGCACAACAAAAAAACGGGCAATCCAATAAGGAAAGCCCGTTTTCATTCAGGAAAATCCAAAATATTTATTTTGGCCAGTGATCTAAGCTCATCCCTGATACTTTTTCAACGATCCGTACCACCTGGTAACTGTAACCATATTCATTGTCGTACCAGATGTAAAGGACACAGCGATTGCCTTGTACTATGGTTGCCAGAGAATCAACAACCCCGGCATAGGATGAACCGACCATGTCTGTAGAAACAGCTTCAGGTGAGTTGGTAAAATCAATTTGATCCTGTAACGGTGAGTTGAGAGAAATTCCCCGGAGATAGCTGTTCAATTCTTCAGCAGTTGTCTCCTGATTCAACGTCAGGTTCAAGATAGCCAGCGAAACATTTGGCGTGGGAACCCGGATGGCATTTCCGGTCAGTTTTCCGGCAAGTTCCGGCAACGTTTTGGCAACGGCGTTAGCTGCTCCAGTCTCAGTAATGACCATATTCAACGGTGCACTGCGACCCCGCCGTTCTTTTTTGTGGTAGTTATCGATCAGGTTCTGATCGTTGGTGTAGCTGTGGCAGGTTTCAATATGCCCTGCTTCAATACCAAACTTATCGTTGACAGCTTTGAGTACCGGAACAATCGCATTTGTCGTACAACTGGCTGCGGATAAGATGTTTTCACCCGTTTCCAGGAGTGCGTTGTTGACTCCATAGACGACATTGGGAATGTCTCCCTTGCCCGGAGCGGTCAAAAGAACCTGAGACGCTCCTTTGCAGCTGATATGGCGTCCCAGACCTTCACGATCACGCCATTTACCGGTGTTGTCGATAACAAGGGCGTTCTTTATTCCATATTTTGTGTAGTCAACCTCTTCGGGAGTGTTGGCGTAGATAATGCGGATCATATTGCCGTTGGCAATGATGGCATTTTCTTCTTCATCGACTCTGATGGTTCCCTTGAAATGTCCATGGACTGAATCGCGGCGAAGGAGGCTGGCGCGTTTTGTCAAATCATCATCACTCCCTTTGCGGACCACAGCTGCCCGCAGACGCAGCTTGTTGCCACCACCGGTTTGTTCAATCAGAATTCTTGCGAGCAGGCGACCGATCCGGCCAAAACCGTAAAGAACGACATCACGTGGTTCGCTGAGTTGATGGCCTTTGCCGGTATTCAGATCTTTTAATTGTTCGGCGACAAAGGCTTTGATATCCCCACCGCCTTGTTCCTGGAACAGGATCGCCATTTTCCCGAGATCGACTTTTCCGGGGGCAAGGCTCAGTTCTGACATTGCCTGAAGAATAGGGTAGGTGTCCGTGACCCAGATTTCCCGATTGATAATCTGCCGGGCAAAGCGGTGAGCTCTTAGAACTTCAATGGTCGACTGGTTGACCAGGGCGCGATCATAGACGGTACAAATGACTTCTTGATCGCGATAAAGTTTTCCGAGCAGCGGTGTCATTGCTTCGGCAATAGCCTCGCGCTCTTTCCACTCTTTAAAATATTCATCTGTTCTTGTGTCAACCATAGTCAGCAAACCCTTTCGTTGAATGTTAGTTACTGCAATATCGAGGGGATTGAATCCGAACCATTAATTTTCACTGATAACCGGATGAGGCTATTGATTGATTCAGATTTTATCTTTCCGTGCTATTTAAAACCTGCGTATACTAATTTAACTGTACTGCTTTTGCAACTCCCTTTCCGGGGATAAATTGTTGTCTTTTCTTCGCTAGTCACTGGACAATTGTCCAGTGCGTTGATAAAAATAGTTAGAGTCAAACATCGTGAGGCCAATTCATTTTTGGCATTGAAAGCTTTATCCGCAATTTCTATGGAGGACTAAATAATGGCTGACGCAGTGAGTTACAAAGACCTGGGTTTAGTAAATTCGCGGGAGATATTTCGAAAAGCGGTCGATGGCGGTTACGCTATCCCCGCTTATAATTTTAATAACCTTGAACAATTGCAGGCAATTATTACTGCTTGTGCGGAAACCCGATCACCAGTGATTCTTCAAATCAGTAAAGGTGCGAGGAATTACGCCAACGAGACAATGTTGCGTTATATGGCTACCGGAGCTGTACAAATGGCCAAGGAAATGGGGGCTGATATTCCGATTGTTCTCCATCTGGACCATGGTGACTCTTTTGAACTTTGTAAAAGCTGTATTGAGTCGGGATTTTCATCTGTCATGATTGATGGTTCACACCTCTCTTATGACGAAAACGTTGCCCTCACGCGTCAGGTGGTTGATTTTGCTCATGCGCATGATGTGACTGTTGAGGGCGAATTGGGCGTTCTTGCCGGGATTGAGGATGATGTCGTAGCTGAAAAATCAACCTACACCCAGCCTGATGAAGTTGAAGACTTCGTCAGGAAAACCGGGGTTGATTCTCTCGCTATTTCCATTGGAACCAGTCATGGGGCCTACAAGTTCAAGCTTAAGGAGGGTGAGTCGGTTCCGCCTTTGCGGTTTGATATCCTGGCCGAATGTGAAAAAAGAATACCGGGCTTTCCGATTGTTCTGCATGGAGCATCCAGTGTGATTCCCGAGTATGTTGCTTTGATTAATCAATATGGCGGCAAGATGGATGGGGCTGTTGGCGTTCCGGAAGATCAACTTCGCAAAGCTGCGGCTAGTGCCGTTTGTAAAATCAATATTGATTCCGATGGTCGCCTGGCAGTCACGGCCAAGGTGCGGGAATATCTGGCGAACGATCCGGGTGAATTTGATCCCCGTAAATATTTAGGAGCTGCCCGCACAGAGTTGATCCGTCTGATTAAACACAAGAACGAAGTGGTTCTTGGAAGTGCCGGAAAGGGTTAAAAGTCCTCTTCTGAGAATAAAAAGAGCCACAACCTCAGATCTCAGGTTGTGGCTCTCGTCTGAATCTCCAGTCTTTTTCAAAAAAATCCGGGATTATCATATGGCGTACAATCCAGACCTTTGGACTCGTTATGAATTCGAGCATCTTCCAATCTATATCCGTACGGATCAACCGGCCTGGTTTGTTCCAAACATTAAGGGCGAAGAGATACTGACTTCTTCGTCTGAAGATTTGCCTCTGCGGGACAAGTTCTTCTCCCGTTTGCCTGATGCCTCAGGTCAGGAGTATTCCGGTCGCAATCAATATTTGAAAAATGATCAACTGAAAGAGTTGTGGTTGCATATTACCAATCGCTGCAACCTGAGTTGCCGTCATTGCCTGTTTACTTCCGGTCCCGCTGCGACTGCAGAAATGAGTGCGGAATTGGTCTTGAGTCGTGCTGCGGAAGCGGTTGCCCTGGGATGTCGTATCTTTGCTTTGACCGGAGGTGAACCCTTTTACCATCCTGAATTCACTCAGATTTTGTCAGGTTTGCTGGCGCATCAGGACTGCCATGTGGTGATTTTAACCAATGGCTTGTTGCTGGAGCAAAAGCTTACGGATACTTTTGATTTAAGCCGGGTTCATCTTCAGATCAGTGTTGACGGGCTGAATGATCGCCACGATGCCATTCGGGGGCAGGGAACTTTTATTCAATTGAGGAAACAATTACTGGCTTTGAAACAGCGTGAAATGCCATTTACGTTGTCGATGTGCGTGGAGCGACGCAATCTTGAAGACATGGCTGGTCTCGTTGATTTTGCTGTGGAAGTCGGCGCAAGGAACCTTCACTATCTCTGGTATTTTATCCAGGGACGTGGAACGGATACCGGTTTTGTCTCGCCCGAAGAAATTTTCCCCAGATTTACAGCAGCGGTGGAAAAGGCAGAGCAAGAAGGGATTCAAATTGATAACCTGACGGCTTTGAAAACCCAGATCTTTGCCCCTGCCGGGACCCGTCATGACGGTAGCGGAAGTGGTTGGGAATCGGCGGCAATTGGACCTGACGGTAATCTTTATCCTTCTGCGGCTTTGGTCGGCAATCAGGATCTTGTGACTCCAATGTCTGCGAGTCTGGCTGATGCCTGGAAAGAGAGTCCGGTGTTAAAAAAAATCCGTCATGCCACCATTGCCGCAGACGATGATCCGCTTCGATATTTCAGTGGCGGAGGAGATCTGGATCACTCCTGGATTCATGGGCGCCAATTTTCTGCTACCGACCCTTATCTTCCGCTCTATGAAAAAATTATGTTCTGGCTGATTCATCGTGAAGCCTCGCGACATCCCCAATCTGAGCTGCCGGGGATAAGGTTGAAAATGGGTGATATTCTGGAGAGTTGCGGTGCCCATGGGCATGTTGCCTTGACTCATGCCAACTGTCTTTTGGCGATTGCGGACAAGAACAGTCGCAGTGTGGTGAAAAATTATTATACCGCCGCGGCAACCGATACGAAAGAAGACATCCTCAACCCGGTTTGCTACGCAGATGAAGATATTTCCCATATTCCGGAAAACTACCGCTTTCGGGGCTACGGTTGTGGTAGTCCGGTCTTGGATGCAGAGATAAAATCCGGTGAGACGGTTGTTGATTTGGGGAGTGGCCGCGGGATTGAAATTTATATCTCAGCCCGGCTGGTGGGGCGAAAAGGTCAGAGTATCGGGGTTGATATGCTTGATCCCATGCTGGATATTGCCGAGCAGGGGGCGATTGAAGTCCGCAAAAACCTCGGCTATAACAACATTGAATTCCGCAAAGGATATCTTGAAGAATTGCCGCTGCAGAGCGATACCGTTGATCTGGTTCTTTCTAATTGCGTGATGAATCTCTCTTCCAACAAAAGACAGGCGTTTGCTGAAATCTTCCGCTCTCTGAAACCCGGAGGCCGACTGGTCATTTCAGATGTTGTTTGTGAAGAGGAGCCGGACGCAGCAATTCGCAACGATGCCGAACTCCAGGGGGAATGTATCGCCGGGGCATTGTTGCAAAAAGATTTGATCGGATTACTGGAAGAAACCGGATTTGTTGATGTCAGGCTGTTGAAGAGGTTTCCTTACCGAGTGGTTCGCGATCATCCGTTTTTTTCGCTGACCTTTGCAGCATGGAAGCCTGGTGCCAGCGAACTTGTCCCGGTCATTTATCGTGGACCGCTGACACAATTGCCACTTCCGGATGGGACGATTCTGTTTCCCGGTCAGAAAACCATGATCGCTAAAAACCTGGCTGAACATCTTGGTGAACATATTTTCCTGCTGGATGCTGATGACGGCAGTGTTACAAATCTGGATCTTGCTGATGGTTGTGCCTGTGCTCTTCCTCCGGAAATGTCTGCTGCTTCTTCTCTGGGAACAAAACACCGCTCCGGCTGCATGGTTTGTGGCCAAGGTTTGATTTATCCCGATAAAGAAGTTGAGATGGTTTGTCACTACTGCGGACAAATGGGACAGGCCAATGCTCATTGTCAGGATGACCACTTTGTCTGTGATCACTGTCACGGCGAGGATGCTTTAAATATTGTTGAACATCTGTGCCGGGAATCGACTGAAACCGACATGCTTGAGCTGTTGGCCCGGCTCAGACAACATCCCGCAATTCCGATTCACGGCCCTGAACACCATGCTTTAATGCCGGGCATTATTGTCGCCGCTTATCGCAACAGCGGCGGGAATGTTGATGCTGATCTTATTGCCACAGCCATCCGCAGAGGAAGTCAAATTATGGGGGGAAGTTGTGCTTTTCTCGGAATTTGCGGTGCGGCAACCGGGGTGGGTATTGCTTTTAGTCTGATTTTGAAAGCGAATCCCGTCAAAGCGGACATGCGGCAGACCGTCCAGCAGATAACCCAGGAGGTGTTAGCGGATATCTCGGCATTTAAGGCAGCCAGATGTTGTCAGCGTGATTGCTGGTTGGGGTTGAAAAAAGCCGCAGAATTATCCCGCATTTACCTTCCTGTCGAATTGCAGGCTGATGCCGTGATTGGTTGCTTTCAACGCCATCAAAACAAAGAATGCATCGGGATGGATTGTCCGGTATTGCAAGAGCAAGCGGCTAAAAAGAAGACCAGCTCAACGGCGACCGGGGTCAAGTTGAAAATGTTGGATCAAGGGTCTGAGTATTAGAATCTTTCATCCTGTGGTTGAAAGTTTTCGGTGCTTTCAACCACAGAGGTTTAGAATGTAATAACCTGATAACCGTCTTTGATGAAGTTTGAAATATAGTCTCCCACGTAAATGATATCAGCTCCTTTTTCAGTGAGCTGAGGTGTGATTCCCATATCATCCGCCACGAATTTGCAATAGGCCGCGTTGTTATTCTGGAGTATTTCAAATGTTTCGGGATGCTCCAGCATCAATCTTTCGCTTTCACCAAATACGACGAACTGAACATCATCGACCCAGCCGTGCTTTTTTGCATTTGTTCCGTAAATGATTCCTGGTTTTAGTTTATCGAGGTCGCCCGATGCAAGCCATATCAGAATTTTTGTCATGACATTCTCCTTTTGATGCGATTCCAATCTTAAACACTCAGGTTGTATTGCTTTTATTTCTGTTTTTTCAGTTATTGAGTTTTTGTTTAGCATATTTACGCCCTTCATCTGAGCGTAAAAAGAAGATCCTGATCCGGGAAAATCACCTGAACTTTTGATCGATGCCTTGACCGTGGCAATGCAGCTGTCTAAACTTGCTGCATTGTATTCTTTCACGAAGTATTTTGCGGATGCAACATCATATATTTGTTCAGTCCTCTTTACTTGCTGTTGAATCCAGGGAAATGACAGAGCTATCGATACACAAGGATAATAACAATGCAGAAACATGATGAACTTCCTACTGAGCATACCGATCCTTTAATTGCCTTCTTGCATAAGGCGATTAAGGTGGCTGTCAAGGTGTTGGCAATATTGATGGTTCTGGTCATTTTTTGGGGGGTCGCTGACGTGGTGCTGGTTCTCTATGATCGATTAGCTGCCCCTCCAGTTTTTCTTCTTGGCCTATCTGATATTTTTAAAGTTTTTGCCGCTTTTTTAGTTGTCCTTATCGCTATTGAAATTTATCAGAATATCGTTCTGTACCTGCGCACAGATGTGATTCCCATAAAGCTTGTTGTCGCGACTGCTTTAATGGCTATTGCCCGTAAAGTCATCATCATTGATTTCAGCGAACTGGAGCCCATGTACATATTTGCAACAGCCTCAGTCGTTTTAGCTCTCGGAATTACTTATTATCTTTTAGGTAAACATCACAAGGAAGAACTATGATTGAAACCATCAATACTTTTATAAAAAGGGAGTCTTCAGCAGGTATTATATTGGTGTTTGTCACTATCATTGCACTGGTTTTGAAAAATAGTGGCTTGTCTGAACTCTACAATAGCTTTTTGCACACTCATGTTGAGGTTCGTTTTGGTGAATTGCAAATTGCCAAGCCATTGTTGCTATGGGTTAATGATGGTCTCATGGCGGTTTTTTTCTTCCTAATCGGTCTGGAAGTCAAAAGAGAGGTGCTGGAAGGTCACCTCTCTTCCCTGAGTCAGGTTGTCTTGCCGGGGGTCGCAGCTATCGGCGGGATGATTGTGCCTGCTTTGGTTTTTATTATCTTTAATCAGGGCGAATCATTCGCAATGAAGGGGTGGGCCATACCAACGGCTACGGATATTGCTTTTGCCTTAGGTGTTTTGTCGCTCTTGGGAAACAGAGTTCCTCTTTCTCTTAAAGTTTTTTTGTTGGCGCTCGCCATCATTGATGACCTCGGCGCCATTGTTATCATAGCCCTGTTTTACACCAGTGATCTTTCGGCTTTATCAATCGTTATCGCTTCCATTGCCCTGTTGATTTTGTTTGTTATGAATAGATTCTGCGTTGCCCTGAAGGCCGCTTATATTCTGGTTGGAATTGTCTTATGGGTCAGTGTATTGAAATCGGGAGTGCATGCAACGCTGGCGGGAGTCGCACTGGCCTTTATGATCCCTCTGAACTGTAAAAACAGGGATGGCAGCAGTTGCTCTATGAGCAAAGAAATGGAGCATGATTTGCACTACTGGGTGGCATTTATGATTTTGCCACTGTTTGCTTTTGTCAATGCCGGGGTTGATTTGCGGGGGATTTCTCTGGCTGAGATGTTCAACCCTGTTCCCATGGGAATTATGCTCGGGTTGTTTTTAGGTAAACAACTGGGAGTTTTTGGTTTCAGCTGGCTGGTGATCAAGGCCGGATTTGCTCGTTTGCCGACAGACAGTAATTGGACGCAGCTCTATGGTGTCTCCATTCTTACGGGGATCGGATTTACCATGAGTTTATTTGTCGATAGCCTGGCTTATGATGATACCCAGATTTACCATTATGCTGACAAATTGGCTGTGCTTATTGGTTCCTTTGTTTCTGGGTTGGTTGGTTATCTGGTGCTGAGAATGTCAAAATAGTATCCGGCAGCCGATTTAGTCAGCGGTAAAAGTGATGTCACCGTAACTGGCGCTCACTGACCCTTTTGAATTATCGCTGTCGGTCATAATGGCTACAGCATCAATTTTTTTAATCTCTGCACCGAAGATGTTTTTTAAATCTTCGTAGACGTTGCGTTTTTCCTGGTACCAGACCCCTTTTGCGTCATCAGCAGAACGAATGGCCATGAGCATTGCATTTTTTCCGGCAAATGCGTTTGGCCAGATGGCTCCTTTTTTCTCAGTTGAAGACCAGACATAATTGATTGCTTTCGTTTTCCAGAACGCCAGTCCACCTTTAACAACAATGTATACCCGCGCTGCGTAATCATCCCCATTTTTGGTTCTTTCCGCTAATGGTGGGTGCCCCTTGTCTACTTTCCACTGCCAGTTAATATATGGGTGGGTTGTCAGGTCAATGGCGACTTCTTTAAACAGTCCTGAAGCTGAAGCATCTGCCTCAGCATGAAGCACTGTGCGATCGTCTTGTTTGGTTAAAAGGTAGCTGGTTTGATTGACGAATTCCTTTTCTTTCCAGCCCGTCAGATCATTTCCTGAAAAATTTCCAACGTGGATGGCTGTCAGGGAATTCTGTTGCTCTGCGCATGTTGGCGCAGGGATAAAGAATAAAGAGCATATGAATACATAGAGACAACAGGACAAAGTTGTGCTTTTAAAAGCTGAAATTATGGCCATAATATTGTTCCTTCCATAATATTAAGAGTGATGGCTGAGTTCTCATTTTATTTTTTCCGGTAAAAACGGGACAATGTTTTGCTTGAAATGCCCATCAGAAAACCTGCAATCATCAACTGGTTAATGATTGTTGTGCGAAGAATTCCCAGTTTTTTCCAGCGCCGTGCAGAAGTCATTGCTTCTTGATTCAAGGTGACGATGCGTCCACGATGACGCAGGCGGCGTATAAGTTCGAAATCTTCCATGATGGGGATAGCGGAAAAGCCTCCCATTTCATCAAATATTCGTCTTTCCATGAACAAACCCTGATCGCCATATGGCCATTTTAAAACGGAGGAGCGCAAGTTTGTTCCCCATTCAACAATCCGCATTGCCGGACTGGATATGTCTGTTTTGAAACGAAATGCTCCTGCAACGGTACTGGGATTGTCCAGTGCTGTGAGGATCAGGGCCCTATAATCCGGAGGAAGCAGGGTGTCGGCATGCAGAAACAGCAGATACCTTCCCTGAGAGTTTTTTACCCCTTGATTGAGTTGATCCGCTCTTCCAGTCGTGACTTTGAGCAGCTTTGCTCCATGGCGAGACGCAATGTCACCGGTACCATCCTGACTGTCCGCATCGGCAACAATGATTTCGATATCGTCAGACTTTTGAAGAGCGTTAAGGGTTGTTCCTAAAACGCTTGCTTCATTAAGAGTTGGAATGATGACCGAGAGCAATGGTGTGTGAGTCAGGACGTCGCTGAAGTGGGGATTGTCTCTAAGTGGATTCAAATCTTCCGGCAAGTCGATATCACTCAAAGAAGGCAATTCAAAGACTCTGAGGCCGAGCTGGTGGCATATCTCTTGAGTTTGACGATACACTTGGCCTGTTCCCCAGGCGATATCGTTAAACAATTCGGAATGCAGAGAGTTCATTCCAATAAGATAATAACCTCCATCTACCGCCGGACCCAGGACGATGTCGTGGTTATCAAGACCGGCATATGCTTGATGAAGGATTGCGGGAGTTAATCCGGGGATGTCGGTACCAAAGCCGATGACGTGACTGGAATGATGCTCCAGAGAACTCCTGAATGCCTCTTGCATCCGTTGACCGATATCACCAGAAGGTTGGAGTTTATATTGCAGGTCACATCCGAGCCAGGAACGGAAATCTTTTAACGCGGCTCCTGTGTAATGAACGGTAATGTTGTATCGACTGTTTTCAGAGCGAGAAGTACGGGCAACACCGACAGTGTGCTCTGTCAGTCGTCTGTGTAATTGTGCGGCTCCTTCAGCTCCCAATAGAGGGATGAGTCTGGTTTTTGCTTTTCCGGAAGCAGGATACCTGCTAAAAATCAGCAATTCCGGGGGCGGACTTAAGGGCATGAGTCTCGTCTGTCAGGGGGTAGAAAAATGGATTTCTTTGATGATTGACCGACTCTGACGTTGCAGGGTCAGCTCTGCATGATCATGACTGCTTTTTTGTTGCAGTTCATAAATCAGATCAAAGGGCTCTTTGAGCTGTTGTGCGTCTATCTGCATCAGAATATCCCCTTCTTTTAACCCCTGCAGCTCTGCAATTGACCCCGGAATCACCCCTTTGATCATGAGACCCTTATCTACTTTGTCCAGCATTATTCCTAATTTAACTCCCGGATTCGGCAGGTCTTCATATCGAGTAAAGGTCAGGAAATGATATGGTGGCATGGGGTAGGCCGGCTTGACGACATTCATGAGCCGGTCTTTTTTGTCTTCCGGTATTTCCAATTCTTCTGAACCAATGAGGAGGAAAGAGACTGGAACACGACGAAACAGACGGCGGGGAATGCCAAATCCATAACGGATATGATTTCCTCCTGCAATGACGAGAATCTGGCGATTCTTTCCTTCATTTTGCAGATATGCAGCCAGATTCTGTGCCATGGTTTCATCCCAGAGGGTCTGGACCCGCTGAAACCCGTCCAGCATGGCCTCTCCCATCTTATGGTCACTAAAAATCGCATGAACCATTGCTTGCTGATAGGGATCACGATGATCCATCTCGGGTAATTGTTCTTGTTCTTCGGCTGTCAGTTCAGCCCAAGGAGTTCTGGCAACGTTTTGCTTGAGACTCTTTTCCGCATTAAGAGCCAGAATGGGTATTTTGTGGTCTCGACAGTAGTTGAGTAAGGGACGATAGAAGGCAAAGTTCATCCCCCAGTTATGGTACCAGTTGACCTGTTGCAGGAATTCTTTCTCGGAAAGCTTGCCACTGACCCATAAATCCAGGACTTTTTGCTGTGAGGGAGTAAACATTTCCATCGCTAAGGTGATATTGCCGGGGTTGTTTTGCTCCAAAGCCTGAAGAATATTTTCCTGCAGTCGGTGAGAGGCCGGGTTATCATGGGTTTCTCCGACAAAAACGACCTGGGTGCGGCCGGCTTGATCAAGCATTGCCCCTTGGTCGACAAAAAATCCTGTCGGTAAATGGAGAATATCTCCGACAACAGGATCGCGATCAGGAGGATAGGGCAGTTCCGGATCTCCTAAATATTGGCTGGTCGGCTGACAACCGATAAGTGAAGTCATAAGCACCACGAGAGATAGAAAAAGATTGATCTTCATCTTTTGCCTCTTAATAAATATTTTTTGCATAAAAAATTTCGGTCATTTCTTGTCCGAGAATAGTTTTTATTTTTTTCCGTTCTTCGTGAGACAGATCGTCATACGTTGTTGCAAAAAGATATTTATTTAAGTCGAAATCTTTAAGCAACATTTTTGTATGAAATAAATTTTCCTGATAAATATTGATATCGACACATTGATATCGATCCCGGATTTCCTTGCGGATATATTGTTGAATGCTGTGAATCCGGTGGTCGATGTAATGTTTGCGACCCTTAATGTCCCGAGTAAACCCCCGGACTTTGTAGTCCATCAGCACAATATCAGACTCAAATGATGAAATCAGGTGATTGAGTGCTTTCAGAGGGCTTATTCTACCACAGGTTGAAACATCAACATCAACCCGAAAGGTTGATATCCCTGATTTTGAATCGGTTTCCGGGTAGGTATGGATGCAGAGATGACTTTTATCCAGATGAGCAACAACCAGATCCGGTTTTGGTTCAATCGGTTCTTCGGCAATCAGGATGGTGACAGATGCCCCCATAGGGTCATAATCCTGACTGGAAATGTTGAGAATGTTTGCACCGATAATATCAGAGACTTCAGTTAAAATCAGGGTTAAACGCTCTGCATTGTACTCTTCGTCAATATACTCGAGATATTCTTTGCGTGCCTGGGGGCGTTTGGCATAGCAGATATCATAAATATTAAAGGAAAGACTTTTGGTCAGATTGTTGAAGCCGCGCAGTTTGATTTTGGGCCTACGCTTCGGGCGGGTGATTTTTTTTGCACACATCGGCATCATTCCTGAAAAAGCACCGAATATTGCTATTCGGTGCTGCTATTGAACCCTGTTTCAAATTCCAGGTGTCGTTTTTATACTGCTTTTTTCTGGTCTCGACCATTCATAACTTTGTAAGCGCAGAGTGAACCACACATGGTGCAGGCACCATGGGATTCATCAACTCCGGATTCATCGCGCCAACGTTTTGCTTTTTCCGGATCAACAGAAACTGAGTATTGTCCTTCCCAGTCAAGTTTTTTACGATAAACAGCCATGGCATTATCTTTATCAATGGCTCCGGGAACACCTTTAACGATATCAGCAGCATGGGCTGCAATTCGGACGGCCATAACCCCCTCATGAACGTCTTGAACCGTCGGTAGGCGCAAGTGTTCACTTGGTGTGACATAGCAGAGAAAATCAGCTCCGGCAGCGGCTGCAACAGTTCCGCCGATAGCTGATGTGATGTGGTCGTAGCCAGGGGCAATATCAGTGACTAACGGGCCAAGAACGTAAAATGGTGCTCCGTGGCAGAGACGTTTTTGCAGTTTGATATTCGCCTCAATCTGGTTGAGGGCCATATGTCCGGGGCCTTCAATCATGACCTGAATTCCTGCATCCTGAGCACGTTGGGTCAGCTCACCGAGGATGATCAGCTCCTGGATTTGCGCCCGGTCAGTTGCATCGGCCAGACACCCGGGGCGAAAACCGTCACCGAGGGAGAGAACTGCATCGTAGGGGCGGACCAACTCCAGCAGGCGATCATAAAATTCGTAGAGGGGGTTTTCAGCTTTGTTGTAGTCCATCCACCCGACTGTGAAGGAACCGCCGCGCGAGACAACTTCAAGCAGGCGTCCTTCACGATCCATTCTCGCCACAGTTTCGCGAGTGACACCGCAGTGAACAGTGATAAAATCGACACCGTCATCGAGATGTTTTTTAACCCCGGCAAAAATATCTTCTACGGTCATATCAACAATAGGTTTCCCTTGTTTTATGACAGCGTCACAAGCGGCCTGATAGAGGGGGACACTGCCGATACAGAGATCGGTCTCAGCTATGATTGCTGCACGGATTTCATCAATGGGACCGCCGGTTGATAAATCCATCAGGGCGTCTGCCCCAGCGGCAGCAGCGACTTTGGCTTTTTCAAGCTCTTTATCAATGCTGGTGTCATCCTGGCTGGTCCCCAGGTTGGCATTGGTTTTTGTTCGAAGTCCTTCCCCTACGGCCAATGGACGACCGTTCGTATGTTTGTTGTTGCGGCATACAACAGCTGTTCCCGCTGCAATTTTTTGGCGAAGAATTTCCGGATCAATATTTTCAGCAGCGGCGGCTTGGCGGACCAAATCGCTGATTTGTCCCTTGCGGGCCATTTCAAGTTGAGTCATGAAGAGTTACCTCAGGCAGTGAAAAGCAGGACACACTCTATATGAGTTTGCACTGCGGTTGAAAGATACAAACGGATACAAATCCTGAGCGAAGAAAAGACGTCGTTGACAAATCTACAAAAACAAATAGCCGCCAAAAGGCGGCTATCGATAAAACGTATCGGTATTTGTAGCCGCTTCCCTACGCCGGGATCAACCGGATCAGGTTCCAAGGGTTGTTCCAAAAAAAACTGGAACTCTCAGTAACGAAGACGCCCCTAGCGTGTTCATATAGTCTTGATAGAACTAACAGTTAGGCCGCTCGAAAGTCAACAAAGAAAAGCAAGGCTATCAGGACCCCACTGTGCTTGAAGGTCATGAGTTTTCTATTGAAACCTGTTCATGTAAGAGCTGCATGGCAGCCTGGATGTGATTGACGGGGCCATGTCCCCGGCCGGTTGGTATTGATGTCTCTATCGCAAGGGAAACAAAGCGTTTTCCTTTTTCTACTGCGCGTTTTAACGGATACCCTTGGGCCAGGAAAGTGGCTATGGCTGAAGAGAGGGTACAACCGGTGCCATGGGTATTGATGGTGTCAAAACGTTGATGAGTCAGTTGATGTTCTTCATCTCCCAGCAGGAGAATATCTGTCGCATCTCCATTCAAGTGCCCCCCTTTAATCAAAACGTTGCGTGCTCCTAATTCCTGCAGGGTGCGTCCGGCATCCACCATTTCAGCCGTTGTTCGTGGTTCGATTCCCGTCATAACTTCGACCTCCGGCAGGTTGGGGGTCAGCAGGTATGATTGGGGCAGCAATCGAGAAATGAGGCTGTCGTGGGCTTCTTTATCCAAAAGCGACTCTCCTCCCTTGGCGACCATGACCGGATCAACAACCGCGAGGAGAGAACGGTCCTCGATAACTTTTGCGACCCGTGAGACAATTCCCCCCCAACTCAGCATTCCTGTTTTTACGGTATCAATTTCGATATCATCAAGAACGGCTTCAAGCTGTTTCATGACAAAATCCGTGTGAACCATATATGTATCGTTGACACCAAGAGTATTCTGAGCGGTCAGGGCTGTTAAAACGCTGCTTGCGTAGCTGCCCAGAAGAGTGATGGTTTTAATGTCTGCCTGAATGCCGGCTCCACCGCTTGAATCTGACCCCGCAATCGTTAAGACTTTGCCGTTGGGTGCGGGTTTGTTCCGGTTGAACAACAGAGAATATTCTTTGGCTGCGCGGGCGGGGTCAGCATCTGCCATAACTCCTGAGAGAACGGCAACGGCATCAGCTCCGGCAGATAATGCGTCAAATGCCCGTTCGGGAGTGAGCCCACCGATAGCGACGACAGGAATACGAACGGCTTTGCGAACTTTACTCAGAGTATCGATCCCGACTAAGCTGATGTCCTGCTTGCTGTTGGTCGGAAAGATGCTGCCGATGGCAATATAATCAGCACCATGTGCTTCTGCCTTGAGGGCTTCATCGACACTGTGAGTGGAAACCCCAATCAGTTTTTTGTGGCTGAGAATCTGGCGAGCTCTGACAATGGATATATCATCCTGGCCAAGATGAACGCCATCTGCATCGATTTCGTGAGCTAATTCGGGAAGATCATTAATAATGAGCTTGGCTTTGTATGCATGGCAGAGGGTTTTAATCTTTTCCGCCATGTCCCGCCTCTCATCCGGGCGGATATCTTTGGCCCGGTACTGGACCGTTTTTGTACCACCCAGCAATGCGGCTTCTACTTTTGTCAGCAGTTTTCCATCCAGATTGTTATCCGTGATCAGGTAGAGACCGGAAAGCATTGGCAAGCCCCCTAAAATATGAGATGTATAGGACGTAGTTCTCTTATTTGAAAATTATCCTGAGAAAATTAGAATGAGAAATACACAATTAGTTGGTCATCCTAACAGTATAAAATCTTGGTGTCAATTAATCTTTGGTGCTATTGCTTCTTTCCTTCATGCATTTGGAAGGATTAAATAGGCGTGAAGGTTGTTATTGATTTTCCTTATATTATTTTGGAGGAAATTGTGCGATGAACTATCCAGCTCGCCCGACCTGGGTCGATGTTGACTTGTCAGCGATACAACATAATCTACAGCAGGCATTCAGCTTGTGTTCCCCGACTCAACGTGTTCTGGCGGTTGTTAAGGCTGATGCTTATGGACATGGTGCAATTCCGGTGACCAGAGCTTTGCAGGATTTCGGGATCTGCGACTTTGCTGTGGCGACCCTTGAAGAGGCCTTAGCGTTACGCCGTGCCGGTATCAGTGATCATTTACTGGTTTTGGGAGGTTGTTTTTCCGGACAGGAGGCTGTTTTTTTAGAGTTTAATTTAATGCCGACACTCCTGGATGTGGATACGGCCCTGCGTCTTAATGCCCAGGCGTTGAAACGGAAGCAGCAGATAAAAGTCCATCTGAAGGTGGACAGTGGCATGGGAAGGGTCGGATTTTTGCCTCAGCAGCTGGAGGATTTTTTGCCGCAACTTTGCAGCATGGACGGACTGATTGTTGAAGGTTTCATGTCCCATCTCGCCTGTGCTGATGATTTGGATTCTGCCGTGACAGTGGCACAGCGAAATCAATTTCTGCTGCTGCTGCAAATGGTTCGGGATGCCGGGCTTCAACCTCGTGAGATTCATCTGAATAATAGTGCCGGGTTAAGTGCCTGGGATTGCCCTGAATGTACCCTGTCTCGCCCTGGAATCATGCTTTATGGTGGACTTCCCGGCCCTGTTTTCTCAACGAAACTGAACCTGCAACCGGTTATGCATCTCCGTAGCTGTGTTGCTCAATTAAGAAGATTGCCTGCGGGCAGCGGCATCTCTTATGGTCACAGTTACCACGCTCCCCGTGACATGTTGGTAGCCGTCTTGCCGATTGGTTATGCCGACGGTTACAACCGTCTCCTCAGTAACCGTGGACAGGGGATTTTACATGGGCAGAAAATCCCGGTGATCGGTAGGGTCTGCATGGACTGGACTCTGGTGGATGTGAGTCATATTTCAGGGGTCAAGGTTGGTGATTGTGTCACTTTACTTGGATCTGCAGACGGTTTGTCAATAACGGGAGATGAATGGGCAGAGCAACTGGATACGATCTCCTACGAGGTTTTTTGCCGTATCGGCAGTCGGGTTCCACGACGCTATTTGCCGGTATCATAGCTTTTAAAAGCAGTTGTCACCAAGGCTGAATCATGTTAAAAACCCCACAAATCCTGAAGGGTCCAAAGGCTTAAAAACTCACTCCATTTGTATATAATAAATACCGTACAGATTCACATACTGAAACTTCCGGGCAGGACCGTAAATGGCTGCCCACTTAGAATTTATATTTTTGGTTTCAATGGTTGTATTTAAAGAAGAAAGGACAGTCTATGGCTGCTATCAAACGTGCATTGATTTCGGTGTCGGATAAGACCGGGGTTATTGATCTTGCCCGGGAATTAAACAGTTTCGGTGTGGAATTATTATCAACAGGTGGGACGGCAAAGTTAATCCGTGATGCTGGAATCCCGGTTATGGATGTTTCTGACTACACTGGCTTTCCGGAAATGATGGATGGACGGGTGAAAACGTTACATCCCAAAGTTCATGGTGCGTTACTTGGATTGCGTGATAATTCTGAACATACCAATGCAATGGCAATGCATGGTATTGAGCCGATCGATATGGTGGTGGTGAATCTTTACCCTTTTGAGGCAACAGTGGCAAATGATAACTGTAGCCTTGAAGATGCTATTGAAAACATAGATATCGGTGGCCCGACAATGCTGCGAAGTGCAGCTAAAAACAACAAGTTTGTCACCGTTCTTGTCGACCCGGCTGATTATGAGAACGTTATTGCCGAGATGAAACAAGGCAGCGGGGAAGTTTCTGAATCCACGAATTTCAAGCTGGGAGTTAAGGTTTATCAGCACACCGCCGCTTATGATGGTGCCATTTCCAATTGGCTGGGGCAACGAACCAGTGAAGAGATGACTGATTTTGCTCCAACCCTGACCCTGCAATTCCAGAAATCACAAGGGATGCGTTATGGTGAAAATCCACACCAGAAGGCTGCATTTTATGTCGAAAAAAATATTTCGGAAGCATCCATTGCGACAGCTCGGCAGCTACAGGGGAAGGAGCTCTCCTATAATAATATTGGTGATACCGACGCCGCCCTTGAGTGCATAAAACAATTCAACGAGGCCCCGTCTTGTGTCATTGTCAAACATGCCAATCCCTGTGGTGTTGCGACGGGTTCAAATCTGCTGGAAGCTTATCAACGTGCTTTTTCAACGGACCCGGAATCTTCTTTTGGCGGCATTATTGCTTTTAACCGGGAGCTGGATCCGGAAACGGCCCAGGCGATTGTTGACCAGCAATTTGTGGAGGTGATTATTGCTCCGCGGGTTGCAGCAACTGTTGCTGATATTATTGCCAGGAAAAAGAATGTTCGCTTGCTTGAATGTGGCGAATGGCCGGCTGAGCCGTCTCCGCGCTTTGATTATAAGCGGGTCAATGGCGGATTGCTGGTTCAGGAAGCTGACTTGCAGCTGAGTGCGGATTTGCAGGTGGTGACCAAGCGGGCACCGACTGATAAGGAACGTCAAGACCTTGATTTTGCCTGGAGGGTTGCCAAATTTGTGAAGTCAAATGCCATCGTTTATTGTAAAGATGGGATGACGATTGGGGTAGGTGCCGGACAGATGAGCCGGGTGAACTCTGCCCGAATTGCTGCGATCAAGGCCGAGCATGCCGGTTTGGATGTTTCCGGTGCCGCTATGGCTTCGGACGCATTTTTCCCTTTCCGCGACGGGATTGATAATGCCGCTGCTGTTGGCATTACTGCTGTTATTCAGCCAGGTGGTTCAATCCGTGATGAAGAAGTCATTGCTGCCGCAGATGAGCACAATATTGCTATGGTGTTTACCGGAATGCGTCATTTCCGGCATTGATTGATTACTGCAGGGGCGATGCTTGTCATCCCTCAGCACAAAAGGAATTTATTATGAAAATTCTGGTTGTAGGCGGAGGCGGTCGTGAGCATACATTGGTTTGGAAAATTGCCCAATCGCCATTAGTGGAGCATATTTATTGTGCCCCCGGAAACCCAGGAATAGCTGAGTTGGCCGAATGTGTCCATATTGCTGCTGATGAGATTGAAGTCTTACGTGATTTTGCCCTGGCTGAGAAGGTAGATCTGACTGTCGTTGGTCCGGAAGTCCCGCTGACGATGGGGATTGTCGATATTTTTCAAGCTGCCGGTTTGAAGATTTTCGGGCCCAACAAAGCCGCTGCCCAAATTGAGGGGAGCAAAGGTTTTTCCAAGGATCTTATGGCTCGCTACGGCATCCCGACCGCAGCCTATAAGAGTTTTACCAGGCATGCGGATGCGGTCGCTTATATTCGGGAGCAAGGAGCTCCGATTGTTGTCAAGGCCGATGGTCTGGCTGCAGGGAAGGGCGTCGTTGTCGCGCTGACGGAAAAACAGGCCATTGCTGCCGTTGATGATATCATGCTTGATCAGGTCTTTGGTGCGGCCGGTGCCAGTGTTGTTATTGAAGAATTTATGGATGGTGAAGAGGCTTCGTTTTTTGCTTTTACCGATGGTAAAAATATTCTTCCTCTGGCCTCGTCGCAGGATCATAAACGGGCCAATGATAATGATGAAGGGCCTAATACCGGCGGCATGGGGGCATACTCTCCGGCTCCGGTAGTCACCGATGATCTTTACCAGGTTATCGTTGACACGATTGTTAATCCGACCATTCAGGGAATGGCGCAGGACGGCTGCCCCTACAGTGGTATTCTTTACGTCGGGTTGATGATCAAAGATGGAAAGCCCCGTGTGGTTGAATATAATGCCCGTTTTGGTGATCCGGAAGCACAACCACTGTTGATGCGGATGAAGTCGGATATTGTTCCGGTATTGCAGGCCTGTGCTTGTGGTGAACTGAAGCAGGATGCTATCGAATGGCATGATAAGGCTGCTGTGTGCGTGGTCATGGCCAGTGGTGGTTATCCTGCGGCATACGAAAAGAATTTTCCTGTGACCGGTTTGGATAGAGCTGCTGATATAGAAGACCTGATGGTTTTTCATGCCGGGACAACCCTGAAAGATGGGAAAATAGTCAATCACGGGGGACGGGTTCTCGGCGTAACCGGTTTGGGGAATACGGTCAAAGATGCCATAGCCAAAGCATATGCCGGTGTCGACGTTATTCATTGGGACAAGGTCCATTATCGCCATGATATTGGTGCGCGGGCGTTAAATCGATAACTTAGAGGAGTCTTAAAGGATGAATAAAAAAATACCCGTTGTTGGTATTCTGATGGGCAGTGATAGTGATTATGACATCATGGTCGAAGCCGCTAAGGTTTTGAAACAGTTTGATATCCCTTTTGAAATGATTGTATCCAGTGCCCACCGCACTCCAGAACGGACAATGGAATATGTTCGGGGTGCCCGTGATAAAGGGATAAAGGTTTTGATCGCCGGAGCTGGTGCTGCTGCTCATCTCGCTGGTGTTGTTGCGGCTGAAACCATGTTGCCGGTAATTGCCGTGCCCATTGATGCCACTTCAATGCGTGGCCTTGATGCACTTTTAGCGATGGTACAGATGCCCGCCGGAATCCCGGTGGCGACAATGGCCATTGGTCTGGCCGGATCACGGAATGCCGGCATTTTTGCAGCCAGGATGTTGGCAACAGAAGATCCTGAACTGGAGAAAAAGCTGCTTCAATTCAAGAAGGATATGGCCGCCGGTGTGATTAAAAAATCGGATCTGGTGCAGAAAAAGATGGTCGAAGATGGACTGATTTAGTTATCTATAAATTGTATATTGTATACAATTTTCGATTGACAGCTGAGATATTTTTGATTTAATTTGCTAACGGTTTCTTAACGTAAATCAAAGGGAGGAATTACAGATGAAAAAATTAATCGTACTTTTGGCTATTGTTGCATTTGTTGGATCAGCATTTACTGCCATTGCTGCTGACAAAGGTCCTGCTTCAATTTCAATGGACAAAGCAAAGACCGGCGTTGTTACTTTTGACCATGCCAAACATCAATCAGTTTCTGACTGTGTTACTTGTCACCACACCGGTGGTTATGAGACATGTGACAGCTGTCATGGTGATGCAGATGATGGCGCAAAGCTCAAGTATAAAACTGCCATTCACAACAACTGTAAGGGCTGCCACAAAGAAATGAAAAAAGGTCCTACCAAGTGTAAAGAATGTCACGTTAAGTAATTTTTGACTTAGACATCTCGTTGAAAGGCCGACCTGAGTAATTTCAGATCGGCCTTTTTTTTGGATTATGGGATGAAGGAAACTCTGGATACGCTATCAATTGGCAATTTACAACTACTGCAGGCCAAGGATGGATACCGCTACTCTCTCGACCCGGTGCTTCTGGCCCGGTTTGTCAATGTTGGGAAGGGAGCTAAAGTTGTTGACCTTGGAACCGGGTCAGGGATATTGCCCCTCATTCTGGCGCGTTTGAGCGGAGCAGGTGAATTGACCGGTATTGAGATTCAGCCTGCCCTGGCAGAGCGTGCCGGACGGAATGTCAGGCTCAATGGTTTGCAAGATCGGGTGAACATTCTCCACCAGGATATCAGGGATATTAGAGAGGCTATTCCGGGGAATTATGCGGATCTGGTTGTCAGCAACCCGCCTTACCGTCATCCTGATTCCGGTCGAATTGCTCCGAATAGTGAGCGTGCCGCCGCTCGGCATGAGATATCCGGGGGGCTGGTTGATTTTATTGCTGCTGCCGCCTGGTTGTTGAAGCAAGGTGGTCACTTCGCAGTCATCTATCTCGCAGAACGTCTGCCGGAGTTGATGCTGACAATGGCAGCTGCCGGACTGGAGCCGAAGCGGCTCAGGATGGTTCATCCTCAACGGGGGAAAGAAGCAAAGATGGTTTTGGTGGAAGGGGGCAAGGGAGGACGTCCCGGTTTGCGAGTAGAAGATCCTCTTTATGTTTATGTGGATAACGGAGAGGGACGAAATTATACAGAAGAAATTTTGCAGATGTACGACACTGCCTCCGCTTAATCCCCTCTGGTTTTGTCTAGTTGTTTCTGGCGAGTGAACAGCTTTCGCAGCTCATGTTTCAATTCCACATTTTTTATTGGAGACAATTTCTCTTCAATTGATTTTTTTTCGCTGTCGGTCAGCTCCATGTCGACCCAAGGTGGCGGTTCCGGTGCCGTTTTCGCTTTCTGGGGGTGATAGGTCTGTGCGTTGCGAGTTTGTCGCAAGTAGATGTCCGTGATCCCGGCATTTGGAATTTTGGCCTCAATTTTTTCCAGAATTTGCGGTTTCATCAGTTGTAATTGTTGCATCCATACCGGATGGTCAACCTGAACCTCCAGAACCCCTTTCCGTAACTTGAAGGGTCTTGCCCGGGCGGCAATCTGTTCACCGACAAGTTGATCCCAAACCAGCCAGGCTTGATGGCGATTGAGCTGTTCTCCAAAACCCGGTTGCCCAAGAATTTGTTTCAGCAGAAAACCAACTTTTTCGGCGTGCTTCATGGGTGGACGGTCGCTACGTTTCATTCAAGTGCCTTTTTGCGAAACCGGCCACCGAGCAATTGCCCGCTAACGGCACAGCCAAGGGTCAGAGGAATCCAAACCCAGCTGAATCCAAGAATGGTGCGCAGGATAATGATAAAGGGTATTGACGCGTGAACGAGAATGAACCATCGAAAAGAGAATTTACGACTGCCCTCACGGAAATAACCAAGGGGTAAATTGCTGCCAAAAGAAAAAAAAACAAGAATGGCCAGTGCCAAAATTTGATCAGGGAGCAAGTTTCGTTTCCTTTGGGATGGAGTATCAAAAGATCGAATACTTTACTCTTTGCAGGGGGGCACTGTCAATTTTCCTTTCAAAGGAATTGGGCTTGCATGGCGTCTATAAACGTGTCATTATGCGCGGCTGGATTCTCGCGATAGGATGGTGTCTGGTGATTGGTGAAGGGGATTGCGTCGCAATTTTTCATTCGATTCACAGGGTGATGAAGGCGGAAAAAGTTCTTAAGGAAAAGCGCCTGGATATTTTGTTGACCCCTGTTCCACGATCTTTAAGTGCAGACTGTGGTATGGTAATAAGGTATCCTTATCTGATGCAGACTGGAGTTCTGGAAGCCTTGGATGAGTCAAATTTGAAGGTTGCGGAAGTTTGGCTGAAGCAGGATGGGGAGTTTCAGCGGATAGTATAGTGCGGAACAGTCTGTTTTTCCGGGCTTTTTGCTTGACAATGTGGTCTGCTGTTTTTATATTTACTCTTTTTTGGATTTTTAATAGAGCGGTATGTTTGATACTCTTTCTGACAAGCTCGACTCGGTTTTTAAGAAACTGCGTGGGCACGGGCGCCTGACCGAACAGCATATAAAGGCAACGATGCGGGAAATCCGCTTGGTGCTTCTTGAGGCTGATGTCAACTTCCGTGTTGTTAAAAGCTTTGTCACCAGAGTTAGTGAACGTGCTGCCAGTCAGGATATACTGAAGAGCTTAACCCCTGCTCAGCAGGTGATTAAGGTTGTTCGCGAAGAGCTGGCCGGACTTATGGGGGAGGGAGAAGATAACTCCCTTAATCTTTCGGTTAAGCCTCCGGTGCCAATAATGCTTTGCGGGTTGCAGGGTGCTGGGAAAACGACAACCTGTGGCAAGCTGGCGCTGAAATTGCGCCGTGAAAAACGTAATCCTTTGCTGGTTCCGGCTGATGTCTATCGTCCGGCGGCAATTGCACAACTTAAAACTCTGGGGCGTCAGCTTGATGTCGAGGTATTTGATTCTCAAGCAGGACAGGACCCGGTTGATATTTGTACCCGCGCATTAAATTATGCGGAACTCAATGGTTTTGATACGATCATTCTGGATACTGCAGGTCGGTTACATGTTGATACCGAGTTGATGGGTGAGCTACAGAGGATTGTTGATAAGGTTATACCCCAGGAGATTTTGTTTGTTGCTGATGCGATGACCGGTCAAGATGCGGTCACTGTTGCTGCCAGTTTTGATGAACAATTACCTCTGACAGGGGTTATTTTGACCAAGCTGGATGGTGATGCCCGCGGAGGTGCCGCACTTTCCATCCGGGAGGTTACAGGCAAGCCCATCAAGCTTGTTGGTATGGGGGAAAAGCTTGATGCTCTGGAACAGTTTTATCCGGATCGGATGGCGCAACGCATTCTCGGTATGGGGGATGTTCTCAGCCTGATTGAAAAAGCGCAGGAAGCGGTTAACGCAGATGATGCTGCGGCGATGGAGCAGCAGTTGCGCAAGGGTGGTTTTACCCTTGAAACCTTTCTTGAGCAGATGCAGATGGTTAAGAAAATGGGCTCTATGGATTCGTTGTTGAAGATGATTCCCGGAGCAGGAAAAGCACTTAAAAAGGCACAGGGGGCACAGCTTCCTGAAAATGAAATGAAAAAAATCGAGGCAATCATTCGTTCGATGACACCTCGTGAACGATTAGATCATAAAATTTTGAATGGTTCCAGGCGGTTGCGCATTGCTAAAGGCAGCGGAACGCGTGTTCAGGATGTGAATCAGTTGTTAAAGCGCTTTGTTGAGGCGCAAAAAATGATGAAGAAAATGCAGAAAATGGGACCCAAAGGGCTCAAGGGGATGTTTGGCCAAGGTGGTCAGCTTCCATTTTAAAACAGCGGATAGTGATACAATCGAAATATCCTGTTCGATAAACAGGCAATAAAAAGAAACACCAGGAGGAAAGACAGTATGTCAGTAAAAATCAGACTCGCCCGTGGTGGCGCAAAAAAGAAGCCGGTCTATAAGGTCGTTGTGGCCGACGAGCGTTTCCCTCGGGATGGTCGTTTTATTGAAAATTTGGGGCAGTATAATCCACGCCAGGAAGATTTTCTGCTGAACTTTAAGGAAGATCGTGCCCTTGAGTGGCTTAACAAGGGTGCTCAGCCTACTGATACAGTGCGTCGCCTCTTGCGGCATGCCGGTGTCTGGGCCAAGTTCAAGGCAAAGGCGACTGCTGAAGCCTGATCCCTTGATCATGGTCAAAATCCGGTGAAACCAACCCTAACGACCCGGAGGGTGACCCATGAAAGACATGATCGAGCATATAGCAAGATCTCTGGTAGAGAAGCCTGATGAAATCGTTGTTTCTGAAGAGATAGCTGAGGACGGCAGTGTGCTTGTCAAGCTTGCCGCTGCACAGGAAGACATGGGCCGGATTATTGGTAAACAGGGGCGTAATGCCAAGGCGATGAGGACATTACTGAACGCCAAAGCAACGCGCGAGAATCGTCATGCTTTGTTGCAGATTATGGAATAAATTCAGCGTATGGTTTTTTGAGGTTGGTTTGAATCCATGACTGAACCTCTGCTTGATATTGGGGCCGTTGTCGGGACTCATGGTTTACGGGGGGATCTCAAGATTCGTTTGAACTCAGGAGATCCCGATCTTCTGATGACGTTGAAACAGGTTTATTTGCGTTTGCCCTCTGATGATATTCGAAGGGTAACCATCACCCGCCAGTTTTTACATAAGGGGCGGGTTCTCTTGCGTTTGCAGGGCTATGAGTCGATTCATTTAGCTGAACAGATCGTTGGCAGTCAGGTTTTGCTGGCTGAGAATATGCTGCCCGATTTAAGCGACGATGAATATTACTGGAGACAATTAGACGGATTGCAGGTTATTGACCGGCAACACGGAGAGATTGGAACCCTTCAGGACTTACTCAGTACCGCTGCACATGACACTTATGTTGTAAGGGGCCATTTGGGTGAAATTTTAATCCCGGCCGTTCATCAGTTTGTGTCATCTGTAGATTTGCAAGCCGGAATTATGCAGGTTGATCTTCCTGATGGGTTGATCCCAGAGCAACAATGATCTTTGATGTCTTGACCCTTTTTCCTGATATGTTTGATTCACCGTTGCGGGAAAGCATCCTCGGGCGGGCAATTAAACAAGGATTGCTTGAGGTCAGGGCCCACAATTTACGTCATTGGGCAGAAGGCAAGCATTTGACGACCGACGACACCCCTTATGGCGGTGGCGACGGTATGGTGATGAAACCTGAGCCCATAGCTAAGGCTATAGCAGAATTGAGGTTGCAAGCCCCGACTGCGAAGGTGTTGTTGATGACTCCTCAGGGCGTTCCTTTTCGGCAGCAACATGCGCGTGAGTTGGCCCGGGAAGAAAATTTGATTTTTCTCTGTGGGCGCTATGAGGGGTTTGATGAGCGGGTCAGGGAGACTCTGGTTGACGCAGAATTTTCAATCGGAGACTTTGTTCTGACTGGTGGTGAACTACCGGCAATGGTGATGATCGATGCGATCTCCCGGAATTTACCCGGCGTCCTTGGTAGCAGCAGCAGTGCGGAATCCGATTCGTTTGTTGATGGTCTTTTGGAATATCCGCAATATACCCGTCCTGCTGTTTTTAACGGGATGTCCGTGCCGGATGTTCTTCTTTCCGGCGACCACGGCAAGATTGCCGGTTGGCGTCGGGAACAGCAGTTGTTACGAACTTTACAGCGTCGTCCAGAACTTTTAGAATCCGTTTCTTTGAGTGAACTGGACTTGAAAACCCTTGATCTGTTGCGACAAAAAATAGCAACGGATGGATAAATATAACTTTTTAATAAACGCACTTTTCACATAGTTAACAGATTGCAAGAAAATCTGAGAGATAAACCCAGGAGGATTACAGATGAATATTATTGATATGCTGGAAATGGAACAAATCAAAAAGGATATCCCGCGATTTAAGGCCGGCGACACCCTTAAGGTTCACGTAAAGATTACTGAAGGTGAAAAACAACGGATTCAGATTTTTCAGGGTGTTTGCATCAAGCGCGTTAATCGCGGGCTTGGTTCTTCCTACACCGTTCGCAAAATGTCAGGATCTATTGGTGTTGAACGGATTTTTCCACTGCACTCACCAAGCATTGACAAGATTGAAGTCATTCGCGTGGGGCAGGTCCGTCGGGCCAAGCTTTATTACTTGCGTAATCTGCGTGGTAAAGCCGCACGGATTTCCGAAAAGCGGATGGTTTAACTCTCTATTTGCTGTATAAGAATAAAACCCTGCTCAGCAATGCCTAGCAGGGTTTTATTTTTTAAGTTAGTGGTTCTTATCTTATCTGTTCCTGAAGCTTTAGTTTTTCTAGTTCTCCTGTAAAAAACACCTTCCAGTTTTTTTCAAAAGCAGGCAAACATCATTCAATCAGAGCAAAGAAGTCTCTTGATTGGTGCATAGGTCACCCGGTGGATTGCACAAGGACCGTGTTGCTGTAATGCGTCCAGGTGTTGTTTGGTCAGGTAGCCTTTATGCTGATCAAAACCGTAATCGGGATAGCTTTCGTGCAGTTCAACCATTTTCTGATCACGGGCAACTTTGGCAATAATGGATGCCGCGCCAATTTCAGGGATTTTAAGGTCTCCCTTGATGACGGTTTCGACGTAACCTTTCAGCTGTGGTGCCCGGTTGCCATCGATCAGGGTTTTATCCGGGGCCACTGCCAGTCCTTCGACCGCCCTTTGCATTGCCAGCATTGTGGCATGCAAAACATTGAGGTCGGTGATTTCCTGCAAACTGGCTGTCGCTATACACCATGCGGTGGCTTTTTTCTTGATTTCCTGTGCCAGTATTTCCCGTTTTTTTGCGGAGATTTTTTTCGAGTCGGTAATACCCTGGATTGGTTCTTTTGCATTCAGGATGACGGCAGCACAATATATTTCACCGGCTCCGGCTCCACGACCAACTTCATCGACCCCACAAATGAGTTTCTGTTCCATCTGCATCCTCTTTCATTGTTTTGCCGTTATTTTTCTGTTGCAGAATCATACGTAAAAAACTGTCGATAATCTACGCGTTCTTGATCTGAAAATACATGTAAATTGAATTTAAACAGTGTTACTATAAGCAACTATTCGGAACTGCAGGTTTTTTGTTCTTCTGTGATCGGGGGGATTGTGAGTCACGCGAGATTGGCTTTGGGCGCTTGGGGAGAAGATCAGGCTGTCGAGTATTTACGCTTGCAGGGAATGAAAATTCTGGAGCGTAATTACCGCACGCCGGTTGGTGAAATTGATATTATTGCCAGGAATAAAAAAATCCTCCTTTTTGTAGAAGTGAAGACGCGCCGCAGCGTTGCTTTTGGTTCTCCTCAGGAAGCTGTCGGCATCCGCAAACAGCGACAGATTATCCGTACCGGTCAGTGGTATTTGCAAGAGCATAAATGTGCCAAGCTGCAACCACGCTTTGATGTTGTCGCGGTTTTGTCCGGGATAAACGGGACAGCAGAGATCACCCATTTGCCGGACGCATTTTCTCTGCCCGATTGAATAACCAGGATCAATGAATGGGAGTAAGCATGATTGATCAAAAGATAAAAACGGCAATTGATCTTGTTGACTATGGGTTGTTGCGCGTTGCAGTCGCAACCCCGGAAATGAAAGTTGCCGATGTTGATTTCAATATGGCTGAAATAGGTAAAACGGCTCGGCTGGCGAAGCAGAAAAAAAGTCAGATCGTCTTGTTCCCCGAATTGTGCCTGACGGGTTATACCTGTGCGGATCTTTTTTTTCAGCAACAGCTGCAACAAAAAGTGCTCGAGTCTCTTCCTTTGTTGGCCCAATTGTCAGCAGCAGAAGAGATCACCTTGGTGGTTGGTGCCCCGGTTTCAGTTTCCGGGCGTTTGTTTAACTGTGCGGTGTTTATCTCCGGCGGAAAAATCTGTGGCCTGGTCCCAAAATCATTTTTGCCCAATAGCGGTGAGTTTTACGAGCAGCGGTGGTTCTGTTCCGCTGCTGAACGACAATCTGACTCTGTCCTGATCGGTTCTCAACAGGTCCCTTTTGGCCCCGATCTCTTATTTCAGGCTGAAAATTTCCCCGCAGCGGTGATCGGTATCGAGATTTGTGAAGATGCCTGGTCGGTGGTTCCTCCCAGTGGATCTCAGGCATTGGCAGGAGCAACATTGCTGTTGAATCTGTCAGCCAGCCCGGAAATTCTCGGTAAGAACGCTTATCGACGTGCTCTGGTCGCATCGCAATCGGCCCGTTGTCTGGCGGCCTATGCTTATTCCTCAGCGGGACCAAATGAATCGAGCACCGACCTGGTGTTCTCAGGCCATTCTCTGATTGCCGAAAATGGTCAGATCATGGCAGAGACAGAGCGATTCCAATTTGACACTCAACTGGCGCTGGCGGATATCGATCTGGATCGTCTTCAGGGGGAACGACAGCGCAACAATACTTTCGGCGCCGGAAATCCGGAACAGGCTTTCAGACTGCAAAGGTTTAAAATCCCTTCTTTGACGGTTGATAAACTGTATCGATCCATTGCGAAAACGCCTTTTGTCCCCCCGGATGATGCCGAGCGGGCAGCCCGTTGTCAGGAAATTTTTCAACTCCAGACCAGCGGCCTGATGAAGCGATTACGCCATACCGGCAGCCGGAAGGTGGTTATTGGGTTATCAGGAGGTCTCGATTCAACCCTGGCGCTGCTGGTGTCTGTCAAAGCTTTTGATCGCCTTGGTTTGGATCGCAACGGGATTATCGCGTTGACGATGCCGGGTTTTGGAACGACGGAGCGAACCCGTGGAAATGCCGAGGAGTTGGCCGAACAATTGGCTGTTACCCTCAAAGTCATCCCGATTGACAAAGCAGTGCAGCAACATTTCCGTGACCTTGAGCACGATCCTGACCTGCACGATATTACTTATGAAAACAGTCAGGCGCGTGAACGGACCCAGATTTTGATGGACAAGGCCAATCAGGTGGGTGGCCTGGTTATCGGAACCGGGGATTTGTCGGAATTGGCACTTGGCTGGTGTACCTATAACGGCGATCATATGTCGATGTATGCCGTGAATTGCGGAGTACCAAAAACACTGGTTCGCTATCTGGTCGATTGGTGTTCCAGAGAAGAATTCAGCGGCCGCATATCCACCATTCTGGAAGATGTGTGTGCGACCCCGGTTTCCCCCGAATTATTGCCCCCTGACGCTGATGGAAATATTGACCAACTGACTGAACAGGTTGTCGGCCCCTATGAATTGCATGATTTTTTCCTCTACCAGGTGGTGCGGATGCATTTTTCGCCTAAAAAGGTGCTGATGTTGGCCGAGCAGGTTTTTGCCGATGAATATTCCCGGAGTGAATTACTCAAATGGCTGCGTCAATTTTATCGGCGCTTTTTCAGCCAGCAGTTCAAGCGTTCCTGCCTTCCTGATGGCCCCAAGGTGGGTACGGTCGCTCTTTCCCCACGAGGTGATTGGCGTATGCCGAGTGATGCTGCAGTCACTCTCTGGCTGGAACAACTGGAGGGATTGGAGTGAGTGGAACCCTCTATGTGGTAGCGACTCCGATTGGTAATCTGGAGGATATGACCTACAGGGCGGTGCGAATATTAGAAGAAGCTGCGCTGGTTGCGGCAGAGGATACCCGCCATAGTCGAAAGTTATTAAACCATTATGGGATCAGTACGCCGCTTATTTCTTATCATGAACATAATGAGGAATCTCGGTCGAGCCAGTTGATTGACAAACTTAAAGCTGGGGAGTCGATAGCACTGATCAGCGATGCAGGAACCCCCTGTATTGCCGATCCGGGATATCGTCTGGTTTCCAGATGTCGTCAGGAAGGGGTGATGGTCGCTGCTGTTCCTGGCCCCTCGGCGGTGATTACTGCTCTTTCCATTTCCGGTCTGCCGACTGATGCTTTTCGTTTTGTCGGTTTTTTGCCGGCGAAAACCCACGGGCGCTGCCAATATCTGGAACAGATTAAAGACGAGCAACAGACCATCGTCTGCTATGAAGCTCCCCACCGTCTTGTTGCCTGCCTTGAAGATATTGCTCGCGTCTGTGGAACTGACCGACTTATTGCGATTGCCCGTGAACTGACTAAACGGCATGAAGAGTTATTCAGCGGAAGGGTCGATGAAGCCTTGGATTATTTTTCCCGGAGCCCGGTAAAAGGTGAAATCGTCATCCTGCTTGGCGCAGCTCAGGAAAAGTTGCCGGAGGGGACCGTCGCTGAGGCTCTGGTCCGGTTACGGAATGAGACTGATCTGAGCTGGAAAGACATCGTCAAGCAGGTTGCAAAAGAGTTTGGTGTGCCCGGGAGTGACGTTTACAAAGAATCATTGGCATTGCGGTCGCTGATGTGAAATTTCTTCTGAGTCTCTTTGTTTCTTTGCTTTTTCTTGGTTCAGGAACCGGTTACGCCCTGCAGCCTGAAGAAGTCCTCCTGATTGTCAACCGGAATGTTCCCGCCAGTCTCGAACTCGCCCGGTATTATCGCGAAAAGCGCGGGATTCCCATGGCAAATCTGCTTTCCGTCAGGATGACTGATGAGGAAGATTGCAGTCGTGAAGAATACCGACAGGAATTGCTTCAACCCCTGCGCAAGTTTCTGGCCCGGCAAGAAGGGACTAACATTCGCTGCCTGCTGTTGTTCTATGGACTTCCTCTCCGTGTTGCTGCCCCTGAATTAACTCCGCAGCAATGGCGGGAAGTGGAAGATTTGAAACACACCAGGAAGCAACTTGACTGGCAACTGAACAACCGTCAATTGACAGATGAGCAGAAACAACAACGGCAACAGACATCCAAACGTCTTGAGGAACAACTTGGCCAACTGCAACGGAAAGAGCAGGGCGCAGCGGTTGATTCTGAGATGGCACTCCTGCTGAATGAAGCCTATTCTCTGGAAAAGTGGCAGCCCAATCCTTTTTTTGTTGGTTTTCAGAAACAACGAGATAAACTTCCCTTTAACAAAGACCAGGTTTTGTTTGTCTCTCGCCTTGATGCTTCATCTCCCGAGATTGTACGCCGTATAATCGATGACAGTTTGATGGCTGAGAGCCGGAGGTTGTCGGGACAGGCCTACTATGATGCGCGCTGGCGATTTCCCGAAAAGAAGAATTTACAAGGGTATGCCCTGTATGATGCTTCTATTCATCGTGCCGCCAAAGTCACGGGACAATTGAGCTCTTTACCTGTCCATTTGAATCAAAAGGAAGCACTCTTCCAGGCGGGTGATGCCCCTTTGGCTGCGCTTTATTGTGGCTGGTACAGTCTGGGAAAATATGTTGATGCTTTTGACTGGCAGCAGGGGGCAGTCGGTTATCACATTGCCAGTAGCGAATGTACGACACTGAAAAAACCGGGAAGTCAGGTCTGGTGTAAGCGGATGCTGGAGGATGGCATTGCGGCAACGATCGGCCCGGTTGCAGAACCCTATGTTCAGGGTTTCCCATTGCCGGAATTATTTTTTGGTTTTTTGCTGGATGGCTACTATACTTTGGTCGAAAGCTACTTTTTAAGTACTCCCTGGCTGTCCTGGCAGATGATTTTGATTGGTGATCCTCTCTATCGACCGTTTCGCAACGTTACGCGATCGAAGAAAGATCTTTGATTTTATCGCGCCGAAGGGTGAAGGCTCAAGATATGTTTTTAAGCCCTTTTTTTAATGTTGCCCTGAGAAGTGCGAATGTGAGCGCGATCAACTTTATTTTTGTCGAATCTGATATGAAATAACAGGAGAAAATAATGGTTGTTATTAAGACCCCGGAAGAAATTGAAAAAATGAGAACGGCAGGGAAACTGGCTGCTCAATTATTGCTTTATATCGGTCCTTTTGTTAAGGAGGGAGTTTCCACTCAGTATCTGAACGACCTGTGTGAAGAGTTTACTCAGGAACATGGCGCGATTTCAGCCCCGTTGAATTATCACGGATTTCCAAGGAGTATCTGCACGTCAATCAATAATGTCGTTTGCCACGGAATTCCTTCCGAAAAAGATATTCTCAAAAGTGGCGACATTGTCAATATCGATATTACGCTCATTGTCGATGGTTATCACGGAGATACGTCCTACACGTTCCTGATTGGTGACGTTGATGAAAAAATACAAAAGCTGGTGTACCGAACAGAAAAAGCCATGTACCGGGGAATTGCTGCGATTAAACCGGGAAAATATCTCTATGAAATAGGGAAAGCTATCGAGAAATATATCGGGAAGTTTAATTATTCTATAGTCAGGGCCTACGGTGGCCATGGCATTGGTAAAAAATTCCATGAAGACCCTCATGTTCTCCATCATTATAGCCCTGAAAATAGGATCCGATTGCAGGAAGGGATGATTTTCACTGTAGAACCGATGATCAATATGGGCAAAAATTATGATGTTGAGACCTCTGCTGTCGACGGCTGGACGGTCACAACGCTTGACGGGAGTGTCAGTGCACAGTTTGAGCATACCGTTCTGGTGACTGCTGAGGGTGCTGAGATTTTGACCAAGGTAGAGTGATGGTCGTCTGAGATCCGGGTGCAACGAGTGACTTTTTATTGTTGAGTGCAATAACTCACAGTTACAGGAGACAAGATGATCCTGAGAATTATTTTTTTTCTGACCTGTTTTTTTCAGCTGTCTGCACTTTATGCGGCCGCCTTTGACTTTACACCGTTTCGAGTACGCAACCTGATGCCAACAACTCTGGTGCGGACCGTAGCAATGGCAGAGCCGGCTCGTCTGGTCACTGCCGGGGGCTATAAGGTTTATTTTGATCTGGATCTGGCAAGCAATGCTACGACTGGCGGTGACGCAGAAACGCAGATCCATCTTGATGGAGAAACCCTGCAGGAAACTCTCGGTGTGCGCTATGGCGTGAATGAACACATACAGATCGGTTTCGATCTCTCCTGGGTTAATCATAAAAAAGGTTCCCTGGATGGATTTATTGATGACTGGCATGACTTCTTCGGCTTGCCGACAGGTGATCGTGATGACCTGCCGGAGAATGATCTGTCCTACCGTTACCAAAGAAACGGTGAGGAATTATTTAATATTGATGATTCAGTCGATGGCCTTGGTGATCTGCGTCTGCACCTTTCCTGGCAACTTGCGACCAGCAAGCCTGTGGCAACCGCTCTTCACCTCTCATTGAAGGTGCCCACAGGTGACGCTGACAAGATGACCGGAAATGAGGGTTGGGGGCTGGGTCTGTCTCTTGCGCAAGATTACCGGATTTCGCTTGGTGACGGTGCAATGGCCTCGTTTTGGGGAGGAATAGGGGGCAGCTGGCTTGAGGACGGTGACATCTTGGCTGAACAAGTTGAAAACTGGGCAGCCAACGCCTGGCTCGGCGCCGGATGGAGTCCGAATGACCGGATCGCTTTGAAGGTGCAGCTTGATACCCAGACCGCACTCTATGACAGTGAACTGGAGGAACTCGGTGACCCGGCACTTATCCTTACCTTAGGGGGAACCATTGCTCTCACCGAACAGACCTTTCTTGATCTCGGTGTCGAAGAAGACCTCGCTGTGAACAGTTCGCCGGATGTTTCCTTTCATCTCGGCTTGTCGCATGTCTTCTAGAAATTTCACCCTGAAATAGATATGGCTAAGGAGTAGAATACGCATGCCACAAACTGAAATGTGGTCAATTATTGTCAGCATCATGGTCACTTTGTTTATCTTTGCTGTCATCCTCGGTGTCAGGTTGGTAACCGTTTCGCAAAGACTAAGAGTTGCTGATCATGAAATCGACCAACTGATGCAAAAACTTAATCTTCCCGAAGAAGATCTTCTCCAGTTTCAAGAGACTGTGAATGCCTCGAAAAAACAGGAAATAGCGTTTAAGCAGCTCAATAGCCGCATCGATGTTCTCATGAATGAAGGATCTGAATAGTTGTTGGCTTCGGATGTTCGCATTTGAGGGTTTCATCTTGCTCTGGCGAGGGAGAGGATTTGCGTAAGCTATTGCAACAATATCAACATATCAACAACGTCCGTTATGGTCCGGCCCTTATGGCCTCTGATTCTGTATAGCATGCCTCTTTTGCCGAAAGTCTGCAGTTTCGGGACAAATTTTTCTGTCTAGCGTCACAACTTAAGTTCTCCAAATCATTGTTCCCTTGATTCGGTCATCAAACATTGAAACCCTTAGAGAATTTTCTGCGCAGACCCCCTATCTGTCATCACATAGCGCGATGATCCTATTATGATGAAGAATATTGCCAAAACGGTATCACTTTATCCATGTGTCAGGATATTTTGCATTGTTTCATAATGGGGAGAGAGTTATGATTAACAAGTTGATAGTGGGAAGGGGGGGCGCTGATTAACTTGACAACAAATATTCCCTCCATACCACTTATTTCCACCTAAAACTTTACAGTTAAGCAAACCAACAGCTCTTTGTGAGTGTTTGCTTTGAATTTTTTCATCATCGGTATATCTGTTATCTGCTAGACAGATTCCGCTAATATTGGGAAAGACAGAAAAGTAAAAATAGTTTTCTGTCTAATACACTGTTAACTTCATAAACAGTATAGGAGGTAAAATGCTCGGAACAGAGAACTTATTGCTATTCGTCGTTTCAGGACTCATTTTAAATATCACACCAGGAGCAGATATTCTTTACATTCTTGGACGATCCAGTTCTCAAGGATTTCGAGGTGGCAGTGTTGCTGCATTAGGTATAGGCGCTGGATGCATTGTTCATGTTATTGCTGCTACTGTTGGTATTTCAGCTATTATTGCGGCTTCAGCAACAGCTTTTATGGTTATCAAGTTTATTGGAGCAGCATATCTTGTATATATCGGCATCACAATGTTTCGAAAAAACAAGGCGGATGTAAATGAAGTACAGGCAATGCCAGCGACAAAGCTGAGTACCATATTTTGGCAAGGATTTCTAACCAATTCCCTTAATCCAAAGGTCGCTTTATTCTTTCTTGCTTTTTTACCACAATTCATATCTCCGAGTGCAGAAAATAAAAGCATTGCTCTTCTGTTTCTAGGCATTTTGTTCAATATCAATGGAACACTTTGGAATCTTTTTGTCGCTTGGGCATCATCGAGTGTTGCATCACAGCTTCGTCGATCGGGAGTCGTAACCAAGTGGCTAAATCGTACAATTGGAGCTCTCTTTTTGTACTTTGGAGCCAAGCTTGCTGTGAGTCAAAGTTAACAAATTTATAAACCGGACTGCATATCGCCCTCGGTAACGCTCCTCCCAAGGCTCCGTAGCAAAGAGCATCGTTAAGTCACCATCTGTGCAGCAGCCGGTTATAACGGTGTTAGGTTTCAGAAAATATGACTGCTAATCTACTAAAAAACATCGATGTTGCCTCTCTAACGCAAGAAGCGATGATGCTGAATATCTTCGAACTTGACGAAGAAAGTAAAAATAAATTTTCAATGGACGATGCAGCATATCTTATTGCAAACGAAAATTCATTTTACAACTCAGCGAGAACACCAAGAGAAATCCCTCCGTCGAAAGCAGACATTAAGTATTGGGCGGCAGTAAAAAAAGAATTTGTTACTCTGCTCTGTACTGACGATAAGCGTTATTCAAAATTAAGAAATAAACTAAAAACAACGAGCAATTTGTCCATCGGCTATATTGCGGCGAAATTTGCTCCCCAATTGGGAGTTGAATCAAAGGCAATAGTTGGTTTCTGTGCAGTCTGTGCATATTTTGCTTTAAAAATTCATAAAGAAGCTTTTTGCCAAATAAATGGCAGAAGAAGAAACCTAACACTTATCAGGCCCCCGGCCGTCAAGAGTAAAGATAACCATTAACGCAAAAGATTTACTTTTCGTTCTTTGACAAGCGACTGATCAACCACGAATCATCCGGTTTCTGACTTGGGCTTTACGAACTGGCTGCAGATTTCGAATTCTGCTCCAAACACTTATCGAGGCTCTTAATGCGAAGGGCCGGTCATCTGTGACCGAGCTGTCTTCGCCACCTGGAAACTCTTGCGTACCCTTGTGCCGTCCCATTCAAAAAAGCGTGGTCCAGTTGTAAGCTCTGGCCATAGTTAGTGCCGGGCTCGGGGAAGGGGCAGAATCCGGCGCTGATCCCTTTGGATCATCGCGCATTTGCTTGTGAGAGCGAGACGGACCTCCAATCAAACACAACTGGTTAATTGTGGATGGCCACTTACGCAGACGGGATCGGGTTCCATGTCCCAGAAGTTTGAGCTTCAGATTGTCTGCTAGCGAGTTGCCTTGCTGGGATCACCAGTTAGACGGTCAGGCTGATCCGCCCCCTCTCTATCAGATGCCTTGCATGAATTTCTCCTGATCAAAAGGCACCTGATTCTTAAGCATAAAGTAGACGGCACGACCCAGACGGTGTGAGAGGATCGCCAGAGCTTTCCCTTTGCCATGTTTACTGGCCAGCCTTTGACGTTTGGCTTGCAGCGGCTTATTGCCTTTGAGCATCAAGATGACCGCCTCACCAAAAGCCCAGCGTAAGTGCACATTGCCGATTCGCTTACCCGAATGACCGTAGCTTTTACCATTGGACTGTTTTTCCGGTTTCACCAGGCGGCAGTAAGAAACAAAATCCTGCACTCGGGGGAAACGGGCAATACTTTCGATTTCATAAAGCATCACCATGCCTAAGATTCGCCCGACACCGGAGATGCTTTTGAGCAAGGCCAGTTCCACCGGAGCTTGACGTTCGGTTATCCGTTCAAGCTGCCACTCCAGAGTGGCAAGCAATTGTTCATAATGTTCGATGGTCAGCAAATCAACTTCGACCATGCGGCGCACCACCGGATTGGTGAATTTATTCAAAAGACCTTCCCGTTCAGTGGGTTTGGCGATCCGACCTAAGACTGGAAGGTTGTACTGAGTTGCCGTATTCTGAATATGAGCAATCAGCTCACTCTTTTTGCGCACCAGATGATTGCGGCGACGGAGTAAATCACGGGTCGCCCGAAGCTCTTTCGGATAGACATAAGCGAGAGGAAAGGAACCACCACGCAGTAACACGGCAATCTTGTGAGAATCAATCTTGTCATTTTTGGCTTTGCCCCCATGAATGGCACGCATGTAGAGCGCATGACCCAGAACAAAGTCGATCCCTTCGTCAGCACAAAGATCGGCCAGCCAGTACCAGGAGAACATGCACTCACAGCCGACGACAAGGCGCTCACGATAAGGTTTGATCAGCCGCAAGAAAACTTTCGGTTGGGTGGAAATGTTCTTATGAACCACCACTTCGCCGACAGAATTAAGAATACAGACATACATGGCATCGGCATGAAGATCGATACCACAATAAAAATGATGCTGTTTGGTGTAGAATCTCATAATGCAGGCTCCTTTCTTTGAGGGTTTGTCTGTTACTCAAAGGATAGCGGATGGTCCGTTATCTGTGGAGGGGGCCTGCACTAGTATCAATCTAATGAACCGGACGGAAAATACGTCTGTGCAAATTTGAAAAGCAAAATCTAAAATTGCGGTGGTCGGCGAGCAGCACGTCGCCGCCGGTTATCACGAACCGTTATATTTTTAGGAGAGTTCATTGAATTTATCATCTATTTTTCTAGGGTGGTTTTTAGGAATGCTTAGTCCAGTAATCGTCAACAGAATTTATAGGCACTATAAGAAGAATGACCTACATGTTGGGGTATCCAAAGAAATTAATCACGTTAAGGAAAGATTAATTTTAACCCTCGATATAATTTCTCATCAAACTGGTTCATATGATCGTGATCTTGTTAAGTGGTTATTAGCACACTATGAAAAAGTTGAAATTAAAAATCCCACCGTATTAGAGCTTTACCGCATGCAATTAAAAGCTAGTGATGATGAACTTCAAGCTATGATTTTCCATCAAGCTAAACCAGATAATACAGGATTAAGTTTACAAAAATTTCCCTTGCTATTTATCAGCATGCACCTGACCGATATTTCATTATTTTCAACTGAACTTCAGGCTGAGATATTTGAATTAAAAAGTCGGATTGAGATGTTAAATTCAGAAATAACTCTGTCAGAAAAGTATTTTTTTATGACTTTTGACTCAAGTGTTTCTTCTGAAAATCTACAGATTGTAAAAGCCAATTTAACTAATAAATACCAACAGGTTGAAAGTATGATTAAAAGAGCTGTAGAACAAATAGAAAAGATAAACAGTGTAAAAAAAATATAACAAGTAAATAAAGCAGACGGAATACACGGTTGCTTTAGTTTGAATAGTTCGGTGGGTCACGCAATCTCGTGTCGCCGCTGCTTATCAGAAACGTTAGGGGGCAATCAATAAATGGATTTAGATATTAAAAACATGCTTCGTGACGTTGAGCGAATAAAATATCTTCAAGTTAACAATCCACTTGAAGATATTCGTAAAAACCTCTTCACCTTTGAAATGCCTGATCCTCTTTCCGGAATGCGTGAGCAGATTAAAGCAATGCAGGCTGCAATGAATCCGTTTAAAGAAATGCAGAAAAATATCCTTGCCACTCAAAAAGAACTAGCAGCAAGCATGCAACTTCTTACGGCAGATCCTTTCAAAGAAGTTCGTGAACAAATAAAAGCACTACGGCTTAACGATCCCCTCGAAGGCATTCGCGAATCCCTTAAAAGCTTTAATTACTATCCTGAACTATACAAAGACTTAATAAACAATAGCATTCCAGCAAACACTTTCGAGGACGCTTATCGGGAAGTATTATCAAAATATGCAGAATCAGAAATAGCACAACATGAAGAGCCGGCAAGCCATTTGCTTGACGATCTCCAAAGCAACGTCACAAGTGCACCGAAAAGCGTTTTAAGTCTAGAATTTTACTTAAATTTCCTTATCGCACTTATGTTTTTTGCATATTCTCAGAACATGTCAGCGGAAACAGAAAAGAGAATTACTGAACAAATAGAGTCTGTCCACCAAACACTTTTAGACTATAAAGCTGAGGTCAGCTTATCCTCCGTTGACAGTTTCTATGTCGTTGACCGTTCCGTAAACCTTCGCAACAAACCCACTACGAAACGGTCAAACATCCTAACCGTGCTATATCCAAATCAAAAAGTTAGGCTGGTAGAGCGCAAAGGGAAATGGATTAGAATCGAATATTTCAATCATTTCAATGGCGTCCATAGCTCGGGCTGGTGCATGAAAAAGTATCTTAAAAAAATAACGTTTTCTATCCCACAAAGCCCCCTAACACTTATCAGGCCCCCAGCCGTCAAGAGTAAAAAAGACCGTTAACGCAAAAGATTTACTTTTCGTTCTTTGACAAGCGACTGATCAAATTTAACCATCCGGTTTCCGACTTGGGATTCGTTCCTGGTTGCGGATTTATTCCGCACCAAACACTTATCGAGGCTCTTTTGAGCAGGGGCCGGACTGTGTTGCTCCGGTTCACTCTGCTGCCTGGAATCACTGTCGTGCCCTCATGCCGTCCCAGTCAAACCGGCGTGGTCCATGCTATAGCCATGGCCACAGTTAGGTACGGGATCGGGAAAGGGGCGGAATCCGGCTCTGGTCGGTGAGACCATCGCGCAGATGGATGTGGGAGCGAAACGGATCTCCAATCAAGCGCCACTGGCTAGCGGTGGTGAGCATCTCATGTGACCCTTTGCGGACTTGGTGTCCAGAAGTCTTCGCTTTTCCTCGTCGATCGCTTCGGCGAGCTGCCTGGGACGGATGCCATCCAGTTAGACGGTCAGGCTGATCCGCCTCCTCCCGTCTCAGATGCGCAGGAACAATTCCCGGTTAAAAGGCACCTGATTCTTGAGCATAAAATAAACCGCTCTTCCCAACCGATGTGAGAGGATTGCCAAAGCTTTCCCCTTGCCGTACTTGCTTGCCATTTTTTGCAGCATTTGCTGAGCCGGTTTGTTCCCCTTGAGCATCAAGACCACCGCCTCGCCAAAGGCCCAACGCAGGTGGGCGTTACCGATCTTTTTTCCCGAGTGGCCATAGCTTTTGCCGTTCGACTCCTTGGCCGGTTTGACTAGCCGGCAGTATGAAGCAAAATCCTGCACTCGGGGAAAGCGGGAAATATCTTCAATTTCGTAGAGCATCACCAATGCAAGGATACGCCCCACGCCAGGGATTGATTTGAGCAGAGCCAGACTGACCGGATCGTGACGGACAGCGACCCGTTCCAATTGTCGTTCCAACGTATCGAGCAAATGTTCATAATGTTCGATCATCGTCAGATCGACCTTGACCATGCCCCGGACAACCGGATCAGGGAATTTAGCCGCCACGTCACCCCGTTCACTCAGTTTGGCGATGCGACCGAGCGGTTCCGGAAGGTTGTACTGTGACGCCGTATTCTGGATATGGGCCAGCAGTTCCGCTTTTTTCCGTGCCAGATGATTACGGCGGCGCATCAGATCACGCGCCGCTCGCATCTTTCTCGGATACGTGTAAGCGACAGGGAAGGTTCCCCCACGCAGTAACACAGCAATCTTATGGGAATCGATCTTATCATTCTTGGCCTTGCCGCCATGAATAGCGCGCATATAGAGGGCATGACCGAGAACGAAATCGATTCCCTCGTCAGCACACAGATCGGCGAGCCAGTACCAGGTAAACATGCACTCGCAGCCGACGACAAGACGCTCACGATAAGGTTTGATCAGTTTCAGAAGGGACTTCGGGCGGGTGGGAATATTCTTGTGAACGACCACCTCACCGACAGAATTGATGATGCAGACATACATGGCATCACTATGAAGATCGATACCACAATAAAAATTGTGCTGTTTGGTGTAGAATTTCATAATGCAGGCTCCTTTGTTTGAGGGTTTTGTCGTTTCTCAAAGTTTACCGGATGGTCCGGTATTTAGGAGGGGGCCTGCACTAGTATCAACGTAATCAACCGGACGGAAAATACGTCTGTGCAAATTTGAAAAGAAAAATCTAAAATTGCGGTGGTGGCCGAACCTTCGCGTCGCCACCGGTTATCATGAACCGTTCGGCTTTATGGAGAAATATAAATGAATAGTAGTATTTATAGCATCTTAGAATATGGAGTTGTAGGAATATCCGTTATTGTCGGATTAATGGTTATCGTTGCTGCTTTTAGATCTGGTGCGCTGACAGAAATTAGATTTGGAAGCTTTGCATTCAAAGCCAGCTCGAAGGCAAAGGAAGAAGGAAGGGAAATTTTTAAATCACTGCAAGCCTCTAGTGAAAAAGATTTACCCTTTGAAACTGAACAATTAGCAAAGTATTATGGAGAAGTGCTTGCACAATCCAAGGTGAGTTTTTGGTTTAGTCTCATATTTGCAGTTGTTGGGTTTCTTATCATAATAATTGCAGCTTTTATGTACTCAAATAGAGCAGACTCAACTGCCTATATCCAAATGGTTGCGGGTGCAATTATTGATGCAGTTGCTGGTCTATTTTTTGTTCAATCAAAAAGAGCTCAAAAATCAATGGCAGATTTTTTTGATAAACTTAGACTTGATCGTCAACATACAGACTCAAAGAAAATGTGTGAATCTATAGAAAATACAATTGCCCGAGACGCATTGAAAATTGAATTGTCTTTATATTACGCGGGGGTTCCTGATTCAGCTAGTGTTTCCAAAAGCATTCTTAGTGAATGGTTAGCAGCACATGATAAATACGTAAACAGAAACAATAAAACTTTGGCCGAACCAAGCGTTTGAGAGGGACGGCAAAAAGCGCCGCCCCTCAACTTAACGTTAGAGCTTTGAAATATAAACAATGAAATGCAATGTAGTCGGGGCCGTCCCACAAAATGTAAGGAGGACTTACCATGGGACGTAAAGAAGACGATGAAAGAGCGTACACCACTTATGACGACATAGTTGGTAGGTCAATCAGGCGCGGAACCAGAAAAGCAGCCAGCGCCTTAACTTTGGGGTTAATCAAAGGATCTGACCCTCTCTCAGAACTTGGGCAAGATGCAGCAAAAGAACTTGCTACCAAAGTAATTCCGAGAAGTTCAAAAAAGTAAAACTTCAAGGAAATCGCTTCAAAAGCCAAGTGGCTAAGTATTACCCTTTTTATTGGGGCGGCCTCAGTTTGAAAAACAGCTCTAACACTTATCAGGCCCCCGGCCGTCAAGAGTAAATATAACCATTAACGCAAAAGATTTACTTTTCGTTCTTTGACAAGCGACTGATCAACTACGAATCATCCGGTTTCTGACTTGGGCTTCTGATCTGGCTGCAGATTTCGAATTCTGCTCCAAACACTTATCGAGGCTCTTAATGCGAAGGGCCGGTCATTTGTGACCGAACTGTCTTCGCCACCTGGAAACTCTTGCGTACCCTTGTGCCGTCCCATTCAAAAAAGCGTGGTTTAGAATCGGGGGACATTAGAATCGGGGGACATAATACCTATTTAGAAATCTTGCAGGTGAAAAAAGAAACCGTTAACCTGCGTACCTACCCGCGAAAAACGGACATCTTTTCTGATGATCAAGATCGACTTACTTTTCTGGAGAAGTTAACCGGTCGGGACTTGATGTTGAGAACAGAGGGGAGGTCACGAGTTGACAGGAAATAGGTATTATGTCCCCTGAATATACATGTCCCCTGAATATACAGATCGGCGAGCCAGCACCAGGTAAACACGCACTCGAAGCCGACCACCAAGCCGACACGATAAGGTTTGATCAGTTCAATAAAATTTGTGCTGTTTGGTGTAGAATCTCATTGAGCAGGCTCCTTTCTTTGAGGGTTTGTGTTTCTCAAAGGATAGCGGATGGTCCGGTATCTGTGGAGAGGGCCTGCACTAGTATCAAAGTAATCAACCGGACGGAAAATACATCTGTGCTAAATTGAAAAGTAAAATCTAAAATTGTGGTGGTTGGCAAGCAGCATGTCGCCGCCGGTTATCCTGAACCATTAGCGCCTCGACTTCGCTGTCGGCGCTAATGGGCAGCTTAGAAAATAGCATTCATGGACTTATCACAACCAAATAACCCTGAATCGACAGATTCAGCCAAGAACATCGATCGCAAATTGCCGGGAGGCATTTGGGTGCTTGGATTTGTCTCGATGTTCATGGACATCTCGTCCGAACTTGTTCACAGTCTCTTGCCGATATTCATGGCCACGGTACTCGGTGCGTCCATGGTTACGATTGGGATCGTCGAAGGTGTTGCCGAGGGAGTCGCTGCAATCACGAAGATGTTTTCGGGTGCACTCAGCGATTACTTCGGGAAACGCAAGTTCCTCGCCGTGCTTGGGTATGCATTGGGTGCTATAAGCAAGCCTATATTTCCGCTTGCAACAACGATTGGGTGGGTGTTTGGAGCACGCTTTGTTGATCGCATCGGTAAAGGTATTCGCGGTGCGCCTCGTGACGCTCTGGTCGCCGATATCGTACCGCCGCAGCTTCGAGGTGCGGCTTACGGCCTACGCCAGTCTCTGGATTCGGCCGGGGCCTTTGTCGGGCCGCTGTTCGCGGTGGTATTCATGATTTGGTTCGCGAACGACATCAAAGCCGTGTTGTGGATTGCCGTCGTACCAGCATTCTTCGCGGTGTTTCTGCTTATTGTTGCGCTGCGCGAACCCGAATCTTCGGAACATGGCGCTGGTCCCAGAATCCACTTGACATTGACTGATGCCAAACGCTTATCCTTGCAGTACTGGCTTGTTGTCACACTCGGGGCAGTCTTTACCCTCGCTCGTTTCAGTGAGGCATTTTTGATTCTTCGAGCACAGGACGTCGGTCTTGCAATCGGTTACACACCCGCGATAATGATTGTCATGAATATTGCCTATTCCATATTTGCATATCCAGCGGGCGCGGCGGCAGACCGGCTTCCGGCGCGAACCCTTTTATTGTTTGGACTTTGGGTCCTTGTCGCTGCTGATGTCGTGTTGGCGATAGCTACATCGCCTTTGATTGCATTCATTGGTGCGGTATTCTGGGGCTTGCACATGGCGCTCACCCAAGGGTTGCTCACGAAACTTGTTGCCGATACTGCACCGGCTGAGCTTCGCGGTACGGCCTTCGGGGTTTTTAATCTAATAAGTGGCGGAGCACTCCTACTGGCAAGCGTCATTGCGGGGTCATTATGGAGTTTATTCGGCGCCTCAGCCACATTTATTGCTGGAGCATCGTTTGCGACTCTTGCGGCAATAGGGTTGCTCCTTTACCGTCCTAATCCTCGAGCGGCAAGGGACAGTATAGGCATGTGATCAAGGCTGCCCAACCAGACTAATGCAGCCGAAACAAAAAAACGTGCGGCTGATCAGCAGCGTTAGCCTTTAGAAATAAAGAATATGAAATTCATTGACTGCAATTACAGCGAACACTCACAAGAAATACTTGAAATCCTAAACGAGTCGATCATTAACTCAACAGCGTTATATGATTACCGACCAAGAACAATTGAAAGCATAAAGGAATGGTTCGACTCGAAAGAGGCAAAACACTACCCTGTCATAGGTGTGGTTGCCGGTAATGGCGTGCTAATGGGATTTGCAACATTTGGTGCATTTAGAAATTGGCCAGCATATAAATACGCCGTCGAACACTCCGTGTATGTGCACAAAGACCACCACAAAAAAGGAGTGGCCTCAAAACTCATGGCACACCTGATTAAAAAAGCCGAAACACTTCAATATCACACCATCATTGGAGGTATCGACGTAGAAAATACTGCCAGCATCAAACTGCATGAAAAATTTGGTTTTAAGCATGTAGGTACGCTGGAACAAGTCGGTTTCAAATTTGGACGGTGGCTTGACCTGGCATTTTATCAACTCATTTTGCAAACACCAGCAGAACCCAAAGAAGGCTAACCCTTATCAAGCCCCCGGAGGTCAAGGGTAAATATGTCCCTAACACGGATTAATAGTTTTACCGTTCTTTGACAAGCAACTGATCAAATTTAACTATCCGGTTTCCAAGAATTCCGCAAGAATTCCGGGGACATAATACCAATTTCAGGAAATGAGTATTATGTCCCCGGAAATATGACCGGAAATATGCAGTTATTCAGACCTCCATGGATGCCCCGCATAGAGAGCCATGACCGAGGACAAAGACGATTCCTTCAGCAGCACAAAGATCGGCCAGCCAGAGTACCAGGAAAACATGCACTCGCAGCCGACAACGAGGCGTTCACGATAAGGTTTGATCAGACGTAAGAAAACTTTCGGTTTGGTGGGAATGTTCTTATGAACGACCACTTCACCGACAGCATTCAGAACACAGACATACATGGCATCGGCATGAAGATCGATACCACATAATGATGCTGTTTGTGTAGAATCTCATAGTGCAGGCTCCTTTCTTTGAAAGAGTTAGTCTGTACTCAAAGGATAGCGGATGGTCCGTTATCTATGGAGGGGGCCTGCACTAGTATCAAAACGCTGGAGAGGGACCGGGCTACCTGCGCGGCGGTTTGGAAAGTAGCTGGTTCAGGAAAATTTACCTTTTATTTGAGCTTCTGGGGTTTAAAAGCCTGGCCTTTCAGCTCCCTGCTAGGCAGCAAAAATAAAAATGAACTTAATCGTTGTTTCAGACATATTCGGGAAAACAGAATCGATAAACAAATTAACAGCACAGCTATCGCCCTTTTACAGTGAAGTGACGGTAATTGATCCTTACGAGGGGCAAAATATTAGTTTCGAAAAAGAAGAACATGCATATCGGCATTTTCAGCAAAATTGCGGTATTAAAAAACTAACGACCCTACTCGAAAAGGAAGCAATAAATTCAAAAGGGAAAATAGACATAATCGGTTTCAGTGTCGGCGGATCATCAGCGTGGGAAATTTCAGGAAAAGATATTTCTACAAACATAAGAAACGTGGTGTCTTTCTACAGCTCAAGAATTCGGGAAAAGACAAATGTTTCCCCAAAATGTTCAACTAGCTTAATCTTTCCAGCAACAGAAAAAAGCTTCGACCTGGAACCGGTCATTCAAGCAGTTGAAAACAAGCAAAACGTTGAAGTTATCCGCACAAACTATCTTCACGGGTTTATGAACAGTGAATCAAAAAACTTCTCTGAAACGGGCTACAAATATTTCAGCGACTGGTTGGCTAAAAAAGCTCCCTAATAACAAGTTAGGTGTCAAAATAGAAAAAGGAACCAAAATATGTCGCTGCTGATACAAGAAATTCCGACTACTGATGCGCCAATGAAACTTCTATTACTCGCGGATCCTTCTGAGGAGAAGATTCGCTCCTATTTGCCGGAATCAAAGTGCTTTGTCGCCATAAGCAGTGAGATTGTTATGGGGGCATGCGTAGTCAAACCCCGAGGGTCTGGTGTGCATGAGCTTATGAGTATCGCGGTACACCCAGATTATCAACAATCCGGCAATGGCACCGCACTTCTGAAATGGGTTATCGATTTCTTTCAGAGAGCTGGCGCTAGCCAGTTGGAAGTGGGCACAGGTACATTTGGCTACCAACTTTCTTTTTACCAAAGGCAAGGCTTTCGGGTTACAAGCATTGACCGAGATTTTTTCCTTGAAAATTACGACGAACCAATCTTTGAAAATGGTATTCAGCTTATGGACATGTTGCGTCTTACCATTAGGTATAGCAAAGATATTGTATAATAAGGCTTTTGCTGCGGCGCGCAAAAAGCCGTGCCCGCTGACTGGAAGGAGGGGCAAGTCTACGGTTGACGTATTGTGATCACTTGGTAATCCAACTCAGTGTCGAGACCATGACGCATGGAGGATCCATAGGGGGCCGTTGTTGCTTGACCCATGTGTTGAGTTAGAATAAAGATGTTTTTATGATCAGATCCCTTTTCCAGAGGTTTTAAAGGCGCAGGACAGACCATCCAAACTCATTTTGAAATCAAAAAGGTATAATCTCTTTATGTCTATTGTCGTGATGATCGTTGTCCTGCTTGCTGCTTTATTGCATGCCTCCTGGAATTTCTTTGTCAAAAATACCGAAGACAAATCTCTCAGTATGAGCGCAGTTGTTGTGGGGCATGCGCCTTTTGCTCTGGCTGCGATTTTAATTTCGCCACTCCCCGACATCAAGTCGCTGCCTTATATATTTGCAGGTGCGTTACTGCATGTCGGTTATCAACTTTTTTTATTAACCTCTTATCGCATCGGTGATCTGAGTCTGGTCTATCCTTTGGCGCGTGGTTCTTCTCCTTTGATTGTCGCTGGAATCTCGGTTGTATTTCTGGGCGTGCATCTTTCATGGCTTGAGCTGACAGCCGTGATGACCATTGGTGCCGGTATTATGAGTCTGACTCTGGTGCGTCGTGCGGACGGGCTTCGCAATGGTCATGCTGCATTACTGGCCATAATCACCGGTGGATTTATCGCTTCCTATTCGCTTGTGGATGGTATGGGGGCACGTGAAGCAGGGACTGCACTTGGTTTCTATGGTTGTTTGTCCATCGTCAATGCCGTTATTTTTGCAGTCACGATGAGAATTTTTCACCCTGGTACGATAACAAGATTGGTTTACAAGGACTGGCGGCTCGCACTTCGTGGGGGCGGAGCCTCGTTTTTTGCGTACGCAATGGTGACCTGGGCCTTTACCGTAGCTCCGATACCTTTAGTTACTGCTTTGCGTGAAACTAGTATCATATTTGCGCTTTTGCTCGGTGTCTTTGTTCTCAAAGAACGGCTTGATCTTATGAAAGTGTTTGCCACGGTCTGTACTCTTTTGGGGATTGGTCTGCTGCGGATCAATCGCTAAGTTTTTGCGTTGGATTCAGCAAAAAGTTCAAAGAATTACGATGTTGGGGGGCTTTCACTTTCTTTCCTGCCGAATACCCGTTTCCCCTTTAAAATCTGTCAGTTTCCCGGTCTTCAACTTGCACTTTGGTTGTTTCTTCACGATTCTGATCAAGCCATTCTGAATCTATTGTCAACCGGTTAGGGTTTCAAACGTTGGCATGTAAAGTAGAGCCCTTAAACTCAATCAGGGTCTACAGAGGAAAGGGGGGATCAGCTAAGCAGCGTTTTTCCGGCGAAATTTTTCCGGCAGTCAATCTATTTGACAAGGGCTCTTTATTGGTTGGTAGCGTAAAGATACATCCCTTTTAAAGGAGGTTGAAAATGAAAAATTGTGGAAGAATAATGTTGTTTCTATCCCTCTGCCTGGTCATCGGGACACCGGTCATGGCAGGGTTAACCCCGGTAGAAAAGCTTGGAGAGCTGCTCTACTTTGACAAACACCTCTCATTGAATGGAAACCAGTCCTGTGCCACCTGCCACCACCCCAGCGCTGGTTATGCCGATCCGTTGAATGCCGAATTTCCCTACGATTATCCCGTTTCTTTTGGTTCCGATCCCTTTCTAAACGGCGGGCGCAATGCGCCAACATCCTCCTATGCGGCGTTTATTCCACTTTTTACCTGGGATGCGACGCAAAACCAGTTCCAAGGTGGTCAATTCTGGGATGGCAGGGCCGATACCCTGAAAGATCAGGCCAAGGGACCGTTTCTCAATCCGGTTGAGATGGGCATGCTGGATGAGGCCTACGTCATTGCTGCAATGGTTGATCAGGACAACAAGAGGGCCAACGATTACCAGCGCTTGTTTATGCAGCTCTACGATATTGATCTACAGACGATTGATACCTCATGGAATTCTCCCGAAGCCCTGCTGGCTTACGATAAGGCAGCCGAAGCCATCGGTACCTATGAACAAACTTTCGACTTCACCTCATTTACTTCGAAATACGATTATTATCTTGCCGGAAAAGCTAACTTGAATGCTGCAGAACTCAGCGGCCTGGCCATTTTCGAAAGTCCACAACTAGGGAACTGTGCCGCTTGCCATCCGAGCCAGGCGACACTGGCAGAAGATGGCCGGATCAACCCGCCGTTATTTACCCAGTTTACTTATGAAAATATCGGAGTTCCCGAGAGTATGAGTCTGATGCTGGATGGTTTTCCCGTTGATTACGGGTTAGGGGCAAGAAGCAATCTGGACAGTTACAATCAGGAGATCGAAAAAACCGTGCTGGATGACGGCTCTGAAGTGTTTATGAGTGAAGCTGGGAAATTCAGGGTTTCATCATTGCGCAACATTTATCGAAATGCTCCCTATGCTCATAATGGCTATTTCGAAACCCTTGATGAGATCGTGCATTTTTTCAACACCCGTGATATCCCGGCAGAATACTGGCCGATACCGGAGGTCGCGGAGAATGTAATCACTATTGTGGGTGATCTCGGACTGACCCCACAACAGGAAGCTGATCTTGTGGCTTTCCTGAAAACTCTGAACGATGGATATGGTACGCAAACACCTGAAAACTTTGTGCTGCCCGTCATGGTTCCGTTGAACTAAGTTCGATAGCCCCTCGAAGAGTTCTCTCCGGGGGGCTATAGCACATCCCGATCAGTTCGAGAAAATCGTTTTCACTGAGGATTGTGATTCTCAGCTGCTCGGCTTTTGTGAGCTTACTCCCGGCTTCCGATCCGGCGACAACATAGTCGTTTTTTTTACTCACCGACCCGCTGGCTTGCCTTTCCTGCGCTTCAATCAGTGCAGTTCCTTCTTTTCTGCTGAAACGCTCCAGGCAATAAAGGGGTCAAATCTGCCGTTGACTTTTATGTAATTCATCTTCTATTTTTTTGTGATTTTCTGTGCGCACACATCAAACTCAAGCCTTTTTGGCTCCATCAATAGAGCTGTTTACCGGAGTTCCGTGGACAGTATATCCAATTCAAAAGGTGACCATCCGGTCGCCTTTTGATTCTCCCCTAAGAAAGCTTTCTCATCGCCATCTCGCACGACTCGGAAATAAACTGACTTAATCGATACAGACAGTCATTTTTGTATATCGCAAATTTTTCGGTGAAAAGTTGCAGCCTGGTGCTCTCAATTTTATTGGCGATCAAAACAAAATGTTTTCTTTTCATCCAGCCACAGATGGCCAACTACGGCATTGTCGATGAATACAACCAGTTTCGTTATCATGCTTGCGTATCCCTGGCTTTCCAGCCTCTGGGTTGAGCGTGGATTTCAATGCCTAAACATGCGGTGACCTGCAGGACTTTATTCAGCTGTACGGTTTCTTTGCCATTTTCCAGAGCCGAAAGAAAGATATAAGCGTTCGCTGAATAAAATGAAACTTGCATCCATTAAATCCGAGGAAATCAACGGGACGTTGTTGATGTGATGATATTTGTAACACCGAAAAGTGCTAGCGGATAAAAAAATGCTCAAATTCACCTGTTGGCTGTTCCCACCCAACGCGTACATCATCCACGCGGGCGAGATTCGGGCCCTCTTTGCACCATTCAACGACTAATTTAACGGCGGCTTCTTTTCCTTCGAAAATAGCCTCAACGGATCCATCCGGATTGTTGCGACACCAGCCGGACACTCCGTAGCGTTCCGCTGTATTTTTTGTGCTCTGCCGGAACCAGACGCCTTGCACTCTGCCGGTGATCCGGACTTCAGCTCTTACGTTTGTCATTGCTGTCAACCCTGCCCGATCAGTTCGAGAAAATCGTTTTCACTGAGGATTGTGATTCCCAGCTGCTCGGCTTTTGTGAGCTTACTCCCAGCTTCCGATCCGGCGACAACATAGTCGGTTTTTTTACTCACCGATCCGCTGGCTCGGCCCCCCTGCGCTTCAACCAGTGCTGTTCCTTCTTTTCTGCTGAAACGCTCCAGGCTTCCAGTAAAAACAAATATTTTCCCCTGGAATTTGTCGCCGCTGATGCGTTCTTCTTTCTGGGGATCGATCCCCAGTTCGTGCAGCTCTTGAAGCAAGTTCCGATTGTTTTCAGCCGCGAAAAAATGGACAAGGCTGTCGCTGACCTGCGGTCCAATTTCGTGGAGTTCAAGAAGTTCATCAGTGGTCGCCGCTGCCAGCTTTTCCAGACTGTTGAAATGGTGGACGATGACTTTCGCCAGATGTTTTCCGACGTGACGAATACCCAGGGCATAGATGAAATTTTCCAGTGGCCGTTGTTTGCTGGCGGCAATGGCCTGTAACAATTTATCCGCAAGCCTCTCTCCCATGCGCTCAAACTGAAACAGGTCTTCCCGTCGCAACCGGTATAAATCTGCAATACTGCTGACCAGTTTCAGGCGTAGCAGCTGATCAATCTGCCGATCACCCAGTCCCTCAATATCCATCGCTTCACGGGAACAGAAATGCTTGAGGGATTCCTTGAGGCGGGCCGGGCAATCAAGATTCTGGCAGCGCGGGACGACTTCATCAGTTTCACGAACCAGAATTGAGTCACAGGCCGGACAGAAAGAGGGCTCAGAAATCGGTTTTTCATCTCCAGTGCGTTTTTCTGCAACGACCCGAACAATATCGGGGATGACATCGCCTGCCCGTTCGACAATAACGGTATCACCGATGCGGACATCCAGGCGGTCAATTTCATCCCAGTTGTGGAGGCTGGCACTGGAGACGGTTACGCCGCTGACAGTAACCGGACGCAGGTTTGCTACCGGGGTGACGGCTCCGGTCCGACCAACTTGCAGGCGTACCGACTCAAGGATTGTTTGTTCCTGTCGTGCTGGAAATTTGGCGGCAATGGCCCAGCGGGGAGTGCGACTTTTTGCTCCCAGTTCCTGTTGCAAGGCAATGCTGTTCACCTTGATGACCATGCCGTCAATTTCGTAGGGGAGAGTTTCCCTTATCCTTTGTAGCTCGGCATAGCGGGAGATCACGGTTTCCATGTTTTTTGCTGTTTGAACAATTGACAGGTTCACTTTGAATCCCCAGCGACTGAGTGACTCTAAGAGCTGCTGGTGGGTTTTGGGCATCTCTCCGGAAATATTACCGATGCCGTAGCAACTGATTGTCAGGGGACGACTGGCGGTCAATTTGGGATCAAGCTGCCGCAAACTTCCTGCTGTCAGGTTGCGCGGATTTGCAAAAGTGGCTCCCCCCTCTTCGCGCCGTTGCAGGTTTAACTTCCTGAAGGCATCCAGTTCCATATATATTTCACCACGGACTTCCAGTTGTTGAGGGTAATCGTTTTGCAGTTGTAGCGGGATGGCACCAATGGTGCGGATGTTCTGGGTGATGTCTTCACCGGTGATACCATTCCCCCTTGTGGCTCCACGGATCAGTTTTCCTTGTTCATAGGTCAAGGCGACGGCAACTCCGTCCAGCTTTGGTTCACATAGATATTCCAGATCTTCAGTGGTTGAGAGAAAGCGCTTGACCCGGGCGTCGAAATCTCTTAAATCAGACTCATTGAATGCATTTTCAAGTGACAGCATCGGCGTGGCATGGTCTGCAGGGATAAACCCGCTTAAAGGGGAGCTGCCAACTCGTTGAGACGGTGATTCCGTTGTGATCAGTTCCGGATGTTGCCGCTCAATGTCCAGGAGTTTTTTGAAGAGTTGATCGTATTCTGCATCGGTAATTTCCGGTTGATCAAGAGTGTGATATCTGTAGCTGTGATGATGCAGTTGTTGAGATAATATCCGGTGTTGTTGTTGTATGGCTTTAAATGAATCGGAAGTCATGGTTTTTTCTTTCTATAGGGGCGATGTTGATCCATATTATGTTGATCAATTTAGAGCAAAGCAAGTACTTTCCCTTTAGGATTGTTTGCGCTAAGATTCGCAACTTAATCTTTGTAAGCTGAAAAGCAGAGCTATCTGATTCTCTCTGGAGTATGGACATAAATGGCTGACGAATTAACGTGGCGCCTGTTGGCGCTGCTGCTGCTTCTGGTTCTTTCCGGTTTTTTTTCCGGATCGGAAACAGCGTTGCTGTCTCTCGATAAACTCAGGGTTCTTTTTCTGCAACAGAGACAGTATCGCAATGCTGATAAACTCGCAAAACTGCTGGACAATCCCGATCGTCTCCTGAGTGGGATATTGGTCGGCAACAACCTGGTGAATATTGCTGCGTCGGTTATTGCGACCGGACTCTTTGTCAGCTATTTTGGCGAACAGGGTGAATGGCTGACGGTGTTGGTTCTGACTCCGGTTGTGTTGATTTTCTCTGAGGTTTGTCCCAAGACCTATGCGGCTCAATATCCGGAGAAAATGTCCTTTCTGGTGTTGAATCCGATCCGTTTTGTGGTCTGGGTACTTGCTCCGGTTATTTTTGTGGTGTCTTCCATTTCCCGGATGATGACAAGCTTGATTCGCAAGAAGAATGCGGAGAGCTTTTCCGTCTCTGAGGATGAGATCAGGGCCATGATCGAAGTCGGGGAAGAGTCAGGAGTTGTTGCCGCTGAACAACGGGAAATGCTGCACGGGATTTTTGATCTGTCCGAAACTCGGGTGCGGGACATCATGATTCCCAGGACCGAGGTCACCGGTGTTGACCTTTCTGCTGATTTTCAAGATGTTCTGACTGTGGCCAGGGAAGCCCGTCATTCACGTTTCCCCGTGTTCAGTGAAAATCTCGATACGATTATCGGAGTCATCCACTCCAAAGATATTCTTGGCTATGTCGGGCAAGTCGAAAAATTTTCTCTCAAGGAATTATGTCGCAGTCCTTATTATGTCCCTGAGTCAAAGCGGATTGGTGTGCTGCTGCAAAGCTTTCGAAAAAAACGTGAGCATCTGGCGATCGTTGTAGATGAATATGGGGGCATGGAGGGAATCGTTACCCTCGAAGATGTGGTTGAGGAAATTGTCGGTGAAATCCACGATGAATATGATATTGCCGAGGTTGGTTTCAGAGAGCTGGGGCCAGGGCATTATCTGCTTGATGCGGTTATGCCGCTCCGTGAGGTGAATCGGCGGTTTGATCTGAATCTACCGGAAGAGCACGTGACAACTCTGGCTGGCCATTTATTGCAGATTATGGGAAAAATCCCAGTGGAAGGGGATTCCTGTGAAGAGGGGAATCTCAAGTTCCGGGTACGCCGAATGGAAGACCGGAGAATTGAAGAAATAGAAATGGTCATTTCTCCATCTCAAGACTGAGAAAAAAGAAGCCTGTTGATCGATCCTGCCTATAGCCGACTCTCTGCAATCTTGTCGTTTGTCAGTTTCATGATTTTTTTGTTTATCTGCAAGAAGCTGATGATAACAGTTGATTCTCATCTTCTTTTTGTGCACCTCCTTCTCATTAGCTCCAAGTCCCCGTCATAGCAACATTTTCCAGATCAAGTAATTACAGGAAATAAGCATTTCTGCTTGACAGTTATACATGGCACCGCTATATTTTCATCATTCTAGTGTCAAATAGTGTCAAGTGGTGTCAATATGAAATTTTCGGGTGAATACAACGTCAGTATCGATCTGAAAGGACGGGTCAGTATCCCGGCCTCCTTCAGGGATGAGCTGCGTCAGGAATATGGTTCCGAGGGGCTGGTTGTCACCCGTTATAAAAATGGTTTAGTTGCTTATCCTCCTGCGCGCTGGGAAGAAATTTGCGCCAATGTTTTTTCAATGAGTCCCGGGCCGAAGCGTGAGGCAAATATACGTAATCGAATTGCCCCGGCAAAAGAATGTTCATTTAATGCTCAGGGAAGGATTCAGATACCACAATCTTTACGCGAGCATGCCGGTCTGGATAAGGATGTTGTTGTCATCGGCATGTTTGAAAAAATTGAAATCTGGAGCCAGATAGCTCACACCTTGATTGCCGCTGAATCTGAGTCGATGTTGGATGAGGATGCTCAGGGACAAGCCGATTTAGGTTTTTAGGATGTTGTCCGCTCCCTTTGAGCATCTGTCAGTGATGCCGGAGGAAGTTCTACACTGGCTACAGCCCGTGGTTGGCGGCACCTATCTGGATGGGACTCTTGGCGGTGCCGGTCATTCTCAGATGATTCTTGATCGCGCAGCAGATAGCCGTTTGATCGGACTCGACCGGGACCCGGATGCATTAAAGAAAGCATCTGAGATTCTGGCTCCCTATGGTGATCGCGTCAGTCTTCACCATGCGACTTTTGATCGGGCTGACCAGGTTCTGGCGTCTCTGGCTGTCGACGATCTTGATGGAATGCTGCTCGATCTTGGTGTCTCCTCCTACCAACTGGATACCCCCGAACGGGGCTTCTCTTTTCGTTACGATGCCCCTTTGGATATGCGTATGGATCCCACTGTGGGACAAACGGCCGCTGATGTTGTCAATCAGGCCGATGAAGCTGAATTAGTCCGGATTTTTTTTGAGTATGGTGAAGAACGTTACAGTCGGAGGATCGTCAGGCGGATTATCGCTAAACGTCAGGATTCACCTTTATTGAGCACGGGAGAGCTGGCCGAGCTGGTTCGTGATGCCGTTCCCGGAGGGCAACGACCAAGTAAGATCCATCCGGCGACCAGGGTGTTTCAGGCACTGAGGATCTACGTCAACGATGAACTTGGCCAGGTCCGGCGGGGAGTTGAAACTGGAATTTCACTGCTGAAACCAGGAGGTCGGCTTGTCGTGATCAGTTTTCATTCTCTGGAAGACAGGATTGTTAAACATTTATTTCGAGAAAAGGCCAGAGGGTGTATTTGTCCTCCGCGTTTGCCTGTTTGTCAGTGTGAAAATACTCCCGAGGTGAAAATTCTGACGCGTAGAGGGGTGAAAGCCGGGCATGAAGAAGTGGAGCGGAATGTTCGTTCCCGAAGTGCAGTTTTGAGAGCCGTAGAGCGTTGTTATCCAGATTCAGAGTGAGGAAGGGGAAATAGATGTCAGAGTCAGTTTCTCAGGTCGCAGTTAAAATTACCGGATTTTCTTTTTATCGCCCCCGGATTTCTTCGGTGTTTGTGGCGATTTTGTTGGTTTCTCTTTTGTCTCTGTTGTTTGTCTGGTCCCGGATACATGCCATTAACCTTGAATATGACATTTCCGCACTGCAGCGTGATATCCGGAGTTACGAACAGCAAATCAGTGAGTTGAACACAGAGGCTGCGTTTCTTGCTCGAGATGAGCGGATTGAGGGGTTGGCAAGAAAAGTCCTGGGGTTACGTACCCCTTCTCCCGGGCAGATTATCAGGGTTGAATGATATGGCATTAACGGAACGTGGAGTTCAAATCCGCATCCGCATTTTCGGGGTTTTATTTGTCCTGGCATTCTTGACGATTGCCGGGCGTGCCTATTATTTGCAGGTTGTGCAAGCTCCAGAACTTCAAAAACGTGCTGATCAGCAACGACAACAGGTTGTGAAGCTGGCGCCACAACGGGGAAGTATCTATGATCGCAATGGTGATCCGCTGGCCGTTAGTTTGGCTGCCGAATCTCTCTTCGCCGATCCGGCATTGATCAAAGATCCGAAAAATGTTGCTCAACAGCTGAAAAAAATCCTTAAGGTTTCTGAAAAGGAACTGACGCGATTGCTGACCGCCAAAAAAAGATTTGTCTGGCTGCAGCGAAAACTTGACCCTGAAGTGGCTAAACAAATACATGCTTTAAATATTGATGGGCTTCAATTTGTTACGGAAAGAAAACGCTATTACCCTCAAGCGAGTACCGCTGCGCATGTTCTGGGGTTCACAGGTTTAGATCCCAAGGGGCTTGAGGGGCTTGAACTTGAGTACGATCGGCAGTTGCAGGGAGAGTCGGGTCGATTGGTTTCTTTACGTGATGCTCGAGGGCGAGGGTTGTCTTCCGCCGATCAGCTGGTTCAGGGTGGTGTGGCTGGTCATAACCTCTTCCTGACTTTGGATCGGTCGCTGCAATATGTGGCAGAAAAAGAGTTGGCACGTGTTGTCCGTGAGACCGGTGCTGCCGGTGGAACCGTTGTCATGCTTGAACCTGCAAGTGGTCGAGTCCTCGCGATGGCAAGCCAGCCGGACTATAACCCGAACCTTGCCGGACAATATCCTGCTGCAAAACGTCGTAACCGCGCCGTTTGTGATATGTATGAGCCCGGATCAACGTTTAAACCGTTTCTCATGGCGGGAGTTTTAGAGGAAGGCTTGGTGCGTCCGGGGCAGAAAATATACTGTGAAAACGGGCGTTACTCCGTTGGCGGAAAAACAATTCGGGATCACGTAAAATTCAAGCAACTCACCCTGAAAGAAGTCCTTAAATTCAGTAGTAACATTGGTTCTGCCAAGTTGGGCAAAGCCCTGGAACGCGAGAAATTTTATTCTTATATTCGTGATTTTGGTTTTGGGGAGCAGTCTGGGCTGGACCTTCCCGGCGAAGTGAGCGGGATATTGCGTTCACCTTCCAACTGGTTTGAAATCGATTTGGCTGCCATATCTTTCGGACAGGGATTGAGTGTGACGTCGATTCAGATGGCTTCTGCTTTTGCCGCCATTGCTAATGGTGGTTTGTTGATGGAACCTTATCTGGTTGAAAGGGTCACTGATGCTGATGGCCGGCAAATACAAAAGCGGCTCCCACAGGTGAGGCGTCGGGTTATTTCTGAAAAAACGGCACAGCAAGTTAAAGAGATGATGGTTTCGGTGATTGAGCCGGGAGGAACGGGGACAAGGGCCGCTGTTCCAGGCTATCAGATTGCCGGAAAAACCGGCACTGCGCAAAAAGTTGATACGGTGACGGGTGGATATTCGCCGGATAAACGGGTGTCTTCTTTTGTCGGCTTTGTACCGGTAGAAAATCCTGCCCTGGTCCTTTCCGTTACGGTCGATGAACCGCAAGGGAAGGCTTATGGTGGTCTTGTTGCTGCACCGGTGTTTGCACGAATTGCAGCTCAAACTCTCAGTCATTTGGATATTCTTCCCCGAGGAGAGGTTGTTGCGCTGACGGAAGAACAATTGGCGGAAGAGCCTTTGCCTGATTTAGCCGCATTGCTTCCCGATACTGAAACCAGTGAAGGTCTGAGAATGCCGAATTTTTCCGGAATGAGCTATCGCCAGGTATTGCAGACGATGGAAAAGAAAAACCTGAACTTAAAGCTTTCAGGCAGTGGCCAGGTGGTCAAGCAATATCCGGCTCCGGGGAGAGTTATCCCGTATGGCAAGCAGGCCTGGATCCGTTTTGGAGCGTAATGGATGGTGAGTTTAAGAGAACGGCACATGAAGCTGGGGCAATTGCTGAAAATGATCCAACCTCTTGAGATCGTGGGGAAGGAGGCTGTTGGTATTTCCGGGGTCGCTTGCGATTCCCGGAAGGTTCAGGCCGGTATGCTGTTTTTTGCTCTCCCTGGAGTCAAGTGTGACGGGTATGAGTATCTTCCTCAGGCTTTGGAGGCAGGGGCCGTTGCCGTTGTCGCGGAACAGATTCCAGACGTCTGCGCTGAAGGTATCTGCTATATCAGGGTTGCGAATGCTCGACGGGCCATGGCGGTTATGGCTGCCGAGTATTATGGTCAGCCGACTGTTGATGTCCCGGTCATCGGTGTCACGGGAACCAATGGGAAAACCACCACGACCTATCTTCTTGAAGCGATTTTTAAGCAGGCCGGCTATTCACCGGCAGTCTTCGGGACGATCGAATGTCGCTTTGGCAAAACATGTTACGAGGCGTCCATCACAACACCGGAATCTCTCGATCTGATGCGGATGATGGCAGAATTTCGCCAACAAGGGGCCGATGTCCTGATTCTTGAGGTGTCTTCACATGCATTGGAGCAGCATCGTGTGGATGGCATCCATTTTGATGCAGCGATATTTACCAATCTGACTCAGGATCACCTGGATTACCATGAAACGTTTGCGCGGTACTTTGCGAGTAAACGGCGGTTGTTTGTTGAACTGTTGGGTGATGGCGTTGCAATTATCAACCGTGAGGACAGCTGGGGTCTTGAATTGTTGAAGGAGAATCCAAACTGGGCCTCTTTTGGGCTGGATGACCAGGCTGATGTCTATCCATTGGAGGTGACGGTCAGCCGTGATCAGATTTGTGGAACTTTCGCAAGTCAGCATGGTGATGTCGTTATTGAAAGCGGGATGATCGGGGATTTTAATGTCAGCAATCTGCTGGGAGTTGTTGCCACAGCACAGCAACTCGGAATCAGTAATGAAGACATCTCGAAGGGGATTATGGCGGCCCCTCAAGTTCCCGGGCGGGTAGAGAAAGTTCAAAATAATCAGGGTGTTCTGGCCCTGGTCGATTATTCTCATACGCCGGGCGCACTGGATCAGGCTTTAAAGACTTTATCCAAGCTTGACCCCAATCGCCTGTTCACCATCGTTGGCTGTGGTGGTGACCGGGATAAGGGGAAACGGCCGTTGATGGCCGCAGTCGCAGTGAAGTACTCCAATCTGTCGATTTTTACTTCTGATAATCCAAGGACGGAAGATCCAATTGTCATTCTGGAGCAGATGCGTGGCGGAGCTGTGACTTCCGGCAGCAAGGAGTTGAGTGAAAGCCAGGCTGCCATTGAGGATGGCTTCATCGTGATCCCTGATCGTCGTGCTGCAATTGAGTTTGCATGTCGACTGGCGGGTTCGGGAGACTTGTTGCTGGTTGCGGGGAAGGGCCATGAGGATTATCAGATTGTCGGCACCGAAAAAAAACATTTTGATGACCGTGAAGAATTGACCCGAGTTCTCAATACAACGAACGGTTCAGATAATCAGTTGCCTGATCCGGGAGGTGGCCATCATGTTTGACCTGGAGCACATTGCGAGGATTACGGATGGTGACTTCTCCGGCAGGAAATTCAATTGTCAACTCAGTGGAATTTCAACGGATAGCCGCAATCTTATTCCGGGATCGTTATTTGTGCCGTTACGTGGAGAGCGTTTTGACGGCCATGATTATATCAGTCAGGCTGTGAAAAATGGGGCTTCGGCCTGTCTCAGTGAAGAGGTGATTGTTGGATTAAGCGTCCCGGTTGTCCGGGTGGCTGATACTTTGAGGGCTCTTGGGGATATTGCCGCTGCTCACCGTCTGCAGTTGAATGGGCCTCTTGTGGCTATCACCGGTTCAGTCGGGAAAACCACAACCAAAGAAATGCTTGCTGCGATCCTGTCGCAGGTCGCACCTGGGCTAAAAACTGCCGGCAACTTTAATAACTTGATCGGTTTGCCTTTAACCCTGTTCCGTTTGGAGCCGGAGCATCAATGGGCAGTGCTGGAAATGGGAACCAGCGCTCTTGGCGAAATCGAACGTTTAACGGAAATTGCTCAGCCGACAGTGGGGATCATTACCAATATCGGGGCGGCACATCTGGAAACATTGCAGGGGCTCGATGGTGTATCCAGAGCAAAAGGGGAACTTTTTGCCGGGTTGCAAGGAGGAACAGCAATTCTCAACCTTGATGATTCCCGGGTAGCGCGATTGCCGGTTGCCAACGGGGTTAAGAAATTCACCTATGGCGTGTCGGTGGATGCTCAAGTCCGAGCTGAAAACATTGAAGAAAATAAAGCCGGAATCCGGTTTGATCTTGTGATTGGTGAGCAGAGTTCCCGGGTCCAATTGTCAATTCCCGGAAAACACAATGTCTCAAATGCTCTGGCAGCAGCCGCAGCGGCTACGGAATTAAGCGTTCCTGTGGAAACGATCGTCGCTGGGCTGGCACAATTTATTGCTATCCCGGGGCGGATGAATCTTTCACCACTTCCTTGTGGCGGTTTATTGCTTGATGACAGTTATAATTCGAATCCCCTTTCAGCCTATGCTGCTCTTGATGTGTTGGCAACATTACCGGGGCAGGGAAGACGCGTCGCTGTTCTGGGAGATATGCTTGAACTTGGAGAGAATTCAGCAAAAATGCACCAGGAGCTGGGTGTGAAAGCTGCGGGAATGACAGAATTGTTGATCGCAGTGGGAAAATTTTCTGCTGATATTTGCCGCGGCGCAGAAGCTGCCGGGATGAACTCTGATCAGACGGTTGCATTAGCTGATACCGATGTGGCCATTGAATATTTTCAAAAGCAACAACGATCTGGTGACAAGGTTCTGGTGAAAGGATCGCGAGGAGTGAAGCTGGAGCAACTGGCCGACGCTTTAACAGCAACGGTGACAACATCCCTGAATGGCAAGAAAGGAAGCTGACAGGTGCTATATCACCTCTTATATCCTCTCCATACGGAATATTCGGTATTGTATGTTTTCCGCTACATTACCTTCCGCACTATTTATGCGACGATAACGGCGCTGTTGATTTCTTTTGTTCTGGGGCCCTGGTTGATCGCAACTTTGCAGCGAATGCAGATCGGGCAGACAATTCGCAAAGTCGGCCCGGAATCCCATTTTGTCAAAGAGGGCACTCCGACAATGGGTGGAGCCCTGATCCTTTTGGCCATTATCCTCCCCACGTTGCTCTGGGCGGACCTGACAAATCTCTATATCTGGGTCACATTGCTGGTTATAGCCGGATACGGTGCTATCGGATTTACGGATGATTATCTCAAAGTTGTCCGCAAGAGCAGTGATGGGATTTCTGCACGGCAGAAGATGTTCTGGCAGATTTTGATTGCTTTGGCGGCCGCCTTGCTGCTCTACCAAAGCGGCAATTTCGACACCCATCTGAGTTTACCTTTTTTAAAAATATAAATCCTGATCTTGGGGTCTACTATATTCTTTTTGCTGTTCTGGTGATGGTTGGTTCCAGTAACGCTGTAAACCTGACAGATGGACTCGATGGTCTTGCCATCGGACCGATGATTATCGCTTCCGGGACCTTTTTATTGCTGGCTTATCTGGTCGGTAATGCCAAGCTTGCCAATTATCTGCAAATTACCGGGATCCAGGGCGCGGGAGAACTGACGATTCTTTGTGGCGCCATGGTTGGTGCCGGGCTCGGATTTTTATGGTTTAACAGCTACCCGGCACAAGTCTTTATGGGGGATGTCGGTAGCCTGTCACTGGGCGGAGCATTGGGAACTATAGCGGTTATCACCAAGAATGAATTTGTTCTGGTGATCGTTGGCGGCATCTTCGTGATTGAAGCGCTGTCTGTGATTGTTCAGGTGATTTCATTCCGTTACTGGGGGCGAAGAGTTTTCAGAATGGCTCCTATCCACCATCACTTTGAATTAAAAGGGTGGGCAGAACCTAAAATTATCGTTCGATTTTGGATTATCAGCATTGTGCTGGCATTGATTGCTCTCTCGACGTTGAAACTGCGATGAAAATTGATTATAGCGATAAGAAGGTTGTTGTCATTGGTGCGGGACGGAGCGGTATTGCGCTGGTGCACTATTTTCTTGAGCGTGGTGCGACGGTCGCATTGTCTGATATGCGTGAGCGTAAACAGATCGCCGGTCTTGAAGGGTTAACTGAATTACCGATACGGCTCGATTTAGGCGGCCATAATCTGGAGTTGTTTGCACAGGCTGATCTGATTGCTGTCAGTCCGGGAGTTCCTCTGTCTTGTGAACCATTGCGAAGGGCGTCATCATGCGGTATTCCACTGCTTGGTGAAATTGAACTGGCTGCGCGAGAAATCGGTGTCCCGATCATTGGTGTCACCGGCACCAATGGAAAGTCAACGACAACCAGTCTGATTGGTAAAATAATGGCGGACTGGGGGAGACACGTTTTTGTCGGTGGAAACCTGGGAACTCCCCTGATTGAAGCCTGTTCTTCTGACATTGATGGTGTCGTTGTGGAACTCTCTTCTTTCCAGTTGGAAACGATTGATCAATTCCATCCCTCCATCGCTTTGCTTCTGAACCTGAGCTCAGATCATCTTGATCGTTACCCTGATCTTCAAAATTATTATGCTGCCAAGCTGGAAATTTTCAGGAATATGACGGCGGCAGATTTTGTTGTTTTAAATGCTGACGATCCGGAAGTGTGTCGATTGACCCCTGAATTGAAAGCGACAAAAGTGTGGTTCTCAGCTAAAGGACGGATGGTAGACGGTCTGGTCAGGTTGGGTGACAGGCTGGTCTGGAACTGGGCCGGGGCCGATATTCAACTGCCCCTGGCTGAACTGAAACTTTCCGGCGAACATAATATTGAAAATGCTATGGCCGCGATGATCCCTGCACTGTTGCAAGGGTGTCCGGCAGAATTGGCATGGAAAGCCGTTTGCTCATTCAGAGGGCTTCAACACCGGATGCAATTGGTGCGGCATTTGAACGGAGTCGACTGGTATAACGATTCAAAAGGGACCAATGTCGGCAGTGTGATGAAGAGTCTGGCTGGTTTTTCTTCTGCCGTGACCTTGATTGCCGGTGGCAAAGACAAAGGCGGCGACTATACTCTGCTGAGGCCGCAATTAGAGCAGAAGGTCGATTGTCTGATTTTGATTGGCGAAGCGGCTCAGAAGATGGCGACAGTTCTCTCCGGCAGCTGTGAGATCCGCATTGCGGCAGATTTGAAGGCTGCCGTTCAGCAAGCTTATATCGCTACAAAGGCCGGTGGCACGGTATTGCTCTCACCGGCTTGCTCAAGCTTCGACATGTTTCCCAATTATCAAGTCCGTGGGGAAGAGTTTGAACGTCTGGTCAAGGAGCTTCCTGCGCAGGGGGTGACACCATGACCTTCCGACGCGATATTGATACCACTCTGCTGCTGTTGACGGTTTCCCTGACTTGTATTGGTGTCGTGATGGTCTATTCCTCTTCAGCAATTATGGCAGCTGAGCGGTTTAACGATGGTTTCTATTTCCTGAAAAGGCAGCTCTTTTATACCCTGGTTGGTTTTGTCCTGATGGCTGTAACAACTTATTTCAATTATCAGAACTGGCGCAAGTTGGCTGTCATTGCGCTGCTCGGCAGCATTGTCCTGCTGGCATTACTGTTTATTCCGGGTTTAGGTGTTCGAGTCGGTGGAGCGATGCGTTGGCTGCGTTTGCCTGGTCTGACAGTCCAACCGGCAGAATTGGTCAAGTTGACGCTGGTGCTCTACCTGGCTCATTCCCTTACGCGAAAAAAAGAAAAAGTCCGGTCGCTGCTTAAAGGGTATCTCCCGTATATGATCGTTCTGGGTGTGTTGCTGGGAATGTTGCTGAAACAGCCCGATTTAGGCAGTGCCATGATCATTGCCGGAGTTGCTCTTTCGATGCTGATCGTTGCCGGTGTGCGCTGGCGTTATATCATGCCGACAATTCTGATGACATTGCCGGTGGTCTATTTTTTGATCATGCAGGTTGATTACCGCCGCCGACGGATTATGGCTTTTCTTGATCCGTGGGATGATCCTTTTGATACCGGTTTCCAGATTATCCAAAGTATGGTCGCTTTTGGAAAAGGGGGCGTATTGGGGCAGGGATTGGGAATTGGTGAACAAAAATTATTTTATCTGCCTGAAGCGCATACGGATTTCATTTTTTCAGTAATCGGCGAAGAGCTGGGCTTGATAGGTGTACTTGTTATTGCGGGGCTTTTTCTGATGTTGATTTTTTGCGGTATCCGTATCTCTTTGCAATGTCAGGATCCCTTTGGCCGTAATTTGGCGTTTGGATTGAGTTTGCTGCTTGGGTTGGAGGCCTTTGTCAATCTGGCGGTGTGCATGGGACTGTTGCCGACGAAAGGGCTGGCCCTGCCGTTTGTCTCTTATGGCGGGACAAGTCTTGTCGTGAGTCTGATTGCTGTGGGAATTCTCCTCAATATTTCAAACTCATTGGGAGCCAAAAAATGAGGCTGCTACTGGCCGGTGGTGGAACCGGAGGGCATCTGTTTCCGGCTGTTGCTCTTGCGCAGTTGCTGCTTAAACAGGATGAGACTGCAGCGGTTCAGTTTGTCGGCACAGAGCGAGGTTTGGAGTCTCGATTATTGCCAAAACTGGGATTGCCATTGGCAACGGTCGATATGGTTGGAGTCGTTGGTCGCGGATTGCGAGGTAAGCTGGAATTGTTACCCAAATTATTCAAAAGTGTCGTTCAGGCACATAAAATATTGGGCGGATTTCAACCGGATCTGGTTGTCGGTGTCGGTGGGTATGTTTCGGTCCCCGTGTTATTGATGGCAAAGATGAAAGGGATTCCTTACCTGATTCACGAGCAGAATGCGATTCCCGGGTTAAGTAACCGACTCCTGGGCCGGTGGGCAAAATTAATCTGTTTGTCGGTTGCAGAGAGTAGCGCAGGATTTCCCGGAACAAAAACTGTTGTGACCGGTAATCCTTTACGACAAGGGTTTGACGACATTGCTGCTGAAATCTCTGATCCTGGGACCCTGTTGATTTTTGGTGGTAGCCGGGGAGCCAGAGCCATAAATCAGGCTGTGGTGGAAATGCTGCCGTTGATCAAAACCTGGCCGGTAAAACCAGTGATTCTCCATCAGACCGGTGACGAAGATTTTCACCAGGTTCAGCAGGCTTATCGGGATTCCGGGTTTGATCCAGATCAGGTTGTTCCGTTTATTGACGATATGTCCAAGGCGTATTCGGAAGCGAGTCTGGTGATCTGTCGTGCCGGAGCAACGACTTTAGCGGAGCTGACGGTTTGTGGCAGGGCGGCAATTTTGATCCCGTTTCCTCATGCTGCGGGCGATCATCAGACTGCCAATGCGAAAGCGTTGGAGAAGGCGGGTGCGGCAAAGCTGCTACCACAGAATGAATTGGAAGCCGATCGCCTTGCTGCTCTCGTAAAAGAGTTGCTTGAAGATCGGGAAGGATTAAAAAATATGGCGGAAAAGGGGCGGCAGATAGGTTTTCCGGGCGCTGCTGAACGCATTCTCAATGAATGCAGAGGTGTCCTCGCGTTGCCGCAGGTGGAGGGAATATAAATGTACGGACGGATCAAAAAAATTCATTTTGTCGGTATCGGTGGAATAGGAATGAGCGGTATCGCAGAGTTACTGTTGAACCAGGGATACCGTGTCTCCGGCTCGGATCTGCGCGAATCGGACACGACGCTACGGTTGGCTGAACTGGGTGGTGAAATTATCATTGGTCACAGCGCTGAAAATATTACCGAGGTTGACGTTGTTGTCACCTCGACAGCGGTTAAGGCTGATAATCCCGAGGTTGTCGAAGCTTTACGACAGCATGTTGCGGTGATTCCACGTGCAGAAATGCTGGCGGAACTGATGCGGATGAAGTACGGCATCGCTATCGCCGGAACTCATGGCAAAACGACCACGACAAGTATGATGTCGGTGGTGTTGCATCACGCCGGCATTGATCCAACAGCCGTTATTGGCGGCAAGCTGGATGCTTTCGGTTCAAATGCGAAACTGGGTCGGGGCAAATTTCTGGTCGCTGAAGCAGATGAATCCGATGGCTCTTTTATGCATCTGTCCCCAACAATTGCGGTGGTTACAAATATCGATGCAGATCACCTTGACTTCTATTCAGGAATCGATGAGATCAAACAGATCTTTATTGATTTCATCAACAAGGTTCCCTTTTATGGTCGTGCGGTTCTCTGTCTGGAAGACCGGAATATTCAGGAGATCCTCCCTTCAGTTAAAAAGCGATTCACGACTTATGGGTTCAGTAGTCAGGCTGATTTTTATGCTGAAGATATCCAGCATCGCCAGGGACGTACCAGCTTTACGGCTTTCTATCAGGGGGAAGAGCTAGGCCGTATTTCTTTCCGGATGCCTGGCCGACATAATGTTCTGAATGCTCTGTCGGTGATTGCTGTTGCCCATGAACTGGAAATACCATTTCAAACGATTATCGGCGGTTTTCGCAATTTTGGCGGGTTACAGCGGCGCTTTGAACTGCGGGATGAAATTAATAACATCATGATTATTGATGATTATGGTCATCATCCTGCTGAGATCAAGGCGACCCTGGGGGCTGCAAAAAGCAGTTGGAACAAGCGTGTTATTGCCGTTTTCCAACCCCACCGTTTCAGCCGGACTGCGGCGTTGTTTGATGATTTTTTGACTGCATTTTATCAGGCGGATCATTTGGTAATTACAGATGTCTATGCTGCAGGTGAAGACCCGATTGATGGGGCCTCCGGAGAAGCTCTGGCGCAGGGAATTATAGAGCATGGGCATAAAGCGGTGACTTACAGGCCATCTTTGGAAGAGGTGACTGAATTTGTGGCAGAAATTGCCGAGCCGGGAGATATGGTGGTGACCCTTGGTGCGGGAAACATCAATCAGGTTTGTCGTTTGCTGGCTGAAAAATTACGCAACGAAGTTCTGCAGGGATGAGTATGTTGACGCGTGAAGAGATGAAGACAAAGAAGATAGGAGTTTTGCTTGGCGGTCTGTCGGCTGAACGGGAAGTCTCTTTGAAAACGGGAAATGCATCTCTGCGGGCTTTGCAACAACTGGGTTATGATGCTGTTGCTATTGATGTGAAAACGACTCTGTCTCAACAATTGCTTGAAGCCGGTATTGAGGTTGCTTTTATTGCTCTTCACGGTCGTTTTGGTGAAGATGGCCGGGTTCAGGGACTGTTGGAGTTGATGCATATTCCCTACACCGGCAGTGGTGTGATGTCATCCAGCATGGCGATTGACAAAGTCATGACCAAACAATTGCTCTGTTATCATCAGTTACCGACACCCCGATTTGATTTCATGGGTCCCGGTGATTCCGCTCGGGATCTTGCGTTGCGTTGCAAGCATTTGCCTCTGGTGGTTAAACCTTCCCGTGAAGGCTCAACCATAGGTATTACGATTGCCAAAAATCATGATGACCTCGTCTCTGGTATTCATAAGGCTGCAGCTTTGGACGGTACTGTGCTGGTTGAGGAATATATTGAGGGAGTAGAACTGACCGTATCCGTGCTGAATGGTGAAGTTTGCCCTGTGATCCAGATCGTTCCCAAGAGTGGATTCTACGATTACCAGTCGAAATATACGACGGGAGCTACCGAATATCTGATCCCGGCTCCGATTGCTGCTGACACCTACAAACAGGTGCAGGAAGCAGCGCTTAGGGCTTGTGACGTTCTCGGTTGTCGGGGGGCCGCGCGAGTCGACTTTATGTGTCGCGAGAAAGACTTTTACTGCATCGAGGTAAATACGATTCCAGGAATGACGGAAACGAGTTTGTTGCCACAGGCGGCTAAAGCTGCCGGAATTGATTTTCCGCAGTTAGTCGAGATGATATTGCTTGATGCCGATATGGACAAATGAGAACAACATGCGTGATCTGAAAAAAAATCAGAAACAAAGCAAGAAGGTTCGTCAGAATCGGCTGAACAAAAAATCCAAGCCTTTGAACTGGCGGAAAATATTGCGCCGGACATTACGGGTCGGAGCGGCTGTTTTCAGTATTTCCCTGTTTGTTGTCGGTGGTTTTTTTGTTACCCAGTTGTTATTAGCTTCCGATTTGTTTCGGGTTGATCAAATCACGGTGCAGGGAAATGATCGTCTCAGCGAGGTGCAAATTGAAGCGTTGTCGGATATTGACGTTGGAATCAATACGTTCCATCTGGACTTGGGGCTTATAGGCCAGAAGATTGAGGAAAATCCCTGGGTAAAAGAGGCGCGGGTGCAGAGAATATTTCCCCGACAAGTTGTGATCAGTCTCAAAGAACGGAAACCTGTTGCCATCGTCAACCTTGGGTATCTTTATTATCTCGATAATCAGGGAGAGGTTTTTAAGGTTTTGGGCGCTGGTGACAATCTTGATTTTCCAATCGTAACCGGATTTGACCACGAGAAAGCCCAGCAGCACAATGCTGACTATGCACAATATTTACGCCAGATTGTGGGACTTCTGGATAATTTGGAAAAACGCAAGCTGTTCGGTCTTGATCAGGTGTCCGAAATCCACCACGAAGAAGGCGGTGGTTTATCTCTTTTTACCTTGGCGGGTGGTGTGCAGGTGAAGCTGGGGGATACCGGATACAGTAAAAAACTGGATAGATTGGAAAGAATCTATGAGCAACTGCAACCTAAATTGCAGGTGCTTGACTATATTGATCTAAACGTTGATGAAAAAGTTATCGTACGCATTGAACGGCTGAATAAAAATGGCCAAAGCTGATACCAAGGGGGTGTCATGAGTAAAAGAACTGAAAATTTAATTGTTGGACTTGATATCGGTACCACAAAAATCTGCTGTATTGTCGGCAATATGACGGAAGAAGGGCTCGATGTTGTCGGTATCGGAACCAGTCCATCAAAGGGATTGCGCAAGGGGGTCGTGATCAACATTGAAAGTACTGTCTCCGCAATTCAGAAGGCCATTCGGGAAGCAGAGCTGATGGCCGGTTGTGAAATTAAATCGGTTTTTGCCGGTATCGCCGGCGGACACATAAAGGGATTGAATTCGCAGGGAGTGATTGCGATTAAGAATCGTGAAGTGACAAGCGAAGATTTACAGCGTGTCATTGATGCCGCGAAAGCCATTGCGATTCCCATGGATCGCGAGGTTATGCATATTCTGCCGCAGGAATTTATTATTGATGACCAGGACGGGATTCGTGAACCGCTGGGAATGAGTGGAGTGCGTTTGGAAGCAAAGGTCCACATCGTAACCGGAGCGGTTGCCAGTGCACAGAATATTATCAAAAGCTGCAATCGGGCCGGGGCCGATGTTGCGGACAGTCGTTCTGGAACAATTGGCGAGCAGTGAAGCGGTCCTGTCGTCAGATGAAAAAGAGCTGGGGGTTGCATTAGTTGATATTGGCGGCGGAAACGGCTGATATCGCCATTTTTTCAGAAGGAGCCATAAAGCACACATCTGTCCTGTCAATTGGTGGTGATCATTTGACCAATGATATCGCCGTGGGTTTAAGAACTCCGATGGCAGAAGCAGAAAAAATCAAACAGGCTTATGGCTGTTGTCTGACGTCAATGGTGGGAAAAGATGAGACCATCGAGGTTCCTTCTGTTGGGGGGCGTGAAGCAAGAATTTTATCACGGCAACTGTTGGCGGAGATTCTTGAACCGCGGGTAGAAGAAATTTTTTCACTGGTGAATCGGGAAATTACGAAAAGCGGATACGGTGATTTGATTGCTTCAGGCGTTGTCATTACGGGTGGTAGCGCCATTCTTCCAGGTATGCCGGAACTGGCCGAACAGGTCTTTAATCTGCCTGTAAGACGTGGAAATCCTTTAGATATCGGTGGGTTAACCGATGTTGTCAACTCACCGATTTATGCAACCGGGGTGGGCCTGGTTAAGTATGGGAGTCTGAACACCCAGGTGCAGAATTTTAAAATTGGCGAAAAGAACGTATTTGAGCGGGTTTCACAGCGTATGAAGGAATGGTTCAGCGAATTTTTTTAATAGCTAATTATATAATAATTACTTGTTAAATATACAAAATTTTGGTAAATTAAACTTACTTAAATATAACTAGTTTTCGAGTTCGCGGAGGAGTCGGAAACGCAACATCAGGGAGGGCATTATGCCTAATCAAGAGGGAGTCATGTTTCAATTTGAAGCAGAATTGGATCAAGCCGCAAAAATCAAGGTTATTGGTGTTGGTGGAGGTGGTGGAAATGCCGTCAACACAATGATCAGCAACAACGTCGAGGGTGTGGAGTTTCTAACCGCCAATACCGATGCGCAGGCATTGCGTCGCAGTGATGCTTCGATGAAGATTCAACTGGGCGGGCATCTGACCAAAGGGTTGGGAGCAGGTGCAAATCCGGAAATTGGCCGTCAGGCGGCTGAGGAAGATAAACAACGACTGGTTGAAATGTTTGAAGGTGCCGACATGATTTTTGTGGCTGCCGGAATGGGTGGTGGCACGGGAACAGGGGCAGCACCCATTATTGCAGCAGCAGCAAAAGAAGCAGGCGCGTTAACTGTGGGCGTGGTGACCAAGCCGTTTACCCGGGAAGGTCGTCAGCGGATGAAGCGCGCTGAGGCCGGGATTGCTGAGCTGCGCGAAGTTGTTGACTCCCTCGTGGTTGTTCCCAACGATCGCTTGCTTGGTTTGGCTGGTAAGCATATGAGCATTTTAGATGCCTTTAAGCCGGCGGATGATGTTTTACGTCAGGCGGTTCAAGGCATTTCAGACTTGATTACAACTGAAGGTCTTATCAATGTTGACTTTGCTGATGTCCGGACGGTCATGAGTAATCACGGAATGGCAATGATGGGAATCGGTGTTGCCGAAGGTGAACGCCGAGCCGCAGAGGCAGCCCATAATGCCATCAGCAGTCCGTTGCTGGAAGAAGTTGATATCTCAGGCGCTATGGGAGTACTGGTTAATATTTCGGGTTCTTCCAGTATGACCATGGAAGAATTTGAAGAAGCTTCAACGATCATCCATGAGAAGGTTCATGAAGATGCCAATATTATTGTTGGTCTGGTGATTGATGAAAGTCTTGGAGAAAAAATAAAAATTACGGCAATTGCGACCGGGTTTGGCGAGGTCTTTGAGGATAAGCAGGAGACTCCTGATGTCGTTGACCAGCGGATGCAAACTTTATCCCAGATCAGCACTAAAATTGATCTTGATGTGCCGACTCATATTCGTAAACAACAACCAGCATCTTCAATGAGCCGAAGAAGTCGTGATCTGTCCAGCTCGACCCGGGATTTGTTTGTTGATGATGAACAGTTCGATATTCCGACTTTTCTGCGTCGGCGTGTTGACTGAGTTCAGTTTTTAGACCTAGGGTTTTGAAGGCTGAGTCAAGTAGAGGTTTAAACAACGTTTGTTTTGTGATGCAAGCCGGTTCTCCGCCCGGCAGATGTGCAGCTTTCTGTGCTTTTTAATGAATTCCCGACGACTCCCTCGTCACAGGGGCCACAATGTGGTCCCTTTTTTTTATGTTTTTGCGGAAAATATCGATCTAATCTCAATACAATGGTACATTGAAAAAAGTTTTGATCACAATTTTTCTGCCAGGATCAATGAAGATGCCGGATACAATTTTAAAAAAAGGGACACTGTTCGATATGTTGCTGAACAGTAGCAATGATTTCGCCGAAGACATTGCTTTTGTTTACCGTTCAAGTAACACCGAATTTGAAGTCAGTTATGAAAAATTATTTGAAGATGCTTTAATTCTTTCTAAAGCTTTCATGTCACATAAAGTCTGCAAAGGGAGCAAGGTGCTGCTTCTTTCCGACAATCGCTATGGATGGATCGTGTCTGATTTTGCACTTATTTCCATCGGGGCAATCAGCGTTCCCCGAGGAAGTGACACGACGACCCAAGAACTTGAATTTATCTTGCAGCATGCCGAATGTGATTTTTTAATTATTGAAACAGAAGAGTTACTTAAAGCCCACGAGGAGATGCTCAAAAAACAGAAGAAGCTGAAAGCCATCTTCGTTATTGAAGGCGATAAGACTCATCGCTGGTTTGATTCTACCTATAGTTACAATGATATTCTTAAAAATAGAACTATAAGCACAGAAGATACACAGAAGTTTTTTGCCCGACGTTATGCTCTTTCTTTAGATGATGTTTTTACCCTGATTTATACATCCGGCACAACTGGAGTTCCCAAAGGGGTCCTCCTGACGCATAGAAATATTATGTATAACGTTCAGAATATGCCCGATCTTATTGCCTTGGATGGGAGTGATCGCTGGGTTTCCATTCTCCCGAGTTGGCATATTTTTGAACGTGCTGCAGAATACATTGCTCTTTCAAAAGGGTGCATGATTTTTTACTCATCAGTGAGAACGTTTGCTGCGGATCTCGAGAAATATCAACCCACAATTGTAGCAACAGTGCCGAGATTGTGGGAATCGATGTACACAAAAGTCAACCAGGCTCTGGAAAAGCAGAGCCCGCGTAAGGCACGGATGTTTAAGCTGCTGGTTGGTATATCTGCGCGGTATAAACATCAGAAACGTGTCTTGAAAAAACAATTACCTGTTTTTTCTAAAGTGTCACTGCTGCAACGCTTTCGTGACAATTTGAATGCCATGGTTCTATTATTGCTGCTGGCGCCGCTGAATAGTTTTGCACAAAAAAAACTCTTGCTGGTGCAGGAAAAGTTTGGTGGTAAGCTCCGGCTTGCGATCAGTGGAGGTGGAAGTTTGCCTCCCTATCTGGATGAATGGATTGATGCCATAGGGATTCGCATCGTTAATGCCTATGGGATGACTGAATGTGCTCCAGCAATTGCTGGAAGATCAGTCAAATGTGAGATTTTCGGCACCCTTGGCCCACCGACGCAAAATACTGAACTGCGCATTGTCGGTGAAGATGGACAGCCATTATCCGCAGGTGAAATTGGGGAAATTCAGGTGCGTGGTGAGCAGGTTTTTCCTGGTTATTACGACAACGATGAAGAAAACAACAAGGCTTTTACGGCTGATGGTTTTTTTAAAACCGGCGACCTGGGAAAACTGACCCTTACGGGGGAGCTTGTTATTACCGGTCGCGCTAAAGAAATTATTGTTCTGGCCAGTGGTGAAAATATCGACCCCAGCCGGATTGAATCGGCTATTACCAAACTCCCATTCGTGAGTGATGCCGTTCTGGTTGGTCAGGATAAGAAGGGGCTGGGGGCTCTTATTGTCCCTGATTTTGATCAATTGCGGACCTATATCAGCAGCAAGTTTGAACCGGGAAGCGAGTCTGCTGATAACCTGATTCTGGATAAACAAATTATCAGCCGGGTCAAAGCAGAAATTAATCATTTACTTCATCCGAAACATGGCTTCAAACCTTTTGAAAAACTTCAGAATATCCATTTTCTGGATAAGGAATTCAAAATGGGGGAAGAGCTGACAAACACTCTGAAAAAGAAACGCCATGTTATTGAAACAAAATATCAGGAAGTGATTTCCAAACTGCTGAAGTAGGTTGATTTTAAAATGAATCCAGCGATTATTTTATTCTTTGTGTCTTCCTGAGTTGAAGGAATTGTAGGTTGGGGAAAAAAATCAGCAGTCAACAAATGAGGCTTCAAGAAGAAACTGGAACCGTTTTTCATTCATGGAATGAGAAACGCTTGAAAATCGCTTTGGTTTATCCGAATACCTATCATCAGGGGATGAGTAACCTTGGTTTTCAGACCGTTTATCACCTATTGAACCAATCCGCTGATTGTCTTTGTGAGCGTTTTTTTCTGCCGGATAAAGATGATTTAAAGCGATCTGATTGTCCCCTTTTGTCTATTGAATCCGGACACACTCTCACTGATTTTGATCTGGTTGCACTTTCAATATCTTTTGAAAATGATTATCTGAATCTACCGATAATCTTCAATTTAGCAGGAATCCCTTTCTTGGCCGCGGATCGTGACCAGTCCTGGCCGCTGATACTGTTTGGTGGTGTCTGCGCGTTTATCAACCCGGAGCCTTTGTCTGACATTGTTGATGTCGTGGCTATAGGCGAAGCAGAACCTATCCTGCCTGAACTGCTCGATCTTCTGGTGCAAAAAAACCAAAGTCGGGAAGATTGTTTGCAGAAAATGGCGCAATTACCTGGAATCTATGTTCCCAGATTTTATACCCCAGTTTATGCACAGACAGGGGAGGTCACTCAGTTTATTATTGAGAAGGGTGCTCCTGAAAAGGTTGCCAGGCAGTTTTTACATGACCTGGATCGGTCTCCCAGTCGTAGCTTTATTCAAACAGCCGCTACTGAGTTTGGAAATATGGCTTTAACTGAGGTGTCACGTGGTTGTTCTCGGGGTTGCCGGTTTTGCGCTGCGGGGTTTGTCTATCTGCCACCACGAGAGCGTAGTTTGGACAATCTTGTGGAGCAGGTCGAGGTTGGCCTCTGTCAGAGAGATCGGATCGGTCTTGTTGCCGCCGCTGTTTCTGATCATTCAGCCATTCAGGAGTTACAAACGGAAATCCTTGAAAAAAAAGGTCAAATTTCAATGTCGAGTCTACGGCTTGATGCGTTGACAACTGAAGAAGTTGAGATCATTTATCGTGCCGGGCACAAATCAGTTGCTATTGCTCCTGAAGCTGGAAGCCAGAGATTGCGTGATTATATCAACAAGGGGATCAGTGAAGAGCAGATATTGACGTCGGTAAAAATATTGGCGGATGGGGGCATTAAGAACCTTAAACTCTACTTTATTATTGGCTTTCCCGACGAAGAACAAAGTGATATTGATGCAATTATTGCCCTGACGGAAAAGATTTCTCTGCTTTGGCGCGAAGCAGGCCGCAAGCGTGGGCAACTTGGACAGTTGACGTTAAGCGTTAATCCGTTTATTCCGAAACCGTTTACACCATTTCAGTGGGTGGGTATGGAGAAAACGAACAGCTTGAAAAAGAAGATTCGGGTATTGCAGGCTGCAATCTCACATATCCCCAACACCCGTATCAATAATGAATCAATTCGCAACGCGACGCTGCAGACATTTCTTTCAAGGGCTGATCGACGCATCGGATCGCTGTTGCCTGAGCTGGCAGAGGGTGGGAATATCAAGCAATTGTGTAAAAAGTCCGGTCTGTCTCTCGATTTTTATGTGACTCGTCAGAGGCAAGCTGACGAAATATTTCCATGGGATGTAATTGATCAGGGGGTTAAGAAAAGCTATCTCTGGCACGAATATCAACAGGCACAACAGCAAAAGTCGACCTCACCTTGCGCTCCCGGATGCAGACGTTGTGGTGTCTGTGGTGAGCTGATAGGTAGTTGTTGAGATGCTAGTTTTCCGTAAGACTGTTATATTGACTCTGTCTATGGCGTTATTCCCCTGTTTTTCAGTTCTACCCTGACTTCATTGCGTCGGTCACGCAGGTCAGTGGCAATATCCCGTTGACTGCCTCCGGTTGTTACACCAACACTGCCACTGCCGCCACTTCTATGGCCGAAGCTACCTAAACCCAGACCTAGACTGATTGAAGATCCTGTTCTTTTTTGTTCCACAACTTCAATTTGGTCTTCAAGTTTGTAATAATACAGAATCAGATCGTCGTTGGACAGAGTCTGATAGTTTTCAGCCAATAGTTCTTGGTTCTTTGCTTTATGGTTCGCACAGCCCGACAGAATTCCTATTGTCAGCAAAATGACTAATATGAATCCGGGATGAAGCAGGTTGGTTTGCTTGTAAGCCAATAGAGATTGACGGAGTTGAGTCGAGAAATTATTACGCATAAAAAGTTCCTTCAATGAGATTTTTGTTTATTTTGTCATATTGTAGCATATTTTCACTGTGAGTTTTTCCCTGAGAAGGTCCGCTTTTTCCCCTTTTGCCTTCGATCTTGACATTCATCTGCCGTGGCTGTTATTATTAAAAACCCGTTATTCGCTATAAGATGAGTATGCGGGGGGTATTTTGATACCACTGTTCCAAGATTGAAAATGACATTCTTCAAGACTCCGGGATATTCTGGAGTCTTTTTTATTTTGAGCCTGTCCGTAGTGTCAATTCTCTCGTTACAGTAAAAACATTAATTCGGACCGGCCTGTCTAAAAAGGATGATATGAACTTCACAGATTTCAATTTGCACCCCAAAATTGCTGCGGGAGTCACCGCTGCAGGATTTACACAACCAACCCCGATTCAGGAGCAGGCAATCCCAAAAATCATGCAACATCAAGATGTCATGGGATTGGCACAAACCGGGACCGGTAAGACCGCAGCTTTTGGTTTGCCAATGCTTCATCAGTTGATGAAAGGGCCTCGTGGATGTGTGCGCGCCCTTATTATCGCCCCGACCCGTGAACTTGCGGAACAGATTCATACTTCCCTTTCTCTGCTCGGGCAGCAAACGGGACTGCGCAGTGTTACCGTTTATGGCGGCGTCAGTATTAAACCGCAAATTTCCAAGCTTAAGAGTGGGGCTGAAATTGTTGTTGCCTGCCCTGGCCGTTTGCTTGATCACATCAAGCAGGGAACAATTAAGCTGCGGGAATTAGATATGTTGGTTCTTGATGAAGCTGACCGGATGTTTGATATGGGTTTTTTACCTGATATCCGCAGAATTGTTAAATCTCTCCCGGTAAAGCGGCAGACGTTGCTTTTCTCTGCGACCATGTCAAGAGAGATTCGCCATTTAGCTCAGGAGCTTCTCACTGATCCGCAAACAATCCAGGTTGATACCGTTGCTCCGGCAGTTACAGTCAGCCATGCTCTTTATCCTGTTCCCCAACATCTTAAAACTGATCTGCTGTTGAGGGTGCTGGAGCAGACAGAGACTGAGGCTGTCCTGGTTTTTACCCGGACAAAACATCGCGCGAAAAGGCTCGGAGAAAAACTCTGCAAGTGCGGTTATCGTGTCGCTTCTTTGCAGGGTAACCTTTCTCAATCACGTCGTCAGGCGGCACTGGATGGTTTTCGTGATGGAAGGTACCGGATTCTGGTCGCAACTGATATTGCTGCCCGCGGTATCGATGTTTCTCAGATTTCACATGTGATTAACTTTGATGTGCCTGATACTGTGGATGCTTATATTCACAGGATTGGTCGAACGGGACGAGCAGCGCGTACCGGCAAGGCTTTGACCATGATCAGCGAGGATGATCAATCCATGGTACGAGCAATCGAAAGGACTTTGGGAGCACAGATCGACCAGCATCGATTAGATGGTTTTGAGTACGATGTGCCTGCGCCGAAAAGGGCTGCACAGCCGCAACGACGGCCGGCGCAACCTGCGAATCGTGGCAAGTTTCAAAAGAATAAGTTGAGGTCGCGATCAGGTCGTCAGCAGGTTGCCGGAGGGCGGTGACCTTGAATAGCCGGATTTTGCTGCTTAAGTTTTTATCTCTATGCTGTTAAATGATTGATATAAAAGGATATGTTGATGGCCAAAAAACCTAACTATGGCTTTGAAAAGCGACAGAAAGAGCTTGCTAAAAAAGCTAAGAAGGACGAGAAAAATAAGCGTAAGCAGGAAGAAAAGAATAAAGAGGAGGTTGAGGGTGATTAGTCAATCTCTTTTAACTTCGTTATCGCGCAGGTGAAAAAAAGACCTCTCATTTTTGAGAGGTCTTTTTTTGGGCTTTATTGCTTTGAATCAATACCCTTTAAGCTGATCGATATACTCTGGCAGCCACAATGAAATCTGTGGAATGTAGGTGATCATGATCAAGAAAGTCAGGAGTACCAGCAGCCAGGGTAGTGCCGCTTTGAGAACCCAGGTGATGTTATGCCCTGTGATCCCTGCAGTCACAAACAGATTCAATCCTACCGGCGGAGTGATCATGCCGATTTCCATATTCACAACCATGATAATTCCAAGGTGAATTGGGTCGATTCCCAGTTTAACGGCAATTGGAAAAAGGATAGGGGCCATGATTAACAGAATTGCAGACGGCTCCATAAAATTCCCTGCCATCAATAACAGGATGTTGACAACAATCAGGAATCCCCAGGCTGGAAGGCCCCAGCCAACTATGATTTCAGCGATATGGTGGGGAATTCGCTCGGTCGTCAGAACATGGGCAAACAGCATCGCGTTGCCAATGATGAACAGCAACATGATGGAAACTTTAGAAGCATCCCGGAAAACTTTGTGGAGGTCTTTATCAACGATAGATTTAGGCAGTGCAGCAATTGACAGTCTCAGATTGCGGACAATGATTTTGCCAATAGAATCAGTATCACTTTCTTTCCATGGAATCCCTTTGAGTGGTCCCATGTCACGATAGATAAAAATCGCAATAAAGTATGCATATACAGCTGAAATTGCCGCGGCCTCAGTTGGACTGCAGATTCCGCCATAAATTGAACCGAGGACAATAACAATCATCATCAAGCCCCAGCCGGCACTGGCGCTTGATTTTGCTAAATTCTTAAAGCCAACCCAGGGTTGTGCGGGCAGGCCTTTGACGCGGGCAACAATATAGATGATGATCATCAACATTGTTCCCATCATCAGACCGGGGATCAGTCCAGCCATGAACAGCCGCGCTGCAGATTCTTCAGTTGCAGCAGCGTAAACCAGCATGACAATGGAGGGTGGAATCAATATGCCCAAGGTTCCCGCATTGGTTATGACCCCGGCGGCTAATTCTTCCGGATATCCGGCTTTCACCATGCCAACAATAACAATGGAACCGATTGCGGCAACAGTCGCAGGGGAAGAGCCTGAAACAGCGGCAAAAATCATACAGGCCATAACGGAAGCCATTGCCAGCCCGCCACGAATCCAGCCAACACAGTCAATGGCAAAATTGATGATCCTGTTGGCGACTCCCCCCGTCGACAGAAAAGTCGAGGACAGAATGAAAAACGGAATCGCCAGAAGAGTGTAATGTTCAGATTGTGATGCAAACAGTTTTAATGCAATGGAAGCCAATGAGTCATTTGAAAAAATCAGAATTGTCGTGATACTTGACAATCCCAAGGCAAAGGCAATCGGCATACCTGTCAGCAGGCAGAGCAGAAGAATAAAAAAGAGTGCTGCGGTTGTCATGCTGATTCACCTCCCTGAGTTGTGGCTGCTTTTGTTTCCTCAGCCAGATGCATACTCTCTTTGGCTTCGTCAGCAAGCTTGAACCCATCAGTTTTACCGGTAAAAATATTCCAGAGCAGAATCAACAGACGGATTGCGATCATGATCATGCCTATCAGGAGAATACTGTGGGCAATCCATTTTGGAACCGGCATATCCTCAAGCTCAATGCCGATCAGATGCATCTTGGAAAGATAGACCCAGGCACCTTTAATAAAAAGTGAACAATATGCCAAACAGGCAATAACGGAAATACCACTGATGATCCTGCGTGCAGTCGTAGGCAATATTTTGACCAGGGCATCAACGCCGATATGTGAGCCGACTTTGATTCCGTACGAAACCCCGAAAAGGACCATCCAGGCTGAGATGGTCAAGGTCAATTCCTGAGACCACATCAAACCGATACCAAAACCAAAACGCAAAACCACTTCAACAAAGACCAAAAGGGTCATTGTCGCAAGAAGGAGTGCGATAATTGATTCTTCTATACTGTTGATTATCCGACTAAACATATGTAAACCTCATTTAAACCATACGAATAAAATTACACGGGTTTTGTTGCCAAAACCCGTGTATAAGACAGCCTGACAATTAGTTCGATGCAGCAGCAGCTTCGATGTATTCTTTACCAATTTTTCCTTCAAATTTTTTCCAAACCGGTTTCATTGCTTCGACCCAGAGGGCACGCTCAGCATCAGTCAGCTCAATAACTTCTGAACGCTTGGAATCAATGATTTTCTGGCGATCTGCAATGGCTTTCTGGGCTGAAACTTCATTGCCGAATTGGGTAGCTTCATCCAGAGCTTTTTTGACTTCAGTACGAATGTCGTCAGGAAGTCCCATCCAGAATTCAGCAGATGTTACGAGCAGGTAATCGAGAACACCGTGATTAGACTCAGTGATGTAGGGTTGGACCTCATAAAATTTCTTTGAGTAGATATTTGACCAGGTGTTTTCCTGACCGTCGATAGCTTTTGTTTGCAGCAGAGTGAAAACTTCAGAAAATGGTTTTTTCAGCGGCATGGCATCAACTGCCTCAAACTGTGCAGCGAGAACATCAGAGGTCATGATCCGGAACTTCTTGTTTTTGGCGTCAGCAGGAACCCGCAGTGGATCGCTGGCTGAAAGCTGCTTCATGCCGTTGTGCAGATAGCCGAGGCCAACGAGTCCTTTTTTCTTGATTGATGACAGCATCTTCTGACCAATTGGACCCTGTTGGAATTTTTCAACAGCAGCCATGTCTTTGAACAGGAAGGGGAGGTCAAAAATTTGTAGAGAATCGGTGTATTTTTCGAATTTTGACAAAGATGGAGCCGCGATCTGGACGTCACCCAGAAGCATGGCTTCAAGAACATTATTGTCGCCAAACAGCTGAGAGTTAGGGAAAACTTCAACAACAACTTTACCAGCCAAACGTTCGTCAATCAGTTGTTTGAATTTGTTCGCCATTTGTCCTTTCGGTGTGTTTTCAGCAACAACGTGGGAAAATTTGATAACGATCGGGGCTGCCGATGCCATCGTTACAGATGCTATGAAAGTCACTGCGACCAACAGACCTACGAATACGAGTTTGTTTCTTTTCATTGCTCTCTCCTTAGCAGGATTTAAGTTTGCAACGTCACCACCATGGTGACATCAGAAGCGGTTTTGAAATTTATGACGTGAAAATTCAAATACTATTTTAATTTTTCCACGAGGGGGCAATTAGCAATGATGGTGCCATTTTTAAAATCACGTTTGTACACCTGTAAAAACGGCATCTTAAGGTGAGGGTGACAGTTCTTTTGGTTTTATCGGTGAATTGCTTCTGGCTACCTTTGGCACTCTGTGGCGAAAAACAGCCAATTCGATGTGGATAAGATAGATCTTTATAACCTGGTTATTTTTTTGTTTTGAAACTATTACTATTGTTGTTTGTTTTTTTCAGGATGGTGTTTTAGAGATGTGTGGGGATAAACCGAAGGCAGAACCCTTGAAAAGATCAGGGCTCTGCCTTCGGTTTTATGAAGCCGGCAGGTCAGGCTATTTTGTTTTTTCCAATGCCTAGCCATGTTTTCAGCCAGATACCACTCAGGAAGTAGGAATAGGCCCAAGTGCCAATGACGATAAAAATAAAGGCTTTAATGATATCTGTTGATGAACCATTCAGGGAGAAACCAGGGACATAGCCGAACAATAAGGGGCCGAGGTAAAGAAACTTGGCAAACTTGAAAGCTGAAAATGCTGTTTTCCACATATTAGCACCTGCAATGGTGGCTCCTGCAAAGGCAGCGATGCAAACTGGTGGTGTAATGTTGGAATCTTGAGAGAGCCAATAAACGATCATGTGGGCGGCGAGTTCGTTGACACCAAGGTGAGTCAATGCTGGAACTGCAACAACAGCAGTAATCAGGTAGGCTGCTGTAACCGGGACGCCCATCCCAAGGACCAGTGATGCCAGTGCGATCAGCAGAATTGTCAGGAGGAGTGAGCCTCCGGCAAGGCCGATGACGATATCGGCGAAAGTCAGTACCAGTCCGCTGTAGGTTAGAACCCCAATTATGATACCTATAACCCCCACTGTCGCTCCAATTTTAAGGCTACTTTCGGTGCCACTTCGGGCCGCTTCGAGAAATTGCTTCGGTCCAATGCGGGTGTCTTTTCGTATCCATGAGATAATAATGCAGGAAATCAGACCCAGGATTGCAGAGTATCCAGGTGAGTAACCGTAAAGCATAAAGACTGTAATGGTGATCAGGGGGATTGTATAGAACCATTCTTTTTTGAATATTTCCAGAGCACTGTGCCCTGATTTTTCACCAACGACATTGTCTTTTTTTGCGACATAATGAACCATGACAAAAACACTGAAAAAATACATGAATGCAGGAAAGAGAGCGACAAGCATGATTCTCGAATAGGGTTGTCCGGTCAGTTCGGCCATAATAAATCCGCCGGCACCCATGATTGGAGGCATGAACATCCCGCCGATTGAAGCGGCCGGCTCAATGCCACCGGCAACATGTGGTTTAAAACCGGCCTTTTTCATCATCGGAATGGTAAAGGCTCCAGTCGATACGACATTCGCAATGGCACTTCCTGAAATAGAACCAAAGAGACCGGAGGCAATAACAGCAACCTTGCCTGGGCCTCCGATTTTGTGTCCCACGGCAGCCAGCGGGAAGTCGATAAAGAATTTTTGAGCGCCACATTTTTCCAGAAAGGCACCAAACAAAACAAAGAGAATGATATAGGTTGCTAAAACATTAGCCATGATGCCGAAGATACCGTCGCTTTTGTAAAAAATTGAAACGCAAAGTTCCGGGAATGTTGCGCCGGCATGAGAGAAGAGGTCTGGCATGATATCACCGTAAACACCATAGGCCAGCATGGCAACGCCGATAATGACAAAGATGTTCCCGACCACTCTCCTGGCCAGTTCAATGCTGATAAGAACGCCAACTATGGCAATGTACATGTCTGTTGTCGTCTCAGCTCCGGTACGGTAATTAATGGCTTCAAAATTGAAAACCCAATAGGCAATGCTTATAATCGAGCCGGCAATCAATAGATAGTCGACAATCCGCATCAGTGTTGATTTACTCTTGTAGAGCAGAAAGACCAGGATGTAAGTGATGATGACGTATATGCCGCGGTGATATTGGGTTGATGCTGGAGAGATGACTGCAGCATAGGAGTAGAATAACAGCAGGGAGAGAGAGCAGATGTCAAACAGGATTCTTTCAATGCGATTTAATTCGTTGTACACGGGAAACCTCGGCTTCATTGAAGATTATTGTTGCTGGCTGGGGAACAAGGAGTAATGCACAAAACTGAATACACCATTTATGCATTATTCCCTGCTCCTGAGCGTTAAGTCATTACACAGTGTGAAAATCAAGCCAGGGGCAGATCCCCCTGGCTTGATATTTTTAGCAGTTGAGGGATTAGAGAACCCCTTTTTCCTTCCAGAATTTAATTGCACCTGGATGCATCGGAGTGACAATACCGTCAGCACCTTTTGCTACAGACATGGCTTTAAAGGTTTTTTTCTGCGAAACCATATGGGCCAGGCCTTCATCGGTGTAGATTGCAGAGAGGAGCTGATAAACGACGTCATCAGACACATCTTTGTTGGCGACCCAAAGAGCTGAATCCTGGAAAGATGGAGTGTCGACATCTACCCCTTTGTAGGTGCCTGCCGGGACTTTAAGCTTTGAGAAATAGGGGTACTTTTTGAAGAAACCGGTGGCTTCGGCGTCGGCACCCAAGTCGATCAACTCAATATCGTTTGTCTGAGCGGCCATAATCACAGCACCTGAAGGGAAGGCGGTGAAAAGCCAAAAGGCATCAAGTTGATTGTTGCCAAACGCAGCTGCGGCATCATTATAGCCCATAGCGTTTCGCTCGATTTTGTCCCAAATGCCCATGTGGTTGAAGAACAGTTCACAGTTGGCAAATGCACCAGAACCCGCATTGCCCACACCGACCTTTTTACCGATCAGATCTTTGGTCGACTTGATGCCGGAACCTGCACGGACAACCAGTTGTGCTGGTGCTCCGTAGAGGAAGGAGACTGCACGAACGTTCTCGTACTTCTTGGTATCGTTTTTCATCATGCCGTTAGCGCCAAGATAGACATGGCCGGAATAGACAACACCAAAGTCCATTCTTCCTGAATCCACTTTGCGCAGATTTTCAACTGAGCCCGCAGAGGACTGAGCTTTGACTGAGAAATCCATCGCTTTGACCGGCCCATAAACCTGAATAGCATTGGCAACGACCTGGAAGGTGCCACCAGCGGGACCTCCACCAAAAACGATACGGTCTTTAGCGATTGCCGGAACGGCAAAGGCGAGAGTTGCTACGATTAGCAGTGAGAGAAATCTAACAATGTGTTTCATCTTACATCCTCCTTCGTACGGGTTAATGGAAAAGTGGTGCTATAGAACACAATAAATCTATGCGCTTGGCGGTTTTGTATAAAAGGATTAGCATTCTTTTATACTAGTGTTATGAATTTAAAAATAACTCTCCATTTATTTATGCAACATGAATAAGAGCGGTTGAGACTGGTGTCGAAATCGTAATAATGTCCCGCAATAATAATGCCATTTTAGAATAGCGTTTGTCTTATATGCACATCAATAGCATGGGTTTCGTTTTTTATCAATTTCTTTAGTAATGCTTTACCGTTAAGTTGTTGTTGGATGTGGCTGAAAATGGCCTATAAGTGTGAATATTGGCCGAATTATTGAGGCGGGGATTGTCTGCATAGTGGGAATAATTACTTTGTTAAAAGCTTGACTGTCTTTATCGTTTATTTCAGAGTGTGCATGGAAAAGGAGTTATTTCAATTTTGCAAAAAACTTTTGAAGCGCCAGCTAAAATTAATCTTTGCCTGCATGTTTTGGGTCGCCTTGCAAGCGGTTACCATGAGCTTGCTATGGCGATGCAAAGAGTTGATCTTTACGATACGATCAGAATTCGGGTGGGTGGGGAAGCTGGAGTGCGGGTCTTGTGCTCCGGAGTTGACTTGCCGGAGGGTGATGACAATATTGCCGCTAAAGCAGCTCGGGGACTATTGGATTTAACCGGTATTGGAGTTGGGGTTGATATTCATATTGAAAAACGTATTCCTGTCGCTGCCGGACTGGGAGGCGGGTCTTCTGATGCGGCAACGGTACTGCTTGGCTTGAATGAAATGCTGGGTAAGAAGATCAGCATGGAGAAGTTGCTGATACTGGGTGGGGAGCTTGGAGCTGATGTCCCTTTTTTTGTTTTTCAGCAGCCTGCCTGGGCGACGGGAATTGGAACAACTCTTCAGCCGCTTCCGGTTTTGCCGGAGGTTGCATACCTGCTGATAAATCCCGGAATAACCGTTTCCACCGCTGATGTTTACCGAAGTTTACAGTTGACAAAAGGGGGGGAACTGGCTAACCTTCCGAGGTTTTCTGTTGTGACCAAAGCTGATCTATGTCGGGCGTTGCACAATGATCTGGAATCGGTCACCTTGAGGCAGTTTCCCGTTATTGCTGCTATTAAACAGCGATTGCTTGCCGAAGGGGCTCTGGGGGCTTTGATGTCAGGTAGTGGTTCGACCGTTTTTGGTGTTTTTGACGACTTTGAGGCGGCGCATCGGGCCGGTCATGTTTTGGCCGCAGAAAAAGATTGGCTGGTGTTTCCGGTTCATCCGATTTAGCTGGGCTAGAGTTCGAATTACATGTTGACAGCAGAAAATAACTTGGGTAAAACCTGCCGGTCTCTTGTTCGGTAATATTTAACGGATTAGTTTGTTTTTTTAAATTCTTGATGGGGCGTCGCCAAGCGGTAAGGCACTGGATTTTGATTCCAGCATTCCCAGGTTCGATCCCTGGCGCCCCAGCCAAAATATAAAAAACGGTCTCTAGAGGGGATCGAAGCGGAGCGAGCGCTGATTTAATATCAGAAAAGCGGACAGGACGTCCGCGTCAGCGAGAGCAGGTGAGCCGACGCAGGAATCGACATGATGTCGGTGACGGAGTGGGCGATCCCTGGCGCCCCAGCCATTTAAAGCAATAAATAAATAGACTGATTTTGAAGGAAACCAAAGCGGAACGAACGCTGGTTCACTGGTGCATCAGCGCATAGAAATCTGCAGGTGGGTTGGTTGAGTTGTGCAGCTGGCATGATTCAGCCATTTTGCGTTCTTCCAGCCAGAAAAGGTATATAGATCTGTGGGGATGATTAAAATTTTTGCCGGTAATTCGAATCAGCCTTTGGCTCGTGATCTTTGTCAGCATCTTAATGTTTCTTTGGGAGATGCTAAAGTCCGGACTTTTTCAGATGGTGAAGTCCTGGTTGAAATCGGCGAAAACGTTCGGGGTCGGGATGCTTACGTTATCCAGTCAACCTCTTCCCCCGCAAACGATAATCTGATGGAATTGCTGGTTATGGTTGATGCCCTTAAACGGGCTTCTGCTGCACGGATTAATGCTGTCGTTCCTTATTTCGGGTATGCCCGGCAGGATCGTAAGGTCGCCCCACGGGCTCCTATCACTGCAAAGCTTGTCGCCGACCTGATGTCCGTTGCCGGGATAGATCGTCTGTTGACCATGGATTTGCATGCGGGTCAGATTCAGGGTTTTTTTGATATTCCCGTTGATCATCTTTATGCTGCTCCAGTGATGCTCGATGAAATTCGGCGACAAAATATTACCGACTTGATTGTTGTTTCCCCTGATGCCGGCGGAACAGAGCGTGCGCGCGCTTTTGCGAAGCGACTTGATGCCGGTCTGGCGATTATTGACAAGCGGCGGAGTGGACCGAATGTTGCTGAAGTGATGCACATTATCGGCGATGTCAAGGGTAAGAATTGTGTCATTATTGATGATATGATTGATACTGCAGGGACTCTCTGTGCTGCAGCGACAGCGCTCCAGGATCAAGGCGCTATCGATATTTATGCCTGTGCAACTCACGGAGTTCTCTCTGGCCCTGCATTGCAACGGATTTCTGAAAGCCCACTGAAAAAAGTTTTTATTACTGATACGATTCCAACACACGAAAAACAAAAAGAGTGTGGTACGTTACAAAGTCTGTCGGTCAGTCATCTGCTGGCGGAAGCAATCCGTCGGACTCATAATGCTGAATCGGTCAGCTCACTGTTTGTATAAAAAATAGTTTCCTTATTAATGGAGGATAGATAGATGGAACAAGCTGAATTAAATGTTGAAATTCGTGAAAAAAGTGGAAAAGGCATTGCCCGCAAGTTGAGAATGGCAGGGAAGCTGCCTGCGGTTGTCTATGGTAAAGATCTGGACTCAACGGCAATTGTTGTTGAACCTAAAGAATTGGAAGCCGCTATTTCAGGTGAAGCCGGATTGAATACCCTGATTACATTAAAAGGGGCTGCGGAATTAGCTGGTAAAGTCGTTATTCTGAAGGATGCCGATATTCACCCACTGCGTCGCGATATGATCAGCGCTGACTTTCATGCGATTAACCTTACGGAAAAAGCCGCATTCATGGTGCCAATTAATGTTGTCGGAACTGCTATTGGGCAAAAAGAAGGCGGAACTCTGCAACTGGTGCGGAATGAGTTGGAAGTCCTTTGTCTGCCGACTCAGGTTCCACAAGCAATTGATATTGATGTGACCGACCTCGCCATTGGTGATACGATCCATATCGAACAGGTTGTGGCTCCGGAAGGCATTGAGCTCGTCCATGATGTTAACTTCACGGTTATGACCTTAAGTGTCATTAAAGAAGAGGTTGAGGTCAGCGAAGATGAGGATCTGGAAAACGTTGAAGGTGCAGAGGAAGCCGCAAGTGACGAGGCTGCGGCTGAATAATTTCGACTGGATTTAGTGTGAAGCTGGTAGTTGGACTGGGAAATCCTGGAGATAAGTACGCTGCAACGAGACACAACATCGGTTTTCTGGTAGCGGAACAAGTGGCCCAGCGCCAGCGTATATCGCTGAAGAAAAAGGGGTATCAGGGGCATTACGGGGTTGGTCGTGTTGCAACCTGCGAAACAACCATTCTTTTGCCTCAGACCTATATGAATTGCAGTGGCTCCAGTGTGAATGCTGCGTATCGATCCCTCGGAATCAAGCCGGGGGATTTGATTGTTATCTATGATGATTTGGATCTTCCTTTCGGGCGGTTACGGGTTAAGGCTGAAGGTGGGCATGGTGGCCACAACGGCTTAAGAGATATCATTGCCGTGCTGGGATGCAAGGATTTCAACCGTTTGCGAGTTGGAATTGGCCGACCGGAACGTGGTGATATTACCGGGCATGTGTTGAGTCGTTTTGCAACGCATGAAAAACAAAGACTTCCCGAATTGATTGATACTGCTGCCGATGCCGTTGAGAAGGTTCTGTCGAGCGGTGTCACAGAGGCAATGAATACTTTCAATAACTATAACTTGCTGAATTAATTTCAACACAAACTCAGAGAGGTGAAGAACCAATGCAACTGCAAATGTGGGCTCCTATCTTAGGGGTAATTGGATTTGTGATCGCGATTGTGCTCTACAATATTGTTAAAGCGCAACCGGTTGGAAATGAAAAAATGCGTGAGATTTCTGATGATATCCATGCTGGAGCGATGGCTTTCCTTGGTCGTGAGTACCGAGTATTGGCGATCTTCATTGTTGTGGTGTTTATTCTGATTGCAATCGCCATGACTATCCAGACCGCACTCGCTTTTCTGGGCGGAGCAGTTTGCTCCATGACCTGCGGTTTTATCGGTATGAAAGCTGCGACTCGCGCTAACGTTAGAACATGTGAAGCTGCCAGGGCACATGGCCAGGCCAAAGCTTTAGAAGTCTCTTTTAATGGTGGTGCCGTTATGGGACTTGCTGTCGCTTCTTTGGGGCTGGTCGGAGTTGGTATCGCTTATATTTTCTTTGGTGGCGATCCGGTGACAGCAAAATACATTAATGGTTTTGCCATGGGTGCTTCATCCATTGCCTTGTTTGCACGTGTAGGCGGCGGTATTTATACAAAGGCTGCCGATGTTGGTGCTGACTTGGTTGGTAAAGTTGAAGCCGGGATTCCAGAAGATGATCCACGTAATCCAGGTGTTATTGCTGATAACGTTGGTGATTGTGTTGGCGATACCGCTGGGATGGGTGCAGATATCTTTGAATCCTATGTCGGTTCCATTATCGCTACGGTAGCCATTGCCGCTGCCGCAGGCCCTGAGTTGTTGGCTAAGCTGGGAGTTGGTGCCGGTGTTCAAGCTAGTACGATGCTGCTGCCTTTAGCTCTGGCGATGATTGGCCTACTGTTTTCTTTCCTCGGAATTGGTTCGATGAAGCTCCTGAAAGGGATGGATCCTGCCAAGGCGCTGCACTATACAACCTTTGTCGCTGCCGGTGGTTTTTTGATTGCAGCTTTCATTTATATTCAATTTGCCGGGTTGAACACCGGTATTTTCTGGGCAATTCTGGCTGGTACTCTGGCGGGTATTGCTATCGGTCAAGTGACTGAATATTACACAGCTCACGCTCCTGTTGCGAGAATAGCTGAAGCAAGTAAGACTGGACCTGCAACCAATATCATCCACGGTTTAGCTGTCGGTCTTGAATCAACAGCTCTTCCTATTATTATTATCTGCATCAGTATCTTTGTTGCTAATTACTGTGCCGGTCTCTACGGTATCGGTATCGCTGCTGTTGGTATGCTGGCGACTGTTGGTGTCACTATGACTGTTGATGCCTATGGTCCAGTTGCTGATAATGCCGGGGGTATTTCTGAAATGGCCGGTCTGGGCCCTGATGTCAGAAAAATTACTGACGGTCTGGACGCAATCGGCAATACGACGGCTGCAATCGGTAAAGGTTTTGCTATCGGCTCAGCTGCATTAACCGCATTGGCATTGTTTTCTGCCTATGCAACAACGGTTCAGCTTGAGGTTATCAACCTCATTAATCCAATGGTTGTTATCGGATTGTTGATTGGTGGTGCGTTGCCGTTCTTCATGGGAGCTCTGACCATGACCAGTGTTGGTAAAGCTGCCGGTGCCATGGTTGATGAAATTCGCCGTCAGTTTCGGGATACTCCTGGGTTACTGGAAGGGAAAGAGGGCGTTAAGCCTGATTCTCAACGCTGTGTTGATATCTCAGCCAAGGCGGCTTTACGCGAGATGGTCCTTCCTGGAGTTATTGCTGTGGCAGCTCCAGTCTTGATTGGGTTCCTGCTTGGTAAAGAAGCATTAGGTGGTATGCTTGCCGGTGCAACTCTTGCGGGTGTGCTGCTGGCACTGATGATGTCAAATGGTGGTGGTGCCTGGGATAATGCCAAGAAATACATTGAAAGCGGCCAGCTTGAAGGTGAAGGTAAAGGTGGCGAAGCTCATGCTGCCGCCGTTATTGGTGATACCGTTGGTGACCCCTTTAAAGATACTTCAGGACCGGCAATGAATATTCTCATCAAGCTGATGAGTGTTGTTGCTCTTGTTATTGCTCCGCTTCTTGTCTGATTGCCGGAAGCATAAGTAGAATAGCCTGATAGCCGGAGCGTGTGCTCCGGCTATCTTTATTTTGCAGGGTAAATTATGGGTTTTAAATGTGGAATTGTTGGCTTGCCGAATGTCGGAAAATCAACAATCTTTAACGCCATTACGTCGGCAGGTGCAGAATCGGCCAACTATCCTTTTTGTACCATTGAACCAAATGTCGGCGTCGTCGCTGTGCCTGATTCCCGCATGGCGGTTCTCGCCGGCCTTGTCAAACCAAAGGATATTGTTCCGACGGCAATGGAGTTTGTGGATATTGCCGGATTGGTCCGCGGTGCCAGTCAAGGTGAGGGCTTGGGTAATCAATTTCTAGGACATATTCGCCAGGTGGATGCCATCGCCCATATTGTTCGTTGTTTCGAGGACGATAATGTTGTTCATGTCGATGGTGATGTTGACCCACTTCGGGATATTGAAGTTATCCAGACGGAGTTAAACCTTGCGGATCTGGACAGCATTGATAAGCGGATTTTACGGGGAAAAAAACTGGCCAAAGGTGGTGACAAGCAATTACAGGCGGAACTTCAGGTTCTGGATAAGTTAGCTGCGGCTCTAAACGATGGGTTACCGGCCCGTGCTGTCACTCTTGATGCTGAAGAGCGGAGTGCCATTTCAGAAGTCCATTTAATTACCATGAAGCCGGTTCTCTATGTTGCTAATGTTGCTGAAGATGATCTGGACGGTTCCCACCCTTTTGTGCAGAAGGTTCGTGATCATGCCCTGTCTGAAGGGGCTGAAATGGTGACTATCTGCGGAAAAATCGAATCAGAAATTGCTGAGCTTGACAGTGATGAAAAGCTTGAATTTTTGCAGGAGTTAGGCTTGGAAGAGGCCGGACTTGAGCGGATGATCCATGCCGGATATCGCTTGCTTGGTCTGATCACGTACTTTACCGCAGGTCCAAAGGAAGTTCGGGCCTGGACTGTCTCTGACGGTGCTCTTGCTCCTCAGGCCGCTGGAGTCATTCACACTGATTTTGAAAAAGGTTTCATCCGGGCAGAAGTTATCGCCTATGACGATTATGTTGCCTCTGGTGGCGAAGCCGGTGCTAAAGAGAAAGGTTTGCTGCGACTCGAAGGGAAAGAGTATCGGGTTGTTGACGGAGATGTCATGCATTTTCGTTTCAATGTTTAATCTGAATACGTCGTGTGCTTTTTTTGTATCTGACCACTATTGAATTGCATTGCTGTTATTGAGCAGAATAACTTCGATTTCATTGATGATCTCTTCCTGACGCAGGACATTGCTTTGTCGAGCAAGCTCCTCAGATTTATCGTCAAGATGCTTAACCGCCCCTTCAAGATGAGCTATGCGGCTGCGGTTTTCGGCCATCATAGATGTATAAATTATTTCCAGTAGTGCCGCAAAAAGGTACTGTTCCGTCAAATTGAGAAGAAACTCTTCAGCTGCCAGATTAAGCTCAGGAGGGTGGCTGAAATCTGATCGATCATGTACGAAGTGCTGGAAAGACGGCAGCAGTTTTTCTATTACGATAGCGCCGTCTTTGCCGTGATAAAGTCCGTGCAGGGAAAGCATGCCATGTTGCTCTTGTAAGTCAGAGAGCGTGTCTACAATCGGATTAAGTATGCTCATCACTTCTTCTGTGACACTGGCTCCGTCGATCAAAGTGACTCCATTCGTTCGGTTTTCAATGATTGTATGCAGCTTGTGCCCGACTGCTATAACCAGGGCTTCTTTTTGTGGTTGTGTTTGCAGAGTTGTTTCGAGATGACGGAGTAAGCTCTGGTTAAAATCACCACAGAAGCCATGTTCGCTTCCGATCAAAAGAAAAATTTTGTTTGTTTCAGGAATGTCGGGCAAAATTTCTGGATGGAAACTCAAAAAATCTGCAGCGGTGGCTTCAATACTTCTCACCATGGCTTGTTGGGTGCCAAGAAAGCGGGTCAGTTTACGCGTTTCCATGAAAGCCAGGGTCTTCATCGAATTCATTATTTCACGGATCTCATTCAGACTGCGGCGGTGGTGCTGCAGCTCTTCACGTTTGCTCATGCGGCTGTTCCCTGGTCAAAACCGTGTATCCATTCCTCAATGGTATGACTCCATTGCTCACGTTTGCTATCCAGTGTGAGTGTCGTATCCTCCGATTTTTTTTGAAGAAAGTTCAGTATCTTCGGAATAGACTCAATGGGGATATTCTTAAATATCCCGTCATTGAATGCTACGAGCCAGATCATTTGGAATGTTGCTGATACAGGAACCAAGCGATCCTGTTTTAGAATCTCTCGTAATCTAGTTCCCTGGGCAATTGCTGCTTCCATTGAGGCTTCAAGACGCGCTCCGAAGCGGGTGAAAACCTCAAGTTCCAAAAACTGGAGATAATCCAGTTTCATCCGTCCCGCTTCTGCCTTGATCCGAGGGTGCTGAGCCTGTCCTCCGATTCGGGAGACTGAACGGGCAATGTCGATAGCAGGTCGAAATCCCCCGGTAAAGAGCTTCCTGTCCAGATAGATCTGCCCGTCAGTAATAGAGATCAAATTTGTTGGTATGTAGGCGGCAATTTCGCCCTGTTGCGTTTCGACGATCGGTAAGGCTGTCATGCTGCCTCCACCATGAGCGACATTGAGACAGGTGGCACGTTCCAGCAGCCGGGCATGGACGGAGAAAATATCGCCGGGATATGCTTCACGTCCTGGTGGACGCCGCAGGAGCAGGGAAAGTTCACGGTAGCTTCTGGCATGGGTAGCAAGGTCGTCATAGACAACTAAGGTGTCACGTCCCTGCTGCATCCAGAACTCGGCAATGGCACATCCGGAGAAGGGGGCCAGATGCTGTAATCCTGGGAGACTGCTTGCTTCTGCGACGACGACAGTGGTGTGTTCCAGGGCACCACATTTGCGCAGGGTGGCAATGGTGTTAACGATTGTCGACCGTTTTTGGCCGATCAGCACGTAGACGCAGAGAACATTTTTCCCGCGTTGATTGATCACCGTATCGATCGCTAGAGCACTGCGGCCAAGTCCGTCATCGCCAATAAGGAGTTGCCTTTGTCCTTTGCCGATGGGAATCAAGGTATCGATAATTTTGCAGCCTGTGTACAGCGGTGTATGGACAAAGTCGCGCGAAGTGATTGGAGGTGATGGTACCTCAAGTTTTTGCCGGACAGCATGCGGAGGGGGGCTTTCGCCATCGAGTGCATTTCCTAATGGGTCAACGATCCGTCCCAACAGAGCATCGCTTACGGGAATGCTTAAATGGTGACGACCTGTGAGATGAACGGGAGTGCCCGCGGTCAGTGAAGGGGTTTCATGGAGCAGTATCGCACCAATGTGGTCCTCATTCAGATCAAAAACAATCGCTTGGCTACCATCTTCGAATGTCAGGATATCATCTATGGATGCAGAGGGGAGACCTGTCACCCAAGCGATGCCGTCACCGAGGGAAAGGACCTTTCCTCTCTCATTTATACGGACCTCGGGGCGGTAGTTTTTAAGCCAGATTGCTTGTTGTCTCAGTGGACCGTTAGATTCAGGATTATTCTGCAGCATAAGCAAACTCTGTGAAGCCCTTCAGTTCATCGCGAATGTTTGCATGGAGAACCCAATCACCAATCGTGATACTCAAACCGGCTAAAAGAGCTGGGTCCTGTTGGTATTCTATTGGAGCTGTTTTTTCCAGCAATCCGATGAGGGTTTTTTCAAGTGTCGTTCGCTGTCTATCCGTTAATGGATAGGCACTGGCAATGGTAATTTCTTCCGGGGTCTTCCTTTTTTTGCCCCAGAGGACCGTTGTTTTGTCGACTGAAAACGTGGAAAGATGACTGACCAGCAAATCAAAGAGACGCTCTTCCAGCTCCGGTCCAACTGCAAGAGATAGCAAGCGGGTAGCAAACTGAGCGCTCTGTTGTAATGCTTTGGACTCGATTGCACGTGCAGATTTGACGCGTCGGCGCGTTTCGGCAACCTGCTCTTTTTCCCGTTCCAGTATTAATAACGTCTGCAGGGTTTCCATCTGCCGAGCGCGTTCTTCATTAAGCTCTTGATCCAGAGTTTCTCTGGCCTGCTGTCGCTCTTTCTCCCATTCAACAAGGCGGTTTTCATATTCCGATTTTAAGGTATCTGCTTCATTATGAAGCTGCTGCGCATTGGCAAGAAGTTCTTCAATGCTGGCGCGGCGCCGGGCGATCACATTCAATACCGGCTTGTAAAAGAAGTGCTTCAGAATCCAGATCAAAGCCAGAAAATTGATGATCTCAAGTATGAGTGTGGACCAATTCAGTTCCAATATGGGATTCCTTTGTGTCGTCTGTCATCAGGTTATTTTCAATCGGCTCTATTTAACGAGATATTCCAGAAGCGGATTGCGAAATAACACGATGAGAATAATGACCAAAACATAAATAGCCAGGGATTCGATCATTGCCAGGCCAATAAATAATGTTCGCATAATGGAATGCTCGGCCTCAGGCTGGCGTGCAAGGGCATCCATTGAACGACTGATCGACCAGCCCATGGCGATGGCCGGTGCCATAGCACCAATTGCGATACCGAGGACTGCTACCACGGTAGAGGCCAGAACAAAGATGGATAAATCAGGCATGGGAGCCTCCTTGTGTCTTTCCGTTCAGTTTATGGGACCGGATTCCACCGGCAACGTAGATCAGTGCCAACATGCCGAAGATATAGGCTTGCACCAGAGCCTCGACAATATGAAGCATCATAATTGGGATCGGAGCCAGAAAACCTGCCACGAGAAGGATTAACAGGGCTGCCATTTCCAGGCTCATCATGTTGCCGAATAAACGTACCGCCAATGCAACAGTTCGGGTCATCTCACTGATGAGATTGAAGGGTAACAATATCGGGCTGGGGGTAAGGAAGTGGCGTAAATATTCTTTGAAACCCTGAATGCGGATACCATACCAGTGGGTCGAGAAAAATACGACTATGGCGAGTGCAGAAGTTGCGGAAAGGTCTCGTGTTGGAGCATGAACTCCCGGAATCAAACTGCTGAGGTTCGCAATGACCAGGAAGATCCACAAACTCCCGATGAACGGCATGATCTTTTGTGCATGTTCAGCATCAACTGCGGCTACGGCATCTTCAATTGTGGAGACAATCCCTTCGATTGCTGTCTGCAGAGGTCCGGGATCGATACGCAATTTGCGGGTGAGTAACCAGGAAAAGATCCAGATAAGACCCATGATCATCCAGGTGGTCATCACGGTCGTGGTAATTATGATTGGTCCCAATTTGATGAATAGAGTCTCTTCGTTCATGGTGTCAGTCTTTTATGAAAAGGTAGACGTTTATCGCTCCAATCATCACGCCGACAAGGATCAGGCTTATTGTCCAGCGGATTGAATATCCTGTAAATAGTCCGTCCAGCCAGAGACCAAGATAGGCACCTCCGACCATTGGCAGGACGAATAACAAACCAAGTGTGCCGATATAGACCGTTTGCCCAAGCAACGTGGGGCGCTTTTTTTCTGCTTCCTGCATTCGTTGCGCCTGGTGTCGTGCTTGTTTTTCCAGGTTGTTAAATGGCCTCATGTCAACCATCCTGCCCCTTTGCGGCTCATTTTCCATAGATGGTTTAGAATGTCTTCTTCCATATGATAGAGACTTTCTTTCAAGGGCCGCAGCTTTTTTTCTTCCTCAAGCAGTTGTTGCTGTAATGCCTGACTGATATGCATATAATCATCGTCAATAAGGTAGTGACGCGTACTCAAGGTCAGTACGTTACTGCAAAAATAAAGCACCGCTCCGGGGAGCGCTAAATATTGCCAGTTTTTGTGGGCGACGCGGAATCGGGCCAGCCCGACAACTAACGTTGTCATAAAACGCGCATGACCAGCAAGAATCCCAAAGCTTCCGGACGCATCCTCGCCGACAAAGGAACTGATCTGAGAAATTTCCTCAGCATGAGTTGAATCCTGAAGTTTCAGGGTAAAAGATTTCATGGCATTGCCCCTTCCATGGTACCGCGCATGTAACAGTGATCCTCTGGCGTTTTATCGTGTTGTCCCAGCAGGAAGGCTTCGCAATCTGACAGGGTGTTTTCCAACGGTACCGAAACTCCCCGGATACCGGTGTGTGAAGCTGTCGCCCAGAATGGCTGGGTCAGATAACGCTGTAATTTTCTGGCGCGCATGACAATTTTTCGGTCTTGAGCTGATAGTTCCTCCACACCCAGCATGGTAATGATATCTTCCAGCTCACGATAACGTGCCAGATGTTCCCTGACCCCCTCGGCAACACTATAATGGCGGGCTCCCAAGGTTTGTCGATCCATTAACTTACTGCTCGATTGGAGTGGATCAACGGCTGGATAGATTCCTTTACCGGCTTGGGCACGTGAGAGGATGACAGTTGTATCCAGGTGATTCAAAATAGTGCTGACCGCCGGGTCGGTCATATCATCTGCCGGAACGTAGACGGCCTGAACTGAAGTGATGGAACCTTGCCGGGTCGACATGATTCTGTCCTGCATTTCCGCGACCTCGGTTGGAAGGGTCGGCTGGTAGCCTACGGTGGCCGGCATGCGGCCCAGAAGGCTGGATACTTCGCTGCCGGCCTGAACAAAGCGGAAGATGTTGTCGACAACAAACAGGACCTCTTTTTTCAGGGTGTCACGCAGATATTCGGCATAGGTTAATGCTGAAAGTCCGATGCGGAAACGAACTCCAGGCGATTCGTCCATCTGACCGAAAATCATGAGTGTCTGTGGCATGACCCCGGCCTTGACGATTTCGTGCCACAGTTCATGTCCTTCACGAATACGTTCACCAACCCCGGCAAAAACCGAAACACCTTCATGTAATGTGGCGACTGCATGCATAAATTCCATAATAAGTATTGTTTTCCCTACTCCCGCACCACCAAACAGACCTGTTTTTCCGCCCTTGAGAAAGGAACAGAGCAGGTCGATAACTTTGATTCCTGTCTCCAGAACTTCACTGCTTCCTACCGTCTGATAGATTGGTACTTGTTTGCTGTGGATATTGTGAAACCCCTGTGGTGTCAGTGGTGCCCCGTTGTCTAAAGGCTCACCAAAAATATTTAATAAGCGTCCGAGGCAGTCAGGAGTTACGGGAACGTGGAGTGGCGCCCCAGTGTCATAGATCTCCATCCCTCGGTGCAGGCCGGCACTACGGTGCAAGGTGATAGCCCGGATACGGCTGTCATCAAGATGCTGTAAAACCTCAAATAAATATGTATCATGCTCCAGTTTGGCGTAGAGAGCTTGATGCATGGGAGGGAGGGCATCGCAGCTCACGATCGCGACCGGGCCATGAACCTCGCTAATGACACCGATGGGAATTTGATCAGTTTTTTTTTCTGAGAAGGTCTTCAGCATACCCTTAAGTATATAACTAAAATAAAAAAACTCTATATGACGCAATAAATCCGTCTCATAGAGGCATTGTCTTTCTTGTAAAAAAACTTGAACCAAACAGGGGACTATGATAAAAACCATTGTTTCGCTCGGTTCCATGAAGGAACTGGGTATATCCTTGTTCCGGGTTGTTCCGGGGCTGTTAATCCTAGAGGAGATCCATTGATGAGAAATTACGAATCGCTCTACATTATCCATCCTGATGTCGTTGGCGATGAGCTGACGGCCAAGATGGAAAAGTTCCAGGCGGTCCTCACCGATCAGGCGGCTGAGATCCACAAACTGGACAACTGGGGAACCCGAAAGTTGGCGTACCCGATCAAAAAGGTTGAACGTGGAAATTATGTTCAAACTCTTTTCTGTGCAGAGCCGGAAGTTATCGCTGAATTTGAGCGCCGCCTCCGCCTTGATGAACAGATACTCCGGTTTTTGACTGTCCGCTTTGAAGGGGATTTCCCAGCTGTTGAAGCTGAGGCCGCAGTTGAAACGACAGAGGGTTCTGCTGATGCTGACGAAATCGTTTCCGAAGATGATGAGCAGACTGAAGCAGAAGATTAATATTATAACCATTTGGTTGCCATCCGCAGTTTTCTGGGTGGCTACAATTCAGGAGAATTTTTATGGCTTATGAAAGACCGTCCCGTCCCTCTTCTGCTCCACCACGGCGCCGTTTTGGTAGACGTAAGGTTTGTCGGTATTGTGCAGATAAGAAACAGAAGATCGACTACAAAGATGTGAATAACTTGAAATATTATTTATCCGAACGCGGTAAAATTGTACCACGGCGGATTTCCGGTACCTGTGCAGCGCATCAACGCCAAATTGCCGAAGCTATTAAGAACGCGCGGCAGATTGCTCTTTTGCCTTACACTGCGTCGCACTCTCTTTAAGACGAGGTTCTGTTAATACAAAAATGAAAGGGCAGGCAGCACTTTTTACAGTTGTTGGGATTGGAGCCACGTTATTCTGTTTGCTGGGGATCAGCTGGATTGGTCCAGCTGGTGGTTTTCTGAACCTTCTGACTCCACTCGCTGCTGCTTACTTGAGTATGCGCTTTGGATTGCGCTCAGGTATTGTCGTTGTCGTTGTCACCAGCGCTTTATTGCAACAATTAGCAACAACATACACTCTTGCTGCGTATTTAGGCATTTTCGGTGTCGGCTCGCTGCTTCTCCCCTTTTTTTTGAGACAACAGATCCCCTGGGATCGCGCGGTTTTATACGCAACGGTGGGTTCAGGTGCGGCAACAACATTGATGATACTGCTCACTGTCGCTGTCAGTGGTATCAATGTCCAGGCCCTGATTGATCAAATGATTCAATCAGAGGTTGATCAGGCCATGCAGATTTACCGAGATACCGGCTTCAGTGATTCCCAACTGCAAAATATGCAGCAAGTGGTTGATGGCCTGGGTGAGTTCATCGGAAAAAATTTCTATGGTCTTTATCTGGCGTCGTTACTGGCGATTCAATCTTTTTGCCTGTTATTTTTGCAGCGGTTCAAAGGTCGCCACTATGATATTACAGGGATATCTTTTGCACAGTGGCGTTTGCCTGCCGGTTTGATTTGGCTGTTGATCGTTGCTGGTTTTTTCCTGCTTCTGCCGATGGAAACCGTTTCGTTAATTGGTCGAAACCTGTTGGTGGTTTTACTGCCCCTCTATTTTTTACAGGGGATGGCTGTCGTTAACAGTTTTTTGCGGAAAAAAGCCTATCCACCTCTGGTAAAAGGGTTGATCTATTTTCTCTTGTTGATACTCAACCCATTACCAATAATTATTACCTGTGCCGGTGTTTTTGATCTGTGGATCGATTTTCGCCGCCCCAGACAAAAGAACATATAAACTCGATCCAATACGGAGGAGAGACATGAATACCAACATTATTTTAAAAGAGAATATCGATGGTCTTGGGATCATTGGTGACGTGGTGTCGGTCAAGGCCGGCTATGCCAGAAATTACTTGATCCCTAAAGGGTTGGCAAGCTCTGCCAATGAAAGAAATGTCAAGGAGCTTGATCATCAAAAACGTCAATTGGCTCGAAAGCTTGAAAAAGTGACTAAAGATGCTGAAGGCGTCAAAGCGCGGATTGAAAAGGTCAGTTGTGCATTTACCCAGCGTGCCAGCGAAGAAGGTAAACTGTTCGGTTCAGTGACTTCTATGGATCTGGAAGCCAAGCTTAAAGATGCTGGTGTCGAAATTGATCGTAAGAAAATTCAACTCAGTGAACCCATTAAGTCTCTTGGTGAGCATATTGTTCCGGTTAAATTGGACGCTGGTGTTGTTGCAGAATTAAAAGTTGTTGTCAGTCCTGAAGAAGAGGCTTGATAATATCTTTTTGGAAGTTTTTGCTGTTTGTGAAACTAAAGGGTGGTCGATGTTGAATCGGCCACCCTTTTTGTTGGACATCAGAAGAATGGATTGCTGCTATGCGTAAAAGTCATTGGCTGCTTGAACTGCAATCCCCCGGTTGATTTTTGCTCCCATCCCGGTCAGGATTGAATCGAGTGCTCCAAGAAAAAGCAGCACATTGGTTTTGTTGCTGGCATGCCCCATTAAACCAATCCGCCAGGCTTTCCCTGCCAGTGCTCCCAAGCCTCCACCAATCTCAAGGTTGTAGTCCTGCAGCAGGGCATCACGAACTGCAGCATCATCAACTCCTTCCGGAATGGTTACAGTATTTAACTGCGGCAGTCTTTCGCCTTCCTGAGCGATGAATGCCAGACCCATCGCTTCAATTCCGGCATGGAGGGCCAAATGGTTTTTTTGGTGTCTTTTCCAAGTGTCTTCAAGTCCTTCTTCGTGCAGAATAACTAATGCTTCGTGGAGAGCATAAAGGGCGTTAATGGGAGCTGTATGGTGGTAAGCACGTTTTGCTCCTTCGCCCCAATATGCCATAACCAGATTAAGATCGAGGAACCAGCTTTGAACCGGATGTTGACGTTGCGAAATTTTACGGACTGCTGCTTCATTGAAGCTGACAGGGGACAATCCCGGAGTACATGAAAGGCATTTTTGCGATCCGGAGTAGATTGCATCAATTCCCCACTCATCAACTAAAACCGGAACGCCACCCAATGAGGTTACGGCATCGACAATTGTTAAACAATCATACCTGTGCGCCAACTCAACCAGGGTCTTGGCATCCGAAAGTGCTCCTGTTGATGTTTCAGCATGAACAAAGGCAACGATTTTAGCATCAGGGTTGGCTTTTAATGCCACTTCCAGCTTGGCAGGATCAACAGCATCTCCCCATTCGTCATCTACGGCGATGACGGTTCCACCGCTCCGGGTCACATTTTCTTTCATCCGGCCACCAAAAACGCCATTTTGGCAAACGATCACTTTGTCTCCGGGTTCAACCAGATTAACAAAGCAACATTCCATTCCGGCAGAACCCGGGGCTGAAACCGGCATGGTCATCTTGTTTTTGGTTTGAAAGGCATATTGCAGCAGGGTCTTCATTTCATCCATCATGCGGACAAATTCAGGATCAAGATGTCCAATGGTCGGGCGCGACATTGCTTCCAGAATCCGGGGGTTAACGTCTGAAGGGCCAGGGCCCATTAAGGTCCGTTGTGGTGGATGAAAGGATGAAATATTCATAATAGCTCCTGAAGAGTAAGAAAGTTAAATTCAATATATAACAGAATCAATATGCGAAGGAAATCATTGAATTGACCTCTTCCTGGATTAGTATATTGTATTATTTTAATTTGACCATTGAAATAAAAGAAAATTGACATTATAATTCTTATAATTTTTTAAAACTTGATGGTGAACAACACAATGAAAAAACTTTTTTTACTGCTGTTTTTGCTGGCCGCCTGCGACCTGCAAGAATATCCGGAAGCAGAGCAGACCAATCGTTCAGAAATTCTGATTTACAGTGGCATGACAATGATTGAACCACTGATGGAAATTGTTGCGCTCATCGAAGCTCAAGAAAACTGTCAAATAAAAATTACTTATGGTGGATCGGGGCATATCTTGAAATCAGTGGAGGTGAACCAGATAGGAGATATTTTTTTTCCCGGAGATGAATCTTATATCAATCCATTGAGAGAGAGCGGAGTGATGACGGAGTCTGTTCCGGTTGGATATAACCAGATAGGTTTTTTTGTTCAACCGGGTAATCCGAAGCAAATCTCTGCTGATCTGGATCACCTGCTCGATAAGACGTTAAATATTGTTATCGGGAGTGCTGAGGCAGGAGCTGTCGGGCGTGAGACCAAAAGAATTTTAAACCAGGCGGGAATATATCAAGATGTTGTAGATAATGCTCTTTATATGACGACAGACTCAAAAGGACTTGCCGCAGCGATTAAAAGCAAGACCGTTGATCTTACCGTCAACTGGAAGTCGGTTGGGTTTTTAACGCGAAATGTCGGGGGCATGGATTTTATTCCGTTACCCACAGAATATAGTCAGAAACATCCTCTGGTCATGGGGCTATTGAGTTACAGCCAACATCCCGAACTCGCTAAAAAGTTTTTACAATTGGCAAGTTCAGATGCAGGACGGGGAATTTTTCGTAAATATGGATTTTTGGATTAATGAGCAATTCTTTCACATTACTCCCCCGGTGCATCATTGCTCAAATCAGCTTGCTGCTTTGTCTCTTTTTGTTTAGCTATGCTGGTCAGAAGATTGGGCATAGCCTTCTTGAGCAGCGCCAGGACTACCTGCATTCACTATTGAAAAACGAGCATAACAAGCTGGAATTTTCATATATTCTGCAACAAAACCTGCTGGCTATAAATGTCAAATTACATGAGATGTCAAGTGCCGGGTCTAAGGCTGAGATAGATCATATTTTGAAGATTCTGCAAGGTTTGCAAACGGAAATTCTGGAGATATTGAAAGTCATTGAAATTGGGGGAGAAAAGAAAATCACGTATTCCGTAAATTTCGGCAACGAAGAAGAGGTTTCCCGGAATTTAAATTACATTAATCACTCTCACCGACATTTTGATCTGGAAATCATAGAACTCAGGGCAAAGTTGGCCGAGCTTGAAAATATCATCGCTGATTTTAAAGTCGTTGTTGAGGATAAAATTACGGTTCTGGATAGTAACGATCCTCTTCAGATTGCCTTGATAGATCGAAAAGTCAGCAATTACTTTAAAGGAATTGAGCCTTTTTTTTCAAGAATCCTGGAAAACTCTTACCGCCTCTACTTTACCGGACAGAAAGAGGCTGAACGGTTCCAAAAGATCAACGACAAGTTCAGGCAAACTTATACCAGGGTTGAAAATGCATTGGTAACCGGTGTTATCGCATTTGTTCTGCTGATGGGCTGGGTGGTGCTCAGATCGAGTAAAAAGATTCTTTTAGAACGGCAGAATTACCAAAAAGAGTTACAGGAGACAAATGAAAATCTTGAAAATATAGTTCATAAGCGCACATCCGCTTTAGAGAAGGAAGCTTCAGATCGCAAAAGTGCTGAACTGCAGGTGAAAAAACACGCGGATTTTTTGTACAATATCATCGAATCTCTGGCTCATCCTTTTTATGTTATTGACGCAGACGATTATACGGTTGTTTTGGCCAACTCAGCGGCTATGGGTGGTGCCAACCCATCATGTAAGACCTGTTATGATCTGACCCACCAAAGAGATACACCATGCGATGGTTCGGATCACCCTTGTCCGCTCCAGCGCGTCAAAGAGACGCTGTCTCCAGTGGTGATGGAACATATTCACAGAAACAGCCAGGGTGAACAAATCATTGTTGAAGTGCACGGTTATCCGGTTTTTGACGCCAGCGGAAATCTGAAGCAGATGATCGAATATTCGCTGGATGTCACTGCCAAGAAAAAAGCGGAAAAAGCTCTGCAGCTCTCCTATGATCAACTTGAAGAGACGGTCAGAAAGCGCACCAGAGAACTAGAAGAACAAATTTTGCAGAAAAAAGAAGCGCAATTAACACTGATTAAAAGTGAGCGTCATTATCGTCGCCTGATTGAAAACGTTTCAGACATCATTACCATTCTCGACGAAGATGGAAAAGTGACATATACCAGTCCTTCTGCCGAAACTCTTCTGGGAGTCCCACCCGAAAAATTGATTGGTGTCTATGTCGGTGACTTGGTTCTGACAGAAGATTTGAGAAATATCGATATTTCGACGTTGCATGAGCGCCACAGTGGAACAACTCCCATGGAATATCGATTGCGGGACAGGTATGGGAAGGTTCACGTTCTGGAATCTTATATTCAGAAATTTCAGCAGGACGATGATACGACGGCCTATGTCCTTTATTCGCGCGATATCACCATCAGAAAACGGGCCGAAGAAGAGACCCGTAATTTGAAAATGATCGTGGAGCAGTCTCCCAGCAGCATTGTCATGACTGACACAGAAGGAACAATTGAATATGTCAACCCTGCATTTGAGCAGATTACAGGTTACAGCTTTACTGAAGCAGTGGGGTTAAATCCCCGGGTTCTGAAATCCGGACACACTCCGGAACCTGTTTTTCGACAACTCTGGGCAACCATTAAAGCCGGCAAAGTATGGCAGGGAGAATTCGTCAATAAGAAGAAAAACGGAGAATTGTATGATGAAAATGTATTGGTTCTCCCGATCAAGAACAACGATAAAATCACCCACTTTGTTGCCCTCAAAGAAAACATTACGGAACTCAAGAAAGCCCGTAGGCAGGCAGAGAAAGCCAACCAGGCCAAGTCCAACTTTCTGTCCCATATGAGCCATGAACTCAGAACACCACTGAATGCAATCAACGGATTTTCGCAATTAATGCTTAAGAGCAAAAAAAATCCATTGAATCCAAAACAACAGAATATGGCTGCTCAGATTAACATTGCCGGGCAGCATCTGCTGCAACTGATTAACGAAGTTCTTGACCTGGCACGTATTGAGTCAGGGGAATTTACATTATCCATAGAACCTTTGGATCCACATAGTTTTATTGACGACTGTTTGTCGCTAACGAGTTCTCTGGCAAAAGATAAATCAATTACGATCATTAAAACCTTTGCCGACAAAGACCTTCCTTTTGTCAGGGCCGACCTGACCCGAGTGAAGCAGATTTTGTTAAATCTCTTGTCCAATTCAGTGAAGTACAACAAGCTGGAAGGAACCGTAACGATCGATGTTGACATGGGCATACCCGGTTTCTTGTGTTTTTCTGTTACTGACACTGGAATTGGGATTCCGGAGGAACGACAGAAGGACCTGTTTGTTCCATTTACACGGGCTTTGGATGATCCCAATGAGATTGAAGGAACCGGGATTGGAATGACAATTTCCAAACAACTTGTTGAAAAAATGGGGGGTGAAATCGGTTTTGAAAGTGAGCGGGAAAAAGGCAGCCGTTTCTGGTTTACGCTGCCGGTTTCCGTAACACATTTAGCCCCGAAAAATACGGTTCATCACATTGATACCGACAAAGATCCAGTCTCCGCAGTCACGAGCCACTCACAGAAGTTGGTCTTATATGTTGAAGATGAACCGACAAATATCACATTCATGCAGGATTTTTTTCATGAGTTGGAAAACTTTCAGCTCATCACTGCCACAACAGGGGAACAGGGTGCTTCTCTGGCGTTGAAAAATCCTCCGGATTTGATTCTGATGGATCTCAACCTGCCTGATATCGACGGATTTCAGGTCTATCGACGCATAAAATCGAATCCTGAAACAGAATTCATACCGGTGGTTGCCGTGAGTGCTGATGCGATGGAAAAAACCATTAAACGGGTGCATAGGATGGGTTTTGACGGCTATATTTCCAAGCCTGTTGATGTTGATTTCTTATATAAAACCATGACGGATCTTCTTAAGGATTGAATATGGACATTGGCCTGGATTTAACCGATCTCTTATTGGACTCAGTACTGGAAGATATTCATAACGCAAAAATCTTGATAGTGGATGATAACCCGTCAAATGTCGCTTTACTTGAAGCCGTTCTGGAGGAAGAAGAATACACAAATATTTTTTCCACGACGGATCCATTTCAAGTTCTTCCATTGTACCGGGATCATCAGTTTGACCTGATTCTCCTTGATATCCGGATGCCGGGGATATCAGGAATCCAGGTTTTGCAAAAACTTAAAGAAGTGACCAGAGATGAATTCGTGCCCGTTATTGTGCTGACGGCCCAGACTGATCAAGAGACGCGTCAGCAGGCGTTGGCGGCAGGCGCCAAGGATTTTATTACCAAGCCTTTTGAAGATTGGGAAATCCTGTTGCGAATTGAGAATACTCTGCAAACCCGGCTATTTTATACTCGGCAAGTTGTGCGGGCTGATCTCCTGGAATCGGAAGTTCTTAAACGGACAAAAGAAATTCTTGCCACTCAGTTTGAAATTGTTCAACGTCTTGGAGTCGCTGGTGAATTGCGCGACAATGAGACCGGAGCCCATGTCAGCCGGATGAGCCATATTTGTAGTCTTCTGGCTTTCAAGCGTGGGCTGGGGAAAGACTATGCCAAACAATTGCTCTATGCCAGCACAATGCATGATGTCGGTAAAATCGGGATTCCTGACAGCATCTTGCTGAAACCGGGGAAACTCAGTCCTGAAGAGTGGCAAGTGATGAAACAACACCCGCAGATAGGTGCTAAAATTATCGGTGATAACGATTCAAAATTGATTACTCTTGCACGTGAAACGGCCCTCTACCATCATGAAAAATGGGATGGAAGTGGTTATCCATATCAAATTTCCGGAGAAAAAATACCTGTTGCTGCACGGATTGCAGCCATCAGCGATGTTTTTGATGCTTTGACATCAGAGCGCCCTTATAAGAAGGCCTGGACAGTGGAAAGAGCTGTCGGGGTTTTGCAAGAAGAGTCCGGTAAGCATTTTGAACCCGTTATGGTTGACCTGTTCATAGAAAACTTGCCGGAAATTGTTGAAATTAAAGAACGCTATCTGGATCAGGAAACCTATTAAAATTGACGATTGCCCCTCATATAAGAGCGGCTGGTAACGATACTGAATGTGAGGCTTATCTATGTTGATAATGAAATGCCCGAAGTGTAATAAGTATATAAGCTCTGCACTATTGGCAGAAATCACGACGATTGTATGTGAACACTGTAGCGCTGAAGTTGCGGTTAAAAATGTGCTGGTGTCATCAAACGGGTTCACTTTCGACAGGCAGGACTTACTGAAAAGATTTTTCCGTTATCGCAAGCTCCTGGATGAGGTCATCGATGAGAGTAGTTCGATGGCTGAGAATAAAGAGAGTTCAGTTGAAAGCAGGAATAGTATCAAGCAGTTTCTAACCATTCTACAAGGGATGATGACCGGTGCGCGTGACCATTTCCGATTGCAGTTTTCATCTCCTTTCCGGACAGAGATTTGTTACGGCAAAAATAAATGCAGCGGCAATTTCTATAATTTAAGTATGGAGGGGGCGCGGGTGGAAATTTCCGGATCCAATCTTTTGCCGCGAGTTCGGGAGGAAATTTCGCTGGAATTTTCATTGCCGGAAGCGGAGACCCTTTTCATCAGTGGCCGAGTCTGTTGGACTGAGAAAGCCAGAGAGACAGGGCATGATAAGCACAGTGTTGGAATTAAATTTAACCCGCTTGAAAGTTCTGTCCGCTCTGTTTTATGGCAATACATTTCCAGTGCAGCCGGCGAAGTGCAGCAGTAAAGGAACCTGTATCGGTCTTCTGGATAAAAAGTTCAGGGCGAGCCTTCTGGTTCGCCCGTGATGCAATTAGTAATCAATACCTGCAGGTTGAATGCTTCCCGGATCTGTTGCATGACAGGGAGTGACCCCATAGGTCATGCCGCAACCATCACATCTGTCTTCCATTGTTTCCATAGTAAAAACAGTCTCACAACTTGTGCATTTGATGTCTACAGGAACGGGCATAGCATAACTGCTGAATCCCATCTGCCTTAATTTATTGACGACCTGCTCGCCATTACCAAAACTGCCACTACAACCGTCGTGCATTTCAAACTCCTTTTCAGTTGATTCAGATATGTTCCAGAGTGTCCCCGGTCCGAATTCTATTTCTCAGCGCGAGAAGTTTATTGTCCAGGGCTTCCAGAGAAACCAGGTTTTTTCGCTCTGCTTCGCTCGATTCAATGATTTTGTCAATGCCGCCGTTTTTAATCACCAGGCGGCGATCTCCCATCAGGGCAAGAATCGGATCATGGGTCGCCATGAGGATAATTTTTTCTTCCTGGACCAGCAGATCGAGAGCTTTTTTACGGTCAATTCCGGCATTTTCAATTTCATCAATCAAGGCAATGGGAGATTTGCTCAGAATGGCCATGTCCGCGATCATTAATGCACGCGACTGTCCGCCACTTAAGGATGTTACCGGCGTATCGGGAGCAAATGTTTCTCCGGCCAGTTCGTTGGCCTGTTGCAGAATGTGTGCAACTTTTTCGTCCGGGTTCGTCACCAGACGACTCTCTGCATGCATGCGAATAAATTCTTCAGCCGACAAATCCATGACAAAGTTCATGTTCTGCGATAATTGGGCCACCAGCTTGTACTCGGTCGAAAAACGCCATTTGCTGTCGGGCACTTGACCATTGATGAGGATTTTTCTTCCGGTGGGGGTGTCACCCTGGGCCACCCATTCAATATCGGCCAGAAGTCGGCTTTTTCCTGATCCGGTCGGGCCGACAATACAGATAACTTCGCCGGGTTTCAGAGTCAGTTCATGATTTTCCGCCTGTCCTGATTTATCAACACCACCAAAAATTGTCAGTGTTTCCACTTTATCCATCGGGTCGGATAACGCCAGCATGCCATCAAGAAAGCTGTCCAGGCTTTGCCGTAACTGCTCACTGCTAATCCCCAGATCCTCCAGGGCATCAGGATTTAGATTGTCGAGATAATGTTGCAGGCTGTTGCTGTCAGGTTTGATGACCAGACCAAAGGAGGTCATGAAATCTTCGATGTAGGGATGTTCAACCAGGGTTTCTGCCAAAGGTTGATGAAATAATGTTGTGTCTGTCATCAGGCTGATCCTTCCTGCAAATCCATTTTACGGATGTTCCCTGTCTGATGTTCTTCCCCGATCCGGGTTTCTCCCAGACAATAAGAGCAAAGCGCGGAAGGCATGGAGAAGCGGAGAACTTTCCCTTTGAGGGTTTCTATGTCAGAAGCATCTTCAAACAGGCTTGTCAGCTCAAAAGCGCCCTGTCCGGTAATCCCGTTAACGTTCATAATAATGGCGCCGGGGTTCACCTGTTTGACCCGCGAGGCGAAAACCTCCCGCTCTGCCTGAGAGACAATATCCCCTTTGGTAATGACAACAATATCGGCAGACTTCAACATCGGGCCAATTTTTTTCGGGGTATTGATGCCACTGAGGTTGTCAATCACACAGACGGCAGTGATCTCTTTGATATGAGGCGAACAGCGATTACAGAGACCGGCACTTTCGCTGATCAGGTATTCGCAGCCGTTTTCGAGCCCCCAGGTGACGCAGGATTCAATGTTGCTGACAAAATAGTGATCCGGACAAAGTGCACCGGAAAGCCCTTTTTTGACCAGCACCCCTTTTTGGGCGTAAAGCGTGTCATCATCGGTCAGAAGGCAATCAAATTTGACTACACCGATCTTTTTATCCCGTGCTTGTAGAGCCTCAATGACCCTTAAAATAACCGAGGTTTTCCCCGATGATGGTGGACCTGATATGGTTAAAAAACGCATGTGATTTCCTTTATTCTTCGTTCATCGAATTTTCAAAAGTTTGTGTTGTGTGCAGGATCAAGGCTCCGAGATCATTTTGGTAGATGTAATCCCAGCCGACCCACTTCCAGGGGTGGTGTTCCGGCAGTTGATTATCAACTTCGGGATGCAGCGATGGGAATAGTCCCTTTTGTGCCAGAATGTCTCCAACGGTTTTACTCGAGAGGAATTCGGCTATAGGTCTGACTTTATCCAGGCTTTCCCGCTTGGTCAGCATGAAAATAGGGCTGACGACGGCACCGTCTTCCGGCCAGATAATTTCCAGACTCTTCACCATCCTCGCCATTTTGGTGAAGAAATACGGCATGATGGTCACCAGAGGTTTCTCTTCTGCAACCCGCTGCGCATTTTTGACCATCTGTGACGGGTGCATTGATTTGAGCATACAGCGGCCCAGTTTTTTGACTCCTTCATCACCATGTTCTTTATGAATTGCGAGGAGAATAGCGTTAAACAGATCGAAGTCACCAACAGGCAGAGCCACTTTCTGCTCATATTCAGGTTTCAGCAGGTCTGACCAGCAGCGCGGAATCGGCAAGTCACCAAGAACATCATGATTGACCATAAAGACAGCGGGGACCGCCGCAATCATTGAATAATCTTTTTTGGGATCCTTGATCTCTATACCGGTAAAATCGGGATTAACCGCCGAAGTGGTGATATCGGTAAAGACCCCCTGGTCTTTGAACCGGCCAATGGTTTTCTGATCAAAGAAGGTCTCAAACCCGGCGGAAAGAAAGATGTCCGGGAGTTCGTTGACATTTTTAATTCCCTGGATATTGTCTTCAATCCAGTTGGCTCCGACGGAGGCGGCTTCCAGTTTATAACTGACCGCGTTGCCGGTTTCCTCTGTGTAGGATTCGATGAAAGCGTCGAACTCCTCTAATAACGGTAACCGAACCGGGCAGGGGAGCAGACCCGAGACATTGATCTGACTGTCGGTTTTCTCGGTTGTTTTCATGGTGACATCAACTTGATGCAACTCTTCGTCAATTCTTGCCTGCAACAGTCCAAGAAAGTTATCCAGATCGTATTTTTTCGCTTGTGCGGCCCGTTCCAGTTTTAGAAAGGCGCCGACAGCGTTGCGCTGTTTTTCATCACGAAAGTTATCAAAACCATTGGCAACAAAAACATCCAGAGTTTCCGGCCAGCGATCAAGAACGTCTTTAACGGTCATGTCTTTATTGAGTAGCGCGTTATCCATATTTAATATCTCCATGTTCTGAGTTTCAGATTGATCATCTGAGGCGAAGTATAAACAGTATCTTTGATAGATAAATTGATGCAGGTCAAGAAATATTACTAAATTGCTCAGCAATCGGGAGAAGACTCGGAAAATGCAAGATAACTGGCTGTTCCCTGATTTTCTCCAGTTATCTATATAAGGGAATACGAAGCATTAAAGAATAAATGTAACCATTTTTATCCTTTTTTGATCTGCGTCAATTTTTTAATCGAAGGGTTGTGGCATTTTTCATGAAAAGCAAGAGACAACGTTCCAATTACCCAAGCTAAAGGAGTTGACTATCATGAGTATGTTTTGTTTTCAATGTCAGGAAACAGCAAAAAACACGGGCTGTACCATTGCTGGTGTCTGTGGAAAAAAAGAGGAGACGGCAAACTTGCAGGATCTGCTGGTTTTTACTCTCAAGGGGTTGGCCGTTGTTGCTGACGAAGCCAAAAAACAGGGAAAACTGGACAAGTCCATCGGTTTGTTTATTGCCCAGAGTCTGTTTGCGACCATTACCAATGCAAACTTTGACAATGCCCGTTTTGTTGCCTTGATCAAGGAAACAATTGCCAAACGAGATGGTTTGAAAACAGCTGTTGGCTTCAGTAGTGACGCTGATGTTGTCAACTGGAATGGTGCCGAAGCGGATTTTGCAGCCAAGGCTGCAGAAGTCGGCGTCTTGTCTCAAGCCAATGAAGATGTGCGTTCTTTGCGTGAATTGCTGATCTACGGCGTGAAGGGGATGGCTGCTTACGCTGATCATGCCGCCATGTTGGGTTTTGAAAAAACAGAAGTTTATGATTTTATGGTGGATGCGTTGGTATCAACTACTCAGGATCTGAGTGTTGATGAAATGGTCGGCATGGTCTTGAAATGCGGTGAAACGGCTGTGACAGCTATGGCATTGCTGGATGAGGCCAATACGACAACTTATGGTAATCCAGAAATTACCAAAGTGAATATCGGCGTGGGTAAAAAGCCCGGTATTCTTATTTCAGGTCACGACCTGAAGGATATGGAAGAGTTGCTTAAGCAGACTGAAGGCACTGGTGTTGATGTCTACACTCACTGTGAAATGTTGCCTGCCAATTATTACCCTGAATTTAAAAAATATGAGCATTTCGTTGGAAACTATGGCGATTCATGGTGGCATCAGGATAAAGAGTTTGCTTCTTTCAATGGTCCTATTCTGATGACAACCAACTGCATCACTCCAGTTAAAGAGGCTTATAAAGATCGCTTCTACACCACGGGGATGGCTGGTTGGCCTGGTGCGATTCACATTGCTGATCGTCCCGAAGGTGGGAGTAAGGACTTTTCAAAAATTATAGAACAGGCCAAAACCTGTGAGCCTCCAGTTGAAATTGAAACAGGTGAAATCGTAGGTGGTTTTGCTCACGCTCAGGTGATGGCACTGGCAGATAAAGTTGTTGATGCGGTTAAATCCGGTGCTCTGAAACGTTTCGTGGTTATGGGCGGTTGCGATGGCCGTCAAGCCAGTCGTGCTTATTTTACTGATGTTGCCAAAGAGCTGCCAAGTGACACCGTTATCCTCACTGCGGGTTGTGCCAAGTTCCGTTATAACAAGCTGGATCTTGGAGATATCGGTGGCATCCCCCGGGTTCTCGACGCCGGACAGTGTAACGATTCCTATTCACTTGCCTATATCGCTCTGCAACTGAAGGAAGTTTTCGGGCTTGATGATATTAACGATCTGCCGATTTCCTACGATATTGCCTGGTATGAGCAGAAGGCCGTTATTGTGCTTCTGGCGTTATTGTCTCTCGGTGTTAAAGGCATTCGTCTTGGACCAACATTGCCGGCTTTCCTGTCGCCCAATGTGGCCAAGGTTCTGGTTGATAATTTTAATATCAAACCGGTCGGTGATGTCAAAGAAGATGTTGCTGCGATTATGGCCGGGAATTAAAAACGAGATTTCATTTTAGAAGAGTCAGTAACAAGGGCGGACGCTCTTATGATCTTCCGCCCTTTTTTTCTCCGGCAAAATAAAGGGATCCGGTTATGGACTCACAAAGTGTTGAAGAACGTTTTCGGAGCTATTTCTGACGTTGAAGGTTTAAAGCAGCCTGGCTGGAAAATTGTTGCAGCTTGACAAAACAACAAAATACGGCTTGAATGGCTGGCAATTGTCATTTCGTTTCACTTAGGGGGGATAGTGAAAAAAGAACCTATAAGTAAAATTTGAAAGTCGCCGAACCTGTATCAAGCTGGTTGGCGGCTTTTTTTGTTTTAGTGCTTAAATGTTAGCGAGGGGGAGATGACAAACAGAGGGGGACAATCTTCTCAGTCTGATGGTCATAATGACGTAAAAACGACAATGATTTACACCCATGTATTAAACCGTGGCCCCGCGGGTGTTCGCAGTCCGATGGACGGACTGTGAGGATGCTATATCAGGACCCGTATAAAAAGCCATCCTAAATGGTGGGAAATGTCATAACTCTCTGAAAGTAATATTTTTTCAGTGTATTTTAAAAAAATCGGGTGGCGTTTTATGCGGGCAAGGGCGCCTGAATTGTCGTCTTATACGGATCCGTCTATAAACAAGTTATGCTTAATTGTGGTTTTACTAGATTAAGAAAATATCTAGGAACATAAGTATGGCAAAACAGACTCAGCTATCTCATCTCATTCTGTATGTCGTGATTTCGTATTCGATACTATGGGCTTTGTTTAGTATTGGAAAACTGTTTGAAATACCTTTCACTTACGATCCTAGGCAATTGGGTGGATTACTTGTCCTTATCGGAGTTCCAGCAGCCTTAATTGCTGCTACTACCTCATTGTTGATAACAAATGGGAAATATGGGCTTCATCATCTAATAAAGCGTTCATTAAGTTGGCGTTTCAATATAATATGGTACATTGCAGCAATATTGACTCCTCTGGTGATTGCGGCTGCAAGTACATTGACAGCAGTCTTGATTTCAGAAGCTGAATTACCTAACAATTGGTTTTCGCCATCTATGCCCTTGGGTTTCATGATTTTTTTCTTGGTTTATAACGGGCTTGGTGAAGAGATCGGCTGGAGAGGATTTGCACTGCCTGAACTTCAAAATAGGCTGGGATCACTTGGGGGCAGTCTTGTTGTAGGCACTCTCTGGGCCCTCTGGCATCTGCCTCTGTTTTTTGCACCTGGATCGTCTCAATATGGTGACTCCCTTATTCTTTATATATATTTGCTTACTTGTTGGACGATTGTCATGGCACTATTTATATACAAAGCCCAAGGAAGTGTATTGCCGGCAATCTTACTACATGAGTCAGCCAATTTCTTTGCGTTTGCAATCAACTACCGGAAACAATATATTTTTCTTTTCTGGGGAATTGCTGCATTTATCGCAATAATATTTCTTCCGAGACCGCTGATTAAATTTGGTAACAATTCAAAATCAATTACCTAAGCATAACAAAAGTTTAAATACGGACGTTTATCTCCGCTGTGCTCCGATAAACGCCGGTTAAACTGGCGTTAGCCAGACTTCACAACGCAGAGGGAACACCATGAATTTAAGATATATACTTTCTTTTCTCAACATTATGAAAATTCCAGGATTATATCCCATCATGAAAGACTGGCGGGCATTTATCAGGATGCATTTCATCTTTTCTGCCCATGAATCCGGTTTGCTGAAAGCCCTTTCTACGCCGAGTAACAGGGATATGCTGATCAAAGAACTCAACGTAAAACGTCCAGAAGTCCTTGATGCCCTTTTGGAAGTGGGTTTAGCTTCCAAAGAGCTGGAGTTGAATAATGGCTTATTTAGTATCAAAGGAAAAAGATCTAAGGCAATTATGGAGAGCAATGGAGATATGCTCGCAGCAATGATACAAGGTAATGTCACTTATTACAGCGATGCCTACCGCAATGTGACCAATCGGATTCATGGCGGTGAACTTGGCGACGATCTGGACAAGATAGGGGATTTGGTAGCAAGGTTTTCAAAAATTGCCGAGCCAATCATTAAGAACTTTATCTCAAGTATTGTTCACGGCAAAAATCCCATGAGGATATTAGATATAGGATGTGGATCTGGGGTATTATTGAAATCCGCCTATGATTCCAACGGCAATGCAACGGGTGTCGGAATAGATATAGATGAAAAGGTAGTCCGACAGGCAGGCGAAAACATCTCCACATGGGGGCTCTCCGATCGATTTGAGATTCGCCATGGAGACATTCGTCATATATCCGGGGAGATGGGGACTTTCGATGTTATCACCTTATACAATCTTCTTTATTATTTCGACAAGGAAGCGCGTCTTAGTCTGATAAATAATCTTCGAGACATGCTACTCCCGACAGGTGTGTTGGCTGTGGCAATGAGCTTTCATAGCAAAGGTAAGGACATGGCTACGGCAAATCTGAATATGGTTAACAGCTCTTTGAAAGGTCTTACGCCTCTTCCTCAACTAGATGATATTACATCAGTTTTGAAAAAGTGCGGCTTTGGTAAAATTGAAATCCACAGATTTATGCCTGGCAGTACATTTTATGGAATAGTTGCGACTCAGAATTGAGCTTTATTAACTGATTATAACTAGCGGATTTGGCTAACCTCAGCTTTGAGAAGGATGCTCATTTCGCTACGCTTCATTCGCCTCTCTCAAGCCGGTCGTTGAGGCTGTAGAAAAAACCTAAAACATGTTACAGAATCGGGGGACATTACAGAATCGGGGGACATAATACCTATTTAAAAATACGAAAACCGGTCGACTTTTGGGAGAGAAGCAATTCATTATTGATCTGGAGAAGTTAACCGGTCTTGAAAACAGCGGGGAGGCCCCGAGTTGACAGGAAATAGGTATTATGTCCCCGGAATATTTCGGTATTATGTCCCCGGAATATTTCCCCAAAGATCGGCCAGCCAGTACCAGGAGAACATGCACTCGCAGCCGACCACCAAGCCGACACGATAAGGCTTGATCAGTTTCAGAAGGGACTTCGGGCGGGTGGGAATATTCTTGTGAACGACCACCTCACCGACAGAATTGATGATGCAGACATACATGGCATCACAATGAAGATTGATACCACAATAAAAATTGTGCTGTTTGGTGTAGAATCTCATATGCAGGCTCCTTTGTTTGAGGGTTTAGTCGTTTCTCAAAGTTTACCGGATGGTCCGGTATTTAGGAGGGGGCCTGCACTAGTATCAAGACAATCAACCGGATGGAAAATACGTCTGCGCTAAATTGAAAAGCAAAATCTAAAATTGCAGTGGTCGGCCAGCAGTTCGTCGCCGCCGGTTATCATGAACCGTTCAGCAGCCACGAGTGGCAATATATCAGGAGGTTTTGGTGCCAGAGAAATTTGTCCCCGTGGATGGCAGGTTACTTTGGAGTCATTCTGTCGGCTCGGACGAACGGGACGTCATACTATTGGTTTCAGGTGCGAATGCATCAGCTTTGATGTGGCCGGATGAATTCGTTGAACTGCTCGTGTCCAAGGGATATCGCGTGATTCGGTATGATCATCGTGATACTGGACGCTCTACCTTTATTGGGTTTGATGATGCCCCCTATACCTTGGAGGATCTGGCGTCCGATGCGGTATTAATTCTCGACGCGTGGGAAGTGGGCAAGGCTCATGTTGTTGGCTTATCGATAGGCGCGACGTTAGGCCAAGTGCTTGCGCTTGATCATTCGGATCGGCTCTACAGTTTGACCATCATGTGTGGAGCAGCACTCGATGTGGACTTCGTCGGCAATATCGGACGGGCCTTTTCAGGAGAAAGTTCACCGGATGGTTTGCCCCTTCCAAACAAGGAGGTGCTTGAAGCGCTCTCTGCGCGAGCAACGCCCTCAGAGAGTATGGAGGAAGAACTTGATCGTCGCGTAAAAGAATGGGGCCTCCTTTCAGGAGAAAAGCTCGAGTTTGATGCGGCTGATTTTCGGCTCCGTGAGCAACGATGTATAGATCATGCCGGAACTTGGGTACAGCCCGGAAATCACGCGAGGGCAGCGCCACTACCTCTATCCAGAGGGAGGGAACTGAGCAAGGTGAGCGTTCCGGCCTTGGTGATTCAGGGCTCTGAGGACCCTCTCAATCCGCCACCCCACGGCAAGCACATTGCGGATTTGTTGAGGAACGGTCGCCTGGTTGAAGTTGACGGTCTTGGGCACTGTCTTCCAAAAGCTTTGCTGCCTCGGATAGCAGATGAAATTGCCCATCATGCTGAACAAAGCCATGCAGCCGACGCTCGTACCTCGCGCGGCTGATGGCTGGCGTTATACGGCGCGGTTTGACAACCTAGGAGAATTGAAGAAATGAATTCGTACGTTTTCGTTGACCGCCAAGTACCAGTTCAAAATGAAGTATTTTTAGATCACACAGCACATTTTTATTCAGATCTAAATAGTGCAGGTGCCCAACTAGAGAGGCTTGGATTTTCTGTGTCAGGTATCAATATGCAAAAAAATCTCGGTGCCGACGGATTACTTTCGCCTTCTGGAACATCAAACAGGCTTGTTCGACTTCGGCGAGGGTTTCTGGAGATTCTTGCGGCTACTCACGCAACGCCACTTGCAGATCAGCTAAGAAGTGCTCTTTCACGTTATGAAGGAATACATCTCTTGGCATTTTCTCATACGGATTTGGAATCGCAGCGTGTTCGTTTGGTTCAGTCTGGTTTTGCTATGCAGCCGATGGTTCATATGCGACGCAAAGCACAGGAATCAGGCAAAGAGGTGGCATGGTCTGTTTTGCGTACAGAACCCCATGTAATGAGTGAAGGTAGGATTCAATTCGTTTATCCACATACTCCAGAGTTATCCTGGCCAGCGGGGTCTTTTACGCATCCGAATAGAGCCGATAGCCTGACGGGGGTAATAATATGTGTAAGTGATACTGATGAAGCACTGTTACGCTATGCAAATTTTCTGGGCATTAATGCAAAAAATTCCAAGTTCTATCTTGATCGGGGTTGTGTGAAAATTGCTACACTGGAAGAAGCCAGAAAAATACTTCCTGATTTAGTGGCTCCCGATTTACCCTTTATCTGTGGCGTCACTATCGCCACAGACGATCTTGATCGTACGCGAGAAATTATCCGCTCTAATGGAATAGTACCAGTTCTGGACTCAACTTCAATGATGTGGATTGAGCCAAAAGATGCTTTAGGGTGCTATATGGGATTTCATCAACAGACACATATTCCAATTTAACAAATAATGCTTCGTTCTGAAAAAATCACAGGCCGTAAACCCTTGGAGCAGCCGTAGAATTAGAATCGGGGGACATAGAATCGGGGGACATAATACCTATTTAGAAATCTCGCGGGTGAAAAAAGAAACCGTTAACCTGCGTACCTACCCGCGAAAAGCGGACATCTTTTCTGATGATCAAGATCGACTTGCCTATTTAAAAAATACGAAAACCGGTTGTAAAAACAGCGAGGAGGCCACGAGTTGACAGGAAATAGGTATTATGTCCCCAGAATACTCAATGTCCCCAGAATACTCAGAATACTCCCCCAGAATACTCCGATTGTGGGCTTGCCAGGAAGGTGGTGCTACGCCTTTTTGGTCAAAAATCTACGCCAGCGCGACGGGGATATCATCAATTAAGGTGGGCAATCACTCAATTGAGTTTTCCAAAATATAATCAATAAAGCTATTTACGACAGGGTTGTCTGTATTTTTCAAGTGACACGCTGTGATCACAAGTTCAGGAATATTGTCCTTTATCGCTACTGTTGTTACTCCCGGCTTCTGTTGTTGGGTTGTGGATTCAGGCACAATTGCCAAACCGAATCCTGCTGCGACCAGCGATAGGATTGTTTGATAAGACTCAGCTTCTTCGGCAATATGTGGTATTTTTCCGGTTTTTCTGAATATTTTTAACCAGGTATCATACAGGTCGGGTTGGATGGACCGGGGATAAAAAATAAGTGGCTCGCTTACAATTTCATTAATAGCTATCTGTTCTTTTTCTGCATAAGGGTGCTGGATCGGAACTGCGGCCAGATAAGTTTCTTTATGAACAGGATAGAGTTGCAGATTTTTGGGTTCTTGGCCGTAGAACCGTAAAAAACCGACATCCAAAAGACCTTTCTGGATCTGCTCAAGCTGTGTTTTGGTATTGAGATGTTTTAATACTACCTTGACAGCCGGATAAGTCTTTTTGAAGTTCCGCAGAAAAGAGGGCAAACAACTATCCATAGCAGGCCCGACATAGCCGATTGATACCAGACCGCTTTTTCCTCTGGAGACAGCACGCGCATCTTCCACAGCGTAATCTATAAGGGATAAAACGTTTTGGCAGTGCCTGGCGAAATTCTCTCCCGCCTTTGTCAGTTTGACATTTCTTTTATCTCTTATAAAAAGAGCGATATCCAACTCTTCTTCCAATTTAATGATTTGTTGGCTCAAGGGTGGTTGCGACATATGCAGCCGTTTGGCTGCTCTGCCAAAATGTAATTCATCTGCAACAGCCAGGAAATACCTGATACTTCTCAATTCCATCTTAGCCTCACAATATCATGATTCGAAAATCGTCTTAAATCTAAGAATAAAGATATTGGACGTATTTATCAAGCAGGTTTATTCTTCTCTTAGACATGAACAAGAAACGACCTATATGGAGGATTGAGCAATGGAATCAGAGAGATATAAAACTGGACTGGCCAAGTTGTCTGAAATTGACGGGGAACAGGGAGAGAGGGTTGTAGAAGCATTGAAAGACATCTCACCGGATTTTGCGGAGCTGTTAATAGCGTTTCCATTTGGTGATGTTTACAGTCGCCCGGGGTTGGATCTCAAGTCCAGGGAGATTGCTACAGTGGCAGCATTGACAGCCATGGGGACTGCCGCACCACAACTAAAAGTCCATGTGCAAGCAGCTTTGAACGTCGGTTGTAGTCGCGAGGAGGTTATTGAAATTATGATCCAAATGGCTGTGTATGCTGGTTTTCCGGCTGCTTTGAACGGTTTGTTCATCGCAAAAGAAGTCTTTGCTGACAATGGTTTATAATGAGGAATTGTATGAAACATTTTGAACACACCATCCTGTTATGTCTTTTGGCCGTACCATGCCTGCTTGCTCTCTGTCCCCATACTGCATTATCTGCCACCACTGTACCTTTAAAGTTATACAGCGGTCTCAATTCCCCTGTCGGAATTGGATTTGATTCAAAGAGAAACCTGTATATCGCCGAATGGGGTGCGGGGAAAGTGACACGCATAGCTGCTTCGGGAAAGAGAAGTACTTTTGCAGATTCTCTCAATGGGCCGTCAGGACTGGCAATTGATAAAGATGATAATGTTTATGTTGCCTCTTACTCAGACGATTTGATTTATAAATTTACCCCATCCGGTCAACGTAGTTTCTTTGCCCAAGGCCTGGCGACACCGGCAGGATTGTCATTTGATGAAAAAGGGAACCTGCTGGTTGCTAATAGGCAAACAAATGAAATCTTATCATTTTCACCCGATCTCAAAAGACAGACAATTGCAACAGGTCTGCAAACTCCGGTCGGAGCAGTTATAACCTCTCGGGGGAACTATTTCGTCTCGAATATAAATGGTGGCATAACTTTGGTTACTCCCGACCAAAAAGCCAGAACAATAAACTCTCAACTTGTTCGACCTGGTCCTGGAATCACAATCGATACCTCTGATCACGCATATGTTGTCGATTATGGCAGCACAACTGTCTATCGTATAGACTTAACAGGAAATCTTGTTTTGATTGCAGATGATTTGCCGAGCCCGGCCGGAATCACGCTGAATAATGAGGCACTTTATGTCGCTACATGGGGAGATGGAGCAATATATAAAATTGATTTACCTAAAAACCATAAGTTCCAAAATTGGACATATAAATCAGCTAAAAGAATCGGGGGACATAATACCTATTTAAAAATACGAAAACCGGTAGACTCTTGGGAGAGAAACAATTCATTATTGATCCGGAGAAATTAACCGGTCTTGAAAACAGCGGGGAGGCCCCGAGTTGACAGGAAATAGGTATTATGTCCCTGGAATATTCGTTCAAGTTTCATAATTCACTGCTTCCCCCCTCCAAAGCTCAGGAAATAATTCTCATAATTTTTTCTTGATAATTCTGTTTAGGGTATATACACTGCGTATATGAAAAAAATAAAGCAAAAACTTCACTATGTATTGAAATTGGCCCAGCAAATGGAGACTAAACCGAAAAAGTATGGCACTGATATAATGCTTACTGGCGTAGAAATTCATCTCATTGAGCTTGTCGGAGATAACGAAAACTCCAGTGTGACCGATGTGGCAAAATTGTTTGGAGTGACTAAAGGCGCGGTCTCACAACGTTTCAAAAAGCTTGAACATAAAGAGCTCATTAAAAAAAATATCGACCCGGCCAACGCATCCCGAACAGTTGTAACCCTTACATCAAAAGGTAAGGTAGCGTATTTTGCCCATAAACACTGGCATGAAACCATGGATGGTAGTTACACGGAGTATTGGAAAACCCTTGGGCCAGAAAAAGTTGCTACCATAGAGGAATTTTTAACCCAGATCGAATATTTCTTTCAACACATGCTCGCAAAAGAATAGTTTTTTTTCTTTAAAGTGTATACTAGCTAAACTCTTGAATAAATATAGGAGAAACATCATGATCTATGAAAACAAACAGCATATATGCCCGGTAGAAAATGCAGACAGCTTAGACAATGTCATCAGAAAATGGCTTCAGAACCCTGGAAAAATCCTCCGTCCCTATATACAGCCCGGCATGTCGGTGATGGATTTTGGCTGCGGCCCTGGCTTTTTCACAATGAAAATGGCTCAAATGGTAAAGGATGGTGGGACGGTGTTTGCCGTAGACCTTCAGGAAGGCATGCTTCAGAAACTCAAAGAAAAAATCCAGTCAACTGAGTTGGAAGATCGTATTAAGCTACATCAATGCAAAGAGAGCGGCATTGGAGTATCAGAATCGCTCGATTTTGTGCTGGCGTTTTATGTGGTTCATGAAGTGCCGGACCAGGAGGCCTTTTTTTATGAGCTAAAATCCATTGTTAAACCAGGTGGCACAGTACTGATTGCAGAGCCTCCGTTTCATGTATCAAAAAAGGCGTTTCAAAAATGCATTCAAAAAGCTCGAAAAGCTGGCTTCAATGCCGAAAAGGGACCGAGTGTTATACTGAGCAAGACAGCTTTGTTGAGTACTGGTCAATAGCGTAAGTTCTCAATAAGTCCGGGTAAGAAGAGAACGGCCAGTAAAATTCAGTATCCTATTCAAAATTCATGGTAATGGACGGTTTATGCTTGGAGTGTCTAAAATGGCCTTTTTCGATTGCTCAATTTTTGGACCTCTTTTGCGTCGTTGAAAAGTCTATCAGATAAGGCGTTTTAGCCGATTTTAGCAGGCCCAAAAACCGAGCAAAAAAGGAGGGCCCAAAAGCGGGTTTTTAGACACCCTAGTTTATGCCTGCAATTAAGCAAGTCCTGTTCAATTTCAGTCCAATGCTTTCCAAGGTAACTTCCAAGCTGGTTGGTTTTCATACCGCCCACACCGGAGGCACCTTTGTTGGCACAGATCTGTTTCCATGCCAGGATTTTGTTATTACGTTCGAGAATCATCTCCCATAATCGGTCGCTTTTTCCCAGACGTTCGACAATCTGTGACGCTGGGAACAGTTCCACCTGCTGTGGCCCCCTGTTCACAAGTACACACCTCCTATTTGTCATTATCATTTACCCGGACCATTCGGCCCGGGTACCGTTCAGGTCTTCACTGAGGTGAGTCCTCCCCGCCTTTGCGGGGCTCGTTTCCACCGGCTACTATGCCATCTGCTGACTTCTTCCATGCGGTCAGAGTCGGTTACCCGACCCTCAGCCGTTACGGCGCATGGGAGACCTCCCGGGGTAAACACGTGTCTTTCAGTACGTGAATGTCGGATTTACGGACATACCCTGTAATGGATAGAGGACTTTGCCTTGTTGTGCAGGCTCGTCCCGGTATGTGCGCCTTATATCCGATTTCTGTACGTCATCCCGTACCTTCGCGCTACCTTGCCTCAGCAAGGCGGCTTCCTTCCGAAGCATCGTCACCGGTACCCCGTTGCACTACCACTACACCCTTCGCCTCCATCAGGCTGGGTCTAGGACTTGCCAAACGAATTGAAACCGTTTACGTTTGACTCACTTTTAAGAACATGTGCCGTGCCCCGCACACACCAGGGGCTGGTTCGGATTGCCTCCACGCTGCGCGTACCGGCAACCGCACAGCCCTGCCGTTATGTGCATACAGTCTGCATGAACCACTGTCATGGGGAGTTTAATCTATGAGTATAAAGCCAGGATCATGTCTTTGTGGTGAGGTCTCTTTTGAAATAGAAGGTGATTTTGATAATCTTTACCTTTGTCATTGCAGTCGGTGTCGAAAAGATACAGGCTCAGCTCATGGAGCCAATCTTTTTTCGTCTACTGCCAAGCTGAAATGGTTGTCAGGATTCGATAAGGTCACAAATTTTACATTGCCTTCAACTCAGCACAACAAATCATTTTGCTCAATTTGTGGGTCGGCACTTCCAAATATTCAAAGGGGAGGTCAACTTCTAATGGTTCCTGCGGGAAGCCTTGATTGTGACCTCCATATCACACCTACCTCTCATATTTTTATTTCCAGCAAAGCAAATTGGGATAAAGATCTTCATAAATTTCCTATGATAGAGACTTTGCCGACATAAGCATAAAATCTCACAGGGACGGGAGCAATATAGAATGTCCCTTTTCTTGACGCAGAACGAAATGGCGGCAGGTCGAAATTGACCTGTCGCCATTTTTATTGCCTAAAAATAAAACTATGATTGAAGTTTATCCTGCATGTTGGCAGAATGCCGAAAATCAAATATTGACAAAAATCACGAATCAACGAGGGATATTGTTATGTCTTATGGCAAAAAAGAGGGTGTTCTCTATTTCGGGATACCGTCAGGAAGTTTGAACGAGCAGGTTTTGCGTCTTCTGGCTAAATCGGGACGACCATTAAAAGCGGGTCGACAATATGAGCTACAGGGGCCATACGATAAAGATGTGGTTTTCCGGGTGCTGGATCGTAAAGAGATGCCCCAGAAGGTTGCGGATGGCATTGTCGATTGTGGTATTACCGGTAAGGATTATATTTTCGAAGCTGATCGCGAACAAGAGGTTGAGGTGTTGGGTGATTTCATCTTCTCCAAATATACCAATCAGCCGTCCCGTTTGGTTCTCGCCAGTCGCCCGGAGCTGGGGATTGAAAAGCCTGAAGACTGTCAGGGGAGAATAATCGCAACAGAATTGCCAAATCTGACCAAACGGCGGATGGCGGAATTGTATGGTATTGAAGATATTAAAATTCTTCACAGTGAAGGCAAAACCGAGGCCAAGGTGAATATGGGTGAATGTGATGCTTTTACCGATATTACTGAGACCGGCGCGACGTTAAAGGCCAATGGGAACAATATTGTTGCTGAATTGTTCACCTCGAATCCGCAGTTGATAGCTAATCGTGATGCCGTAAAAGATATCGCTAAATTCGAAAAAATGGAAGATATCCGCATGTGTATTGACGCGGTTCTCCAGGCAGAGAGGGAGCCGGTCTATATGGTGTTTATGGACGTGCCGACTGCAGTGCTGTCCGAGGTCGAGAAGATGTTGCCGTCGGTTATTTCGCCGACTGTCAGTCCGGTGGTCGATGAAACTTGGCGGAGTGTTGCTGCGGTTATCCGCGAATCGCAGTTAAATATTCTGGCACCAAAACTGTTACGGTTAGGCGTTGACGGGATTGTGCCGATTCCAGCACCGAAGGTGTTTACGCAGGATATGGTGAAAGCCAACCATTTTTAATGGTATTTTCAACGCTGAGACGCTGAGATTGGAGAGTTCGCAGAGAAAAAATATTTGATCTAAAATAAAAGATTAAATTTCAGTTTTTGACTTTCTCTGCTCCTCTCCGCCTCTCCGTTAAAATATTTCTTTTTTGGGAGATTGTAATGGCTAACAAGGTATTAGAAGAAGGAACAGAATTACAGATTGATTTTGAAAAGCGTGGCGGTTTGATTCCTGCTGTGGTTCAGGATGTCGCCGATGGTCGGATCCTGATGGTCGCTTACGCCAACGAACTGGCGTTGCAGACATCTTTCGAAAAGGGGATGGCCACCTTCTGGTCGACATCACGTAACGAACTCTGGACCAAAGGGGAAACGTCGGGAGACTTTCTCAAGATTGTTGAGATTCTGACCGACTGTGACCAGGATGCGATAATTTATCGTGTCGTTCCGCAGGGTGGCGGTTCCTGCCACACCAAAGACCCGGACACCGGAAAAACCCGTGAGACTTGCTTTTATCGCAAGATTGATCTGAAAAGTAAAAATCTGGAAATGCTTTAACCGGAAGAAAGTCAGTGCATATGTCCTGAAACTCAGAACTTACAGATCCGTACTGGATTGATTAAAGCCGAACGGAGCAGATAGAATTGCTTTGTTCGGCTTTTGCGTTTTTACAGCTTTGTCGAGGTGATGATAGCAACGTCTCTTGACTGGCGGGGAGAGACTAACCGGTTCTCTTTGATCAGTGGCAAGAAAGCTTTAGTGGACAAACGCTGGGATAGGTATCATGATGCAAAAACTTGGGCTGAAGCTCTCAAACCCAAACAGGGAAATTGACTATGATCAAGAAAACAATAATATCGTCGGTGATGTTCATTTCTCTTTTTCTTTTTTGTTCACTCTCTTCATCCGTGTATTCCCAGGAGACAGGATCTCTTCTTGAAGTCACGCCAATCGTTGAAAATTATGCCTTCAATGTCGTCAAGCCAATGCTCGATTCTTACAGTAAAAAAGATAAATTATCCCAATTACTGAAGGTTTCGGAGATTATGACGGATTCAAAACTTGGTCTTCAAATAAACGCCATTGAGCCAAGTCAATTTATTATCTATGATAAATTGGAAACACTGAAGCTCGGATTTCTGTACACGTTCAATCTTTCATCGGAACAAAAACAGATCCTAAAAAACTGGCGGGCCAAATTTATGCGTTTGAACCCGGCAGATGTTTTTTTTGCTCCTTCCGCGAGTGACATTATCGAAACAAAAGCCGCTTTTGGCTGTTCCCATTATGCCAGATCATTTATTGCTGTGGTCAAAGCGCTGAATCTGGTGAGTCATCCCGAAGATATCCGTTACGCGATTACGAGCAAGTCAGATAATTACAACCAGGCGTTGGCTGAAGGAGATAAAGACATGACAATCAATGGCCATCAATTCGTCATTGTGAGGATTGCCGGTCGATGGATAGGATTAAATACCTCCAAAAGCGAATGGACTCAACTGCCTGACAATTTTATCCCCGACTCTGTTTTTCCTCCCCAAAATATTTCTGTCCAATTCGCCTCATATCCGGAAGTGACATTTCTATTCCGTAAAATTGGGAAAGACTTTAATGACGACTGTAATGACAGTTCATTGACCTCTCTTATGAATATCTATCGTTCGGGGGATGAAAATAATCCGGATTTCAAATGGGAAAAATATACACATAAAAGCAGATAAATGCTTACAAACAAAAGTTCAAGGTCCGTGGCGGCATCATGATGATGTTGCACAATCTGACCGAGATTCATTGTTTTGGGATGACTTAAATAGGAAAAACAGGCAAATAGGCTTTTTAATAGGGTGAGGAACGTGAAACGAGTATTATTCGTATGTGTTGAAAATGCGAATCGAAGTCAGATGGCGGAGGCTTTTGCCCGGATGCTGGGCGGAGATTCCATCGAAGTCTTTAGCGCAGGATCTCAACCGTCGGGGAAGGTGAATCCAAAAGCGGTCGCATCCATGCGTGAATTGGCGTACGATTTGTCTGTCCATGATTCAAAGTCGTTAGATGATCTCCCGGATGTGGAATTTGATTTCGTGGCAACGATGGGGTGCGGGGATGCTTGTCCCATGGTTCGATCCAGGAAACGCGAAGACTGGTTCATACCCGACCCGAAGAACCTTCCACCTGATGAATTTCGAGAGGTTAGAGATTTGATTCGTGACAAGGTCAGGGTTGCATTAGAAGATTTGGGTGTCACTTCAGGTGTCGGCTTGCCGGGCGACAAAGGGATTTAATATGGAATCGACGTCTTATTGGTTATTATTTTTTTCTGCAGCATTTGCAATTAATATATCGCCTGGTCCGGATCTGATTTATATTTTATCCAAAACCATAGCTCAAGGCCGAAAAATCGGGATTATTTCGTCACTGGGAATCTGGAGTGGGGCGTTGGTCCATGTTTTTGCAGCTGCTCTGGGTTTATCCGCTATCCTTGCCACTTCAGCCTTAGCTTTCAGTCTCGTAAAATATATTGGTGCTGCGTATCTGGTTTTTCTGGGGATACAGGCGTTGAGATCTAAAGGGATATCCTTTGAAATGCCAGTAGTCAGCGGGAGTGAAGTCACGGCCTGGAAAGCATTTCGGCAAGGGGCATTAGTCGATATTTTAAATCCCAAAGTGGCGATATTTTTCATGGCTTTTTTACCGCAATTTATTCGCCCGGAGCTTGGTCACAATTCTGTTCAGATTATTATCCTTGGGGCTCTTGTCATTCTGGTCGCCATTCCTGTTGAGTTTCTTGTGGTCCTTACTGCGGCGCAGACAACCGGTTTTTTCCGTAAGAATCGCAGATTATCTGTCTGGTTGGATCGGATATTGGGCTCCGTCCTCATTGGTCTAGGTATCCGTCTGGCTTTGACCGAGAACCACAATTCCTGACAAGACACATTCAGCCAACGCATAAGTCTGAGGGGATGATTTGCAACGTTAGATGCGAAAAGGACGAGAACAATGAAAATTTCAAGAGTGACAATTTTAACGCTTGGCGTCGCTGATTTAGACAAAGCGACAACTTTTTATCATGCTGTGCTTGGCACACCTCCGAATATAGCGGATGGGATCACTTTTATCCAACTTCCTGGCACCTGGCTTGCTCTCTATCCTTTTGAAAAGCTGGCGGAAGACATTTCTCCCGACGTCCCCGTCACCCGGAGCGGGTTTAATGGCGTGACCATTGCTCACAATGCTCATAACAAGAACGACGTGGTTGAGATCTTAAGCCGTGCGGAAGCGGCAGGAGCCAGAATTGTAAAAGCACCGCAAGAGACTTTCTGGGGAGGATTCAGCGGATATTTTTCTGATCTTGATGGTTATTACTGGGAGGTGGCTTGGGGGCCAATGTTTGAGTTTACAGAGAATGGTGAAATGAAATTTAAAGAGGAGGCATAATCCTTATCAGCCTCCGGGAATTAAGAGCAGGACATAGCGTTAACATAAAACACTGACCTTTTCGCTCTTTGACAAGCGATCTATTACCCTCAAAACACAGGCTTCTTATTTTGTTCTTCTGGATACATTGAAGTCCGGAAAATGATAGAATCATGAAAAAGCGGAAAGTATCCAAAATTGAGGAATGAAGCATCAGGATATTTGCTTGTTTGTAAGTACTGGAAAATATGCTGAAGTGGAGAGGATTATGCAATCATTTCGTTTTGTGAGTTACGTATCCCTTATATTCGTCCTGCTCTCATGCAATGCCTATGCATGGTCGTTTGGAAACACGATTAAGGGCAATGCCGGTTCAAGTCTTCAAGCTGAGAGCTTTGGATCATTCAATGAGCCTTGGGCTATGACTTTTTTACCGAGCGGGAACCTCCTGGTCACTGAAAAAAGGGGGTCTATGCTTCTGGTCCATCTGGATGATCGTTCCAATGTACCGGTTAAAGGTTTGCCTGAGGTCGCTTATAGTGGGCAGGGTGGTTTGGGTGATATCATTCTTCATCCTCAATATGAGAAAAACCACTGGATATACTTGTCGTATGCTGAACAGGATGGGGCAGGAAAAAGGGGAGCGGTTGTTGCACGTGCCCGACTTGATCCTGCTTCAGTAAAGCCAGAACTGGAAGACTTTGAGGTCATCTGGAGGCAACAGCCCAAAGTTACCGGTAGCGGGCATTACTCCCACCGGTTGGCATTCAGTCCGGATGGCTATCTATTTATTACTTCCGGGGAGCGACAAAAACAGGCACCAGCCCAAAGTTGGGAGCAGAATCTGGGCAAGGTCATCAGGGTGTACGAGGACGGATCGGTGCCGCCCGACAATCCGTTTCAGGATAAGGGAGAGCTTGCAAAATCGTTCTGGACTCTCGGGCATCGTAATCTGCTTGGGATCGCTTTTGACAAGCAAGGACAGCTTTGGACTCATGAAATGGGCCCTAGAGACGGTGACGAATTCAACCTGATCATTGCTGGCGATAATTATGGATGGCCCATTGTTTCCTGGGGCGATCAATACTCCGGTATCTCCATTCCTGATCATGACACCCGCCCGGAGTTTCACCAACCCGAAGCCTATTGGGTGCCGACTATCGCACCCTCGGGGCTGATAATCTACTCCGGCTCCATGTTTCCGGAGTGGCAGGGAGACGCTTTTATCGGTGGACTTAGATCCAAATCCCTGCTGCGAATAAAGATTGAGGGTGAGCAAGCCAAAGAGGTTGAACGTTTTGCCATGGATAAACGTATCCGCGAGGTTGAACAGGGTCCCAAAGGGGCTATATGGGTTCTGGAAGATCAGAATGGTGGACGTCTGTTACGGCTCACTCCATAGGGGAACCAAAAAAAAAATTAGCAGAGGTCATTTGTTATGCTTTTGTGCAAGCAGGGCTGATTTGTCATAATTGTAGTCCTTTAAAATGGAGGCCAGATGAAAGACATAGACTCTGAGAAAAAAATCGCTGTTTTGATCGATGCCGAAAATGCGCAATATTCCGTCCTTGGGGCGGTATTATCAGAGTTATCAAAGCATGGGCATATTATTACCAAAAGAGCCTATGGCGATTGGAGCAGCAATCATCTGAAAAACTGGAAGCAGCCTTTAAACGAGCTTGCCATCAATCCGGTGCAACAATTTTCTTACACTCAGGGGAAAAATTCTTCTGACGCTGCGATGATCATTGATGCCATGGATTTATTGTATTCCGGCAAGTTTGATTCATTCGCTCTTGTCTCAAGTGACAGTGATTTCACAAAACTGGCTTCAAGACTGAAAGAATCTCAGATTTATGTTTTTGGAGTTGGCGAGAAAAAAACCCCTACAGCTTTCAGAAACGCATGTGACGATTTTATCTCAACGGAGGTCATTAAAACTCCTGATTCAGACAAACAAGACTCACAGGATGAGGCGAGCACCAGTAAAAGTCAGAAAAAATCAAAACAGGAGCTGCGTGGCGATACCAAGCTCGTCAATATTTTAAGAAATGCAGTAACTGAATATGAAAATGATGATGGCTGGGCTCATCTCGCAAGTTGCGGTCAACTGATTAAAAAGCAATTTCCGGATTTCGATCCAAGGAGCTATGGCTATCGCACCCTGACTCTCTTGATAGAGGAAACCGAGTTGTTTGAAATTGAACGGCGCCAATCGGGCAGCGGCACTGTGCATGATATTTACGTCAAAGATAAAAGAAAATAAGGTTTAAATTCTTTCACCCGGAACAAGTCTCTGAATTTATAACGACAAATAAATTTATTCGAGGTTGTCGTCCTTCCACCTTTTTAAATCATTGCGACTCTGATATCCTGCGTGATCTATTTAATTCAGGAGTTATTATGGACGAAAATCACGGTCATCGCTTACCACCACAAAACCTGGAAGCAGAAATGTCGGTACTGGGTGGGGTGTTGCTCGAAAACGAGGCGCTCAACCGCGCTCTGGAATTTTTGACGGTTGATGATTTTTACCGTGGCAGTCATCGTAAAATTTTCAATGCTCTGATTCTCCTTTCCGAAAAAAGTGAACCGGCAGACCTGGTGACTTTGACTGCCGTTCTCAAAGACCGTGGTGAGCTTGAAGAAGTCGGGGGAAGTACCTACCTGGCAACTCTGGTTGACTATGTGCCAACCGCAGCCAATATCAGTTACTACTGTAAACTGGTGAAAGAAAAATCGGTCGCGCGAAAACTGATAGAGGCTTCGACCGCCATCGCTACCCGCGGTTATGACGGCGGGGATATGGAGGAAATTCTCGATCAGGCCGAAAAGTCAATTTTTGAAATTTCTGAAAACAGGATGCGCCCCTCTTATTTCCCGGTACGGGATATTCTTAAAGATACCTTTAAGTCGATAGAAGCACTCTATGAGCGTAAAGAACTGGTGACCGGGGTTCCGACGGGTTACCATGATCTGGATAAAATGACGGCCGGTTTGCAGCCGAGTGATTTGATTATCGTTGCCGGGCGTCCTTCTATGGGGAAAACGGCTTTTGCTCTGAACCTGGTTGAATATGCAACTGCACATGCTGATAATTCGGTTCCTGCAGTCATTTTTTCTCTGGAAATGAGTAAAGAACAGTTGGTGCAGAGGATGCTCTGTTCTTTGGCTAAAGTTGATGCCGGGCGGCTGAGAACCGGACATCTCGGCGAGTCGGACTGGCCGAAATTGACCATGGCAGCGGGGCAATTGAATGAGACGCAACTTTTTATTGACGACACCCCGGCGATTTCAGTTCTGGAACTACGTTCAAAGGCCCGCCGGTTGAAAGCTGAACATGGTCTGGGGCTGATTATTGTCGACTACCTGCAATTGATGCGGGGCAGTAATCCGGAAAGTCGGCAGCAGGAAATTTCTGAAATTTCCCGTTCTCTCAAGGCTCTGGCTAAAGAACTGGCTCTGCCGGTTGTTGCTCTCTCTCAGCTGAATCGTTCTCTGGAAAGTCGCACCGATAAGCGGCCGATGATGGCAGATTTACGTGAATCAGGTGCGATTGAACAAGATGCCGACGTGATCATGTTTGTCTATCGAGAAGCGGTATATTGTGAAGACTGTAAAAGTCGGGAACGGACCTGCGAAAAAGGGCATGATAAGGATGCTGAACTGATTATCGGGAAACAGAGGAATGGTCCTATCGGGACGGTGCATCTGACTTTCCGAGGGGAATTTACCCGCTTTGAAAATCAGGCTCAGCGTGATGATTATCAGTAGAGATGAACGCGACTTCTATCAAAAATTAAAATCGGGTCAACAGCAAATTCCCCCTATGAGTCCCCGCGTTTGACATTGATTTCCAGGGTTTTTATTTTTTTTCTTAAGGTGTTGCGGTTGATCCCCAGAATCTGGGCTGTTTTGATCTGATTCCCCGGGTTTTTTGTAATACGATATTAATCAGGGGGCGCTCCACCTGATGAAGAACCATCTCATATAGGGTGTTCATTTCATGAAGATTCATTCGTGACAGAGAATTTTCAAGTTTTTGTGCAACCAGAGATTCCAGGGACTCATCCTGGCGTTGATATTTCCGGCCTTCGAGTAAATCCGGAAAATCCGCTGGTGTCAGCACCTGGTGGGGGGAGAGGAGGGTGGCTCTCTTAATATTATTCTCCAGTTCTCTGACATTTCCCGGCCAGTTGTGGATTTTGAATAACTCCAGCAGCTCTTTGCTGTACTCCATGGACTCGATCCCGAGATCCTGTTTTGACTTTTGCAGAAAATAATCGGCCAGCAGCGGAATATCGTCACGCCGTTCACGCAGGGCCGGCATTCTGATCGGGACCACGTTGAGACGATAATAGAGGTCTTCACGGAACTGTTTTTCTTTCACCCGAGTCAGGATATCCTGATTGGTGGCCGCAACAATTCGGACATCAACATGGAGAGTCTGATTCCCTCCGGTACGGGTTATTTCTTTTTCCTGTAAAACCCGCAGCAGTTTTGCCTGCAGTTCAAGGGGCATGTCACCTATTTCATCCAAAAACAGGGTTCCGCCGTTGGCTTGTTCGAATTTCCCGATTTTACGTTCTGTTGCTCCGGTAAAAGCACCACGCTCATGGCCAAACAGTTCTGTTTCCAGCAGCTCATGGGGGATGGCAGCGCAATTAAGGGCGATCAGGGGTTTGCCGAGCCGTTGACTGTTAACGTGGATGGCCCTGGCAATCAGCTCTTTGCCGGTGCCACTTTCACCTGTGACCAGAATCGTGGCATCGGAACCTGCAACGCGGCCGAGAATTTTGTAGATATCCTGCATCGCCTGACTGTTGCCGATGATGGCTCGCCCAACGCTGTAGTGATCCTGCAACTCTTCTTTTAAGTGGTCAATTTCTCCTGTAAGGTCAGCCGCTTTTTCTGCTTTGAGGATAATGGCATCCAGGGCCGTCAAGTCAAAAGGTTTGGTAAGGTAGTCGTACGCACCGTGTTTCATGGCTGCAACAGCATTTTCCATGGTTGCTTCAGCTGTCATGATGATAATTAAGGTGTTTGGATATTCAGTGCGAAATTGTTTCAGTAGCTCAAGCCCCTGGACTCCCGGCATTTTAATGTCCAGAATCGCTAGATCATAGTTGTGTTTCTGAGCCAGATTTCTGGCTTGAGAACCGTCTTCAGCCAAGTCAACATGGAATCCTTGTTTTTTTAGCGCTTTGGATAGTACCCAGCGGATGCTCTCTTCATCGTCCGCGACAAGAATACGTTGAATCGCCATTTGATTTATCCTTTTTCGGTTTTATTATCAGTCAGGTTGTGGAATAACGGCAATGAAACTTTGACTTTCGTTCCCCCTTCACTCCTGTTGATGAATTCCAGCATTCCCCCATGGTCGGTCACAATTTTCTGGCACATTGGCAAACCAAGCCCGCTACCTGTTTCTTTGGTGGTGTAGAAGGGGGTGAGGATTTTTTCCAACTCTGCTGCGGAAATTCCCGGCCCCTGATCACTGATGGAAATTTGAACCATGGGAGTTGAACGGTTATCCGGTCGTCTTAAGTGATATTCCGTATCAACTTTGGTTGCTATTGTGATTTTGCTATGATCTTCTGTTGCTTCACAACTGTTTTTTATCAGGTTCAAAAACAGTCTCATCAGTAAATCATGATCCCCTGGAATATCCGGAATGCTCGGATCGAGCTCCCACACGAAGAGAATGCCACGATCACCTACGGTATTTTTTTGTAAGGTTATAATTTCATTCAGAATCTGACTGATATTAACGAATTCAATCTGAGTTTTCCGAGGGCGCGAAAGGTTCAATAATTCTTCAATGATGCGATTGACCCGCGTTGTTTCCCGGACAATGAGTTGAGTGTACTCTTGTAGCTCATCATTTCCGCTCAGTTCCATCTGCAGCAGTTGAGCAGATCCCTTGATGCCGCCGAGAGGGTTTTTGATCTCGTGTGCCAGCCCTGCGGCCATGGTTTCAATCATGGCTAAGCGATCAGCATTGCGTACCGCGCTTTCGAGTGAACGCACGCGAGTCAGGTCGTGAAGGACGATAACTGCTCCCTGCTGTGAAGTGGAGGCTGGGAGTATCGGTGAAACGGTGACACTGACCTGACGTTGTCGTGAATTTGTCTTTCTTAAAGTGACCGTCTCATGACTTGAGATTGAGCGCCCTTCCTGAAGAGTTGTGCGCAACAGATAGCAGAGGGTTTCATGACCTTTAAAGCATTCAAAAAAAGATTGATGAATTGATTGTTTTTCAGATAATCCTGAAAACAGCTGAGCAGATGAGTTGAAATAAATTATTTTTCCCTGCTGATCAACGGCAATGATGGCGTCATCAATGTTTTCCAGAATCAGGGCATATTCCTGATGTGAAAGTTGCTGGGTGTGACTCATGCCGCCTCACATTCAGAAAAAAACATTCTGGTGAGCTCCAGAATTTGATCGAGCCGTTCTATTTTTTGCAGGGATGCGCGAAAAAGGGCCGCACCTTCAAAACCCCGTGCGTACCAACAGAGATGTTTTCGCATCTCCAGAATAGCTTTTTTCTCTCCAAAGTGCTCATGATGCAACTGCAGATGGTGCAATGCTATCTGGTACTTTTCCTGCGGGCTTGGAGATGTCACCGGTTTTCCGTCCAGTTGGTCCAGAATTTGACGAATCAACCAGGGGTTTCCATAGCTTCCTCGCCCTATCATAATGGCGTCGCAACCTGTCTGTTGCAGCATTTTCAGACCATCAGCGGCATTGAAGATGTCCCCACTTCCAAACACTGGTATATTTAGCGTCGATTTGAGCGCAGAAATGTGATCCCAGCGTGCGTTTCCGGAAAATCCCTGGCTCCGAGGGCGTGGATGAAGGGTAATTGCATCAACGCCCTCTGCTTCGGCAATCCGACCTATCTCTAAAAAGTTAAGAGATTGTTCGTCCCAACCTGAGCGTATTTTTATCGTCAGGGGGCCGGGATAAATTTTACGGACAGCAGCAAGAATTCGGGCAACCTTGAGGGGGTCTTGAAGCAGTGCACTGCCTGCTCCGTTTCGCACCACTTTTTTGACCGGACAACCCATGTTTATGTCCAGCAGATTGGTTTCATCTCTGATGATTTCCGTGGCCATTGAGAGAACCGTCGGACTTTCTCCAAATAGCTGAATACCAAGGGGAAATTCCTCTTTGTGGGTGGCCATCAGGAGATGTGTTCTTTTGCCGTCCCGGATCAGGCCATTGGCACTTATCATTTCTGAGAAAACCAGGCCGGCGCCGAATGATTTCATCACTCTTCGATAGGGGAGACTGGTGATTCCCGCCATTGGTGCAAGGATGACAGGACTTGATAGTTGCAGGGTCTTTATTTGGGGTGATTTTGTTTGCATAATTATTAGGCATTTTATGCTCTCTGTATTGATCTGGCAAGTAAAAAAGACTCTTTTTGTCAGCTAAAACCACTCAACTTATGTGGGTACATTTTTGAATACTGTATACAATTTACCGCTTGACAATGGGGGAGTGAGTTGTTAGAACAATATTTGTGATTTTAGGCGAAAGAAGGTTTATGGGGTCATGAAAATGGCTCCATGAAGACATTTCTAAATTCAGTTTATAACCTGCATAAAAAGCTGTTTTTTTATGCAGTTCGCTTTCCGCATTGCGGAATATATCTTTCTTGGCTCGTATGAGCTTCTCGAATTGTTTATTCAACAACCAAAAAAAGGAGAGAGAGTATGTCAACATTGAAAAAGGTTTTAGCGGAAAAGATTGCTGCGCATCGTCCCCGCACAACCAAACTGGCTAAAGAGTTTGCTGATGTCAGTCTTGGCGAAGCGACTATCGGTCAGGCAATCGGTGGTGCTCGCGGTATCAAGTGTCTGGTTACTGATATCTCCTATCTTGATCCGATGGAAGGGATCCGCTTCCGCGGCATGACTATTCCTGAAACTTTTGCAGCTCTGCCAAAAGTTCCTGGTAGCAATTATCCTTATGTTGAGGGTTTCTGGTATCTGCTGATGACCGGTGATGTTCCAACTATGGAGCAAACACTTGAGGTTGTTGAAGACTGGAAGAGCCGTTCAGCGATTCCTGAGTATGTTATTGACGTTCTTCGTGCTCTGCCACGTGACAGCCATCCAATGGTTATGTTCTCATCAGCTATTCTGGCCATGCAACGTGACTCTGTATTTTCAAGCAACTATGCTGCCGGCAAATTCAACAAGATGACTTGCTGGGAAGATATGTTTGAAGATTCCACTAACCTGATGGCCAAACTTGGTCCTATCGGTGCATACATCTATCGCATGAAGTACAAAGGCGATACACATATCGCTGCCGATCCGGATCTGGATATGGGTGGTAACTTTGCTCATATGATCGGGCAAAGTGAAGATTACAAAGATGTTGCCCGGATGTATTTCATCCTCCATTCCGATCATGAGTCCGGTAATGTTTCTGCTCATACGACTCACCTTGTTGCTTCTGCCCTGTCAGATGCTTACTATGCCTACAGTGCCGGTATCAACGGTCTTGCTGGTCCTCTGCATGGTCTGGCAAACGAAGAAGTTCTCCGTTGGACTCAAAACTTCATGGCTAAGCTTGGTGGCGAACTGCCAACTGAAGAGCAGCTTAAAGAAGCTCTCTGGGCAACTCTTAACAGCGGTCAGGTTATTCCTGGTTACGGTCACGCTGTTCTGCGTAAAACTGACCCACGCTACACCTCACAGCGTGAGTTCTGCCTCAACACTGAAGGCCTCAAAGATTATCCATTGTTCAAACTGGTCAGCATGATCTTTGATGTGACCCCGGATATTCTGGTTGAGCAAGGTAAAGCCAAGAACCCATGGCCAAATGTTGACGCTCAGTCAGGTGTCATCCAATGGTACTATGGTGTTACCCAGTACGAATTCTACACCGTTCTGTTCGGTATCGGTCGTGCTCTTGGTTGCTTGCCGAACATTACTTGGGACCGTGCTCTTGGTTATGCTATTGAGCGTCCTAAGTCTGTTACCACTGATATGCTTGAGGCTGCTGCCGGTATCAAATAAAACAAATAGTTTTATGGTATTTTATTTAGGGGGAGATTCCTTTGGGAATCTCCCCCTTTTTTTTATGCTTTAATTTTGCTGAAATTTTGCCGCTAAACCTGTTTATTTTCTTTCATATTGGAGTATAATTTCACACAGTCATATCTTATTTTAGAGTTGCAAAAGGGGCTGTATATGAAACAGAGGTTATGTGCGATTTTTGTTGTTTTTTTGCTGTTTGCCGGTTTGTCTGGGTGTGCAACGAATACGACCCACGAAAGCACCAAAAAAGGGGCTGGGATTGGAGCTCTGGTCGGAGCGGTATCAGGTGCTATTATCGGTTATCAAAATGATCATTCCGGAGGGGCACTGAGAGGAGCTCTGATTGGTGGTGCTGCAGGCGGTGCATTAGGCGCAGGTGCAGGGGCCTATATGGATAAGCAGCAGACTGAGTTTGAACAAGAGCTTGCAAATGAACGTGCGCAGCATCAGGTTGAAATTGAACGGCAGCAGAATGAAATTCTCAAGCTGACATTGAACAGTGAAGTGTCTTTTGATTTTAATTCAGCGAGAATTAAGTCTGCTTTTTATTCTCCTCTTAATAAAATTTCTGACATCATGAGTCGTTATCCGCAAACCCAGATTCTGGTTGTCGGTCATACTGACAATGTTGGTTCTGACCAGTATAACTTTGATCTTTCTCTCAGAAGAGCAAACGCCGTGGCTGATTATTTAATTATGCATGGGGTGAGTAGTTCCAGAATGGGAACGGAAGGACATGGTGAAATGGAGCCAATCGCCAGCAATGATACGCTGACGGGACGCGCACAAAACCGGCGAGTGGAAATATTTGTCGTTCCGAATAAAAATGCGGGACAATAATAAAGCAGGAACTAGGGCAATCTTTTGAGTTTGCCCTAGTCTTTATCTGTGTCAGCAGGTTTGTCGGTCGCTTCCATGATTTCTGGCGTTGCCTTTTGGTGGATATGTTTTTCTTTTTCTTTTCGCGTGGCGTAGATCAATAATTTTTTGTCAGTATAAGACTCGACTTCACCGGCGAAAGATTCAATTTGAAAATAGTCGTGGATCTTTTGCGGGGCGTCCATGAAGAATTTGTTCAGCTCCTGAACCTTCCCACGATTCAGCCCTGCTGTTTTTGTCCATTCTTGAAAGTCATGCGTTTTCGAAATAATTTGAATTTCTTGTAGAATCAGTTCGGAGTCCTGGATCATTTCCCGCCATTCATCTTCATTAAATGCTTTGATGTGGGTTGGGTTGCGCATTTTTTCCATGGTTTGGAAGAAATCTGCAATTTCAGGATCTGACGGCATCAGAGTGTCAATGATGGCCATTCGACCACCGCGACGTAAAACACGGTGAAATTCACGTAACGCCTTAGGAACATCCGGAAAATGATGAGGAGCAATACGACAGGTGAGAAGAGTAAAAGATCCCGCCGGAAAGGGGAGGTCTTCAGCGTCTGCTTCACGGAAAACAACATTGTCAACTCGACCTTCTTCGGCAATGTGCTCCTGGGCTTTTTTCAGCATTTGCATCGTCAGGTCAGAAGCAACAACCTGTCTGACCATAGGTGCAAAAAAGAGCGCCATATGGCCGCCGCCACAGGCGACATCGAGCATATTATCATCATGAGACGGCTTAAGCAGCTTTGCTGCTTGTTCCAAGTCTTCACCACCGGAAAAATGGGTCGCTTCAACATATGCAGAAGCAGTTCTGCCAAACTGCTCACGGATTCGATTTTTAAATTTACTGTTCATTCAGACTCCTTCTGTGTATATCTTCGCTATTATAGCATTGTACTGAAATAATTTTGAAAATATTTAACCGCCTGATCTTTAAAATTAAGTTTAAATTGTATCTTATTTCGAAACTGTCACTTGGCGTCAAGGTTTGACTCCGCTACAATTCAATTTTTTTGAAGAAACTTGATGGTTTGAGCAAGGGATGTCCTATGAAAAAATGTCATGTTGGTCCGGAAACAATCCGTATGCTTGAATTGGGACATCCCTGGGTTCTCTCTGATCGTTACACAAAGCAATGGCCTGTCGGCGAGTCAGGTGAGCTGATCGCACTTGTTGATGATAAAAACCATCATCTGGCGACTGCCCTGTACGACCCCAAAGATCGGATTGTCGCGAGAGTTCTCGATCACAATAAAATACAGTTAACCGTAGAATGGCTTGAAAAGAAGCTTCTGCAAGCGAAGTTGTTGCGTTTGCATGCCCGACTCGACGAAACCGATGCGTACCGCTGGCTCAATAGTGAAGGAGATGGATTGCCCGGGGTGACGATTGACCGTTACGGCGATTATGTGATGCTGCAACTTTATACCTCTGGCTGGGATATCCATCTTGATCTTTTGACGACAGCAGTACAAAAAGTTTTTCAGCCTAAAGGGATTTACCGTAAGTTGAGACCTCAGGAAACGCGTGCGTTGGAAGCAAAAAGACGAACAAAGGAATACAGTCATTTAATTGCAGGGAAGCCGGCACCCGTTCCCTTGCAAGTGCAAGAAAACGGATTGAACTTTCTGGTCGATTTACGAGAAGGGCTCAATACCGGTCTTTTCCCGGATCAGAGGCGTAATCGACAAGAATTTTCGGCTCGGGTTGCTGGGAAGCGAGTGTTGAATCTATTTGCTTTTACAGGAGCTTTTTCTGTTGTCGCTGCCGCTTCCGGGGCTCAAAAAGTGACCAGTGTCGATGTTTCGGCAAAGTATCTGGATATTGCTCGAGAGAACTTTTCCATCAACAGAATTAATCCGAAACGACATGAGTTTGTTGTCGGTGATGTGTTTACTGAATTGGCCAAAATGCAGGCACAAAAGCGTCGTTTTGATGTTATTTTGTTTGATCCCCCATCATTCTCCACGACCAGCAAAAGTCGTTTTTCCACCCATGGGGGAACGTCAAAGCTTGTTTCTGCAACCATGCCCCTGCTGGAATCCGGTGGTTTACTCATCAGTTCCAGTAATCATCAAAAAGTCTCTATGGACGATTATATGAAAGAGTTGCGGCGAGGGGCTTTGCAGTCCGGGGACCAGCTGAAGACAATTTTCACCAGCGGCCAGCCGGAAGATTTTCCCTGCTCTGTCAGTTTTCCTGAAGGTCGATATCTCAAATTTGTTATCAGTGTGAAAAACCAGTGAATGACGCGATCCTTCTTTGTGGTGGAATTCAGTTTCAGATATGAAGAAATTTTTTAGCAATATTATTCCTATGTGGGTGCTTATTCTCAGCCTTTTGCTGGCGACAGTGCTTGTCTGGCAGGGAACCCGTTGGGCTTACACTGATGCTCTGAATAAACTGATAAAGGTCGGTGGAGAGAGGATGACGTTGTATTCCGCTACATTGCATGAAGCTCTTAGTCGTTACGCCTACCTTCCTTATGTTCTGTCTCAGAATATTGATATTAAGATTCTGTTGAAATCTTCTTTCAATACCGAATCAGTGAACAAATATCTGGAGTCCCTCAACGCCGAAGCTGGTTCTGATGCTCTTTATGTGATGAGTTCCATTGGCGATACTCTGGCTGCGAGTAACTGGAGAGATCCGCAAACTTATATCGGCCACAATTATGGGTTCAGGCCTTATTTCACCGATGCAAAATCCAACATGAAGGGACGATTTTTTGCCATTGGTGCGACAACCGGAAGGCCCGGCTATTTTATGTCTCATTCGGTTTCAGATAATGGTCAGTTCCTGGGAGCAACGGTTGCTAAAGTTGACCTGACACCATTACAGGATGATTGGCGCAAGGGAGGGGAGACGGTTCTAGTCAGTGATGCTAATGGTGTTCTGTTTCTCTCTAGCCGGGAGGACTGGAAATACCGAACCCTAACGCAATTGTCGGAAAATCAGAGAACAATGATCCTTGCAGGAAGGCAGTACGGTGCACAGGCTCTTGAATTGTTACCTCTGAAGACGATTGAGATTCTGGCTGAGGGACAAAAAATCGTCCGTTTTGATAATGCCCTTTATCTGTTCCTCTCGCGGCCGCTTGAAGATCTGGGTTGGCAACTTCATCATGTTGCCCCGTTGGCTCCGGTTCAGGAGCAGGGCCAGGTCGTTATGATTATTGGCATTGTTTTAATGTTACTCATTCTGGCTCTTTCTTTATATGCCAGGGAACGGCGACAAAAGCAGATTTCACGGCGGAAAGCACAACAGGCTGAGGCAATTCAGGAGATGAATCTGCGCTTGCAGGCAGAGATTGCTGAGCGAAATCGAACCGAGAGTGTTTTGCATGAGACGCAAAAAGAATTAGTTCAGGCTGGAAAGTTGGCGGCACTGGGCCATATGGCTGCGGGGATTGTTCATGAGTTAAATCAGCCCATTTCTGCTATTCGCACTCAAGCTGCCAGTGGCTATTTGCTTCTGGACAGGCATGAGACAGGAAAAGTTCGTGAAACCTTGTCCGCTATCAATCGCATGACTGAACATATGGCTTCCATTACTGCTCAGCTGAAAACGTTTGCGCACAAGATTCCTCCGAAGCGTAGAGATCAGGTTGTGTTGCAGGATTGTCTTGACGGTGCTTTAAGTATGACGGCCACGTTATTCAGTGATTTTGGTATTTCACTTTTTACTGATGTTCCTGAAGAACAGGTGGTATTGAGTGGCGACCAAGTCCGGATAAAGCAGGTTTTGGTGAACCTGATTCGCAATGCTGTTGATGCTATGAAGGATTGTGAAAAAAAAGATTTGTCGATTAAAGTTTCTGTCCTGGAACAAGAAGTAGAAATTGCCATGAGTGACAGTGGTGTTGGCATTGCCGAACAAAATCTGGGGGAGCTGTTTACCCCATTTTTTACGACCAAAGATGTGGGTGAAGGGTTAGGCCTCGGATTGTCGATCTCTTACAGAATTATAACTGATCTCGAAGGAAGCATCAGAGTCAGAAATCTTGCTGGTGGGGGAGCGTGCTTTACTATTAAACTCCCCCTGGTAAGGAAGTGAATGGAGCTGAAGAATGACCGAAGGTGAAAATAAGGTTTATCTGGTTGATGATGATGCCGAAATGCGGGCTGCAACAGCTCAGTGGTTGGAACTCTCCGGTTGTCATGTCCAAAGCTTTACAGATGCTCCAACAGCATTAATCCAACTGTCTAACAAATTCGATGGAGTTGTTGTCAGCGATATCCGGATGCCGAAAATGGACGGTATGACTTTTCTTTCCCGTCTCTACGCTCTTGATTCAGATATCCCTGTCGTGTTGCTGACTGCTCATGGCGATGTGCAGATGGCAGTTGATGCTATGCAAAAAGGGGCCTATGATTTTATTGAGAAGCCATTTGATCCTGAATATCTCCTTGATATTGTGCGCCGGGCTTGTGAAAAACGTCGCTTAGTTATGGAAAACCGTGAATTACGACGTCGTTTAGCAGGTGTGTGTGGTATTGAGCAACGTTTAATCGGTAACAGTCCGGAAATCAGACGGCTTCGGGAAGAAATTCTCGATGTTGCGGATACCGATGCTCCAGTGTTGATCCAGGGAGAAACCGGTACGGGAAAAGAGGTCGTCGCGCGTTGTTTACACACATTTGGAGCTCGACGGGACGGTAAATATGTTGCTGTAAACTGTGGCGCTGTTCCTGAAAACATTTTTGAAAGTGAGCTGTTCGGTCATGAGCGTGGCGCCTTTACCGGTGCTGACCGGCAGCGTATCGGTCGTTTTGAGTACGCGCAAGGAGGGGTTCTCTTTCTGGACGAAATCGGGACGATGCCTCTCCCTTTGCAGGTCAAAGTTTTACGCGCATTACAGGAGCGTGAAATTATCAGGATCGGCAGTAATGAGGCTCGACCGGTTGATATCAGGCTGATAAGTGCGACCAGCAAGAATCTTCTGGAGGAATGCTCTGCCGGAACCTTTCGTGAAGATCTTTATTATCGGATTAATGTTGTCGAGTTGCGGGTGCCACCATTGCGTGAGCGTGGTGAAGATATTCTGCTGTTGTTCAATTATTTTGTCGGCCAGGCTGCTGTTGCGTACAATCGACCCGAGGTTTCGCTTCAGGATGCGGATATCGGCTTGATGATGAATCACGACTGGCCAGGAAATGTCCGGGAGTTGAAGAACATCGCTGAGCGGTATGTTCTTTCCTCTGTGCCAATCGGTCAGAGGTTGAAATCGGTCCTCCGGTCTCCGACTCAAGGCGCTGCAAATGCTGGGAATTCTTCGTTGCAGGAATTGATGCGTTACCATGAGCGCCTGTTGCTTGAGCAAGCTTTAATTCGTCATTGCGGAGATGTTCAGGCCGTCATGATTGATCTGGATCTGCCTCGACGGACATTGAATGAAAAAATGGCCCGTCATCATCTGGACAGAAAAAATTATCTCTAGCACCATCGGCAAGATCTTGCCGATGGTGCTCTTTTGCTGGCAATATTTCGCTGAAACTTACCGTAAATAATCATCCTCCTCCCACTGCTTGCGGTACACCGGCTTGGCATGCCTATTGCGATACCATCTGTCTGTGTAAATAAAAACAGTGTTTCCAATTGTGGAAACAACATTAACCTGATCCGAGGAGGATAACATGTCAGTTGTCAAAAGATTCAAAAAGGTGACCTTTTTCCTTGTTGCTGCAGCTTTCTTATTCAGTACAGTCGCTACTGTCCAGGCTGCTCCGGAAGCACGTAACTATCTGTTAGCTACAGCTTCAACCGGTGGTACCTACTATCCTGTTGGTGTTGCTCTTTCAACGGTTGTAAAGGTGAAGCTCCAGCCGAAACAGAAAATTGGGATGTCGGCAATTAATTCAGCTGGTTCTGGTGAAAACATTAAACTTCTGCGAGATAATGAAGTCCAGTTTGCTATTCTTCAAGGACTTTACGGCTCTTATGCCTGGAATGGCACCGGTCCGATTGCCGGTGAAGGCCCGCAAAAAGAACTCCGCTCGGTCACTATGTTGTGGCAGAACGTCGAGCATTATGCTGTGCTGAAAAAATTTGCAAAGACCGGAACTGTCGCTGACCTTGTCGCAATGAAAGGTCAAGCAATGTCGATGGGGAAAAAGAACTCCGGGACCCTGGGTTCTAATACTGTTTTACTCGGAAATCTTGGTGTTAACATTGATAAAGATTATAAACTTATCCATGTCGGTTATGGTCCAACTGCCGATGCGTTGCAAAATGGTCAGATAGCTGGATTCGGTATTCCTGCTGGTGTCCCTGCAAGTGCTGTCACCAAGGCAGCAGCTAATCTGGGTGATAAGATGACAATCTTGGACTTTACTGACGAGCAGATGAAGCAAGCTGACGGTGGTCTTGACCTCTGGACACGTTATGTCATTCCTGCTGGAAGCTATCCTGGCCAAACCAAAGATATTAATACGATTGCCCAGCCCAACTTCCTCAGTGCACGTGCTGATGTCGATGAAGATGCGGTTTATCAAATCACTAAAACTATTTATGAAAACCTGCCCTTCCTGAATGCTATTCATGGCGCAACTAAAGCTATTAAAATTGAAAAAGCAATTGCCGGTTTGCCAATGCCTCTGCATCCCGGTGCAGTAAAATATTATAAAGAAGTGGGGATTAATATTCCAGCTCGCCTGATTGCTGATTGATTTATTTTTTATCCGGCCACTCAAATTAATGGGTGGCCGGAATTTTTATCTGGAGAATATCTGCCATGACGTCATCCGAAACTGAAGTCCACCCACTCCATACAACGATAATGCTGGTTCTAGGTGTTGCAATTTCACTGATGCATATCTGGTTTAATGTTATAACCGTGCTGCCGTCACTATGGCAGAATGCTTTACATTTTGCCGGATTTGCTTTGCTTGCAGCACTGGTTTATCCGCTCAGGAAGGATGGCCCATTTGCCTGGCGTGTTACCGATATTATTTTGGGTTTAACTGCCGCGGGTTCAGCCGTATATATGATTGCTATGGAAGATGCTATATATGCTCGTGGCGTCAGTCTGTCGATGATTGAATGGGTTGTAGGGATTGTCCTGCTTCTCTGCGCACTGGAGTTTACCCGCAGGGTGGCAGGTTGGTTTATCCCTGTTTTAATTATTATTGCCCTGACTTACGTTGGCTGGTGGGGAAAGCTGATTCCCGGAGTTTTTAAGTTCGCGGGTTTAACTGCTGAAACCATTCTGTTTCGTAGTATCTATGGGGATGATGCCCTGTTTGGAACCATCGCTCAAATTTCATCGACTTATGTTTTTATGTTTATTCTGTTTGGGGCTTTCCTGCTGCGTTCAGGCGCTGGAGAGTTTGTTATTGACCTGGCTCGTTCCGTCGCAGGTCGAATGGTTGGTGGTCCTGGTCTTGTTGCGGTTATGGCTTCCGGGCTGATGGGAACGATTTCGGGTTCTGCTGTCGCCAATACAGCATCGACAGGGGTTATTACAATTCCGTTGATGAAGCGGGCGGGATTTCCAGCTAAGTTTGCTGCCGGAACTGAAGCTGCGGCTTCAACTGGTGGACAGCTCATGCCGCCGATCATGGGGGCGGGTGCTTTTATCATGGCAACCTACACCCAAATTTCTTACAACACCATCGTTCTGGTCAGCATCCTCCCTGCGATTCTCTATTTTGCGACGGTAGCATTTTTTGTCAGGATCGAGGCTAAGAGAAGTTTTGTTACTGCTCTTGACGATGAAAAGATTTCTGCCATTGAAGTTCTTAAGAAAGGCGGCATTGTCTTTCTTGCACCCATCGGCGTTCTCATTGCGTTGCTGATTTACGGTTTCACTCCTACCTACGCCGCGGGAATAAGCATTATTGCGGTTGTGGTTTCATCCTGGTTCAGTCCCAATAAAATGGGGCTGAAAGCGATTATCGAAGCTATGGCTATGGGAGCAAAGAACATGGTCATGACAGCAATATTACTTTGTGCTGTCGGCCTGATTGTCAATGTTATTGCGACTGCCGGGATCGGTAATACCTTTTCACTGATGATTACCCAATGGGCCGGACACAGTATGGTCATTGCTATTCTTCTGGTGGCTCTTGCATCATTGGTTCTTGGAATGGGACTGCCGGTGACTGCAGCCTATATTGTTCTGGGAACTCTATCTGCTCCAGCTTTGCACGGTCTGATTGCCGATGGTATGCTCGTAGAGGCTTTGGCAAATGGCCAGATCTCGGAAACGGCACGGGCAATCTTCATGCTTGCGGCGCCTGAACGATTGGCTGAAATCGGCAATCCAATGAATCATGCAGCAGCCCGTGCGATTATTGATGCTGTTCCGGTCGATCTGATTGGCGCTGTGCGTGAATCGATGTTGAGTGAGTCCGTTTTGATGTACTCTTTGCTGTCTGCGCATTTGATTGTTTTCTGGTTGAGCCAGGATTCTAATGTCACGCCACCAGTTGCGCTTGCAGCTTTCACCGGTGCAGCAATTGCTGGAACCAAACCGATGGAAACAGGATTCCAGTCGTGGAAGATCGCTAAAGGGCTCTATATTGTCCCACTCTTGTTTGCTTACACGCCCTTTGTTGGCGGCTCCTGGGGCCAGGTCTTTATGATCTTCTTCTTTGCTCTTTTTGGTGTGTACGCTTTTGCTGCCGGAATTGAGGGTTTTCTGGAGAATAAATTGAGTCCTTTGTTTCGTTTGCTGGCACTTGGGGCTGCCGCTGCTCTGCTATGGCCGACAACTTTGTTTGTCCATCTGGCAGGTTTGGTTGTGTTTATTACTATTTTTGTTCTTAATCGGCGTACAGCAAAGGAACCTGCAAGGGATGAGGCCCTGCAGGTTTAAGATTGCTGGAATCCCGGGAAAATTAAAAAAACGATAAAAGGGTCAACTGTTTTCATCGGTTGGCCTTTTATCGTTTTGTGGACTGTATTTTAAGTTTTTCTTCCGCTATAGTACGCAGCAGTTCAGCTGATAATAATCTTTTACATCATAGATCGACAGGAGAGACAGATGTTTCGTGAGCCAAAAGAAATTGCTAACGATCTGCAGGAAAAACTTCAGGAACTCTGGAGGTATCTTTGACGTTCCAGGAAAACAGGAGCGGGTTCTGGAGCTTGAAGCAGAAATAGCGCGGCCGGATTTTTGGGATCAGGGAGAAGAGGCTCAGGATCGGTTGAAAGAGCACACACGATTGAAAAATGTGGTCGAGAGTTGTGTTTCCACGAAACAGCAGTTGGAAGATATCCAGGTTCTCATCGAATTAGGGGAAGAAGGCGAAGATGCGGAGACCTTGTCTGAGGTCAATTCTTTGCTTCCTGATTTAAAGAAGTTGATCGCCCAGATGGAATTTGCACGAATGTTGTCCGGGGAACATGATGCCAATAATGCGACCCTCAGCATTAATGCCGGAGCCGGTGGAACTGAAGCTCAGGACTGGGCTGATATGGTCCTGAGAATGTATTTACGCTATTGCGAACGAAAAGGATTCAAAGTTGAGTTTACGGAATATCAAGCGGGTGATGATGCGGGGTTGAAAGGGGCAACGATCAGTGTTGAAGGTGATTATGCTTATGGTTATCTAAAATCAGAAAGTGGCATTCATCGCCTGGTCCGGATTTCGCCGTTTGATGCGAATTCCCGTCGCCATACTTCCTTTTGTTCCGTATTTATTTTTCCTGAACTTGATGATTCTATTGAAATAGAAGTCGAGGACAAAGATCTCAAGGTTGATACTTTTCGTGCGAGTGGTGCTGGAGGACAGCACATTAACAAAACGGACTCAGCCATCCGCATTACCCATATCCCGACCGGTATTATCGTTGCTTGCCAGAATCAGCGCTCTCAACACAGTAATCGTGCCACGGCAATGAAACAATTAAAAGCACGCCTTTATGAAATGGAAATACGCAAAAAAGAAGAGGAAGCAGCAGCTTTTTCTGAAGAGAAGAAGGAAATCGGTTGGGGGAGTCAAATACGTTCATATGTGTTGCACCCATATCGAATGGTCAAAGATCATCGCACCGGATATGAGACCGGAAATACCGATGCCGTCCTTGATGGTGATCTTGATGGATTTATAGAGGCTTATCTTTTAAAAGGTAAATAGGTTGTTGCCGATGCAAAAAAGACCTCCCTGCGGTGCTGTTTCTACTTCCTTCAAAAATGATCTGCCTATGCCGGTCTTCGTCTTTGCTTAAGGATTGACTCAGCAGTTTTTTTTGACTAGATTCTGCGGTTAAATATTCCCCCCTGTTGAAGGAGTAGTCATGCCATATACTGAAGTCCCCATAGGTTTAACTTTTGATGATGTTCTTTTACTGCCGGCACATTCTCAAATTTTACCGAAAGAGGTTGATCTGACAACCCAATTGACGCCATTGATAAAATTGAATATTCCGCTTCTTTCTGCGGCAATGGATACGGTGACTGAATCGCGTACCGCTATTTGTATGGCTCGCGAAGGGGGGCTGGGGATTATTCATAAAAACATGAGTGTCCATTCTCAGGCGACTGAAGTTGATCAGGTGAAGAAATCGGAAAGCGGAATGATTGTCGATCCGATTACCATGGAGCCCGATCAAAAAATTTATGAAGCTTTGGCTGTGATGAAAAAATATCGGATTTCCGGGGTTCCAATCACAAAAAATGGGAAACTGGTTGGCATTATGACCAACCGGGATCTGCGTTTTGAAACAAATGTGGATCAGCCTATAGCAAACGTTATGACTAAAGATAAGCTGGTGACCGTGCCTCCTGGAACAACCCTTGAGGAAGCAAAATATCATTTGCATAAGCATCGGATTGAAAAACTTCTGGTTGTCGATGATAAAGGGACCCTGAAAGGTTTGATAACGATCAAGGATATCGAAAAAGTTCGAAAATATCCTCACGCTTGTAAGGATTCTCTCGGTCGTTTGCGTGTCGGTGCCGCAGTTGGAGTTGGTGCCGATTTAGAAGAACGTGCTGACGCCCTTGTTGGTGCCGGTGCGGATCTTCTGGTGGTGGATACCGCCCATGGGCATAGCCAGTATGTCATTGATGCTATTGCTCAACTGTGTAAAGACTATCCTGAGGTCCAGTTGATGGCGGGCAATATTGCAACGGGTGCTGCAGCGAAAGCTTTGATTGATGTTGGTGTTCATGCTGTTAAAGTAGGAATTGGGCCAGGATCAATTTGTACGACAAGGGTTGTTGCCGGAGTGGGCGTTCCTCAGGTTTCAGCAATTCAGGAAGTATCCAAGGTGACCAAAGCCGCAGGTATTCCTCTCATTGCGGATGGAGGGATAAAGTTCTCCGGCGATCTTCCCAAGGCGATTGCAGCAGGTGCTGATGTCATTATGGTTGGTTCTCTGTTTGCCGGGACAGAAGAGTCGCCGGGGGAAACAATTCTTTTTCAGGGTCGTACCTATAAATCCTATCGTGGTATGGGCAGTATGGGAGCCATGAAACAGGGAAGTAAAGACCGCTATTTTCAGGGTGAAGAAGAGGATGTCAAACTTGTCCCTGAAGGAATTGAAGGACGTGTTCCCTTTCGTGGACCTCTCTCTGACAACATTCACCAACTCATGGGCGGACTCCGTTCCGGTATGGGGTATACAGGGTGTGCTACGATAAAAGAGCTGCAGGAAAAAGGGGAATTTGTTCGCATCACCAATGCGGGTCTACGCGAATCTCACGTTCATGATGTGACGATTACTCAGGAAGCGCCAAATTATCGTATGGAACGGAGCCACTGAAAAAATGTCTGATATCCATAGTGATAAAATTCTGATTCTTGATTTCGGTTCTCAGTACACCCAGTTGATAGCCAGGCGAGTTCGGGAATGTCATGTCTATTGTGAGTTACATCCCTTTGATATGAGTCTTGATGCCATCAAAGCTTTTCAACCAAACGGGATCATTCTCTCTGGAGGACCCAAATCAGTTTATGAAGATGGTGCTCCTGAGATTACAGAAGAACTGTTCGATCTTGGGGTGCCGGTTCTTGGCCTCTGTTATGGCATGCAGTTGATGAGCCGACATTTCGGTGGGCAAGTTGTCCCCGCCGGGAAACGAGAATATGGACACGCTGAATTGATCAGTCAGGGGACTCCTGGTCCTTTGTTTGATGGGTTTTTCAGTGACGGAACCAGCTCGGTCTGGATGAGCCATGGCGATCATGTGGAGACAATGCCGCAAGGTTTTGACGTGGTTGCAAAGACGACCAATGCACCTGTCTGTGCTATTCAGAATGTTGCTCTGAATCTTTATGGAGTCCAATTTCATCCGGAGGTTAACCATACTCCGAATGGTGAATTAATGATCAATACATTTGTACGTAAAATCTGCAAATGTGCCGGCTTGTGGACGCCGGGTCAGATTGTCGAAGATGCCATTGTGAAAATTCGCGAACAGGTGGGCGAAGATCAGGTGATTCTCGGGTTGTCCGGTGGCGTTGATTCTTCCGTTGCCGCAGCTTTGATTCATCAGGCCATAGGCGATCAACTTCACTGTGTATTTGTTGATAATGGCCTTCTTCGCCTTGATGAGGGTGATCAGGTGATGGCCACTTTTGCCAGTAACATGGGCGTCAAAGTGACCCGAGTCAATGCTCAAAAGCGTTTCTATCATGCCTTGTCCGGAGTTGCTGAACCGGAGAAAAAGCGTAAAATTATCGGCAATCTGTTTGTCGATATTTTTGAAGAAGAATCCAAACAGATCACTGATGCAAAGTGGCTGGCCCAAGGAACTATCTACCCTGATGTTATTGAATCTGCAGGAGCCAAAACAGGGAAGGCACACAATATCAAGAGTCATCACAATGTCGGCGGATTGCCTGACTATATGACATTGAAATTACTCGAACCGCTAAGAGAGCTATTTAAGGACGAGGTTCGTGCAATAGGGGAAGAGCTTGGCTTGCCCCATCAGATGGTCTGGCGCCATCCGTTTCCCGGTCCAGGACTTGGTGTGCGTATTCTTGGCGAGGTTAAGGAAGAATATTGCGATATCCTGCGTCGCGCTGATGCTATTTATATTGATGAACTTTATACCAGTGGTCACTATCACAAAATAAGTCAGGCCTTCGCAGTATTTTTACCGGTTAAATCCGTAGGGGTTATGGGGGATGGTCGAACTTATGAGTACGTGGTGGCTCTGCGTGCGGTTGAAACAAAAGATTTTATGACTGCAGGCTGGTATCCCATGCCCTATGAAGATCTGGCCCGGATCAGTAATCGGATCATCAACGAGGTTAAAGGGATTAATCGCGTTACCTATGATATCTCGAGTAAGCCTCCGGCAACGATTGAGTGGGAGTAATTTCTATATCGATTGTGGTTATATAATGAGGTGTGGCAAGTTGCAGCAAAGAATAAAAGCTAAAAAGCGGAGTCAGAAATGGCTCCGCTTTTTAACTTTTATGTGATCACATGATAGAGACGACGCAAAAGGATATTTACTTGCAATCAAAAAGGACTTTAGATCTGTTCTTTTTGCTTGTTGAACGACTTAATCTTTTACTTTTAAAATTTTGTCCCGCGCCAGGAAAATAACTTTGTCGTCACAGATGAAGGGTAAGAATTGTTCCTGTTGATTCAGGAAATCTTTAACCCGCGTTTTTCCGTTTGGAAGGTTGGCATAAATTGTTGCATCAAAGGGAAGCCCATGTAGCGGTTCGACCCGGACGGAATGTTCCACGCCTAATGATAGAAGAGAGAACCATTCCGCATCGTATGTTGTGCGCAGAGAAATAACCTGTTCAAGGTTGACTAGCTCGACAGATTGATCTATTTGGATCGGTAGAAAATTGTCATCTCCGTTCAACAGCTCATCGACCCTTTGAACACCGGAAATGTGTTCTCCGTGGAGTTGGAGAAATGTATCTCCGATGATATCAGCTCCGTTGGCCAATACTAATTCCACTTGACAGCTGGCGACACTGATTCGTTGGTCGCTCATGTTTTCTCCCCTCCAGCAGAGAACAGGTTCTTGTTGACGGCGTACTTGCCTGCTTCCTCAGCAGTGATTCTCTTGTTTTTCAATAGCTCCTGAAGGGCCTGATCCATAAGCTGCATCCCTTCGTTTCGGCCCGTTTGAATCACTGATGGAATCTGGAAGGTTTTGCCTTCTCGAATGAGATTTGCGCTTGCCGGGTTGACTTTCAGTATTTCCAGCGCTGCACAGCGTTTTCCATCGACAGTGCGGAGTAATTGCTGGGCAATAACGCCACGCAAAGACTCAGCGAGCATGGTTCGAATCTGTTCCTGTTGCGTTGTTGGAAAAACATTGATCAGGCGATCCACAGTCTTCGATGCACTGCTGGTATGCAGGGTGCCAAAAACAAGATGTCCTGTTTCTGCGGCTGTGATTGCAAGTTCAATGGTTTCAAGGTCGCGCATTTCGCCGACAAGAATAATATCCGGATCTTCTCTTAACGCCGCTTTAAGGGCAGACGCAAAGCTCAGGGTGTGGATGCCGACTTCACGTTGGTTAATCAGGCTGCTTTGAGTTGCATGTACAAATTCAATCGGGTCTTCAACCGTCAGAATATGTTCATTTCGATTCCGGTTGATGTAGTCAATCATGGCGGCGAGAGTCGTTGATTTGCCGCTTCCCGTGGGCCCGGTAACGAGGACAAGCCCCTTTGTGAATTGCGTAAAATCGAGAACAGTTTGCGGTAATCCTAATTGTTCGACTGATAATATTTCTGTTGGAATAATCCTGAAGACAGCACTGATTCCAAGGCGTCCCATGAAAATGTTTGCCCGAAAGCGAGCCTGCAGGGCACTGACTTCGTAAGCAAAGTCGAGATCGTTGGTCTTTTCAAATTCTTCCCTCTGGTTCTGACTCATGATCTCATAAAGCAGGCCACGACATTGATCTTCATTTAAAATCTGACTGATCGCCGGCTTCAATTGACCTGAGGCTCTTACCATCGGCGGGTTATTGGGAGACATGTGCAGGTCAGAGCCGCCCGTCTGTTTTAAAATTTGAAATAATTTGTCGATCTTGGCCATTGTTTGCCTCTATGCCTGCTTGTTCGTTGGAGCGATATTAATTCAGGTAAAAAATTTATACAAATTAATTATTTTGTTTTATTGAAATGCTGGTCGTTGGTGTTTTTGAGAGTTCAGATCAAGGACGAGAAGAGCGCTTTCTCGTCCTTTCTATGGTTTTCTTACTTCATTAAAACTTCAGGGTTGAATCCCAACCGGACAGCTCCCCAATGTCGACCTGCAATATGAATTGGCAGAGAGAGATCGCTGAGAATTTCCCCGGTATCCCGCATATAGGTTTGCAACAGGAAATTTTCTGTGTTCTGTGCGCCCCGGTATCCGGTCGGATCGTTAAACATGCGTTTGTCACGGCTACCTGCGACATCTTTCTCTGGATCCCCGGTTAAGGGTTTTGTAAACACGCTGTTGTGCGTTGGACCATAGCCATTAACATCGACGCAAATCGCAAAAATTCCTGCGGGTATCCGGCTCAGAGTCTGATCGTAGATCGGTTGTAAATGTTGTGCAAACAATTGGTCATAACTGGTCGCGTATTTGATGGGGTTGGTGTTGGGAATTTCCTGATAGTTAGTATCAAATACATTCACCCCTTGCTGGGATAGCTGACCAATATGTTCCGCAGCTTGATCACGAAAATTCCGACCCAGATCCAGAATCTGTTCAAAAGCACCTTCGCCAGTAATAAATTTGGCGACTAATTGCTGAAGAGACTCACTGGTTGTTTGTAAATTGACAGCTATTTGTTCTGAAGATGTTGTGCGCTCTCCGACGATATAGCTCAAATCACGAATGTTGGAGACCTGTCCGTGGGTTTCCATGTTTGTCGCTGAAATTTCTTCTACCGAAGCCGTAATCTGGGTGAGCAACCCATGGTTATCATCAAATTCCTTGATGAGTCCTCCATAATTATCACAGGCAGTTTGTGATATCTTCATGGTGTGTTCTGCCGCTTGATTAATCTTATCCGCTTCCGCCAGGGCACGGTCGATGCTGCTGAGCATGTCTGTAATCTGGTCCGCTATTTGCTCACTGGCTTTATTGGCTTCTTCAGATAATTTTTTGACTTCACTGGAGACGACCGAAAAACCTTTCCCCGCTTCTCCTGCACGAGCTGCTTCAACAGCAGCGTTCAGAGATAGAAGTCCCGTCTGAAATGAGATTCCCTGAATTGTTGAAATAATCTTGCGAATATCCCTGGATTTATCGCCCATAACCTTAATGGTCTGGTCATGTTGCTTGATCTGTTCCAGCATCTCATTCATGTCGTGGTTGACGGATTGTAATTCTTCGAGAGATTCTCGTGCAGAATTTAAGCTCTCAGAGTTTGACGCCGCTATATGTTGAGCATTATCTGAGATGTTTCCAAGTGTTTGTGTGGCTTCTTCGCTGTTTCCAAAAACAACAGCTGATAGTTCACCTTGATTGGTTGCCTTGCTTGATGCCTCCTTTGCCTGGTTGACAACCGTTGTTGCTCCCACTGCTACGTTGACACCCATTTTGCGCAGACTGTGGACAGTTCCTCGAAGTTGCTGAAGAAAATTATTATAATTATAAGCCAAAGTTTGAAATTCATCGTAAGAAGTTGTGTGCAATCGGTTTGTGAGGTTTATTTCACCACTATTCATCTCTTCAAGTTGCTGATTTAGATTGTTGACGGGCTTAACGAACAGATGGCGTAAAAATAGAAATGATCCTATTGTCACAATTAATGAGATAATAAACAGCGAAGTTGTTTGCCAGACAGTTCTGTGTGCAATGCTGCTTAGCAATTCAATTTTTGCAATATCTCCTGAATCAAGAAGATTTCGTAACGCATTAATATTGCAATAGATACTGACAAATAATAATAGTTGCAGCAAAAATATAAATGCAATGTTGCCTGCAAGCTTACGGAGCAAGGTGTTAAAAAAACTTTTTTCAATACCGGTGTAGATATCTCTAAATACTGACATGAGGAATCCTTGTCTGTTGAGCGGTTGGCATCTACAGCTTTTTTTATGAAATAAAACAAAGTTATAAATTTATTCACCATAATAAATAAATTCTAAGAATAAAATCAAGATGTTTTTACCTTTATTATTTGAATAATCGAATATGATTCTTAAATTGTTAATATGATAGAACTTTATGGTTTATGTGTTTTTTGGGAATGGTCTTGCTGCTGGCCGGAAAGAATGCCTCTTATTGAATACGCTGCTCTGTCAATTATTTAATACAGGCTATGTTTGATCTTTTGTGAGAGTTGATCCTGACTGGTGATGGGGAGTGCTACTTTTTTTCTTCTATTTTTTTTGCCAGAGCAGCAAAGGGGGAGTAAGAAAGGGATTCCAGTTGATCTGACTGATTTGCAGTGCCCTCGAGTCGAGCTTCCTGAACTCCACGCGTATGTTCGTGCTCATGGCAATAGATACAGAGTAGCTCCCAGTTACTTCCATTCGGAGGATTGTTATCGTGATTGTGATCTTTATGGTGGACGGTCAGTTCTCTTACTTTTTTTCCCTCGAAATCTCGACCGCAACGGCCACAGACGTGGGGGAACAGTTTCAATGCTTGCTCCCGATACCCTGATTGACGCTGCTGTTCTTCCTGACGCATCTTTGAAATGAGTTGGTTACGTTTTGTTTCACATAATCTGTTTTTGTTGCTTGTCATTATTTCGTTCCTCCCCGGACATTTTACTGTATATTCTTTACAGTTGTCACGATTTTGCTAAAGTTAAAAGATCTGATCTCAGGCAAATTTAAATTCAATAGGAGCAGAAATATGAATGTTTTTGATTATGCATTAAAGATGGAACTTGATGGTAAAGCTTTCTATGAAAAATTGGCAAAGGAGACAGAATCAGAAGGTTTGCGAAAAATTTTTAATGAACTAGCTGAAGATGAACAGAAGCACTATGATATCTTTTCTCAGCTGAAAGAAAATCAGAGTATCGAATCAATGTCTGATAGCGTTGCTCTGGAGGGAGCAAAAAATATTTTTGCTGAAATGCAGGAAAATTTATCTTCCCAAAAGTTACAGAAGACAAATCTGGATGCTTATCAGCATGCAATGCAAACAGAAAAAGACAGTGCAAAATTATATCGTGATGCAGCCGAAAAAGAAGAAGATGCTGAAGTGAAGGCATTGCTCCTGAAAATTGCCATAGAGGAAGAGAAGCACTTCAACATTCTGGAAAATATTTTTGATTTTGTAAATGCACCAACACAGTCACTGGTTTGGGGGGAGTTCAGCAATCTTAACGAGTATTAGCCGGTCCCTGATTCTGAAGCAGGAAAAAGCCCCGACTATTTCTCTAAATAGACGGGGCTCGAATGACGAATCTGAGATGTTCAATTAATGCTTTGTGTAAAGCAATCAAACCATGAATTCTCTTCTGCATAGTTCTCAATGAAATCCGTAGAATTTTTTGTCGTAAAGCCACCCATCAATACTGAAATTTCCTGGTGAATATTGCTTAAACAGTTGTCTATCAATATTTTTTTAAAACCTGTCTCCGCTAATTTCAAGACCAGATTTATCGCAATAACCCGGCTGATAATGCAACCTAGCTCGGTTAATTTACGCTGTGACAGTTGCATCTCAATATTGAAATCAAATAACTTCTTAAGCCGATCTGCAGCATGCTCAGTTAATTCATGACCGCGTAGAAAGGTGAACAGGTTCCGTTGTTTTGCTCTTTGCATCTGTTTCAGAAGAGCTTCGGCAATTTGAATATATAAGATATCATTTGATCCTTCAAAAATCTGGAATGGACGGCTGTCAACAATAGCGCGTCCGGCAATATGATTTAATCGATACCCTTTGGCACCAACAAGCTGCAAGAGAGATTGAGCTGAACGTTGCATGAGATCGGTGACATAGGTTTTAACGGCATTAGCTTCTAGCCCATGTGGTGCCAGATTATTTTCAATGCCAGCTTTTTGACTGCTGTTAAAGCACATGGCCGAACAGATTGTGTAAGCGGATTGCAGGTGGGAAATTCGTTGTTGAACCTGGTCATAGGTAAAAAGACTTTTGCCGCCGACGTGGCGTTGTTGACAATGCTGCACGGCTTCATCCAGCATGCGTTGTAGAAAGCCCATTCCCATGCCGGGAAACTGCATTCTGCTACGGTGCAACAGATCCAGCATCATTTTGATCCCTGTGCTCTGTGGCTGTAATTTGTGGACGGCAGGGACTTTAACGTTAATCCGGTTCCGTCCGTAGGGGAGGAGATAAATGCCGAGGTTTTCGTAAAATTCTTCAACCTCAATATTTTGTTCCGGGCCGTTGGCATCACAGATAAAAAAGTCGATGTCACGCTTTAAGTCTCCATCAGCATTTTTATGTCTGGCGGTGAGCAACCAGTAATCAGCCCAACCGGTCAATCCTGCCCAATGTTTCGTTCCCTGGATATGATACTTCCCATTTTCATGGGTATAAGAGCTCTTCATATGGAGGGCGTCACTGCCATAATCCGGCTCTGTAATCATCAATCCCCCCATTTTTCTATTGCGGAGGAAATCGTCAAAGACAACAGACTTTATTTCATCCTGTCCATATTTCCCGGTAGGTTGCAGGAAAAGAGCCCAGTTAATTCCGAATCCAAGCGACAGGGGGAGCGACTCATAACTGGCTGCAGCTGCCAATGCGAGCCCTTCGTGAATGTGTCCGCCTCGGCCACCATATTTTGCTGGGACATAGGTTGCAAGGGGATTGCTTGACATGATTTCACGAAGAATGAATGGCGGTATTCCGCGTTTAATGCTCAGCTGGTTAATGTCACTACGGACATAAAAAAGATGTCTGAGCTGTGCCTTGAATTCCTGAATGAATTGAGAAAAAGGCTTGTCGTCATCTGCATTCGTTGAAAGAGCTGAAACAGTCATTGTAGTGCTCCCGGCAATAATTTTAGAAAATGTTTTTTATCTGTAAAATATAGCAGCTTTTAGCGTGGGGGTAGATAACAAAAAGGCCTCGATTTAAACCGAGGCCTTTTTGTCCATATTATGTATGTTAATGTTTTATTCGATAGGGTTTAAAACTTTCTCGCTTCATGCTGCGGTGGCTCAGAAGTCATCATATTTCACTCCCTCTGCAAGTTGTTTCCTAAACAATACCACCGTTAATGACTCGGTGCAACCTACTGGTGGTATTTTTAAGCGATAGCTTTCATACCTTGCATTGCTTCCCGTAAGACTTCACCAACTTCTTCGACCAAATGGCTGCGAATCTCTTTATTGATTTCTACCAGATCCTGATTGTTGACCTGATTGTTTTTGATTTGCAGTCCTTTGCCGATCACATCTGTATCGATAGAAGCCATAAAATCTTTCAACAGTGGGACGCAGGCATGGGCAAACAGATAGCATCCATATTCAGCTGTGTCAGAGATAATCCGGTTCATTTCGTAGAGTTTTTTGCGGGCAATGGTATTTGCGATCAATGGAGTTTCATGAAGCGATTCGTAGTAGGCTGACTCTGGTTCAATTCCTGAAATAACCATGGTCTCAAAAGCAAGTTCCACACCGGCTTTTACCATGGCAACCATCAGGATTCCTTTGTCGAAATACTCCTGTTCAAAAATATCTCCAGCCGCTTCAGTTTTTTCAAAGGCTGTTTGACCGGTTTCTTCACGCCACTTAAGCAGATTTTTGTCGTCGTTAGCCCAATCTTCCATCATTGTTTTGGAAAATTCACCGGAAAGGATGTCATCCATGTGTTTTTCAAACAGAGGGCGCATAATTTCCTTGAGCTCTTCTGCCAGATCAAAGGCTTCCATTTTTGCAGGGTTTGAAAGACGATCGAGCATATTTGTAATACCGCCGTGCTTGAGGGCTTCGGTTATGGTTTCCCACCCCTGTTGAATCAGTTTGACCGCCCAGGGAGCGTCAATCCCATCTTCAACCATTTTGTCGAAACAAAGGAGCGAGCCCACCTGCAACATCCCGCAAAGGATGGTTTGCTCACCCATCAGGTCGGATTTCACTTCAGCAATAAATGATGATTCCAGAACTCCGGCACGATCGCCACCTTGGGCAGAACAGAGAGCCTTGGCAATCTCCAGACCATCACCATTGGGATCGTTCTCGCCATGCACGGCGATCAGGGTCGGTACGCCAAACCCACGTTTGTATTCTTCACGAACTTCAGTTCCGGGACACTTTGGGGCAACCATGATAACCGTGAGGTCTTTACGGATTTCAGTTCCTTCTTCGACAATGTTAAATCCATGCGCATAGGAGAAAGTTGCCCCTTCACGCATCAAGGGAACGACAGTATTGACGACATCTGTGTGCTGCTTGTCAGGCGCCAGGTTCATGACGATATCAGCTGTTGGAAGCATTTCTTCGTAGCTTCCAACTTTGAAGCCATTCTCCGAGGCATTGATGTAAGACTGACGTTTTTCCGCAATAGCATTTTTGCGCAGTGTGTAGGAAACATCCAGGCCACTGTCGCGCATATTCAGCCCCTGATTCAGGCCTTGAGCGCCACAGCCAACTATGACAATTTTCTTTCCTTTGGCATATTCACAGCCGGAAGAAAACTCATCAGCGTCCATAAAACGGCAGGTTCCAAGCTCTTGCAACTTACGGCTGAAAGGAAGTGAATTGAAATAGTTTTGACTCATTTTAAAGCTCCTTATTTTATGTAAGTGTTTTAACCGCATAATGAATTATTAACTCAGAATATAGCACAGAATAGACCAATTAAAGCTGTTGCGTAAATTGATTTATTGTATATATTGTATTGCGAAAAACGCAATAGTTAGAGGAAGGCGCAGGGTGGATATTCAAGAACTTAAAATTTTTTTAACCGCAGCGGAGTTTCTTCATTTTGGCCGTGCCAGCCAAGCATGTAATCTGAGTCCATCAGCATTGACGCGGACTATTCAAAGACTTGAGGAGCGGCTGGGGTATCCTCTGTTTGAGCGGAATAATCGCACGGTGCAGTTATCCTATGCCGGCGAGCAATTTTGCCTTTATGCCCGGCAGGCTCTGCACGATTATGCGAGTTTTCAAAATTCACTGTCGGTTTCCCGGGACATTGCCGGGACTCTCTCTCTCTATGCTTCGATTACTGCTGTCTACAGTCTTCTTCCTGATCTCCTTGAAGCCTATCGAAAAGCCTACCCGGACGTCCATTTAGAACTACGCACCGGAGCTGCCGAAAAAGCAGTGTCTCAAGTGGAGTCCGGAGAAATTGACATTGCTGTTGCTGCACTTCCGGACCGCCGCAGTGCAGGAATTGAATTTCTGCCGATTATGACCACTCCACTGATTTTTATTGCCGGGAAACAGTTCGCCTCCTCAATAATGCAGAGAGGAAATGAACCATTGAAGTTTAATCAGTTGCCGCTGGTCCTTCCACAATCCGGATTATCCCGGCGGCGGCTGGATAAATGGTTGAAAAAGAGTCGAATTATCCCTACGATCAGTTCCGAGGTGTCTGGAAACGAAGCCATCATTCCTATGGTCCATTTGGGGGGTGGGGTCGGGATTGTCCCTCAGCTGGTTCTTGAACGCAGCCCCTTTCGTAATGATGTTGTTGTTTTGAAACAGGGACCACAGCTGGATCCTTATATTGTCGGGCTTTGTTCCACGAAACAGAATCTGCAAAAAGCAGCGGTCCAGGCATTGTGGCAACTGGCGGAAAGTCAGGCTAGTTAACCCTTGAATTTTAGATGACTTAATTCTTTTCCAGGATGTCCATTATCAGCTGTTCAGAAGGGAATTCACCGGTCTTTTTTTTCGAGTAGATTAACTGCATATCGTCAACAACTTCAAATACCCCGCCACTGGAAGGAATCAATTCAACTTTTGCTTGAAATTGTTGTTCTATTTTTGCTGCCAGACTGACAGCTTTTGGGCGATAGCCTCAGCTATTACAATATTCGATGCTGATGTTCATGGGATGTTCCTTATTCATTTGTTCAACCAAAGAGATTTCCGGTTGTTCCAATCTGGTCAGTTCGAGAATCTTCAGCCTCTTTTAGTAAAAGATCAAAAGCAAGATCTTTATTCAACTTGCCGATTTTTTTCATCAAATCAAAAGTAATATTTTCAAAACCAAATTGCGATTTTAAATCTTCAATAATTTTAAACCAGAGGAGTGCTGCCATTTCTGCATCGGCCAGAGCTCTATGGAATTGGCTGTTAACCGGGATATTTTTGTAGCGGATCAGGGTTTCTAATTTGTAATTGATAACGTCGGGGTAAAGCCTTCGCGCAATCTGCAAAGTGCAACCGAAATTCAAAGGACGTTTTTTGCCTAAATGGTCGAGTTCTGCTTCTAAAAATGAACGATCAAATGAAGCGTTATGTGCAACTAGCGGGTGGCTGTCAAGGAACTTTACAAACTGTCCCATGACCTCCAGAGCTGGGGGCGCTTCACTGAGCATAGCATTGGTGATTCCGGTAATCGTCTCTATTTCACGCGAGACGAAAAAGCCTGGATTCACAAGGCTCTGAAAACGATCAACAATTTTTTGTTCGCGGAGCAATACCGCTCCGATTTCAATGACCCGATCGCCTTTGGCCGGGTAGAGGCCGGTTGTTTCAAAGTCGAGGACGATGATGGGTTCTGTTTGACTGAATGGCTGCATGGCTAATCCTTTTCTGATATGGAAGATATTAATTTGCGCAGACGGGGTTGTTAATGTCAATATTCAGAGCGCAATCTTTTTTCTATTGTCACCTTTTTGAGTTAAGTATATTTGTCCAGACATTGGTTTGGAAATTTTTAAAATTGGATTTATTGATGCCTACAAAACATAAACTCGGACGCATACCCAAAAAGTACAGCCAAGCAGCTCGTCTCCATGATTTAATCAGGATTCTGGAAGCGCGTTACGGATCTACGGTTGATGAATTGGTGGAAGAGTGCCAAGTGACCAGACGGACAATTTACCGTGATTTGCAGGCAATTCTTGATGCTGGCTATCCTCTGGTCAGTGAGCGGCAGGAAGATGGACACGTTCTCTACAGCTTTATCTCCGGTTTTAGTAAGTTACCGCCGATCACCTTTTCCCTGGAAGAGTTGATGACCCTCTATCTATGTCGCGGTCAGTTGGCATTTTTGCATGGCACACCGTTTCAGGATGATCTTGAGGCAATATTTTCCCGGATTCGTTCAAGTATGCCACCGAGGAGTGTTGCCCATCTGGAACGTATTGCTGAAGCTTCATCTCCCCGATTTCTAGGCTTTAAAGATTATTCAAAACAGCATCAACTGCTGCAGGATTTGCGTCAGGCGTTGTTGCTGCAACGACGCTGCCTGATTCATTATCGACCGGCAAAAAGGGAGCTGGCTTCTTATCTGATAGACCCGTATACCCTGCTGTTTTTTAAAAACGGGCTTTATATCGGTGGCTATGCACATAATCGAAACGCACTGCGATTATTTGCCGTTGAGCGGATTACCAAAGTTGAATTGCAGACGGAAAGATTTGAGGTCCCAGAAGATTATAAGGTTGAGAAGCTGACTGGAACCGCTTTTGGTTTAATAGCAGAAGAAGATTCGCAACAACTGGAATTGTTTTTTGATAAAGAAGTCGCCCATCTTATTCGAGAGCGGGTTTGGCACCCAGACCAATTGATAGAAGAACAAGAAGGTGGCTCACTGATTATCCGTTTCAATGCCAGCGGTGACAAGGAGATTCTCGCCTGGCTCTTTTCGTTTGTCCCTTTTGTCCGAGTTATCGGACCACAATCTCTAAGGGAAAAATTCTCTGCGGGCCTTGAAAATGGTTTGGTTTTTCAAGCAAATAAACAACAGTGACATATTCTGACATATTTATGTGTGATTTTAGGTGGTAACTCGATATTTTTCTGAAGGAGGAAATTATGATCTGGTTATCCCCGGCAAATGGCACAAAAGAATGCAGCATTTATTTTGACATCCGTGATATAGACCTACAATACTCGGAGGGGCAATCCATCGGTGTTGTACGTGGACTGGTTGGTGACGGATCCTGTGAATTATGGGGGGAAGTTTTTCTTGGGCGTAGAGAGTTTGCACAGATTCTACCCCTATGGACAGAATCTGGCAAAATAGAAACTTTTTCTGAGGACGTTGACGAATCCTTATTGTTGCAGGAAATGCTATCCATCGTTAAAAATCTGCAGTTTATGGTTGGATCGTCAAAAGAAAACCTTTCATCGTTTATGCATCAGAGCTTAGAGCTGACATCGCAATCGCAAGCTCATTGTCTCGCAGCTTAGAGCTTTTAGCCTGGGTTGGTTGACAAAGGAATTTTTATGAGAAAAATTGTTCTTGCCTCATCCAGTCCTTATCGACAGCAGATTTTGCAACAGTTGAGCTTACCCTTTATTGCGGTTGCACCACAATTTACTGAAGAGATTGATCCAAATGTCGCTCCGGCATTGTTGGTTCGTCATCTTGCTTTAGGTAAAGCTCAAAGTTTAGCGGAAACGTACCCTGATGCCCTGATCATTGGGTCTGATCAGGTTTTTGTTGATCAACGCAAGAGGCCTATCGGCAAAGCAGGAAATCTGCAGGCCGCATTTCATCAATTGAAACAGATGGTGGGTCGAACCCACTGTTTTTATACCGGGTTAGCATTACTGGATAGCCGTAGCGGTATCGTACAGACAGACTATGCAACTTTTTCAGTCAGTTTTCGGCAGCTGAGCGATGATCAGTTGTTCGATTATCTTCAGAGAGAGAAACCCTTTGATTGTGCGGGATCTTTTAAAATAGAAGGGTTGGGGATTGCTCTGATGGAGAAAATGGCAGGGGAAGACTATAATTCTCTGATAGGACTTCCGTTAATAAAACTGGTGAGTATGCTGGAAATAGCAGGAGTTAATGTTCTCGGGAATTAGAAGATGAGAGCTTTTTTACTTTAGGCTTGATTTTTTTCTTGAATCCAGATACCATTCCCTCATAAATATATTTAGCATAAAGCTATCTACCGAAAAGGCAAAACTGGAGTAATCCGGTGACGCAAAGCCACGGATCCTGATTGCAGGACAGCCGGGTTGCCGAAGAAGATTCAGCGGACTTCTTCAAGCCTTTTGATATCTATGACTTGAGAAACGCTCACTTCGGCAACGGGGTGAGCGTTTTTTTTATGGTTATGATATATTTGTAGAGGAATCATTTAAGAAGCTGCATCAACCAGGTGCGGTAGAAAAGTAGTCATTGTCTCCACAAGGGCAAACCCAGAGAGATCTGGCGACGCAAAGCCACGGATCCTGTTTTTTAGGACAGCCGGGTTGCTGAAGGGAATGCAGCGTAATATCTCCCCTCGATTGGGGTTGGTTTGAAATGCGCTCATCTTCGGCAACGGTGGTGAGCGCATTTTTGTATAGACACTCACGGAAAGATATCGGGGGTACAAATGAAAAGACAGACCGTTGCAAAGTTAATTCTGCTGATATTGGTTGCAGTCGCCTTTTCCGGCAATGCGTGGGGGAAAACGGTGACCCTTTCTTGGGATGCCAGCCCGAGTACAGTCTCAGGCTATAAGATCTATTACGATACCGAATTGACAGCGCCTCTGGATGGTACCGGTGCCACAGAAGGGAGTTCTCCTCTTGTCGTTGTCGGGAATGTTTTGACTTATGTCATTCATGGTTTACCTGACGATGAGGATCATTACTTTGCGGTGACGGCTTATGATGAATCTGCAAATGAGAGTGCTTACTCCAATATTGTGCATAGCCCAATTGTTAGTAGTGACAATTCTCCTCCTGTTCTTGCTCCTATCGGCAATAAATCAATAGTTGAAGGGGCCTATTTAAGTTTTACCCTTTCTGCGACAGATGCCGATGGTGATCCGTTAACTTATTCAGTCAGTAATTTACCCGATGGTTCAGGGTTTGATGAAGCAACGGGGGTGTTCAGCTGGACCCCGACATTTGACCAATCTCAAGTTTATGCCGTGACTTTTTCTGTCAGTGACGGCAGTGATACAGATACGGAGACGATTAATATCACTGTTGCTGATGTTGCAGTTAACAAAGCTCCGGTTTTAGCTGCCGTCGGCAACAAAGCCGTCGATGAAGGTGAAACACAGTATATTCCCATAAGTGCAACGGACGAAGACGGTGATAGCTTGGTTTACAGTGCCGGCAATTTGCCTTCAGGTGCGACATTTGACCCTGCCGGCCAGATGTTCGTCTGGTCTCCGAACTTTGAACAGTCCGGAATATACAACATCACGTTTAGTGTCAGCGATGGCGAACTCACTGATACAGAGGAAATTTCGGTTACTGTCAATAATGTGAACCGAATACCGGTTCTGAACTCCGTCGGGACACAAACTGTTGGAGAAGGAGCGTTGATAAGTTTTACCATCAGCGGAACCGATGCCGATGGTGATGCCTTGAGTTATAGTGCAGAAAATCTACCGGCAGGGGCAACCTTTAACCCTCTTCAGCGATTGTTCAGCTGGACTCCGGCGTTTGAGGTCTCAGAGAATACCCGTGTTTATCCCGTGACTTTCTCTGTCAGTGATGGTTTAGCTGAGGACTCTGAAACCATTACTATTAATGTGACCAACGTGAACAGGGCTCCAGTCCTTGATGAAATAGGTCCCCAGGTCATAACGGAAGGAGATATTGTTAATCTGCTCGTTAATGCTTCAGATCCTGATAATAATACTTTGACTTATGACGCCAGTGGCCTTCCCGCAGGTGCAGTTTTCATCCCTGAAACCTTCTCATTTAACTGGATGCCGGGGAATGACCAGTCTGGAAGTTATCAGGTCACGTTTGTTGTGAGTGATGGATATCTCAGCGATTCTGAAACCGTTACCTTTACTGTTAATAATGGCAATGAACCGCCGGTATTCTCTGCAATTGACCCCCAATCTGTTGCAGAAAACTCTTTGCTGTCTTTTGTGGTCAGTGCCAGTGATGTGAACGGCGATAGTCTCAGCTACAGTGCGTCCGGACTTCCGGATGGAGCGGCTTTTGATGCTGTTCAGCAGCGTTTCAGCTGGACGCCTGATTATAGCCAGGCCGGGAACTTTACTGTGGCCTTTAGTGTGACTGATGGGGTGCTCAGTACCTCTGAAACGGTTGAAATAACAGTGACCAACAGCAATCGTCCTCCTGTTATCAGTGGTAGTCCTGAGCTTTCGGCTATGGCCACAACAGGCTACTCATTTACCCCCGTAGCTAATGATCCTGATGGAGATTCTTTAACTTTTTCCATTACGAATAAGCCCAGTTGGGCAAGTTTTAATTCATCAACGGGTGAACTCAGCGGCACGCCGACGGAAGCACAGGTTGGATCAAATACCGACATTCTTATCAGTGTCAGCGACAGTACTGATACCATTGCCCTTTTACCATTCACAATTGATGTTATCGCCTATATTCAACGGGACTCTGATGGTGATGGCGTTTTGGATCATCTTGATGCATTTCCTGATGACCCGAATGAATGGTTAGATACGGATGGTGATCAAATTGGTAATAACAGTGATCTGGATGATGATAATGACGGGATTGCTGATGTCCGCGATGGCTTCCCGCTGGACAGCACGAAATCAGGATGGATTATTTCAGCGACCGCCGGAACGGGTGGATATCTGACACCGGAAGGAGAGACTTCTGTCCTGTATGGTGGTTCACAGAGCTACCTGCTGACGCCAATGGCTGGATATTATATTCAAGATTTATTGGTTGATAATGTTTCGGTTGGTTTGGTTGCCGGTTATGATTTTGAAAATGTCAGTGGCCACCATACGATTACAGCTGTTTTTTCCTTGATCCCTGCCGGCCTTAGCTATGATCCCATTTCCTCCGGGCTTATAGGAGTTGATAGAATTGATGGTGGCGATGATAGTAATAATTTAGTTGATGATAAGCCGAAGCAGGATCTTGACTATCAATTCCGGGTTGTATTACGTGATTCTGCCACGGCAGATCAGCGCCGAGTTTTTCTGGTTCTTGATGGTTATAAATATGAGATGGACATTGATTCCGGTGTTCTTGCCAGTGGTGCAGATTATGTTTTGACGGCGCGTTTGGGACCTGCCTTCTTGCACAAATTCTATTTCAGCGCCGAAGACACTGCGGGTAATTCTGTATGGCGTTTACCGGCAAGTGGTGATTTTCCTGGTCCTTCGGTTCATTTACTCAATGGAAAAAATATTGTTGGTATCGCTGCAATGATTAATGCTTATGCCTTAGACGCCGTTGAAGCATTTAACGAAAAACTGGTTTATCGGTGGGATCCTGAAGCCGGCCCCAAAGGGCAATTTGAACTCGTTGGCTTCGGTGCCCCTGTGGCCTCGGGTGAAGGTTATGTGCTCAAGCGTGCTATTGATCTTACACTGCCTGATTTGAGTGCGTATGGGGAAATTACGACTCCTGTCTATGAATTTCAGATAAAGCCGGGCTGGAATATCATCAGTAACCCTTACGGAGGCAGTATTGAACTGTCTGACGTAGAGGTTCGTTTGGGAGATGGAGCGCCTGTCCCCTGGTTGATTGCAGCAGAAAATAATCTGTTGGTTGACGTGATTTATTCTTATCTGGGGAAAGATTGGGGGAGCATAAACGAATTTTCCAGTGCAGCGGGTTCCAGTCCGGCAATTCTGGTTCCATGGATTGGCTACTGGATTTACGTGAACCCAACTGATCAGGATATCTCATTGATTATTTCAAAGCCTTTGCAGGATTAGGAGGATGACCATGAAAAGGTTTCTTTCGATAATTATACCTCTGTTTGCCCTTCTTTCCTGCTGTTTGTTGTCAGCGTGTGGGGGCGGAGGAGGAGGGGACTCAAGCGCGACCAGTAAAACCGTCGATGATGGCAGTTCTGCTGTTGTGACGACATTGACAGGAAAAATTGCTGATGGTTATCTCCGCGATGCTCGAGTTTTTCTCGATCGGAATAATAACCGCACTTATGACAATGGTGAGCCGACGGCACAATCTACGACTGGGGGAGCGTATACATTAGAGGTAAATCCCGGCGAGGGGGACTTGTATCCAATTGTTGCTCAAGTTGTGGCAGGACAAACGATTGATGAAGATACTGGAACTTTAGTGTCCAATGGTTATGTCCTGGAATCTTCGCCTGGTTACTGGCAATTTGTCTCCCCTTTAACGACTCTGGTTAAGTTGGAAAGTGATAAAAATCCATCCTTTTCACACCAGCAGGCTGAAATTTCAGTTCGGTCTCAGCTGGGTATCATCGATTCTATTTCGCTTTTTTCTGATTATATTGAGGCCAGAAGTGATGGTGAAGCTGTAGCTGCAGAATACGAGCGCACTCATAAGGCCGCACAAATTATTGCGAATCTTATGGGGAGCCTGCGTGTGGGTATTGCTCAGAACTTAGGTGGGCTTATTGATGATGCTGAACAGTTGCTGGTGTCTTATATGGTGAGCGATCAGATCCTCTTGCAGGCTTCGTTGGTTGAACAAGCCCTTAACAATGAGAGGAACCTGGGGGTGGCTGTCGATGTTGCGTCCTTGACAAACGCAATGACCGACGCCATCAATGTCGATGCCCTGGATCCCGAGGCGTTAGCGTTGTATGACCAAAGGGTGCAGCAAAACTTTGCAACATGGGATATGTATCCTCCTGCAGTCCAGAGTCAATCTCCTCCAGCGGGTGATACTGCTTCAATTGACACGGTTGTTTCTCTGTCCTTTGACGAATTACTCGACGAAACGTTGCTGAACAACAGCATTGTTGAGCTTTCAGGTCCAAATGGTCCGGTGTCCGGTATTTTGAACTACGAGCCTGAATCTCTCAGTTTGGTTTTTACTCCGAGCCAGTTACTTCTGCCCTACAGCCGCTACCAAGTGATGGTGAAGAGGGGGCTGGCTGATACTCTTGGCAATCAATTGGGGGCCGATGTGACTTGGGCGTTTACAACAATTTTTGATCAGGTGCCACCACCGCTACCCGATTTTTGACAGATGATGTTTTGAACGCTGATCGATATTTTAATGGCTGCATCTCTATAATGGATGCAGCCATTTTTGCTTAACCTTCTGCTTCATTGCTTGTGTTCTGATCCTGGATCAGCCGCCGCTTGATTCTGCGAGTAATAAACCAGATCGTTAATAAAACAACCGGGATGGAGCAGGCCAGTAACATATTGCTGTCTAAACCCCATTGTTTGAGTGGCAATCCTTTGAATAAGTAGCTGAGAAGACCGATGGCATAATAACTGATCGCTGCAATGGACAAGCCCTCAACCGTTTCTTGCAGGCGGAATTGCAGACGACTGCGTCGGTTCATGGCAGAAAGCTGAGAGCGGTTCTGATCCTGAAGGTTGAGATTAACTCTGGTTCTCATCAAGTCGCTTGCGCGTTCAATCCTCTTGGAGAGGTTCTCCATCCACGTTTGTACCGATTCGCAGGTTCTTAGTGCCGGGTTCAGCCTGCGACTGACAAACTCTCCTATTGACAGGTATCCATCAATTTTTTCTTCATTGATTCGTTCAAGGCGGTCTTTAACCAGTTGATGATAGGCTTGTGTCGCTGAAAATCGCTGGGTGGTTTCAGCGCGATATGTTTCCAGCTGAGCCTCTATCTGTGTAATTTTTTCAAGCAGCTGCCGTTCACTGCTGGCGCTGTCGAGTTTGGCAACAACAGTGAGGATTTCAGCCATTTGTTTGTCCATATTAAGGAGCTGTGGAGAAATTCTTTTGGCGATCGGCAATGAAAGTAAGGATAATAGCCGGTATGTTTCCAGATCAATCAAGCGTCTGGTCAACCGGCCGGTCTGTGAATTACTCATTCCCTTGTGGCAAATCATGAACCGACCATAGCCATCGCCATGAAGTTTAAATGCTGTATGAATTTGAGTTTTGCCACCATAGGCACTACTCATCATCACTGGATGACCTTCGAAATAGTGAGAAAGAGAATGCTCATCATAATTGAATTGTTGATCGTCAATAATCATGTGAAAAGCCGCGATCATAAGCCCTGGGAGTTGTTTCAGCCAGTCTGACGGGAGTAAGTCAACCGCAGTGTATTCAAATGGCTTTCCCTGGGGAGGAGCCGGCTGCATAATTGTCAACGAGTAAAACTCTACATGTCTTTCCCAGTTGATGGTGAAGTTTCCAAAGTTTTGATAGAAAGTGACTGCATCGGCTTGGGGCGGATTCACTTCATAGCGTTTACAGAGTTCAGAGATGAGATCATAAGATCTTTGCAGAGCGTCCGGGGTCTCACAGCAGGCGGCTAAATGGGTGACTTGCTGGGGCGACTCCAGCATATGAAAAGGCCTGATGTGCAACTCGTTATACAGGGCGTCGCGCATGGGGTGGAACTGATATTTAATCTCACCGCAGTTATCCATATTTACTTTCCTAGCTTTATCATTTCAGATGCAATCAGAATGCTCTGCTATTGTTAGGATTTTATTTTATGAAAATGTTTTATTTTCCTGTTCCTGAACGCGAATGAAAGTTGTGCGTTTGGTCAGTTCCTTGAGGGCTGACGCTCCCACATAGGTACAAGTAGAGCGGATACCACCGAGAATGTCTTTCACTGTTGTTGCGATGGCCCCTCGATAAGGAACCTCTACGGTTTTCCCCTCAGACGCTCGATATTCGGCCACCCCTCCGGCATGCTGTTCCATGGCGGTTTCTGAGCTCATGCCATAAAATTTCTTAAACTGTTGCCCATTCCTCTCAATTAATTGGCCACCACTTTCATCATGACCAGCAAACATCCCCCCCAGCATGACAAAATCAGCACCACCACCAAAGGCTTTAGCGACATCTCCGGCATTGACACAGCCACCATCTGAAATGATGCGACCACCCAGCCCGTGAGCGGCATCTGCGCATTCAATGACTGCTGAAAGCTGAGGGTATCCAACTCCTGTTTTGACTCGTGTTGTGCAGACAGAGCCTGGTCCGATACCAACTTTGATAATATCGGCTCCAGAGAGGATTAACTCCTCTACCATCTCACCGGTCACCACATTGCCGGCCACGATTGTTTTGTCTGGAAAGTTTTCGCGGCAAAGCTTAACGAAGTCGACAAAGGATTCAGCGTAACCGTTGGCGACGTCAATACAGATGAATTCGAGTTTTGGGTGTTGTGAAAGAATGTTTTTCAGATGGCTGAAATCGGCATCGGCGGTCCCGGTACTGACCATAATTCGTTGATAAATTGAATCATTTTGCTGGCCAAGGAAATTTTGCCATTCCTGAAGGTTGTAGTGTTTATGTATTGCGGTCAAAAGTCCGAAATTTGCGAGGACTTTTGCCAGTTCGAAGGTTCCGACCGTATCCATATTGGCTGCAATGACTGGAGTGCCTGTCCACTCCTTCTGACTGTGTAAAAAAGAAAAAGTCCTTTCCAGATTGACTTGAGAACGGCTTCTCAAGGTGGAGCGTTTGGGGCGGACGAGGACATCTTTAAAGCCGAGTTTTAAATCAGATTCTATACGCATTGTTATCCCTTGTATCGTTTTGAATTATGGTGTTGGACCATTTAAGGTTGAAAGGTGCATGGGAAAAATAGCGCAAATTAACTTTCATGGAAAGAGCTGATATTTCAATTGAAGATTATTGACCAGTGAACTCCGGCGGTGCTAATCTTCCGCTGCCGGTAGATTGGTCGGATATGTCTCCTTGTCCATTCTGCCAAGCTTGATTTTCCCCTGATTATTTGTTGCAGACTTCCTCCTCGGATAATATAGCACCTATGGAACATTCCAATTTCGTACATCTTCATTTACATAGCCAGTATAGCTTGCTGGACGGAGCGATCAAACTTGATGAGCTGATCACCCGTGCCAAAGAATTTAAAATGCCTGCAATTGCAGTGACCGACCATGGCAACATGTTTGGCGCTGTTGAATTTTACAGTAAAGCCATGAGTGCGGGGGTTAAGCCCATCATTGGCTGTGAAGTTTATGTTGCTCCCGGCTCCCGCTTTACCAAGGGGAACGCCCGTGGTTCTTCTGAAGCATCTTATCATCTGGTTCTCCTTTGTATGAATCAAACCGGGTATAGAAATATTTGCCATTTGGTTTCAGCCGCCTATCGTGAAGGCTTCTATTATAAGCCGCGAATTGATTGGGAGTTACTGGTTGAACATAACGAGGGATTGATCGCCCTGTCAGCTTGCCTTGGTGGAGAGTTGCCAACTTTGATTAATCTTAATCATCAGGAAGAGGCGTTGGAGCGTGCCGGTCAAATGGCAAAGATTTTTGACAATCAGCGTTTTTATCTGGAGTTGCAGGAGAATTTTTTACCGGAACAGGCAAAAGCAAACGCCGGCCTCATCTCGATTGCAAAAGAGTTGGATTTGCCTTTGGTTGCAACCAATGATTGCCACTATTTATCCCGTGAAGACTCTTTTGCTCATGAAGTGTTGTTGTGCATTCAAACGGGTAAAACTATGGATGACCCGAATCGGATGCGGTTTCCAAATGACGAGTTCTATGTCAAGTCGTCAGAAGAAATGGCAAAGTTGTTTCCAGACCATCCTGAAGCAATTGCCAATACCATTCAGATTGCCGAACGTTGTAACCTGGAGCTTGATTTTGATACCTATCACTTTCCTCAATACAGCAAACCAGCAGATAAAACTCTTGATCAGGTGTTGGAAGAACAAAGTCGCGCAGGGCTGGAAGAACGTCTCAACGAAATCAGAAAGCTTCGCGATTTAAGTGAAGATGATCTACAGGCTTATTATGATCGTCTGGAAGAAGAGTTGACCTGTATTGAGCAGATGGGATTTCCCGGATATTTTCTGATTGTTGCCGATTTTATCAATTGGGGGAAAGATCAAGGTATTCCTGTTGGTCCAGGGCGCGGATCAGCCGCTGGGAGCCTGGTTGCTTACGCGATTCGAATTACCGATATTGATCCGATACCGTACAATCTTCTGTTTGAACGGTTTTTGAATCCCGAACGGATTTCAATGCCTGATATTGATGTTGATTTTTGCATCTATGGACGTGAGCGGGTGATTGAGTATGTGCGGCAGAAATATGGGGCTGAAAATGTCGCTCAGATTATTACTTTTGGAACAATGCAGGCAAAAGGAGCTCTACGTGATGTTGGCCGGGCACTTAATATTCCCTATGGAGAAGTGGATAAAATTGCCAAACTGGTACCAAACATCCTTGGGATTACCTTAAAGCAGGCTATAGAGCAGGAACCACAATTAAAAACTCTGATCGGAAAAGATTCTAAAATTAAAGAACTGGCAACGATTTCTCTGGCTCTTGAAGGGTTGACTCGCCATGCGTCTACCCATGCTGCTGGTGTTGTGGTGACCCCCAAACAGCTTCCCGAATACCTTCCCCTCTATGTTGATCCTAAATCCGGCGGGCAAGTGACTCAGTACCCGATGAAATATGTCGAAAAAATCGGTCTGGTCAAGTTTGATTTTCTCGGGTTGAAAACTTTGACGGTTATTGAAAATGCTGTGCGAATAATTCGTGAGGGAAAGGATGAGAAATTTGACCTGCAATTGATTCCTGACGATGACAAAACAACATTTGAGCTTTTGAGTCGCGGTGAAACAACGGGAGTTTTTCAGCTCGAGTCGAGTGGGATGAAAGAATATCTGGTCAAGTTGAAGCCCAACTGTTTTGAAGATTTAATTGCTATGGTGGCTTTGTATCGTCCCGGCCCGTTGGGTTCTGGGATGGTTGATTCATTCATCAAAAGAAAGCACGGAACAGAACAATTTAAATACGATTTTTCTCAGCTTGAGCCAATCCTTAAGGATACTTACGGGGTTATTGTTTATCAGGAACAGGTTATGTTAATTGCTCAGGTTCTGGCAAAATATAGCCTGGGTGCAGCTGACCTGTTGCGCCGTGCTATGGGGAAAAAGAAGCCTGAAGAGATGGCGAAGCAGAAGAAAATTTTTCTTGCCGGTGCCGCTGAAAACAACCTTAACCTCAAGAAGGCTGAATCTGTCTTCGATCTGATGGAGAAGTTTGCTGCTTACGGTTTTAATAAATCCCATTCTGCAGCTTATGCCTTGATCGCTTATCAAACGGCCTACTTAAAAGCACATTATCCTGTTGAATTTATGGCAGCCCTCCTCACCGAGGATATGGAAAACACCGATAAGGTGATTAAGAATATCAGTGAGGTTCGTGCCATGGGAGTTGAAGTTCTCCCGCCGGACATTAATGCCTCGGCGCGTTCTTTCACTGTTGCCGAAGACGTCATGCGCTTTGGCCTTGGTGCCGTCAAAGGAGTTGGTTCTGCGGCTCTTGATTCAATTCAACAGGTCCGGAAGGATGAGCCCTTCTCATCATTGCAGGATTTTTGTGAGCGTGTTGATTTGCGTAAGGTCAATAAAAAGGTTGTTGAGGCGCTGATCAAATGTGGCGCGTTTGATTCTCTCGGTGGGAAGCGGGCCCAATTTTTTGCCGGGCTGGAAGAGGCAATGGATATTGGGCAGCGTCAGCAACGTGAGAAAGAGTCAGGGCAGGATTCCTTGTTTGGCAGCCAGGAGATACTCTCTGTTGGCGGCAACGGGTATGGTGTCCTTCCCGATGTTGATGAATGGGATGAAAAAACTCTTCTGGGTTATGAAAAAGAGATTCTTGGTTTTTATGTCACCGGTCACCCTTTGGCCCGTTACAGCGACTCTATCAAGCGCTTTGCAACCTGTGAGGCGTCTGCTTTGCCTGAACGTACAGACAAGGAGCAGGTGCGCATATGTGGAATTGTTTCGGGGATCAAGGAACTGATCACTAAAAAAGGTGATCGCATGGCATTTGTCTCTCTGGAGGATTTGAGTGGCTCAGTTGAAGTTATCGTATTCCCTGAGGTTTACAGCGCTTCAATGGATCTTTTGAAAGGTGAGGAGCCATTACTGATAAGCGGGGAGCTGGATGTGGGAGAGGAAGCCTGCAAAATACTGGCAACGGAAGTTGCTTTGCTCCGCGATGTCAAGCAGACAATGGCCAAGAGGGTTCATATCAGATTAACAACTCCGGGACTGGATGAGATGCAAATGCGCCAGCTCAAAGGGATTGTGCAACGATACCGGGGAAATTGTGATGTGAAATTGCACATCGTTATCCCGAATCGAAGTGAAACAATCATTTCTTTACCTGACCAGTTGAAGATGTCAGCTTCCGATGAAGCTTTGGCTGATGTAGATGCCTTGTTTGGATATAGTGTTATGAATTATGAATGATATAACGTAGAGCTTGTCGCTGTCTTGACTTGACCTCTGCCTGTTGAAGATTTATGTTTAATGATTAAAGCTGGGATAATGAAATAAAATAATAAATAAATGTTTTCAGACAGGGAGAACCTTGATGAATCAATACTTGGATTTTGAACAACCCATTGCCGACCTTGAGACTAAAATTGGAGAATTACGCGAATACTCTACAGATAATGTCGATTTCTCCAGTGAAATAAAAAAGCTTGAAAAGAAAGCTGATCGATTAAAAAAAGAAGTTTATTCCAATCTCAGTCGTTGGCAACGGACTCAATTGGCTCGTCATGCCAAACGCCCTTACACTCTTGACTATATCGAGCGTATTTTTACGGATTGGTCTGAAGTTCATGGTGACAGGAATTATCGAGATGATCCTGCTCTGGTCTGTGGCTTTGCCAGGATTGATGGAAAACCATGCTGTGTTATAGGACATCAGAAGGGTCGCAATACCAAAGAAAAGGTTCACCGAAATTTTGGTATGCCCAACCCTGAAGGTTATCGTAAGGCACTAAGGGTTATGCAGTTGGCCGATCAGTTTGGGTTGCCGATTTTTACTTTTGTTGATACTCCCGGAGCTTTTCCGGGCATTGGTGCCGAGGAGCGTGGTCAGGCAGAAGCTATCGCCAGAAATTTAAGGGAGATGGCAATGCTGCGTGTTCCGGTTATTGTTACAATTACAGGTGAGGGCGGTTCTGGCGGGGCCCTAGCTATAGCTGTTGGGAATCGGGTGTTGATGATGCAGTATTCGGTCTATGCTGTAATCTCTCCAGAGGGGTGTGCAGCTATTTTATGGAGTGATGGCAGCAAGGGAAATGAAGCTGCAGAAGCTTTAAAATTGACAGCGCAGGATGTCGATAGTTTGGGAACAGTGATCGATGAAGTTATTCCGGAGCCTCTCGGCGGAGTTCATCAGGATCATGATCTCGCTGCTGAAACTCTCAAGAGCTATTTACTGAAACATCTCAACGAATTGGAGGAATACTCTCCTGAAGGGTTAATTGAGCAGCGCTACCAACGTTTCAGGGCCATTGCCGAGTTTGAAGAACCCAAATCATAATAAGATGATGACCGTGAGTCGACGGTTACGTTTTCTAATCTACCCTGTTTTGATATTTTTCCTGTCAAGTTGTGGTGGTCACACAACGCGCGTCATTGAAACACCGGAGACCCGAGAGCTGGAAGGTTGGCAGAAGCCATATGAAGTTGATGGTCAACGCTATCAGCCCTTGCGTGATCATCAGGGTTTTCAGCAGCGTGGAATTGCCAGCTGGTACGGACGTAAGTTCCATGGACGCAAAACCAGTAACGGTGAATTGTACGATATGTATGGTATGAGCGCTGCCCATAAGACCTTACCGATGGGAGTTTATGTCAAGGTCACTCATTTGGGGACCGGCCGCCATATTGTTGTACGGGTCAATGATCGAGGTCCCTTTGTCGCCGGTCGCATCATTGATCTCTCTTATGGTGCCGCCAGGCAGTTGGGAATCGTTGACTCAGGGACGGCACAGGTACAAGTGCAGGCTCTTGGTTATCGATCGACAGATGAAAATCGTCCCCCCCGTTTCAGTTCTGCCGGAAATTATGATTCAGGGAGTTTTGCTGTCCAGATAGCGGCATTCTCGAGTTCCTCCAACGCTTATCAGTTGGCGGAAAAAATGGGTCATCAATATGGCAAAGCTATTGTGTCAACAGGACTCAGCAATGGCCAGAAGATTTATCGGGTTCGTGTTGGCCATTTCACTTCTTTAAAACAGGCGGAAATAGCGGCCAGAGATTTAACCCTGGGAGGTTTCTCAGGGAGTTATGTTATTGCTTTTGAATGACAGCGTTTTGCAGAAGAACTCATTGATTTTTAGAATTTCTTATTGTTTTGGGATTATTTAGAAAAAATGATTAAAGGGTTGATTTAGTGCTTTACCCGTGCTAATGTTCCGTCGTATCAGATCCAGTTTGTGTAGATTATTTCACTGTATAGTCAGATAAGAACCGCACAGACCAAAAGGGCTGAGTGGTTTTTTTGTGACATGCAGGCGCTGGTCTGCATCACGTAACTCCCGCAGGGGACCTAGTAAGGAGAAAGTAAAATGGCAGAAGGAACAGTTAAATGGTTTAATGATTCTAAGGGTTTTGGTTTTATCGAGCAAGATAACGGCCCGGACGTGTTCGCACATTTTTCAGCAATTACAGGGGAAGGTTTCAAATCTTTGTCTGAAGGTGCGCGCGTTAGCTTTGATGTCGTTGATGGTCAAAAAGGACCTCAAGCAGCCAATATCGTACGGCTCTAAGATATATCAATTGTTTAACGGAAAAGCTCCATGGGTCACCATGGGGCTTTTTTTGTTTCAGCCAGGGATGGAAGAGGTTTATAATCAACTTCTGGTAAACTTAAATGATACAGAAATATCTACGTCTATTAAGACCTTGAAAGGATCTGATCATGCCATATGTTGAGCTGAACTTGACAACCGGTGCTACAAAAGAGCAGAAAGCACAACTGGTTGAGGGAATTACTGATTTATTGGTAACTATTCTCGATAAAAATCCTTCTTCGACGCAAATTGTCATCAAGGAATTTCAGCCTGACAGCTGGGGGATATCCGGCCGTTCGGTTAAGTCTTTACGCGAAGAGGGTAAGACCGCACATATCTCAAAAAAATAACGGATCTTTTGATGCCACTGATTGAGTCATATGGAGGAACCTGTTGCAGGGTCCTCTTTTTTATTGCCTGATCGAAAACAATACGCCGTAACTTCAGTAGTGAAGAACTCAGGTATGTGTCTGCGGCCTTGTGATAAAAAACGGCCGCAATGAGCAACGAGTTGGAACACTTCAAAGCCCCGGATCTATCCGAGCCATCCAGATTTTTTAAACGGAGTAAATTATTTTTTGGTGGATAAATACTCCCCGAGAAAGTCCTTTTTGAACGCCGGGTAATCACCTGCTTCTATCGCCGTTCGCGCCCCAGCAACCATATTGAGATAAAAGCGGACATTGTGTATTGCTGCCAGTGTTGCCGAGAGGATTTCGTTGGCATTGAAAAGATGGTGCAGGTAGGCACGAGTAAAGTTGCGGCAGCAATAGCAGTCGCATGAGGGGTCAACTGGAAAAAAGTCCCTGCGAAAATTGCGATTGGTCAGCCTGATTTTACCACGTTTTGTGAATAGCGTAGCACTACGGGCATAGCGGGTCGGGATGACACAATCAAACATGTCCATACCGCGTTCAATGGACTCAAGGATATCTTCCGGTAAGCCAACCCCCATGAGATAGCGTGGCTTGTTTTTTGGCATGAAGGGTTCGGTGTATTCAACCACTTTTTTCAGGAGATCCAATCCTTCTCCAACACTGACACCACCGATGGCGTAACCGGGAAAATCCATTGCTGTCAAGGTTTCAGCACACTCACGGCGCAAATCATCGTAAACACCTCCCTGAACAATTCCAAAAAGTGCTTGATCTGTTCTTGAGTGGTGTTTCAAACAATTTTCAGCCCAGCGAATGGTTTTTTTAACTGATTTTGCTGCATAGTCGTGGGTGGTTGGATAGGGGATACATTCGTCAAAGGCCATAATGATGTCAGCCCCCAGGTCATTTTCTATCTGCATCGCTTCTTTGGGACCTAGAAAAATTTCTTCACCGGTGAGCTCATGACGAAAATGAACCCCATCTTCACCAATTCTTTTTTTCGGTAGAGAAAAGACTTGGAACCCGCCACTATCAGTGAGTATCGGCTTTTTCCAGTTCATAAATTTGTGCAGTCCACCGGCTTTTTTAACCAATCCTTCTCCTGGTTTGAGGTGTAAATGGTAGGTGTTTGAAAGGATAATTTGGGCTTCAGTTTCTTCTACCTGAGCCGGAGTCATCGCTTTAAGTGCCCCGTGCGTTCCGACGGGCATGAAGATCGGCGTTTCTATAACCCCATGCGGTGTTTTCAGTTGACCACGCCGGGCGCGACTGTGTTGATCTTCTTTCAATAATTTAAACTGAAACATTCAGTTGTTCTCCCTTATTGCATGCATTAGGATGTTTATGATCAGGATATAGCAAAATCTCACTCAGGGTGCAATTTTATCGGAGGTTTTAAGTGAGCTACTATGCTCCGTTTCCATTCGAGCTGCAACAAGTAGAATACGTGAAATTATATTTTTATCTGGAGAACAGCAATTATTTTGACCTGCCGGATCTTGGTTTGCTGCAACTCCGGCGTGAATTACGACAGGGACTTAAAAGTTTTTCCGACTTGGGTCAGGACGATTATGCCCGTGAATTGACGCAACTGCTGCAGCCGGATCTTCCGGATGATCCTGTCTTATTGCGGCAGATTCAGCAACCTTCTCCAGCCTTCGTGATTTCACCGGATACGTCTCTGTGTGGATTGATCGCACCGAAGCAGCGGATATGCCTTCCGGTTCTTTTTTTAGGCTCTGGAATCAAGGCCATTGATTTTTTTGTTTCTTTGCTACAACATTTAGGAACACGAGGTCTTTATCACGGTTGTGGACGATATATTTTAGAGGGGGTTGAAGCTGAAGACGGTAGCGGGGTGAGGTCGATGCTCTGGTCAAAGGGTAAACAGACTTATTCCTTGAATCCTCCCGTTTGCCGTTTGTCCTGGTGGTTAGAGCGAAAGCCATCTTTTGAAAATTCTGTTCAATTTGAAATTGTGACTCCACTGCGGATTCTGCGTCAAGGGAAACCATTTTTTAAGGCTGGATTTGCAGATATTTTTCCTTTTCTTCTGCGCCGGGTGACTTCGCTTCTGGCTGCCTATGCCGGGGTAGAATTGAGTCCTTATCCTGCGCATTACATATCAATGGCAAAACAGGTCAAAGTTGTTCAGAATAGTTTTCATTGGAAAGATTGGCGCACTCTTAACAACGAACATGGTGATCAGAACTTAGGTGGGTTGATGGGGGCTTTAAAGATGCAAGGTGATGAGCTTTCTGAGTTGCTGTGGCTTTTGCAGCTTGGTCATCTTTTTAACATTGGAAAAGGGGCTACCTATGGGGCTGGACAATATCGATTGATTTATAGTTGAATAGCAACGGTTATTTTCTCTGTGATGGATGCAGGATTAGCCCTGATCTGGAGGTGTTAAAATGGCGGATGCCTGGGAGGACCGTAAAAAGGCTCTTGAAAATGAATTCTTCCATAAAAAAGAGCAGGAAGCTGTGGCTAAAATGAAGCAGGACGCAGCAGCTGCTGCCTGTTTAGGACGTTGTCCTAAGTGTGGCAAAGTTCTTGAACCGATAACTTTTCATGGTGTTCCTCTGGACAATTGTTCTGATTGCGGTGGCGTCTGGCTAGGCCCGGAAGACTTGAAGGTCCTGGCAGCAAAGGATCATCGGAGCTGGTTTGAACGTTGGTTTGACAGAGATGGTGAAAACTCAAATTGATCTGGAGGCTTAAATGTTCTGGTTTGTTTTTCTGTTGTTGCTTCTTGGAGCCGGGTTCTATTTTTATCAGAAGATGATGTCGATAGAGCGAGAAATCCGAGCTGAACAGGAAGCTGAAGGGGGGAGTGCTGCTCAGGTTCAAGAGCCGGAAAAGTCTTCTGTCGATCTGCCTGAGATGAAACCATTCGATAAAGATAATAATTCAGCTACAACCACACCTGAACAGACGGCAGCAGAAAAAGTTATTATTTCTGCCGTCACTAAAAGTCCGGGAACGAAGCAGACGGATCTTTATGTTCTTTTTCCTGACACAGGTAGAAAGCAGCTTCAGCAGACGATTAAAAATATGGCGGATAATGGGGTTTTGAGACGGGAAAAGCAGGGGAGTAGTTATTTGTTGTACCTTGCTTGAATTTAAGTCCGGGGGCAAAATTCAGTCCACCCCCGGACTGTTGATTTATAGATTATAGAAAACGTCCTTGCCTCTGAATAGGGCTGTTTCATCCAGCTCGTCTTCTATACGAAGTAACTGGTTGTATTTGCAAATCCGATCCGTCCGGCAGAGTGAGCCGGTTTTTATCTGACCTGCATTCGTCGCTACCGCAAGATCTGCTATTGTTGTATCTTCGGTTTCTCCCGAGCGGTGGGAAACCACTGCGGTATAACCGGCACGCTTGGCCATTTCAATTGCCTCCAGCGTTTCTGTCAAGGTGCCGATTTGGTTGACCTTGATGAGAATGGAGTTGGCAATTCCTTTATCGATTCCTTCTTTAAGAATTTTGGTATTGGTGACAAAAAGGTCATCACCGACAATCTGAATTTTATCTCCCAGCTTTTCCGTCATCAGTTTCCAGCCATCCCAGTCATTTTCAGCAAGCCCATCTTCAATGGAAATGATGGGGTAGCGATCAACCAGCTCAGCATAAAATGCGACCGTTTCCTCGGCCGTTTTGAGCGCCTGTTTTTCGTTGGCAAAATTGTACTGACCCTCTTTAAAAATTTCCGATGCAGCGACATCCAGAGCCAGAAGAATATCTTCACCTGCTTTATAACCCGCAGCGGCAATGGCTTCCATGATCACCTGCAGGGCTTCTTCATTGCTCTTCAGGTTGGGGGCAAAGCCTCCTTCATCACCGACAGAGGTATTGTAGCCCTTGTCCTTCAGGACCTTTTTAAGTGCGTGAAATATTTCTGCGCCCATCCGTAGTGCTTCTTTGAAGCTATCAGCACCGGCAGGCATGATCATGAATTCCTGAATATCCACGTTATTGTCAGCATGTTCTCCGCCATTAATAATGTTCATCATCGGCAGTGGCAATTCCTTGGCATTAGCACCACCGATGTATTGGTAGAGCGGTAAGCCGGCATCCTCGGCTGCTGCTTTCGCGCAAGCCATGGAAACTCCAAGCAGGGCATTGGCACCGAGTTTACTTTTGAAATCGGTTCCATCCAGCAGTAATAATTTTCGATCGATGCCGACTTGATCGCTGGCCTCCCAGCCAACGAGTTCTGCGGCAATAACCTCGTTAACATGTTCAACCGCTTTTAATACACCTTTGCCGAGATAGCGGTTTTTGTCGCCATCGCGAAGTTCCAGGGCTTCCCGTTCTCCGGTTGATGCACCACTGGGTACCGCTGCCCGGCCAATGACTCCTGTTTCAAGTGCAACTTCCACTTCTACTGTTGGATTGCCGCGTGAGTCCAGGATCTCACGGGCGTAGATATCGATAATTTCACTCATCTGTAACCCCTTACGTTGTCATCTGTGAAAAGTTATTGTCCCAATCATAAAACGGGACAATCTATGTAGGTGTGAACTCTAAATATTTATAGCACAAGATCCGCTTAAATAAAGACTTTTTATGCCGTTTTATAAAAGCGGATCTTTTGCCCGGCTTGTTCGAATCCATAGAATTGTGATAAGAAGATCTTTCGTTGATTTAAATTTTTCAAAGGAGAGAATTAAGTGTCTACTTTTCGTGATTTTAAAGTAAAAGATCTTGCGGCTGCTGAATGGGGGCGCAAGGAAATTTTGCTTGCGCAGGAAGAAATGCCTGGATTAATGGCCTTGCGTACGGAATATGCGGGGCAATACCCTCTAAAGGGAGCACGGATTTCCGGTTCCCTGCACATGACAATTCAAACTGCAGTCTTGATCGAAACTTTAATTGAATTGGGAGCGCAGGTTCGCTGGTGCTCCTGTAATATCTTTTCTACGCAGGATCATGCTGCTGCTGCTGTGGTTGTTGGCCCCAAGGGGACAGTTACGGAACCACAAGGGGTGCCCGTTTATGCCTGGAAGGGCGAATCTCTTGCAGAGTACTGGTGGTGTACAGAGCAGGCATTAACGTGGCCGGAAGGTGAATATCCGAATATGATTCTTGATGATGGTGGCGATGCGACCATGTTTGTCCTCAAGGGAAGTGAATGGGAAAAAGGGAGCGTTCCTGAGCTTTCTGATGATGATCCGGAAGATTGGTGTGAACTAGTCAACGCACTGGGAGAATCCATCGCTAAAAACCCGGGGAGGTGGATTCAGACAGCTGCTTCAATTAAAGGTGTCACAGAAGAAACGACAACCGGTGTCCATCGCCTGTACCAAATGGCGGAAGAAGGCAGCTTATTGTTTCCGGCGATGAATGTTAACGATGCGGTGACCAAATCTAAGTTTGATAATGTGTACGGTTGTCGCCACTCTCTGGTTGATGGCATTATGCGTGCCACGGATGTGATGATTTCCGGTAAGGTTTCTGTGGTCTGCGGCTATGGTGATGTCGGCAAGGGGTGTTGCCAGTCTTTGCGTGGTCAAGGGGCTCGAGTGATTGTCACGGAGATTGATCCGATCTGTGCTCTGCAGGCGCTGATGGAAGGCTACGAGGTCAAGCGGGTTGAAGATGTGCTCGATTATGCCGATATCTATGTGACAACGACCGGGAACAAAAATGTTATTACCCTCGAGCATATGCGGCAGATGAAAAATAACGCTATCGTTGGTAATATCGGTCATTTCGACAATGAGATAGAGATGATGGCCGTTGAAAGAGATGAGTCTGTCACCAGGGAAAATATCAAACCACAAGTTGATCGTTGGATTTTTGAAGATGGACATGGTGTTATTGTTCTTGCAGAAGGACGCTTGCTGAATCTGGGCTGTGCGACAGGTCATCCGAGCTTTGTTATGTCCAACTCATTTACCAACCAGGTTATGGCGCAAATTGAATTGTTTAATCATTCAGATAATTATGAAAATAAAGTTTATGTCCTGCCCAAGCTTCTTGACGAAAAAGTGGCCAGATTGCATCTGGACAAGTTGGGAGCCAAGTTGACTGTCCTTACGGATGAACAGTCTAAGTATCTGGGTGTACCGGTATCGGGCCCATTTAAGCCGGAGACTTATCGTTACTGAAATTTAAACAGGGAATGTCATAAACAATGATCCCCGGCATGAGTCGGGGATCATTGTTTTTAGATCAGGTTATTCCTCTACGTTCAGTAACAGCCATATTCCCATGAGCAGAAAGATGAAGTTAGCTGTCCAGGCTGCAAATATTGGGGGAAGGGCATTAGAATAACCAAAAGCGGTCACCAGTGACTGAATAATAAAGTAGACAACCCCAATGCCTAAACTGAGCCCGATACCGAGAGCAAGATTACTGTTTCGACCTCTTTGCAAGGCAAAAGGAATTCCCAAAAATCCCATGATTATACAGGTGAATGGTGCTGCAACCCGAGTGTGCATGTCGACTCGTTGTCGCGTTGAATCGTAGCCTTCCTGTTCCAGCTTTTTGGCGACTGATAGCAGTTGTCTGAAATTCAGCTCATTATTCATATCTTCTCGCCCGGAAAAATCTTCAGGGGAACGATCGAGATCTAAAGCTACTTTTTTAAAGCGGTTCACCTGTAGCATGTCCCCCGAAGTCGTGTCGAAAGTTCTCTCAACCATGTTGGCAGCCAGCCAAACCCCATTTTCAAACATAGCAAGATCGATGTCCTGTCGATTTTTGATTTTTTGCTGAGCATCGAAGGTAAAGATGACGATTCCCTGCAATTTTAGGTTCTGTGGTTGAGCCACAGCTATATTGATAATCTGGTTATTGTTGCGATACCAGATTTCATTTCTTGTCAATTGGACTTGCTGCTTGCCCTTGAGCTTCACTTCCAGAAGGTTGTTGAGCTGTTTGGTATTCCATGGGATCGTAAATTCATTCAATAATAACAGCAAGAGTGACAGTAGCAAGGTCAGAGTCATGAGCGGTTGCACGATTTTCCAGAGACTGACACCACAGGCGCGCATGGCAGTAACTTCATTGGTTCGGCTGAGCCCACCGAGAGTCAAAACCATGGTTGTCAGGATTGCCAGAGGAAGAATCTGGGTAAAGATCACCGGAATGTTGTTGAAGAGATAAACAAAATAATCGCCGATTGTGGCTTTGTGATCAATAAAATCATCAACTTTTTCAAAGAAATCGATTAACAGGTAAATGCCTATAAAAGCCGCGACACAGAGAGAAAGAATCCGAATGAAGTGTTGCAACAGGAAACGGTTGAGAGTTTTCATGGTCTCTCTCTTTTTTTGTGGGAACGAGACGTCAGGCGGTTGAAGAGGCGCTTCGGGATGGTGAAGAGCTGCAGGTCTTTTTCAATTGCAGTATTGTGGAGGAACCAGGATCCTCCGAGCAAAAAACAAAAATTCGGCAACCAGAGAATAATCGCTGCCGGGAATATCCCTTTTCCTGCAAGGGTGCCTGCAAAGCTCAGTAACACGTAATAGACAAGGAAGACCACCAGAGCCAGAGCAAAACCCGCTCCCTTGCCTGAGCGTTGAGATTGTAGTCCCAGGGGAACTCCAATCAGAACCAGCACCAACGGAGCAAAGGCGATCACGATACGTTCATGTTTTTCGACCTGGAGGCTGGCTCTGCTTTTATCATTTTTGGCGTTATCAATGGCACTGTTCAAATCTGCCCAGGAAAGTTCCCCTCGTGATCGACGCCTTTTGTTGTTGTTGAGTTCACTCCCCATATCCAGATTGATATCGTAACTGGTAAAGCTGACAACCTGATATGTTGATTTTTTCTCTTTTGTTGGTCTGCGGTGAATGCTGCCATCGTTCAGGCGCAAGGTTAGACTGTACTGGTTGGGGTTGGAAATGAGACGACCTTGCTGTGCGGTGATAATCGCCGGGGTTTCATCTTCTCGGCCGTCGGAGATAAAAACATCTTGCATCGTGCCGCGATTTTCATCCACTCCTCTGGCATAGAGGACAATTCCGTCAAACTCATCATTAAATATACCCGGTTTGACACTGACGCTGGCACTGCTGGAGGCAATCTGAAATAACTGGCTGCGAAAGGCGGTTTTACTTGTAGGTTCTATGCTGATGGTGATCCAGGCCGTGAGCAGACTGAAGATTATTGCCAGAAGGAAAACCGGTTTTACCAGATTGTAGAGGCTGATCCCTGATGCTTTAAGAGCTACAAATTCACTGTCTGCAGAAAAACGACCAAATGCCAGCAGGATTCCCAGTAAAAAGGAGAGGGGAATCGTGATACTCAAAAAAGTTGGCAGCAGGAAACTGAAAAGCTGCAGAATCTTAACAGTTGGAACCCCTTTATTGATGACCAGCTCAGCCAGACGGGGGATCTTCCCCATCAAGAGTACGAAAGTGAAGATCAGCAAGCTCAAAAAAGCAGGGATGCTGATTTCCTTGAGGATATATTTATGAATACGAATACTTGACATGAGGATGCATGTTAGTACGATGGTTTGATCCTGTAAACTCTCTTTGTCACTATTGATATGTTTTATCTTCCTGATTCTGCTGCTGAATATCTCCATCCATCTGACGTTGTTTGGAACTTTTCCCTTGCCAGCTCAAACCTAGTAGTGGTATAGATCCGCAGTTAATCAATTCACACGCTTCAGGATTCGGACAGGATGGTTCTCTATTCGTTTGAGACCTGCCGGAGACGATTGGAGCGGAGGAACTAAACCAGAATTTGAGGAGAAAAAAATGGCACAAATCACAATGAAGCAAATGTTAGAAGCCGGCGTGCACTTCGGTCACCAGACCAAACGTTGGAACCCCAAGATGAAACCGTACATTTTTGGTGCACGTAACGGCATTTATATTGTCGATCTGCAAAAAACTGTGCGCTACTTCAAGACCGCTTATCAGTTTGTCCAGGATACGGTTGCAAATGGAGAAAAAGTCCTTTTTGTCGGGACCAAGAAGCAGGCGCAGGATGCCATCAAAGAAGAGTCTCTGGGGGCAGATCAGTATTTCGTCAATAACCGCTGGTTGGGTGGTATGTTGACGAACTTCACAACAATCAAGGCCAGTATCGACCGGTTGAAAAAAATCGAGGCGATGGTGGCAGACGGTACGATTGAGCAGTACACTAAAAAAGAAGCCCTACAACTTGAGCGTCAGCGTGAAAAGCTGGAAAAAAACCTTGGTGGCATTAAGCATATGTCCAAGCTTCCGGGCGCTATATTTATTATCGATCCTAAAAAAGAGGCAATAGCTGTTCAGGAAGCAAATAAACTTGGAATTCCTGTTGTTGCTGTTGTTGATACCAACTGTGATCCGGATAACATTGATTATATTATTCCGGGCAATGATGATGCTATTCGTGCGATTCGCCTGTTTGCCTCGAAAATGGCAGAAGCTTGTGTTGAGGGAGATCAGCGGCGCAAAGAGAAGAAACAGACGGCAGCAGAAGGTAAGGATGAGCCGGTCGTTGAGGCTGCACCGGCTCCTGCACCAGAGAAAGAAGACGTTTCTGAAGCCCCTGTTGCTGAAAGTACAGAAACGGTTGCTGAATAAAATAATAAGTTTTTAACATTTACGGACAGGCCTGCGGCCGGGCTCAGGCTCGGCCTTTGGTTTAAGTGGGAATTGTCGCGGGAAAATGACCCGCCTATCGAAATATGGAGGAAAGATCGTGAGTATTACAGCAGCAATGGTCTCGGAATTACGTAAAAAAACCGGAGCGGGTATGATGGATTGCAAAAAAGCTCTGACTGAAACTGGTGGAAATATGGATGAGGCTGTCGATTTTCTACGCAAAAAAGGGCTTTCGGCTGCCGCAAAAAAATCTGGTCGGGTTGCTTCTGAAGGAGCCGTTGCCGCAACTTCAGAAGGTTCTGTCGGCGCTATAGTCGAAGTGAATGCCGAGACTGATTTTGTCGCTAAAAATGAAGCATTCAAGTCCTTTGTCGCTGATGTCTGTGACATTGTTCGAGCTAATGAAATTGCTGATATTGAGGCTCTTAAGTCTTTTGATTATCCGGGAACCGGTCGGACTGTTGCGGATGAATTGACTCACCAGATTGCCACAATTGGTGAAAATATGAGTATTCGCCGGTTGGCACGTACTGATGCAGGTCAGGGGATTGTCACTTCCTATGTTCATGGTGCGGGTAAAATTGGTGTGTTGGTGGAACTGCAAACGACATCAACCGATGAAAAGGTTGCCGAGCTGGGGAAAAAATTAGCTATGCATGTTGCTGCTGCCGCTCCACAATATCTGGATCGTGAGAGTGTCCCTGCTGAAATTGTCGAAAAAGAAAAAGAAATTATGCGCGTTAAGGCCATCGATAGCGGTAAGCCGGAAAACATTGTTGAAAAAATCATTCTTGGCCAGATTAATAAATATTTTGGTGAAGTCTGCCTTGTGGAGCAGGCATTTGTCATGGATCCGGATCAGAAGGTCGGCAAGCTGGTTGCAGCTCTGAGTAAGGAGATTGGTGCAGAAATCAAGCTGAGCAGTTATGTTCGCTATCAGCTTGGTGAAGGGATTGAAAAGAAAGAGGATGATTTTGCTGCAGAAGTTGCGGCAATGAGTAAGCAGTAATCTTATTTCAGATTTTCAGGAGTGAGTGTGGCTACGATAAAATATCGACGTATTCTATTAAAGCTGAGTGGCGAAGCTTTGGCTGGTGAGCAGGGGTATGGAATTGACCCTGATGTTATTAGTGGTATTGCTTCTGAAATCAAAGAGGTTATTGGTCTTGGTGTTGAAGTTGCCGTGGTTATCGGTGGCGGAAATATTTTCCGTGGCCTGGCGGCTTCTTCCAAGGGGATGGATCGTGCCAGCGCCGATTATATGGGGATGTTGGCAACGGTTATGAACAGTCTGGCGATGCAGGACGCTCTGGAAAAGCAGGGTGTTGTTACCCGGGTTCAATCGGCAATTGACATGCAACAGATTGCTGAACCTTATATCCGTCGCCGGGCAGTTCGACATTTAGAAAAAGGTCGCGTGGTTATTTTCAGTGCAGGGACCGGTAATCCTTACTTTACAACCGATACGGCTGCCAGTCTGCGGGCGATGGAAATTAACGCCGAGGTGATTCTTAAAGCCACCAAGGTCGATGGGATCTATTCGGCTGATCCGAAGAAAGACAAAAGTGCGGTTAAGCTGCCGACGTTAACGTATCTGGAAGTCCTGCAAAAAGGTCTCCAGGTTATGGACGCAACGGCAACGTCACTATGCATGGATAATAACCTCCCGATGATTATTTTTGACATGACTCATCGAGATAATATTAAAAAAGTTGTGCTTGGCGAAAAAATTGGAACAATTGTCATGGGAGGTGAAGACAATGGTTAAAGAGATTTTGAGTGAGGCCCGTACCGCAATGGATAAAGCGGTTAAGTCTTTAAAAAAGGAAATGACCAAGGTTCGTACTGGCCGGGCAAGTATTTCATTGTTGGATGATGTCAAAATTGAATACTACGGAGTCCCGACACCGCTCAGTCAGGTTGCCACACTTTCAGTTCCAGAGGCACGTTTGATAACTGTTCAGCCATGGGAAAAAAATTTGATTCCCGATATTGAAAAGGCAATTTTCAAGGCTGACCTTGGACTGACTCCTGCGTCGGATGGTGTCTTGATTCGTCTGCCTGTCCCGGCGCTGACTGAAGAAAGACGTCGGGAAATGGTCAAGATTATTAAACGGATGGCTGAGGACACGAAGATTTCGGTGCGGAATGCTCGCCGTGATGCCAATGAAAATCTAAAAATGCTGGAAAAAGAAAAAGAAATTACTGAAGATGATCTCAAGCGGAGTGAAAAGGATGTTCAGCAGGTTACAGATGAATTTGTCAGTACCATTGATTCCATAGTTCAGAACAAAGAACAAGAAGTCATGGAAATTTGATCCGTAACGCTGAATTTTCCTAAAGGAGAATATATGGCTCTAAAAATCAATGAAGAGTGCATTGGTTGTGGTACTTGTGTTGAGACCTGCCCCCTGGGTGCTATTATTGAATCTGGAGACGTTTATACGATTACTGATGAGTGCACAGAGTGCCGTGCCTGTATTGACAGCTGCCCGGTTGAAGCAATCGTTGACTGATCACATCTATTCTGAATTGTTACAAAGGGCGTTTTGATAACGCCCTTTTTTTATGCGTATTTTATTATTTGAAAAGCAACTTCTTGCTGTTCAGATGCCTGCCGTGTTATTTTTTTCAGCTGCGTTTCTATCTCTTGGTCAAAAACGTCTTTCCTGAATTTTAAGGATGATAAATTGGCAGTTACGACAAAAGAATTTTCCCTGAACCATCTTGCCATCATCATGGATGGCAATGGGCGTTGGGCTCAGAAGAGTGGTTTGCCTAGAGTCGCAGGGCATCAGCAAGGGGTTGAAACTGTCATTCAAATTGTAGATGAATGTGTTTCTCAGGGAATTCATTTTCTCAGTCTGTTTGCGTTCAGCTCTGAAAACTGGGGGCGACCTCGTGAAGAAGTCGATGCCCTGATGGGGCTTTTGCTGCAGTTTTTGAGTTCACAACGCCAGAGAATGTTGGATGATGGTGTTCGTCTGAGAGTTATAGGAGACCTTACGCGCCTGTCAGAACCAATCCAGAAGGCATTGGCTAATGCAGAAAAGGAGACGTCTCAGGGGCAGAACTTAACTTTGATTCTCGCACTTTCATATGGGGGGCGAGATGAAATCATGCGTGCGGCCCAAAAAATTGCTCAGAGTGCGCTTGATGGTGATTTAGACATAAACAAGCTCGATAATAAAACCTTTTCAAGTTTTTTGGATACTGGGGATATCCCTGAACCGGACTTACTGATTCGCACCAGTGGTGAAGTCAGAATCAGTAATTTTCTCCTTTGGCAGACGGCATATTCGGAATTTTATTTTACGGATGTTCTTTGGCCTGATTTTAATGCTGCTGAATTACGAAAGGCTTTGGACGATTATCGAAGACGTAAGCGTCGCTTCGGGCTGACTGATGACCAGTTGGAAGACTTATAAGGAGAAAACCGATTAAACAACGTATCATGACCGCTATTATTGCTCTGCCTTTACTGATTTTGCTGCTGGGGTATGCCAACCCTGCCGTATTTTCTGTTTTTTTAACAATCATCTTATTTCTCAGCCTGATTGAATTCAATCGAATCGGTTTGGGATGTGAGCATCGTTTCGAACAATGGATTGCAGCGAGTATTGGTGCTGCGGTTATCCCGATTCAGTTTTATGAAAATATTGCCCTGATTTTTCCTCTTTATACCGTTGCCATATTGTTTCTCTCTCTATTATTTCTATTTCGTTTATCTGAAATAACAGTGGTTCATTATCGTCTTGGCTGGATTACACTTGGACTGGTCTACCTCCCTTTCCTATTAAGTCATTTAATGTTGTTGCGTTTGCTGCCCGATGGTCGACAGTGGATATTCATGACACTCATTGTGATTATGAGCTGTGATAGCTTTGCCTATTTTGTCGGCAGAAAATTTGGCAAACGAAAACTGTATCAAGCCGTCAGTCCGAACAAGACGATTGAAGGAGGACTCGGTGGTTTGGTTGGGGCCGTTTTTGCGATAATGCTTGTGAAGTTCACTTTCCTGCCGATTCTCGGTTTTCTTGATGCTGTATTGATTGGGCTTTTTCTTGGCGTTATGGGACAGCTCGGTGATTTGTTTGAGTCACTTTTAAAGCGTGCTTGCCAGGTTAAAGATTCCGGAGGGATAATCCCTGGGCATGGTGGTATGCTGGATCGTTTGGACAGTTTGCTGTTTGCGTTTCCAGTCGTGTATTACCTTGCGCGATACTGTTACGGAGGCTGAGAGCGTATTGAAGAAAATATCTGTTCTTGGCTCTACTGGGTCAATCGGGGTCAGAACGCTGGAGATTGCCAACGCTTTTCCTGAGCGCTATCAGGTCGTTGCTCTGACGGCTGGTAATAATATTAATTTGTTGCTGAAGCAAATTCATACTTTTTCCCCGCGTATTGTCTCCGTTGTTTCGGAACGAGAAGCTCAAAAGTTAAGACAGCAACTTCAGAATGTTGATGTTGAAGTTTACCATGGTGCTGAGGGGATGATTCGTTGCTCCACTGTCCCTGAGGCCGACATGGTTGTTGCGGCCATTGTCGGTGCCGCGGGATTAATGCCGACAATGGCGGCGATCAAAGCCGGTAAAAATGTAGCTTTGGCGAACAAGGAAACTCTGGTGATAGCCGGCAGTTTGATTATGGAAGAAGTCAAACGACAGAAGGTTTGCCTGCTCCCTGTCGATAGCGAACATTCCGCAATCTTCCAGGCGCTGACCGGTCATCGTCGTGAAGATGTCCAACGCCTTATTTTGACAGCATCCGGTGGGCCATTTCGAGAGTATAAACCCGCACAATTTGCAACGATTACCCCTGCAGAAGCCCTGGCTCATCCGAACTGGGATATGGGGAGAAAGATCTCTGTAGATTCTGCGACCATGATGAACAAAGGTCTGGAAGTTATTGAGGCACGCTGGTTATTTGACTATCCTGCGACAATGATTGACGTTCATATCCATCCTGAAAGTATCATTCATTCTTTGGTTGAATACCGGGACGGTGCCGTTATGGCGCAGCTGGGTATTCCAGATATGAAAACACCCATCGCCTATGCTTTGTCCTGGCCGGAACGATTGCCTTTGGTTCAGCAGCCTTTAGACCTGTGCCGGTTAGGCCAACTGTCTTTTTCTGCCCCTGATATTGAACGTTTTCCTTGTTTACAGCTTGCCTACGAGGCCTTGGAGGTCGGGGGAACCGTTCCAGCTGTGATGAATGCGGCGAATGAGATTGCTGTTGCTGCTTTTTTGAATAATCAGCTTAGTTTTCCGGGTATTGCAGAGGTGATAAGAAAAGTGATGTATCGGCATGAGAGCGAAGATCTTACCTCAGTTGAGCAGGCCTTGCATGCCGACCTGTGGAGCAGACGTAAGACCCAAGAATTTATTAGCGGAGGACCTCTATGATAACAATTATGGCCGGCATTTTGATGCTGGGTGTTCTGGTTTTTGTTCATGAACTGGGACACTTTGCAATCGCAAAAATGTGCGGCGTTAAAGTTTTGAAATTTTCTCTTGGCTTTGGCCCTAAATTAGTCTCGCGGCGTCGTGGAGAGACTGAATATCAGATTTGTGCAATACCTCTGGGTGGATATGTCCAGATGCTTGGTGAAGGGGGAGGCGAACAGGGGGAAGAGGTAGAACTGACTGCTGAAGAGGAGGCTCGTTCATTCGCGGCACAGACTGTCGGTAAGCGGTTGGCAATTGTCTCTGCCGGTCCAATCATGAATCTGATGTTACCTCTCTTGATTCTACCGATCTCATTTATGGTCGGGGTGCAGATGCCGACGTATCTGGAGCAGCCTGCCTGTATCGGTTATGTTGTCCCCGGATCAAATGCTGCTGATGGAGGAATCCTTGCCGGGGATTGTGTGACAGCTGTCAATCAGCAGGTGGTTAAGAGCTGGAATGACGCAAATAAAGGTTTTATCTCTCAAGCCGGGGAACCCCTGCTGTTTCAGGTTGAGCGGAACGGGGAAGAATTGCAACTTGAAATTTCTGCTGAGAACGACAGTCTGCAAGGTATGCAGGCTCTGGGTTTGCTGCCCCTGCAATCTGCAAAAATCGGTGGTCTGGCAGCAGATATGCCGGCTGCTGAAGCCGGTATGCTGGAAGGAGATCTGATCCTGCAAATAGAGGATTACCCGATCTCATCCTGGTATGATCTTAAGACTGTTATTCAGGAAATTGGCAGTCGGGTTGTTCCTGTCCAGATAGAGCGAGATGGAAAACGAATGACTGTTGATTTGACTCCGATTCAACGTGATGGAGAGGGTGATTATTTGCTTGGAATTGCACCTTTCTATAGTTCTGAATTGAAGACATTTGGCTTTTTTGATGCTATTCGCGAGGGCGCTGCTCGAACTTGGGAACTGATAGAGCTGACGGTTGTTTTTGTCCAGAAACTGTTCTCCGGAAGTGTCTCTGCTAAAAATATTGGGGGGCCCATTACTGTTGTTCAGATTGCCGGACAAGCAGCACAGACGGATCTGGCAGCGATCTTGTCGGTTCTGGCCTTTATTTCAATTCAATTGGGCATATTAAATTTATTGCCAATCCCTATCTTGGACGGCGGCCACATTCTTTTTTATGTTATCGAGCTGATTATTCGCAAACCAGTGTCAATTCGCACCAGAGAACTGGCCCAGCAAGTTGGAATGGCACTGTTGTTGATGCTTATGGTTTTAGCGTTTTATAATGATATTATCAGGTTGTGGGGTTGATGGAGACTGCTGAAGGAATAAAAATTCTGACTGTAGACAGTTCCTCTTTTACGGGGAGTGTTGCTTTATGCCGTGGGGAATTTCTGGTTGCAGAGTCCCTTTTGAATGTTCGCAGTACTCACAGCGAGAAGTTGTTGAAGCAAATTGATCTTCTTCTCGATGAGGTCGGCTGGATTCTTCAGGACCTTGACCTGCTGGCAGTGGTGACCGGCCCAGGTTCTTTTACCGGATTACGTATCGGAATAGCAACGGTCAAGGGGTTGGCTCAGGTCTTGAACAAGCCGGTTGTTTCTGTTTCTGCCCTACAAACTGCAGCAATGAATCTCCCGTTGTGTTCAGTTCCAATCTGTGCCTTCTTGGATGCCCGAAAAAAAGAGGTTTACAGCCAATTATTTGAATGGCACCCTTCTGACGGTCCCATTGCAATTGGACCGTCTTCTGTTCTGCCTCCAGAGAAGTTGCTTAAAGAATTGCCGGAAAAGGTTGCCTTCGTTGGCGATGGTGTTCTTCTCTATCGGCATCTCCTTGATGCGCTCCCTGCACAACAAGCTCTCATCCCTGTCGCAACAGCACATCAACTCCGTGCTGCGCATGCATCCTGGTTAGCACTGCAGGCTTGGCAGAGGGGCTTGGGGCAAAGTGCGGCTGAAATTCTTCCGACCTATATTCGGCCCTCTGATGCGGAATTAAATTTATCCAGCAAACAAGGCATTTAACATGGGTTAATTGTTGACAAATTTGCATCATTTTGGTTACTTTGTGACTGACTTTTAAAAGCTTAATTTCACTTACATGCGCGGAGGTGCCAATGGACATTGATCAAACCCTTTTGCAGAATCTAACCGAGACTAACCCCCGTTTTCGCATGCTCTATGAGGAACATACTCTTTTTGAGAAGCAACTTACCGAGTATGACAAAAAAGGTTATTTGTCCCCACAAGAGGAGCTTGAAAAAAATAAGGTAAAAAAAATGAAACTCGCTGGTAAGGATGAAATGGAAGAGATTATTCAGTCTGTTACCACCTGACCCCGTTTTGTAACAACGGGATGTTTCGATACAGCAAAGGGTTTAAGCGGATGCTTAAGCCCTTTGCTGTATTTAACTTATGATTTTGCTGTAAAGTTTGACCTGTTTTTAAACTGTTTTTAAACTGTTTTTTAAGCTTTTCCGCTTCAAGAACAATATTTTTAAGAGTGCTTGCCATCTCGTGATTTTTTCGAGATCATCTCTAAATGATTCGTGAGAAAAAATGAAAGTTGAGGAGGAACAGATGGAATTGACCGGGTCTCAGATTTTGCTTGAATCTTTGAAGCTTGAAGGGGTAGATACCGTTTTTGGCTATCCTGGAGGGGCTGTCATCAATATTTATGATGATCTTTTCGCATCTTCTATTAAACATGTTTTAACCCGGCATGAGCAAGCTGCGGTCCATGCTGCTGACGGTTATGCACGTTGTACCGGTAAAGTCGGTGTTGCTATTGCAACCAGTGGCCCAGGTGCGACAAATACCGTTACCGGAATTGCAACGGCCTACATGGACTCAATTCCGATGGTTATCATCTCGGGGCAGGTTCCAACTCCACTTATTGGTAATGATGCCTTTCAAGAGGCTGATATGTGTGGCATTACCCGGCCCTGTACCAAGCACAACTTTTTGGTTAAAGATATCCGAGATCTGGCAAGAACACTAAAGGAAGCTTTTTATATTGCCAGAACGGGTCGGCCTGGCCCTGTTCTGGTGGATCTGCCCAAAGATATTCAAGTGAGCTCTCACAAATTCAGCTATCCCGATAAAGTGAGTCTGCGGGGTTATAAACCCACTTACAGCGGCAATATGCGTCAGATTGAAAAGGCTGCCAAAATGATTTTGGAGGCGCGTAAACCGGTCTTGTATGTCGGTGGTGGGATTACCCTGTCCGGTGCTGATGATATGTTGCTTAAGTTGGCAGAGCAGACCCAGATTCCTGTAACGACGACTTTAATGGCTATGGCGGCTTTCCCGCAACGACACCCTCTGGCTCTGGGGATGCTCGGCATGCACGGTACCTTTTATGCCAACATGTCGGTCACTGAATGCGATCTCTTGATTGCCGTCGGTTCCAGATTTGATGACCGGGTCACGGGAAGAATCGACAGTTTTGCTGAGAAAGCTAAAATTATTCATGTCGATATTGATCCGACTTCGATCGGCAAGAATGTCGGAGTCGATCTCCCTATTGTCGGAGATTTGAAAGATGTGCTGGGCAAGTTGCATGGTCACTTGGAGAAGAAAACCGAGTTGGTCGAAGACTTGATTGAGGCAACAGATGATTGGCGAACGATGATTGATGAGTGGAAGGTCCGGCATCCGATGACTTATCGTTCCTCAAAATCGGTCATTAAACCACAATTTGTCATTCAAAAAATCAGTGAAATGACCGATGACGATGCCATTATTACAACTGAAGTGGGTCAGCATCAGATGTGGGCGGCACAATTTTTTACTTTCAGACAACCAAGAACATTTTTGACTTCAGGCGGATTAGGAACGATGGGGTTTGGTCTTCCTTCTGCTTTGGGTGCTCAAGTTGCGTACCCTGATCGTCAAGTTATCGATATCTCCGGTGATGGCTCCTTCCAGATGAATTCTCAGGAACTGGCGACATTGGTGCAGTATCAGCTCCCGGTTAAAATTGTTATCCTTAACAATAATTATCTGGGAATGGTACGCCAATGGCAGCAGATGTTTTTTGAAAAGCGCTACAGCCAGACTGTTATGGAATTGCCAATTGACTTTATCAAGCTTGCTGAAGCTTATGGGGCAACAGGTTTACAGGCGACAAAGGTTGATGAAGTTGAAGCGACGATAAAGCAAGCTCTGGAAACACCAGGACCGGTTTTGATGAATTTCAAAATTTCAAGGGAAGAGAATGTTCTGCCTATGGTTCCTGCTGGAAAAGCAATCCATGAAATGGTTCTTGCTTCCTAGCAAGGAGAATTATTAGATCGGCTAAGAATTCAGGTCGGGAGGAAAAATCGATGAAACATACAATTTCTGTTCTGGTAGAGAATGAATTTGGTGTTCTTTCCAGAATTTCAGGATTATTTTCAGGGCGTGGCTTTAATATTGAAAGCCTCTCTGTTGCTCCAACGATGGACCCTGATCTTTCCCGTATGACTCTGGTGACACGGGGTGATGATCGTATTTTGGAGCAAATTACCAAGCAGTTAAATAAACTGATCTCTACGATAAAAGTTGTTGATTTTACGGATGGAGAATATATTGAACGGGAATTGGCTTTGATTAAGGTGTCAACGGATGCTGAATCCAGGGCTGAGGCTTTAAGAATTGTTGACATTTTCCGTGCAAAAGTTATCGACGTGACACCTAAATCCTATACGATTGAAATTACCGGGGCACCGGCAAAAATAAATGGTATTCTGGAGTTGTTACGCCCGATGGGAATTAAGGAAGTGGTGCGTTCGGGGCCAGTTGTTATTGGCCGTGGTGCCAAAGGGGTTGTAGGCTAAATCAGAATGACTGAGGAGTTCTATGCAAAATAAAAATCAACCGATTGCTCGTGAAGGTTACCCGTTTATTGCGTTATTTGCTTTTATTACTCTGGTATTTGCCCTCTTGGGCTGGGTGACCCTGACGCTCTTGTTCCTGTTTCTGACCTTATTCAGCGTCTATTTTTTCCGTAATCCGGAGAGAATAGTCCCTGCTGGAGAGAATCTGGTTGTCGCCCCGGCGGATGGGAAAGTTATTTTTGTCGGTGATGTGCAGGAGGACCGGTATTTTAAAGAACGGGTGACTAAAGTCAGTATTTTTATGTCTGTTTTTAATGTTCACGTAAACCGGGTTCCCTGTGACGGAAAAGTTGTAGAAATGTACTATAACAAAGGTCAATTTCTGAACGCTTCGTATGACAAAGCGAGTGAGTGCAATGAACAATCAGGGATTCTTCTGGAAACAGAAGGTGGTTCACGAATTTTGTTTGTCCAGATTGCGGGGTTGATAGCAAGGCGAATTGTGACTTATCCTGTTATTGGTGATTTATTGCAACAGGGAGCGCGCTATGGATTGATCCGTTTTGGCTCCCGTGTTGATATTTACTTTCCTGAAAACTCTAACGTAACTGTCCTTCTTGGTGAGCGGACTATTGCCGGCGAGACAGTTCTGGGGACATTATCTTGACTGAAGATTGCTTAAGAAGTGAAAAGCGGGAAAATCTTCGTAAGGGAGTTTATCTCCTTCCCAACCTGATTACAGCAGGCGGTATATTTGCAGGATTCTACGTTATTATAGCGGCGACAGATGGTCATTATGAGCGTGCAGCGTGGTTTATTCTTATCGCGGCCATCTTTGACGGTCTGGATGGCAAGGTCGCTAGATTAACCGGAACCAGCAGCAAGTTCGGTGTCGAACTTGACTCCTTGGCTGACGTTATCTCCTTTGGAGTTGCTCCAGGTGTTCTCCTCTATCTTTGGGCGTTGAGACCGTTTGGTAAATTAGGTTGGCTGGCTGCCTTTTTGTACGTGATCTGCGGCGCTTTGAGGCTGGCACGTTTTAATGTTCAGGTTTCCACGGTGGAATCCCGGCGCTTTATTGGTATGCCGATTCCTGCAGCAGCTTGCATTGTTGCTACTTGCGTGTTGCTTTTTTATGAGTTAGGCGGGACTGGCACAATAAAAATGGTGTCCATGGTTTTGCTGGTTTTTTTGTTGGCTTTTCTGCTTGTCAGCAATATTGAATACATTTCCTTGAAAGATCCTGAACTTTTTAAACGGCAACCTTTTGTAATGCTGGTGGTTGCCATCATTCTATTGATTGTCATTGTTGCAAAGCCGCAAATAATGTTGTTTCTGATCGGCATGGCATATTTACTCTCCGGGCCAATTGCCTTTTATCTCGGCTGGAGAAAAAAACGTCGGGAGAACAGTGCTGCGGTCGTAGAAGAATCCTGAAATGACCGCCAGGAAGTGTCGGGAATAATTTTGTGAAATTTATTAGCTTGACTTAGTCGGCTAATTTCGGTTGAATCTGTTTCAGTTTAAAAGCGTTGAAGAGGAGTAGTAGACTTTTTTCTCCGTTTAAGAGAGTCGGTGGTTGCTGCGAACCGATACGGAATGAGTTGAACTCGCCTTGGAGCTGCAGGAATGAAGCCTTGTCAGGTCTAGTTTCTGTCGTGAGCCTGCGTAAAGGGATAATGAAGATTCACCTTTATCGATAAGGTGAATGAACCAGGGTGGTACCGCGAAGCTAAAGCTCTCGCCCCTGTTTATTACAGGGCGGGGGCTTTTTTTATTTATCAACAAGAGGTAACTATTGACATGGGAAAGGGGGTGGTTCTGAGTGGAATCTGACCTAGGTGACCTAAGTGAGAAACAAGATCTGAAAAATCAAATCAACACGAACTGCCCCGGCCTAAAGTGATCGGGACAACCTCTTCAAGGAGTTTATTATGAGTCAAAAAGAAAACATTATTATTTTTGATACAACTTTGCGTGATGGCGAACAATCACCGGGCGCGAGTATGAATATTGAGGAAAAGGTGCGGATTGCCCATCAACTGGAACGCTTGAATGTTGATGTGATTGAAGCCGGTTTTCCTATTGCGTCGGATGGTGATTATGAGGCCGTTAAAAAAATTGCTCAGACCATAAAAAAACCACAGATAGCCGGCCTTTCACGGTCAAGCAATATGGATATTGACCGCGCTTGGGATGCATTGAAGTACGCAGGAGATCGTGGCCGGATTCATACCTTTATCGCGACCAGTGATATTCATATGAAATACAAGTTGAAGATGAGTGAACAGGAGGTTCTGGATGCTGCTGTTGCCGCTGTAACGAGGGCTTCCGGCTATACTCCTAATGTCGAATTTTCAGCTGAAGATGCTGTACGGACGAAACTGCCGTTTCTGGCAAAAGTGATTAAGGCGGTTATTGAAGCCGGGGCAACAACGGTGAATATCCCCGATACTGTCGGTTATACCATTCCGTCAGAATATTATGACATCATCAGTTATCTCAAAAAGAATGTCAGCAATATTGAGCAGGCTATTATTTCCGTCCACTGTCACAATGACCTCGGTCTCGCTGTTGCCAACTCTTTAGCTGCGGTTCAGGCCGGAGCACGCCAGTTGGAGTGTACTATCAACGGTATTGGTGAACGGGCAGGGAACTGTTCTCTTGAGGAAGCGGTGATGACGTTGCGGACGCGTCGCGATATTCTTCCCTACACGACCAATGTTGTGTCTGAACAGATTACCCCGGCGAGTAAGTTGCTTTCGACAATTACCGGAATCCATGTCCAGCCAAATAAAGCAATTGTGGGCACAAATGCCTTTGCCCATGAAGCTGGAATTCACCAGCATGGGGTGATGATGGATAAATCAACCTATGAAATCATGACTCCGGAATCAGTAGGTCTGAATCAGAATAAGCTGGTTCTTGGCAAGCATTCTGGTCGTCATGCGTTCATTGATCGTTTAAACCAGCTTGGCTACAATCTTTCTCGCGAGGAGAACCAAAAGGCTTTTGTCCGGTTTAAGACTCTTGCAGATATGAAAAAAGAAATCTTTGATGAAGATCTGGATGCCATTGTTGCTGACGAAGTTTTGCGGGTTCCGGAAATCTATAAATTGGAGCAGATGAATGTCAGCTCTGGTTCTTTTGCGGCTCCGACAGCAACAGTCGCTATGGAGATTAATGGCAAGATCAAGAGAGCCGCTGTGATGGGCGATGGACCCGTCGATGCGACATTTAAAGCGATCAAGAAACTTTCAAAGAGCAGGGCAACTCTTCTTAATTTCTCTGTCGGGGCGATAACGGGTGGTACTGATGCCCAGGGTGAGTGCAGTGTCCGGTTGCGTTCCGCTGAAGGGCGTGAAGTGCTGGGTCAGGGAGCCCATCCTGATATTATTGTCGCCAGTGCAAAAGCTTACATCAATGCCTTAAATAATCTGGCTGTTGCTGAAAAACGTTCTCACACCAATATCTGAAATGATGAAATGGAATAAATAGGAGCATCCATGGGAAAAACATTAGCGGAAAAGATTTTTGACCGCCATCTGCGTGACGAACCATTTCCAGGAACGAAAGTTCTGAGCCTGGACAGGGTTCTCTGTCATGAAATTACAACGCCAGTGGCGATTGCTGACCTTGTTTGGAGGGGAAAAGACCGGGTTTTTGATCGGAATAAGCTTAAGGTTGTCATCGATCATGTGACGCCATCCAAAGATACCAAAACAGCGACTCAAGCTAAGATTTTGCGAGATTGGGCGCGTCGGCATGAAATCCCTGATTTCTTTGATGTCGGTCGTAATGGTGTTTGTCACGCAATTTTCCCCGAAAAAGGTTATATCCGGCCAGGCTTCACTGTCATTATGGGAGATAGCCATACCTGTACTCACGGTGCTTTCGGGGCCTTCGCCGCCGGAGTGGGAACAACTGATCTTGAAGTCGGGATTCTTAAAGGTGTCTGTGCCTTTCGCGAGCCGGCAACCATTCGGGTGAATCTGAATGGGGCTCTGCCAAAGGGTGTTTATGCTAAAGATGTCATCCTCCATGTCATTGCTCAGTTGGGCGTCAATGGCGCGACCGACAGGGTAATTGAATTTCGTGGGGTGATCGTTGATCAGATGAGTATGGAAGCACGGATGACTCTGTGTAATATGGCGGTTGAAGCTGGTGGAACGTCCGGTGTTTGTATGCCCGACATGACAACGGTTGAATATCTCTGGGAATTTATAAAAGATGAGTTCCCGACGAAAGAAGCGGCATTGGCTGATTATCAACAATGGGTCTCAGACGATGATGCTGATTATGTCGGCATTCTGAATATTGATGTCTCTGACCTTGAACCGCAAGTGACTTATGATTACAAACCGGATTGCGTCAAATCGATGCAGGAAATGCACGGGACGCCGGTTGATCAGGTCTATATCGGTACCTGTACCAACGGCCGGATTGAAGATCTACGTCAGGCAGCAGCAATCCTGAAGGGAAAGACAATAGCCGATTCTGTCCGTGGGATTGTCTCACCCGCAACGCCGAAAGTTTTTAGTGATGCTTTGGCGGAGGGAATTATTCAAATTTTTATGGATGCCGGTTTCTGTGTAACAAATCCGACCTGTGGTGCTTGTCTCGGCATGAGTAATGGTGTTCTTGCTGAAGGGGAAGTCGCTGCTGCAACCAGTAACCGTAACTTTAACGGTCGCATGGGGAAGGGCGGTATGGTGCATCTGATGAGCCCGGAATCGGCAGCAGCGACAGCTTTGACCGGTGTCATTACTGACGCCCGAACCCTTTAACGATCAGGAGAACAGAGATGCAGAAAAAATTTGGTGGATCGGCAATCTTTCTTGATCGATCTGATATCAACACGGATGAAATTATTCCCGCCAAGTACCTGACTGAAGTAACAAAAGAGGCATTGACTCCATATATCCTAGAAGATCTTAAATTGGAGGGTTTTGATCCTAAGGGAGATAAATTGAAAAAGGCCACAGTTGTTGTTTCCCGCGAGAACTTCGGTTGTGGATCATCCCGTGAGCATGCACCCTGGGTATTCGAAGTAAACGATGTTCACACCGTTATCGCTGAGAGCTATGCCCGGATTTTTCGTCAGAATATGTTCAACGGAGGTATGCTGGCAATTGAACTTCCAAAAGCGGATGTTGATCAATTAATGGCGATGCAACAACTGGGCGATGTCGTTGTCGCAGTTGACCTAGATGATCAATCAGTGACAGCTAAAGCTGGTGGCGAAGAGAAGTGCTTCAAATTTGAGATCAGTCCGTTTGACAAAGCGCTGGTTGCCGCTGGTGGTTGGGTTGAGTTTGCTGACGCACGTTATTAATGGTTTGAATTTTGAAGAATAAAAAGCGGGGCGCAAATAACAATTTGCTCCCCGCTTTTGTTTTCGGAGCCAAGAAACCCACTGCAGCTTTTCTATTTTGATTTCCTGACTTTATCCAGAGTGGCGCTGACAACTTGTGAAAGTTCACTTAGGCGAAGTGGCTTGAGGCAAAAAGCTGAAATGCCGAAACTTGTGATTTCATCTTTTGTGATTTTAGAGCTGTAACCGGTGCAAAGAATTATGGGAAGTTCCCGATTCACTTTTTGGATCTCTATCGCTAATTCTTTTCCTGTCATCTCGGGCATTGTTTGATCTGTTATGACCAGATCAAAATACTCCGGGTCTTTCAGAATCAATTCCAGCGCTTGCTTGCCACTTATGGCAGAGGTGACCTTATAACCTAAATCGATGAGCATTTCTTCAGCGATGTGGATGAGTTTCTGTTCGTCGTCAACAAAAAGAATTTTTCCGGAACCTTTCAAGATTTTTTCTTTTTTAGAGTATCTTGTGGAAATGCCGGACTGGTTTGTTATCGCGGGGAAGTAGAGTTCAAAAGTTGATCCTTCTCCTTGTGAAGTGATAACGTTAATGAAACCAGCATGTTGATCTATGATGCCCTGAACAGACGATAAGCCCATACCCGTTCCCTCACCAATATCTTTCGTGGTAAAAAAAGGATCAAATATTTTCTTCAGAGTCGTTGGTGGTATTCCGCAGCCATTGTCTTTTATTGATAGCTTTGCGTACACTCCGGGCGCCCGAACAAGGTGCTCCGGTAGTTCAGCTTGATCAAGCTGCACTGATTCCAAGGCGATCTGGATTTCTCCTTTTTCGTCAGTCGCATGCAAAGCATTGGTATAAAGATTTAAAAGAGTTTCCTGAATTTGTTCACTGTCGGCATAAATTTTCAGTTCTTTACTTTCTTCGGAGATAGCAGAACTGAGATTGAGAGTCGAGGGGCTGGTAGAATGGAGAAGCTTTAAGGTTTCTTCGATGACGATTGAAAGTTGTACCGGTTTTTTTTCATAACTTCCTTTGCGACTGTACGTCATAATTTGATTGATGAGGTTGCGTGTGTTCATCACAGCATTTAGGGCATTGGTGAGGTAATTTTCAAGTTTTTCAGGCTGCGATAGCTTGCGCTGGGCCATCTCCAGATTACCGAGAACAATAGCCAGGCTATTATTGAAATTATGTGCCATCCCTCCAGCCATAATCCCGACGGCTTCCATTTTATATCTCTGACGTAATTGTTCTTCCATCTCCAGTTGCTGTTGTTCAACTTTCTTTTGCTCCGTCATGTCTCGTTCGATAGCAAATAGAAAAGATTCCCTTTCTATTTCAACCATTCTAACGGTGGTTTCAACGGGAAATGTACTGCCATCTTTTTTCCGATGGGTCACTTCAAACTTGACAGTTTTTCCTTGTTGCAGATGTTTCAAATATTTACTATTGATTAAGACATCTTTTGCAGAGGAATCAAGAAAGGTAATCGGTTTGCCGACCAATTCTTCGCGAGTATAGCCGTGTTTATGACAGGCCGACTCACTGACGTTGATGATTATCGGCTGCGTTTCCTGATACTGTAAGATAAGGGCATAGTCAGAGACATGCTCGAACAGGGTGCGGAATTTAAGCTCTTCGGATTTGAGAAAGCTTTCGGTTTGCCGGCCCTTGTCAACCATTTTGTTGGCATCAAGCGCCAGTTGTTTAAATTCAATGAATTTCTGTTTGTCAAGGTCAAGTGAAATTGCGTCATCGGCCGCATGGTGAAAAAAATCACGAAAATTATCAAAACTGGAAATGATGCGCTTATTAAATCTATGCGAACAATAAGATAGCAATAGTAAAGACAATATAAGAGTTGAAAAAATCACTAACATATTTTGAATCAAGGTGATTTTTCTTTCTTTGAGCATTGCTGAAACTTCAGCATCCAGGTCTGCGAGAAAGTCTCCAGTACCTATATACCAATTCCATTCGGGGACACCGGCAACATAGCTGATTTTGGGCTCAGGGCGTTCTCCGGACAGGGGGGGCATGACATATTCAAGGAAGCCCTGACCCTTTTTAGCGATTGCTATCAATTCCTGAACAATTTTTAGGCCGTTATTGTCCCTGACCTCATACATATTCCGGCCTTTGGCTGGAAAAGAGAGGCTGACTCCTTTAAAGTCGGCCATAAAGACATATCCGCCGTTGTCGAATTTTATTTTTTCAATGCGCTCAATCAGGCGTTCTTGGAGATCACTGACAATGTTATCGACATATTCACTGGTGCCAATAACCCAGTTAAGGGGCTCAAAATATTTGATATAGGAAATTTTCCGGTATTGTCCCTGCGGGTCATTTGGTTTGCTCCAGGTATATTCATAAGCTCCTTCTTTTTTTTCGCGGGCAATATTGATCATATCCTCAATAATAGGGTGCGTCTCGATATCATCATTATTGAGAAAGTTTGTTCCGTTTTGTGATGCAGGGGAATAGATTTTCTCTCTTTCGTCATCAAGCCCCAGGGTAAAATATTCAACCCGCGTCCTATGGTCGCGGATATCTTTTAAAATCCTTTTTATCTCTGCTGTGGCCTGATCCGTGGTTCCGTTCTCTTTGTGATAAGCGTAAATTTCTTCGACAATGGTATAGGCTTCATTGGTTCTTTGGCGGACCTCATCATAAAGATGCTTCTGTAAGAGCTGTTGTTCATGTTTGATCATATTCAGGACGTGTAGCGTCCGATGTTTAAGGTTTTGCCGTTGTTGCTGTATGGCTTTTTCTTTGAGAAGTTCAGTCGTTGAGACCAGCTGACGATAGCTGCTGATAAACCAGAATGAACCTATGAGAAACACCGCGAGGAGAAGGCTGAGCAGGTTACGGAGATAGAAACTTTTGATCAGACTTTGAGAAACTTGTGTCATTCCAGATTCTCTTAAAAAGATCCTCTTGCACAAAGAAGGATCAAGCGCATGCTTGCGATAACCATGCTATGTGTAAAGCAAGCATCAATATACAAGAGAGAATAATTAAAATAAAGTAATTTCTTTGATATGTTTTTGATGGAGTGATGTCGATGGGTGGATGTGAATTTTTTCCGGAAATGATGATTCTAATATTGAAATTGGTATTCTCAAGATTGCTTTTTGCTTTAGAATAGTCTTGTTGAGATTCAGGTTTTGATGAGATATGGATCTGAAATTTTTTCAACCAGCTGCAAGGGCAGAGGTGATCAATGAATTTTCCCAAGAAGAAAAAGAAGCGCCTTTCTCCCCACCGTTTTAGTGGGTTTTTGTTTTTATCGGTTTTGCTGGTTTTATCTGCTTGTGGAGGGGGCGGTGGCGGTGGCAATTCTGCAGATTCTGGAGGTTGCGATACTCCTGCCTATCTGACGGGTTCCGTGGGTGGCGGGTTGACTCCTGCTGTGAACGGAACTGTCCCCGGTGATTCTTTACAGGCTCTTTCCTCGACGGTCAATGTCTCCCCGGACGCGGTAGAGATCATTGTTCAGCCACAACTTGGAGTTTCCTGCGCCGACCTTACGGCTCGTTATCGCGGCTTGACTTTCAAAAAGGAGATGAGAGGCGGGTTTTGTCTGTTCAAGAGCACTCTGAGCGGAGAAGATTTTCTGTTCCTGGAAAACGATTCTGATGTCAAATCCGTTGAGATAAATCAACAACTGCAGAGTTTAGCGATTGATCCGTATGCCTCCATTGATTGGGCGATGACTCAGACCGATGCTCCCTACTTTCTGGATTTGGGCACATACCCCATTGAGGATGTCGTGATCGCCGTACTCGATTCGGGTATTCGTTATCATGAGGATTTACCGGCGCCTGAGTCTTCTTTGTGGGTTCAGGGGTATGATTTTATCAGTGATGTCGATTCGGCCGGTGACGGTGATGGCCCGGACAGTGATCCGACGGACGTCGGAACCGAGATTTTTTCTCACGGGGGGAGCATAACAGGGATCATTGCTGGAATTCGGGACAATGGACTTGGTTCTTTTGGTGTGGCAGCTGGAGTCAAAATCATGCCAGTCCGCGTCTCCGGAACGGATGGCGGGACAATCTCCGATATTGTTGAAGGATTGAGATATGCAGCAGGCTTGCCTAATGACAGTGACACTATTCCACCGTTGAAGGCTGATATTATCAACATCAGTCTTGGAACCGACAGTTTCAGCACAGTTCTTCAGACAGCGATTGCCGCAGTCCGTGACAATGGTGTCATCGTTGTTGCTTCGACGGGTAATGATGGCGTCGACAAAGTCAGCTACCCTGCTGCGTTTGATAACGTTATCGGTGTCGGGGCAACTGACGTCAGCAATGTTCGCGCGCCTTATTCCAATTATGGTGAAGGGATCACTCTGGTTGCCGGAGGGGGGAATCTGGATGTCGGCACCACATGGGACAATGGTAAATTTCTGCTGATGGGAGCAGACCAGTATGGTCTCGGCGACGGAACCTCCGTCGCGGCTCCCCTTGTTGCCGGTTCTCTGGGGTGGGTGAAAGCAGCCTGCCCCGATTTGACACCCCTTGATATTGATAAGCTGATTGCCGGAATTCATCCCGACACTTCGATTATGGTCACCAGTGACCAAGGTGCTGCAGGTTATGATTTTTACTATGGCTATGGACTGCTTTCGACTGACGATGGTGTCGCCGCTGCAGAAGAAGTTTGCAATGTTGCTTACAATCCGCCGCAGCCTTCTCTTTCAACCACTTCCCTGGCTCTGTCCAGCGAGGCGATGAGCGGGACAATTGAAATTACGAATATCGGTGGCGGTGAACTGGTGATCAGTGATCTCATGTATGACACTTCATTGCTGACTGTTGAAACCGTAGAAAATGATTCCGGCTATCTTCTGACTGCAACTCTGTCGCCTGATTTCTTCGGGCAAATGGATATGCCCGTCGATCTATATTTCAGCGGTATCTCTGACCCTGTCCGAGTGACATTTGAAGCGTCTGTCGGCGCATATGCCAACGTCACGACGGCTATTGTGACGCTGCAACTGCAGGATGCTGAGACAGGTGCGGTTCAATTCTCGGCTTACAGCGACCCGAGCCGGGAGCAGACGTATAAGTTTGCCGCAGTGACTCCGGGAACCTATGATCTCATTGCCGGTGTTGATCTGAACAGTAATGCCATCCTGTGTGAAGAAGGCGAACCTTGTGGTGAAGAAACAGCTATTGTCGTTGAATGTGGGGATGTCATTGCTTCTGTGAATGTTGAGATGTTGTAGCTTCGAGTTTCAATAAGATTGCGTCGTTTTCTGTGCTTTCTGGTGAATTTCCTTAAAACCTGTGCTTGCATGTCATCAGGCTCTCTGTTGTCTCGTCCCATAGGTGATTGCCGACGACAGTTCATGACAGAGCCCATTGAAATATGCTAGTATCTGCCGGAAAATTTACACAAGGGCATGAACATTCTACTATCTTTTTACCATCAGCAAAGAGGACATTATGCCAGTTTATAAATCTGCACAATCTGTTCAGGGGAAAAATATGGCCGGGGCGCGAGCCCTGTGGTTGGCGACGGGGGTGAAACCTAAAGATTTTGGCAAGCCTATTATTGCCGTCGTGAATTCGTTTACCCAATTTGTCCCCGGACATGTTCACTTGAAAGATCTGGGGCAGCTGGTTGTAGAGCAGATTGAAGCACATGGCGGTATCGCCAAGGAGTTTAATACCATGGCGATCTGTGACGGTATCGCGATGGGACATCAAGGAATGCTCTACAGCCTTCCTTCACGCGAACTGATTGCGGACACTGTTGAGTATATGGCGAATGCGCATTGTGTCGATGCTCTGGTCTGCATCTCTAACTGTGACAAGATTACCCCCGGGATGTTGATGGCTACTATGCGGTTGAATATTCCGACAGTCTTTGTGACTGGCGGTCCCATGGAAGCCGGACGCGCAACGGTCCAGGGAGAAAAGGTCGCATTGGATCTGGTTGATGCTATGGTCGCCGCTGCAAACCCGAATGTCAGTGATGATGATGTTGCTGTCTACGAACGGAGCTCCTGTCCGACTTGTGGTTCCTGCTCCGGGATGTTTACAGCCAATTCAATGAATTGTCTGACTGAGGCCCTGGGGATGGGGTTGCCCGGAAACGGCAGTCTTGTTGCCACCCACGCGGATCGCAAAGGGTTATTTCTGGAGGCGGCTAAGCGGATTATGGACCTGACGAAACGCTGGTACGAAGACGATGATCAGCGGGTTTTGCCGCGATCCATCGCCTGTCTTGGTGCCTACGAAAATGCCATGCGTCTTGATATCGCTATGGGGGGATCAACAAATACCATTCTCCATCTGTTGGCAATCGCACGCGAAGGCGAAGTCGATTTCACCATGGAAGATATCAATCGTTTGTCTTTACAGACGCCGAATTTGTGTAAAGTCGCTCCAGCTGTCCAACATTATCACATGGAAGATGTCCATCGCGCTGGAGGGATTTTTGGTATTCTTGGAGAGTTGGATCGAGCCGGTCTGATTCAACGAGACGTTCCCACTGTTCACAGTGCGACGCTGGGAGAAGCATTGGATCGTTGGGATGTTTTGCGCACAGATGCGGATGATGTGCATGAATTTTATCGGGCTGCTCCCGGCGGGGAACGCTGTGTGGAAGCTTTTGCCCAGAATAAACGCTCCTCTTCGCTTGATCTGGATCGTGAAAAAGGTTGTATCCGGGCACAGAAGAATGCTTACAGCCAGGACGGTGGTCTGGCTGTCCTGTACGGCAACTTGGCTCTGGATGGTTGTATTGTCAAGACCGCTGGTGTCGATGACTCGAACCTGACGTTTTCAGGTCCTGCCCGTATTTTTGAGAGTCAGGAAGATGCGATTGAAGGTATTCTCGGTGACATTGTCCAGGCTGGTGATGTGGTGGTGATTCGTTATGAAGGGCCAAAGGGTGGTCCCGGAATGCAGGAGATGCTTTATCCCACCAGTTATCTGAAGTCAAAGGGCCTTGGAAAGGCCTGTGCATTGATTACTGATGGGCGTTTTTCCGGAGGAACCTCGGGCTTGTCGATTGGTCATATATCTCCTGAAGCCGCTGAAGGTGGATCCATTGCGTTACTGCAAGATGGCGATCTGGTTGATATCGACATCCCAGCGCGAAAAATTTCGATGCAGGTTGATGAGGACGTTTTACAACAGCGCCAGGCGGAGATGCTTGCTAAAGGTGATCGCGCATGGCAACCGGCGCTGCGGCAACGGGAGGTCAGTCGTGCTTTACAAGCATACGCTGCGACGACGACAAGTGCGGCACGTGGCGCAGTACGCGATCTGGATCAATTAAAAGCTCATCGCTAAATTGTTATCATCAAGAAAAAGAAAGGGCCGATGTGTTTCAGCACATCGGCCCTTTTGTGTTCATGAGACTAGAGGGAATCAACTTGATTTTCTGCGATAATTTTTAAAAGGTCTTCCAGCGAACGGTAACCGGAAGAAATTTGTCCATTGGGCAGGATTATGGCCGGGGTTCCGCGTATATTTAATGCTTGAGCGAGTGCCAGATTTTTTTCAATGACGTCTGATTCACAGGTAGGCTCAGGAAGAGCTTGTCCAGAAAAAGCCATCTCGAGTTGCTCCATCGATTTGTTGCAAAGAATTGTTTGCGTAATTTTCTTGGAACTCTGTTTGAAAGGAATCAACTTGATGTAAAACGCCAGCTCCGGATTGTCCTTAATCGCTTCATGTAGAACATTGTGAAGTTTGCTGCAATAGGGACAGTGGGGATCCGTAAACACAAATATCCGCTGTGGTGCTTCCGGGTTCCCCAGGATTAAAGCGTCATCGAGTGGAATGATTGATGTGTCAACCGGATTCAGTCTCTGGTAATGAGCTTCCGTCAGATTCTTGCGGTCTTTAATGCGGATGACGTTTCCGGTGAACAGATATGAACCGCTGGCATCAAGGTATATGGGGATAATTTTACCCTGCATCCTCATGGCGACACGGAATAATCCCGGGACTTCAGCGGGGTTGACAGAGACAACTTCGCCCTGAATTCCTTGCAGGGCTTTGATGGCGTCGTCTTTGGATAATTCCTGGGTCTTCGCCTGTTCTGTACTGCCATCGCTGTCGACCGCTGCATATACGGGAAGTGCACTTAATAGCAATATGACAAAAAAAGATAAAATGAGACGCATTAGGTCCTCCTGTTTTTGATTCAATTGTGTAAGTCAAATTTGAATTTATCGGGATGAAGCTGACATGCATAGGAACGGAACAATAGCACATTCAAACCCATGCTTCCAGCAGTCTGTTTCGGCGTTTATGCCAAGAGAAATGGTTTGACAAAAAAGATCCTTCTTTCTATAGTTTAGCCGTTTTTTCCGCTTGATTTGAGGTTTTTTTATTTTCATGGAGGAGCTTGAGCATGGCTAATAATTTTAAAGTTGCAGTTTTACCCGGAGACGGGATAGGACCGGAAGTGATGGCAGAGGCGCTGAAGGTGCTTGATGCCGTCGAAAAAAAATATAATGTCAGTTTTGAACGGACCCTTGCAAATGTTGGCGGTGCTGGTATCGACAATGAAGGTAAAGCTTTGCCCGATACGACTGTGGATATCTGTAAAAAAGCTGATGCTATTCTTTTTGGTAGCGTCGGTGGCCCCAAATGGGAAGGTTTGCCGCCCGATGAACAGCCGGAGCGAGGGGCTTTGCTCCCGCTGCGAAAGATTTTTGGCTTGTTCTGTAACTTGCGCCCGGCAATCATTTTCCCGGCATTGACAGGCGCTTCCAGCTTGAAGGAAGAGGTGATCAAGGGGGGTTTTGATATTCTTGTCGTTCGCGAGTTGACGGGGGGGATCTATTTCTCGACTCCTAAGGGGGTTGAGGGAGAGGGGGACGGAAAAACCGGTTTTGATACGATGAAATACTCTGCTGCCGAAGTCGAACGGATTACCCGCGTCGCTTTTGAAGCTGCGCGCAAACGTGGCAGCAAGGTTTGCTCTATTGACAAAGCCAATGTGTTGTCGACCTCGGTCCTTTGGCGTGAAGTTGTAGAACGCATTGCCAAAGACTACCCCGATGTTGAACTGTCTCACATGTATGTTGATAACGCTGCGATGCAGCTGGTGCGTTGGCCGAAACAATTTGATGTCATGCTCTGCGGCAACATGTTTGGTGATATTATTTCTGACGAAGCAGCAATGCTGACGGGATCACTTGGTATGTTGCCTTCAGCCTCATTGGCAGAGGGTTCTTTTGGTATGTATGAACCTTCCGGCGGCAGTGCTCCGGATATCGCAGGTCAAGGAATTGCTAATCCGATAGCGCAAATTCTTTCCGCTTCAATGATGTTGCGCTACTCCTTTGATATGGTCGAAGCTGCTGATGCGATCAATGCTGCCGTTGAAACGGTTTTAAATGATGGCTATCGCACTGGGGATATTTATCAGGGAACTGCCGGCGAGAAGAAAGTCAACACCTCTGAAATGGGCGATGCTATTATCGCTCAGTTGAATAGTTAATACTTAGTGTTCGGGGGGCATGTGCTTGGTGCATGTTCCCCGAATATTTGTGTGTGTGGTTTTTTGATATGACTGAAGGTGCTTACCGCCCTGGTGACAGTTTTCTTCACCGTACTGACCCACGAGTCAAGTTACTTCTGCTGCTTGTTCTGACCGTTTGTTTGTTTTCGGCTTCCAGCCCGCAACGATTACTCTTGATCTTCTGTCTTTGGTTTGCCGCTGCAGGGGGTTCCATGAAAGCCCTTCTTGATGTTTGGCGTATCATCAGGATGCTGCGATGGCTGCTGTTTTTTACCTTTATTGTCCACCTGTTTTTTACTCCCGGGCACACTCTGCTGGGGGTCCGTTGGATTTCTTATGATGGTTTGCTGCGTGGACTGATGATCGACGCTCAACTTGTTCTGGCTGTTTTGTTTTCCCTGCTTCTTGCGTGGACAACGCGACCGGAGGCATTGGCAGGCGGACTGTCGACTCTTTTGGCACCATTGCAGAAATTACGTATTCCAGTAAGGGAGGCGGGGGGAATGCTGTTGCTGGTTCTCCATTTTTTCCCATTGATCCAAAGTGAGGTAACCATTCTAAAGTCGGAGCGTCAGGAAAGTCGTATCAGGAGTTCCGGAATAAAAGGCTGGCTCAGCAGTGTTGAGCCTCTGCTCACACGATTATTTGATTGTGCCGATCAGCTGGCAAAGGATATTGCTTCCGGCTCTATGGTTTTGGCGAATGCCATGGATCAAAAAGAAAAAGCTTTTGATCGCCATACCTTGATGACATCGACTTTTGGCCTGTTGATTATTTTTACTCTCTGGCAGGTTTGAAATGGTTCGAATCAAATTGATTGTCGCTTATGACGGCACTAATTATGTCGGTTGGCAATACCAACCTAATGGCATATCTGTTCAGCAGCGACTGGAGCAGGCTCTTAGAGATTTAACTGGGATAGCTCATACTGTTTATTCATCTGGGAGAACTGATTCAGGTGTTCATGCCCGGGGGATGGTCTGCCATCTTGATACAGAAAAAACATTACCGGAGACGGCCTGGAGAGAAGGCCTGAACAGGTTTCTTCCTGATGATATTGCTGTTCGTCATGCCGAGCAGGTGGATCAACAATTTCATGCAAGATTTTCAGCGAGAGGCAAGCGCTATCGCTACACAATTTTACGTGATTCCGTTCGTTCCCCCCTGGATAGAACAGACAGCTGGCAGGTAAAAAAGCCCCTTGATGTCGAAAAAATGCAGCAAGCGGCATTGAGCTTTATCGGCCGACATGATTTTGCTGCATTCCGAACCTCGGGCTGCTCTGCCGGGACCACTATCCGGGAAATATTTTCAATCACATTCAGCGGGGAAGATAGCTTGCTCCATATAGATGTCTGTGGTAGTGGTTTCTTGAGGAATATGATCAGGATGATGGTTGGGACTCTGGTTCAGATAGGTCGCGGGAAAAGACCTGTCGATGCAATTCAATCTCTTTTAGCTGATCCTGGATCTGCTCCTTCACCGTTAACCGCACCGGCAAAGGGACTCTGCCTGATGGAGGTCTGGTTTTGAATATAAAGTCAGTCGGGAAGGGCTGGAAAAGGACATTGAGATCTGTCGAATTTTCTTGACAGTCGGAGACGAGTCGGATAGATTGTCCGCTTTGTGAGCCCTACAACCCTTAAGTCATAAGTTCAGAGAGGAATGCGATGAGTACTCTGGTCGCTAAAGAGCAGGATATTATAAGAGATTGGTATGTTGTAGACCTTGAAGATGTCGTTCTTGGTCGCGCTGCAACTGAAATAGCTCGTGTTTTACGTGGTAAGCACAAGCCGATTTATACTCCCAGTGTTGATACTGGGGACTTTGTTGTTGTCCTCAATGCTGAAAAAATCAGATTGACAGGAAACAAGCTGGCAGATAAAAAGTATTATCATCACAGTGGTTTTCAAGGTGGTATCAAGGAAATCAATGCGGAAAAATTGCTTGATAAAAACCCTGAGATGCTAGTTGAAACGGCTGTCAAAGGGATGCTGCCAAAGAATAAATTAGGCCGTAAAATGTTTCGTAAACTCAAGGTTTATGCCGGTGGTGAGCATCCTCATGCCGCACAGCAACCTAAAGAACTTAAGTTATAATATCGGGAGATAGCTAGATGGCTGAGCAGAAGTATTATGCAACCGGAAAAAGAAAAACCTCAATCGCACGTGTCTGGATGAAACCAGGTACGGGTGTGATTACTGTCAATAAGCGTCCTCTGGACGTTTTCTTTGGTCGTGAGACGTCCAAGATGGTTATTCATCAACCATTGGAGTTGACTGATAACCTCGGAAAGTTTGATGTTAATATCAATGTCTCTGGAGGTGGCATTTCTGGTCAGGCTGGTGCAATCAGACATGGCATCACCAAAGCTCTTCTGGATGTTGATCCGGAATTGCGAGCTACTTTAAAGCAGGCCGGTTTTATTACTCGCGACAGTCGTATCAAAGAACGTAAGAAGTACGGACGTAAAGCTGCTCGTGCGAGTTTCCAGTTCTCCAAGCGTTAATTCCTTCTTTTGGCAATTATCTGCTGGAAGTAAAAATGAAAAAGGGAAACCCCAGAGGGTTTCCCTTTTTTTGTCTCTGGTTATGTGGATGAATATTTGTCGTCGATTGTGGAGATCTCTATGTTGAAAGTTGCTATTGTCGGTGCCAGTGGTTATACCGGGGCTGAGTTGTTGCGGATTCTGGTTGGACATCCGGAAGTTGAAATCTGTAGTGTGACTTCAAGACAGCATGAAGGCTTGCCGATTCACCAGGTTTTTCCTTCTTTGACCGGTTTCTGTGAACTTTTGTGTGAACCCCTTGATGTTGCAGCCATTTCGGCGCGTGTTGATCTGGTTTTTACCGCTTTACCGCATAAGTCGGCGATGGAAGTTGTTCCTGGTTTTCTGGATGCAGGCTGCAAGGTTATCGACCTTTCTGCCGACTATCGTTTAAATGATGAGGATGTTTATCAGCAATGGTATCAGCCTCATACCAGCCCGGAGTTATTTGCACAGGCCGTTTATGGTTTGCCTGAACTTTATGCCGATCAGTTGCGTTCTGCGCAGTTGATTGCCAATCCAGGTTGTTATCCCACCAGTGTGATTCTCGGTCTGGCTCCTTTGCTGGAAGAGCAGTTGATTGATCCTGCAACTCTGATCGTAGATAGTAAGTCAGGTGTGAGTGGAGCGGGGCGTGGGGTTAAGCTGGGCAGTCTTTTTTGTGAAGCCAATGAGGGCTTTCGGGCTTACGGCATTGCAAGTCATCGTCATACTCCCGAAATTGAACAGGAGCTTACGGGGCTTGCAAGTACTCCTGTCCGCCTGAGTTTTACCCCACATTTACTTCCTGTAAATCGAGGAATTCTTTCCACCTGTTATGCAGATCTTCTCCAGCATAAAACAACAGAAGAACTCCTTGACCTTTACCGCGGGCGTTTTGCAAATGAGAAATTTGTGCGAATTATGCCTGGAGATCAGCTTCCCAATATCGCTTATGTCCGTGGCACAAATTTTTGTGATATCGGGCTTGTCAGCGATGAGCATACCGGGCGGGTGATTGTCATTTCAGCTATTGATAATCTGGTCAAAGGGGCTGCTGGTCAGGCTGTTCAAAATATGAATATCATGTGTGGTTTTGAGGAAGCCCTTGGTTTGGGTATCGTTCCAACTTTCCCTTAGATTCTAGAGGTCAATAGATTACTTGCTTTTTCGGCTTTGTATTCTTATTATTAGCGATTAATCTGTTTATTTATCTCATTCTTGAGGATCTATATGCTGGAAAGTGGTTATTCGGTCTTTGATTGTCAGATTGTCAAACCGTTATCGGAAAATAAGATTTACCAAAGTTATCTTGTCAGTTGCCCTGATTCCAGGATGGCAAAACTGTTTTTGCTTTTTCCCGATCCTTTGTTGGAACAAAAGCAGCAGGACGCTTGTTTAGACAAGGCGCGCTGGTTATCAAGCCAGACCTTTCCAGGTGTCGGCACGCCCCTGAACGCGGGGATTATAGAAGGACAAGTTGCCTACCTCTATCCCTATTCACAAGGAAAATCCTTACAACAAAATTTCGTCGATGGCTATTCGGCACGCCAATCAGTTGAGTTGATTGAAAAGATTGCATCTATCTTAAGTGCAGTACACAATGCCGGTTTCTGGCATGGGAATCTATCTCCGGAAAATATTTATATCGAGGATGGATTGCCCTATCTTGCCGAATTCTCTTTGAGTCAATTGATTCGACTCGATTTCCATTCAGGCATTGATCCTCAATATGCAAGTCCTGAGCAAGTCCGTGGTGAAACTCCAGATATGGCAACGGATGTTTATGGTCTGGGCTGTATTTTCTATCATCTGCTCACCGGAAACCCTCCTTTTACGGGATCAGAGCCCTTCGCTATTGCCAAGCAACATCTTCAAGGTGAATTTCCATCGCTTCCCGAAGGGTTGGAGATTTTGCAGCCCCTGTTGGTGTCGATGACAGCGTTGGTCGCGGAAGAGCGTATAAATATTGATGAATTGATCACACAGATTGATCAAATATTGGAATCTCATGAGCTCGATCAGATCAAGGTTGAGACCCCGGCAGAAACTGCGCCTGCAAAAGATTCCCCGATGGCTGAAAACGGTTCGCTTCTTGATGAAACTTTAGATGGTTCTGATCTTGCTGCCCGCATAGAGGCTCGTCTTAAGGAGCATGCTGCTGAATTTCAACAGCCAGAGCTTTTTGATGATCAGATTAAAGTGGATAACCTTGATACGGCAGCTGAGTTGGATGACGGTTCTCTGGACAAAAAAATCGGTTTCGGACGTATGGCTCTGATTCTGCTTCTGGGAGTTGCTATCGGCTCAGGTCTGTATTTTTTCTTAAGTCGGGAACTGACCAATGTCAACCCTGTCGCTGTCGAGTCAGTGGTTGTTGCTGATGCCGTTGCAGAGGCTGATCTGGATCATGGATTGCAACTGTGGCAAAAAGATGATTTTAACGGGGCTGAAGCTGAGTTTAAAAAAATTATAGCTCAGAATCAGAAAGACCCAAGAGCCTATAATAATCTTGCTGCTTTTTACGCTGCTCAGGGGAATTATGAACAGGCGCGAGATTTTTTAGAGCAAGCGCTGGCAACAGATGAGAAATATGCCACGATTTATCGAAATCTGGGGTCTGTCTACGCTGAGATGGCAAGAGGATCCTATGGCCGGGCATTGCAACTGGATCGCGTTAAAGAGAGCGTCTACTTGCCGGTATTTTCAAGTCAGGGGGTTGTGAAGTTACAACCTGATTCTGACATTGCCATCAAAAATTTAGTTCCTGCAATTGGAACAGAAGCAGAGACATCGACATTGTCGGAGGCCGGAGAACTCATTTCCGCAGCAGAAATGCCACCGGTGAATGAGCCGGAAGATCCTCCCGAAGTGAGATCAGTTGAAGAAGAGCAGCCTGCTGTTGCGGCAGTGGTTAAAGAGCCAGAGACTGAAGAACGGCCAATGGTTGAGGAAAAACAGGATGCGGTGATTGCCGGCGAAAAGAAGGATAGTGTTGTAAAAGATTTGCAGCCAGAGAGTGAAGCAAGCTTCCTGCAACGTTGGGCTCAAGCCTGGTCAAGTCAGGACGTTGAGGCTTATTTGAGTTTTTATGGCGACGAATTTACCCCTTCGGCAGGGCAAAGCCGTGCTGACTGGGAAGCTCTGAGGCGCAGCCGGTTGCTGGCTCCAAAGAGAATTCAGGTGACTCTGGAAGATTTCCAGGTGGTTCCTGATGAAAATAACCGGAAACAAGTTGAAGTTATTCAGAGCTATAAAAGCAATCTTCTCAGTGATCGATTCAAAAAAGTTTTTGATTTGCAGCTGACAGATAAAGGTTGGAAAATCGTCCGTGAACGTTCTATAGGGAGAGTTCGTTGATGCTGAAACGAATCACTATCTCTGTGTTGATTATGGGTCTCTTGGGGCTGACTGGAGTCAAGGTCGGAGCATTGTGGACACAACAACAGGCTGCTGGAAGTATAGCGACTCAACCCGCATTCCCGTCTTTTAATACCCCCGCCAATTTTTCAGACAGCAGAGAAGTCAGTTCTCAGACTGAGGTTCTGTTTGAGCGTCTAAACAACCGTTTAAAGCGTAATTCCGAAGATTATGAGGCAAGCTTGCTCAAGGGCCTGTTGTTATTCCAGGTTGGCGGGCTGGATGAGGCTATTACCGAACTTAAAATTTTAACTGAACGTGCTCCCAAATTTCAATTGGCACATCTGGTTCTCGGCGATTTGTTGATGGCACGGTTTAATCAGGTCGATGCCTTTGGTACAAATGGATTGTTGAAAAGCAACAATACTGATCAGGAAAAACGGATTCAACAGCTTCAAAATGAAGCCAGAGCCCGATTGAAAGGGTATCTCTTCCTGGCTGACGGTGTTGAGGTTCCTCGTGCTCTGCTTGCCTTGAGCGGTGATACTGAATATGCGTTGATTGTCGATAAAAGTAAAAATCGCCTTTATGTCTATCATAATTCCGGCCCTGGTTTGTCTCCGGAACTGGTGGATGACTTTTATGTTGTTCTCGGGAAAAAGACGGGTGAAAAATTTCGAGAAGGGGACTTGAAGACTCCAAGTGGGGTCTACTTTGTGACCAGTTATCTCCCCGATGAAAAATTGCCTCCGCTATATGGTAGTGGAGCTTTTCCCGTTAATTATCCGAACGAATATGATCACCGTTTACAGAAGACCGGCAAAGGGATCTGGTTGCATGGAACAGATAAATCCCTTTACAGCCGTCCTCCTCTGGATAGTGAAGGCTGTGTGGTTTTAACCAACGAAGAATTTACCCGTATCGGACAGTATGTTGAAATCGGCAGGACGCCGATTGTGATCAGCGAGTCGGTTGACTGGGTTTCAAGTGGAGAATGGCTGGATCAGAATATTGAGGTTCAAGCGGCTCTGGAAACATGGCGACAGAATTGGGAACGCTCTGATTTAAACTCTTATCTGAACATGTATGCAGATGATTTCTGGTCGAAAAAATATAATAAAGACACGTGGGGAGAATATAAAAAACGGGTATTTTCCGGGAAAAAATTCCAGAAAATCGATCTTTCAGACATCTCAATCTTAAGCTATCCGGGAGACAAAAAATCCCGACCAATGGTTGTTGCAAACTTTGTTCAACATTACCAATCCAATAATTTTAACGGTAACGCCCATAAACGGCTCTACATGGTGAAGGAACAGGGGCAATGGAAAGTTCTTTATGAGGGGAGGCAGTAGGTTTTTCAGTATTTAAGTCGCCGCAGTAGAATTCAACTTCCTGAGTAAATCGTTTAAATCCAGATGATAGTGCTCCGCGACCTGCCGGATCGATTCAAACAGCATCTGACAACAGATGCATTCTCCTGCCTGCACATCGTAAGATTTGAGTACCGCCTCAGTTGCAGGGTATTCACTGACAATATCCAGAAGAGTCATATCCGCGGTAATTTGTGTTTTTTTTTGATCGTTCATAGATTCCTGCTTTTCAGAGTTGTTGATTGAGAGGCAAGATCTGAATATTGGATTTGAAGGGGGAAGAAACAACGTCTATTTTCAGGATTGTTTGTCCCATATTCGGTTTTCTTGCAAAAAGCCTGTCAGTCTCCTGACAGGCTTTTTGCCGTGTCAGATGTTCAGATCAGAAGCTGCCGACAAAACCGGCTCGTATTCCGTCATCAATCGTCCAGGTCCCATGAGAACCATCGACGTCCAACTGAATGTTCTGATATCCCAGGAAGAGTTTGACCTTGGGGATGATGGCGTAGGTCAAGCGGACCTGGAAGTCCATCAGCTTATTGGAATCCCGTCCGGAAAAGACGTCCGGTGCATAGTACAGACCTGCTGATACCCCCAAACCTTGAAGCTGTGGAAGGGTGTAGTCCGTGCGCAGGCCGATACCCAGATTGATAAATTCAGCATTGTGATCAGTTTTCCCCAGATACAGTTTAGATCCGGCGCCAACACTTAGACCCGGCAGGTTTCCTGGCCTGCCGATAAAATCGAAGCCAATGCTCCCCATCTTGGTCTCTTCGTCACCATTATAAAGAAAACGGGCGTTACCGAACGAATTGCCATAGTTGTCGTTACTCAATGCCTGTTCAAAGCCAATCTGGAAGGAATCATCATTTAAGCCAATGTCAACGGAACCGGCGATAGCCGGTGTTGAGAAAAGAGTTATTAGAAGAGATAGAAGGACAGGTAAACGCATAATTTTCTCCTTGATCAATGAACGTGAATTTCTTCTGTCTGATAAATATGCCACAGCTTTTTGGGTTGAACAACAGCAATCGGGTTGTTTATCGTAAGAGTTTTGTATCCAGCCCCTGGAAAGGATAACTTGGCTGACAAGGAAAAAATGATTTGATGAACTGTACCGTTGCGAAACATTGACAAGCAGGCAAATCTGATCTACATAATATGACGCAATTCTCAGGGCGGGGTGAAAGTCCCCACCGGCGGTATCCTGGAAAAAAACCAGGGAGCCCGCGAGCGCTTTCTCCATTGGGGAGGAAGGTCAGCAGATCTGGTGAGATGCCAGAGCCGACGGTTATAGTCCGGATGAAAGAGGATCAAGTCACGTGTTGCAGCTACAGATTTTTATGCCTCCTTTCTGTACGGAGCTCTGCAATAAATCCCTATCGCCCTGATTCTGGTCCATTCCACATAAGGAGAAAAGCCATGAATCAGTCTATCTTGACGCAATTTGGAAATTCTACAGAACGGGTTGAAAACGCATTGCGCGCGCTCCGTAATGGCCGTGGGGTTCTCGTCTCTGACGATGAAAACCGGGAAAATGAAGGTGACATGATTTTTCCCGCAGAATCGTTAACAACCGCACAAATGGCAATGCTGATCCGCGAATGCAGTGGCATTGTCTGCCTCTGCCTTCCTGCGGAGAAAGTGCAGGAGCTACAGTTACCGATGATGGTTGAGGACAACAACAGTCAATTTCAGACGGCTTTTACTGTCTCGATTGAAGCGGCAAAAGGCGTGACCACCGGGGTCTCTGCTGCAGACCGAGTGACGACGGTCAAGGCTGCCATTGCTGATGATGCAAAACCTGCCGATCTGTGTCGACCGGGACATATTTTCCCGCTTCGAGCTTGTTCCGGTGGGGTTTTGGAAAGAGATGGTCATACCGAAGCAACTGTCGATCTGATGCGATTGGCTGGATTGAAACCTTACGGAGTCCTTTGTGAGCTGACCGCTGACGATGGGACAATGATGCGCTTGCCGGATGTGGTTACTTTTGCCGAAAAACATGTGATGCCGGTCCTGACGATTCAGGATTTAATCACCTACCGCATTGATGCGCAGAAAAAAGCGAGCTGATGCTTTGCCGGGCTGACAGGGTCTCCCCCCTGCAGCCCGGCACCTCTTATCAATTTAATGATGCTGTAAAACAGCTCAGGACCAGGTCTGATCTTATTTTTTCTAGATATCAGGTCAACTGTGGTTATCGTATCGCTTCCTGCCTTATCAATCTTAACCGACACTCTGTCTCCATATTTCCTCCCAAGAACAACAATTTTGCTGAACAGCATCCTGTTGACATGGCCATTAACCGGTCTGCCGAATATTGACAAAGGTCCCTTCTGTCATTCCATTCCTCCTTCTGAATTCCCATTCTCATCATCTTAAAATAAATAACTAACACGTTCTTAACCTCAAAATTAGAGAAGATGTCTGTATAAAACTTATTTTTTTGTTTGCCTGTGCAGGAGGTAAATATGGATTTCTAGATGGTTCAATTTCTTGGACCAGAGCTGCTTTGGTCGTTTGGAGCCATGATAAAAATGCCGGCAGCCTGGTCTGTAGATAAAGCAAGGCAGTGACACCTTTGAATGGTGATGTCTTCGGGCTCCTATTTGAAACATGTTTGTAAAGACTCTTTATGAAGAATTAACACGGACCTATTGACGCTGATGAGTAAAAATACCTGGAGGTAAAATGAATATGCGTTTTTTAAAGTTGAAAAGCTTTCTGTTGATTTTGTTTATGTTTGTTGGCCTGACAACACTGTCTGGCTGTGGTGACAGTAATGATGATTCACACAGTGCTGTTGATTTGAGAATTATTCACACCAATGATCATCACTCATACCTTGACAGTTCATCATACGATCTGAGTATCAACGAAGTTACGACACGTGTTGAAATGGGTGGATTTTCGAGACTGTCTACGGTGATTCAGGAAGAAAGGGATGAAAACAGTATTGTTGTGAACAGTGGCGAGCTGAACGGAACCCTTTATTTCTCACTCTTTAAAGGTGAGCCGGATTTCAAGATTTTCAACGAGCTTGAGCTTGATGGTTACACCCTTGGGAATCATGAATTTGATGAAGGTGACGCAAGGCTTGCCGAACTTATTGAGATGGCGAACTTTCCGATTCTTTCCTCGAACATGACACCTGAAGAGGCCAGCCCGCTTTATGCCGTCAAAGATGATATAAAGCCTTATGTGATTAAAGAGATTGACGGAGAGAAGATCGGGATCATCGGCATCCTTAAAGTTGAAAAGACTAAAAATTCTTCGCTTGTTTCCGATGATGTCACATTTACAGAAGAGATAACTGCAGCCAATCAAGCCGTTGCTGAACTTGAGGCTCAGGGGGTCAATAAGATCGTTCTTGTCAGCCATGTCGGTTATTACAATGATATCGTTTTTGCTGAGAATGTTCCCGGGTTGGATATTATTGTCGGTGGCGATACCCATTCCCTTATTGGTGATGAAAGTGAGCTTGAGGAGATCGGTCTTACAAGGGTGTATGCGGACGACCAGACCGGTCCATTTGCAGGGTATACGCATGAAGGTATTGCTGACCTGGACACTATCGGATCATACCCGACTCTTGTTTACGGACCTGAAGGAGAACCGGTCTACGTTGTTACGGCATGGAGCTATGCAAGGGCTGTTGGTCTCCTTGACGTAAGTTTCACGGCAGAAGGTGTTGTTGAAAGTATTAACGGGAACATTGTCATTCCTGTGAGCGATACCTTCCTGCAACAAGATGAAAGTAATACCTATGTTGAGGTTTCCGACACGGTTAAAGAAGAAGTCCTGCAAGCGATCGATGCGTCTCCAATCCTGAGAGTGGCAGATGTGAATCCGACCATAGAAAGCATCCTTGAACCCTATCGGGAAGAGATGGAAGCGACTCAGAACGAAGTTGTCGGAACAGTTGCCGAAACCATGAGCAATACAAGAATTCCGACGGCTTTTGCTGCTGGTGAAACCCCATCAGGAAGTTATGCGGGGCAGGTGGTTGCTGACGCATTTAAAAGAACGAACGTTGCTATTGACGTTGCCATTCAGAATGCCGGTGGTGTCAGAGCCAGTCTTCTCGAGGGTGATATCACTTTAGCTCAGTTGATTGAGGTTCTTCCTTTTTCCAATACTGTTGTTATGATTGATATGAAGGGGTCGGATATCGTCAAGGTTCTTAACGAAGGTGCTTACTATTCTCTGAACTCTGGTTCAACTGGGGCGTTTCCTTACTCTTCAGGTCTTCGCTATGATGTCAATCTCAGTGGCAGTGAGTTTGAAGTCATCACGAATGTTGAGATTCAGGACAGAGAGACAGGGCTATGGTCAGATATTGAGGCAGACACTGTCTATACTGTGGCAACCAACTCTTTCACAGCCCAGGGTAAGGACAATTACCTGACTTTCGCAGAAGTGAGAGATGCTGATCCAACTGTGTATGAAGATACTTATATCCTCTACTACGTCCCCCTGCTTGAGTATTTTGCAAGTTTGACAGATAACATTCTTCCTGCTCTGGATTTGAGCGAATATTGTCTTAAGTCAGTCACGGAATAAAAAGACTGCTTTCACAATCCCGAACCGGACACCCTTAGCGGTGTCCGGTGTTTTTGTGAGGATGTCAGAGAGTCAAGCTGTTGGCATTGTCAGCCTGCCGGTACAGAGCGCAGAAAATCAATGAAGACCTGATTGAACTGGTTGGGGTTTTCCAGATTGGCCATATGTCCGACTGCCGGTAGCATCGACAGCTTGGCAGTTGGAATCCGGGTCGCCAGATCGCGTGATTTTTCCGGCGGAATCGCCTGATCCTCTTCGGCTCCGATAACCAGGGTTGGAACCTGCAAGGTTGCCAATAGAGGCGTGGAATTCACCCGATCCCGAATGGCCTGTAATCCATGGATAAGTCCGGTTGCAGATGTTGCGGATATCCAGCTGCGCACCATGTCTACCATTTCCGGCCGGGTTTGTATGGTGCTGGGGGAGAAGAGAGCAGGAATAAACGCCTCGGCAACCACTTGTGGTCTCCCGGCTTCTATTTCAGTGATTAAATGGTTCCGTTTGTCCTGTCCGGATGCATCGTCGGCATCGCTGCGCGTGACTATAAAGCAGGCGGCGTTGACCCGTTGCGGGTAACGATTGAGAAGATTGAGTAAGACATATCCCCCCATCGACATACCGGCTACTGCGGCTTTTTCAATCTGCAGTTGATCGAGTAAGTGCACCAGATCGTCAGCCATGGCATCCATCGTTCCCGGCGATTCCCCGGCGGCACTCTCACCGAAACCGCGCAGATCAGGGGCAATGACCCTGAACCCGGCAGCACTCAAGGCTGCAATTTGTGGTTGCCACATTTGGCGGTTAAGAGGGTATCCATGAATGAACAGCACTGCCTGACCTGTCCCTGCTTCATCGTAGGCAAGGGACATGGCTTCTTTTTTGTTTTGCATATCTATTTCTCCTCGGATCGGTTTTTTACTCTGATATCAAGCGTAAGGGTTCGTTTGTGCAACTGTCAAGGTTCCGTGATTTCCCCCTGCTGACCGGTTGAGGCCAGTACGCTGCTCCAGAACCAACCCTTGGGATCAATTCTTTTGCGTTGTCGTGTTGCCAGCGCGATCGGCACGTGAGTAAACTGATTATTCCATGAACCCAGGACCATATTGGTGCGACCGCTCATACCGGCATGAACGGCGTTATGTCCGAGCATCAGGCAAAAAGCTGAATCGTGGGCGTTGGCGGGCTGGCTGCGGATGATGTAACTCGGGTCAATATATTTGAGGGTGATTTTTTTCTTCCGGGCAGCAAAGTGGCTTTTGATGGCATCACGCAGCCATTCGCCTATATCACCCAACTGCACATTTCCCGAGCTATCCCGTTTGCCGGTGGCGGCCATCAGCTCTTGGCCGGTTCCTTCCGCGACAACGATGACGGCGTGTCCGCGATGGGTCAATCGGTCTTCAAGTTTTTTCATGAGCACCTGTGGATCGAATGGCGCTTCCGGAGTCAGGCAGAAATTGACCTGGCCGCTGATCAGGGTCGCTTGTGCTGCAATAAATCCCGAATCCCGGCCCATCAGTTTGACGAGGCCTATGCCGTTGAAAGCGCCGCTGGCTTCAGAGTGAGCTGCGTTGATGGCGCTCTGCGCTTCTGCTACTGCGGTTTCAAAACCAAAAGTCTTGTTGACGAAACAGATGTCGTTATCAATGGTCTTGGGAATAGCGATGACACTCAGCGGTAAACCGCGCTTTTTGGCTTCTTCCGCAATGGTCCCGGCCCCTTTCAGAGTGCCGTCACCGCCGATGGTAAAGAGAATACCGATTTTGAGTTCCTGGAGATAATCAACCATTTCTGCTGCATCTTGCGGACCCCGAGACGAAGCAAGCACAGTGCCGCCCAGTTCGCCGATATTGTTGACAGCTTCCGGACTTAAAGGGATCGGCAGATGTCCATGGCGTTTCACTAGTCCCTCAAAGCCATAGCGAAAACCAAGAATCCGCCGTACGCCATAATGGTGATAAAGACTCATGACAACTGCGCGGATGACGTTATTGATCCCGGGACAGAGACCGCCACAACTGACGATACCACAGGAGAGTTTATGCCGGTCAAAGAAGATCTGTTTGCGGGGACCCGCGAGCTCCATGCTTGGCGGTTCCAGTCCTGCGGCAATAAAAGGGCGTAAATCTTGGGGGTGAGAATGGTAGAGCAAGCGCTTGCTTTCGTCGGTAAACTGTACTCCCAGCATCGGCGACGGAAAATGGCAGCTGCCAAGTTGTTCGATGTGAAAATCAAGATTCTGATCCAGCATAATAACTCCCCTTGCTTTACTGACTCTGCAACAAAACGACCCGCTCCGCGACCCACTGCCCCAATTTTTGGATGGCATTCTCGCGCGCAGGGGTCCACCTGTGAGCATAGTTTAACCTGAAACAATGCTGAAATTGCTTGTTGAGGGAAAACATTTCTCCGGGGGCGATTAATACATCATGTTCCCGGCTGTAATGGTACAACTCGGTTGCATCAACGCCCCTGGGTAATTCAATCCAGGCGACAATTCCACCTTGCGGACGGGAAATCTTGGTGATACCGGGAAAATATTCTGATACCAGATCGACAAGGCGCAGATAGCGGTGTCGATAAGCCTCTCTGGCGTGACGCAAATGCCGTTCGTAGATACCCTGGCTTAATATCTCTGCACTGACCAGCTGTGGCAGTATGGGAGTTGACAGCATATTGAGGAATTTACGATGCAATAATTCTTCGAAATAACGACCCGCCAGTATCCATCCGACCCTGAGTTGCGGATCAATCGTCTTGGAGAGTGACGAACACAATAAAACCAATCCCTGAGTATCAAAGGCCTTGATCGCACGAGTTCTTCTTTCTCCAAAATAAAGATCGCCATAGATATCATCTTCAATCAGCGGCACCTGGTATTGTTCCAGCAGGGAAACCAGTTCTCTTTTACGCTCGTCAGGAATACTGCAACCCAGAGGATTTGAAAAACTGGATACGGACAGCACCGCTTTCAATGGCCATTGTTCCATGGCCAGTCTAAGAGCTTCAAGACTCAGGCCGGTTTCATGATGAGCAGGAATTTCAACGGCTTTGAGACCATAGGCTTCTATCAACTGCAGGATACCGTAGTAACAGGGAGATTCCACGGCTACGACATCTCCAGGCTGAGTCAAAACCTGGAGGCATAATCCCATCGCATTTAAACAGCCGGCAGTGGTGACAATGCTGGCCGGCGACACAGCCACCCCCGCATCCACGGCATGATGAGCAATCTGTTGCCTCAATTCGTAAGGCCCTTCGGGATTGGTATGGCCGGTCCCCAGATGTTTTCGAGTCCTGGACAGCCGGGTATAGGTCCGCTCAACATGGCGGATGATGGGAAAATCGGTTGCCGGTGTTGCCCGACTGAAGCTGACAGCTTCTGGCTTGGTGACCTCCCGTTGGACATCCATCACTAACTGGGAGGTTGTGGCAATAACCGGTCGGGAATGAACATCCGAAGTGCTTGGCACTTGCAATGATTCACGGACTTGCCTGCGCACGTAATAACCAGATTTGGGACGAACCTCAACCCATCCTTGTTCTTCCAGCAGATTATAGGCAGCGACGACAGTTGAAATACTGACATTTTCCCGTTTCGACAACTGTCTGACTGAGGGCATACGTTCACCGACAGTTATGGCTCCACTGCGTATCTGGGCTGTCATTTTGCAAGCAAGCTGAGAGTAGAGATTGTTTTCCATCGGAACCACCAGTACAGTTTTACTGAGAATCAGCCGGTACAGTTTTGAAACAGTACAATCTGTGCTTATTGAGAAATGTTACTTTTGAATCTGTTACGGTTCAGAATAAATATGTAGCATATTCAATATAACAAAAACAAGAATTGGAGGCAGTCATGATGAGAAAATCTCTACTGGTCAGCAAACCTGCAGCAATCTATTTTGATAGTAGTAAATGGAACGTCAGGCAATTTGCCCGGACCTGTTTATCCTTGATACACAAGTGGCACCAAAATGCAAAAACCAGAAAGCAACTTGCAAATATGCCTTCCTATCTGCTGCACGATATCGGCTTAACGAAGTCAGAAGTTTATCATGAAATACAAAAGAAATTCTGGCAGTAATTTTTTTTGATTAACGGCCCTTATGACCTTCCATTGAGCTATTCATTGATTCAGGGCATATCCAGGCAGGGTGGTTGATCGGGGTTGCTGTGAAAGGTTATCTCTTATGAATTATGAGACATTACTGATTTATTTTGTCGTGTCTTTTTTCTACATCACCAGCCCGGGACCAGCCATTGTCCTGGCCATTCTGAATGGGCTCCGAACCGATATGAAAACGGTCGCTGTCGCTTCACTGGGGAATATTCTGGGTTTATTTATTCTCTCGACAGCATCAATGTTAGGCTTGGGAATTTTATTGACGACATCCGCAACGATTTTTATGATTGCCAAAACAATTGGTGCTTTGTACCTGATTTATCTTGGGGTTAAGTGCATCTTGAATGGTCAATCGCTTAACGTTGAAAAGACAAATCCCACCGATGGCTTCAAAAAGCGGAGATCATCTTACTTTTATGAAGCGTTTTTTCTTGCTGTGACCAACCCCAAACCGATACTGTTTTTTACCGCGATATTCCCGCAGTTTCTAGATTTGGAAACCCCTGTTCTGCCGCAATTTATGATCATGACCAGTCTCTTTTTAGTCATATCGTTCAGTTCGTTATGTACGTATGGATTGACCGCAAAGAGGGCAAAAGGATGGCTTGCAAGCCGAAACAGAATGGCCTGGTTTCAGCGAATAACCGGTGGGATGTTTATCGGTTTGGGAGTCGGGCTCCTGCGCCTGAAAAGCGTACAAAGCTGATAGAGAAAATCGTTAAAAATTATTCACTGAGGTCAAATCTGCTGCAAAGAGGCGGGATCGATCTCCGAGGTTATCAGCACCTTTGCGAACTGTGCTCTGTCGGCTTGATCAAGGAATCAAGCCGCTCCTCAGCAGGCCATCAAACATAAACTGAATGGCCAGTGCAGACAACACCACTCCAAAGACCCGGCTGACAACCTGCATACCGGTTACACCGAAAAAATTCTGGACTTTGGTGGCAATCAGCAACAGGGCCAGAGTTAACAGCAACACCCCCAGCATGGTCAGAATAACGGCTGCTTCCTGTAGAATCTGACCTTTGACATTGGCCATCAGCAGCACCGCGGCACCCATGGCCCCGGGCCCGGCAATTAGCGGGGTCGCCAGTGGAACGATGGAAATATCCTGCTTTTCGGCCGCTTCGTTGGTTTCAATATCAGTGGTTGAAATGCCTCCGGAATGGCGGGCAAAGACCATGTCGATGCCGATCAACAGTAGCAAAATTCCACCTGAAACTTTTAATGCAGCCAGGGAAATTCCCAGGCTGCGCAGCAGTGCATCCCCCGTGAAAGCAAAGACTAACAGAATCCCGCTTGACACCAGAATGCCCCGTACCGCCATGAGACGACGAAATTCGGGTGCGGCTTTCGGGGTCATGGCGGCAAACATCACTGCCACATCAATCGGCCCTATGGTGGCAAAAAATGTTGTAAAAGCGACGATTGCGGTTTCATACATCGGTATTGGCTTCTCGGGTTGCGGTAAAATAAGATTCAAGAACAGATAATGGGGGATAATCCTGAGAAAATCAAATATTCGATAGGGTGCAGGACAAAAACAGACCGCTGCAGGACGAAAAAGCCGTTTCCATGAATTGTCGGCAGGCGGTTGCAGCCTTGTTAAAACTTGACAAACACGCAATTTCAGGCTTGAATGAAACTTCATTTCACTTAGGGGGAAGAGTGGAAAGACAAACTCACAGGTCAAATTTGAAAGTCGCCGAACCAGATATGAATCTGGTTGGCGGCTTTTTTTGTTTGAGTGCTGAATGTTAGTGAGGGGGACATTAATGCCTTTCTGACAGATATTAGTGGTCAAGGCGGCAAGGGTGTGAGCAGCCATCTTGGATGGTCTGTAAGTTGGGGATAGACAGTTCTACCTATATTTGTCTGTAACCTTATGTAAAATTGAAATGTTCAATTGAATCAGTTACTTGTAGTAGACTAGTGGTTTTTTACAATAAATTTATACAGACAAATCTTGTCTTTGTTTTCAGTTTTATACAGACCTGTCCATTTATAGTTATGCAATCAAAATAATTGAGGACACAATTTGTACAACTTACTTGTGAAGTCTAGCGGATGGAGTGACTCAAGAGATGATATGGATTCGTCTCGAGTTTTTGAGTATACGGAATCCTACTTGAGTGAGCAGTTTAGCTCGGGTGGCGATATTGATCTTGAAAAGCTTTCGAAGCTTCCTTGCTTGTTTATGCAGGAAACTTGGCACGATGGTTCCCAGCAAAATGCCCGAGTCGGATCAATCATTAGCGCTGTTAAAGCAGGCAGTTCAACAAAGATTGAGTATGCTTATGATAATTCCATACCACCCTTGTCTAATGAGCAAATAAAAGTAGTACAAAGCGAGTTCGGGATTGCTGATTTTGAATTTTCTAGAACTCACTGGGCGGTAAAAGATGTTGATTTATTCAAGGTTTTACTTCGTTATCTTAAACCCCGAAGGCAGCTACCTACAGTTTTTAATATCTCTGAGGTTGAGCAAATAGAGCCAACTTTAATATCCGTAATGATGCCTTTCGATCTGACATTTTCAGGTGTTTATGAAAAGCTAAAAGAAATAACGGCAAGCTTGAAGTTACATTGTCGACGAGCAGATGATATTTGGGAAAATCCGGCAATTATTCAAGATGTAGTCTCTCTTATTGATCATTCTAGAGTTGTAATCTGTGACTGCACTGGTAGAAATCCAAATGTTTTTTACGAAGCTGGCATAGCTCATACTCTAGGGCGAGAAGTTATTCTCATAACTCAAAGTGAACATGATATCCCATTCGATTTGAGGCATTTACGTTACGTAAAATATCTTAATAATAGTGAAGGGCTGATGGCGCTTGGTAACACTGTCTCGTCAAGACTGGAAACAATAATCAATGCATAACAATGCCATTAAATTCGCTCCCTTCGGTCGCCGGACGCTCGCGAGCTCGCGCCGTTTATGGCGGCGTTCGGCGTCACAGGTTCGAAATGCCAAATTATAAACGTTCTGCGGTCACTGCGAAGGAAGGTGTAAATTTCGTCCGGAGCGTTGTTGAGGCCTGCAGTTGTCTTTTTATCAAGATCGAACAAGAGAACGATATTGGTATCGACGCTCTCATCGAATTCATGGAGAACGAGCGGCCTCTAAATAAGCAGATCGCCGTTCAGATTAAGTCGGGTGCCTCTTACTACACGCCGGAGTCAGGCGACTGCGCATTTCCCATCGGAAGCCATCGTGAGTACTGGGCCCAACATCCTCTGCCTGTCTTTGGCCTTATCTACGTTCCTTCGCTGGGCCGTGCGCATTGGGTGGATCTAAAACGCTACCTAAAGGAAAACCCTTGCGCTTCCACCGTACGCTTTGCTGCGACAGATGCTAATCGTTTTGACCGGGCGACATTCACGGCTCTCTTCATGCGGGCCGTTCTTGGTCAAACGCCTGTTCTCGGTCTGGAGGAGGCACTTCGGCTGGCGCGTTCGAACAAAGCTGATGAAATTTTCCTTGGCCTGCTAGTCCTGTTCCGTCGCTATCCAAACAATCTCTCAGGGTGGGGCGAGCTTGTTCGTACATTTTCCGAACGGCCAATATCACAGATTCCGCCAGTGCTTATTTACTGGTTAGCCCATATCCCATGGCATGGTGACATTTGGGGGGGTGGCGAGCCCATAGCGCCTGCAACACGGGACCACGTTCGAGAGATTTTTTCTCAATTCACGGCCAACCATGTGATCAAGCTTCTTGCCTTCATCGACCCTGAGGCACAGATAGGCCGTGGTACACTTGGACAGTCTGTAGAAGCAATTATTTCGTCATTACCTAGAGCTGTGCCTATGTTGCGGCAGATTGTTGGATCGGTGCAAGTTGATATGCAGCTCCGGGAGTACGCAGCACTGATACTCGCAATGAACGAGGGAACAGGGGCCCTTCCCGCACTAGTCGCACTTGAAAGTGAGGGTTCCTGGTATGCGGGGGAGATCGCCAAGCACATCAAAGAGTACGGCGATGTGGATCCGTATGCGTAATCTACCGTCGAACCCTTATCAGGCCCCAGAATTGGGGGACATAATACCTATTTAGAAATCTTGCAAGTGAAAAAAGAAACCGTTAACCTGTTCATTACATACCAATAACATGAAATGATGCTGATCCGGAGGGGATTGATGTCACGTTTTGTACGTCTGGTTGTTCCAACTTATCCACATCACATGGTCCAGCGTGGTGTCCGTTCCATGGCCATCTTTTCTGATGATCAAGATCGACTTCCTTATCCGGAGAAGTTAACCGGTCGGGACTTGATGTTGAAAACAGAGGGGAGGCCACGAGTTGACAGGAAATAGGTATTATGTCCCCTGAATATTCCGGTATTATGTCCCCTGAATATTCCGGTATTATGTCCCCTGAATATTCCGGTATTATGTCCCCTGAATATTCCGGTATTATGTCCCCCGAATATTCCAAGCCGTTATATTTCTAAGCTGACTTTGCCTTAAAGGGTTCATATTGAAAAGTACACTGATTGACAGACTGGTTGAACAAAACAAAGAAAAACCTTTAATACTGGGGCATAGAGGTCTTAGAAAAGAGAGTGTCCCTGAGAATACAATAATAGCCTTTGAAGAGGCGTTAGAACGTGGAGCTTCGGGTATCGAAATTGATGTAGAATCAACATTGGATGAAAAGCTCGTAGTTGTAAACCGTTGGTATTTGAAATCGCAATTCGGAATTTTCCCTTGGGAAAAATCGCTTAAAACTATCCAAGATATGTCAAAAAAAAAATGGCTATGAAGTTCCCACTTTTTCCGAATGTTGTGAATTTATAAAAAGAAATGAAAACGTAATATTTAACGTCGAGATTAAATCGAGTGATTTTTGCATCTGTCGTACAGCACGAAAAGCTGTAAACATAATACGTCATTATGGCATAGATGATCAGGTCATAATTTCTTCCTTTGATATAAACACCCTTCTGACTACACGCTTTTTTCATCGCACCATTGAGACAGCATACCTTTTTCGAAGTGTAGATCGTGTCGTTAACCTCGAAGACAGGAAAAAATGGAGTTATAAGGCCAACTCATGGGTAAATCGAACAGGCATCAAAGGATTTCTTATCGGGGTAGATACTCTTCACCCAGAGATTTCTCTTTTTCCAGATAATTCATCAGAACGAGAAAAATTGTGGATGAAGGTAGCACGGTGGAAAGGTAAACGCGTCAATACATGGACTGTGGATACGGAAAAAGAGCTATCAAAAGCAATGCTGGCCGGTGTAAGGATTATAATTTCTGATAGTGTAAAAACAGGTAGTTGAATTTATTGTCCAATTTATAGTGAAAAAATATAACCTTGCTGTTGCAGTGGACGGTTCGTAACTCGCCGCCCCTGAACAGCCCGTTAGCCGTATCGTCACATCGCGCATGAAGAGTTTGGAGAAAAGTAATGCAAAAAACGAACATAGAGCAATTCAGGGTTAAAGGACCTAATGTCCGTACAACCAACAAAGCGGAGATGGGTTCAACCGGAAAGATCCCGGGCCTGTGGGGGCAGTTTTATAAATCACACGGCAATCAAACCACGCCAATTTATGGGGTGTATTCGGACTATGAATCTGACGCAAACGGCGAATTCACGGTTACAGCTGGAACGAAAGCTACCAATTCACAGGAAGAGAATGTTTTTATTAAGTCTGGAACATATCTGATATTTCCGGCCAATGGCGTGATGCCCGCAGCAATCATTGACGCTTGGAAAGCCGTCTGGGAGCATTTTTCGAATACACAGCCCTATGTGCGAGCATATGAAACAGACTTTGAGGAATACAGCGGACCTGAATCAGCGGCTATTTACATTGGTATTAAAGAACACAGCTAACACTTATCAGGCCCCTGGCCGTCAAGAGTAAATATAACCATTAACGCAAAAGATTCACCTTTTCGTTCTTTGACAGGCGATTGATCAACCAAGAAACTCCGGGTTCTGTCTTCGCAGAATCGGGAGCCATAATACCTCTTTAGAAATCTTGAAAGTGAAAAAAGAAACCGTTAACCTGCCCATCACATACCAATAGCATGAAATGATGCTGATCCGGAGGGGATTGATGTCACGTTTTGTACGTCTGGTTGCTCCAACCTATCCACATCACATGGTCCAGCGTGGTATCCGTTCCATGGACATCTTTTCTGATGATCAAGATAGACTTACTTCAACTGGAGAAGTTAACCGGTCGGGAGCTGATGTTGAAAACAGCGGGGAGGCCATGAGTTGACAGGAAATAGGTATTATGTCCCCTGAATATTACTGAATATTTTTTCGTCCAACGGTATGAGACAAGAGGAATCATGATGAATGATGAAATTAAATCGATTCACGAATTTGATCTGGAATTAATATGTCAATATTATTCAACCTTGGAACGACAGGGTCCAGGCAGTCCAGAAATAACAATTAAAGCTTTGAGTTTTATCGATAATCTAAACGACACATCTCTTATTGCTGACATCGGTTGCGGATCCGGTGGACAGACAATGGTATTAGCTCAGAATGCTCAAGGGAAAATAATAGGACTCGACCTTTTTCCTGTTTTTATCGATCAGTTCAATACAAATGTTGAGAAACTGAACCTACAAGGTAAAGTGAAAGGTATTACTGGCTCAATGGATGCTCTTCCTTTTCACGAAGAAGAGTTGGATCTGATATGGTCAGAAGGAGCCATTTACAATATTGGATTTGAACGAGGACTAAAAGAATGGCGCAAATTCCTTAAAGCAGGTGGCTACATTGCTGTCTCAGAAGTTTCCTGGTTTACAGAAGAACGACCTTCTGAAATAGAAGAATTTTGGGAGGATGCTTATCCTGAAATTGACACAATTCCCAATAAAGTCAAGCAAATGCAAAAAGCCGGTTATGTTCCGATTGCCACGTTTATTCTCCCGGAAAACTGTTGGACAGAACATTTCTATGAACCACAAGTAAATGCAGAAAAAAATTTTCTGGAAAAAAATGCAGGCAATAAAACTGCTGTAGAATTTATAGAAAATCAACGGCACGAAACCGAGTTATACTATAAGTACAAAGAATATTATGGCTATGTTTTCTATATAGGCAAAAAAACAAAAAAATTATAACAAATCATTGAACCGGATTTTAATCCGCTACGCTTCTTAAAAACCAGTAAGTTCAGTCGTTGTGCGCCATACAAAGAGAAAACATAAAAAAAGGGGACAGATTTATTTCTTGACCTAAAAATAAATCAGTCCCCTTTATTTGCAAAAACTAATTATGCGATTTTATATCTGTCGCTTCCGAGTGTCAAACCATTATTTAATAATCTACCTGAATTTACCGTTGTTACTTTTTTGGATGACTTTTCTGTATCGCGAAAGAAAAGTGGTGCATGCGTAAACAGGTGGACATGCCAAAAGTAGAGATTTTTGGCACAAATACATCAGGAGGCGCTGATGAAAAAGACAGGTTTGACCGAGAACCAAATCATGAGGCATATCGAATTGAGAGGACAAGGGCGGCGAAGCAAGGTCGGAAAATAAACATGTTCCTTTTTCTACTCTGAACCCATGGCTGAGTTCAGAGGGGATGAACACTAAAGTGTTGGCTCGATGCGGTTTTCAATCGCTTTCCAGATCAATAAGACCAACAGAGATGTCACCAGGGTCAGCAGGGCATAAACCAGTACCGGGTGAGTCCAGCGATAAGTCACGAAGGCCATACACAGGGCTCCGGAAATAAACTGATAAAAGATCAGAAAAGATGAGGCTGAACCGACATCAGTTTTTACCAGTCCCAGAATCAGCGCTCCGCTGATAGGGCGGCTGCAGCCGATACTGAATGAAAACAGCGCCATAAACAGAAGGAAAAACAGATAATGCTGGGTCGCCAGCAGCAACCCTGTCGCAGCTAGAATACAGCCACATATTGTCAGGGTAATCGCTTTTTTGTCTCCAAAGCGGGTGGCGATTTTTGTGGCCATGTAGGCACCGCCCATGGAACTGAGGGCATTGAGACCGAAAAACAGGCTGAACATTTTTTCCGAAAGTCCGAATAAGGAAATATAGTAGATGGGTGAAAAAGCGATAAAACCGTAAAACGGCAAACTCAAAAGTCCCATCCCCAAGCTGGCAAAGATAAATTCCCGATTCCTGAAATGAACACGGTAGCGGGTCACCAGATGCAGCAATGGAGTTGTCAGTTTTTCTTGAATTGTCTCGGTAAAACTTAAAGCAATCAACAGCGTAAAGAGAACCATGCTCCCCTGCAGCAGGAAAATGAAACGCCAGCTGAACCATTCTAAAAGCAGAGCGCCGATCAACGGAGCGACCATGGGTGCAATGGCAACAATGGTCATCACATAAGCAATCGCTTGTTGTCGTTCATTCCCGGAAAAGCGGTCACGGATAATCGCCATAACTATAGCTGATGGTGCGGCAGCTCCCGCTCCCTGGAAAATTCGGAACAGAATCAATTGAGTGATATTTTGTGAAATGGCACAGAGAAAAGAAGAGCAGACAAAAATTATTAATCCGACAATCAGAATCGATTTGCGGCCATATTTGTCGGATAAGGAACCAGCGATAAGGATGGAAAAACTAAAAGCAGCAAACCATAATACCAGGGTCAGATTCGCTAAATCTTTTCCCACATTCCATGTGGCTGCAATCTGTGGAATGGCAGCCAGATACATGTCCGTTGAAAGTGGCGGCGTTGCTGCCAGCATTGCCAGAAAAATCACATAGAGGGCTTTATGTTTTTCAATATTTAATTTCATATGTCGGGTTTACCACCAGATGGAATGAATGGAGTGCAAATTTCATTTTTAACAACATGCTCTTGACAGGGGTGACTTTATAGTCATAAGGTGACCGTGTAGTCAATTGTTAATTCCAAAGAAAAAATAAAGCTGATCGATGACCGATCAGCTTTGCTATGTGAGGATTTATTCCGCTACTGGTTTTTGCTTCTCCAGTCAATACAAACAAAAACAAATCAAGAAAATCAAGGGGAAAAATGAAAACAACCGGCCGCAAAAAAATGCTTCTTGATCAGTTGTTGCGAGATGAAATTGTTGGCGTTGTGCTGAATCTGATCAAACAGGATCAACCGGTTACTATGGATGAAGTTGCCAGAATTTGCGGGGTTGCAAAGGGGACGCTGTATAACTATTTTCAAAATAAAGATGATTTGATGAATCATGTCCATCGGGTTGTTCTAGAGCCGCTTCTGGAGTCGAATGAAAGGACCCTCGGGGGAGAGGGAAGCCCGTTGAAACGTCTCAATGATTTTATCGATAGCGCCTACCGCGTTCACGATGATGTGTGTGTCTATTTCCAGTTTGTCAGACGGAAACAGTCAGCGGAAGTTGTTCTTCAGGAGCGAATAGAACTTATCCTCCTTCCTTTGGCGAATCTTTGTCAGGAAGGAATAGCGGCTGGAGAGTTTGTCGCATGTGATCCTTTCATCATGGCAGAAACGCTTTTCGGGACCATCCTCGGGCCGTTAACTTCTTTGCCGTATCGTCCGGATGCTGATTACGATTTGCAACGCATGAAAGAAGATGTGAAGACTTTGATCAAAAGAATTGTCATTTTAAAACCGCAGGAGAATGTATGAAGAGGAAAATGTTGGCCGGGATTATCGTTCTGGCTTTGATTGGTACCGGTTATTATTTCACAACGGGAAAGACTGAAGCGACTCAAGCTCAAACTTCGGCACCACAACCACCACCGGTTGAAGTTACGGTTTTTACCATTGCACCTCAACAGACGATACTGACCCGTGATCTTTCCGGTCGGACGTCTTCTTACCAGGTGGCTGAAATACGTCCACAGGTGACCGGAATTATTGTTGATCGTCTTTTCACAGAGGGAAGCTTTGTCAAAGCGGGGCAACAACTTTATCAGATCGATTCAGCATCATATGAAGCCGTACATGCAAGTAATATTGCTTATTTACGTAAGGCGGAAGCCAATTTGAAAGCAGTCGAGCCCAAAGCGGAGCGTTACCGGAAACTGGTCGAAGTCGGTGGTGTCAGTCGCCAGAGCTACGATGATATCCTGGCGACTCTGGAGCAGGCCAGAGCTGATGTTGCTGTTGCCAAGGCGGCGGTGGTTTCGTCCCGGATTAACCTTGACTACACGAAAGTTTTTGCTCCTATCTCGGGGCGAATCGGCAAATCTGCCGTGACCAAGGGGGCGTTGGTGACTGCTAATCAGGCCGATGCTCTTGCGATTGTGCAGAACCTGAGCAGGGTTTATGTCGATGTCAATCAATCGAGTGCTGAACTGATGAAATTGCGCAAGCAGATGACTTCGGGGAACAACACCGGCAGCATCAAAGCAGAGTTGATCCTTAAGGGAGAAAAAGATCCTTATGAGCTGAAAGGGGAGGTTCAGTTTTCTGATATCAGCGTTGATGAGGGCACCGGCATGGTCCAATTGCGGATTCTCTTTCCTAATCCTGACGGCTATTTGCTTCCCGGTTTATTTGTAAAAGCACGGGTGCCTCAGGCTCAGCTGGAAAACGCCATTCTTGTGCCACAGCAGTCGGTGGTCAGAAGCGCTGGAGGTGCAACGATTGTCTGGGCTGTTGGTGATGATAATGTTGTCAATACTCGCCCGGTTGAGGTCTCAAGAGCGTTGGGTGACAAATGGTTGATCAGTTCCGGACTACAAGCGGGAGATAAAGTTATCGTTGCCGGTTTACAGAAAATCAAACCTGGAGCAAAAGTGACCCCGGTTGAAATTTCGACATCAGCCAGCGACAACAGGATAGAGTAATGCCAAGATTTTTTATTGAACGTCCCATCTTTGCATGGGTGATTGCCATCGTTATTATGTTGGGAGGAGTTTTTGCCATAGAAACTCTCCCTGTTGAACAATATCCAGACATCGCCCCTCCCAGTGTTACAATTAATGCCTCTTACCCTGGAGCATCGGCTGAGGTTCTGGAGAACAGCGTGACCCAGATCATTGAACAGAGTTTGACCGGAATCGATTTCTTGCGTTATTTCTCTTCTTCCAGTGACTCAAACGGTAACCTTTCTATTACGCTGACTTTTGAACCTGAAGCTAATCCTGATATTGCTCAGGTGCAAGTGCAGAATAAGGTTTCGGGTGTCACCAGTCTGTTACCTCAGACGGTGCAGCAGCTTGGGGTTAACGTCAAGAAATCCTCCTCCAGTTTTTTGATGGTTATCGGTGTCTATTCGACTGACCCTGATGTGACTGAACATGAAATCAGCGATTATTTGAAATCGCAAATGTCTGAGCCCATCAGCCGTGTTACCGGTGTCGGTGATGTTATGGTTTTTGGTGAGCAGCATTCAATGCGTATCTGGCTTAATCCGGAACAATTGCACAGCTATAGCCTGATGCCTGCAGATATAGAAGCTGCCGTGCAAGCCCAGAATGTTGAAGTGACCGCAGGACAGCTCGGTGGCGCACCGGCGGTTAAAGGACAGCAACTCAATGCTTCGATCAGGGCGATGTCCAAACTGGAAACGATTGAGGATTTTGAAAATATTCTCATCAAGGTGAATGAAGATGGATCGCAGGTGCGGTTGCGTGATGTCGCCCGGCTTGAACTGGGATCTCAATCTTACAGTCGCATCGCTCGCTATAAAGGTTCTCCGGCTAGTGGTATGGGGGTTTATCTGGGGACCGGAGCTAATGCCCTTGATACAGCAGCGCTGGTCAAAGCGAAGGCACAGGAGCTTAAGGCGTTCATGCCCGAGAGCTATCGGATTGTTTTCCCTTATGACACGACACCTTTTGTGGAGTTGTCTATCAATGAAGTCTTCAAGACTCTTATCGAAGCCGTCGTCCTGGTGTTTTTGGTCATGTTCCTGTTTTTACAGAACCTGCGGGCTACCCTAATACCGACTATTGCTGTTCCTGTCGTTTTGCTGGGTACCTTCGGCATTTTGTCAGCTTTTGGCTATTCTATTAATGTTTTGACCATGTTTGCCATGGTTCTGGCGATAGGTTTGTTGGTCGACGATGCCATAGTTGTGGTTGAGAATGTCGAACGGGTGATGAGTGAAGAGGGGTTGCCTCCCAAAGAGGCCACCCGGAAATCAATGCAGCAGATCACTGGGGCTCTGGTGGGGATTGCCATGGTTCTTTCCGCGGTGTTTGTCCCTATGGCTTTTTTCAGCGGATCGACCGGAGCCATCTATCGTCAATTTTCTATTACGATCGTTTCTGCTATGGCGTTGTCGGTGCTGGTGGCGCTGGTGTTGACCCCGGCACTCTGTGCGACCATGCTCAAACCTGTTGAAAAGGGGCATGGTCTGAAGAAAAAAGGATTTTTCGGCTGGTTCAATCGTACCTTTGAACGAGGCAAGGTCACATATCGGAAAAGTGTCGGCTTCGTTGCCGCTCGCTCGATTAAATTTTTTCTCGTTTATCTGATTATTATCGGCGGATTGGTTTTTATGTTCAAGCAGTTGCCGACCGCTTTTTTACCTGATGAGGATCAGGGCATTATGATGCTGATGATCCAGGCGCCACCGGGAGCCACTCTGGAACGGACTCGGGAAAGTGCCAAAAAGGTAGAAGAATACTTTTTGACTCAGGAAGCAGAGAATGTTGACAGTATTTTTACCGCGACGGGTTTCAGCTTTGCCGGTCAAGGGCAGAATGTCGGTCTTGGATTCGTGCGTCTTAAAGACTGGGACTTGCGTCTTCGTCCGGATCAGAAATCTCAGGCGATTGCCCAGCGTGCTATGGGCCATCTCTATGGCATTAAAGATGCTTCAGTTTATGCGTTTATCCCGCCTCCGATTCCAGCTTTGGGAAATGCCAGCGGGTTCGATTTTAAGCTGATTGACCAGGCAGGTTTGGGGCATGATGCTTTGTTGCAAGCCCGGAACATGATGCTGGGAATGGCATCACAGGATCCCCGCATGGTTGGGGTACGGCCAAATGGCCTTTCCGATGTCCCCCAGTATAAACTTGACATCGATCAAGAGAAAGCCTCGGCGTTTGGATTATCGATCAACGCGATTACTGACACTATTGGAACAGCCTGGGGATCAACCTATGTCAATGATTTTGTTGATCAAGGCCGGATAAAGAGGGTGTATATGCAAGGGGATGCTCCCTATCGCATGCTCCCCGAAGATGTTCAACGCTGGTACGTTCGCAACGACAAAGGGAACATGGTGCCATTTTCTTCTTTTGTGACCGGGGATTGGGGATACGGCCCGTCCCGTCTGGAGCGCTATAACGGCCGTTCTTCCATGGAGATTCTCGGGGCTCCGGCCCAGGGTATCAGTTCTGGTGTCGTCATGGCTGCTATTGAAGAAATGGCTGAAAAACTACCTGAGGGTATTGCACTCGAATGGACCGGACTCTCCTATGAGGAACGAATGGCTGGTTCCCAGACCACTCTCCTTTATGGCGTTTCATTGTTGATTGTATTTCTGTGCCTGGCTGCTCTGTACGAAAGTTGGACGATTCCATTTGCCGTCATGCTTATCGTTCCGCTGGGTATTATCGGAACTGTTGCGGCAACCAGGTTCTCCGGGTTGTCCAATGATGTTTATTTTCAGATTGCTCTGTTGACGACGGTCGGTCTGGTGGCTAAGAACGCGATTTTGATTGTTGAGTTTGCCAAGAGTCTGGTTGAAAGTGGGCGGAGTATTATTGTTTCGACCATGTTGGCGGCTGAGCAGCGGCTGCGACCGATCTTGATGACTTCCATGGCTTTCATCCTCGGGGTGACCCCGTTGGCGATAGCCAATGGTGCAGGCTCCGCGAGCCAGAATGCTATCGGCATCGGCGTTATCGGCGGGATGATTGCGGCCACAACTTTGGCTATGGTCTTTGTGCCGATGTTTTTCATTGTGATTGAAAAATGGTCGATGAAGAGAAAAAAGTAAAACCAGAATTAAGAAGTGAGGCTGATGATGCGCTATAAAATTCTAACCGCTTTTCTGCTGCTGACAGTGATGCTGGGTTGTTCGATGATTCCTGCTTACCAACGGCCCGACTCTCCGGTCGCCGTAACCTGGCCGGAACAGACGCCTGATCCTGATACACAGGTCGGCTTTGCCGCTGAGATCGCCTGGAAAGATTATATCCAATCCGAGGTTCTTCATGATTTGATTGAACGGGTGTTGGAGAACAACCGTGATCTTCGTATTGCGGCTCTGAATATTGAGCAAGCTCAAGCCACCTATCGCATCCAACGGACTGCACTGTTGCCAACGATTGCGGCTAACGGCAAGGCTGCCCGGACGGGAGTTCCGGATGATGTCAGTTCCACCGGTCGAGGCTACACTGCTACAAGCCTTAATGCTAATGTTGCTTTGGCTGCTTATGAGCTAGATTTTTTTGGTCGTGTCAGAAGTCTCAATCAAGCCGCTTTGGAAGCTTATCTGGCAACGGAAGAGGCGTGGGTTAGTGCCCGAATTTCGTTGATTGCTGAGACGGCGAATGCTTATTTAAGTCTCCTTGCAGATCAGAAACTGTTACAGTTGTCGAAAGATAATCATTCTTCTCAGGTAGAAACGTATCAGGTTGTCAAGCTCCAGTTTGATGTCGGTTCCGTCACTCGACTTGATGTGGCTCAAGCAGCAACAGCAGTTGAGAATGCGCGTGTCGCGATTGCCCGCTATAGCAGGCGAGTGGCTCAGGATCGAAATGCCCTTATTTATCTGGCTGGGGACGATATCGGTGACCTCCTGAGTCAGGAAGAGACCATCGACACGGTTCAGATGATCGAAAATCTGCCGGCAGGTCTCCCTTCAGCTCTTCTGTTGCAGCGCCCAGATATTCGTCAGGCAGAGCATGTCCTCAAATCGGCAAATGCCGATATCGGTGCAGCGCGGGCGGCCCTCTATCCGTCGATCAGCCTCACAGGCGCTTTTGGTCTGGCGAGCGACAGTCTTGATGGGCTGGTCAAATCTGGAGCCATGTATGCCTGGAACTTTTCCCCTTCACTGACGGTTCCGATCTTTAACCGTGGCAAGCTGAAGGCCTCCCTCGAAGTCGCTGAAGTGAACGAGAAAATAGCGGCAACTCAGTATGAGCAGGCAATTCAGACGGCTTTTCGTGAAGTTGCTGACCAATTGGCAGCGCGCAGGACTTATCAGTTTCAGCTTGATGCCCAGGATGCTCTTGTTAGTACAACGAATGAAGCTTATGAGTTGTCAAAAACACGTTACGATAATGGTGTTGATAATTTTCTGATTGTACTTGATTCTCAGCGCTCGTTGTTTGCTGCTCAGCAGGAGGCGATAAGCGTCAAGCAAGCTTATCTGGCTAATCTGGTCAGTCTGTACAAGGTCCTCGGTGGTGGGCAGCTTTAATCCTGTCGATGCAAAAAAAGACCGCCATTTCCCAACACAAAGGAAATGGCGGTCTTTTCATTGACATAGGAGAATCGGGGGACATAATACCGATTTAAAAGTTTTTCAAGTGGAAAAAGAAACCATTAACCTGTCTATCACATACCAAATCACATGAAATGATGCTGATCCGGAGGGGGATTGATGGCACGTTTTCACGTCTGGTTGTTCCAACCTATCCATATCACATAGTCCAGCGTGGTGTCCGTTTCATGGACATCTTTTCTGATGATCAAGATCGACTTGCCTATTTGCAAATGATGGCAGAAGAAGCCGAATTCTCAGGAGTGACCTTCCTGTTATGGTGCCTAACTGGGATTTGCCTCCTACCGGTTTGTCATTATTTACAATAAAAAATGAGAAAAAGCTTGACAGTTGTCGAAATTAGCACAAAAATACCGTACAAATTAAGACAAAAAAAGTCACAATTGTTGGGTGAGTTTTCTGCCACGGAATTTTTTAATTAACCAGCGGAAAGGAGAATCTTTAGTTGTACCCTTAAATATGACTAAAATGGTTAATTTTAATTTTGTTGTTCTGGCTGTTGATTCAGCATGTATTGCCTAGTGTCCTGGTAGGTAAGTTGTTTGAATGATTTCTGAAATTTTTTTTCGCTGTCAAGGTATGCCGCCGCAGGCTTAGTTCTGAAGCCGGGCAGGCAGAAAATAGACAGCGGTAAAAAGAGGCCGGGATGAGTCGTAATAACTAACCGCATAGGGCACTAATCTAAGGCCTGGGTGCCTAAACGAACGCGAGTAAGCGTTCATACGTGTAATAAAAGGAGATGAAGATGGAAATGAAGAGGTTTGGAAAAAGTGTGTTTGTTTTGGTTGTTGTATTGACCACAGCTGTTGTTTTTGCAGGTACAGTTTCAGCCGCGGACTACAAATATGGTATCCGTGTGCGAGGCCTTGCGGTTCTTCCAGATGCCGAAGCTGATAACGAACTTAGTAGCCTGGGGATTGATGCTTCAGATGATCTGACCCCCGAGCTTGATCTGGAGTTTTTTTTCACGTCTTATCTTTCCGCTGAACTGATCTTGGGAGTCACCAGGCATGATATTACATCCAATGGTTCCTATCTCGGTTCCACCTGGTTGCTGCCACCGACTTTAACCCTGAAATATCATTTTCTTGCTGACTCTGACATCAGCCCTTACCTGGGTGCTGGAGTGAACTATGTGATTCCATTTGACGAGCAACTCAATGGCGTAAGCGATTTCAGCATTGACGAGAGTTTTGGCTGGGCGGTTCAAGCCGGTGTCGATTGGGCATTAGGTAACAGCTGGTATGCCAACATTGATTTTAAATATCTCAATGTTGAAACCGAAATGAAAATTGGTGGGGAAAAATATGATCTCGATCTCAATCCGGTCGTGATTGGTATGGGTGTCGGCTATAGATTCTGATCGTTCCCTGGCGCCTCTGGCCTGATTCTGTTTTAGACTCCCCAGTTATGGCTGGGGAGTTTTTTTATCTGGAACTGAAACGGGGGACATAATACCAATTTAAAAATCTTGCAAGTGGAAAAAGAAACCTTTAACCTGTTTATCACATACCAATAACATGAAATGATGCTGATCCGGAGGGGGATTGATGGCACGTTTTGCACGTCTTGTTGTTCCAAACTATCCACATCACATAGTCCAACGCGGTGTCCGTTCCATGGACATCTTTTCTGATGACCAAGATCGGCTTGCCTATTTGCAAATGATGGCAGAAGAAGCTGAATTCTCAGGAGTGACCTTCCTGTCTTGGTGCCTGATGACCAATCATGTTCACCTCATTGCTGTTCCTGAACATGAAGATTCCCTGGCGCGCACCATCGGAGAAGCCCACCGTCGCTATACCCGTAAGAAGAATTTCACCGCAGGAGTCCGAGGTTATCTTACAGCTGTGGTGTAGTCGAAGACGACCCTCTGGTCCAGCAACACTTACCCCAAATGGTAGACGATTGGTCAAAGTTTCTGGAGACGACAGATGAAGAACAGGATCGCATGATACTCAAAAACACGAAAATCGGTCGACCTTTGGGAAAGAAGAAATTCATTCTCGATCTGGAGAAGTTAACCGGTCGGGAGTTGATGTTGAAAACAGCAGGGAGGCCACGAGTTGACAGGAAATAGGTATTATGTCCCCGGAATATTATTCAGGTTGAAGAGTAGACCTGCATTCAATGCTTTTGAGGGGGGAAGATGTTTATTCAAATTTCAGATAACAGCCCGTTTTCGCGCGCAGGGAAAGACCTGTTTGGTGGAGGCGGGCTGTTTTGTGTTTGGGGAGGGCAAACCCGTGGAAGCTTTGATTGTCAATGTGTAGACGCGACACCTATGGGGCGCGTTCTTGCAAATTGAATTCACCCACCAATGATACTTACGAAAGAAAGGGGACATAAGTGAAAAGTAAATTAGTTTTCTGTACGTTTGTTGCTGCATTAATACTTTTTACGCAGCCTTCAAAATCGATATCTACTGAAGTTAATAAAAACGAAAATGATCCTAATATCATTGATTATACGAGGCACATTCAAGCTTTACTGGCAACAGAAGTAATGGATAAAAATAGAGTTAAAGTAAGAGTTGGTCCAATTCTTCAAGCGTGTGGGTCAAAAATATATAAAGAACAATTTAGGTTATCAAAAAAAGAAATTTCTACATACATAATTAAAAGGCTTTTTGAGATCAGATCCGGGAATGATGAAAACGCAAAATTCTTAAAAGAAAGAACTGAAGATGAAATTTCAATAATCTTATCTGGGATCTTAACTCATATAAGGATGTATCAAGTTGGATTTAGAAATTCAATAGAGTTTAGTTTTGATATAAAGGCAGTTAAAAAAGAAGAATATTGCCGTTTGATTGAAAGAAACATTGACAATCTCTAAGGAGGGGAAAGTGGCTGATCGAACTAGTTGGGAAATATTCAGAGAGTCGAAAAAGAAACCTTTGGGGAATATAGGGGTCGCGTCTACACATTTCACGTGGGGAATATAGGGGTCGCGTCTACACATTTCACGAAATGCAGGGTTTGTCTTAACTAACAAGAGGAGACGGAAAAATGGCCAGGGCGTTACGTATTCAATATCCGGGAGCTTATTATCATGTCACCTCCCGAGGTAACGAGCGTAAAGACATTTACAAAAGCCGTCGGGATCGGGAGAAATTTCTTTCCTATCTCGAGTCCGCCACCGATCGCTATGGCGCATTAATTCACGGGTACTGCCTGATGAGTAACCACTATCATCTTTTGTTGGAAACGCCTGAAGGAAATCTGTCCCAAATCATGCGGCATATCAACGGAGCCTACACCACGTATTACAATGTTAAGCGCAAGAGATCGGGTCATCTCTTTCAAGGTCGCTACCATGCCGTTTTGATTGAAGCCGACGCGCACATAACAGAACTGTCGCGCTACCTCCACCTGAATCCGGTGCGTGCGGGTATGGTCGACAAACCGGACGAGCATCCGTGGTCGAGTTATCAGGCCTATATCGGCAAGACCGCCACACCCCAATGGCTGCGGCGCGACTTTATCCTCGGTTATTTCGGTAAAAATGATAAAATCGCACAGCAAACATATCGCAGTTTTGTTGAAGACCTTTTAGGCGAAAGTTATGAAAGTCCGCTGAAAAATGCCTTCGGGAACATCCTTGGAGATAAAGTTTTTGTAGAAGAAATAACAGAGCAGCACCTGAGGGGAAAAGAGAAAGGTCGAGATGTCCCGGCGTTGAGCAAGTTGAAAACAGGTCCGGCAGTGGAGGAAATAATCAGCAAGGTCGAGTCATCAATACAGAATGATGAAAAGCGAGCCCGCCAAGTCAGCTTATATCTATGTCACCGCTACAGTGGATCGAGACTGCGGGACTTGGGGAACCATTTCAATGTTGGAGAGTCGGGCATCTCCGAGGCAAGTCGCCGCTTCGGGGCAAGGCTGGAAAAGGATGCTTCATTGCGGGCCATCGTAGAAACGTTAAGGAGCCAGCTCAATGTGTGAAATGTGTAGACGCGACCCCTATGGCTCGTTAAGAATTTATTAAATAGCTTTAAAGACAATACACGAGAAAAGAGCCTGTTGGGATTAGCAATTATTCTGCAAGAAGAAATATGTCTATAGATTTAAGACAATCAAGGGTAGTTTACATTCAATCGTAATTTTGGCATTATCGTTTTGAAGTCATACAATTCATATTTATGTCTGAGTCTGGGAGGGGCGATATTTATGGAATCCGGTTTTGTTTATCTGTCTCAAAGAGAGATGGATATCTTTTTATTGTTTATAGAAAACGTTGTGCACACAACCACACAAAGCCCCAGCTTACGACCTCCCCAATTTATTCCCCGCTTCTTGCCCGAACTATCCTACAAATATAGTCGATCAGAGACAGTGACTCTGAATGATCCACAGCGGTTCGTCAAAAAATTAAATAGTGACAAAGCTCGCTACGCCATTCCGGTATTTAACTACCTGGATGCCCAGCCTGGGTCCGCATACGATTGCTATTATTTCATTGATGGCAAAATTACCTGGGAACAAGACCAAGACAGTCAATATTGGAGTGGGGACCTATTTCTACATGACACTTATAGCGGGAACCCTGATGTTGTTTTTTTCAGCATGGACACTCCCGTAAACGACGCAGATATTCCTTCGCACATGACGGGCATGCCATGCAGTGCATTGGTCCGGTGGCGAAATCGCTTTATAACAGTCCGGAATGGTTCCTGCCCGGATTGTCGAATTGTAGCCATCTTCAAAAATGGAAATTCAGATGAGTTATAAAGACACAAAAAAATTAATTGCGATGCTTGCGGCACGAATAAATACTCCTCCAGAATTTCACGATGACGTTCAGGGAGGGAAGGAAATCAAAAAACAACGTCCCGCAGTAATAAAGGATGATGTCAGTTCGATTCGCTCCGATCAGCATAGGGTTGGGATTTTGCTGGAATGTTTTAAATCGATGCCAACATCGCCCAAATATGCCGGGGTCCATAAGACGATTTATGTAAAGAATAAGACCTGTCATGATGATCTCATTTTAAATCCGAAAGCATTTTTCAGCCCCACGGGCACCTTTATGGAAGAAAATGTTGTCAATGCAGCAAGCGTCAATGTAGAAGACCTTGTGCATGCGCTCTGTGAGCAGGCTATTATCGTTGCCAATAGTCCTGGAAGTCCACTCACTCCGCTCCTTTTGACAGGCAATAGAGGATCGGGAAAGACGGCTTGGCTCAGCTATATTATATCCACCTGCCACACAATATTCAATCAACATAAGGTTATAGTTGTTCGCATGGATATGACAAAAAAGGAGGCCATTAACTACTCTTTAAAAGAATTCCAAGCAGTACAGACCTATGCCATCCTTTGCACTCATTATTTGGGAGGAGGGGGCATGCCAATAAAAAGGGATTATTTTGTTGAGGAAGACTATCAGCACGCATTGGAAACGTGGAAATATCGAAGCGAAAAACACCCCGTAGAAAAGCTTAGGGATTTCCTTAAGGAAAAAAGGAACAATGAACCTCATTTCAAAAAAACCATAAATGGCATCCTCTACAACAGTACGGGGGAGGAAAGAAATGATGCTGAACTTTTAGATCTAAATATATCTCTGCATGAAAAAATTACGAGACTTAAACAATACAAAGAGTTTATCGAAGATGAAGGATATTCTTTTATCTACATTTTTGACGGGCTTGATGAGTCGGCAATTCCTCTAATTGATGCTCAAAAACTGGAGAAATGGGGTAATGAGCTTGAGTCTCTTTATGTCGGCAGAGAGTTTGTTCATGGGTTTTATATCCTTTGTACGCGGACAGAATCTCAGTCGAAAATAGCATCGTCCTCGTTGCAACTTTGCGCTACAGATGCGACCACCGCATCACCCGTTCGGACCATGGTCGTTTTCGGAGTCGACCCGATTGAAATCCTTAAGAAAAGGTTAGCCTTTACTAAAGAGAAGATAAATACAAAGTCGAAGAAATGGAAAACTGATCTCTGGACAGAAGCCTCTCTTGACAAAATTTATGACCTGACGATGGAAGCTATTACTGCCGCGCTTGAACCTCTTGGCTTTGAGTTGAAAGAAATTTTATCCGCCCTGACTGATCCTGGACACATGAGGAGCTTTCTTAAATTCTTTCGCGAAGCCATGTGGGAAACTATTGCTATCCTTGACGAACATTACGGGGAAAGCAATGTGGAGTTTTGGTTTCCAACTCTTGCCGAAACCAAATTAGCCGACCCCGAGTGGAAGAAATTGCTAAAGCGTAAAGCCTATCGGATCTGGCAACTGTCTTCTTTAAACTATGACATCAACTTCGGTGAATCCCTTCACACATATTCTGGTGAGATCGGCTCACCACGCCCTGTGAACAAGGAGGGGGAACCGGCACTATACCATTCTACGGAATGGCCTCTTATACCCATTGCTTGGGGCGATGTGCCTTGTCAAGCGCAAGATATCAGCCAAGGTAATCATAACCACCTTTTGTCGAAACTACGAATCTATCAATTTCTCAACTTCCATACATCTGCTCTTTCCGTCGGAGAGATATGTGACGGATTATTTCACCTGTTTTCATTTGATCCTGCTTGTACCAGATATCATATCCGCGCAATGATTCTTCAAGGACTGCTTGATGTGAGTGCACAAGGTGGAGGCTTTGTCGCCTTAGAAAAAACTCTCCTACGCACAACGCGCCTCGGTCGGTTGATAATGGAGAAAGCCGTGACCAATTATTCGTACATTGAGTCGACAATCAACTACGCATGGGTTCCTGAAAATGTTTCTGACAAATTCCCCTGGGTGCAGAAACGACGCAGAAAGGGGGCTAGCAGTAATATGGACGGGTTGCCAACCAACGACTACATGATAGAGTTTTTCTACTTATTAATTAACTTTGTCGGTTTTGTTGAAGCAACGGAAGCTTTTGAAAAAAGTCGCTTGATCGTCGCCAATCGCAAAATATCAGGAACAGATAAGAACCATCTGCTAAATATTAAGTTTAATTTCATCTCTTCAGAGATGAAAACATCTATCAACAGAACAATTCGTAGAATTATTAATGCCGCAGCCCGCAATGCCGATCCAGCACTCTTCAATGCAATTAAAAATGAATTTTGGAATGACTTGGAACAGAATGAGGATATTGGCAAAGAATGATTAACTCGATTGTTTTGAGGGTAAAATCCGCAGAAGTCTTCTGTTTAGCAACATAAAGGGGGACAGATTTATTTTTTGCCCTGGTTCGATTTCGATCCACTTTATTTTGCTCTCGGCGTAGATTCATCTCAACGTCGGCCACGTTTCAGAGAATTTCTTGACACGCCAGCGTTCGGTCAGGAGCGGGAAATGATACGCCTAGCTGTTCAGCATGGACAGTTGACAGGTAGGGGTCGTTTTGTTGACGAGATCGGAAATAAGCTCAACTGACGTATCGAATTGAGAGTGTAAGCTTCCCTGTCAAGTTTACAGTTGAAAAGTAAAGTTTCCTAGGTTCTTTAACAGATATTCAGTCGACGTCAGATCCTCAAGGACATCGTGTGGCCATTATTCAATCAACCGGCGATTCTACCTCCACCGGTTTCTTCTTGGCTGGGGCCCTGCGTGTCCTTGCTTTTGGTTTGGGCTTTTCTTCATTTGTCGAGATGTCTGTAGCCTCGCTGCTGGTTTTTGCTATCGCTTCAGGGGCTTTTTTTGTTGTTTTTCGGGGACGTCGTTTGGGTTTTTCTTCCTCGACGGATTTTACCTCGGAAGTAACCTCTGTGGATGCTGGAGCAGACTCTGCTGCTTTCTTGGTTGTTCTCCTGCGCCGTGGTTTTGGTTTTTCCTCAGTCACATCCGTGACGGTTGCAGCTGTTTCAGTGGTGCTGTCAGCTTTTTTCGTTGTTTTTCTTGAGGTGCGGCGCGGTTTTGGCTTTGGTTGACTGTCAGCAGGGATCTCTTCTTTGGCCTCAACAGGTTTTTTTTCTTTGGCTTCTTGTTCTTCGGGCGCTGCTTCAGTTGAGGTGTCAGTCCCCTTTTTAGTTGTTCTGCGTGGCCGACGTTTTGGTTTCTCGACAGCTGGAACTGCTACGGATTCCTTTTCTGCACCGGCATTGGTTGTTTCTGTTGCTGGTTTTTCTTCAACTTTTGTCTCTCTAGCTTCCACCTGTCCCGATGCCGAGGTTGCTTCTGTGGTTGCATCAACCGCCGCAGTGGTTTTTTTTCTGCTTCTTCTGCGGGGGCGTGGTTTGGGTTTTTCCTCCGCAGGTTTTTCATTTTCCTGTTGTTTGTTCTGTTCCTGTGTTTGTTCTGTTTCCTGATGAGTTGCTTTTTCTGCTGTCGCTGGTGCAGAGTCTTGCTGAATTAAGATCGTTTCTGCCGGAGTTTCACCATTCTGTTCCTGTTGATCTTGCCCCTGAGTTTCTTGGTCACTGGAAGCTGGTTTTTTCCGGCGGCGACGACGGCGTTTTTTGGGTTTTTCAGCGATCTCCTCGTTATCGTCTTGTCCGCTAACTGTTTCGTTCTTCTCGTCGGTAGCCGTTTCTTTTACCTGCTCTTGAGGTTCTTGCTCTTCGAGTTGAGCGGCCGCTAAAGCAATCTCAATCTGATTTTCGTGAGATACGGGCATAATCTGGCGAGGAGGGGTTGCTTCTGCTTCGCGTTTATGAATTGTCAGCTCTAGATCTCCAGGGAGTAGATGAGCCTGTCCCAAAAGAGAAATTTTCAAGTTCAGCTGACGTTCCAGCTCAGTAATGGTTGAGCGTTTTTGATTGAGTAAATAATTTGCGACTGCAAAAGGAACATTTGCTTCAATGTGACCGATTTGTCCTTTGGCTGCTGCAGTATGAGCTTGGCGGAGAAAAGACACGGCCTGAGCTTCAACGCTTTTTATTTTTCCAATCCCTTTACAATGCGGGCACTCAAGGTACGCACCAACACTTAAGACGGGTTTCAGGCGTTGCCGGCTCATTTCCAAAAGCCCAAATTGGCTGATTCTTCCAACGGAAACTTTTGCTTTATCATCCTTCAGTGCTCTACGCATTTCCTGTTCAATTTCGCGAATATTTTTGCGATCGCGCATATCGATGAAGTCGATGACAATCAACCCCCCAAGATCACGCAATCGTAGCTGTCGGCCAATTTCAGTTGCCGCCTCAAAGTTGGTTTTGAAGGCTGTTGCCTCGATTCCACTTTCTCCCGACATTTTTCCTGAGTTGACATCGATAGCAACGAGAGCTTCTGTCTGATCAAGAACAATTGATCCACCAGAGGGAAGAGGAGCCTGATTTTTGGAGAGGCCATCAATTTGCTCTTCTATCTGGTAGCGGGAAAAGATCGGTCGCCGTTCACGGTGACGTTTAACGAGATGTTTCAACTCCGGCATGACGAGAGAAAAGAAGTCTTTGGTGTCCTGAAACACTTTGTGATCATCAACTAGAACTTCATCCATCTCCGTACTGAAGTAATCCCTGATAGAGCGGATTGCCAGGTTGGACTCCTGATAGAGCTGAGCCGGTGCTTTGATCTGATCCTTGCGGGCTATGATCCCCTCAAATAACCGAACCAGATAATCAAAGTCGCGTTTCAGTTCGTCTTTGTCTTTACCGATTCCCGCAGTTCGGACGATGTAACCCATTCGTTCCGGCAACTCAAGCTCCGCCATGGTTCTTTTCAGGCTTTTGCGTTCAGAGTCAACACTGATTTTACGGGAGACCCCTTTGGTGGAGCTATCGGGCATCAGCACCATATAGCGACCGGGAATGGACAGGAAAGTCGTTAATGCAGCGCCTTTGTTGCCACGTTCTTCTTTGACGATCTGGACGAGGATTTCTTGACCGCGCTGGAGGATGTCAGCGATGCGAGGACGGCTTTTGGTTTCATCTTGGGCGGGGTAAATACGTGGGTGAACTTCACCTATCTGCAAGAAACCGAGTTTTTCTGCACCATAATCAACAAAAGCGGCCTGGAGGCCGGTTTCTACCCGGACAACAACCGCTTTATAAATATTTCCTTTGCTCTGTTCCTGACCTGCAATCTCAATGTCAAGTTCGCTTAAAATTCCATCAACGACAATTGCGACCCGGTTTTCTTCCGGGTGCGATGCGTTAATCAGCATCTTTTTACTCATATTGTAAACCTTTCTGTCCGCGTTGATATCGCGGTTCAAGCCGGTTTCTTTATCAGAGACCTCACCGCTTCAAGCGGGGTCTATAAAGTGTCCGGTTTTAATGGCGTGTTCCAACACCCTTATCTACTCTTTTAAACAAGGATGTATTGAAATCTATATGTTGTTCTTTGTCTCGACGCTGCTGAAGCGGAGACAGGTGTCAATAATATCGAAATCGCTTGACTATACCAGATAATGTTTATTGTAGATATCTCTAATTAGCAAGAAACTCAACAATTTTTTATGTTTATAAGTAAATTTACCAGAAAATTAGACAATAAGCTTATTTTTCTCTGTCTTTGGTTATAATTAATAACAACAGTATTCGCTTTTTTACCTCGTGAAGATCGAAAAGGAGGCGTATATGGGATTGAATGAATTATGGACATTACAGCAAGAAGAAAAACTGAAGGCTTGGCATCAGGTGCAACTGGTTGCCGATCAGGGCAGACCGGCACCATGCTTTACTATTGCGAGAGAGTTTGGTTGTGAGGCTTATCCCGTGGCTGAAGAGTTGATCAAGCGCTTAAATGCTCAAGTTGCCGGCGAACCCTGGGTTATTATCGGGCAACAGATTATTGATGAGGTTGCAAAGATTTCAGGGTACTCTGTCGAGCAGATTGAAAAGTCTCAGGATACCCCTTCTTCGCTCAAAGCTATTTTTTCGATGTTTTTAGATAGTAGTCGAGCGGAAGAAACAGAAGTTTTTACTCATATGCGAGCAGTGATCCGCGGTTTTGCGAAGCGTGGGCAGTGTGTTCTTGTCGGGCGGGGAAGTGCTCTTGTTACTCAGGATCTCTCCAACTGTATCAACCTGAGACTGGTCGCTCCGCATGAATTTCGTGTTCAGAAAATCATGAAGACTCACAATTTCAAGAAAACGGAAGCCGCTCAATTTATCGCATCTCATCAGCAACAGCGTGATGATTTTATTCGCCGCTTTGGCGCAGGAAATATTACAGATCCGCTGCTCTATCATCTGATCATCAATAATGCTCACCTGGAGGTTAAAAAAATTGCCGAACTGGCAGAAGAATATATGACCCATTATGTGAACTAAGAGGAAGTATTTTTCCAACTACCAGGAATGAACCGTGAGGCTCCAAAAAAAATGGAGCCTCTTTTTTTATCGGCCCTTTAGGTTGCTGTGATGTTGTGATATAAAACCTAGTCCTGATTTTTTATGACTATGAAACTATGAAAATTTAAGCATCTACAGCTTTTGTGTGGTGTTTGGCGAGATAGGTAGCAATGCTGCAACTCAAAAATATTGATAAATATTTTGCTGACAGAAGGATTTTTGCAGCAATAGACTGGCATATTCGCCCTGCCGATCGCATTGGTCTCTGCGGTGAAAATGGAGCCGGGAAATCAACGCTACTCAAGCTTTTAGCCGGGTTGGTCGAAAGCGATGGCGGGGTGTTGCAGATAGCCAAGGGAACAACCTTTGGCTATTTACCGCAGGATGGATTGACCCATCGGGGAAGTACATTATTCATTGAGACCCAGAGTGCTTTAGCCGATTTACAGCAGATGGAGGTCAGATTACGGCAGCTGGAAAGTCAGATATCCCATTCAGCAAATGCTGACGAACTGGAACATTACGCAGAACTGCAACAGTTATTTGAGCAGCGTGGCGGATATCAGATGGAATCTGAAGTTGGCCGCGTTCTTCACGGTCTCGGGTTCAGCACCGATGACTTTGACAAGCCCTGTGAAACGTTTTCAGGTGGCTGGCAAATGCGAATTGCATTGGCAAAGCTGTTGTTGCAAAAACCCAATCTGCTGCTGTTGGATGAACCAACCAATCATCTGGACTTGCCTGCAAGGGATTGGCTCGAAGAGTATCTGTTGAACTATCCATACGCGATGGTGCTGGTGTCCCATGATCGATTTTTTCTTGACTCGGTTGTTTCGCGGATTGTTGAAATCTGGAATGGTCAACTTACGGCATATCCTGGGAATTATAGCCGCTATATCCAATCCAGAGATGAAAGAATCATGGCTTTAAAAGCGGCAAAACAACAACAGGATGATGAAATTGCAAAAATTGAAGCATTCATCAGCCGGTTTCGTTATCAGGCAAACAAGGCATCACAGGTCCAGAGCCGGGTTAAGCAGCTGGACAAGATTGAGCGGATATCTCTTCCTCCCCAAAGGAAAAAAATAGCTTTCAATTTTCCAGCACCGCCAAAAGGTGGAAGGATCATTGTGAGCTTGGAGCGGGCTTCGCAGCAGTATGGTGATCTTAAAGTTCTACAGGACGTCGATGTCCAGGTTGAACAAGGAGAGTGTGTGGCACTGGTTGGACCGAACGGTGCGGGAAAATCGACTTTAATGCGTCTGCTTGCCGGTGTTGAAGCCCCCGTTTCCGGGAAAAGAGTAGAAGGTCATAATTTACAACAAGCTTATTTTGCTCAGAACCAGGCTGATGAACTGAATCCGGAACGGAACGTTTTTGCTGAAATAATGGCCGAGTCGCCGGTAGCAATGGTGCCTAAATTGCGCAATATCCTTGGTGCCTTTCTTTTTTCGGGTGATGACATTGATAAATCGGTCAGGGTTCTTTCAGGGGGTGAGCGTAATCGTCTGGCATTGGCGAAATTACTCCTGCGTCCCGCCAACCTCCTGTTGCTTGATGAGCCTACAAACCATCTGGACTTACAATCAAAACAGATCCTGCTTGATTCTTTGAAGAAGTATCAGGGAACCATTATTTTTGTTTCCCATGATCGCTATTTTGTTGATGCGCTGGCAACTCGGGTGCTGGAAGTGGGCCATGGTCGGGTCGAATCTCATATCGGTAATTATGGGGATTTTCTGCGGGCAAAACAATCGCTGGGAGATTCAAGCCATAGTACGCAACGGGTAGAACAACACGACTCGACAGCTTCGGAAGGGGAACCATCACTCGATAAGCAAGCCAGAAAGCAGGCCCATTCTGAGCGTAAAGAACAGCAGCGTCGAGAACAGAAACAACAAAAAGAACTTTCCCGAGTGGAAAATAAGATTGAAAATTTAGAAAAGCAGCTTGTAGAATTGGAACAGTTGATGGCAGAACCACTCACTTATCAGGATCAGGAGCAATGGCGACAGCTCAGTACGGATCATGCTAAGTTGAAGACAACTCTGGACAGTTTGTATCAGCAGTGGGAAAAAATACAAGCATGATCGCCCGGATAGTGTATTTACTGATTGTTTTGTGGAGTTTTTAAAATGATATTTTTGCCACGTGGCGTTCCGGTAAGGCAGAAAGTTAATCCTGCACGAATCAATCTCCCTGAAGCAATGGAAAAGTTGCGGAAAGGGGCTTTTACTGGCTATCTTCGTTTTGATGTCCCCCAAGGTTCAGGGGTCATTTTGTTTCAGACAGGGCAATTAATCAGTTCAATTTTTGTCGGGACGGATGAAGCTGAGCGTTTGATCGCTTACGATGCTATCGCTAAAATCTTTGAAGTTTCGATTGCAGGTCACGCTGTCTTGAATATTTATCGGGTATCCTCTGATCTGGTGCTGGGAATTCATGCTCTTCTTCATGGTCGTTATTTGCGGAAAGGTGAAGACTTAAGCTGTTTTGATGTCGAGGCGTTGCTGACTAATATCAGAAATGAAGGCCTTACTGTTTGTCTGAGGGTTTATGCTGAAGATAAGACAACCCTTATTTTTTATGACCAAGGCTATGCTTTGGGTTTTTGTTTTGACGGTAAGGTCGAGTTGGAAGCTTCAGCTGATATTTCAAAATCTGTGGCGTTGCTGCCGGGGGCACGACTGGATGTATTGGAGATTCGGAGTGCCGATGAAATTGTTTTGGCGGATCTCATGGGGTCAGCTGATTTGGGGCCGATTTGGCAGCGCACACGCAAGCTGCTGATGGAAGAAAGGCGCAAGCGCGAGGAAACGGCTGTCCGTTCGCAAGAGCAAAATCTGGAAAGTCGACGCCGGCATACCCTGGCTGTGTTTAAAACGATTGCCGGAAATCATATTGGTAAATTCGGAGTGACCCAGGTTGAAAAAGCCTTTGCCGTTGTCGGCGCGGAGATGACACCGGCAGATTTAGAAAAATACTATGTTGACCTGCAGCGTCTCGCCAGACTGGTTGCGGGGCAATCAAAAATCTCAGCAATGATAGCGGAGATGAAAAAACAACATGACCAAGAGAACTGAAAACAGAAATGGGATACTCATTGAATAATAATTTGTACAATATAGCTGCGATCTAACTTCTAGTCAGTATGGATTGCTGTTTGTTCTTGACCACTTCAATGCTTTGAATTATATCTATCAGTTCTATAAACCATTGTTTGTTCTTACAACCATGAAATTCAGGAGGCACACGCATGAAGAAAATGACGGTTTTAATATCTACTTTAGCTTTTGTCTTAAGCATGACCTCTATCGGTTTTGCGGCTGACACCATTAAACTTGGCGTTGCCGGTCCTCACAGTGGTGACCTCGCTCCTTACGGCATTCCGGCAATGAAAGCGGCTCAGTTGGTTGTCAAGCAGGTCAATGCTAAAGGTGGAGTCCTTGGAAAACAGGTAGAACTGCTGATTCAAGATGACCAGTGTAAGCCGGAAATCGCAACAAACACAGCGACAAAACTGGTAACTGATGGTGCTGATGTTGTTCTTGGTCATATTTGTTCCGGTGCAACCAAAGCAGCTCTCGGAATCTACAAAGATGCAAAAATTCCAGTTATGTCTCCTTCGGCAACAAACCCACCATTGACTCAGAGTGGTGATTATCCAAACTTTTTCCGTACCATTGCGTCTGATGACATGCAGGCTAAATTGGCTGTAGATTTTGCCATCAACACCCTTGGAGTAAAAAAGGTTGCCGTTCTGCATGACAAAGGTGACTACGGTAAGGGGTTTGCCGATTTTGCGAAGCAGTACTTAGACGAATCGGGTAAAGTTGAAGTTGTTTTGTTTGAGGGAATTACCCCGGGAGCCATGGACTATTCCTCCATCGTGCAAAAAGTTCGTAAAAATAAAGCAGAAGCTCTGATTTTTGGCGGGTACCATCCTGAGGCTTCCAAACTGGTTTCACAGATGAGTCGTAAACGTCTTAAAACTGTCTTTATTTCTGATGATGGCGTTAAAGATGACAGCTTCCTCAAGGTTGCCGGTGATGCTGCAAACGGCGCTTATATGACCGGACCTCGCGATCTTTCCAAAATTGCTCTTAATGCTGCAGCAACGGCTGAATTTAAGGCTGAGTATGGTGCTGAGCCAGGTGCTTTCTATCAAGAAGGTTATTCTGCAGCTCTGGCGTTGTTGAATGCTATTGAAAAAGCCGGATCCACCGATTATGAAGCCGTTACCAACGCACTTCGCACTCAGTATGTTGATACCCCTGTCGGCAAAATTAAGTTTGACAGCAGGGGAGATGCTGAAGGTGTTGGCTTCTCAGTTTATACCGTTGAAAATGGTGCATTTAAAGAACTTAAATAAAGAATCGTCTAAAGAACAGCGTTTATTGTAAGCCGGTGTGCGCTGTTTTCTGAGCCATCAGGGGGCTGGTATAATTTACCAGTCCCCTGAAGCTTTGTGGAAAGAGGACGCTGCGCTTATTTCCTGTCACAAGTCGTCTCATTCTTTGATTCATTTTTGCGAGAAACTCATCTTATGGAATATTTTCTTGAACTTTTCTTTGGTGGACTAACCCGGGGAAGTATTTATGCCCTGATAGCTCTGGGCTACACCATGGTCTACGGCATCATTCAACTGATTAATTTTGCCCATGGCGAGATTTATATGATCGGAGCGTTTGTCGCTTTGATTGTCGCTGGAGTTTGTACTATTTATGGACTGAGTGGCGTTTCTATTTTGATTCTTGCGGGAATCATTGCCGTAATCTATGCCTGTGCATATGGCTATACTCTGGAAAAAGTTGCTTACCGTCCGTTGCGTGGTGCTCCACGTCTTTCTCCACTCATCAGCGCGATTGGTATGTCAATTTTTTTACAGAATTATGTTCTTCTGGCTCAGACCTCTGATTTCCTCCCTTTTCCCCGTTTGATCCCTGATTTTGCTTTCATGGAGCCGGTAGCACATATTATTGGTTCTCCGGAGTTGGTGATTTTGATCACAACGGTCGTGACGATGATTCTTTTGACATTGTTGATCAAAAAAACCAAAGTCGGCAAGGCAATGCGGGCGACTCAGCAGGATATGAATATGGCCCGTCTGGTCGGGGTTAATGTTGATAGGATTATTTCACTGACGTTTATAATAGGTTCTGCTTTGGCGGCAATTGGCGGAGTTCTTGTGGCTTCCTACATCGGGCAGGTTAATTTTTATATCGGTTTTCTTGCCGGAGTTAAAGCCTTTACGGCGGCTGTTCTGGGTGGCATAGGTTCTATTCCTGGTGCGGTTCTTGGTGGGCTGGTGCTTGGATGGGCAGAAAGTTTTGCCGCCGGTTATATCTCCAGTGACTATGAGGATGTTTTTACCTTTGGTCTGCTGGTCCTTATCTTAACCCTGCGTCCTGCTGGAATTCTTGGCAAGGCGCGTAAGCAGAAAGTTTAAAGGGGGCGGATATGATACAGAATTTAAAACAATCACTGTTGGTATCGATCTGGTTTGTTTTTTTGACCTTTCCACTCATGGTCGTCCGCGTTAATACGATGGACCAGGTGGTCGTCTGGCGCTGGATGAATATGCTTTGGGTGGCACTTGCGAGTTTCGTCCTCTCCTATTTCTGGCGTTACATGATGACGCGTCAGCAATTACGGAAAAAGGTTGCTGACGAAGGGATAGAGACGCGTAGCAAATTGCAGCTTTTGCTGGAAGACATGTCCTTTCGCTATAAGGCAATGGGTGTGTTATTGGTGGCAGCACTGATATTCCCACAGGTCTTTGATACTTATCAAAGCACCATTATGATTTCGGCATTGATCTATGTCGTTTTGGGATTAGGGCTGAACATCAGTGTCGGATTGGCCGGATTGCTGGATCTTGGTTATGTGGCTTTTTTTGGTGTCGGTGCCTATTCCTATGCACTTCTAAACCACCACTTTGATCTCGGTTTCTGGATTACGTTGCCGATTGGCGGGATTCTTGGCTGTCTTTTCGGGATTGTTCTGGGCTTCCCTATTTTACGATTGCGGGGTGACTACCTGGCGATAGTAACCTTGGGATTCGGGATGATTTTCAAGGTGGTGATGGAAAACTGGGACAGTTTGTCTTTTGGCCCAAGCGGGATTGCCAATATCGACAAACCCAGTTTGTTTGGTATGGATATGAGTCTGGCCGATTCTACGATCTATATCTATTATATTATGATTGTTCTGGTGATCTTTACTATCCTGGTGACCAACCGTTTAAAAAACAGCAGGATCGGTCGAGCCTGGATCGCTATGCGTGAAGACGAGATTGCTTGCGTTGCTATGGGAATTGACATGGCTCGAACCAAGTTATCCGCTTATGCCCTTGGCGCTTTCTGGGCAGGAATGGTTGGTGTTCTTTTTGCTGCAAAAACAACCTTTATTAACCCAGCCAGTTTTACTTTCATGGAGTCGGCAATCATTCTTTCGATTGTGGTTCTTGGGGGAATGGGATCAATTCTGGGCGTTATTCTCGGGGCATTTATATTGATACTTCTCCCTGAATATATGCGTGCGTTTTCTGAATATAGAATGCTGGCTTTTGGAGCGGCGATGGTGTTGATGATGATTTTCCGTCCTCAGGGAATTATTAGTAATCTTCGACAGATTTACCAATATAAAGGTTTGAAGGATAAGACGAACAATGGCTGAAAAAAAACATAAGTTATTGGATGTTAGGGGGCTGACGATGGATTTCGGCGGTCTCCGGGCAGTCGACAGTGTCACTCTGGAAGTCCACGAAGGCGAGATTGCAGCGCTGATTGGTCCGAATGGCGCCGGTAAAACCACTTTTTTTAACTGTATAACCGGGATATATAACCCTACAAAGGGTGATATTCTGCTGCATCCCAAAGGATTGGATTCTCGTCGCTTAAACGGTTTAAAGCCAAACAAGGTGACGGAGATGGGATTAGCGCGAACCTTTCAGAACATTCGTCTGTTTCCGGATATGACGGTTCTTGAAAATGTCATGATCGGACGCCATTGCCGCACCAAGGCTGGTATTTTTAGGGCAATCATCAAGGACAAAAGTGTTCGAGAGGAAGAACAGCTTATCGTTGAGTCAAGTTATCAACTGCTTGAAAAAGTCGGTCTGGAAAATTTTGCTAACGATTTTTCCAAAAATCTTCCCTATGGAGCACAGAGACGACTGGAAATTGCCAGAGCCATGGCAACGGATCCTTTCCTGCTGTTACTGGATGAACCCGCTGCAGGAATGAACCCTCAGGAGACCGATGAACTTGATTGTCTGATTCGCAAGATCAGTGAAGAAGAAAAAATTGCAATTTTGCTAATTGAACATGATATGAAGTTAGTTATGAATATTTCTAATCCTATATATGTCATGGAATACGGTAAAAAAATAGCTGAAGGAAGTCCTCAGGAAATCAAGGACAATCCAAAGGTTGTTGAGGCTTATCTGGGAGAAGAAACAGATGCTTAAATTACAGAATATCCAAACATACTATGGAAATATTCAAGCACTTAAAGATGTTACGATTGAGATCAAAGAGGGAGAGATTGTGGCCCTTATCGGTGCCAATGGAGCGGGGAAAACAACGACTCTTATGTCAATTTGCGGTATCACTCCGCCGCGATCCGGTGAAATTTTTCTGGACGGAGATCCTTTAAAAGGTGTGTCTGCCGATAAAATCGTGCAAAAGGGAATTGTTCAGGTTCCTGAAGGGCGAAGAATCTTTCCCGATCTGACTGTGCAGGAAAATCTGGAAATGGGTGCTTTTCTGCGCAAGAATAAACGCCTGATTCAGCAGGATTTGAATTATGTCATGACTTTGTTTCCTATTCTTGAGAATCGGCGGAATCAACTTGGTGGAACACTCTCTGGTGGTGAACAACAGATGCTCGCAATTTCGAGAGCGCTTATGGCTCGGCCACGAATTCTACTGCTTGATGAACCTTCTCTGGGGTTAGCACCGCTAATTATTAAGCAAATTTTTGAAATTATTCGTAAAATAAACAAAGAAAGCAATACGACTATCTTTCTGGTTGAGCAGAATGCAAATCAGGCTTTAAAGTTGGCCGACCGTGGATACGTTATGGAAAATGGACGTATTACCTTGGTTGATTCCGCTGAAAAACTGCTTGAAAATGATGATGTTCGCAAAGCGTATTTAGGGATGTAGAGGGGGGTATTTCACAATTTTAAGCGCTCGTTCTGAGCGCTTTTTTATTTCTTTTCAATCCTATTTCCACCTTTTGATGGGCTTTGCATACGAAAGAATTTTATAGTACTATTCAAAATCCCTTTCAACGGAGATAGAAGATAGATGAGAGATCTATTTTCAACCGTCACTAAAAAAGTCATTATAGGTTATTTGGTTATTGTTCTCTTTAGCCTTTTGGCCGTCGGTTTTGCTTTATTCAAGTTACATCAGCAAACCCGTGATACAGAGAATTTGGTCAATATCGAATTTCGTACTTTCGAGCTTGTTCGTGATTTGCAGCAGAACTTGCTCGCCCAGGAAAATATTGAAAAACAACTGTTAATTCTTCGTGATCCCGCTCTCAGTGAACTGCGAATAAATCGAAATAATGAATTTACACGCTATGTCCTTGCCTTGAAACGACCTCCTCTCACTACGGAAGTGCAGGATTTAATTAAACTTCTAAACGCCTACCGCCAGGCGGTAAATCAATTAACCGCTGTGTTGTATCTTGGTGATTGGACACAAGCACAGCAGCTATCAACTGACAAAACTGTTGCTTTAAGGGTTCAGCTATTAAATTTTCTTGCTGATTTCAGACAGCAACAACAGCAGAAAATCAACACTGAACTGGGCCGCTTACCTGAACATACTGGGGCGGCGTTTCAAATGACTGTTTTTTTGAGTTTGCTGGGTATTTGCCTTTCTGCACCAGTCGCCATTGCTGTTATTGTGAATATTCACCGATCTGTGAAAGAGCTTAAAAAGGCGACCCAGAAAATTTCTGCAGGGAGATTTGACCACTATCCCGAGATTACCGGCAATGACGAGTTTGCACAGCTGGCTAATGATTTTGCTCTGATGGGGCAGAAGTTGACTGAACTGGAGCAATTGCATCTGGATGCCAACCCATTGACATTATTGCCTGGAAACCTGGCGATTGATCGTGAAATCGAAATGCGCATCAGCAATAATCAGCCTTTTTCTCATCTCTATATTGATTTGGATAACTTTAAGGTTTACAGCGATCGTTACGGTTATAAGGCAGGAAGTGATGTCCTTGCCAAAGTCGGGGAGCTGCTTAAACAGATTGTGGGTGAGCATGGAAGTTCACAGGACCTTGTCGGGCATATCGGCGGTGATGATTATGTGATTTTGAGTGATATAAGCTCGGGAGAGTTATTGGCGCAAAAAATTATCGAAGGGTTTAATGCTTTGGTGCCGACTTTTTATAATGAAGAGGATCGTAAGGCGGGTTCCTTTGCTGGTGAGGATCGCTATGGCGTCAAACGAACTTTTCCCCTGATGACGATTTCGATCGCAGTTATTGCCTCAGATCGATATGAATATCCCTCACGACTGGCAATCAGCCAGGATTGTGCCAGAGTCAAGGAGTACCTGAAAATTCAGGAGGGGAGTAACTATATGCTGGAAAGACGAAAATAGTTGTGAAAGTATTTTTTATTTTACTGATATCCATGTTTCTTTGCAGTTGTGCCTATCTGTGTCCACAACCAAAGCAGGCGTTATTACAGGATCAACAGAGTTTTGTCCTGGCGTTTGAAGATTTTCAAACGACTCACCGGCTAGAGGGTCTGCAAAAACTTGTTGTTGACTTTCCTGACAGTTCCTGGGCTTCTCGAGCTAAGACGATTATTCTTTATTCTCAAGAGCTTGATCAGCGTAAGAAGCAAAATGAAAAACTAAGAGAAACGGTGGAACAGCAAGCCCTTGAAATGGAACAGCTGAACGTTCTGAATCAAAAACTGACAGAGAAGCTGGAACAATTCAAAAGTCTATTGATTCAATCGGAACAGCATCCACAGTAATAATTCTGATCGCTTCCATATCAGGATCTCTGGTCAGACTTTTGCCCGCTCGTATTGTGCCGGCCAGGAACCATTGTCTTTAAGAATCTGTGCCGCATGTAATGGCCAGTAGGGATCACGCAATAGCTCTCTTCCCAGAAATACCGCATCTGCAAGCCCTGTTACAATAATCTGTTCCGCTTGCGCCGGCTCGGTGATTAATCCAACCGCTGCTGTTTTAATTTTAACTTGACTCTTTATCTCTGTTGCCATGGGGGTTTGGAACCCCGGTCCGACAGGTATGACTGCGTCAGCGACCAGCCCACCTGATGAACAATCGATCAGATCAATGCCAAGTTTTTTCAACTGTCGACAGAACTCGAGTGACTGCTCCACATCCCAACCCCCATCGACCCAATCTGTTGTCGAAATTCTCACAAACATAGGCAGGTTTTCCGGCCAGAGATCGCGGACAGTTTTTGCAATCCGTAATGGAAAGCGCATGCGGTTTTCTAATGATCCACCAAACTCATCAGTGCGATGGTTGCTCAATGGAGACAGGAATTGATGCAGCAGATATCCGTGTGCAGCATGTAACTCTACGACTTGGAAACCTGCCTGGAGGGAGCGGCGCGTTGCTGCAGAAAACTGATTGTTGATGTTGTCCAGATCTTCAATCGTGGCCTCTCTGGGAGTTTGAAAATCTGCCATGAAAGGTATTGGACTGGGAGCCAGTGACTGCCAACCTCGATTCTCCGAAGACAGGGGAGTTCCTCCCAACCAGGGAGCGGAAACCGATGCTTTGCGTCCTGCATGAGCAAGTTGAATCCCGGCAATAGAACCTTGTGCTTTGATGAAATCGACTATTGGAATAAAAGCTTCCGCGTGTTCATCACTCCAGATACCAAGATCATCCGGACTGATTCTTCCTTCTTGAGTAACAGCCGTCGCTTCAGTGACGACAAGCCCACATTTGCCGACTGCACGGCTACCATAATGAACCAGGTGCCAGTCCTGTGGTTTCCCGTTTGAACTCGAATACTGGCACATCGGGGACATAAAAATTCGATTTGGAATAACGATTTCACGAAGTTTTAATGGTGTGAATAGTTGGCTCATTTGCTGCTCCTTTATGCCGTGATCATTGTTTTTATAGAGTATTGAATTTTAACTTTTTTTTCTACCAACAAACGCAGAGAAATTCATGATGTTTTTTGATTGTACCGTGTAACTGGTTGAAAAATAGACAAAAGAAGATAAAATTGAATGAGAAATCTTGATTGAATATTTCATCTGTTGTTTTGTTTTCTGATGGATCGAATGCAGGCGATCCGTCGGATGGTTGTCATCCTGTGTTGAGAAAAGGAGATGTGCTATGAAGCTGGCAAAGTGGGATCCATTCAGAGAGATGGAAGCGATGTTAGATCCGAATTCCCGGTCGTTGGATTGGCCGTTTCGCGGGGGACGTGATTTGATCACAAAAGGGGCCGATTGGGCTCCACGTGCAGACATCAGTGAAACGGATGAAGGTTTTGATATCAAGGTTGAGGTGCCCGGAATTAAACGTGAGGATGTCAAAATTAATCTCGAAAATCACGTGTTGAGCATCAGTGGTGAAAACAAACAGGAAAAAGAAGAGAAGGGGAAGAAATTTCATCGTATTGAACGTTATTATGGTCGCTTCAGCCGCAGTTTTTCCCTGCCGGAAAACGTCGATGAAGAAAAGATTGAGGCTGTTTTCAATGATGGCTTGCTCAATTTGACAATCCCCAAGACTGAAGTGAAAAAGCCCAAGGCGATTGAAATCAAAGTGAAATAAGACGAAAACGAGGACATTTTCCGGACTGGAATTCATTGAGAAAATAAGGCAGGAACAAGGTCCTGCCTTTTCTTTATCCCAATCCTGTTGAGGCCGAGAGGGCGATAAGGAAAGTTAATTTCCTTTCTGACGTCGAAGCGTGATCGTTTCTCCGGCAACTCCCCAATTATCAGTATCTAACTCATCAATAACAACGACTGTTGTTGCCGGGTTTTTGCCGAGGATTTCCACGAGTAAATCGGTGGCCCCTCTGATCAACTGGGCCTTTTGTTCAGAGGTTGCGCCTTCTTTGGTGATTTTTATGTTCACATACGGCATAAGAATTCTCCTTTTTGTTATTGTGAAATAAAATTTCGGTCAATGAGGGTAAATATCCATCCAATCATGATGCAGGTTGAAGCCAAGATCAGCGGCAGAGCAAAACTCTCTTGTAGGTCTGCAAGAAAACCGGCCAGGATAGGACCGAGGATCTGGCCGACTCCAAAGCTTGCTGTCAAGATAGCGGCAGATTTTCTCCCATCATGCTTCATCCGAAAACTACCCTCTGCTAAAGTCAGGGCGACGATTCCCAGAAAGGTTCCGCCGAATGTAATCGCGGTAAAGGTTATTTCAATAACGGTGTCGGCATACATGCTGACAAGAATCCCGGAAAATTGAAGAGCATAAGCTGCTAATAGGCAATTTTTATTACCAATACGTCGTGAAAGAAGAGGCCAAACAACCGTAGATGGAACAGCTGCAATTCCAACAACAACCCAAACATACGCGGCATAATCTTCCAATCCCGGAGTCATAGCGACAATGGCTACGATAAATGTTGCCGTAACGATATAGCCAAGCCCCTCAAAGAAATAGGCAACAATCAATGGCCATAGGATCCGCAGGCTTTGTGATTGATGCTTCTGCTCCGGCGTAAATTTGAAGTCAGCTGTCTTTCTTGTTGTGATTGTGCTCCCGAATATGACCAAAATCGCAGCCAGCACACCCATGCCTATCCAAGCACCATCCCATTGCCCAATCCTGTCCAGCCAGGGAATTGTGAAGCCGCTTAATGCGATGCCCGCACCGACACCGCCATATAAAGATCCCAGCCAGTGGCTATATCCCCGTCTGCTAAGAGCTTCTCCAACTTCAGCAGAGATCGTGATAAAAAGTATCGCGCTGACGATACCGCTGATCAAACGCAGGATTCCCCAGAAAAAAACAGACAGGGTTAAGCCCATGGTTACCGTTGTGGCAATGCTGAGGAACAGGGAGCTTATAGTGACGTAACGAGTGCGCATCAACCGGGGCACGATAAAACACAAAACAGCTCCCGCCAGATAGCCAAGATAATTAAACCCCGCGAGCCATCCCGCTATGCTGTTGCTTATGCCAAGATCGCGTTGCATGAGTGGCAGAATAGGGGTGAAGGAAAAACGGCCGATACCCATGGCGATGATCATCCCGAGGATGCCCTCGAGAAGAATGCAGAGAGCATCCCAATCTCTTCTTGCTCTTTGTCTGTGTGGGGTGAAATTTGTTTGCATGGTTGACATGCTAGTAACATCTTAATATTATTTCAAATGAATAAAAATGATTGATTGCATCACTAAAGGTGATATATGGAAATCAGGGACCTGAAGATATTTATATCCGTAGCACAAAATAGCAGTATCTCTAAAGCCGCTGAGGAATTGCACTATGTTCAGTCAAACGTAACGGCTCGCATTAAACTTTTGGAGGAACAGCTCAAAGCAGAACTTTTCTATCGCAAGAGTAAAGGGGTTGAACTGACAGCCTCGGGCTATTTGTTGCTCGATTATGCTCAACGGATTGTCCAGCTTTCTAAAGAGGCTGAGAATGTTATCGCCGACCAGGAGGAACCACGGGGAAAGCTTTCAATAGGGTCTATGGAAACTACGGCTGCTGTTCGTCTGCCATCACTTCTGGCGACCTATCATCGCGCCTATCCTCACGTCGAACTGAACCTGGTAACAGGACCCTCCGCAGATTCGATTCAGCGGTTGTTGAACTTCAAGGTGGATGGTGTTTTCGTTGCCGGTAGTATTAATCGGGATCTTTTTATCGTTGAAAAGGCTTTTGAAGAAGAACTGGTTCTCGTGACACCACTTGGCATAGAAGATCTTCGGCAGGTGAAGAATCTAACAATCCTGGTGTTCCGGGCGGGGTGTTCTTATCGGGCACAACTCGTCCGTTGGCTTCAGGAATCGGGAAAGCTGCCGTATCGGATCCTGGAGTTCGGTTCGATAGAGGGAATTCTCGGGTGCGTCGCTGCAGGGATGGGTATCAGCTTTTTGCCCCGATCAGTTGTTGAAACAAAGCAGCCTCAGAAAAACTATTCATGGCATTCTATCTCCGGAGAATTTGGAAGCATGACAACCTGGTTTGTCAGACGGCATAATGAGAAAATCAGTAAGGCGATGCTGGTGTTCAGGGATTTGGTTATGAATCGTCCATAGTTTGTTCCGGTGAGTTAGGTTGTATAACACTAGAGAAATTCAACAGTATCGTGGGTTCTCTCATTTTTTACATCACCGGTATTAATCACGGATTTAGGTTCGAACAGCATGACATGAACTTCTTTTTTCGCTATCGGGAGATGTTCAACTCCGCGAGGGATAATAAAGAATTCTCCGTCATTCAAAACGATATCTCGATCACGTAATTTAATCAGCAACTCGCCTTTAATAACCATGAAAAGCTCGTCTTCGTCATCATGCTTATGCCAGAGAAACTCCCCATTCAGTTTTGCGAGTTTGACATATTGCCCGTTCAACTCGCCAACAACTTTGGGCTGCCAATATTCTTCAATTTGTGAAAATTTATCGTCAAGATTGATTTTATTCATTCGTCTTTATCCCCTTTATGAACGACTGGCAATGATGATTCCTGTTGTTGCCATAATTCCTCCGGCAACACGATTGAGCCGTTTCACCTGGTGCGGTGTTTTAAGAAGCTTCCGGGCAGAGCTTGCAAGCCAGGCGTAGCTGCCTAGAACGGCAGCCAGCACGGTGGTGATAACTGCTATAATGATGAAAATATCACTCAAAGTCAGCTCTGTAAGAGACACAAATGTTGGTAGAAAGCCACAGTAGAAAAGAATAACTTTCGGATTTCCCAGAGTGATGAACAGCCCGGCAATGAAATTTCCGGCTTTGGATGTTGCTGCTTTCGCATTTGCATCTGTCAGGCCTGCGTCGCTACGGAATATTTTTATCCCTTGCCAGATCAGGTATCCACCACCGAGAAGTTTAACGATGTTAAAAAAATGTCCCAGCGTTTGCGCCAGAAATGCCAGCCCGAAAATTGCGAATAATAGAAAAATAATATCTCCAAGAATAATTCCGGTGATAACCGTCAGTGCAGGACGAAAGCCAGAAGAAAGAGAGCGCGATACGGTTGCAAAAACTCCTGGACCGGGGCTGGCTGCCAGAATCAGCATCGCTATAGCAAAGGTCAGAGTAGAAAAAAGATTCATGGTTCCTCTTCCGGAGGGACAAGAATAAATGCTTCAGACACTTGCGCGTCAATTTTGCAGGGACGGCCGCTGTCAGTTTTGACGTAAACCCAATCTGTCTCTGCTCGAGCCAATACCGAGCGATCTTTGGTATTAAAAAAACAATAGCGTCGTAGAGAACTGGCACGTTTCAAGTTGCAGACCCAGGTCTGTATCTCAATTTCTTCCCCGGCAAATGCAGGCTTTAAGTAATCAATCTTGTGAGAACGGGCAATCCAGCTACTGTTAAGGCGGCGATAGAGCTCCCGAGTACAACCCTGGACATCTGAGTGCATCGTGGCGACATCCTGCATCCATTGCACATAGGCAACATTATTGACATGACCGTTTTCATCGTTGGCTTCAGCGGGGATGGTAAATGTGTAACTAAAAATCTTCGGCATATCTTTTCCTTGCGTAGAACTGACTTTATGCCTTAAGAGGCAGGTAGTCGGTGCGAACAGGAGAGAAAACTTCAATTGCAATTGTATCCTCCAGAATCACGGCATTGTGCTCAATATTTCCGGCGATACACCAGCTATCTCCTGGTTTCACCTGATATGTCTCAGCATCAATGGTTAACTCCATTCTGCCTGATACGAGATATCCCGTTTGCTCATGGGGATGACTGTGGCGAGGGAGCAGGGCTCCCTTCTCCATCTGGAACTCCACCATCAATGTCTTTTCACCATAGGTGAGGGTTTTCATCCTGATCTTGTCGACAACAGCATTGTAGCCTTGTTCTGATTGCTTCTGGAACATCATTAAACCTCCATGCATCTGAATAATAACAGGAGTTAAAACTTTTTTGATAAATCTGTCCAGATAAAATAAAGGCGGGTCTGAAGTTTCATGGGACGTCGGGGGTGGAATAAAGTCCCACCCCCGGGGTTTTCAGCGAAGGAGGGCAGAGCTGATGACGATACGTTGAATCTCGTTAGTGCCTTCGTAGATCTGGGTGATTTTAGCATCGCGAAACATTCGTTCTACCGGGAAATCACGCGTAAATCCGTAACCACCAAAGATCTGGACCACTTCCGTTGTGACCTGCATAGCGACATCTGAGGCATACATCTTGGCCATGGCGGACTCTTTGCCAAAGGGCTGTTTCTGAGAGGCTTTATAGGCCGACTGGTAGATCAGCAGTCGGGCCGCTTCAATCTGGGTTGCCATGTCAGCAACTTTAAACTGCAAGGCCTGAAAAGCACTCAACGGCTTGTTGAATTGGGTTCGCTCTTTCATGTATTCAACCGCAGCATCAAATGCTCCTTGCGCAATTCCAAGGGCTTGAGCGGCAATTCCGATTCGGCCACCATCAAGGGTCATCATTCCCAGTTTGAACCCTTCATTTTCAGGACCGAGGAGATTTTCAGCCGGTATTCTGCAATTTTCAAAAACCAGTTCTCGAGTTGAAGAAGCACGAATGCCGAGCTTCGATTCTTTTTTCCCAAAGCTGAATCCAGGGGTGTCTTTTTCAACAATGTAGGCGCTGATGCCATGATGTTTCTGGGCATCTTTATCGCTGCGAGCAAAGACGATATAGGTGTCTGCATCACCACCGTTGGTGGTGAAGATTTTGCTGCCATTTAAAACCCATTCGTTGCCATCGCGGGTTGCAGTGGTTTTGGTGCCTCCGGCATCTGACCCTGCTGAATTTTCCGTCAAGGCGAAGGCCCCAAGTTTGCTTCCTTCAGCCAGAGGTTTCAGATAGCGCTGCTTTTGTTCTTCTGTTCCAAATTCATAGATCGGGTTAGCCCCAAGAGAAAGGTGCGCGGAAAGAGTAACACCGGTCGATGCACAAACCCGGGAGAGTTCTTCGACGGTAATTGCGTAGCTGATATAGTCGGCTTCGGCACCTCCATATTTTTCCGGGAAGACAATTCCGGTCAGACCCAGTTCAGCAAGGCGATCAAACATGAGCGTACGATCAAAGTGCTCGTTTTCATCCCTTTCCTGAATGCCGGGGGTAATCTCTTTTTCGGCAAATTCACGAACCATTTGACGCATGACTTTATGCTCATCGGTTAAATCAAAATGCATGTCATTCTCCTTGGGCCATCCATTTCTCAGGATGATATCGAATTAGCTTTGAATATAAGACGAATCATTTTCCGGTAAACTTTGCCGGACGTTTATCCAGAAATGCCTGCATTCCCTCTTTCTGATCACTAGTGGTAAAGCAGAGCCCGAAAAGTTCCGCTTCATATTGATTGGCACGATCAAGATCAAGTTCCAGACCATTGCGGATAGCCTCTTTTGCCATGCCTACGGCATAAGCGCCTTTGCTGATAATGACTGAAGCCATTTTTTTTGCAGTATCCAGGAGCTGCTCAAGGGGAACAACCTTGTTTGCCAACCCGATTCGATAGGCTTCATCGGAATCAATCATATTGCCGGTCAAAATCAGTTCCATGGCACGACCTTTGCCGATCAATCTGGCCAATCTTTGTGTCCCCCCGAATCCGGGGATGACTCCGAGGTTGACTTCCGGTTGACCGAAACAGGCATTTTCCGAAGCAATGCGGATATCACATCCGAGCGCCAGTTCACATCCGCCACCAAGGGCAAAACCATTGACTGCAGCAATAACCGGTTTTGGACAAGCTTCAATATGGCGCATCACCTGATGGCCCAGTTTGGCAAATTGTCGAGCTTTCAGTGCTGTGAGGGATTGCATTGCCGCAATATCAGCGCCTGCAACGAAAGCCTTTTCCCCATTCCCTGTAACGATAATCACTTCTACTTCGTTGTTTGTGGCAAAGCTGATAAAGGCATCCTGCAATTCCAGCAATGTTATTTCATTGAGAGCATTCATGGCTTTGGGGCGGTTGAGGGTAACAATTGCAATTTTATCTTCAATTTCTATCAGCAGGTTTTTGTCTGTCATGTGAGTTCTCCGAAAAAATGGAAACGATGTTTTGTATTGGGATTACGTTAACGTAAAGAATAAGAATATTTCGGTCAAGGAAATTCTGAATAACAGGGGATTTTATTTGTTTCAGCGGGGGGAGATTAGCGCGTCGCTTGAGATGGGAATACCGGGAGTGACATATTATTTCACTCCCGGTGGGGGAATTTAGTTGTTAAGCTGTGACACCTGCTCGTTCATCGTCCAAAAATCATACAGATATCCCAATCCGAAAATTGCCCCCGTCAGCAGATAGATCATTCCGCTGATCCATTTTCCCAGATACATCCTGTGAACCCCAAACAAGCCGAGAAAGGTGAGCAAAACCCAGGCAACGGTATAGTCGTAAGAGCCTCTGGAAAAGCGCATGTTGGCATCACGATCCATCCCTGGAATCAGAAAAAGATCTATAATCCAGCCGATTCCCAGCAGTCCGAGTGTCAGAAAGTAGATTGTTCCGGAAAGTGGCTTACCATAGTAAAAACGGTGCGAGCCGGTGAATCCGAAGATCCAGAGGATATAGCCTATCGCTTTTTGGTGGGTCGCATTTTCATTGTACATCTATGTGCTCCTTACTCTGTCATTATTCAGGTTCGATTTCGAGGGCAACCAGATAGCGGGAAACCATATTGTAGGTGGCAATGACACCAATCAGTTCGACTAAGCTCTGATCACTTGTCAGCACTGCCTTGACGGAGTCCATCGTGTTTTTACTCACTCGTATGGATTGTGTCATTTCAACGCTCAGTTGAATGACGGCTTGCTCAGTTGTATTGAACAGGGAATTTTGTACCGAGGATGTTTTCAATGTTTGCAGAGCATCGAGTTGTTCTACGGTTCCACCTGCTTTTAAGAACTCCGGCGAATGCTGAATAAATTCATAGTCAGCTTCGTTCAATACTGCGACCGTGCAGATTGCCAGTTCACAAAGCTTCGGGGGGATATCCAGATGATCTCTAACCGTTCCGAGGAAGCTGTTCCATCCTGCTGCAAATGCGGGGCTGTGGAGCAACATGCGGTCAAGGTTCAGTAAGGTTCCACCCCGGCGCGAGCGGATGGCAGCGACCAGTTCCGGAGGGTCTTGAGTCTCTGCTGGTTTGTAAGGGACTATGGGCATAAAAGTCATTCCTTTTGAGAGGATGGGGCCGGTGGATTGATGCTGTTTGCGTCCACTAGCGTAATTGATTTAATGTCTCCGGGGTTACGCCCACAGAGGTTCCGGCGTCAAGAAGCTCCTGCCAGGTATTCGGGTCAACGGGGATTCCGGACTTCAGGCGTCTGGCTGTATTGCGCCGTTCAGGTTCTCCGGCCAACATGATGTCGCTATCTGCGTCTGACGACTGTGGTGATTCAAGAGCATAAGACGTCAGCGCATCAACTTCATGATGGAGCCAATCCTGGTCAACCAGCCGTTGTGGATCAATCATAATGGTTATCATGTTGTTGATGATACTGCCGTCTCGTGGATTTTCGGGCTGAATCGTCCCTCCACCGGTTAAGACTCCAGCCAGGAGTTCGCAGAAGAACGCAATCCCGAATCCTTTATATTCTCCAAACGGTTTGATCGCACCCGTGGGGTCAGAAAATAAAACCCCCGGATCATTGGTCGGATTCCCTTGCGAGTCAAGTAGTGTTCCTTCAGGTGTGCTTTTCCCGGAGTTCATTGCAACTCTGGCTTTGCCAAGGGCAATTTTGCTGGTTGCCATATCAAGAAGGACCGCAGGGTTTTTCTCTGTCTTTGGCATGGCGAAACAGATGGGGTTGGTCAACAGCCGTGCATCAGCTCCATTGTATACGGAAACGACCGGAGTGTGATGGGTGACATTCACAAAATGGAGTGAAATCAACCCTGCGGCGATACTTTGCTCGCCATAACTCCCGACCCGGCCGATATGGTGGGCATTACGTAAGGCCATGAGAGCCAGTCCGTTTTTCTGACAGCTGCTTATTGCTTGCTCCATTGCTTCACGAGCGACTCTTTGACCATAGCCGAACTGACCATCAAATATCAGGATGGACCCTGAATCGCTGACGGCTTTCACCGGGGTATTAGGGATCAACAGTTTTTCGGCAATTGAACGCAAGTAGGTTGGCAGCATGCCGATGCCGTGGCTATCGTGACCCGTAAGGTTGGCACGCAACAAATGGTCTGCAACGATCTGAGCTTCTTCAGCTGAACTTCCTGCAGCTGTAATAATTTTCAGCATGATGCGGTGAAGATTTTGTGAATTAATAATCATAAAGATCCATTTCCTGGAACGGTCTGTTTGCCAATTTCGTTCCTATACCGAGATGAAAAAAGAGAGTTTCAGGAGTCGCCCCTCCTTTGAAGAATCCAGAGAAAGATTACGCCATTGTGACAACAACTGCAATAAATCGAAATATTTTTATGTAAGCCTGTTGAGTTGTTGCCTTTGAGCTGACCCTGCCGTTTTTTATAAAGATTTAACGGTGTTGCGTTGAATAAAGAGTGAAACCTGCTACAGTATTAGTAATTATTTAATCGGATTTCAGAGTTCTGGCAGCCATGGACTTTACATGATTCCCTGGAGGGAATATGGATCTCCGTTTGCAGGAAATAATCTCTCTGGACGAACTGCGAGAGCTGATGCTTTTTTTCTATGAAGCTGTGGGGATTTCGGTCGGGGTCATGGACGAAGATCAAAACTGGCTGGTTACTATCGGCTGGCAGCATATCTGTACCGACTTTCATAGGGCGAATCCGGAATGTCGTAAAAACTGTTTGTTGAGCGAGCATCGAATTAAAGAATATCTGGATTCGAAAGATTACCTCATTTATCCATGCCCAAACGGTCTGATAGAGGTTGCCATTCCGATTTTGTTGGATCAAACCACTCTGGGTTTCTTTTTTCTGGGACAATTTCTGCACCAACCTCCTGATCTCGATTACTTCCGTCGACAGGCGATAGCTTATGGTTTCAATATTGATGCCTACTTGCAAGCATTGGAAAGAGTTCCCGTTGTTTCCAGGCAAAGGGTAGACTATCTGATGCGATTCTTCGCCCGCTTTTTTAATCTATTGACCCGGATAGGAGCCGAAAACCAGAAACGACTGTATGCTGAGGACGAAATTCAAAAGGCCAAGGATGAATTGGAAGTGCGAGTCGAGGAGCGAACCCGTGAGCTTAATCTTGCTCTGCTCGAGGTTGGTGATCTTGCTGCGCAGCTCAATGCAAGTCTTCAGCAGATTGAATCTCTGGCGGTAACGGATTCTCTGACGGATACCTACAATCGCCGGAAGTTTGATGAAATTGTCGCTGCAGAGCATGGACATGAAAAGCATGGAAAACCACCATTTTCATTAATTATGTTGGATATTGACCATTTCAAAAAGGTTAATGATGAGTTTGGACACAGCACTGGTGACGAAGTCCTTAAGTGTCTTTGCCGCTTGATCCGGGGATTGATCCGTCAGGGAGACTTATTGATTCGCTGGGGAGGCGAAGAGTTTATTCTTCTTTTACCCGCAACAGAGATAGATGAAGCCGGGCCTTTTGCAGAACGGGTTCGTTTGGAGGTTGAACAGGAAAACTTTCCGGTGGTCGGCAAGATTACTATCAGTCTGGGGGTCGCACAACTTCGGAAAGGAGACAGCATTAATGCTTTACTGAAGCGAGTTGACAATGCTCTGTATCAAGCAAAACAGAGGGGACGTAACCGGGTGGTCAAGTGCACTGAAACGTGATTTATTCAGGGTTTGTTCTCTTTTTTAAAAGTAATTTTATTTTCGGCAAAGACTGGAAGTTTAATTTCCAGCCTTTGCCGATTTTTTACGGGTATAGTTTGTTATTCAGCTGTCGCTACCGGCTTATACGGCACCAGAAGAATCTGAATACGTCGGTTTAGGGCACGTCCTTCAGCATCATCGTTGCTGGCGACAGGTTGATACTCTCCGTAACCGGCAGCAATAATCCGTTCACCAGGTAATCCAACTTTGTCTTGCAGAAAGTGAACGACGCTGGTGGCCCTGGCCGTTGAAAGTTCCCAGTTGGAGGGAAAACGCTCTTTTAAACGTTCACTAATCTGGACATTATCTGTGTGTCCGGCCACTTGGAGTGCTTTGTCCGGGAATTTGCTTAAAACATCACCCAGGCTTTGGAGAACTTTTAAGCCCTCTTTTTTTATGACGGTTTTTCCGGAATCAAAAAGAATTTTATTAAGAAGATTAACTGATAATTGACCTTCAAGATTGGAGATTGTTAACTCACCTCGCTTAATTTCTTCTTCCAACGCACCAACCAGTTGATTGTATGTATTTTTAACCTTTGCCAGTCGCGCTTCACGCGCAATTTTTTCTTTTTCAAGTGCTCTGTTTAACTCTTCAATCGTGGTCAATAACTGATCGTTGGTTTGCTGCATATCAGTTAATTGTACATGCATGGCATCAATCTGCTGCTGGTGCAGAGTCAGATTGCCTTCCTGCCGCTCCTGGTTGGCATAGGCTGCAAGCAGATCCCGTTGCAGTTTGGAGTTTTGCTGCAATGCCTCCACTAGCCTGGCGTTGAGGTTGGACAGGTCGTCCTGAAGATCTTTTTTATCCTGACGTAATTCATCGTTGGCGACAGATAAGGTTGTGACATCGCGAGTGAGTAAATCTGCTTCATTCACTTTTTGCTGGTAGGTGTTTTTACTGACACAGGAACTCAGTACCAGAGATAGCCCGAGTAGCAGAATGAGCAAAAGTCTTTTCATTTGGTTCTCCTTTTTTAGGTCGTGATCATATGCTTTTCTTGCAAGAGATATTTTTACCACAAGTTACGGAAATGTAAAGGGGATTTGCGCCGGAGAGGAAGTGTTTTCGGTTGCGGGGTGAATAACCGTTATGCTATAAATTGAACTCATTTTGTCCAATCAATCCAATACTTTTAAGGGGTTCACTCTCCTGGAGTTTTAACAGATGCAGTTTGAAATTGAGAGAATTATCCGCACGGCGCTCATCGAAGATATCGGTCTTGGAGATGTGACCACAGAAGTTACAGTTTTATGTGACACTGTCGCCCGTGCTGAACTGGTCGCCAAGGAAGACTTTACTCTGGCTGGACTTGATGTCGCAGCTGAAGTTTTTCGGACCCTTGATCCTGATGTCAAATTTGAAAAGCTTTTTGCTGATGGTCACTCTATTCGCAAGGGAGAAGTGATTGCCTGGCTGAAAGGGAAGGCCTCTGTCTTGTTGCAGGGGGAGCGTGTTGCTCTGAATTTACTGCAAAGAATGAGTGGGATCGCCAGTCTGACGGCGAAGTATGTTGCCGAGGTCAAAGGGACAGGTGCGAATATTGTCGACACGCGTAAAACGGTTCCGGGATTGCGCGCCTTGGATAAATATTCTGTACGGATGGGTGGTGGTCGAAACCATCGAATCGGTCTTTTTGACGGAGTTCTGATAAAAGAGAACCATATTGCAGCTGCCGGTGGTGTTGGTGCTGCTATTGATCGCGCAAAGCAAAAACTATCTCATACCCTTAAAGTTGAAATAGAAACCCGCGATTTAAAAGAGGTCGAAGAGGCTTTAAGTGCCGGGGCTGATATTATTATGCTGGACAACATGAGCCTTGAACAGATGCGGCAGGGAGTGGACTTGATTGCGGGAAAAGCTCTTGTTGAAGCTTCAGGTGGGGTGAGCCTGGAGAGCGTTCGTGATATTGCCGAAACGGGGGTCAATATTATCTCTGTCGGTGCATTAACTCACTCGGTTAAAGCGGCAGATATTTCAATGTTATTTAGCTGATGCTGGCATTCAGCATCGATATTATTGAGTGACCATTCTAGACGACTGGAACCCTGGTGGCATCATACGGAAAAATTCTTAGTTTGTTGCGTGCTTCCTCCGATGAATATATCTCGGGACAGGACATCAGTACCTTGTTGCATGTTTCCAGGGCAGCCGTATGGAAACAGATCAAAGTGTTGCGTGATTTGGGTTTTGAAATCGAATCCAAACATTCTCAAGGATATCGGTTGCTGTCTTCTCCGGATGTTTTGTTGGCGGCTGAAATTGAGAACAATCTGGATTGTCGTTTGATCGGTCAGTCGGTTGTCTCTTTTCCGGTTACGGATTCAACGAACGTACAGGCTCGGCGGTTGGCTGAAGACGGCGCGCTTGAGGGGACGGTGGTTGTTGCAGACCAGCAAAGTTCCGGCCGAGGTCGTCTGGGCCGACGTTGGGAATCACCTTTTGGTGTTAATCTTTATTGTTCGGTTATCCTGCGTCCTGAAATCCCGGTCCGCCAAGCCCCTCAATTAACATTCCTTTCTGCCGTTGCCGTCGCTGAAACATTAAATGAAGTTTGTCATTTATCGGCTGAAGTGAAGTGGCCAAATGATGTTCTTGTCGACAGTGCCAAAATTTCTGGGCTACTCAATGAGATGAGTGCAGAAACGGAACAAATCCATTTTGTCATTCTCGGAGTCGGGATCAATTTAAACATGAGCACAGAACAATTTCCCGAAATGCTTAATTATCCCGGAACTTCATCCTTATTGGAAACGGGAGAACCTGTTGATCGACTGTTGTTTCTGCGGACATTTCTGCGGCGCCTGGACGCTTATTACTCTGAATTTCTACAGCAAGGGTTTGCTCCGATTCGCCGCCGTTGGGAGAGTCTTTGCAAGATCATGAATCGGCAAGTTGTGGTTGATCAAGGATCCGGACTCCTCCGAGGTACTGTTGTCGGGCTTGATCCCGAAGGGGCGTTACGGTTGCAACTGGAGGATGGAGAAATAAGAAAAATTCTGGCTGGTGATGTCCGGCCTGTTGAAAAATGAAGCAGGAGTGAAAATCGCATGCTGTTGGTTATTGATGTTGGAAATAGTAATACCGTTCTGGGGATTTATGATGGCTTCCATCTCGTTAAAGATTGGCGGGTGGGAACCGACAAATACCGAACGGTTGATGAATATGCGATGTTGATCAATGATTTGTTTCGTTTGTCGGAGTTACAGTTTTCTGATCTGAATGATGTGATTGTTTCAAGCGTTGTGCCGCCGATGTTGAATACGATAGAAGGGCTCTGCGGGAAATATTTTCAGCTGACTCCCTATGTCGTTGGCCCGGGAATGAAGACGGGGATGCCTATTTTATATGACAATCCCCGTGAGGTTGGTGCTGATCGTATTGTCAATGCTATCGCTGCTTTTGAAAAGCATAAGTGCGGGTTGATTGCAGTCGACTTTGGCACCGCGACCACTTTTGATGTTATCTCCCCTGAAGGTTGTTACCAAGGTGGTGCGATTGCTCCTGGTGTTGGTATTTCTGCTGATGCTCTGTTTGAAAGAGCAAGTAAACTCCCCCGGGTCGGATTTTCACAACCAGATCAGATCATTGCTAAAAACACAGTGAGCAGTATGCAGGCTGGAATTTTTTTTGGTTATGTCGGATTGGTTGAAGGTATCGTCAACAGGATGAAAAAAGAACTGTCCGAAAAGCCAAAAGTGATAGCAACAGGAGGTCTGGCTGCTCCAATTGCAAAGGCGACAAGTTGCATTGATCAAGTGGAGCCTTTTTTGACTTTGGAAGGATTGAGAATACTTTACGAGAGGAACCGGAATTAACCTTCAGACCCTATTATCTGGACGTATTGGCGTCGATGAAATGGAGGGCTGCTGTTACGGATCGCCGTAACAGGCTTTTTCTTGAAAAGGAGCGATTCATGGGTAAGTACGACACAGCAAAACTGAGAAATCTTGGAATTGTGGCACATAACAGCGCCGGGAAAACTTCTTTGGTTGAGGCAATTTTATTCAATACTGGAATGACTGATAGCCTGGGCAAGGTGGATAACGGCACATCTTCTATGGACTTTGAAGAAGAGGAGATTAAACGTAAAGCCACACTGAGTGCCAGCCTGAATCATTGTCTCTGGGATGATCATAGTTTGCATATTGTTGATACTCCCGGTGTTAGCAATTTTTTGCATGATACTCGTCGTTGTTTGCGTGTTCTCGGTGGTGCTGTCGTCATTGTTTCAGCTATTTCCGGGGTCAAATCACAAACGGTACAAATCTGGAAGTGGTGTGACACTTTTGAAGTTCCACGGATTGCTTTTGTCAACAAGATGGATAAGGAACGTGCCGATTTTCTCAAGGCAGTTGACGATATGGAGAAATCCCTCGGAGCCCGTGCTGTGGTTGTGACCATGCCGATCGGAGCAGAGGAGAATTTTAAAGGCATCATTGATCTGGTACGAATGAAGGCAAAAATATATAAGTTTGATGGTAAAGGAACGTTCGAAGAGGTCGATATCCCTGCAGAATATAAGGATGAAGCGGATCGTCTTCGTGAGCAGTTACTCGAAGCCGTTGCTGAAGCCGATGACGATTTGATGGAAAAATATCTCGAAGGGGAATCTTTAAGTGAAGACGAGATTTTGTCGGGACTTCGCGAAGGGACTTTGACAGGGGTTTTTACCGCAGTCCTATGTGGCAGTGCCACCGCAAATATTGGTGTTCGGCAGCTGCTGAATTATGTTGTCGCCTGCTTGCCGTCACCCATTGATAAAGGGATTCAGGTTGGAGTTAAGCCTTTTACTGATGAGCCTGTCGAGCGGCGTCCAAGTGAAGAAGAGCCTTTTTCTGCGATGGTATTTAAAACGATCAATGATCCTTATGCCGGAAAGTTGTCGTTGATGCGACTCTATTCGGGAACTTTGTCCGGAGATACCATCGTGTATAATCCGAACAAGGACGAAAAAGAGCGCATCAGTAATATTTTTCAACTTGAAGGAAAAAAACAGGCCGCGATCGATCTGGCCGCCGCCGGGGATATTATTGCTGTTCCCAAGCTCAAAGTGACATCAACAGGGGATACTCTTTGCGATTTGAAAAATCAGGTCATGTATGAACCTCTTGTTCCACTGAAACCCATTATTTCCTTTGCTCTTGAAGGGAAGAATAAGGGGGATGAAGATAAAGTTTATACCGGCCTGCAAAGATTGATGGAGGAGGATCCAACTTTACGAATAACGCGCGATGAAGAGACAAAGGAAATGGTTCTTTCCGGAATGGGACAGATCCATCTTGAAGTTGCGGTGGAACGACTCAAGCGTAAATACGGTGCTGACGTTCTTTTGAAAGAGCCCAAGGTTCCTTATCGTGAAACCATAAAGCTTTCTACTCAAGTGCAAGGTAAGTATAAAAAACAGTCCGGAGGCAAGGGGCAGTTCGGAGATGTCTGGATTGAGGTGAAGCCTCTTCCTCGTGGCAGTGGCTATGAGTTTGTGGATAAAGTTGTTGGTGGCGTCATTCCGCGAAATTATATTCCTGCGGTTGATAAAGGAATCAGCGAGGCGATGAAAACAGGACCGCTGACAAAAAGTCAGGTCGTTGATGTTCAAATAACACTATATGACGGTTCTCACCACTCTGTTGATTCGTCTGAGATGGCTTTTAAGGTCGCAGGTTCAATGGCATTTAAAAAGGCGATGGAAGTCTGTAAGCCAGTCCTTCTGGAGCCAATCATGGCCATTGAAATTACGGTCCCGGATGATTGCATGGGAGACGTTATAGGCGATCTTAATTCCAGACGTGGTAAAGTTGTTGGTGTGGAACCGCAGGCTAACAGTCAGGTTATTCGCGCAGAAGTCCCTATGGCTGAAGTTCTCAGATATGCTCCGGAGCTGCGTTCAATGACGTCAGACCGGGGAATGTTTTCTATGGAATTCAGTAAGTATGAAGAAGTTCCGACGCATCAAACGGCAAAAATCCTTGAAGATATGGCTGAGGAATAAATAACATTTCGGGGCACCATTGACGTTGGTGCCCCGATTTTGGTTGCACGCAGGAGCTTGGACTATGGTTGCAGATGGGCAGGATGCCTCGGCATCGGTCAACACATCGGCTGCAGCAAAAGCTGAGGGGGAGAAAAGGAGATTGGAATCACTCCTTCTTGATGACCCTGACGAGAATCAATCTGTGGGGGATATCGCTACCCGGGAGATCAGGGTTGTCAGTGGCTCCCAAAAGGGAAATTTCCCTGTACTGTTTGGTTTGCTGCTTTGTGTCATTGTCCTTGGAACGGGATATTATTTTTTATTTATTCCACAAGCACTTAAACCTCAAACTCAGCAGATTAACCTTTATTCAACACCAAAAATCCCTGTCCCTGTTCGCCCTGAAGCTGAATCCCCTGTTGTTGCCGCTGAAACAGTTGCTGTTGCAGTTGTGGAGCAAAATCCCCCAGAGATTGTAGATCATGAGATGCCTCTATTTACGGTGATGGTTGGTCCTCTGATTGAAGCGACTGAACTGGAACGAGCCATTAACCAGTTAGGAGAGCTTGGCCTGAATCCACAAGAGCAAAAAGGGCGTGGACAGGTTGTCATGATCCGTCTGCTGAACGGAATTTACCCGGCAGAAGAGGCGCGTAAAAAATTAGCTGAACTGAAAAAAATTGTTAGCTCAGCATTTATATTGCCCGTAGGGGACAAAATGGCTGTCTATGCCGGTTCTTTTCATCAGCAAGAACGCGCACTACGGCTGCAGGATGATTTAGTCGCTAAAAAAATCAATGTGTCTCTGGTCGACAGTTTAATTCCTATGAATGGAACCATGTTGATAGCTCTTCAGGCTGATGGAAAAACAGCTCGTGAGGTTGCTGAGCATATTTCCGGTTATGGGTTCCAGACTCAGGTGCTAAAAGAGAAGTGAGGTCAGTTTGACAGGGAAGCAAGAAGGAACTGAAAAAGTCCAGATAGTCATACCGGCAGAAGTCGCCAAAATCATGAGTAAATGGGGGGGGCATAATGTTCGTTTAGCCGCTGCTCGTGGTGCGTTGCCGATGTCCGGTCATAATCTGGTCACCGTGCTGTTCGTTTTTTATAATGGTGAGAATCAGGAGCTAAAAGAAGAAGCTTTAAGTACTTTAAGAACGTTGCCTGCACAAATTCTGTTGGGAGCCCTGAGTCAGCCTGAACTTCATCCTTCAATTATCGATCTTATCGTCAAATTGCGGTATCAGGACTCAGTCGTTATGCAAGCGGCATTGATACACCGGATGATTGGCATAAAAAGCCTTTTGTTTCTTGCAGAGCACAGTTCTGGTGATGTCTTGGATATGCTTGCCCATAATGATGAAATCCTGCGTAAAACAGATTCTTTACGAACTGCCATTATAAATAATATCCATACAGACAAAGTTACAAAACAGCGCCTTGGCTGGGTGGAGCCAGAACCTGAACCTGAAGCGATTGATGAAACTCAACCCGTCACCGAGGCTGATGAGGATGATGCTTCTGTTGAAGAGGAGCTTGAAGAGGAACCTCTTTCAAAGTATCAGGAGCTGCAGGAGATGACAGTTACTGAGAAAATAAAAATGGCTCTGACGGGGGATAAAGAATGGCGGACATTGCTTATTCGGGAGGCTAACAAGCAGGTCAATACTGCTGTTTTGAATAATCCCCGGATTACTGAAGGTGAAGTTATCGCTGTGGCAAAAAACCGCAGTAGTAGTGATGAGCTTATCCGGATTATCTTACTGAATCGCGATTGGGTAAAACTCTATGAAATAAAAAAAGCACTGGTTGTTCATCCTCGGACCCCGTTGCAGACAGCAATGCGCTATATGTCATTTTTGTCTGAAAAGGATATCAAAGAACTTTCCAAAAGCCGTGAAGTTGGTCAGGCAATTGTTAATAATGCCAGACGCATGCTAATAGCTAAGAAGCGGTAATGATTTTTTGCGGAAGAAAGGAGAGGATATGGTAGAAAAGTCTTATCAAATAGGAATTCTGACCCTTTCTGATAAGGGGGCTTGTGGTGAGCGCGAAGATGAAAGTGGTCCTTTGTTGACGGAACTGGTTTCAGGATTAGGAAATGTTCTTCGCTATCAGATCGTTGGTGATGATAAGAATAAGATCATCATGATGTTAACGAGCTGGGTCGATGATCTTGGTTTGGATTTGATTTTAACAACAGGAGGGACCGGGGTGAGTCCACGAGATGTGACACCTCAGGCAACCGAAGCCGTGATTGATTACCAGATACCAGGTATGGCAGAGGCAATGCGAGCCGCCAGTTTGAAAATTACTGCACGGGCAATGCTGTCACGTGCCATAGTCGGGGTGCGTCAACAAACATTAATTATTAATCTTCCAGGGAGTCCAAAGGCGGCTCAAGAGAATTTTGAGGTGTTACTGCCGGTTTTGCCGCATGCTCTGGAGAAATTGAATGGAGACAGCACTGACTGCGCTGTGAGTTAAGATTTATAAGGAATGGCTCTGCTTGCTTAACTATCTAAAATTATAAGATAAATAGCGCTTCTTATTGGTTTTGATATTGCTGTAAACAGTTGCTGTGGATAGTGTTGTGCATAACTTACGATTTGTTCCATAGAGGCCCCGAGTTCACTTAATTCTTCCTCTTTGCCTAAAATTTAAGCATTTGTTTGCGGCTTAATTTACTGGTCATTTTATCTCTTTTACGTGGACAAACAGACTGATAATCAAAGCTGAATTAGAGGAATTTAGAAAGGGCGATGACTCTCTGCAAGTGAATTAAAAGGGCATTATTGCTGTTACAGCAGCAGTATATGCACTTGAAGAAAAAGATGGCTTTTATTTGCGCTCATGGATTTTGAGGGCACGTTTTACTCGGGCTAGTAAGCGTATCGGGTTGATGGGCTTGGCAATAAAATCAAAAAACCCCATCCCCAGTAAGTTCGCTTCATCTTCTGCTGCCGTTTTTGCCGACAGGGCAATGACGGGAATATTCTCAATCTCTCCGTTCGCTTGTAAAGCTTTGAACATTTCAATCCCATCCATCCGGGGCATGGCGATATCAGTAATAATCAAATGAGGATGGAGTTGAGTTGCGATTTTAAGTCCTTCGGCCCCGTTTTTGGCTTTGTAGATTGTATAACCTTCCTTTCTCATCGCTGCCTCTGCCGCGTTAAGAACGATATCCTGATTATCTACCAAAAGAATGTTCAGAGTATCGTCATCTTTATCGCTGGGAACTTCTGTCAGGTAGTGTTTTTTTATTGCTGTTTTGATTTCATCAGGGGTCGCTACGCAAGGGGAAATACGCATTGCCAGCTTGAAGGACAGGTCGCTTTGAAGTGACATGTCCAGCGGGTTTGACATCGCAAGATAAAGGGTTTTTTTATCTATTTTTAGAGGAAAGACGAGATGAGCAAGAGCTGTTTCCGCATCAATTTTATCCAGCACTTGTTGCGGAAAACGATGCCGGGAAAACCTTTTTACATAGGGAAAGCCAAATTGAGTGGAGAGTGCTTTTGCTATATCCTCTTCAAGGATGACTTCCATATCCTCAAGGATTTTCCCAAGAGGTTTTTTATTTCCTTTTTGTCTCAGGAGCGCTTGATCCAGATCACTTTGTGAGATGACTTCACTCTCTAACAAAATTTCACCCATTTTTTTTCTAGCCATCAGTTTTCCTTTAATATCGGCATTTCAGTAGCAACACCAAGCCCCCTTCTCCTTATATTGTTGGCATAATCACATTATATTTCTTTTTTGTCAATGAGGGATGGTCTTCTCACAAAATTAATATGGATGTTCTAACGATGAGGGATAAAAGCTTCTTAAAAGCAGTTTTTTTCATCACGTAAAGAGTGAAGCACGGAAAAAATAGTATTTGGATGATTAGTCCAGAAAATTGTCGATCTGACTTAAAGTCTCTACTGCACCGTTTGAAAAGGAATAATGTGGCGCCCTGATTTGCGGCTCACGGGGGTTGATTCTTATCACCCTGGTTTTCTGTTTCTGTCCCAGTTTTTCGCTGAGATGACGGATGGTCGGGATCGTTGATCCGGCCCCTATTTCGATAACGACCATGCGGTTATTAGTATTGCGTTGCAAGAACTCATCAAAGTTTTCTTCTTGAATAGCGGAACGTTTTGATATCCATGAATAATCTCCAAACATGAGGATATTGGGTCTTGCTAGCCGCTGACATTGCGGGCATTTGGGCACATCCATTGAGCGCATAGTTGATTCATCAATGCTGTATCGAAAGTCATTGATCCAGATATGACGACTGCAGGGAACGGTACATTGAAGATAATGGATTGAACCATGGACTTCCAACATGCGATCGTCAGCAAACCCCGCTTTCTGAAATTGTCCATCGACATTGGAGGTCGCGACAAAATAATCAAGCCCAAACTGTTTGATCCATTTTTGCAGGATTGTAAAGCCGGAATGGGGGACCGTGTCCCGATAGAGATTGGTGCGATGCCCATAAAATCCCCAGCCAAAATGGGGATCGTCCTCAAAATGTTCAGGATTCGCTGCTTGAATAAAGCTGAGACCCAGCTTCTCATACATAGGATACGAATTCCAGAATCCCTGGTTACCGCGGAAGTCGGGAAGTCCTGAATCGACCCCCATTCCAGCTCCAGCCGTAATAACCAGTCCTTTTGCTTCACGGATTATCTCTGCAATTTCTGAAATTCGAGCTTCGTTCATGATTTGTCTCCAGGATTAAATGGCGACAGAAACTGATGTCGGCTTAAGAATGGTTGTCAGATCTCGTGGAACCAGTTCTACCAAAAGTCCACGACGACCTCCATTGATAATCAACTTTTCGAGTGAGGCTATCGTTTCTTCCATGTATATGGGGAGTTGCTGGCGAGTCCCAAAAGGTGAAATTCCCCCGGTTTGGTAACCTGTCAATGTTTCTGCCCGATCTGGATTGCAAGGGGTTATTTTCTTGACACTTAATTGACGTGCCAAGTGTTTAAGGGAAACTTCACAGTCCCCATGCATCAATATGATAAGAGCACGTTTCTGCTCATCTTCCATGACCAGGGTTTTAATGACGTTGTGTTCATCGACCTCTAATTCGCGAGCACTGGTTCGAGTGCCACCCTTGTCTTCATATTTATATGGGCGTGGGGTAAACTTCACTTTATGCTGCTTCAGTAATCTGATTGCCGGGGTTGCCGGGACTTTATCTCTTGCCATAAGATCCTCTCAGTTCATCATCCAGGAAATAGGAATAAAAGCGATGCTGAGAACGGTTATGAGGACACAGAAACCGGCAATTCCTCTGAACAGGTTTTCTGTTTTCCGTTGATCGCGAACATTGACAGGCATAACCCAACCGAGAGCAGCGCCTGCAATTGCTCCACCAAGGTGGGCTGCATTGTCAGCACCGACAATAAATCCGAAAACAAAAGCCATTAATGCCCACTGAAACATGAAATTGCGCCGTTGTAATCCGATCCCACCTCCTACACGATGGTAATAACTGACTGAAAATCCGATTAAGCCAAATATTGCACCGGAAGCACCAACAACGACGATCATTGGGTGCCAGAATAGCCCAGCCAGTGTGGCAACAATAGTTGCAAAAGTATAAACAGTGAGTAACCGGGACCAACCGATTTCAGCTTCCAACAAGGGACCAACCTGGTAGAGGACAACCATATTAAACCCTAAGTGAATGAGTCCTCCATGGGTAAAAGCATAGGTAATGCAACGCCACCATTCTCCATTATCCAGAACCAGAGGCCAATATTGTCCACCCCAGTGCACCATCAAACGGGGTGAAGGATTCATAATAGCTTGCATGCCAAGGCCTAAAACGGTGCCATGGAGAACCATCAGGGTGAAAAGAATAAGGTTGGCGTAAATAAGGATCTGTACGAGACTGTTTCCGCGTAGCGATGATTTCAGAAAAAAACGTTGACGTCGATATTGAGCGTTCAAAGAATATCTCCCGTTTCATGTAGGTTGATCGGTTAGAATAGATTTTTCAGCCAACCCAGCGCAACAAAGGTGCCGATGGATGAGCCGATAGATGAAAAAAGAAAAACCAGCAGAACTCTGGCCAACCGGTTTTGCCACCACCCTTTGAAAGTCGTCAAATCTTCACCAACGTTCTCCATATCGCGAACAGTTGGTGCTGCAACAAAGGATTGTACTAATCCAGTAACAAATCCTGCACCTATGGTCGGGTTGAGTGAAGTTATCGGGGCCGCAATAAAGGCACTGAGAACTGTAGCAGGATGTCCCAGAGCTAATAATGCCCCCAGTGCAGAGAAAAGACCATTAGCAAGAACCCAGGCCGTCGCGACATTTGCCAGTTGATCACGATTTCCGAAAAAAAATCCTCCGATAAACAAGATGATGACAATACCTGGAATGAGCCAGGGAATAAGTTTGGAAAGAGTTGTTTTTGGAGGGACGATGGAAATATCAGTAATGACCTCCGAGCTGATTTCCTCACCTTGCAGAAGACGGATAATCCCCGGAAGATGGGCAGCTCCGACAACGGCAAGCACTTTTTCACCTGGAGCATTACGGATGTGGTAAGCCATGTAAGTGTCACGTTCGTCAACGAGAATCTGTTTGACCGACGGCAATAATTTACCCATTTCATCAAGCATACCTGACAAGGTATCGCTTTCACGTAATTTAGACAGTTCCTCTTCATTTAATTCTTGTTTTTCGAACATGCTGCCGAACAACGAAGCTATAACTTTCATTTTGTTCCAGAAGCCGGTTTTCCGCCAGACACGAAGGAGTGTGGTCCGTATATTCCGATCAACGAGTTCTACAATCATTCCCCGTTCTTCTGCTGTTTGGGCTGCTGCAGCCAACTCTGCTCCCGGTTTAACCCCGGTATGTAAACCCATCCGTTTTTGGTATGAGGATAAAGCCAGATTGGTGAGAAGGAAGGGGATTTGTTTCTTTTTGATTAGCTCTTTGAGATTAAGCGACTCCCACCCTTTTTTGTTGATCAATGATTGATAGCGTTGCCTATCCAGCTCGACACAGACCGTATCTGGAATGATTTCATCGATGGTTCTGATGACGGTATCAACCGAATCCTGAGAAATATGGGCAGTACCAACGAGAACAATTTCTTTATCATCAACCAGAAGACGTTTATAGTCGCCGCTGGTTTTTGGTAACTCAGTCAATTTTTCCCTCCGAGGAGTAAGAGAAAACAAAATAAGAACGTAGCACAGTGAAATGACTTCTAGCTACAGTTTATGGTCTAAAAATAAAAGAGCCCAGCAGTGCCGGACTCCTTGTTAAGATTGCCAAACTCTCCACCGCTTCCGTGGGCCATTGGACTCACATCGTGTGACAATGAGGTGGGAACGGCTGTGAATCCATCAGGCTTCCCACTGAAAGTTGTGGGCATGCACACCGGATTCCTGAGTCATTCCCGAAGGTGTTGCTATTCCGAGTGGACGTTCTGGCCTCACCTGAAGGGTAGAGAGATAATTTCATCTGTTACTAGTATATGAAATTATTTGAGCTCGGTCAGTAAAATTATTGTAAATCATTTCAGATCTTGAAAATATGACAAATAGTGTTATCATCACTGGGTAGATACGCTTTGGGCGGTGTCCAAAGCACCATGTAATAAAATAACCCTATATAAAAGGAGAGCACAAATGCCCAAGCGTTCAGAAATTTACAAATGTGAAATCTGCGGAAATATTGTTGAAGTGACTCACAGCGGTGCAGGTGCACTGATTTGCTGTGGTAAGAATATGGTACTAATGAATGAGAATACGACTGATGCAGCAACTGAGAAACATGTACCAGTGATTGAACTGACAGAAAATTCGGTGACTGTTAAGGTCGGTGATGTTGCTCATCCGATGATTGCAGAACACTATATCGAGTGGATTGAAATTCTGGTGGACGATAAAGTTTATCGTCAATATTTGCAGGCTGGTGAGCCTGCTGAAGCGACATTCAATATTTCGGCTTCTTCAGTCACTGCCCGCGCATATTGTAACTTACATGGACTCTGGGCTGCAAAAGCCTGATATAAGTTTCATTTCGATTAAAATTAAATAGAGAAGCAGGTTGTCCGGATGGGTAACCTGCTTTTTTTGTCAACTTTTTATCATTTAAAGCGTTTTATCAATAAACGTAACGTTTTTTGAATGAATTACAAAAAAGACAATCCTCATTTTAGTAATTTTCATATACTAGATGAATGGTCGATATAAATTTAATGGAATTATTTTTTAAATCAATAGAGCGGCAAGCCTATCGTATGGCTCTTTTCGCTTGCAGCAATCAGGAAGATGCTCTTGATTTGGTCCAGGATTCCATGTGCAAATTTGTTGCGAAATACAAAGAGAAACCGGAAGAGGAGTGGAAGGCTCTGTTTTATAAGATTCTGCAGAATAAAATACGTGATTTTTATCGCAAGGAGTTCGTTCGTTCCCGCTGGAGAATCTGGTTAAATAGTGATTTTGAGGATAATAATTCCGAACCATTGGAACAATTAGCCGACCCTGTGGGTCGGACTCCTGAGCACGAGACAGAAAATCATCAGATGTTTGATCAATTACAGCAAGAACTGAAAAAACTTTCTTTGAAACAACAACAGGTCTTTTTGTTGCGCGCATGGGAAGGGTTAAGTGTTGGCGAGACAGCCGTGGCAATGAATTGTTCTGAGGGAACAATCAAGACCCATTATTACAGGGCGACAGAGAAATTAAAGAAAAAACTTGGAGAACATTGGCTATGAGCGATAAAAATAGTAAATTTGAGGAAAACATCTGCCGAGTGTTGGATCATTCTCTGGATGATCTGAGTGCAGACGCGGAATACAAATTAAGTCGTCTGAAATATCGGGCATTATCTCCGGCTGTATCTGTAAAAAACATCAGACCCGTTTGGGGCAGTGTCTTTATGGCTGCAACTTTGCTATTGATAGTGTTGTTGAATGTTCCGCAAGATCGTCAAGTTCAGCTAGCTTCACCCGATTTCACCGAATTGGACATATTAACAGCTAAGGAATCTCTCGAATTTTATGCTGAAGATATCGAATTTTACCAATGGCTCTCAGAAATCATGGAAAAGGAACCTGCTTTCATGGGGGAAGATCCTGTTGTGCCTGCTAATACTCATTCCCAAAACACTTCTAGCCGAGCAAACAGAAAAAATATCCTTGCCCAGTCTGGAGTTGATCGAGTTTCTGGGGACTTTCGAGGATGAGGATGAAGGCTGGATTGATCCTTTTGAGCTGTTATCCATGGATGATTCCGGTTTGGATAGCGGCCAGCAGGAGGTCGATGATGAGGAATAAATTACTTTTGCACACGAAACGACTGCTGGCATTGACGATATCTGTCTTGTTGATGGCATCTTCTCTTTGGGCCAGTGATTTTTCTGAGTTAACCCCGCAACAACAACAGTTGCTGGGGAATTATGCGAATAGTTGGGATACCCTTTCTGTTGAAAAGCAACAGAATCTGCAGAAGGGTGCAGAAAAATGGTTAACGATGACTCCAGCCCAGAGGACTCAAGCGAAACAGAAACTTGAGGGATGGAAACAACTTTCTCCAAAGCAGCAACAAAAAGCTAAAAGTAGATTTGAACGGTTCAAGCAGTTACCCCAAGATAAAAAGAGGCAGTTACGCTCGGTTCAAGCTCGATTTCTCAGTCTACCTATAGAGACCAGAAAACAGCTTAAGGCTCGTTGGCAAAAAATGACACCAGCGGAGAAGTTGAGCTTTACTCATGCATTGGAAATGTCAAAATCGGCTCAACAGCAACAACCAGCAGAAAATTCCGGCGGAGCAGGTGGGTCTGGTGGGTCTGGTGGGTCTGGTGGGTCTGGTGGGTCTGGTGGATCTGGTGGATCTGGTGGATCTGGTGGATCTGGTGGATCTGGTGGATCTGGTGGATCTGGTGGGTCCGGTGGGTCCGGTGGGTCCGGTGGGTCCGGTAGCGGACGTTAACTCTCTGATTCTTCAGTGAATAAAAAAAGGGCTCCAGAAAACTGGAGCCCTTTTTATTCCTGCATGTAAAAATGACTTTATAAAATTGCTTGTAGATAATCATTGGTTGCAATTTGTTTTTGTTTAGCCAGTTCTTTTGGATCAACCTCAACAAACTTCTCATCAGGGGTAACTTTGAAGAGAGGTTGCCCTTTCTGCACGATAGTCCCATCACCACCTTCAATAATGACTTTATCTATGGTTCCTGCGAATGGTGCCGGGACCTTGTTAAACATTTTCATGACTTCCAGAATAAACAGGGGTTGACCTTTTTCAAAGTGCATTCCCTCTGTGACAAATGGAGGTAATCCCGGTGCTTCCTGGGCGTAATACATTCCCCCTCCTGGAGTGACAACCTCATCGGCTTTTGTAGCTGGAGGAGGCACCAGAATTTTCTTCATTGCCGCTTGCAGTTCAGGGTCATGCAAATATTCAGGTATTGTAACCTCAAGGTCATCCTCGACTTTAAAATCATAGAAGTTTGTTTTTTCAGCAACCATGCACAGAAGACCGAGAAGTTCATTACCCATTTCATAGCCAACATGTGCAGCCTGGATTTTTGCCCAGGTTTCTGCATCATATCCCCCTTGTGGTTTAGCTTTACTGAGAATGTCATTCAGCTTCACAAATTCTTTTTTACTGATGGAAAATTTATCTCTCAATTCGGCATAAAATGCGAGAGCATTGTTCAGCAAATCACGGTCATGGGTCCAAATGATTTCTGCTGAAGGAGCGTCTTCTCTCCAGGTCATATGCAGATACTCATAGGTTTCTTCAAGTATAACCAGTGGGTTACAGAGCCAGACAACACGGTTATTCTCAATTTTGAATTTCAGCCGATTCAGGCTTAACCATCCAGACAGCAAGTGCGGATCATTTAAAAGGATTTCCATTGGACGAGTTAATAACGTTCCTTTGCGGTCCAATGTTTCAGAAGCTGCTTTGGCAGCCTCAGAGTCATCTGCATAGAGTTTTGCATAATGTTTTTTCATTGCCAGGAAAGCGTAGACGATTTCAAGTTTTTGTGCTTCTTCCTTGAGCTTTCCAACCAGGGTCAAATAAGGGACAACAAAACGGGTGGTTGGTTTAGCCATAATATTATTGCCGATAAACCAGTTCACCAGACCGTAGTGAAACTCCAGGTTGGTTGCAAGATTGCTGCCGCGCAACACTGTACTGCGCAAGACTTCGGATAATTTTTGATAGCTACTGTCCCGGTCTTCACCTTTTGTCAAAAGTAATGCAATGTTGGAATCGTATGCACCGGCCAGATGGTAGCGCATAAATTGATTGGTGTCAGGATTTGGAGTGCAAATCCCCTGATCATCACGAATTTCACCTTCAATTGGTTTTGACCAGTAGCGGATATACCCTCCTGCACTTGGTGAGAGTGAGCAGTCTGTCGCATTAAGGCGGGCTTCGGCTCCAGCGCCAAAACGAGGAATCCTTACGGGGCGAGGCAATCTTTCTTTGTGTTGTGCCAGCAATGCCATGGCTTCAACTAAGGACTCAACGATGAAGAAATCATCTTTATCTTGCGGATTTGTGAACTTGAGGCTGTAGACCAGTTCAGTCACCCGGTGTTCAACCTGGATTCTTGTATTCACTTCCATAAAATAGTGGCGGTTGCCATCGACAATACATTCAAAAGTAGAGGCCGAATCAAGGCCGACCGCTTCACCAAAACGTTCTGATTCCGCTTCCATCCGTTTGAGGACTTCAAGATCTGATTCCAGTGCTTTCTGTTGTTCTTTGACCTTGTCTTTTTTGGCTTTTTCAATTTCACTTTCGAGGCCCTCCTGGGTCACGGAGATTTCCAGAAGTTTCTGTTCGTGCATTTGCAATGAACAATCGCGACCACCTAGGGCAATACACCATTGACCGTTACCGAGCAGCTGGATTTCGTTATGGCGAGTTTGCTCAATATTAAGTTCAACTAAAATATTTTTATTGTCACCGATGCCGTTGGTTTTGACCTCATTTAAAATCTCCCGAACTAATCCCGGGGCATCAGCAGCGGCTTCTTTGATCTTCTTTTCGGAAGGATTTTTTGACGTCAGGAGAGAGGCACCCAAAATGCGTTGCCCCTTACCGCCACCGCCACCAATAGCTTTAAGGCGAATTCGTGCACCAGGATAGTTTTTGAACATCTCAAAGCACTCTTCTTCGACCTGGACACAAAGCTCTTCAATGGAAAAAAGGTCAATTCCTTTGTCGTAGGAAGCAAAAAGGATAATGTCGGCAAGCTCTTCCAGCGGTATTTCTGTATTGTCGAGAATTTTCTTGTCAATATCCAGATCTTCCGCTTTAGCCAACGCGACCAGTTGATCAAAAGTTTTGTGCTTTTTGAGCAAGGTTCGGGCAGTGACATTGTCAATCCCGGGAGTGACCGAAACATTGACTTGTAAAGCGGTTCGCTTGGCTTCATCTTTTTTGCCGGCTGCTCTCTGGGTGCCTGAACATGGACCAATAAACTTCAGCCCTGCGTTTTCTAAAGCGGCAACAAATTCATCATCTTCAGCCATGAATCCGTAGCCGGAAAAAACCGAGTTATAGCCGTTATCATGTGCAATATCGATAATTTGCTGAATGCGCTCAATCCGCTCTTCTTTTGAAGCGCCACTGTAATCTGGAACCCTGTGGACGCGGCTGGTATCAGTTAATTGCCGAAGCTCTGGAGAGAGGGCATTGGGGTAGACGATAGAATCTTTTTCGGAAAGCAGTATGCCGTAATGACTGATTCCCATCTCCGTGTAGACATCCATCGCTTCTTTGCGGATGGGACCGCGACAAACAATAAGCGGGCAGAGATCTTCGCAGGAAAAGGAACGAACCCACTCCGATGTTGACTGACTGAGACGGCGGTCTTTATGGATCAGGGGATTATTGGTATAAAAATTTGTATTCTGTGCCATGGTATTAATCTCCACTTTCTATGTGGTTGAAAATATAATTAAAATATATTTCAGTCCTCAACAATTAATGGAATTCACGCTGTACACTCTGCCATGCAGACGGCTTGTAGTGACGCAGGAAGAAGTTGAGGTTTTCACCGAGGACCTTACGCAGGTCTGTCGGCATGACCAGAGAGGAGATCGAGCCAAGAGCCAGACCTTCTTTGGGATTCATCAATTCTTTTTCATAGCGTAGGTTCAAAGCTGCTTCTTCGACTTTAAGCCATTCAGCAGCTTCCTTTTCAGCGTCTTTTTTAGCATCAACACCGTCCATGCCTGCTTTGGTTCGTTCCAGGATGTTCGCGGCTATCCGCTGCTTGACTGCTCCGCGTACTTTCCGCAGTTCTGATTTATAGACAAACTCTTTCCCTGCCGGACCCATAACGGCAAGACGAGTTGTCGGCAGAGCGAGAACCAGATCGGCTCCTGTTGGGTAGTTATTGTAAGAAGCGTAGGCTCCACCGTAAGCATTGCGCAATATCAGTAATATCCTCGGGGTCCGGACATCAACGATGGAATCAAGCATGGAGCGGCCGGCTTGGACAATTCCACGCGCTTCCTGCTCGCGGCCCGGCAAAAATCCGGTGGTATCTTCCATGAAAATCAATGGGATATTGTAGATATTACAGAAGCGTACAAAACGGGCAATTTTAACTGCAGAATCACAATCGATCTGCCCTGAGGAAACAGCTGAGTTGTTGGCAACAAAGCCGACAACGTTTCCACCTAATCGACCAAAAGCAGTGATCGCTTCACGAGCACGGGTAGGCTGCATCTCAAAGTAATCACCGTGATCACAGATTTGCTGAATGATGATCGAAACATCGAACGGAGTATTAAATCCTGTGGGGGAATTAAAAGCTTTCTTTAACAAGGTATTGATTTCCCAGGTTTTGCGATCAAGCGGATCACTGGTTTCCTGAAAAGGGGCCATAGAGTGATTGTTGTCAGGAATATAGCTGATCAAGCGGGTTGCTGTCCGCAGTGCTGCCGTTTCATCAGCAACGGTCAGATCGGTCACACCTGTTGCTGCGTGTACTTTTGGCCCACCCAGGTCCTCTGGAGTGATGTCTTCTCCCAGGACTGATTTAACAACACCCGGTCCGGTTAAGCCGAAGAACGTTTCTTCAGGTTGAATAACAAAGCTTCCCTGTCTTGGAAGGTAGGAGCCGCCGCCGGCATTGAACCCGAACATGCACATGACTGTTGGGACTACGCCACTGATTTTACGCAAGGCAGTAAAAGCCTCTGCATAGCCGTCGAGGCCACCGACACCAGCGGGGACAAAAGCACCGGCTGAGTCATTCATTCCGATCAGTGGAATCCCTTTTTCACCAGCCATATACATCAATTTGGCCAATTTTTGCCCATTGGTTGCATCGATTGAACCGGCACGCACAGTAAAGTCATGACCGTACAGGGCGACATCACGGCCACCAATATTTAAAATTCCTGTCACCAATGAGGCCCCATCCAGGTTTTTTCCCCAGTTCTGGAAGAGAATATTGGGGTCATTCGCCGTTAAAACTTTAATCCGTTCCCAAACGGTCATCCGTTTTTTGAAGTGCTGTTTTTCAATCTGGCCGACTGCAACTGATTTGATTGGACGTTGGGTCAGTTCATAGCCTTCTTTCATGACCTCTTCATAGGCACCAGTTTTCCCTGCGATTTCACCCGGAATATTAAATTCAACTTCTTCCGTAGCTGCGAGGGGATTTTGCAATGAGGGCTTAATTTTGTTTTTTGACATCTTGGGCATCCCTTTACAAAAAAATTATTAAATTTTATCCGACCTGGAGGCGTTGGTGGAGTTTGGCCGAACGAGCATCAAATCTTTGGCTGAAATTGAGTGACGTTAAAGTTTTGTTAAGTTCGTCACGCACGACTAGAACACTGTTTTTACAGTCGCAAACAAACAAAAAAAAGGGTGAGTTGTCAAGAAAAATTTTATTTAGGGTAAAAAAATACAGTTTAGGTTTAAAGTGGATTGGAGGATTTTTCTGGTTTATTTTTTTGCTTTAACTTGATTATGCTTTCTTTGTGGCCGTTTATGTCGTTTTTGGGAGTGATGATCGTTGAACAGATTTTTGGCTATGTCCTCACGCTTACACATTTGGAGCGCTTCCAGAATGTCGGTCTTGGATTCAGGTAGATGGTAAAGAAGCAACGCTTTCTGTAGTCGCCTTTCTTTTGTTGAGCGGGGTATGTGGACTTTTTGTCCACTGAAAGGATCTTTCCCCGTATGGTAAATACAGGTGGAGAGGCTTCCCGGGGTCGGGGTGAAATCCTGAACTTGTTCAACCTTCAACTGGTGTTGTTTCAGATAGAGTGCGACTTCAATCATGTCATTTACAGTGCAACCCGGATGACTACTGATCAGGTAGGGGACAATCGTCTGGCGCAACCCTAACTCAAGGCTTTTATGCCGGAATTGTTCGAGGAAGTGGGTGAAGACCTGTGCTCCGGGTTTGCGCATGACACGAGTCACTTTGTTGCTGGTTGACTCAGGAGCAACTTTTAATAAACCGCTGATATGATATTGGAGCAGATCACTGAAATATTGTTTCTGCAGATGGAGTAAATCGTAGCGAATTCCCGACGCAACAAAAGCATGTTTGATTTTTTTGTGCCGGCGAATCATTTCGAGTAAGCGGGTTGCAGGCTGGTCGTCAGTCATCAGATTTTTGCAGATATCCGGGAAAAGACAACTGGCTCTCTGGCAATTTTTTTCAGCTTTTAAATTTCCACATCCCAGACCGTACATATTGGCTGTCGGGCCACCAACGTCGCTGATGGTTCCGTGAAATCCATCCTGTGAACTGATGGCTTCTATTTCCTGAAGAATAGATTCTGGTGATCGGGATTGGATGGTTTTCCCTTGATGATGGGTGATAGCACAAAAAGCACAGCCGCCAAAGCAGCCGCGATGACTGGTGATGGAATTGCGAATCTGTTCAAATGCAGGAATTTTTTCGGTATAGTTCGAGTGTGGCTTTCGAAGATACGGAAGGCTGTAGATATGATCCAATTCTGCTGTTGATAGTGGTAAAGAAGGTGGATTGATGATGAGCTTGCGGTGACCGTGCCGTTGTTCCAATGGTTTGGCCGAAAATGGGTTTTCCTGTTCACTTGCCAGCTTAAAGGCAAGATTGTAAGCTTCGGCAGATTCAGAAACTTGTTCAAATGAAGGAATCTCTATGGTGTCATCTTTCTCTTCCGCGGTGACAAAAGCTGTCCCTTTAATCTCCTTCAGGTTTGCAACCGGTTCACCTGACTTTAGGCGTTGAGCTATTTCCAGCAGCGCCGATTCCGCCATCCCGTAGATCAGTAGATCCGCTTTACTGTCAATCAGAATGGATCTTCGCACCTTATCAGACCAATAATCGTAATGTGCGAGTCTTCTCAAACTGGCTTCGATCCCCCCGATAACAGTTGGTAAACCTTTCAGTGCACCTTTAACCGCAGCTGTATAGGCAATAACCGCACGATTCGGTCGTTTACCGGATATTCCTCCGGGAGTGTATGCATCGTTACGGCGGATTTTTTTTGCAGCGGTATAATGGTTGACCATTGAGTCCATGGCTCCAGCCGAAATCGCTGCAAATAGTCGCGGTCGCCCCATAGAGCGGAAAACTTGCGGATTTCTCCAGTCAGGTTGTGCCAGGATCCCAACGCGAAACCCGTGACTCTCCAGTAATCGAGCTAAGAGAGCTGTTCCAAAGGTTGGATGATCGATATAGGCATCGCCACTGATAAACAGAATATCCAGTTCTTTCCACCCCTTTGCCGCCATCTCTGCAGAGCAGGTTGGTAGAAATGCCAATGTGTTTTGATGATGGTTGTGAGTCATGCCCGAGTCTTTTGAAGGATGCAATATTTTATGAAGTTATCTTGACAGTTGTTGTTCCAGAAAGCAATTTACTTGTTTTGCCTGAGAGTTTTTACCTGACTTATTTAGTCAACATAGTGATGTCATTCTTTATCAAAAAAATCAACAATTACAAATCTTTAGTAGTTTGAATATATCACATTCATTGCTATAATTATCCTTGACTCTTGTTTGATATTGGGTATAAATGTCACCTTATTGGTTATATATAGATCCTGTTTTGCATATAACATTGGTGCTGGATTAATGATAAAAAAGGTTTTTCATTTTTATTACGATGGGTTTCGCTCGATGGTTGTCGGTCGGACTCTATGGAAAATTATCATCATAAAATTGTTCATCATGTTTGCTATTCTAAAACTTTTCTTTTTTCCTGATTTTCTGGCAACAAATTTTGACACAGATGCTGAAAGAGCAGATCATGTTTTAAAAAATCTGACACAGCCATCATCTGGTAACCATTAAATGTCTATTGGATTAACCCTAATCACAATAAGGACAGGAGGTAAAACGTGATTGAACAGGTCGATTTAACCATGGTGAACTGGGCGAGAGCCACGTTTGCTCTAACGGCTATGTATCATTGGATATTTGTGCCTTTGACTCTTGGTCTCTCTTTTCTCTGTGCATTTTTCGAGTCTATTTATGTGAAAACAGGTGATGAGCAGTGGAAGAAATTAACCCGGTTCTGGATGACGTTGTTTGGTATCAACTTCGCCATCGGGGTTGCAACAGGTATTATCCTGGAATTTGAATTTGGAACCAACTGGTCAAACTATTCCTGGATGGTTGGTGATATTTTTGGTGCGCCACTGGCCGTTGAGGGAATTTTAGCATTTTTCCTTGAAGCAACTTTCTTTGCTGTCATGTTTTTTGGTTGGGATCGGGTGTCGAAAGGAACTCACCTCTTTGCAACCTGGATGGTGGCAATTGGTTCAAACCTTTCAGCTGTTTGGATTCTTATCGCGAATGGCTGGATGCAATATCCTGTCGGGATGAAATTTAATCCGGATATGGCACGATTTGAAATGACCGATTTTGGTGCCCTGGTTTTCTCTCCTGCAGCAATCAGTCACTTTGTCCATGCCACCAGCTCTGGTTTTTTGTATGCATCACTGTTTGTTGTCGCTGTTTCAAGCTGGTATCTGCTGAGAAAACGCCACATTCGATTTGCTAAGCGTTCGCTGACGGTTGCCTGCCTTTTCGGGCTCCTTTCATCTCTCTTTGTTGCATACACTGGTGATGAGCACGCCTATCATGACGCTAGAATTCAGCCAATGAAACTGGCAGCCATGGAAGGCCTTTACACCGGTGAGCGCTCTGCCGGATTGGTTGCTGTTGGCTTGTTAAATATGAGTAAGAAGCCTGGAGATGATCAGGACTCCTTTATTTTCGATGTTAAAATACCTTCTGTTCTGTCTTTGTTGGCTAACCGCGATATGGACAGCTTTGTCCCTGGGATTGATGATCTTGTTTATGGTAATCCTGCTGAAAACGTTATGGGTGTTGAAGAGAAGATGGCGCGGGGCAAGTTGGCTGTTGCCGGACTTGGGGAGTATAAGGCGGCTAAAAAATCCGGTGATCAACTTGCTGCCGGTAAAGCTTTAACATTACTTGAAGCTAACAGCGAGTATCTCGGTTATGGTTACCTTGAGAGCGCAGAGCAGGCAGTTCCCCCCGTACCGACAGTTTTTTACGCTTTCAGAATAATGGTCGCTTTGGGAACATTATTCATTCTTTTATTTGTAGTTTATCTTTACTTGCTTTCTAAAGATCGACTTGAAAGTCAGCCGCTGGTTTTGAAATTTGGCGTGTTCTCTATACTTCTTGGTCTTATTGCAGGTCAGGCGGGTTGGATTGTGTCAGAACTTGGTCGGCAACCTTGGGCGATCCAGGACTTACTGCCGGTTACAGTTGCGAGTTCGAACCTTGATGCTGGAACCGTTTCAGTGACTTTCTTTATGTTCCTCATTCTGTTTACTGCTTTGCTGATTGCCGAGCTCAAAATAATGGCCAAGCAAATTTCTATTGGACCGGAAGGAGATTGATTATGTTTGGCAGTTTAGACCAGTCGATTTTGCAACAATTATGGTGGTTTATCGCGACCCTGGTTGGATCTTTGTTTGTATTTCTGACCTTTGTTCAGGGTGGTCAAACCCTTCTTTTAACTCTCGGTCTATCCGATGATGAAAAGGTTTTGGTGGTTAATTCCCTGGGGCGAAAATGGGAACTTACGTTTACTACTCTGGTTCTTTTTGGTGGCGCTCTTTTTGCGGCTTTTCCGCTTTTTTATGCGACCAGCTTTGGTGGGGCTTATTGGGTTTGGATTCTTATCCTGTTCACTTTCATCATCCAAGCAGTGAGTTATGAATATCGGCGTAAGCCCAATAACTTTCTCGGCACAGGTGTCTATGATGGCTTTTTGTTTATTAATGGATCCGTTGGCATCCTGTTGATTGGCGCTGCGGTTGGAACTTTTTTCACCGGCTCGAATTTTACTCTGAATGAATATAACCTTGTGCAATGGCAGCATGTCTTACGGGGTTTAGAAGCTTCTTTCAGTTTCTTTAATCTTAGTTTCGGGTTATTTCTGGTTTTTCTGGCACGCACTCTTGGTGCACTCTATCTGGCTAATAATCTGGATAATAACAGCGTTGTTGCAAAGTTAAAGAACTCTGCGTTTAATAACCTGCTGTGTGCTCTTCCTTTTCTCCTGTATGTTCTGATTCAGCTGATTCTGATGGATGGTTTTGCCGTCAACCCGGTTGATGGAACTGTTTCGATGGAAGCCAATAAATATCTGCATAACTTGTTACAGATGCCTCTGAATCTGGTTTTGTTGCTACTTGGTCTTGTTCTGGTTGTTCTTGGTGTCGTCATGAACCGTTTCACCGCATCAGTTCGTGGTATCTGGCCTGCTGGTTTGGGCACAGTGTTGACATGCCTGGCAGTGTTTTTCCTGGCCGGGTATAACAATACGGCTTTTTATCCATCAAAGTTTGATTTGAATAGTAGCCTGACCATCTATAATGCTTCAAGCAGCCACTATACTTTAACAGTGATGACTTATGTCGCATTGCTCGTCCCATTTGTCCTTGCTTATATTGTTTGGGTTTGGAGGCAGATGGATAGTAGAAAGTTGAGCATCGAGGAATTGGCAGCTGATAAGAAAAGTTATTAATAGGAGGAAATTATGATCCCGTTACTTTTGTGGGTAGTACTACTGGTTGCATCTTACTTTGGTGCTGTGAAATTACTGAGTAAATGGAACTTGTTATAAAATTATAGTTGGATTTGTTTTTGATTGATAGAAAAAGGGCCTCACTTTGATAGAAGTGAGGCCCTTTAAAATTGCACTTTGAGTTGATCTAGCAACCGCTACAACTACCACAGCTGCTGCCTGCTGCAGGGGCAATAGAAAAACCCTGTCCATAGGAATTGCTGATGTAATCGATCTGGTTTCCTTTGGTGTGGGGAAGAACATTTTTGTCAATGAGTATTTCGATTTCATTGATGGTATAGGCTTCTTCTTCTTTTTTTGACTCATCCAGAGTCAGGCCCAAGCTGGGCCCGCCTCAGCCAAAACCTTCAAAAACAACGCGTAGAAATTTCCCGGTATGTTCTTTCATTAATTCTTTGAATTTTTCACGTGCAGTATCTGTGATTGTTAACATCTTTGCTGCTCTCCTTTGTACTTTTTACTTTTTGTTGGAATGTTCAACTCTTAAACTAAAAAAGTCAGTTGTTGGATAGACACGCTATCCTTGAATTAACCTCAGGTGAAACCACTTCCCGCGGGCGCACTACAGCCACCGCCATCACCTGAAGTGGCTGAAGAAGTTAAAGAAACGGCTCGCGTTGCAGGTTTTCCACATGCTGGACAAGGAATATCTGTGAGAGGTGTGCGTTGAATCTTCTCGATTATTTGTCCACAATGCTCACAACGGTACTCAAATATTGGCAATTTTTATCTCCTTATCTTTTGTAGTATATTCGAATAATCATATCTTATTTGTTTTATCAATGGCAAGAGTCAAAATGATTAAAAATAACTGTTTCCACTTCCTGCTCTCTGCATCAAAATATGATGAAGTTTGTTATTAAAAATACTTGCTTATTTGCCCTGATACCCTGATTATTGCTCAGATAAACTGTTTTTATCTTCCCTATGATCCGCTTTGATTTAAGGATGCATCATGCCGATTCGTATTGCCTGTAACCACATCACAAGCTACAAATTTGACCGTCCGGTATCACTGTCACCTCATGTGTTGAGATTACGACCTGCTCCGCATTGCCGTACCCCTATTCATGCGTATTCCTTGAAGGTTCTTCCTGAAACTCATTTTCTGAATTGGCAACAGGATGCTTTCGGCAATTATGTCGCCCGCCTGGTTTTTCCGGAAAAGACCAATGAGCTGCGCTTTGAAGTCGAAGTTATTGCTGATATGACGGTCTATAATCCGTTTGATTTCTTTATAGAAGAGTCTGCTGAGAAATATCCTTTCAGTTACAATAAGCTTGAGCATACTGAGTTGGCTCCTTATCTGCAGAAGATTGTCGCCGGGCCACTTTTGAAAAAGTGGTTAGAGAAGATTGATCGCAGTGAAGTTCTGACGATAGATTTCCTGGTTGAAGTCAATCGCCGGGTTCAAGAAACTGTGAACTATTCTGTGAGGATGGAGGCAGGAGTCCAGAGCTGTGAAACGACATTGCAACGAGAAATTGGTTCCTGTCGTGATTCCGCATGGTTACTGGTTCAAATATTCAGACATTTAGGTCTGGCAGCACGGTTCGTCAGTGGTTATCTGGTACAATTGACGGCAGATGAAAAAGCCCTCGATGGCCCATCCGGTCCTGAGGCAGATTTCACTGATCTGCATGCCTGGACCGAAGTTTATATTCCTGGAGCCGGCTGGATTGGTCTTGATCCGACGTCCGGTTTGCTGGCCAGTGAAGGGCATATTCCTCTGGCTTGTACACCACACCCAACCAGTGCCGCACCCGTGACCGGCGGCATGGATTTGTGTGAAGTTGAATTTGAACACAGTAATACTGTTACGCGTATTCACGAAGATCCAAGGGTGACTAAGCCCTATAGTGATGAGCAGTGGGACCTGATTAATGCTCTCGGCCAACAGGTTGATGAAGACCTTGTTGCCGGTGACGTCCGCCTGACGATGGGTGGTGAGCCGACTTTTGTCTCGATTGACGATATGGAAAGTGATCAATGGAATACCAGCGCCGATGGGCCTCACAAAAGAGAGTTGGCTTATAATCTGACCCTGCGCCTGCGCGATACTTTTACGACGGGTGGTTTATTGCACTTTGGGCAAGGAAAGTGGTATCCGGGAGAACCATTGCCCCGCTGGGCTAACAGTTGTTTCTGGCGCAAAGATAAAGAGCCGATTTGGCATAACCCCGAATTATTGGCCGACATCAATAAGGATTATAAAATCAGTTATCAGGATGCCGAAAAGTTTGCACAACGCCTGGTAAAACACCTTGAAATAGATCAGGAATATCTCGTTCCTGCTTATGAAGATACGCTCTACTGGCTTTGGAAGGAAGGGACTGTTCCGGCAAACATAGATCCGGCCAAAGCTAACCTGAAAGACTCTTCGGAACGGCGGACGCTTGCGCAAGTCCTTGAGCGGGGGTTGGGTGATGCCGTGGGCTATGCCTTGCCATTAAAGTGGAATCAGGACTCAAAACTATGGACAAGCAGCCTCTGGGAGTTCAGGCGTGAGCAGATGTTCCTTATCCCGGGAGATTCAAGCATGGGATTGCGTTTGCCCCTTGATTCATTGCCTTGGGTTGCGCCGGAAAAAAGGGAGCCTTTTTTTGAGCAGAATCAATTTCAAGCGTTGCCACCACTGGAGAATTATCGGGGACTTTGGGCGGGGAAGTTGATTTCAGAGGAACAGCTCTCACCGGAAGAAGCGTTTCAAGAAGATGAAAAACAGGTAGAAGTAACTCATACGGCCCTCTGTGTCGAGGCCCGGCAGGGTAGATTACATATTTTTATGCCCCCTTTGGCATCTTTGGAAGAATATCTGGATCTGATCAGTCTTATTGAAATGACGGCAGAAGAATTGCGAACACCCTTGGTCATTGAAGGTTATGAACCTCCAAGAGATTGGCGGATTGAACGTTTTTCCGTCACCCCGGATCCTGGAGTGATCGAGGTTAATATCCATCCGGTTGGCAGTTGGAAAGAGATTGTCGACAATACCGTACGTTTGTATGAAGAAGCTCGGCAATCCCGTTTGGGAACTGAAAAGTTCATGCTTGATGGGCGTCATACCGGAACCGGTGGGGGGAACCATATTACCCTTGGCGGAGCAACACCGGCAGACAGTCCGATGCTGCGTCGACCCGATCTGCTTCGCAGTCTGGTTACCTTCTGGCAACATCATCCAGGGCTTTCTTATCTGTTTTCCGGAATGTTTATGGGACCAACCAGTCAGGCCCCACGCATTGATGAAGCACGTGATGATTCTCTGTATGAACTTGAAATTGCCTTTCAACAGATGCCGGAAGGAGAAGTGGCTGCCCCCTGGTTGGTTGATCGCCTGATGCGTAATCTGTTGATTGATGTGACTGGTAACACCCATCGTTCTGAATTCTGTATCGATAAACTTTACTCCCCGGACAGTTCTAGTGGCCGTCTTGGTTTGGTGGAGTTGCGGGCTTTTGAGATGCCGCCTCACGCACGTATGAGTCTGGTTCAGAATCTGCTGTTGCGGACCTTGATCGCCTGGTTCTGGCAAGAACCGTACAAGCATGACCTGATTCGCTGGGGAACGGCACTGCATGACCGGTTTTTACTTCCCCACTACGTGCGGCAGGATGTCAAAGATGTTATTGCCGCTTTGCAAACAGCGGGATATCCCTTCCAGCTGGACTGGTTTGATCCCTTTTTTGAATTTCGTTTTCCACGTTACGGTACCGTACAGATTGAAAATATTGAGCTGGAACTCCGATTTGCCATTGAACCCTGGCACGTTCTCGGCGAAGAGGTGACCAGTCAGGGGACGGCACGTTATGTTGACTCCTCAGTGGAGCGGTTGCAGTTGCATGTAACCGGATTGACGGAAGGTCGTCATATCATTACCTGCAATGGCCGTCGTTTGCCATTGCACAATACCGGTCGCAATGACGAATTTGTTGCTGGGGTTCGTTATAAAGCCTGGCAACCTCCTTCTGCGTTGCATCCGACTATAAAATCGGATTCGCCGCTGGTATTCGATGTTATCGACGGCTGGAATGGACATTCAATCGGTGGCTGTACCTATCATGTTGCCCATCCGGGAGGGCGCAGTTACGAAGATTTTCCCGTTAATGCCATCACTGCTGAGTCGCGCCGGGGTTTCTCTGTTCCGAGATACTGAGCATACCCAGGGGCCGCTGCAGCCACAACCCGAGTTCAAAGGTCTTGGTAAATTCTTTCCGGAAGGGACAGTTCCCGGACCCATGGCACCGCCAAATGAAGAGTATAATGTTGAATTCCCTTATACCCTTGACCTGCGCCGTCGGCGCTAACAACGAAATTGATGCGCATGCCTGATGACGTCAGGACAATGGGATATAAGTGTGAGTATGAAGTTTGAACAGCGTCAAAACCAGAGTATTGGTTCTCAGGCATATGCAAGGGAACTGAATCAAGGGGGAGAAAGCTCTTCCAACCAAGGGGATCAGTCGTGGCATGGGCAAAAACTCATGCAAACCCTGGAAAAGCTTGGTCCTAAAAAGTTGGCCGGTCGACGCAAGGAAGCACAGCGATTACTTCGTGAAAATGGTGCAACACATAATTTTTTTGGTTCTACTGATGACTCGCGATCCTGGCAATTTGATCCTATTCCCCTGATTATCGACAGTGATGATTGGACTCGGGTTGAAGCTGGTCTGGTCCAGCGGGCGCAGCTTCTTAATCTCATCCTTGACGATATTTACGGTTCCCGGGAACTGATTAAAAAAGGGCTGTTGCCCCCTGAGTTGATTTATGCACACAAAGGGTTTCTCTTGCCTTGTGTTGGACTACCGCCCTCAGGTGGTCGGCATCTGAATCTTTATTCCGCAAATCTTGCTCAAGGGAAAGATGGCCGCTTCTGGGTTCTTGAAGATCATGCCCAACCACCTTATGGCTCTGGTTATGCTGTAGAAAATCGCATTGTGATGACGCGAAGTTTTGCGCGGCTGTTTCAGGATTTTCAGGTTCACCGTCTGGCCATGTACTTCCGCGCTTTTAAAGAAACAATTAGCGCATCTGGATCCGAATAACCAGTCCGACCCACGTATTGTGATCCTGACCCCGGGGCCGGAACACAGTCTGTATTTTGAGCACGCTTACCTTGCTGCTTATCTCGGCTACCCCTTGGTTCAAGGGGGTGATCTGATTGTACGTGATGGCTGTGTCTGGCTTAAATCGGTGGGAGGGCTGCGTCAGATTGATGTCCTTCTCAATCGACTTGATGATGAGTTTTTGTGACCCGCTTGAGCTTCGTGGCGATTCTCTTTTCGGTGTCCCCGGATTACTGGAAGTGGTTCGTCGCGGCAATGTTGCTACGGCCAATTCGATTGGTTGCGGTATCATTAAAAACCCCGCATTGCTGGCATTTTTGCCGGGAATTTCAAGATATTTTCTTGGAGAGGAATTGCTCTTGCCGTCGGTCGCAACCTGGTGGTGCGGTCAGCCCTCGTGAATGCAAATTTGTTCTGGATAATCTCAATAAGTTGATTATCAAGCCTATCTACCCGATCCCCAGTTTACCCGAGATGATCCCGGGGGAGTTGGATAAAGCTCAAATCTGTGTGTGGAGAGACAGAATTTTGGCGAACCCACATTTGTATGTTGGCCAGGAAATGTCGAGTTTGTCGACTGTTCCAGCATTTGTGACGGACCGGATTGAGCAACGACCTTGCGTTTTAAGTACTTATCTGACGGCTCACGATCAATCTTATGTTGCCATGTCAGGAGGGTTGACACGCATTAACGAGAATGAGGGCAGTTTACTTGTTTTAAAGGATGGTGGTTGCAGTAAAGACACATGGATTCTGACCCCGGAGCCGGCCAAACAGGTTAATCTCTGGCTTCAGGCTCAGCCAAATCAACTGATTGAGCCCCGTCTCGGATCGTTGCCAAGCCGTACGGCAGAAAATCTGTTCTGGGCTGGTCGCTATTCTGAGCGCTCAGAGGCAACAGCGCGGCTACTCCGATCAATTCTGATCAAACTCAGGGAATTCAAAGAATTCCGTGATCCGGACGATCGCCGGGGGTTAAATCATCTGTTGCAGGCATTGACACATGTGACCTTGACTTATCCCGGGGTTTGTCGGCGAAGGCTCGGAGGCTAAACTGGATGATCCTCGGGTAGAACTCATGTCTCTGGCCAGCGACAGCAGGCGATCGGGGGAGTTTACGTTCATCATTACGAGGGTTCGGATATTCAGCCTATACGGTCAGAGATATTCTCCCTGAAGATGCCTGGCGTATTGTCGATAATATTCAACAGAACTGGAGCCCCAAGTTTTCTGTCAGTTTGATTGGTAGTGGACGCTTGCAGGACAGCATCAATCAGTTACTGTTGCAATTATCAGCATTCAGTGGTCTTAATAATGACAATATGGCTCGTGAAACCGATTGGCTGATGTGAAAATTGGTCGGAGTTTGGAGCGAGCTTTAACTCTGATCGCTTTGTTACGGACGACGCTGGTCCCTTATCATAAGCCATCCATGGAAGCACAAATGTTTGAAACGGTGCTTTCAACCAGCAACAGCCTGATTACTTACCGGCGTCGTTATCGTTCGTTTATGCAGTTACCGACGATTCTGGAATTGTTGCTGATGGATGAAAACTATCCCAGAGCGCTTAGATGTCAGTTGTCTCAGCTTCATAAAATGGTTGCTGAGTTGCCGCATGATCAACCCTCTGAACAGGCACTCGGCGATGAAGTTTTGATTGTGGAAGCTTTGGCTGAACTGAATAATATGGATCTCAAAGCGCTTTCTCAGCTTTCAAATGACGGAAAAAGTTATCCCGCTCTGGAAATATTTTTGAGCTCGCAAAAAAAAAACGACTTGAAAAGCTTTCAGAGACTTTGATGCAGCTTTACTTTAGCCCGTCTCTGGTTCCGCAACGTTTGGGCTCTGTTCAGCAGGAAAAAGCATCATGAATTTTCGGATCAGCCATTCGACCCAATACAGTTACAGCGAGCCGGTTTCGCTCTGTCGTAATGAAGCCAGTTTGTTAATCCGGGACACGCCGTGGCAACGCTGCCTCAGGAGCGAGTTGCAGATTGAGCCGTCTCCCTCGGATGTTCGTCACCGACTGGATATGTTTGGTAATCGTGTCAGCCATTTTGCTATTCAGCAGGCCGCACAATAAATTAACCGTTGCAGCGGTCAGCGAAGTCTCAGTGTGTTCGAATCCCAATATTTTAGTTTCTGCGAATGAATATTCCTGGGAGGGTAACGAAAGCGCGATTGAAAAGCGAGCGGACCTCGGAAACACTTGATGCGTTACCTTTTCTTTATGATTCACCATTTGCCCAGCGATCGGTTGCAACTCGAAGCTTATGCGCAGACATCTTTTCTGCCTGATCGACCACTGGGAGAGGCCGTATTTGATCTGATGCAAAGGATTTATCATGAGTTTAAAATACGATCCAGGCTTTACGACGATTTCTACACCTCTGTCCAAGGTTTTGTCTGACCGTCGTGGAGTCTGTCAGGATTTTGCCCACCTGGGTGTTGCCTGTCTGCGGTCAATGGGGTTGGCAGCTCGATATGTCAGCGGTTACATTGAGACTCTCCCCCCGGCAGGGCCAGGAGCGGTTAGTCCGGAGCCGATGCTTCACATGCGTGGTTTTCTGTTTATGTTGCAGGTGTCGGCTGGGTTGATTTTGATCCGACGAACAATAAACTTCTTTCTGATCAGCATATTACCGTCGCCTGGGGGCGAGGACTTTGCCGATGTGTCTCCTCTCCGTGGCGTGGCACTTGGAGGTGGAAAGCATAAAGTTTCTGTCTCTGTTGATGTTTGCCCGGCAGCCCGATAGTCCCGTTTGTTTGCCGAATTAAAGAATTCGTGATGGTCCAAAAACCATAAGGAAAGGATTCTCTGATGAAATTTGATGATTATAAGACAGAAGGGGTTTTATGATGAGTTGTTTGACTCACAAGGGATCCCCCGACCGGGAGCAGATTTATTGATTGAACGGATCAATGCACTTCCTGAAGCAGAATTACAAAGACGCCAAAAAGCGGCAGAGAGTTCTCTCCTGAATCTTGGGATCACCTTCAATGTCTATGGAAACGAATCACAAACAGAAAAAATCTTCCCCTTTGACATGGTTCCGCGCATCATTCAGGCAAAAGAATGGCAAATCCTGGAGCCCGGGTTAAAACAACGCATCAAAGCCCTGAACTGTTTCATCGATGATGTTTTTATAACGATCAGAAAATTCTCAAGGACAAAATCATCCCGGCAGACCTGGTGCTGTCAGCCGATGGTTTCCGCAAACCCTGTATCGGACTGAAACCACCTGGTGGGGTTTGGTGCCATATCACTGGTACGGATCTGGTTCGTGGTGGTGATGGTGAATTTTACGTTCTCGAGGATAATTTAAGATGCCCGTCAGGGGTGTCCTATGTTCTCGAAAATCGCCTCCTGATGAAACGCACTTTTCCGATGGTTTTTGACGCCTGCAGTGTCCAACCGGTGAATGAATATCCCAACCGCTTGCTTGACATGCTGCAGGAAATTGCCCCTCAGGGTGTACGCTCACCGGTGGTTGTTGTCTGGACGCCGGGAATCTACAATTCGGCTTATTTTGAACATAGCTTTTTAGCTCAGCAAATGGGCGTTCCTCTGGTTGAAGGAAGCGATTTGCTGATTCACCGCGGCGAAGTTATGATGCGCACCACCAAAGGACTGGAGCGTGTTGATGTCATCTATCGACGTATCGATGATGACTTTATGGATCCTAAATCTTTCCGCGCGGATTCCCTGCTTGGTGTTCCCGGATTGATGGAAGCTTACAGGCAAGGAAAAGTTGCCCTGGCCAATGCTCCCGGAACAGGGGTCGCGGATGATAAAGCTGTTTATGCCTATGTTCCTGATATTATTCGTTATTATCTTGATGAAGATCCTATTATCAGGAATGTTGAAACTTTTGCCTGCTGGCGTGAAGATGAATGCCGGTATGTGTTGGAAAATCTGGACAAGCTGGTAGTCAAAGCCGTCAATGAATCGGGTGGTTATGGCATGCTTGTCGGGCCACATTCCACAAAGGAAGAACAACGAGAGTTTGCCAAGCGGATCAAGGCGAGTCCGCGGACCTATATCGCCCAGCCGACTCTTGATTTGTCGCGAGTCCCAGTCATGGTTGAGAACCATTTTGAAGGTCGCCATGTCGATTTAAGACCATATATTCTTTACAGCAACAAGGAGATTTATGTGATGCCGGGAGGTTTAACCCGGGTGGCATTGAAAAAAGGTTCACTTGTGGTGAATTCCTCGCAAGGTGGTGGCAGTAAAGATACCTGGGTTATGAACGCAGAGGGTGGCCCCGCGTCTGAATTATCCGTTCAAAAAGAGGAGGGATTATAATGTTAAGTCGCGTTGCAAACTCTATCTACTGGTTGAATCGTTATAGTGAACGGGCGGAAAATGTGGCTCGTTTTATTGATGCCAACTACCAAATGGCTTTGGATATTCCCGAGAGCTACGGAAGTCAATGGCAGCCTTTGATTAATACAACGGGAGATCATGAGCTGTTCAAGGAACTCTATGGCGAAGTGTCCCGGGAAAAAAGCGATTGAATTTCTTGTTTTTGACCGCAAGAATCCTAACTCAATCTATTCCTGTGTCCGCGCTGCGCGTGAAAATGCCCGTTCTGTACGTGAGTACATCAGTTCTGAAATGTGGGAACAGCTTAATACTTTTTACCTGATGATCAACGGTGCGGCGAAAGAAGATTCAATGGATCTTCCTCATCGGTTTTTTGCTGATGTCATGACGGCAAGCCATACTTTTATCGGGATTACGGATTCTACCATGAATCATGGAGAAGGTTGGCACTTTGGTCGATTGGGCCGTATGCTGGAACGTGCTGATAAAACCTTACGGATCCTGGATGTTAAATACTTTATCCTGCTTCCATCTGTTGAATATGTCGGCAGCTCCTACGATAATATCCTTTGGGGCGCATTGTTACGCTCAGCCAGTGCCTTTGAAATGTATCGTAAGCGCCATGGTCGTATTGATCCGAAAAAAATAGTTGATTTTCTCCTCCTCGATCTGCACTTTCCACGGGCGGTTCATTATTGCCTGAATACGGCCATGAGCTCCTTACAGCACATTACCGGAGTCCGGCCCGGAACTTTTTCGAATAGAGCGGAACAGAGATTAGGGCGTTTGCTCTCAGGCTTTAATTTTGCGTCTCTGGAGGAAATTTTTGAGGAAGGGCTACATGAATATCTGGTCAAAACAGAAGCGCAAATTCTAGATGCCGGTATCTCAGTCCGGGAGGTTTTTTTCAGCCCGCAACTTGTCGATAGCGGGATTGATACAAAAACCCTTGAATAGCATGGAATAGAAGAGGAATCTCCAGCGATGCCATGGATTAAAGCTGCGTGTAAACTCGATTTCTTTATGGAGGCCTGCACCCCTCTGGTGTTGATGTTACGTCCACGTAGTACCGCAGACCAGTGGGTTGCTCGTGAGTCTTATACTCTGAATCCCCACGTCCCGGTTGTGGAATTTTCAGATACCTATGGAAACCTTTGCCAACGTTTAATCGCACCGGTGGGCCATTTTTCTATCGCGACTTCGGCTGAAGTCAAGACCGCCGATATTGTTTCGATACAGCCTGGTGCGCCTCTGGTTGAAATACAGAAATTACCGGAGCAGGTACTCGTCTATCTTTTGCCGAGTCGCTACTGTGAGTCGGATCGTTTTGGTGATCTTGCATGGGATCTTGTCGCCGAGGTACAACCGGGTTACGACCAGGTGGCGACTATTGATTCCTGGATCCGTAATGTTATCCGCTACACTCCGGGGTCAAGTAATATTCCGATCTCTGCAAGTGAAGTCAATGCCAGAGGGGAGGGCGTTTGCCGTGATCTGGCCCACCTCGGAATTGCTCTGTGCCGGAGTATCTGCATCCCCGCACGATTGGTTGTCGGCTACCTTTTCGGTCTGCAGCCGATGGATTTGCATGCCTGGTTTGAAGCTTATGTCGGTGGACGCTGGTATGCTTTTGATCCAACTCAGAATGAGCTCTGCAACGAGAGGATAGCCATTGGATATGGTCGTGATGCTGCGGATGTTTCCATTTTTCATCAATTTGGAGCCGGTGATGTGTTAACCAATATGGACGTTCAGGTTGAATGGCTCCATGACGCTCCAGGATAAGGCGTTTTGTATAAAAGTAAACGGTGGCATTTATGAACTATTCAGATGTTTTTCGAGAGATTGCTTCTGAGCTGGATGAGATTGAAGACAGGGGGCAGCTTGCCGCATATATCCCGGAATTAAGTCATGTTGATCCCAGTCAATTCGGTGCCTGCCTGATCACGACTAAAAACGAACAATTTTTTCTGGGTGATTACAAGACCATGTTTTCTATCCAGAGTATTTTTAAGGTTCTGGCTTTGGCTCTTGCACGTGGACTGAGAGAAAATCACCTTTGGGACAGAGTTGGAGTTGAGCCTTCCGGGTCGCCGTTTAATTCACTGGTACAGCTGGAATATGAGCAGGGGATACCACGGAATCCATTGATCAATGCCGGAGCTTTGGTTGTTTGTGATGTTCTCCTCACGCATCTGAAAAATCCGCGGCAGGAATTTATTGAATTTGTCCGCGATCTTGCCGGAGATCAGGATATCGATTATTGCTCTCGGGTGGCAGACTCTGAAAGGCGTACAGGGCATAAAAATGCTGCGATGGTCAATCTTATCAAAGCCTATGGAAATATCACGAATGACGTTGATCGGGTGCTGGATTTCTATTGCGACCTCTGTTCCATCGAGATGAGTTGCAACCAGCTGGCCCAAGCCTTTCTGTTTCAGGCTGCAAACGGGATCAATCCTCTCAATGGCAGGGAGGTTGTCAGCGTCGGTAGATCGAAGCGAATCAACGCCATCATGCAACTGTGTGGTTTCTATGACGAGGCCGGAGAATTTGCTTTCAAGGTCGGTTTACCGGGGAAAAGTGGGGTCGGCGGCGGTATCATCGCGGTTCATCCCGGCAAATACAGCATTGCCGTTTGGAGCCCGCGTCTGAATGCCAAAGGTAACTCTTTCAAGGGAATGAAATTTCTTGAGCTGTTTACCACCAGAACGGCATCGTCCATATTCTGATTTTTATTTTTAAACCGATAAATTCACTCATGAGAGGTCACGAGTTAGGAATGATAATCCCATCAAACTATAGTTTTTGATGATTTTCTCATGAATTCAGCTTGCGCCTCAGAGTTCCGATCAGCTTTCCTTGTATTGAATTCCAGTGACCACGACATCGTAGCTGAAGTTTTTTTGTGCAGGAAATAAGCTGTCCAACTGTCCTTAAAGATAATTCAAAAAAAATGTTTCCTCAGCGAGAATGTTGAATTAAACTATAAGAACAACGTTTTATTTTTCTATGGAGGATTTGATGAGTTCAGAGCTGATTTTGACCCGTAAAGAAAATCGTATTGGTTTTATTACCTTAAACCGACCGGAAGCAATGAATACGTTTATCCCGGAGTTTGCTAATCAACTGGATCGAGCGCTCTGGGCAATGGAAAAAGATGATGACGTCAGGGTTATTGTGATTAATGCTGCAGGTAAACATTTCTGTACCGGAATATCTCTGGATCAGTTCAAGAATAAAACTCACCAGGAATATCGGAAGTTTTTATACGGAATAGATGCTTTTTATCACACTTTGGATAAGCTGAATAAACCGACGATTGCATCAGTTCAGGGATTTGCCCTGGCCAATGGCGCTGGTCTTTCGTTTGCCTGTGACATGACTGTTGCTGCGGAAACAGCTACTTTTGGGACAACAGCAATTAATGTCGGACTGATCTGTTTAGGCCCGGCGGCACCGATGACAAAGATTATCGGCAAGAAGAAAACGATGGAAATGGTTTTAACGGGTGACATGATCAGCGCCGCGGAAGCTGAACAGCTCGGCCTTGTCAACAAAGTTGTGGGGGATGAAGACCTGGAAGCAGAGACGCTCAAACTGGCAGAAAAACTTGTTTCTAAGAGCCCGACAGCGTTGCGTATCGGAAAAGAAGGGTTGAAGCGCCTTCAGGATGTTCCCTATCATCAGGGGTTGGATAGTATGGATGATCTGTTTGCGACCCTTTGTGCGACACAAGATGCCGAAGAGGGGGTTCAGGCTTTCCTGGAAAAGCGGGAGCCTGTCTGGAAAGAGTGCTGATAGCAATATGATAGAAAATCGACGACTGCTCTCAGCGAAAAACTTTTAATAACAGGCTGTTAAACTCTGAGAAATAGATGATGCAATTATTGAAAAATCATAGGCAGAAAGTCATAAAATCTGAAAATCAGCAGGAACGGTCTGAAAATAAGCCTTCCGGGCTGGCAGCCAGCTTTGAAGCTGCTGAAGTCAAAAAACTGTTCTTCAGTTTTTTGATTACGATACTCAGCATTGAGGGTGTTGTTTTTTTTCTCTGCTATATCAATCTGCTTGTGAATGAGAATGGGGTTTTCCCCTGGAAGCCGTACCTGTTTGCTTCTTTTATAGCTCCTGTAGCAGTCACTTTTGTTTTTGGTTTGATTGTCCTTATCTTTAACCGCTTCTTTTTTAATCAAGCCCCCCCTGTTGTTGAATTTCAGAGGGGGGTGACTCCAATCTTTGGTGTTGGAAAAGGTGAAAAAATTGCTCTTTTTTTTCAAGTTATCCACCGCTTGCCCCTGTTGTTGAGTTTACTTTTATTGATTGCTGCAACGGCCCTCGCTTATAAGCTTGATGCCATTGTCCTCTTTATGGCGCAAGTCGGCGTTTCAACCGCACGATACTTGTTTTTTACCCTCATCGGCTTGTTGGTTGTATCCGCTATTGGGATAGCAGTCTGGATGATTCTCAGTTATCGACTTCGTCAAAAAACGCTCCAATCCGGTCATGATTATCGGATGCAGTTAATGGAACAGTTTGGGATGGTGTTGCTGGAAGACGGCACCATGATCAACAAGGAAGGTCAAGTTGTTTACCAACAGGAAGATTCAACATCCATTTCTTATCATGATGATGTGGAAGATGTTCAGATGATCGAAGAGATTGATGAAAAGTCTGATTCTTAGTTGGTAAAAGTCAAAGTTGAAAAGAATCAGGACAATGATTCAGAGATGCAGAGGTTGTTGAAAATAATCGTTGGTTGTGAGTCCCTCTTTTTCAGACTGAATCGATTCATGTTGACCTGGTAACAATGTCTGCCCTCGCTAAGACCTAAAACCTCAGACTAAAGGAGATTCTATGTTTCGCATGTCCATTCTACTGTTAATGATGAGTTTGACTTTAGGGTTTGCGTCCGCTGCTATGGCTGAGCAAGCAGATGGTGCCCGACTGAGCAGGACCTGTGCAGGTTGCCATGGTACCGATGGCGCTTCTCCTGGAAAAGAAATCCCCATAATTGGTGGCCAGGTGGATAAGTTCCTGCAGGAGTCAATGGCTGATTTTTCTGCGGATAAAAGACCCGGAGATGTGATGAGGAATCTGTCTAAAGGGTATTCCCCAGATGAGCAGGAGCTGATTGCCGGCTATTTTGCGATGCAACCATGGGTGAACACTCCTCATGCAGCACAGTCACATGCAGAAGCAAGTCTGGTCGCAAGCTGTAAAGGTTGCCATGGAGCTATGGGGGAAGGGCGGGGAAGTTTTCCTCGCGTGGCCGGACAACATCCCAATTATCTTTATCAGTCCTTACTGGAGTATAAACAGGGCGCACGCTCCTCCGGTTTGATGAGGTTGGTACAAAAACTGGATGATGCAACTCTGAAACAGATGGCTGACTACTATTCGGCAATAAAATAAGGAGGGCATAATGAAGCGCAGAGACTTTATCAAATATAGTGCTGTCGGTTTGGGAGTTGCCGGTTTATATGGTCCGAATGCTTTTGCAGCTGGCCAAAACCGCCGCAGAGTTGTTGTCGTCGGGGGTGGTTTTGGCGGGGCGACGGCAGCTCGTTATATTAAGTTGATCGACCCCAGCATTGACGTTGTCCTGATCGAGAAGAATGACCAGTTTGTCTCCTGTCCGATCAGTAACTGGGTCGTTGTTGGGATGAAGAAAATGGGTGACATCAGTTTTGGCTATCAGGGGCTTGCCAAGCGGGGAATTCAGGTTATTCAGGATGAGATTGTCGGCATCGATGCTGCGGCTGGCTATGTTCAGGGAAAGAAGGGGAAGGTTGAGTACGATCGTCTGATTGTTTCCCCAGGGATTGATTTCCGCTATGATTTGATTGAAGGGTTTAATGACGAGGCGAAAAAGATATTTCCGCACGCATACAAGGCAGGACCACAAACCGTTCAATTGCAGCAGCAACTTCAAGCGCTACAACCTGGTGGTACGGTATTGATGACGGTACCGGATAATGCTTATCGATGCCCACCCGGCCCCTATGAGCGAGCGAGTTTAATTGCTGAATATCTGCAAAAAAACAAACAGGGCTCCAAGCTGATTATTCTGGATCCACATCAGAAAATTGCCTCAAAGGGGAAGCTGTTTAAGGCGGCTTGGGATGCTTATTACACTGATATTATTGATTATCGTCCCGAAGAGATTATTGCTTCCGTTGATGTTGATAAGAAGACGATTTCAACTTATGAAGAAGAATTCGAGGCGGATGTCATTAATTTTATTCCGGATCAAAAAGCTGGAAAACTTGCATTTGATCTGGGATTGGTCCCGGAAAAGAAATTGTGGGCGCCAGTTCAGCCGTTGACGTTGGAATCAACACTGGTCCCAGGCGTTCATGTTATCGGGGATGCAACAGATTCTCTTACCAGTGGACCGATGCCAAAATCCGGATTCGTCGCCAGCTCCATGGGCAAGGTTGCTGCTGCCGCTGTTGTTGCTGAATTATCCGGTAAAAAAGCACCGCTACCATCGTTTGCAAACACCTGTTACAGCATGGTCAATAGTACGGAAGCCATTTTTGTTACCGGGGTCTATAAATACGATTCTGCCTCGGGTAAAAATATAAAAATTCCAGAAGCATCAAAAACGTCACCTGGCCGTTCGGATTATTATGGACGATGTGCCGAAGATTGGGCCACCAGTATCTGGTCTGATATGTTGAGTTGATATTTTTTATCCTTACTGGAAAACAGCCCCCGGTTTCTTGAATGAAAACGGGGGCTGTTTTATTAAGCCCAGGCTATAGGAATAACTTGTAGGCAGGATCATCCGTTTCTTCAATGTAGTGATATCCCAAATTATCGAGAAAGGATTTGAGGCCGGTTTCATTTTTGTCGGGAATTTCCAGCCCGATGAGGACCCGGCCAAACTCTCCGCCCTGACTGCGGTAATGAAAGAGAGAGATATTCCAGTCTTTCCCCATATCGGCGAGAAAACGGGTCAGTGCTCCGGGACGTTCCGGGAACCAGAAACGGAAAAGCCGCTCTCGCGTTGCTTCGGCTGAGCGCCCACCGATCATATAACGGAGGTGGGTCTTTGCCAGTTCGTTATTGCTCAGGTCAATAGTTTTATAACCGGCTTTATTGAGATGGCTGGAAAAGTTGTCGCGGATTTCACCGTTACCGATGGATACACCAATAAAGAGCTGGGCCTGATTGCGATCAGCCAAACGGTAGTTGAACTCGGTAATATTGGTTTTTTTAAGGATATGGCTGCAGAAATAGCGTAACGCGCCTGGTTCTTCAGGGATAGTGACAGCAAATAGAGACTCACTCCCTTCTCCTGCTTGTGTTCGTTCTGAAACATATCGCAGCCGTTCAAAATTCATATTGGCACCGGAATTAATGGCGACCAGAGTTTGGCCTGCGGTCTGATGCTTTTTTACATATTGTTTCAACCCAGCCATTCCCAAGGCTCCGGCGGGTTCCACAATGGATCGTGTCGCCTGGTAAATCGACTTGATGGCGCTACAGAGTTCATCGGTGCTGACACGTAGAATTTCATCCACATGCTGACGACATAAATCAAAGGTGAGCTTGCCAACCTGCTGTACTGCAACCCCATCTGCAAAGATTCCCACGGACGGCAGACTGACGCGTTTGTTGGCTTGTAAAGATTGGTACATCGCATCGCTGTCGACAGGTTCAACCCCGATAACTTTAATTTCCGGTGACAGGGCTTTTAAGTAAGCACCGATACCGGAAATAAGCCCACCACCTCCAACTGGCACGAATACTGCGTCAATGTTTCCAGAACTCTGACGTAATAATTCGTCAGCAACGGTTCCCTGACCGGCGATTACCAGCTTGTCATCAAAAGGGTGAATATAGGTCATCCCGGTTTCAGCAAGAATCTCTTTGCAGCGTTCTGCTGCTTCTGAATAATTATCTCCATGGAGAACAATTTTTGCACCAAAAGATTTAACGGCATCAATTTTGATCTTCGGGGTCGTTGCCGGCATGACAATCAAAGCTTTCAGCCCCAGCTTTTGAGCCGAGAATGCGACCCCCTGGGCATGGTTTCCCGCAGAAGCAGCTATAATCCCTTTATTTTTTTCTGATTCAGAAAGGTGGGCAATTTTATTGTAAGCACCGCGAAGTTTAAAAGAAAAAACCGGTTGCAGGTCTTCTCGTTTGAGGAGCACCTTATTCTTCAGTTCAGCAGAGAGGTGAACAGCATCTTCAAGAGGGGTTTCGATTGCTGCTTCATAAACTCTGGAGGTTAAAATTTGTCGAATCATCTCTTGCATAATAAAAGTATCATTCCTTGTGATGAAGTTAAAAAAGCGGTGTAACGTTTTGCGGACATTTTAAAAAACTCTTTTCGGACTCTTTTAAATAAATGATATACTGCCTGACATGAAAAAGCTGCATGTTTTTAACTATTGGGATCGATCGCAGGCTGCCTTGATTCAGGAAATTCTTGCTCATGAAGGGATTCAGTGTATCCTGAAAAATGATCAGTTGTCTTCTGCTTTGGGAGAAATCCCTTTTCTTGAATGTTATCCGGAACTCTGGGTCGTTGATGACGATGTTTTCCCGCGGGCACAGTTGTTTTTGCACTCCTGGCTGAAGAATGATGCCTGTCCCGCTGATTCCTGGACCTGTCCATCCTGTGGAGAAGATTGCGATGCTCAATTCGGGGCCTGCTGGGCATGTGGGTTTCTTCGCGAGGAATGACTTTACAGTTTTTCCGTGCAATTATTTTTTCATTCTCACTTCTTGACCGGACATGAAACATTTCACTAGGATGTATCTAGCCAAAGCTATTCAATTTTTCTTTCCAACAGAAGGTCTTGTTTATGCGCATTGTTATTGATCAGAATTTATGTTGTGGAACTGCTGCCTGCATTGAAATTTGTCCGGAAAAAGCGATTAGCCTCGTTGCCGGAAAAGCCGTCCTCGACGAATCCAAGTGTGATTTTGACGGTCTTTGTATTCCTGCTTGCCCCAAAGGGGCGATTGAGTATGACGATGATTTCGGCGGTGGTGTTGGCTGCGGTTTTTAGTCGAGTGGCTTCTTTGTGGGACTTTTAACAGACTGGATTTATGCGTGATACTTTCCGGCAACGAAATCGAAAGTCGAATTGGTAGCGATATCATTATCGACCCTTATAATAAAAATAGAATCAATCCCAACAGCTATAATCTGTCTTTGCATGATGAGCTGATCATTTACAGTGAACCTTTACTGGATATGAAGAGAGACAATCCCTATCAAAAAATTCAGATCCCGAAGGAAGGTCTGGTGCTTGAACCGAATCGTCTCTATCTTGGCAGAACCGTTGAATTTACAGAAACAAAAGGGCTGGTCCCCATGCTGGAAGGTCGCTCCTCTGTTGGGCGTCTGGGGCTTTTTGTTCATGTGACAGCCGGTTTTGGTGATGTCGGTTTCAAGGGCTACTGGACTCTGGAAATATTTTGTGTTCAGCCTATTCGTATTTATTCCGGAGTTGAGATCTGCCAGATTTATTACCACAGTATCGAAGGGGATTATAAGAATTACACCAGCGGTAAATATCAAGGCAACAAAGGAATTCAGACCAGCCTTTTGTTCAAGGACTATGAGGATTGATTTCGGCGAGTCGTCCGATTTCTGTTTGAATAGAATTAAAAAGTGAAATATTTCTAACTAACACTATGCGACGGGACCTTTTGGTCTCCTTCTTTTTTTAAGTGTTCTCTGTGTTTTTCAGGGAATCAATCTACATTAAACTAAACCATGGATATTCTGCGATGAATGCATCTCTAGGACGTTCTGAAACTTCCAAAACCAACTATCTGAAAGATTATAAATCTCCCCCTTATCTGCTTGATCAGGTTGAACTGAACTTTAATCTGAAAGATTCTGCAACGCAGGTTTCTTCGGTCTTGCACCTGTCTCTGAATCCGGATCGGGAGGGCGTTCCGGAGCCCCTGATTCTGGACGGGGAACAGCTAAAACTGCTTGAAGTGAAGCTTGATGGCCAAATTCTCGAATCGCATCAATATCAACAGGACGATGTTCATCTGCAGATCCATCAGGTTCCGTCAGAATTTACTCTGGAAATAAAAACGGAGATTGACCCTCTCAATAATACCGCTTTGGAAGGGCTTTATTTGAGCAGTGGAAATTTCTGCACCCAGTGTGAAGCGCAGGGATTCCGGCGCATCACTTTTTATCCCGATCGTCCTGATGTCCTGGCCAGGTTTCGTGTACGTATTGAGGCGGAAAAGAAATATCCGGTTCTGCTTAGTAACGGAAATCTTCTGGAGGAGGGCAAACTATCGAGCGGCCGCCACTACGCCGTCTGGGAAGATCCTTTCCGTAAGCCCTGCTACCTGTTTGCTCTGGTTGCCGGGGATTTGGTCTGTCTAGAAGATCATTATATGACCGCTTCGGGGCGGGATGTCCTGTTGCAGATTTATGTCGAGGAGCGCAACGGTGATTATTGTGACCATGCCATGTTGTCGCTGAAAAAATCGATGCAGTGGGATGAAGAAACTTTTGGTCTGGAATATGACCTTGATCGCTACATGATTGTTGCTGTGGATGACTTCAACATGGGGGCCATGGAGAACAAGGGCCTGAATATATTTAACTCAAAATATGTGTTAGCACATCCTGATACCGCGACGGATACGGATTATTTAGGTGTTGAGTCGGTTATTGGTCATGAGTATTTTCATAACTGGACGGGGAATAGAGTCACCTGCCGAGACTGGTTTCAGCTGAGTTTAAAGGAAGGGTTGACGGTTTTCCGTGATCAACAATTCTCTGCGGATATGAACTCTGCTGCGGTTAAGCGTATTGATGATGTGAGAATCTTGCGTCAGTACCAGTTTCCTGAAGATGCCGGGCCCATGGCCCATCCGGTGAGACCTGCGTCGTACCAGGAAATTAATAATTTCTACACCACCACAATCTACAACAAGGGAGCTGAAGTTATCCGCATGATGCAGACCTTGATTGGTCGAAAAAAATTTGTGGAAGGGGTGCAACTTTATCTTAATCGGCATGATGGTCTGGCAGTCACTTGTGATGATTTTGTCAAAGCGATAGAGGATGCAGGACATATCGATCTTTCAACTTTTAAGCGTTGGTATTCGCAAGCCGGGACCCCCCAGGTCAGAATCGAACAGGAATATGATGCTGATGCACAGACTTTAACCCTGAAAATTTCACAAGAGTGTGCCGAAACTCCAGGGCAACGGGAAAAACAGCCTTTTCATATTCCCATTGCCATTGGTTTTCTGGGGGCAACGGGGGAGGATCTCTCGTTGCGTTTGGCGGGAGAAGGGACGCCTGCGGCAACAACCAGAGTCCTGGAATTGACGCAGTCAGCCCAGGAGTTTTCTTTCGTTGATGTTGCTCAGCGCCCGATTTTATCGCCATTGCGAGGTTTTTCAGCTCCAGTGCGTCTGCATTGTGATTTCAGTGATGCAGATCTGGCTTTTCGTATGGCTCATGACAGTGATTCTTTCAATCGCTGGGAAGCGGGTCAGACCCTTGCATTGCAAGAATTATTGCGGATGTACAACGATCACAAACAGGGCCGCGAATTAGCCTTGCAACCAATGTATATTGAAGCCTGGAAAGAAGCATTAATTGATCGTCAGGTGGATAAAAGTCTGTTGACGCAATTGTTGACTCTGCCGAGCGAGCAATATCTGGCGGACCATCTGGAGGATTATGATCCCCAGATTATCAGGGATGTGCGCGATCAGGCCATGATGCAGTTGGCAAAAGAGTGTCAGTCTGTCCTGTTGCAATGTTATGTCGAATGTTTTGCAACCGAGAGAACGTATTCTCTTGCTCCTCTAGATGTTGGTTACAGGAGTTTTGCCAATTTTTGCCTGAGTCTGTTGATGCAGCTGAACGAGCCGGAAATCAACGAACTCTGTTTGCAGCAATATCATACTGCGACAAACATGACCGATCGGCTTGCTGCTTTTTCTGCTGTGACTGACAGCACGATGCCTGAGCGACAGGACATAATTGATGATTTTTATCGGCAGTGGCAGCAGCACCCTCTATTGCTTGATAAATGGTTCAGCCTGCAGGCATTGTCGCATCGACCAGAGACTTATTCAGCGGTCCGGCAGCTCTTGCAACACCCTGCTTTTACACTGAAAAATCCTAATCGTGTCAGGTCTTTGTTGGGGGCTTTTTATCAAAACCTGTCCGCTTTTCACCGTGCTGACGGTGCCGGATACCAGCTGTTGATTGAACAAATCATTCAGCTTGACCAAAGAAATCCGCAAGTTGCGGCGCGGATGGCAGCACCATTAACGCGGTGGAAACGGTTGGAACCAAAACGTCGGAATCTGTTAAAGCAAGAAATTATCCGGCTGCAGCAAGTGGAATTATCTCGAGATCTCTATGAGATCATCAATAAAAGTTTGTTATGAGAAACGGGAGAAGAACGTGAGCGAATATACTGTCATTGGTTGTGGTGATATCGGCTTCCGGGTTTCCAAGGAGTTGATTCAGCAGGGGCATCAGGTTCAGGCCACAATTCACTATGAAGAGGGGACTAAAGTTCCTCAGTCAGCTGGTATTGAGACGATTATTGCTAATTTTGATTACCGCGAAGATGTTCCTGATTTTTCTATACATGGGCAGAAGCTATTTTATTTTATGCCTCCTCAGGGAGGAGGCTCAAGCGACTACCGAATGCTCAATTTTTGTCAGAAACTGGCGCCGAAAAATTGCCCCAGCAAAGTTGTTTATATCAGTACCAGTGGTGTTTATGGTGATTGCGGGGACCGCCTGGTGACTGAAGAGACGCCGATTAATCCGCAGACCAGTCGCGCCAAAAGGCGTGTCAGTGCTGAGCAGCAGTTACAGGAACAATCTCAAAAATTGGGGTTTGAGCTGGTTATTCTCCGAGTGACTGGAATTTATGGCCCTGGAAGGTTGCCGATATCACAACTGAAAAAGGGGCACGAAGTATTGAGGGCGGAAGATGCTCCAAGAACGAATCGGATACATAGTCTTGATCTGGTCCAGATCTGTTTAGCTGCCATGGAAAGAGGGGTGAATGGCGATATCTTTAACGTGTGTGATGGCGAAGAAAGCAGTATGAGCCAATATTTTACTGCTGTTGCTGAGATGTACGAATTACCTCAACCCAAACAATTGAGCTGGGCTGAAGCTGAAAAGGTGATGAATCCTTTGACTTTTTCTTTTTTGAAAGAATCTCGACGGATGTCAAACCGTAAACTCATTGAGACCCTGGGGATTGAACTCAAGTATCCGACCCTTGAAAAGGGGTTATTTGCCTGTAGGACAATTTCATGATCAGTGATGTGACTGCTGCGGTTATTAAACCCATATCCGGATTTTCCCGTGGGTTCAGCTATCCACTGCGAGCCTTTAAATTCTTTCGCCGCAAGCCGGGGCTGTTAAGATATCTGGCAATTCCTTTTTTTGTTAATTTACTGGTATTTACGGTGACGGTTTATTTTGGCCTGGACCTTTTTCAGGGGATGCTGGAAACCTATGCTCCGAGCACTGATGTCTGGTATGGGGTGCTTCTCTATTATCTGGCATGGACCGTTGCCTTGCTGTTGACGACGGTTACTGTTTTCTTTTCATTCACGGTGATTGGTAATTTGATCGCTTCTCCATTTAATGAAATCCTGTCAGAACGCACCGAGGGATTGATCACTGGAGTGAAGAACGACGACATTTTCAGCCTGAGTCGTTTCTTGAAAGAATCAAAGAATGCAGTCATAGTCGAAATTAAAAAAATGACTGTCTTTGTTGTGGGCATGGCGCTGCTTTTTGCGATCAATTTCATTCCTGGGATAGGACCATTGATCTACGCTTTTCTGGCGCCGGCGTTTACCCTGTTTTTTCTGGCTGTTGAATATATGGCCTTTGTCCTCATGCGTAAACAGTTGAGTTTCTCTGAGCAACGTCGCTATATTTTCAAGCGTCCCATTCTGATGCTGGGCTATGCTTGTGGGGTGTTTTGTATGCTGGCAATTCCATTTGTTCAGTTTTTTTGTATTCCTCTTGCCGTGGTTGGAGCAACTTTGTTGTGGTGCGATTTTCCTCAGGGAGAAGAACGAATAACAAATAATTGAATTAATATAAGGACATAGTTGATGACTGAGTTAAATTAGTCTAGACTGCGATTTTTTTCAGAACATCCTTTATCCATATTTTACTGAACCCAGGGAGGCTTCAGTCTGATGAGTCAAGCCGGTAAAACAAAATTTCAGATCGATTTGCGTCGTCATTTACGTGAACATTATGTGAATGAAAATCTGACGCATTTAATTTGTGAGATCGCTGAAGCATCCAAATATATCATTCATTCCATAAGTACCGGTGACCTGGGTGTTGCCGGAACCTCAAACCTTTATGGGGAACAGCAGTTAGCTCTTGATGTCCTGGCCGATCGTATTTTGCGCAAACGGCTGGATCATTCCCGTGTCGTTGCTAATATGATGTCGGAAGAAATGGATGAAATCATTCCGGTCTCTCCTGATTGTGACGGCAAGTATTCCGTTGCTTTTGACCCGTTGGACGGCTCATCTCTGGTTGATGTAAATCTGGCTGTCGGAACCATTGTCTCAATCTTTGAAGGTTGTGATCTGTTGCAGCCCGGACGTAAACAGGTTGCAGCTGTTTATATTCTTTATGGGCCGCGGACCACGCTGGTGTACAGTGTCGGCAAAGGGGTGCATGAATTCGGGATGAACATGCTGCGAGAATACACCTTGCTGAAAGAGAATCTTACTCTTCAGCCACAAGGGAATCTCTACTCACCGGGAGGGCAGAGAAATCTTTATACTCCTGGGATTGAGGGTTTTGTCTCCAAGCTTGAAGATCGTGGCGTCAAGCTGCGTTATAGCGGTGGTTTTGTCCCTGATATCAATCAGATTCTGCTCAAAGGACAGGGGATTTTCTTTTATCCTCATCTGCAAGGACAACCTTCTGGGAAATTAAGGCTCTTGTTTGAGTTAAGCCCTATGGCTTATTTGATCGAACAGGCTGGGGGCGCTGCTTCAGATGGACACAAGCCGATTCTTGATTTGCAGCCAAAACAGATTCATGAACGCTCACCGGTCTTCATCGGTTGTAAAGAAGATGTCACCATGGCTGAAGATTACATTCGGCGTTTAGAATCCGGTGAGATCGAAATTCCTGAAAATAAAGTAGACTCTTAATACATCTGATTGTTCCGATCTGATTGTTGTTGAGCTGCAGAGCAGGGGGGGATATGCAGCCGGTACTTATCGTTCTATCCGCAACGGTGATTGGGCTTTTTCTGGCACCAATCTATCTTTTTTCGGCTTTCTCAGGCTGTTTGCTCGCAACGTTTTTTGGCTCATGTTTTTTTCTGTTGCGCAAGCACAGCAGGATTGCAGCGGTTTTACTGTTTTTTTGTTTTTTGGTCTTATCAAACCTTCACTATTCTCTTTTCTTCCCGATTCGCCAAGATATTATCGATATTGACAGCCTTGCTCGAAAAGTAAAAATAACCGGAGAGTTGACAGACGTCAGGCACTTGACAGAAGGACGTAGTTGGGTTGAAGTTCTGGTTGATTCTGTTGCTCTGAAGACTCAATTGCTGCCACTGGAATCTTCCTTGCGGGTAAGACTTTATCTGGAAGAAGGAACCGATCAATTATTTCCTGGCGACATCATCAGTTGTCGTAGTCGTATGCGCAAGCCTCGTCTCTTTGGGACTCCGGGAGAGTTCAATTGGCCGCGCTACATGACCAGTCAGCATGTTGATATGACCGCCTGGGTAAAAAATGTCGAGAAGATAGAGGTTCTGGGGCGGATCAACCGTTTTCCTGATCGTGTAATGGCGCAATGGCGTAGTCAGGTTGCTGCAACAATCCAGGGTCTGATGCCGGAAGATCGTGCTTATTTGGTCAGAGCTCTGGTTCTGGGTGAAGGACGTGTGATTCCTGATGGTATACGCAGAACCCTGGCCAGTAGTGGAATCAGCCATTTGTTTGCTATCTCTGGATTGCATCTCGGGATGATTGCATTGTTAGGATATCGTTTTTTACTCAGCATTTACCGTCGGTGTCCGCGTTTACTTCAGTGGAAGCCTCCTCAACGTGTTCTTCCTCTTTTATTACTCCCTCTGTTGCTCGTCTATTTACTGTTAACCGGGGATGCTGTTTCTACGCGCCGCGCCTTTTCTCTTGCAGCATTGGGAGCTTTTTTTCTGTGTTGGCGATATCATGTCCGTCCGCTGATGTTGCTGGCGTCACTTGCTCTACTTTCACTTCTGGTTAATCCGCTTCTTTTGTGGCAGGCAGGGTGGCAACTTTCATTTGCGGGGGCTGCCGGTATTTTGCTCTGGCAACCTCTGTGGCAAAATACGGGTCATCATCGTTCGTCTTTTTACCGTTATCCCATGCAGCTGTTTTTCGTGACATCGGCTGCAATGCTGGCAACCTTACCACTGGTTCTGTTGGATTTTCATTTATTCGCCCCTGTGGGGGTCCTTGCCAACCTTATCTGTGTCCCGCTGATCACTTTGTTTGCATTGCCTGTCGGTTTTTTGGGGTTGTTGTTTCATTCCGTTTATTCTTTCCCGGCAGAAATCTTATTTCAGTTATGTGGAGCAACGCTGGATTTTGTGTTGTCCCTGGCGCAATGGTTTTCAACTCTTCCGGCGCTGGGTGGATCCTACGTGTTTCTGTCTTCTTCTCAATATATGGCTGTTGCTATTTTTGTTCTGCCATTGCTTTTGTTGCCGCAGTTAACCCGGACGACGGTGCAGAGAATAATCCCGATTTGTTTTTTGCTTACGATACTATTGTGGCAATTTCCTCTGCCGCAAACTGCACCGCTTTCATTAACAATGTTCAGCGTCGGTCAAGGGGAATCGATGTTGCTGAAAAATAATGATGGGCAGGCTGTCTTGATTGATGGTGGTGGTTTTTACAGTGACAGGTTTGATGTCGGAGAAAGACTTCTGGCGCCGGCTTTTGGAGCACTTGGCGTGTCTGAGTTAAGTGCTGTGATGTTGACTCATGATGATCTGGATCACCGCAAGGGACTCATTTTTATATTAAATCATTTTCCTGTAAGGGAGTTCTGGTCAGGAATACCTTTTGAGTTTTTGCATCATAGCTTACAGAAAGCTTTGATAAATAATAATATCAATATCAGAATAATTCCTGCCGGGTGGAGTCAGGTTGCATCATGGTCTGTAGGGACTCTGGATGTTTATAAGAGCAGGATTGTGGATAGCAATAAAAATAATTCTTCCTTGGTGTTGCATGTGAATATCCATAACCATGATGATCTTCTGTTGACCGGAGATCTCGAACGGGATGGAGTTTTGACGCTGTTGGATGAAGGAATCTCAAATCCTGTGTCTCTTTTGAAAGTGCCTCATCACGGTAGTAAATTCTCAGCAACGGACCATCTCATCGATCAACTGATGCCGAAGTTCTGCTTTGTTTCAGTCGGTTATCAAAATCGCTATCACTTACCTGCAAGCGAGGTTGTGAATTATCTGCAGGATAAGAATATTCCTCTCTATCGAACCGATGTGTCAGGCTCACTTCAAGCTTTGTTATCTGAAAATGGTTGGCAGGTCAAGCATTGGCGGCAAGGGTTTTTCGTTGACATTGCCCCATAGATTTTGTTAGAAATCATCTATTATAGGAGCCTTATGATTGCTGTCCAATCACGTATTCTCATTGTTGATGATGAGCTTTTTTTTCGCAAACTTTATCGGGACCTGCTGCTGGAGGAAGGATATCGGGTTGATATCTGTGATAGCGGTGACGATGCTATTGCGTTATTGCAACAGAGGCAAGTTGATGTTGTTTTGACCGATATGGTGATGCCTGGAAGAAACGGTCTTGAAGTTCTGCGTGCAGCTAAGGCTTTGCCGAACCCCCCGGATGTTATTCTGGTCACTGGACATGCCAGTCTCGAATCCGCTATCGATGCATTAAAGAGTGGTGCTCGTGATTACCTGGTTAAGCCGTTTAATCCTGAAGAATTGAAGCATATTGTCCGTAACTGCTTGGATCAGAGGGAGCTATTGACGGAAAACGATCAGTTAAAACGGCAAATTCAGCTTTTCCAAACAGGGCAAACTCTTTCTACAGTGATCGATCTTGAGATCTTGGTTCCTCAAGCTTTGGATGTTTTGTTGCGTGAAATGGGAGCGTCTTCCGGTTGTGCTTATGCGCTTAAAAATGGGGTGACCCCAACGGTCACAACACTGAAAAATATTCCCGTTGAGTTTGCGGAACAGATGGTTGATGTTCTGCTGCCGCAAATAGACGAGCTGACCGGACTTGAGCAACCCGGTGAGGACTTTGCCGATCAGTTAACAAAGTTGCAGTATCGCCGGGAACAGATTTGGCTGCTTCCTTTACGGGATGGAACGGTGTTGAAGGGGGGGATTCTTTTATGCGATGCCCCTTGTCCTCTTCCCGAAACCATTTCTTTTGGAGAACTACGTTATTTATGTGATCAAATTGTTCTTGGTTTTGCAAATGCCTGTCGGTACCAGGATGCACAGGAGTTGATGTATACCGATGATTTGACCGGACTCTATAACCATCGTTTTATGCAGGTTTCATTAAATCGTGAAATTAAACGGGCGCAGCGCTATGGATTGAAGTTCTCTCTGCTGTTTCTGGATCTGGATCGGTTTAAAGAAATTAATGATGCGTATGGACATCTTGCAGGGAGCGCTGCGCTTCAGGAAGTGGGCGCTTTGTTGGTTGACTGTGTTCGTGATGTCGATACTCTCTTTCGTTTTGGCGGGGATGAATTTGCGGTAATTCTGGTGGAGACCGATGATACAACGGCACGGGTTGTTGCTGAAAGAATACGTAGCGTTATTGAAGGACATGCTTTTCTCAAAGACCGAGGAAATCCGAGTTATGTTACGGTAACAGCCGGGTTTGCAACTTTCCCTACCGATTCTGTCGAAAAAGAAAAACTCCTTGATCTGGCCGACCGGGCAATGTATGTCGGTAAGACGACACGGAATGTCATCTGTGGAGTTAAGGATATTCCTGATGATGATCTATAGCCAACTTTAAATCCCCCCTGCTTTGTGTCCCTTTTCAACGCAAAAGATAGATTCAATCGATTCTCAAATAATATGACATTAATGATACTTTGACCCTTTCAGATAGAGACAAAATGAGGTATCGTCTCCCGTCTGTATCGTAGATATGTGTCAAAATAAAAGATGAAAGAAAAGGTTAATGTTTTGAGTATAGCTGCAATAAAAGGAATGAATGATATTCTTCCCGGTGAGGTGGAAACCTGGCAATTTTTAGAGCAAAGTGCGCGTGAAGTGTTCGGTTACTATGGTTTTTCTGAAATCCGCACACCAATACCGGAGAAGACAGAGCTTTTTTGTCGTTCTATTGGTGAAACGACTGATATTGTTGAAAAAGAGATGTACACTTTTAGTGATAAAAGTGAGAACTCATTGACGTTGCGGCCGGAAGGAACAGCGCCGGTAATGCGCTCTTTCATTCAGAATCGTTTACATCATCTTGATCCTGTTTCCAAGCTTTATTATATGGGGCCGATGTTTCGCTACGAGCGTCCGCAAAAGGGACGTTATCGTCAGTTTCATCAACTTGGAGCCGAGGTCGTCGGGGTTGAGGACGCAAAAATTGATGCTCAGGTTTTGGCCATGTTGCATCAATATTTTGTCCACATCGGTATTTCATCTGTCTCGTTGCAAGTCAATTCTCTTGGCTGCCCTCAATGTCGTCCCGGATATCGACAGGCGTTGATTGATTATCTTGAATCGCGTCTGGATAATTTGTGTGGTGAATGTCAGCGTCGCTATCAGACAAACCCGCTTCGTGTGCTTGATTGTAAAGTACCGGGCTGTCAAAGTGCTACCGCAGATGCTCCTTCTGTGCTTGAACACCTTTGTTCTTCCTGTCACAATCATTTCGAACAGGTGAAAGGGTATCTTCAAGCACTCAACATTCCATTTGTCGTTAATGCAAGGATGGTCCGTGGTTTGGATTATTATGTCCGGACGACATTTGAATTGGTGACGGATCAACTGGGATCGCAAAATGCGGTTGCTGCGGGTGGTCGCTATGATGGTCTGGTTGAAAGTTTGGGTGGACCTTCTCTCCCCGGAATTGGTTTTGCTATTGGACTTGAGCGTTTAGTGTTGATGAAGGGAGAGCAGCAGGTTGCCCCTGCCACACCCCAACTTTTTATTGCTGCCATGGGAAAAGACGCCGCCGATAGAGCATTCGTGCTGATGTCCCAGTTGCAGGCTGCTGGAATGCGAGCCGAGATGGACTATCTGGGGAAGAGTCTTAAGGCGCAAATGCGTAGAGCCAATAAGTTGAACGCTGACTTCACTCTTATTCTCGGCGAAGAAGAGCTGCAGTCGGGGCAGGCACAGCTCAAGAACATGTCGGATAGTAGTCAGTCGACTGTCACTCTCAGTAATCTTGCGACCACATTGTGGGAAAAACTTGGACAATTGTCCGGTAGTTCTTGACCTTCGTTGGTAGCGGTACTATAAAATTCTTGGTTAACCAATCAATTTTTCTGAGCTGAAAGGCTTGTCTTGGAGGATTCAGTAGTGAACGACAAACTTGGAAGTTGGGTGAGAACCCATCGTTGTGGAGATGTAACCGCAGAGCAGGTTGGTGAGAATGTTTGCGTGATGGGATGGGCACAAAGACGTCGTGATCATGGTGGCCTGATTTTTATCGATTTGCGTGATCGTGAGGGAGTTGTTCAGTTAGCTCTCGACCCCGATCGTGATCTTGCCTCACATAAAAAAGCAGAACAGGTGCGTAGTGAATTTGTGCTCGCAGCTCGGGGAAAAGTCTCTCCAAGGCCGGAAGGCACCGTAAATCCGAAAATGAAGACGGGTGAAGTTGAAATTGAAATCACGGAACTCTTGATCCTGAATCATTCTGAAACTCCTCCTTTTATGCTCGACGAGTTTACTGAAGTAGCTGAGAATATCCGGTTAAAGTATCGCTATCTTGATTTACGCAGACCAGCATTGCAAAAAAATATGCTCATGAGACACCTGGTTGCGAAAACGGTTCGTAATTATTTTGATCAGCAGGGCTTTATTGAGATTGAAACTCCAGTGCTGACTAAAAGTACCCCGGAAGGGGCGAGGGATTATCTGGTCCCCAGCAGGGTGAATACCGGTCGTTTTTACGCGCTTCCCCAGTCACCGCAGCTATTTAAGCAATTGTTGATGGTTTCAGGTTTTGACCGCTATTTTCAGATTGTAAAATGCTTCCGCGATGAAGATCTGCGGGCAGACCGGCAGCCTGAATTCACTCAAATCGATTGCGAAATGAGTTTTGTTAATCGTAGTCAGGTTATGGATATCATGGAGGGAATGGTCGCTAAAGTCTTTAAGGAAGCTCTGGATGTGGAGCTGACTTTACCGATGCCACGGCTCTCGTATGCTGAGGCTTTGGATCGTTTTGGTGTTGATAATCCAGACTTACGTTTTGAGATGGAACTAATTGATATTACTCAGCAGGTTGCAAATTCTCAATTTAAAGTTTTTGCTAGTGTTGCAGCCGATAACGGGTTGGTAAAAGCTCTGAATGTGAAAGGTTGTGCCACATTTTCCCGCAAGGAGCTGGATGACCTGACTGATTTTACTAAAATTTATGGTGCAAAAGGGATGGCTTGGGTCAAAGTTACCGCAGATGGTTGGCAGTCACCAATTGCCAAGTTTTTTACTGTTGATGAATTATCTGCTTTGAATAATAAGTTGGGAGCCGAAGTTGGTGATCTGCTTCTGTTTATGGCTGATAAACCGGCTATCGCTAATGAAGCATTGGGGCGTTTGCGCGGCCATCTTGGACAAAAGCTCGGATTGGCCAGTAAAGATGATTTTCGATTTACCTGGGTGACCGATTTCCCATTACTTGAATGGGACGATGAGCAACGCCGCCATGTCGCTGTTCATCATCCATTTACAGCACCACTGGAAGAGGATATCCCTCTTCTTGATACTGATCCGGGTAAGGCTCGGGCCCAAGCTTATGACCTTGTTTTGAATGGCTCGGAAATCGGTGGTGGCAGTATTCGTATTCATGATCAGTCAGTACAATCCAGGATGTTTGATCTTCTAGGTATTGGTGCTGAAGAAGCTCAGGAAAAATTTGGATTTTTATTAGATGCCCTGATTTTTGGTGCGCCACCTCATGGCGGTATTGCCTTTGGTCTTGATCGTTTGATGATGATTTTGAGTGGAGCTGATTCCATTCGTGATGTTATTGCGTTCCCGAAAACCCAGAAAGCAACATGCTTGTTGTCAGATGCTCCGAATGAGGTAGACGATAAGCAGCTTCAGGAATTGGGTATCCGTTTGCGGGCAAAACAGAAATAAATAGCACTATTCAAGTATAGGACAAATAAGAATGCAGATGTTTTACCGTCTGTTTGTGGTTGCTGCACTTGTGTTTATCGTGTCGGGTTGTGTTAAGCCCCCTCTCGAGAGTTTGGAAGGGGCTCGAGATGTTGTTGCACGTGCATATGCGGTGGGTGCATCACAATATGCTCCCGGAGAATATCAGCTTGCCAGCAGTGCACTACAGGCAGCTGAGCTCCAGGTTGAGAATGGAGAGCATCGAAGGGCTGCCAGAACTTTGGATTTGGCCCGACGTTATGCACAGGAAGCTCTGGATTTGACAATTAAACGCAAGCAACAATTGTTGGCAGAACAGAAAAAAATAGAAGAAGAAAAGCGGCTACTTGAAGTACTAAAGCAGCGTGAAATAGAGCGCCAGGCATTGCTTGAGCTGCAGCGGGAGAAAAAACGCAAAGAGGAAGCAGCTAAATCTGTAGCAAAGAAGACGGCACCTGTTATTAAAAAAACATCTCCTCCCAAGGTTGAACCTGTCCTGGTCGATACTGTTGAAGTTCAATCAGGGGAAAATTTGGCCGAGATCGCTGCTCGTGAAGAGGTCTATGGTGATGCCCTGCTTTGGCCTCTGATTTATAAAGCCAACAGGGATCAGATAAAAGACCCCAAGGAAATTTTTTCAGGTCAATCTTTTGTGATTCCGCGTGACAAAACAAGAGATGAAGCTGATGCTGCCCGCCAAGAAGCACGTGAGCTGGGTCTTTTTTTACCCGTCACTGAAAAATGAAGACAACCCTTAACTATAATTCTGTTATCTCTTTTGACATTCTGCCGGCGATTAGCCGGCAGAATTGTTTGGATGGTCAGTTCGTTTCTTTGAATATGATGTTATACGGGAAATATCAAAAGTTTTATAAGTGAAAAACCTTAATATCCAGTAGGTTACGGTGTGCTTCTGATTGATTGAGATAATTTTACTTTAAAGCGCAAAGGTTCTTGACACCCCCATTTTGTTTGTATACTGTATACAACGATAAATAGTGCGAATTTTAAGTTTATAACATGGTTATATCCTGACTTAAATGGTGATATTGACAATTAGATATTAAGGAGAGAGAGTATGGCAAAAATTATCTGGTCCGAAATTGATGAAGCACCGGCGTTGGCGACTTACGCTTTTCTGCCAATTGTTCAGGCGTTTTGTAAGGGTAGTGGTGTAGACGTTGAGACAAAGGATATTTCCCTGTCTGGCCGCATCCTGGCTAACTTCCCGGAAAAGCTGACTGCTGAGCAGAAAGTTGCGGATAATCTGGCTGAGCTGGGTAAAATTGTTCTGACTCCAGAAGCAAATGTCATTAAGTTGCCGAATATAAGTGCTTCGGTACCCCAGCTGCAGGCTGCTATTGCTGAGCTGCAGGAAAAGGGCTATGACGTTCCCAGTTATCCTGAAGAAGCGACGACTGATGCAGAAAAAGAGTTGCAAGCTCGTTATGCCAAGTGTCTAGGTTCAGCTGTCAATCCGGTGTTGCGTGAAGGCAACTCTGACCGTCGCGCTGCTGCTTCCGTAAAGAAATTTGCTCAAAAAAATCCCCATCGTATGATGAAGCCATGGCCTGCTCCCGGAACTTCCAAATGTCGTGTTGCGCATATGGACACTGGTGATTTCTACGAGACTGAAAAATCGGTAACCATGGGTGCTGCTGACACCGTAAAGATTCAGTTTGTAGATGAGGCCGGCAATGTTGAAGTCAAGAAAGAAGTCAAGTTGCAGGCTGACGAAGTTTTTGACAGTTCCGTCATGAAGGTTGCCGAATTACAAAAGTTCTATGCAAAGACTGCGCAAGAGGCTAAAGAGAAGGGCGTACTCCTCTCTCTGCACCTCAAAGCAACCATGATGAAGATTTCTGATCCGATCATGTTTGGCCATGCTGTAAAGGTCTATTTCAAGGCTGCTCTGGATAAGCATGCTGATACTCTGGTGTCTATCGGCGCTAATCCGAATTTTGGTTTGGGTGATATCCTCAATAAGATGAACAAGCTTCCGGCCGATAAAAAGGCTGAAATTGAAGCGGATATTAATGCTTGCTACGAAGGTCAAGCTGCTTTGGCAATGGTTGATTCCCGTAAGAACATCACTAATCTGCATGTTCCTAATGATGTTATTGTTGATGCATCGATGCCTAACGTTGTGCGTGACGGCGGGTGCATGTGGAACAAGGCGGACGAACTACAGGACACCATAGCTATGGTTCCCGATCGCTGCTATGCCACCATGTATCGTGAGATCTGCGAAGATGCCAACAGAAATGGTCAATTTGATCCCGCTACCATGGGTAGTGTCGCCAATGTTGGCCTTATGGCTCAGAAGGCAGAAGAGTACGGTTCCCACGATAAGACCTTTGAGGCTCCGTCCAACGGTAAGTTTCAGGTCGTCGCTTCCAACGGTACCGTGCTCATGGAACAGTCGGTGTCCACAGGTGATATTTACCGTTCCAGCCAGGCTAAGGATATTCCCATCAAAGACTGGGTCAAGCTAGCTGTTAACCGCGCCAAAGCGTCCGGGGAGCCGGCAATCTTCTGGCTTGACGAAAAGCGTGGTCATGACCAGCAGATCATTGCCAAGGTCAACAAGTATCTGCCCGAATTTGATACAACTGGCCTCGATATCCGTATCATGAATCCGGTCGATGCAATGAAGTTCTCACTTGAGCGAGTCCGTAAAGGGCTGAACACCATCTCGGTGACCGGTAACGTGCTGCGGGATTATCTGACTGACCTGTTTCCAATTCTTGAGCTGGGTACTTCTGCCCGGATGCTGTCGATCGTGCCTTTGATTGCTGGTGGCGGTTTATTTGAAACTGGTGCCGGTGGCTCAGCTCCTAAGCATGTTGAGCAGTTCCTCAAGGAAGGTCATATTCGCTGGGATTCCCTTGGCGAATATTGTGCACTGGTCCCTTCCTTGGAGCAAGCTGCCGCCGCTGATGATAACCCTAAAGCTGCTATCTTGGCAGAGACTCTTGACGTTGCTATCGGCCAGTATCTTGAGAATCAGAAACTGCCTTCACGCAAGGTCAAGGAAATTGATAATCGTGGCGGAAGCTTTTACTTGGCCCTTTACTGGGCACAGGCATTAGCGGCTCAAGACAAAGATGCTGCCATGAAGTCACGTTTTGCCCAAGTGGCTGCTGAAATCGAGAAGAATGTCGATAAGATTGATGCAGAATTTATCGATTGTCAGGGCTCACCGATGGATATCGGCGGCTACTTCCGTCCTGATCCGGTCAAGGCATCTGCTGCTATGCGTCCAAGTGCAACATTTAATGCAATCATAGATGCAATGTGATTTACCTCAAGTATCAGGCAGAACCGGAATACTATTTTATTCCGGTTCTATTTTAAATTTTCCTAGATAAGGAGAGAGACAATGGCAAGAAATAAAATTTCGTTGATCGGTGGTGGACAAATTGGTGGTGTTTTAGCTCAACTTTGTGCATTGCGTGAGCTGGGTGATGTTGTTTTGTTCGACATTGTTGAGAATATGCCTCAGGGTAAAATGCTCGATATTGCTGAAGTTGCACGCGTTGATCAGTTTGATGTAGAGCTCAAGGGGACGAACAGCTACGCCGATATTGCCGGCTCTGACATTGTTATCGTGACAGCAGGCTTGCCACGTAAGCCTGGTATGAGTCGTGATGATCTTCTTGGTGTTAATGCCAAGATCATGAGTCAGGTTTCTGAAGGAATCAAAGAATTCGCTCCTGATTCGATCGTCATCATCATCTCCAACCCACTCGATGCAATGGTTACCTTGTGTCAGAAAGTTACTGGTTTCCCACCAGAGCGTGTTATTGGTCAAGCCGGTGTTCTTGATTCTAACCGTTTCTGCTCCTTCATTGCCTGGGAACTGGGTGTGTCTGTTCGCGACGTAAATGCTATGGTTCTCGGTGGTCATGGGGATACCATGGTTCCTATCATTCGCTATGCTAATGTCAATGGTGTTCCTGTTATGGAGCAATTGATCCGTAAGTATGGAGATGAAGCTAAAGCGAATGAAGTTATGACGGCTATGGTTGAACGTACGAAAGCTGCTGGTGGTGAAGTTGTGAAATTGCTGGGCAATGGTTCTGCATTTTATAGCCCCGCTTCTTCAGCTATTGCTATGGCAGAAGCTATTCTTCGCGACCAGAAGCGTGTCCTGCCTTCTTGTGTCCTGTTGCAAGGTGAGTTCGGTGTAGACAACTATTATGTCGGCGTTCCTTGTATTCTTGGTGCAAAGGGCGTAGAAGGTATTATTGAGTTTGAACTTGATGCTGAAGAACAAGCATTGTTTGATAATTCAGTAGCAGCTGTAAAAGGCCTCATTGATGAGTTGCCAAGTATTCTTCCTGATTTGGCGGATGTACTGAATAGCTAAAACTTTCAAAACTATATGCTGATTAGAATACAACAAGGGCAATGGTGACATTGCCCTTGTTGTATGTCTGTTTTCAGGTTTTGAATCGGTAAATTATCTCGACAGATGTGGTTATATTGAAGCTGAATAATACTTCAATATATTTATATAACCCTCTATATAGACTTGATTCATATTGAGAGTTAGTGCTATATGGTTTCGCGTTTATCAGATAATAATGTTTGATTGCTGTCGTTGGCAGCATATTTCTTGAAACATCTCTTTATTCACAGGAGACAGTATGGCAGAGAATGCAAAACTTACAAGTGCTGAGCAGATTGTCATTAAGTTTACCGGGGATTCCGGTGATGGCATGCAGCTCATTGGTAATCAGCTTACCGCTCTGGCTGCGTTAGACGGTAATGATGTTAACTCTCTTCCTGATTATCCATCGGAAATCCGTGCTCCTGCCGGTACCATTGCAGGTATTTCAGGCTTCCAGATGTGTTTGGGTGATCATAAGATCTACACAGCTGGTGATGCTCCAGATGTTTTGGTTGCTTTCAACCCGGCAGCAGTGAAGCATAGTTCCAAGTTTGTAAAAGCTGGTGGAATGATCATTACCAATTCTGATGCTTTTACAGAAAAAGCAATGGAAAAAGTTGGTTATACATCCAATCCTCTGGAAGATGAAACTTTGAATGGCTATGATGTAAAAGCCATTCCTATGTTTACTTTGGTGCGTGAAGCCTTGGCTGAGATGGAACTGCCAATTGCAGCAAAAGACCGCTGTAAAAACTTTTTCACTATGGGCGTTCTTTGCTGGTTGTTCAATAAAGATAAACAGCTGGTTCTTGATTTTATTCAGGAAAAATTTGGTCCTAAAGCAAAAAAACCACTCCTTAAAGTCGCTCAGGCCAATACACTCGCCTTTAAAGCTGGCCTGAATTATGGCGAGACTACCATCATGTTCCAGGAACGTTATGACCTTGGTGCTGCACAAATCGAAAAAGGTCTGTACCGTAACATCACCGGTAATGATGCCGCTGCTCTTGCTATTGCGGCTGCTGGTGAAAAAGCCGGCTTGCAGCCATTTATCGGGTCCTATCCAATTACCCCGGCAACTGATTTGCTGCACTATGCATCTGAAATGAAAGATGTTGATCTTGTTACCATGCAGATGGAAGATGAGATTGCAGGTATCTGTTCCGCTGTAGGTGCTGCTTGTGCCGGTAACTTGGCTTTTACCACAACTTCAGGTCCAGGCTTGGCATTGAAAACGGAAGCGGCCGGCATGGCCTTAATTCTGGAAGTTCCACTGGTTATTGTGAACGTACAACGTGGTGGCCCCTGTACCGGTTTGCCAACTAAAACGGAGCAATCTGACTTGTTACAGTCAATGTTTGGCCGTAATGGTGATAGCTATATGCCGATTATTGCTGCTAATAGCCCAGCAGACTGCTTTGATGCGACTTATCAGGCTGCCAAGATTGCTTTGAAATACCGTACCCCGGTTATTGTTTTAACTGATGGTTATATCGGTCAGGGGAGTTGTCCCTGGAAGGTTCCAAAAATGTCAGAACTGGAAGATTTGACTCCTTATGTCAACTTCTGGGTTCCTGAGGCTCATCCGGGTGAAAAATATGTGTCATACAAGCGCGACCCTGAAACTTTAGCGCGTGATTGGGCTATTCCTGGAACCAAAGGTTGTCAGCACCGCATCGGAACTCTTGAAAAAGATGAAACGGGTGCCGTCAGTCATGATCCGAAGGTTCACCAGCAAATGACCGAGTTTCGTAAAGCTAAGGTAGACAATCTGGCACAGGTTCTTCCTGGTGTTGAAATCAACGGTAAAGAATCTAATAAAATTCTGGTTATCAGTTGGGGTGGCACTTATGGTGCTGTTAAAGGCGCTGTTGATCGTATGATTGCCGATGGAAAACCTGTTTCTGGTGTCAATCTGCGCTGGGTATGGCCATTCCCACCAAATCTCGGTGAAATAATCAGCCGGTTTGATAAAATTCTTGTCCCTGAACTCAATATGGGGCAACTGAGTTTGATGCTCCGGGCCAAGTTTTTGGTTGATGTTGAATCTCTCTCTAAGGTACAGGGCGACCCCTTCCGTGAGTATGAGGTTATCGACAAAGTTAACGAAATGTTAGGAGAATAAAACCATGGCAGATACTCAACTAACTAAAAAATATTTTGCTTCAGATGCTGAGGTAAAGTGGTGTCCGGGTTGTGGCGATTTTGCCATTATGAATGCCGTACGTAGCGGCATGGTTGCTGCCGGTAAGCCCCGCGATGAAGTTGCAATTGTTTCCGGTATTGGTTGTTCCAGTCGTTTTCCTTATTATATGGAAACCTATGGATTTCATACGATTCATGGCCGCGCAGCTGCAATTGCATCCGGGTTGAAAGTTGCTAACACAAAACTGGATGTCTGGGTTATTTCCGGTGATGGTGACTCAACTGCGATTGGTGGTAATCACTTTATTCATGCTGTACGCCGTAACGTTAATCTTAACTATGTTCTGATTAATAACAAGATTTATGGTTTGACCAAAGGGCAATATTCTCCGACTTCGGAAATGGGCCAGATCTCAAAAACCAGCCCTTATGGTGTCCTTGACTACCCTATGACCCCGGCCAAGGTTGCTCTTAGCTTAGGTGGGACTTTTGTTGCTCGTGGTATCGACAAGAACATGAAGCTGAATGAAGAAATCTGTGTGCGTGGAGCTAAGCATAAAGGTTTCAGTATGATGGAAATTTATGCTAACTGTGTTATTTACAATGACGGTGCCCACGATAAGCTGACAAGTAAAGAAGAAGGTGCTGATTTCCACATTATCTTACGGGATGGGGAAAAAATGATCTTCGGTGTCAATAGCCAGTACTGTCTGGTTCAAGATGGCTTTGGAATTAAGGCTGTTAAAGTCGAAATGGCTGATGAGGCTGACATTTTGGTTCATGACGAGAAAAATGCGGAAATGGCTTCTATTCTTGCGGGGATGCGTCCGGATAATGGTTTGCCATTGGCTTTTGGTGTTATCTTTGCTGATGATCGGAAAAAAACTTATGATGATATGGTTTACGAGCAAGTTGATGCTGTTAAGCAGAAACGTGGTCGTTCCATGGACGACATCATGCAGTCTGGACATACCTGGACAGTATAAGGTATTATTCCCTACATTTTAAATTTTATTTTCTCGAGCCCCGGTTGTATTTACGATCGGGGCTTATTTTCATTAACACGATATTTATGATGGAGACAAATGTGAAGAAATTTTTTATCGTACTTGTGTTGTTACTGGTTGCCGTCGGCAGTGTATGTGCTGAAGATGTACTTAAATCGCAACAAGAAAAAGTTGGTTATGCTATCGGGATGAACATTGCTACAAATATGATGCAACAAAAGCTGGATATTGATGCGGACCAACTAGCGGCAGGATTAACCGCCGTCCTGAAGGGAGAGGAAACAGTTTTATCTCTTGAGGAAATGGGCCAGATTTTGACGGCTTTTCAGCAAGAAATGCAAATGAAACAGATGGCTGAAATGGCAGCTGAAGCAGCTAAAAATGAAAAACTTGCTCAGGAATACCTGGAAAAAAACGGTAAGCTTGATGGTGTTGTGACGCTGGATAGCGGATTGCAATATAAGGTCATAACTGCAGGCGAAGGAGCTTCACCTAAAGCTGATTCTAATGTACAGGTTCATTATAAAGGAACATTGTTGGACGGCACCGAGTTTGATAGTTCGTATAAGCGTGGTGAACCGGCAACTTTTCCTGTCAATGGCGTTATCCCTGGATGGACTGAAGCACTACAGTTGATGAAAGAGGGCGCTAAATGGCAACTTGTTATTCCTGCAAGTTTGGCTTATGCAGAACGTGGTGCGCCACCGTTGATTCCACCAAATGCCACTCTTATTTTTGATGTTGAACTTTTAAAAATATTATAAATTGTCATCTTCTCTGTTTGCTTAAAAATGGATCCTGTCGGCTTTAGTCGGCAGGATCTTTTAGTTTTTGGAGTTAGAGTTCTCATTTGGCAGAATTTGACTGATAACAATGAGAATGATTGAAGAAAATAATAATATTTCGAACATGTTTGATCTCCAGGTGGCAGAATTTATTGTTTGTAATTATCAATATAAGTCACCTCTGTGACATATTAAGTCACACATATTGTTTGCACCTATAATGCGGAGTTGGAAAATGTGAGAATGGTTGCATTTTGAAGCTTTACATCTATGATCACTTCATTGACAGAAGCGCGCTAAATCGTATACAGTATGCAAGATTTGGGACATGATTATATTCTTGTCAGTCGTTGTAAATGCTGACGGATGGCCTATTGTGCGGCGTATGCTGCGAACCTGATAATTGGAGGAGAGAGATGATCGAAGCTTATCTTAAACTGGAAGAAGAGCGGAAAGCACAAGGAATTCCAGCATTACCGTTGAACCCTGAGCAGACGGCAGGTCTATGTGATTTACTACAGAGTCCTCCTGCTGGTAAGGAAGATTTTCTGATGAATTTGCTTACAGAGCGAGTATCACCAGGGGTTGATCCGGCAGCTGAAGTCAAAGCGGCATTTTTGGCGGAAATTGCTGCTGGTACCAAATCTTCACCTCTCATAAATAAAGTTAAGGCCGTACAGATTTTAGGCACCATGATTGGTGGATACAATGTTCAGCCTTTAATCTCTGCTTTAGGCGTGGAAGAGCTTGCTGATACCGCTGCAGCTGCCCTGTCAGAAATGACCTATGTCTATGATGCTGCTGAGCAGGTTATTGAATTGGCTAAAAGCAACGCCGCAGCAAAGAAAGTCGTTGAAAGCTGGGCTAACGCCGAGTGGTTTACCTCAAAACCACAAATGGCTGAAACTTATACCGTTAAGGTTTTTAAAGTCGAAGGTGAAATCAACACGGATGATTTCTCTCCTGCGGGTGACGCATGGAGCCGTCCGGATATTCCACTTCATGCTCTTGCGATGGGTAAAACCCGTTTCCCTGGCGGTATCCAAGAAATAGCAAAATGGCGCGAAGAAGGTCATCGGGTGGCTTTTGTCGGTGACGTTGTTGGTACGGGTTCTTCCCGTAAATCGGCTTGTAATAGTGTGCTTTGGTGTATTGGTGACGATATTCCAGCAGTACCGAACAAACGTCGTGGTGGTATTATTATCGGCGGTGTTATTGCTCCAATCTTCTTTAATACTGCTCAGGATTCCGGTGCTCTGCCACTGAAAATGGATGTCACCAAAATGAATATGGGTGATGTTATCACTATCAATACCGCTAAAGGCGAGGTGACCAACGAGGCTGGCGAAGTTATTTCTACCTTTGAAATTAAACCTGTAACGGTTCCTGACGAGTTCCGTGCCGGTGGTCGTATTCCCTTGATTATTGGTCGCTCTTTAACTGATCAGGCGCGTGAAGCTCTGGGGATGAGTGCTTCTGAAATTTTTGTCCCTGCTGAAAACCCAACTCCGAAAGCAAACCAAGGGTACACTCAGGCGCAGAAGATGGTCGGCCGCGCTTGCGGTGTTGAGGGTGTTCTACCGGGCAGTGCCTGTGAACCATTGATGACAACTGTTGGTTCCCAGGATACCACCGGGCCAATGACGGCTGATGAAATTAAAGAGCTTGCTTGTCTTAAGTTTAAATCGCCGATGTTTATGCAATCATTCTGTCATACTGCCGCGTATCCAAAGCCGGCTGATGTTTTGATGCACAATACTTTACCTAAATTTATCTCAGATCGTGCAGGTGTTCCTCTGAATCCGGGTGATGGTGTTATCCATAGCTGGCTCAACCGTCTGTTGGTTCCGGACACTGTCGGTACCGGCGGTGATTCACACACTCGCTTTCCAATTGGTATCAGTTTTCCTGCAGGTTCCGGTTTGATTGCTTTTGCCGGAGCTCTGGGGTTTATGCCTCTGGATATGCCGGAGTCTGTTCTGGTTCGCTTTAAAGGTGAGTTCAATGAAGGCATTACATTGCGTGATGCTGTTAATGCGATCCCTCTCTGGGCCATCAAGCAGGGTTTGATGACGGTTCCTAAAAAGAATAAAATCAATATCTTTAATGGCAAAATTCTGGAAATGGAAGGGTTACCGAACCTTTCTGTTGAACAAGCTTTTGAGTTGACAGATGCTGCTGCCGAGCGTTCTGCTGCCGCAGGTTGTATCAAGCTTTCCGAAGAGAGCGTTTGTACTTATCTGCGTTCAAATGTTGCTTTAATGGAAAAAATGATTGCAGACGGTTACCAGGATGCTCAAACCTTGCGCAATCGTATCGATGCCGTCAATGAGTGGATGAAAGACCCAAAATTGATTGAAGCAGATGCAAATGCTGAATATGCTGCGGTCATAGAAATCGATCTGGCTGAAATCACGGAACCAATTCTGGCGTGCCCGAATGATCCAGATGATGTAAAAGTGCTGTCTGAAATCCAGGGAACCGAAATCAAGGATATTTTTATCGGCTCCTGTATGACCAATATCGGTCATTTCCGTGCTGCCGCAAAAATCTGGGAAGGGCACAAATTTAACCCGAATGATCGCATTTGGATCTGTCCTCCGACCCGTATGGATCAGTCTAAATTGAAGAGCGAATCATACTTTGCTATTTTCAACCAGGTCGGTGCTCGGATTGAAACTCCAGGTTGTTCTCTGTGTATGGGGAATCAAGCACGGGTTCCCGATGGTGTTAATATGTATTCTACCTCGACTCGTAACTTTGATGATCGTATTGGAAACGGTGCCCAAGTTTATCTGGGCAGTGCTGAGTTAGGTGCGGTTACGGCGCTGAAAGGCCAATTGCCAACTCCCGCAGAATACCTTGCAACCTATAAAGAGAAAATTGCACCCGTTAAAGACGAGGTATACGATTACCTCCAGTTTGATGATTTGGGCGATTTCGATGCTGTGTATAAGCGGTGCGATATTTAAGTTGATTTATTCATAATCTGTTATGCAAAGGCCACTCGAATCCGGGTGGCCTTTTTCAAATATTTTGCCGGGGAATCCTTCTCAAATGTGTCGATTCTTTGATGTGTCTATCTTTTTTGTGTTCTTTAGTATCTTGTTCAGTAATTCGGCGCAGGCATTCAATACCCCATTTATTGAGTCTTCAGGGCTGAATGTCGGGTTTGGATACCGTTCAGACCAATTTGATTGGAGTATTTCTGGAAATACTGCTGTAGGTGAACCGAATATCCTTTCTGAATTGCATTGGGATGATATTGAAATTTTGCAGCTCCAAATTGGTAGCAGCTTGGAGTTAGGGGGATTACCTTATTTAAAACACAGCTCTCTGGTCGAGGTGGATATCTCATTTGGCAAAATTATTAACGGTGATGTTCGCGATTCAGATTATGCTGCAGATGACCGCAATGACGAGTGGTCTCGATCGATGAATGACGCGGATGAAGGTCTTACTGCTGATTTGTCTGGTGCTTTTGGGCCAATATTTAAGCTTAAGAGCATAATCGGTGTTTCTATAACGCCCTTAGTGGGTTATGATTTTAACATGCAAGCACTGACAATGACCAATGGAGAACAGGTCGTATCAGAGCCGACACTTCGTCTTGAAGGAAATTCATATCCCTCGGAGATAGGCTCATTGCAGGGATTGGATAGCTCTTACACTGCATATTGGTATGGGCCCTGGGTCGGAGCAAATTTAGATTATGAAGCCAATGATCACTTCAAAATAAGTGTTGGTTTTGAATATCATTGGGTTGATTATTTTGCTCAGGCAGATTGGAATTTGCGTACAGAGTTCAGACATCCCGTCAGTTTTGAACACGAAGCAAGTGGGACTGGGGTCGTTTATGATTTTCAGGGAGAATTTCTGTTTAATGAGCAATGGTCCTGGGTTTTTAGCGGAAATATACAAAACTGGAAAACTGAAAGTGGAAGTGACAGAACCTATTTTACAGACGGTAGCGTAGGACTATCACGTCTCAATCAGGTCAATTGGGATTCTTATGCTCTGACCACTGGCTTACAATACCAGTTTTAATTTTTTTTGAAATTACGCCGAATCCAGACATTGAGAGCAGTAATAAACAATAATCCCAAAATTGTCAGTCCGAACTTGGCTGACAAACTTTGAGCCTGTTGCCAACTACTTCCCCCCAAGTAGCCAATTCCTGGATAACAGATTCCCCATAAAACAGCGCTGAAGAGCGCATAGCCGCAAAATGGCTTTCCGGGAAGGCCTGAGAGACCAGCAATAAAAGGCGTTATGCCGCGAATTGGACCGAGGAATCTAGCAAAAAAGATACTTTTACCGCCATGATCAACGAAAAAAAGCTCAGATCGTTTAACCAGACTGTAATGTTTTTGAAAACTCCTTAATTTAAGAAGTTTGCTCCCGTAATAAAATCCCAGCCAAAAACTGAGAAGATCGCCTAATAACGCCCCAGCTATTGTCACCGTAGACAGTAATATGAAGGAACATTTCCCGTGTAAAATGAGAAATCCTGCGAGGACGACCAGCGAGCTGCCAGGGATCAGCAATCCAATCATGGGTAAGGATTCGCTAAAAGAGATCAGAAAAAAAATTGCAAGGTAAGCAGTTCCATCAGGTAAAAATTCAATAAATTGTTGCAACCAGTTTTCCATAACGACCTAAGTTGGCTCAAATTTTTTACACCATTGATCAAAAATTTTCACTTTGCCCTTGCCATACTTAGCAAGTTTATCACGAACCTCTTCACGAGTTTTCTCCCGGTTGCGATTTTTAATTCCTTTGGAATAGAATAAATCCGCGTAGCAGATAATCTGTTCTTCCAGAGTCTCCGGGCACATATCGAGAACGGGCAGAGGGAGTTTTTTTTTGCTGATTTCCTGAGCTGTTAACCCAATCCCAATATGTCGTTCACAAACTCTCGCATGTTTGAATAACCCTTCTGCTTCGAGGATTTCTTTCCCCCGGATCCCATGCTGTAAATAGTCTCCTGTGCCATGACAATGCAGATCTGGGGTGTCTGTCATGATCATGCCGATATCATGCAACATTGCCGCTTCAGCCAGAAATTTTACATCAACAGTTGCACCCAGATTTTGCAGATAGCGTCCTATGCTTAAGGCTTTCCGGGTAACAAGGCGACTATGATCCAGAAGAATTTTCCGTGCTTGCAGGTTTTTTGAATAGTATTTGTTAATAATTGAAATAGGGTGGCAGGATTTTTTCATTGTGTGACCGGTTCGGAATAGCGTTCAGGGCGAACTATTTCAGTGAAGCTATCCACAATATCCTGAAAAACAGGCAATAGTTCATCAAATCGGGAAGATGGATAATCGAGTGAAATAATGAAATTTTGCTTTTTCCCCAGAATTGCAATTGTCAGCAACCCATAATTTTTATCATGACCAAGGAATTTTAGGGCTGGACCCGCAGAGTGGTCAAAGTGCTCTGCTTTCCCCGATTTCAATTCCGGCATATTTGTTAAATAATTACTGAGTAGATCGGGAAGATCGGTTGTCTTATTGCGAGGTAGGATTCTGATGAGCATATGCCCGCCGTTGTCATTATTTCTGTGTGGATTCTCAGCTATCCAACTCACTGTATCTGCTCTGTATTGTGGTGAAGAGACGGGAATAATAACTCTTCTCCAGTTTTGCGGGTGTTTAATTGCAAAATTCAGTTTGGCATCAATATAAAGCTGTTCATTGAATTCATTGCCCTGCACATTTTGTATCAGGGACGACTGGCAACCCGAGAGTACCGGAACTGAACAGCCGACAATGGTTAAACAACAATACCATCCTGCAAGTTTTCTCCTTTTATCAGTCCTGAAAACATGCTTTGCCGGAGATAAGATTCCAAAGATATGCTGAATAATGACTGGAAGGATTTTCTGCAAAATCATTAATCTTCCCAGTTAATACAGGCAACCGGACAGTTATCCATCGCTTCTTCTATTTTTTCTTCCGTGTCGCCGGTTGGGTTATGAATTCCGGCCAAATGTTCAGATACCATCTTAAACACTTTGGGGCAGATACGGGTACAGGTTTCACAGCCGATGCATTCACTTTGGTCCAGGTAGGGAGTTCTGGGCATGGGGTTTTCCTTTCATTACAAAAAATAGGGCAAATGTATATTCCCACTATTAATTTACCATCCTTGCCTTGTTTGACAAACCTCTTGTTTGTTTTTTTGCCCAACTATGGTAATTGATTAAAATTAATAATTAGTTTTTTATTGCTGTGAGGAATGAATTGATAAAAACAGTTGGCTTGAGGACCGAAATTCTGATTACTCTGACACTTTTGTTGGGGGCCGCATTATTGCTGGGTGGGATCATGATGCTGCGCTTAATGGAGAAAAGTTTGTTGGAAGAGCGTGTAGGCCAGCTGGAATCACTGTCGAATATTTTAGCTCAATCATTGGTCATGAATGCTAATGATATGAGTCTTCTCACCCGATTGCCGGATAATCTTAACTATGTTAATTGGCGGGTCTATGATGAAGATCTCAATACTATAAACTCTTATGTTGCTGAAGGGATATCACCATTTTCTTCTTCCAGGCGGCAGATGGCAAAATTGTCGGCTGATCCGCAGCGGAAGGTACATTTTCCAACACTGCTGAACCTTTTTGACCAATCAGAACCATTTGTCCATTTTCTTCTTCCGTTAAGGGCTGATAAGCGTTTTTACGGGTTGTTGGAATTATCTTTTTCCCTTGCAGATATCCGTTCTAATCTTTCGAAATCTCAGCAACTTATAGTCATCTATGTTGTCCTATATGGTGCGGTTTTGATTCTGGCCGGATACTATTTATTACAACGTAATATTGTTAATCCTGCCCGTAATCTACTCAAAGCAACTGAGGAAGTCAGTTGTGGAAACCTGGAGACCCGTTTGCCAACTGCCGGACCAACTGAGATCAGACAATTGGCCGTTGCATATAATCACATGGTTGAAGCTCTGCAAACGAGTCGTGGTGAGACGGAACTACATATTGCATCACTGGAAGAGATCAACCGGGAATTACAGCGTGCACGTGCTGAACTGATTCGCAGTGAAAAGATGGCCTCGGTCGGCCAGCTAGCTGCTGGGCTGGCGCATGAATTGGGGAACCCTCTCGCGGCTTTAATTGGTTATCTTGAAATTTTGAAACAGAAAATTGAAACTGGTTCTGAAAAAGATATTATCGAACGTTCACTTGTTGAAACCAATCGCATTGATTTTCTGGTAAGAGAACTGCTGGATTTTTCCCGACCGACTGATGCTGCACAGGTGGAATCCGTTGATCTGGTTTTTGCCTTGAACTCTTCTGTTCAATTGTTAAAAAACCAAGGCGCTTTGGCAGATATTGAAATCATTGATAATTTACCAGAGACTTTGCCTCCTATCAGCATAGATCCTAATAAATTGCAGCAGGTTTTGATCAACCTGTTGCTGAATGCCGCTCAGGCTTGCGCCAAAAAGGGTAAAATAACTCTTTCTTCCGGGGTTGATGAAGCTTCTGTCTGGTTGGGGATTAGAGATAATGGTTGTGGCATTGTTGCTGCAGACCTCAACAAAATATTTGATCCTTTCTTTACCACGAAATCACCAGGTGAGGGGACAGGACTCGGTTTGGCGATCTGCCAGAGGATAATTGAGGAGATCGGTGGAACAATTGATGTAGAATCTTCCGTGGGGGAGGGGAGTCTGTTTAAGATTATTTTTCCAAAAACTCCATGATATTCTAGTGCAAAATTTGCATATATGACGTCTGCATGAGTTGCACTTTTTTAGATAATCATCGTTATTTACAATTAAAAGATAAGTATACTTATGTAGTTATTCAACCTTGATAAGTGGCACGAAAACTGCGGGAAATGTTTGTATTGAATATTTAATAGGGAATTGAAATGATGAAAAGCTCAAGAGGTTTTACACTTTTAGAAGTTATTGTTGTTGTTGCTATCATCGGTATTATGTCCGCTATTGCAATCCCGGCTATCAATAGTTGGGCGCCAAATTATCGGCTGAAGAGCGCTGCTCGGGAGTTGTATTCGAATATGCAGAAGGCCAAAGGTGCAGCAGTGAAAACCAATACAACGGTGACGATGACGTTTACTGCAGGAACCGGCGTTCCATGTGAAGGGGGCGGATACATTTTTGCAGATGCCAATGGGAATAATATTGCTGAAGTGACAGTTGATAAAGGAGTGTGTATCTCTTCAGGTGGATTCCCTTCTGGTTTTAGTCCCACAGGAACAGCATCGGGCGCTACGGGAACTGTGTCTGTCTCTCATGTTAACTTAAGTAAAATCTATACGTTGACACAAACAATTGCTGGGGCTCTATCTTTAAAATAGGGTATACAAAAATGAATAGTAAAAATAATAATATTGGATTTACCCTTGTTGAATTAATTGTCGCTGTGGCTATTTCTGGGGTCATTATGACCGGTATATACTCTGCATTCAAAACGCAACAGGATAGTTATCTGGTGCAGGAGCAGGTGGCTGAAGTACAACAGAACATTAGAGCCAGTATCGATTATATGATGAGAGATCTACGCATGGCAGGGTTTGATCCGACGCAATCAGGTAATTTCAGTATTACCGATGTTCGCTCGCGTGATCTGGATAATGTCCTAGATGTGGGGGGGAACCCGGCAATAACTTTTACCGTAGATTTAAATGAAGATGGAACTTTGGATTTAAACGAAACAATTTCATATTCTTTGTATGAATATCCCGTATCAACTCCGGCTGACAGTGACGGTATTAGTGATTTGTCACTGACTCAAGGAGGTGGAGGCCGACAATTATTGGGTGAAAGCATTATTGCTATGGGTTTAGCTTATTCTTATGTTGGTGCAGGTGGTGATGTCGTTACCGATGCCGGAGGTAATGTTATCTGGGCGATTGATTCGGATAATGACAATGATCTTGATAGGGATTTAGATACAAATAATGACGGAGTGATTGATATTGCGGATAATCCACTTGGGACCGCACTTGCGACAGACATTGATATTGAGAATATTGTCGCGATTAAAATATGGTTGTTGGCTCAAACCAAAGCGCGAAATCAATATTTTACAGAAAATCGGACTTTTGTTGTTGCTAACCAGCGAATTACTCCAAATGACAACAACAGGCATCGGTTGATGGAAACAACTGTACAATGCCGAAATATGGGGTTGTGATTTATGACATCTACTTGTGAGAATCAGAATGGCTTTACTCTTGTTGAACTCTTGATTGCACTGACTATTTTTGCCGTTGGTATCTTAGGCGTTGCTTCAATGCAGTTGACGTCTATAACGGGTAATGGCAAGGCTAATAGAGTGACCGAGGCGAGTACTTTGGTTGCTGACCAAATCGAAACATTCTTGTCTCTTGATTATGATGATGCTGCTTTAGATGATACTGATGCTGATGGCACAAACCAGGATGCTGATTCTGATGGAGACGATGATGATGGCGGCAACTTTGGGCTGGATGATGTCACTGTCGCCTCTGCTGACGGTAATGCCATGTCGATAGATGGAAACTACCAGCTTTTTTGGAACATTGCTGTCGATTTTCCTGCCGCAGGCATGAAGACAGTTAATGTTATCGTTGATCCTCCTGGTGCGGGTCGGAATGTTTCTATGTCGATTGTAAAGGTGGATTGAGACCATGAACAATTCAAAAGACATGAAGATAATAAGAAAAAAGACTGTCAATAACGAGCAGGGATTTGTTTTGATTTCTGCTCTGATGATGCTTGTGATTCTTCTGGTTATTGGCATTGCTGCGACAAATACTACAACAATTGAGCTTCAGATCTCTGGGAATGACAAAGCGGCCAAACAAAATTTTTATGCAGCAGAATCTTCAGCTTATGAGGGTTACGGGGTGCTGAAAAACGTTAAAGATGAAATTTTAAGTGGGGCTGCTCCCCCTTTTGTACAAGTTACGGCATCGAGTCGAGATGTTGACATAGAAACATTTCGTGACGATCAGCGGAATGAGCTGATTAGTGGCATAAGAGATGGAACAACCTGGATTGCAGAGGGTGAAGTCAATGAAAATAGCGCGGACGGCGCGCTTGATAATACCAGTTATCGATCTATAGATATGGGTGCCAGTCAGGGTTCAAGTCTTTCACTTAATAATTCTACCGGGGGCGTCGTTCACACCTATGTTGTTGTCGGTCGATACGACGAGGCAACTGGTGGTCGTCGTGGTGAAGCTATGATTGAAATAGGCTTGCGCATTAAATAAACAGAAAGGGATTTTCATGCTTAAAAGAGACCTGTTGCTTATATGTTGCCTGTGTCTTTTTGCTCCAGCGGCTTTTGCCGGAGATATTGATATAAGTAACACCCCCATGGAAACGAAAGTGCAATCAGCACCACCACTGGTTATGTTTCTGATGGATGATTCCGGCAGTATGGATTGGGAAGTTATGACACCTGAGTTGGATGGAAAATTTGGCGGCGATGAATATGTATTGCCGGAAGTTGGATCAAATTATTCTGGTGATGTTTTGAGCGGATCAGAAAGGCTGGAATGGAAATCACAGTGGTCGGGGTATAATAAAATTTTCTACAATCCACAAACCAGTTATCGCCCTTGGCCGGGGAAGGCGGACGCCAGCACGTTAACACCTTTAGGCAATGCTCATAGTGGAACAGCAACGCTGGATTTGAATGCTGAATATACTAGCGTCAATCTCACTTTTACTGGTCAAATAGTTGGTGATAATGATGATTCTACCTACACTGAGATTGGCAGTTGGATTAATTCCAGTTCTCCCGATCCCTATGGTGGTAGTGCTCGATATACATCTACTGAAAGTTCTGCTACCTGGAGTTTGACGATCCCGGAAGCTGGATCGTATGACGTCTATTCTTGGTGGAATTGCTATAACGATCGGGATCAGCATGCGCAATATACCATCAAGCATGCGGGCTCTACGACAATAATTAATGATGTGAATCAGCGTGATGAATTAGGAAATACCTGTGGTGACTGGGTCTTATTAGGCGGACCATATTCGTTTGATGTCGGAACGGGAGATTCTGTAAGTGTTGCTCGTCATTCTGGTAGTAACGGTAATAGTACACTGGCTGATGCTATACGACTACTTCCAGCCGGGTCGGTCTCTAGTGGTTCTGTTCTCTCAATTAAGAATGCTCATTATTACACAAAAGATTCTGATGGTAATACCTATCTTGTTAACTTTGATCCCGTCAACGTGACTCGCAGCTATTACCTGCTGAACGATCAAGATAGCAATGACCGCGTTGATGATGAAGAGCTGACACTTGTAGCAGAGGCCGATATCCCCACCTCAATAAAAAAAGCTAAATATGACGAAGATGGGAATATTATCGGATATTACACTGCCGCAGAAGATCTGCAGAACTTTGCCAATTGGTATACTTTTTTTCGACGTCGTGAATTTACGGTCAAGGCTGCGGTTAGCCAGTCTGTTCGTGAGATGGAAGGAGTTAAGGTAGGCTTTCATACGATTAATCACACCGTCATTCAGCCCGTTTTACCCATTAAACTTGATATGAGCGCGAATGAAGTCGTGGTCGTTGATGATAGTGATGCTGGATACAACGAGAGCGGCAACTGGACTGATTCTAATTCTAGCTCTCCTTACGATAATGGAGCTCGATATACCACTAGTTCGGGGAGTTCTGCAACTTGGAATTTAAACATCCCCTCAACCGGGACATATAACGTTTACGCTTGGTGGAACTGCTATAGTGATCGTGACCAGCATGCGCGATATACCATCAATCATGCAGGTTCTACGACAACAATTAATGATGTAAATCAACGCGATGCATCCGGAAATACCTGTGGTGAATGGGTTTTATTGGGAGGACCTTACACGTTTAATGAAGGAACGGGTGATTCTATAAGTGTGACACGTCATTCTGGCAGCAATGGCAGCAGCACTGTCGCAGATGCTGTCATGGTTGAGAGTACGACGGTTAGCTACGCTAATTTTGATGAAACGGATACTTTGCTGGATCAGATTTATAGTATTGATTCCAATGGGGGAACTCCACTACGGCAGGGGCTCCAGGATATCGGACAATATTATGATCAGGATGATGGCAATAGCGGTAATATCGGTACCTCTCCATTTTCTAGCGAGACAGATGGTGGCGCCTGCCAAAAGTCTTATGCCATTGCCATGACGGATGGTTTTTGGAACGGCAGTTCTCCTGGTGTTGGCAACACTGACAATGATGATACTTCTTATTCCGGTGTTGCCCCATATACCGATTCATATTCAGATACTCTGGCTGATGTTGCAATGCAGTATTATTTTGAGGATATTGCAAATTCACTTACTAATATTGTCCCGACCAGCTCTTGTGATCAGGCCTCTCATCAGCATATGGTCACATATTCGGTCTCATTTGGTGTGACAGGAACGCTGGATCCTGATGATCTCGACGCCGACGGTAATCCTGGCCCCTATTATGAAGATGACCCTTGTTTTTTAAACGAAGCTACTCCAACTCCGACTTGGACAAATCCAGGAAGTGGAGATTCCGAAAAAATTGACGATTTATGGCATGCTGCCGTTAACGGCCGAGGGCTTTATTTCAACGCTCAGAGTCCGGAACAGCTGGTCGACGCTTTAACCGAGATTGTTGCAGCAACATCAAAACCTGCATCAGGTGCTTCAGTATCGGTGAACAGTAATGAATTACAAGAAGGTTTAGCCGTTTATCAGACTCGATATGTAGCAAATGAGTGGTCTGGCGATGTAGTTGCCTACCCGGTTGATCCCTATAGTGGTGCAATTTTGAACACGGAGAGCGACATCCTTTGGCACGCCAGGGATGAAATACAGGATATCAGTTACCTGAATCGTAAAATTGTGACTTATGATGGTTCGGTTGGTATCAATTTTTCCTATGGCTCACTGACGAACACACAAAAAGAGCTCTTGCTTTTTGCTACCGAAGACCCTTCAACCGATGTTGATTTAGCAACAGCGCGCCTGGATTATCTACGCGGGCGAAACGATGAAGTTAGTACTTATAGCTTCCGCTATAGAGAGAGAAATCTAGGCGATATTGTTCATTCAGCCCCTTCTCTTTCACCTGACAGTGAGACGATCTATGTCGGAGCCAATGATGGCATGTTGCATGCGATTGATACCGAAACTGGTGAAGAGCGGTTCGCCTATGTTCCAAATCTGGTTTTTGCAAACCTTAAAAACTTGACGAAATCAGATTATGAACATCAGTTTTTTGTTGATTTAACACCAACGGTCAAAGCGTTAAGTTCTAAACTGACAATGTTGGCTGGAGGACTTGGAAATGGTGGGAAGGGTGTCTTTACTCTGAAGCTTTATGAAGAAGACTCTAGTGGAAACGTCATAATAGACGCTGATAGCTATAATACATCAACCCCTGTGGCGACTATCGCAAATATGGTTCAGTGGGAATATCCGATAGTAGGTTCTGTTGATGATGATTTGGGTAATATTTACAGCAAGCCGGCCATTGTCCGCAGCAATGACCCCAATTATGAATGGGTTATTATTGTTGGAAATGGTTATAGCAGCACCAATGAAACAGCGGCTCTGTACATTTTTTCACTCAATGGAACTTTGATTAAAAAAATAATGACAGAAGCTTCCGGCTCAAATGGGTTGTCCGAACCATCCATTATAGATGCTAATGGTGATTACAAGGCAGACTATGCTTATGCTGGTGACCTGAACGGGAATATGTGGAAGTTTGATTTAACTTCCACAAGTTCGACAAACTGGGATATTGCATACAAGGATGAAAGCAATAGTCCTGCACCATTATTCACTGCCTTGGGCCAACCTATCACCTCACGGCCAGATGTGATGTACCATTGTAAAAAACATGGCTATATGGTCGTTTTTGGCACGGGCAAGTTTTTGGGGGAATCGGACCGGACCGATAATACAGTACAGACGATTTATGGCCTCTGGGACTATGGTGACGACAGTGATGACAGTGAATATTTGGGACAAGTATCCACTCGCACAGCGTCAGATGCTGAATTGAGCCGTAATAATTTGAAATTACTTCGTCAAACGGTTGTTGATGCCAGGTTTATTGACAGTAGTTTGTACCGAACCTTGTCGGATAATCAGCCTATATCAACAGGTACACTACCGCAATTATGGCCCGTAGCTGATGATAGTACTGAAGGGCAGAAAAGCGATCCAACCCTTTATGCCGGATGGTTTTTTGACCTCAGACCTGAAGAAGATTCTGATGATGACAATGATGATGATTCTTATGTCGGTGAACGGGTAGTCAAAGATGTTATCATAAGTAATGGTCGTGCTTTTATTGTCTCTTTTGTGCCGAATAGTTCACCTTGTTCGGGAGGCGGCGACTCTTTTTTATACATTATGGATGCCTGCGACGGTGGACGTTTAGACACTGCACAATTTAATTTAACTACAGATGATGACCTAATTGAAATAACTGTAGACGGTGAACCAGTGAGGGTAGCGCCTACTGGGAAAGCTTATGCTGGAATGTTACATGAGCCTACGTTCGTTTCTACCTCGGGCGAAAAAGATAAAATATATATCAGTTCTACGACTGGTGAAATTATTGAAGAAGATGTAGAGAAGGATAAAGTTGGTACATTTTACTGGCGATTGTTGAATTAATTTGGAGTTAAAGATGCTGAAAAAACTTGTTCTTAGTTTGTTGTGTTTTGTTTTTGCTGTGTCCACTTTCTGCTATGCTGCGACCTTCGAACCAGACTGGGACCATAAAGGTCCACTTGATAGCTTGGAACAGGATTACATCATCGTTAGTGATAGTAGATACAAACTTTCATCGATGGTCAGATTTTTAGCTTTTAGCGAGAAATATGTGACACGTGGTCACTTTAAAAATGGTTCTAAGGTGGTTTTGACTTTGAATGAGGACAAAAGTGAAGTTATTGCCGTTTGGCTTGACGATAAAGAGCTACCTTAGCCCTTAAATACACATTTTTTTGAGTGAAAATATAAGTTTGGGGTGTCGGTATCGACACCCTTTTTTTGTCTGAAAGTCTTTAAGGAAATGTTCTTTTGCATACTTAAAAGATTTTAGTATTTAATGGCAACAAATGAAATGAAGAGATATTTGTGCTTGTTTCATCGAAGGATATTCCGCTAATATCTACTGAGTTTATTATATCTAACATGTTTTACTGGAATTGCTTGGTTATGCAAACATTAGGCTCCCTTACTGAACTTACTAGGACCTTTGCTTCCTCTGTCGTAACTCTGGGCAATTTTGATGGCGTCCATCTCGGGCACCGTGAGCTGTTTCGCCATCTGGTCAAGACCGCTCGTCAGTTGAATTGCCCTTCCGTTGTTTTCACCTTTGACCCTCATCCCCTTAAGCTTCTGGCTCCAGAGAGGGCCCCTTTGCTTCTAAATACCCCTGCAGAAAAACAGAGGTTGATCGCCGCTTCACATGTCGATTATTTGATTAAATTCCCCTTTACAGAAGCTTTCGCAGCGATGCCCCCGGAGCAATTTGTCGAAGATATTTTGTTGGCTAAATTGCATATCAAGGCTTTGGTTGTTGGGTACGATTATGCTTTTGGCAAAGGGCGACGCGGCAATGCTGAATTTCTTAAATCATGCGGAGAAGAACGAGGATTTTCTGTCGAAGTTTTACAGCCAGTAGGAGCAGATGGGTTACCCTATAGTTCAACCCGGATTCGTGCCATGGTCGCGGCAGGGGATATGACCGGAGTTGTACGTTTGCTTGGGCGACAGTATAATCTGGAAGGTCTGGTCGTCCCAGGAGATCAGCGGGGGAGAGAACTGGGATTCCCGACGGCAAATCTGGAAACGGATAAAGAACTGTTACCTCCTTCTGGTGTTTATGCCGTCAAAGTTCGACATGATTTGCAGGAATATGGAGGCGTGGTGAATATTGGCACCCGTCCAACCTTTGATGGGAAAAAATCGACAATTGAGGTTTATCTTCTAGATTATACTGGACAGTTGTATGGGCAAAAATTGAGGATGTATTTCGTTGAACGACTGCGTGGTGAAAAGAAATTTTCCAGTGTCGATCAGCTTGTTGACGCCATAGAGGACGATATTGCTCAGGCCCGACCGATTCTACAGGCCACTCAAATCATTCAGTATAGGGAATACCTTTCGTTAAAGTGATTTTTGTGGACAAATAAAGACAAAATAAGTGCGGGTCAGCTGTCCACAGAAAACACGGAATGCCCGGAAAAAAGACACTTGAGAAGACTTTTTTTGTTACTTCCGAGTTTTTAGTGGAAAAAGGTTTTAAAGTTTATGATCACTTTATCGGGTAAAAGCAAAGTCTATGGTATTCTCGGTGACCCAGTTGCCCACTCTCTTTCCCCTTTAATGCACAATCATGCATTACAATCTCATGATATTAATGCTGTCTATGTCCCATTTCACGTGGCCCCGGATGCATTGGCTGCCGCTGTGGGCGGGCTGCGCGCTCTCGATATTGCTGGCGTCAATGTCACGATCCCGCATAAAGAAACGATTTTGTCTTTTCTTGACCAGGTAGACCCGTCAGCTCAACTCATTGGCGCAGTGAATACTGTGGTTAACAATAACGGTAGGTTGATCGGATATAATACTGATGCGACTGGTTTTATCAGTGCTGTCAAACAGGAGCTGAAATTCGATCCTGCCGGCCGCAAAGTGTTAATCCTGGGTGCAGGGGGGGCTTGCCGTGCAGCTGTCGTGGCATTGGCATCTGCAGGGGGCAGAACGGTGACTATTGCAAACAGAAATAAATCAAGGGCTGAAGAACTGGTGCATGGTCTTGAACCCCATTTTTCTGCGGTGCAATTTGTTGCTACGGACTATTATGATGAACGTTTTTTTGATTCATTGTCGATAGCGGATTTAATCGTCAATACAACATCTGTTGGTTTGCATGGAGAAGATGTAAAATTTTTACCATTGGAGAACATTAAGTGTAGCGCATTAATATTTGATATGATATATTCGCTCACTGAGACTCCGCTTATTAAAAATGCTCGGTCGAAAAATCTTTTATGTGCCGACGGTTTAGGTATGCTGGCAGCCCAGGGAGAAGAGGCTTTCTATCTTTGGACAGGGGTCAGACTTCCTGCGGGATTTATGCAAAACGTTCTTATGTCTGGATGAACAGTTAAGTAGTTCAAGTAAATCGTCAATTAAATGTAAATGGAAGGGGTTGTGGTTAGATGAGTGTCAGTCGACTAGGAGAATTGCTGGTTCGAAATCAATTGATTTCTGATAACCAGTTGGCTAATGCCATCTCAGAGCAAAAAAAAGAAGGTATTCGCCTGGGCGCGGCTTTAGTAAAGCTGGGTTATGTTCAGGAGCATGATCTCGCTTCTTTTTTGTCTAAGCACTACGGTGTCCCTTCTATTGATCTTGCTGAATTTGATGTTGATCCGGCTATTGTTTCTCTGGTTCCTTCTGAAGTCGCACAAAAATATCAACTTGTTCCTATAAACCGTGCCGGCGCGACCTTGATTGTTGCGATGGCCGACCCATCAAATATCTTTGCCATTGACGATATCAAGTTCATGACCGGCTTTAATGTTGAAGTTGTTGTTGCTGCAGAAGCTGCAATCAAGGACGCAATTGATAAGCTTTATGATCAAAGTTCAACCATGGCTGATGCCTTGGAAGGTCTTGAGGATTTTGATGATCTGGAGCTTGTTGACGATGTCGCCTTTGATGATGTCAGCGAATTGGAACGTGCCAGCGAAGATGCACCTGTTGTTAAGTTGGTTAATCTTATTCTCACCGATGCGATCAAGAAAAAAGCATCTGATATCCATATCGAACCCTATGAACATGCTTTTCGGGTGCGCTATCGGATTGACGGTGTTTTGTACGAGGTGATGAAACCTCCACGGAAACTGAAAAATGCCATTACGTCCCGTCTTAAAATTATGGCGACTATGGATATTGCTGAAAGAAGGCTTCCCCAGGATGGTCGGATAAAGATCAAAATGGGGCGCAATCAGGAAATGGATTATCGCGTTAACTGTTTGCCAACCTTGTTTGGAGAAAAAGTTGTTCTTCGATTACTTGACAAAAGTAATCTGCAGCTTGATATGACCAAACTGGGCTATGAAGAGAAAGCTCTGGAATGGTTTAAGCGCGAAATTCACAAACCGTTTGGAATGGTTCTAGTGACGGGACCGACGGGAAGTGGAAAAACCGTTTCTCTTTATTCCGCCCTTTCTGAATTGAACGGAACGACAGAGAATATTTCAACCGCCGAGGATCCGGTTGAGTTTAACTTTGCCGGTATCAATCAGGTCCAGATGCATGAAGAAATTGGTCTTAACTTTGCTGCAGCTCTTCGTGCTTTTTTACGTCAAGATCCCGATATTATCATGATTGGTGAGATACGTGACTTTGAAACGGCTGAAATTGGTGTAAAGGCCGCTCTAACCGGGCACATGGTTCTTTCAACCTTGCACACCAATGATGCTCCCAGCACAGTTAATCGTCTTTTAAATATGGGGATTGAACCCTTTTTGGTTGCTTCGGCGGTCAACTTGATTTCGGCTCAGCGTCTTGGGCGAAGAGTTTGCTCCGAATGCAAAGAGCCCGAAAAACATTCTAAGGATGCTCTCATTACCGCCGGGGTCCCAGAGGCTCAAATCGGTAAATTTACATCTTATAAAGGGCGTGGCTGTACGGTTTGTAATGATACAGGCTATAAAGGTCGTGTTGGTTTTTACCAGGTCATGCCAATGTTTGAGGATATTAAGGAAATGATTTTGTCGGGAGCTAATACTGCAGAAATCAAGCAAGAATCAATGCGTCTTGGAGTCAAAACCATGCGTCAGTCGGCTTTAACTAAACTGATGGAAGGGGTTACGACACTGGAAGAAGTATTACGAACAACTGTTACTGATGATTAAGGCAGGTTAAAAGCCGTTTGACATCACAAAAAATTGACCTTATCTGAAAGGATTCCTCCATGGCTAATATGCATCAATTGCTCAAATCTATGATTGAGCAGGGTGCTTCAGACTTGCATATATCGACCGGGTCAGCTCCTCAGATCAGAATTGATGGCAAGATGGCCACGATTGGTGGCGCTAATTTAACATCTGCTGAAACAAAGCAGCTTTGTTATAGTGTGTTGACTGATGCTCAAAAGCGCAAGTTTGAAGAAGAAAGTGAGCTTGATCTCTCTTTCGGAGTTAAGGGCCTTTCACGTTTTCGAGGAAATATTTTTGTGCAACGGGGCGCTGTCTCTGGTGCTTTTAGAGCAATACCTTTTGAGATCAAGTCTTTTGATGATCTCGGTTTGCCCCCTGTTGTCAGGGGCTTGTCAAAGAAACCCCGGGGATTGATTCTCGTTACCGGTCCCACTGGGAGCGGCAAGACAACAACTTTAGCTGCGATCATTGATGCGATTAACAGTGAGCGTAGCGAACACATTATCACCATTGAAGATCCTATTGAGTATTTACATCCACACAAAAAATGCCTGGTTAATCAACGGGAAGTTGGAGCTGACACCCAGTCGTTTAAAAAAGCTTTGAAATATATTTTGCGTCAGGACCCCGATGTGGTTTTGCTGGGCGAATTACGTGATATAGAAACAATTGAAGCAGCGTTGACCATTGCTGAGACAGGGCATCTTTGTTTTGCAACGTTGCATACCAATTCCTGTGTGCAGACTATGAACAGGATTATTGATGTTTTTCCTGATACACAACAATCTCAGGTGAGAACCCAACTGTCTTTTGTCCTGGAAGGTGTTTTGTCTCAGACATTGATGCCTCAAGCCAACGGAAAAGGGCGTGTTATGGCATTGGAAGTGATGGTGCCGAATCCCGCAATCCGAAATTTAATCAGGGAAGATAAAATCCATCAAATTTATTCGCAAATGCAGATAGGACAGGATAAATTTTCAATGCAGACATTAAACCAGTCTTTGTTCCTGTTGGCTCATTCGCGGCAAATTACTCAGGAGGATGCAATGTCGCGTTCTCATGATCTGGATGAATTAAAGCAGATGTTTGCGAATCCCGGTGCCGTTCTTGGCCGGAAGAAAGCAATCAGTGGCGGGCAGGGCCGATAGTCAACATTTAACAAATAGTGTAAATGGAAAGGGGTAGACCATGCCAACATTCGCTTGGACAGGCCGGGCAAGAGATGGAAAAAGTGCCAAAGGGACCATGGATGCTGCTAGTGAAGCAGCCGTTATGGCAAATTTGCGTCGCCAGGGTGTGCAGGCCAATAAGATAAAACAAGCTGGCAAGGGACTGAATGCAGAACTCAATATCGGATTCCTGAAGCCTAAGATCACAACCAAGGATATTGTTGTTTTTACCCGTCAGTTTGCTACTATGATTGATGCTGGATTACCGTTGGTGCAATGTTTGGATATTTTATCTACCCAGCAGGATAACAAAACCTTCAAAGAAATATTAGTCAAGGTTAAGGATGATGTTGAATCTGGATCAACTTTTGCGGACGCTTTGAAAAAACACCCCAAGGCGTTTAATGAACTTTACGTTAACCTGGTTGCAGCCGGAGAAGTTGGTGGTATTCTCGATACGATTTTGAATCGTCTTGCTGTGTATATTGAAAAAGCATTGAAACTGAAAAAACAGGTTAAGAGTGCGATGACCTACCCGACAACAATCATTGGGATCGCTTTTGTTGTTATTGCTGTTATTCTGGTTTTTGTCATCCCAGCTTTTGAAAAAATGTTTGCTGATTTTGGTGGTGCTTTACCTGCCCCGACACAGATCGTTATTAATCTCAGTAACTTTATACAAGACTATATTCTCGTCATTATTGGGGCAATTATCTTTATTATCTTTGCCGCAAAAAAAATCTATGCGTCAAATAAAGGCCGGGATAAAATTGACAATTGGGCCTTAAAATTACCTGTTTTTGGAGTTTTGATTCGTAAGGTTGCCGTGGCCAAATTTGCGCGGACCATGTCCACGATGATTTCAAGTGGTGTTCCTATTCTTGATGGCCTTGATATCGTCAGGAAAACTGCTGGGAATCGCACTGTAGAAAAAGCGATAGCTCAAGTAAGGGCCAGTATCAGTGAAGGTAAGACCATTGCTGAGCCATTAAAAGCATCTGGGGTTTTTCCTCCGATGGTTTGCCAGATGATTGAAGTGGGGGAGCAGGCAGGCGCTCTGGACACTATGCTCAGTAAAATTGCTGATTTTTATGATGATGAAGTAGACGATGCTGTTGGCAATTTGACCGCTATGATGGAACCACTGCTGATGTTGTTTTTAGGGACAACGGTTGGTGGCCTGGTTATTGCGATGTATCTCCCAATCTTCAAGCTGGCAGGAACAGTTGGCGGTTAATGACCACAATAGAAGACTTAAAAAAACAAAGGTTACAGCCTGATAACCGCAGTTTGACATGGTACTTGATCTGTCGGACTGCGGTTATTACTTTTCTGCTCGGTGGAGCTGCGATCTTTTATCTGAAAGGGAGTGTCAACCGCTCTCTTATCCCACCGCTATTTTTACTTATTGGCGTTTCTTATGCTGAAGCTTTGATTTCGGCACTTCTGTTGAAGAAAATAGAGAATACTAATTTTTTCACTCAGCTCCAAATTGTCTGGGATTTGCTTTTTGTTTCAGCTTTGATCCTTTTAACCGGCGGAGTCGAAAGTGTTTTCTCTTTTGCGTATTTGTTGATTATTATTTCTGCCAGTTTTTTATTGTCACGGCGGTTGACGGTTCTTGCTGCTGCCTGTGCTGTGATTTTGTTTGGCGGGATTCTCGATCTGCAGTTTTTTAATTATCTCCACTTCTTAAATTTATTTCGTTCTTCTTCCGATGGAACATTTTTTTCAGCATTGTTTGTCCATGCGGTTGCTTTTTTTATTACGGCAGTACTTAGTGGAACTCTTGCCGATAAATGGCGGCGGAGTGAAGAACAGTTGCAGCGTAAGACAATTGATTACGACGAATTGGACAAGATGAACAAAACGATTTTGTCACACATTACCAGTGGTCTTATGTTGATTAATCCGGATGGGCGAATTCGATCATTCAACCGGGCTGCAACTGTTATCACCGGATTATCTTTGCAGGATGTTTACGATCAGGAAGTTGGCCAGATGTTTCCTGGTTTGCCCATTGGATCTATGGATGTTTCAATACCACTAAGAAGATCCGAGGGCTATTTTATCAGAAGCTCAGGGGAAAGATTGATTTTAGGATATGCAACAACACCGGCAAAGGGAAATCAAGGGGAGCCCTTAGGTGTTTTGGTGACTTTTCAGGATTTAACCGATTTTAAAAAAATTGAAGAAGAGCTGAAAAGGACCGATCGTCTCGCTGCTGTCGGCCGTTTGGCTGCGGGAATGGCCCATGAAATTCGTAATCCTCTTGCTTCTATCAGTGGTTCGGTCCAATTATTAATGGAAGCTGAACATGCACAAGAAGAAGATTTGAAATTGATGAAGATCGTGGTCAAAGAAGCTGATCGTCTCAATGGTTTGTTGACTGATTTTCTTGGCTTCGCCCGGCCTCAGAAACTGCAAAAACAACCAGTTAATGTTGCTGCTGTATTGAATCAACTGACAGAGATGCTTGCCACTGATCTTCGGTTTAAGGAAATTGATATTGTTCAAAACTACCCGGATGAATGTACAATTGTTTTAGATCAGGGGCAGGTATTACAGGCTTTATGGGACTTGGCTGTTAACTCTGTTGAAGCTATGCAGGGGCACGGGCAACTTGTTTTTGGTACTATCACGAACCCTTTACCTGCCATCTTTGTAGAAGACAGCGGTCCGGGGATTGCTGATGAAATCAAAGAGCGTATTTTTGAGCCTTTTTTTTCGACAAAAGAGAAGGGAACCGGATTGGGACTGGCTTCTGTTTACTCGGTGCTCGATGCCCATGGAGGTTCTGTGATCGTAGATAAGGGAACAATTGGTGGGGCTCGATTTACATTGCAGTTTGCTGTGGGGACGATTGAAGATGTCAGTTAAAGAAAAAAAATATAAAATTCTTGTTGTTGATGATGAAAACAGCCTGCGGGAGATGTTGTCCATTTTGTTGCAACGGCGAGGGTATCAGGTTGATCAGGCCGCAGATGGTGTCATGGCCCTCTCTATGTCACAAGAGTGCAGTTACGATCTTATCATCTCTGATATCCAGATGCCGAAGATGACTGGCATCGAACTGTTACGCCAACTTCGATCACAGGATAATAACGTTACTGTGATGATGATGACCGCTTTTTCTTCAACGGAAGAGGCTGTTGAAGCTATGAAATTAGGCGCTTATGATTATATTACCAAGCCGTTTAAAAATGATGAAATTCGCCTGGTCATAAAAAATGCTCTCGAACGTGAACAGCTTCAACAAGAAAATCGTCAACTTAAGCAACAACTTGGGCAACGTTTTTCTTTTCAAAGCTTAATAGGACATAGTCCGGCAATGTTGAAATTAATTTCCTTGTTGGAACGCATTGCACCAAGTCAGGCTAATGTGCTGATTACAGGAGAAAGTGGCACAGGCAAGGAACTCGCTGCGAAGGCATTGCATCTGAATAGTGATCGAAAAGGACATCCCTTTGTTCCGATCAACTGTGGAGCTATTCCGGAAAATTTACTAGAAAGTGAATTATTCGGTCACGAAAAAGGTGCTTTTACCGGTGCAGATAAACGCAAAGAGGGGCTATTTGAATCTGCTGATCACGGGACTCTGTTTCTTGATGAAATTGGAGAATTGCCTATGGGGATGCAGGTTAAGCTGCTCCGGGTTCTTCAGGAGAGGGAATTTCGCCGGGTCGGCGGAACTCATAATATTCCTTTGAACATCAGACTGGTCGCGGCAACAAATCAGGATCTGACTGAAATGATTAAAGATGGAAGTTTCCGTGAAGACCTTTACTATCGATTGAATGTTGTTTCAATTGAGCTTCCACCATTGCGGACCAGATCCGACGATATCCCGCTTCTGATTAATAGTTTCTATGAAAGATTGACCGGAAAAGGGCAATATCAAATTCAGAAACGAGCTCTAGAGGTTCTTCTCAATTATGAATGGCCGGGAAATGTGCGTGAACTGGAAAATCTGGTTGAGCGTTGTGTCGTTCTTGGTGAAACCGATGAGCTGACGTTTGAGTGCCTGCCCGAGCAGGTTAAAAACAAAAACCACAATCTCTGTAGTGCGATAGGCAATCTTCCTGAAGAAGGCTTTGATCTAGAAAAATGGCTGGAAGACATGGAACGGACTGTTCTTCTTCAGGCTTTGGAAAAATCCGGAGGGGTGAAGAAGCGGGCAGCTGAGCTTTTAGGGATTAATTTCCGTTCAATCAGGTATCGTTTAGGAAAGTTGGGACTCGGTGATGATAGTTAAAAAGGAAAAAGTAGCAGATATATTGCAATTTAAAGTTGACAGTTGAGCAGGAATCACTAAGATAGCAAATTCATGCTCGGGTGGCGGAACTGGTAGACGCAAGGGACTTAAAATCCCTCGGGAGCAATCCTGTACGAGTTCGATTCTCGTCCCGAGTACCATTTGAAAATGAGTGTCATACCGAAAGCCCTCTGATATGGAGGGCTTTCGTGTTTTATCGGGAGAACCATGATTTTGTGACAAAAATTGTCACAGCCTTTGCCAAAAATTGACAGTCAATCATGAAAAATAATACACAAAGAGGGATTCCAAACGTTTTATCATTTGTTTAAAAAAACTCTCAGCTGAATTATCTCAAAAAATATCCTACTAATCATCAACATCCTAAAAATTCAGAAATTAAAAAACGATTAATTTTCAAAAGCTTGGATCACTTTCATTTGAGTTATCTCTTTACGGATTTATTGGTGTGCTCGGATCCGTCGTAGCTAAGAAAGCTGCTCATGTTAACTTGATATTTGTTGGCATGAGCATTGCTAATGATCATATCCAGAAATAGAAACAGTTTTGTTAGAAAAGATTATGTCGAGTTGTTCGGCAAGAATTCCTCACAAAAAGGAGATGACAGATGTTAAAAATGTTTCGTAAAGGAAATCAAAAGGGTTTTACTCTGATCGAGTTGCTGATCGTTGTTGCGATCATTGGTATTCTGGCTGCTATTGCTATCCCTCAATTTGCTTCATATCGTCAGAAGGCGTTTGATGCTGCTGCAACAAGTGACCAGAAGACCATCAAAACTGAGCTCGAAGGTTACTATACTGATAATTATCATTATCCAGATGCGGCTTAATTGAAATTATCTTCTACGTAACCATAAAAATTAAACAAATAAGGAGTTTATGTTATGAAAAAAATATTTATTATTTCGAGTCTCTTTTTACTGTTGCTGAGTTCTGCTGCATTGGCGACGACTACTGATAATGCCACTGCAGGTGCTGGTTCAGCTCTCGAATTGGCTGATCTGACAATTGGAGTCTCCCCAGGTGTCTTTGCTTATTATGAAGATGATAACAATGGTGGCAATGTCCAGTGGTGGGCAATCGCAACTGCTCATCAAGGGGGTACTCGAATCTATGGTGCTGCTCAGAACAACTCAGGTACTTTTTACATCGATGTAGGTACTAACACGATCACAGGTCCTTTGACTGCTGACGAAACTTATACGCTGCCAAACCAAGATCAAGCTGCTTCTGACAGCTATTGGTCAACTTCTGACTGGGATCGTTAATCCGGCTTGTAGGCTCCCCCTGTTAATAGCAGGGGGAGAACTTAAATGATATTTCTGGTGCCTTTAATTATTTTATCTCAATTCATTATGATCCCAATGTTTATGGGATATAATTTATTTTCCAAAACGTTTTTTTTTGTGTCGTTTTCCTGATTGTTGTTTTTTTCTATAAACACAAAATATCTTTTCGTTTAGCTCATTTAATCCCTTTCGCACTTATCTTTTATTCATCTTTTACTTCTCAACACAGCCACGATTCAATCTCTTTATCTTTACTTTTGGTTCTGCTCTGGGTTTTTTCATTTTATTATCTTCCAGCCTATTTTTCTCAAAAAAGATTTTTAAGCTGCTTTTTTTCAGCCTATCTTTTTTTTGTGGTCGTTGTTTCCTGTTTAGGTCTTTATGCATATTCATGCTATGCGGTTTTAGGGAAAAGTCATGGAGTTTTAATACCTTATATTCTTCCGATTAATAAAAGTCTTAGGGTTTCAGGAATCTATGGCCAGCCGAATCTTTTTGCACTGGTCCTTTTAACCGGTGTTCTTTTGTTTGTTTATTCATATGTTCATAATAAACAATTTGTAAATTGTCGTTTTTCAATTTTGACCTATCTCCCTTTGCTGACTGTTGCAGTGACTTTTTTTCTGACAGGATCACGTTCTGGTTTGTTGGCTTTTCTGGCTTCCTTTTTTATTTTAATTTGGTTGGTATTTCGTAAAAGGTACCTTGAAAATGATGTTCAGAAAAAAAAGATATTTATAAGGGTCTTGTCTGTTTTAATCGTCGCTTTTATCGTTGCGGTTGTTTTGAATTATTGGATAGCGGCCAGCGGTGTTCGCGCTTTAGCAGAGCCTGGAAACTCATTGGATGCAAGATTGGTATTTTGGCTTTCTGCTATTTTGATTTTTTTAGATCATCCGTGGTTCGGTGTGGGGTTGGGGAATTATAAATATTTTCTATCTCAATATATCAATCAAGCCTATGACTTGCTCGGTTTTGTGCAATATGAATCCATGGGATATACCAAATGGGCCCATAATGAGCTTTTGCAACTGTTATGTGAATGTGGGATTTTTGTGTTTTTGATGTTTGTTGGTGTGCTGATTGTGTATAGTTATCAGGTTTGGCAATTTGGCCGTGGGAAATGCAATTGGGAGCCCTTAAAATTATTCAGCTATCTTTTTATGGTTCCTTTTATTGTCCAATCGATGTTTTCATGGCCTCTTCGGCATCCTGCTTTGTTGATATTATTTTTTACTTTTTTAGGCTTGTTACTCTCCCAGTTTAAATTTGAAGTGAAAGTTTTTTCTTTTTGGGGGGATTACTTACGGCGTATCCTGGCATTAGCTGGTCTTGTCTTTATTTTGTTTCTTGGTTATCAAGAATTTCAGTTACGTTTATTTGCTGATCGTTTGCGTGATGGTAATGTGAAGACGACTCTAAGTGAGTTTGAACGGTTAGTTCATAACCCGTACATGAAATTTCCATTGTTGCTGAACATGACTCCACGCTATGTTCAGGTGGCTATGCGTGATCAAGATAATGACTTTGCTCGAAAAATATTACCATATACACAAGAGCTTGCGACACTTCAAGGTGCTCATTGGCAATGGTTTAATTTGAGTGTACTGTATCATGTTCTGGGCGATAACTCCGGGGCTGAATCTGCGGTTGAACGCGCAATTAATCTATGGCCTGTGGAAAAAAAATATTGGAGTTTTCAGCACTACCTGAACATGTTGGAAGCATCTCGCGCAACCGGCCGCCCTCTTGAAGAGTTTTTTCCTATTCCGCCAGGTGGTGCGGTTGAAGATCTGGAAGGATTGTTTGATTTCGATGATCGAATTAAAGTCAATATTTAAAACTTACAGACCTGGCTTGTTTAAAAAAAAAGTTCAAGCTGTCAACGATTTATCTCTGACTATCAATCAGGGTGATGTCTTCGGCCTCATCGGCCCAAATGGAGCTGGGAAAAGTACGACCATCCGTATGCTGATGGGTTTAATTCGGCCAGATGAAGGGACTATCCTATTCTCAGGGCAGTTGCTTGAAGGGTCTTTTATTCGCTCAAAGATTGGTTATCTACCTGAAAACCCATATCTTTATGATCATTTGACATTGCTTGAACTGCTCCACTTCTGCGGTAAGACATCCGGTTTAAGTTCTGAACAGGTTAAATTACGTGGCCAGGAGCTGATGGCAAAATTGAATCTTCTTGAAGCACAAAAACGCCCTTTGCGAACGTTTTCCAAGGGAATGCTTCAGCGTGCCGGAATCTGCTTTGCTCTGCTGCATGACCCTTCTATTGTCGTTCTGGATGAACCAATGTCGGGACTGGATCCGATCGGACGGAAAATGGTCTTTGATCTGGTTATGGAACTCAAAGGGCAGGGTAAGACGATCTTTTTTTGTTCTCATATATTGAACGATGTCGAGCGATTGTGTGACCGCATCGGCCTGATTCATCAGGGATGTTTGATCAAGGAATTTGATCGCCAGGATTTCCTTCTTAATTCCGGGCAGACGGTGTTTCTTAAAACGAATATTTTGCATCAAGCACAACAGGCACAACTTAAAAGTCTGGGTGTTACGATTCGTACTGAAGGGGACGACCAGCTACTGGCGATTCCTGAAGGCAGGTATTATGAAATCAATAGTTATCTTGAACAGGCAAGGATTGATATTACAGGCTGTCGTTCAGAATGGATGACCCTGGAAGATATGTTTATGAAAACCGTCGAGGAACAGTCATGATGAAGAGTGTGTTTGCCCTTTCACTGATCACCTTCAAGGAGGGGATTCGTAACCGTGCTCTGTTCGGAATCGTCCTGTTGGCTTTGTTTCTGTTCGGTCTTAATATTTCAGTCGCTGGTTTCTTTATGCGCGATATCGGCAAGGTCACTGTCGACATGAACCTCTCCGCATTGACCTTTGCCGGACTGTTGCTGGTGTTCTTTGTCGGTGTTAATCTGATGGCTAAAGATATCGATCGAAAAACGATTCATCTGGTGCTGTCCAAGCCTGTTTCGCGAACGCAGTATATTTTTGGCAAATATCTGGGAATCGTGCTGTTTGTTGGTGTTTCTTTGTTATTATTACTGATTCTTTCCAGCTTGACGATTTTATTGCTGTTGTTCTTGTATCCAAATTACTTTATAGGGTTTTCCTGGCCAATATTCTATACGGCCTGTTTTTTTATTCTGATTAAATTCAGTGTTTTGTCGGCGATTATTGTTTTTTTCAGCGCGATCACAAGCAGTTCTTTGATCACTTTGATCTTTTCTCTGAGCAGCTATGTTGCAGGTGTGACAATTGAAGAGGTTGTTTTTTATTTACGTACTGAACTGGCCGCACAGGAAAAGATTGTCTCGGAATCGCTGAAAAATTTTGTTGAGTTCATTTCTTATCTGGTGCCGAACTTTTCGGCTTTTGATTTTACTCTGGAGGCAGCTCATGGTCTGGCGATTACGGGAAATCGATTAGTGTTTTCGTTGAGCTATGGGGGGGTGTATACAGTGATTCTGCTTCTGTTTGCATCTTTGATTTTTAAACGTCGGGAATTCAACTGATGCGTTTCGGGTTCTTGCTTGTTGTCCTGTGTTTATCTCTAACCGGATATGGCATGTTGTTGCCAGGTCTCTGGGAGAGCCGTGAGCTGGCACGGGCAGAAGTGCCGGCAGGCTATGTCATCCCTTCAAAATTCAGCCGTATCCTGGCGTTGGGGCAGCAGGGTTTGCTGTCTGATTTTCTGTTCCTGAAGACCACAACTTTTATTGGCGGCCGCAGTGTTTCAGGGCAACAAATGGCCGATCAAGATTGGGATTTTGTCCAACAAAGTCTCAATGTGGTGACTGATCTCGACCCGTACTTTGTTGATCCTTACGTTCTTGCTGAAGGGCTATTAGCCTGGGATGCTCAAAAACCTGAAATAGCGAATAAGTTGTTGGCTAAAGGTATAAAATACCGGGATTGGGACTGGCGTCTCCCTTTTTTTATCGGTTTCAATAGCTTTTATTTTTTGAAAGATTACGAAGAGGCTTCCGGGCATATTATGCGTGCTGCTCAACTGCCCGGCAGCCCTGCCTATTTGAAGCCTCTTGGAGCTCGCTTGGCTTACTATGGAGGTAAATCCAAAACTGCATTGCTTTTTCTACAGCAGATGTTGGCCGATACCGATGATGTGATGATGAAGAAACGTTTGCAAAAACGTTTGCAGGCACTGGAAAATGCAGTCCTAATTGAAGAGGCGCTGGATCGGTTTAAATCGCAACAAGGGAAGATGCCAAAGGTATTATCCGAACTTGTTTCTTCGGGGGTTTTGATTGCGCTCCCTCCGGATCCTTATGGCGGTCAGTGGCGGATTCTAAAAAACGGTCGGGTCTTTAGTACCAGTAAATTTGCCAATGCACCACTAGAAGAAAAATCAACAAAATAGACTGGTATAAAATTATTATTGGGAGGCTCTTTTGCCATTTGAATTTTACTTTTTTCTGGTTTCCGCATTTATTTCAGGTGCTGTTGTCGGCTCTTTCCTCAATGTTTGCATTTATCGTATCCCAGCCGGTAAATCGATTGTTTCCCCTCCGTCGGCATGCCCTTATTGCAACCATCGGATTGCATGGTTTCAGAATATACCTATTGTCAGTTATCTGATTCTCGGTGGAAAATGCGCTTTCTGTAAGGCTTCTATTTCGTTTCGGTATCCAGCAGTCGAAGTTTTAACAGGGCTCCTGTTTTCCTTGACCTTGTATTATTTCAGTTTCAGTGTGGCTACGCTGATTTATTGGGTGTTTCTTGCGGCTTTGGTGACGATTACCTTTATTGATCTGGATCACCAAATCATCCCGGATGTTATCAGTCTTCCTGGGATTATAGTTGGCTTTATCTGTTCCTTCTTGATTCCCTGGCTTCCCTGGTTTGATTCACTCTTAGGTATTGTCATTGGTGGTGGAATATTGCTGTCCATTGCCTGGGTTTACGAAAAAGTTGCCAAAAGAGAAGGTATGGGGGGGGGGGATATCAAGCTTTTGGCCATGTTGGGGGCTTTTCTGGGTTGGAAGGCGGTGCTCCCTGTTGTTTTTATCGCTTCCTTGGTTGGTTCTGTGATTGGTGTTCCGCTGATGCTGCTCCAAAAGGGTGATACGAAACTGGCGATTCCGTTTGGGCCCTTCCTTGCTTTTGCCGCCACTGTTTATTTATTTTGGGGACGAGATCTGGTTTATTGGTATTTAAATTTACTCCGTTAAATTAAATTATTTTGAAATTTTTTATTGGTTTAATCTTAAATTTCTTGACAATGATGCTCATTGACCTATAATTACGCACAATTTGATTGTTTTAACTGCTATGAGGCTAGGTGGATGGTTAATCGCGTCAGGGACATTCGTGAATCATTGTTGATGAGTAAAGCTGAGTTGGCTCGTAAGGCCGATGTTTCACCTCTGACTATTACACGTATAGAGCGAGGCCATCCCTGTCGCATGGAAACCATGCGTAAAATTATTTTGGCACTTGGCTATAAGTTGGCCGACAAGACTAAAGTGTTTCCAGGGTAAGAGGTTTCCTGGCTGTTTCGTTATGTGCGACTGGTTTTTGGACTCTATTTGGACTGGATAAGACATGTTCGCCTCGAAAAAAGATATTGTTGGTATTGATGTTGGTTCAAGTGCGCTGAAAATTGTGCGCTTGCGAGAGTCTCGTGGTACTTACCATCTGGAAAATATTGGTATTATGCCATTGGACTCAGAAACGATTGTCGATAACACAATCATGGACTCAACAGCAATTGTTGATTCTGTCAGGAATCTCCTGAGTGCAATGAAAATTAAAACGAAGCGTGTAGCTACTTCAGTTTCCGGTCATTCGGTTATTATCCGGAAAATAAGCCTTCCTGTCATGTCAGAGAATGAGCTAGAAGCTTCCATCCAGTGGGAGGCAGAGCAATACATTCCTTTTGATATTTCTGAAGTTAATATTGACTTTCAGATCCTCGGTCCTGATGCAAGAGACCCCTCGCAGATGAATGTCATGTTGGTGGCTGCAAAGAAGGATTTTGTTGATGACTATACGGCAATTTTTGTCGAGGCCGGGCTAGAGCCGGTTGTCATGGATATCGATTGTTTTGCCGTTGAGAATATGTTTGATTACAACTATGGCTTTGTCGATAACGAAGTCATCGCATTAATCGATTTGGGTGCAAGTGCTACCAGCGTTAGTGTCCTGAGGGGTGATACTTCAATTTTTACCAGGGATATTCAAACCGGCGGGAACCTATTGAGTGAAGAGCTGCAGAAGCGCCTCGGAGTGAGTGCTGAAGAAGCTGAACGTGCAAAACTGGGGGATCGGAATATTGCTGATGTTGATCCTGACTCAGTTGATGAAATTTTGACGGATGCTGTTGAAAATTTAGTACAAGAGGTCCAGCGATCATTAGATTTCTTTTCTGCGACATCAAGTGAAGATCAAGTTTCCAAAATTTATTTAACAGGCGGTGTTTCTAACTCAGTCAAAGTCAAGGAAGCGTTGGAAGAACGTCTTGGTATTTCCATTGAAAGAGTTGACCCTTTCAGAAACGTGACGATCAATGAGAAAGAGTTTGATCCGGAGTACCTCGATGCAATAGGGCCAATGTTCTCTGTAGCTGCGGGCTTGGCGATGAGGAAGGTTGGTGACAAATGATTCGTATTAATCTGCTGCCAGTCAGAGCTGCACAAAAAAAAGAAAAACTGCGCTCACAAATTTCAATTTTTATCCTTTGTATGATTCTAGTCTGCATCGCTTGTGGCTCACTGTATGTGCAAAAAATATTGGCTATCAATACTATCAAAGATGAAATAGCTTCAATTGATCAAAAGAACAAAGCCTTAAGTAAAAAAATTGGTCAGGTGAGAGACTTTGAAAAAAAACAAGCTGATTTGGAGAAGAAGCTTGTGATCTTGCAAAAATTGAAAGATGGGAAGTCGGGGCCGGTCCATCTTCTTGATGAGCTGAGTGCAGCGCTTCCTGATAAACTTTGGTTGACAAAGTTTTCTGAAAAGGGTGGAAAAATTAATCTGACGGGGGTCGCTGATAGCGAGAATACTGTTGCTGTTTTTATGCGAAACCTTGATGCTTCGCCTTACTATCAGAATATCGAACTGGCGGTGACCGAACAGACCAAGGCTGGTGAAAGAAAGATGCAAAAATTCACCTTGAATTGCAGCGTTGAAGCACCACCCTCAGAATAAATAGGATTTTTAAACGATGAATGCACGAGTCGAAAAAGTCTTAAATTTACCGTCTTATCAGCGAATGCTTATTGTTTTGATAATAATGGCGGTCTTGGCAGCAGCTTTTTATTTTGTGCTGTATAAACCGCAGTTGGACCAGCTTTCAGGTTTGGTGACCAAGCGAGATGCGGCTCAGGTTAAATTACAGAAGAACCAGAAAATTGCCAACAATCTTGCTGTTTATCGTGCAGAATATGAAAAAATGCAGATTAAGCTTGATGAAGCTCTCGGGGAATTGCCATTGCAGAAAGAAATACCGAGTCTTCTAACTAGTATCGGCGATCTTGCAAAAGAGAAAGGTTTGGATATCTTGCGGTTCAAACCTTCAGCAGAGACCAGTCAGGGTTTCTATGCTGAAGTTCCAGTCTCTCTTAAGCTGAATGGTTCCTATCATCAAGCAGCGGCGTTTTTTGATGCTGTCAGTAAGATGGAACGAATTGTGAATATCCAAGGATTAACTTTAGGTGGTGCCAAAGATGTTGATGGTAAAACGTCCTTGGGCATTGATTGCAATGCGATAACCTTCCGTTTTGTTGAAAATTATACGGAACCGAAAGGTGGTAAGAGGAAATGAAATTGAAATTCCTTAAATCTTCCGGCCTTCTCTTTGGTTTTTTATTTTTCCTTGTATGGACTGTTGTTGCAGCGCAACCACCTTCGTCCCAGGATATTGACTTGTTGTCATCAACTGCTGATGACTCTGCGGCTGAAGAGAGCCAATTTTCTTATAGTCCCAAAGGGCGTAGAGATCCTTTCAAGCCTCTGATCAAAGAGATAAAACCTGTGGTCAGGAAATCAAAAGCGCGTCCTGATAAGGTCAAGGGGCCACTTGAGCAGTTTGAACTTAGCCAATACCGTCTAATTGCACTTATGGTTGTGAAAGGAGCTCCACGAGCTATGGTCAAGGCTCCTGATGGTAAAAGTTATACCGTCAAAGTTGGAGAGTATATTGGTATGAATGACGGTATAGTTAAAAGCATTGAGACGAAAGTTATTGGCCTTGATGAAAATGGGTTGCGGATTGAAAAGAGTCCCGATCGCATAGTCATTGAGGAAATTGGTATTGATAGTGCCACTGGGGGAGAAGTTAAAGAGAATCGTTACATCGTGATGTAGTTTTTTTGTCAAATTGTGAAGCGTAGTTTGATGCGGATGACTTTTAGGGGAATGATATGAGAAGAAGCGTTGTGCTCCTCAGTATGTTGTTGATGTTTTTATCTGTTGCTTTGGTGTCGCCACTTTGTGCTGCCGATTCATTGTCTGTGGTTTCGGTTGGAGAAAAAATGGTGCAGCTAAGAGCAACGGCAGGAATCGAACAGATTCGGTATTTTACACTGGATTCTCCCAAAAGGCTTGTTGTTGATTTGTATGGTGTTTTACCTGGCGAACACAATGAGAATTTCGAGCTAAGTAATGGGTTTGAACAGCTCCGTGTAGGACCACTGGAGAATAAAACCCGCTTTGTATTTGATGTCGCTGGGTCAGTTTTTCCAACCTATAAAGTTAATACCAGAAATGATGGAGTTGTCGTTACTTGGGAAAATTCCCAAGAAGCAGTGGCAGATGCACTAGCGGAACCCGCAACAGAAGGCAGCGCAAAAATTACGGCAATCGACTTTGCTTCTGAGGGGGGGCAGTCTAAGGTCTACATTACCCTCAGTGGTAACTCAGAAGTTGCCGGCCCGTCGCGTGATGAAAATAAAATACAATTTGCATTAAAAAATACAACCTTACCCCGTTCATTACGGCGTGTTTTTGATACATTGGCCTTTCCAAGCGCAATTCACTCTGTAACCCCGTATTTAGTTGATGAAACCGGGAGAGCGGAGACTCGCTTTGTCGTTTTCTTGAAGGGAGATGTCCCTTATAGCCTCGAAAGAAGTGCTTCCGGATACACATTTACAGTTAATGATCAAAGATACTCACAAACAGCACCTGTTGTGACTGGTACTATGCCGGTTTCAGCACAGGGAGGTTATGAGACACAATCGCAATCATTATCCACATTTCCCCCAGTCGTACCGACTTCAACGAATGCTCAAATGCCGGTACCAGTAGCTGGGCAAGTTGGGCTTCAAGAAAAAAAGTTTACCGGTGAAAAAACATCCTTGGTTTTTGATAATGCTGATGTGCGAGATATCTTGAGATTGATTGCTGAAATCAGTGATCTTAACATTATTGCTTCAGATGATGTTAAGGGAGATATTACGCTACGGTTGATTGATGTTCCCTGGGATCAGGCTCTGGAGTTGGTTCTGGATGTGACGGGATTAGGAATGCTTCAGGAAGGAAATGTTGTCAGGGTTTTACCTAAAGATAAAATCCGGACCATGAAAGAAGCAGAATTAACTTCGATGCGCACTCAAGAGAAGCTTGAGTCGTTGATTACTGAAGTTGTTCCCGTAAGTTATGCTGACCTTTCAGTCGTTTCCAATCCGGCAAAAAAACTGTTGAGTGATCGGGGGAATATTACTGAAGATGCTCGCAACAAGTTGCTGATCATAACAGATATTAAACAGCGTATTGAACAAGTCCGGGACTTAATTTCCATTTTGGATACTCCAGAACAGCAAGTCATGATTGAGGCCCGCATTGTAGAGGTAAATTCAGATTATTCCAGGCAATTAGGAATCAATTGGGGGCTTTCTTCGAGTTTTAACGATTCTAATCTTGATAGTATGGCGTTGTCAGCTGGAGGAGATTTCATTGTTGGAACGTCTTTAGCCCCAGTGGGTGGTGTTGGTGCAGGTTTTAAGTTTGGTGATATTGGTCTGGATAATACGATTTTGGATCTCAGGCTTTCGGCTTTGGAAGGAGCAAGTAAAGCAAAGGTTATCTCGACCCCTCGGGTTACGACCCTCAATGGTGAGGAGGCAACCATAAGTCAGGGGACAGAAATTCCATACCAGACAGTTGAAGATGGTGAAGTTAAAATAGAGTTTAAGGAAGTGGTGCTGGAGCTTGTCGTTACTCCTGTGATTAATCCTGATGGCAGCGTTATCTTAACAATTGATGCAAAAAATGATTCGCTGGTCCCGGGTGGTGAAGGTGCGCTGTATAAGAAAACAGCAAACACAAAGGTCCTTGTTCAGGACGGAGAAACAACGGTATTGGGGGGGATTTTTATCGAGAGCACAGGGGATTCTGATTCCGGTGTGCCTTTTTTAAAGGGTCTTCCCGGTGTCGGCCATCTGTTTAAGAGTACGACAAAAACTTCTTCTAAAAACGAGTTGCTTATTTTTGTGACTCCTAGAATTTTACGCTAAGAAATTAACTCTTTTTTTAAAAAAGGGCAGGGTGACCTGCCCTTTTTTTTTAAATGGTTCGCAAATGCTAGAAAATATAAACGTTCTTCTTGCCGATAGAAGTTATTGTATATCGGTTGGTTCTGATATCATTAACAATCTTGGTAAACAACTTATTCAGAACGATTTTCCGCAACGCATAGCTATTATTTCTAACCCATCTGTGGATAATTTTTACGGTAAAGCTGTATATGATTCATTGATTTCTTCTGGTTTTAATCCGCTTAAGTTTAATGTGCCTGACGGTGAAGAATACAAATCACTTATAACCTTGGAATCGATCTATGATTTTCTGATAGAAAATCAATTTGACCGGGGGTGTGGTCTCATTGCGCTTGGCGGCGGAGTCATCGGTGACATGGCAGGTTTTGCTGCGGCAACTTTCTTGCGTGGAATCCCCTATGTACAAATACCGACCACTTTGTTATCGCAAGTTGACAGTTCAGTTGGAGGCAAGACCGCTGTTAATCATTCTTTAGGCAAAAATCTGATCGGAGCTTTTTATCAACCTGAGTTGGTTCTGATAGATATTGAAGTTTTAAAGACATTAGACCCCAGAGAAGTCTCTGCTGGTCTTGCTGAGGTTGTCAAGTACGGAATCATTCATGACGCTGATTTCTTCGGTTGGCTTGAGGATAACGTTCGGAAGTTGCGAGGTCGTGATCCTGAAACTCTTATCCATGCAATTAAGAGATCTTGTCAAATTAAAGCTGATATTGTTGCTGTAGATGAAAAAGAAGGTTCAATCAGGGCTTTTTTAAATTTTGGACATACTTTTGGTCATGCTATTGAAAATTTATCCGGCTATGGACAGTGGAAACACGGTGAAGCTGTTTCCGTAGGAATGGTTGTTGCTGCGAAAATTTCAGCTCAGCTGGGACTATGTTCTCAGGAGGATGTTGATCGAATTACCTCTATCCTAAAAGCTCTGGGGCTTCCAACTGAACCTCCTGATTTTGCCTTGGATGAATACATTGTGTCGATGCAGAGAGATAAGAAGGTCAAGCAAGGGCATCTGACTCTGGTTCTGAATCGTGGCATAGGTAAAGTTATTTTGCATAAGGTTACAGATATCTCATCGGTTTTTTCGTCTATCCTTTAAGTTTGTACGGAGGACATATGACAGATCAGAATAAGCAGAGTTTACTTTTAGGTAAAATTGCTGCTTACACGGAAATCCTTGTTAAAGATTCGAGCTCGACAATTTTTGTTTCATTAGCTGAGACATATAGAAAGATGGGGATGTTTGATGATGCTCGTCAGATTATCTCAAAAGGACTTTCTCTGCATCCTGATTTCAGCCCGGCTTACATTGTGTTGGCGCGGATTCTTTGTCAGCTTGAAGATTTTTCCGGCTCCGTGGATGCGTTTGAAAGAGCACTTGAGTTGGATGAAGAGAGCCTTGCAGCTTTGGTTGGTTATGCACGAGTTCGAATTTTACTTGGTGAAGAGGACCAGGCACGAGAACTTCTTCTAAAAGCTAGAAAATTGACACCTGCGGATCCGATTATCAATAAACTTCTTCTTTCTTTGCCTGATTTTACGACACCGGATCAAGATGAGACCGAAGAGGTTGATGGCAGTCAAGAGGCTGCAGCCATTGATTCTTCAGCCTTGGTCTCTTCCACTTTAGCTGATTTATATCTTGCTCAGGGGCTATCTGAAAAGGCGCTTGATCTGTTTCAGCGGTTATCGGTTAAGAATCCCGACGATTTGACTTTACGACGAAAAATTAAAGAGTTAGAAAAGAAAATAGAGGAAGAGAACAGTTTTTTTGTCCCAAAAGAAGATACTCTGCAAGATCCTCAAGATGATAAATTAGTCCTCCAGCCTGATAATCCGCAAGCCATTACTGGTGATGACAGCGGCGTTGAAGACGAATTAACAGAAGACGATCCTCTTAAAAAGGTGATGACAACTTTTGATCATTGGCTTTCTAATATTCAGCGAAGGAGAGATCATGTTTAAAAATATTCTTGAAACAATTGTCGTTAACTGTTCCGGGGGGATCGGGGCTGTACTGATGGGATATGACGGCATTGGTATTGATCAATATGTTATTGAAGAAAAGACTCTGGATTTGAATCTTGTTGGCATTGAATATTCCAATGTCACGAAGGAAATAGCCGGCGCAGCCGAGATTTTAAATATTGGTAAACTTCAGGAAGTTTCTATTAAGACAGAATTTTATTATGTGATTATTCACGCTTTAACTGATGATTATTTTGTTGCTTTGATGGTTGAGCGTTCCGGTAATTATGGCCAGGGCCGCTATTTGCTGATGCGGGAATCTCATGCTTTGCGGCTTGGATTGGAGTAGGCCTATGAAGCTTATGGTGTTGAATGGTCCTAATTTAAATTTATTGGGGAGTCGTGAGCCACAAGTTTATGGCCACACGACCCTTGATCAAATTATGCAGGATTTAATTGCTGAAGCTGCTCCTTTTGATTGTCTTATAGATCCTTATCAATCCAACCATGAGGGGGCTTTGATTGATAAGGTACAACAGGCTAAACAGGAAGAATATTCTGGGATTATCATTAATCCTGGAGGTTTAACGCATACAAGTGTTGCACTACGCGATGCAATTAGCGGTGTTGATTTGCCAACCGTAGAGGTTCATCTGTCAAATATCTATGCGCGTGAAGAATTCCGTCATCATTCTTATATAGCACCTGTAGCAATTGGTCAGATTGCCGGTTTTGGTGCCGCAGGCTATAGCCTTGCTTTTCGTGCGTTATCTGAGTATTTGGCAAACAGGACGTCACGTGTCTGAATTAGAGAACCGTTGCCTTCGAGAGATCTTTGTTGCTCAGAAACTCGATGCAATATTGATTTTCGGATTACCCAATATACGTTATCTGTCAGGGTTTACAGGCACAGATGGCGTTTTTCTTGTTGATCAAACTAAATCTTCTTTTCTAACGGATTCCCGCTATATTTCCCAAGCTCAAAAACAGGTGAGAGCTGACGTTATTCAATGCTACAAAAATAAACTCAAGGCTGTTGCCGACGAACTACTCTCTAATGGTTATAAGCGGGTAGGGTTAGATGCGGAGGTTGTCAGTGTTGCTCTGTTTGAAGAGTTAAAAGCTCTGGTTGGAGATTCTCTGGAATGGTGTTTGCTCAGTAAGCAACTACAGCCATTACGTGGGGTCAAAACGAAAGATGAACTGGTTTCCCTTCAAGCTGCTGCTGATCTTAATTTTAAAGCTTTTCAATCTGTCTTACCAATGTTTCGACCTGGGGTCACTGAGCTGGAAATTGCACAAGAGCTTGAATTTTCCTTGAAACGCCTGGGAGGTGAAGCCAATGCATTTGATTTTATTGTTGCATCGGGGGTTCGTGGAGCGTTACCACATGGGGTTGCGAGTGCAAAACAACTTCAATCTGGAGAGCTTGTTACAATCGATTTCGGTACCATCGTCAATGGTTATCATTCGGATGAAACTGTGACCCTCGCAATAGGCAATGTTGATAGAAACCTTCGACAAATTTTTGATATTGTGTTAGAAGCTCATGACTCGGCTCTTGAAGTCATTCGACCAGGTTTGCAAATCAGTGAGCTGGATGCTGTTGCCAGGGAGATTATTGCGCATCGGGGGTATGGAGAATATTTTGGTCACGGATTAGGTCATGGTGTTGGTTTGGAAATCCATGAATATCCTGCGGTTTCGTCCCGTTCGGACCAATGCCTCGTTGCCGGTATGGTGATTACCATTGAACCCGGTATTTATATTTCTGATACTGGCGGCGTCAGAATTGAAGATACGATCGTCGTAACTGAAGAAGGATATGAGAAATTAACCTCAATTCCTAAGCAATTTAAGCAAATAAATTTATAAAAAGGTTTTCAGGAGGATAATTATGGAACTGAAAGATCTAAAAAGTTTAATCAAGTTAGTTACTGATACTGATATTACTGAATTCAATATGGAAAATCAGGAAGAAAAAATTCATATTAAACGGGGAGCCGAAAAGGAATATGTCCAGGTTACGGCACCCGTCTCAGCCCCTGTTCAAGCACCTGCTACAGCGCCTGTTGCTCCTTCGGGTGTCGTTCCCGCCCCAGCAGTCACCGATGATAAATATGATTCGGTTCCTTCTCCAATGGTTGGGACTGTTTATCGTAAGCCCTCTCCTGATGCTGCTCCTTTTGTTGAAGTTGGGGATATTGTCGAAGCGGGACAAACCCTGTGCCTTGTTGAAGCCATGAAACTATTTAATGAAATTGAGGCGGAATTTAAGTGTAAAATCATCGAGATTGTTAAAGATGATGCGACACCGGTTGAATTTGGTGAAACTCTTTTCCTTGTTGAGCGGTTGTAATCAGTTGGTTATCCGGGGCGTGAGTTTCTGTATCCGTCATCAATTTACGTTCTACAACTTTGAATTGCTCTATTCAGGAGTTTAAAATGTTTCATAAAATACTCATAGCTAACCGTGGTGAAATCGCCTTGCGGATAATCCGTGCTTGCAAAGAGATGGGGATCAAGTCGGTTGCAGTTCATTCTGATGTTGATCATGATGCTCTTCACGTAAGTCTGGCAGACGAAAGTATCTGTATTGGTCCGGCAGCGAGTGCTGATAGCTATCTCAATATGAAAGCGATCATCAGTGCTGCTGAGATTGCGGATGCTGATGCAATCCACCCTGGGTATGGTTTTCTTTCAGAAAATGCAGAATTTGCAGAAATTTGTGAACAATGTGGTATTACATTTATCGGACCAACTGCTGATAATATGAGGAGAATGGGGGATAAAATCAGTGCCCGGCAAACGGTGACCGCTGCCGGTGTTCCAATTTTGCCAGGGACCAACAAGAGCATTGAAACCTCCGAAGAGGCACAGCAGATCGCTAATGATATAGGCTACCCTGTTATTATTAAAGCCTCAGCAGGTGGTGGTGGCCGCGGTATGAAGATTGTTCATTCTCCTGCTTCTTTAGCAAATGCGTTGGCGACAGCCCGTACTGAGGCGCAGGCAGGTTTCGGTAAAGCAGATGTCTATATTGAAAAGTTTTGCGAGCATCCACGTCATGTTGAAATTCAAGTTCTCGGGGACAAACATGGCAATGTTATTCACTTGGGTGAACGTGATTGTTCTATTCAAAGACGCCATCAGAAATTGATTGAAGAAGCTCCTTGTCCGGTTTTAACGCCCGAATTGCGTGAGCGGATGGGTGCCTGTGCCGTTGCTGCTGCCAAAGCCGTTAATTATGCCAGTGCAGGGACCGTTGAATATTTGCTTGATAGTGACGGCAGTTTCTACTTTATGGAGATGAACACGCGGATTCAGGTCGAGCACCCCGTCACTGAAATGGTCACTGGTGTTGATATTGTTAAAGAACAGATCAACTCTGCTGCAGGACTGCCTTTGCGCTATAAACAAGAAGATATTACAATCAGCGGTCATGCTATCGAGTGCAGGATAAATGCAGAAGATCCTGAAAAATTTACACCGTTTCCAGGTAAAATTACGGGTTACCATACGCCTGGCGGCATGGGTATCCGCATAGAAAGTGCAATGTATGATCAGTACACTGTTTTGCCCAATTATGATTCAATGATTGGAAAGTTGATTGTTCATGCTGAAACTCGAGAACAGGCCATACAGAAAATGGCCTGTGCTCTTGACGAATACATTATTCAGGGAATAAAAACAACGATTCCTTTTCATCAGAAGATGATGGCGAATAAACAGTTTAATGATGGCAATTTTGACACAAATTTTCTGGAGCGGGTTAAGATTTAAAATAATAGTTCACACCATGGCTTATTTTCAACAGACGAGATGTTTCTCGTCTGTTGTTTTTTCTAGACGAGATTCAATCTATGGACTCATCCTCTGAATTGACATTAGGTTATATTTCTTATTTGAATTGTGTTCCTTTCTTTCATCACCTCAAGGACAATGGCTTTCATGGGCGGTTTGTTCCCGGGGTTCCAGCGACACTAAACGAAATGCTGCAGCGGGGGCAACTGGACGCAAGCCCTTCTTCTTCATTTGAGTATGCAAGAAACTGGAGAAAATATCTTCTTCTTCCCGGGCATTCAATTTCTTCAGTTGGTAAAGTAGAAAGCGTTCTGCTCTTTTCTCCTGTTCACTTAAGCGAATTAGCGGGTAAAACCATTGCAATAACGGGTGAGTCTGCTACCTCTATTAATCTTTTAAGAGTTATTTTTCGTGAGTTTTATCATCTTCATGACGTGACCGATATGGTTCCTGAGGCGTCAATAGAATCATTAATCGGAGAACAACATCCTGCTTTACTTATTGGCGACAGGGCATTGCGCTTAGCTCGTCATTTACCCCCAGGGATTCAGGTTTTTGATCTCGGTGAAATCTGGTATCAACATACGGGTCTGCCTTTTGTTTTTGCTCTCTGGATGATTGATCGTCACTCTCTTGATAAGTTTTCTGTCGCGTTGGCTGATCTGGGTCGGCAACTACTGGATTCTTGTAATCAACTCATCAGTAATCCATATCCGCAAGCAATGGTTGTATCAAAGACGATTGGATTAGATGTTGAGGCTATCGTTGCTTATTGGCAGACAATTGACTATCGTCTTGGAGAAGAACATCTAAGGGGATTACAACTTTTCTTCCAGTTGTGTCAGAAATATCAATTGTTGGATGAACAACCGGAACTCAGCTTTCTGGATTAGCGGTTCTTGTCAATATTTCGTTTGTAAGAACATTACTTTTTACATGGATTAGATCGAATGATTTATTATTTAATCTCAAAGTGGGAGTACATCATTATATGATAAAAAGCATGACAGGGTATGGTCGTGGCCAGGCTCAGATTGATGGATTGTCCTTTTCTGTTGAAATAAAGGCAGTGAATCACCGTTATGGTGATGTCAATATTAAATCACCACGTTTGCTGGCACCCCTTGAAAGTGAAATAAAAAAACAAGTTCTCGCGGTTTTAAAACGGGGTAAAATTGATATTTTTATCAGTCAGGAGCACGCTGAACATCTTGCGAACAAGCCGGTTGTTGATAAGCAGGTTGCAAATGCTTACATGGAAGCTTTTAAGAGTTTAAAAGCATACAGCGGTTTGTCTGGTGACATCAGTCTTGAGTTTTTAGCTGCACAAAAGGATGTTCTGGTTTTAAAGGATTTGGAGTTTGATCAGGATACACTGTGGAAATGCTTGTCTGAGGCCCTCAGTAATGCTTTAACTGCTATCCAGGAAATGCGGCAAAAAGAGGGGATTGCTACGCAGACTGATATTGAAAACAGGTTAACCTTGCTGGCGGAATCTATCGGTGGAATTGAGAAAGTGGCGGCATTGGTTCCCGTTGAATGGCAACAGAAATTGCGGGAGAGGCTTGCGCGCCTGGAAGAAAATGGAGGTGATCCACAGCGTGTCGCCCAGGAAATTGCCATTTTTGCAGATCGTTGTGATATAAGTGAAGAAATTACCCGTTTTAATAGTCATCTGAATCAGTTTCATGATCTGTTGCAGCAGCAGGAACCGGTCGGGAGACAACTGGATTTTTTGGTTCAGGAATTGAATCGTGAAGCGAATACGATGGGCTCAAAATCTAACGATTCAACCTTAACGCGATATGTCGTTGCAGTGAAAGCAGAGCTGGAGAAAATACGCGAGCAGGTACAGAACATTGAGTGAAAACAATTTGAGAGAGGGAATTCTATTTGTTGTATCAGCCCCCTCTGGAGCAGGAAAAACATCTTTATGTCGAGAATTGATTGACAGTGTTCCTGATTTGCGTCAATCTATTTCGTTTACAACTCGGGATAAGCGTAATGGCGAGCAGGATGGGGTGGATTATTTTTTTACCAACCCGGAAGCCTTTCAGAGGATGATTGAAAAACAACTGCTGGCCGAATATGCTGAGGTTCATGGTAACTATTATGGAACTTCGCTGGACACTTTAAGAACTGCCGCTGAAGATGGTATTGATCTTTTGTTGGACATCGATTGCCAAGGGGCGGCTCAACTTAAGAAAAACGATCAAAGGGGGATTTTTATTTTTATCTTACCTCCTGATTTTACTGAATTAAAGAAACGTTTGTATGATCGTGGTACCGATAATAATGCTGTTATTCAGCATCGTTTAGAAAATGCTGAACAAGAAATTATGCAGGCTCCCTGGTATGATTATCTGGTTATAAATGATGATTTTAATGAAGCCAACGAGAGATTGAAGGCAATTGTTACTGCCGAACGTTGTCGTATGGATCGAACGAAATACCTGTTGAAAAATTTTACTGTAAAAGGAGATAAATAGATGGCACGTGTAACCGTAGAAGATTGTCTTGATGTGATTCCTAACAGATTCTTGTTAGCAATGGTTGCTGCGAAAAGAGCTAAACAGTTGTATAAGGGGGCAGAACCGTTGATTGAAAATAAATCTGGGAATAAAAAAGTAGTTGTTGCTTTACGTGAGATAGCAGCGAACAAGGTAGAATTCCAGATCCCAACCAAAAAACGATAACAAATTTAACCCTTCTCCTCATACGAATGAGGGGAAGGGATGTTTGCTTATTTTACCCGTCAGAGTGTAGGATCAAATATCCTGTTTCTTGCGGATCCCCTCTATGATTACAGAAAATGATATTTTTGAACAACTAAAGACTTATTATTCACAGGCTGATCAGGATCTCCTGAGCAAGTCTTGTGATTTTTGTCGCCGTGCTCACCATGGCCGGAAGATGGCCGATGGCCGTGAATACCTTCAATATTCTCTTGAAATAGCTTCTATTCTTATCCGCTTAAAGGTTGATGAAACCACTCTTATTGTCGGTATCCTGTACGATTCCTTGTCTTCCGGACAAGTGTCAAAAGAGGAGCTGTTGGCAGCTTTCGGAGAAGAGGTTGTTACTCTGGTTGAAACCGGGAGCAAGATCAGCAGTATTCCCTATCGTCAAAGTAATCAACAGCAGGTTGAGAATTTTCGCAAGATGTTTGTTTCCATGGCTCGCGATCTACGGGTGATATTAGTTTATCTGGCTGTCCGCTTAAACGCTATGCGAAATATTGGTTATCGACAGGAACAGGAACAGATAAACTGTGCACGGGAGACGCTGGAAATTTATGCTCCACTGGCGAATCGTTTGGGAATTAGCTGGCTTAAAGGAGAGCTAGAGGATTTATCGCTGCAGGTTCTTGAGCCTGAAGAATATGATGCTCTTGCTCGGCGGATAACTGCGCATAAAAAGGAGCGTGGTGAATATGTGGAGAAGGTACGAGAACAAATTTGTCATCTTCTCGCCCAAAATAACTTGCAGGGAAACGTTACTGGAAGGTTTAAGCATTTTTATTCAGTCTATCGTAAAATGCAAAGAACGGGAGTTGGTCTCGAACAGATTTATGACCTGACAGCCTTTCGGGTGTTGGTTGATTCTGTAAGAGAGTGTTATGAGGTCTTAGGTCTGATTCATGCCACCTGGAAGCCGATACCTGGGCGTTTTAAAGATTATATTGCCATGCCTAAGACTAATATGTATCAATCTTTACATACGACTGTTGTTGGCCCCTATGCAGAGCGGATGGAGGTCCAGATACGAACACGCGAGATGCATAGGATTGCGGAAGAGGGTGTTGCAGCCCATTGGAAGTACAAAGAAGGCGGTGGTGCTGTCCCGGTTACAGGGCGAGATGATCAACGCTTTAACTGGTTGCGTCAGGTTTTGGAATGGCAGCGAGACGTTAGTACTGAATGGAGTGCTTCAGACACCTCTTTTATTGATCTCTTCCCAGAGGAAGTTTACGTATTTACCCCGAATGGTGATGTCAAGGAGTTGCCGCAAGGGTCATGTCCCATTGATTTTGCCTATGCAGTGCATACCGATGTGGGGATGCAATGTGTCGGTGCCCGTATTAACGGCAAGCTCTGTCCGCTCAAAACTCAACTCAAAAATGGTGATATTGTCGATGTGATGACGTCGGCGCACCAAACCCCGAGCAAGGATTGGCTTGCCTTTGTAAAAACATCTAAAGCACGAAATAAAATTCGTCATTGGGTTAAGACAGAGCAACGGGAGAAGAGTATTGAAATCGGCCGTGAACTTCTTGAAAAAGAGTTGCGGAAGCACCAGTATAGTTTAAAGAGAGCTTTGTCCCTGGATAGTTTTTCTCAAGCGGTGAATGACTTAGGTTTCAAATCCGCAGATGATATTTTTGCATCCATTGGTTATGGCAAGCTTTCTTCAGGTCAGGTTGTTTCTCATGTTTTGCCAAAAGAAGAGCAGATCAAACAACCTGGAAAGTCTGGTGCTTTAGGAAAGGTTCTGGGTAAGTTCGGTCGGCGTAAACCACAAAGTGCTATTTTGATTGGTGGTATTGATAATGTGATGGTCCGCTTTGCAAACTGCTGTAATCCTCTTCCTGGAGAACCCGTTATTGGTTTTATTACCCGAGGACGGGGCTTGACGGTTCACGCAAAGACTTGCCCTCAGGTCCTTGCAAGCGATCCAGAGCGAAGGATTGATGTTGAATGGGATATGCAACGCAAAACAACACGGCCTGTTAAAATTCAGGTTGTTTGCTCGGATCAAAAAGGAATGCTGGTTGGTATCTCTGGTGCAATAGCTGATGCTGATGCCAATATTTTCAGCGCCAGCGTTCATTCTCGTGGGGATAAAAAAGGATCAAACTTGTTTGAAATTGATGTAGAAAATCTTGAGCATCTCAATCGTGTTATTCGTGAGATAAAGAAAGTTAAGGGAGTTATTCGGGTTGAGAGAATTAGAAATTAACGAGATAAAAAGATAAATGACTTAACTGAGGAGAATATCCATGCAATTAGTCAAAGTTGAAACAAAAAAAGCACCAGCTGCAATAGGTCCCTATTCTCAAGCGGTCAAAGCCGGGGGGGTTCTCTACTGTTCCGGTCAGGTTCCTCTTATTCCTGAAACCGGAGAGTTAGTCGCTGGTGGTATTGAGACTCAGACAAAGCAGTCTTTAGATAATTTACAACAAGTTTTAAAAGAAGCCGGGATTGATTTCAATTCTGTTGTAAAAACAACAATTTACTTAACAAATCTTGGTGATTTCAGTGTCGTAAATGAAATCTATGCTGGCTATTGCGGTAAGGTTGCTCCAGCGAGGGCTACGGTTCAGGTTGCAGCTCTACCAAAAGGAGCTCTGGTTGAAATAGATGCTATTGCTTACATTGGTTGATTGGGATTGCAGATTGTAACGACAAAAAGGGATGGCCTTTACGACCATCCCTTTTTGTTTAGATTGTTTGCTCTACTTTAACTTAAACGACTTTCTGTACTTTTCCTGAACGGATGCAACGCGTACAAACCTTTATCGTTTTCACCGAACCATTGTGAATGGCGCGAAGTTTTTGGAGATTTGGGTTCCACACAGTACGGGTTTTGTTGTGTGCATGGCTGACATTATTTCCGGTTACGGGTTTTTTGCCGCAAATTTCACATTGTTTAGACATTTCGACATTCCTCCTGAAAGTTTCGAACGCGCATTACTAGCATATATTGTTCTTGGATGCAAATATTTTCAGGTTTTTTTAGCTGGTAGATTGTCGTCACTAAAAACCTTTATACCGCTTTTTTTAAGCATCGCAGTGGTTATACCAACCCCTTGGACCAGCTTTTCATTCAGATAAATACTTTGAGATCCGCAAGAAGGGCTGCGTTGTTGTAAAATCGCATGTTTACAATTTGTCATCTCAACAATTTTGAGGCATTCTCGAGCCCCATGAAGAAAAACCGAGGTGAGATCTTCTCCGTGTTCATCGATAAGTTTACCGCTGGCATCTAAAACTGAGTCACCATCGCCAATGCTGAACCAGCATTTTGGCCGAGGTGTTGATAGTCCCGCTAATTGCTCAGGGCAAACTGGAATCGGGGTTAATTGATTGTTCTTTATAAAATCAACCACTGCTTGACTGTAGTTATCAGTACCATCGTAACGAGTTTTTAAGCCAAGAAGACAGCTGCTAACGAGGATGGGACGCATTATATCTCTACCTTATCGGTGGATTGATGAAAGCTGCTGTAACGTTTTTGCTGTCTTCAATGTGGACACATCTTCCTTCAATTTTTACTCGTTTTTCAGCAATCCACTGAATGGCTTGTGGATAGATTTTATGCTCCTGCTCAAGGATTCTCGCTGCAAGTATCTCTTCATTATCATCGTTGAAAATCGGCACGATTGCCTGCGCAATGATCGGACCTGTATCAACACCGGCATCAACGAAATGAACAGTACATCCGGAAAACTTGGCACCATATTCAATGGCCTTTTGCTGCACGTGTAATCCTGGAAATGCGGGTAATAAAGCGGGATGAATATTGATGATTTTTTGTGGAAAGGCCTGCAGGAAAATTTCAGAAATGATGCGCATGAATCCAGCCAGGACAACAAGTTCTGTCCCGGCTTTTTTTAATGCGGCAACAACAGTTTGATCAAACTGTTCGCGGGTTTTGAAGTCGCGATGATCGATACAGAGGGTCTCAATGCCGGCTTGTTGTGCTCTTTTTAAGGCTCCTGCGTCCTGATTATTACTGAGAACCAGACAGATCTCAGCGTCAAGAATTCCTTCTTGAGACTGATCTATAATTGATTGCAGGTTTGTTCCGCCGCCTGATGCAAGAACCGCTACGCGTAGTTTTTTGTTCAGTGTCATATGTTATTGCTTCGGTAAAAAAACTAAACGAGTTCAACGGAAGGTGAATCCGCCGGTGAGATTTCTCCAATTAAACAGGCATTTTCTCCCAGGCCGGCCAGTCGCCCAATAATATCATCAGCTTCAGTCGGAGGGACAATCAGAATCATGCCGATACCGTAATTGAAGGTTCGGTACATTTCATCTTCGGGAATATTACCGCCTTGGCGTAATATTTCAAAAATAGCCGGTTTATTCCAGCTTTCACGTTTAATAACGGCTTTACAGGGTTGCGGCAAAACACGAGGAATATTTTCTAAAAGACCTCCCCCGGTGATGTGAGCAATTCCTTTGATATTAAAATCACGGATCAGATTGAGAATACTTTTAACATAAATTCTTGTTGGAGTGAGCAACTCTTTACCGAGGGGTTTGTCCAGCTCCTCCGGTTGAGCGAAGAGATCTAACTGCATTTTTTCTATAAGAATTTTTCGCGCAAGAGAAAATCCGTTGGAATGCAGACCGCTGGATGAAATACCGATGATAACGTCTCCCTTGGTGATCGTTGACCCATCAATGATTTTGTCATTGTCTACAACGCCAACAGAAAAACCAGCCAAGTCGTACTCCTCTCCAGAGTACATTCCCGGCATTTCTGCTGTCTCTCCACCCAGAAGTGCACAGTTGGACTGTTTGCAGCCTTCGACTATTCCTTTAACGATCTCTACCGCTTTTTCAGGAGCTAATTTCGCGGTGGCTAAATAATCAAGGAAGAAGAGTGGTTCAGCCCCCTGAACAATAATATCATTGACACACATAGCCACCAGATCAATGCCGATTGTGTCATGCTCATTCAACATAAACGCGAGCTTTAACTTGGTTCCGACACCGTCGGTTGCCGCAACCAGCGTTGGGCGTTTGTATTTGTTGCTATTGAGAGAAAAAAGACCGCCAAAACCACCAATATCAGCAAGGACTTCGGGGCGTGATGTCTGTTTTACCAAGGGTTTGATGAGGTCGACAAAATGATTTCCGGCATCAATGTCAACACCGGATTCTTTATAGGTGATGGGTTTATTGTTGTTCAATTATGACTCCTTGGTCGTTAAAAAGATCGGCATTAAAGCACTCAGGTCGTTGCTTGTCAATGTTGGAGACAAGAGTTTTGATTCGTTTTCTTCTATTCTCCCGGATAACTGATCTTTCACTGTATTGGTTTGCTGGAATGTGCTAATTTTAGCAGGAATTTAAAAAAATCATGTGCTTGAATTTTACCATAAATCAGTTTGGCTGAATACAGAATGGTCGTTAAAAGTCATGTTATCAGGTTAATATCAGCAGCGGATCTCGATAATGTCCTGCTGGTTGAGAAGGACTGTTATTCCCACCCCTGGTCTCGGTTACAATTTTTGCAGGAGCTGAAAAACCCCGTTGCCTCAATACTTGTTTATGAGATTGATGGAAGAATTGCAGGCTATATCTGCTACTGGCTGGTTGTGGATGAGATGCAAATCCTCAATCTGGCTACCTCATCTCAATATCGACGTCAGGGGATTGCTTTAAAATTGCTGCAAGAGGCGTTTAGGCGCTGTGCTGAATTTCGATTGTCTTCATCCTGGCTTGAAGTGCGGTCCGGCAATGTCGGCGCGATTTCGCTGTATCGACACTGCGGGTTTAGGCCAAGTGGAACTCGAAAAGCTTATTACAAAGATGGTGAAGATGCTTTGCTCATGGTCAAAACCTTTTGAAATCTAAAAATCGGGAGATGAACATATGAACAATATCAAGACAATCGTCTTATCGAATCAGGAAATATCTCCTGGCTATTTTCGAATGAAAATCTTAGCTCCAGGATACAATAAACTGGCCAAACCAGGACAATTCGTCATGTTTCGAGTTCAGAGATCATTACCCCCATTGTTGCGACGTCCTTTTGGTATTTTCAGGGCAGGATTCATGCCCGCTGATTGTGACAATATGCCACCGAAAGAATTTATAGAACTCATCTATAAGGTTGTTGGCAGTGGTACCGAAATTATGCAGGGGTTGCATCAGGGTGATCCGGTAGAATTACTGGGACCGCTGGGAGAGGGCTTTGATTTAGGGGACCCGGATGAAGAAAAAATTCTCGTTGGTGGTGGCATTGGCCTGGTCCCGCTCTATATGCTGGCTGAAAAAATGGTAGATACTTCCAATGTCCGTCTTCTCATGGGTGGGCGGACCCGGGATGACATTATCACCGTGACGGAATTTGAACGACTGGGAGTTGAAACCTATGTCTCTACTGAAGATGGGAGCTTGGGAGAAGAGGGGCTGGTGACCCAAGTCCTGGAGCGGAAACTTGTAAAGTATCCCAAGTCTACAGTTTTTGCCTGTGGGCCCATGCCGATGATTGATGCAGTGCAAAAAATTTGCTTTGATCATGGAACCCCTCTGCAGGTTTCTCTCGAAGCTTTGATGGCCTGTGGCGTCGGGGCATGCCTTGGCTGTGTCGTAAAGGGGGCTGGGCATACCGACAGCGAGCCTCATTACCTCTGTACTTGTACCAGTGGCCCTGTTTTCAAGGCTGAAAATCTCGATTGGAATAAAAATGAAATTAAAGTCATTCAGGGCGGAGGCTGTCGATGATGTCTGACAAGAAAACAATACGGCCGAGAATGGGCGTAGAAATAGCTGGACTGAAGTTAAAAAATCCCGTTATGCCGGCTTCCGGAACCTTTGGTTATGGCGAGGAATACTCTCGTTATCTTGATCTGAACCAGCTTGGAGCTGTTGTTACTAAAGGTATGTCACTTCATCCCAAAGCCGGAAACAATGTTCCCCGTATTTGTGAAACAGTTAGTGGTATGCTCAACGCTATCGGCTTGCAGAACGTCGGAGTCGACGCTTTTATCAAAGATAAAATCCCCTTTCTTCAGCGCCATGACTGCCCGGTTATTGTCAACTTTTTTGGTAATACGCAGGAAGAATATGGTGAAGTTGCCGCTCGTCTGGATGAGGTCCCAGGGGTTGCTGCATTGGAGATGAATATATCCTGTCCCAACGTCAAGCACGGCGGAATTATCTTTGGAACCGACCCTAAAGCAGCTTTTGCAGCCGTTTCTCTGGTTCGTAAACGAACGACAAAACCGCTCATTGTCAAACTTACTCCTAATGTGACGGATATTCAGGTGACAGCCAGAGCTGCGGAAGATGCCGGAGCGGATGCCCTTAGCTTAATTAATACTTTGACGGGTATGGCGGTTGACGTTAAAACCCGCAAACCACGACTTGCGAATGTTATCGGTGGTCTTTCAGGTCCCGCAATACGGCCGATTGCAGTACGTTTAGTGCATCAGGTGGTTCAGGCGGTTGAAGTTCCAGTCATCGGTATTGGTGGCATTTCCAGAGCGATGGATGCATTGGAATTTTTGATTGTCGGTGCTAAAGCTGTTCAGGTTGGTACAGCAAATTTTGTCGATCCCAATGCCATGGCGACAATTATCAATGATTTGGAAGAATTTTGTCGGGAAGAAGGGATTGTCGATATTAATGACCTGATAGGAACACTGGAACTGTAATTCTTATAAGTTTCATCCTCTTCTCTGGTTTTGTGAGTTTCTGTTTTATGGATGTTATTGCTACCCACGTCAATGCTGATTTTGATGCCCTTGGCTCCATGATCGCGGCCAAAAGGCTCTATCCTGACGCTGTTCTGGTTTTTCCTGGGGGACAGGAACGGGGGTTGCGTGATTTTCTGTTACATAGCACGCTCTACGCATATGATGTTAAACGTGTTCGCGATATAGACCTTGCTGATGTGACGAGATTGATTCTGGTCGATGTCCGCAGCACTGCGAGAATTGGAAAGTTTGCCGAAATTATTCATAATCCCGCTCTAGAAATCCATATTTATGATCACCATCCGGCTGATGAACAGACAATTCACGGACAGTTTGAATGTATTCAGGATGTCGGGGCAACAACGACCATCATAACGCAATTATTTATTGAACAGGGCATTATCCCAACGCCCGATGAGTCAACGATGATGATGCTCGGCTTATATGAAGATACCGGGCATTTGCTCTTTTCAGGGACCACTCCGGAAGATTTTCAGGCTGCAGCGTTCTTGCTGCAACATGGTGCCAACCTGAATATCGTAGCCGATTTTCTGGTGCGGGAAATGACCTCAGAGCAGATCGATCTGCTCAGTGAATTATTAAAATCCTGTGAAAAGATAAATGTGAATGGTGTGGAAATTACGATTGCTTCAACAACCGTAAATGATTATGTCGGTGACATTTCCAGCCTGGTGCATAAGCTTCAGGAGATTGAAAATCTTAACGTTTTGATTGTTGCTGTGCGGATGGAAGACCGTATTTTTATGGTTGGCCGCTCCCGTCTGCCTGAAATGCATGTTGGTGAGCTATTTCAGGAGTTTGGAGGTGGGGGCCATGCTTTTGCAGCTTCAGCCACTGTTCGGGATATGCCGCTGGCACAATTACTTAATCGACTGGAACCATTGATCCGAAATCATGTGCGGTCACATTTTGAAGCCGGTCAGCTCATGTCAGCTCCGGTAAAAGTGCTGTCAATCGATTCTACGATAGAGGATGCCCGGGAGTTGATGACACGGTTTAATTTTAACGCCATCCCGGTCCTGGATGATGAGCAGCAAGTTGTCGGAATAATAACCCGGCATGTGGTTGAAAAAGCGGCTCATCACAAACTATTGAAAATGATCGTCAGTGAGATGATGAACACAGATTTTCGGATGGTGCCATCGACTGCTTCTCTGGCCGAGCTGCAACAGGGGATTATGGAGCATAACCAACGCTGCGTACCGGTTGTGGATGCAGGTATTCTGGTTGGAGTTGTTACGCGCACAGATTTACTTCGTTATATGTTGAAGGACAGGCAGCTATTTGCGGACAAATCTCAAGGGTTTCAGGAACAAAGTGGTTTGCAGTTGAAACGGAAAAATCTACGGCGATTATTAGCAACTCAACTCCCTGAATCCGTTAGAGATGTCCTCACTCAGTTGGGGACTGTTGCCGACAGGCTTGGTTTGCAGGTTTATCTTGTTGGAGGATTTGTCCGTGATTTAATCTTGCGGCAGCAAAATCTGGATGTCGATGTTGTTGTTGAAGGTAATGGAATTTTTTTTGCTGAGGCATTTGCAAAAACAACACAGTGCCGGGTGCGAACGCATGAAAAGTTTGGAACGGCTGTTATTGCATTTCCGGATGGATTCAAAATTGATATCGCTTCGGCGCGCCTTGAATATTATGATAAACCTGCTGCTTTACCCCAAGTGGAGCATGCTTCTATCCGCCATGATCTTTATCGCCGCGATTTTACCATTAACGCTTTGACGATATCTTTGAACCAGACTCATTTCGGGCAGATGCTTGATTTCTTTGGTGGTCAGCGCGATCTCAAGGATAAAGCGGTTCGGGTACTTCACAATCTCAGCTTCATTGAGGATCCCACCCGTTTATTCCGGGCGGTTCGTTTTGAACAGCGTCTAGGTTTCAAAATCGGCAAGCAGACCGAACGATTGATGCGAAGCGCCGTGCAGCTAAGATCGGTCAAACAGATTTCAGGACTAAGGATTCTACACGAGTTAAAGCAAATTCTTGATGAGCCGCGTGTCGTTGCAGCATTGGGGCGTCTGGATCAGTTTGACCTGTTGAAGTTTATCGATCCCCGGTTAAGTTTCGGTCCGCATACCGCCGGACTGTTTGTTGCTGCTGAACGTGCCAGTAGTTGGTTTGATTTACTTTATACTGGCGAGAGTTACAGGCGCTGGTTATTGTATTTGCTTTGTCTTTTTGAAAACTTGGCAGGCAGGGGGGCCGTCAGGGTGAGTGAATGGCTCGGCTTGTCAGCAGCTGATCATGCCCTGATCAGGGACCAATTACCAAAAGCAAAAAAGTTGCTCAAGCTGATGAAACAGCGCAAAAATAAATTGTCTCAGCCCCTGAACAGTGAAATATACTTCTGGTTTGATGGTTTGTCAGTAGAGGTCCTACTCTATCTGATGGCCTGTAGCGATCAGGAAAAGCTGCGCAGATGGATATCACTGTACATGACGGAACTGCGAAAAGAAAAAATAATATTGAATGGCGATGATCTTATCTCTCTCGGTTTTACCCCGGGGCGATATTTTCAGAACATCTTTACGGCTTTGCTGAAAGCCCGCTTGAATCATGATATCCTGACTCGTGAAGAAGAAATTCGTTTTGTCAAAGAACAGTACATCAATCTCATGGCTCAGCCTTTAGTTGACCCTCACAGACATGTCGAATAGGATACCGACATCAGTTGATGCCTTAATTTTGTATTAACAGGAGCTGTTGAGATACTTTTTCGATCTCAAGATGTCCCGACCTTATGTTGGAAACTCACACACAATGGAAACAATAATTTCCAAAATTGCAATCATGCTGGTTCCTGCCTTATTGGCAATTATTCTGCACGAGGTTGCACATGGCTACATTGCAGAAAAATTTGGCGATCCGACAGCTCGTTTGTTGGGGCGTTTGACTATAAATCCTTTTAAACATCTGGATCCTGTCGGTACTATCGCCATTTTCGTTTTTGGGTTTGGGTGGGCGCGTCCTGTTCCCGTGAACCCCGGAAATTTTCGCAGACCACGCCGGGATATGATTTGGGTTGCTTTAGCCGGTCCGACAACCAATTTATTATTGGCCATTATTTCTGCTTTCTTGCTGCGGGGGCTGGGAGCCCTTGACCAGAGCTCATTTGGCAGTTCCTCAACCTTCTCGCAGTTTGTAGCTCCGGTCAAAATGATGGCAGGGTTCAGTCTTTATATTAATGTTCTCCTGGGGATATTTAACCTTCTTCCGATACCACCTTTGGATGGAGGAAGAATTCTCACGGGAATTCTTCCTGAACGATATGCGGTATTGATCAGCAAGTTAGAACCGTTTGGTTTCGTGCTGATTCTATTTTTAGTTTTTTTTACAGACATTTGGTCTCTTATGCTTCAGCCTGTTATTACCACCTTTGTTCTGTTTATGGCCGGCGATGAAGCCCGTCTGGTAGAGCAGGCCATGCATTTTTTGTTCGGTCGTTGATTTCTAATGGCTATTCAAATCCATCTTGAAAACTTTTCCGGTCCACTCGATCTTTTGCTTCACCTGATCAAAAGTCATGAAATGGATATTTATGATATCCGCATTGTTGAAATCACAGAACAATATTTGTCAGTCATAGAACAGATGCAACATCTTGATCTGGATATCGCCGGGGAGTTTTTACTGATGGCGGCATCCTTGATTCATATAAAATCAAAAATGTTGTTACCTGTAAGCGAAGAAATTGGGGAAGAGGAAGAGGATCCTCGCGCTGAGCTGGTAAAAAGACTTTTAGAATATCAACGCTATAAAGACGCAGCAGAAATTTTCCAGAATTTACCGCAATTAGATCGGGATATTTTTACGGGGCAATTTCAATCCTCTGATTTGCTTGCGGGTGGCAGTGAAGAACCTGAAGTCATAGCTGGTCTTTATCAGCTGGCAGATGCTTTTTATCAATTGCTAAAAGAGAAACCACCTGAAATTTTTCATGAAGTTATTCATGAATCGCTTTCCGTTGCCGATTATATTGATCATATTGCAGAGAAACTACAGGAGAAAAAGCGGCTTAATTTTAGGGATATTTTTTCTAAAAACTCTTCTCGAAGTGAATTGATAGTTTCCTTCATTGCAGCTCTTGAGATGGTAAAGATGCATGTTGTGAATATTGAGCAAGTAGATGATTTCAGTGAAATTTGGCTGGTATTGGCAGTTTCTTCTGATCATCTCTCAAAGTTAACTCTGCAAAAGGAATTGCTTGGTTATGGATGATTTGAAACGACTTGTTGAAGCTTTTATTTTTGCTGCAGACAGTCCTTTGTCGCTGGACCGGTTGAGTACTTTTCTAGAACAGCCAAAAGCGACTTTAAGACCGATTGTTTTGGAACTACAACAAGAATATGGTTCCGAAAAGCATGGTTTTTTTCTCGCAGAAGTTGCGGGAGGCTATCAATTCAGAACCTCTGAAGAGTTTGCTCCATCACTGAGAAAATTAAACAGGACACGTGCTCCCCGTTTTTCCCGAGCAGCACTTGAAACATTAGCGATTGTGGCTTACCGTCAGCCGGCAACACGTGCTGAAATCGAGTATTTACGTGGAGTCGATTCCGGGGGCGTGATGAAGACCCTTCTGGATAAAAGTTTGTTGCGTATTCTTGGTAAGAAAGATATCCCGGGACGGCCTTTGATGTATGGAACCAGTCGCCAGTTTCTTGAACTCTTTGGTCTGCGTGATTTAAATGATCTCCCCACCCTTAAAGAATTTGCCGCCTTAGCCCCGGAACTCGAAGAGGCATATCCCTTAAACCCTGACCAGGTAGATTGATCCTATGGCTGAAAGATTGCAAAAATTGATTGCGCAAGCAGGTCTGGCTTCCCGCCGCCAGGCGGAGAAGTGGATTGAGGAAGGAAAAGTTATTGTCAACGGTTGTCCGGCTAAGCTTGGAGACCGGGCTGACTTGAGCCTTGATAAAGTTCAGGTGGAAGGGCAAGAGCTGGGCAAGGCGCAAGAAAAAATAACCGTGTTGCTGAATAAGCCGCGTGGCTATGTGTCAACATTGAAGGATCCCGAAGGAAGGCGACTGGTGACAGACTTGCTCAATGATATACCACAGCGTCTTTTTCCTGTCGGCCGACTTGATTACAACACGGAAGGGTTGCTGCTTCTTACAAATGATGGAGATCTTGCGTATCGCATTAGTCATCCGCGTCACAACGTAGAAAAGACCTATCTGGTCAAAGTGCGTGGAACCTTGACTGCAAAAATGGTGAAGCAGCTTGAGCATGGTGTTATTCTGGAAGATGGCATGACGGCACCGGCGAAGGTTAACAATATTCGAACAACCGGTTCCGGGTGCTGGTTTGAAATCATCATTCATGAGGGTAAAAATCGCCAGGTACGCCGGATGTGCGAAGTGCTGGGATTAACAGTTGTCAGGCTTAAGAGAATCCAACTTGATTTTCTTGATCTGAAGGGTGTTCCGACTGGCCGATATCGTCTTTTATCTGTGGCTGAAATGAGAAGGTTGGAAAAAATTAAATAAATTAATATTCATTATTGTTCTTTGTTTTTGAAGTGTGCTATCCTGTCTTGAGATGTTTCTAATAAACTTATGGTATGTTCATAAGTCAGTGTCCTGACTTGACACTTAATAAAAATTTCGCGTATCTTTCAACCCTTAATTCTGGGTAAATCTGTCAGCTTCAGGGGGTTTTTTTTGGCAACGAATAAAGATAAATTGCTTGAGTCGGCACAGAAAAGCTTAAAGAAAAAGCAAATAGCTAAAGCAATTAAAGACTACGCTAAAATTGTTGAGCTGGATCCTGCTGATGTCCGTTCACGGCAAAAACTTGCCGAATTGTATGTGCGTACCAACAAAAATACGGAAGCCTATGAGCAATATGAATCGATTGCCAAATATTTCTCCAGCAATGGTTTTTATCTGAAAGCCATCGCCATTTATAAGCAGATGCAACGGCTTGATCCCAGTCAGGTTGCTTTGTTTAACCGCTTGGCTGAACTCAATGAAAAACAGGGTTTACTGGGTAATGCTATGACCGAATATCGCAATCTGGTCGACTATTATGGTCGGAACGGCATGATTGCAGATGAAATTAAAACCCTGGAAAAGATGCGTGACCTCGATCTGAACAACCTGAATGTTCGGGTTAAGCTTGCTGAAGTTTATGCGAATAATGAGCGGAAAGACGAGGGCTATTCAGAGCTTGATTCAGTGCTTGAAATCTTGAGTGAAAAAGGGGACTTCGACAAGATTCTCAAACTTTACAAGATGTTTCTTCCGCTTTACCCGAACAATAATAAACTCCAGATGGGTTTGGCTCTTGCCTTTTATGAGAAAAGAGATTACGCCCGGGGCGTACATATTCTTGAGAACCTGTTAAAAGGTAAACCTGCTGATCCTGATCTGCTCCGGTTGCTTGGTCGAGGTTATTCTGACCTCAAGGAATGGGCAAAATCCTGTGAGATTTATCAAAAGCTCTTGAGTATGGATCCTACGGATCTTGATATCAGGGAATCATTGATCAAGTGTGAAATTGATGGAAGGCACTATGATTTTGCTCTCGCTGAACTGGAGGAATGGAAAGATACTTTTTTCAAAGCAGACCGTTTGGATCGTTTGAAAGAATTCTATGAAATTTTAAAGGAAGAGCTTGCAGATAACAGAGTCGTCTTACAAACTCTGGATTCAATTTATGAATTGACAGGAGAGGGAGATAAACTTTTAGACATCATATCTGAGCAAGAGGAAGAACCGGAAGAGATGATTCTCGACGAAACCCTCTCGGATTCTTTGCTCGGTTCTGCTGAAGAAGATATTTCTGTTTCAGATCATGATCTTGATCTTGTTGATGAAGACCCTGATCTGACATTTGATATTGTTGAGGATGAAACAGTTGACCTGCAGCTGGAATCTTCTTTGGATGGTGGTTTTTCCGGCGAGGTTGCTGATGCTGATGCCGTTATAGAACTGAATATTGATGATAGCATGAGCCCAGCCCCTTCTATTGGTGAGGACCTGGACTTTTCATTTGATATGGAAGAAGACCCTTCTGAAGAACTGGCTCCAGCCGTTGAGCATAATCTCCAGGCAGATTTGGAAGAAGCAGAGTTTTATGTTCAACAGGGGCTGTACCTGGAGGCAGAAAAGTTGTGCCAGGCCATTTTAGCCTATGAACCTGATTCTGCAGAATGTCGTCAGAAGCTTGAAGAGATTGAAGGTCTTCTTCATCGTGAGCAAGAGCAGCCGGAAGAAGATATTGCCACAGCCTCTTCAAATCCCTTGGACAAGAGTTTTTCCGAAGTTGATTTTACTTCTGGGCTGGATACTCTCATCCCGGATAAAGCCACTGAGAAAAAGATTTTCAAAACGGATGTTGATGAGCAGATTGCCGCTGATGATCTTGAGTCTCATTATAACCTCGGGATTGCTTACCGGGAAATGGGTTTGTTGGATGATGCTATCAGTGAATTTGAAAAAGCGGAAATTGAGCCGGCACGTTATGTTGATTGTCAGACTTTGAAAGGACTCAGCTTCTCTGATAAGGGGGACTATGAAAATGCAGAGCTTATGTTTCAACAAGCTCTTGACTCTGCCCATTTAGAAGATATGCAGAGACTCAACCTTGGTTATGAACTAGGTTTGCTGTATGAACGGGCTGAACGTTCAAGTGATGCTTTGGTCAGCTACCAGAATGTTTTTTCTCAGGACAGTAACTATAGGGATGTCAGAGACAAAATTGTAATATTGAAAAATACTCTTGGGATTGCTGAAGATGACCCCGACAATGTAGTGGACGGAAACAAGGAACGGATCTCTTTTCTTTAACGACCCTTTCATTTAATCTGGAGCGCTTATGGGATATACTGACCATTTTAATTTTGATCGTGAGCCATTTTCAAATGCGCCCAATGAAAAATTTTATTTCGACAGTGAACAGCATAATCAGGCTTTGCTCAGGCTAAAATATTCTGTCGATACGGATAAGGGGCTAGCTGTTCTTGTCGGTGGCGTTGGAACTGGGAAAACAACATTAGCCCGACGTATGCTGGACAACCTCCCTTACAATAAATATGAATCATCTCTGCTGGTTATGATTCACTCGGCCATTACACCTGAGTGGATTATGTCACGCATCTGTACGCAATTGGGGGTGAAAAATCCTGATATCAGTCCGCTGAAGATGTTGAAACAACTGTATGAGCGACTTCTTGAAATTGAAAAAGAGGGGCGTAAAGCAGTCGTGTTGATAGATGAAGCACAGATGTTGCAGACTCGGGAGCTGATGGAAGAGTTTCGTGGCCTCTTGAATCTGGAAATACCTGATAAAAAATTGCTCAATATTATTTTCTTCGGATTGCCTGAACTTGATAATGTGATGAAGCTGGATGCACCGTTAGCTCAGCGAGTTGCGTTTAAATATACCTTAAAGCCTCTTTCTACCCAGGCAACCCTGGAATATATTAATCATCGACTCCAAGTCGCCCGGTGTGAAACATCACCTTTTCTGGAAGAGGCTTTAATGCTGGTGCATAAGTTCTCGGGCGGTGTTCCCAGACTGATTAATACGATTTGTGACAATGCATTATTTGAGGCTTATTTACGACACTCTACAGAAGTGACACCTGAAATTGTGAACAATGTTGCTGAAGATCTTGGTCTGGTTACCGTCGGCTTAACTTTGGTGTCAGAAGACGTTCAGCAGGAAGAAAGCGACGAGTTGGATGATATTGAAGTCATTTTTGAGGGTCTGGAAGAAAAATAATTCAAGAATGATAAAGGTTAATTTTTTAGATAGCGGTCGGGAATTATCCCGGGCGCTATCTTTTTTTGAGTCGAAAAGTCATAATGTCTGCTATGGAAACTAAAATACAGGTTCTCCCTGAAGATTTGTGTAATAAAATTGCAGCGGGTGAAGTCGTTGAGCGTCCGTCATCCGTGGTTAAGGAGTTGCTCGAAAACTCCCTTGACTCAGGCGCAACAAATATTTTGATTGAGTTGGAAGCTGGTGGAAAGCGTCTCATTCGGGTTACCGATGATGGTTGTGGTATGAGTCGCCAGGATGCTTTTCTCTCATTTGAACGCCATGCAACCAGTAAAATACGCACCGATGCAGATTTGTTTGCCCTTCACACTCTCGGTTTTCGCGGAGAAGCGATGGCGTCGATTGCTTCAGTGTCTCGCTTGCGTTTAAAAACATGTGATAATACTGATGGTCTGGGGAATCAGATCTATGTCGAAGGCGGAAAAATCAAAAGTGTGACTGAACTTGGCATGCCACAGGGGACTGTTGTTGAGGTTCGTAACCTGTTTTTTAATTTGCCGGCCCGCAAAAAATTTCTCCGTAAGGAACAAACCGAACTTGGTCATGCAGCTGATGTCGTGACCAAGCAAGCAATGGCAAATCCGACGGTGAGTATCCGTTTAAAACATAATGATCGCATGATGCTGGATTTAAGGCGTGAAAAAGGGGTTCGCGAACGAGTTGCTGCTCTGTTGGGTCGGTCTGTGCTGAATGATCTCCTGTCAGTGGAACAGCAGAGTGAAGATGATCTGCAACTTTCAGCTTTAATCTCCCAGCCTCAACTGACGCGCTCCGCGGCATCACATATTTATACTTTTATCAATGGTCGTTACATTCGAGACAGGGTTGTTCAGCATGCCGTTATGGACGGCTACCGACATCTGTTGATGAAAGGTCGATATCCTGTCGTTGTTTTGTTTTTGCAGATCGATCCTGCGCAGGTTGATGTCAATGTCCATCCGACTAAACACGAAGTCCGTTTTCGTGAACAATCTCTGGTTCACGATTTTATTGCACAAAGTTTGCAGCAAGCGCTCAGACCTGCAGAATGGCTGGTAAAGCCACCTGTTGATCAAGAGGAGAGGCTCCAGCCGGCATCCCAATCTGAAGTTGTGGTGCCGAGAGAAGAGGCAATGCGTCATGATTCTGTCAGAGAAATTCATGGTGACTATTCTCCACCAGCAGCTAACGTGGATCAACGTTTATCTCAAGGTGACATACTGTCCTCTCGCCATTTTTCTTTTGAGCAACCGTACCGGACAAACTCAGATACGGGCACGAATCAATATTCTTTGCCGGGGAGTATGGCTCAAGGTTTTTTTAGTGGCTTACAGATACTTGGGCAGTATCATCAGAGTTATATTCTCTGCCAGGATGGCGCCGATCTTGTTTTAATCGATCAGCATGCTGCGCATGAGCGAGTTGGCTTTGAAAAACTACGGCATGCTTATGCTGCAGGAGAAATTCCCAGTCAAACGCTCCTTTTTCCTGAAGTCCTAGAACTCGATTTTAACAGTGCGACTGCTCTTGATGATAATCAGCAGGAACTTGAACGGTTGGGTTTTGAAATTGAACCTTTCGGGGGGAAGTCTTTTGCTTTGAAAGCTGTTCCTCTGTTGCTGGTTGACAGAAATGTTGCAAAGCTCGTTGTTGATGTGGCTCTGGAATTGGAACGCATAGGTCGTACCGGTCAATTACGGGAATCTATAGATGATATTCTGATCATGATGGCCTGCCATAGTGTTATTCGTGCTAATCAAGCTCTTGCGCCCGTGGAGATAAAAGCTTTGTTTAAAGATCTCGACGAGATCGATTTCAAAGCCAACTGTCCGCATGGCCGACCGGTGGTGCAACGGATGACTTTGTCTGAAGTGGAGCGGCTTTTCAGGAGAAAATAGTGCTGGTTGAAAAGTCACGACGTCCTTTCGTTTAAACAATAGCTTCCATTACATTTTTTACGAGTCACTGGATATGGTTAAAACAGAAGCTGAAAAAATATCAATAGTCGTTATTTGTGGCCCAACAGGCGCAGGGAAAACCAGCTTGGCTCTTTCTCTTGCTGACAGATTTCCTCTAGAGATTATTTCAGCGGATTCTCGTCAAGTTTATCGCCGTATGGATATCGGAACGGCAAAAGCAACACTTCAGGAGCAGTCTGTCGTTCCCCACCACATGATTGATCTTATCGATCCGGACCAGGATTTTTCCGTTGCGGAATTCATTGATCAATCCCGACCGCTGTTGGCGGATATCTCCGCCCGCAATAAAATCCCCTGTGTCGTCGGCGGTACCGGGCTCTATATTCGTGCCTTGCTGAGTGGTTTGGCCGATTTACCTGCCGCTAGTGCAGGGTTGCGAAAGCAGCTTCTTGAGAGAGAAGAAGAGGAGGGGAGAGGAACACTTTATTCCCAGTTAGAGGAGGTTGATCCTGAGTCAGCATGTCAGATACATGCCAATAATATTATCAGGATTGTTCGAGCGCTTGAAGTTTTTTACCTGAGCGGCAAAAAGATGTCAGAGCTCAAAGACGAGCACGGATTTGCAGAGAAACCTTATCGCGTTTTGAAACTGGCTCCGGATTTTACCCGGCCGCAACTTTATTCTCGCATTAACAGCCGCGCTGAACAGATGCTGTCAAGTGGTTTGGTCGATGAAGTCCAAGCTCTGGTTGAAAGTTACTCATTTGACCTGAAAGCCTTGCAAACTCTTGGCTACAGGGAAGTCGTCCGGTTTTTAAAAGCCGAAATCAGCCAAGAGAGGATGTTGGAGGATATTCAAAAATTCACACGTCAATATGCAAAAAGGCAGCTGACCTGGTTTCGGAAAGAAGAGGATATTATTTGGGTTGATTCCTCAACGAAGTCTGATATTGTAGTACAATCTATTGATAATTTTTTACTTTAGTAAAGGAGTGGACATGCCTAAATCACCATTTAATATCCAGGATCAGTACTTGAATCAGGCCCGTAAAGAGCGGGTTAAGGTTGCTCTTGTCATGATGACCGGGGAAAAACTGGAAGGGTATATAAAATCCTTCGACAGCTTTTGTATTTTAGCTGAAAGTGACGGAGATGTTTTGGTGTATAAACATGCAGTGAGTTCAATTACTTCCATTGATGGTACATTCCGTCTGCATGGTGGGCGTGATTAAGTTTTTATTTACTACCAGTCTTTGTATGAAAGGCGGTGCCAATGGCGCCGCCTTTCATGTTTTCCCCTGTATCTTTTCCTGTTGTTTTTATCCGGGTAAACCCGTTTTGCCGGTAGAGGAAGGCGTTCAGGGTAAGAAAGTGACCGTCTCATGGTGAGGGTAGAATCGGTTGAACCAGATAGTTATGCCGCAGAACTCGGATTAATTTCCGGTGATAGATTGCTCAGCATCAATGATCATGAAATTATTGATATTGTCGACTATCATTTGCATCTCGAAGAAAGTCATCTTTTGTTGGCTGTTTTGCGGGATGACGATGACATATGGGAATTTGAACTGGAAAAAGACCCACAGGAAGACCTGGGTTTAACTTTAGAGCATCCACAACCGCGCCAGTGCGGAAACCAGTGTCTTTTTTGTTTTGTTCATCAGTTGCCCAAAGGAATGCGTCAGACTTTGTACATCAAGGATGAAGATTATCGTTTTTCTTATCTCTACGGCTCCTATATCACTCTGACAAATCTGACTGAAACAGATATCCTGAGAATTATTCGTGATCAACTTTCCCCTCTGTATATTTCCGTACATGCGACAGAGCATGCTTTGCGAGAAAAATTACTCGGAGCAAAAATTCCGGAAATTTTACCCCTACTGAGACGATTAACTGCTGCGGGGATTGAGCTTCATTGTCAAATTGTCCTGTGTCCGGGAATAAATGATGGAGCTGCGCTACAACAGACAATAATGGATTTATCACAACTTTACCCTCAGGTGGTTTCTTTAGCTGTTGTGCCGGTTGGATTAACGAATCATCGAGAAAGATTGCCGAAATTGGAAAAAATGACACAGCAGGATGCAAAATCATGCCTTGAGCTGATTCATCAGAACCAACAGACATTTCTGCAACGATGCGATCATCGTTTTGTCTTTGCTGCAGACGAATTTTATCTGCTGGCAAGACAAAAGATTCCGTCGTTTGCTGACTACGAAGATTTTCCTCAAATTGAAAATGGTGTTGGCATGATTGCCCAATTCCGGCAGCAGGTCGAAGATGTTTTACAGGAGACGGAACCCTTGAATTTAGAAAGGGTCACTCTCGTCACGGGCTGTTTATTTTATGATGAATTGCGGGGTTTTGCTGAGCAAATCAGTTCTAAGTCAGAAGTGGTTATTGATGTGGTTGCAATTAAAAATGATTTCTTCGGGGCTGATGTGACGGTCGCCGGACTTATCACTGGTGCTGATTTATTGCAGCAATTAAGGGATAAAGATTTAGGGCAAGGGATCCTCATTCCCGACGTTGTTTTGAAAGATGGAGGAGAACTCTTTCTTGACGGTTTAACTATTGAGGATATCAGATCCTCTTTACAGGAGTCTGTTCTGGTTGTCGAAAATTCTCCATGGGGAGTTCTGGATGGATTGGAATCATTAGCTGATGATCCGATTGAAGTCATCCATGTGTAAAACTTCAGGTGTCACTTATGGGTAAGAAACTGATGATAGGCGTTATCGGTGCTGCCAATGCTTCTTCTCGTGGTTTAGATTCTGCTTATCGGGTTGGCCGGTTGGTTGCCGAAAACGGGGCTGTGTTAATTTCTGGCGGTCTTGGTGGCGTGATGGAAGCGGCGTCTCGTGGTTGCGCGGAAGCCGGGGGAGATGTCCTTGGTATTTTACCTGGGAATTGTGCTAAAACAGCTAATCCTTATGTGTCACTGCCGATTGTGACTGGTATGGGGCACGCGAGAAATGTCATTATCGCGCAGACAGCTGATGCACTCATTGCTATTGAAGGTGAACATGGGACTTTATCGGAAATTGCTATCGGATTGAAACTGGGAAAAGTCGTGGTTCAGCTCAACAGCTGGCTGCAGATATCAACCACAGCTCAGGCTCAAACCCCGGACCAGGCGATGGAATTGGTTTTGGCTGAGCTCCAGAAAGGGAACCTCACGAATGGATAAGATGACGTCTGCCGTGAATGAAGCTGACTGCGCAAATATCCGGGTTGAAGATAGTTCTGTGGCAAATATGATCGAATGGCTGCGGGGACGGGGTAAAATTCTTATTGTTTGTCACGATAATCCAGATCCGGATTCAATTGCAGCAGCTGTGGCTTTACGCCATCTGATTCTGATTAAGACCGGACAGGATGCTGTTTTGTCCTATGGTGGCGTCATTGGTCGCAGTGAAAACCGTAAAATGGTTGAACTTCTGGAAATTTCTTTGGTTCCGATCTGCGAACTTAATCTTAGTCAATTTGCGGTTATATGTATGGTCGATACCCAACCGGGTGCGGGGAATAATTCACTGCCTGCAGAGCAACAAGTCCATCTGGTTATTGATCACCATCCACCTAAAAAAGAATTTTCAGATATTTTCTGGGTTGATGTCCGTGAAAATTATGGTGCTTCAGCCACTATTCTTTATGAATATCTGAACAGTCAGAAGGTTTCAATTAATACCAAACTCGCAACCAGCCTTTTCTATGCGATAAAATCAGAAACTCAGGATCTGGGTCGTGAGTGGTCGAAAGCTGATCGCGAAGCTTATCTAAAGCTGTTGCCTATCTCCAATAATCAGATACTTTATGATATTATTCATCCCCCGGTTCCCCGTGATTATTTCTCTGCATTTCATACTGCAATAGAGAACTCCCGGGTTTTTGGAGAGATGCTGATTTTCAATTTACATAAAATTGAAAACCCTGATCTTGTTGCTGAACTGGCTGACTTTTTGTTGCGGGAACAGGGAATCAAATATGTTTTTGGCATGGGTTGGTTTAACGGCACTCAAATTCTGTCGATGCGATCTTTAAAGCCGGATGCAAAGCTTGGGTTGGTCCTCCAGCAAGTCATTGCCGGTATTGGAACAGCTGGAGGACACGGAATGATTGCCGGAGGGCAGGTCCGTGACGTTCGAGAGGATGAACACTCACAACTGGAGTTGGAGGAAATTCTGATCGGGCGGTTGTTTAAGGTATTTAATCTGGAACCGGTGGCAGGTGAAAGACTTATTTGACCCCATTCTGAAAATATTATCCAATTAACAGTCTGTGGCTGGTTGAACTTTAACCAGCCTGATTTGCAGGGAGTTTCCATGCGTTTTTGTATGATTTTAATGTGTTTCCTTATTTTCCCCATGAATCCGGCAACTGCCGCAGTTGATATCAGCCTGCGCGGTCAAGACCCTGTTCGCCTTGAAGACGTTTATCAGCAGGAGGGAGTTCCTTATATCGCCATTGAAGATGCTCTGGATGCTGTGGGGCTGACAGGACACTGGAATCCGATTTCACATAGTTTTCTTATTCGTTCGAAATATGGTTGGGGAGAAATTTCTCCAGCGAGTGGATTCTTAAAGATCGGGGGGGAATTTTACCCTCTGAAGGATAAGCCACGTTTTATTGATGGACGTCTCCGCGTGACAGATAGTTTTATTCTGAATCAACTGGCTCAATTGAGTGGACGATCGATTTATTTCCGTAATCTGGATCCGGATATTGACAATGCTCCTGCTAAACAGGAGAACGGCCTGGAAAAACTCTTCGCGTTTCTTTTGAATAAAAAAGAAAGTAAAAGTGAACTGCTACTTCGCTCTGTGGCTATAGATCCAGGTCATGGTGGACTGGATACCGGTATTATTGCCCCATCCGGGTATAAAGAAAAACAGCTCAATATGGAAATCGCAAACAGGCTGGCCAAACAGTTGAAGATGAAGCTGGGAATCCCGATTTATCTGAGTCGCGATGGTGACTACGAAGTGACAATGGAGCAGCGGTTTCAGTCCGCCTCGAAGGAAGATGTCGATATCTGGCTGTTATTTCATGCGCAGTCAGCATTCTCTGAAGAGGTCAGTGGCGTGAATTTATTTATCCGTCCTGAAGACTCGGCCTCTGATGTAGCTGATGGAAATGAGGTTGAAGCAGGACAAAGTGACAGCATGATGTTGGCGAATGACCTGGCATTGAGTTTACGTGAAAATTCTATCAAAGTGCGAGGAATCTATCCGTCATCCCGTTTATCCCTCGGCAGAGGAGATCTGCCAACAGTACAGATTGAACTTGGATATTTGAGCAATCCTGAAGAGCTGCAGCAACTGCAGAATCCTGATTATCAAAATCAAATAATACAAGCTCTTTATACTGGAATTCATCGTTATGCCAAGAAATCCAAGGAGAAGAAGAATGAAATCAACTAAGACTCAACGCGTCGACGGGCGCTTGGAAAACCAATTACGACCGATCAGTTTCCAGCGCCAGTTTACCAAATATGCTGAAGGGTCGGTGCTTGTCTGTTGTGGCGAAACCAAGGTGCTTTGCAATGCTTCAGTTGAGGATCGTGTTCCTCCTTTTATGCGTGGGCAAGGACGTGGATGGGTGACCGCTGAGTACAGCATGTTGCCGCGTGCTACACATACCCGCTCTATGCGTGAAGCGGCCAAAGGAAAGATTTCCGGAAGAACCCAGGAAATTCAACGTTTGATAGGGCGTTCACTGCGAGCTGTGACTGATCTGAATGCAATGGGCGAGATCACCGTACAGATTGACTGTGATGTTTTGCAGGCTGATGGCGGGACGCGTACGGCGTCAATTACAGGGGCCTATGTCGCGCTCTATGATGCTCTTAGTTCTCTGGTGGAAAAAGGGGACCTGAAAAAAATACCTCTTAAAGACAGTGTCTCTGCCATAAGTGTCGGTATCGTTGCAGCGAATCCTCTGTTGGATTTGGATTATGCGGAAGATTCCAGCGCCGACGTTGACATGAATTTTGTCATCACCGGAACGGGTCGGTTTGTTGAGGTGCAAGGGACTGCGGAGGAAGAACCTTTTTCCCTTGAGCAGTTAGATGAATTACGTGACCTGGCGTTACAAGGTTGTGCACAACTGGCTTCTCTTCAGAAACAATCGCTGGGTATAGAATGATGAAATTGCTGATCGCTACTGGAAATCAGGGAAAGTTAAAAGAAATACAAGCTCTCCTGCAGGGTTCCGCGATTGAAATTGTCGGCCTCGATCAATTCAAGGATATTCCTGAAGTTATTGAAGATGGTGCCACTTTTCTGGAGAATGCCCGCAAGAAAGCTCTGGAAATGGCGCAATTTAGCGGTTTGTTGACGTTAGCTGATGATAGTGGTCTTGCGGTCGATGCTTTACATGGTGAACCCGGAGTTTTTTCTGCACGTTATGCCGGAGAAAAGAGTGATGATAGAGCGAATAATTCAAAATTACTTCAGGAGTTGGATGACATCGTTGATGAAAAAAGACAGGCCTCATTTCACTGTGTGATGGCTCTGGCCTGGCCTGATGGTCGGTGTGAGACATATGACGGTCAGGTCTCCGGTTTGATTATGCGTGGGGAGCGTGGGACCGGAGGTTTCGGTTATGATCCTCTGTTTATGGTTCCTGAATACGGCAAAACGATGGCAGAACTTCCTTCCGTCATCAAAAACAGGATCAGTCATAGAGGCATGGCGTTGCGTAAAGTCATACCGTTGTTACAGAAATTGGCTGAACAATAGTTTTTCTGAAGGGTTAATATCTTGACAGCCTGTTGGTCTGATGCTACAAACCGCCTCGTTTAGAAAATCCACTTTAAGGAGAAATATTATGGAAAGAACATTCGCAATCATAAAACCAGATGCTTTTGCTGCTGGTTCAGCTGGAAAAATTCTGGCACGTATTTATGCCGAAGGATTTAAAGTTGTCGGCTTAAAAAAACTCTATTTGAGCAAAGTTGAGGCTGAAGGTTTTTATGCCGTTCACAGTGAGCGCCCATTTTTTGGTGAATTGACTGATTTCATGAGTAGTGGTCCTTGCATTGTTATGGCTCTTGAAGCTGACAATGCTATCTCCAAATGGCGTGATCTGATGGGAGCAACCAATCCTGCTGAAGCTGCTGATGGAACTCTGCGTAAAGAATTTGGTAGCAATATTGGTGAGAATGCGACCCATGGCTCCGATGCTCCAGAAACAGCAGCATTTGAGCTTGGTTACTTCTTCAACGGTCTGGAATTGCTGTAACATTTGTTTTGAATTGCTTGCGGTGAAAAAGACCTTCGTATGAGATCAATCCTTTGGTCTTTGTGTTGATACGCAAAAAATCCCCATATCTGGAAAGGTGTGGGGATTTTTTTTGTGTCCGCCATTGTAGCAGGTGGTGGGATCAAACCAGCCTCCTGCTACAATGGGATTATGTTTCAATGTCTGATTTCGATCTTTTTCGGCTTTGCCGATTCTGCCTTCGGGATCTGTAGGGTCAGTACCCCATTGTTCAACTCAGCAGAGGTCTTTTCGGCATCAATATGTTCTGAAAGTTTAAACTGTCGGTAGTAGTTTGCCGGAGTAAATTCTCGCACAATGGCTTTGCCGCGACTCTCCATTTTCATCTCCCCATTGATGGTCAACACACCCTTCTCAAGGTTGATTTCCAAGCCCTCTTTATCGATTCCCGGCATATCTGCCATCAGGGTCAAGGAGTCTTCTGATTCGAAGATATCAACCGCCGGGGTTAAGATCCGCCCGACGGTCCGGGTTTCTTCCCGATGGGTAGGTACTGAATCTTGATGTTTTGCAATTTTATGGGTCGTCATCGTTTTATCCTCCGTTTCTTGAATCTGGAATCGGAATCTGGAATCTCTATTGCCAGTTATTTTGCCTGGACAGAAATCTTTTTCGGCTTTTCACTTTGTGGCTTGCCAATTGTGATTAACAGAACTCCGTTGCGATACTCGGCGTCGACTTTTGAACTGTCGACCGAGTCAGGGAGTTCAATGGTCCGCATAAACTTCCCGCCTCCCCGCTCACGTCGATGCCAAGTATGACCATTCTTCCTCTCCTCTTGGCGTTCGCCAGTCAGGGATAAAGTTCCGCGCATCAGGTTTAAGTCCAATGTTTCAGGATCAACCCCTGGAACCAGAGCCTCAAGATAATAGTTGTTTTCATCTTCGCTCAGATTTATTCGTGGGTACTCTCCGGTTCCGATTCCCGGCATAAATGTTTGGTACTGAGAGTTGCGTCCTACACCTCTGAGTGCTTGTTCAATTTCTCTACGTAGCATGTCCATTTCTTGAAATAGATCCAATCCAGCCATCTTATCCTCCTTTTGAATGGGTTGTCTCTGTTCTGGGCTCCGTGGTTTTAACCATCCCAATATCAAGTGCTGTGCCAACTTAAATTTCAGATCTCAAATATTTTTCTTCGTAATTTCAGGATATTAAAAAGCTGATTTAGTTTGTTAACGGATTAAAGAGGGGGAAAGTGTCGCAACTGATGTCGCATGTGACATCAAGATGTAACACATGTGACGTCGCAAGCGGGCAAGGTCAAGATTGAAACGCTCATTTCACGCGGTTCAAGCTTGGCATGGCCTTTGATAAATAGAATGGCAAGAATTTAAATAATCCTGGATCAACGGTTTTCCAGGAAGAAACGTGAAGGAGGAAAATATAAATGGGAAAAATTATTGGTATTGATTTAGGTACCACGAATTCCTGTGTTTCAATTTTGGAAGGTGGCAAACCAAAGGTTATCGAGAATAGCGAGGGAGCAAGAACAACCCCGTCAATCGTTGCTTATTCAGCTGACAAAGAGGTTCTTGTTGGACAAACAGCAAAACGACAAGCGGTCACTAACCCGGAAAACACACTTTTTGCCATCAAGCGTTTAATTGGTCGTCGATATGACGATCCGATGGTTAAAAAAGATGAGGGGATGGTTCCTTATCAGATCGTAAAAGCAAAGAACGATGATGCCTGGATCAAAGCAGGTGGCAAAGATCTGTCTCCACAGGAAATTTCAGCCAAAATTCTGCAGAAAATGAAAAAAACAGCTGAGGACTATCTTGGCGAGACTGTTGCGGAGGCTGTCATCACTGTTCCAGCATACTTCAACGATGCGCAACGTCAGGCGACCAAAGATGCCGGCAAGATTGCCGGCTTGGAGGTCAAGCGGATCATCAACGAACCGACGGCAGCTGCGCTGGCTTTCGGATTGGATAAAAAGGGTGACCAAAAAATTGTGGTTTATGACCTGGGTGGCGGAACTTTTGATATATCGATTATTGAGATTGCTGATGTTGATGGCGATCAGCAGTTTGAGGTATTGGCCACCAATGGTGACACCTTTCTTGGTGGTGAAGACTTTGATACCACACTGATTGAATTCATCTGTGATGATTTCAGGAAAGAACAGGGCATTGAACTACGTGGCGACCAAATGGCCCTGCAGAGGCTCAAAGAAGCTTCAGAAAAGGCAAAGATCGAGTTGTCTACCACCGAGCAGACAGATATCAATCTTCCCTTTATCACTGCCGATGCAAGTGGTCCCAAACATCTCAATATGAAGATCAGTCGGGCTCGCTTTGAAGCACTGGTCAGTGAACTGGTTGACCGAACTATTGCTCCTTGCAGACAGGCGCTCAAGGATGCGGGTTTGAAGGCCAGCGAAATTGACAGCATTATCCTGGTCGGCGGACAAACCCGGATGCCACTGGTGCAGAAGAAGGTCAAGGATTTCTTCGGCAAGGATCCACGAAGGGACGTCAATCCGGACGAAGCGGTGGCGATAGGTGCCGCCATTCAGGGGGCCGTACTCGGTGGAAGCGTCAACGACGTGCTGCTGCTTGATGTGACTCCGCTGTCACTTGGTATCGAAACCCTTGGTGGCATAATGACCAAACTGATCGAGAAGAATACCACTATTCCGGCACAAGCCAGCCAAGTCTTTTCGACGGCCGAAGACAACCAATCAGCGGTCACTGTGCATGTGCTGCAAGGAGAGCGGGAACAAGCTATCTACAATAAATCGCTTGGCCAGTTTAACCTGGAAGGGATTAATCCGGCACCGCGAGGTGTGCCGCAGATTGAAGTCAAGTTCGATATCGATGCCAACGGTATTCTCAATGTTTCAGCTAAAGACAACGTTACCGGTAAAGAGCAATCGGTGGTTATCAAAGCGTCCAGCGGTCTCAGCGAAGCTGAGATCGAACGCATGGTTCAGGAAGCAGAAACCCATGCTGAAGAAGACCGTCGTTTCCATGAACTGATCAGTGCCCGAAACCAGGCCGAGGCAATGGTGCACACCACCAAAAAGACCTTGGAGAGCGTTGGAGACCAGGCTGATACCGGTGAAAAATCCGCGATTGAGTCTATGCTCAAAGATCTGGAATTAGCGATCAAAGGGGATGACAAGGTCGAGATAGAAACAAAAAGCAAAGCTTTGAGAGATGCTTCTGCCAAACTGACAGAAAAGCTCTATGCACAACCAGAAGCTACCACTCAGAAATCGGGGCACAGTGGGCATCAGGAGGATGGCGTGATTGATGCCGAATTTTGTAGATGTTACCAACAGAAAAGGCAATGCCGCCTGAGCAGCTTAAAGCTGTTCGGGCGACAGAAAGGATTTACCAAATGTTTCGCAGGTCCCCTATCAACCAGTTGCAGTGGCTCCGTCACCGTTGGCAAAACCGCCTGCAGACCGTTTTTCTGCTCGGTTTTCTCGGTTGTTACACGGTGTTGCTCGGCTGGTTGATCTGGGGATCTTCTGCATTGATTTGGTTGCTGGCAATAACAGTCGTTTTATTCCTGTTGGTCCCGGTCGGTTCTCCGAACTTGTTGATGAAGCTATACGGAGGTCAACCGCTCACAAGGACACAAGCACCACAACTTTATCGACAGCTGGAACAACTGGCACACCGGGCTGAACTGGAAAATTCTCCATCCCTTTATTATCTGCCGATGCTGCAACCGAACGCGATGGCTGTTGGTACCCGAGAAGAGTCGAGCATTGCTATCTCCGAGGGATTACTGAGAATACTCAACGAACGTGAACTGGCTGGGGTTGTGGCTCACGAAATCAGCCATTTGCGTAACGACGATATCAAAGTCATGCGGCTTGCTGATTTGATCAGCCGCCTGAGCAGTAGCTTGTCACTGTTTGGTCAAATTTTGTTGCTGATGAACCTGCCATTGCTGCTGTTTACTGATCTGAATGTCAACTGGTTGCTGGTGTTGGTTCTTATTTTTGCGCCGCAGGTGAGCATTCTGGCGCAGTTAAGGCTTTCCCGGGTACGTGAATTTAACGCTGATTTGAGCGCTGCTACTTTGACTGGGGATCCCGAAGGTCTGGCCATGGCGCTGCAGAAAATTGAACGACAAGCTAACAGTTTTTCTCGGCGCGTGTTCTCCTTCTCTTCTGTACCAGACTGGCTGAAGACACACCCATCAACCCGGGAAAGAATTTGTCGATTGATGAAATTGAGAGGGGAAGAGTGGCAAGTGCCATTGTGGCGAGTACCGTTAGTTTATCGTCCCATGCCTATAACTAAACCAGTTAGGGTTTTCTCTTTGAATCGATATCCCCGCAGGCAAGGGAGAGTCATCTATCGGAGTTAAGGCTGCTATGATCGGAAGATTTTCAGTTGAAGGTGCATGGCAGTAAACCGCAAAAAAACTCATTATTTAGAATAACTTCTTTATCCAGTGGGGCTGATAATGCAATTCTAAAAAATTGTCTGCTGATTAATGGAGTTTTTTTGTTATATGTGTTGAGGGTCGACAGGTCCTTGGAGGCTAGTCCTTAATATCAAGAAACCTTTCCGGAACTCTACTTTTTCCAATCTTGCAGTTTTCTTCTCCTGGACAACTATCAACAGCACAGGGCTCGATATGGATAATAACGTCTGCACCGGAAATTTCCCTTTCGATCTTTTTTTCCAGGCTTTCAGATAATTTGTGGGCTTCTGCCACCGTCATGTCCTTACAAACTTCCAGGTGGAAATCCATGATTTTTAATGACCCTGCACGTCTGGTTCGTAAACCATGATAGCCTGCTAGTGGACCTTCATGGCTGCTGATGAGTTGATGGACCTGTTTCTGAATCTCTTCGGGAAGTTCATGGTCGAGAATATCAGTGAGGCTGCGTTTAATCAGTTGCAATGCCTCATGGAGAATATAAGAAGCAACCAGGATTGATAAGGCAGGATCAAGCCAGTGAATATTAAACCAGCGCACCATAAGTAGCCCGGCCATTAAGCCGAGATTACTGTAAATATCCATGCGAAAGTGAAGGGAGTCTGCTTCTAATGCTGAAGAATCGGTTTGCTTGGCGATTTTACTTAAATAGCTCGCTATGAACCAGGAAACGATTGCGCTGAAGGCGAGAACTCCGATTCCCTGATTAATATTATCAAGGAGTTTATTTTGATTTAACCGAACGACAGATTCATAGATAATCCAGCCTCCGGAGATACTGATAACCAAAGCTTGAAAAAACGTTGCCAGGGTTTCAAACTTACCATGACCGAATGGATGAGATTGGTCGGGAGGTTGTTCTGCATGGCGGATTGCCATGAAGTTAACCCCTGACATCAAGATGTCCAACAGAGAATCAATGGCCGATGCCATAACAGCCATAGAGCCACTCAGCAGTGCCACGACCAATTTTATGATCGCAAGAGTTAAAGCGCCACAGATAGAAAATGCAGCAGCTTTGACTTTGGGGTTAGCTTTTTGAAACACAAATAACCTCTATTTTTGTAGCGGACAAGCTTTATTCCAGGCGATAAAACCGTCGCCGGAGATATCGTTAAAACTTTCTATACGGTGTTGATAATATTTAACACAGATGCAGGTTTGATGGATCTCTTCTGCCTTTGCCTGGGACACAGCTTTTTTTTCAGCACAGAATCTATAAAAATGGCTGATACCAACCAGGATATTTTCAAGTTCAACCATGTTGGGTTCGATTGTGTTGATGATATACCAGTTGCCGGCAAAGCTACGGACCTGTTCAGATGATATTCTAAAGATATTGCTGCGTTGATTGTCGATCATATAGTCACGCAAAAAATAATCTGTACCGCTTGCCAAGCTCCCTGCACTTATGGGATCAATCTTCTTATGATTCAGCAGGTAAGAATGGAATTGTTTAAGTATTTCTTTACATTTATTGTCGGCCTTTATTTCATCTTCAAGTGTCTTGATGTCATAATGATTCTGCTGGAAATGGTCTTCTTGGTTTGCTGCTTTTTGTGGGTTATGCATGATTCTCCTGGGCAGTTGCAAATGGTCTGTTTGAGAGTAATAACCGTAAAGTTTTCTAACATCAGACAACTGCCATGGTCAAGCCATTCAATGTGCTATATTTAGCGCTCTATTTACTTACCGGGATGCCTTTGTTAGGATACTGAGTTTTTGTGTGGTAACGCGTTGTTATCCCTTTTATCCATATGTAAAATCAGGATGTTAGCATGTCAACAACAACACCGGTAATGCGCCAGTATCTGGAAATTAAAGCAGACTATGAAGATGCCATTCTGTTTTTCCGTCTGGGTGATTTCTATGAAATGTTCATGGAGGATGCTGTCCTTGCTTCCCGTGTTCTGGGGATTACATTAACATCCAGAAATAAGGGGGTCGCAGATGCCGTTCCCCTGTGTGGCATTCCCTACCATAGCAGCCAGGGATATATTTCCAAACTGATAGCTGCAGGTCACAAGGTCGCTATTTGTGAACAGGTGGAAGATCCAAAAACGTCTAAGGGCATTGTAAAACGTGAAGTCGTGCGGGTTGTGACTCCTGGATTGGTGACGGACACAGAGACCTTGGAGCCCAAAGAGAACAACTATCTTCTCTCTATTGCAAAGAGCCAAAACGCTTATGGTATAGCTCATATTGATATTACCACCGGAGAGTTTCGGGTGACTCAGGTTGAAACTCTGCAGCAAATCGAAAGCGAGTTGGGTTCTCTGCGTCCTCGAGAAGTTCTTTTCAGCGATTCAGAAAGCAGCCGAGAATTAAAGCAACAGATTGGTTCTTCTCTTGATGATGTTATGTGCAGTTTCTTGCCGGAGTGGGTCTGTGAGGAGGATTATGCGCAGGAACAGCTATGTGCTTTTTTTAAGGTTTCCGGTCTGCAATCTTTTGGTTGTCATGACTTGAAAGCGGCTCAGAAGGCAGCTTCAGCGGTCCTTTACTACTTACAACAGACCCAGAAAGATGAACTCCGCCATATCAGAACGTTGCAAACCTACCATACTCAAAATTTTATGGTTCTGGACGATTCTACCCGGAGAAATCTAGAGCTTACCGCAACATTGCAGGATGGCAAAAAACGAGGCTCATTGCTGGGAGTTCTGGATCGCACGATGACTGCAATGGGGGGGCGAACTCTGCGGCACTGGATTCACTATCCTCTGGTTGATCAGTCCCGGATTATGCAACGTCAGCAAGCTGTTGCAGAGTTGGTTGACAATAGTTTGCAACGGTTAGAGCTCATCGAGGCCCTTGATGGGGTCTACGATTTGGAGCGGCTGAACAGTAAAATCGCTATGGCAAGCGCAAATGCAAAAGACCTGGTGGCGTTGCGATCTTCCCTTGGAAAACTCCCCCGTTTTGAAGATCTTCTCAATCCGTTACAAAGTGAATATTTGATCCATCTGCGTCAAAAGATGGACCTTTTGCCTGAGCTTGTCTCTTTACTCGATCAAGCGATCATCGATGATCCTCCATTTGTTTTGCGCGATGGTGGCATTATAAAAGATGGCTTCAATGAAGAGCTTGATGAATTAAGAACGATCAGTCGTGACGGGAAAAGCTGGATTGTTGCTCTGGAACAACAGGAGCGGGAGAGAACTGGAATTCCATCCCTGAAAGTCAAATATAATAAGGTTTTTGGCTATTTCATTGAAGTGACACATCGAAATCTGGACCGTGTTCCTGAAGAATACCATCGCAAACAGACTTTGACCAATGCTGAACGTTTTATTACTCCACAGTTAAAAGAATATGAAGACAAAATTCTGGGAGCTGAAGATCGTATGGTGGAGCTGGAATATAATCTATTTCAGCAGATAAGACTCAAGGCTGCCGCTGAAGGACGACGCATCCAACAGAGTGCGGATATTCTGGCAACACTCGATGCCTTACTTTCTCTCGCTGACCTTGCTCATGAGCGCAACTATGTGTGCCCGGTTATTGATGAGTCCGGTGCGATAGACATTGAAGGTGGTCGTCATCCTGTCGTTGAAGGAATGCCTCTTAAGGAGGCTTTTGTTCCTAATGATGTTGAGCTGGATACTGAAAAAAATCAGTTACTGGTGATTACTGGTCCCAACATGGCCGGTAAATCAACTTTTATGCGCCAGGTTGCCCTGATTACCCTGATGGCACAATTAGGAAGTTTTGTTCCTGCGGAAAAAGCACGAATAGGGGTTGTTGACCGGATCTTTACTCGAGTTGGCGCAAGTGATAACCTTGCAAAAGGTGAGTCGACATTCATGGTGGAGATGAACGAAACGGCAAATATTCTGCATCATGCAACACAAAGGAGTCTGATTATTCTGGATGAAATTGGTCGAGGCACTTCTACTTTTGATGGTGTGAGTATTGCCTGGGCGGTTGCAGAATTTCTCCATGACAACACGAAAATTGCTGCAAAAACTTTGTTTGCAACGCATTATCATGAATTGACCGACTTGACGCTGACTCGGGAACGAATCAAAAATTACAATGTTGCTGTCAAGGAATGGAATGATCAAATTATTTTTTTGCGGAAAATAATTCCCGGAAGTGCCAGTCGTTCTTATGGGATCCAGGTTGGCCGTCTGGCTGGATTGCCGGATGTTGTTATCAGTCGAGCCAAAGAAATTCTGCATAATCTTGAAGCCGGAGAATTTGTCCGTTCTGGTGAGCCACGACTGGGTGAGGGTAAAAATAAACTTAAAAAACAGAAGGTTGCCCAAATGTCTCTGTTTCATGCGGAACAGGAAGATGACATTCGCAAGCGTCTGGAATCAATCGATGTCAGCAGCACTACCCCGATTGAAGCATTGACCTTGCTTGATGAACTTAAAAAGATGCTTTGAAATAATGAAATACAGAAATGCTTTTATTTTTATAATCCTATTGCTCTTGTTGGCGATTTTACCGTGCAGTGTCTTTGCGGAAAGTTATTCTGCTTTGCGACAGGAGTATCAGAAGCTGATGCAGTCTTCGCAGTTGCAGCGGCAACGCAATAACTGGGACAAACTGATTGCCGGATTTGATCGCTTCGTTGTTCAGCAACCGCAGAATAAAGATATTGACAGAGCCCTGTTTCTCAAAGCGCGACTTTGGGATGGTCTTTCCCGTGCATCGGGGAGTAGCAAGGATGCGCTGGAGGCTATTGATCAATATAAGGTTATGGCCGAGCGATTCCCCGACAGCCGGCTTGCGGATGATGCTTTATTTCTTGCCGCACAGATTGCGGAAAACAAACTCAAAAATAAATCTTCAGCGTATCGTCTTTATCAGCAACTGATTGTACAGATGCCCAAAGGTGACATGGTCGCTGAAGCTCAAAAGCGGATTGCTAAATTACCTGCACCAAAAGTCCAACAGCCTGTTGTTGCCGAGGTCGGTCACGCTGACTACCGGATGGTTGGCGATGCTCCCCGACTGGTAAAAATTCGTTATTGGAGTGGTCCCGAATATACCCGGGTTGTTCTTGATCTCAGCGCTCCCGTCGTTGCAAAACCAAACTACCTCAAAGGTGAGAACCCGCGTCTTTACTTTGATCTCCTTTATACCAAGGTCGTCAATGGTCTGCCTGCAACCATCGCCATAGGTAACGGGTTGGTGCGTCAAGTACGAGCGAGTCAGTTCGATGAACAACGCACCAGGGTTGTTCTTGATTTGAATCGAGTGGCCGAATATAAGTTGGTAACCCTTGAAAATCCACATCGTCTGGTGATTGACATTAAAGGGCAACCAGCCGGAGTGGCATTAAGCACACAGCCTCCGGGAAGGCAGGATGCTCCCATTGCAGCAGATGATTCAATCGCCTCAATTCTCAATAGTTCATCAGACCGGCAAGTTGCAGTTCATATCCCACGGGAAGAACATGATGAGGGTATCCGTCTGGTTGTTGTTGATGCCGGACACGGTGGTCGGGATCCTGGTGCGATCGGGCCCAATAATACATATGAAAAAGATGTGACCCTGGCAATGGCAAAGGTCCTTGCCAAACGGTTACGGCAACAACTGGGAGTTAAGGTTCTGCTGACGCGTTCTGATGACCGTTATCTGAAACTGCGTGAAAGAACAGAATATGCGAATCAGGTTGGAGCAGACCTGTTTATTTCTCTCCATGCCAATGCCACCGCAAATGGTAAGGCTTCGGGCATAGAAACTTATTTTCTAAATCTGTCCAAAAACAATCAGGCTGCAGAAGTTGCTGCACGGGAGAACGGTACCAGCTTGCAGGAGGTGGGAAACCTGGAGGCGATCCTTTTTGATTTGATGGCGAATGCCAAAATTAATGAATCCAGTCGCTTGGCTGCTGAAGTGCAACAATCCCTTGTCTCCGGTCTGCGTTCACACTATAGCCGTGTCAAGGATCATGGCGTTAAACAGGGCCCTTTTCATGTTTTGCTTGGAGCAACGATGCCTTCAGTGTTGATAGAAGCAGGATTCATCAGCAATTCCCGCGATGAAAAACGCCTTGCTTCTGCCAATTATCAAAAACATGTGGCCTCGGCAATCGTTGCAGGTGTTGAGAGTTATTCTTCCACGATAGGTCAGGTTGCCAAACGATGAATACGGATATTGCCGCCTCAGCTCACGAGTTTTTTTCAACCCACATCACCGACAACGTAGCTGATTATGATACGTCTCGAGATTCTCTTCTAACGGCTTCACGCTCGTTTTTAGACTCCCATTTACAAAAAATTCATAATCTGAACGACCAGGGAGCGTCGGGGAGTCAGGTTGTGAATGAATTAACGGCTGTTTTTGATCAACTTAATCAGAGTCTTTATGCCGCCGTTTCTGCTGATCTGAGTAAAGAAGCTCTTGCGGGGTGTGCGTTGATCGCCCTTGGTGGTTATGGTCGTGCTGAAATGAACCCCCGCTCAGATCTTGATTTGATGTTTTTTTATGAACCTTCGGGGCAAGAGGCTGCAAGGATTATTTCTGACAGAATGCTTTACTTGCTTTGGGATTTACGTTTGGACGTTGGTTACAGTGTCCGGTCAAGTGAATCTTGTTTAGAGGAGTCTCAAGATAGCACTGTCAGATCAGCATTGTTGGATGCACGATTTATTACGGGGAGCTCAAAACTGTTTGATGTCTTTCGTTCGACTGTCAGTCGCCCGATGTTAAATAAAGAACCACAAAAGTTTATCAAGCTTAAGTTGGAAGAGCGGACCGAGCGGAAAAAAAAATACGGTTCTTCCGTTTATGTTCTTGAGCCGAATTTGAAAGAAGGTGAGGGGGGGCTCAGAGAGCTACAAGAGGCTCTATGGATTGCACGGGTAAAGTTTAAATCCAACGGTCTTAAAGAACTGCTAATGAAAGGTGTCGCGACTGAACAGGATCTTCAGGAATATGCCGGTGCTCTTGATTATCTCTGGAAAATACGCAACTTTCTTCACTTTAAAGGACAGCGTAAGAGTGATCAGCTGACTTTTGATCTCCAGCAACAGTTGGCAGTTGCTTTTGGGTATAAAGATAATCGTCGGGCTTCAGCTGTTGAACAGTTTATGCAGGAATATTATGCCCATGCCATCAAGGTGGAGCATCTGTCAACAAAGTTGATTTTGAATGCGACTCAACCCTCATCCCCACCCAGAAAGGGTGTTTTCAAATTTCTCGCGAAAAGAAATCTTGAAGACGGTTTTTATATTATCCGTGGTGAGCTCCGTGCCAAAGCAGATCAGGAATTGTTGGATGACCCGGCCCTGATGATGGTGGCTTTTGAGCTGGCACAAAAACACGAGGTGTCATTATGCCTTGAGCTTAAACAGTTGATCAGAGATAATTTGCACCTGATTAATGACAAGGTCCGCAGATCCAGCCGCATCAATCGTTCCTTTATGAATATTTTGCGTCATCCGAAGGGAATCAGTGCAATTTTGCGCAAAATGCATCATCTGCAATTTTTAAGTGCTTTTATCCCTGAATATGAAAAAATCTATTGCCGGGTTCAATTTGATTTGTACCATATCTATACAGTCGACATTCATACCTTGTTCGCCATAAAAGAGATGGAAAATCTCTGGGCCGGTGATTACGCTAAGGAGCATCCTTTATTGACCGAAGTTGCTCATAATATTGAAAAGCGTGAGCTGCTATTGTTGGCGATTCTGTTTCATGATATCGGCAAAGGCAGTGGTAAGGATCATAGTATCCGTGGTGCTGAAATGATTCCGACGATAGCGCGTCGACTCCGTTTAAACCGTGAAGATAGCCAGAGATTGCAGTTCCTTGTCCTTCATCACCTGAAGATGGCCCATATCTCCCAGCGTCGCGATTTGCAGGATCTTAAGATGGTTGCTCAATTCGCGCAGTTAATGGGTATGAGTGAAACCTTGCGGATGCTTTATTTGCTCACCTTTGCGGATATAAAAGCAGTGGGTCCGGACGTCTGGACAGAATGGAAGGGGAGCCTGCTGCGTGAACTCTATGAAAAGTCTTATGACGCTTTAGAGAAAAATGAATTTTATCAGGAGAAGCGTTCTGAAAAAGTACGGAACAGAAAACGCAAGATCCGCAAAGCTCTTCTGGAAGATTTCCCGGAGAGTAAGGTTAACAGAGTTATAAACAGCCTGAATACGCGCTATTTGATGAGCTATCGTTCCACGGAGATTGTCCCCCATTTGCGTTTGGCTCTCAGCCGGGGCAAAAAAACCCTTGTCATGCAGGTTGAACATAAACATGAACTCAATTATACGGAAGTGACATTGGCCACGATTGACAGCCCGGGTCTTTTTTCTCAAATTGCCGGAGTTCTTGCGGCCCATTCGATCAATATTCTTGGAGCACAAATTCATACTAGAAAAACGGGGGCGGTTCTTGACGTTCTTCAGGTGAATAGTGCCATTGGAGATGTTGTGGACAAACCGCAAAAATGGGTCCGCGTTGAGGCTGATTTAAGCAAGGTGATTTCAGGGCGGATTTTTGTCGAAGACCTATTCGATAAAAACCCAAAACCGGATTATCTGAATGTATCCACTGGCCGCTCCCGGAGGTCGAATAAGGTCGAAATAGATAATGAAGTATCTGACCGCTATACCGTTATTGATATATTTGCCCAAGACAAGGTTGGACTACTTTACGATATCACCCGGACTTTAAATCAACTGGGGCTGTATATTGCGGTTTCCAAGATTTCCACCAAGGTGGATCAGGCCGCAGACGTTTTTTATGTTTGTGATATCTTTGGGCAGAAAATTACCGACCCGGTCAAATTGGAAGAGATCCGTTCGACAATGTTGACAGGGCTTAAATAATTGTAGATCTTTATGGATCAATACCTTGATGACTACTTTAATTTTCTAACTGTGGAAAAAGGGCTCTCAGCAAATACCCTGAATGCTTACAGTCGGGATCTCACCTCTTACTCCCGATATCTGGTTGAATTTGAAAAGGTCAGTGATCCATCCGCTATTTCTCAATCGATGTTACTCAGCTATTTGACTTTCATGAAAAATTCGGGTCATTCTCCGCGAAGTAGAGCCCGCGTCCTCAGCTCTCTACGCGGCTTTCATCGGTTTTTAGTACAGGAACAACATTCAGATCATGATCCTACTGCCCTGATTTCATCTCCGCGTTCATTGGCATCATTGCCGAAGCTGCTTTCGCAAAATGAAGTTGAACGTTTATTGCTGGCGCCAACAGGTGACAGTCCGATTGCGGTAAGAGATCGGGCGATGCTTGAAGTTCTTTATGCAACCGGAATGCGGGTTTCTGAATTGGTAGGGCTGCGGCTTGGTGATTTAAAACTTGATATCGGCTGCCTTAATGCTTTTGGCAAGGGATCCAAGCAGCGACTCATCCCTCTGGGAGAGGAAGCTCTTGAAATTCTTCGAGAATACTTGCAGAATGAGCGATTGAAATTATTAAAAAAAACACCGGTTGATGAGGTTTTTCTCAATGCCCGGGGGGGGAAACTCAGTCGGCAGGGGTTCTGGAAGATTCTGCGGGCTTACGCAATAAAAGCTGAGATCAAACAGAAAGTTTATCCGCATATGCTGCGCCACTCATTTGCAACACATTTGCTTGAAAACGGTGCAGACCTGCGTTCTGTCCAAACAATGCTGGGTCATGTCGATATTTCAACAACTCAGATATATACTCACGTTATTCAGTCACGGCTGAAAAAAATTCATCAGCAGTATCATCCACGTGGCTAGCTGTAAAGGTAAGGAAAAATGAAATATATTATTTTACTCGGTGATGGTATGGCAGATGAGCCTATAGCAGCGCTGGGAGGTAAAACACCTCTGGAGGTGGCACATACTCCTCATATGGATCGTTTGGCTCAGACGGGGAAGGTCGGTTTAGCGGCAACGGTTCCAGAAGGGTATCCCCCGGGGAGTGATGTCGCAAATCTGTCGGTTTTTGGTTATGATCCCGGCGATTGTTATACCGGTCGTTCACCTCTGGAAGCTGCAAGTATGGGGGTTGAACTGGGGCCGAATGATATCGCTTTCCGGCTTAATTTTGTATGGCTTGAAGCTCATTACGGTAAACTCTATATGGGCGATTTCTCTGCCGGACACATTTCTACTGAGGAAGCCGGGTTGCTGATAGAAACCCTTCAGGATGAGTTGGGCGGGGATGACTTCAATTTTTATCCGGGAGTTTCTTATCGTCACCTCATGGTCTGGAAGAACGGTAAGGATGAGCTGACGTTTACTCCTCCCCATGATATTTCTACCTATAGTATCGAAGGTCATCTGCCGCAGGGGGACGGTGCTGATGTTTTGCAGGATCTGACCAACTCAGCACAAATGTTATTGAACACCCATCCTGTGAATAACCGGAGAGTTGCTGAAAATAAACTTCCGGCTAACTCGGTGTGGTTTTGGGGGCATGGCCGTAAGCCGGTGATGGATACTTACCAGCAACGTTATGGTTTAACCGGAGCAGTGATCTCAGCAGTTGATCTTATCAGGGGGATTGGCATCAATGCCGGATTGAAGATTATTGATGTGCCTGGAGCGACCGGCTATCTTGATACAAACTATCGTGGAAAAGGAGAATATGCGGTTGCTGCGTTGAAAGACTGTGATTTTGTTTACGTCCATGTCGAAGCTCCTGATGAGGCCGGTCATGGTGGTTTATTGGAGGAAAAAATAAAGGCAATAGAAAGCTTTGATCGAGATGTGGTCGGGACCGTCCTTGAAAATCTGTCAGAGATTGGACCTTGTCGTATTCTTGTGGCTCCTGATCACCCAACTCCGGTTGAAAAAAGAACCCATACTTCAGACCCTGTTCCCTATATTCTTTTTGATTCAAGCCATGCGATGAATTCACAGGCGACAGCGTATTCAGAGTCAGAGTCCAGACGTTGTGGTGATATCATTCCCGGACATCAACTTCTTTCTCTGCTGATGGCTGATCGTGATTCAGACTGAGGCCACAGGTCCCAAGGACTCAGCACAACTCTACCTCACGGTTGTTCTGGTAGAGCCTCAAGGTGCGCTGAATATCGGTTCGGCCTGTCGGGCGATGCTCAATTTCGGTTGTTCCAGTCTGCGCCTGGTGAACCCTCAGGTTGATCATCTGTCTCATGACGCGCGATTGATGGCAGTCAAGGCCGCGACCGTTCTGGAGAACGCGCGTGTTTTTGAAAGCTTGGAAGATGCCTTGTCGGACTGTGTCTTGAGTTTCGGAACAACCCGTCGTTTTGGCCGTTACCGTGAGGGGTTATTGCGTCCTGATGAAGCTGCAGATCGTTTGTTACCTGTCGCGCAGAAAGATGCAGTTGCGTTGGTTTTTGGCCGGGAAGATCGAGGACTGTTTACCTCTGAACTGGATCTTTGCCAGCATTTTATCACGATTCCGACCGACGAAAATTTACCGTCAATGAATCTGGCGCAAGCTGTTTCTCTTTGTCTCTATGAGGTGAGTAAAGCTAAGGGGCGTTTAACGGGGCAGAGCGGTAGCGGTAAAAAGCTGGCAAATAATGCAACCCTGGAATCGATGTATCAGCATATGCGCCAATCTTTACTTCATATCGGCTATCTTGATCCACAAAATCCCGATCACATTTTACGCACCTTCCGACGCATCTTGAGCCGATCCTCATTAAATGACCGAGACGTTCGCATTCTTCGCGGTCTTTTCAACCAGATAGATATTTATTCAGGCCACAAGCTGCCGAGACGTTCTGCAAATGAGGATCATGAATAAACCAACAAAAAGAATTGAACTGAACAATGGTGTTCTCGTTGAATTTTATATTCAGGAGAACCGCTATTTTGGGGATTATCACCGGTTACAAATCAATGTGGTTGCTTTGATCCCTCTAGAGTCGGCTCCTCCAACCGATGGCCTGGAAGAACAGACGGAAAAGCATTCAGGGTTTATCAAGTATGAGAAAAAACTGGAACGAATGGGGGTTGCAACCGATCAGATTGACACAGCAATAACATCAATGATGGATGATTTCATAGAAACCGTTGGTTGCTACCTGGAGAAGAAAAACTTTGCGGAAAATCTGCTTCGGCAAAAGATGAAATCGCAACCGGTTCGGAACCGTTTCAGTTGATAATAATTTAAATTCTTCTTGATTTAATCCTGTTGGAGTGTTAAGTAGTAACGGATTTGTTGATGTTTTATTGGAAGTGGGCCCCGGCTCACTTTTTTTATTATCCAGAGGATACAGTGGCACAACTTTTAGAAAAAATTGAGGAACTGGTTTTACCAATCCTGGAGGACCTGGGCTGTGAGTTAGTTGATATTGAGTATCAACGTGAAGAACGTGGTTGGGTTTTAAGGTTTTTTCTGGATAAAACAGGGGGCATAAATCTGGACGACTGTGCCATGGCCAGTCGTGAGATCAGCTCTCTTCTCGATGTCGAAAATGTTATCAGCACAGCTTATAATCTGGAGGTCTCATCCCCCGGTGTCGAGCGACCGTTAAAAAAGCCACAGGATTTTGTCCGTTTTGCCGGCCAGCTTATCAGAATTAAAACCCATGATGCTATAGATCCTGATGCATCCGGTAGAAATAGAAAAACTTTTGTAGGCACGCTTTCAGGTTTTGAAGATGGCAATGTCCTGCTGGAATTAGAAAAGAATTCTGTCGTAGTGCGCATAGATCTACAGCAGATTGATAAAGCAAATTTAAAATTTGAGTTTTGAACCGTAAAAGTGGTTCAGAGAATTATCACTCGTTGACATGGCCTGTCAGCCAAAACACTTAATAAGGGGTATGCAAGATGGTGGGTAACCTCAATCACATCATCGATCAGGTGGTTAAAGATAAAGGGATCGATCGTGACGTGCTGGTAGATGCGCTTGAATCAGCGGTCCTGTCTGCAGCCAATAAGAAATTCAGAAATACGCGTGATCTTGAAGCTCACTTCAATGAAGAAATTGGTGAGGTTGAGGTTTTTGAATTTGTTACTGTCGTTGATGAAGTTGTTGATTCATACAAAGAAATTGACCTGGAAGAAGCTCGGGAAGTTGACCCTGATGTCGAAGTAAACGATTCTTTGGGGATGATGCTTGAAGCAGGCAGTTTCAGCCGTATTGCTGCACAAACCGCTAAGCAGGTTATTATCCAGAAGGTCCGTGAAGCTGAGCGTGAGGGTGTTTATAACGAATTTAAGGATCGGGTTGGTGAGATTGTCAATGGTATCGTGCGCCGCTATGAGCGCGGTGATCTGATTGTTGATCTCGGCCGCGCAGAAGCATTGCTGCCGAATCGTGAACAAGCTCCACGGGAAAACTATCGCCAGTCTGATCGCGTGCGCGCTTACATCTCTGAAGTTAAGATGTCTGCCAAGGGACCTCAAATTATCCTCTCGCGCACCCATCCTGGATTGTTGATAGCTCTATTTAAATCAGAAGTCCCTGAAGTCTCTGAAGGTATTGTTGAAATTAAAAATGCAGTCAGAGAACCAGGCAGCCGGGCCAAGATAGCTGTGACTTCTCATGATATCGATGTTGATCCGGTTGGCGCCTGTGTCGGTATGCGTGGTTCACGGGTACAGAATGTTGTCACTGAATTGCGCGGTGAGAGAATCGATATTATTCCCTGGACACCAGATCCTGCCAGATTCGCTTGCGCTGCTCTGGCTCCTGCAGATGTCTCCAGGGTGTATATTGATGATGATGGCAAGTCCATGGAGATAATCGTTCCCGATGATCAGCTGTCTCTGGCCATTGGGAAAAAAGGGCAGAATGTTCGTCTTGCCGCAAAATTGATTGGCTGGAAAATTGATATCAAAAGCGAATCCCGTGCGCAAGAGGAAGAGCTGGAAGACAATGCGACTGAAGCAGTAGAAGATGTTGAATCTCAGAACGACGACGTGGATTCTTCTGCAGATGGAGCTTTGGATAACCAAAGCGAGTCCACTGAAGAGGCCGGGTTAGGTAAAGATGAGGATTGATTGTTTGTTTTATGACTGCTGCTGAGAAAGGGCCACAACGAACGTGTATTGCTTGTCGTCAGGCAGGTGATAAAAAACAATTCGTTCGTTATGTTGTCGCTCCTGATGGCAAGGTGCTGGTTGATTATCGTCAACGCTTACCCGGTCGTGGAGCCTATACATGTATTTCTCGGGAATGTTTGCTGGCTGCGGTAACAAAAAATGGCTTTCAGCGTTCTTTTAAAGGGCGGTGCAGTAAGGTTGATTCAGTCGATTTGCTGGATCAGCTGGTCACGGCAGTTGAACAGAGAATTATAAATTTAATCGGGATGTCACGTAAGTCAAAGCAATGTATTTCAGGCAGCAATGCTGTCATTGATTCGCTGAAAAAAGAGTCTTCACTGGCTTTGATTGTTATGGCAAATGACATTTCTATTACGATAACAAGAAAAATTGAAGCGCTGGCATTAAAGAAAAAGATTTATACTGCGCATTTATCTGATAAGCAGAAAATAGGGCAGATGCTTGGTAAAGACGAGCGGAGTGTTATGGCTGTGCAGCCGGGTCTGTTGGCTGATTCGCTGTTGACTGAATTGCATGTGTACAGGCGACTGGTAAGGGAGAATTGATGGGCAAGGTAAGGGTATACGAACTCGCGAAGAACATGGGTCTTGAAAACAAAGATTTGCTGGCTAAGCTGGTTGAAGCTGGAATCGATGTGGCATCTCATTCAAGTTCTCTAGCCGAGGAAGATCTGCGTAAATTTGAAGATTTCATCAATCCACCGGTACAGAAAATTGAAGAAGCTCGGATCAAGCCTGGAATTATAAGACGTAGACGCACTGTTGTGCGTGAGCCGGTAGAAGTAAAAGATGACGTTGTGGAGGAACCGGTCGCTGAGGATAAGGTTGAGGAGGATGAATCTCCCATCGCTCCCGAAGTCGTTATTTCTGAGCCTGAACAGGTTCCGGATCAGGAAAATCAGTCGGAAGAACCACTCGCAACAGAACAACCGAAAGCTGAAGTTCCTGAAGATGTTTTACCTCCACTTGCTGATGCTGAAGATAAAAAACCAGTTGAATCTGAAATTGTTCCGCCAGAGACATCCGAGAAAAAGGATGATGAAGCTGAACCCGTAGCTTCTGAGAAGACGAAAAAGGATAAAACTCCGGTCGTTGAGAGAGCTACCGGTGATCGAGCTAAAATACTGGGACGGGTTGAATTGCCGCAAGCAGTACCTGCCGGTCAGCGCAAGACAAGAAACGGAGCGCGACCTGCACGCCAGGATGCAAAACCCGCCAAAGCTGGTGAACGGGCTGGTGGGCGAACGGCTGACAGGTCTGGAGGAGCTCCGGCAGGCCGCCCTGCAGCTCGGCCGGGAACAACTCCGAATCGTGGGAATAAACGGATTGATCCTGCTCCATTAGCTCCTTTGGAGCAACCCCTTCCTGAGAAGGAAGGCAGAAATAAGAAACGGAATAAGGGTCGTCGTAGTGATAATAGCGACAATCAGGATGGGCGCGTGTCTCGCCGTGGGCGGAGAGTTGAAGTCTTTGAACCCGGTCGTGCCGGGCAGAAGAAAAAGCGCGGAGGAAAGGGTTCAAAACAGACCAAACAGACTGAGGTTACTGTCAGTAAAGCGATTAAAAGGGTTGTCAGAATCAGTGATTCGATAACGGTTGGGGAATTGGCTAAACGGATGGGAGTTAAAGCCAATGAACTTATTGCCGAGCTGATGCGCCAGGGATCCATGGTTACAATAAACCATCCCCTCGATTTTGAGTCTGCAGCAATTTTAGCTTCAGAATTTAATCATGAAGTTGAGAACGTTGCTTTTGATGAAGAAACAATTCTGGAAGTCGAACCATCAAAAGAAGCAGAAGATAAGGCTGAGGATCTTGAAGTTCGTCCTCCGGTTGTCACGATTATGGGACATGTTGACCACGGTAAGACCAGTCTTCTCGATGCGATTCGCGAGGCTAATGTTACAGAAGGTGAAGCTGGTGGAATCACGCAACATATAGGCGCGTATGATGTTGAGCTCGATGGTAAAAAGGTTACTTTTTTAGATACACCGGGGCATGAGGCGTTTACGGCAATGCGTGCTCGAGGAGCCGGCGTTACCGATATTGTCATCCTTGTTGTCGCAGCGGATGACGGGGTGATGCCTCAGACAAAAGAGGCTATCAATCATTCGAAAGCTGCTGGAGTTCCGCTCATTATAGCTGTTAATAAAATTGATAAGCCTGACGCGAACCCGGATCGGGTCAAGCAGGAATTGACCGAATACGAACTTGTCCCGGAAGAGTGGGGTGGCGATACGATCTTCGTGGAGGTCTCTGCTAAACAGAAGACCAATCTTGACACCTTGCTGGAAATGATCCTGCTTCAGGCGGAAGTCTTGGAATTACAGGCTAACCCCAACAAACGCGCCAAAGGATCAATTGTCGAGGCTCGTCTTGATAAAGGGCGTGGCCCGATTGCAACTGTTCTGGTTCAGGATGGGACTCTGAAAATTGGCGATGCGATTGTTGCAGGACTGCATTTTGGCCGGGTTCGTTCGATGACGACGGCAACTGGTTCTCAAGTGAAAGAAGCTGGGCCTTCTTTCCCCGTAGAAGTAACGGGTTTGGGCGGAGTTCCAAATGCGGGTGACGTATTCCATGCGGTAGAGAATGAAAAGGCAGCAAAAGATGTTTCCCAGCATCGGCAATCAAAACAGCGCGAAATTGATCTCTCTAAAAACAGCAAAGTTTCACTCGATCAATTGTTTGAAAAGATGCAGCAAGGTGTCGTCGAAGAGCTCTCGGTGATTGTAAAAGCTGATGTTCAGGGTTCTTTAGAGGCTGTTCGTGATGCTCTGGAAAAACTATCGACAGATGCATGTCGTCTGAATGTCATCCATACGGGTGTCGGCGGTATCTCTGAAAGTGACATTACTTTGGCAACAGCTTCAAGTGCTATTGTTTTAGGTTTTAATGTCAGACCTGAGACCAAGGCAAAAGTCATGGCTGAAGTTGAAAAGGTTGATATCCGCCTGTATTCAGTGATCTATGATGCCGTTAATGATATCCGTGATGCGATGGAAGGCTTATTAGCGCCGACATTGAAAGAAAAAGAACTGGGTCGTGTTGAAATTCGTGACACTTTCCATGTCTCACGTGTTGGAACTATTGCCGGTTGTTTCGTTCTGGAGGGAAAAATTGTACGCAATGCACAGACACGACTGGTGCGCGACAATGTCGTTGTCTGGCAGGGTAAGCTGAGTTCGTTAAAACGCTTCAAGGACGATGTAAAAGAGGTCGGTAATGGCTATGAGTGCGGTATCGGTCTGGAAAAATACAATGATATAAAAATTGGTGATATCCTCGAAGTTTTTGAGATAGAAGAGGTCAAAACTTCTCTCTAATGGTGTGGAGTTATAGCCAGTAATGGTTGTTGGCGTCATCCGCATTGATTTGCGTTTGTTTGAAGTCCATTCTCTGAAACAGAAACGTTCTCAAGTCAGTCGTATTTTGAATCGACTGAGGTCTAAGTTTCCAATCTCTATCGCAGAAGTTGGGTGTTTGGATCTTTTGCAACGCACGGTTTTAGGTGCGAGCATGACGGCGGGTTCGGAAGCAGTCATTCAATCGGTTTTTAAGCGTTTGGAAGATGATTTATATGCGTCCGGCGTTGCCGTTGTCATTGACCAGGATATTGAATATTTACATTATGGAGCAGATTTCAGTTGAGTAGTTATCGTCCAGAACGGGTTGGTGAGCAGATTCACAAAGAAGTAACCCGAATTTTGATGTACAACATCAAGGATCCCCGTGTTATTCCAGTGACGCTCACTGGAGTGCAAATGTCACGTGATATCAGTTCCGCTAAAATTTATTTTACGGTTCATGGTGATTCTGCTGAGAGGAAAGAGGCGGAGAGAGGGCTGAAAAGTGCAGCTCCCTATATTCGTAGAGAATTGGGAAAAATTATGAAGCTTCGATTTGTTCCGAATCTCTTCTTTAAGTTTGATGAATCTATCAACTATGGACAAAAAATTGATGCCTTGTTGTATCAGGTGCGAGACGATTTAGATGATCATTCAGCAGATAGTTGAAATCATAAACAGCAATCAGAAATTTCTCGTTGTGGCCCATGAAAACCCTGATGGTGACGCGATAGGTTCAACTCTCGGGCTGGCTTTGGCGCTACGCGATATGGGCAAAGATGTCGTCGCCTATAATGTGAATAGTGTCCCAGCGGTTATGTGTTTTCTTCCTGAGTCGGATTTCATTCAGGCCTGTTTGCCTGACAACGCTTTTTTTGACGTTGCCTTTGTTCTGGATGCCGGTGATGTTGAGAGAACGGCACTGCCGGTTAAGGATTTGTGTCAAACGATGATTAATATTGATCATCATCCGGGCTCCACTTTTGGTGATCTTTGTTTTCTCGATACAACAGCCTGCGCTACGGCTGTTTTGATCTACCGCTTGTTGCTGGGTTGTCAGTATCAACTTAGCTTGCCCGTTGCCAAGGCTCTCTATCTTGGAATTCTTTCAGATACGGGATCCTTCCGCTATTCAAGCGCGAATCAGGAATCATTCCATGTTGCTGGTGAGTTGGTCGGCATGGGAGTGGACCCGTGGGAGACGTCCAGCCATCTCTATGAAAGTCATACTCCTGAACGGATGCGATTGCTCGGCCAAGTTCTGCCAACATTACAGATTTCATCTTCAGGGCGTTATGCTTGCGTTACCATGACTCTGGACGCTCTTAAAGAGTCGGGGGCATCTGAGGAACATGCTGACGGTTTTGTCAACTATCCTCGATCCATCAATGGCGTCGAAGTCGCCCTGTTCTTCAACCAGATAGCAGAGAATTTATATAAGATCAGTTTTCGATCGAGAGGAAGCATTGACGTTGGAGCTCTTGCTCAGAAGCTTGGTGGCGGTGGTCATCATAACGCTGCTGGAGCCAAACTCAATGGTCCGCTTGACGAAGTGAAAAATACGGTATTCTCATTGCTTGACCAACTCCTCAGTTAATATTTTGCACGGACTTCTCCTTATTGATAAAGCCGCAGGGATGACATCTCACGATGTCGTCAGAAAAGTAAGGCGCATCTTCCAAACCCGCAAGGTAGGACATGGAGGGACTCTTGATCCGCTGGCGACTGGTGTCCTGCCTGTTGCGATCGGAGATGGAACCAAGATCCTGCAATTTTTACTTGCCGAAGACAAGTCGTATCGGGCAACCTTCAAGCTTGGAATCACAACGGATACTCTTGATGTTGATGGACAGATTCTTCTGGAACGCTCTGTTCCCGAATTCAGTCTTACTGATCTGGAAGATATTTGTTCTGAGTTTCGTGGTGATATCAAGCAGCTGCCACCGATGTTTTCCGCCCTTAAAAAAAATGGTGTTCCTCTCTATAAACTCGCCCGACAAGGTCAGACTGTTGAACGTCAACATCGCGATGTTACGATTCAGCGACTGGCAATTATCAATTGTGAAGCAGAAGAGATCACAATTGAGGTTGATTGTTCCAAGGGAACTTATATTCGTTCGCTTATCAGCGATATCGGTGAGAGACTCGGTTGTGGTGCTTGCTTGACTGACTTACGCCGGACAAAGAGCGGCGATTTCTCTATCAATGAATGTCAGACATTGGAGAATTTGCAACAACTGGATGATCTTTCCTCTATACTTCTTTCTCTGGATGAAGCTTTGCGTAGCTGTCCTGCAGTACTGTTAAATGAGACTGCAGCGGCTGCTTTGAAATTCGGAATTCCTCCACAGCGAAATCAAACTCAGGTTGATACGGAGATTGTCAATGGCGATCTTGTCCGTTTGCAGGTTGACCATAAACTTGCGGCTATGGCGCGCTATGCACCGTTGCGCAACAAAGAAAAACGTGGGGATTATGAACTGATCAGGGTTTTCGGCAGTCATTGATCTGGTAAATTTGAGGTCGAAGGATTTCCCAGGATTCTATCGGGTCATCATCAGCCACGGACCATTGTTATAACGTGTTTAATCTTTACAGGTGAACTTGAATTGTGGTAGATATCGCAGCCTGTAGATGATTCTTAAAAACAGCCACGCCACTGGCTTTATTGAACTTAAAAAGGAGAACTATCGTGCTTGGCACAGACCGAAAACAGGAAATTATCAATGAGTATAAGCGTCACGAAGGTGATACGGGTTCACCGGAAGTGCAAATTGCACTTCTGACCGAACGGATTACTTATCTGACAGATCACTTCAAGACCCACAAAAAAGATCATCACTCGCGTCGAGGCCTCCTGAAAATGGTTGGCCAGCGGCGTCGATTGCTTGATTACCTGATTAAACAGGACGTCGAGCGGTACAAGACGGTTATTCAAGCTCTCGGTCTTCGCCGTTAAAAAGAGCAGCATGTCCTGATGGGCATGCTGCTTTTGTTTTTTTATGTCGGCTGTGGAGGCTGTCCGGAGAGAAACTCTGATGATTGACTCAGAGTTTGTCTCAGGCCAACCTCCTATAGCTTTTACACAAGCAATGATTTCACATGGGTGGAGTTAACATCAAAGGAGTACTACATGGCCTATAACAAGGTTGAAGTTGAATTCAATGGTCAACCCTTGACTATTGAAACTGGTAAGGTTGCCCGTCAGGCAGACGGTGCTGTTATTGTTACTTATGGTGAAACCAAGGTTCTCTGTACTGTGGTTTCCGCCAAAAAAATGCGTGAAGGTCAGGACTTTTTCCCATTAACCGTCAACTATGCTGAAAAATTTTATTCAGCGGGTAAGATACCAGGTTCTTTCTTTCGCCGTGAGCGTGGTTCCACTGAACGTGAAACCCTCATTTGCCGGCTCATCGATCGCCCCATGCGCCCCCTTTTTCCTAAGGGCTACATGTTTGAAACCCAGATTATGCCATCGGTTATTTCTGCCGATTTAGTGAATGATCCTGATACCCTGGCAATGGTTGCCGCTTCTGCTTCCGTTGCTGTTTCAGATATTCCTTTTGAGGGCCCGATTGCTGCAGTTCGTGTTGGTCGTGTAGATGGTCAACTTGTGGCTAATCCCACAAATGATCAGATCGCCGAGAGCGATTTGGAAATTGTCATTTCCGGCTCTAAAGATGCTGTCATGATGGTTGAAGGGGAATCTGCGTTCTTCAGTGAAGAGGAAATGTTGGAAGCTATTTTCTTTGGTCATGCAGCTTTGCAACCATTAATTGAGGTTCAAGAAGAGTTGGCTAGACTTGTCGGCAAAGAAAAACGAGCTTTTGAAGTTGCTGTTGCTGATGAAGTTCTCGTTTCTAAAGTGACCGAGTTGGCTGAACCCAAAGTCATTGACGCCGTCAGAATCCAAAGTAAGCAGGACCGCTATGCTGCTTTGGCCGAAAATCGCGCTGAAGTACAAGAGCAGTTGGCTGAAGAATTTGAAGGCCGTGAGGGTGAAATTTCTGCGGCACTTGCTGCTGTGGAGAAAAGAGTTGTCCGTCAGATGGTCACTAAAGACCGGATCCGTATTGATGGGCGTGATATGACAACTATTCGTCCCATCAGCTGCGAAGTCGGTGTTCTCCCCCGTTCCCATGGTAGCGCCTTGTTTACCCGTGGTGAAACCCAAGCTTTGGTTGCCGCAACACTGGGAACTGGTACCGATGAACAGCGTATGGATAATATTCAGGGAATGGAGTTTAAAAAGTTTATGCTCCATTATAACTTTCCTCCGTTCTGTGTCGGCGAAACCAGTATGCGTCTCTTTCCTGGCCGTCGTGAAATAGGCCACGGTATGCTTGCTGAGCGTAGTGCGGCCCAGATTTTGCCTAAGCATGAAGATTTCCCTTATACCATTCGGGTTGTCTCAGATATCCTTGAATCGAATGGTTCTTCTTCCATGGCCTCTGTTTGTGGTGCTTCCTTGTCCCTGATGGACGCTGGTGTGCCGGTTTCCGAAGCAATTTCGGGGATCGCTATGGGGCTGATTAAAGAGGGTGATGACGTTGCCGTATTGTCGGATATTCTTGGTGATGAGGATCATCTTGGTGATATGGACTTCAAAGTCACGGGTTCTGCAAAAGGAATTACCGCATTGCAGATGGATATTAAAATTACAGGCGTGACCAGAGAAATAATGCAACAAGCTTTGGAGCAAGCACGTGAGGGACGGATTCACATTCTGGGTGAAATGGCTAAAGCCATTGATGCGCCACGGGCTGAACTTTCTGAACATGCTCCGCAGATCACCAGTATTAAGGTGAAATCAGATCAAGTTAGAACAGTTATCGGTTCAGGGGGGAAAAATATTCGTGGCATTATTGAAGCAACAGGTTGCGCCATTGATATTGAGGATGACGGCACCATCAAGATTGCTTCGGCTGACGGCCTGGCTGCCAAAGAAGCAATCAAGATGATTCGGGATCTGACCCAGGAAGCCGAAGTTGATAAGCTCTACATGGGTAAAGTGAAAAAAATTATGGAGTTTGGAGCTTTTGTTGAAATATTCCCAGGGACAGATGGTCTGGTTCACGTTTCTGAGCTGGCAAAAGAGCGGGTGCGCAACGTCACTGATGTCCTCAATGAAGGGGATGAAGTGCTGGTGAAATGTATCGGAGTTGATCGCCAGGGGAAGATTAAACTTTCCCGTAAGGCTGCCCTCGGCATGGAGTTGCCTGAAGAGGGTTAAACCCTTATTTATTTTTTAAAAATCACGATATAATGGCCGGTGAAGAAGATTTTCCTTCTTCACCGGCCCTTTTTGATTGGACAATGAATATGCTGAGACCACAGGTGATGATAAAAAAACTGCATCCTCTGGCGACAATGCCAAAGTATATGACGGAATTAGCCGCCGGCATGGATATTTGTGCATTACTGAATGAGCCGATACAACTTGCTCCGGGGGAACGATCCCTGATTCCTACGGGATTGGCATTTGCTATTCCTCCAGGATTTGAAATTCAGGTGCGGCCTCGCTCAGGACTGGCCATAAAACATGGGATTGCTCTGGTCAATGCTCCAGGAACCATTGATGCTGATTATCGCGGTGAGGTTCGTATTATTCTGATTAACCATGGTCAGGAAAGTTTTACAATCAATTCAGGCGATCGCATTGCCCAGCTTATTGTCGCTCCTGTTTCTCAGGCCGATCTGGTTGAGGTCAGCGAACTGTCAGAAACATTGCGCGGGGAAGGTGGTTTCGGTCATACCGGGAAAAATCATGAAAAAAGTTGATTCAGCTGATCTGATTGAATTTCCATGCCACTACCAGTTTAAGGCTGTAGGGCTGGCAGGGACTGATTTTCGTGAAGCGATTATTGCTGCTGTTGATAAACATGCTACCGTTTCAGAAGATGCTGTTCTTAGTCGTCCCAGCGGCAAAGGAACCTATCAATCTGTTTCAATTCTGGTGACCTTGCATAGCTATGAACAGTTGACCGCTATTTATGCGAAGATGCGGCGTGTTAACGGCTTGAAAATGTTGCTTTAAAGCCATTTCCGGATTACTATAAATTATCAATCTGATTATCTAAAAGGGGAGAGCCACGATGTATTTATCAATAAATCCTGTTAATCCTCAGCCACGGTTGATCAAACAGGTTGTCGCATGTCTGCAACAGGGAGGTGTGATAATCTATCCAACGGATACGACTTATGGGATCGGTTGTGATATCTTTAATCGTAAAGGGATTAAAAAAATCTTTCAGCTAAAAAAGCGTGATCAGCGTAAGCCTTTTTCTTTTATCTGTAACGACCTTGCTGAAATCTCCAATTATGCGCAAGTCAGCAATTTCGCTTTTAAAATTATGAAGAGGCATCTCCCTGGTGCTTTTACCTTTGTTCTGGAAGCAACAAAGATTGTTCCCGACTCCCTCAGCACAAAACAAAAAACAGTTGGTGTCCGTATTCCCGAGAATGCCATTTGTCATGCAATCGTTAAAGAACTCGGCCATCCACTCGTGACGACCAGTGCTAATACCTCAGGGGAAGATACTCCTCAGGACCCACTGGAAATAGAAGAGAAGATGGGGCGGTATGTTGATTTTGTCATTGATGGTGGTATTTCCATGGAAGAAGCCTCAACCGTTATCAGTTTGCTTGATGATCAGATAGAGGTCATTCGTCAGGGAAGTGGAGATACTTCCTGGATCGAATGATTTATTCAGTCAGGGCACTGTGTTTAGCTGGTTTTAATTGTGGAGTCTGCCAACGTGCAACCTGATTTTTGTCATCTTACCTCTTTTATCAAGATCAATCCTGAATTAAAGTTGCTCATTTCCAATATCCTGACAAGTAACGATAACTTTTGGATTGTTGGTGGGTGCTTGCGTAACTCACTTCTTCATTTACCCCAAGTTGATATTGACTTAGCTTGCTCCGGCGACCCGACATCCTTGGCACAGTCCTGGAGCAAAGAAATTTCAGGACATTGGTTTTGGCTCGACTCGAAGCGGCAGCAGAGCCGGGTTTTGCTGCAATCGGGATTGACGTTGGATTTTGCCCCTTTGCGGTCTACAACAATCATTAAAGATCTGTATCTAAGAGATTTTACAGTGAATGCGCTCGCTCTTCCTGTTGATGAATCCTTCCCAGATTGTCAATATCTTGATCCCTTAAATGGCATTAAGCACCTCGAGGAAAAACGGCTTTATTGTTGTTCACCTCAAAGTTTTACAGATGATCCTCTCCGTATGTTGAAGGGGATCAGACACGCTGTCACCCTTGATTTTGAACTTTCAGAGGAGACTCTGAAAAGAATGTACTATTCAAGAGAACTCCTTGAGAATTCAGCCGGTGAAAGAATACGAGATGAATTAGGGAAAATCTTCAATTCTGCCAACGCCGTCAAGGGGGTAGATCTCCTCATTTCAACCGGAATATTTGACGTTCTTTTTGGGTCTGGAGGAGGAAATTGGGATGGTCATGCTGCAATCGAAAAAATAGGTGATCTCAATGAGAAAATTGATGCAATAGGGTTAACAGATATAGAAACCCTTCTGATGATAAAGAAGAATGGCACCTTTTCTCTCCGGGCTATTTTTTTATTTTCTCTATTGGTAAAGATCTACAATCCGGAAAATCTGGATGAATTGCTGCAAAAACGATTACGTCTGAGTCGTCGACAGAAGCTATTGATTGTTGCCCTTCAGACCGAGCTCGGCGTGGAGACTGTTTCGTTGCTAGAGATGATAGAAGGGCAGCGAAGACAAGCATTATTAGCTGAACAGCTGGGACCTTTCTACCTTGAAAAAATTCTGTTCTGGGGTGTTTGTCAAAATCACGTGACTCTTGACCGGCTGATTGAGGTGCAGAAATCATTTCTCAAAGAACAGCATTTAGAACATGTTCCTGCCCTGCTCAATGGTCGGCGGATTTCATCACTTTCAGGCTGTCAGCTTGGTCCCAAGATCGGAGCCTGGCAGAATAAGTTAAAACTAGCTGAAATTAAAGGAGAAATAACAACCATTTCGGAAGCAGAAAAGTGGCTGAAAAATAAATTATCATTTGACAAAAAAGAAGCCTAATCACTATACTGCGCAGCACGAATGCGGGAGTAACTCAGTTGGTAGAGTGTCAGCTTCCCAAGCTGAATGTCGCGAGTTCGAGCCTCGTCTTCCGCTCCAATAAAAAATCGCCCTGGATCTTTGATCTGGGGCTTTTTACTCTGTGGCGATGGTTTCTTTTTATGCCGGCAGTCGTTATAGTAGGATGATGAATAATTTTGAAATCAATTGCCCTCAATGTGGCAAAAAAACGATTTGGAACGAAAATCCATCACGACCATTTTGCTCAGAAAGATGCCGTATGATTGACCTTGGCTGCTGGGCCAGTGAGGAATATAGTGTTGACGGTGGTCGGGCTCCGCAAGCGGAGCAAGATTCTTAAATTTCAGGAGATAATATGTATCACTTGACGATTTTAACTCATTTTGCTGCAGCGCATAACCTTTTGAATTATCAGGGCGACTGTGAAAATTTACATGGACATAACTGGAAAGTTGAAGTGACCGTCAAGACTGAAAACCTGGATCAGGCAGGGCTTGGTATAGACTTCAAAATTTTGAAAAGACATACAAAAGAGATTATGAACTATCTAGATCATAAATATCTCAACGATTTAGAGGCATTTAAAGGAATCAGCCCTTCATCGGAGCATATTTCCAAGTTTGTTTATGATCGACTGGCTGAAAGCCTAGCTTCTTACGATGTAAGTTTAGAAAAAATAACTGTCTGGGAATCGGATAATGCTTACGCCACTTATACCCAAAGCTGATCTGCTTGAAATTTTTTCTTCAATTCAGGGGGAGGGAGTTCTGGTTGGCACCCGACAGATTTTTCTGCGCTTTCCCGATTGTCATTTAAATTGTCGTTATTGTGATACCGATTTTTTGAAAACTGAAAATTGTCAGGTTGAATCAGTTCCCGGATCCGGGGATATGGCTCCCCTTGAAAATCCCGTAGACTTTGTCAAAGTAAAGCAATTGCTGGAATCGTGGAATTCTGAATTGCCATCATCTCATCACTCCATCAGTATAACCGGCGGAGAGCCTTTGCTTCACAAAAATATTTTATTAACCTGGCTCCCGGAGCTTAGAAAAATATTACCGATTTATCTGGAAACGAACGGAATGCTTCCTGACGAACTGGAGCCATTAATTCAGTATATCGATTGGGTTTCGATGGACATAAAGCTTCATTCTCAAACGGGTTCAAGGACAGAATGGGATATTCACCGACAGTTTTTGGAAATAGCGAATCAAACGGATTGCTATGTCAAACTTGTTGTTGGGGATAATACTCCCGATCTGGAATTGCAGCTGGCAGCAGATCTCGTCTCTACAATTTCAAAATATATCCCGATTGTTTTACAACCGGTGACTGTGGAAGGGCAGGTTAGGGTCTCTACAAAAAGATTATTACAGATGCAGGCGCTTATTGCGGACACGAATCCAAACGTGAGGGTCATTCCGCAAACCCATAGATTTATGGGGGTTCTGTAGTTGTTTTTGCATCTCTCTATGCATCATCGTGAGAGAATTTATTTATGAGTTTTTCCATAACCAGAGGCGGGACGAACTTACTGATATCACCACCAAGTCGCCCGACTTCTTTCACAATTGATGAACTCAGATAGGCAAATTTGGGTGAAGTCATCATGAACAGTGTTTCTACTTGCTGACAGACGGTGTGGTTCATTTGCGCCAATTGGAATTCGAATTCAAAGTCGGTAACTGCCCTTAATCCTCGTAAAATCACCCTTGATTTTTTTTCAACGACATAATTAACAAGTAAGCCATCGAAAGTTTCTACCCGGAGCCGGGGATTGTCTGCAGTTAAACTCCTCAGGATATCAACGCGCTCTTCGACAGTGAACAGGCTGTTTTTGTCGGAGTTATTGGCAACGGCAATAATGACCGTGTCAAAAATTTCCAGTCCACGCTGAGCGATATCCAAATGCCCATTGGTGAAAGGGTCAAAAGATCCAGGATATATTGCAATGTGACGATTCATGGGAGTCCCTAAAATAAACAAAGAAAGTGGATTTTTGTTGATCCGTAGATTCTTTCATCAATGAGTTTCAAAGTTTTAAAATCATTCAATGTTTCAGCTCTGGAAGTTTCGGCACAGATTATTCCATTTTCGGCGATGAGATTCAAGTGCTCTATCTTTTCTATTGTTGAGGAAATGAGGTTTAGATTGTAAGGGGGATCCAAAAGGATTAAATCAAATGGGGCAGAATGAACGAGTTGCGGCAGTGCAGTGAAAACATTCTGTTTAACGACTTTGGCCTTTGATTCAAACCGGCAGCGTTTAATATTTTCATTCATGACTTGAATCGCATATTCATCTGCATCAATCAAAACCGCGCTTTTGGCACCACGACTCAATGCTTCCAGTGATTGTGCTCCACTTCCGGCGAACAATTCGAGAATATTCAATTCCGTGAAAGATCCCAATTTGCTGGTCAGAATACTGAAAATAGCTTCACGAACACGATCCGGGGTGGGGCGAATGTTTTTCCCTTGAAATGGAGCCAACTGTCTTCCGCGAGCAGATCCACTGATGATACGCATTTTATTCAGATCTCTCAAGGTGGTCCCTGAAACCATCAACTGTTGTCAATAGTTGCAAAGGGAGGGGATGGTCAACTTTGCAGGCGAGGCCAACAATTCGCTTCAATTTGATATCACTGATGTTCCGGGTCACAATGTCAGGACGACGGACCGTTGAGTGGCTTGGAACCAGGGAAATTCCCATCCCGGAGGCAACCAGATCAAGCGCATATTCCTCATTACTGAATGTTGCTTTGGTGTTTATTCTTATTCCTTGATCCTGTATAGCAAAGTGCCAGGAATCAAAAGCATCACAAAAGGTTCTACTGATAAAGGGGACATTATCAATTTGCCGTAGACGAACGGATTCATAGCTTGCCAAAGGATGGTCTTTGGGTAATGCAAGAACATATTTATCCTCCCAAAGTTTATGAAAGCTTTCGTCCGCCAAGGCCATTGTACTTGAAATAATTCTGGCGTCTGCCGCTTCATTCCAGTCTGCAATTGTGAGATCTAACCCTTCGATCGTCGTTAGAAGTTTTTTGATGAGCCAACTGATTCTCTCTCCAGATAAAAAAGGCATGACAGCTATTTTAAGAGGCAGGCACTCAGGCTGTTCCTGAAATAGTTTTTGCATTTTATGAATATCATTCAGAACTTTTTGGGCATGCGGAAAAAGTGCATTGGCTGCTTGAGTCGGACTCACCCCCTTGGAATGGCGAATGAATAATTGTCGTCCCAGTTCAGTTTCCAGCTGTTGAATCGCGGCTGAAATAGATGGTTGGGCAACATAGCATCTTCTGGCCGCAGCGCTGAGACTTAATTCTTCATAAACTGAAATAAAATAGCGCAACGCACGGAAATCCATAAATTAGCCAATAAGACCTTTTGTTGAGATTGGTTATCTTTATCTGATTTTTAGAATAAATAACATGTCCTGAGTAAAACAACCAATGTTGAAAATCAGAATTTATCTGAAGCCATAGTTTAAACCTTGAGCCCACAAAGTAAAACTGTATTATCTCTTTATTGTCTTTTTAGTTATATATATGTAAGTCACTATTTCATATGGTTTTTTTGTTTTCCCATCATATCAACATCACGAAAATTAATAAGGGAGGAAATAATGGAATTTTTAAAAAGACTTGGGGTTAAAGATAAAAACTTTGGTGCTTCGACCGGGACACAATGGAATGAAACAATTGATCAGGGTGAGTTAAATATTGTTTCTCCTGTTGATGGCAAGCATATCGCCAGTGTTTATCTTGCTTCAGAGAAAGATTATGACAAGGTTGTTGCCACCGCTACCGAAGCTTTTAAACACTGGCGAATGGTTCCTGCTCCCAAGCGAGGAGAAGTTGTCCGACAAATCGGCCTGCAATTACGCAAACATAAAAATGACCTTGGGACCCTTGTTTCCTATGAGATGGGTAAATCTCTTCAGGAGGGAAAAGGTGAAGTTCAGGAGATGATTGATATTTGCGACCTCGCTGTTGGTCAGTCTCGACAACTTTACGGCCATACAATGACATCTGAACGTGAACAGCATCGTATGTACGATCAATATCATCCTCTCGGTGTTGTCGGGATTATCAGTGCGTTTAATTTCCCTGTTGCTGTATGGTCTTGGAACAGCATGATTGCTTCTGTTTGTGGGAATACCAGCCTTTGGAAGCCTTCATCTAAAGTTCCCCTGACAGCCATTGCTGTTCAGAACATTTTAGCTGAGGTGTTAAAAACAAATGATTTGCCCGAAGGGTTGTTCAATCTGGTGATCGGTCGTGGTTCTGCTGTGGGGGAAAAACTGCTTAATGACAAGCAGGTCCCTTTAATATCAATCACCGGGTCTACTGAAGTCGGTCGTCATGGTGCGCAAATTATTGCCCGGCGATTCGGCAAGTCGATACTTGAGCTTGGTGGCAATAATGCCATTATCCTGTCTCCAAATGCCGATCTGCAAATAGCTCTGCCTGCGATCGTTTTTGGGGCTGTAGGGACTGCCGGGCAACGCTGCACGTCGACGCGAAGGCTGATAGTTCATGATTCTATCTATGATAAAGTCAAGGCATCGATTGTTAGCGCATATCGTGGTTTGAAAGTCGGTGATCCGTTGGATGAAGCAAATCACGTTGGTCCTTTGATTGACAAAATGGCCGTAGAAGAGTTTAAAAGAGCTTTGGTGCGAGCAGAAGAAGAAGGGGGGAAAATCGTGTGTGGTGGCGACATTCTTGCTGGCAAAGGCTATGAATCCGGATGTTATGTTAGCCCTGCTGTAGTTGAGGCTGAAAACAGTTATGAAATTGTTCAGGAAGAAACCTTTGCCCCCATTCTTTATCTCATCAAGTATAGTGGTGCTGTTGAGAATGCCATAGAATTGCACAATGGTGTCGTTCAGGGTCTTTCTTCAGCGATATTTACCAACAGTTTGCTTGAAGCTGAAGAATTTTTATCGGCATCGGGGTCAGATTGCGGTATTGCCAATGTCAATATCGGTACCTCCGGTGCTGAGATTGGAGGTGCTTTTGGTGGTGAAAAAGAAACCGGAGGTGGTCGTGAATCAGGGTCAGATGCCTGGAAGGCATATATGCGTCGGCAGACCAATACCATCAATTATGGCAGAAGTTTGCCGTTGGCACAGGGGATTAAGTTTGATATTTAGGTGAAAGTCGAATTTGCCTTACTTCCGTGTGATTTTTAATCGAATTCTTTATATTAAAAATGTTAAGGTCTTTGAATTCTTTTATTTATTAATAATTCTGGAGCATTGTGTTGATCTATCATGGTGGATAATTTTATCCAGGCTATCACAACTGAGTGAAGCCTCACAGAGGAGGTACAAAATGAAAAAAACTTTTTTCCTTGTGCTGTTACTGTTGGTTTTTACTGCTCCGACAGTTATGGCATCAACCCCTAAAGACACTCTGGTCATGGCCTTCAGTATTGACGATATGATCACTCTTGACCCGGCTGAAATTTTTGAGTTCTCCGGAGCTGAGTATGCAGGCAATACTTATGACAGACTTATTGGCTACGATGTTGATAATGTCAGTAATATCTATGGTGCCGTCGCTGAAAATTGGACAATTTCGCCTGATGGTAAAACTTATGTTTTTAATATTCGTAAAGGGATCACATTCTCTTCGGGAAATAAACTGACTGCAGATGATGTGGTTTTTTCTCTGCAACGGGTCATTAAGCTTGATAAATCACCGGCATTCATCCTTTCACAGTTTGGGTTTACTCCTGCAAATGTCGCTGAAAAAATTTCCAAGATTGATAACTATACCGTTAAGATTGTTGTGGATAAAGCTTATGCGCCAACTTTTTTTCTGTATTGTATGACTTCAACTGTGGGTTCGATAGTTGACAAGAAGGAGGTGCTGGCTCATGAAAAAGATGGTGACCTGGGATATGGCTGGCTGAAGACGGGTTATGCTGGTTCTGGACCTTATAAACTCAAAACATGGAAAGCCTCTGAATCATTGATCCTGGATCGTAATGATAGTTACTGGGGCGATAAAGCTAAACTCAAGCGGGTTTTTATTCGTCATATTGCCGAGTCTTCAACCCAGCGTTTGCTGCTCGAAAAAGGTGATATTGATATTGCCAGAAATCTGGGTCCTGATGATATCAAGGGTCTGGCAGGCAATAAGGATATTATTGTGCGGACAAAGGCCAAAGGTGCTGTCTGGTATCTGGGTTTAAATCAGAAGAATCAGTATCTGAAGATTCCTCAAGTCCGTCAGGCACTGAAATACCTGATCGACTATAAAGGGATGGAAGCCACTCTTCTTAATGGCAAAGCTACAGTCCACCAGGCTTTTTTGCCGAAAGGTTTTCTTGGTGCTCTTGAAGACACTCCATTCTCCCTCAATGTCAGCAAAGCAAAAGAGCTATTGAAAGAAGTCGGTTTGGAAAAAGGCTTTAGGCTGACCATGGATACTCGAAACACTGAGCCAACGACCTCAATGGCGATTGCTGTTCAGGGAACATTTGCTTTAGCTGGAATCAAGTTGGAAATCATTCCTGGAGAAGGTAAGCAGACGTTGACCAAGTACCGTGCCAGGAATCATGATATTTATATCGGCCGTTGGGGCCCTGACTATATGGATCCCCATACGAATGCTGATACTTTTGCACGAAATCCCGACAATTCTGACGATGCTAAATCAAAACCTTTAGCCTGGAGAAATGCCTGGGATATTCCTGAGATGACTCAAAAAGCTGATGCTGCAGTATTGGAAAGAGACACCGCCAAGCGTGCTCAGATGTATCTGGACTTACAAAAAGAGCATCAGCAAAAGTCTCCGTTTATTATTATGTTCCAGGATATTGAAATTTTTTCAAAACGTGCCAATGTCAATGGTTTTATTCTTGGACCAAGCTTTGATAGTAACTTCTATCAGTACACAACGAAATAATTAGATTGATTTTTAATCCTGACAGCTGTCTTTTGGGACAGCTGTCAGGCCTGCAGAATGTTTTTCCATAGTTATCCTCCAGTCAGGTTTATCTCGAATGAGTCAAGTTTTTATAAGAAAAAAAGTAAGAAGAGCTTTAATTCAGATATTGCGACTTCTCTCTATGGTTGGAATAACTTTTTTCGGACTTCTTCTCGTTACTTTTCTTATCGGCCGGGTTGTCCCGATTGACCCGGTTCTGGCCGTTGTTGGTGATAAGGCCTCGCATGAGGTATACGAACGAGCCCGGATCGAGATGGGTCTCCATCTGCCACTCTGGCAGCAATTTTTCATTTATATGAAAAGTGTATTGCGTGGTGACCTGGGAGTTTCTGTTCTTACGGCAAAACCTGTATTGGATGACATCTTTCGTGTTTTTCCTGCAACCATGGAACTTGCGTTTTTAGCGACATTTATTGGAGTTCTGGTCGGTATCCCTTTAGGAGTTCTTTCTGCTGTAAAACGGGGTGGTCTTCTGGATCATATTGCTCGTGTCGTCGGCCTGCTTGGCTACTCCCTTCCCATCTTCTGGCTGGCCCTTTTGGCTCTCATGTTCTTTTATGCCCGGTTTGATCTGCTCCCGGGGCCAGGTCGACTTGATGTTTTCTATGAAGATATTATTGATCCGGTCACGGGGTTTATGCTGATTGATTGTCTGCTTGCGAAAGACTGGGAGATTTTCAAAAATGCATTTTACCACCTGATTATGCCGGCAACATTGTTGGGCTATTACAGTATGGCCTATATCTCCCGGATGACTCGCTCTTTTATGATTGAGCAGTTACGTCAGGAATATATCCTCACAGCCCGGGTGAAAGGTGTTGCTGAATGGAAAGTTGTCTGGAGCCATGCTCTGGGTAATTGTGCTATTCCTTTGATTACAGTTGTGGCCTTGAGCTTTGGAACCCTGCTTGAAGGTTCTGTTTTGACCGAGACTGTTTTTTCCTGGCCAGGGCTCGGGCTTTACCTGACGAGTTCATTGCTTAACGCTGATATGAATTCAGTGCTGGGAAGCACAATTGTTGTTGGTGCAATTTTTCTCGGAGTGAATCTTTTTTCTGATCTGCTGTATAAAATTATGGATCCAAGGGCACGCTGATGGCTCAACTGTCCTCTAAAACAATGCATGTTAAACAATGGTTGTTAGCTGATTCCCCAGGTTCTGCTTTGCAGGCAAACGCCGGTCGTATCTATTTAGGGCTGCTTGATTTCCTGAAAAACCGCCTGGCGGTTTTAGGATTGCTGATTATTGTTATTCTTGGTCTCACGGCTTTGTTTGCACCTTACATTGCTCCTTTTGATCCTATTGCAACGGATTTGACTCAACGTCTTCAACCCCTGTCAACAGATCATTTGTTCGGTACAGATGAATTTGGCCGCGACATTTTCAGTCGGGTTGTCTGGGGTTCCCGTTTAACTTTGTATGTCATCGGTCTGGTGGCAATCATTGCTGCGCCAATAGGAATTATTGTGGGGACCGTATCCGGGTATTTTGGTGGTTTTATTGATACCGTATTGATGCGGATGACCGATATTTTTCTGGCGTTTCCAAAACTTATTCTTGCTCTGGCTTTTGTTGCCGCACTGGGACCGGGGATAGAAAATGCCATTATAGCCATTGCTATAACCTCATGGCCGCCCTATGCCAGAATTGCCAGAGGTGAAACCATTACCATCAGAAATTCAAATTTTATTCGTGCAATCCAACTTCAAGGCGCTGGATCAGTTCGTATTATAACCGGGCATATCATGCCGCTTTGTTTGTCTTCTTTGATTGTCCGTGTGACTCTGGATATGGCAGGAATCATTCTGACGGCAGCTGGTCTCGGTTTTTTAGGTCTTGGAGCGCAACCGCCGTCCCCTGAATGGGGGGCGATGACGTCCAGTGGCCGTGCTTACATTCTTGACCACTGGTGGATCATCACCATGCCGGGAACCGCTATTTTTATTGTCAGTCTGGCTTTTAATCTTCTTGGTGATGGTTTGCGTGAAGTTCTTGATCCCAAGAGCGATGCTTGAAAGGCTGTTTTATGGCAGAGTACGAACATTTGCTTGACGTTAAAAATCTCAATATTTCGTTCCCTTCCACTAAAGGAGTTGTTCAAGCTGTAAAAGATATCAGTTTTTCTCTGGGTAAAGAGAAGATTGGTATTGTCGGTGAATCCGGATCAGGCAAGTCTGTGTCTGGACGAGCTGTGTTGCGTTTATTGCCACCCTATGCTCAGGTTTCAGCTGCAGAAATTTCCTTTAAGGGGGAGGATCTGCTTAAACTCAGTGAAAAAGAGATGCGTAAGATCAGGGGGCGAGAAATTGCTATGGTCATGCAGGATCCGAAATATTCTCTAAACCCGGTCCGAACGGTCGGTGAACAGATTAGTGAGGCTTATATTGTCCATTGTAACGCGACAAAGCGGGAAGCCCATCGACAGACTTTGAAAATGTTAGAAGCCGTTAGAATCAGGGAGCCTGAGAAGGTTTACCGGCTTTATCCTCACGAGGTTTCAGGTGGTATGGGGCAGCGGATTATGATTGCGATGATGCTTATTCCTGACCCCAGTTTGTTAATTGCTGACGAGCCGACCTCAGCTCTGGATGTCACAGTTCAACTACAGGTATTGGCAATACTCGATGATCTGGTGAGTGAGCGTGGCATGGGGTTGATTTTTATTTCTCATGATCTTGAGCTGGTATCATCGTTTTGTGATCGGGTTATTATCATGTATGGAGGACGTATCATGGAGATTATTGATGCTGCCGATTTACATCATTCGACCCATCCCTATACTCGTGGGCTGATAAACTGTTTGCCAAAAATTGAAACTGGAAAACAGCGGCTTGCATCTTTGGTGAGAGATGCCGCTTGGCTTGATGCCGATTTCTCTGCTCCGCTAGCTGGATAATTCTTTATATGGTGAATATCGAAAATCTTAATATGACTTTTGGTCATGGTCTGGAAAAGAACCATGCGGTTAAGGCTGTCTCTTTCAAGGTGGCAAAAGGTGAAAGTTTTGGTTTGGTTGGTGAATCAGGTTCCGGAAAGTCAACTGTTCTGAATTGTATTTCTGGCTTGTTGAACCGCTGGCAGGGGACCATTGAGATTGATGGGCAGCAGGTGGGGCAGAAGCGAAATCTGGCTTTTTACCGTAAAGTACAGTTGGTGTTTCAGGATCCTTATGGATCTTTGCATCCACGCCACACCATTGATAGAATTCTCAAAGAACCTCTTGTTATACACGGATTTAAATCCGTCAATCAGAGGGTTGAACAAGCACTCAGAGAAGTTGGCCTGGGGCCTGAATTCAGGTTTCGTTATCCTCATCAGCTTTCCGGTGGACAGAGACAGCGTGTTGCGGTTGCTCGGGCACTGATTCTTGAACCTGAAATTATCCTGCTTGATGAACCCACGTCTGCTTTGGATGTTTCAATTCAGGCAGAAGTTTTAAATCTGCTGCAGGATATTCGTGTTGAGCGCAATCTGACCTATATCATGGTGAGTCATGATTTAGCAGTTGTTTCATATATGTGTGATAATATTGCGGTTATGAATCGTGGTGCCGTCGTTGAGATGATCAATGCATCACAACTCAAAAGTGGTGATCTTCAAGAACTTTACACCCGGCAACTTTTTACTGCCAGCAAGGGTTATGATCGGGCAGCAATTGATATGTTTCAGGATTTCTAGAACTTCCCGGTCCAGTTGAAGTTTCACTGTCTTTCAGCTGTAAGGAGATCAAAAATGACAGCTAGCGCCTGCGTCAATGTGAGTGTGAGTAATCATTATCGTGAACCTTCAAGTACGAGTGAGGTGGTGACACAGGGGCTGCTCGGTGAGCAACTTGAGGTTTTAGAAGAACATCCCACCCACCTTCATGTTCGACAGGCCGATGGCTATGAAAGTTGGGTTCCGGAAGATCTTGTCACTTTTATGCCTAAGCCGCAAGGGGAGAAAATTCTGGTGCGCAGTCATTTTATGCGCATTTACGAGCATCCAAACATTCAGTCTATGGCTTTGAGAGAAGCTGTTATCGGGAGTACTTTGACGTCAATTGATGAGCAGGAAGATTGGTTTCGAATTGTTCTTCCCGATGGAACTCTTGGCTGGGCTGAAAAATGTCATTTTGGCACCTTCCCGGAAGGAACAGGGGCCAATATCCTTAATTTAGCGCGTGAATTTCTTGGCTACTCCTATTTCTGGGGGGGACGGACACCGAAAGGATTTGATTGCTCCGGATTTGTCCAGACGGTTTTTCAATTACACGGAGTCATTTTGCCACGGGACTCCTGGCAACAACAACAGTTGAATCTATTATCCACGAATCATCTTGATGCCCGTCCCGGTGATCTTCTTTTCTTTAGTTCTGTTCCAGACAAAGTGACTCATGTTGCAATATCTCTCGGTGATCAGCAATATATCCATGCGAGCGGCTGGGTCAGCCTGGATAGCTTTAGAGAAACAGACACTTTTTTTACCCGACAGCGATTGAATCACTTTACGTCGGTCAATCGCTTTCTTTCATAAAGGGCAGAAGATGAAAATTACTGATATTACTCACAAGACAGTCACCGTTCCGCTCCTGTTTCCATTCAAGACTGCCTTACGTACCGTCAAGCAGATAGAGAACGTTCTGGTAACGGTCGCAACTGATGACGGTCACTGTGGTTATGGTGGTGCGGCACCTACTGCAGTGATTACTGGTGATACCTTGGCTTCAATCCGAGGCGGAATCGAACATATCCGCGACAACATTATCGGCATGGATATCGCTTCTGCAGAGGATCTTTTTCAGAAGCTCAATCGTTGCCTGATCGGTAATATGTCGGCTAAAGCGGCGGTCGATATGGCTATTTATGATCTATTAGCCAAAGCCCAAGCCGTTCCTCTCTACCGTTTTCTGGGTGGAACTGTCAAATCGCTTGAAACGGATATCACCATCAGTCTCGATACTCCGGAAAAAATGGCTGCTGACAGTCTAGAGAAGGTTGCCAGAGGTTTTACTTACTTAAAAATAAAAGTCGGTAACAATCCTGAACTGGATATCCAGCGCTTGCAAGCTATCCATGGTGAGGTTGGAGATCAGGTTAAAATCCGCATTGATGCCAATCAGGGTTGGACTCCCAAGGAGGCAGTGCTGGTCGGCAACGCATTGGCTGACAGGGGAATTAATATTGAATTGCTGGAACAGCCCGTTGCTGCGCGTGATTTTTCTGGCTTACGTTTTGTCCGTGAACAACTTTCTGTTCCGGTTGTGGCTGATGAAAGTGTTTTTTCGCCACAGGATGCGTTAGATCTGGTGCAAATGGGAGCGGCTGATGGTTTCAATATTAAATTGATGAAATGTGGTGGCATTTATAACGCTATAAAGATTGCTGCTATTGCTGATGCTGCGGGAATCCCCTGTATGGTGGGGTCAATGATGGAGTCACATCTCAGCGTAGGTGCTGCGGCTCATTTTGCAGCCAGCCGATCAATTGTCACGCGTTTTGATCTTGATGCACCACTTTTTTGCAGTGCCAATCCTGCTGTTGGAGGAATATTTTACCAGGGCTCTAAAGTCTGTTTCACAGATACCCCGGGGTTGGGTGTTGAATCTCTCCATAATTAGAAAATTCATGAATCTTTCATAAAGGATTAATGTTTTGGATAAAAAACTCCTTGAGCGGGTTGCAGACATTCACAGCCGCGCATTTACTGTTGATGCCCATTTTGACCTGACTTATGAAGTTGCGAACCTCAGGGAACGGGGTGGCAAGAAAATTATCGAAGAGAAGTATTTGCCACAGATTAAAGCTGGTGGTTTTGATTTGCTTGTGTCAGCCATCTTTATTGATAGTTTTTTTCTGCCGGAAATGGGATTGCGCAGGGCTCTGGACCAGATCAGTTTTCTGCATGCGGAGGGTGATGAGTCTCCGGGGCAGTTCTGTCTCTGTCGAACAACAGCAGAAGCTCTTGCAGCAAAACGTGCTGGTCAAACTGCCATCTTTTTATCTTTGGAGGGAGCAGAGCCATTACAGAATGATATTCAGTTGCTGAGGATATTTTATGAACTCGGCGTTCGTGGTCTCGGACTGGTGTGGAGCCGTCGAAATTATGTTGCTGACGGAGCTTTTTTTAGCCCTGTAAGCGAGGGCTGTAAAGGGGGACTCACCCCTTTTGGGGTTGAGTTGATTCAACAGGCCGAAAATTTGGGGATGTTCATTGATGTCAGTCATATCAATGACGAAGGTTTCTGGGATGTGATGGATGTCGCTGATAAGCCAGTGATTGCCTCCCATTCCAACTGTCGGTCATTGGCCGGGACAATGCGCAATCTAACCGATGATCAAATTCGGGCGATTGCGAAAAATAATGGTGTCATTGGGATGAATTCAGTGGATGTTTTTATTCATGATCAGAGCGGAGATGCAAATATTAATCACTTTGTCGATCATGTTGATCACATCGTTAATATTGTAGGAATAAATCATGTAGGGTTAGGCCTTGATCTTTGTGACGGGTTTCAAAATTTTCTCCAACTTCCAGAAGCTATTGAAACTCAAGATGTGATTAAAACCCACGCAGGGATTGGTGAGTTTACGGCTGAGTTGGTGGTCCGTGGCTATACGGATGCAGATATTATAGCAATTCTTGGTGGTAATTTTATGCGATATTATTCTGAGCTGTTGGGCTAACGGTTCATGCGTTTGACATTGGGGGATAAGGATCAATTCTCATAATTGCCGAAAATTGATCTTTCCCTGTTTAATTTTAAGGTCCAGCCATCTCTTCAGCCAGACTTTGAAAAAGCTTCTTGTGACCGGAGTCAAAAGACAAAAACCAAAGAGGTCGGTACAGAAACCTGGTGTCAGGAGTAACAGGCCTCCAGCCAGAATCATGGCTCCATCCATCATTTCACCGGCAGGAATATGTCCTTGATTTAAATCCGTCTGGATACGATTTATCAAATCAAATCCCTGACTTCTCGCTAAATATGCTCCAGCAATTCCAGTCAGAAAAATCATTCCAACTGTTGCTCCAAAACCAATTTGACGGCCCGCCTCAATTAAAACATATAGCTCAATTATTGGCACCAATGTGAAGACAATTAAGAGTTTTATAAACATCTACAGAACCTTTCATAAGGGAGATCAAATCTTTTTTAAGAGCTATGTGGTATTTTCTGGTTGCAATATCTTCTTCTATGTAACTAGCTGATAATACTTATAAAAAAATCTGGTTAAAAAATAGGCAAGATGTTGTCTCGGGCTGAATGCGTTGTGCAATTGTTGTTTTCCACAACTTTATCTACAGTTTTTCCACGATCTGTGTGGATGAAACCTAAAACCTATTATTTTTCACGAACTTTGCAATTGATGACCTGAAAAAGTCTCTTTTAAATATCTGTTTGTGTCATAACCTGAATGGTTTTTTTACGTAATAAATCTTCAGCATCACAGTTGAGTGAATGAGCGATTTGAACGGTATCAAAAAAAATTTCTCCCAGAATTTGTTTTATTTGATTGTGCTTTGTTGTTTGTTTGTCCGTCAGGCTCTTGAGTTCGGAAAAGTGATTTTGAGTTTTTTGTATTTGTATCTGTAAACTTTCTTTTTCTATCTTTGAGATCACTTTTGTGGCTTTTTTTAGCGCCGGAAGGTTTGTCGGGATCCGATCGGCTAGTTTATGGCCTTTTCCTTTCGATGACCGTTCTTGTTGTTTGATTTCATCCCAACGTTTTGCATGATTTTCACTGTTTGCGCCAGCAAAAACGTGTGGATGTCTGCGAATCATTTTATTGCTGATTGAAAGAGCAACATCCGCAAGGTTAAACTGCGCTTGTTCATGATAGATTTGCGCGATAAAAACTACTTGAAGGAGCAGGTCTCCCAGTTCGTCACGAATTTCTGAGAGATCGTTGTTGTCAATTGCATCAATCAGCTCATAGGCCTCTTCAAGGATATAGGGCTTCAGGGTTTCCGGTGTCTGTTCCCGATCCCAGGGACAGCCTTCAGGTGCGCGTAGAGTTGCCATGATTTCAGTTAGTTTTGTTATTTCTTCAGCAGTAGATTTTGCTTTCAAGGGGGGACTCCTTCTTGTGAAAAAGTTATTGCAGGAAAATGTATCTCAGTTTTGATCCGTGCTGTCATTTTGTATTTGGTGATATTAATTATCAGTTGTGTGAGGATGTAAAAAAAACTTGCAAATCTAAGGTGAATGGGCTAGAAAATGCGCCATTCTCGGCAGTTGGTAAGCAACCCTTTTGACTTGACATGATTTTGTCTCACTCTATACTGTATCTTTTGCCTTGGTGGTGATTCATGCGTCTCGAACTAAAAGATATCAAAGGGGGGATGCTTGAGCAAGACTACTCCTGCACTCTGGATGAATTTCCGGATCTGATTAATCTTGTTGAAAAGGATGCTCCAAAGTTTCAAGAACCACTGGTTTTTAAATTGCGGCTACAGCGGACCGGAAAATATGTTGAAGTTGACGGTCATTTAGATGCTGTTGTCGGTTTGAATTGTGGTCGTTGTTTGCAGGATTTTGAGCTGTCTTTGTCGGAATCCTTCTCGGTCACTTTTGTTCCCCGGGGGAACGAGGATGAACCTGAGGAGGAGATTGAGCTTGATGCTGATGAGCTCGGGTTGGTCACATACGTTGACGAAACCATAGAATTACATGACACATTACAGGAGCAGTTGCTTATGGCGGTTCCAATCAGTCCGTTATGTCATGAGGGGTGTCGGGGGCTGTGTCCTGAGTGTGGAACAAATCTGAATATTGAAAAGTGTCATTGCACCGGAAAGATTTTTAATAATAAATTTAATGCATTAGCCGGTATCGATTTTAAAAGGACCTGATGGTTGAAGGTCAGGCATTTATCTGTAATTTTTTATCGTTAACGAAATTATTTGTTAACTTGCAAGGAGAAAATAAATGGCAGTTCCAAAGAAAAAAACCTCTAAATCGAAAAAAAATATGCGTCGTTCTCATGACGCAATTACTGCACCTGGTATTTCTGTGTGTCCTCAATGTCAAGAGCCTAAGTTGCCACATCGTGTGTGTCCGCACTGTGGAACCTATAAAGGTAAAGAAATTATCAGCAGTGATGAAGTCTGATTTGGTTTATAGATAAACGATGACTGTGAAGATCGCTGTAGATGCTATGGGTGGGGATAACTCGCCTGCTGTCGAGGTTGCCGGCGCTGTTGTCGCCTGCCGGGAGTGGGGGTGTGAGGTTGTTCTCGTCGGTGATACTGCGAAAATTCAGGCAGAACTCGATAAACATGAGATCAGCAATTTAAGTCTTGAAATTCATCATGCCAGTGAAGTGGTTGGTATGCATGATTCCCCCTCTGACGCACTCCGCAAGAAGAAAGATTCGTCAATTCGGGTCGCTTTTAATCTCGTTCAGCAAGGTGTGGCATCGGCGGTTGTCAGCGCGGGTAATTCCGGCGCTATTATGGCAAGTGGGATGTTTGTTCTTGGGCGTGTTAATGGGGTAGAACGTCCGGCTATCGGTACTTTTTTGCCAAATCTCAATGATCAGACAATGGTTCTTGATATGGGTGCAAATGTCGATTGCAAGCCGACGCATCTCTGCCAGTTTGCGATCATGGGGAGTCTTTATGTTGAGAACCTTCTCGGCAAACCTCATCCCCGTGTTGGTCTGCTCTCTAATGGAGAGGAAGAGAAAAAAGGCAACGACTTAACCCGAGAAACTCATCGACTGCTGAAAACATCACAACTGAACTACCTGGGTTATGTTGAAGGTGGCGATGTCTATAACGGCGCCGTAGATGTTGTTGTTTGTGATGGGTTTGTCGGTAACGTTTTATTGAAAGTTTCAGAAGGTCTGGCTGTTGCTATTGGAACGATGTTAAAGCAGGAAATAGAAAGTCGCTTTTTGGCAAAGCTTGGTTACTTTTTTAGCCGACAAGCCTTTTCGGCATTCAAGAAAAGGATTAATCCGGCGGAATATGGCGGTGCTCCATTGCTGGGGATTTCCGGCGTCGGTATTGTTTGTCATGGAAGTTCAGATCCGATGGCAATAAGTATTGCGATTCGTCAGGCGGGTGAGTATGCAAAGATTCGTTTTGAAGAAAAACTTGCAACTTTGCTCTAGCTATTCACATTCAGGACGTCTAAGTTTTTAGATAGAGGAGTTTTCATTGATGAAATCGAAAATTATCGGTACCGGTTCTTATCTCCCTGAACAAATTCGCACGAATCATGACCTTGAGAAGATGGTTGATACCAGCCATGACTGGATAGTGGCCAGAACAGGGATTGAAGAGCGTCGTATTGCTGCTCCTGATGAATGTACCTCCAGTATGGCGACAGTTGCTGCTCAGCGCGCTATGGATATGGCAGGGGTCGCCGCCGAAGACATCGATATGATTGTCATGGGAACGATTACGGGGGATTATCCCTGGCCGGCGACAGCCTGTATCGTTCAAGCAAATCTTGGTGCAAAAAATGCCTATGCCTATGATGTTTCAGCCGCATGTAGTGGTTTTCTTTTTGCGCTTTCAAGTGCTAATGATTTTCTCATGTCGGGGCGTGGTAAGAGGGCTTTAGTCATTGGCGCGGAAACTTTAAGTCGTTCAATTGATTGGACTGACAGAAACACATGTGTTCTGTTTGGTGATGGAGCCGGTGCCGTTTTGCTTGAAGCTCAAGAGAGTGATTCCGGCGTATTGTCCTGTCATCTTCATTCCGATGGTAATTATCTGGAGCTTCTTTATCAGCCGGGGTTTGGTGCAAAAAATCCTGCCTCAATTGATGGCTTTAAGCAGAAACTGGGTTTTTTGAAGATGCAGGGGAATGAAGTCTTCAAGGTGGCGGTTCGCTCATTGACTGAAGTTTCAAAGGAAGCATTGGCTGCCAATGATTATACCAGTGCCGATGTCACCCAGTTTATTCCGCATCAGGCTAATCTCCGGATTCTGGAGGCAACGACGAAACGCCTGGGGTTGACCAGTGAGCAAAGCTTTATCAATGTCAATAAATACGGGAACACTTCCGGTGCTACGATTCCTATAGCTATTGATGAAGCCTATCATCAAGGATTGCTCAAGGAAGGGGATCTGATTCTTTCTGCAGCTTTTGGTGGTGGCTTTACCTGGGGTTCGACACTGATACGTTGGTAATCTTTATGTTTTCTGGAAAGTAAAAGATGGCCTTAGTTTTAAGGGAATCTTTTGCTCTCTGTTGCACCTGATTTTCCCACTGACGTGGTTGAGATTGACGTGCTTACTGTGTTTACCAATTATAAAGGAATGTAAAAGAAATGGACGCATTTGTTTTTCCAGGACAGGGGTCTCAATACCAGGGGATGGGTAAAGATCTTTCGGAAAACTTTGGTGTAGCAAAACAGGTATATGAAGAAGCGAATGATGCTCTTGGCTTCGATATCAAGGCTCTCTGTTTTTCGGGTTCCGAAACTGATCTTAAACTTACGGCAAACACTCAACCCGCTATTTTAGCAACCAGTATTGCTGCTCTTCGAGTTCTTCAGGAAGAAGTGGACTGTTCACCCTCTTTTGTTGCCGGACACTCTCTTGGCGAGTACTCCGCTTTGGTTGCTGCCGGCGCTTTGGCTTTTGCTGATGCCGTGCGGATTGTCCGCAAAAGGGGCACTTATATGCAGGAAGCCGTTCCTTTCGGCGTTGGTGCCATGGCTGCGATTTTGGGTGTTGACGGGGATGACTTGATTCAGCTTTGTCATGATGCCTCAGCGGGAGAAGTTGTCGCTCCCGCCAATTTTAACAGCCCAGGTCAGGTTGTGATTGCAGGACATACCTCCGCCGTTGAACGCGCAATTTCTCTGGCCAAAGAACGTGGTGCTAAACGTGCGCTGTTATTGCCTGTGAGCGCACCTTTCCACTCGGTTCTAATGGCACCTGCCGCTGATCGCTTAATCTCGGAGCTCAAATTACTCACCATTCGTCCCCCGGCTTGCCCGATCATAAGTAATGTCGATGCTCTTCCGAATCAGGATGAATCGAAGATTATCGACCTTTTGGTTGATCAGGTTTGTGCACCGGTACGCTGGGATGAATCGATTATGAAAATGAAAGATCTGGGGGTCTCCCGCTATGTTGAGATTGGTCCCGGAAGAGTTCTTTCAGGCTTGATAAAAAGGATTGACCGAACAGCAAAGCTGAATAATGTGGGTGATGTCCCCAGTTTAGGAAAATTCCAGGGGTAATGTGATATATTAACCCTTATATACGTTTATTGAAGGATAATTTGTATGGTTCAGGATAAAGTCGCTCTGGTCACAGGAACTTCACGCGGTATTGGGCGGGGTATCGCCACTGCTTTAGCGGCAAGTGGTGCAAAGATCGTCGCTGCCGGAACGAATCTTCAAGCTACCGAAGATTTTGTCGCAGAGCTCAAGGCTTCAGGAACTGAGGCTATAGCTGTCCGATGCGACGTTTCAGATGCAAGTGACGTGGAACAATTAGTCCGGACTGCGAAAGACACTTTCGGCCGGATTGATATCCTGGTAAATAATGCCGGGATTACCCGTGACGGACTGCTTTTGCGGATGAAAGAAGAAGACTGGAATGCAGTTCTCGATATAAATCTGAAAGGTGCTTTTTTATGCACCCGTGCTGTATCCAAGTTGATGACAAAGCAGCGTAGTGGTAGGATTATTAACATCGTTTCTGTTGTTGGCCAGATGGGTAATGCAGGACAAGCTAATTACTGTGCAAGCAAGGCTGGTTTGATGGGTCTGACTCGCTCCAATGCCCACGAGTTGGCGAAGCGAAACATCACGGTGAATGCGGTTGCTCCAGGTTTTATTGCCACTGATATGACCGATGCTCTCCCTGAAGAGCAACGTCAGGATCTGGCATCTCGAATTCCCTTAGCAAGGTTGGGCTCTGTCGAAGACATCGCCCATGCTGTGCTTTTTCTCGCGTCAGATCAGGCTGGTTACATCACCGGACAAGTGATAGGCGTAAATGGCGGAATGTACATGTAAATAACAGGCTTATTGAAAAGCCTACAAAACTTAAAAAGGAGGAAAGTAAATGGCTTCTATTGAGGAAAGAGTAAAGCAGATTGTTGCCGAGCAACTTGGTGTAGACGAAGATCAAGTTGTTGATTCTGCAGCTTTTATGGATGATTTAGGTGCAGATTCTTTAGATACTGTTGAGCTTGTCATGGCTTTGGAAGAAGAGTTTGACGTCGAAATTTCTGATGAAGATGCAGAAAAAATTCAAACGGTTAAGAATGCTATTGACTATATCAATCAAGCTTCCTGATTAATCGCGGTGGTATCGGATTTTAAATCTGATGCCACCGTTTTATTTGCTTCCGTTTAATGAATGAATATTCCACATTTTTACAGAGAGATTTTTTATGCGTAGAGTCGTCGTTACCGGACTTGGTGTCGTATCTCCCTTAGGAACAGGTGTAGAAAAAAACTGGGCTGCTGTCACCAGTGGTCAGAGTGGTATCAGTAAGATTACCCGTTTTGATGCTTCTGATCTGCCGACCCAAATTGCCGGTGAGGTCAAGGATTTTAATGCGGAGGACTTTATTGATAAAAAAGAGATCAAAAAGATGGATCTTTTTATTCAGTATGGTCTGGCTGCTGCTGAAATGGCTTTGAAAGATTCCGGCCTTGAGATCAATGATGCGAATGCTGAGCGTGTTGGTGTTCTTGTTGGTTCCGGGTTGGGTGGATTACCGGCAATTGAAAAGTATCATCAGGTCATGCTTGACCGTGGCTATAAAAGAATTACCCCCTTTTTTATTCCTATGCTGATTATCAATCTGGCTCCCGGACACATTTCCATCAAGTTCGGAGCTAAGGGACCAAATCTTTCTTCTGTGTCTGCATGTGCAACGGGAACGCATTCGATAGGTGATGCTTATCATATGATTGCCAGAGGCGATGCGGATGCCATGTTTGCAGGCGGGACAGAGTCAACAATCACCCCTCTTGGAATCGGTGGCTTTAATGTCATGAAGGCACTCTCCACTCGGAATGAAAATCCACAGGGCGCAAGCCGGCCATTTGAAAAAAACCGGGATGGTTTTATTATGGCTGAAGGTGCCGGGATTCTGATGCTGGAAGATTATGAAAGTGCAAAAAAGCGTGGCGCTGATATTTATTGCGAGATTGCTGGTTATGGACTCAGCAGTGATGCTCATCACTTGACCCAACCGGCTCCAGGTGGGGAAGGTGCTTCCCGTTGTATCAAGATGGCGCTGAACAATGCCGGTTTAAATCCGGAACAAGTCGATTATGTAAACGCTCATGGGACATCGACACATTTTAACGATCTCTATGAAACGATGGCGATCAAGAATGTGTTCGGGGACCATGCGCAGAAAATCATGATTAGTTCGACCAAGAGTATGACCGGTCATGGTCTGGGTGCTGCTGGAGGGATAGAAGCCGCCTTTTCTGCTTTAGTGTTGAAACATGGCGTTGTTCCACCAACGATCAATTACGAAGAACCGGATCCTGAATGTGATCTGGATTATGTCCCCAATAACGCAAGACAAGCCGATTGCCAGGTTGTGATATCCAATTCATTCGGCTTTGGTGGTACAAATGCTACGCTTGCCTTCCGCAAAATCTGAGGTACTCAATGCTTGTTATAGGAAGTGATCATGGTGGTTACGAACTGAAGACGGAAATTCTTCAGTTGCTGGAAGAGAGAGCTGTTAAATGTACCGATTTAGGGACGGATGGTTCTGATTCAGTTGATTATCCGGACTTTGCTGCAAAGGTTGCCGGTGCTGTTTCTTCAGGTGAAGCCGAGTTGGGAATATTAATTTGCGGCACGGGGATTGGTATGTCGATTTCAGCTAATAAGTTTCCGGGGGTCCGTGCTGCACTTGTGCATGATGAATTTACCGCCCAGATGGCACGGGAGCATAATAACGCTAATATTCTGGTCATGGGGGGGCGGGTCCTCACCCCTGAGCAGGGAAAGAAATTTGTTGAAATCTGGCTTGATTCAACCTTTGAAGGTGGTCGACACCGGAATCGCCTGGATAAAATTACCGCCATTGAACAAAGGGTTATCTCGAGATAAAACTTAACGGGGCTGAAAGATTGCCCCGTTTTTTATTTTTAGCTGAGAGGATATTGACAATCATGCAGAATCTTAACACTTTTGATCCTGAAATTTTTCAGGTCATTAATAAAGAAACAGAGCGACAGGAATATAATCTGGAATTTATCGCTTCAGAAAATTTTGTCAGTGAAGCTGTTATGGAGGCTCAAGGGTCTGTTCTGACCAACAAGTATGCAGAAGGTTATCCGGATAAGCGTTATTATGGCGGCTGTGAATTTGTCGATGTCGCTGAGAAATTAGCGATTGAGCGTGCGAAAGAGTTATTTGGAGCAGAGCATGTCAATGTTCAGCCTCACTCTGGTTCTCAGGCCAATATGGCTGTTTACATGGCCGTTTGTAAGCCGGGCGATACAGTTCTAGGCATGAACCTGGCGCATGGTGGTCATTTGACCCACGGGTCCTCAGTAAATTTTTCCGGTAAACTTTATAATGTTGTCCCTTATGGACTGGACGCTGAAACGGGCACTATCGATTATGCCGAAGTTGAACGTCTGGCCAAAGAACATCAACCAAAGTTGATTGTCGTTGGAGCCAGTGCTTATCCTCGCGAGATTGATTTTCCCGCATTTAGAAAGATTGCTGATGCTGTCGGGGCTGTTGTTATGGTGGATATGGCTCACATAGCCGGTCTGGTTGCTGCGGGGGTTCATTCCAATCCTGTTCCTTATGCTGAATTTGTCACGACGACAACTCATAAAACCCTGCGCGGACCACGTGGTGGGATGATTCTTTGTTCCGAAGAATGGGGCAAGAAAATTAATAGTAGTATTTTCCCAGGCATCCAGGGTGGTCCATTAATGCATGTTATTGCTGCGAAAGCGGTTGCTTTTAGGGAGGCACTTCTTCCTGAATTTAAGGAATATGCCGCGCAGGTTGTGAAAAATGCGCAGGCCCTGGCTGGAGGACTCGTTGAAAAAGGTTATAATCTGGTTTCCGGCGGCACTGACAATCACTTAATGCTGGTTGATTTTACGGGGACTGAAATTACTGGTAAGGTCGCCGAAAGAGCCCTGGAGGATGCAGGGATTACAGTGAATAAGAATGCCGTGCCCTTCGATACAAGATCACCTTTTGTCACCAGTGGTATTCGGGTTGGAACTCCGGCAACTACAACACGTGGTTTAAAAGAAGCAGAGATGTTGCAGGTGGCAGAATGGATAGATCGTGCATTGCAAAATATGGATGATGGTGCTGAGTTAGCTGCCATTCGAGCTGAGGTCAAAGAGCTTTGTCTTCGATTTCCTCTCTACGCACACCGGCTGAAGTAGGAGTTCGTGATGGAACGACCAGGTTGGGATGAATATTTTATGCAAATTACGCAACTGGTCGCTACCCGCTCTACCTGTATGCGGAGAAAAGTTGGAGCCCTGCTGGTTAAAGATAAGAATATTCTGGCGACAGGGTATAATGGAGTGCCAAGCGGTATTACTCATTGTGATGTTACCGGGTGTCTGCGGGATCAGTTAAATGTTCCCTCAGGAGAGCGGCATGAGCTCTGTCGTGGCTTACACGCTGAGCAGAATGCAATTATTCAGGCAGCGAAACATGGAGCAAACATATCGGGATCTATCCTCTACTGTACCGATTCCCCATGTATTATCTGCAGCAAGATGTTGATCAATGCCGGAGTGACTGACGTCATTTTTGCGCGTGGCTATCCCGATACCTTGTCTTTAGAAATGCTGACTGAAGCGCGAATCAACTTTCGCCAGCACACAGGAGAATCTTCAGTATGAATTGTCCCTTTTGCCGTTATTCTGACACGAAAGTGGTCGATTCAAGGCTAGGAAAAGAAGGGAACAACGTCCGTCGCAGGCGGGAATGTCCTTCCTGTGAACGCCGGTTTACAACCTACGAGCGGGTTGAAGAGATTCTTCCATGGGTGATTAAAAAAGATGGTCGACGTGAAGCGTTTGACCGTTCCAAGGTCATTTCCGGAATGCAGCGTGCTTGTGAAAAACGACCTGTATCGGTTGAAGAGATCGAAGCTTTAGTTGATCAATTAGAGCGTCGTTTTCAGGAGTGTGGTGATAAAGAAATTTCTGCGAGCTGGATCGGGGAAGCTGTGATGGACACTTTACATGATGTTGATGAAGTGGCTTATGTTCGCTTTGCATCCGTCTATCGTCAGTTTAAGGATATTAACGAATTTATGTCAGAATTAAATGATTTATTGAAAAACTCTCACTGATCGTTCTATTTTAGGGAGTACGGTAAGAGCCGGAATATCCATGAGGGATATTCCGGCATTTGCATTTTATCTGCAGAGGTATATCGCGATAATGTCTGATTTGAAGCATCAACAGTATATGCGAATGGCATTAGATGCTGCTCAGAAGGGGGTTGGCAGGACTGCTCCAAACCCTCCTGTCGGAGCTGTTATTGTTAATGCTGATCGAGTTGTTGGTGTCGGTTTTCATCCTCAGGCGGGTCAGCCTCATGCTGAAATTTTTGCTTTGCAACAGGCCGGTCACAACGCGCGGGATGCTGATATCTATGTCACTCTGGAGCCCTGCTCACACTATGGTAAGACACCACCTTGTGCTGATGCTCTTATTGCTGCAGGAATAAAAACGGTTTATGTCGGAGTTGTTGACCCCAATCCGCGAGTGGCAGGTATGGGGATAAAAAAACTGCGAGATGCGGGTATAACAGTTCACATTGGGATTTGTGAACTCGAGTGTCGTCAATTGATCAAGCCTTTCTGTAAACATATTTTGACGGGACTTCCTTTTACAATCTATAAATCTGCACTGACCCTGGATGGCAATACGGCAACTCAATCGGGAGATTCTCGCTGGGTTTCCGGTGCAGCGAGCCGTTTGTATGTACATCAGTTGCGTGATCGCGTTGAAGCTATTATGGTTGGTATTGGTACGGTGCTCAACGACGATCCATTACTCAATACGCGCCTTCCTGATGGTGCTGGACGTGACCCTTTACGCATCGTAGTCGATAGTCAGTTGCGGATTGAACCTGAATGTCGGTTGTTAACACAGGAATCGCCCGCCAAAACGATAATCGCGACCATCTCAACGGACGAGAAGAAGATCGTGTTATTGCGAGAGATGGGAGTAGATGTTGTCGTTGTTCCTTCTTTGTCCGGTCGAGTGTCATTGCCAGACTTGTGGGCTGTGCTGGGACAAAAAAATATTCAAACATTGCTTTTAGAAGGGGGAGCGACTTTAGCAACTGAGGCCTTTAATCAGGGGCTTATTGACCAGTTGATGTTGTTTATCGCCCCTAAGTTACTTGGTGGTTCATCTTTGTTCAGATTGTTTTCCGGGCCTGGTTGTAAAAAAATGGTAGATGCAACGCAGCTCGTGGATCTAGACTGTAAACCGGTTGGGGATGATCTGCTTGTGACAGGAGATATTGCGCCATGTTTACGGGATTAATTCAGTCGATCGGTCAAGTTCGTGCTCTGAAGCAACAAGAGCGTTCCGCGCAGTTGCAAATAACAAGCAGCCTGGTCAAAGAGGATCTGCAGCTTGGTGAGAGCATTGCGGTGAATGGTGCGTGCTTGACTGTCGTTGCCTGGGATAAAAATAGTTTCACTGTTGACGTTTCACCGGAAACTTTGAGCTGCACAACTTTAGGCCACCTCAAAGGGAATCAGGCTGTGAATCTAGAGCGGGCCTTGCGCCTTTCAGATCGTTTAGGGGGGCACTTGGTCAGTGGGCACATTGACTGTGTTGCAACGGTGAAGAGTCGCTATGAAGATCAGAATGCGATACGATTTGAATTTGGTGTTCCTACTGAGATGAGTCGGTATATTGTTGAAAAGGGTTCTGTCGCAGTTGATGGGATCAGTTTAACCGTTAACAAAGTCGGGACGGATACCTTCTCCATAGCGGTCATTCCCCATTCCCTGGAAATGACAACCCTGAAGGATTGTCGAGAGGGGGGGCGTGTGAATATCGAGACAGATTTGCTTGGACGCTATGTTGAGCGGTTACTGTCTGGTGGAGATCCCCGGAGCACAGCTCAAAAAGTTGATTTTGACTTTCTTGCTAAAAATGGTTTTCTGTGAGATAAAACCCGCTTGCAGATAATACAAAAGGATATTTATTATGCCAATCGCTAAAATAGAAGCAGCCCTTGACGATATTCGTCATGGGAAAATGGTGATTCTTGTTGACGATGAAGACCGGGAAAATGAAGGTGATCTTGTTGCTGCTGCTGAGTTGGTAACACCTGAAATTATCAACTTTATGGCAACACACGGACGAGGTCTGATTTGTCTTTCTTTGACGGAAGCCCGTGCAGACGAGCTTGAATTGCCGCTCATGGTGTCTGAGAATAACTCATCTTTCGGGACCGCCTTCACGGTTTCGATAGAAGCGCGAAAGGGAGTCACTACGGGGATTTCGGTAGCTGATCGCGCCCGGACAATTCAGGTTGCTGTTGCTGACGAGACAAAACCCCATGATTTAGCACATCCAGGGCATGTGTTTCCGCTACGCGCCAAAAAAGGCGGGGTTATGGTGCGGACGGGGCAGACGGAAGGTTCAGTCGATCTTGCGCGGTTAGCCGGGCTAAAACCCGCCGGGGTAATCTGCGAAATAATGAATGACGATGGCACAATGGCGCGGATGCCGCAGCTTGAAGTTTTTGCAGAGAAACATCACATCAAAATCATTTCTGTCGCTGAAATTGTTGCTTATCGGATGCGTAAAGAGCTGCTGGTTCGCCGGGCTGCGGAGACGATAATCCCGACGCAGTTTGGTGGTGAATTTACAGCCGTTGTCTATGAAAATGATGTCGACAATGCTCAGCATGTGGCTTTGGTCAAGGGCAATATTGATCTTGATAAGCCGGTTTTGGTTCGGGTTCACTCTGAATGTTTGACGGGAGACGTATTTGGCTCACATCGCTGTGATTGTGGAGAGCAGTTACACGCTGCAATGGCTCAGATTGAAAAAGAGGGAAGTGGCGTGGTCCTCTATATGCGTCAAGAAGGACGCGGTATTGGTCTGGTCAACAAAATTAAAGCTTATGCATTACAAGATCAAGGCCAAGATACCGTGGAGGCAAACCACTCTTTGGGCTTTGATGCTGATCTTCGAGATTATGGTATCGGTGCCCAAATTTTATCTGAGCTTGGGATTAAAAAATTACGTTTAATGACGAACAATCCTAAAAAAATGATTGGTCTTGAAGGTTATGGCCTTGAGATTGTAGAACGGGTTTCCATTGAAGTACCTGCTCATAAGGAAAATCTCAGATATTTACAAACAAAGCAAAAAAGAATGGGACATCTGCTGGAAAATCTCTAGAGCCCTGAGGAGGTAATATGTCGAAAATTATTGAAGGAACGCTTGACGCGAAGAATTATCGTTTCGGAATTATTGTGAGCCGTTTTAATAGCTTTATTTCTGACCGGTTACTTGAGGGGACGATTGATACCTTGACTCGTCATGGCGCAGAGGAAAAACAGATGACTGTTGTCAAGGTTCCCGGCGCATTTGAACTTCCCTTAGTTGCCAAAAAAATGGCCGATTCAGGAAAATATGATGCATTAATTTGTCTGGGGGCCGTAATCCGTGGAGGAACGCCTCATTTTGAATATGTCAGTGCTGAAATGACAAAAGGTATTGCATCTGTATCTCTACAATCAGGCTTACCTGTCGCGTTTGGCGTTCTAACGACAGACTCTATCGAACAGGCGATTGAACGTGCAGGGACTAAAGCGGGGAATAAAGGTGTTGAGGCAGCAATGAGTGCTATTGAAATGGTGAATTTACTGGGAGCCGTATAACCGAATGTCTAATAATCGTCGTGTCGGTCGTGAATATGCGCTCAAGGTGCTGTTCGCGTTACAGCTTGATAAAGATCAGCCAAAAGCAAATGAATTGCTGAGCATTTTTTTTAAAAACTTTCACTTTGCTGATGATATATTAGGTGAGCCCTTAGACGCCGGAGAAATTTCGTTATCGACTGCAGCGCGTCTGTTCGCTGAGCAAATCGTTAATGGCGTTATTGAATTCCGTTCCGTTGTCGATAAAAAAATCGTCGATGTCGCAAAAAACTGGTCGTTGGAAAGAATGGCCCCAGTGGACTTGTCAATTTTAAGGATTGGAACCTATGAGCTGCTTTATCAGCCTGAAATTCCCACCCCTGTTGTGATCGATGAAGCTATTGAAATTTCCAAGCGCTATGGAACCAAAGATTCACCTTCGTTTATAAATGGTTTGCTTGATAAAATCGCAAAAGAAGCAAGAACAATAAACAGGTCGTAATCACCGACCGAATTGAGGTTTTTATGAGGACAATAAAAGTTGGTCTGTTAGGATTTGGTACGGTAGGAACTGGAGTTGTCAGGAATTTTCAGCGCAATGCCGAAACAATTGGAAAACGTCTTTGTTGCAACGTTGAGTTAGCTAAGATTGTTGACCGTGATGTGGCTGAAGATCGTGGCGTCCAGTTGGAAGAAGGGGTTCTAACTGCAGATGTAGAAGATGTTATCAGTAATCCTGAGATAGATATTGTTGTTGAGCTTTTCGGCGGCTATGAGCCCGCAAAAAGTTTTATTCTGAAAGCTATTGCCAACGGTAAGCATATCGTTACTGCCAATAAAGCGCTGATGGCGGTCCATGGTGAGGAAATTATTGCTGCGGCGAACCGGCAAGGTGTCTCTGTCATGTTTGAAGCCGCTGTTGGTGGTGGGATTCCGATTATTTCAGCAATTAAAGAAAATCTTTGTAGTAATGAGTTCAGCTCCATTCTTGGTATTTTGAATGGAACTTGTAATTTTATTCTGACAAAAATGACGGAATCAGGTGGTGATTTTGCTCCAGAGCTACAGAAGGCCCAGGATTTAGGTTACGCAGAGGCTGATCCGACTTTTGATATCGAAGGGGTCGATACGGCTCACAAAATAGCTCTGTTGTCGGCCCTTTGTTTTGGAACGACTGTTGATTTTGATCAGGTCTATACCGAAGGCATCAGTAATATTGCCGCGATTGACATTCAGTTTGCGACGCAAATGGGGTACAAGATCAAGCTATTGGCCATTGGTAAAAACTATGGCGATCAAATTGAGGTGCGGGTTCACCCGACGATGATTCCTAAATCTTATCAGCTTGCTGAAGTCAATGGTGTTTTTAATGCCGTTCGCCTTACGGGTGATTTTGTCGGTCCGACACTGCTGTATGGGAGTGGTGCTGGAATGGATGCGACTGCCAGCGCGGTGATGGGTGATGTGATTGCAATCAGCAGGGACAAGATTTCCGGGGCGCGGTCACGAGTGCCGATTATGGGGTATTGCGCAGACCAGATAAAGGCATTGCCGATTAAAGCCATGAGCGAAATTATCAGCCATTACTATCTGCGTTTCACAACAATAGATGAACCCGGGGTCTTGGCAAAAATAGCCGGCAGCCTTGGAAAGCACAATATCAGTATTCAATCAATGATCCAGCCTGAATCCCATACGGTTGATTCTGTTCCAATCGTCCTGATGACTCATGCGGCCAAAGAGGCGGATGTCTCATCCGCTTTGCTGGAAATTGAAGATCTGAATATTACTTCGCAGCCGACTCGCCTGATCCGCGTTGAACCGAATCTTTGATAATATCTGAGGTTTGAATTTGTGTGAAACAAGCCGCCTTTTATGGGCGGCTTGTTTGTTTTGTGATCCCGCCAGTTGAAATCTCAGGCTCAACGACGTATCGCTTAATTTTTCGGGTTGTTGTTTTGGGGAATTCATCTTCTCTCAAGGTGAATTTCTTGACTCTCTTGTAGTCAGCGAGATCTTTACCGTAGGTCAAAACTTCTTTGCGGATTAAAGATTCGATTTCAGCGGCACCCATTGGGCCGCCTTCCTGCTCTTTACCCAGGGCAAAAAGAGCTTCTTCTTCAGGGAATATAATGGCGTAGATTTCTTCTGCTGTTGCACTTATTTTGTGTCCATAAACCATGATTTCCGCAATATAGGGACTTTTTAGAAGGTGATTTTCTACTTCTTCGGGATAAACATTTTTACCATTAGGGGTGACGATAAGATTTTTTACCCTGCCACAAATCGAAAGCATATTGTCTTCATCTATCTTCCCCAGATCACCGGTGCGATACCAGCCATTGGATAAAATTTCAGCGGTTGCCTTTGTGTTTTTGTAATAACCAAGCATCACGTTCGGACCCTTAACCCATATTTCTCCTTCTCCATCAGCATTTGGCTTTTCAATGCGAATTTCAACGTCTTCAAGGGGTTCTCCAACGGTCCCGGGTTTGCTTTTTGACGGGCTTTCTGCACTGATAACAGGTGACGTTTCAGTAATGCCATATCCTTGCAACAATGTCAGACCAAGATCCTGGAAGCCTTCAGCAATGTCACGATCAAGAGCGGCACCAACCACTGACAAAGGTGGTTTTGACTCCAACCGCTTGCTGGACTTTTGCTGTCACAATTTTTCGAGTCAGAGGGAACTTGTAAAGAATTCTGGAGCTAGACTTTGATTCAATATTTTTCATGATTCTGCCGTACAGTAAGCGATATACGGCAGGGACTCCAAGAAGAAAGGTCGGTTTTATTTCATTGAGATTATCGCCCAGCTTCTTAATGGACTCGGCAAAGTCAACCTCACCGCCAAGCGAAAGGGGCAGGAGGACACCGCAGACCTGTTCAAAAACGTGGTTGATGGGTAAAAATGAGAGGGTTTTTATCGAACTGTCGAGTTTGAACCTCTGGCAAGCCGCTTGAATATTGCTGACAATGTTCTGGTGGCTGAGCATTGCCCCTTTTGAACGACCAGTGGTCCCTGATGTGTAAAGAATGACAGCTCGATCTTTGGGAATGTGAGTTGCCGGAGGTAACGGGGTATCGTTAAAGATTTCTTTATAGGAGTACAACCGTTGTTCTTTGACTAGCCGGTTGCGCGATATTTCTGTTTCAGACAGAAAATTGGTCGATTTTTTTTTCTTTCCTGGTTGTTCTTTCTGGCCTGTCAGCACGCGGTGTGCTTCGATTGCGGCTTCTTCAACGGGTTTGCAGAGCTCTGGTGCAATATCTAAAGTTTTGACGAGCTCTTTCCATTCTTTGGACAGGTTCTCCATGACGTCAGAAACATCGCTTTGATCAATAACTTCTGACAATGATGCATCAATGAGGATAATTTTTTTGAGTTGCGGTAAGTCATCAATGACGTCCAGAAGGGTTTCGAATTGTGGTTGCCCCACAAAAATAGCTTGGGCATCGGAATCATTGAGGATGTGGCGGAGTTCCGTTGCCTTGAGCTCTTTATCAATCGGAATTGCAACACAGCCTTTGCGTAATATTGCAAGATAGGACATGACCCAACGTGGTGAGGATGATCCAAGAAGGGCAATATGTTCTTTTTCCTTGATTCCGAGTTGTTGTAATCCTGATGCCAGTTTTTCAACTGTATCCCACAATTTACTGTAGACTAATGGTTGCCACTGTCCCTTGTATTTATAGCGTAACGCAACCTTGTCGGTATTTTTCTGGCAACTTAAATGGATTAATTGATCAATCGTCTGCACTTAAGACGCTCCTTGCTTTGGTGTGGTCTTTACTACTGTGGTTTATGTCTGCTAGATTCAAGCTTACTCTAGCCTTAATTTCATAGTTCAGGCAAGCGTGAAAATAGCTTCAAATGAAGGGGTTTATGAATTGCTAAAAACAGAGTGAAATTGATAAAATAGCTTGACAGTATTGAAGGTGGTCTGCTAAATAAAACGCCGCGGTTTGATATAGGCACGTAGCTCAGTGGGAGAGCACTTCCCTGACACGGAAGGGGTCGGCGGTTCAATCCCGCCCGTGCCTACCATCATCGTAAGTAAAAATGACGTAGTATTCTGGGGCATCTTAGGATGCCTCTTTTTGTTTACAATCTAAAGTTCCTATGGAACATAAAAAATTAAGGGAGAATCATATGGCTGTATTGCAAATTGAACTTCCTGATGGATCAATCAATGAGGTTGAGTCTGGCTCAACTCCCTATGACATCGCTTCCAGTATCGGGGAGAATCTGGCTCGACAATCAATTGCCGCACGTTTTAACGGTGATCTGATTGATATGAGTAGTCCGTTGCAAACATCGGGAAACATCGCATTAATTACACAAAACTCGCCGGAAGCACTTGAGATAATCCGCCATTCTTGTGCTCATTTAATGGCTCAGGCGGTCAAAGAACTTTATGGTACCGAGGTTCAGGTGACTATAGGTCCGGCGATAAAAGATGGTTTCTATTATGATTTTTATAGTGAAACCAAAAAATTTGTTCCGGAAGACTTCCCCATTATTGAAGCAAAAATGACTGAACTTGCGAAAGCAGACCAGCAGGTCACCCGTGAAGTGATGAAGCGGGATGATGCTATTAATCTGTTTCGTGGAATGGGTGAAGATTATAAGGTTGAGCTGATTGAAGACCTTGATGCAGAGACTGTTTCGCTTTATCGACAGGGGGATTTTGTTGATCTGTGCCGAGGTCCACATGTGCCACGTACCGGCATGCTCAAGGTTTTTAAATTGACCAGTCTGGCTGGAGCATACTGGCGAGGTGATGAACATAATGCTATGCTGCAGCGTATTTATGCGACAGCATTCCAGAATAAAAAAGAGCTGAAAGCGCATCTTAATCGCTTGGAAGAAGCTAAAAAGCGTGATCATCGCAAGCTTGGCAAAGAGATGGATCTCTTCTCTTTTAGTGAGGAATCCGGAGCCGGCCTGGTTCTTTGGCACCCTAAGGGAGCAATGCTTAGATCCATCATTGAAGATTTTGAGCGTAAAGAACATTTAAAGCGTGGTTATGAGCTGGTTGTCGGGCCGCAGATTCTGAAGACAGAACTCTGGAAGATGTCGGGCCATTTTGATAACTATCGTGAAAATATGTATTTCACGGAGGTTGACGAGCAGGGTTATGGCATCAAGCCCATGAACTGCTTGTCACATATGCTGATTTACAAATCACGACCTCGCTCTTATCGTAATCTTCCGGTTCGCTATTTTGAGCTGGGAACCGTCCATCGGCATGAAAAGTCCGGAGTTCTTCACGGGTTGTTACGTGTCCGTGGATTTACTCAGGATGATGCTCACATTATCTGCCGTCCTGATCAAATTGATGCCGAAGTCAAAGGGGTGATGCAATTTGTTCAAGATGTTGCCGGGATTTTTGGTTTTGAGTATGTTATGGAACTTTCGACGCGCCCGGAAAAATCAATTGGCAGCGATGCTGATTGGGAACAGGCAACGAATGCTCTCCGTAACGCTCTTACAGACAGTGGGCAACCATTTGAATTGAACGAGGGTGATGGGGCTTTTTACGGTCCTAAGATTGACGTTAAACTCAAGGACGCGCTTGACAGAGAGTGGCAATGTGCTACAATCCAGTGCGATTTTACCCTGCCGGAGCGCTTTGATCTGACCTATGTCGGAACTGATGGTGAAAAACATCGTCCGGTTATGTTGCACCGGGTGATTCTCGGTTCGATTGAGCGTTTTATCGGGGTATTGATTGAGCACTATGCAGGAAGTTTCCCGCTCTGGCTTTCGCCGGTTCAGGCGATTATCTTGAATGTTACTGATAATCAGGCTGCTTATGCGCAACAAGTTTTCGAACAGCTGCGTAATGCTGGCGTCCGTGTAGAGCTTGACTTGCGTAATGAAAAACTCGGTTTCAAAATTCGTGAAGCGCAGATGGCCAAAACCCCGTATATGCTGGTGATTGGCGATCGGGAGATGGAGACACAGACGATTGCTCCGAGGTTTAGAGACGGAGAGAATCTAGAACCTATGAGTATCTCTGAATTTATTGAGCGGATTCAAGCTGAGACCAAGGCGTATAAATAATAACTTTAAAAGGAAGGCCCGGAGTGGGTCTTTTCGTTGTTAGGTTTTATCCCTTTTTACAGAATAGAGGAGTGAAGTCATAGCTAAAGAAGCGAATATCAATGAGGCCATTAGTGCTCGTCAGGTACGGGTTATTGATGATGAAGGCGGTCAGTTGGGAGTTCTCGAAACTGAGCAGGCATTGTTGCTTGCAGGAGAGAGAGGGCTTGATCTGGTCGAGGTTTCACCACAGGCTGATCCACCTGTTTGCCGAATTATGGACTACGGTAAATATAAGTACCAGCAGGCCAAACGGGCTTCGGACGCTAGGAAAAAGCAGGTAAAGGTTGAAATTAAAGAAGTTAAAATGCGTCCGAAGACGGATGATCATGACTTCCAGTTTAAAATCAAACATGCCCGCCGCTTTCTTGAAGAGGGAAACAAGGTAAAACTGACAATCATGTTCCGTGGTCGGGAAAACGCTCACCCCGATCAGGGAATGAAGCAGTTAACAAAAGCGGTCGACGCTCTCAAAGACATTGGTCAGGTTGAATCACATCCCAGTAAAATGGGACGTTTTATGACTATGATGGTCGGTCCGTTGAAGAAATAATCTAAAGTTTGAAATAAACAGCATGTCAAAAAAAGTTACAGGAGAGAAAAATGCCTAAAATTAAAACAAATCGTGGTGCCGCCAAGCGTTTTCGTAAAACCGGCACAGGTAAAATTCGTCGCAATAAGGCGTATACCAGTCATATTCTGACGAAAAAAACGACAAAAAGAAAACGTGATTTACGTCAGTCGGTTATCGTAGCAAAGGCTGATGCACGCAATATTTCTCAACTCGTACCCTACCTGTAGGGAGAATTGCTGCCTTTTGGCAGTTCGGTTGTGAACTGTGGGGACGATCTCCCCCTGCAGATCCGGCCACGGCAGATGCCGAAAAAACTATTTTATAAGAAGGAGCAAGTGAGATGCCAAGAGTAAAAAGAGGCTTTAAAGCCAGACGTCGTCGTAACAAAGTTCTGAAACTTGCTAAAGGCTATCGCGGTGCCAGAAGCAAGTTATTTCGTTCAGCAACAGAAGCCGTAGATCGGGCTCTGAATTATGCTTATCGTGATCGCCGAGTTAAAAAGCGGGATTTCAGGGCTCTCTGGATTGCCCGTATTAATGCGGCTGCTCGTGATAATGGTCTATCCTATAGCCGATTGATTCACGGTCTCAAGCAGGCTGAAGTTGCCTTGGATCGTAAAATCATGGCTGAACTCGCCGTTAATGATCCAAAAGGTTTTGCTGTTGTTGTTGAAGCCGCCAAGGCTAAGTTGCAATAAACAGTTTTTAACCGTTCCGGGGAGGTGGAGTGAAAGACTTCATCTCCCTTTTTTATTTCTGATTTTTTCACATTAAATTATAAAAGATTTCCATAGTATCTTTTTATGGGATAGCTCTGACTACGGATTTGTCATATGCAAGAATCTTTAGAGAAATTAAAACAAGAAGCTCTATCGGCTTTGCAACAGGCTGATGACCTCAAATCCCTGCAGGATGTGCGGGTGCAAGTTCTAGGAAAAAAAGGGTCGCTGACTGAGATCATGAAGGGTATGCGCGATCTTTCTGCAGAAGAGCGTCCTGTCATAGGAAATCTGGTCAATTGTTTAAAAACAGATTTTGAAACCGCATTTAACCTTCGGCAGCAAGAGTTGCAGCAGGAAAGTATTACTGCAAAACTGGCTTCTGAAAAGCTCGATGTCACTCTTCCGGGGAGGAGAACTGTCAGCGGCAGCTTGCATCCGGTGACACTGGTTGCTGATGAAGTCACTGAAATTTTTTCCCGGTTGGGATTTGCGGTTGCTGAAGGGCCTGAAATTGAAGAAGATTTTTATAATTTTGAGGCTCTGAACATTCCAAAGGACCACCCTGCAAGAGATATGCAGGATACCTTCTACATCAGTGATGAGCGGGTCCTTCGTACCCATACTTCGCCGGTACAGGTTCGTACCATGTTGAAGCATGAACCTCCAATTCGTATTATTGCCCCGGGGACGGTGTATCGCCGAGATTCTGACTTGACTCATAGTCCTATGTTCCACCAGGTTGAGGGCTTTCTGGTTGATGAAAAAGTGACTTTTGGTGATTTAAAAGGGGTCCTGACTCACTTCCTGAATGAATTTTTCGGCGAGGGGCGTCGTGTCCGTTTCAGACCTTCTTTTTTCCCTTTTACCGAACCGAGTGCAGAGGTTGATATTGAATGTGTCATCTGTGGTGGTGAGGGCTGCCGGGTTTGCGGTAAAACCGGATGGCTGGAAATACTTGGATCTGGAATGATTGATCCTGCGGTGTTTGAATCAGTTCACTATGATTCTGAAAAATATAGTGGTTTTGCTTTTGGTATGGGCTTGGAACGCATGGCGATGTTGAAATATGGTGTGAATGATTTGCGCTTGTTCTTTGAGAATGATCTGCGTTTTCTGAAGCAGTTTTGATATTTTGTAAGGATCTCGATCGATGATAGTCACCTATAATTGGTTAAAAGAGTTTGTAGATTTTCAATATTCTCCGCAGCAACTATGTGATCGTCTGACAATGGTTGGCCTGGAGGTCGATGCGCTGGAAGAAATCGGCGGCAACCTGGATTCAGTCATTGTTGCCAAGTTGGATTCGGTTGAGCAACATCCGGACGCAGACCGACTGACTGTCTGTCAGGTCAACAACGGCAAGGACGTTGTGCAGGTTGTTTGTGGTGCAACTAACCATAAGACGGGTGACCTTATTGCTTTAGCTCAACCAGGTTCAGTTCTGCCGGGTGATTTTAAGATCAAGAAATCAAAAATTCGTGGTCAGGTTTCGCAAGGGATGCTCTGTTCTGAAAAAGAACTTGGTCTGGCAGCCGATTCTCCTGGAATTATGATACTTCCTGCTGATCTTCCCCTTGGAGAACCGGTTTTCGAGGCATTGGGGTTAAAAGATTATCAAATTGAAATCGGCCTGACTCCCAACCGACCTGATTGTCTGAGTGTCGTCGGAGTTGCACGGGAAGTGGCCGCATTGTGTCAACAGAAATTAAAGTTGCCGAAACCCTCTATCAAAAAATTTGAAGATTCTGTTGAGGATAAGGCCGCTGTTGTCATTGAGAACGAAGAAGGGTGTCCACGATACGCAGCACGAATGATTAAGGATATTAAGATTGGTCCATCTCCTGATTGGATGGTGCAACGTTTGGAAGCTGTTGGGATGCGTTCTATTAATAACGTTGTTGATGTGACCAATTATGTGATGATGGAACTGGGACATCCGCTGCACGCTTTTGACTTTCGCTACCTGAGTGAAGGAAAAATTATCGTTAAAACTGCACAGGAAGGCGATAAATTTACAACACTTGATGAAAACGAGCATATGTTGAGTGCCGAAGACTTGATGATTTGCGATGGGCAGCATCCTGTCGCTATGGCTGGAATCATGGGAGGGCTGAATTCCGAAGTTAAAGATGATACCAGGACTGTTTTGCTTGAAGCCGCGTATTTTAAACCAACAATGATAAGACGGACCAGCAAGAGACATGGTCTCCACACAGAATCATCGCATCGATTTGAGCGTGGAGCTGATATTGATATGATTCCTGTTGCCTTGGATCGTGCTGCGGGTTTAATTGCTGAATTGGCTGGAGGGCAAGTTCTTTCGGGCGTTATTGATTGCTATCCGCGCGAGCTTGAACCTGTGAATCTTGAAATCAGCGTCTCAAAAACTAAAAAATTGCTGGATATCCCTATTGATCGTGACAGCATGCAAAATTTGTTCGAATCAATTGGCTTACAAGTCAGGGCAGGTAGCGATCCGGATCGTTTACAAGTCACAGTGCCGAGTTTTCGACCGGATATCGAGCGGGAAGTCGATTTGATCGAAGAGGTGGCTAGACTTTATGGCTATGACCAGATCCCCGTCACCATGCCTGTTGGGACTGTCGACGCAAAACTGCCACCATTGCGGCAGCAATTGCAGAAGTCTCTTCGACAATCCATGGTTGCAGCTGGTTTTTCAGAAGCAATGAATTACTCTTTTGTTGCTGCAAAAGATATCAGTAAAATTGGTGTTGGTGACGAAGACCTCCGTTCTGCGCAGGTTAAAATATTAAATCCTCTGTCGGAAGATCAGGCGGTAATGCGCACCAGTCTGGTGCCAAGCCTTCTGGAAACTGTTTCCAATAATATAAATTATCGTAGCTCAGATTTGCGCCTATTTGAGTTAAGACCTGTATTTTTGACGCCATTAGAGGGTGGACAAAGTGTAGAAAAGCTTTCTCTGACGGCTGTCATGTCAGGGCAACGTGACCCTGAAGGCTGGTCGCAGAGTGCTGCTTCGGTTGATTTTTATGACATTAAAGGTGTTGTTGAAGAAATACTGGCTAAGATCAACATTGAAAATGTTTTTTTTGATTCACAGGAGACACAACCGTACTTACATCCAGGTAAATCATGTCAGTTTATGTCGGGTCAAGAATCACTCGGTTTTGTCGGAGAAGTGCACCCGGAAGTTTTAAGCAGGTTCAATATTGAGCAGCCGGTATATTTGTTTGAACTTGATGTTGAAGCTACGATTGCTTTAGCAGGACAACATGCCCAGTTCAAGGCTCTTTCAAGATTCCCAGATGTCAAACGTGACAGTGCCTTGCTTCTGGATGAATCCATTTCCGCAGACCAGGTTATGGATATTGTCAATGGAAGTAAGATCAGATATGTTGAAAGCGCTTCTATTTTTGATCTTTATACAGGGAAGGGTGTCCCTGCCGGTAAAAAGAGTCTTGCGATCCGGGTTTGTTACCGTGACTTGGAAAAAACATTAACTGAAACAGAAGTCACCAAGTCTCATGATAAGCTGATTCGTTCTCTCTGCCACCGGTTAGAAGCAGAAATTCGCTAAATGAACTTGCAGCAGTTTTAGCTGTGTGGTATAAATCCTGAAAAATCAGATAGATAGTTGACTCCATAAAGCATATGAAAAGCTTAAGCGGGAGGGATCATGACCAAAGCAGATCTTATTGAAAGTGTTTACCTGACAACCGGTTTTTCCAAGAAAGAATCGGCAGCTATTGTTGAGATGGTTTTTGACTTGATGAAGTCTACCCTGGAAGAGGGTGAAAAGATCAAAATAGCCGGTTTTGGTAATTTTGTTGTCAAAGAGAAAGCATCCCGTCGGGGTAGGAATCCGCAGACAGGAAGTGAAATTGAAATTTCAGCCCGTAAGATTTTGACTTTTAAACCGAGTCAAGTCCTTAAGGTGGCTATAAACGAAAACTCTTAACACGATGCTGAGCTGAATTGGTGCTGCAGATACCTGATAAGCTCTATTTTAAGATCGGTGAAGTTGCTGCATTATTGCAACTAAAGACGCATGTTTTGCGTTACTGGGAAACAGAATTTACTCTGTTACAACCGATCAAAAGTCGTTCAAATCAGCGCCTTTATCGTCGTAAAGATGTCGAAACTGCCCTGTTGATCAAAGAATTACTTTATCGACAGGGTTTTACTATTGCAGGTGCACGCAAGAAGTTACAATCTGATAAACAACTGGGGTTGCCGTTAGTTTCGCAACAGTCTCCTGAAGATGTTCTGACTGAAATAAAAGCAGACTTGATCCAGTTGCGTCGTTATTTGTTAAATCCTCCCCCTGAATAATGAGAATCAGTGTTAATTCTAGTCACTAATGATGATGGTGTTCGTTCTCCAGGTCTCCGTGCTCTGGCATTATCCCTTGGAGAGATAGGACGGGTTGTTGTTGTCGCACCAGACCGTAATCGAAGTGCCATTGGTCACGCCCTTACCCTGGATCATCCTTTGCGAGCTGAAGAGATAAAGCCGGATGTTTTTGCTGTCGACGGTACCCCGACTGACTGCGTTAATCTGGGGATTCATGGGCTTCTGTCTCAACGTCCTGATCTTGTTGTTTCCGGTATTAACTGTGGCCTCAATGTTGGCGATGACATCTCTTACTCCGGAACGGTTTGTGCCGCTTTAGAAGCAACATTAATGGGGTTACCGGCCTTCGCCATTTCTCTTGATACTTCTCTTTTCAGCCATGCGGACCTTTCAGTTTCTACGCGATTTGCTAAAAAGTTAGCCGTGGATATTATGGAAAAGGGCTTACCGGAAGAGACCTTTCTTAATATTAATGTTCCTTTCGGACCTTGTTCCGGAGTGGAGTTGACGACCCAAGGTAAACGTAACTATGGAGAATCAGTCGTCGTTAAGGAAGATCCGCGCGGACGCAAGTATTATTGGATTGGTGGAACTGAAAATGGCTTTGAAGATCTTCCCGGGAGTGATTGCAATGCCGTACACCGCGGATATATTTCGGTCACTCCGCTACGGACGAATATGACCAATGACAAGACTTACGCAGTTATGCAGCAGAGGTCGTTTGCTTGCATAGGGGATATTGACTGATGGATTTTTCAGTTGCCAGGAGACGGATGGTTGCACAGCAGATCGCAGCGCGGGGAATTACTGATCAGCGCGTTCTTGACGCGATGTCAACGATCCCCAGACATTTGTTTGTCGAGGCGGGATTGCAAAGTCATGCTTATAGTGATGCCTCTTTGCCTATTGGGGAAAAACAGACGATTTCGCAGCCTTATATGGTTGCTGTCATGACCGCTGCTCTGGAGTTGAAGGGGGATGAACGTATCCTGGAAATCGGAACGGGATCCGGTTATCAGACAGCGGTCTTATCCCGGCTGGTTAAACGGGTTTATTCGGTTGAAAGGATTGCTGTTCTTGCCGGACGCGCGCGAAAAGTTCTTGATCAATTGCAGATGAGTAATATTAATATCAAAATCAGTGACGGCACGATTGGTTGGCAAGATCAGGCACCCTTTGCCGGAATTTTGGTGGCTGCAGGGTCTCCTGATGTGCCGTCCAGCTATCTTGAACAGTTGGAGGTCGGAGGTAAGCTTGTTTTGCCTGTTGGTGATAAGGATCAGCAGATTTTAACGCGAATGATTCGTCAGGAGGATGGAACCTTTAAGCGAGAGCAGTTGCTGGGTTGCCGTTTTGTCCCTTTGATTGGTGAGCAGGGTTGGTTGTCAGAGTCTATATTGTAACGGCCAGATAATATGAAATTCTTTCGACGATCATATGACTGGGTTCTCTCCTGGGCACAAACACCACAAGGTATTTACGCCCTTGGTATTCTGGCTTTTGCAGAAGCCAGTTTTTTTCCTGTTCCTCCAGATGTTCTGTTGATGGCTCTTGCTTTGGCAACCCCTTTAAAATCATATCGCTTCGCGTTTATTGCGACAATCGGATCCATTGCCGGTGGAGCTTTGGGATATCTGATAGGTTGGGGGTTATGGGATACTGTTGGTCCCTATTTTTACCAATATGTTCCGGGGGTTACGGTAGAGGGTTTTGAACAGGTGGGAGATTTGTTTAACCTCTATGGGTTCTGGATCATTTTTGCCGCGGGTTTTACTCCCATCCCCTACAAAATTTTTACTATCAGCGCAGGGGTTTTTAGTGTCAATTTTCCTGTTTTTATGATGGCTTCTCTTGTCGGGCGGAGTTTACGGTTTTATCTTGTGGCGGGGCTGTTTTACTATTTTGGTAAACCTGCGCGGGTGTTCATCGAAAAATATTTTAATCTTTTGTCTATCATGCTGTTCATTGTTATGATTGCTGTCATTATTCTCTTCAAATTTTATTTTTAACCCTGGTTTTGGTGATTGCTGATGCATAAAATTTCTTCGACAGTCTTACTGCAGATAGTAAATTCTGTGAGGAAAACCGGTGCGCCAATCCTCCCTGTGTGTATTTCTCTTGTTTTTTTTCTGAGTGCTTGTGAAGCCGGAATTTATCATACTGTCAAGCCGGGACAAACGCTCTATCGCATCAGCCGGACTTATGCGGTTGATGAAGACTATCTGGCTCGTGTTAACGGTATTCGTGACCCATCACAGATTTCCATTGGGACTCGTATTTTTGTGCCTGGTGCTCAGCGTGTTTTACCGGTACAGGTGATTAAACCCAAAGAAAGTTTAAAAACAACAGCGCCGGTGAAGAAGAAAACGGTTGTATCGGCTCAGAAACAACCAAAAATAAAAAAAATAATTCCTTCAGTTGTTCAACCTAAACGTTCAAAATCAACAGCAACTCCGTTAAAAACGCTCCAGTGGCCGTTACGTGGTAAAATAGTGCGGTCTTTTAGTCGTGAGGCAAAGACTGGTGGTGGAAAAGGAATAGAGATTGCGGTTCGAAGTGGCAGTGATGTGAATGCCAGTGCCGCAGGAAAAGTCATTTATAGTGGAAATGGTGTTAATGGTTATGGTTTCCTGGTTATATTACAACACGAAAATGATCTTTTCACTGTGTATGGATTCAACCAGAAAAATCTTGTTCGCCAGGGAGATTTTGTCAGCAAGGGAGAACGGATTGCACTAACTGGTGTCCCGCCTTCAGGAGGCAAAGCAAGGCTTCATTTTGAAGTGCGCAAAGGGAAAGTTGCTGTAGATCCCATTTTATATTTGCCTTGATTCTTTTCAGCTTTAGACTGAAGGTTTAATGTAATATTAGGTTGTTAAGGAGGTGGCCATGGATGATTTTAACTCAAAAGAAGATAACATTGCCGATAGAGATGAACTGAATGATTTATTTGAAGTGAAGCTTGATGAAAAGCTTAAGGAGCAGGAGAATGATGATAAGAGTTATTCTGCTGCTGAGCAAACGACCACTGATGCCATTAAGCTTTATCTCAAAGATATTCAAAAAAGCCAGCTTCTGACCGCGGATGATGAGCGGGAGCTCGCTGATCGCATCGCCAAAGGAGATAATGCTGCCAGAGAAAAAATGATTGAATCTAATCTTCGTTTAGTCGTGAAAATTGCCAAACGTTACATGAATCGTGGTTTGCCTTTTCTCGATTTGATTGAGGAGGGGAATATGGGGCTGATCAAGGCCGTTGAAAAATTCAAAGTCAGTAAAGGATGCCGATTTTCGACCTATGCAACCTGGTGGATTCGACAATCGATTGAACGGTCTATTGTCAACCAAAGTCGAACCATCCGTTTGCCTGTTCATGTCGCTGATGATATCAATAAGCTGGTTAAGGTCAGTAGAGAATTAGTCCAGAAGTTGAAACGTGAACCTAATGTTGACGAAATCGCCTCAGTCATGGGAGTCGATGTCAGCTATGTGAGGCGGATGAGGCTACTGGTCAAGAAAACTTATTCGATTGAGCATCCTATGGGTGAAGGTGAAGGCTATAGTCTGATAGACACAATTGAAGATATGAAAGCCGTTGATCCGGAAAACAAGGTTGAAGATCTGGATCGCTTTACCCATGTTCAGGAATGGATGGATGACCTCAATGAAAATGAGCGTGAAATCCTCGCTCTCCGGTTTGGGCTTGATGATCGTGATCCACAGACTTTGGATTTTATAGGCAGGAAATTTGGAGTGACGCGTGAGAGAATTCGCCAGATTGAAGCCAAAAGTTTAGCAAAATTAAGAAAATCGATGGAAAGTAGTCTTGCTAATGAAAATTCTTAATGACGTTTTTGGAGTTAATAAATGGATGACTTAAAACAAATTATTCGTGATATTCCTGATTTTCCTAAAAAAGGAATTATTTTTAAAGATATTACAACGTTACTTGCCGACGCAAAAAGTTTTAGCCGCATGGTTGATCTTATGGCCCATCGTTATCTCGGTGAAAAGATAGATCAAATCGTAGGGATTGAAGCACGAGGTTTTATTTTAGGCTCTGCTTTGGCTTATAAATTGGGAACCGGAATTACCCTGGTCCGTAAACCGGGTAAGCTTCCTTTCCAAACCAGTAGCGTCAGTTACGACCTCGAATATGGGAGTGACACTCTGGAAATGCACAAAGATGCATTCAAGAAAGGTGACCGGGTTATCATTGCCGATGATTTGCTGGCAACGGGTGGAACGATGGCTGCGGTTGTAGAGCTGGTCAGAAAGAATGGAGCCGAAATTCACGAATGTGCTTTTATGGCGGAACTGGAATTTCTTGGAGGCCGAGGTAAATTACCTGAAGGATTGGTTTACAGCCTGCTAAAGTTTTAATTGTTCTTCTGTTGGCTCAAAGAACTTGTCAAAATGATTTCCCTACGTTATAAGCATCCGCACGGCCCCGTAGCTCAGCTGGATAGAGCGGCACCCTCCTAAGGTGATTGTCGGAGGTTCGAATCCTCCCGGGGTCGCCAGATGAAATTAAAAAATGCAACAACCTTAATAGATTTGATTTGTTGAATAGAAACGTAGGATTCGAAGCGGAGCGAGCGCTGACTTAATGTCAGAAAAGCGACCATGGATGGTCGCGACAGCGAGAGAAGGGGAGTCAACGCAAGTGCGGATTTGAAGTCCGAACTGAAGTTGACGAATCCTCCCGGGGTCGCCAATAGCATAAAAGGGCCGGTAAGTGATTGCTGGCCCATATTTTTTTCGGTCTTGTCTGTTACACTCTTGTGGTGTTTTTCTGACCACTAGAAGATTTCAAATGAATACGAAAATAAATGAAGAAAGAGACACTACGATGAGCACATATATTAAAACTTCAAAGGTTGAGTCCGCATTTTGTATTCAGATCAATCGGCCTGAAAAGAAAAATGCTCTCACTGCCGAAATGTATTCAAAGATTGCCGAAGGTATCAGGTGGGCCGATGCTGATGACAGCATCAGTGCCATCATTCTGCATGGATTGGAAGGTTGTTTTACCAGCGGAAATGATCTTGCCGGGTTCCGAAATGGACCATCACCAGACAGAGTTTATCCGCATAATATTTACATTGATGCCTTGCGGCATGCACGAAAACCTGTCATTGCTGCTGTTGATGGGCTTTGTTTGGGGATTGGAACCATCATGTTATTCCATTGTGATTTTGTTTATGCCGGGCCTGATACTCGGTTTTCACTCCCATTTGTCAATCTGGGCCTTTCTCCGGAAGGAGGAACCAGTTATATTTTGCCGCATTTAATCGGTTACCAGAAAGCAGCGGAAATTATTATGCTTGGTGAGCCTTTTGGTGCCGAATTGGCTGAACGAATCGGGCTGGTCAATGGCATCGTTGCCGTCGGCGATTTGATGGAACGTGCTTCTGCTGTTGCCGCTAAGCTGGCGGCTAAAAATTCAGAGGCAATTCAAGCTGCCAAAGCGCTACTTAAACGTGGCATGGATGATTCTGTCACGACCGCTCTGGCGCGAGAGCTCGATCTGTTTAACGAACGGATGGCAACACCAGAAGTAAGGGAAACCATTGCAGGTTTTTTTAACAAAAAATAGACTTTAGAATGATCTACAGCTCTTATGAGTTTCGATCTATGTCGTGAAGAGACTGTTTTTGCCGAACACTCTCATTGACACCCCAGTTTGATGTTGCTATAAGATTTGATGTCCGGGCGGTTAGCTCAGCGGGAGAGCATTCGCCTCACACGCGAAGGGTCACTGGTTCAATCCCAGTACCGCCCACCAATAAAAAACAAGAGGTTAGCCAGTGGTGGTTAGCCTCTTTGTGTTTGGAACGAAGAGCAGAAATTCATTTTTGTGGAGATATGACATGATCTTGACAGGACAGCACATCATCTCGGGATACCCCGCTACAAGTTTGTCAGCAACATTTCAAGCGGTGAATCCGGCCATCAATGAATGCTTGGAAGGGGATTTTGCTGAGGGAAGTGCTGCTGATGTTGCTGCTGCAGTAACTCTGGCTGCGAAGGACTTTGATCTATTCAGGCACTCCAGTGACGCAAAAAGAGGAGAGCTCCTTAATGCGATAGTTTCAGAACTTCTGGTTTTGAAAGACGATATTATCTGTCGGGCAAATCTCGAAACAGGTTTGCCATTGCCTCGGTTAGAGGGCGAATTTGTTCGTACTATCAATCAGCTGAAAATGTTTTCAGTGTTCGTACAAGACGGAGGCTATAAACAAATTCATTTGGATCATGCAATTTCTGATCGGCAACCTCTTCCCAGACCTGATTTACGTTTAACCCAGATCCCAATTGGTCCCGTCGCTGTTTTTGGTGCCAGTAACTTTCCCTTGGCTTTTTCCGTTGCCGGTGGCGATACGGCCTCAGCTCTTGCCGCGGGTTGTCCGGTTGTTGCCAAAGGACATCCTGCCCATCCGGGAACTTCTGAGCTGGCAGGGCGGGCAATTCAACAAGCACTGCAAAACACCGGGTTGCCTGATACCGTTTTCTCATTGATTCAGGGCAGCGATCATACTGTCGGCGCAGCTCTGGTTCAGCATCCTGAAATCAAGGGAGTTGCTTTTACCGGATCGCAATCCGGCGGGCGGGCGTTATTTGATCTGGCCGCAGCTCGTTCCAATCCAATTCCTGTTTTTGCCGAGATGGGAAGTGTTAATCCGATTTTTATTCTGCCGCGTGCTATGCGCGAAATGGGGCCGGACCTGGCTGTCAAATATGCTGAATCATTAACACTGGGAGTGGGGCAGTTCTGTACGAATCCAGGATTGCTATTTGCCGTTAAAGGAGAGTCATTTGATCTTTTTATCGAGAATGTCAATAACGTTCTGGCTCAAGCGCAACCTTTACCCATGTTACATGTTGGGATAAAGCAAAGTTTTATGGCACAGTTGGGAAAAATGAAGGCCACACAGGGGGTTTCCAGCATTGTTGACAAAAGCTTATCCGATGATAAAAGCTGTTATGCTTCTCCTGCACTCCTGGTGGTTTCAGCCGAAGACTTTCTTCTCCATCCCAATCTTGGTGAAGAAGTCTTTGGTCCCTCATCTCTGGTCATCCAATGCCAATCACAGGAACAGATGTTGCTTCTGGCTGAACGTCTCCAGGGACAATTAACAGCGACACTTCACACAACATCAGATGATAAAGAATTTTGTCGGCAATTATTAACGATTCTCGTGAGAAAAGTTGGTCGTTTGATCTGTAATGATTTTCCAACGGGAGTAGAAGTCTGTGCTGCCATGCATCATGGTGGACCATACCCTGCGACCACCGATTCGCGTTTTTCCTCAGTTGGAACTACCGCTATCAAACGTTTTTTGCGTCCTGTCTGTTTCCAGAATTTCAACCAGGATCTTCTCCCACCAGAGTTGCAGGTTGATCAGGAAGATTGAGTGATGAGTTCGATTGAACAAAATGTGACCTCGATAACGATTGATGATTGGGGATTGACTGATTACCGGGTTGCTTTTGACCGGCAAACAGCAATGGTTTCAGAACGATTGGCGGGGTGCAGAGGCGATACTCTGGTGTTTGTAGAACACCCACCAACTGTGACCCTTGGTCGACGTGCTAATCAGGATGACCTGCTTTTTACGGAACAAATATTCTCTGAGCGTGGGGTCTCTGTACAAAAAATTAATCGAGGGGGGTTGGCAACAGCCCATGAGCCTGGTCAGCTGGTTGCTTATCCCATTGTGCAGTTGAAGAAAAATGATCTGCGCTGGTTTGCCGATAGTTTTTTACAAGTTGTCATTCATGTTCTTGCTGATTACGGCGTTGAAGGATATCTCAAGGACGGTGAACCCGGCGTCTGGGTGGAGGGACGTAAAATCTGTAGCTTTGGGATTGCCTTGAAAAAGTGGATTTCGTCTCATGGAATTGCTTTGAATATCAATAATTCCCTACACACTTTTGACATGATTGTCCCTTGCGGTCGCCCCAGTGAGGTCGTAACATCTTTAAGTCGCGAGTTGGGGCGAGCTGTTAATATGACTGAAGTTAAGAAAAGCTTTGTCAGGCATTTTTGCAAGGCATTTGCCTATGTTGATAAATATTAAAAGCAGATAAACATTCTAAAAAGGGAGTTCGCTATGCGCTGTCATGAAGTTGATTATGAAATCTTTGGTGATGATATGCAGATGGTCCAGATCGAACTTGATCCTGCTGAAACAGTTGTTGCCGAGGCGGGAGCAATGACCTATATGGAAGAAGGGATCGCTTTTGAAGCCAGAATGGGTGATGGTTCTGAACCGGATCAAGGCTTGTTTGGCAAACTTCTTGGTGCAGGAAAACGCGTTCTTACCGGTGAATCCATCTTTATGACTCATTTTACCAATCAGGGCCGAGGCAAGCAGCATGTTGCTTTTGCAGCTCCTTATCCCGGTAAAATCATTCCTCTGGATCTCGCTGCAGTATCCGGTGGCGAAATTCTCTGCCAGAAGGATTCCTTTCTTTGTGCTGCTTATGGTACCCAGGTCGGTATTGCGTTTCAACGTCGTCTCGGAACCGGTTTCTTCGGTGGTGAGGGCTTCATTCTACAACGTCTGAATGGTGATGGAATGACATTTATGCATGCCTGCGGGACGATTATTGAGCGCCGCTTAAATAATGAAACCTTACGAGTTGATACGGGTTGCCTGGTCGCTTTTGAGCCGAGTATCGACTATAGTATTGAACGTGCCGGAAATTTGAAGAGTATGTTTTTTGGTGGCGAGGGGTTATTCCTGGCAACTTTGAGAGGGACAGGGCGTATTTGGTTGCAAAGCCTGCCTTTCAGCCGTTTAGCTGATCGTATAATCGCACATGCACCCAAAGCCGGCGGCACGCAAAAAGGCGAAGGATCTTTACTGGGGGGAATCGGTCGTATGCTGGATGGTGACTAGAAAAGGAGGGAACGACTTCAATGAAGAGTTTGGGTGGAAAAACGTTATTTATAACCGGGGCAAGTCGGGGGATTGGTCTGGCTGTTGCTTTAAAGGCTGCTTCTCAGGGCGCGAATATTGTTGTCGCAGCAAAGACATCAACACCGCATCCTAAACTTCCGGGGACGATATTTACGGCTGCTGAAGAAATTGAAAAAGCGGGGGGAAAAGCTCTTCCCCTGGTTGTTGATATTCGTGAAGAGTCTCAATTAACTGCGGCTGCAGCCAGAGCGGCAGATACATTTGGTGGCATAGATATTCTGATCAATAATGCCAGCGCCATTTTTCTCTCCGGTACTCTGCAGACCCCGATGAAACGTTTTGACCTGATGAATCAGGTTAATGTCCGCGGGACATTTCTTGCGAGTCAGGTTTGTTTACCTTACCTCCTTCAGGCCGAAAATCCACACATCCTGACGTTTTCTCCGCCGTTGAATTTACAACCACATTGGTTTAAAAATCATACCGCTTATACCATGGCGAAGTATGGGATGAGTATGGTTGTATTGGGCCTGGCTGCTGAATTTTCTGTCCAGGGAGTAGCGGTCAATGCCCTCTGGCCAAAAACAGTCATTCATACTGCTGCATTGGCGATGCTTGGTGGACTTGTTAACCCCCAAAAGTGTCGTACTCCTGAGATCATGGCGGATGCCGCTTGTGCGATTCTTGGTCGTGACAGTCGTTCCTGTTCGGGTCATTTTTATACTGATGAGGAGGTGCTCAGGGAAGAAGGCATCTCTGATTTTTCTTCGTATGCAGTCTCCCCGGGGGAGCAATTATATCCTGATTTGTTTCTTGATTAATTTTTTATATGCTTCTTGAGTGTAAATTTGTTATATTGATATAATTATTTAAAATTAATATCTAAGGAGCTGTGCATGTCGAGTGATTTCAAAACCGTAGTGGGTTCAATTCGTGACCTTCCTCCTATGCCTGTGGTTGCAGTCAAAGTTCTAGAGTTATTGAATGATCCAAATGTGAATTATGAAAAGCTGGGAGCTGCAATCTCCAGTGATCCGGCGGTGTCAGCGCGAATGCTTAAGGTTGCTAATTCGGCATTTTACAGCATGAAACGGCAGATAAAGACCCTTGAACATGCGATTGCTATTGTTGGTGAACGGACCCTTCGAAGTTTGGTGCTAGCGGCGAGTCTTGAGGGAATGAATAAGTCCTATGGCTTGCTGGAAAAAATGTTATGGGAAGATTCCATGGGGTGTGCCATAGGTTGTCGTATTCTGGCTCGTAAATTTTCTTCAGCTGATCCGGAAGAAGCTTTTCTGGCGGGTTTGTTTCGCCACCTTGGGAAAATTGTGATGAATTATAGTGACCCGGATGCTTATCGGTCACTTGTTGAAATGGCCTATTCAGAAAATATCAGCACGACAGAATTGGAAGGGCGATTTTTCCCATATGCCCATGCTGTTGTTGGAGCAGCGGTTTTGGACAAGTGGAATTTTTCTCGTTTTATGGTGATGTCAACATTGCACCATGAAGACCTGCAAATTTCTCTCGATGATGAAGAGAATGGAGAAGATCTTTTACGATTAACAGCAACAGTGAACCTTGCCGGACATATTTGTCGCAAGTTGGGGATTGGTCAACGACAACCTGATGAAGAGCTCAGCTTGCAAAACTGTCCCGGAGCTAAAGCCCTGAATCTGGATGAAGAGGAAGTTCAGTTGGCTCTTGTTGATGTTGAACAGATCTTTACTGAAAATCGGGATTACTTCATTGGTTGATACTCTGAGACGATAAAGTTAGGTCAGCTATAAAATCATTGTTTGTATTTTGGGGAGGCATTTTGCCTCCCTTTTTGTTTTAACCACTGCTATGATCTGCAGCATGAAAGAACGTCTCGATAAATTATTGGTACAAAGAGGATTAGCCGGTTCACGCGAACGAGCCCGTGCCTTAATTCTTGCCGGTAAAGTCATTGTTGATGATCACCGGATTGATAAAGCGGGTGCGCAGGTGCAGGATGATGCAGATTTGCGTTTGAAGGGAGAAGATATTCCCTTTGTTTCTCGCGGTGGGCTTAAACTGGAGAAAGCTCTGAATGAATTTTCCATTAACGTTAAAGCTAAAATAGCGATCGATGTTGGTGCTTCGACAGGTGGTTTTAGCGATTGTTTACTGCAGCATGGAGCTAAAAAAGTCTATGCTGTCGATGTTGGTTATGGTCAGTTGGCATGGAGACTTCGAGAAGATCCACGCATTGTTAATCTGGAGCGCTGCAATATCAGATATCTGCAGGCTGAGCAATTGGATGATGCCCCTGAGCTGGCCGTGGTCGATGCGTCCTTTATTTCATTGGAAAAAGTGTTGCCCAATACTTTGCGTTTACTGACCAAAGACGCAGAAATTGTTGCTCTGATTAAGCCGCAGTTTGAAGTTGGCAAAGGCAAAGTCGGTAAAGGTGGCGTCGTGAAAGACCAGCAACAACATGAACAGGTTATAGAGCAAATTTGTGCTTTTACCCGCGATCTCAACTGTACTGTTCTGGGAACGATAGAAAGTCCGATATTGGGTCCTAAAGGGAACCGGGAATTTCTCATTTACATGCAAAAACACATCGAAGATAATCAGGCGACTGATTTATAACCTGATTTTCAATTAGATATCGGTTTAAATCTTTGTTATTATTCTACTTATAATAACAATCAAAGGAGATAGCAATGAGTGCGGATTGTTTGTTTTGTAAGATTATTGCAGGGGAAATCCCGGCAAATATCATTTATGAGGACTCACTGCTTGTGGTTTTCGAGGATATTGATCCTCAGGCACCACAGCATTTTTTGATTGTTCCTAAAAAACATATTGCCACAACTCTTGATTTAACTGCTGAAGACAATGAGTTGGTGGGACATGTCTATCAAATTGCTGGAAAGGTAGCGCGCGATTCAGGTTTTTCTGCTGATGGTTTCCGAGTTGTGAATAATTGTAATGATGGCGGCGGACAGACCGTTTGGCATATCCATTTCCATCTTCTGGGTGGGCGCAACATGACTTGGCCTCCAGGTTGATGAAATAGTAAGAAGGTTTTATGCCGGAATTTGACATAAATACAGAGAAGCGCTTAATGACCGATATCATGGAGCTTCTGGTGACTCATTATGGCGCAGAATTGTCTGAAGAGGATCTGGATCATGAGATTGAAAGGGTCGAGCAGGCTCTTAATGATGCAAGATTTTCTCATCAGGGGCAGATGCGTAAATCTGGCGAGCCCTATATTTTTCATCCTTTAAGAGTTACTCATTTAGCGGCACGCCACTGGATGGATTTTCCTTCTGTTATCGCTGCTTTATTGCATGATGTTGTTGAAGATACGCCCGTAACTCTTGAAGATGTAAGAGGAAAATATGGGGAAGAAGTTGCACACCTCGTTGATGGTTTAACCAAAGTCACATCAAATATCATGACTCGTGAAGACCTAAAGAAGGAAACGTATAAAAAAACCCTTCTGGTGGCTATTGATGACATTCGGGTCCTGTGTCTTAAGTTTTGGGATAGAATCGATAATCTCAGGACCATTGACGCTTTACCACGGCACAAGCAAAAGTTGATTGCTGAAGAGACCCGCATGGTTTATGTCCCACTGGCTCAGCATTTAGGGATGGGATATGTCGCGACTGAGCTGGAATCATTGTCTTATTCCCTTCTTTATCCGCGCCGCGCCATTCGTTATAACGAAACAATTGCAACACAACAGCATGACAATGCTGACTTTCTCCGTAAAATTCGTGCCCGGATCATGAATGCTTGTGAACAACAGAAACTGGATGTTGTGATGAAAGATCGCTGGCGTCCTTTTTCAGTGGTCTCCGGGCGCTCACAGCAAAGGGGGTTTGCATCTTTGTATACCCTGGAAGTTCAGGTCGATCGAATCATGGATGCTTATCTGTTCCTGGGAATATTGCATGGTTTGTTTCCCCCGATCCCCGGTAAAATACGTGACCACCTCAATTTAACTTCGCAGCATGGTTATCAGGCATTAAAAACGACAGTGCAGGCTGATGAACATCGGATGCGAGTAGAAATTACAACTCGGAAGCTAAACCGCTTTAACGAATCCGGAGTTCTTGCTCCCGGATTCAAGTTCCGGCACAAAAACTTCAGCCATCTCATCCGGTCATTAATGGACGGGGAGTCCGCTTTTGATACTGAATCGTTACGTTTGGCTTCAGCAACAATTCAGGTCTATACTCCCCAAGGTGATATTCAAACGCTCCCTGAAGGAAGCAGTGTGCTTGATTTTGCCTTTGAAATTCATGACTCCCTTGGATTACATGCCAGACGAGGTCAAATTAACGGCCGTACCCGGCAGTTGAAAACCAGGTTGCTTGACGGTGATCAAGTCGTCGTGGAGACGTCAGCAAAACCGGAAGTTTTACCAAAATGGTTGGAGTGGGCAGTGACCCCAAGGGCACGAAACAGTATTCGACGCTACTTGCGAAATAAAGTTCGCTCTTCTTAAGCAGATAAAATGAAGGATGTGTTGTGAAACGTTTGTTATTGTATGGTCTGCTGCTTTCAATTCTCTGTACTTCTCAAAGTTATGCCGGTCAGGTGAACGCTTTTATCTATCACCGTTTCGGTGAAAGCCGTTACCCATCAACCAACATATCCGCAGAAATCTTTACCCAGCAACTTGATTATATAAAGCAGCAGAATTTGGAAGTTATTTCTCTTGGTGATGTTGCCAACCGTTTGTCCGAGCAAACGGCTCTTCCTGAACATGCCGTTTCCCTGTCTATCGATGATTCTTATCGTTCTTTTTATGATGTCGGCATGCCGATTCTTCGTCGCTATGGATTTCCAGTGACTCTATTTGTGAACACCGACGCTGTTGGCACTTCCGGATATTTAAGCTGGAGTGAACTCCAGGAGCTGGCAGAAGAGGGTGTTGAGATTGGCAATCATACAGCAAGTCATGCCTACCTTGTTGATATGCAGCCTGATGAAACCTTGAGTCAGTGGCAGGAACGGATTAAAAACGACATTGAACATGCGCAGCAACAATTTCAAAAACACCTTGGTTTCAGACCCGAACTTTTTGCTTATACCTATGGTGAATACTCTTCTGCAGTTGTAGATCTCATTCAATCACTTGGATTCAAGGCTGCTTTTGCCCAGCAGTCAGGGGTGATTTATGCAGATTGCAGTCGCTTTATTCTGCCCCGTTTTCCCATGGGTGGTCCATTTGCGACCCTTGCCGGTTTTCAGACTAAAGCAGCTATGAAACCATTGAAAATTACAAAAGCAATACCTTTTGAACCCGTTATAGAAGAGAACCCTCCTACTCTGTTTTTACAGATAGCAGAAGGTAAGCCCCATCCGCAACAGTTTAACTGTTTTGTTCAAGGGGATAACCGATGCTGGGTGGAAATCGATGACTCTGGCGCTTCTGGAAGGTATAAAGTTGTTGCTGAAAAACCGCTTACGGGAAGAAGAAACAAGTACACTTTAACGCTACAAAATGATCAGGGTGACTGGCTTTGGTATAGCCATCTTTGGGTGAATTCTCAAAAACCGGAATAAGGTCATTTGTCCCAAGCAGCCAGACGAATTAACTGTTTTCTGGTGCGTAGCTTGACGCCGGCAAAACGGTTCAGCTGATTCGTGCGGATCATTGCCTGCAATTCTTTGACGTAATCTTTGCCACGAGCTGAATAGAGGACTAAGCCCTCCGCTAATTGAGAACCTTTTGGATTGATTCCTGACCTTCTGCTCGCAGATCGTAATTTTCTGAGGTGTTGATAGGCCGAGTGGGTGTTCAGATTATGCAGATAAGAGCGCACCGAATCATAGACTGTGGAAAACTTCTGTACTTCATAAGTTTCCCCTTCTGGGCGACCTTCAGGAACAATCCCCTGTCCTTGAATAAATGTCCATTCACCAAAAAGATTATTAGCTACTTGTGAAAAACGTGAGGTTCCCCAGGCTGATTCGTTGGCGGCCTGTGCCAATGCAAGGTCCGCAGGTATGATGTCAACACGGTCTAAGAGCTTGTGAACTGTTCGCTGGGGGGTAGCAGGATTGAATTTGACTTTATAACGTTCGGCAAGGACTGAAATTGTCTGTAGCTGCGATGCGTCAAGAGGCAGAGACGCAGTTAAATGTTCATTCAATGCTTCTAACTGCTGTCTTTCGGCACGAATTTCATCGTTGGCGAGAAGAACCATGGGAAGGAGTGATTTAAAGAAAATCCTTTTTTTGTGTTGACTGGATGTAATTGTGTGTAAATCACTTGGCAGGGTTTGCAAAATCAGTGGTGGGACTCCTTCATCCAGGGCATCAATCTGATAACGATAGAGTTGGAATTCAGATTCCAGGTCTTTATAGAATTCTTGCCCGATAATTTGAATGTCAGGCCCTTGATAGGTAGGGGCGATACTGGTTGAGTTTGTTGCTACCAGCAGGCAGAGTCCCAGAAACAAATAGAACCCACATTTTTGTACGTTTGTTTTTGTCATAAACTCGCTTATGTTCAGGGTTGAGAGGTGTTTTTAAGCAGCGGCATTTATATAGAACAGCAGAAATTATGTCAACCGTAAAAGGGTTAAAATTCCTTATTTATTGGTCACTTAGATTCGTTAAGCTTTTAACTCAGCAGGGAGGAACACTTGAAATCATTTAGAAAAGAGTTGGTTTTTGAAATTTCTACGAGACGAGGATTTGTTAATATTACGGAACAGGTTGAAAACTGTTTGCGTGAGAGTGGAGTTGTAGAGGGATTGTTATTATGCAACGCAATGCATATTACCGCATCGGTATTTATTAATGATGATGAGTCGGGCCTTCATCAGGATTATGAACGTTGGCTGGAGAATCTGGCACCGCACGAGCCCTTGAGTCTCTATCAACATAACAATACAGGGGAAGACAACGGTGACGCTCACTTGAAAAGAACCGTTATGGGAAGAGAGGTTGTCGTCGCAGTGACGAAAGGTCGGCTTGATTTTGGTCCATGGGAGCAAATTTTTTATGGTGAATTTGATGGCCGACGCAAAAAAAGGGTTTTGGTGAAAATCATTGGTGAGTGACTCTTCCTTATTATATATGCTAATATTTACCGGTTCATATTTTTACTTTCAGAAGTAACAGCTGAAACGACTATGGACCGATTATCGAAATATTTATAATTGTTGAATTGATATATTTTGCCAAAAGGAGATGACTATGAGCTTAGAAGATGGTGTTTGTTACACTTACGAGGCGGCCCTTGAAAAAGCGATCGAAATGGAAGAGCAGGGCTTCAGAAATTATCTGTATGCCATTGATGTCGTAAAAGATCGCCAGGCAAAAGCGATTTTACGTGAAGCCGCTGTTGAAGAATTGAATCACAAACAACGACTGGAGATGGCTTTGCTCGATGGTCATGATAAGAATGCGGCCGGGTTACAGGAAGAGATGCCGTCTATGAATTTGAATTATGTTTTTGAGCAGAAAGAAATTTCTCCTGATGCGGATGCAAGAACGGCATTGGCCCATGCGATTTATCTGGAAAAATGTGCCGTTGATTTTTATAAGTGCCTGATGAGTGGTTGTGAAGGAGCTCCGATGGCCAGTTTGTTTAAGCGTTTGCTCGCTGATGAAACCCGGCATCTCGGAAGTCTTGAAGATCTGTACGAAAAGATTTTTTTGCCTGAAAACTAACCAACCATAGCTTTTATTTTATGTTTTTCTGACGGCCCGGATCAATTGTTCGGGCCTTTTTTTGTGTAGATATTTTTTTAAATAGTCATGAAAACATATTCTTGAAATTAAACTTGGATTCGCTATAATATTTAAAAACATAGAACAGTGTTTGTTTTGGAGATATTATGGATGCCGATCTGGTGAAAGCAATGTTTGCTACTTATGTTGTTGGCGTTTCACTGATTCGTCTTCTGGATGAAAACGAGTATTTTCGCTTGACAGCAATGAAGAAGATATGGGGTCGCAGTCGCGGATTGATGCTTCATTTTTTGACCAATGTTGCTTTGCCAATGATCTTTGCATTGATTTTCTTCTGCCGTGGGCTTATATCAATGTCCACATTTTAGTTATTGCGATTGCTTCAGTTCTGTAAAAGCTCATGCCATCAAAATTTGGTTTGAGCTTTTTTGTTGTTTATCTCCCGGCTGTTATGTTCTGCTGTAAAGCTTGACAAAATTTGTTGAGATTTTTATCTTTTTGTTCAGAAAAACTATCACCATAAATTCATAAGGAGTCATAACGAATGTCAGAAAAGATTGAAAAAGAAGAAGGTAGTATATCTATTCATACGGAAAATATATTTCCAATCATTAAAAAGTGGTTGTACAGCGATAAGGATATTTTTCTGCGTGAATTAGTTTCGAATGCTGTTGATGCAATTCATAAAATGCAAAATGTGAACTTAATGGAAAGTTTGCAGATTGCTGACGAATATAAGGTTGATATTCATCTGGATAAAGAGGCAGGAACCCTGACTGTTGCAGATAATGGTATCGGCATGACAGCAGAAGAGGTGCGTAAATATATCAATCAGGTCGCTTTTTCATCGGCAGAAGATTTTATTGAAAAATTTAAGGATCTGGAAGATAAAAATCAGATTATCGGACACTTTGGTTTGGGGTTCTATTCCAGTTTTATGGTGGCGGATCACGTTGAAATTCGTTCTCTCTCGTACCAGAAGGATGCAGAGGCTGTCCATTGGCAGTGCGAAGGGACAACGACTTACAGCCTGGAAGCGACTGACAAAAAAGAGCGTGGCACAGAGATCATCCTGCATCTGAACGAAGATGAAAAAGAGTTTTTGGAACAGGCATCTGTCAGTGCAGTCTTAAAGAAGTTTTGTAACTTTTTACCCGTATCTATTCATCTTGAAGGGGAAGAGATTAATGATAAAAATCCGCTCTGGACAAAGAGTGCCTCAGAGGTCAGTGATGAAGAATACAAAGAATTTTACCGCAAACTCTACCCCATGTCAGCGGAGCCACTGTTCTGGATCCATCTGAATATTGACTTCCCTTTCAACCTTAAGGGAATCGTTTATTTCCCCCATCTGACCAATGAATTTGATGTCACCAAGAGCCACATCAACCTGTTCTGCAATCAGGTTTTTGTTTCTGATAACACCCCCGAACTGATCCCTGAATTTTTGACACCACTGCAAGGTTGCCTCGATGCTCCAGACCTTCCTTTGAATGTTTCCCGGAGTTATCTCCAGAACGACCCGCAGGTACGAAAAATCCGTGAAGTTATCAGTGGTCGTGTGGCTGCCAAGATTGTTGACCTGGCGAAAAAAGATCGGGCTGCGTTTGAGCCGATTTGGGAAGACATTCATTCCTTTGTTAAATACGGGATGATGCGCGAAGATAAATTTTATGAAAAGGTGAAAGACCAGGTCATTTATCGTGCGACGGGTGATGATAAGTATACGACTTTGCCGGAATATCTTGACCGGGCTAAAGAAAAACATGAAAACAAAGTTTATTATGCCAATGATGAGGGGACTCAAGCGACTTACCTGAAACTTTTCAAGTCACAAGGGATGGAAGCCCTGATTCTTGATGCGATGATCGACAATCATTTTATTCAGTTTCTCGAATCAAAAAATACCGATCTGAAATTTGAGCGGGTTGATTCCGACATTACTGAAAATTTGCTGGAATCTGATCCAAGTCAGAAGATTGTCGAAGGAGCTGATAATAAAACCAAGGGCGAGCGCATTGAACAGATTTTTAAGGATGGACTTGATATCAAAGGTTTGACTATTCGCATTGAAACCCTTAAAGATGACAGTGTTCCCGGGATGATTCTGCTGAATGAACAGTCCCGTCGCTTTAAAGAGATGACCCGGATGATGGGGCAGGGCGACATGCCGGATATGTTTGCTGATCATACCTTGATGGTTAATACTGCAAGCCCGGCCGTGGAGAAAGTTCTAAAACTCCAGGATGATGGTGATAAAGAGACGGCAGGACTCCTGATCGAGCAAATTTACGATCTGGCGATGCTTTCACATCAAGCGATCAGTAAAGAGCGTATGTCAGGATTTTTAGAGCGAAGCGGTAAATTACTGGGAATGATTTAGAGTTCTAGACGTTTTCAAATCTGTGCTTTAAAAGCCGGGGCAGCTGCCCCGGCTTTTTTATTGATCCAGTTGTCCTGTTTGTCTTAAGGCTTCATAGAGAATGATGGATGCCGAATTCGCCAGATTCAAACTACGGACAGCAGATGAGAATATGGGGATCAATAGTGTGTGATCATTTTCAGCTTCCAGTAATTCTTCCGGGAGTCCCAACGTTTCTTTGCCGAAGACCAAAAAATCACCGTGATTAAATTCTGCGTTTATATAGCTCTTCTGTGCTTTTTTTGAAGTGTACCAGAAACGCCCTTGTGGATATGTCTGCTGGAGCTCATGGAGGGATTCCCATAAGTGGAGTTTGACTTCTGGCCAGTAATCAAGGCCCGCCCGCTTCATATGTTTATCATCAAGGGAAAAGCCCAGTTTGCCAACCAGATGGAGATGGGTTCCTGTTGCCGCACAAAGTCGACCAATGTTTCCTGTGTTTGGTGGGATCTCCGGCTCTATCAGGACAATATGAAATGGGGCTCTCGTTTGCATGGAGCGAAGGTATAGCACAAAGAAACTGAAGAAGGAAGTCTGATGGCTCTAGAAAAGTTCAATCATTTCTGCCGATTCAGAGTCATGTTGACGTCTCTTCGGTCCATTGTAGGATGTTTCATCCGCCCGGCGAATATTGCTTGCAGTCGTGCTCACCCAGCCACTACTTCGTTTAAATTTAATGATACTTGCATCGTCAATCAATTGGTTGAGCAAAAAATCTTTAACAAGGTCATGTTTACCATCCAGGTAGACAACAGGTATCAACATTAGTAGAACTCCTGATAGCAGTCACATTGGCAGATGTTATGTGCCCCTCGCATATACAAATACTTATGCAATTACTTTGCCCGAACATTAACTAGCTGATTTTCTGTTGTTATTTTAAGAAAAGAATGTTTTGTCGGAGTTTTTTACACGCAATTTAATTACGGGGCGGGGCAGATTGACTGCCCCGCAAACTATGAATTGAAAAAGAATATATGTTTCTGGTCGACTACCAATATTTAAACTTGGCTGGCTGACAATGCTTGATTCACATCGGCAATCAGATCAGCAACATTCTCAATTCCGACAGACAAACGGATCAAATCTGCTGTGACACCTGATTCTTTTTGTTGCTTCTCAGAGAGTTGACGATGGGTTGTACTGGCAGGATGGAGAACGCATGAACGTGCGTCACCAACATGAACAACCATCGCAATCAGGTTGCAGGCCTCCATGAATTTTATTCCGGCTTCCCGGCCGCCTTTAATGCCGAAAGTTAAAACACCGCTGGCACCATGGTGCAGGTACTTTTGCGCAAGATCATAACTCGGGTGACTCTTCAGGCCCGGATAGTTGACCCATGAAACGGCAGGATGATTTTCCAGATGCTGTGCTAATGCCAAAGCATTTTCGCTGTGACGTTCCATGCGCAAATGGAGAGTCGTTAACCCATGGTTAAACAAGAAAGAATTTTGCGGGGCGGGGGTTGCTCCCAGGTCACGCATAAATTGAGCCCGAGCTTTGATGATATAGGCTAACTTGCCAAACTTTTCCGTGTAGATAAGTCCGTGGTAAGAGCTGTCGGGAGTGCACATCTCCGGGTATTTGTCTGCCGGCCAATTAAAGTTACCACTGTCGACAATAACGCCGCCAACACTGGTTCCGTGGCCATCAATGTATTTCGTTGCCGAGTGGATCACAATATCAGCCCCAAGCTCAATCGGACGGCAAAGAAATGGAGATGCAAGAGTATTATCAACGATCAGTGGAACATTCATCTCTCTGCTGACGGAGCTGAATTTATCGAAATCGAGAATATTGAGTCCGGGATTGCCGATTGTCTCTGCAAACAGGCAACGTGTTTCCGGGCGAAACGCTTTCTTGATCTCTTCGATTGATGCTTCAGGGTCAACAAAGGTGACTTCTATCCCGAGCTTAGGAAATGTATTTGAAAAAAGTGAAAAAGTGCCACCATAAAGTGTCCCGGCAGAAACAACATGCTGTCCCGCCTGACAAATATTTAAAATTGAAAGCGCTGTTGCTGCTTGACCTGATGATGTCGCCAGCGCTGCAACTCCACCTTCCATCATAGCAATTTTTTCTTCAAAAACGCTTGTTGTCGGATTTCCCAAACGCGTATACATAGGATCAGCACAATCCAGATCAAAAAGCTGAGCCATATGCTCTGCACTATCATACTTAAACGTTGTGCTTTGGTGAATCGGTGCGGTGCGTGGTTCGGCAGCCCCCGGTTGATAGTTTCCCTGGACGGCTTGTGTTTCTATTTTCCACTGATTTTCCATGATGATGTCTCCACTTTGCTGAAAAAGTCGTCTTTGTATCAATTTAAAATTTCTAAAAGAAATTGATTCTAACAAATATTGACTATTTGTGTATGATTTTCTCGCATTGCTTTTAGCTTGCAGTCGAACTCATCATGATGCTTAAATTCTGGCACGATGAAATTAGAGTTAATAAGAAAAGTTGTCAGTGAGTTATCAGTATCATTGATGGGTGCAAGAATTTCGAAAATTTATCAACCCAGCCCGGAAATGCTGCTTATTAAACTTTGGACCGGCAGAGAAACACTTCGACTCCTTGTTTCCGTCGGCGGTCAGAACAGCCGCCTCCATCTCACTGAACAGACTTGGCCTAATCCTCATATTCCTCCGCGTTTTTGCCAGCTTCTCAGAGCCAGGGTATCTAGGGTTGATTCCATTGCTGTTGTTAATGATGATCGCATTGTCAAGCTGGATTGTTGGGGGCGGCAGGGAGACTGCCATTTGTATATTGAATTGACTGGGAATAGAGGTAATTTAATTCTCGTTGATGATCAGGGTGTGATTATTGACGTTTTGAAGCGTATAACTGATGATTCGGGTAAAAGGGTTTTACTTGCCGGTGAAAGATATCTTCTTCCGGAAAAAAACAATTTTAATCTCAGAGAAGGTTCTGCCTTGCCGACATTGCCGGACGGAAGCTGTTCCTGGAATCAGACTGTCGATAAACTTTACAGTCAATCGCAATGCTCTGACAATAAAAATGATTTTCGCAAACAGTTACAACAGGCAGTTGCACGGCAAATCAAAAAGCTACAAAAAAGACAGCTAAGTATAGAAAGAGATGCTCTGAAACAGAAAGATTATGACGCTGAGAGAATCAGAGCGGAATTGTTGCTGGCAAACTTGCATTCTCTGCGTCGTGGAATGACTGAAATCGTTTTGCAGAATTATTATCAGCAGCCTGCTAAAGAACAACAAATTCTCTTGGATCCACTCTTAACTCCCCAAGAAAACGCGGAAAAGTACTTCCAGCGCTTTAAAAAGGGAAAGCGAGGTCAGGAACATAGCCGTAGACGGCTTGAGGAAACTCAAGCAGAGCTGGAGTGGTTGCAGCAGCTTGAATATCAACTGCAAGACACTGTAAAAAATTCCGACATTGAAGAAATAGCTACAGAATTACGGGAGGTTGGGATTCTTAAGGATAGGAATCGTCTTCATAGCAAGCGGACACTGCAACCATCAAAACCCCATGAAGCGACATGTCCATCTGGCTTTAAGATCCTTTGGGGGCGAAACAACCGGCAGAATGATGAAATCTCTACAAAAATGCTTAAAAATGGAGATTTCTGGTTTCATGTCTACAACGCTCCTGGAGCGCATGTTGTCTTGAAGGCTGGCCAATTAAACACAGAGTTATTAGATGCGGATCTATACTATGCAGCATCTCTTGCAGCTGGCTATTCAAAATCAAAAGACGATGACAAAGTCACAGTGATGTTCGCTGAGGCGAAGGCTGTACATAAACCCAAGGGGGGGAAGCCGGGGCTTGTCAACGTCCTGCAGTACAAAACCATCGTTGTTAAGCCTTTTCGTATCGATTGAAGCTTTTTTTAAGGTCGATACGTTTTTAGTTGCAAAGGGAAAACCCCTTTGCTATAAAAACTCTCGTTCTAGGCCGAAGTGGTGGAATTGGTAGACACGCATGTTTCAGGGACATGTGTCTGTATAGACGTGGGAGTTCGAGTCTCCCCTTCGGCACCAATAAAACAAATAAAGCCCGTTGCCATTTGAGTAACGGGTTTTTTCTTTGTAGCTTCCTTCTTTTGTAAGCAGAGCCGGTAATATGTGGTTCCGTTTTGTATGTCGGTAAACTTAACAGTGTTAAATAGAAGCGTAAATTCTTTATATTATTCAACCTGTTATGTTTTGGCATAAAAAAAGCATTCTTGTGCGGTATCGATAATATAAAAAAACATAAATTCACTTGGAGGATTGCAATAATGAAAAAAATTTTTATTGGTTTGCTAGTTTTTACTATGATGACCATTGGCAGTGCTTTCGCTCTTCCTACACTACCAACGGGATTTGAATTTACTTCCAATGCATACTGGACACCCACTGATTTAACAACGCAGACGGATGGTTCAATCTTCTCACTACTTCTTAGTGAGAATGCAGGCTATGAAGCTGATTTCGGTATTTTTGCTGTTGATGATATGGAAAATCCAACGGCTGTTCAAAAATATCAAATATTTTCATATGATATTGAAACGGTTTCTGTGCAAAGTGTTCTTTTTCAGAATCAAGCTGGAATGTGGTCTGTGTCTTTAGACGGATCAACTTATACTCCTTTTGATAATATTTTCGGATTCTATTTTGATGTACATACTGGTGGTTTGGATGATTCTTCTTCTGATTATACTTTCTACACTGATAGCCGTCTCAACTCAACAGATGCGGGTATAGAGCATATTCTTACAGCTTTTAATAGTAGTACAAATGATATCTACCTGTACTTGGATGATCAGGTCGGTGCAACTTCAGATAAAGATTATAATGATATGGTTGTCGTTGTGAACGATGTTGCTCCTGTTCCAGAACCCGCAACCTTGCTCCTCCTTGGTTCAGGCTTGGTTGGTCTCGCTTTCTTAAAACGACGTAAATCATAAGGAAGAATATTAAGTTAATAACTTAAAGGGTGATGCACACGCATCACCCTTTTTTTATGTAAATATTCGTTAAAAAAATTAAATCTTTGTTGCATTTTTTTATATTTATGTTTAAGTTCTACAGTTCATGAGTATGTTATGTTTAAGTCTGAATGCATAAATGAACTAAAGCTTTGAGTTCTATCTATTTTTATTAATTTTAACACTTTCTGATGGTGGGGGTTATGCAACGATACTTAATCCTATTAATTTTCTTTTTTATTGTTTCCTGTGGTGGACAATCCAAAGAAGAATTATTGCTGGAAGGGAACCGACTAAGCGCAGAGGGAAACTATCGTGGTGCTGTGGTCCTCTATAAAAATGCTTTGGAGAAAGATGTCAACTTTATTGATGCTCGCATTGGTTTAGCTGACGCTTATTTGAATTCAGGGAATTTTGACCGTGCCGAAAAAGAATTTCAAAAAGTGTTGCTGCAAAACCCGTCAAAGACTGATCAATTGTTGAAGTTGGCAACGATTAATATCCAACAAAAACATCCTGAAAAAGCCCTTATAGAACTCGATAGATATCATGCTGAAAACCAGGAAACCGTTGATTCATTAGTCCTTTATGGTCGAGCCCATGGAGCGGCTGGAGATATTGAATCTGCACAAAAACTATTCAAGAAAGCGTTGCAACTTGATTCATCTGCAACTGAACCAAGATTGAATTTAGCAAAGGTCTTTCTTCAGAAAAAAAATTTCGTAAAAGCAAAACAATTCCTTCAGGAAGCCGTTTCAATCGATAATCAACTGATAGAAGCTTATTACTTGCTGGCCGGCATCGAAACAAGGCAAGGTGATCGTGAGGCTGCTCTTGCTGCCTATAATAAAATAGTCAAGGTTGATCCAACGCAGTTTCAGGCCGTTTACATGTCTGGGATTTTACAGATGGAGTTGGGAAAGCTGGATGCTGCACAGGCTTCAGTTGATCAGCTGCTTTTAGGTTTCCCGGATCGTCCCGAGGGGTCTCGTTTAAATGGATTGCTTCTTTATCGCCAGGATAAATATGAGGAAGCAAAAGTTGCGTTGGAAAATTCCCTCAATAATCAACAGCATCTTCTCTCTTATTTCTTTCTTGGGCTCAGTTATTATGGTCTTGAAAATTATGAGATTGCCCTGAATCAATTTCAAAAAGCACTGGATCTTAATCCCAACTTTGAGCGTGCCAGAACACTTGTTTCTATGACACTTCTTAAGCAAAAAAGGCTTGCCGACGCCATTATTGAAATTCAGAAAGTTTTACGCACAAATCCAGATAATGCTTATGCGCATAATATACTTGGCAGTGCTTATCTTGCTGATGGTCAATACGATAAAGGAATGGTGGAACTTGAGGCGGCAACGGAGTTAGATCCCAACCTGGCTGATGCCCATTTGAAGCGTGGTATTTTTCATTTAGCCAAGGGGCAGGGGGCTCAAGGAGAAGCTGATCTTGTCAAAGCGGTTGAGGCTGCTCCTGAAGTTCTCAACGGTCGGTTGATGCTGGTGACTCATTACCTGCGGCAAAAGAATTATTCAGCTGCGATTCAGAATTTGCAGGAGGGGATGGATGGCTCTAAAGCCGATGCGCTTCTGAATAATTACCTGGCTGCCGCTTACTTCTCGCAAAAGAAACCCGAGCAGGCTTTGGCCGCTCTGGAGAAAGCAAAGCAGGCCAACCCTGAGTATTTAACCCCTTATTTCAATATTGCTTCCTATTATGCTTCACAATCAAAATATGATGAAGCTATTGTCGAATATCAACAAGTCCTGACTAAAGACAACAAGAATCTCAGGGCGTTGTTGGGTATTGCTGCTTTGTATAATGTTCAGGGGAAAGACTCTGAGCTTGACAAGATTTATGGTCAAATTGAAGCCACTGGCACAGAGCAGGGATATGTTGCTGCTGCTCGATATCAGTTGAAAAAGAAAAATCCTGATGCCGCTCTTAGCATTGTTGACCGAGGATTGGAATCCCTCAAAGGAGCTGCTCCGCTGTTGGAGCTTAAAGGGGGACTCCATTTACAGCAAAAACAACTGGATCAAGCTGAATCTGCTTATGTTGAGTTGTCTGGTGTGTCTCCAGAGCGTGGAAATAGCCTTCTGGTTCGTTTATACCTCTCTTCGGGGCAGAACGATAAAGCGGAACAACTCATATCTTCAGTGTTGAAGACAGAGTCCGATAAGGAATACCCTTATTTGCTTTCATCTGGTTTTTTGCTGGGACAGAAAAGAGAGGGGGCGGCAAAAAAAATTTTAGAGCAGGGAATTGCGACTGTTGTTCGTCCAATCAGGTTGCAAATGCAATTGGGCCGTTTTTTTGAGCAGAACGGTCAATTTCAGCAGGCTGAACAGCAATATCAGAGTATTACTCAAACAGATCCGAGGTTTTCACCAGCGTATACTGCTTTGGGATTTTTAAAAGAGCGAAGCGGTGATAAAGGGGCGGCTCTAGATTATTATAAGTCGGCGTTAAAATATGATGCGAAAAATGTTTCAGCGTTGAATAATCTTGCTTATCTGCTGATGGACAATTTTGGTGAAGAAAGAGAAGCTCTTAACTACGCTATGGACGCGTATCGTTTACAGCCAAATGATCCCCGGATCATGGATACCCTTGGCTATGCTCTGGTGAAAAATGACCGATCTGGAGATGCTTTGAATCTGCTTGTTAAGGCTCAGGAATTGCTTCCGACTGTTCCCGCAGTTGCATTACATTTGGCAATGGCAAAGATTCGGGTTGGAGATAAAGCTGGTGCAAGAGATTTGTTAACTAAGGTTATTGGAGCAGGTACAGAAACTGATGTCAGACAAGCTAAAAAACTATTAGAAAACTTATAAAGTTGTTATGGCATGATCAGACCTAAATACTACATCATTATTCTTGATATAATTTTCGCAATTATTTGTTTGCTTTGCGCGTATTTAGTGAGATTTGGGAATACTGACAGCTTAAATATGCTCTTAGCTGGTGGGCTAATCAGGGTTGTTGGTTATCTCGTTGTGGTGTTTCTTACGTCGTATTTTTTAGATCTTTTTAACTTTCAGCTATTTGCTAATCGTAAATTAATTGCTCAACGGGTGTTGCTGGCAGCCTTGCTTTCTTTTCTTATCCTCTCTGCTCTATTTTATATGTTTCCTGGTTTGCGATTCTGGCGTGGTGTTTTAGTTCTGGTTTTATTTTTTAATGCTTTGAGTCAGATCGCTTCCCGGTATTTAATTAGTAAATTTACTCGTGCTTCTATGTTTGCCAATCGGATTCTTATCGTAGGAGCCGGTGAGTTGGCTCAGAGTATTTCAGAAATTGTTCCAGAAGATCATAATATTCATAGTTATGTCAGATTTATTGCTTGCACAAAAAGAAAACCTGTTGTCGACCCGAAGTTGATAGTTGGAAATATGGAGCAGATAAATGAGCTAGTTCATGACTATCGGCCTCAAAAGCTTATTATTGCACTTAATGAGCGCAGGGGGAATTTACCGCTAAGCAAGCTGATGCAAAGTAAATTGCGTGGAGTTGAAATTCTTGATGCAACAACATATTTCGAGCAGGTAAAAGGCTGTTTATTGGTAGAAAATATGCAACCTAGTGTTTTTATTTACACGCATAGGTTTCGTATGACCCCATTTATGCGTAGTTATAAGAGAATTTATGATCTTGTTTTTTCTGTTATAGGTCTCATAATTTCAGCTCCTTTTTTTCCTATATTGACCATATTGATTAAGTTGGATTCTCCGGGGCCTGTTTTTTATAAGCAATTGAGAGTTGGTGAAAATGAAGTTGAATATTTTGTCTACAAATTCAGGACGATGGCGCAGGATGCAGAGAAAGAAACCGGGGCGATCTGGGCTCAAAAGAGTGATCCACGGGTTACTCGAATTGGACAGTTTCTACGCAAAACGAGGATTGATGAAATACCGCAGCTTATCAATGTTTTAAAGGGGGAAATGAGTTTTATCGGGCCTCGGCCAGAGCGGATGGCATTTGTTGAGCGGTTGAAGGAAACAATACCTTTTTATTCAACACGCCACTTTGTTAAGCCTGGAGTGACAGGCTGGGCACAAGTTTGTTATCCTTATGGGGCTTCTGATGAAGACGCTTTGGAAAAGTTACGTTATGATCTGTTTTATATTAAAAATTACTCTATATTCCTCGATTTTAAAATTATTTTAGATACAATCCGGGTTGTTACTTCGGGTTTTGGAGGTCGGTAATTGAAAAAAAAAATCATTTGTTGTTTTTTGGTTTCATTAGGGATTTTTTGTATTTCTGGTTTAGTTGTTGCTGCAGATTATTTAATTGGCAAAGGTGACGTTCTGGAGGTTTCTGTCTGGGGCGTTCCTGAGATGAGTCGTTCCGTGACTGTGAGGCCTGATGGGAAAATCACTTTACCTGCAGTTGGCGATGTGTCGGCTGACAGGACAACTCCATCTGAATTGAGCATAACAATATCTCAAAAGATGAAAGAGTATATTAAACAACCCATTGTCACGGTTTCGGTAGAACAAATTATCAATAATCGGGTTTATATTACCGGAGGTGGTGCTTCTCGTGTTTTTGATATGGCAAAAGAGACAACGCTGCTCAAACTGTTGAGTGAACTTGGTGATTTGTCAGCTGTCGATTTACGTCGTGCCTATCTTTCTCGTAATAGTGAGAAAATCAATACCGACTTTTATGCCCTCTATTATGATGGCGATATGTCTCAGGACATTATGCTTCTGGCAGAAGATATAATTTTTATTCCAAGTAATCGGCTTAATATGATTTATGTTATGGGGGCGGTGATGACACCTCAGAGTCTTCAGTTTTATGAAGGAATGAAAGTGATGGATGCTATTCTTGCTGCAGGTGGGTTTACAGAGTTTGCAAAAGAGGGAAGTGTCTTTGTTATTGGCAAAGATAAAGTCAAACGCCAGATTGATTTAAAGAAGGTGACTAGAGGAAAAGATATCAGCGCCAATGTTGCTTTAAAGCCTGGCGACTATGTTATTGTTGAAGAAAGTATTTTCTAGGATTAATTATTATGAAGGATGCCCTCAAGCAGATCTATCAGTATCTCTATGCGGCTTATAGATATAAGTATATGTTCATTTTTGTTTCTTTAGCGGTAATGACTGCTATAGGTGCCTATAGCTTTACTCTGCCTAAAAAATATCAGGCTGACACCACCGTTTTTATTGAAAGTAATGTCATTGATGAGCTTGTTCGGGGAATTGCGATAACCCCTAATATTGAAGATCGTGTTCGCGTCCTTCAGTTCGCAATTTTAAGCCGTGATATTATCATGAAAACTCTCGTTAAGCTGGATTCTGAGATGTTAACGAAAGATAGTGCCGTTCTGCAAGCATATATCACCGGCCTAGCAGATCGGACCAGGATTAATGTGACGCGTCGAATGGATCGATTTACGTTGTCAATTGTTGATAAAGATCCAAAGTTTGCACAGCAATTTATCAATACTTTGGTCGGTTTGTATGTTGAAGAGAATATTTCCGCCAAACGTGAGGAAACGTATGGTGCGAACCGTTTTTTGCAAGAACAGATTGAAATATTTAAGGAAAAGCTTGAACAATCAGAAGATAAAATTATTGATTACCGGAAAAAAAAGGGGGTTTATTTTTCAATCGATGAGGGGGCTGCTCTAGCCGATATTCGTGAGCGGCTGCAACAGGTTGAAGAGATTGAATTAAATCGCGATACTTTGTTGGGGCGTCAAGGGCAGTTGAAGCAGCAGCTTAATTCTTTAGATCCTACCGTTGACATTGTTAGTGCAACAGAAGAGGGAAACCGTTTGGCTGTGATGGAATCCCGCCTTAAAACCCTCTTGCTCCGATACACAGACAATTATCCGGAAGTTGTGCATTTGAAATCAGAAATAGAATCACTGAAACAGCGCTTGTTGGAGCCAGAGTCAACAGAAAAAGAGCAAGGAACAACACGCATGACTTCACTGAACCCATTATATCAGGATCTTCAGGGACAGTTATTTGAAGTGGAGGCAGAACTCTCTTCATTGGTTGCCAGAAAGAAGAATATCGAGGAGACAATAGCTAGGAGAGAAAAAGAATTGCACGAGGTCCCTGCAGCTCAGAAAGAATTAGGCATTTTGATGCAAGAACGGGATTCTTACCGGACTGTTTACAATGATCTATTGGCTCGGATGGGGCAATCTGAAGTCTCTAAGCAAATGGAAATTGGTAATAAGGCTTCAACTTTCAGGATTGTTGATCCTGCCATCCTTCCCGAAGTACCTGTTTCTCCCGATATGATGAAAATGTTTGTGCTCTCACTTGCAGGCGGAATTGGTTGTGGTTTTGGGTTAGTTTTTTTGCTTGAGAATATGGACGGCAGTATCAAGGATGTCAATACTTTGGAGAGTATGGGCATTGATGTATTGGCAGTTGTTCCCAATATTGCGGATCCTGCACAATTAAAGAAGAGACTCCGTAAAGATCTCTTGCTGCTAACTTTTTCAGGATTTTATTTAGTGGGTTTTGTCGGTGTGTTTGCTTATGAAATATTTTTTAGTGGTTTTAGCCAATTACTTTCATCGTTCTAGTTTTTAGGTTGATAATTATATGAGTAGAATAGAAGACGCTATAAAAAAGGCTTCCAGCAGCCGCAACTCGCCGACAGAAGAAAGGATAGATTTATCAATAGAAAGTCGGTCTGTTAAACGACCTAATCGCAAAAATTCTGTTGTTGGTCGAATAAATACGTTGCTAGATGTTGTGCCGATTAAGATTACCAACTTAATGATAGCGACAGCAAGGGATGAAGAAACTGCTGTTGTTGAAGAATATAATAAATTGCGTTCAACTATAATTTCTTTAACCGAGGGGGATACATTTCTTAACACAATAATGGTAACGAGTACCGTCAGTGAAGAAGGTAAATCAATGACGGCATTAAATTTAGCAATTTCTCTAGCAAAAGAGCATGATCATACGGTATTGCTCGTCGATACGGACTTGCGACGTCCTTCTGTGCATAAGTATCTTGATTTAAAGCCTGATTTTGGTTTGGTGCATTGCCTTCGAGATAATTTACCCATTGAAAAGGCACTAATTAAAACGGGTGTTGGTAAATTAGTTGTTTTGCCCGCAGGTGACGCAGTTAAAGACCCGGTAGATATGCTATCTTCCAATCGGATGAAAGAAATCGTCAGAGAGCTTAAATTGCGCTATCCAGAGCGCTATGTAATCTTTGATACGCCGCCAGCTCTTCCATTTGCAGACGCAGGGGTTTTGGCCGGAATAGTGGATGCTACTTTGTTTGTTGTCAGAGAAGGAAAAGCCAAGGTTGAAGATATTGTAAAAACACTTGATGATTTTAAGGAGCAACGTCTCCTTGGTGTTGTATATAATGATGCCCATACTTTTTTAAAGAGTCACGGCTATGACTATTATTATTGATCGACAACTTTCTTTTTAAGAATAAGGGTGGGACAATGAAATCATCGCAATTAGTGTTTTTATCATTCGTGCTCTCTTGCTTTCTATCCCCTGTTTTGAACGCATGGGCCGAAATTGAGATCCATCCCCGATTAACGATCGAAGAAGAATATAATGATAATATTTTTCTTGATTCCAGAAATGAAGAAGAGGACTGGATTACCACGATTCAGCCGGGAATCAGTTTGGATTATCGCAATCGTTCTGTTGAGGCGACGGTTGATTATTTTCTTCGCTATCGTTTTTATAAAAACAATAGTGATGAAAATCTGGAAGACTTCAAAGATGTCCAACAGGCAGATGCAACGGCACTGTTTTTTAGTGGTCGTCCTTTTACTTTGCACCTTGCAGAAACAATCAGTCGTGAGGCCATTGATACGCGTGATGATTATGAATTCAGTGATACAGAGAACAGATCGACAGTCTATCATTCTACAGTGACCCCGGAATATCGGTTGCAATTGGCGCCAACCTTTTCATTGCTCTTTGGTTATACCTATGATCGCACTGATTACGTTGATACGCGGGGAAACGACGTTGAGGAGCATGAAGGCCATGTTTCGCTGGTGAAACAGATCTCTGCTGATTCTGAAGTGTTTGCCCGTTTTGCTTATTCTACGCAATTGTCTGATGACGATGCTGATGAGTTTGATCGCAGGGATTATACGCTGGGAATCTCTCAGCAGCTAGGTGGGCGGACGTCACTTTCCCTGGAGGGTGGCTATAGCCAGATCGAATATGATTCGGGTTTTGATACGGATACAACAAACTGGTTGATTGATATTGCTTATCGTCTTTCTGAACCAGTGACGTTGTCTTTGGGGTATTCGCAAGATTTTGTTACCACTGCCGAAGATGGCCTTACCGAGATCAAAGAGGCAATTCTGAGGGCCGCCTACGTGAAGGAGGCAATGTCTGCGTCAACGGAATTGTTCTGGAACAATTCCGACTATGTGCGTCTTGATCGGGAAGATGACGCTTATGGTGTTCGTGTTGATTTTTCCAGGCCTCTTGCCAGAGCGGTTGCTGCAAATTTAGATGCAGAATACGAGCGTGCTGAATTTGATGATGCAGGTGTCAATGAAGATGTGAATCGCTTGACCTTTGGTGCTTCTCTTGATTATGAATACCGGCGTTTTCTGGCGTCTCTGGGATATCGTTATCGTATGAATGAATCCGATATCGATGGCAATGATTACACCAATAATATTATTACCTTAAGTGCAACGGTCCGGTTTTAGCTTATGTATACGGAGTTTTTTGGTCTGAGTGCCAAGCCTTTTGATCTTTTACCCAACCCTAAATTTCTCTATTTGAGTAAGGGACATCGTAAAGCTTTAAGTTATTTACAATATGGGGTTCAGGAGAACGCTGGATTTACATTGCTGACGGGTGAGGTTGGTTCAGGCAAGACGACTCTGCTCCGTGATATCATTAATAAAATCAGCGCTGACGTGACCTTGTCGATGATCTTTAATACCCGTGTTGACGGCCATCAACTTGTCGCCATGATCAATACTGATTTTGGCCTGCAGACTGAAGGCAAGGACAAGGTTCAGCTTATTACTGAATTAAATGATTTTTTATTGGAAGAATGTACTTCCAACAGGCAGCCGATCATTATTATTGATGAAGCACAGAATCTGTCTGAAGAGGGGCTGGAAGAAATCCGTTTACTGTCCAATCTTGAGGCGGATAACTTTAAGATGGTGCAGATTATCCTGGTTGGACAGCCGGAATTAAAGCAAATCATTGCCAAACCTTCATTGCGGCAACTACGACAACGGATCAGCATCAGTTGCCATTTGAATCCCCTTAATCGGGAAGAGACAGAAGAATATATCTATCATCGGCTTGCGACAGTTGGCAGTCGTGATTGCGTGACTTTCCTGGAAGGAGTTTTTGACGCAATTTTCCGATTCAGTGGCGGGGTCCCTCGTCTGATTAATCTGATCTGTGATTTTCTTTTGCTGTCGGCTTTTGTCGAGGAGAGCCGAGAGATCGATATGGATCTTGTGCAAGATGCTTTAAATGAACTTTCGTTTGATGACCCTGTTTCTCAAGGGTCGGTTTTTGAGTCTCCAGGCAGAGATCACCAACCTATGAACAGTCCAATTGACCTGGATGGCCGCTTAGCGCGTATCGAAGAAAACTATGCAAAATTGAACGCCAACCGGTCAGAGAAAGAGGCCATTCTTGAACGTCTTTCCAGTCAGGGAAGTATTCTGGAATATCTGATAAATCAGCAACAAAATCAATTTTCACAGTTTGATGGCCAGCTGAAAAAGATTTCAGCCCAGATTGACCGATTGCGCCAAACTCTTTTAGTTGACAGTAAACGATCTAGTGTTGAAGAGTCCATGCTTCATCGATCGAAACAAGATTAGGCGCAGATGGATGTGTTTAAAGATTTAGATCAAAATCAAAGGCTTCTTTGGCACAGATGAACACAGATAAGGTCTGATTTAAGGGCAAAAGACTTTAACAATAATCTAAAAGATTGGTTTTGATCTTCATCTGTGTCAATCAGCGTGTATCTGTGGCTGAAACATAACTAACGCTTGTTAATTTGGAGGTTTAAGTGGTTACCATTGCAGAGATCGTTGGGAAACAAGCTAAAATTGCCGTTGTCGGTTTGGGTTATGTTGGTCTTCCTCTGGCGGCAGTTTTTGGAAAGAAAGTTGATGTCATCGGGTTTGAGATCCATACAGAAAAAGTGCAGCAACTTAAAGCGGGTTATGATGCCACTGGTGAATTGACAGCCGAAGATCTGCAAAATACCACTATTGAGTACACCCTGAATCCAGAAGACTTAAAAAAAGCTGATTTCATTATAGTAACAGTTCCAACTCCGATTGATAAAAACAATAACCCCGATTTGAGCTCTGTCGAGAAAGCCTCAAAGACAATTGGTCAGAATTTGAAAAAAGGGGCAATCATTGTTTATGAATCTACTGTTTATCCGGGAGTGACGGAAGAAATCTGTGTCCCAATTCTGGAACAAGAATCCGGTTTGAAGTGTGGCCTTGATTTTAAAGTTGGTTATTCCCCCGAGCGGATCAATCCGGGAGACAAAGTTCACACTGTAGAAAAAATCAAGAAAGTTGTCTCCGGGATGGATGACGAAACCCTGGAAACCGTTGCACAGGTCTATGAGTTGGTCATTACAGCTGGTATTCATCGTGCGTCGAGTATAAAGGTCGCTGAAGCTGCAAAAGTTATTGAGAACACCCAGCGCGATCTCAATATTGCCTTAATAAATGAACTGGCACTGATATTCAATAAACTGGATATTTCAACACAAGATGTTCTGGCCGCTGCCGGGACCAAGTGGAACTTTCTTAAGTTTACACCGGGACTTGTTGGTGGTCATTGTATCGGTGTTGACCCCTACTATTTGACGCATAAAGCTGAACAGATCGGTTATCTGCCTCAAGTTATCCTTGCTGGTCGACGTATCAACGATGGTATGGGCAAGTATGTTGCTGAAAATACAGTGAAACAGATGATCCGCTCCGGTAAGGTTATCAAAGGATCAAGGGTTCTTATCCTTGGTCTGACATTCAAGGAAGATGTTCCGGATATCCGCAACACCAAGGTTGTTGATATTGTCAAAGAACTGAAAGATTATGGCGTAGAAGTGTTGGTCCATGACCCTTTTGCAGATGCTGCGGAGACCTTCCATGAATATGGACTTGAATTGACCGATTTGGCTGGCGTAGGCACAGTCGATGCCGTTATTTGTGCGGTCAGTCACCAAGTCTTTAAATCTTTAACAGTTGATAACCTGGCTGAATTTTGCAGCAATGGCAATGGTCGTGGGGTCTTGGTAGATGTTAAGAGTGCTTACCAGAAGCAGGATGTTGAAGCAGCTGGATTGAGCTACTGGTCTTTATAATCGAGTCCACTGATAACACGGAGAACACTGAAGGAGATAAAGAAATCATTTCTTATAGCTAAAAACGAAAAATTAATTAAGTGATTTCTGTGATCTCAGTGGATGAGCTTGAAAAAACTGAAAAAATACGGGGGGAAGGTGCTGATTTACGAAAATGAATCCTTTGTGATTCGTGGCGCTATTTTTGAGGTTTATTACCAGCTTGGGCCCGGTTTTCTTGAAGCTGTTTATCAAGAATGTTTGGAGAAGGAATTTCAGGTAAGGAATATACCTTTTGTTTCACAGCCCGAGTTGGATCTTTATTACAAAGGTGAGAAACTGAATCAATTTTATAAACCGGATTTCGTTTGCTTTAACTGCATTATTTTAGAATTAAAAGCGTTATCAAAAGTATCAAATGAGCATCAAGCTCAAGTTCTAAATTACCTGAAAGCGGGACAAATGAAATTGGGTCTGCTTGTCAATTTTGGTTCTTCCTCTAAAGTCTCTATAGACAGGTTTGTTCTGTGATTTCAGTGAACTCAGTGGATAAATACTTATGAAAACAATCTTAGTTACAGGCGGGGCAGGTTATATCGGTTCCCATACCGTTGTTGAGCTTTTGGCCGCAGGTTACAGTCTGGTCATTATCGACAACCTGTGCAACTCCAGCCGTGTTGCCCTTGAGCGGGTCGAAAAGATCAGTGGTCGCACTTTGACCTTTGTCAAAGCTGATATTCGTGATGCGGAGGCTTTGGATCAAATTTTTTCTGAACATGCTGTTGATGCCGTGATTCATTTTGCCGGGCTTAAAGCCGTTGGTGAATCGACTCAGATTCCATTGAACTACTACGACAATAATGTCAACGGAACTCTTGTTCTGCTTCAGGCAATGCAGCGTGCGGGGGTATTTAAATTAGTGTTCAGCTCTTCTGCGACCGTTTACGGTGACCCAGCCGAAGTTCCGATTCGGGAAAGTTTTCCCACCTCTGCGACGAATCCTTATGGACGAAGTAAGCTGATGATTGAAGAGATGCTGAAAGATTTGTCAGTGTCCGATCCACGTTGGGGAATCGTGCTGTTACGCTATTTCAATCCTGTCGGTGCTCATGATTCAGGCCTTATTGGAGAAGATCCCCGGGGAATCCCAAATAATCTTGTGCCTTACGTCAGTCAGGTTGCCGTTGGGAAACTCAAAGAGTTAACCGTGTTTGGCAATGATTATCCAACCAAAGATGGTACCGGCGTGCGCGACTATATCCATGTAGTTGATTTAGCAAAAGGGCACCTGCAGGCTTTGGAACGCATTGAGCAAGATCGGGGAGTGTTAACCTATAATCTTGGAACCGGGACAGGTTATTCTGTTCTTGATATCGTGTATGCCTTTGAGGGCGCTTCCGGACAACCGGTGCCATATCGTATTGCAGCCAGACGTTCAGGGGATATTGCTAGATGTTGGGCTGATCCGAATTTGGCAAAGCAGGAACTTAATTGGAGCGCTGAAAAGGGTCTTGATGACATGATGCGTGACAGTTGGAACTGGCAAAAGAACAATCCACGGGGCTATGAGGTTTAGCCACAGGTTGACACAGATAACTGCGGATGTGGGTCAATTTTTATCAAGTGTAAAGCATTTAACGGTGTCAGGGGAATTTAGATATTAAATTTTTGTTCAGTTGTTGATTTTATCCGCTTTTATCTGTGGCAAATACAAGGTTTTGACTGTTGAATACCATTAAAAACTACATGACCATCGACGTTGAAGACTACTTCCATGTTTCGGCCTTCGAAAAGCTGTCACCGCCTGATTCATGGGCTGGGAGAGAGTGTCGGGTTGAGCGTAACATGGACACTGTTCTTAATTCGCTCGACTTAAGAAATATCAAAGCGACTTTTTTTATTCTCGGTTGGGTTGCCGAACGTTATCCCCATATCGCCAAATTGATTAACAGTCAAGGTCACGAAGTTGCCAGTCATGGATATCTGCATCAACGTGTTGCTTTACAGGATCGGGAAACCTATCGACAGGATATCAGGCGTGGAAAAGCGCTTTTGGAAGATCAAATCGGAGTTCCTGTGCTAGGCTACCGTGCTCCGAGCTATTCAATTACTCGCCAGACATCATGGGCTTTTGATGAGCTGATTGAGGCAGGTTTTGAATATGATTCCAGCATTTTTCCGATGCAGCATGATTTTTATGGAATTCCCGATTGGCCCCGTTTTGCAGGTTACGCTGTAAAAAATGGTGATCAGTGGGAGGATCGCCCCTCGTTATCTGAAGAACAAGTGGGTATTCGTGAAATCCCCATTACAACTCTGCGATTAGGGAACAGAAACCTACCTATTGCTGGTGGGGGTTATTTCCGCCTGCTTCCATATGCTGCGACGCGCTGGGGCCTGAAGCATATCAATGAAAAGGAGCAGCAACCTTTTGTTTTTTACTTGCATCCCTGGGAGTTCGATCCGGAACAACCGCGAATGGAAGGTGCAAGTGCCAAGAGTCGGTTCAGGCATTATTTGAATCTGAATAAAACCAAACAGCGCTTTGAGCGACTGCTCGATGATTTTGAGTTTCAACCAATTGCAGCTGGATTGGGACTGGGTAATAACTAAATGTGTGGTATAGCAGGAATCTTTACAGCGAGACAGGTGGATCAGAACACCGAAGACACTGTTGCCAAGATGATCACTATGCTTCGTCATCGGGGTCCAGATGAGTCAGGACTCTATCGTGATGGAGATATTTGCCTTGGTCACGCACGTTTAAGTATTCTTGGTTTAGAATGTGGTGTGCAGCCAATTTCAAACGCTGATGAATCCTTGTGGATTGTCTATAACGGAGAGGTCTTTAATTATCTTGAATTACAAGAAGATCTAATCCAGAAAGGGTATCAATTCACAACGGGTACCGATACCGAAGTTGTTCTGGCTATGTATCAGGAGTATGGCTCCGATTGCCTTTCGCATTTCAACGGTCAATTTGCAATTGCTATATGGGACCGCCCCAAAAAAGAACTTTTCCTCGCCCGGGACCGGGTCGGAATTCGACCGCTATTCTACACGATACAAGGTGGAAAGTTCAGGTTTGCGTCTGAAATTAAAGCTATTTTTGCCGATCCGGAAGTAACTCGTTCCATTGATTCTGAATCACTCAGTCAGATATTTACTTTTTGGACTACAATTACCCCCAAGACTGCTTTCAAGAATATCTTTGAGTTGCCTTCTGGACATTTTATGACTGTCAGTGAGCAGGGTGTTTCTGCTCCCAAAGCGTATTGGCAGATTCCTTATGCGACTCCTGATGATACTTGGCAGAGAACTTTTGCTGAAGCTAAAGAACAATTAAAAGAACTCCTGACCGATGCTATCCGTTTGCGTTTGCGGGCTGATGTTCCGGTGGGTGCTTATCTCAGTGGTGGGTTGGACTCCTCCATTTTAACCTCACTTATCGCTAAAAACTTCAATAATCACTTGAGGACTTTTTCCTTGAGTTTTCAGGAAAGTAATTTTGACGAATCAGTTTATCAAAAGGAGATGGTTCGTCATCTCGGCACAAAACATAGTGACGTTCGCGTGTCGAATGAACAAGTTCGAGATAACTTCTCTCAGGTCATCTGGCAATGTGAGAAACCACTATTGCGCACCGGTCCCGTCCCGTTGTTTTCTTTGTCAAAACTGGTCAGGGACAGTCAGTTTAAAGTTGTTTTGACCGGGGAAGGGGCGGATGAAATTTTTGGTGGCTATAATATATTCAAAGAAGCAAAATTGCGTCGTTTCTGGGCCCGTCAGCCTGATTCCAAATGGCGTCCATTATTGGTGGAACGACTTTATCCCTATATATTCAAGGATCCTGCTCGTGCGAGAATGTTTCTACAAAAATTCTTTGCAGTGAAAGCAGAAGATCTTGTTGATCCGTTTTTTTCACACCAGATTCGTTGGCGCAATAGTGGGAAAAATAAAACCTTCTTTTCGGCTAGGATGCAAGCAGAATTGACGAACTATGATCCGTATTCTTCACTTGTGGATCGGTTGCCAAAAACATTTAGTACGCAAGATTCGTTTTCAAAAGCACAGTTTCTCGAAATGGATATTTTTCTCTCAAACTATTTGCTGTCTTCCCAAGGTGATAGAGTGGGGATGGGAAATTCAATTGAACTTCGCGTCCCTTTCCTCGATCACCGGGTCATTGAATTCGCGTCTAAGCTTCCCGCACACTGGAAAATTAAAGGTTTGAATGAAAAATATATTCTGAAAGAAGCCTTTAAAGGGCTTGTACCGGACAACATTCTTATCCGTGCTAAACAACCATACCGGGCGCCGATAAAAGAATCTTTTTTGACCGATGATTCTAGCTCGTTTATTCATGATCTTTTGTCCCGTGATGCAATTAATCAAGCAGGATACTTTGATGCAAAAAAGGTTTCTTTTTTACGTAAAAAATTCACAACTGAATCGAAACAGCCAGCAAATGAAGTGCAAAATATGGCTTTAGTTGGGATCTTGTCGACACAGTTGTTGCACCAGCAGTTTGTTGAAGATTTCGATCCACGGAAGATAGAACCGGTGGTTCCAGATCGATTGGTGAGAAAATAATTCAGTTTTTAGTGTAGTGCTAAGAATAAGTCCACGGAGGACACGGAAGAACTCTCTTCTGGTTTTCAGTGTTTTCTGTGCTTTCAGTGGATTGGGTATTTGAATATAGAAATGGAGTAAGTCATGACAAAACCAGCTTTCACAAAAGATATTCTGAAGCTCGATGCAGAACAAGAAGTCGAAAGAATAACATCAAAATTACGCAATTTGATGAAAAACACAATCAAACGGCGTGGTATTGTTCTTGGACTTTCGGGTGGTATCGACAGCAGTGTCACCTGCGCCTTGGCAGTCAAAGCCTTTGGACCCAAAAAGGTTTTTGGTTTGCACATGCCCGAACGTCACTCTTCTGATGAGACTCTTTCTCTCAGTACCAGTGTTTCTGATCACTTTGGAATTGAATCTGCACATGAAAATATTTCTGGAATTTTAGAAGCGGTAGGATTCTATCAGCGCTATGATGCTGCCGTTAAAAGTGTCATTCCTGACTATGGCAACAGCTGGAAATCCAAAATTGTCATTCCCAATGTGATCGAATCGACTGAGTTTTCACTCTTCTCCGTCGTAGCGCAATCCCCTGATGGTGAAATTCAAAAAGTCAGATTACCACTCAAGGCTTATCTGGAAATTCTTGCAGCGACCAACTTTAAACAGAGAACACGAAAAATGTTGGAATACTACCATGCAGATCGTCTCAACTTCGCTGTCGCAGGAACCCCTAATAGACTTGAATATGATCAAGGCTTCTTCGTGAAACTGGGTGATGGCGCGGCAGATGTCAAGCCGATTGCTCATCTCTACAAGACTCAGGTTTATCAATTAGCTGAATACCTTGGTGTTCCCACCGACATTCGCAAACGACCACCGACCACCGATACCTATTCATTGCCACAAGGTCAGGATGAGTTTTATTTCTCGTTGCCACACGATCGTATGGATCTGTGCCTATATGGGAAGAACAATGGTTATTCAACTGCCGAGGTAGGTGAGGTTCTGGAACTGACTCCAGAGCAGGTTCAGCGAGTTTACGATGATATTGATACCAAGCGCAGCACAACGAGATATCTGCATTTGCATGGATTGTTGGTGGGTGATGTTCCGGAGATTAAATAATTATATCTCACGGAGACACGAAGACACAAAGAGGAACGAAATCAAAGTTAAAGCTTTAAAATATTTATATCGGGTTTTCTTCGTGCCTTTGTGGCTCTGTGAGAAAACAAGGGTAAAAAGGAGATTTAAGCTATGTCAGATGTAAAAAACAAGATCAGAACATTCATTGTTGAAAACTATCTTTTTGGCGATGATGAAGGATTAGAAGAGAACACCTCTTTTCTGGACGAAGGGATTGTTGATTCAACCGGAATTCTGGAGCTGATTGAATTTATCAGTGAAGAATTTTCTATCACGGTAGAAGATGATGAGCTGATTCCGGAGAATCTTGATTCGATTAATAATGTTACTGCTTTTATCGGGAGAAAAACTAGTTAGAGAAGCACGAATGCTGATAATCTCCGAAAGTTTTTATCTCACAGAGACACGAAGACACAGCGGGAAGTCAATATCAAAAAGGTTTTCTCCGTGGTTTTGTGGCTCCGTGAGAGAATAATTCATTTATAAGATGTTTCATATTAGGAGGGGGTATGAACGAGAATGAAATTGGTACGGTTGTTGTTGATTGTTCAATCAATTTGCATAAAGAGCTTGGGCCAGGATTGCTTGAGAATGTTTATGAAACGTTACTTGCTTACGAGCTTGAATCACGAGGGTTGAAAGTTGAACGTCAGGTTTCAATACCACTTAACTACAAAGGAATTGATTTTAAGGAATCTTTCCGGGCAGATCTTCTTATTGAAGGCAAAGTTGTTCTAGAAATGAAATCAATAGAGCACGTGTCAAATGCACATAAAAAACAGCTTTTAACATATATGAAGTTAATGGACTGTAAGCTTGGTTATTTGCTTAACTTTGGTGAAGCTTTGATGGTTGATGGAATTACCAGAACACTCAACGGTTTTATAGATTAACCTCAGTGACTCCGTGGCTCTGTGAGAAATAGGTTTTATGTTTTTAGATTGTCCGACACTCATACATCAATTCTTGGAGAACAGCGCCGAGCGTTTCCCGGACAAGGTCGCTCTGGTTCACGAGGACATCCGTGCAACCTACACAGAGATCAACACCGAGGCAAACCAGTTGGCTTCGTGGTTAATCGAACAGGGTGTAACTCCCGGTGATCGGGTTGTTCTTCTTCTTGAGAACAGTCTGGAATACGTTGTTGCCTACTATGGTGTTTTAAAAGCCGGCGCTGTGGCTGTTCCATTGAATACTGAACTGAAACCGGATGGTATGCTTCCATTGTTAAAAGAGCTGGAAGCTCAGGTTTTGTTGTCACAGCGTAAATTTGAGCGTTTGCTGCGTCAGGTTGACTTTGCTGACACTAAGATCCGCACTGCTCTCATCAAGAGCCCCAAGCTTGATCTGAATCATGAAATATCTGTTCACAGCTGGGATGACCAGATTGGTGATGATGATTGTGTTGATTTGAACCTTGCTATCAGAGCGGATCATCTTGGGAGTATTATCTATACTTCCGGATCGACTGGTCGACCCAAAGGGGTGATGCTGACTCATGGTAATATTGTCGCTAACGTCACATCAATCTGTCAGTATCTTAACTTGACTGATAAAGATATACAGATGGTTGTGCAGCCCTTTTTCTATGTCATGGGCAAGTCCCTGCTGAATACTCATGTCGCTGTAGGTGGTCGTGTGATCATCAATAACAAGTTCGCTTATCCAGCAACAGTGATTCAACAGATGATTATTGAAAAGGTGACCGGTTTTTCCGGTGTGCCCTCAACCTATGCACACCTTCTTCACCAATCACCGCTGGCAGCATCGCGCGCTGAATTGACATCATTACGCTACTGTTCGCAGGCCGGTGGTCATATGGCTGCGACGAATAAGCTGAAGTTGATGGAGATCCTGCCGGAAAAAACAGATCTGGTTGTTATGTATGGCGCTACCGAAGCTTCAGCTCGGTTAGCTTATGTTGAACCGGAGATGTTGTCAGGGAAGATAGATTCCATTGGCAAGGGGATTCCAGGGGTGACGCTCAAGGTTCTGGACACAAAAGGGAACGAAGTGCTGATCGGTGATGTGGGTGAACTGGTTGCTACAGGTGATAACATCATGCAAGGTTACTGGAAAAATGAAAGTGCTACAGCAGAAGCACTTAGTGAGCATGGCTATCACACTGGCGATCTGGCTTATCGAGATGAAGATGGTTATTTCTTTGTTGTCGGACGTAAAGATAATCAGCTAAAAGTCAGTGGTCACAGAATTAACACCCAGGAAATCGAAGATGTGATTGTTGCCTCGGGATTAGCGATTGATGTTGTCGTGCTGGGAATACCTGACCCATTACTTGAAAACAGACTGGTTGCTGTTGTTGTAGCGACTTCTGATGCAGAGAGTAAGTCAATTATTGCTTTCTGTGCCAAGCGACTGCCCACATACAAACTTCCACAAGCAATCCTATTTGTCGACTCTTTGCCGAAAAGTGCTAGCGGGAAGATTGACCGGAAACGTTGTGAACAGTTAATAGCCGCAGAGCCATCTTGGGATCTTTTTTGACAGGATGAAAATCTGATAAAAGGGGAGGTTTTCTCACAGAGACACAAAGTCACAGAGAAAATAAAAAAATAATAAGTTTCATAGAAGTTTAACCAGAAACAATGGAATTGTCCGCCGCTGTCCGTGTGTGTCCGTCCGTGGCTAAAGAAAGATATTAAGTTTTGTTTGTTATTTAAAGGTTTACCCCGAAGAATTGATTTGTCTGTGATTTCAGTGTCTTTTGTGGGGAGGAAGTGATTTTGGCGTTGATCATCATCAGTTTTAGTCTGCGACTGAAGATTTGAGTGGAAAAAATGATAAGTAGAATATGTGCAAAAATGCTTGATTTGGGGTTGACCTGCAAACAGGCCTCTCTTTTTTAAAAGGATTGCAAAGATGACAGGGGATTCATTTGATTTGAAGAAAAATCGAACCACATTGTCCCTTCTGGGATTTTTGGTTCTGGCTTTCATCATTGTTTTTTATCCGACATGGCAAAGTTTGTTCCAAGTGTGGTCCTCTTCTGACGATTATTCTCATGGTTTTCTGATTGTGCCTCTTTGTTTGTATCTCCTCTGGCAAAAACGTGAAGATCTGAAACATGCAGCGATAAAACCATCATGGGTTGCTTTTCCTTTGGTTCTGCTGTCTTTGTTTCTTTACGTTGTTGCTCAGTATGCAGAAATACTCACCTTGGCTCCACTTGCAATGATTTTGTTTCTGGGCTCAAGCACAGTGTTTCTTTTTGGTGTTCAAGTTTTTAAAGTTTGTATGTTCCCGCTCTTTCTTTTGTTGTTCATGGTTCCTGTGCCAACTCAGATATACGCAGCCCTGACTATTCCCCTGCAACTGTTTGTGACGAAAATGACGGTTTATATTTCATCACTGATTGGCATACCTATTCTGCGTGAGGGTAATGTCATTTCTTTGCCGGAACATACTCTGCAGGTCGTTCAGGCCTGCAGCGGGCTGCGCTCTATCATGTCGCTACTGACACTGGGTGTTGTCATAGGTTATTTTGGACTTAAGTCGAATCTGCTTAGAACCGTTTTATTTGTCTCCGCCGTTCCTATCGCCATTCTGGTTAATATTGTCCGTGTACTGCTAATGGTGATTGCTTTTTATTACTTCAATTTTGACCTGGCTGAGGGGACGATCCACACAGCTTTTGGCGCCGGTATTTTCGGACTTTCCATAGTGCTGTTTCTGCTTTTTAGAGAGGTCCTGGTGCTATGCGAAAAGTAAATTCTGTTCAGTTACTGGTTCTGATTGTTTGTCTCTTTGTTGTCGGTGCTTTAACTTACTGGCGTCCGCAAGGGCGTACCGTTCATAACAGGCAACCACTGGAACAAGCTTTGAGTGTTATGGATGATTGGAAAAAGACTGGTAACAGTTCTCTGTCGTCCGCCATTGTCCAGGAACTTAAGCTGGATGACTACGTTTTCCAAACCTATACAAATCAGCAAGATTCAGTAACCCTTTATGTCGGTTATTATTATTCGGGTAAAAAAGTTGGTGCTGCCCATGATCCTCAGGTCTGTTATCCTGGACAGGGGTGGAAGCTATCCGGCAAAGAACAGCGCAGCCAACAAATAAACAATTATAAAAAATTAGAATATTCTCGAATTGTGGCAGAACTGGAAGATAAAAAGGAGGAAATATTCTACTGGTTCCAGGTTGATGACAGAAGTGCATCAGGCACATTGCAACAAAAACTACTTCTTTTTAAGAAAAAGTTTTTCAATCAAGGTGAAGGAAATGCTTTTGTCAGGATCAGTACCTCGCTGAATAATAAAAGTGAACAACAAGCTGAAGAATTGATTCTGGGGTTCATCGATGATTTCTATCCAGCTTTTGTAAATCATATTTCTGGGCCAATATAATGAAAGGTACTACTAATGGGAATAAAATTATTAATCCTTTTAGGTGTCCTTGCTATTTCATCAGCTTCTGCAATTGGTTCTGATAAAGGGGGGGGGATGTTCGACCTTAATAAAAATTCAGTTGATTCTCTTATGCAGAAACGGATTTTTTTTGGGCATCAATCTGTTGGTGAAAACATTCTGCACGGAGTTGAACTTTACGATGGGAAATTGACCCTTGCAATTGATCATATCAAAGATAAGCCGGTGAAAGAATACGCTGATACTGGTATTCTGCATCGTCGGGTCGGTAGAAATAATTACCCGGAAACCAAAATAGACGAATTTGTCAAAGTGATCGATGAAGAACTTCAAGGTAAAGTCGACATCGCTTTTTTGAAACTCTGCTATGTCGATATCACTAGCGACAGAGATATTCATGCTCTTTTATCTTATTACAAGAAAAACATGGACTACCTGAAGGAAAAGTATCCCGAGGTAGCATTTGTACACCTGACGGTCCCCTTAAGAGAAAATACCGAAACCTGGAAGACTCAATTGAAATCATTATTGGGTAAGGATGATATCTGGGAATACGCGGACAATATCAAAAGAAACCAGTATAATCAGATGTTGTTGAATGAATATCAAGGCAAGGAGCCGATTTTTGATGTGGCGAAGATAGAATCAACTAGCCTTTCGGGGGAGACCGCATCATTCAAATATAAGGGAAATCAGTATCTGGCCCTAGCGGCTGATTTGACCTACGATGGCGGGCACCTCAACGATGCGGGAAGTCTTCATGTTGCAACGGAACTGCTGCGCTATTTGAATTCGTTATAATCCGTGGAGGCTTTTTTGGAAGCAGTTTTCATTTTGTCGCTGTTGCTGATAATTTATGTGTATCTGGGCTATCCGTTGATCGTCTCTTTTCTATCACGGTTGCGTCATAATCCGGTTAACAAGAGTGCCCGTCGACCAAAGGTCACTATTCTGATCGCCGCTTTCAATGAAGCTAAAGTTATTGCCGCAACCATCGACAACAAGCTTACCCTTGATTACCCCTCAGGCAAGCTCGAGATTATAGTTATTTCTGATGAATCAACTGACGGTACCGACGAGATAGTCCATAGCTACGCCGATCAAGGTGTCCGGCTGATTCGCCAAGAACCGCGTGCTGGTAAAACCTCTGCCCTTAATCTGGCTGTGCCGCAGGCAACCGGTGAAATCATTGTTTTTTCCGATGCTAACTCCCTCTACGATGGGCAGGCTCTCAAAAAACTGGTCTCCAATTTCGGTGATAAAAGCGTTGGTTACGTCAGCGGAAAGATGATCTATACCGATGTCGACGGCACCACCAACGGCGACGGCTGCTCCGCCTACATGAAATACGAAAACGTCCTGCGCGCTGCCGAATCGGACCTCGGTTCCATCGTTGGAGTTGACGGTGGTATCGATGCGATGCGTAAAAAGCTATATCGTTCCATGAATGCCGATCAGCTTCCCGACTTTGTTCAGCCCCTCATGGTCGTGGAGCAGGGCTATCGGGTGGTTTATGAACCAAAAGCTATATTAAAAGAGTCATCCTTGGATAATGCGGCTGATGAATACCGGATGCGGGTCAGGGTATCATTGCGCGCCATGTGGGCGCTCTATGATATGAGACACCTATTATCCTTCCGAAATAAATCACTTTTTTCATGGCAACTCTGGTCGCACAAGGTTCTGCGTTATTTGTGTTTTATTCCCTTGCTGTCTGTTTTTTTGAGTAATTTATTTTTACTTGGTACCAACATGTTTTTTACTCTATTCCTTGGTCTTCAAGTTTGTGCTTATACTGTAGCTTTTTCCCCTTCGTTATTTGAAGGTAGAGGTGTTTTTTCTAAAATCGTTACGTTTATACGTTATTTTGTTTTATTAAATGTAGCGACTGCCCATGCTTTTCTTAAGTTCATGTTAAGGCAAAAGCAGGTCATATGGACTCCAAGAAAGGGCTGAAATGGGGTCTTCGAATTAAAGTTTGTGGATATGTTAGAAGATAAAAAATCTTTTTCGGACACCAATCTGTTGGTTTAATATTTTAGATGGGATACGGGATGTCGGTTTTTTAGACAAGTATCCTGATTTTAGAATTATAGAAATAAAAATTTTTACTGAGATATCGTTAGCCCCGGGATTGCGCATGCATGTGTAGGTGTAAATAGAGGCCCTATATCTAAAATGGATGAATTTACATCAGTTCTGAGGAAAGGAGTTACTTCGAAAGTCAATATCGCTTTGTTGAAGTTGTGCTATGTAAATTTTAGTGTTGATACTGATGTTCAGCAACTGCTTCGATATTATTTAAACGCAATGGAGAAGATGTCTGATAGTTTTCCCAATTTGAATTTTGTTCATCTCACTGCCCCCCTCGTAGTTAATCAGGCCACATGGAAAGCTAAAATAAAATTATTAACCGGCAAAGGAACTCTCTGGGAGCACCAAGCTAATATTGTTAGAAACCAGTATAATGATTTGCTAGTTCAAGAATACCGAGGAAGGAAGCCTGTTTTTGATATTGCAAAATATGAATCTACCTATGAAAACGGCAAAAGGCATATGTTTCAAGACCAGAAGAAAACCTATTCTTCTATGATTTTAGAGTATATTCATGATAGTGGCCATTTGAATAATAAAGAGCGGAAATGGGTGGCGAATAACTTGTTAACGTTTCTGAATGGATTGGAGTTTGATTAGCTTATGACTTCTGTATTTGAGCGGAGTGAATTGGATAAGATTTTAAACAACTACTTATTTTATTCAGGATCGGTAGATTCCTTTCAAAAAATACCGCAGGGACTTTACAACAATAATTATCGTATCAAAATTGGAAAGCTCTCTTGGGTTATTAAATTTTACCCCTCCTCAGCCAATAATTCACGCACCAAGTTGTCACATCAGCTTCAATCAACTCTTTATGACAATGGTTTTCCTCTAGCGAAGCTTGAAACAACAAAGGATCAATCTTTTTTTGTTGAAAAGGATGACTCATTTTACACAGTTCATCAATGGGTAGAGGGGAAACATCTATCCCCTCTGACAGACAGCAACTTGATAACGAATGCAGCAGTTACTCAAATTGCCTGCTCTTTGGCAAAGATGCACCGCATTGTGTCGTCTACTTCCTTTGTCCCACCTGACGAGATAAATGCCATCCATTGGGAGAGACTTTTCAGTAAATCTATCGAGCAATGCAGTTCTTTAATGCATAGGCGTAGCTGGCATTTTTCACGGTTTAATAGTCTAAAACTCAAATGGCGGAAAAGTAATTTTGATGGTTGGATTATTGATCGCCTCCCTTTTTTTCTCGAAATTGCAAAAAAGCTCAATGATGAAATTTTTCATGAAGACGTTTTTGTGAATGGAAACGAAATTCCCATTCATAACGACATTAATTGGGAGAATATTATTTTTGATAGTACTGGGGATTTACTTGCTTATATCGATTTTGATAATTCTATTTATGCTGATAGATTATATGAGGTTGGTGCTGCAGCTATTGTTATTTCGGGCTCTGATGAGCTTAAATTAAAAGTATTTATTGAGGCTTATAATGATGCTTTTGGAGAGGTGTGTTCAGATAGAGTTATATATGCGGCCATGGTAATTAAATGTTTGAATTCAATACTATTTTCAATTAATTCATATCTGAAGGGTAAGATAAAAAATTATCAAATGTTGGAATCTTGGTGTTTATATTTAGAGAAGTCGCTCGAATCAATATTAACTTGTCATCGTACGGTACGGAAGCAGTAAAATAGTTAGGTCTTTCATGCTTGCTGAAATGTTTAACTATTTGTGTAAAGAAAACCGACAAAAAGTGTTTCCCTTGCCTGAATTTACTTTTACTGGCTCTTTCACTTTAATATAATCTCGGGTAAATAGATTTATTTCGGTTATTTATTTTAACTATTAATATGTAACTCCCAGATATTAAATGCTTTTGCTCTGGACTATGTTTCTTAAAATTTCACCTAAATATAATATCCTGGTCTGTATATAAATAACGCAAAATCTGGCCCAATCTTTGCTCATTGTAGATGGATAGATATCGCAGTTACGCTAAATTAGCCGAATGATTTCCACGTTTATTTTTTGAATTTCTGAACAATCTTATCTATCGGAGTCACTACATGTATCTCAAAGGCATTATATTGTCGCTTATGGTGTTTGCTTTATCTCTTTCTCTTCATACTTCTTCTCAAGCCGCAGAAGTTGGGGGGATTAACTTCTCTGATAATGCTTTTGCTGATAGTATCGCCTCTAGTGATTTTACGGGTGGGTATGGAAGCGCCTATGGAGAAATATTGTCGACATGGGAAGAGGCTCTTATAGGCTCCAATGTTTACACTTGGATGGAATATGGTGAGCATGATCTTCTCCCTGGAGAGGATGGTGACTATAATAGCACGGCTCCTCCAAGTCAATTTGTTGAATTAAATTTTACGGATAATGCTGTTTATAATGGGCCTTCTGCTGATTTAATTATATTTGAGTATGGAGATGTGAATTCAGTCCTAGTTGCCTTGGATCTATATTCTTTGCAAAACCCCTATGACCCTTTAAGTAAGGTCGTTGTTGTTACTCCTGTTGCAGTTCAGCCTCAAATAAATGCTGGTTATGTTGATCTTTCAGGTCTTGGAGTGGCTTGGGGTGAATCAATCAACAGTGTATTTATATCATCAGCTCTTGGTGAAAATGGTGAGGTATATTGGGGTACGGAGCCAAACTGGGGAGTCCCAGAGGTGTCAGCTGTCGGAGCTTTATATACTGAAGAACTCTCTTTGACGCAACAACTTGATCTCCGGATCAGCAATGGGTCTAACGATGTTGAGCAGTTGGAGTCTGGAGAGATTTTGTTCAACAGTTCCGATTTGGAGCTGGTCGATGATTTGACCGGAGGCGGCAATCAGACCGTTGGTTTACGCTTTACCGGCGTGGATATTCCCTATGGGGCTTATATTACCAATGCCTATCTTGAGTTTGAGACCGATGAAGCATATAGCGGAGCGACATCACTGGTTGTTCGCGTAGAGGATAGTGATGATGCGATAGCATTCAGTCAGACGGTCAACAATGTTTCATCCCGGTTATATGCAGTACCAGAAGTTCTTTGGGATAATGTCGAGGGCCTGGTCAGCAGTGAATGGACACCATCAGACTCCAGACTTATCGAGTTTGCTTCAATCTGTAGTAGACCGTGCTGGTTGGGATGTTGGTGGGGCAATAGTGTTTGCGATCAGTGGAGAAGGTTTACGCACAGCAGAGTCTTACGAGGGCGAATCAGCCGCAGGCACCTTTACTTCATGTGGAATATCGCATGGGTGAGCGTGTCAATCAGTCTCCGGTTGTCAATGCCGGTTCCGATTTAGCGGTTGGTCTTTTCAGTAGTGTGACATTGTCTGGTAGTGTCACCGATGACGGTTTACCGAGTGCCGGTGTCCAGATCGATTGGCAACAGCTCAGTGGGCCAGAAGTGCTCTGTTTACCGATCCAATTCCGCTATAACCGACGTCACTTTTGATACCGTTGGCACCTATGAATTAGAGCTGGTCGTAGATGATGGTGAATATCTCAGCAGCGATAGCGTCACAGTGACCGTCACTGCTCCCGATACAGAAGCCCCCTCGATACCTCAGAACCTTTCAGGTATTGGCCTTTCCGGAACAGAGATCAGCCTGACCTGGAGTCCCTCCAGTGACAACGTTGGAGTGAGTGGATATACAATCTATCGTGATGGTATCGAGATTGGCAGTTCAGCCACCCCGAGTTACAATGACACCAACCTGGCAGCTCAGACCTTGTATAGCTATACCGTTGTCAGTTATGACTCTGCCGGCAATGTATCAGCTGAAAGTTCAGCCGTCGAAGTGACAACCCCCGAAGAGAGTTTTCAACTTGATCTCCGGATCAGCAATGGGTCTAACGATGTTGAGCAGTTGGAGTCTGGAGAGATTTTGTTCAACAGTTCCGATTTGGAGCTGGTCGATGATTTGACCGGAGGCGGCAATCAGACCGTTGGTTTACGCTTTACCGGCGTGGATATTCCCTATGGGGCTTATATTACCAATGCCTATCTTGAGTTTGAGACCGATGAAGCATATAGCGGAGCGACATCACTGGTTGTTCGCGTAGAGGATAGTGATGATGCGATAGCATTCAGTCAGACGGTCAACAATGTTTCATCCCGGTTATATGCAGTACCAGAAGTTCTTTGGGATAATGTCGAGGCCTGGTCAGCAGTGAATGGACACCATCAGACTCCAGACTTATCGAGTTTGCTTCAATCTGTAGTAGACCGTGCTGGTTGGGATGTTGGTGGGGCAATAGTGTTTGCGATCAGTGGAGAAGTTTACGCACAGCAGAGTCTTACGAGGGCGAATCAGCCGCAGCACCTTTACTTCATGTGGAATATCGCATGGGTGAGCGTGTCAATCAGGCTCCGGTTGTCAATGCCGGTTCCGATTTAGCGGTTGGTCTTTTCAGTAGTGTGACATTGTCTGGTAGTGTCACCGATGACGGTTTACCGAGTGCCGGTGTCCAGATCGATTGGCAACAGCTCAGTGGGCCAGGAAGTGCTCTGTTTACCGATCCCAATTCCGCTATAACCGACGTCACTTTTGATACCGTTGGCACCTATGAATTAGAGCTGGTCGTAGATGATGGTGAATATCTCAGCAGCGATAGCGTCACAGTGACCGTCACTGCTCCCGATACAGAAGCCCCCTCGATACCTCAGAACCTTTCAGGTATTGGCCTTTCCGGAACAGAGATCAGCCTGACCTGGAGTCCCTCCAGTGACAACGTTGGAGTGAGTGGATATACAATCTATCGTGATGGTATCGAGATTGGCAGTTCAGCCACCCCGAGTTACAATGACACCAACCTGGCAGCTCAGACCTTGTATAGCTATACCGTTGTCAGTTATGACTCTGCCGGCAATGTATCAGCTGAAAGTTCAGCCGTCGAAGTGACAACCCCCGAGAGAGAGTTTTCAACTTGATCTCCGGATCAGCAATGGGTCTAACGATGTTGAGCAGTTGGAGTCTGGAGAGATTTTGTTCAACAGTTCCGATTTGGAGCTGGTCGATGATTTGACCGGAGGCGGCAATCAGACCGTTGGTTTACGCTTTACCGGCGTGGATATTCCCTATGGGGCTTATATTACCAATGCCTATCTTGAGTTTGAGACCGATGAAGCATATAGCGGAGCGACATCACTGGTTGTTCGCGTAGAGGATAGTGATGATGCGATAGCATTCAGTCAGACGGTCAACAATGTTTCATCCCGGTTATATGCAGTACCAGAAGTTCTTTGGGATAATGTCGAGGCCTGGTCAGCAGTGAATGGACACCATCAGACTCCAGACTTATCGAGTTTGCTTCAATCTGTAGTAGACCGTGCTGGTTGGGATGTTGGTGGGGCAATAGTGTTTGCGATCAGTGGAGAAGGTTTACGCACAGCAGAGTCTTACGAGGGCGAATCAGCCGCAGCACCTTTACTTCATGTGGAATATCGCATGGGTGAGCGTGTCAATCAGGCTCCGGTTGTCAATGCGCGTTCCGATTTAGCGGTTGGTCCTTTTCAGTAGTGTGACATTGTCTGGTAGTGTCACCGATGACGGTTTACCGAGTGCCGGTGTCCAGATCGATTGGCAACAGCTCAGTGGGCCAGGAAGTGCTCTGTTTACCGATCCCAATTCCGCTATAACCGACGTCACTTTTGATACCGTTGGCACCTATGAATTAGAGCTGGTCGTAGATGATGGTGAATATCTCAGCAGCGATAGCGTCACAGTGACCGTCACTGCTCCCGATACAGAAGCCCCCCTCGATACCTCAGAACCTTTCAGGTATTGGCCTTTCCGGAACAGAGATCAGCCTGACCTGGAGTCCCTCCAGTGACAACGTTGGAGTGAGTGGATATACAATCTATCGTGATGGTATCGAGATTGGCAGTTCAGCCACCCCGAGTTACAATGACACCAACCTGGCAGCTCAGACCTTGTATAGCTATACCGTTGTCAGTTATGACTCTGCCGGCAATGTATCAGCTGAAAGTTCAGCCGTCGAAGTGACAACCCCCGAAGAGAGTTTTCAACTTGATCTCCGGATCAGCAATGGGTCTAACGATGTTGAGCAGTTGGAGTCTGGAGAGATTTTGTTCAACAGTTCCGATTTGGAGCTGGTCGATGATTTGACCGGAGGCGGCAATCAGACCGTTGGTTTACGCTTTACCGGCGTGGATATTCCCTATGGGGCTTATATTACCAATGCCTATCTTGAGTTTGAGACCGATGAAGCATATAGCGGAGCGACATCACTGGTTGTTCGCGTAGAGGATAGTGATGATGCGATAGCATTCAGTCAGACGGTCAACAATGTTTCATCCCGGTTATATGCAGTACCAGAAGTTCTTTGGGATAATGTCGAGGCCTGGTCAGCAGTGAATGGACACCATCAGACTCCAGACTTATCGAGTTTGCTTCAATCTGTAGTAGACCGTGCTGGTTGGGATGTTGGTGGGGCAATAGTGTTTGCGATCAGTGGAGAAGGTTTACGCACAGCAGAGTCTTACGAGGGCGAATCAGCCGCAGCACCTTTACTTCATGTGGAATATCGCATGGGTGAGCGTGTCAATCAGGCTCCGGTTGTCAATGCCGGTTCCGATTTAGCGGTTGGTCTTTTCAGTAGTGTGACATTGTCTGGTAGTGTCACCGATGACGGTTTACCGAGTGCCGGTGTCCAGATCGATTGGCAACAGCTCAGTGGGCCAGGAAGTGCTCTGTTTACCGATCCCAATTCCGCTATAACCGACGTCACTTTTGATACCGTTGGCACCTATGAATTAGAGCTGGTCGTAGATGATGGTGAATATCTCAGCAGCGATAGCGTCACAGTGACCGTCACTGCTCCCGATACAGAAGCCCCCTCGATACCTCAGAACCTTTCAGGTATTGGCCTTTCCGGAACAGAGATCAGCCTGACCTGGAGTCCCTCCAGTGACAACGTTGGAGTGAGTGGATATACAATCTATCGTGATGGTATCGAGATTGGCAGTTCAGCCACCCCGAGTTACAATGACACCAACCTGGCAGCTCAGACCTTGTATAGCTATACCGTTGTCAGTTATGACTCTGCCGGCAATGTATCAGCTGAAAGTTCAGCCGTCGAAGTGACAACCCCCGAAGAGAGTTTTCAACTTGATCTCCGGATCAGCAATGGGTCTAACGATGTTGAGCAGTTGGAGTCTGGAGAGATTTTGTTCAACAGTTCCGATTTGGAGCTGGTCGATGATTTGACCGGAGGCGGCAATCAGACCGTTGGTTTACGCTTTACCGGCGTGGATATTCCCTATGGGGCTTATATTACCAATGCCTATCTTGAGTTTGAGACCGATGAAGCATATAGCGGAGCGACATCACTGGTTGTTCGCGTAGAGGATAGTGATGATGCGATAGCATTCAGTCAGACGGTCAACAATGTTTCATCCCGGTTATATGCAGTACCAGAAGTTCTTTGGGATAATGTCGAGGCCTGGTCAGCAGTGAATGGACACCATCAGACTCCAGACTTATCGAGTTTGCTTCAATCTGTAGTAGACCGTGCTGGTTGGGATGTTGGTGGGGCAATAGTGTTTGCGATCAGTGGAGAAGGTTTACGCACAGCAGAGTCTTACGAGGGCGAATCAGCCGCAGCACCTTTACTTCATGTGGAATATCGCATGGGTGTTAATTGATTAAATAATTCTTGTTTTTGGTCTGGCTATTGTTGTAACCTCTAGATAAATACTCTAGGACCTCAGATTTTTCTGTTGTTCATTTTTTCTCCCATACTTCACTCAAATAATGATTATAAATGAAATATAGATAAGTTATTAACGGGATTAATCTTATGTGGAAAAGTCTTAAATTGTTAAAGTGGAATCTTCAAGATAAATATGGAAGACTCCTCTACTATCAGTACTTTACAAGAGATTTACCCGGTACTTTCGGTGAACGAGTCCGGATGAAATTACTTTCAAAATATTTTGAAAGTTGCGGAGATCTTGTAATAATATATCAGGGTGTTAGATTCCGTGGGATCCATAAATTAAATGTTGGGAGCGGTGTGCATATTGGCGTTGATAATTTTATTCAAGCCTCAGGCGGGGTAACTCTTGGGGATGATGTTATGCTTGGACCAGGAGTAAAAATCTGGTCAGTGAATCATAAGAGCGACCGTTTGGATATTCCGATTTCTCAGCAGGGGTACGATTACAAATCTGTTCATATCGGTAGTGGAACATGGCTAGGAGCAAACGTATTTGTTATGCCAGGGGTAGATATACCCGAAGGATGTATAGTCAGTGCCGGTAGTGTCGTGGGAATCAAAAAATACCCTCCGTACTCAATTCTCGCTGGCAATCCATGTCGGGTTATCGGTACCAGAAAGCCTGACACTAAAAAATAAATCTTTTTGTCGCCTGATCTCGAAGAGTCTAATAGGCATGACAAATATTTTTAAAAATTGTAAATTCGTTAATGATATCCTGAGAGAATACAGCCTGCCTACTGGGGAAATTCAATTCATTAGCTTAACTTGGCAAATGGTCGGTTATCAGCAATTAAATAGCGATGAGTTGAAAAAGAAATCCCAATGGTCGATGTTTAAACAGTGTGATGCTTTTGAGCAGGAAGTCAAACAGCATGTCTTTTGAATTACCCTTTGAACGTTAATTTCATATGTCCTCTGTATCGCATATAAAGAACACATTTAAACATGCCCTTATATACGGTAGTGCCGGCCTGCTTGGGAAAGCGGTCGGCTTTGTCATGTTGCCGATATATTCGCACCACCTGCAAGCAGAAGGTTATGGCGTTATCGGCATGATCGATACGGTTCTGTCCCTCATGACTTTGATGATTGGCTATGGCATTGCCGGTGCTATGAACCGCTTTTATTATGAGTCTGATGATCCGGTTCGTCGTCGGACCGTTGTCTCAAGTACTATCATTCTGATGTTTTTTCTGGTTATTATTGTCACCACCCCCGTATTGTTGTTCAATAAACAGGTGGCCTGGCTCGCCTTCGGCAGGTCAGACTGGGGTCACTATATTATCCTTGCGGTTCTGGCATTCATAGCCAGTATGACATCTAAGAATGCCGAAAATTACATTCTTATCCAGCAGCGTTCTCTCTTTTTATCCTTAATTTCTCTTATACGCTTGGTATTCAGTTTGTCTTTGAATATCTATTTTATTGTGTATTTGCAGATGGGAGTCCTTGGTTACCTGTATGCCTCTCTGATCGATGCAGTACTTTACAGCATTTTTATGCACTTTTTTGCTCTGCGTGCAGTTGGTTTAGTATTTGACAAGGGTATTGCAAAAGAGGTTCTTAAGTTCAGCATGCCTATGCTCCCTGGTTATGTGGCGATGTTTGTCAGGGGGAATGCTGATCGCGTATTGTTGCGCACTTTTCTGGGCTTGCACAGGTTGGTGTTTTTGAAGTCCTATTTAAGTTTGTTACATTAATAGGTTTTTTTGCGGTAGAGCCATTCACTAAGATCTGGAAAGTTAAGCGCTTCGAAATATGTGAACTTGAAGATGGCCCACAGATCATGTCACGGATATTTACTTATCATATGGCCATTCTACTTTTTCTTGGCTTAATATTTTCCCTTGAAGTGCCAGTTATCCTCAAGCTTCTTACTCCTGATGAGTTTTGGGTTAGCGGATTTATTGTCTATTTTGCAGTGTTATCCCGCGTCTTAAATGCAGCCTACTATCACCTGTTTTTTGGTTTGTTGTATGCGAAGAAAACTTTCAAAATTTCTATTATTCAAATGTCAACAGCTACTGCCAGCCTGGCATTTACTGTTCCTCTGGTTTGGGCGTACGGACTTATGGGGGCAGTGATAGCGTCTTTTTTGTCTGGTGTAATTCAATGTTTCATTGCCTACGCAATTTCAACATCTTTCTACCGGATCCCATTCCAATGGAGCTCAATCACCCGCATGTTAATTTTAATGACTGGTCTTTACTTATTGGCAAAAAAATTCACTATAGTGGGTACTAAGCTTGAGCTTTGGCTGAACCTTTATTTGGCCCCTTGGCTTGAATATATTGGAGAAATGTTGTTTCTTGATCGTATCAAAGACGGGAAGCTGCTTCATTATTTGGTTAATGGTCTGGCAGTTGTTACGGATGGGTTTATTTTGTTTTTATACTGTTGTCTATTTTTGGTTGGTTTAGTTTTTCTTAAAATTATACCTTCCGATATTGTTCGGTATTTATTTCATGTTGATACATTGCGTAAACCTTCCCGTATTTTCAATTGGGGTAATTAATATGCCAACTGTCAGTGTTGTTATACCGACATATAATGCAGAGAAATATCTTCCCGAGACATTAAAAAATATTTTAATGCAGACCTTTGATGATTATGAAGTAATTATTGTGGATGATTGTTCGACGGACAACACTAGGCAAGTTATAGGTGAAATTGATTCTGAAAAAATTCGTTATTTTTGTCTGGAGACAAATCATGGTGGCCCATCCCGGGCAAGAAATGTCGGAATCAATGAAGCTAGAGGTAAGTATATTGCTTTTTGTGACTCTGACGATCTGTTTGAGGTTGACCATTTAATGGACGCTGTCACTTTTTTTAGGCTTAGAACTGATCTCGGTATGATTTTCACTGATGAGTCAAAGTTTGATGATGAAACTGGCAAAGACTTGGGGAATTTCTTGAATGGGTATAATCAATTTCACAGTTTGCCCAAGAAGAAGGAGGAAGACGGCTTTTTTATCATTCAACCGGCTGATTCATTCCCCTGCCTTTTTTTTGAGAACTATATCATGCCTTCTGGAGTTGTAGCGCGAAGAGAGATCTTTGATGATGTTGGTCCGTTTGATGAATCACTCACAAATGGAGATGATTGGGATTTGTGGTTTAGAGTGACCAGGAAATACCAGATTGGTTTTATCAATAAAGTCGGTTTCAGATATCGAATTAGAGCGAATAGTGTATCGGCTCGCGGACCCATTTTGGCTAAAAACCGCTCAGAAGTTATCAGGAAGCAGATCGAATCTAGTTTGCCAAGTTTTCTTAATAAAAGAGCTAAAAAAATGATTTCTCATAATTATTTTGGCATCGGTTATTGTTCTCAGGTCCAAGGGGGCATGTCTGAAGCTCGTAAGAACTATCTACTTAGCCTACGGACTTCGTTGAATCTAGCCGCTTTTAAGGGTTTGTTTATTACTTTTCTTGGAAGAAATGTTTATTTTACCATACGAAAACTTAAGAAGCTTGTGGGTGGATAGCGAGGTATCTAATGTGTGGCGTTGTCGGTGTATATCATAGAACATCATCCGTTCTGACGAGTGATGTTAAAGCGCAGGAACTGGCAAGAGTGAAAGTAATGCTTGAGCCTTTAAAACTACGAGGGCCCGATGAACAAAATGTAGTTTCTTTTGGGTCAACTGTATTGGGACACACTCGTCTGAGTATTATTGACCTTAGTACAGGTAGTCAGCCCGTTTATAATGAGGATAAATCTGTTGCTGTAGTTTTTAACGGCGAAGTTTACAATTTTGAGGAACTACGCGATGATTTGAGAAAGAAGGGGCATGTTTTCCAATCTCGTTCGGATACCGAAGTCATTGTTCATCTTTATGAAGAGCTAGGAGAGGCGTTATTCACTCGCCTGGACGGGATGTTTGCTATTTTACTTCACGATAAGAAAAGAGACCTTTTTATTGCAGCACGAGATCGAATGGGGGAAAAACCTCTTCTGTACTGGGAGAACGAAGAGAAGATTATCGTCTCATCTGAACTAAAATCTCTGTTGTGCTATCCGGAACTTAAACGTGAAGTGTGTCAAGATGCATTGGCTCTTTTTTTTAAGACTATGTATATTCCCGCACCTCATTGCATTGTTTCCGGCGTACAAAAACTTCCACCCTCATCTTATCTTTTAGTTAAAGAGGGCAAAATATCGGTTAAAAAGTACTGGGAACCTGTTCCCAGCATTGATTGGAATCTGTCTGAGCATGAAGTTGTAGAGACTTTTACTTCCATATTTTCCAATTCGGTTAGTTCGAGGATGATTGCAGATGTTCCATTAGGTGTTTTCTTGTCAGGAGGCATTGATTCCAGTGCTGTCACGGCCTTTATGGCGCGACACTGTTCAAGCCCAATCAAGACATTTACTGTCGGCTTTGCTGATGAGGTTGATGAAAGACCTTATGCGCGAAGAGTGGCTGAGCAATATGGCACGAAACATACTGAACTTTATATCGATGATAAGGTTGAAGATGTCATATCTGAGATTATGCAGTATTATGATGAACCTTTCGGCGATTCATCGGCAATCCCCACCTACTTGGTTTCTAGAGAGGCGCGGAAACATGTCAAGGTCGTATTGACCGGTGATGGTGGTGATGAACTGTTTGCAGGGTATGGGTCTTATCTGAACCAGCGGCATTTATTGGACGGGCGATTTGCAACAAAAGCTTTTGAGACAGCTAATCATTTTCTTCTGAACCGTTTGAATTTGCCGTGGTTGGATTCACTCTACTCTAAGGGTAGCAATCCTCGGGCCCAGTCACATTGGCTTGGGGTTCGGACTATAATGTTTGAAAAGGAAATCTCCGAGTTAATGGGAAGGTATGATGGGGGCTCTAATCATTTTTTTCAGGGAAATAAATGGTTAAACTTTAAAGACCAAGATCCATTAACCGTCGCATTTGCACACGACCTAAATTTCTATTTGCCAGATGATTTATTGAAAAAAGTTGATATGGCTTCGATGAAGGCAAGTCTGGAGTGCAGAGCCCCTTTTTTAGACCATCATCTTGTCGAGTTTGCTATGAAAATTCCACCACAGATGAAAGTAAAAGGGGGAGAGCTGAAGTATCTTATCAAAAAAAGTTTACAGCCCTACTTGCCGAATGAAATATTATATCGGCACAAGACAGGATTTGGTGCCCCGGTATCTTCTTGGATGCGAGGACAGTTGAGAGAAATGGTTTCAGATTTGTTGCAACCTGGTTGCCATGCAGAAATGTATCTCAATCGTAGAGTGATCGATGATATTTTTTCAGATTTTTATCAGGCAAATTCACAAGATTTCCGACTTCCATTTAAGTTGTGGCTAATATTTATATTTGAACTTTGGCTGCGTGACTACATGACCCCTACGGTTGAACCATTATGATAGTGAAAACTTGTGATGATTCTCGTATTAGAATCGCTTATCTCATAGATACAATCACATGCGATACAGCAGGCACTCAAAAACAGTTACTTGAGACAATCCATCGCTTGGATCAGAAGAGATTTGATCCGTGCCTCATCTGTCTCTGGCAATCTGATTGGATGAAGCAACATGAACTACCTTGCCAGAATTTCGTTTTAGGTTATCGGGGTTTTATAAAATGGAATTTTCTTGGGGTGATTTGGCGATTAGCAGAGATCATAAAAGAAAGAAAGCTTCATATTGTTCAGACTTTTTTTGAAGATTCGATTTTTGTTGGTTTTTTGGGAAAGGTCTTCGCGGGAACCTCTCTAATATTATTATCGAGTCGCCGAGATATAGGGCTTGGAAGAGAGAATAAACCTTGGTACCACTTTTTCTTTGCCTTGATGTTGCCATGGGTAAACAGATGTTTCACTGGGATAGTCGCCAACAGTGAACAGGTGAAACTTTTTGTTGCTAAAAAGGAAAAAACAGGTCCAGGCAAGATTAAAGTTATTTATAACGGGGTAGTGATCCCGGAGAAAAAGCCAGCTAAGCCAGCTTTATTTGCCGATACAAATGAAACTGTCTGGATAGGTTTGGTTGCTAGTTTGACATCGGTTAAGCGACATGATGTTTTGATTAATGCAGTCTCTGAACTGCAACGAAAAGAATCTTCCATGGAGTTTCGAGTCCTTTTTCTTGGAGAAGGCCCTGAGTATGACCGCTTAACTACACAGATAACGGAACTTGGTCTGCAGAATATTTTCCATTTTGCTGGGGCAGTAAAAGATGTGCCTTCCTATCTATATTCTCTTGATATTGGAGTGCTTTGTTCTGACCGGGAAGGGTTGTCTAATGCCATATTGGAATATATGGCTTGCGGATTGCCGGTTGTTGCGACTTCAGTGGGTGGTAATGTTGAACTTGTTGATGCCGAGAACGGGATATGCTTTCCACCCGAGGATCATCTCGCTCTTGCTGCGGCTCTACAAAGCCTGATTGAGAACCCTCCTTTACGCAAGAATCTGGGTGAAGGGTCTTTAAGAAAAATACAGCAATCTTTTTCTTGGGATAAGACCATGGATCAACTGGAAAACTATTATCTAGCTTTTGTGAGCAATGACAAATGAATCTGTCAATGCTTCGTCGACACGTTTTCGAGCCATTGTTTAATCTGAAATCGCGGAGTCCGAAATCTTCATACTGGCGGACTTTGGAAGAAACTCAATACTATTCACAGCAGAAGCTTGAAGCCATCCAATGGAGCAGATTACAGGATCTTTGGCAGTTTATTTGGCGACACAATGACTTTTACCGTCAGCGTTTTCTTGCTTGTGGATTGCAGGAACAGGATCTACGGTCTTTGGATGATGTTAGAAAATTGCCGGTTTTAACAAAGAAAGAGATTCGTAGCCAAGGATCGGCCCTGCTTTCAAACGGGTTTCGACAAAACAATTTACTACATTTTAAAACTGGAGGCTCTACGGGTAAAGCATTGGATATCTTTATTACTGAAGAGTGTAGTGAACTGCGTAATGCCTGTGCCCGACGCCATGATCGCTGGACAGGTTGGGAGCCTGGTGAGCCTATTGGAGCGGCTTGGGGTAATCCTAAATTACCAAAATCTTTTCGTGCGAAATTAATAGATAACTGCGTTCAGCCATTTATATATTTAGATACGATGGCTGTGACAGATCAGTCGGTACGCCAATTTGCAAAAGCCTGGGAAGTAAAAAAGCCAACCCTTCTCTTTGGTCATGCTCATTCTCTTTATCTGCTAGCCCAACAAGTAGATACGTTAAAGATTAAATCAATCCAGCCTGTTGGTATTCTCTCAACTTCCATGATGCTTTTACCTCATGAGAGAGCAGTCATTGAGAAGGTCTTTAAGCGCAAGGTTACTGATAGATATGGTTGTGAAGAGGTCAGTCTGATCGGCTGTGAATGTGAAAAACATGATGGCATGCATATGAATATTGAACATCTTATTATTGAATTCCTTCGAGAAGATGGTTCTTATGCTGCCCCGGGTGAGCCTGGTCGGATTGTCGTGACTGACTTGATGAACAAGGCAATGCCGTTTATCCGTTACGAAGTAGAGGATGTTGGAGTCCGTCTGGACAGGAAGTGTTCATGTGGAAGAGGCTTGCCTCTTATGGGTAAGGTGAACGGGCGTGTTGCTGATTTTCTCATTAAAAGTGATGGGTCCAGGGTTGCTGGAATTTCTTTGATTGAAAACACCTTAACTGACATTAATGGTATTGATCAAATGCAAATTGTTCAGTATAGTATTAATAAGTTTAAACTTAATATTGTTTGTGGTGTTGAGTTTGGTTGTTCTCAAGCTGGACAGCTTGAAAGTTACTTTAGAGGAATATTCGGGTCGGATATAATCATTGAATTGCAAAAAATCTCTGAAATTAAAGCAGAAAAATCTGGAAAATATCGTTTTTCTATCTGTCAGGTAAACACACTTTAAATATCTACAGGTAGCAGAATTAATCTGGAGGAAAGTATGGATCCTGAAGTTAGCGTAGTCGTTCCCTTGTATAATGAAGAACTGGTTATTGCGGAGATGTATGAACGTCTCACGGGGGTATTGGAACACTGCGGCTCCTCTTATGAAATAATACTAGTTAATGACGGAAGCCGAGACAAAACCTTGCAGATGGCAACCGACATCTGTCAGCGTGATAAACGGGTAAAGCTTCTCAGTTTTTCACGAAATTTTGGTCATCAAATAGCAATAACAGCTGGAATGGATAAAGCGGCAGGAAATGCCATTGTTGTTATAGATGCAGACCTGCAGGATCCACCTGAGGTTATTCCTGAGATGATAAAAAAGTGGCGTGAAGGCTTCCAGGTTGTCTATGGTGTTCGTTCCGAAAGGAAAGGTGAGAGTTGGTTCAAGCTTTTCACCGCATCTGCATTTTATCGTGTCTTGAAACGCATGACATCGGTAGATATTCCTGTTGATACTGGGGATTTTCGTTTGATGGACAGACGAGTTATGCTTGAATTTTTACAAATGCGTGAACAGGCAAGATTTGTGAGGGGCATGGTGAGCTGGGTTGGTTTTCGCCAGGGCGAAGTTCTTTATAGTCGTGATGAACGCTTTGCCGGGGAGACGAAGTACCCATTTAAGAAAATGTTGAAGTTTGCTATCGACGGCATGCTTTCCTTCTCTCAAATACCTCTAAAAATATCATCCGCATTTGGGATGATTAGTGCGGTAATAAGTTTTATTTTCATGATTTATGGAATATTTGTGAAATTCTTTTATCCAGAACAAGCTATCCCTGGCTGGGCATCTCTTTTTTCGGCAGTTCTTTTCATTGGTGGTGTGCAGCTGATTTGTATCGGTGTGCTAGGGGAATATATTGGTCGTATTCATGAAGAAATTAAAAAAAGACCCCTTTATATTATTGACGAAAAAGTGAATTTTGAATGAGTAGCAGTATCCAGTTTATTAAATTTAGCCTGGTCGGAATCCTGAATACCCTTGTGCACTATTTGGTATTTTATCTGTTGTTCAGGGTAGCCGGAATAGCAATGATTCTGGCATCGGCGGTCGGTTATATGACCGGTGTTCTAAATAGTTACCTGATTAATAGAAAGTGGACTTTCAAGCCTTCAGGCTCTGGAGCAGGTGCTGAATTTATTAAGTTTTTTGTAGTTAACCTTGTCTCTTTAGGTGTAAATCTGCTTTCCTTGCAATTTTTGGTTTCTGCGCTCGGGATGTTACCGGAAATTGCTCAGGTCTTAGCAATATTTTGTTCGTTACTTGTTAATTTTTCGGGTAATAAGTGGTGGACTTTTAAGCAAAGGGCTCCAGTTCCTGGGGGGAAAACTCAATGAGTTTTTTTGGGGGAAAAAGGGTGGAGGATTTACTTCCCGGAAACGTGACTTTGGTGCTAGTCTGCGCTTTTATTCTCTCCTTTATTCTGAAAATATCGCTGCTCAAAATCGGTTCTCCTTTTATTACTATTGATGACAATACCGCTTTTGAAGGCGGGTTTCTTGTCTGGTTCGGCCAAGCCCCTCCTCAGCGTATGTACCTTGAAAGTTGGATCTGCGGTCTTTCGAGCCTATTAACATATATTGTTAAAATGATTATGGCTGGGAACATGGGTACCATAGGCCTCAACCTGATTGCTGACGCATATCGGGATTTTTACGGCCAGCCTGATACTTACGTCCAAGTCTACAGATTTTTGATGATTACTGTTGATATGGTGACGGCATATTTTATTTTTCTTTTAAGCCGTAAGATTCTGGGCTCCCGGTGGCATGGATGGGCCGCTGCTCTTCCTGCGGTATTGTACTTGTTTTCCTACAATACTTTCTGGTGCGACGTCGTGGCAAGGCCTGACACGCTGGTGGTTTTTTTCAGTATCCTTGGGTTGTTTTTATATTACAAGTCTGACTTTGGCGTGAGGATAGAGTGGTTTTGGGCAGCTGCTGTTCTATTGGGTCTGGCTGCTGGTATGAAGTTACATGCAGCATTTTTTGCTATCTTCCTTGCTATGGACCTATTGCGGGTTCATGGATTGAAGAAGGGTAGTGGTAAGGTCTTGTGTTTGTCTGTTATTTCCTTCTTCTTTTTTTGTTTCGCAGCCGGGTCACTTTTTGCCGACCCTTTGACTTACATCAAACTACGCATGCTGAATATTCGAGATGATGTGTCTCCCTGGATTCAATGGGGAGAGCAATTTGTCACTATCTTGAGAGGGTCTGGATGGTTGGTCGTGCCAGTATTGTTATGCGCAGTCTTACTTATCATGTGGAAGTCAAAAAATAATGATTCAGGACAGAGGGCAAAAAGTATCATTTTTCAGTCCGTCTGTTGGCTTCTGCTGTTTTCAACCATTCGTCAATTGAGAGCGTATTGGATGTTACCGGTTCTTCCGTTATTTTACATTTCAGCCGTGTATGCTTTGAGTCAACTGAGAAAAACAAAAATAGCTGCTGCACTGGCTATTGTATTATTGTTGATGATGGGAGGTCAGTCTTATTCACAGTTCCGGGAACTGAAAAGTATTGACTTTAATGAGCTGAGAACGTGGGTACAAAACCATGCAGTAGACAAACCCATTTATATTTTTGGATACGAAGCTCTGATGCTGCCGAAAAACACGATCTGTATCCAGAATAGGGTCACCGGCCTTAACAGGACTTTGAAAATTTCTTTAGCGGAGGGGCTATCGTTTACTTATCGTCATCTCAAAAACTGGGAAGAACGATCAGCCCTGATTTTATTTGACATTCTCGGAAATAAATATGAACCCGGGTATGAATATTACGGAATTTATTCGACCCCTCTGGACTCCTACTCAGATATTATCAGTCTGGATAAAATGTCCTATGTTTTTGTGCAGGCACATTTCCCGGTGAATACTCAATCCGGTCTAGAAAAATATCTTCAAGAGCACTTCACAATGATTACAGAATTAACCGGAGCCGGAGGTGGGGGGGCAGGCTTGAAGTATAAGATTTACGAGCGGAAAGCGTCATGAGTTCGGCTAAAAAAAGGATACTTCATCTACTTGATAGTGGCGGTATGTATGGAGCAGAAAGCGTTATTATTAATCTTTCCAGAGAGATGAAAGCTGATCATCTGTATGAGCCTGTTGTCGGCTGTATTGTCCAGTGCGATGGGACGGAAGTTGACCTCTATAATGTGGCACACCAATATGGTATTGAGGCTCACAAAATTGTCATTCACAATTTATTTTTGTTTCGGGATTTGCCCCGATTCTCCCGTATTTTGAAAAAGCTGCGTATTGACCTGATCCACAGCCATGGTTATAAGGCATCCGTCTTTGCCTTTGTTAGCACCTTGTTGTTTGATATCCCGGTTATGGCGACTTGTCATCTATGGTTTACAGGGAAGGGAAAACGACCTTTGAAGACGAGGTTGATGATAGGTTTGGAGAAATTCAGTTATCGTTTCTTCCCTGTTGTTGTTGGTGTTTCTGAAGATATCCGCAATGTTCTATTTGATGCAGGGGTTGATCCAGAAAAACTTCGAGTCGTACAAAACGGAATTGTCATGTCTGACTATGCGGAAATATCTGCAGAAAAGCATGAAGGTTTAAGGGATGAACTCGGTTTACAGCCTGATGATTTTTTTGTTTTGAATGTGGGGAGATTGACTGAACAAAAAGCTCAGTGTCATATAATCAGTGCCGCGAAACGGGTTAAAGAGAAGAATAAAAACGTGAAAATTTTTATTGTTGGGGATGGAAATTTGTTTGAAGCGTTGCAGCAACAAATCAAGTCTCTTGAACTTAAAGACACCGTGAAGTTGCTAGGGTTCCGGGATGATATTACTGACCTTTTACAAGTAGCAGATATTTTTATTCTCCCTTCTCTTGATGAAGGGATGCCCATTGCGTTATTAGAAGCCGTAGCCAGCAGGGTGCCGGTCATTACAACACCAGTGGGTGATATAACCAAACTAATTGATCCCGATATCGGGGGTATTGTTGGAATTAACGATGTAATGGGACTGGCAGATGAAATAACTATGCTTATAGCAAACAAGCAGAAGCAGAAAGAACTAACGACCCATGCCTGGGACAAGTTACAGGAACAATATTCGAGTAAAGTGATGTACGCACAATACGATAATATCTATCAGGATATTTTAAAAACAGAGTCTAGTGTGGTACGCGGGGGCGAATATGACGCCAGAAGTTAGTGTTGTTGTCACTTGCTTTAATTATGGTCGCTTTGTAGCCGGGTGTCTTTCCTCAATTCAGACACAGACCTTTCAGAATTTTGAAGTGATTGTTGTGGATGATGGCTCAACGGATAACTCTGAAGAACAGATAGTTCCATTTCTCAAAGATAAGAGGTTTAAATACATCAAGCAACACAATGGTGGGCAGGCAAATGCTAAAAATAGGGGTATTCAAGAAACAACAGGAAAATATATAGCTTTTCTAGACGCAGATGATTTATGGGAAAACAACAAACTTGAGAAACAGTTGGATCTGTTTAAAAATCCTGTTGTAGGTGTTGTTTACAGTCTTGCAAGACTGATAAATGAATCTGGAGAAGAGCAGGAATTTAATTTTTTAGGTGAATATACAAGACCTCAATCTAGAAAAGTGTCCCGGTGGTTGATTCTTGATAATTTCGTCTGGTTTTCATCTGCTGTCGTAAGGAGGAAATGTCTTGACGAGTTCGGTTGTTTTGATGAGACACTTAAGATGGGTATTGACTGGGATCTATGGCTTAAAATTTCAACAAAATATGAGTTTGACTACGTTGAAGAACCTTTGATCGCTTATCGTGTAGGCCATAGCGGTCAGATGTCTAAAAATGTTGAAACAAGGCAAAAATGTTCGGATTTAATTATGGAAAGATTTTTAAATAATTATCCTGAAAGTGTAGAAAAAAAAACAATAAGCGAAGCCTATTACAACACTTACTGTAATCGTGGAAATTTTTTTAGGAATCTTGATAAACAAAAATCTTATAAATTTTATATAAAAGCCATCATCATGAAACCTTTTAAAAGAAATGCATATAAAGGTTTGGTGAAGAATTTGATAAATTATAAATCTGACTGAATTTTGATCTATATTTTGATCGGAAAAATATGAAATTTCATAACTATAAAGACAATGTAGTAAGTGATTTATATCGGTATTGCGGTAAAAAATCTATTATTGAGTTTTTTAAAAACTACATTAAAATACCTGGATTTAGATACACTTTTTGGATGAGAACTGCAAAATATTTAAAAGGGATTCCTGTAATCTTTCCTTTATATGTACTATCGAGAATAGCTTTAAACAGACTCCAGTATAGATATGGAATTAGTATTCCATACAACACAACTATTGGTCCCGGTCTGTATGTTGGTCATTTTGGAGGGATAATTGTTAATCATGAAGCCGTTATTGGTAATAACTGTAATATCAACCAAAATGTAACTATTGGTGCAACTTATGGTGGAAAGTCGCCAGGTAACCCTACAATTGGTAACAATGTTTATATTGGCCCGGGATCTTTTATAATTGGCGGGATTGAAATTGGTGACAATGTTGCTATCGGGGCTAATACTGTCGTAAATAAGACAATTGGTGAAAATGCGGTAGTTGTTAGTTCTGCGGCTGAAATTATTTCTCATAAAAGCTCATCTAGTTATGTTGTTAATACTGATTATTAAAATCTTTTCTCTCCAACTTCTCATCTTTTAGATGGATAGATTCGGTATTGAGTTAAATGAAAAAACTTTCTAATAATTATCCCGAAGTAAATCTATCTATCACATTGTTATTTAATTTTTATGTTTTTATCTGGTGGTTAGAGATTGGTAAGAGAGTCACTGTTTTTGAAACAATTCGTATCGAATTTGTTATAGGGTTAGTACTGTCAGTTATTGGATTGTATCAATACCTATCCAAGCCAAAGAAAAACCTGAACCACGATAAAGATTTAGTGGGAAGTATTTTTATTTTTATTATCATACTTTTCTTAAGTTTACCTTTAGCTGCAGATTTTGATGTTGCCTGGGACGCTTTTTTTAATAAAATTATAAAGTATTCATTGATGTGTTTTTTTATAACTCAGTTTGTAGTATCTCCAAAAACATTAAGATATTTTTCTTTAGCTTCTTTTTTGGCATTTTTTAAGGTTGGACAGGAGGCAATGTTCGGTAAGATAACTGGGAGTATGGTTTGGCAGAATCAAGGCATACCAAGGTTGCATGGTGCTCCTGGAACAATGTTTGGTCACCCTAATTCTTTGTCTGGGAAAACTTTAAGTTTTTTGCCATTTTTATGGTTTCTTTGGCCTCTCATAAATAGTAAATGGATAAAAATACTAATATTTATTCAAATAATATTTACCTTAAATATTATTTTATATACTGGATCAAGAACCGGTTATTTGACTTTTATAATGTTTTTGCTTATCTTATTTTACATTAGCAAGAATAAAGGAAAAATGGCTGCCTTAATAATCATTTTTGGTTTGGTATCTTTTTCATTTATCCCCACTCATTATAAGGAAAGGTTCGCTTCTTCCTTTTCTGGGCATGAAGCTGCTGGAAGATCTAAGGAAGCGAGAAAGCAGTTATTTCTTGATTCGCTAACAGTCTTTGTCGAGAACCCCCTTGGTGTCGGTGGTTATTGTTTTCCTGTCGTTCAGAGAAAAAATGACAGGAGGGCGCAGGAAACTCACAATTTGTATACACAATTGCTTGCTGAAACTGGTATTCAAGGTTTCATAGCTTTTATGTATCTGATTTTTACATTAATTAAGAAAATCAATGAATTAAGAATAGGCTTTCGTCAAAACATTGATAAATTTTTATTATGTAAGGGGGCAAATATTGAAAAATCATTCTCTGATTTAGTTAGTGAGGAGCTTAAAATTTCACGTCTAGGTCTTGCAATGGCTGACGCTTTGTATACGGTTCTACTTGTTCGATTGGTACTTGGTATTTTTGGTCACGACTTATTTGAAATTTATTGGTGGATTATTTGTGGGGTTACAGTGTCTTTAACATCAATTATTTGTATTTCTAACAAAAGAATTTCAGAGTTGACCATTCCCTAGTAGTTTAGTTCATGGTTTGTTTTAATAGGGCTGATATATGTTTATTTCAATTTGTATTCTAACCTTCAATAGATGTGAAATTTTAGAGAAATTGCTTGAGTCTCTTAGTCTTATTTCTTATTCAAGTATCGAGATAATAGTTGTTGATAATTGTTCTCAAGATAATACTGAAAATATTGTTTTAGAAAAGTTTTGTAATATTATTTACCATAAAACTGAAAATAACATAGGTGTTGCAGCGAGAAATATTGCACTTTCCATGGCGAAGGGGGATGTCATTATCACTATTGACGATGATATTTTCGGTATTAATGATACTACCCTTGTAAATATTAGTAATTATTTTTCAAATGACAAAACCATTGGAGCTTTAAACTTTAAGGTTCTTGACGCGTTCACAGGTGATATTTGCAACTGGATACACCACAAAAAAGAAGAAAACTTTCATGACAAAGAATTTCTTACTTATGAGATTACTGAAGGTGCTGTTGCCTTTAATAGAAAAGCTTTAACGTTGTCAGGTTATTATCCTGCCTATTTCTTTCTTAGCCATGAAGGCCCAGATTTAGCGCTTAGGATAATGGATTCAGGGTTTGATGTGAGATACTCGCCTTTGGTGGAGGTTCTCCACTCGCATGCTCAGGCGGGGCGTAAGAGTTGGTTTAGGTATTATTACGACACTAGAAATCAATTCTTACTTGCTATGCGTAACTTTCCTGTCTTTTATTCCATCAGATTTATATTAAAAGGGGCAATGTCTACGTTCATTTATTCTTTGCGAGACGGATTTTTGTGGTATTGGCTAAAAGGGGTATTTGATGGTTTATGTGCTATGATAAAGTATTCAAGCGACAGATCTGTGCTTTCTTGCAAAACAATGTCATTGGTATATGAAATAGATAGACAAAGGCCTTCCTTGCTCTACATGTTGAAAAAAAGAATCTTCAGAAAAGAAATGCGTTTGTAGTTTTTACTAGGAGCTAAATTTCTAGTACAGTTTACCCAATTGAAAAGTGAGGTACATTATGCAAATTCAGAAAATCAAAATATGTTTCCTGTCAAATTCATTGAATCATGTTACCGTGTTTTTTTTGTTTTTTGTTTTTCTTTCATTCTATTTTATGATTCAAAACTCTGAAGCTGCTAGTATTTCAACGATTAATGGCACTGTTTCAGACGGTTTAAGTATAACTGTAAGTGGCACCGATTTTGGTTCTGCGCCTGATGTTATTGTCTTTGATGACTTTGAGTCTGGTGCTACTGGAGCAGACATTGCTACGGGTGTTGGCTCAGCTAAATATGGAGAATGGGCTCGTCGAGATGGTAGTTCCTATTACGGAGCTACTGCTTCAGTTAGCGGCACACAGTCATTTACAACAGATTATTCTGTACATTATTCAAACTGGATACAGGCAGATCTACCAGCAAACACCCGTAATGTTTTTATATCTTGGTGGCTATATCTACCAGCAGGGGACAATTATCCTGGAGAGGGGGGATCCGGTATAAACTGGAAACAAATGTGGCTACAGGGGAGTGATACTGGAGATGATGATCTGGTCTTGCCTACTAGGCATTCATCGTGGCAGATCAATGGAAATGAAGGGGATCCAGGTTACTCTAATTATACGACTGTAAATTTTGTTAAAGGGGAGTGGAAAAGGTTGTGGGTTTGGCTCAAGGGTTCAACCTCTTCAACAAGTAATGATGGTGAGGTGAAATTTTGGGAGCTTTTGAATACTGGCGTAGTCCAGCGAGAAAATGACACTGCCGCTAACAACTTAAAGGCTTCTGGGGTATGGGAGCGTGTTAGGCCAAACGGATTTGGAAATCAGGCTTCTAATTGTATAACCTCATTCGATGATATTTATATTGCAGCTGGACCCAATGCTCAAGCTAGAGTTGAGATAGGTAACGCTTCGACATATGCAGATTCGACTAGACTGACAATTTTGACTCCTACCTTTTGGTCGGATACCTCAATTACAGCAACTGTTAATACTGGATCTTTTTCTACTGGTGACACAGCCTATCTATTTGTAATTGATTCAAACGGTACAGTTAGTCCTGGGCATCCTGTTGTTATTGGTGAGACTCAGGAAGGATTTACTTCGCCACCTCCGCCTTCTTATGACAGTGGTTTGCTGTCATTTCAAGAAGACAATTACCTTGTTCAGCGCACTTCCGAATTTGCTTATCTAACGATTTCCCGTGTTGATGGGGCTGTAGGAGAGGTGTCTGTTCAGTGGTCCAGCAACGGTGATACCGCAGTCCATGGTGTTGATTACTATGGTGCAGACAATGTCACTGTCAATTTCGCTGATGGCGAAACATCTAAACAGATCGCTATTCCATTAATTCAGAATGATGCAACGGTAGACAGGACCTTTAGCGTTTCCTTGTCTAATGCTTCTGATGGTGCTTCTCTTGGAACAACAACGTCTGCGACTGTCACCATTACAGGGGTCGTTGTTGCTCCGCCTCCAGTCTTGAGGTTAAACTAAATTCTTTTGAATTTTTTGTATATGGGGTACTCGTAATATGAAAAAATTTCTCGTTAATTTTCTCATCTTAGTTACAGCTGTCGTTTTGTCCTCCTGCGGTGGGGGGCAAGAAGGATCCGGTATCACATCATCCATCTCACCTGAAACCGATGTTGATACCGAACAACCGGAAAAAAATACCGTCTCAATAATTTTTGCTCATCATAGTATGGGGGCTTTGCTGCTAGGCAGTAGAACTTATACTGATCCAAGAGAATATTCTCCGCCTGAAGATATGTTTTTGTGCCGACGGTTGGATGAATTGAATGAGCAAAATTCAGAGAATGTTCAATTATTTCACCATGATCGAGCCGAGTGGAATTCTCTGCGAGACTGTAATAATAATTTTGTTGAGGAGTCATGGGGAAATGTTGCCATGGGTGATGATGGCAATACGCCATCTCATTGGCAGCGTGTTTTTATTGAGAATCAATGGCCTTCCGTTCGAGAGAAATTTTTAAATTATGACATAATAGTTATCAAAAATTCCTATCAAACAGTGCAGGACGAGCATAGTCCTGATTATTTGGAAGACCCTGCAGGTGCGTATACAATTCTTGATAAGATGGAAGAATGGAAAAGTAATCTTGTTGCTTTGGCCGAATACTTTTCTACCCAGCACCCGGACAAAATTCTGGTTCATTTAGGGCCAGCTCCGCGTCGAGGGCTAAGCACTGAGGGGACAGGTATCCATTATCCTGTTAAAGAGGTTGCGGATGCATCGAGGGCGTTTTCTGACTGGATGTCCAATGAATGGACAAGGCTGGCGCCAAATGTAAGATATTTTCCATGGTTTGATTATCTTGCCAATTCAGATAACGTGATGGATGAGCGTTGGCGATCTGATGGTTCACATTATGAGTTGTGGCGTGGAGAGGAAATTGGGCTAGTTTTCGCGGATTATTTATTTGAAATTGCAGGTGAAGTTGCTACACAATAATTTGAACAGATCTATGATTAGATCTGATTTATTTTGTAAGTTCTGACATTTGTTTTAACGTGATTGATTCTAGTACCTTTCATCGTATCTGTAACCTTAATCATCTGTACAAAATTTTGAATGATTAATTCGGAGGGAATTCATGATTTTACCTGTCTTTTAAACTCTTCAGTATCGCTCTTCTGTATATCGACGACATTGAGGATGACAACATTGCTCACCTTGATCCGAAGGAGACACTGAGTAAAAAAGACATTAGAATTTTTTTGAAAAGCAGTTGAAATCTTTAATTTCTGGTCACTGAAGGTAGGGTCTTTAACAAGTTATATTTGTGTTTTTTTTTGCGCGACTCTAAGGCTTTAATGTTTATACGGGGGGAGGGGGAATGAAATCATATCCATACATCCATTTTCACGGTGCTACTAGAGGGGTAACAGGTTCCTGTCACGAGCTTTGTGTGTCAGAGAATTCTTCCATTCTGATCGACTGTGGTCTTTTCCAGGGTGATGAAAAGCACACCCTTGAGATCGATTTTCCTGTTGATCACATCAAAGCGCTTATTGTCACTCATGTTCACATCGATCATGTCGGTCGCATTCCTTATCTTCTTGCTGCCGGGTTCAAAGGTCCAATCTATTGTTCAGAGGCTTCAGCAGTGCTCCTTCCTCTGATGTTGGAAGATGCGGTCAAGATTGGATTCACCCGCAATCAACGGCTGATCGACCTGTTTCTGGATCAGCTTAAAACCCAGATTGTTCCGCTGCCTTTCCTGCAATGGCGTTCAATTTCACCTCAACCTGATAGTCTCAAAATTAAATTGAAACCAGCTGGTCATATTCTTGGTTCTGCTTATGTTGAGTGTGACATCAAAGGCCATCGGGTGGTTTTTTCCGGCGACCTTGGTGCCCCCTATGCGCCCTTATTGCCTGCTCCAAAATCTCCTTATCGTACTGATACGCTGATTCTTGAAAGTACTTATGGTGATAAAAATCATCGAGGTCGACGAGAACGAAAAGCACAGCTAAAGCAGATCATCCAAAAGGCTTTGTCCGATCGTGGCACGATTTTGATTCCGGCTTTCAGTATTGGTCGGACTCAGGAGCTGCTCTATGAACTGGAGGATCTTATTCATCACTACAGGACAGAAGAGGCGACATTGGGATGATCTGGAAATTATTGTTGATTCCCCGTTGGCCAGTCGGTTTACTGCGGCTTATCGTCAACTGTTCCGATTGTGGGATGCTGAAGCACGGGAAAAATATCAATCCGGTCGGCATCCGCTTTCATTTGAACAGTTAACGACTATTGATACCCATCAGGATCACTTGAATGCAGTTTTGTATCTGCAAAAGACTGCGCGTCCTTGTATTATCATCGCCGGTAGCGGAATGTGTTCAGGAGGACGGATTGTCAACTACCTCAAGGCTCTTCTGGGTGATCACCGCACGGATGTCCTGTTTGTCGGCTATCAGGCCGAAGGAACTCCAGGGCAACAGATTCAGAAGTACGGACCCGGTCACGGTTATGTAATATTGGACGATCACCGTTACGATATTGCTGCAGGTATTTACACGATTGATGGCTATTCTGCTCATGCTGATCAACATAACCTTATAAATTTTGTCAAACGGATGCGGCATAAGCCGAATAAAATCTATCTGGTTCATGGAGATTTACAAGCCAAAGCTGTGTTAAAGATTGAGTTGCAGAAACTTGCGACTGAAATGACGATTGTGATTCCCTGACCTCGTGGTTTGCGGAACCAGTGGACGAGCAATGACGAAAAAAACAAAATTAACGTTGATTACTCACATATTTACGAAGCTGGCAGGTAAAACAATTTTTTGGGTCCACTGAAAGCACGGAGGGACACTAACAAAAAAATCAATCACAAAACCGGGTTGTCCGCCTTGATCTTAAATGTGTTTCTGTGGTTTCAGTGTCTTCTGTGGAAAAATCCGGTCTTTTGACGGTGCTTCCGACTTCACATTTCACTCGAAGAGTTGTAAGCTACCGATATTTTTTAGCTACCCGAATGTGAACTCTTCATCTCGTAACATTTTTTACAAAAGAGGGATTTATGAATCTTACCGTTATTGGAACTGGTTATGTTGGCCTTGTCAGTGGCGCCTGTTTTGCCGAGATGGGTAACCATGTTACCTGTGTCGATGTGGATCAGAAGAAAATAGAAAACCTTAAACTCGGAATTCTACCTATTTATGAGCCAGGTCTTGAAGTGATGGTTAAGAGAAACTGGGACGAAAAACGGCTCAGTTTCTCGACTAATCTTGCAGAAGACATGGAAAATTCAAATATTTTTTTCATTGCTGTCGGGACCCCTCCCGGTGAAGATGGTTCAGCAGATCTTCAATATGTGTTGGCAGTTGCCAGAGAAATTGGTCAACTGATGACGCAGTATTCGGTTATTGTCGATAAGTCAACGGTTCCGGTCGGCACCGCAGATCTGGTTCGAAAAGCAGTTCAGGAAGAGCTTGATAAACGGGCGGTGGAAATTAAATTTGATGTTGTCAGCAATCCTGAGTTTCTCAAAGAAGGAGCTGCCATTGATGATTTTATGAAACCGGATCGAATCGTTGTTGGGACCGAAAGCCCTCGTGCCCAAGATCTGATGCGCCAGCTGTATGCTTCTTTTAACCGCAACCATGAACGGACGATTTTTATGGGCGTGCGTGATGCGGAAATGACCAAATACGCAGCGAACTCGATGCTGGCGACCAAGATATCTTTCATCAACGAAATTTCTAATCTTTGTGAATTGATGAATGTTGATGTTGAAAATGTCCGGCGTGGGATAGGCTCAGATAGTCGTATCGGTTTCTCTTTTATTTATCCGGGCTGCGGTTATGGCGGCTCCTGTTTTCCAAAGGATGTTCAAGCTCTCATCCGTATGGCTCAAGGGGTCGATTATGTTCCCGAAGTTCTGCTTTCTGTCGAAAAGCGTAATTATCATCAGAAACGTTGGTTCTCACGTCAACTGGAAAAACGTTTTGGTGCTGACTTGTCCGGTAAGACCTTTGGGGTTTGGGGCCTCTCTTTTAAGCCTGGGACGGACGATATGCGTGAAGCACCTGCTAAGGTTTTATTGGCGGATCTTCTCGCTGCAGGTGCCAAAGCACTGGTTTATGATCCGATCGCCATGGAAACGGCAAAACAAGAACTCCCTTCTGAGTGGTTTGATTCCGGTGAGGTTACATTAGTTGCTAATCAGTATGAGGCATTAAAGCAGGTTGACGGATTACTGTTGGTGACCGAGTGGAAGCCGTTCAGGAACCCTGACCTCGCAGCTATGAGCCGGACGATGCGGGGGAAAATCATCTTCGATGGTCGTAATCAATATGATCCCGAATATATTCGCAATGAAGGTTTTGAGTATTTCGGTGTTGGACGTTTAGGTTAGATGCTTACTGAAATTTTACTTTGGTCAAACATCCTTCTCTGCCCTGTTGTCGGGGTTATTCTTCTGCTGCGCCGCTCCTATCTGGTTTCGACCCTGTTTATAGTTGCGGCGCTGTTTTTATTTTCGGGCCTGTCTTTTATAGACTTGCGGTCTTTGCAGCAACCTGAGCAAATATTTATCTGGCGCAGATTCGGTTTGTTTTTTGAAGTTTTTGCTATTTTAAGCTGTTATTTTTACACCAAAACGGCCTTTCGCGATAATTCCGAGATTTATAAAGGGACCGGCTTTTGGATTTCCGTGATTTTGGCCTTTTCTTTAGTGCTGACGGTCATTTTCAGTCCGATAGATAGCCTGCTTTTCTCTCCTGATTTCGTCGATGAGCATATTCTTTTTCTCACCAAACAAGGATTTGTCATCTATCTGCTGCTGATGATTTATCTGGTTTTTGGCTTGGTCCAGCTGGAAAGAACTCTTGCCGGTTTGCATCAGACACAACGCTGGGGAGTAAAAGTCATTGTGTTAAGCAGTGGTTTGCTGCTGGTTTCTTTTGCTCTCTACTTTAGTCAGAGTCTTCTTTATCGCTCGATTAACATGAATTACCTGTCTATCCGTTCCGTTGCCGTTTTCAGCGCTTGTTTGATGTTCGCGTATTCGCAACTTTACCGGGAATCAGGCAGTAAGTTAGCTCTGTCACGCGGCATTGCTCATCGTTCTTTTGTGTTGCTGATTGTCGGCGGATATCTGATATTATTGGGAGTTGTTGGCGAGGGCTTACGTTATCTTAACCTCTCCAATGCAAAACAGATTTTTTCAGGACTTTTGCTTGTCAGTATTCTTGGCCTCGCGGTGGTTTTTCTGTCAGAACGATTGCGCCGCAAGCTGAAAGTAATTCTGCACAAGAATTTTTATCAAAGTAAATATGATTACCAGGAACAATGGAAGAAATTTGCTGAAAGGATGACATCCGGACTGGCTTTGAGTGATATTCAGTCAGCTATTCTCGACTTGTTTTGTGATTCTCTGGCATGCAAGGGAGCTGCACTCTATCTTTATGATTATGAATCAAAAACTTATGCCTACGCTTCCTCTTTTAATTCCCGGCGTGATTGGCGTCCTTTTTCCGCAGAAGACCCTTTGATTGTCAGCTTGAAACAGAAAGAGTGGATTATCAATCTGAGAGAAAACCACCCCGAATTTGTCAATTCTTTGATTGAATCTTTTGACGATATCGGAGCTTTTCTTGTCATTCCACTTTTTTTTGATGAAGATCTGGCTGGATTTATTGTTCTCGGTGAACAGATCGACGCAGATGAAATCTTGACCTATGAAGATTACGATTTGTTACGGATGTTGGCTCGTCAGACCATCGCAACGGTTCAGGGCTTGCGACTTTCTGAGCAGTTGACAACATCAAGAGAGTTGGCTGCAATCGGTAAGGTTTCCACATTTGTGTTGCACGATTTGAAAAATCAGGTTTCAGGATTGTCTCTGATGCTTGATAATGCCAGAGATTACATTGACGATCCTGAGTTCCAGGAGGATATGATTGAGACGGTTGGCAATACAGTTAAAAACATGAAAGGGCTTATTGGGCGCTTAAAGAACATCAAGGAAAAACCATCGCTGGTGATCGCTTCTGTGCAGTTAAATAAAATCATTGAGGACGCGGTTGAAACAGCCGGAACAAATATTGATGTTGATGGGACAGCTGTTCGTGTTGCTGTGGATGAAGAAGAAATATATAAGGTGATATTGAATCTGCTGGTGAATGCCCTTGAAGCAACGACTGATGCTGCTCCGGTTCGCGTTCATTATGGTAAGAAAAATGACTTGGCTTTTGTTCAGATCAGTGATTCAGGTTGTGGCATGAGTGCCGAGTTTATTGAAGAAAAACTCTTTAAGCCCTTTGCAACGACTAAAAAACATGGGTTTGGAATTGGACTTTATCAATGTCAACAGATTATCGAATCTCATTGTGGGACGATTGAGGTGGAAAGTCTGGAAGGGGAGGGAACCAAGTTTACCCTGTTCTTACCACTAGCTGCTGAGCAAGGCCAGTAGTCATTGCGACATTGTATTTTATTCAGGATAAGGGAGTGTTGTTTTGAAAAAACTACTCATTGTTGATGATAGTCCGGAAATAAGAAAGCAATTGAAGTGGGGATTGGGGAAAGACTATCGTATTTTTTTGGCTGCATCCGTTGATGAAGCGCTGAAATTGTTCAAACAACATTCTCCCAGTGTCGTTACTCTGGACTTAGGTTTACCGCCAGATATCGATGGTGCTTCAGAAGGGTTACGCTGTCTGCAGGAAATGCTGCAACAGCGCCCGGCAACCAAGATTATTGTCCTGTCCGGTAACGAAGATCATGCCAATGCTTTAGCTGCTGTATCCATGGGAGCATATGATTATTATCACAAGCCGATAAATCTGGACGAGTTGAAAATTATTCTTTCCCGGGCATTTCATCTGGCCGGACTTGAAGAGGAGAATCAGCGCCTCCAGATTTCAGCCTCCCAGGATCAAAGCAATGGTTATAGTGGTATCTTCGGTCAGTGCCCGCAGATGCAGCAGGTCTTTGCCATGATCAAGAAAGTGGCATCCATTGATGTTCCCATTCTTATTCTGGGAGAGAGTGGGACCGGTAAAGAGGTCGTTGCCCGAGCGATTCATAATCGTGGAATTCGCAAAGATGGTAATGTGATTGCAATCAACTGTGGGGCGATCCCTGAAAACCTGCTGGAAAGCGAACTTTTCGGCCATGAAAAGGGGGCTTTTACCGGAGCACAGAACCGGGTTCAGGGGAAAGTTGAATATGCCGAAGGGGGAACTCTGTTTCTTGATGAGATAGGTGAAATGGCACCACTTCTCCAAGTGAAACTGCTGCGTTTTTTACAGGAAAAGGTGATTCAGAGGGTTGGTGGCCGGGACGATATTCCCGTGGACACAAGAATTGTCGCAGCAACCAATATTGATATCCAGGATTCAATCAAAACCGGAAAATTTCGTGAGGACCTTTATTACCGGATCGGAGTTATAACAATTGAGTTGCCTCCATTACGTGAACGTGGAGAAGATATTGAGTTGTTGGCTAATATCTTTCTGCGTCGTTTTGGTCAGGAGTTTGGCCAGAAGGTGAGGGGATACAGCACCGCTGCGATAAACTGGTTGAGAACTTATGACTGGCCCGGAAATGTGCGGGAATTAGAGAATAAAGTCAAAAGAGCTGTCGTTATGGCAGAAACCCCAATCATCGAAGCATATGATCTCGGTTTTGAAGAAAAGAATTCAGGTGCAGACGCTGTGGAAGCAGCTGAGAGTTCAAATTCTCATCCCGTGCCCACTTCGACGAGTGCATTTGACTTCTCAGGGATGACTCTCAAGGAAGGGCGGCGACAGGTTGAAAACATTTTATTGAAGCAGGCATTGGAGCGCGCTCAAGGAAATATTATGAAAGCCGCAGAAGAGCTGTCGGTGAGTCGACCAACGTTCTACGATTTATTAAAAAAACATGGTTTACATCAGGGATAATATTCCGTTATTTCCCCTAAAAAACTTCCGTTGTAAATGATCTGACTTCGCTTTCATAGGTGAGGTTTGGATCTCGAGTATCTGTTGCAACGACCTTCCAGAAATAGGTTGTTGAACCAGTCAGATCAAAAGCCTGGTGATAGTCACTACTTCCTTTGTCGATGGAATAAAGCACGGATTCGGTGACCGGTGTTTCGGTGCTCGTCGCTGAACGATCGCTTGAAGATCCACCACCGCCACCGCCGCCACAAGCGGTTAAAATTCCTCCTGCCAGGATCACTGCCAGAAAAGAATAGGCTGGTTTGATGACCGGCTTCATTGACATTATCTGACCATACTCTATTTGTGTAAGTAACCCCACAATTAATACAAGGATAAGCCCCGTTGGGATCAGATTGTTTCCCCAAGGAGGGGGCAATATCCCTGAAGTGGCAGAGGTAACCTCTGCTTCATCTGTCCCATAAAAGAGGGTGTAAGTGACATCATAGCCGGAAGGTGCCGTTTCCCACCTGAAGGTCACAGGGACCGGTTCAGCGGTTGTGTTATCGGTTGGAATAGTTAAAGAGGGTATCCAGCTATTACTGACAATATTTGAAAAACTACTTTCGCTGTCAGGGTCCTGATAGGCTGTGACCGTGAAAAAGTATGTGACTCCATCACTGAGGCCGGTCAACATTGTTGATAGGGTATCGCCAACATCAACCGGTGAAGCTCCTTGGTCTGCTCCGATGCCATCGAAAGGGGGGGTCATATTCCCCTGCTTGTAATAAACTTTGTAGCCATCGACACCCGAGGTCGGGCTGGGGTCCCAGGAGAGAGTGACGTCCTGACAAAAAGCTAAGCTTATTGAATTGACAAAAAATAAAAACATAACTATAACTAGTTGATATAACTTCATAATCTTATCCTTATTTGTTTTGAGGATGTGTATTATAGCAAAGAAGTCGGGTTACGGTAATAGCTTTTGTTGATTCGGGATGGTAAATGGGGGTCAATTTTTCAGACATTATTAAACAATGCCATTTGTTTTCAGGGGTTACAGCTGAAGATTTGCCGTTGCTGACGGCTATTCTTCGCAAGCGTGAGTTCAGCAAGGGAAAAATTCTCTTTGAAGAGGGAAGTGAAGCAGACGGCTTTTACATTGTCGCTTCCGGCAAAGTCAAAGTCTATAAATTGTCATCAGAGGGGAAGGAACGCATTTTACATGTGGTTCAACCCGGTAACAGTTTTGCCGAAGCTGCTATTTTTGACAATGGTTGCTATCCTGCTTTTGCTGAAACTTTGGTTCCTGCGTCACTGTTGTTTTTTCCGAAACGGGAATTCCTGGATTTGCTTCATCGGCATCCTCAGTTAGCCATCAATATTATTTCCGGTCTTTCCCGTTTTTTGCGGGAATTCACGATACAGATTGAAGATTTGACTTTTCGTGATGTTCCCGCTCGACTTGCCCGCTATCTATTGAGCTTTGGCGGTGATGTTGTTGGTGAGGTCGAGTTGCCCGTATCTAAAAGTCAACTGGCATCCAATCTGGGAACAACCAGCGAAACTTTATCTCGAACTTTGCGCAAATTTTCAGATGATGAGACCGTTTCAGTCCGGGGTAAAAAGATTGAGATTCTAGACTGGGATCGATTGCAAGACTTGGCGGAAAGATTTAAAGAGGCTTAAGCATATCAATAAATTAACTCAAAAAACGGGTTCCAGGCTGACTCGTAAAGAAAAGAAAGACCTGAAAATTCTGGTGTTGTTTACCTCTGTCTATTGCCATGGTCTACATACTTCAGAGAAAGCACTTTTGTCAGGTTTAGACCCACAACTTGCATCGTTGAAACGCTATTCCTGCTGTCATGAATGTCGACAGTTTTTACTTTATGCCATTCAGCGTCGAATCAACTGCCCCTTAGATGAAAAACCTGCTTGTAAGCATTGTGTCGTTCACTGTTATCGCAATGAATATCGAGAAAAAGTACGGGAGATCATGCGTTATTCCGGCAAAGCCCTGATAAAGAAAGGACGATTAGATTTACTCTGGCACTATTTTTTCTAATTGAAACGGCTGGATATTGGTTTTTTCCTTGAGGGTCAAAGAAAATTCTGCTAGCTTGATCTAATAAGATTCTTATTATTATAGCTTCGAGATGACTGGATTATAAGAGATTTTAGGTTAGCCTGAAGGTGACTTTTGCTGATAAAGGAGAACGTCAATGCACATTCTTGTTGTTGAAGATGAAAAAAAGGTTTCAACTTTTATACAGCGGGGGCTTGAAGAAGAAGGTTTTTCTGTTGATGCCGCTTTTGATGGTGAAGAGGGAGTAAAAAAGGCTGAATCGGGGACTTATGATCTGATTTTGATGGATATCATGCTGCCCAAAATGGATGGTCTGGCAGCAGTTAAATATCTGCGTGATAAAAATATTATGACACCGATCCTTTGCCTCACCGCCCGGGATTCTGTTGATGATAAAGTGACCGGGCTGGATATCGGAGCCGATGATTATCTCGCCAAACCTTTTGCTTTTATTGAACTGGTTGCCCGTTGCCGTGCTTTGATTCGTCGCGGTTCTAATGACCGGGGAGCTGAAATATTCTTTGCTGACCTTCGCCTTGACCCTGTCTCCCACAAAGTATGGCGCGCTGGTGAAGAAATATCTCTGACCTCAAAAGAATATGCTCTTATGGAATATTTCATCCGTAATCCGAACCGCGTCCTTACGCGGTTGATGATCGCTGAGAATGTTTGGGATTACACTTTTGACTCTTTTACCAATATCATCGATGTTTATGTCAATTACTTACGGAATAAAATTGACCAGAAGTACGATAAAAAATTGATTCATACCGTCAGAGGTGCAGGGTACGCACTGAAAGAGTCTTGAAAATTCCACTTATCTTATGTTGTCAGGGATTGAAAGTCTGTTTCCGTCCCTGACAACTTTCACTATCGTTTTTTACACTTCTTTTTATAGATTGAGCTTTTTCACATATGTGGTCCGATTTAGGTTTTTCTCTGGCGATTACGGCGCCGATTTTCAGCATGCTTGGTTTTGGGATTCTTTTCAAACGGCTCGGCTGGATTACAGATGAATTTGCCAGAGTAGGATCAGACCTTGTTTTTAAGGTCACCTTGCCGTGCTTGCTATTTGTCAAACTGGTTGAAACTGATTTCGTCCATAATTTACCGATAAAATTAATTTTTTATGCGATTCTGGCGACGATTGCTGTTTTCCTGATCCTCGATCGCATGATCGCTGTACGCCTGAAAAAGAGTTTTGATCGGGGCGCCTTTGTCCAGGGGGCGTTTCGCAGTAATATGGGGATCATCGGTTTGGCATTCTGCATCAGTGCTTTCGGTGACAGGGTTGTAGCAGCAGCGTCTATCTATCTGGCAGTTTTAACCACACTGTTCAATGTTCTTGCCGTGATTACGTTGACACGGCATCAGAGTATTTCCACTAATAAAACAACCTATACCCATATTATTGCGAGTATAGGTAAAAATCCTTTGATTCTGTCGATTGTCGCAGGTGTGCTCATCTCTTTGAGTGGGTTGCAGGTTCCTGAGTTTTTTCTCACTACGGGAGGATATTTCGCGCGGATGACTTTACCTCTGGCATTGCTGTGTGCCGGGGCTTCTATCCGTCTTCAGGAGTTCCATGCTTCAAAGGCTCTTTATTGGTCTTCTGCGGCAAAGCTGGTTTTTGTTCCCCTGATAATAACCCTTGGCGGTATCGCGATTGGTTTACGTGGTGAACATTTAGGGGTTCTTTATTTAATGTGTGCTTCTCCAACTGCAGCAGCAAGTTATCCCATGACCCAGGCTATGGGGGGGAATCATCATCTTGCCGCTGCCATCATTGCAGCTACGTCGTTAGGATCGATGGTTTTTACAACCTTGGGCATTTTTGTATTACGCAGTTTTCAGCTTATCTGAATTCAGCTACAGAAACTTAACGATCCGAATAAAATCCTCAGCTTTCAGGCTGGCTCCACCAACCAGGGCTCCATCAATATCTTTTTGCGCCATCAAGTTGTCGATATTTTCCGGTTTAACACTGCCCCCATAGAGAATTCTCGTTTGCCCGGCGACAGTCGGATTGAACAATTCCTGCAATAATTCACGAATAAAAGCGTGGGCTTCCTGAGCTTGTTCACTGCTTGCCGTTTTTCCTGTGCCGATGGCCCAGATAGGCTCGTAAGCGATAACAACAGTTGCCATCTGATCTGCTGTTAACCCGGCAAGTCCTTCCTCGATCTGCCGGGTTAAGGTTTCCAACATCTGTCCTTCTTCTCGCTGTTGCAACGTTTCGCCAATGCAGAGAATGGGGGTTAATTCAGCATGAATCACAGCGATTAACTTTTGGTTGATAAATGCGTTTGTCTCGTGTAACAACTGGCGTCGCTCGGAATGGCCGATAATGACAAACCGGCATCCGGCATCCTGTAAGAACAGGGGAGAGACTTCCCCGGTAAAAGCCCCACTGGTTGTTGGGTAACAATTCTGTGCGGCTAGCTGAATGGGGGAAGACCCTATGATTTCAGATACGGTACTGAGTGCTGTAAACACTGGAGCAATAACGATGTCTCGGTCTGTGATGTTGCTGAGTTCATCAATCAATTGCATAGAGAGTTGTCGCGATTCTTTAATCGTTTTATTCAGCTTCCAGTTACCAGCTATTAGAGGTCTGCGCATCATCTATCCCTTCTGAGCAACGTCAATGTTTTTCTTATTTGTCTGTTAAGGCTGCAACACCAGGTAATATTTTCCCCTCCAGGAATTCGAGGGATGCTCCACCGCCGGTTGAAATATGGGTCATCTGTTGTTGCAGGTTGGATTTATTGACAGCTGCAACAGAATCACCGCCACCAATAATTGACATGCAGTTCGATTTTGCCAAAGCTTTTGCTATGGCGAATGTGCCCCTGGCAAAATTGTCAAATTCAAAAACCCCCATAGGCCCATTCCAGATAACGGTTTTAGCTGTAGAGATCTGTTTCTCAAAAGATTTTATGGTTTCAGGACCGATATCCAGTCCCATACCCAAAGTTGGGAAATCAACGTTTTTGACGCTTGTGGATGGGCTGTCTGCAGCAAAAGTCTCTGCGACAATATGGTCTGTAGGTAATAGAAATTTGACGCCTTGCTTCTGAGCTTTGTCAAGCAGATCGCCAGCAAGCGCGATCCGGTCATTTTCAACCAGAGATTGTCCAACTTCAACACCCTGTGCTTTAAGAAATGTGTATGCCATTCCTCCACCGATCAAAATAGCATCAACCTTTGGTAAAAGATTTTCTATCACCGTAATTTTATCGCTGACTTTCGCCCCACCAAGAATTGCCACAAAGGGGCGGTCTGGGTGAGCCAGTGCACCACCGAGGTATTGAAGCTCTTTTTCCATAAGAAAACCGGCAACAGCAGGGTGTAATAAGCGTGCAACTCCTTCCGTTGAAGCATGTGCCCGGTGAGCTGTACCAAAAGCATCATTCACATAGATTTCTGCCAGGCCTGCAAGCTGGGCTGCAAAAGCTGGATTATTGTCTGTTTCACCACTGTGGAAACGAACGTTTTCCAGCAACATGATCCGACCATTGTTGAGCTGATCTGCCAGCAGTTGAATGTTGTCACCAATGCAATCGGGTGCCATGACAACCTGTTGACCAAGAAGGTTGCTTAAATGCGTTGCAACTGGGCAGAGACTGAAATCAGGTGATGGTTTTCCTTTAGGACGGCCAAGGTGAGATGCGAGAATGACCTTGGCTCCTTGCTCCAATAGATAGCGGATGGTTGGCAGCGCCGCCCGGATACGGGTGTCGTCGGTTATTTTGCCTTCTTTATCTATGGGGACATTGAAGTCGCAGCGACAGAAAACCCGTTTACCTTGAACATCAACATCTCTAAGCGATTTCTTTTCAAACATTAATATCTCCAGAAAGTATAGAATGAGCTTTTAAGATTTTTGCACAGTCACCAGACAAGTGAAGGTATTAATGGGCCGAGATATAACGAACCAGATCGAAAACCCGGTTCGAGTAACCCCATTCATTGTCATACCAGGTTAAGATTTTAACCATATTTCCGCCGATGACGTTGGTAATTAATGAATCAAAGGTGGATGATGCAGCAGAACCATTAAAGTCGCGAGAGACTAAGGGAAGCTCACAATAGTCGAGGATTCCTTTGAGCTCGTTTTCAGAAGCTGCTCGCATGGCGGCATTCACTGCTTCGATGCTGGTCGATTTTTCTGTTTCCACAACAAGGTCAACCAGGGAGACATTAGGAGTCGGCACCCTGATGGCCATTCCTTCGAGCTTGCCTTTGAGTTGTGGTAAAACCAGAGCTGTTGCTTTTGCGGCACCTGTTGTTGTCGGGATCATTGAAATCCCTGCAGCCCTGGCACGACGGAGATCCCTGTGGGGCAGGTCAAGTATTTTCTGATCATTTGTATAAGAATGAACAGTTGTCATCATTCCGCGGACAATACCGAATTTTTCCAGCAGTACTTTAGCGACCGGAGCAAGGCAGTTAGTGGTGCAGGAGGCATTGGAGATGATATCATCTGTTGTCGGGTTATATTGTTCTTCATTGATGCCCATACAGATGGTGATATCCGCACCTTTTCCCGGTGCGCTGATGACGACTTTTTTAGCTCCGGCACTCAGGTGTTGAGCTGCCAGATCCCGGGCAGAGAAAAATCCTGTTGATTCAATCACAATATCAACCCCGAGTTCTCGCCAGGGTAATTGAGCCGGATCGCGTTGGGAAAGAATTTTAATCGTTTTCCCATCGACGAGCAGATTGTCGCCATCCGTTTCTACTGTTCCAGCAAAGATTCCGTGAACGGAATCATATTTGAAGAGATGTGCCAGTGTTGCGGCGTCGGTGAGGTCATTGACAGCAACAACATCAAAACTGTTTGATTGGCTGGCAATCCGCAGGACATTTCTACCTATTCGACCGAATCCGTTAATCGCAACTTTTACAGACATTATGGTGCCTCCTGAAAAAATATGAAAAATTGAGTAATATTTTCGTAAGGTTCTCAGCCAGTTACTGCGAGGCCGATCAACCTTCTTAAAGAGTACATAAAGTTACGCCGATTGCAAATGACTTTCAACGAAAATAGTTGTGGGTTTTATCCTTGCGGCATGCAACAATTTTAGGTATAAGGGCAACGCTCCCAGGGGGACGAAAGGAACAGTCAAGTGCGCGTATGTTTGCTGGCAAGCGGTAGTCGTGGAAACAGTGCATTGGTCGAAGCCGATGGCTGTCGGCTGCTTATTGACGCCGGATTGTCGGGAATTGAGACTGAACGGCGACTTTCGACTATTGGGTTGAGATGCGAGGATTTGCACGGAATTCTGGTGACCCATGAGCATCATGATCATGTTGGTGGAATCGGTCCACTTGCACGTCGTTATGACTTACCTGTGCATCTTGATTACCAAACCCATGCTTCGTTGCCGAAGCTTGGAAAAATTAGAGATTTACATCACTTTACTGCCGGAGAAACTTTTTCTTTCCGGGATTTATCTATATCATCATTCTCTACAACCCATGATGCCGTGAACCCTGTCGGTTTTACAATTAACTCAAGTGAAGGGAAAATCGGCTTTGCCACGGATCTTGGGATGACGACACGCCTGGTTGTGCAACAGCTGAAAGAATGTCGGGTTCTGGTTCTGGAAGCCAATCACGATGAACAAATGCTGCAGGATGGTCCATATCCCTGGGATTTGAAACAGCGGATCCGGAGTCGGCATGGTCATTTGTCAAATAATGAATCTTGTTTGTTGTTGGAGGAGGTCTGCTGGTCGGGTCTGGAGGCTATCTTTCTGGCACATTTAAGTGAAGAAAACAATTGTCCCACCCTTGCTGCTGAAACTTTTCGTAACGTTTTAAATGATTGTGGTCTAACATCGGAAATTATTGTCGGACGGCAGAGTCAAGCTAGTTTGTGCTTTGATGTAAAGACCATTATGGTTTCCTGAATAGAAAAAATTGGAGAGAAAATGGCCTGGAGAATCGTTGTTGGACTCAAGAAACATATAAAAGATGCTCGTGGAGAACGGGTTCGTCGGGAAATCGAAGAGCATTTGCATCTAGATCTACCCATTGTGCGAACTTTGGATGTCTATACCTTGGATGCTGACTTAAGCAGTGCAGAGGTTGAGCGTGCTGCCTCTGGTCCGTTTTCTGATCCGGTCATTCAGGAGTACACCATTAATCAGCCTCTGGCGAATAATTTTGATATGCTGATTGAGGTGGGACTTCGCCCCGGGGTGACGGACAATACCGGCCGGACGGCAAAGGAAGCGATTCAATATCTTACGGGGCGACCGTTTGCCGCAGGTGAGAGCGTATACACCTCAACACAGTATGTGTTTACCGGTCTGACGGATAAGACCGTAGCCGAAAAGATTGCCAAAGATTTTCTGGCCAATGGTTTGATTCAGTATTGGACGATTTTGACTTATGACGAACTGGACCCTGTGGTTGGTGTTCCTGTTACTGTTCCCAAGGTTATCAGTGAGGCGGCCCCGACGGTCAGGACTCTGAATCTACAGATATCTGATGAAGAGTTACTTGATATCAGTAGGCAAGGAATGTTGGCTCTTAATCTTGAGGAAATGCACAAAATCAAGCAACATATTGACAACCCTCAGGTGGTTTCTGAACGTCAGCGTTTTGGTCTTGGAGCTGAACTGACTGATGTTGAGCTGGAAGCTTTGGCACAAACCTGGAGTGAGCATTGTAAGCATAAAATATTTTCCGCCCGAATTGACTATGAAGATGAATCCGGGAAAGTGGAACAGATAGACTCACTGTTCAAAACATATATTGTTGGTGCGACAGATCAGGTTCGTAAAAATCTGGGCGCTGATGATTATTGTTTGTCAGTGTTTAAAGACAATGCCGGGGTGATTGAATTTGATTCTGACTGGAGCATTGTTTTTAAAGTTGAAACCCACAATTCTCCCAGTGCACTGGATCCTTACGGTGGGGCTCTGACCGGAATAGTTGGTGTGAACCGTGATGGTATGGGGACGGGGATGGGAGCCCGTTTGATTTTTAATACGGATGTCTTCTGTTTTGCTTCACCTTTTATGAGTCAAGAGCTGCCCCCACGTCTTTTGCATCCACGACGAATTTTTGAAGGTGTTGTCGAAGGGGTTGAGCATGGTGGTAACAAGAGTGGTATTCCAACGATTAATGGCTCTCTTGTTTTTGATGATCGCTTTGCCGGAAAACCTCTGGTTTATTGTGGCACCGCTGCAATCATGCCACGACTGTTGAATGGTCAGCCCTGCCATGAAAAAAAGGTGCAGATTGGTGATCATATTGTCATGACCGGTGGCCGGATTGGCAAGGATGGTATCCACGGAGCGACTTTTTCTTCGGAGGAACTTCACGAAGGTTCTCCGGTGACAGCTGTCCAGATTGGTGACCCGATCACCCAGCGTAAGATGTTCGATTTTTTGATTCTTGCTCGTGATCGCGGATTATATCATTCCATTACTGATAATGGCGCCGGTGGTCTTTCCTCTTCAGTTGGTGAAATGGCAGAAGATACCGGGGGATTTGAACTTCATCTGGACCGTGCACCACTGAAATATCCTGGTCTCCAGCCTTGGGAAATCCTTATTTCTGAAGCCCAGGAGCGGATGACTTTAGCTGTACCTGAAGAAAAACTGGATGCTTTTATTTCCCTGGCGACAGAGATGGATGTCGAAGCAACCGACCTTGGAATCTTTACCGATTCAGGTTATTTCCATTGCCTTTATGAAGGAAAGACAGTTTCATATCTGGGGATGGATTTTGTTCATGACGGCGTGCCTCAATTGGTTATACCGGCAAAATGGCAACCAAGAGAGCTGGAAGAGCCCGCATTTTTACAACCCGCTGATCTTGGTCAGGAGTTAAAACAACTTTTATCTCGCTTGAATATTTGTTCCAAGGAGTCTGTTGTTCGCCGTTATGATCATGAGGTTCAGGCTGGTACCGTTATCAAGCCTTTGCTGGGAGTGACCAATGATGGCCCTTCTGATGCTGCCGTGTTTCGTCCTCTTCTCGACTCTTTTTCCGGAGTTGTTGTCTCTCATGGAATCTGTCCCAGCTATAGCGATATTGACACTTATCACATGATGGCATGCGCTATTGATGAAGGCCTGCGCAATTATGTTGCCGTTGGTGGTGATATCGATCATGTTGCCGGGCTGGATAATTTCTGTTGGTGTGACCCGGTTGAAAGCAGTAAGACCCCTGATGGAAAATATAAGGCGGCACAGTTGGTTCGTGCAAATCAGGCTTTGTATGATTATTGTGTCGCGTACGGTGTTCCATTGATTTCCGGCAAGGATTCAATGAAGAATGACTATCAGATTGGCGACAGGAAGATATCGATCCCACCGACGGTTTTGTTTTCGGTGATTGGTAAAATTGCAGATGTTCGCCAAGCTGTTTCAATGGAAGTCAAGCGGAGTAGTGATCTGGTCTATCTGTTGGGGAAAACGGCTGATGAACTTGGTGGGTCAGAATATTATGCACAACATAATGAATTAGGCCGACAGGTTCCACAGGTTGATGCCGAATCAGCACTGCTCCGCTATCGCACTCTCAATCAGGCGCAGAAGCAGGGACTCGTTGCTTCCTGCCATGATTTATCTGATGGCGGTCTTGGTGTTGCTCTGGCGGAATCTGCATTTGCCGGTGGATTTGGCATGCAGATTGATCTTGCTTCGGTTGATGTGGAACAAACAGTTCGTGAAGATAAGATCCTTTTTTCTGAATCACAGAGCCGTTTGCTTGTCACTGTTCATACCGAGCACAAAGATGAATTTGAAAAGTTGTTTGCCGGGCAGAGTTGCAGCTGTATCGGTCAGGTGATTGACAATGGTGAGCTGATTATAACCGGATTGCAGGGACAGAAACTGCTTCATCAGTCTCTGGAGCAGTTAAAACAGGCGTGGCAAGCGCCTTTGCGGGAGATGTAGAATGGGAAAAACCGTCAAAGCGATTGTTATTGCCGGCAATGGAACCAACTGTGAACGTGAAGTCGCTCATGCCTGTCGTTTAGCTGGTGCAGATGCGGATATCGTCCACATTGCTGAACTCCTGGCTGGTCGGGTGAGCTTGAATGACTATCATTTTCTTAATTTAGCCGGCGGCTTTCTTGATGGCGATGATCTGGGCAGTGCCAAGGCGGGAGCCAATCGTCTTTTGCACGCTCCGGTTTCAGGAAGTTCTTCTGCTCTTGTGACACAATTGCAACAATTTATTGCTGCTGGAAAACTTGTGATGGGGGTTTGCAACGGTTTTCAGTTGCTGGTTAAAATGGGGTTTTTACCCGTGCTTGACGGCAGTCTTGAACAAACCTGTACATTGACTCACAATGATAGCGGCCGTTTTGAAGATCGCTGGTGTCAGCTGTTGATAGATCCTGTTTCTCCCTGTGTTTTTACTCAGGGATTGGAGAGCTCGTATCTGCCTGTTCGTCACGGCGAAGGAAAATTTGTTGCTGCTGATGATGAGACTCTGCAGAAACTTGAAAGCTTGCATTTAGCGGTGATGAAATATGCTGATAATCAGGGACAACCAACCCAGGACTATCCGGAAAATCCTAATGGCAGCATAGCGGCAATAGCAGGAATTTGTGATCAGAGCGGTCGGATTTTCGGTTTAATGCCTCATCCCGAAGCCTACATTCATCGTACTCACCATCCGCGTTGGACCCGTGAAGAGCTTCCCGAAGAAGGGTTGGGGTTGGTTCTTTACCAGAATGCCGTGCGTTTTATTGAAAAAGAGTTGCTCTAGAAATCCATTTGGGAGTCATTGATATAAATGTTTGATAAACTTCATGAAGAATGCGGAGTCTTTGGAATTTTCGGTCATCCTGAAGCCGCCAATCTAACTTATCTTGGGCTTTATGCTTTACAACATCGAGGCCAGGAAAGTTGTGGGATTGTTTCCTCTGACGGAATGCAATTGAAGGCTCACCTCGGTATGGGGCTGGTGTCAGATGTTTTTAAGCAGGACGACATCTTCAACAAGTTGCCGGGTAGTTCTGCCATCGGTCATGTCCGTTATTCTACCGCCGGCGGCAATGATATGAAGAATTGCCAACCTATAATGGTGGACTATTCTCGTGGAAGTATTGCTGTTGCCCATAACGGGAATCTTGTCAATGCTCCGGAAGTTCGAAATGCTCTTGAAAAGAGCGGTTCCATTTTTTCGACGACAGCTGATACCGAAACTATTATCCATCTGATTGCTCGCGCCCAATCAGATTCTCTTGTTGAGCGGGTTTGTGAATCTTTACAGCAGGTCAAAGGTGCTTACAGCCTTGCCTTTTTGACAGAGACAAGAATGATCGCCGTACGCGATCCCAGTGGATTCCGCCCATTAAGTCTGGCCAAACTGGACGGTGCTTTTGTTGTCGCTTCAGAATCCTGTGCTTTTGATCTGATTGAAGCTGAATATATTCGGGAAATTGAACCTGGAGAAATGGTTGTTGTCGACAAAAAGGGGATGAAATCCTACTTTCCCTTCAAGGAAAAGGTTCGTAACACCCCTTGTATTTTTGAATATATTTATTTTGCCCGTCCGGATAGCCGAATTTTTAATCGGATGGTTTATCCGGTACGGAAAGAGTTTGGTCGGCAACTCGCTCGCCAGTATCCAGTCGACGCTGATTTGGTGATTGCTGTCCCTGACTCCGGTATGCCTGCAGCAATGGGGTTTGCAGAGGAAGCTGGTTTGCCTTTTGAATTAGGGTTGATCAGGAATCACTATGTCGGCAGAACGTTTATCGAACCGCAGCAATCCATTCGCCATTTTGGGGTGAAACTGAAGCTTAACCCTGTCCGTGAAATTCTTGAAGGTAAACGAGTCGTTGTTGTTGATGATTCCATTGTTAGAGGGACAACGTCGCGAAAAATTGTCAAGATGATACGCAACGCAGGGGCTAAAGAAGTTCATGTGCGTATTTCCAGTCCGCCAACCAGCTTCCCCTGTTTTTACGGTATTGATACCCCATCGCGTAAAGAACTGATTTCGGCTTCACATAATATCGATGAGATTGCCCGCTATTTTACGGCTGATACCCTCTGTTATCTCAATATTGAGGGGTTGCACGAAGCATTGCGGCAATTTGGAGATCATAAGGTTGATTTTTGTGATGCCTGCTTCAGTGGTGATTACCCGGTAAAATTTCCACGTTTGACAGATACTAACCAATTGGGACTTTTTTAATATAGATCAGCTATTTACTTGTATTTTATTGATCCTATTTCAAGGAGTGCATAATGGGTGTTAAAGACGAACTAAAAGACATTATCTGTGAACTGTCCTATGAAGAGCGTGAAGTGACATTGGCTTCAGGCCGGAAAAGTAATTTTTATTTTGATGGGAAACAAACGACCTTGCATGCGCGTGGTGGTTTGCTTGTTGGCCAGGCCTTCTGGGAGGAAGTGAAAAAGTTTGAAACCGAAATTGATGGCGTTGGAGGCTTGACCCTTGGTGCCGATCCGATTGCAACAGCGACATCTATTGCGGCGCAATTGGATGGCAGCAGTGTGCACGCTTTTATTATTCGTAAGGAGCCTAAAGGGCATGGTACCGGACAATGGCTGGAAGGGCGTAAAAATTTGCCTCCTGGTTCCCGGGTCGTTATTGTTGAAGATGTGACGACCACAGGAGGATCCTCTATGAAAGCAGTTGAGCGGGCTCAGGAAGAAGGGCTTGATGTGGTTGGAATTGTGACTCTGGTTGATCGAGAAGAAGGTGCTCGTGAGGCGATTGAAGGGGCAGGGCAGGTGCTCCGCACTGTTTTTACAAAATCAGAAGTGATTGCTTGATGTGAGTTTTCAGGGTGAGCATGATGCTCACCCTGATTCGTTCTCATCCGGTATCCTGTAGATATCAAGAACTCCAGGAATTTGCAGCAAGATCTTTGGATCAATATTTTTGGTTTCACCGACGACCCCAAGAATAATACGGTCAGCACCCGTTGACTGATGGAAATCACAGTCCTGTTCAACGAGAATTTTTTTGACCTGCTCAAGATTGCTTTCAGTCGCAACCCTTTTCATAATGACCAACATGTTAATTCTCTCCCTTGGCGTGGGTTCTTTCCAGACTGCGACTTTCATCAATGACCCGTTCAAATAACCGAATAATCGCTGAATTATCCAGCGGGCCGTTATTTTTTTCTTTCATCCGCTCAAAAATAAGCTTCTCTCTGCCGGGGTCATAAATCGGCAGACCCAATTGCTTTTTGACTTCACCGATTTCAAGAGCAAGTGCCGCTCGTTGATTGAATATGCGCAACAGATCTTCGTCGAGTTGATTGATCTGCTTCCGAATTGTATCAATATCCAAAATATTATCCTTTTCCGGAATAGCGGGCACCGGGAATAATGGTATCGCGATGGAAATTCTCATCATCACGTTCGGGGTAATCAATGGTGTAATGCAACCCACGGCTCTCATGCCGTGACAGGGCACTCTGGACGATCAATTGGGCGACTGTGGTGATGTTCCGCAGCTCGATTAAATCTGAAGTGAGGTGGAAATTCCAATAATATTCATCAATTTCCCTTTGAATCATCTGAATGCGATTCATGGCCCTTTGCAGCCTCTTGTCTGAACGGACAATGCCGACATAATTCCACATGCAGCGACGAATTTCTTCCCAGTTGTGAGCGACGATCACTTCTTCATCGCTGTCGGTAGCATTGCCACAATCCCAGGGCGGAACCTGCGGGGTGGCAGGGAGTTGCTCTTGAAGTCTGGATAAGGAGACTTCTGCCGCTATTTTGGCAAAAACAACCCCTTCGAGAAGACTGTTGCTTGCCAGCCGGTTAGCGCCATGGAGGCCTGTGCAGGCGACTTCACCAATAGCAAACAGGTTGTGAATATTGGTTTCTCCATTTTTATCGACACTTAGTCCGCCACAAAGGTAGTGGGTTGCAGGAACAACAGGAATCGGGTCTTTGGTCATATCTATTCCGAAACCAAGGCAGGTTTCATAAATCATTGGAAAGTGACCTTTGATGAAATCCGCTTCTTTGTGAGTAATATCAAGGAAGACACAATCTGCTCCCGATTTTTTCATCTCGCTATCAATGGCTCTGGCGACAATGTCTCGTGGAGCTAAATCCTTTAATTTGTGGTAGTCGGGCATAAAAGCATAGCCATCAGCACGTCTTAAAATCCCTCCTTCACCCCGAACCGCTTCAGAAATGAGAAATGATTTAGCCAATGGATGGTACAGGGTTGTCGGATGAAACTGCATGAATTCCATGTTGGCAACAGTCGCACCGGCACGCCAACCTATAGCGATCCCATCGCCCGTGGCAATATCAGGGTTGCAAGTATAGAAATAAACTTTTCCGGCACCGCCTGTTGCCAGAATCGTAAATTGGGCACCGAAAGCAATAACCTCACTCGTGTTGATATCCAGAACATAAGCACCAAGGCAACTATTGTGATGAAGTTTCTTTTGCAAAACTTTGCTTTCAGTAATTAAGTCGACAGCAATATGATTTTGGTACAGGGTAATGTTGGGATGTTTGAGTGCTGCTTCTACGAGTGCACGTTCGATTTCTCTGCCAGTGGCATCTTTTGCGTGAAGAATACGTCTTTGGCTGTGTCCCCCTTCACGGGTTAAATCGTATAGATTGTCCTGGTTTCGGCTGAACTTGACTCCCCAGTCGATGAGGTCGTGGATAGCTTCAGGACCGGATTGGACAACGAGATCCACGATATCCGGATCAGAAAGATCAGCACCGGCAACCATGGTATCCTCTGCATGTGATTCAAAACTGTCACTATCGGAAAAGACCGTTGCAATTCCGCCTTGTGCTAGTTGAGTTGCAGAATCGTCAATCGCGCGTTTTGTAATGAGAGAAACCGTCCCTTGATCGGCCACTTTTAATGCATAGGAAAGCCCGGCAATGCCACTACCAATCACTAAAAAGTCTGTTGTGGTTTTCATGAATACCACCCATTTTTGTTGACCTGAAGCCATCATTTGTCGTGGTGGGAACAGGATGAGTTAAAGAAAAAATCAAACGGCATTATCTGTCTGGGTATTGGGGATGTCAAGAGTTTCAGGTGGAACTTGACATTATCAACCGGCAAAGGTTATAAAACTTTCATGTTTACGTCCTTTCGCACTATCTCTGCTATTTTATTGTTTTTCTCCCTTGTGGTTCCAGCCACTGTCTGGGCAGGAATATACCGTTATGTTGATGAATATGGCCGGGTCCATTTCACGAATGTCCCAACGTCAAATAAATTTCTTTTTTATAGGGGTGAGGGGGAAGGTTATAAACTGGAAACCCTGATTAACCATTTTGCAGAGAAATTTAAACTTGATAAGTCGCTCATCAAGGCAATCATCAAAGTTGAGAGTGATTTTGATCCACAAGTTGTTTCAACCAAAGGGGCGCAAGGCTTAATGCAGCTTATGCCGGAAACAGCAAATGAGGTTGGAGTTAAAAACCCCTTTGACCCATCCGACTCAATTTATGGTGGATCCCTTTATTTGCGCAAAATGCTCGATTCCTTTGACATGAATTTGGACTATGCTCTAGCGGCCTATAATGCAGGTCCAGGAGCTGTCCGCAAATATGGTGGAATTCCACCGTTTGAAGAAACACAGAACTATGTTAAAAAGGTTAAGCATTATTTTGATTTTTATTCTCGCTCAAAGGACACTCTCTGATGGCCGGTGAAGTTAAGCTTCTGAATCTTCCTAATATTTTAACCCTGTCGCGAATAGCAGCAGTTCCGATCGTGGTTTTTTTATTGTTGTTCGAATCAAAGCAGAACTGCTTCTGGGCCGCGTTTATTTTTACTGCAGCTGCAATGACTGACTGGCTTGATGGTTACCTTGCTCGAAAATGGGGAGTTGTTACTATCCTTGGCAAGTTTTTGGATCCCCTGGCTGATAAATTGATTGTGATGGCTGCACTGATTATGCTCATTCCGCTGGATCGGGTGCCGGCATGGGCGGTTTTTGTGATTCTTGGTCGAGAGTTGATAGTGTCCGGTATCCGTTCAATTGCTTCATCGGAAGGGATTGTTATTGCAGCTAGTGACCTTGGAAAATATAAAACCATTTTTCAAATGATAGCGATAGTTGGTCTGCTGTTGCACTATCGTTATCACTGGTTTTTTGGGGTGCAATTTGATTTTCTCTACCCCTCTCTCCATAATGCCGGAATTTTTATCTTCTATATTTCGTTGTTCCTGACTGTCTGGTCCGGTGGTGATTATTTCGTGAAATTCTTCAAGGTTTTTGCAAAAAACTAACTCGTTGATATCTATAGATATTTTCATGTTTGTAAAATTGATAATTTTTATTGACACTCTGTGAGCCGTTTTGCTATACATACATCCGCTCGTCACGACGAGTCTTATTGAGCGGGAATAACTCAGTGGTAGAGTGCAACCTTGCCAAGGTTGACGTCGCGAGTTCGAATCTCGTTTCCCGCTCCAAAAAATTCAAGCGATCAGATTTTATCTGATCGCTTTTTTTATTGTTTAGCTTCAGTCAATTCCAGCGCCTTGATTTGACAATCTGACTTCAAACCTGTAGAGTTCAAGAACTAGGCGGCATCCTGCCAGGATGTTCCGACCTTGCCCCGCAAGAAAATCGTTAAGAACTTCACCCCGTGTGTTGATTCGCAGATTTTCTTTTCAATCAGAGTTGCGCTTGGTTCTGTGGTCCCCTCAGTACCAGGTCGCGGGTCGCTCTGTCCTTATTAAAACCAAATATTTTTACTCTGGAACGCTGCTGATTGCAGATCTCAACCTATATCATAGTTCGCTTTCGGCTTTGGTCCTTTGTGTATTGATTTTTTATTAGCCGGTTTTCGTGCTTTGTTCAGGACCATGATAGCTTGGTTAAGTTTCTGTATTTCTATTGTTTTTAAGGAAAAAAGATGTCAGATACCGTTAAAATTGAAGTTAAAAACTTGTATAAAATTTTCGGACCTCAACCGAAAAAAGCGATGAAGCTCCTCAAGGAAGGCCACGATAAAGAGACCATTTTTGATAAGACGGACACAACTGTAGGTGTTCAGAATGCTAGTTTTGAGATTTACACTGGCGAAATATTTGTCATCATGGGTTTGTCGGGATCAGGTAAATCAACCATGGTGCGAATGCTCAACCGTCTGATTGAGCCGACTGCCGGCGAGGTTCTCATTGATGGTGAAGATATTGTTCGCATGGATGATGACCAGCTGGTGAAGGTCAGGCGCGCCAAGTTGAGTATGGTGTTTCAGTCTTTCGCTCTGATGCCGCATATGACAGTGATTCAGAATGCTGCATTTGGTCTGGAGATGGATGGTGTCGACAAAGAAACTCGTGAAAAGAGGGCTCTTCAAGCATTGGAACAGGTCGGTCTGGAGGCTTGGGCTGAGAGCATGCCAGATGAGCTCTCGGGGGGAATGCAACAGCGGGTCGGTCTGGCCCGAGGGCTGGCTGTTGATCCAGATGTCCTGTTGATGGATGAAGCTTTTTCCGCTCTTGATCCTCTGATCCGTACCGAGATGCAGGATGAACTGCTGAAATTACAGTCTAAGGCCAAAAGGACGATTGTTTTTATTTCTCACGATCTGGATGAAGCGATGCGTATCGGTGACAGGATCGCTATTATGGAAGGCGGCCGAGTTGTTCAGGTTGGTACTCCCGAAGATATTCTGCAGAACCCTGCAGATGATTATGTGCGCGCCTTTTTCCGTGGAGTTGATCCGACCAATATTCTCACCGCTGGTGATATTGCGACCGCTTCCCAGGTGACTGTTCCGATCACAGACGGTAAAAATCCCCGTGCCGGTCTGCAACGTTTGATTAAAAACGACCGTGATTATGCTTATGTTCTTGATCGCGACAAGATCTTTAAAGGAATTGTCTCCACCGATTCATTGCGCCATCTGCTTGACCGTAACGATGTTCCGCAACTTATTCCTAATGCTTATCTGGAGGGGGTTACTGCTGCCCATAAAGACGACTCATTACAGGACATTCTGCCGAAAGTTGCCGGGAACCCCTGGCCCCTGCCGATTCTCGATGATGACGGCAGTTTTTTAGGTGTCGTCTCGAAAAATCTGTTCCTGAAAACCTTACACCGCAATCAAGCAGAAGAAATCGAAGTCACTGAACTTGAAACTGAAGGGGCGAAATAACCAATGAATTTTCTGAGTTTTGATAAAAAATTGATACCGCTCGATAGTTGGGTTCAGGATTTTGTCGACTGGCTGGTTTTCAATCACCGTGACATTTTTCAGGCAATAAAAATGCCGATTGAACTTTGTCTGAAAGGGTTTGAATGGATTTTTACCACCTTGCCACCTGTTTTCGTCATCCTGTTTTTTATTGCCGTGGCCTGGAGATATGCCGGTAAGCGGGTCGCGACTTTCTCCTTTGTGACTTTAATGCTCGTGGGTTACCTGGGGCTGTGGGACGAGACAATGACGACTCTCGCAATGGTTGTCAGTTCAGTGTTTTTCTGCGCCCTGGCTGGGATACCTCTTGGTATCATGTCTGGACGGAGCGACCGTTTCGAGGTGTTCCTGAGACCGGCCCTTGATGCCATGCAGACCATCCCACCTTTCGTCTATCTGGTTCCTGTGGTCATGCTGTTCAGTATCGGGACCGTTTCCGGGATTTTGGCAACAATTGTTTTTGCTTTGCCACCAATTGTGCGCTTAACCAGTCTGGGGATCCGTCAGGTTCACCCGGAACTAATCGAAGCGGCTTTGGCTTTCGGAGCAACTCCCTGGCAGGTTCTCCGGAAAGTCCAGTTCCCTTTGGCATTACCTTCAATCATGGCCGGACTGAATCAGACTTTGATGATGGCCTTGTCGATGGTCGTTATTGCTGCTCTGATTGGTGCCGGAGGCCTTGGTAATCCGGTTGTTCAGGGCCTGAATACGCTTGAGATCGGACTGGCCACGATCGGTGGTCTGTCTATTGTGCTGCTGGCGATGATGCTTGATCGCATCACCCAGAGTTTTGGGAAGAAATAGTGAAGTTGTAACGCATAATTTATCTGTCTAGTTATTTAGTAACCTTACCCAAAAAAAGGAGAAAACATGAAACGCGTTTTATTGACAATTCTGATGCTCGCTCTGACCGTGCCGGCATTTGCCGCGAATAACCAGCCGGGGAAAGGGGTTGACGTTAAGCCCGCCCGCGCCACCTGGAATACCGGTTATTTCCAGGAAGCTCTGGTCCGTGCCGGTCTGACGGAACTTGGCTATAAAGTTGAACAACCAAAAGAACTGCAGAACCCACTTTTTTATCAATCCGTCATGCTCGGTGACGTTGACTACTGGACGAATGGTTGGTTTCCGAACCATACCAGTCAGATGCCGAAGCGCTCAGAAGAGCGGGTCGAAGTCGTCGGTTACGTCGCAAAAGCTGGTGGTTTGCAGGGCTACCTGGTTTCGAAAGAACACGTGGATAAGTACAACATCAAGTCCCTTGACGATTTCAAGCGCCCGGAAGTAAAAAAAGCTTTTGATGCCAACGGTGATGGTAAAGCTGACTTGACGGCCTGTCCTCCGGGTTGGGGTTGTGAAAAAGTTATCACTCATCATTTCGATGTTTATGGGCTGGATGAACATATCAATCCAATCAAGGCTGGTTATTCCGCCAGTATGGCCGACACCATGGCTCGTTACTCTTCTGGTGAGCCGATTTTCTTCTATACTTGGGCACCAAACTGGACTATTGGCAAGCTGAAGCCTGGTAAGGATGTTATGTGGATTAATGTGCCTGAAATCAACCCGAAGGAATCCCAAATGGCGGGCAAGGACAGGATGACCGTCAGTGGTATCGAAGGTGCAGTTACCGATCCGCTTAAAGCCGGGTTTGTGGTCAGCGATATTCAGATTGTTGCCAACAAGAAATTTTTGCAGGCCAACCCTGCCGCAAAGAAATTTTTCGAAGTTTTTACGCTGCCTCTGGCCGATATCAGCGCCCAGAACACCAAAATGCAGGATGGTGAAAAATCTCAGGATGATATTGAACGCCATGCTCAGGAATGGATTAAGGTAAATCAGGATAAGTGGAATGGATGGCTGGATGCTGCTCGTACCGCTGCACAGTAAAAGTTAAGATCAAAGTTTTCATCAGAGCCGGAGGGTGATACCTCCGGCTTTTTTATATCAAAAGTTAAATTCTAAAAAAATAATGTCTCATTTCGGTTCTTTGGTTCCAATCGTCTCTGAGCGTCCGTATGTATTGATCTGAATTTTCCCGGCATAATTTCTTCCTGAAATTTTTCCGTAATTGCTCCGCGTAAATTTTTTAAAAGTCTCCACGTTTAATCATCTTGACGGTTCACTGTTTGATCGGGTTAACTAACACAAAAGCGACTTACTGATAAAATTAAGTTAATGTTGGTCTTAACACTGAAAGGTTAGTGCCATGTTCAAATTCAATTTTCAAAACCCTACAAAAATCATATTTGGTGAAGGGCGTATCAAGGATATTTCTTCTGAAATAGGTAAGGATCGCCGCATACTTATTGCTTATGGTGGTGGCAGTATTAAGAAAAATGGTGTTTTTGACCAAGTGAAGGCATCATTGTCCGGTTATACTTGCTTTGAGTTTTCTGGGATTGAGCCAAACCCAAGTTATGAAACATTGATGAAGGCTGTTCAGTTAGTTCGAGAAGAGAAAATCGATTATATTCTCGCTGTCGGTGGCGGTTCTGTTATTGATGGGAGCAAATTTATAGCTGCAGCGGTCAATTTTTCAGGTGATCCCTGGGATCTTCTTGCAAAAGGAGCTGCAGTTGAAAATGCATTACCGCTCGGGTGTGTCCTCACTCTACCTGCGACGGGTTCGGAAATGAACAATGGCGCAGTGGTGACTCGCCGTTCTTTGCAAACTAAACTTCCTTTTTCCAACCCGAGTTTGTACCCCCGATTCGCAATCCTTGATCCGACCACAACTTTTACCCTGCCGACGAAACAAATTAGTAATGGTGTTGTTGATGCTTTTGTTCACGTTGTTGAGCAGTATCTGACTTATCCCGTTAATGCCAAGGTACAGGATCGTTTTGCAGAAGGATTGTTGTTGACGCTGATTGAGGAGGGGCCGAACGCTTTACAGGATCCACAAAACTATGATGTAAGGGCCAACATCATGTGGTGTGCAACCTTGGCTCTTAATGGCTTGATTGGTTCCGGGGTGCCGCAGGACTGGGCGACTCATATGATTGGCCATGAACTCACGGCGTTATACGGTCTTGATCACGCGCAAACCCTGGCAATCGTCCTGCCCTCAGTCTTGACCGTAAAAAAAGAACAGAAAGCGGCCAAACTTCTTCAGTATGCTGAACGTGTCTGGGGGATCTGTGATGGTGATGACTCTGAACGAATAGACAAGGCCATAGTCAAAACACGATCTTTCTTTGAGAGCCTGCAGGTTAAAACCTATTTAAGTGACTACGGAATTGATACAGAAGGTATCAGTAAGGTTGTGGCTCAATTGGAACAACACCATATGGTGAGGCTAGGGGAGAAGAAAAATATCACTCCGGAAATCAGTCGTAAAATTCTTGAACTGAGTTTGTCGTCAGATTAAACAACCTGTAGAAAAATGATCTGCAGTTATATCGTCCGTCCTATCTGCAATGACTTTCTGGAACGATATAACTGCTGCTTTTTCCCTTTTATTCAATTAGAGTGTCTTCAAGGAAAGCTTTATGACCCCTGAGTTCATATATACGGTTGGCATATCTGTTGCGGTTTTATTCGCTCTGATATGGTCATTTATTCTCGATAATAAAAAACCGCCCAGTGTCAAAGAATTTTTGGCTAAGCTGGTGGCGCGAATTTTATTTTTAATCGCTATTCTCGCTGTTTTAATGGGATTCTTTTATCTTGCTTTTGGTCTGTTTCGTTGATCTTTAAGGCTGCTTGTAACAGTGAAAGGCTCGCCTGTCTTGAGCGAGCCTTCTATTTAATTCATTTCCCTTTCACGGGATTATCCGGAGCCTGAATGCGCCGGACTCGTGGAAAACCTTCTCAGCTGCGCTATTTCATCTTCGATAGGCATTCCTCCTTTCCAGCTATTTTCATTATAGCACTGAACTGGTTATCTTCAACTTTATTGCTGTTAAGTGGCAAAGTCTTTACAGCTGGCGGGGTTTCGGATAGTTTGGAAGTGGTCATTTATAAAAACTCGGGCATCTTGGATTTCTCTTCGTGGGAGTCGTGGGGTAAGTCATGGAATATCTAATGATTTTAGTTGTTTTTGCTTGTGCCGCTTACTCTGTCGCATCAAGTAAAGGTAGAAATCGCTATTTGTGGTTTGGAATTGGCTTACTGATTGGCCCTTTTGCTGTATTGATTCTGGCGCTTATGTCTATCAGGCCTGGTGAGCATAAAAAGGTGGAATAACCGCTATTGGGTTTATTCTAAAATGGACCAACGTTTTCTCAAAATTGTTTTATTCACATCTATCGGAGCATTTCTGGGAGCTCTTCTGGGGTATCTGGGGCAATGTGTTGGTAGCACCTGAGCTGCGAGTTCAAGCCCCTGGTCAGGGGTTGCATTCGGGACTCTGATCGGTTTGATTTTGGCAATCATACCTGATAAATAAGAATTTTAAGTTTTCTCCCTTCTTACGTTTCTTTATAAATCTGCTATTCTTTATGATGAATCTTTCTTTGTCCACAACCAAAAAGGAGCGGAGCTATGACAGAAAACAATCGGTCAAAGCAGGAGCAGGAAGATGTCACTATCTACAAAAGAATTGTTTCTCGTACAGAGGAACTTCTTGAAAATGGTCGTAAAAATCTCGATGATGCTTTGAAAAAGGCTGGAGATGAACTTTCTTCAGCAGGAACTTTTACCCGTGACCAGGCAGAAAAGATTTCAGCATACGTCAAACGGGATCTCCAGCATGCTTTTGAAAGTGCCGGGAAAGGAAAAGATAATATCAAAGAGGCTGTTGATCCAAAACGTATTGCAGTCGGGGCACAGAGTTTTTTTTCAAAAATATTATTAAATACAGCTGAAACTTTAAACGAATGGGCAAAAAAATCAGAACAGAATCTGGAGTATAAAACGGGTGAAGTGACCAGCCCAGGTGCGTTGACCTGTAAAGCATGTGGTGAAGAAATTCATATGAAGAAAACCGGGCGTATTCCTCCTTGCCCTAAGTGTCACTCTACGCTTTATCGAAAATCTTATTAAGTATCTTTCCTGAAACGATTTTATTTGCAAAAGATTACCTATATGGTTATCATAATAAAAACCATATATATGGTAAATAGAATTTAAAAGGATTTTATTGAAAGGAAGATGTATGAATCTCTCACTTTTTGCATCTCGATGGAGCCCTTATTTTGCAGGTGCTTTAGTCGGTATTTTAGCGGTTTTATCCGTTTTGGTAACCACGATCATTCTTGATAAACCGAAGTATATTGGTGCATCGACAACATTTGTCAGGACTGTTGGCTTTGTAGAGAAAGCTGTTTCTTCAGAACATGTTGCAGAAAACGCATATTTTATGGCGAAAAAAGTCAAAGTCGATTGGCAGATGTTGTTTGTTGCGGGTATTTTTGTTGGCTCCCTGATTTCGTCAAGAATGGGGAAGACTGCCAAATTTGAAACAGTACCACCCATATGGCAGCAACGTTTCGGATCCAGTGCTTCCATCCGGGCCGTTGGGGCTTTTATCGGTGGTATCGTTTTAATGTTTGGAGCAAGAATGGCAGGAGGTTGCCCCAGTGGTCATGGGATGTCAGGAAATATGCAGTTGTCTGTCAGTGGACTGCTGGCACTGGGATGTTTTCTTATCGGAGCGGTTATTACCGCACGAATTGTCTATGGGGCAGGAGGGCAGTCATGGAACAAATAATTGGGTTGATTACTGGACTTATTTTCGGTTTTTTGCTGCAGAAAGGCGAAGTGCTGCGTTTTGAAAGGCAGGTCGGCTTCATGCTGCTTAAAGATATGACGATCATCAAATTTATGCTGACAGCAGTTATTGTTGGTATGGTCGGTATCTACGCTTGTCATTCCTTGGGTTTGATTACCTTGAGTATTAAAGCCACAAATGTTGCTGCGATTATTATTGGAGGCCTGCTATTTGGTATCGGCTGGGCGATAGCTGGTTTTTGTCCAGGAACTTCCGTTGGCGCTTTGGCAGAAGGTCGTATTCACGCCATCTGGGCAATTTTGGGTATGTTGGTTGGTGCTGCTTTTTATGCAGAGGCGTATCCTGCCTTGAAATCCACCGTTTTGAGTTGGGGAACTTATGGAAAAATAACCTTACCTCAAGTTCTTGGAATTTCAGCATGGCCAATTATCGCTGTCTTTGCTGTTGTGGGTGTCGGTTTTTTTATCTGGTCAGAAAAGAAAGGTTTGTGATTTTTTAAAAGCTGAAATTATTATTTAACGAAAGAAAAATGCTCCCTTGTGCAACTGTAAGGTTTTATATATATTTCCCCTTGGTTGGTCAGCAGAAATTTTAAGGAGTTTTTATGGGTTTGTTGAGTCGTTTTTTTAATAAAGACAAGGAAGATCTTGGCGAAGCTCCCCCTGCGGTGCTCCCCCGGAGAAATGATCCTTGCTGGTGCAACAGTGGCCTTAAGTATAAGAAATGTCACCTCGAACAAGATCAAATTTACTTGGAGAAATTGCGACTTAAAAAGCTGGAGGCAAATAAAGCTTGCAGTCCGACTTTTGGCTGAATGTCAAGGCGTTAAGACCCGGTTCGGGTTTATATAAACAATTATACGAAAATATTTTTTTATGGGGACAGAATTGAACTTCTGTCCCCAAATTAATTTTATTATCATGTTCTTACAGGTTTTTTATGGCGCTGATATTGCCGGCTTTTGCACTTATTTTTGGATTGCTCCTTTTGGTTTGGAGTGCTGACCGTTTTGTTGATGGGGCGGCAGCGACAGCGCGATATGCAGGAATGCCGCCCTTATTAATAGGCATAGTTGTCATCGGCTTTGGAACGTCTGCCCCGGAATTAGTTGTTTCCGCAATATCCTCATTACAAGGAAATCCCGGGTTGGCTCTTGGGAATGCCTATGGATCTAATATTTCTAATATTGCCCTTATTCTCGGGTTAACTGCTTTCATCAGTCCAATAACTGTCAAATCAGGGGTGCTTCGTAGGGAACTGCCAATTTTACTTGGTGTGACCATTTTGGGTGCTGCTTTGTTGTTGGACTTGACTCTGAGTCGATTTGATTCCTGTGTTTTGCTGCTGGTGTTTACTGTTGTTATGGGATGGTCGATCTGGAATGGGCTGAAACAAAGACAAGACAGCCTTGGTGTCGACGTGGATGACATGTTGGATAAAAATCCCATGTCTCGTCAGAGTGCAATGGTCTGGCTGCTTGTGGGAATGTGTCTTCTTGTTGTCAGTTCAAGGGTTCTGGTTTGGGGTGCTGTTGAGATAGCTCGTGGGTTTGGGGTCAGTGACCTGATTATCGGTTTAACTGTTGTTGCGATAGGAACGTCCTTGCCCGAATTAGCATCAGCACTGGCAGCTATCCGAAAAGGTGAACATGATCTTGCCATTGGCAACGTTATTGGCTCGAACTTGTTTAATACCCTGGCTGTAGTCGGCTTGGCAGGAGCTATCCGGCCTTTAGATATTGGAGCTGAAGTTCTCTACCGTGATAGCCTGCTTATGGGCCTTTTGACCTTGGTTTTATTTATGGTTCGCGCGGATAAAGATGGTGAAAAAAAGATTTCCAGAGTTGATGGTTTCTTGTTGTTAATTATTTATCTTGGTTACTCTGGTTATTTAATTTCAAAAGTTTTTGGACTTGTGTAACGTATTCACCTCCTCGTTATTATTCTCTCCCCTCCGCGCATAAAATCCTGACAACTATATAAAATATAACTCTATGGGTTGACTTTGATGTGAAAATGCATGATATTCTTTAAATATGGATATTAAAAGAACGATCGACGACATAGACTATCAGATACTGCAGATACTTCAGGAGAAAGCGCGAATACCCAATGCCGAGGTCGCGCGCCAAGTTGGCATGGCTCCTTCAGCTGTTCTGGAGAGAATTCGTAAGCTTGAAGACCGTAAAATTATTCAGGGTTACGAAGTCCGTCTTAACCCTCAACCTTTTAATCAGGGGTTAACGGCTTTTGTGCAGGTCACAGTTCAGTCATCCAGGCGTTCAGATTTGCCTGAGGCGTTATCTCAGGTGACCGGTGTTCAGGATGTTCATCAGGTTGCCGGTGATGATGGCTACATGCTGAAACTACGCGTTGCTGATAATGCTGAGTTAGGCAGGGTTCTTGTCGACGAAATATGCCCCCTGTCCGGCGTACTGCAAACAAAAACTCATATCGTACTGAATACAATAAAAGAAACCAGAAAAATTGACTTAAACCGTTTTTCATCATAATTGAAGGAGCTATTTCATGCCCATGTCACAGAGTTTCAAAGATCGCCTTTTTCCTGTTGCCAAACAACTTGTCGAACATTATGGCTCCCCATTCCATATTTACGATGAGGTTGGTATCCGTGAAACAGGAGAGGCTCTAAAGAAAATTTTTTCGGGAGTTGAAGGTTTTCGTGAGTATTATGCTGTTAAGGCATTACCTAATCCAAGCATTCTAACGCTCATGTTTGATATGGGTTTTGGATTTGATTGCAGCTCAATTGGTGAGCTTCGTTTGAGTCGCCAGGTTGGTGCTCGAGGGGAACAGATTATGTTCACTTCAAACAACACCAATCAGGTTGAATTTAATGTCGCAGCCGAAGAGGGTGGCTGTGTTCTTAATCTTGACGATATTTCCTTGATTGATAAGGTGCCGGAATTCCCTGAACTGATCTGTTTCCGTTACAATCCCGGTCCACGCCGGACCGGCAATGTGATCATTGGTAATCCGGTGGAAGCGAAATATGGAGTCACTCATGAGCAGGTCGTTTCTGCTTATCGCCTGGCGCAGCAGCGAGGTGCAAAGCGTTTTGGTCTGCACACGATGGTGGCTTCAAATGAGCTTGATTACACCTATATGGTGGAAACGGCCCGAATGGTCCTGGAAATTGCTGAGCTGGTAGAGTCTGAGTTGGGGATCAAGTTTGAATTTGTCAATATCGGTGGTGGATTTGGTATTCCCTATAGTCCTGATCAATCTCCGCTGGATGTTGACTCCATGGCTGCTGAAATTGAGGCTCTGTTTAATTCTTTCAAAGAAAAACATCATTATGTGCCGCGGATGTATATGGAAAGTGGGCGGTTTATGACGGGACCGCATGGATGCCTGGTGACTTCCGCTATTAATCATAAAAATATTTATCGCAAATACGTCGGTGTTGATGCGTGTATGTCTGCATTGATGCGACCGGCAATGTATGGTGCCTATCATCATATCGATGTTGTTGGAAAAGAGACCGCCCCTAAAGATCAAATTTATGATGTTGCTGGCTCTCTTTGTGAAAACAATGATAAATTTGCGGTACAGCGTGAGCTACCTGAAATTGACGAGGGTGATATTCTTGTTATTCATGATACAGGGGCTCACGGTCATGCGATGGGCTTTCAGTATAATGCTAAATTGCGCCCCAAAGAATTGTTGCTTCGCGCTGATGGATCGGTAGAATTAATCCGCCGCGAAGAAACTCTTGAAGATTATTTTGCTACCCTGAATTTTACTGAAGATCAATTTATCCCGCAGCAGAATAAAGGTTAGTCTTGCCTGTTTTGGAAAAATCACTGATTGGTTGTGATCTCCCGCCATTAACTGTGGAGGCGCTGGTTAATGGCGGTGCTGGATTGGCCCGACATGAAGGGAGAGTTGTTTTTATTCCGCACACGGCGGTTGGTGATGTCGTTGTCTGCCGGGTCACGAAGGATAAAAAGAAGTTTCTGGAAGCCAAAGTTATTGAAATTATCAAACCATCATCAATACGGTGTCGGCCTATGTGTCCGGTGGCCGGTGATTGTGGAGGCTGCCAGTGGCAACATCTTCCTTATGCAGAACAGTTATATTGGAAAGAGTCTCTTTTCCGGGAAACGTTGATACACCAATGTGGAGTTGATGCTGATAGAGTGTTACTTATTATTCCTGCTGTGAATGAGTGGAACTATCGCAGTCGGGTCCAGGTGAAGTGCCGCAACACTCAGTCCGGGTTTATGACAGGTTTTTATCGCTCAAAAAGCCATCGCATCGTCTCCATTGAAGAGTGTCCTGTTATTGCCCCGGAACTGAACACCTTGCTCTCCCGCTTGAGAGGTTGCATCAATCTTACCGTTTTTGCCGGCGATATTCCCCAAATCGATATGGGTGTTGATGATTGTGGTTGCTGTTCTGCGGTTCTTCATTATTCCGGCCATGATGAGGAAAAACTTACTGAACTGCTGACCAGGGAAACTTTGGCGGCAGCTTTGTTTATAAAAAAAACTTCCGAGAAGAAAATACAGAACATCCATGGAAACGATTCATTACAAATCATCATTGATCAACCCCCAATCCTTTTGAAATATGCCGTTGGCAGTTTTTCTCAGATCAATCTGGAACAAAACCGTTTATTAATCGACAGCGTTCTCCATTTAGCTGAGTTGACGGGAACTGAACAGGTGTTGGATTTATACTGTGGCATGGGTAATTTTTCTCTCCCTTTAGCTCGTCGAGCCGGCCATGTCGTTGGTGTTGAAGAATCGGAAGCTTCTATCGAAGCTGCAAAAAGCAATAGTCGTCAGAATAACATTATCAACGTCGATTTTTTTAATCAGGTAGCTGAGGGAGCTTTAGAGCGCCTAAGCAATAAGATCCAACCCGATTTGTTAATTTTGGATCCCCCACGTAGCGGTGCCTATGCTATTATGAAAGAACTTCAAAGGAAGCCGGTAAAAAAAATAATCTATGTCTCTTGCGATCCGCAAACACTCGCAAGAGATTTAAGTTATCTTATCAATAACAACTATGAATTGCTGTCCAGCCAGCCTGTTGATATGTTTCCACAGACGTACCATTGTGAGAGTATCTCGTTGCTGCGATATGATTCATGATCACAACGTCAAAGCGTTGTATGCATATTTTTGCGTCATTTTTAATTTTAATGATTACTTTCTAGGCAGTTCATGGAGGTGTTTTTAACAGGTTCCCGTTCCTGATTTTTATATCTATCTGTAAAATAGAAGAAATCATTTTTTTGCTATATTGGCTTACTCTTTGCTTTGATGGCATCGAGTAAAAAAAAGATACGTTTTGCGTTGAATAAAAGGGAGGACTTTTACATGCGGAAAGTTGAAGCCATCATCAAGCCATTTAAGCTGGATGAAGTTAAAGAAGCTTTGAATGAGATTGGTATTCAGGGAATCACAGTCAGTGAAGTTAAAGGTTTTGGTCGTCAGAAAGGGCACACTGAACTTTATCGTGGTGCTGAATATGTTGTTGATTTTATTCCCAAGATCAAAATGGAGATTATAGTTGTTGACGACCAGGTCGCCAAAGTTGTTGATGTGATTGCAGATGCTGCGAAGACTGGTCGTATAGGTGACGGTAAAATATTCGTAACGCCTATAGATGAAATCGTTCGCATTCGTACCGGAGAACGCGGTGAGGATGCTATTTAAAATATTGAATCTTGTTCGTTGTTTCCCTTTCTTTGTTGCACGTGGACAATTTTAAAATCATTTAAAGGAGATATTACAGATGACCCCAAGTGAAGTCGTTAAGTTTGCAGAAGAAAATGATTGTCAGATGGTCGATTATAAGTTTCTTGATTTTATCGGAATCTGGCAGCATTTCAGTGTGCCGATGAGTGAGTTTAGTGAAGAGACTTTTGAGGAAGGAATTGGCTTTGACGGGTCTTCTATTCGTGCATGGCAACCTATCCACAATTCAGATATGTTGCTCGTTCCCGATCCTGATACAGCCCAAATTGATCCCTTTATTGAGGTCACGACTCTGAGCTTGATCTGTGACATCATGGACCCAATCACGCGCGAAGGTTATACCCGTGACCCCCGCTTTATCGCAAAGAAGGCCGAAGCCTATCTTAAGTCTTCCGGCATAGCTGATACCGCGTATTTTGGCCCAGAGCCGGAATTCTTTATTTTTGACGATGTCCGGTATTCATCCAGTGCAAATGAGTCTTTCTACTCCGTTGATTCTGCTGAGGGGACATGGAATACCGGACGAGAAGAATTCCCCAATCTTGGTTATAAGCCACGCCATAAAGAAGGTTATTTCCCTTGTGCACCGACTGACTCACACGTTGATTTGCGTAATGAAATGGTTCAGGTTCTGCAAAGTGTTGGCATGACGATTGAGGCTGTCCACCACGAGGTTTCCACGGGGGGACAAAACGAAATTGATATGCGTTTTGATTCACTTTTAAAAATGGGTGATACTCTTAAATGGTTCAAGTATATTGTTAAGAATGTCGCTTTCCGTAACGGTAAAACGGCTACTTTTATGCCTAAACCAATTTACAATGATAATGGTTCAGGCATGCACTGTCATCAATCATTATGGAAGGATGGAGTCAATCTCTTTGCCGGTGATGGCTATGGCGGTTTGTCAAAAATGGCAATGTACTACATTGGCGGTATCATGAAGCACGCGAAAGCGCTTTGTGCTTTCACTAATCCGACGACAAACTCTTACAAGCGTCTTGTTCCCGGATTTGAAGCTCCCGTAAATCTGGCCTATTCCAACCGTAACCGTTCTGCATCGTTGCGGATACCGGTGACCAATAATGAAAAAGCCAAACGGGTCGAATACCGTACACCAGATGCTTCTGCTAATGGTTATCTTGCTTTTGCTGCACAGTTAATGGCTGGGCTGGATGGCATCGAAAATAAAATTGATCCAGGTCAACCTTTGGATAAGGATATCTACGGTCTATCTCCTGAGGAGCTGAAGGATGTTCCTGTTGTTGCCGGTTCTCTGGAAGAGGCACTGGATAATCTTGAAAAAGATCATGATTTCCTCCTTAAGGGTGACGTTTTCACCTCTGATGTTATCGATATGTGGATCAGCTATAAGCGTGAGTCTGAAGTTGACCCTGTGAGAATGCGTCCATGTCCGGAAGAATTTGCTCTGTACTTTGACTGCTAGATATTTGTTTCAACTTTAAACTTAAACAGTGCCTTTCTTCCAGAAAGGTATGTATTACCAAAAAACCCCACATTTTTAAAATGTGGGGTTTTGTTTTCTTCCCTTTTCGTTTGTTGTTATGGCCTTACATATCTGTTTTGAAAACAGAAAAATAAAACGATATCGATCAGAGCTAAGAATCGACATTTTTGCAATACAGTAACGGGGTCCCATCTTTTAACCTCTGTAAATTCTCTGAAACGTTCCGATATATTCCATCGAGTGATATATCTGTAACACCACCTATATGGGGGGTAGCAATAACATTTTGAGCAAAAACCGGATCCTGCGGATCTGGAGGCTCCTGCCAGAACACATCAAGACCGGCTCCTCCAAGAGTTTCGGTTTTCAGTGCTTCCAGTAACGCCTGACGGTCGACAACTCCACCACGTCCAAGGTTGATCAGCATCGTCCCCGCCTGCATGTTTTGAAACATTTTGTGGTTGAACAAACCATGAGTCGCAGCTGTGTCAGGCAGGCTTAAGATGACAAAGTTTGACTCTGATAATAACTGTGGAAGATCGTCAAGGGTGCCAACCCAGTCGAGGCCATATTGGTCTGCAAAGTCAGTGCAGGCTTTTGATTTAATTCCGATCAGACGCATTTCAAATGCACGTAGCCTTTGCAGCAAAGCTTTGCCAATTCCTCCCAGCCCAACTAATCCTGCTGTTTTCCCTTTCAAGGCTGCTCCCATAGGTCTTCCGATCTGCTGGTTTTGCAGTTGTGCTTGAATCTCTCCAGTTTTTCGCGCCAGAGACAGCATCAGATAAACTCCGAGCTCTGCGACTGAATCGGCATTGCCGGAAACTCCGCTGGGAACATTGGCGACTCTGATGCCGAGAGAGGAGGCGGCCTGGATGTCGACACCTTCAAGGCCTGCTCCGATCTGTTGAATCAACTGCAATGAATCAGCGGTAGCTAATATCTGTTTGTCGACAGAGCTCATCGTTGGAATTAAAACGTCAAAGCCTTCAAGGCTTTCGATCTGGTAGCTTCCCGTTGCAATAAAATCCATGTCGGGATGTGCCTGGCGGAGGCTATGCAAAATTCCACCCCATGCATTTTCCGGTGCCGCAAATAAAATCTTCATATAAAATTCTTCCATTGGTGGTAAAAAAATAGGAGTTGATCTAATAATACGATGAGATAGATTATAACCCTCTTTGTTTCAGATCCATCACTAAAATAAAGAAATTGAGAGTTAAGTAATGTTTTTAAATTACCTTGCCTTACTGAAAGAAATTCGTTTCCCGGATATCCTTGACATCGCTTTTTCTTCAGCGATTATCTGGTTTCTCTTTTCTATCTTTCGTGCTCGCAGAACCTGGAGAATCGGTGCCGGTCTTATTGGATATGGTCTGATTCTTCTTATCGCGCATGAGCTGGAATTCAACCTTACGGTCAGGATTCTGCAAGGACTTTCTGCCGTGGTTGTCCTGACGATCGTCGTCATTTATCAGAATGAAATCCGGAGGGTTGTCGACGAATTGTTTCATCTTGTTTTCCGGCGACGGGCAAAATTATTACCGGGGCAGGGGAGTGTCCCGGAACAGCTGGTTAGAATTGCCTATGAGTTGTCGGAACGGCGCTGGGGAGCCCTGATTATTCTTTCCGGACAGCTGTCGCTGGATAATCTTATCACCGAAGGAACCAGATTGAATGGTCTTCTCAGTCGCCCCCTTCTCATGAGTTTGTTTGATCCCGGCTCGCCTGGACATGATGGTGCGCTGGTGCTGCATGGGGACCGTATTGAGCGTTTTGGCAGCCGTTTGCCGTTGACGGAGCACGATGAACAGGTTCAGGAGAGAGGGACTCGTCATGCTGCAGCGATCGGATTGTCTGAAAAAACCGATGCCTTGATCCTGGTCGTCTCTGAAGAGAGTGGCACTATCTCGGTGGCTAAGGAAGGAAGGTTGGAAACTGTTTCAGACAGTCAGGCGTTGCTGTGCGAAATTAATGATTTTGGATCAGATCTGGCTTCACGGGAGAGCGGCAGGAAACGTTACCAGTCTTACTTCAGAATGGCTCTGAGACTGATATTCGCAGTGGTCATGACTTCAGTTATCTGGTTGGTCATGGTTCCCGGTTCAGCGGTTGTTACCATGGACTTTGTTGTCCCGATTCAGGTTCAGGATATCCCCGACGGCTATGAGTTTGACTCGGTGACGCCACCTGAAGCAGTGGTCTACTTAACTGGCGAGAGGCGCGAGTTGTTTAAACTGAAACCTGAAGATTTACTGATATCTCTCGATGCGACATTGACGGCTTTGGGAAGGCAGACTTACACGCTGAACAATTCTCAGATGATGCTGCCTGGAACGCTCAAAATTGATAAAATTGAGCCGGGATCAGTTAAGGTGAAAGTCAGGAAAATTTCAATGCCGAATTGATCAAAACTATGATTCATCATGAATTTGATTGTCGTCAGATGTTTTGCAAAAAGTATAAGCTTACTTTATAAGGATTGGTTATGAATAATATAGAACTGTTTAGTGCACGTGTCTGTCCCTTTGCTCACCGGAGTCGCCTCGCACTGATGGAAAAGAAGCTTTCTTTTTCTTTGGTTGATATCGATCTGCACAACAAGCCGGACTGGTTTTTGAAGATCAACCCTATAGGGTCGGTACCCGCTTTGCGGCAAGGAGACTTTCTGTTACATGAATCATTGGTGATTAATGAATATGTCAATGAATATTGTGCTGAACCACCCCTACTTCCAGGAACAGTGCAAAAAAGAGCAGAGGCCAGACAATGGATCAACTATGCGAATGCCAGTTTGGTTCCTGCGTTCTACCGATTGCTTAAAGCACAGGATGAAGAAAAGCAGAATCGTAGCCGCGCTGAAATGGGCCGGGTTCTTGAAACGCTGGATAATGAATTACAACGATGCAAGGATGAGGGGCCTTATTGGAACGGCAAACAAGCTGGTCTCACTGATATAGCCTTTTATCCCTGGTTTGAGCGCTGGCCGTTGCTTGAACACTACCGGGGACTGAAGATACCTGATCAGTTTCACTTTCTGCGTGGATGGATTGAACAAATGCAACAGCGGGAAGCTGTTCAATCAGGAGGTGAACCTGCTGAATATTACATTGAGCAATATGCGGCTTATGCTGCAGGAAAGAAGTAGGCAGGGGTGAAAAGAGGGCAGTATATCGACAGTGTAAACTATTTTGTCATTTTCTCTTTCTTAAATTTAAGAAGGATGTAGAGATTGATCACTGGAAGGAGAATGAAGATAATTCTCCAGGCCCAATCGGCTGTCTTTTCAGGAAGACCGGTTTTGAAAAAAACGAAAGTCAGTAAACCAATCATAAATAGGTGTGACAGTATAGCAATAGTTCTCATGCTTATGACTTCCTGAAATTATTAATGAGATGATAAAATCTGTTTAAATGGCAGCTCAACCAATTCTTAGCACCTTGGCTCCACGGATTTTACGTTCCTTGAGTTCAAGCAAGGCGATGTTTGCTGCATCCAGAGGAAACTCCTCATAAGTGGGGTGTAAGGGAATTTCTGCCGCCAGTTTGAGGAACTCCGATACATCCTGACGGGTGACATTGGCAACACTTTTGATTTCTTTTTCTAACCACAAGTCATGTGGATAATCAATTTCGGCAAGCAAGTGGCGATCAAAGTTTTCTTTGCGGATGGCATTGATCACCAAGCGGCCACCGGGCATCAGATGGCGCATGGCACTCATAATCGGCAGCCAGGCAGGGGTTGTGTCGATAATTGATTCAAGGAGTTCGGGAGGCTTGCTTTCTGTCCCTCCCGCCCAGTTTGCTCCAAGTTCAAGGGCAAACTGTTGCTCTTTGTGGCTACGGGCAAAGACATAAATCGGCAAGTCCGGGTATTTTTTCTGCACCAGTTTTAAAACCAGATGGGCTGAAGCTCCGAATCCCGTCAGTCCAAGTGGTCCTCCAGATGCAAGTTTCGCCAAATTTAACGAGCGATAGCCGATGGCCCCGGCACAGAGTAGCGGTGCTGCTTCGGCATCTTTGAAGTTAGCCGGGACAGAGTGGGCAAAGTCAGCAGGAACAACCATATATTCGGCATAACCACCATTGGCATCACGCCCGGTCGCTTTGAATTCCGGGCAGAGATTTTCCAGACCTTGTCGGCACCAGCGACACTTGCCGCATGCCGAATAGATCCAGGCGACGCCAACGCGTTCTCCTATTCGTTCTTGATTGACTTGCCGGCCCACTTTGTCGATCAGTCCGACAGCCTGATGACCAAGAATCATCGGTAGTTCCGGTGGCGGGGTCCGTCCCTCAATTTCATCCAATTCAGTGTGACAAACACCGCAAGCTGTTATTCTGATCCGGACTTCATTGCCGGCGGGTTCCGGAATCGGAATTTCCACTAGTCGCAGAGGCTCTCGTTCCATCTGCAGATTGCAAATTTTTTTCCAGGCTCATAGCCTGCATCATTTCACTCATGGTAAAAATATAACATGTGATTTGTTAAACAGGAGGAATTTTTATACATGTCATGTTTTTTCCTGCTGTTATGATAGATGAAGCCGATCTTCAGCGTCTGCCTTCGGGATAAAAAATCCGGCTGCATTGACCTGCTGAACTTGTCCAGTTACTCTAGAGAAAAGAGATAGAAATTATCTAACCACCATCAAGAAAAAACTTTTAATTTCAACGGTAGCAGATATATACGGAAATGACTGCCGCATCATTTTTACAACTGATTTAGGAACAGACCTATGGAAAGAATTTATCTCGATAACAATGCGACCACCATCGTAGATCCAACAGTCCGCGATGCCATGGAACCCTTTTACTGCCATATGTATGGCAATCCGAATTCACTGCACTCCTTTGGCATTGAGGTGCGTCCTTATCTGCATCAGGCGATGGATCAGCTCTATGCAGGAATCGGTGCTCACGATGAGGATGATATCGTGATCAACTCCTGTGCCACAGAGGGAAACAATACGGTCATCCTTGGTTTCTACTTCAACCTGCTTAAGGATACCCGTAAGAAGCATATTGTCACCACCCAGCTTGAACATCCCTGTATCCGTGAATCTTGCCGATTTCTTGAACAACATGGCGTTAAAGTGACTTATCTGGCTCCTGATCAGGACGGATTAATCACGGCAAAGATGGTTAAAGAAGCGATTACCGACCAGACTGCGCTTGTTTCGGTCATGTGGGCCAACAATGAAACCGGTTTGATTCTACCGATCAAGGAGATTTCTGAGGTCTGCAAGGAGCGAGGCGTCTATCTCCATACCGATGCTGTGCAGGCGATTGGTAAAATCAAAGTCAATCTTAAGGACGTTCAAGTGGATTATCTGACTTTCAGTGCTCATAAATTCCATGGACCCAAAGGGGTCGGCGGTCTTTACATTCGCAAGGGGGCTAGCTTACCACCATTGCTGCATGGTGGTGAGCAAATGGGCGGTCGCCGGTCAGGAACCGTAGATGTCCCGGGGATGGTTGCGATGGGTAAGGCAATGGAGCTGGCCAACACCCATCTTCCTTTTGAGAACACTGAAGTCAGGCGCCTGCGTGATAAACTTGAGGATGCGCTGCTGAGCATTGATGATATTCTTGTGGTCGGTAAGCGGGAGCTTCGCACTCCTAATACCGTTTATGTCAGCATTCGCGGCGTTGAAGGGGAAGCTCTGATCTGGGACCTGAATCAGAATGGTATCGCGGCATCGACTGGTAGCGCCTGTGCTTCCGAATCGCTTGAGGCCAGCCCGATTCTGACCGCTATCGGAGCTGACAGGGAACTTGCCCATACAGGCGTGCGCCTGAGCCTGTCCCGCTTCACAACTGAACAGGAGATTGACTATACCATCTATGCGATCAGTAAAGCGATCACCCGGTTGAGAGGACTGTCAACCTCATATTGAATTATCAGCGGTATACGAATTGTAAGAATAACAGGAGATGACACATGGCAAAAACTGATTTAATCGGTGGCGAACTCTGGGAACAGTATTCAGAGAAAGTAGCCGACAGGATGAACAATCCTCGCAACTTCGGTGAACTGACCGAAGCTGAAGCTCAAAAGTTGGGGGGGCGACTGGTGATCGCCAACGAAGGAGCCGAATCCTGCGGCGACACTGTACGTCTTTACTGGATCGTTGACGAGAAAACCGATACGATCAAAAAAGCAACTTTTAAATCCTTTGGCTGCGGCACCGCCATTGCTGCTACCGACATGATGGCAGAAATGTGCGTCGGCAAGACGGTTGATGAAGCGGCCAAGATCACAAACCTTGATGTCGAACATGCTCTTCGGGATGAAGAGGACAAAGCCGCAGTTCCACCGCAAAAAATGCATTGTAGCGTCATGGCTTACGAAGTGATCAAACGTGCAACCTCAATCTATCGCAACGTTGACATCTCGACACTCGAAGAAACAGATATTGTGTGCGAATGTGCTCGCGTCACACTGCAGACAATAGAAGATGTGATAAGAATCAACGATCTAAAAACAGTCGAAGAAATTTCGGACTATACTAAGGCTGGCGTTTTCTGTAAATCCTGCATTCAGCCTGGAGGACATGAAAAACGAAAATATTATCTGGTCGATATTCTTGCCCGGGTGCGTGCTGAAATCGAGAGTGAACGTCATCCTGAGAAGGCCCTCGTTGATGATTTTAGCAAGCTCTCAGTGGTGAAGCAGATTAAGGCAATCGAAGCCGTTCTTGACGAGCATGTTCGTCCTGCTTTGGCCAGAGACGGTGGAGGCGTTGAGCTTGAAGATGTTCAATCCGTGGAAGACGGACTTGTCAAGGTTTCTCTTTGCTATCAGGGAGCCTGCAAGGGGTGTGCTGGCAGTGCAGCGGGCACTCTGACTTTTGTCGAACAGACATTGAGGATGAAACTGAGCGATAAAATTCGTGGGGTTGTCGTTTAATTGAAAAATTGTAAATTTGAATTCTGGTGCTATATTAAAGACAGTTTTCTTCACGTTGATGACTGATAAAACCAATAAACAAAGGAGGAGGAGTCATGAACATGACCGAAGTCAAGGCTGTTGCCAAAGATCGAGGTGTTAAACCTGGTAAGATGAAAAAAGAAGTCCTCATTCGCCGTATTCAGGAAATAGAAGGGAACCCGCAGTGTTTCAATACCAGTTTCTCTGAGCAGTGTGGGCAGATTGAGTGTATCTGGCGTAATGATTGTGTTTAGTTCTCGTGAATAATTGATTTTTCCCACCAGTACTCAACCGGCTTGCATCCATCTATAATAACTGGATAGAGTGGGCCTGTTGAGTGCTGGTGACTCATTATTCATTTCTGGAAAATCTTTTGCAACAACCTCCCAACCTTCCAAAATATCATCCATTCTTTGTGAATAAGCACATAAAACACCTGATAGAACCGGAATGATTGATGAAGCAGTGGCCTAAGAAGCGACGACTTTAAGATGAGGCATCATCTCGGTATAGATAAAGTCAAGTCGACACTTAAGGTTTTTCTACATTGATCAATTCTGCTATCCTGTTATATTTATAGAGGTTTATGGATTGAGGATGATGCATATTTTTCAACAGGAGAATCCCAATGAGATTTGAGACCACAGATCCGGTTGCTCACCCCGAATTAATATTTTACCGCCGTTGTACCGTTGACCTGAAAAGTGGCAAACAAACATTTGCAGAAGTTCCTTGCCAAAATCTCGAAGACGTTCTGGGAGGTTTCGGCCGTTCTTTTCAGCTTCTTGCGAAACGCAAGATTTCCACGGCGTACTGTGATGAAAATCCATTGATTGTCAATACCGGTCTTTTGACCGGAAGTAGTGCTATGACAGGGCTCCGGACTTATTTCTCAAGTTACAGCCCGATAAAGGGTTCTTTAGCAGGACTTCCTGCTGCTATGTGGTCTACCGGCAGTGGAAAGTTTGGTGCAAAATTCAAGTGGAGCGGGCTTGATGAGTTAATTTTTGAGAATCGTTCTGAAAAGCCAGTCTATGTTTTGATTACTGAAACGGATAACGGGCCCCGGATAGAATTGAAACCAGGAGAGCATCTCTTAGGTCTTGGCACTCACGAAAAGATCATGCAGTTGCACCAGGAGTATGATAACGCCCACTTCGCAGCCATCGGCCAAGCCGGAGAGAACTGGCAGAATGTTTATATGGGCTCCGTTGCCCTTTCCACCGAAAATCAACTTAAATCCGGCGAAGATAAAATGCGCTTTGCCGGTCGGGGTGGCATGGGCAGCATGATGGGTTACAAAAACATCCTTGCTCTGGTGGCACAATCTAGCGATAAAAACAAACCACTGACAGCAGCAGTGAAAAAGGTGAACCTTAATGTCGTTAAAGGGGGAGGCTCTGCCCGCTTACAACCGATCAAGAGGGGCGGTGGTGGTGGAACCTGGGCGGCCTATGATGTCATGCAACCATTTCATGCTGTGCCGGTGAACAATTATCGCCCGCAAGGGAATGATCTTCCAGAAAAACTCTTCCGCGAGAATGTCGAAATGCATTATGACATTGAATCCGCTGCTTGTTACCGCTGTGGCATTACTTGTCATAATTATATATCTGAAAAAAATGCTGAAGGTGAAAAGGGCGAATTCATTGCCAAATTTGATTACGAGCCCCTCAATCTTCTGAGTACGAACATCGGAATTAACGAAGCCGGTCAGGGGGGGAGGCTGATTCAGCTCTGTGACAATTATGGCATGGATGCAATTTCACTTGGGGTGACGGTATCCTATGTTCTCTCATATAATCAACGCCATCCGGAAAATCCATTGTTGAATGGTGCTACTTTTGGCGATTATGAAAAAATTCGTGAGTTGATCATCCAAGCCGGGGAAGGCAAAGCTCCTGAAATCGGTCAAGGATCCATGCGCTTGTCGCAAAGGACTGGTGAAACCAGCTATGCTTATCATGTCAAGGGGTTGGAATTACCGGCATATCAACCTGAAACCAATCCCGGTTATTGCTGGGCGATTGCCGGAGGGCATATGTCGATGGGAACCTATGGCATGTTGATCCGTGAAGGCAAATCTGATATTGAATCCTGGGTTAAAGCGATTACCGAAGAAAAACTTCATATCGTCGGTTTTGATTTAATTGGTCTGTGCAAGTTTTTCGACATTACTCAAGGCATCGGAACGCAGATGGTGGTTGACTGTCTGCAGAGCGATTTCAATCTGAAGATTGACCCTATTAAAATAAAAGAAGCTGTCCGTCGGTCGTTCATGCTGGCAATGTCCCTTGAATTCCGTCAAGGCTACACGAAAGAAGAGTTCTGTCTGCCGGCAGAAGTTCATGAAAACCCAAACCCCAACATCAATCTTCCCAACATTACCAACCCGGAATTCATGGCGGAGCTGAGTGAAAAAGTCTGGGCGGTGTTTGATAAAGAGTTATTGTCTGAAAACGAGGGTTGAAAGACAAAGTTAAAAAATAACTGGATGACACAAATTGAAATTATAACCTTGTCAGTTTCGCCACTTTGCGGATCTGGTTATGGCCTCTTTGAATTTTATCCGTAATATCTGCCTGTCGGCTTGAGGAGAGTATCTTTTTGTTTTACTGGATTGCTTGATTGGCTCTCCAGCTGCAAGGCATGCTGTTCCATATGCTGTTAATTCCGTCGACGTCTGCACGATAACCTGACGGTTCAGCACATCAGCCAGAAACTGGCAAAAATAGCGATTATTTGACAAGCCTCCATCTATTGAAATCTCGCCTTTTATGGAAGTAAATTCATTCATTGAAGCAATGACTTCCGCCGCCCTTAATGCAATCCCTTCCAGAATTGATTGGATCAAGTCTGTGGGCTGGGTGTCAAGTGACAGGCCGATCCACAGCCCGGCAGCGGTTCTGTCCCAGTACGGACAACCCAGTCCGGAGAGTGCCGGGACAAAAGCCAGATCTCTTTCCATCGCGCAGCTGTTTTTGAAATGCTGGATCTGATTATAGCTTTTGAATAATCCCAGAGACCGGGCCCAATTAATGGCCGACCCGGCTGAAAATACTCCCCCATCCAAAGCGTAGACAGCTTTTTGTCCTGTTAATTGCCAGGCTACTGTTGGTAATAATCCCTGGTTCGTTGATTGCTGTGGGGTGTCACCAGTGACGACTAATGCGAACGCTCCGGTGCCAAAAGTAATTTTTGATTCACCTTTATTCATGCAGCCGTGCCCATAGAGCGCCGCTTGCTGGTCAACGACACTCGCGGTTATGGGTATCCGCCGTCCTTTGGACTCAACAAATCCAAAGTGTCCTGTTGTGGCTACAATTTCTGGTAATGCTTCCATCGGAACGCCGAAAAGAAGACACAACTCTTTATCCCAGTGTCCTGTTTTCAGGTTCATTAAAGATGTTCTGGATGCCGTACTTATATCAGTTACAAAGTGGCCGGACAGACGATCAAGGAAAAACGCATCGGTTGTCCCTAATCTTAATTTACCGCGTTGTAGTAATTCTTTAGCTGCAGGAATATTGTTAACAATCCAACCCAGCTTGGCAGCAGAAAAATAGGAATCGAGGGGCAATCCTGATATGTCAAGAACTCGTTGCTGTTGGCTCTCGGTAAGCTTATCAAGCATATGTTGAGTGCGATTGTCTTGCCAGACGATAACGGGAGATATGGCCTGTTTTGAATCGGCATCCCAGGCGAGGCAGCTTTCTCCCTGATTATCAATCCCTATGGCATCAATTCCTTCACAACTATCAATGCAATATTGAATATTTGCAATTAACTCATCGGGATCGTGCTCAACCCAGCCTGCGTGGGGGTAGAGCTGTTTATGCTCAAGGGTTTTTACCGTTCTTTGGCGTCCTGAACTTTCAAATAATAAAGCGCGGGTGCTGGTTGTCCCTTGGTCAATTGCAAGTATTGCCATCTTAATAGCCTAAATTATCTGATTTTGAAGTTGATTCAGAAGTTGAAAATTATTGCCATGGTCTTGCTGTAAAAGTCAAAGGTTTGGTTGAGCTCATGGAGAATAACCGGTTCTGGTTTTTGCGGATGAAATTGCAAATTCGCACCTCATGTCCGTTAATTGAAATGACTTATTGGTGCATTTTACTGGCAGGGAGTGTGCCTGCCAGATCCTGAATTATCCATTTGGCAGTTGTTTGTCCTTCCTGCCAACATTTACCGGCAACGTCTACAGGTTGAGGAAGATTGCCGGCCTTGTAGTAGATTGGAGGTTTTGTCGGTGCTTTGTCACCAGCCGGATGTTGCAGAACATTGCCTGTTGCGTAATAGATCGGGTCTGTACAGCGCCCAAATGGATCAACAATCGGACTGTTGGACGTATAATCAAGCCCGAGATGGCTTATGCGAGCGAGAGTAGACTCAGGAGTGAATTGTCCCGTGAATAGGACTCCGTCGCAGGCTATTTCACGTATATTCCCACTGCCATCAGCTATTTTGACAGCATTGACCCGGGTACTGCCGATAATTTTGACGATTCTGGTTTGTAGCAGCAGGGGAACCCCAAATATTCGTGTTGCATGGTAGAGTGGCCAGCGAAGGGTAGGGCGCTGATTTTCTTCAAGCATCGCAACAGGTTTTATCCCGGCTTTTCTGCACGTTGATAGAGCTGAAAAACTGACAATCTCAGTGCCAACCACAACAGGATGGCGAAACGGTATCATTTTTTTCAGATAGTACATTGATTGGAGGGTGCCCGTAGTACAGATTCCAGGAGGTCTGTCCCCGGAAACCAGACGAGCAGCACGTGGTGTCTCACGCGTTCCCGTGGCAATGAGAATCCGCTTTGCGGTCAATTTCGTTAATCCTTCTGGAGAGCTGACTGAAATTATTCCACCGGGTTCCAGGTTTGTCACCGTTGTTTTTAGGGCGATGTTAATGTTTTTTGCATGGGCGGTTTCTACCAATAATTTTGCATAGGTAGGGCCGGACATTAGCCGCCGGAATTCATGCATACCAAAGGGCGGATGGCCACAGTGACGGGGGGCACCACCGGCCTCTGATTCACGATCAACCACCAGGATTGAGTCTATACCGGCGGTTTTAAGAGTCATTGCCGCTGATAAACCTGCTGGACCTGCTCCTATAATAATGACATCGTAGTCTTTATTCCTGAGGATTTCAGCCATCAGCATTTCCTGTGTCGATAGAATCTGCAAATTTTCCCTTGGTGAGTTCAGCAAGACGAGCAGAACAGTAAAATCCTTGACAGCGTCCCATCGTAACACGAGTGCGTCGTTTCAATCCCGCAATGCTACCGGCAGGAAGAGGGCCTGCAAGAGCGGCATTAATCTCCCGGTCAGTGACCATTTCACAATGACAGACAATTTCTCCATACCCTTGTTTTTCGTAATCTCGAGGCGAGCATTCAGCAAGGTTTGGAACCGTGGGTATTTTAGTTTTCACTTTGGGAACAAATGTAACCCCCTGCTGCGATAGGAGATGATGAACATGTTGGGCAAGGCCAAGTGAGGATGTCAGCCCTGTTGAGCGGATACCGCCAAGTGTAATCCAGTTTTGATCTTGTTCGTAGCTGACCCGGTATTCACTTTTTTCTGTTGCTGGCCGAATCCCTGCAAAAGTAGCTGTCACTGGAATATTGGCTAACGCTGGGATCTTTTCGATGGCTTGCTGTTGAAGAGCCTGAAGCTGGTCTTTATCGACAGAAGCGTCATCCCTGCCATCCTGATCTTCTGCCGTGGGACCAACGGCAACGTTACCAAAGATGGTTGGAAACAGAACGATTCCCTTTGTACGCGCAGTTGGGACCGGCAAAATTACAGAATCCAGCAATTTACTAGCGGCTTTATCAAAAATGACAAACTGTCCCTTACGCGGTTTGATTGTAAAATCACTGGCTCCCAGGACTTTTTGGTTAAGAATATCGCCATAGAGCCCTGCGCAATTGATAACATAGTTTGCTTGCACTTCTCCTCTTGGCGTCGTGAGTCGCCAGGTGCTGCCATCGAAATCGCCGCCGATAATCTCTGCATTAAACAGAGCTTTACCACCGTTCTCCAAAGCTTGTTGCAGGTAAGCCAGAGGGGTAGACCAAGGATCGATAACGTATTCGCGGGGAACAGCAATAGCCGAGCGGATATTTTTTCCGAGCTGAGGTTCGCGTTCAAGAACTTCCTTTTGACTCAGAAGCTGCAGATCATGAACTTGATTGTCTTGTCCTTTTTTCAGAATGTCGGCAAATTTTGCTTCCTGTTCTTCAGTCCAGGCGGCGATTAAAGCCCCGGTTTTCAGAAGTGGAAGGTTGAAATCCTTATAGCACTCAAGGTACTCGCGGTAGCCGTTTTGAACGCATTCCCACTCTAAAGATCCAACGGGTGCATCAAAACCGGTATGGAGAATTGCACTGTTCCCCTTGCTGGCTCCGGAAAGAATGTCAGATCCTTTTTCAATCAAGACGATTGAAGTTCCTTCTAGTGCAAGCTTACGAGCAACCGCACAGCCAACAACTCCTCCACCGATGATCGCAATCTGAGCACGGGCAATGACTTGATTGTGGTCAGGAGATCCGCTTTGTTGTTTTTGAATGTCCATGACTGAATAGTATCTAAAAATGACTGAACAGTCAAAGTGAAATATTTAAAAACCAACCCAATGATGATTTTTGACGTGGTGCATCTGTTGTAAAGTAAAATGACTAGCTTGCAATAATAACATTGATTTTAGCTTTAAGAAGAGTTGCATATAATTCTTCAGGCGGGGCAATGTCGCAGACAAGGTTTGTTATTCGCGAGAGACTGCAGACTTCAAATGAAGCAATTTTATTAAATTTAGAGCTATCGATCAGTATTGTCAGGTGTTCCGCTTGTGCAATCATCGCACGAGCAAGTTGAGCCTCTTCGATGCTGAAATCCATGACACCGGTGCGGGTATCTAGGGCACCGGCAGTCAAAATTGCATGATGGGCTCGGAACGATTGTAATTGGGTGATAGCCATACTTCCAACCGTTTGACGATTGTCGCCATGAAACTCTCCGCCAAGGAGAAAAACTCGAGAGGAGGATGGGTCTAAGCTCATTGTTTTGGCAATTTGGGTTGAGTTTGTTACGACTGTCAGGCCATGGATTGCCGCAAGTTTCTCAGCAAAAATATAAGGTTGTGGAGCCGGTATCGATCAGGATGGTTTCTCCCGGCGAAATCAGCTGAGCTGCAGCTTCAGCTATTTTTATCTTTGCTGCTGCGTTCTTGCCCATTCTTTCTCGAAAAGGACCTTCACCAACCATTGTAGGAAGAGATGCGCCTCCATGTATTTTTTGAACTTGACCTGAGCTGGCAAGCTCAGTCAAATCCCGGCGTATCGTCTCTTTTGAAATA